>NZ_VHIN01000026.1 GCF_009805585.1 Glutamicibacter sp. JC586 | reverse complement strand
CTTCTCAGAAGATCAAGGTCGGTCGGCGGTGCACCCGCGAGGGATCCCGCCAATCAGCTTCCTTGCGCCTTACGGGTTTACTCACCCGTTGACTCGCACACATGTCAGACTCCTTGGTCCGTGTTACAAGACGGGTCGAATGGGGAGCCCACAGGCCGACGCCCGGAGCACGCTGATGCCGAGGCACGCCGTTAGGCGCGTGCTGCAGACCACGATCACGGCAGCGACGTCTCCACAAGCGTATCAAAAGCCCGGGCTTAGGCCGCCACCGTAATCCGCGTCGGTCCACGCCCCGAATCGATCGGCGGACCGGATTGCTCCGTTCCGCATCCGACCAGGACGCATCGCCGGCCCCCATCCGCTTCCCTCCCGACAATTTCAAGCAC
>NZ_VHIN01000025.1 GCF_009805585.1 Glutamicibacter sp. JC586 | reverse complement strand
GTGGGTTGGCTTCTCCTCCCCCTCTTACCAAGTCCTCGTCCTCGGTTTAGGGTTCGTTAGGGTTTTTGTGGAGGGGAGATATGGCGGCGGCGGACGTGGAGTACCGTTGCTTCGTCGGTGGGCTCGCCTGGGCCACCAACAACGAGACCCTCGAGCATGCCTTCGCCAACTTCGGCCAGGTCCTCGACTCCAAGGTCATCACCGACCGGGAGACGGGGAGGTCCCGCGGGTTCGGCTTCGTCACCTTCTCCTCTGAGCAGTCCATGCTCGACGCCATCGAGAACATGAACGGCAAGGAGCTCGACGGCCGCAACATCACCGTCAACCAGGCCCAGTCCCGCGGCGGAGGCGGCGGCGGCGGTGGCTACGGAGGCGGTGGCGGCGGCTACGGCGGCCGCCGTGAGGGTG
>NZ_VHIN01000008.1 GCF_009805585.1 Glutamicibacter sp. JC586 | reverse complement strand
CTTGGCACACTATTGAGTTCTCAAACAACAAACACTTACCGGTTCTTCACCCACCATTTCAGGCGGTAATATCGTCCAGCGTTATATTCAAATCTTATCACCGTGAATTTCTGAAAGTCAAATCAATTGTTTGTGATTTGGATCAGTATTCTTGGTTCCCATTCTTCAACATCTTTTCCACAGTGACCTGTGTATATCTGTTGATTTTCTGGGGTTTTGTCTCCGATTTACATCCGGTTATTTGTTCCGTTTTGCTCTCGGCGACAAGGAAAAACTATACACAGGTTTTGGGGGTCGTGCAAATCGATGGGGTACTTTGCAACGGTGACCGTGCACACTTAATCTCCAGCGACTGCTTTTAACCCCGGATCTATGCGGATTATGATCAAAAAACGCCCCACAAAACAGCTAAAACTGTTTTGCGGGGCGTTCTATCTGCGCCGTCAGCGACGCTCGAACCTGGTGATTCTCTAGTCCTCGACGATTTCAGCATCGAGCACACGTGGATCATTGGCCGGCAACGAGCTCGGTACAACCTTCGGCATACCAGCGAACGCTACGCTAGCATTCTCGATCACACGCTTTGCCATGAATCGGTTACCCGCTCCACCAATCACAGCGCCGACTCCGAACGGAACCAGACGCCCCATCATGCTGGCAGCTTGGGTGCCGACAACCTTTTGAAAGAATTTCTTCTGCAGGCTGCGCTGCATACTCGCGTAGAGACTGGTGCTCTTATTGGCTCCGAAGGCGTGGGCCCAACCCTTCACCGGTCCCGATCCTCGGCCTGCTGCTTGTGCGGTAAGCCCGGCAATCATTGAGCTACCTTCCTCGCCCATGAGGATACCCATCACCAGAATTCGGGACTGATCGGGATCCTCGATAGCAATACCGTGAAGTTCGGCCAAGCTCTGTGCGTAGAGCGCGGAGGCTTCAAGGAAACCAAGTGTCGCTGCGGCCGAGAGACCTAATGCGACAGCGGTGCCAATGGCTGGCACTGCGGCGGTACCACCCACAGCTGCGCCGGAGCCTGTAACAACTAGAAGATAATCGCGTTCAACGATGGCAGCTAGTTCAGTTGAATCTGCATTCGGGTGTTTCTTACGTAGGCGGTTGATGTACGCAAGTACCAGCGGGCGCTGTACGCCAATGCCCTTCAAAATGGCCTGCTGAACACCATTGCGGGGCTTGCCATCTTTACCGATGAAAGCCATCGAGATTGGATCGTTTTTCATGATGCCTCCAGCTTTCCGCAAAACCCTGAGAGTTACCTTGAGCCTGCCGTGCAGTGCTCGGGTTCGCTGTTTTTCAGTGGATGGTGCATTACTATCTTGTGATAGTTAATCTACAGAAACGTTCAGGCCAGTAAGGGTTACGGCGCGAAGAACTGACCGGCAACCGACCAGAGCGACGCGAGAATACGGACGTTATCGCCCTGCGCGAACGTTTCGTTAGTTCCTAGAACTGAATGTCGGTCCAGATCAGTGATCCGGGTTCTTCGACGATTTCTGGAAGCACTTCATCCAGTGGGGGCTCGCTCTGTTCAATGCGACCCTGACCAACAATCTGCCATGAGGTATCCGGTACCAGGTAGCTTCCCGACTCGTTCAGTGCATCCTCGCGGCCCAGTCCTTTAAGGAAGTGATTGATGCGGGGCTCGCCGGAGGCCTGAAGATTTAGTGCACCAGCGACGACAAATTTCTCGTCCCTGACACCCTTTGCCTGACGTCCCTCGTCGATATGCACGTAGTCTTCACCGTCGAGATAGTCGACGATAACCTTCAACTCGTCACTCTGGCGAGCAGCGGCCACGTCCTGATTCTGATTTTCGGGTTCGGTCTGCGTTGCTATCACGTGTACCCGCTGATTCCGGTACTCGATGGGAATGTCCCACAAGCCGGTATTCATAACAGGCATCGAAGCTGCCAACACACCGTCGAGCTTGGTGTGGTGCAACTGGTTGTTGGCAACATCCTGCCATTTAAGTTTGGATACCGCGGTGACTTGTTCTTCATCTACCGGGTACTTAGAGAGCACAACTACCGAACCCTGCTCTTCAAAGGATCCTTGACCCCAGGCATCTGGAGCTCCACCAATAACACCGTCGGCATTCAGATCCGCACCGCTTTGCAAGCCCTTGGATCCGACAGCCAAATAGGAATACTGGTAGTCCACGTCGGAACGGTCATCTTCGGTGTTATTCAGGTACAGGTCGCGGAAGGTATCCACGGCCACCTGATCTGCATCCATATTAGTAAGGACAACCACGTCCGCATTAGCCTGCGCGATGCTATCAGCGACATGTCCCGCCTGCTGGTTATTTGCCCCCATCAGGTTTTCATTAAGCTTGCCCGGCGCATCAGCGGTGAGGTTTGCTTCGATGGTGGCTACGCGCAAGGAAGTCTGTGACAATGCTTGGGCTGGGATACCGGCGACATCCGTCGGGCCAGTTGGTACAGCCGAGGCGGCGACTGCGGGGAACACAAAAAGCGCCCCGAGGCTCAGGCCTGCTGCTCCAACTAGAATCTTTCGCACGGATCAACCCTACGCCGTACCCCAGCCACTTTTCCAGCACCTTAATCGGATTGTAATGCCAGCGTCGCGGCCGCCAACTTGTTAGCCGCCAAGATCTCTTCCATATAAGGGGCCCGAACCCCCGTGGACACGCGGGCGTCAACTAGGCAAACCCCCTGCGCACCCTGAGCTGCCCAATTGCTCACACCTTCGAAGTCCGCGAGCGTCTCTACCCGCACCCCGGTGGCACCCATTGAACGGGCGATGCTGGCAAAATCGACGGTCGGAATCAGCATCGGGTCAACATGCAAGCCGATCGAGCCGTATTGGTGTACCTCGGCACCGTAGGCGGAGTCGTTGTAAATAACGATCACCCCGCTGGCTACGGTACGGATGATCGACTCCAGATCGGCCTGCCCCATCAGGAACCCACCGTCACCGGCAGCCAGGACAACTGTGCGTCCTTCGGCCGCGGCGCCGGCACCTATCATCGAGGCAATCCCCAGCCCGATGGACTGGAACGCTGTGCCCACGCAGGTCAACGAACGGGCGCCAGTAGTTGACCAATACATGGGGCCCCAACCGATGAAGTGCCCACCGTCCTGGACTAGTACACGCTTGCTGGGCAGAATCTTTTCCAGCTCACTAGCCACCCGACGCGGATCCAACGCTGAATCTTCGGCGATCTCATCGCCGGCCGGGCGGTGACGCAACTGGCTCAGATCCAGCGACGAGCACCAGCTACTTACCGCTGGCTGCACAGCGCCCAGCAGGTCTTCTGCGGCCAGCGATGCATCGGCGGTTGCGAAGTAGTTCACCCGCGGGTTTGTGGCGGCCGGGCCCAGATCAATCTGGATCAGCATCGCCGAATCGCTAACCAACGCGCCAAAGCGCATGGTGAATTGGTTCAGGGAGGCGCCCAAAACTAGCACGGTATCGGCCTGCGCGATGATCTGCGCGTTCACCTCGGTGGCGAATCCGCCGGTGATGCCCAAATCAAATTCGTAGTCCAGTAAGTCTCGGGCCAATAGGGTGCCCGAGGTAGTTGCATCAAGCTTGCGAGCCAGTTTGGTGATTTGCTGCGCGGCGTCGATCGCTCCCTTACCGTAGAGAATATGGGTCCGCTGCGAAGCTTCTAACTGCTCGGCGATCTGCCTTAGCTGTGTGGAGTTCAGCTGAGGCGCCGGCGGGGTGCTCGAAAAATCAGCGAAGTCCGGCGTCGAGTCTTCAACGCATTGAACCGCAGCCAGGTCATAGGGAATGGCCAGCACTACCGGGGTCGACTCGCGCAATGCGTGAGCGGCGGCTTCTAGCGCGGTGTGCCCCGGATTCTGCCGGCTCACCACATACCGTGGTGCGCGAACGCCACCGTCGATCGCGGCCTGATCCACGTCCCAGGAGCGCAGTCCCGTGCTCGGCGCATCACCGGTGACAAAGAGCAGTGGGGTACCGGCGGCAGCGGCCTCGGCCAGTGCGGTCACTGCATTGGTATAGCCCGCACCGTAGGTGGTGGTGGCGATGGCCAGCTTGTTGGAAATCCGGAAGTACGCATCGGCAGCTGCCACGGCGGCCGACTCGTGGCGTACCGCGGTGTAGTCAAAGCCGGTGCGAACAGCGGCGTCAAGGAAGTGGGCGTTACCATTTCCCATCAGTCCGAAAATCTGTGGGGCTACTGGTTTAAGGGCATAGGCAATGGCAGCTGAAACGCTAGACATTATGGACTCTTTTCAAAGAATGGTGCTGAAGAAAATTCCATATATGTCTGCCGTTACCAGTTGCATCTTGGCAACGGGTATCGCCCCTTTTGAGAGCGCCGGAAACCACAAAATGTGACTCCTGACTCACTGATCATAAGGTATGAACGGCCCGTAGCGCTAGATCACGATCGTCCCAAGCAATGACCCAACGCGTCTGCTAGCTCTTCGCTACGGAACCTGTGCCCTAGATCCGTTAGTTTTTTAGGCGTTACGCGTTGACTGGCCAAGGCCAACAGCTCGGCTCCCTGCTTTCCCAGCAAGATCCCGGGAGCAAAGGCGGGCACCGGAAGAATCTCGGGGCGGTGTAGCACCGCAGCCAGCGTCGCCGAATATTCGCGATTGCGTACCGGGGTTGGTGCCACGGCATTAACCGGCCCCTGAAGATTCTCATCCCACAGTGCGCGGTAGTAAATATCGAGCAGATCATCTAGCCCGATCCAGGATTGCCACTGCTCGCCGTTGCCGATCTTCCCGCCGAGCCCCGCTTGGTACAGCGGTTTAAGCAGCCCCAAGGTGCCGCCTCGTGGGCTTTGCACCAGCCCGGTTCGTACCTGCACTCGTCGCATCTGTCCCGATGCTGGTTCGCGCGCGGCGGCTTCCCAATCACGAACTACTTCGGCTAGGAAATCATCGCCTCCACTAGCATCTTCATCCAGCAGGCTCGGCCCGGCCTGGGCCCCATAGATCCCGATGGCCGAGGCGCTGATAAATACCCGCACCCCTGCCCGAGCCGCAGCCACCGCAAGTTTCCGGGTGGGTTCGATCCGGCTTTGTGCAATGTTCCGTCGATGCTTTTCGGTGAACCGGCCAGCGATACTTGCCCCGGCCAGATGGATCACTGCGTCGCATCCGGCCAGCGACTCGTGCGAGGGGTCCTGCGGATTCCAGGTCCGTTCACCGGCACCGGAAGCACTGCGACGCACTAGCCTGATCACCTGATGCCCACCGGCTTCAAGGAAGGCGCACAGTTCTTTTCCCACCAGCCCGCTGGCCCCGGTGACTGCGATTTTTTGGGACTTCACCCCGCGTTGCGTGGCAGCCTGATGGGCGGCGAGGTCTTCAGCGAGCTGCCGATGGCGGTACTCAAGCAAACGCTGGACCGCCGTGGCAGGCAGATTGGTTTCTACGCTGTCACTGACCCGAGTGCGATTCGAATCCAGCGGCTCAAAGTGATGTTCATGTCTCCAGCTCAGGGCTGCAGGTAGCCGCAGTTCATCAACAAACAATCGTTGCGGCACGTAATGCTGCGCCTGATGTTCGGCACGCAGGCGCACCCAGGCCGGCAAACCTAGCACTGCTCTGCCGTCCTTGAGCGATTTAGCTGCGCTAACCGCCGTCACCGGTTGCCATGGTGGCAACAGACGCTGCATGGCCCCGGGATTCTCGTGCCAGGCAAACACCTGCTCAATTGGCACGTTGATTACTGACTCGTGGTTAATAGGCATGGCTCAAGCCTGACACCTTGCCGATCATTCTCCTAGGAACTATCGGCAAAGTATCAGGTTGAACGCCACACCTACCCCTTGACGCACAGGATGGTGCGCAGGTGCCCGACGACCTCCACCAGATCCTTCTGCGCTTCGATGACCTGGTGAATGTCCTTGTACGCGGCGGGAATTTCATCCACGACGCCAGCGTCCTTACGACACTCGATACCCATAGTCTGCGCCGCGAGATCCTGCGCCGAGTACTTCTTCTTCGCCGCGGTCCTACTCATCCGCCTGCCCGCACCATGAGATGCCGAGAAGTACGATCCCGGGTTCCCGCGCCCACGCACAATGTAGGAGCCGGTGCCCATGGACCCTGGAATCAGCGCCAGGTCGCCGGCCCCGGCGCGGATCGCGCCCTTACGTGTGACCAGCAGTCGCTGTCCGTCGATCATTTCCTCGTTCACGTAGTTGTGGTGCACGTTGATCGGCGCATCAAAGAGAACGTCGAGCCCCTCGAAGTGTCGCACCACCGCATCCTTGAATAGCGCGAGCATCAGCGCACGAGACTTCGCCGCATATTCCTGTGCCCACCACAGATCATGCTTGTACGCATCCATCTGTGGCGTACCCTCAATGAACACTGCCAGTTCGCGATCAACCAATCCCTGGTTGTGGCCCAAGGACTTGGCGATGTTGATGTGCCGGTCGGCCAGGGTCTTGCCGATGTTGCGCGATCCGGAGTGCAGGGTGATCCACACCCGATCGTCCTGGTCCAAACACAATTCCAAGAAGTGGTTGCCACCGCCTAAGGTCCCCAACTGCCCGACCGCCTTGTTGCGCAAGCCGTGCACCTTCTCGTCCAGCGACTCAAAGGTCCCAAAGAGCGCGTCCACCCCAGTCTCCATGCCGAATCTGCGCAGATCTGGCAGTTCATCGTGCGCGTTGAAGCCCACCGGTATCGTCGCCTCAATATTGGCGCGCAGCAACTCCAGATCGGCTAACTGATCCGCCCGAATGCTGGTTCGTACCGCGGCCACACCACAACCAATATCCACGCCGACCGCCGAGGGTGAGACCGCCTGATTCATCGCGATCACACTGCCGATCGTTGCGCCCTTGCCCACGTGCACATCGGGCATAACTCGCACGCCGTGCACCCAGGGCAGCTGCGCGACCCGGCGCAGCTGGGCCAGTGCTTCGACTTCTACTTCTTCCTCCGCGGCCCACATCTTCACGCGGTCACGGCTGTCGCTCAGCGCTACTGGGAACGCTGTTGAACGAATCATGATTTATCCCTCTCTCGAAACTTATATTCGAGTTATTTCGCGTCCAATTCCGTTATTTGGCGCGCCAATTAATCCCATGCAATGCATTTGAATGGAAAATAAAAAAGGGAGCCAATGAACCAAGTTCATCGACCCCCGAAGGTTCCGCCCACCTCTTCACCCCAGCCTTCCTTCAAAGGTTGAGATCCAGTCTCAGTTCGAAACTGGTGAGGTCAAAGCGTGATTTATCCGCTACTTTCTGCGGGTAAGAGTCGATATGTGCGCGGTTTGCGGAGTTCCAGCTCATTTTGATGCTGGGTCTCGCGCTTACCGCTAAACAAATACTGGAAGCTGGTGGCTTGCTGCTCATTCAGAGTTTGCTGAGCATTCTTCTTCAACACCGCCACCCTCCTTCAGGATTATTCGCGATCGACAATTACCCTATTTACAATAAAGTACTTTCGAGCAAAATACCACTCGAAACCAAATTATTCTGAAATCTTCCGGCTTTCGCCTCGCCCTTGTAATAACAACCAACGCGACCGCAGTGCTTTAACCCAAAAATCCCGCACATTCACAGTGCGGGATTTTGGTTTGTTCGCCAACGTCTAACTACAGCACCTTCGGGCCGAACTCGGCCAGGAACGCACCCGGGCCCGGATTGGCCTGCGCGTCGCTTCCACCCAGGTGCTGCACGACGCCCCACAGGGCGTTCAACCCGGTGGTCACTGCGCCTTCGGCCCATCCAGCGGTCCACGAAACATCGTCGCCGGCCAGGAAAATGCCGCGGTGTTCGGCGGCCATGTCCTGCTGATCGAAGTGGGTGTACAGGCGCTGCTGGTAGCGGTAGTGGCCGGGCAGGTTGGCCTTAAACGCGCCCATGAAGTTCGGATCGGACTCCCAAGACACGGTGATCGGCTGACCCACAATATGGCTGCGGATATCCACGCCCGGGTAGATCTTCTCCAACGAATGCAGCATCAGTTCCATGCGGCGCTGCGCCGAGAGCGAGAGCCACTTCAGCGCATCGTCATTCCAGGTGTAGGAGAGCAGGATGACCGCCGGCTGATCCTCACCATTATCCAGCAGGTAGGTGGCGCGATTCAGTCGGTCGGTGAGCGTCATCGACATCAGGTGCTCGCCGGTGACCGGGTCGCGATCCTTCCAAAATGGGCGGTCGACCATCACGAAGGTTTTGGAGGACTGCATGTAGTGGCTGCGCTCGATCGCGGTCCACAGTTCCGGGGCGAACAGTTCCTCATCGGTGTCGATCCCGGTGGAGAGCAACCAGGACTGCACGGTGGAGACCACCGCACCAAATTCCTGGGTGCGACCAAAACGTTCAGTCACCTCGATGGTGTTCGCGCCGTCAAACCCGGGGGTGGAAGTGCGGTAGACCTTGGAGACAGCGCCACGCGGGGCACCGCCGTGTAGCGAAGACAGTGAGGTTCCCGCAGGCCAGTGCGCCATCTTTTCGGGCGCATGGTTCCACAGGGCCTCGGGCAGCTTAGCTGCTCCCCCGGTGATACCGCGGTGGTAATCGTCGGCGTCGGTGTAGACCACACGCAGGATTTCTAGGATCGAGTTCGGGAAGTCAGTGTCCCAACCGCCCGAGCCGAAGCCCACCTGGCCAAAGGCCTCGCGGTGTTCAAATCCGGCCTCTTTAAAGGCCTTGGAGTTGGCGATGAAGCCGTAGAAGCTTTCCTCGTCGAACTCTTCAAGCATCGAGTCCCACAGCTTTTTGATCGTCGCGGTGTCGCGCTCGCGGATGGCCTGCTGCATCTGTTCAAAGTGCGCGTCCTCGCGCAGCGCCTGCTTCCACGCGTCGGCCACTTCCTGGTAGAAGACCGGCAGGTCAGCCGGGTCTTCCACGTAGATTTTCTGCCCTTTGAGTTCGATCACCGTGGAGTCGGTAGGTTCGGCCAGCGGGTTAGGGAAGTCGTAGGTATCTAAGTCCAGCAGGTGAATGTAGTGGTACAGCGCTTTGCTGGAGACCGGGAAGCGCATGCCACCCAGATCGCAGGTGATCTGCGGTGCGGCCGCGAAACTTGCGGTACGCAGGCGACCGCCGATCTGATCGGCCTCATACACCACCGGCTTCAGGCCCAGCTTCATCAGCTCGTAGGCGGTGACCAACCCGGAAAGCCCGGCGCCGATCACGGCCACCTCGGTGCCGTAAAGCTTTGGGTCAATAGCGCCCAACCCGGCCGGATTTTCCAGATAGGTGTCGTAGCTGAACGGGAAGTCCGGGTTGAGCATGGTGATTGGTTGTGCGTCGTTCATTTATGAATCCTGGGGTAGTTTGGTCTGGTGGCTGTTGATGTATTCCTGCTTGCTCATCTTCCCGAGCGCCGAGCGTCGCCGTGAGTAGCCGAGGTAAATTCCGATGCCCACCAGCATCCAGATCCCGAAGACCAGCCAGGTGTGCCAAGAGAGCTGAGACATCAAGAAGACGCAGGCGAGCACGCCCAAAATCGGGGTGATCGGGTACAAGGGCACCTTAAAGGTACGCGGGGCCAGTGGCTGCTTGCGGCGTAGATACATCACCGAGATGCCCACCAGCGCAAAGGCGAACAGGGTGCCGATGCTCGTGGCGTCGGCCAGCGCGCCCAGCGGGATAAAGCCAGCGGTGATCGCCACCAGAATACCGGTAATCAAAGTGCCGATTACCGGGGTTCCGGTCCGCGCCGACACCTTACCGAAGGCCGCCGGGACCAGCCCGTCACGCGACATCGAGAGCAGGATGCGGGTCTGCCCATAAAGCACCGTGAGCACCACCGAGGCGATCGCGAGCACCGAGGCCACCGCGAAGACAAGCACCAACCACGGCTGGCCGGTGATTTCGCCGACGATCTGCACCAGCGCCGCTTCCGAGCCTTCAAACCAGGTCCACTTTCGGGCGCCGACCGCGGACACCGCCACCAAAACGTAGGCGATGGTCACAATCAGCATCGAAAGCATGATCGCTCGGGGCAGATCGCGCTTAGGATTTTTAGCTTCTTCGCCGGCCGTGGAGGCAGCGTCAAAACCGATATAGGAGAAGAAGACGCTGGAGGCCGCCGCGGTCACCCCGGCTGCGCCCATGGGCAGCAGCGGCTGGAAGTTGCCGGCATCAAAGGCGCTGAAGGCCACGATCGAGAAGAATACGAGAATGCCGGCCTTGATGATGACCACCACGGTGTTCACGATGGCCGATTCGCACGCGCCGCGCACCAAGAGCAAGGTCGCCAGCACCACAACGATCAGCGCGGGCAGGTTCACCACTCCAGCTTCAGCAGGCCCTCCGGCCAGCGCGTCGGGTAGCCCCAGGCCAAAGGCGCGCAGTGCTTCGTTGACATATTCGCCGGCGCCCACCGCCACCGCGGCCACGGAGACCGCATATTCCAGCACCAGGCACCATCCGCAGATCCAGGCGATACCTTCGCCCATGGTCGCATAGGAATAGGAGTAGCTGGAGCCCGCCACAGGCACCATTCCGGCCATTTCCGCATAGGATACCGCCGAGAGCAGTGCGGTCACGCCGGCGATCACAAAGGAGATCCAGATGGCCGGTCCGGCCACCGGCACGGTAGCGCCGAGGATCACCAGGATGCCGGTGCCCAGGGTGGCACCGACGCTGATCATGGTCAGCTGCCACATGCCCAAGGTTCGGCGTAGGGTGCCTCCCGGTGAGTTGGCTTCGCTCTCGGAGATCATCTGCGAGATCGACTTGCGCCGTCGCAGCTGGGGACCGAGGCCCGTGGCTGGCTGACGCCTGGCTGTACTCGTGCTATTCATCTCGGGTCCTTAGTGCACAGTTAATTTTCTTCCGCCTACAAGCCTAGGTCTGTGATCCGGCTCTCAGCGTAGAAGTTTTGAACTAAAATATTTCTCTATGGGACATTTTGCACCGCAGCTAAACACAACGGACGCCGACACCCCGGGCGTCACCCTAGCTCGCTTCCTGCGCCAGCTGCCTCCGGAAATTACCCTAGTTCACGACGCCGGCGACCGCCCACTGCGCTGGGTCGAAGCCAGCGATATGGACGACCCCACCGACTACCTGATGGACGAGGAAATGATCCTCACCAGTGGCTTCCCACTCCTGGGGCGTGTTGATGATGCGAAGCAGGTTAATGCCTTCATCGCACGCTTGGCCCATGCCAAGGTCAGCGCCCTGGGCTTTGGGTTGGAACCGTATTTCACTTCGATCCCGGTCACCGTGCTCAATGCCTGCCGCCAATACCAGCTGCCCCTGCTAGAAATCCCGGCCAGCGTACCTTTTGCCGCGATCGGCGTCGCTTTTGCCAAGCTCACCGAAGCTGACAGCGCAGCACAACTTCGCGCCAACGCTGAGGCCAACCGCGCCTTAATGCGTTGCCTGACCCACACGGACGCCGAAAGTCAGCTAGTGTCCACGCTGTCTCAGCGCCTGAAAGCCAGCGTGAGACTGCTCGGCGTCGAAGGCCAGATCCGCCACCAGATGACCCTGGCCGAAAGCGCCGAGATCTCCGAGGCGCTCACCTCCAAGCTGTTCGCCGAAGCCAGCACCAGCCAGCAATTCACGATGCACCACGAAGATCAACTGGTTTTCCTCACCTTCCCGATCCGCGCCGCCCTGCCCGCCGGTAACCGCGCACCCTTGTTAGGAGTGTTATCGGTCGGGTTCGCCCATTCCCCCTCGGCCTTCGACCACAACCTGATCACCACCGCGCTGGATCTGTTCGAAGTTCTCGCGCGCGAACGTGCCGCTAGCTCTTCGGCCTCCACCCAGCTGGCTGCAGCGCTACTCTTTGGTTCACGCGTCGCGCTCGATGACTCGGTGTTGCCCTTGCTCAACCTTTCCCTCGGCGAGCGCACCCGCTCCCCGGTTCGTATTGCGGTCATCACCGAGCTGGAGCACTCCAACCCCAAGCAATCCGGCTTCCACTTGGCAAATCTGCAGGCGTTGCTCGATACCCGACTGGTTGCCGAGCGCGAGAATCATTTCATCGCCCTAACCCACGCCGAGCCCACTGAACCCATGTTCGATCGCCTCAAAGCCTCGGGCTACCTCGCCGGTTTCAGCGCGCCGGTCCCCGTGGATCATCGACTCGGCGAGAAGATCGGCGATCTGCGGGCTCAGGCCACTGGGTTGCTGCCGCGCATGCGCGAGGAGCACCGAAGCCTAGACGCCCAACTAGTCTCGCATTCTTTCCTCTCGCTCTTGCCCATGCAGGCCGGCAAGCAACTCGCTCGCCAGAGTTTGGCTCCCATCCTCGATCTACCCGAAGTCCGTCGCGATCTGTATTTAGAAGTTCTACGGGGCTGGCTTGATGCAAACGGATCCTGGGATCAGGCGTCGAAGAACATTGACCTGCACCGCAATTCTGTGCGTCGCCACATCGCTTCCATCGGTGAGGTGCTAAACAAGGACCTAAACCGAGCAGATGTTCGACAAGAGCTCTACCTCGCCTTAACTTTTCTCTCCATGAACTAAACAGCCCAGCGAAATCAAAACAATCTTTTCCACAGTATTCGAAGACATTTTCGAATAAAAGAACTATAATTAGAATATGTCCGAAGCAAAGGCGCGCGGAGGTGGCCTAGACTCAGCAGTAACGTACGAGGATTTTGAGTCCCACGTACTTCAGCTGCAAGATGACCTGACGTGGCTTGAAGACCACGGCAGTAAAGCAGAGTGCCTGCACGCTATTGAAGCGCTTGAAGGCCTCACCTCTTCGGCCGACTACAAGAAGGCCTGCCTGTCTTACCAAGTAGAAAAAGAGTTTGTCCGTGATCATGAAGATCGCGGCGTCAATCTTGATGACCAAACCCGTGGGGCTGCTTCCAGTGTGGCCGTTGCCCGCAAGCAGTCTCCTAAAGGCTTCCGCAATTACCTAGTCAATTGCCGTGTCCTCATGGAAGACACCCCAAATTTAGCGACTGCGTTCTCACGTGGTGAATTCACCGAGGCCCACATGTTTACTATTCTCAACGAACTGCAGACCATCAAAGCTCAGCGTCGCACGGAATTTGATGAGCTCTTCGCCGCCAACCCAAACATGTTTGAGGGTATGGGGCGCAACCGAATCAAGGACACTGTCCGCAACTTCATTCTCTCTTTCAATTCCGACCCTGTCTCCAAGGACCATAAGACTGTCGAAGAACGCCGCTTCGCTCGGATGTTTGTCGACAAGGAGACAGGTTGCGTAAAGCTATCGGCCCAGCTCCCATTGATTAGCGGAATGGGGCTGAAGAACTACATCTACAAAGAATCTCGAAAGCTCAAGAGAAAGGGCGACGAGCGCACTCTGGATCAGATCAGAGCGGATCTTCTCACTGGTTATATGGTCGTCGATGCACCCTCGAAGACTCCAATCAATTTGCAGGTTGGGGTCATCATGACTGATCGCGCATTATTCCAAGGTGAACGAGAGCCTGCATTCCTCGAAGGCTACGGATACATGCCGGCGCAGGAAGTCCGTGAATGGATCAGCGGCCATCAAATCGTGAACGAACTGACGTTCGAAGAAATGGAAGCAAAACTCACTCCGGAACATATTGAACAAATCGAAGTTCGCACCGAACTCGCTAGGATCTACACGGCACCTGGCGACCAGGATTTGATAGCTATGGATTCTAAGGCGCGCATCTTCCCGGAGAAGCTCAAGAAATTCATCAGAGTTAGAGACCGACATTGTCGGACTCCATTTTGCGACGGAATTGTCGAAGAAGCAGACCACGTGAAGCAGTATGCGCGGGGAGGAAAGACCAGCGTTTGGAATCGCCTTGGTCGTTGCGAGGTGTGCAACAAAGCCAAAGAAGCCACTGGTTGGTACGAATTTACGATGCTCAAAGGCCCACACTCAATGCTCATGTGCCCTGGCTCATCGACAACCTATAAATCTACCGCTCCACCGGCCACGGGATACGTGCACAAATCATTCCCGCAACTGATGGCTGACTCCAATTGGTTCAAAGACCTCAAATCAAACTTGAACCCACCTCGGTCACCAGATACCAAAGCAGCATAAAGGTTCACTGGCTCCTTGCGGTACTTCCGTGCGCTACTTACCTGCGGAAGTACCCGAGGACCACTGCGCGTAAAGGTCTACTCTGGCTTCAGCCAAGTACGGCACTTCAGTTCTGATCGTAGCTAGCGTACTCACATCAATGTCTGCCGCAAGAAGTTCCGCATCAGGACCGCCTTGGGCCAATATGCTGCCGTCAGCACCAGCGATCACGCTTGTCCCCGCGAGTTCAAACCCGGCTTCGGTACCGCTGTGGTTTGCGTACGCGATGAAAAGCTGACTCTCCATGGCGCGGGTCGGGATCAAACGAGTACAAACTTGCTCATATCCCCGTCCCATAGCGGTAGGAACAAGCAACAGCTGCACCGAACGTCGGGAAGCTTCACGGACAACTTCTGGGAATTCCACGTCAAAGCAGATCACCATGCCCAGCGTCGTTCCTCGATATTCAAAGGACGCCGGAGGGTTGGTTCCGGCGATAAACACCTCATGTTCTTCAGGGCCGAAGAGCTGCACTTTTTGATAATGAGCTAGCTGCTCACCCTGATGATCAACAAAAGTAGAGGTGATCAACCAACCGTTGTCCGTAACCTCAGGAAGTGAATAGACCAGGGCTATCGAGTGCTGTGCAGCAATGCGGGACAACCGCTCACGCACGTCAGGCAATGCGGACACATCAAGTGAATCACGTAGGACATAGGGCGCGTAGCCCACAGTAAAAAGCTCGGGTGTGAGCAAGATTTTTACGTCATCCGCGGCAGCACGCTGCGCAGCTTGATCTATGGCGTCGAGATTACGCTCAATCCCTAAGACCTTTGCTTCGGCCTGCATTACAGCGATGCGCATCTGGCTCCCTCCGAACATAGTTGATGGATAGGATTAACCCTATTCTGAACACAGCTTCATGCGACTAGGGTATTTGGTACCGAAGCCGCTCGGAAGAGTACTTTTCGCACCACAAGCAAAAGCCGCAGTTAATTGCTAGCGGCGTCGGCAAGGAGTTCTACCACGTGGCGGTATTCCTTACCGGTGGCACGCGACATCCCTAGTTCGCAGGTGCGGTTGCACGAGGCATGAGCCTGCGCATCTAGCTCGCGGACCTCCGCAGCTTCGCGCGCGGTAGCCGAATCAGTCAGTTCCGGATGCAGCATGCCGCGGTCCCCCGCAAAAGCACAGCAGCCCCAGTTCGCAGGAATATTCACACTTTGTGCCACCGTCTCAGCAATCTTCTGCAGATCCGGATTCAGCCCCATTTGGGTTGACGAGCAGGTGGGATGCAAGGTGAGCGAGGAAATCTTTTCGACTGCCGGCAACTTGTCCAGAAGGTGCTTTGAGGTAAAGGCCAGCAGGTCGACCACTTCATAACCGTGTTCCTCCAAGGTATGCGCGAAGCCCTCGGTGCAGCTTGAAGCGTCGGAGATGATCGGAAGGTTTTTGCCCGGCATAGCTGAGCGCACTTCATCTAGCACCCGATCTGCCATCGCTTCGTGGCCATCGGCGTAGCCCTTGGAAGTCCACGGGGTGCCACAGCAGGTGGACTCGATACCTTCTGGAACGAAAACCGAAACGCCGGCAGCATGCAACAGCTTGGTAAAAGCAGAAGCCACGCCTTCGCCGTCACCGGCCGGACCAAACATCGAGTTCACGCAGGCTGGTAGGTAGATGGCCAGCGGCTCGGTGTCGGCCGCGCCCAAGTTGCCAGCCAACGGTTTGCGCGCCTTGCCACCTGCGGGAAGATCCGCGTCGTAGCGTGGCATGACGTCGGTGCTGACCACTTTGCGGGCGACATCGGTGACTGTTCGAACCAGCGGAGCGGGGAACTTATCGGCAACACTTAACGCCATCGAACCAACACGAGTGGCCGGCCCCCAACCCTTGGCTGCGGCCTTGAAGCCGGCGGCGAGGACCGGATGCGCATCCTCACGACGTAGACGCTTGACCAGCAGACCTGTATTGATACCCACCGGGCAAGCGGTAACACACATGCCGTCCACAGCGCAGGTTTGCACTCCGTTGTACTCGTAGTCCCGCTCAAGCTCAGTGGCCAGCTCGGTATTGCCTTCAGCCTCAGCCTTGGCGATAGCACGGCGCACCACGATGCGCTGGCGCGGGGTGAGGGTCAGGTCCTTGGATGGGCAAACTGGCTCGCAGTAACCACATTCCACACAGCGATCGGCTTCCACCTCGATGGTCTGATTGAGCTTGATGTTCCGGATATGTGCGGCGTGGTCTTCGTCGATGATCACACCCGGATTCATCATCAGGCGCGGGTCGCAAGCGCGCTTAAGTTCTAGGTGCACTTCGTAGAGTTCGTCCCCGTACTGGGCGCGGACAAATGGCGCCATGGCGCGGCCGGTTCCATGTTCGGCCTTGAGGTTTCCGTCCTTGGATAGGATCAGCTCGACCATTTTGTCGTTAAAGGAGTTGTAGCGGTTCAGCGCTGCGTCGCCCTCAAAACGGTCGGTGAGCATGAAGTGGATGTTGCCATCCTTGGCGTGGCCGAAGATCACCGAATCTTCGTAGCCATACTCGGTGAACAAACCCTGCAGACTATCGCAGGTTTCGGCCAGCGCTTGAACCGGGACGACGACGTCTTCGAGCAGCGCGGTAGTGCCCGTTGCACGGGCGCCGGCTACCGAGGCATACAGGCCCTTGCGGAATTTCCACGCGGCCTGGCGATTTTTTGCATCTTGGGTGAGCATCGCTGGGGCGCGCAAGGCGGCCGAGTCCAAAAGACGCTGGCCTGCGGTTTGTAGTCCGGCAAGCTCTTCGGCGTTATCGGCGTGGTATTCGATCAGTAGCGCCGCCTGTTGCTCGACGTCAAACCCCATAATGGCATCAGGGACACCAGGCAGTTCTTGGCCTACGCGAAGCGAGGTTGAGTCCATCAACTCTAATGTGGCCGCACCGGAATCTAACAGTTCGGGCAGCGCACGGGTGGCCAAATCTAGATTGTCGAACACAGCAAGGGTGGCGATGGCCAGCTTGCGAATCGGCACAGTCCGGAAAACCGCCTCGGCGACAAAGGCCAGGGTGCCTTCGGAGCCGATGATCAGATGGGCCATCAGCTCGGCCGGTGTCTCGAAGTCAAGGAAGGCGTTGATGCCATAACCCATGGTGTTCTTCAGTGCGAAATGCTTTTGAATTTTGGCCACCGAGGCCGGATTATTGCGCACACGTTCACTTAGGCGGTCCAAGGTGGCGACCAGCTCTGGTTCTGCTGCTGCCAGCTGGCGGTCGGCGTCCGGATCGGCAGTATTGATCATGGTGCCCGAAGGCAACACGAAGGTCATCGACTCTAGGGTGCGATAGGTATTAAACTCAGTGCCGCAAGCCATGCCAGAGGAGTTGTTGGCGATCACGCCACCGATGGTACAGGCTGCCTCGCTGGCCGGATCCGGACCGAGCTTGGTGCCATAAACGGCCAAGCGGGAGTTCACTTGGCGGACGGTAGCGCCAGGTTGCACGCGCACCCGCGCACCGTTATCGAGCACCTGGATGTCGCGGAAGTTGCGGCGCACATCGATCATCAGCCCATCACCGCTGGCTTGGCCGGCCAGTGAGGTACCCCCGGAGCGCAGGGTGACCGGTTGGTTGTTATTGGCGGCCGCGCGCAACAAGCCGGCAACTTCGCTGGCGTCCTTGGCCAGGATCACCGCCTGTGGGGTGTAGAGGTAGTGCGAGGCATCGGAGGCATAAGCGACGCGGTCGATGGAGCGGGTTTTGACGCGTCCCGCATCGCTCACGAGGTCAAGGATGCTCGATGATACCTTCGGTTCACCGAGTGCTGGCGTGCTCAAAACCATGGTGCGCTCCTGTGCGTCTGGCAGTTAATTACTGCGCAAAAAGAAAATTGTCTAACAAGTACACACCCCATCTTAGTACGTTTCATGGGATACTTGAACGGTTATTTTCTTGAAGCTCGAAAGGATTGATGTGGCGGCCCGTTTAGGCGTAGTTTCGGTGGTGCAGGCCGTCATCAATTCATTGCGCGCCCGAATCTTTAGCGGTGAGCTAGCCCCGGGCATGCCGCTAGGCGAAGTGGACGTCGCCTCGCACTACAAAGTGGCCCGCCCCACCGCTAAGGCCGCGCTGGAAAACCTAGTGGCCAGCGGGCTATTAACCCGCAACGCACATCAAAGTGCCCGGGTCACGCGCCTATCCTCGGCCGATGCCCGGGACATCTACCGCACCCGCGCCATTATCGAAGCCGAAGCGGTGCGCCTAGTGGCCAGCACCGGGCAGGTTCCCGATGCCGCGCGGAAAGCCAACGCGGAAATTACTGCGTTGAGCCAGGCGTCGCCGGTCCAGATCGTTGATCCCGATGTTCGCTTTCATACCGCCTTGGTACAGGCCCTGGATTCTAGTCGTACTAGTGCGATCTACGGCCAGCTCAGCGACGAAATTCGCTTGTGCATGACCCAGGTGCAGGATGCGACGCTGCTGAACACCAAAGACATCGCCGACGAGCACGCTCGGTTACTAGATTTGATCGCCGCCGGTGACGCTGAAGGTGCTGCAGCAGTGTTGGCTGCTCATCTGGAGAATGCCAGCGCGCGACTCGCGGATCATTTAGATAGCCTCCAGCAACCTTAGCCATATTTCGCTGATCGTCGGGTAGGCCGGCACCGCATGCCACAAGCGTTCCAGTGGGACTTCACCAACGATGGCGATGGTCGCCGAGTGCAAAAGTTCCGCGACGCCCTGGCCCACAAATGTGGCACCAACAATCACCGAACGATCCTGATCGATGACCAGCTGTGCGCGTCCGGTATACCCCTGGGCATGAAGGCTCGCGCCGGCTACGTGGCCAATGTCGTAGGCGACGGTTCTCAAATTTACCCCAGCTGCTCGAGCCTGGGCTTCGGTCAGGCCGACCGCTGCCACTTCCGGATCGCTGAAGATCACTCTAGGGACGGCATGGTGATCGGCGGTGGCGGCATGCCGGCCCCAGCGATCAGTTGCCAGCGCGGCGCCATGATGACGTGCAGCGATGGCCTCACCGGCGACGCGTGCCTGATATTTTCCTTGGTGGGTGAGCAGTGCGCGCCCGTTGACATCTCCTGCGGCATAGAGCCAATCAGTCCCGGTGACGAGCATGGTGTCATCAACTTCGAGGTTGCTATCTACTCCGAGCGCCTGAAGCCCCAATCCGTAGGTGGCAGGAATGCGACCGGTGGCAACAAGAAGTTCCTCGGCATTCAGCTGGATTCCATCGTCAAGGTCGATATGTACATTCCCATGCTCGTCGCGAGCCACCTTGGTGGCGGACACCCCGACAAGCAAGTTAACCCCGGCTTCTTTCAAGGCGGCAGAAACATACTGCCCTGCGAAGGGTTCTTCCTTGCCAAGAATCGCTCCGCGGGATATCAGCGTTACCTTCGATCCCAGCGATGAATAGGCGAAGGCCATTTCGGTCCCGGCCACGCCGCCACCGAAGATCACCAGCCGGCGAGGTACATGATGTGCCGCGGCGGCTTCCCGCGTTCCCCACGGAGCAGCTTCGGCCAGCCCAGAAATATCCGGCATCGTAGGAACAGAGCCGGTGGCCAGCGCCACCGCTGTGGCGCTAAAGGTTAGACCATCCACCTGCACGCGGCCGGGAGACTGCAGCTTCCCACGGCCACGGATCAAGGTAACTCCAGCAGATTCCAACCAAGAAACTTGCCCGTCATCCTTCCACCCGCTGGTAAAAGAGTCGCGTCGAGCAAAGACCGCGCTAGCATCAAGTTTTGCGGTAACTGCCTCGCGCGCACCGGGAACTAGTCGCGCCGCGCGAAGCGCCTGTCCGCTACGCAGCAGGGCTTTGGACGGCATGCAGGCCCAGTAGGAACATTCTCCGCCGACCAGTTCGGACTCGACGATCGCCACCCGCAGGCCACCACGGGTGGCGTAGTCAGCGATATTTTCTCCAACGGGGCCAGCACCGATCACTATCAGATCGAAGTCGTTCATGCGTTAACCTTTCGTAGCTTGACACTTAGGCGGATGGCGGAGATCAGGAAGAAGATCGCGCCCAAGGTTGCGTAGCCTGCCGCACCGCTCATCGATGCCTCGCCCTTCAGGCCCTGGAGGATGAAGCTGGTACCGGCGAGTACCGAGATGCCGCCGGAAAACATTTGTGCGACCTGACCTCCGGCCTTGCGGTTGCGGATTGCGGTGATCAATTGCGGGATACCGGCGACGATCGCCCAAATACCCCAGACGGCGAGCGCCGAGGATACCGAGGCTGAGGAGCTAACCCCCAGCGCGATAGCGATGATGAGGCTGAGCGCCACCGAGATCCATTCGATGATTTTTTATCGATCGGCATCAGGATCTGCGCGCAGTTGCCAAAGCACGGCGCCCGCGTCGAAGGCCGGGTAGAGCACCAGCAACCCGGTGAGCAATGCGCTTGGCTCGGTGGACATGGCCACCGTGGAGAACATGACACCTACCCAGATTATGGCGAAGGCGAAGCGGATGAAATAGAGGGAACGAAGTTTGTGGGCGTAGCTCATGGTTCTTCTTTCTGGCCCGTGAACTGTGTAGAGTAACTAGTTCGTCTACATGCTTAAGGTAGACTACTTCGTATACCAGCGCAAGCACTCGAAGATCCGAAAGGTTGTTATGCCAGCCAAAACTACGGCCACACCGACCCGTCAAAGGATTCTCGATGCAGCCAATCGGCTCTTTTATGCGCAGGGTATCCGAGCCACCAGCGCGGACAAGATTATTGAAGAAGTGGGCATCACCAAGGTGACCTTCTACCGCCATTTCCGCAACAAGAACGAGCTAGTCGTTGCCTACTTGCAGGCGCAAGCCCAGCAGGAAAGTAGCTGGTTCTCCTCCATGCACAACCCGAAGGATCCGCTCGGCTCGCTCGAAGCAGTTGCCGCCGGAATCGGGACGGCCAGTTGCGCACCAGGGTTCCGTGGTTGTGCGTTCATCAACGCGGCCGCCGAATATTTCGACGCCGGCGATCCCGTGCGCGAAGTGGTGGACGCGCACCGCGGCTGGATGCTTAACGAATTCGCCGCCATTGCCAGTGATGCTGGGGCCGAATACCCTGCGCAGGTGGCACGCCAGTTGATGCTGTTGCGCGACGGCGCCATGGTCAATGGCTACTTGGGAGAAGCAGCCGAGGTGGCCGGTGCGCTAGCAGAAGCGTTCAGCACGGTACTCTCGGCTGCCATTGCCTAGTTTTCTGGTTCAAAGCCGATCAGCCAGTGCACACCATAACGATCTCGCACCTGCCCATCGGTAGCGTTCCACGGTTTTGCGGACAGCGGGTCGATCACTTCCCCGCCCACGCCCAGCTTTTCGAACCACTCGCGTAGCACCGCCGGTTCATCGGTCCCCAGCAACGAAAGCATCATGCCTTCGGCACGTAGTGGCTGATCGCCCGCCGAGGCATCGGCACCACCAAGGCACACCACACCATTGAGTTCTCCGTGTGCGATTCCCTGCGGGTCACCATCGGTACGGTTAAACTCCTCGCGCGTGTACAGGGCAAGTTCTCCGCCGAAGATCTGCGCGTAGAAGTTCAGTGCTTCTCGGGCATTTCCCGGAAAGTGGATATAAACCTTGGGACCTCGCACGAAGGGCTCCTAGCTGGTGGGGAATTCGATAATCTGGCTGCGAATCAAAAAGCGTTTGCCTTCCGGAGATTCAACGGAGAAGCCCGAGCCACGACCGATCACCACATCGACGGTGAGTTTGGTGTGTTTCCAGTATTCAAACTGCTCCTTGGACATCCAGAATTCGATCTCACCCAGCCCTTGGCCCTGGGCATCCTCAAGTGCCAGCACCCCGAGCAGAATGTCCGAGCCCCCGGTGCGGAACTCACCTGCCGGATAGCACATCGGCGAGGAACCATCACAACAGCCGCCGGATTGATGGAACATCAACGGGCCATGAATCCCCCAGAGTTTGCGCAGCAGCTCGATCGCCTCGGCGGTAAATGCGATGCGGGAGAATTTTTCGCCGTCGATGCTCGCACGGGTTTCAGTTACGGTGCTCATGATTCACTCCTGCGTGAAGTCGTTGCCACCAGTGTCCTCCAATTGAGCCATGTAGTCCACGGTTGGCGGAAATACTGGGGAAAGCAGAACGCCCGAGCCTGGCCGCCAGTACGTGCTGGCAGCCATGCTCGGGCGTTCGCCTGTGGCTACTTTGTTCCGGTGTAGTCGATGACCACGCGGCCATCGATCTTGGCATGGCGCATTTCGTCAAAGACCGCGTTGATATCTTCCAGCGGACGGGTGTGGAAGGTCGGCTTGATCTTGCCGGCCGCGTAGAAGTCCAGCGCTTCGATCATGTCTTGACGTGTACCAACGATCGAACCACGGATGGTCAGACCCTTGAGCACAATGTCGAAAATTGGGGCTGGGAAGTCCCCGGCAGGCAACCCGTTGAACACGATGGTTCCACCGCGTCGAGTGATGCCGATAGCCTGGCCGAAGGCCTTGGGGTGTACCGCGGTGACCAGCACACCGTGGGTGCCACCGATCTTTTCCTGAATCACCTCAGCAGGGTCCTGGGCGAAGGCATTAACCGTAATCTCCGCGCCGTGCTTGGCTGCTAGGGCGAGCTTGTCATCGGCAACGTCGATGGCGATCACGCGCATACCCATGGCTACTGCATACTGCACCGCGATGTGCCCCAGGCCGCCGATGCCGGAGATGGCCACCCATTGTCCGGGCTTCACCTCGGTCATCTTCAATCCCTTGTACACCGTTACCCCGGCACAGAGTACCGGAGCGATCTCGTGCGGGTCCGAGCCTTCGGGGATGTGAGCGGCGTAGCGGGCGTCGACCAACATGTACTGACCGAAGGAACCATCCACCGAGTAGCCACCATTGGACTGTTCTTCACACAGGGTTTCCCAGCCGGTGCGGCAATACTGACAGTGCCCACAAGCACTAGCCAGCCAGGCGTTGCCGATCAAATCACCCACGGCAACTTCGGTGACCCCCGGGCCAAGTTTCTCAACGGTGCCGACCCCTTCGTGCCCCGGGATCAGTGGAAGATTAGGCTTGACCGGCCAATCGCCCTCGGCGGCGTGCAAGTCGGTGTGGCAGACGCCTGAGGCGATCAATTTGACCAGCACCTGCCCCGGGCCTGGCTCGGGAATGGTGGCGTCTTCGACCTCAAGTTCGTCTCCGAAACCTTTGACTATTGCAGCTTTCATCGTGCTCATGTACTTTGTCCTTTGCAAGAGAATCGAAGGTGCGGGGTGGTGATGTCGCTAGAGTCGCCCCGCACCTTTTGGTTTTTGGTGCTTTATCGATTTAGAAGAAGCCGAGCTTGTCTTCCGAGTAGGAGACGAGCAGGTTCTTGGTCTGCTGGTAGTGATCGAGCATCATCAAATGGTTCTCACGTCCGATGCCCGAGGACTTGTAGCCGCCGAAGGCCGAGTGGGCCGGGTAGGCATGGTATTGGTTGACCCAGACTCGACCGGCCTGGATGGCGCGGCCTGCACGGTAGGCAACGTTGCCGTTGCGACTCCAGACACCTGAACCCAGGCCGTACAGGGTGTCGTTGGCAATCTCGATCGCGTCGTCGTAGTCCTTGAACTTGGTCACCGCGACCACCGGGCCGAAGATTTCCTCCTGGAAGATGCGCATGTCATTGGTGCCTTCGAAGATGGTCGGCTGCACGTAGTAGCCGCCAGAGAGCTCCCCGCCCAGATCCGCACGTCCACCGCCGAGCAGTACCTTGGCACCTTCGGCCTTGCCGATGTCCATGTAGGAGAGAATTTTTTCGAGCTGATCGTTCGAGGCCTGGGCACCCATCATGGTGTCGGTATCCAGCGGATTCCCCTGCTTGATGGCCTTGGTGCGGGCCACCACGTCACCCATGAAACGGTCGTAGATGCTTTCTTGGATCAGCGCACGCGATGGGCAGGTGCAGACTTCGCCCTGGTTCAGGGCGAAGAGGGTGAACCCTTCCTGGGCTTTGTCGTAGAAGGCGTCGTCCTTCGCGGCAATGTCCTCGAAGAAGATGTTTGGCGACTTACCGCCCAGCTCCAGGGTGACCGGGATCAGGTTTTCCGAAGCGTACTGCATGATCAACCGGCCCGTGGTGGTTTCACCGGTGAAGGCAATCTTGCGGATGCGCTTGTTGGACGCCAATGGCTTTCCGGCTTCTACGCCGAATCCGTTGACAATATTTAGTACACCGGCTGGCAGTAGATCACCGATGAGCTCGATCAGCACCAGGATGGAGACCGGGGTCTGCTCGGCGGGCTTAAGTACTACCGCGTTTCCTGCGGCCAGCGCCGGGGCGAGCTTCCACACGGCCATGAGGATTGGGAAGTTCCACGGGATGATCTGGCCGACCACGCCTAGTGGTTCGTGGTAGTGGTAGGCGGTGGTGTCATCGTCCAGCTGCGAAAGGCTACCTTCCTGGGCACGGATTGCTCCGGCGAAGTAGCGGAAGTGATCGACAGCCAAAGGCATGTCGGCGTTAAGGCATTCGCGGATTGCCTTACCGTTGTCCCAGGTTTCGGCCACCGACATCAGCTCGAGGTTTTCCTCGATGCGGTCGGCAATCTTGTTCAGGATGACTGCACGTTCGGCCGGGCTGGTTTTGCCCCATGCCGGGGCCGCAGCGTGGGCGGCGTCCAGTGCTAGCTCGATGTCTTCGGAGGTGGAGCGGGCTACCTCGCAGAAAACCTTGCCGGTGACCGGAGTGACGTTTTCGAAATACATTCCCTTAGTTGGGGCGACCCATTCACCGCCGATGTAGTTTTCGTAGCGCTCCTTAAAGTTGACCAGCGCGCCTTCGGTGTTGGGATTAGCGTAAACGCCCATGATGACTCCTTTGTCAGTGACTGATGCCGCGAGCTCTTCCTCGCAGTGTCTTGAGTGTGACTCTAGTCACATGAACGTTGCAGGTAGGTTGCAACCTTAGTTTTGAGCCCATGGCCCTGAGTGACAATCCGGGATCAGGGCGGGGTGCAAGCCTGGCGGGAAAGGTCTCAAAACCCTCGATGAGTACCTAGCTGGGTTCGGTTGGAATCTGCCTGCAAGGACGGGACTTTCCTTCAACGACTCCGCAACTTTCCCAGTACCGCTCATGGTGAACGCAGCGTGAGTTGCGAAAAAGAGGCGCAGTTCTATCGCTTTTGCGATAACTAGCGACAGAAAATTCGACTAAGCTTCGAGCTCTTGAATCTCGGCAACGATCAGCGAGCGGGCCGGAGAGCTAGGCGGAAGCTCACGCAGGGCGGCGCGTAGGAGGTTGGAATCCTCCAGTTGGCGGCCGAGGTTCAATAGCTGCTGGGCGCTACCACGGTCCATCACTAATTCACGTAGTGCCGCTTCGGCCCGGTAACGCAATGCGAGGATGCCCGGGGCCTGCGAGCGCTCCAGCATTCCTGGGGTATACAACTGCAACGCTGATTCAATATCACCCTTTTCCAGTGCACGTCGCAGGCGCCCGAGGGTGGTTTGCAGTTCCCACTGCAGGCGGTAGGGGCGAGAAGTCAGCGAGCGGCCAGGCGAGGAAGTAAGAACCTTTCGCAGTCGAACCATTTCCGCACGCACGGTACCTTCAGCCGCAGAATCTGGACGCTCAAAAAGTTCGTCAACAAGCTGGGCGCTTGATAATCCATCTCGGTGCTGGGCTAGGAGAGTCAGGATTTCAGCGTGACGCAGTGAGATCGCTTGAGATCCCAAATGCGCCCCATCGGGCCGACCCAAATCGAGGTAGTCCGGGTCAGCAACCACCCCTGCGCCGGGAAGCAGTAATTGAGTTTCCGCGGCCATTACGGCAGCTTGCAACAGCGGCATCGAGTGCATGGCAATAGCATCTGGCCCACCGGTCAGGTCCACCGCCCCGATTACCTGGCCGGTACGCGGATTGCGAATGGGAACGGCCGAACAGCTGTACTGTTGCGCACGCTCATAGAGGTGCTCGGCACCGGAGACCTGGGATCCTTCGCCGGTGGCCACGGCCATGCCAGGCGCGGAGGTTCCCACCGTTTCTTCGGCCCAGTCCGCCCCTGCCATAAAACCCACGCCCTCGGCCTGGCTGAGCGCCGAATTACTGCCTGCCACCCACAACAAGGTGCCGCCGGCATCAGCTAGTGCGACCAGAAGATTGGCATCGGTTGCCGCAGGGACTAGGAGCTTTTCAAATACGGGCCAGATCCGCTGGAGTTCGCTGCGCTCTCGGGTCAACCGCAGTCGATCGCCACTAAGTACCGAAGGACCCTGCACCAACGCAGTCTGAGCCAGTGAACGTTTCCAGGATTCACGAACGTCGTTACGCAAGGGGAGCTCGCTGAGTCCAGCGTCCTGCGAAGAGAGCAGTTCGCGAGCTTCCTGCGCACGGCGTGAAGCGTTGGACCAGTCGATGGCAGACGCGCTCATGCCCCTCCTTGCATCGTTGAAAAGATGATTCTTGGCAGTTCCATCAAGACTAGGCGAAGAGTGCAGGCTTGAGAAGAGCTGCTTTCCACGCATCTTAAGCAGTATCCAGGGTTGGCAAATCGTTCAAACAGGCGTAACCTACAACCAAATGGTTGTATATGAGTTGAGCGAAGAACAGGCAAACAAGGTCTTCCGCGCCTTGGCCGACGCCACACGACGAGATATCGTGCGGCGAACGCTTCGCGCCGAGGTGAGCGTTTCGGAACTTGCGGCAAGTTACGACATGTCGTTTGCGGCAGTTCAGAAACACGTCGCAGCGCTGGAAGCCGCCGGTCTGGTCAGCAAAATCGCACGTGGTCGTGAACGTATCGTTCGCGGGCAGCCGGACACCATCCGGCACGCACAAGAACTACTTTCTTCCCTTGAGGAGATCTGGCGCCAGCGCATCAGCCGGCTCGACGATTTCCTCGCCGATGGGGACAAATAAGGAGCATTCCCATGCCTGTCACATCCGTTGTGAAAGACACCGACGAACTTTCGCTGACCGTCCATGCAGAATTTCCGGTCAAGGTATCCCGCTTGTGGGACGCCTATCTTGATGCCCGGCAACTGGAAAAGTTCTGGGGCCCGGTTGAATGTCCGGCAACCTTCACCCGCCACGACGCTACTGTCGGCGGCCGCTCCAACTACCATATGACCTCGCCAGAGGGCGAAGAATTCCACGGCTACTGGCTCTGGCACGAGGTCGTAGAACATAAGTTCTTCGAAGTCAGTGATGGCTTTGCGCATGCGGACGGGACCCCGAATACGGACTTGCCGCTCAACCGCATGGTCTTCACCTTTGATCCCACCTCCGAGGGGTCAAAACTGACCATTTCCGCAGTCTTCGACTCCGTCGAGGAGCTGGAACAGGTCGTGGCGATGGGCATGATCGATGGCACTCGTTCGGCCATGAGCCAAATCGAACAGGTTCTGAGCGATCTGCGCGACTATGCACAGACTTTCAGCGTTCAGGCGCAGATCCTCTCCGACACTCAGGTGCGCATTACCCGCTTGGTGCGCGGGACGATGACGCAAGTTTGGCAGGCTCACCATGACCAGCAACTGATGAAGCGTTGGATGCTCGGCCCCGACGGTTGGCAGATGACCGAATGTCTCACGGCACAGGCGGTCGGCGAAACCTACCGGTACTGGTGGGAACCGATAGATACCGATGCTGGGAAGGGGTTTGGGTTCACTGGCACGGTGCTGGAGTCTTTGCCACAGTCCTACGAACGGACCACCGAGCAAATGATCGACACCGATTATCCGGGGACGGTTAACGAACTCACCCTGACACCCAGCGAGGGTGGAACCCTGCTGACCACACTGATCACCTACCCCGACGCGCAAACCCGCGATATGGTGCTCGCCACCGGGATGACCGACGGAATGCAGGCCAGCTACGACAGGCTCGAATCGATTCTCTAGAGGGCGATTCGCCCCACATCCGGCGCCTTGGCGCACGCAAATATGAAACACTTAGACCCATGAGTTCACATAATTCGCGCGCAGGTCTGGATAAGCAGGCCAATCAGGTTCAAGACATGTTCGACAAGCTGGCTCCACGCTACGACTTGCTCAATACCTTGATGACCGGTGGCATTGTGAACTACTGGCGCAAGATCACCACCGAAGCCATCGCGCCAAAGCCCGGCGAGCGCATTCTCGACCTCGCAGCTGGCACCGGAACCTCCTCGGTCCCTTTGGCCGAAGCTGGCGCCAAAGTGACCGCCTGCGACATGTCCAACGGCATGCTAGAAGAAGGTCGCAAGCGCTACCCACAACTGGACTTTGTCTACGGTGACGCTCATGAGCTTCCCTTTGAAGACGATACCTTTGATGCGGTGACCATTTCCTATGGTCTGCGCAATATCGATGACACCGAGAAGGCGCTCTCGGAATTGCGTCGCGTGACCAAGCCCGGCGGACGCATCGTCGTCGCCGAGTTCTCCACCCCTACCGTCACCCCAGTCAAGGTGGCTTACCAGCAGTTCTTGCCACGCGCGATTCCTGCGCTGGGCTACCTCGTTTCACCAAACCCGACCGCGTATGCTTACCTTGCTGAGTCCATCGCGTCCTGGCCAGATCAGGAAACGTTGGGCACTAAGTTCGTCAACGTCGGCTGGAAAAATGTGGAATACCGCAATCTGACCGGCGGCATCGTGGCGGTACACCGCGCATGGAAGTAAAGCTTCTATAGTTTTAGATTTTCGGCTCGTTTCCTGGTGGATGCGGGCCGAAAGTTCTTAGACACTTAAAGGAACTAGGAGCGCTCGCACGTGCCCATCACTGGTAATAGCCCGGCGCCACGTCGATTTGGTGCGCTGCGCGACCGGCAGTCCCGACCCTATCTGCTGACCACGGGGCTGTCGATGATGGCCGATAATATCGAGCACGTCATCACCTACTGGATGCTCTGGGAATTATTCCATTCCCCTGCCTTGGTGGGCTTCCAAGTGATCAGTCACTGGTTACCGTTTTTGCTGTTCTCTCTTCCTTTTGGTGCGTTGGCCGACCGTTTCGACTGTCGCAAGTTGGTATTGCTCGGTCAGCTGCTGTTCATGTTTGTGTCGGCGGCATGGGGTCTACTATTTTTGACCGATTCCTTGGTGATGTGGCAGGCCTGCGTGTTGCTGGTCTTACATGGGTGCGCTGGCGCGCTGTGGTCGCCTGCTGAGCAAATGTTGCTTCATGACTACGCTCCGAAAAATGAGCTGGGCAATATCGTTAGGCTCAACGCCACCTTCCGTAGCCTCGGGATGTTGTGTGGGCCGGTGGTAGGCACCGGCTTAATGTTCTTCTTCGGCCCGACCGGTGGAATCTTCCTCAACATCCTGTTTTATGTGCCGCTGTGCGTCGTGGTGTTGCGCAGCAAGTACACCGGGCACAGCCGGAATACCGGTGTCATACGCACGACGTCACTTCGAGACTTCTCCGCTGTTTTCAGCACAGTACGTCAGGATCGGACATTGCTGAGCATGATGGTGCTTTCGGCCTTGGGCGCACTGTTCCTCGGTGGAAATATGCAGGCTGCCATGCCAGCCATCGGAGCTGCCACCGGTGCCGGTGATGGCCTAGCCTACGGTGTACTGCTTTTTGCCAATAGTGTCGGCGCAGTGGTGGGCGGCTTCTTGATCGAAGTAGGCAACAAACTACAACCAAGAATCCGCACCGCAACTTTCACCACCATCTTGGTAGGACTGACCACCATGATGGTGTGTCTGAGCGGAATTTATGCGGTGGCCGTGGTGGCGTTGATTCTGGGCGGCGTCGCAAATTTGACCACGTCCACAGTGCAACAAACCATGGTGCAACTGAACGCACCCGAGGAGCAGCGCGGGCGGATCGTGGGCGTATTCAACATGGTCAGTCAAGGCCTAAGAACCGGAAACGGCTTAGGTATCGCCCTAGCAGGCAGCGTCATCGGAGTTGTTCCAGCGGTAGCCTGGGGCGGATTACTGCTGACTGTCAGCGCACTACTTATCGGGCTGTTGGCGCGCAAGCGCAAGTGATCTGAATTTCAAACCTCTTGCTGTTCTTTGAATGACCCTGCTAGGCTCCTTTTTGTGGATACCTACTAAGCCAGCCAATGACCCTGCGACCAACTTTCGTGGCGCACCCTGTTCATTTCGGCTACCGGCTACGGTATCCATTTCTTTTTGCTCCCTTTAGGGTTGAGCCAGTTTTTGATTCCGCCAGTCGGCAGCCTCCTACGTTTGGGAGGACTACATGTCTTTGACTCCACCAATAACCCTGCACAATCTCAGTTTTGAATGGCCTACCGGGCAGCGCGCCCTGAATAGCTTGGACGGTACATTCCCTGCCGGTCTTGTGGGGCTGACCGGCCGTAACGGTAGCGGGAAATCTACGTTGCTCAAACTGATTGCCGGAGTGCTGACACCGACGAGCGGGTCGATCGATGCCACACCCCACATCGGATACCTGCCACAGATGATCACCGTGGAACGTGATGCCAGCGTGGCACGACTGCTGGGTGTGGACACGACTTTGAGCGCGCTCAAGGCTATCGAAGCGGGTAGCGTTGACCCGGCAGATTTTGACGCGGTGGGTGATAACTGGGATATAGAAGCCAGAATTCAGGCCGAACTAGGTCGACTGGGATTCGAGGATCTTGCGCTGGATCGCACGGTGGGCACGCTCTCTGGCGGCGAAGCAATGCTACTGGCCGTGCTCGGACTGCAGCTCGCCGGCAACGAAATCACGTTGCTTGATGAGCCCACCAATAATCTGGATCAGCCGACAAAGCAGCTGCTCTACGAGCTGGTTAGAGATTGGAAGGGCACAGTGATCGTGGTCAGCCACGACCTTGAGCTTCTTGAACTGATGGAGCACACGGTAGAACTCTATGGTGGCGAGCTACGCGTCTTTGGCGGACCGTACAGCGCCTACGTTGAGCAGCTGGAAACCGAGCAATTGGCGGCACAACAGGCAGCTAGAACAGCGCAGGCCACCTTAAAGGTAGAAAAACGTCAGCGGGTCGAGGCAGAGACCAAATTGGCGCGCGCAAAACGTAAGGGCCGCGCTGAGCAATTAAGTGGCGGTCTGCCGAAAATTTTGGCCAATAGTTTGCGACAGAAATCTGAGGCGAACGCGGGAAAGATGCGCTCCCAGTTGGATGGGAAGGTCGAGAACGCTCAGGCCAAGGTCGATGACGCGGACCGAATGGTTCGGGAGGTTGAGCATATCAATCTGGAACTAGCCGACCCGCAGTTACCGGCTGGCAAGCAGGTTGCGCTCATCGCTTCTGGCACCACACAGCACATTATTCAGGGGCCGGAACGAGTGGGGCTGATCGGCCCCAATGGGTCAGGTAAGAGCACCCTGTTGAGCCAGATGCACGTGGGATCAGTTACCGAGGGTCCGCTGAGTGGGAAGCTGTTTCTGGATCGTGTGGGTTATTTGCCTCAACGGCTGGTGGGTCTGGACGAGACGCTCAGTGCTATGGAAAATGTTGCGGCAGTGGCTCCCTCGGCCACGAGCGGGCAGATCAGAAACATGCTGGCCCGCTTGTTATTGCGTGGGACTAGTGCCGATCGTGCGTTAGGGCTACTTTCGGGTGGTGAACGGTTCCGCGTTTACCTAGCTACATTGTTGCTGGCCGAGCCAACTGCGCAATTGCTCATACTTGATGAACCGACAAATAATCTGGACATCGATAGTGTGCGTCAGCTAGCCGAGGCGTTACAGGCCTACCGCGGAGCATTATTGGTAGTCAGCCACGACCAGCAGTTCTTGGAGCAACTGGGGCTGGACTACCTGCTTCAGCTCTCTGGCGATGGATCTCTAAGCAAGTCTTACGCCAACCCGGTTTGATCATCAACTGGCGGTGTGCAACAGGTTTAGACTTGAGCAAAGCACACCGCCACGGATCGAGAAAGCAAGTGGAAAATGTCCTACCCCCAGCGCACCGTCGAAGTCGTTAAGACCGGCTTGGTTATCGACCAGTCTGCCACCTTGCTCTGGAGCGACATCAAACGCGCGTTTATATACGAAACGGGCTCCGGTCAGGAAGCCCTCACCTGCGCCGAATTCATGCTAGTTGAAGGCTACAGCGTAGAAATCAACAGCCAAATGCCCGGCTGGGATGCGGCCTTGGAGCATTTGCCCCAGCAAATCAACAACCTCGTCGACGAACGCTAGAAACCTCTAGGAGTACGCTCATGGCAACCATCGTCTTGTTCCACCACGTCCAAGGTCTCACCCCCGGTGTCCAAGCTATGGCCGCCGAACTACGCGCTGCCGGGCATACCGTTCACACCTTGGACCTGTTTGCCGGCAAGCTACCCAAGGATCTTGACGCCGGTATTCGTTTGGCCAATAAGCTCAGCGAAGACAAGATTCAAGAACGCGTTGACAAGCTGTTTAGCAAACTGCCAGAGGATCTGGTCTACATTGGCACTTCATGGGGCGCCGCGCTAGCTCAGCAGTGCGCTCAACAGCGCCCGGGAGCGGTGGCCGCCGTCTTACTGGAATCGTTTGTGGACGTTGACGCCGAATGGAGCTTCGGTCCGTGGCCAGAAAATGTTCCGGTGCAGATCCACGGCATGGATGAGGATCCATTCTTCGCCAAGGAAGGCGATCTGGAGTCCGCGCAAAACTTCGTTAACGGCGAAGGCAAAGAAGTAGCGCAGCTATTTACCTACCCGGGTAATAAGCATCTGTTTACCGATAGCTCGTTGCGGTCACATGATCTACAGGCTCGTGCACTGGTGATGGAACGCGTGATCAAGTTCTTGGAGCCGTACGTGTAAGTACTGGGAAACTTGAGGTTCCTGACGATGTGGTTTGTTCACCAACGGCAATAACCCTCACATAGGCGTTGGAGTCCTCGCAAGCTGCATCTGGCTCGCTACTACTTCTAGGATCATTCAGAAAAATGCTCGCATGATTGCTCCCAGCAAGAAATTCCCTGAAGGGAATCATAGAAGCGCCAAGTTCCCGCAGTAGCTCCATAAATCCTTTCAGGCGAAGTAGCGAGAGTTTGCCGTGAACTGTAGAGCGCAGGTTCTACTGGTCTTCGTGCGTCCTGCTTGTCAGCTTCGCAGGCTTTAGACGGCTTCTGGGAAGTAGAGTTCAATCCGTATTGTCCTTCGTGCTGCCCAGCTTATTCGGGTGTCAATTTTATACCGATATCGGTATAATATTGACATGAAACAAAGCTACCGAGACGTCTTGCGAGAGATCGCCTATGACAATCATGGCTATGTCACAGTAGCCGATGCAGCAGAAGCTGGTGTTCCAGCTATAGAGCTGCCGAAACTTGCCGCCAGGGGTGGCTTGGAGCATTATGGCTATCGGCTCTACCGGGTCGCCGACATCCCTCCCACTGAACATGACCAGTTCGCAGAAGCCACGTTGCGCGCTGGCGGAGATTCGCATTTACGCGGGGAATCCGTCCTTGCCCTTCTCGGTCTAGGAGACGTGAACCCACGCAAAATTACCGTGGGAACACATCAAAGGATCCGCAGGGCTCTACCCAGCTACATCAATCTTGTCCGAGTCCCAGAAGGCACCAAAGTGAGCAACTATCATGGGATCCGCTCCCAACCGGTTGCCGACGCGATCCTGGAATGCCGCGGGAGAATTCCTGCGTCACGACTCTGCGACGCCGCAGCCCAAGCCCGTGCTGAGGGGCTGCTTACCACTTCAGAATGGCGCCACGTGCGAAAGGAACTTTCCCCATGAATTATCCCTCCGCTCCGGCTAACCTGACAGCGCTCAAGCAACGTATAAAGAATCTTGAAGGCGAAGATCTCCTTATTGCCCGCCGTCAAACTTCCATGGCTCTGGTGATCGTCGGACAGCTCCTTCCTGAAGAGCCGTCAAAGGTGGCAGTGCCATGGCGCTTCGCTATGGCACTGCGACACGATTCACCCGCGACCTCGATGCGGCACGCGCGAGTGGGCTAGCAAAATTCCGCGAAGAATTCGAAGAGCGCCTCATTGAAGGATGGGAAGGTTTCACCGGCCGCCTAATAGAGAAGAAACCGCCGAAACCCGAAGGAGTCCCAGCTGCCTACGTTATGAAACCCTTCGAGATCAAAATCGCATACAAGGGCAAAGCCTGATGCACCGTTCCCTTCGAACTTGGACACAATGAAATCGGGGATGCCGAAAATCCTGAACCGATTCTGGCACCAGGCCTCACCGATATGTTCACCTCTCTGGGCTTCCCGGAACCCTCACCTGTGCCAGTCATGCCTGCGGATCATCAGATCGCCCAGAAAATTCACGCCTCCACCATCCCCGGCGGCGACCGGGCCAGGGACCTTGTGGACCTGCAGCTTTTAGGAACCCACGAACAATTAGACCTTGCACAAGTCAAAGCAACCTGCCTGCGCCTATTCACCTACCGCAAAGCCCACACATGGCCTCCGACGGCCACCGAAGGACCCTACTGGGACGGACTCTACGCTGAAGCAGCCGAGGGTCTCGACGTGGCAACAGATGTATCTCCCGCATCGACCAAGCCACAACAACGCCGGGCTAGCCGGCCCGCCTAGTCCCGCACCTAAGACGAAAATAGGATCCAGCTTGCAGGAGCAAGCTGGATCCTATTTTCATGTTTTGTGCGCCCTGCGGGGGTCGAACCCGCGACCAATGGATTAAAAGTCCAGTGCTCTACCAACTGAGCTAAAGGCGCACGGCACAAGGCCAAAATCCATACTACCCGAAAGAACCGCGTGAGTATTAATCGGCGGTTTGAGCGCGTCGAGTGAGCTTAGATTCGGCTGAATCCCGCGCGCTATGCGACGGCGCACTCGTTAACGAAGCACCAAGGTTCGGCGAGTATTCTGGAAGCTATGAAAGGTGCACGCGCAGGATCAAAAGTCGCCCAGGATGCCGGATACCGACATCACAAACCACGCCCCTTCTCCCCGGAAGAATTTGAGCCCTACGAAGGTGGGGCAGACCCGGCGCGGGTTTCAGAAGCTGCGCACCTTTCTGCCCAGGCCTTTGTGCGTCGCGGAATTGCCAATGACGACCCGGAAGTTTCCAACCGACTGATCGCTGTGGCTGAAGACGAAGGCCTGGAAGTTTTGGCCGAACTGTGGAGCGAAGCTCCTGCACATTCATTGCCCGGGGCCTTATGGCGTCTATATGCTGTTCGCGCGGCGACCATGAACAAACCGGAGGTGCACTCGGCGCGGTTCCAAGCCGGAGCCCAACGCGCCCAAGTTGAGCGGATTGTGGCAGGGGTTGCCGAGCCTCCTACGGCAGAGGAACTGAAGAATATGACTGGCTCCATTCTTACTGGAGCGTTCAACGGGGACTTCGCCCACGCGTTGGAGCGCACGGCCGCTTACTGCCGTGTGTTGGTACTGGGAATGACCGAGCACGCTGATGCCGCGGACCTGTCCAACAGTGAACGCGGAACCAGATTAACCGCACAGGCTCGGGCCTTGAGTAAGACCGCAGATGATTTGGAAGTTTGCGCACGGCTTTGGCGTCAAGATGCCTTGGACTAAATTGCTTTGGCGCAGTTCTAGGATAGATGAGGAACTAACCAAGTAATTTTAGGCAGGTACGTGTGGTCGCTGAATCGAAATCAAGTTCTTCAGGGATCATGCGTTGGTTGGTGGTTTTGATTGCCACCGGGTTACTGTCCCAAGCGGCGCTGAACCTCATTCGACCAGTTACTACCTATAAACTCATTTCTTTTGGTTCCGGCTCCTTTACTGTGGGTGCGGTGACCGCCGCCTACGCAATTTTGCCGCTATTTACCGCCATGCTGTTGGGTCGGGTGAGCTCACGCATTTCGCGTATCCGATTCCTTATGGTCACCGGCGTAGCGTTGCTCGCGCTAGGTGGCGTGGGAATCAATCTCTCCCCCAATGCCCTGAGTGTTGCCCTGAGCAGCGCGGTGTTGGGCTTGGGGCACCTAGTCTTCACCATCGGTGGGCAATCCTCCATTGCACGATTCTTCCCCGATAAAGATCTAGACAAAGGCTTCGGTTGGTTCACCGCCGCGTATGCGGCCGGACAGTTCCTGGGTCCTTTGATGGGCGGATTGGTGCTGGGTACCGGTACGGATGCGCACTCGGCTCAACGAATCGCCGACATCAACCTGTCCTTGTGGATCGGGGTGGGCGTAGCTTTATTAGCGGTGCCGTTCCTGCTTCCAAATTTCCAGCCTCGTGTTTCCAAGTCTGTGAGTAGCGCCCGGCCAGAGCGCTCCACCGCGTCCATTGGTTCGATCCTGAAGGTCAGAGGCATGGTTTCGCATATGTTTGCGTCGCTGACCTTGCTGTCAATGCTCGATATCCTCACCGCCTTCCTGCCACTGGTTGCGGAGAAACATGACGTCACACCAGCAGCAGTTGGTGTGCTTTTGGCCATTCGTGGTTGCGCCTCGGTAGTCTCTCGCTTGTTCATCCCGAAGCTGTCCGCTCACTTTGACCGACACCAGATGCTGGTGGCTAGCCTGTACATTTCCGGTGTATCTATCGCGTTGGCTCCGACATTCATCGACGTTTTGTGGGCCTCAGGATTGGCGTTGTTGGTTGGTGGCTTCTTCTTGGGGTTGGGTCAGCCGATGACCATGACCATGATTTCTACTTCGGTTCCCACCGTGGACCGTGGCTCCGCACTTGCCGTGCGCCTGATGGGAAACCGCCTCGGACAAGTGGCTTTACCCGTTATCTCAAGTTCTGTAGCCGCCGGATTGGGACCGGCGGGAGCTATCTGGTTCTGCTGCGCACTGTTGTGCCTCAGCGGCGCAGAGAAGAATCTGCGTCGTTAGCGTGAGAAATTACACGCAACGCTTCTTGCGGTTGACAGCAGGGGCAGTAGGCGAGAAAACTAGGTAACGGTGTCGGGCCGCTGGTAACCCCGGGCTCCAAAATTCTGCCGCTTCGAGCGGCCTTCCGCCGAGAGGCGTTCCCGGTCCGGCACCTTCAAGGCCACGTCGTTAACTTCCACGCCGTAAACTGTTCAGCGTTGGTACCAAAAGCAATCGATCCGAATGGTGCGCCCAAAAAGTGAAGTTCCGTGTCTTCCCCTCAGCCTCGCGTGGCATTGAGCTGCTTTGCGCTTTGACCATCACGATTAAAGGTTCCGTGGCCAATGTGGCGGAAATGATCGGCAGCCCAGACACGCGCAACGAACAATTGCGCGAATTGGCCACGGCAGAGGCCGAAGCTTCGGATTTGGTGCACGCGGTGCTCACCCACCTGCGAACCAGCTACATCAGCCCACTGCCACGTGAAGATATGTATGCCCTCTCACGCTTTTTACACGAGACCATGGAGCATTTGCGTGGCACCGGCGAGCTGATCATGACCGTGGGCTCTACCCCGCTCTCGGAACGTTCTTCGGAGCAGTTGGAGCTCATTTCGCAGCTGGCCGAGCTAGCTTCCGAGGCGGTGCAGCGACTGAACAACTTGGATGATCTGGAAGACACCTGGTTGCAAATGTTGCAGTTCTCAAAGCGCGCGTCTCGTACCCATCTGGTGTGGGGCAATGAGATCGCCAACTTCGCCAAGGCTGGCACCATTCATCGCCACCAGCAGGTGGCGGACCAGCTGATGCTGACCGCTAATACCCTGCGCCAGTTCGCCGACCACTTGGGCCGCGTGCTGGTCAAGGAGTCCTAAGGCCAATGGCTCTCATTTCGGTCCTCACCACAATTGCAGTGGCCCTCACCTTGGCCTACGCCGTGCTCAACGGTATGCGCGATGCTTCCACCGCGGTTGCCGCGTCGGTGCGCACCCGAGCGCTAAGTCCAGCCGTTGCAGTCACCTTGGCAGCCATTTTTGCGTTCATCGGAACCATGGCTACCTCCGGGTTGAGTGTGACACTTGTGCAGGAGCTGAACATTAACGTTCCCTCAGGTGTGGCCGGCCTGAAACTACTGATCTGCGGGCTGCTAGCGGCAGGTGCCTGGGGCGTTTACTGTTGGTGGCGCGGATTACCGATTAGTTCCACCCACGCTTTGCTCTCGGCGTTGGCCGGCGGCAGTGGCGCGGCAGCGATCATGGGTGATGAATCCACTCGGAACGTGTGGGACCTATTGCTCTCTTCGGTGGTTATCCCGATGGTGCTCGCCTCAGTGATTGCCTTTACCCTTTCCTACCTCCTTGTCATCCCCGCGATGTGGATCCTGCGCCACAACACTTCCAGGTCGGTTAATGAGGGCTCCAAGGCAGGCCAGGCGGTCGCTGCGGGAGCTGTGGCTTTGGGCCTTGGCCTTCAAGATGGGCAACGTACCGGAGCGCTGCTGAGCCTGGTATTGATTACCGGAAACCTCATGGATCCAGGTCCACTGACCGTGGCCATTCAGCTCACCGCAGCCGCGGCCCTGAGCTTCGGCGTGCTACTGGGCGGCTGGCGCATCACCTACACCCTGGGTCGGCGTCTGGTGAACTTTGATCCGTTGCGCGGGATGATCGCCCAGGGAGTTGCTGCGGGCATGCTTTTTGTTGGTTCTTTGGTGGTGCACCTGCCACTGTCCACCACGCAAGCGGTGACCAGCGGTATTGTTGGTGCCGGTAAAAATCAGGCCTTCGAATCGGTCACCTGGCGCAACGTGAATAAAGTCGTCTGGCACTGGTTGCTGACCCCTGTGGTCTGTGTTTTTGGTGGAGCCATACTCACCTTGGCGGCTCGTCCGCTATTTGCCGGGAGCTAGTTCTCCTCAGGGATAAAGAGATCTTCGATGTGGCAGGCAAAGAGACTGGCGAGCTTAAAGGCCAGCGGCAAAGACGGATCGTAGCGGCCTTTTTCCAAGGAGATAATGGTTTGCCGAGATACCCCTAGCTCGTCGGCCAAGGCTTGTTGAGATAGGCCGCGTTCTTTGCGGTAGTCACTGAGATTATTCTCCACTAGCTAACCGTTCGCATAGTCAGTTGGTGCCCGTTGTGAATAGTCACTACGAACATTAGCCGTCCACCTTCTTGAGCATCAGGTAGCGAATAGCCATATCAACAAATGCTAGGCCCACTACGACAAGCAGCGCGTTACTGGCCGGAATATCAACTTTGAAGATGGTCAATGCTGTAGCAGCCAGTCCGGCGACAGCCACGATGTCGCCTAAGGTACTGAAACCAGCCTTCTCAAGCCACCGTCCTTCAATCGAAGAATCGGGATCTTTAACCGCTCCCGCGAGCGTGTCCCTGTCCAGCATGATTAGCCAACACAGTGCGAATGCAACAGGAAGCATGATGATCGCGGCAATGACAGCTGCGAGCACCTTGCGCTGAACTGGGGCCTCTGGGCCAAACTGAACAATGAGGCACGCGATCACCGCCGAAATCACAATGCCTCCCAAGATCGAGAGTAGAAGAAGCAGTGTTTGTGATCCGCCAAATCGTGCTCGACCCCATTTATTTTGAGCGACAGCCTTTGTGTCCATGTCCAGCTCCCCGTTCGACTTGATGTAAAGCCCACTTTACAGACAAGCGCTCTTTACAGTCAAGGGTGCTTTACATGAAATTTCTAAGGAACTTAAAACGCAGCGGCGCATCGTTATCGATGCGCCGCTGGCGGTGATCCCCTCCAGGATCCCCGGAAGACCCCCCTTCCGGTTCGGATGCCACCTACGCTAAAAGGTGGCGGCAGCCGAAATCTTTATCCGAAGCGTCCGGAGACGTAATCTTCGGTGGCCTTCTGCTCTGGGTTAGAGAAGATGGCTGAAGTTTCGTTGAACTCAATGAGCTTGCCTGGCTTGCCGGTGCCGGCGATGTTGAAGAAGGCGGTCTTATCGCTCACACGTGCAGCCTGCTGCATATTGTGGGTCACGATCACCACGGTGTAGTCGTTCTTCAGCTCGTTGATCAGGTCCTCAATAGCCAAGGTGGAGATCGGGTCCAGCGCCGAGCATGGCTCGTCCATCAGGATCACATCTGGCTTGACCGCAATGGTGCGGGCGATGCACAGACGCTGCTGCTGACCACCGGAAAGACCGGATCCTGGCTTGTCCAGACGGTCCTTGACTTCATTCCACAGGTTGGCCCCACGTAGCGACTTCTCCACCAGATCATCGGCATCCGAGCGCGAGATCTTGGTGCCGTTCAGCTTCACACCGGCGAGCACATTGTCCTTGATGGACATGGTCGGGAATGGGTTCGGGCGCTGGAAGACCATGCCGATCTGGCTGCGTACGGTTACCGGGTCAACGCCGGCACCGTAGAGGTCATCTCCATCCAAGAGCACCTGTCCTTCGACGCGGCCGCCAGGGATGACTTCGTGCATGCGGTTCAGGGTGCGCAGGAAGGTGGACTTGCCACAGCCCGATGGGCCGATGAAGGCGGTGACGGACTTTGGTTCGATGTTGATCGAGACGCCTTCAACGGCCAGGAACTTGGAGTAGTAGACGTTCAAATCGTTGACGTCGATGCGTTTTGCCATGATTTATCCTTGAAAAGTTTGGGTGGATAGAACCGGAGCCTTAGCTCAACGGCCTTTCTTGGGAGCGAAGATCGATGCGACCAGGCGGGCGATCAAATTCAGTGCCATCACCATCAGGATCAGCAGCAGGGCTGCGGCCCAGGCGCGCTGCACCGATGGATCGACGTTGGTCGGGCTGGTCGGGTTCATGATCTGGTAGTAGATGAAGGTCGGCAGCGTGGACATCCAGTTCGCGAAGACGTTCATGTTGATCTGGCTGGCGATGCCGGCAGTGACCAGAATTGGTGCGGTTTCACCGATCACGCGGGCGATGGCCAGGGTGACACCCGAGGCGATGCCGGAAATCGCGGTAGGAACTACAACCTTCAAGATGGTGCGCCAGCGGCGTACACCCAGTGCGTAAGAAGCTTCGCGTAGTTCGTTCGGGACGATCTTGAGCATTTCTTCGGTGGAGCGAACCACTGTTGGAATCATCAGGACGCTCAACGCGACGGCGGCGACAATACCCATGCGGGCACTTGGGCCAAGGATCATGCCGAAGAAGGCTGCTGCGAACAAACCAGCCACGATCGAAGGGATACCTGTCATCACGTCCACGAAGAAAGTGATGGCCTTGGACAGCGTCTTGCCTTGGCCGTATTCAACCAGGTAGACCGCGGTGAGCATGCCCACCGGTACCGAGATCAAGGTTGCCCATAGGGTGATCAGCAAGGTGCCCATCACCGCGTGGTAGGCGCCGCCGACCACTGGGGCGCCGTCGTTGACACTCTGGTTATCTACCGCGCCGGTTACGCCGTTCATGGAGCTGAACAGGAAGTGGCTGTTGATACCTGGCAGGCCCTTTTCGAGCACTGTGTAAAGTACCGAGGCCAGTGGAATCAGCGCCACGATGAAGCAAGCGTAGATCAGGTAGGTCCACATCGCGTTGGTACCGCGACGCTTGCCTTCCACCACGGTAGTGATGATGGTGGCGGCAACAAGGAAGATGATCGCCGAGTAGATCGCGAAAGCTGCGATGTTGAAGCCGGTCAGCGTGGAGGCTGCAGCGCCGATGATGATCGCGCCGGCAGCCACGGCCCAGATAGCCCACTTGGGCAGTTTGCCCTTGGCCAAAGAATTGCGTTTACGCGCCGGAGGGACTGGGGTGCCTCCGGTGCTATGTCGAGGGTTGGTGGTGGTTGCACTCATTAGTTAGCCCCCGAGAATTCCTTGTGGCGGGAGATGATGCCACGGGCGATGATGTTCACCAGCAGGGTGATCAGGAACAGGACCAGGCCGGCTGCGATCAGTTCAGACAGGCGCAGACCGAAGGCTTCTGGGAAGTTCAAGGCGATTTCTGCGGCGATGGTCTGGTTGCCGGTCTTGATCAGCGATGGGATCAGGTTGCCGGTGGACAGTACCAGTGCCACCGCCATGGTTTCACCCAGTGCGCGACCCAGGCCCAGCATGACTGCCGAGATGATGCCAGGTCGAGCGAATGGAATGACTGCGGTTTTGATCATTTCCCAGCGGGTTGCGCCCAAAGCTAGGGCGGCTTCCTCATGCAGCTTTGGTGTCTGCAAGAAGATTTCGCGGCTCAGCGAGGTGATGATCGGCAGCACCATCACGGCCAGCACAATGCCGGCGGTGAGCATGGTCTTGCCGGTCTGCGAGGCGGGGCCTTCAAACAGTGGGATGAATCCGAGGTTCTTAGAAAGCCATTCAAAACCGGGCACCAGGGTTGGTGCCAGCACCATGTAGCCCCAGGCACCGTAGATGACCGATGGGATTGCTGCCAGCAGGTCGATGACGTAGCCCAGCGGGCCGGCGACCTTGCGCGGAGCGAAGTGCGAGATAAACAGTGCCACGCCCAGGCCTACTGGGGTAGCGATAAGAAGCGCAATAGCTGCCGCGATCACGGTGCCGACAACGATTGGCCAGATGTAGGTGAAGAATCCTTGACCACCGGAAACCTCTGCCGGATCGGCAAAGAACGTCGGTAGCGCTTGGATCAGCAAGAAGACTGCAACCGCAAAGAGAGTGACCAGGATCAGGATGCCGGCGGCTAGTGCTGCGCCGGAGAAGATCTTGTCACCCATGCGGCCTGAAGTCGATGACTTGCTTGTTAAAGCATTGGTAGTCATGGCTAGAGCCTTTTCAAGAGGGGTGATGCAGCACATGCTGCAGGGGGTGGAGGGGAACTGCTGGTGCGGGTGGTTGAGTTACCACCCGCACCGTTTACTACTTAGCGACGGTGATTGCGTCGATGGCCTTAGCGGCCTTTTCTTCGATGCTTGCCGACAGAGGTGCGTTACCAGCAGACTCGCTGGCAGTCTTCTGGCCCTCTGCGGAAACTACGTAGTGGCCGAAGGCCTTGACCAGGTCAGTGGTTGCCTGATCCTTGTAGGTGCTGCAGAAGATGTGGTACGAAACCAAGACGATTGGGTAGGTACCGGCTTCGGTAGTGTCGCGCTTCAGATCCAGTGCCAGGTCGTTTTCGGATGCACCCTTTGCTGGGGTTGCGGTGTCCAGTGCCTTGGCAGCTGCATCAGCGGAGATCTTGGTGTACTCGTCGCCAACCTTGACGTTTACGGTGGACAGCTTGCCTACAGCGGAGAAGTCAGCATAGGTGATGGCGCCATCGGTGGAGGTGGTGGTCGAAACCACGCCGGAGGTACCCTTAGCGTTCTCCGACTGGATGTCGCTTGGCCATTCGCCGGAAACTTCGTAGTTCCAGACATCGCCGGCAGCGGCCTTGAGGTACTCAACGAAGTTCTCGGTGGTGCCGGACTCATCGTTGCGGTGAACAACGGTGATTTCCTTGTCTGGCAGGGTTGCGTCTGGGTTCTGCTTGGCGATCACCGGATCATTCCACTTGGTGATTTCCTTCTTGAACACCTTGGCGATGGTGTCAGCGTCCATGTTCAGCTCGTCGACGCCTTCAAGGTTGTAGGCAACGGCGATTGGCGAAACATAAGCAGGAATGTTGAAGGCGCCATCTGGTCCACAAACCTTGGTTGCCGCCTCTTTTTCGTCTTCCTTCAGGTAAGCGTCCGAGCCAGCGAACTGTGCGCCACCGGCCAAGAATGCCTTACGGCCAGCGCCGGAGCCATCTGGCGAGTACTGCACGTTGGCCTCTGGGTTGGCAGCCTTGAAGCCTGCGCTCCAAGCTTCCATTGCTGAAGTCTGGCTGGAAGCACCGATGCCGGTCAGGGTGCCCTTGACACCCGATTCCGAGGAGCTTGCGGAGCTATCCGAGCTCGAGGTTGCGGTCGGGTTATCCGAACCACAAGCAGTCAGTGCGATTGCCGCGACAGAAAGGACGGCAGCTGCACTGCCAAGGCGATTGAGCTTCACGAGTTTGCACTCCCCATATTGAATACGATGTGTGTAAGAATTTTCAGCGGATCTTTCCCCGCTTCACCTATGACGTTAAAGAGCCAAGGTAACCAGTTCCCCCGGCGAAGGTGAACAAAGGGTTAACAGCTCGTGCAGGTGGCAGTGATCCTGCTCACCAAAGCAATATGCCTGCAACTTCATCGGCTTCGAGCCTTGTCCGTGGGAGACTGACCTTATGGCACTGAAGAGCAAAGCGAAGCCGCTACCACAACGGGTCTCTGGCTTCCTTGCGGCGCGCAACCGCGCTGGACTGCTGCGGGCACGCAATTCTCTGCCACGGATCTTGCGCATGACCATGGGTGCGATTGGCGCCTTCTGGATTGCCGAAAGCATCTGGGGACATACCCAACCGATCTTTGCCGCCACCAGTGCCCTGATTTCCCTAGGATTTGGTGCCTCAACGACGATCCGCAAAACGGCCGAAGTCGCTTTGGGTTGCACCTTGGGCGTGGCGCTGGGCGATACGCTAATGCACTGGTTTGGCCAAGGCATTTGGCAGGCTGCCTTAGTGATGTCGCTGAGTTTGGTGGTGGCCCGTTATCTTGACTCTGGCGCGATCTTCTCCACGCAGCTGGGCATGCAGTCTGCCCTAGTGGTGCTTCTACCGGTAAGTGTGGATGGGCCCTTTGCCAGATCCATTGACGCACTAACCGGCTCGTTACTGGCACTCCTGGTGATCGTACTGTGGCCATCAGATCCGCGAAGGACCCCGGTCTCGGCGCTGAGCGATCTGTTTAAAGAACTCTCTGAAGCAATTCTGGAATGCTCGTGGGCTATTCGTGATGATGATCGACGTTCGGCCTTCCACGCGTTGATCAAGGCACGAGCCACCCAAAAACACTTGGATAAGTTACCGTCGGCCTTCAGCGCGTCCAAAGAACTGGCGATGATATCTCCCACCGGACGCCGCCATCGACATGAGCTGAACCGCCTGTCCGAACGGTTCAACCACTATGACTGGACCGCGCGTAACTTGCGCGTTTTTGCCCGCCGGTTATCCTCCGTACTCAGTAATGGAGCCCTCACCCCTGAAGGCGCCGAAGCTCTGGCTCCGCTACTTCGTGAGGTTTCAGAAGCCGTGAATTCGCTGGCTCACTCGGTACGCGAGCAGACTCTAGCCGGCCAACAAAAGTATGAACGAGCCGCCATACGTCAACTAGAGAGTGCAGCGGCACAGCTGGATCCCGAAAGTTTGGGTGTTCAAGGTCTACAAGGTGAGGGCTTGATCTTGTTATTGCGTCCGATGATCGTTGACCTTCTAGAATCGGCCGGACGCAACCACGACGAAGCCATCGCAGCCTTGCCAAAGCTGTCCTGAACAAAATTGTCGGTGTAGGTCGATAGCATTGGCCTATGGCCAAAACCTCCACGCGCACCAAGTCTTCAGCAACCTTCAAATGCTCAGAATGCGGCTGGACAACCATCAAATGGGTGGGACGCTGCGGCGAATGCCAAGCGTGGGGCACCGTTGAAGAGGTTGGCACCGTCTCGGCACGCACCGTTGCCGCCGCTAAGGTGGCGCATCCGGCCAAGCCAATCGCTCAAATCGACGGTTCAGAAGCGGCTTTTAGGCCCAGTGGAGTTTCCGAGCTCGACCGCGTGCTCGGTGGCGGGCTGGTCCCGGCCGCAGCCATCTTGTTGGCCGGTGAGCCGGGTGTTGGCAAGTCCACCTTGCTATTGGATGTGGCAGCCAAGGCAGCGCAAACCGGACTTCGGGTGTTGTACCTGACCGGCGAGGAATCCGCCGCCCAGGTCAAATCCCGCGCCGAACGCATCAACGCCATCGCTGACACTCTTTATCTAGCGGCAGAGACTGACCTTGCGTTGGCACTGGGCCAGATTCAAGAGATTGATCCGCAACTGTTGATTTTGGACTCGGTACAGACTTTTTCATCGGCTGAGGTTGACGGTGCTGCCGGTGGCGTCTCACAGGTGCGAGAGGTAGCTGCCTCGATTATCAATGCCGCAAAAACTCGCGCCATGTCCACCATCATGGTCGGCCACGTCACCAAGGAAGGCTCCGTGGCAGGCCCGCGCCTACTTGAACACTTGGTGGATGTGGTTTGCCAGTTTGATGGTGAGAAACATTCACGTCTGCGCATCCTGCGAGCGCTAAAGAACCGTTACGGAGCCACCGACGAGGTGGGCTGCTTTGATTTGAATGAAGATGGCATTGAATCCTTGACCGACCCGTCCAAACTATTTGTCACCCGTACTCGTAACCCGGTGCCTGGTACCTGTATCACCGTGACGCTCGAGGGGCGCCGCCCGCTGGTCGCCGAGGTGCAGACCTTGCTCTCGCGCAGCAATGCGCCAGCCGCGCGTCGAGCCACCAGCGGATTGGATTCGGCGCGCGCACAAATGGTGGTGGCGGTATTGCAGGCTCGTGCGCATATGGACTTGTCTTCTATGGATTCCTATATCGCAACGGTTGGCGGAGTAAAAATTGCTGAACCCGCCTCTGACCTAGCGTGTGCTTTGGCCCTGGCTTCGTCGATGAATGAGTTCCCGTTGCCTCAGGATTTTGTGGCCTTCGGCGAGGTTGGCTTGGCTGGTGAGGTTCGTCAGGTTCCAGAGATTTCGCGGCGCATCACCGAAGCTCAACGTCTTGGCTTCTCCTTTGCCATGGCTCCAGCGACGCCGGAGCCACTAAAAAACATTCCTGAGGGAATCCATGTCTTCCAGGTAGAAAACATTGCCCAGGCACTGGATATTGCCTTCACTCAGCGACAGAAGCCGACACGATAAACTTGAGTGTTGCCGCCCGCTGAAAGGACGCAAAGTGAAAGCGAATCCCACCCCAGAATTTCTTGCCATCTTGGCTCAGATTGCCCCAGGCACAGAACTGGCTCAAGGACTTGAGCGCATTCAGCGTGGTCGCACAGGCGCTTTGATTGTGCTGGGCCACGACAAGGTTGTGGAATCTTTAAGTTCCGGCGGTTTTAGGATCAATGCTGACTACAGCCCCACCCGCATTCGCGAACTGGCCAAAATGGATGGCGCAATTATTCTTGACGGCAATGCACGCCAAATTTTGCAGGCAGGTGTGCAGCTGATGCCGGACGCCGTAATTGATACCCAGGAGTCTGGCACGCGCCACCGCACGGCCGAACGTGTTGCGGTGCAAACTGGGTTCCCCACCATCTCGGTCTCGCAGTCCATGCAGACCATCACCTTGTATGCCGACGGCGAGCGCCATGTGCTTGAGCCTGCCGAACGCCTGCTGGCTCGCGGTAATCAGGCTGTGGCTACCCTAGAGCGTTACCGTCACCGCCTGGACCAGGTCACCAGCTCTTTGTCAGCTGCTGAGATCGAGGATGTTGCAACGGCCCGCGAAGTTTTGGCTGTTTTACAGCGCACCGAAATGCTGCGTCGGACCAGCGAGGAAATCTCCCGCTACGTTTTGGAACTGGGCATCGACGGCCGACTACTGGCGGCACAGCACGCAGAATTGCTCTCAGGAATTCAAGTAGACAACCAATTGCTCTTACGTGACTATGCTCAGGCAGAAGGCTCGGAGTTGGATATTGATCTGGCGCTGCAACAACTTCACGAAGTCACTGATGCTCAGTTAATCGACATTGATGGTTTGGCTAAGATCCTGTTCCCTCGAGGAACGGTCGGCCAAGATGATCAGCTCTCCCCTAAGGGCTACCGCCTGCTTTCGCAGATCCGCACCGTACCCAAAGCAATCGGTGACAGGTTAGTTGCGTCCTTTGATAACTTGCAGTTGCTTATGGCTGCTTCGACCAGTGCTCTGATGGAGATCGAAGGTGTGGGCGAACAACGGGCTCGCTCAATCCGTGAAGGACTGGCGCGCATGGCCGAGTCGTCCCTACTAGATCGCTACATCTAAGAGTTTATTCGAGTTTAAAACTCACCGGTTCGGATTCAAATTCTCCGATAGCAGCGGTGAACTTGTAGGTACCGGGGCCCGGCTGTGCATTGATTGCTTTGCATCCAGGGGCTGAGCGGATACGGTCCCAGGTGAACCGTGCGTCTTCTTTTTGTCCTGCGGCGAAGGTCAGTGGGACATCTTCGCGGTTCTGCAGGCAATCAATGGTGGAGAAGACCCGGTCCGCCCCACTGGAGATCAGGAACTCCTGTTGGCTGGTTCCAACGTTCAATTCGCATTCGCGCTTTGATTTGTTTTCGATACCGAGAACTAGCACCGGGTTTTTACCCGCTGCGTAGCTTTTGGCATCGGTGGTCGCCGTAATTTTGATCTCGTCGGATTTGCACTTCTTTGCAGCGTCTTCGGAAGATTCAGTGCTTGGAGCAGCTGAACTGGACTGTGCCGTGGGTGCAGGTGCCGATTCGCCCTGTTGATCTGGAGTGAGCAAACCGGCTACCGCAACAATGCCCCAAATAATCAGGCCAATCAGCACTACGGCGATGACCGCCACAGTAATGCGCCGACGCCGATAGACGCTGGCTGATGGCTTTGATCCGGGTGCGTTGCTCATAGCTTAAGGCTAATTCATTCCGGCTCTTGTTTCCGGTAATGGCAGGGGAATCGAGGTGAGTGCACGTCGTTGGCTACAGTAGTGTGGTGCAGCAAATCCATCACAAGATCAACCAGTGGTATCGCCAGAACTCCCGGGATCTACCTTGGCGCCGTGAAGGCGTAAGTGGGTGGGAGGTTATGGTCAGCGAATTCATGCTACAACAGACCCCCGTGGTGCGTGTTTTGCCCGTCTGGGAAGAGTGGATGCGGCGATGGCCACGACCTGAGGATTTGGCGGCCGAACCACTATCTGAAGCACTCAAGGCATGGGGCCGGCTGGGCTATCCGCGTCGTGCTCAGCGTCTGCACGCAGCGGCGATTGAAATCACCACGGAGTACAACGGCGAAGTGCCTAGTACCGAAGAGGCGTTACGCGCCCTGCCTGGCGTTGGGGACTACACCGCCGCTGCAATCGCCTGCTTCGCTTTTGGCCAACCCACCGTGGTGGTTGATACCAATATTCGTCGAGTTCATGCCCGTCTCTTTGGCGGTATGGCGTTGCCTGAACCGAGCCCAAGGGCCAGCGAATTTGCTCGCGCACGCCAGGTACAGCCCGAAGATCAAGACAGCGCAAATCTTTGGAACGTCTCGGTCATGGAGCTAGGTGCCTTGGTCTGTACCGCGCGCAGCCCCAAATGCGAGGCCTGTCCGGTCTTTGAACATTGCGCTTGGATCGCCGCCGGCCGACCAGCCCCTCATTACATTCCAAAGGGTCAAGCATGGAAAGGCACCGACCGGCAGGTGCGCGGTGCGATCATGGCAATTCTTCGCGAGCATGAAGAGCCGCTGGCCCAAGAGTCATTCCTGGTGGACCTCGCTATTCAAGAACACGATACCTATGTGGCTTTGGAACGCTTGCAGGCTGAGTTGGAGCAACGTGAACGAGCGCTTGCCGGGCTGCTCAAGGACGGACTGGCCGTGCGTGATGACGAAGGAATTCGCCTTCCGTCCTAGTTATGATTAGCGCATGAACGCTTCCGTTGATCCGGCCTCCGCTGCCCACCAGGTAGCCCGGCACCCGTGGTTCGAACGCTTAGCCCGCCTCGGGTTTGTCGCCAACGGCATCCTACATGCCACTATGGGCATACTCGCTGCTGTTGTCGCTTCAGGAGGTCAGGCACAAGCCGATCAAAGTGGTGCGATGCGCGCATTAGCCGCTCAGCCATTTGGCATCGTGTTGCTGTGGATCTGCGCGGCTGGCGCTCTCTTGCTCGGTCTGTGGTCTTTGGCCCAACTCTTCCTGCCCGAAAAACAGTGGCGTGAGCGCTTCAAATTTGCCGGTACTGGCGTGGTCTTTCTTGCCGTAGGGTTCACCTTTGGCCGTTTTGCCGTAGGTAATCCCAGCGATTCAGGAAAGACCACGAGCAGCCTCAGCTCAGAGCTGATGAAGTCCTTCGCTGGCCGTGCAGTACTGGTAATAATTGGCCTGGTCCTGCTCGGTATGGCTTGTTATTACATCTATAAAGGTGTGCGCAAGAAGTTCTTGAAGGATCTTGAAAACTCCAGCAGTAAGGAGATTTCCAAAACCATCAAGTACACCGGCATGATCGGTTACCCGGCCAAAGGCCTAGTCCTTGGTGCCCTAGGTGTTTTGTTCGTTCTCGCGACGATACAAGGGGACCCCGAAGAAGCTAGCGGAATTGACGGGGCGCTGAAAGCGATCCGCGATCAGAGTTTCGGGCCGGTAGTTCTGGGCGCTATCGGCGTCGGATTAGTCATTTACGCGCTCTACTTAGTCTTGCGGGCGCGCTATGACCAGATGGACTAGCGGCTACTGATCAAGGGAAATGATCATGCGCGTATTGCCCAAGGTATTAGGTTTCACGCGGGCCAAATCGAGGAACTCGGCCACACCCTCATCTCGCGAGTGCAAGATCTCTTGGTACACAATGGGGTCAACTGCGCTTTGATCAGCCATGACACTAAATCCGTGACGTTCGAAGAAAGCTACTTCGAAGGTCAGGCAGAAGACCCGTGATACCCCTACAGCTTTAGCACGGCGTAAGAGCTCTTCCATAAGCAGGTGACCGACGCCTTGCCCACGAACTTGCGCGGAGGTGGCCAGCGTGCGAATTTCAGCAATATCTTCCCAGATCACGTGTAATCCACCGCAGCCAACAACATTTCCGTCCGCGTCTTGGGCCATAACGAATTCCTGAATGGATTCGTAATAGGTAACCGCTTCCTTGTCCAACAAAATGCGCTCTTCCGCTAACGGTCGAACGAGTTCTCGAATTGCCGAGACATCACTGGTTTTTGCTGAACGGACGGTAAAAGTATTCACCCGATTTATCCTATGCCCGTTGGTTGGTTGAGTTGAAGCTAGTGCCAGATATGTCATAGAACGAAGCGTTATTCGCAGCGTGTGACAAACTTAGGCTTGAACCGCCTATCTCAGATTAAGGATGAGAATGTCAGCCAAAGAAGCACGCCCAGGGTTTGGGCTGCTGGCCATCCTTTTATCTGCAGTCGGCATCGCTCCCCTACTCAACTATGGGCTGAGTGCAACCAGCGACCTAGTGATTCGCGATCTAGGCATTACCGAATCGCAGTTTGGATTGCTGGCCACCGTCTGTTTTGGATGCGCAGCTATCGGCAATGCCGTGTTTGGACGCTTCGCTGATAGGCAACCAGACTCTCGGTTGATGTTGATCATTTTTGGAGCGACTGCTGCCGCACTAGGGTTAGCTGGCGTGGACTCCGGTTATGCATTATTGCTGGTGGCAGTCGGGGTTTCGGGCTTCGCGCAATCCTTCCCTAACGGTGTCACCAATCGTATTTTGGTCCAAAGGGTCCCCAGCGAACAACGTATCGGCTGGACCGGCATCAAACAGTCTGGTGTTCAGGTCTCCCAATTGGTTGGTAGCGTGGGGTTCCCGCTGCTGGCTGCGGTCATTGGCTGGCGTGGGGCCTCGTTGGCAGGTGCAGTTCTGGCAGCCGGCTTGGCAATTTTTGCCATGCGTATCCTGGCAGCAACTCCGTTACTGCCCGCTCGCGAACCAAGCCCCGCAATACGAACCGAGCAGAAGTCCGGGAATTCAATCGCCTCGGCAGCACCCTCTGCCCGCTACATCATTTACACCTTGACCCTCTTTGGATTTATCAATGGTGTCGGTGTGCAGGCCACCAACGTGTACTTGGCGCTATTTGCCGTGCGCGAACTGCACTTCTCGCTGGTCGCAGGTGGCCTGACCGCGGCCGTGGCCGGCGTGGTTGGCGTCAGCGCGCGAGTGGGTTGGGGCAGGATGATGGCTCGCGGTGTGCCCGCACCGAAACTGCTACTCCTGCTGGCAACCCTTGCTAGTTGCGGTGGGGTCAGCTTCTTACTTTCCGAACATCTGCACTCGGCATTACTGCTATGGGTTGCCGTGACCTTACATGGAGCTTCGGCCCTAGGCGTTTCGGTGGTGCTCATGGCGGGTTTGTTGCGCGCGGTTCCTGCAAACCGCTTGGGCAGCGCTAGTGGCATCGTCTCGGCGGGGCAATTTGCTGGATTCACTGTGGGGCCGTTGGCAATGGGATTACTCGTGGGTTCCGCTGGAGGGTTCACCGCAGGGTGGATCAGCGTGATCGGTGTATACCTTTGCTGCACCGTATTGGGCTTGTTCTTGGTAATCCGGGCAGCGAGGCGCAAGTAGCACCGCTAGTCGCTGAGGGTCTCTTCCTTCGCTCGTGGCAACATCTTCGCCAACAGGCCAGCCGAGCTTGCGAAGACCAGACCTAGCCCGAGCAGTCCCATAGCTATGGGCTGAGATCCGAGCTCCTCGGCCTCTCGCCCCAGCACGGTTAAGATCATGGCCGTTCCTAGGCCCAGGATTCCAAAGCCTGCAGCGAGGAAACACGCGGCTATCGCTTTGGGACCGGGATACCAATGGCCCAGCGAGACAAAATCTCGATAGACAATGATGCCAATACTCAAACAGAGCGTAGCGAGTGCACCAATGATCAGTACGGTGATCCACAGCTGCGAGTAACCGACTCCGTCGGGTCCGGCATGTCTAGCTAAGTCTTCTGGCAGTAGCGGTCGAGTCAAGAAGTACAGCAGACTGTAGGCGATCACTGACAGGACGGCGACGGCTACTAGTCGGCCCGTGAGAGTTCGCTTCATAGCTTCAGCGTACGTTGTACAGATCAAAATGCAACAAGCCGCGAAACCAGTTTCACCTGGTTTCGCGGCTTGTTGCTACTTATGGTTCGAACTTAGCTTTCTAGCGCTGCCGGTGCTGGCTCGCCTTCTAGCTGGCCTGGACCGCCTTCGGCACGGAAGACGAACTTCTGGTCCGCTCCTTCGCCTTCAACATCTACGGTGACATTCTGGCCGGCCACGATCTGGCCGAACAGGATCCGCTCAGAGAGCTGATCTTCAATGTCACGCTGGATGGTGCGACGCAGTGGTCGAGCGCCCATTGCTGGGTCGTAACCACGCTGTGCCAACAGGCTGCGGGCAGCCTGGGTCAGCTCGATGGTCATCTCGCGTTCCTTCAGTCGCTTGGCCAAGCGACCAACGAACAGGTCGACGATCTCTTCGATCTCTTCCTGGTTCAGCTGCGGGAAGACCACGGTGTCATCAACACGGTTCAGGAACTCTGGGCGGAAGTGCTGACGTAGCTCTTCCTGCACCTTGGCCTGCATGCGCTCATAACCGGTCTTGGTATCCGCGGCCGACTGGAAGCCGGTCATCACACCCTTGGAGATGTCACGAGTACCCAGGTTGGTGGTCATGATGATGATGGTGTTCTTGAAGTCCACCACACGACCCTGGGAGTCGGTCAAGCGACCGTCTTCCAGAATCTGCAGCAGCGAGTTGAACAGGTCTGCGTGGGCCTTTTCGACCTCATCGAAGAGTACGACGGAGAACGGGCGACGACGAACCTTCTCGGTCAGCTGTCCACCCTCTTCGTAACCGACGTAACCCGGAGGGGCACCGAAGAGACGGGAAACGGTGTGCTTCTCCGAGTATTCGGACATGTCCAGGGTGATCAGTGCGTCTTCTTCACCAAAGAGGAACTCTGCCAGGGCCTTGGCCAGCTCGGTCTTACCTACACCGGTTGGACCGGCGAAGATGAACGAACCGCCTGGGCGGTTTGGATCCTTCAGGCCTGCACGGGTACGGCGAATCGCCTGGGAGATGGCCTTGATGGCCGAATCCTGACCGATCACGCGTTTGTGCAGTTCCTCTTCCATGTTCAGCAGACGCGAGGACTCTTCCTCGGTCAGCTTCACTACCGGGATGCCGGTGGAGTTAGCAAGAACCTCCGCGATGAGCTCTTCAGTGACCTCGGATACTTCATCCATATCACCGTTGCGCCACGACTTTTCCTTCTCGTTGCGCGCCTCGATCAGCTTGGACTCCTTGTCACGCAGCGAGGCCGCGCCTTCAAAGTCCTGTGCATCGATCGCAGCTTCCTTCTCCAGACGAACTGTGGCGATCTCCTCGTCCATTTCCTTCAGGGCAGGAGGTGCGGTCATTCGCTGAATGCGCAGGCGGGCACCGGCTTCATCGATCAAGTCCACAGCCTTATCTGGCAGGAAGCGATCCGAGATGTAGCGGTGAGCCAGCGTTGCGGCAGCCTGCAGCGCGCCATCGGTGATGGTTACACGGTGGTGCGCCTCGTAGCGGTCACGCAAGCCACGCAGGATCTGCGTGGTCAGCTCGACCGAAGGCTCCTTGACCTGGATCGGCTGGAAACGGCGTTCGAGGGCCGCGTCCTTCTCGATGTTCTTGCGGTACTCGTCTAAGGTGGTGGCACCGATGGTCTGCAGTTCGCCACGAGCCAGCATAGGCTTGAGGATCGAGGCAGCATCGATTGCACCTTCGGCGGCACCAGCACCAACGAGGGTGTGGATCTCGTCGATGAACAGGATGATGTCTCCGCGGGTGCGGATTTCCTTGAGCACCTTCTTCAGGCGTTCTTCGAAGTCACCGCGGTAGCGTGAGCCGGCCACCAATGAACCGAGGTCTAGGGTGTACAGCTGCTTGTCCTTGATGGTTTCTGGTACATCGCCGCGAACGATCGACTGAGCCAGACCTTCAACCACAGCAGTCTTACCAACACCAGGTTCACCAATAAGAACAGGGTTGTTTTTGGTACGACGCGAGAGGACCTGCATAACGCGTTCCATCTCGTGCTCGCGACCAATCACCGGATCCAGCTTGCCTTCGCGGGCTGCTGCGGTGAGGTTACGACCAAACTGATCCAGCACTGCCGAACCAGCAGGGGTTCCTTCCTGCTGTCCACCCGAGCTCACGCCAGCGGCAGCAGTTTCCTTGCCACCCTGGTAGCCCGAGAGCAGCTGGATGACCTGCTGGCGTACACGGCCAAGGTCTGCACCCAACTTAACTAGAACCTGAGCAGCGACACCTTCGCCCTCGCGGATCAAGCCGAGCAGGATGTGCTCGGTACCAATGTAGTTATGTCCCAGCTGCAACGCTTCGCGCAGCGAGAGTTCCAAGACTTTCTTGGCGCGAGGAGTGAACGGGATATGACCGGAAGGAGCCTGCTGGCCCTTACCGATAATCTCCTGAACCTGCTCACGTACGGCACCCAACGAAATATTCAGCGATTCGAGCGCCTTGGCGGCTACACCATCGCCTTCGTGGATTAGGCCGAGCAGCAGATGCTCGGTGCCGATGTAGTTGTGGTTGAGCATGCGCGCCTCTTCTTGGGCGAGCACGACAACTCGACGGGCACGGTCGGTAAATCTCTCAAACATATTCGGCACACTCCTTGCTTACCAATAATTCGATGCTACGCATCAAGCGCTCGTTATTCGCCCTTGTTCGCCACGGGGATAACCCGAATGGTTGCCAGACAGGTGTTGGGCGCGCTGAGTTGGCCTGCGAGTCAGAAGTTTTGATTGCTGCACAAACAATACAGTCTTCAACCAAATTATTTGGATAAATCACGGTGACCGTTATAAACAAAAGAGTCGGCACATTCAATGTGCCGACTCTTTTGAAGCCTAACTCCAACGTTGCGAATTACTTTGCGCGGTTGCGTCCGCCTTTACGCATGGCAGCGTTGTAGGACTCTACAACGTCTGCATTAAGGCGACCACGGGCATTGACCTTAATGTTGTTCTCTTTTGCCCAAGCGCGAATTGCTGGAGCCTCGCTGGTTGCGGTCTGCTTCGACGAGCGCGCAGCTTCAACGTATGGATCGATAGCCGCGTGGAATTCTGCGGCATGTTCGTCGTTCAGATCGATTTCAAAGTGCTGACCAGCAATGCTGAATGCAATTGATTCAGTTGCTTCGCTGCCATCAATATCGTCAATCAGGGCGATTTGAACCTGACGTGCCATCTGTGGATTCCTCCGAGCTTGAATGTACTGAACTACCTAGCAATAAAGCCATCAGTCCTTTTCAGTGTTCCAGCTTATACAAATAGCATCGCATAATTCTAATTACGATCCACATTCACAAGGTTCTATCAGGAATACCCTAATTCTCGTTCGTTGGATTATTAGAATCCGAACGATTTTGAATAAGCGCATCTGCTTCCGCCTCGGCTTGGCGTTCTTTTCGGTCCGCGTTGGTAATAGCTTTCATCACGTACCAGAAAAGCAACGCCAGGCCGATTGTGGGAACAATTGCCTCGACATACAACATTTCTACGCCTCCGGCTTAAGCAATGGGAAAAGAATGGTTTCGCGGATGCCGACATTGGTGAAGAGCATGACCAATCGGTCAATACCCAATCCAATGCCACCCATTGGTGGGGCACCGTATTCCAGGGCACGCAGGAAGTCTTCATCCAACTGCATTGCTTCTGGATCGCCGCCGGCAGCCATCAGGGACTGTTCGGTCAAACGTTCGCGCTGGATCACTGGGTCGATCAGCTCGGAGAAAGCGGTACCGCGTTCCATGCCGCCGATGATCAAGTCCCAGGCTTCGATAACCCCTGGCTTCGAACGGTGCGGACGAGCCAATGGCTGCGCCAGCGGCGGGTAGTCACACACGAAGGTTGGGTCGATCAAAGTTGGTTCCACGATCTCACCGAAGAGTTCGATTACCAGCTTCTGGGCGCCCCAGGCAGGGTCGATCTTTACTTCGTGCTTGGCTGCGATCTCGCGCAGTACCGACGCGTCGGTATCCGGGGTGATCTCCAGGCCTACAGCTTCGGACAGGCCAGGGTAGACGCTGAGCCAACGCCACTCGCCGTCCAGGTTTGCCGTGCCCTTCGGGGTTTCAATGGTGCGGCCAGCGCCGATCACATCGGCAGCGTTGAGGATGATTTCCTTCATGCGATCGGCCATCACGTACTGATCTGCATACGCTTCGTAGCATTCCAGGGTGGTGAATTCTGGCGAGTGGGTCGAGTCCACACCTTCGTTGCGGAAGATACGTCCAACTTCGAACACACGGTCCACGCCACCAACAACACAACGCTTGAGGTATAGCTCGGTAGCGATGCGCAGGGTCATTTCCTGGTCAAAAGCGTTCAGGTGAGTCTTGAAGGGACGAGCCGAAGCGCCACCGTGCACCAGCTGCAGCATTGGGGTCTCAACCTCAACGTAGCCGTGGTTCTCCAGGGTGTTGCGCACGGCGCGAACAATTCCGGCACGCTTGTAGACCATTTCGCGGGCTTCGTTGCGTACGATCAGATCCGCGTAGCGCTGACGAACACGGGTAGCCTCGTTCAAGTCAGCGTGCAGCACTGGCAGCGGGCGCAGGGCCTTGGAAGCCATTTCAAAGCTGTCGGCCATGATGGACAGTTCGCCACGGCGTGAAGAAATCACTTTGCCGCTAACAAAAACGTGGTCGCCGAGGTCAACCAGGGACTTCCACTGTGCCAGACGCTCTTCGCCTACATTGGCCAGCGAAAGCATCAGCTGCAGGCGCACGCCTTCGCCCTTCGGGCCGCCCTCCTGCAGGCTAGCGAAGCACAGCTTGCCGGTATTGCGCATGAAAACGATACGTCCGGCAACGCCGACGACGTCTTCGGTTTCTTCGCCGGCTTCAAGGTGCTCGTACTTATCGCGGATTTCCAACAGCGAGTGGGTGCGAGCCACACCCACAGGGTAGGCTTCCTCACCCTTGGCCAGGAACTGGTTGCGCTTATCAGTGCGGACCTGTCGCTGGTCGTTGGTATCAATGGGCTGTGCGGAATTATTTTCGGAAGTCACAATTACCCATTCTACGTGCCATTGCGCCGGTATGAAGCCGTTCATGATCAGACTTACACAGCAGAGCACCGGCAAAGCGATGTTTGCCGGTGCTCTCGTTCATCTCTTGTTGCGGTCTACCAGATTTCGACGCGGTCTTCTGGATCCAACCACATTCCATCCCCCGGCTTGGTGCCAAAGGCCTCGTGGAAGGCGGCCAGATTCTTAGGCACCTGGTTGCAACGGAATTCACCCGGAGCGTGCGGATCGGTACGCACACGAACCACTGCGGTTTCCGGACGAATCAGCGTACGCCAGCATTCGGCCCAGGAGTAGAAGAAGCGTTGATCGCCGGTGACACCGTCGATCACTTCATCCTCTGTGATGCCGCGAGCTGCCAGCTCGAGTTTGTAGGCCTTGTAAGCGATGCCCAGCCCGCCAAGATCCCCGATGTTCTCGCCCAAGGTCAGCGCACCGTTGACCTGGTGTTCGGGAGCTTCGGTTGGCGAGAGTGCGTTGTACTGTTCCACGAGCTTGCCGGTGAGCTTTTCGAAAGCCGCGCGATCCTCATCGGTCCACCAGTTGGTCAGCTGCCCCGTTCCGTCATACTGAGAACCCTGGTCATCAAAACCGTGGCCGATCTCATGACCGATCACCGCGCCGATAGCGCCAAAGTTGGATGCGATATCGCGATCCACATCAAAGAATGGCAGGCGCAAGATGGCTGCTGGGAAGGCAATTTCGTTCAGCAGTGGGTGGTAGTAGGCGTTGACGGTCTGTGGGTACATGAACCAGAGCTCACGGTCCACTCCGTCGTCGATCTTCTTCAGCTCGCGCTTAAACTCGAACTCGTTGGCTGCGGCCAGGTTGGCAATAACATCCAACTCATCGGTGGCAATGGACGAGTAGTCAATCCACTGATCCGGGTAGCCGATCTTTGGACGGAACTTCGAGAGCTTATCCAGTGCCTTTTCGATTGTTGCCTCACCCATCCACGACAGCTCGGAGATGGAGATCCGGTAGGCCTCGGTCAGCCGCTGAACTAGCTGGTCCATGGCATCTTTGGCTTCTGGCGGGAAGTTTTTGGCCACGTAGAGCTGGCCGATGTCTTCACCCACAGCCCCTTCGGTGAAGGAAACGCCGCGCTTCCAGCGATCGCGGATTTGTTCCACACCGCCAAGCTTTGCGGAGTAGAAAGAGAAGTTTTCGTTCACGAAGTCGCTGGACAGATACGGTGCAAAGGACCGTAGCACCTGAACGCGCAACCAGTTCTTCCAGGCTTCGAGTGGCTGGGAAGAAAGCAACCCGGTGAGACCCTGAAGATAGCTTGGCTGCCACACGACAACTTCGCCGTAGTACTTAGGGTCAATTCCAGCCCCGGACAGCCAAATCTTCAGACCGTCAAAGAGTGCGAACAGCTCATCGCCGGACATGAGGTTATAGCGGGCCTGAGCGTCTCGAACCTTCACGCGGTCCCAGTGGAATTCGGCGATAGCCTTCTCGAGGGCTACGACGCCGGTCGCGGCTTGCTCGGCATCGTTGCTACCGCCTAGGGTCAGCAAACGTGTTAGGTGCTCTTGATAGTCAGCGAGGGTTTCGGCCAGCTGTTCATCATGGTAGTAGGACTCGTCGGGCAGGCCGAGTCCGCCCTGCAAGAAGGTCAGCAGGTTGCGTTCTGGGTTTCCCGCGTCATTCATTGCTCCAATTTCGATGAAGCCGCTGATGCCCTTGCGGTAGAAAGTGCCGGAGAGCTTCAGCAGTGCTTCAGGTGAGTCCACGACAGAAATGGCATCTAGATAGCCGGCGATCGGTTCGGCACCGCGTTCTTCGACCGCTGCTTCGTTCATGAATGAACCGTAAAGATTGGCTATGCGCTTGGTGGCCCCGTCGGTTTTCTCACCAGACTCGTAGGCCTTGACTGATTCTTTGATGATGGCGTGAACCGCCTCTTCGGCCTGGTCACGTAATTCCATGAACGAACCATAAAGCCCTTGGTCACCAGGGATACTGGCAGATTCAAACCACTTGCCGTTGCTGTGACGGTATAGATCGTCCTGCGGACGAACCGATTCGTCGCGGTAACGCAGCGGGCTGGTTGTCTCGGTAGTCAAAGCGGGGCTCCCTGTGTAGTAGGCCTTGTTCTATCTACTACACACTGTAGCCAGTTCTCCGACGATAAAACCCTCGAGCACCGTGGGTGCGCGGACGGCTTAAAGCTACGTTAAACGGGTGAGGCCCTGAACACTACTGTGTCCAGGGCCTCAAACCACACATTATTAAGTTAAGTCCGGCGGTGACCTACTCTCCCACACCCTCACGAGTGCAGTACCATCGGCGCAATGGGCCTTAGCTTCCGGGTTCGGTATGGGACCGGGCGTTTCCCCCACGCTATGACCGCCGTAACAATCACGAAGCACACAAACCACTTGGTGAATGTGTTTTTCGGTGTTAAAACGTCTTGTGTTTTGTGGTTGTCGAGTTGTTGTCTCGTAACCGCATAGTGAACGCGAACAGCATAAACAATTTTGTTATTACTGATTATATTTATTGTGTGTTGAAAGTCATCGGCCTATTAGTACAGGTCAGC
>NZ_VHIN01000023.1 GCF_009805585.1 Glutamicibacter sp. JC586 | reverse complement strand
TTTTCATCTTTCCCTCGCGGTACTTGTTCGCTATCGGTCTCTCGCCTGTATTTAGCCTTGGACGGAGTTTACCGCCCGATTTGGGCTGCATTCCCAAACAACCCGACTCGTTGACGGCGCCTCGTGGTGCGGCAGGGTCCGGGCCGGACGGGGCTCTCACCCTCCCAGGCGTCCCTTTCCAGGGAACTTGGGCCCGGTCCGTCGCTGAGGACGCCTCTCCAGACTACAATTCAGGTGACGAAGCCACCCGATTCTCAAGCTGGGCTGGTCCCGGTTCGCTCGCCGTTACTAGGGGAATCCTTGTAAGTTTCTTC
>NZ_VHIN01000007.1 GCF_009805585.1 Glutamicibacter sp. JC586 | reverse complement strand
CATCTCAAGTCAGAGATGTTTCATGGAGAGCATTTCGCAGATTTTGCGGAGCTCAAGGTGGAAATTGAGGCGTATATCGATTGGTACAACAGGCATCGTCGTCAGGAACGACTGAAGGGCATGACACCGACGGAATATCGGTGTCATACCCTTGCAGCCTGAGTCGGTCTATTATTTAGCTAGTCCAACTTTCGGGACCCAGTTCATTTTTCGGTGCCCGCCTGCGGCATTTAACCCGCCACAGCGTAGGGTTAAGGGGTGCAAAAACTTCGAATCGCCTACGCCACCGGCGTCACCCCCGGCAAATGGATGGATCGCTTCCAAGAGCGCTACCCAAACATGGAACTGAAAGCCTGGCGCCACGACGAAGGGCCGATTCTTGATCTCTTAGCGGCCGAGGAAGCCGACGCGGTGTTCGTACGCTACCGTGGTGAATCACCGAAGGATCACACCCGTCACGTCATCCCACTGTATGAAGAACTTGAAGTGGTCTGTGCGGGCAAAGATCATGAGGTCGAGTACTACGACGAATCCATTGCCGCCGAAACCGTGGCAGAATTCCCTCAGCTGGACCTCGCCGACTACCCCGAATCCGTGGGCGGCGTTGCCACGGCCATGGAAGTAGTTGCCTCCGGCGCTCAGGTGCTACGCGTACCACAGAGCATCGCCCGACTCTTCGCCCGCAAGGACGTCGTGGTGCGATTCATCGACAATGGCGAGCCGACCCAGGTCGGCATCGCCTGGCCAACATCGATGGAAGACACCGCCTTGTTGGAGGAGTTCATCGGCATCGTGCGCGGACGTGGCGCTAACTCTTCTCGCCAAGCTTCGGTGCGCAATCAAGAGCAAAAAGCTAAGCGCATCAACGACAAAGCCAAGTTTGAAGCCAAAACCAAGGCCCTAGCTGCAGCCAAACGGAAAAAGGAACTGGCCAAAAAACAGGCACGGTCTAATGGCGGCAAGCCGGGCAAAGCAGGCGGAGCAAAGGGTCGCAAGAAACGCTAGAACCGGCAACGGTGCATGGGTAGAGTGAAGCCATGAAGCAATTTGATACTTTGACGCTATCCGCTAAGGGCCCGGCCCTGATCCTGACCATCGACCAGCCAAAGTCGTTGAACGCTTTGGCTCAAGAAGTTGTCAATGATCTGGAAGCCTTCGTTCAGTGGTTTGAAACTACCGGATACGAATACCGCGGAGTGATCCTCACCGGGGCAGGGGAGAAGTCCTTTGTCGCCGGCGCCAACATTGTTCAAATGAACGCTATGGACGCCCAGGCGGCTGGGGTCTATGGTCGCCAAATGCACGCCGTGACCGAACGCCTAGAATCCCTTCAGGTCCCGGTCATCGCAGCGGTCAACGGTTTCGCCTTAGGCGGTGGCTGCGAACTGGCCCTAGCTTGCGACTTCATTTACGCTTCTGAAAAAGCCAGCTTCGGTCAACCTGAAGTCTCCCTGGGATTGGTACCAGGCTTCGGCGGCTCGGTCCGTCTGCCACGTCGTGTCGGCAACGCGGTGGCCCGTGAGTTGATCTTTACCGGCCGGCGGATCAAGGCCGAGGAAGCATTGCGCATCGGCTTAGTTAACCGAATTGTCCCCGCCGAAGAGCTCATCGATCAGGCGGTCGCCACCATCGAAGAAATTGCCGCCGTGGCACCAACCGCCGTCGCTAATGCCAAGTCCGCGTTGGTTGCCATGGACGCACTGAACACCCATGAGGCACTGGCAGTGGAGGCCGACTCTTTCCAGCGTGCCTTCGCTACCGCAGACTCGGTGGAAGGTCGTGGTGCCTTCGTTCAAAAGCGCTCGCCGAACTTCCCTGGCAACTAATGATGCACTACGGGTCACACCCAGATCAGTATCTCCAGTTTTTTGAGCCGGAACATACCACCGCACACGGAGCGGTGATGATCATCCATGGCGGGTATTGGCGCGAAAAATACACTGCGGAACTTGGTGTCCCGTTGGCCCGGGACTTGGCACAACGCGGTATTCCCGCCTACAACCTGGAATATCGGCGTGGGCCGGGAAGCGCCCACAAGATGCTGGCCGATGCCCGACTGGCTTTGGGACTGATTAAAGAGGAAGGGCCAATCACCCTCATTGGTCATTCCGCCGGTGCTCACTTAGCCAGTGTGTTGGCTGCTACTGATGCCCGGGTGAGCCAAGTGATCAGCCAGGCCGGGGTGTTAGATCTTGAGCTGGCTAGGCGACTTAAGCTCAGCGACGGGGCTGTTGATGAGCTATTGGCCCAGGAGCCATTAGCAAGATACAACCCGGTGGAATTATGGCCAAGCACCGCACGTGTCATAATCTTTCATGGGCGGAATGATGGCGATGTTCCGGTAAAAATTGCTCAACGAGCAGCGGATAAAGCCGCTGCCGTGGGGCAGGAGTATCGCTTCGCACTCTTCGCTGGGGATCACTACACTTGGATTGATCCGCACAGTAGCCAATGGGCTGCGTGCGTGGCCGCCCTCTCACCCCTGCATGTCTAAAGGAGCCGCATGAACCCGACCGTGATCGGTGAAGCACTGGTCGATGTCCTGGCCTCGGGTATTACCCCGGCGCAGGAATTTGTTGGTGGCAGCCCGCTGAATGTTGCGGTGTCTCTGGCGCGTTTGGGTTATCCCGGAACGCTGATCTCCCGCTGGGGTGCAGACGAGAAGGGCCGAAAGATCGAGGACTACCTCGAAGAAAATAACGTGAAGTACATCGGCGGTGCCGATGATCAGGGAACCGTGATCGCCCACGGAATCTTGGATCCAGCCGGCGGAGCGGCCTTTGCGTTTAATGCGTTCTGGCAGATGCCCACCATCGGCCCTGAGCTGCCCCAGGATGTTGAGCTGGTCCACACCGGTTCCATCGCAACACTCTTTAGCCCCGAAGAGCTCTTGCCCCTGCTCTCGGTGGCTCGCACCCACGCGACCATTAGTTATGACCCGAACCTGCGCCCCTCACTGGTGACCAACCACGCACAGACCGTGGCCGAAGTGGAACGCTTTGTCGCCCAAGCCGACGTGGTCCGCGTTTCCGGCATCGACCTGAAGTGGATGTACCCGATGCGTTCGGTGCAGGATTCGGCGCGAGCCTGGCTCGATATGGGTCCAGCCATCGTAGTTTCTACCGCGGGATCTCGTGGATCCTGGGGTGTGGTGCGTGCAGGGGATGCCGAGTTCACTGCCGAATCTGTGGAAGTGACCGATACCGTGGGTGCCGGTGATACCTTCACCGCGGCCCTGCTGTGCTGGCTGGCCGAGCATGAGATGATCGGGGCGACAAACCGAGAGCGGCTGGGACAACTGAAAATCGATGAACTCGCCCAGGCCCTAGAGTTTGCGGCGAAAGCGTCGGCCGTCACCGTGCAACGTGCAGGCGCCAACCCGCCACGGCGTGAGGAGCTCTAAGGTGATCAAGCTGATCGCCTCAGATCTGGACGGAACGATCATCTCCCCGGACGGGACTATTTCCCAGCGCACCCGACAAGCGTTTTTAGCTGCTCGTGAAGCGGGCATTCAGATCGTTTTTGTCACTGGTCGGCCCTTTCGCTGGCTCAGCCCCATCACCGAAGCCTTCGGCGGACTCGGAACGGTGATCTGCTCCAATGGGGCGGTGCTCTACGATCTGGAGCAAGACGAAGTCATTTGGTCCCGTACGCTCAGCGCAGCGCTGGCTCGCGAAGCTGCCCAGACCATCTTGGAAGTTGATCCGGAAGCAAGTTTTGCGGCGGAAACCACCAAGGGAATTCACCTGAGTCACGGTTTTGCCGAAGCACATCACAAGCTCGAAGACTCGACACTTCTGGACCTGTCCTCGAATGCTATCGATCAAGAGGGCATCGTAAAGTTCCTAGCGCGCTCGAGAACCTTGTCGATGGACGATTTTTATGCCGCGGTTCAACCCAAACTCCATCAACTTGTCTCGATCACTCATTCTGCCTTTGATATGTCGCTCTTGGAGATGGCCCATGTGGATATCAACAAGGCCAAGACGCTCAGTGAATATTGCCAGCGCCTTAAAATCTCCAGTGATGAAGTGATGGCTTTCGGCGATATGCCCAACGATATTCAGATGCTCGAATTTGCTCAGCACGGTTACGCTATGGCCTCGGGCCATCCGACCACGCTGGCTTGCACGCGTAATCAAGCACCGCCCTTGGAACAGGACGGCGTCGCCCAAATCATTGAGGGACTACTGAAATGACCTTTGCCTTTGCACACCGTGGCGTCCGAATTGGCGACGAAGAAAATACGCTGATTGCTTTCCAGCGCGCCTGGGACCTAGGCGTGAGACATCTGGAATCCGACCTGCATGCCTCGGCGGATGGAACGGTGTTCCTATTCCATGACGACACCCTAGATCGGGTGACCAATACCAGTGGAAAACTTGGCGATTACACCGATGAACAGTTAGCCAGCGTTCGCGCCGGTGGTCAGCCACTGTGCACCCTCGATGAAGTCCTGGACGCATTCCCCGAGGCGATCTTCAACCTTGATGTCAAAGATGATGACGTCATCGGCCCATTAGCGGAATTGATCGAACGCCGCGGGGCACACAATCAGATTGCCATCGCTGCTTTTGAAAGTTCCCGCACCCACGCAGTACAGCATTTGCTCTCATCTCCCATCAGGCGCTCGCCCGGACGTAGCGACATCGCGGTGATGTGGCTGTTTGCCCACGTGACTGGGCGGGTGCCGAAGAAGCTACTCAAAGACTATTGGGCGGTCCAGATCCCGTTTAAGCTCCATGGGCTTCCGGTAGCCACCGAACGTTTCACCAAGGCGATTCAGCGCGCCGGAGCGCAGGTGCACGTCTGGACAGTCAACGATGAACCGACCATGAAACTATTAGTGGACCGCAAAGTTGACGCGATCATTTCCGATGACGCGGCACTGCTGATGAAGGTTTTGGGTTCTTAAGACCCTGCGAGGCCACCGCTCATTGGTTGTTGGTGGCCGCGAACTTTTCTTCGTGCTGAAGGCAGCGGTAGCTTATCGAGTACTGATCCAGCACGCGTGGATCCGGTTCAAATCCGAGCCCTGGAGCTTTAGGTAATGACAACGTGCCCTCGTCCGTGAGTAGCCCTTGATGAGGTGCGTGCCAAGGATGTAGTTGTGCGTCCCACTTGAGGAAAGGGACCTCTAATTCAGGACGTAGGTGGCCTTCATCTAGCGACATTGGGGGATCTAGGGCAATAATTTGCGCACTGGCTAGTAGTGCGGGGCCGTAATAGAAACAGTGCGGGACGACGTGAGCATTCATTTTCTTGGCCGCTGCTCGAATCTGTAACATGGCGCTGATGCCGCCAATCTTCCCCACGCTCGGCTGGGCGAATTTGATGGCTCCATGTTCAATGTCGTTGAGCAGGCCATGAACGCCAGAATGATTCTCGCCTGCCGAGACGTTTCTGTATTTGGAATTTAGTTCCTGCAAGGATCGCGAATCATCAGGTGGGAAGATGGGCTCTTCGATCCACAGCAGGTTCATATCGGCAAGGTCATCAAAGACTTCGAGGGCTTGTGCCAGATCCCATTTGCAGTTTACGTCTACCATCAGCGGTGCCGTGCCGATGGCGTTTCGAGCAGCTTGGATTGCTGCTTTAGAGGACTCATGCAGTTTGAACGCTTTAAAGCCCGACGATATGGCGCGAGTTAAGTGAAAGACCACTTCGTCTGGATCTTCGGCGTAGTGAACCAGTGAAGCGTAGGCGCTGACTTCGTCTCGCGCAGTGGGAGCGATAAATTCGCGCACTGTTTTGTTGGCTCGTTTGGCAGCAATATCCCAGAGGGCGATATCTAGAGCCGATAGTGCGTAGTGGATCGGACCGGTGCGCCCGAATGCGTGAAAGGCGTAGTGCGCCGCGGGTAGGGACTCATTCAAGTCAGGACTGCGGCCCAAAAAGAACGGTGCGACGATACTTTCTAACGCAGCCCATGTCACCGGATTCGCTTTGTGCCCAAAACCTTCGCCCCAACCAACGAACCCTTGGGACGTAGTGACTTTGACGATGAGAGATTCCATCTGGCTGAAAGTCCTTGATGATGCATTGAAAGCATCGATTGATTCCGCATTGGAATCTTCTGATTCGCGACGTTCTGCATCGAAGGGCAGTGAAACTAGATAGAGTTCAATGGATTCGATGATGTCCGGAATTTCTTCTCTGACCTGTGGCAATTTGTATTCCCCTTGCGAAATCTACGGTACCCGTCTGAAGCGCCTTCTCTGTTCTTGCCCTGACGCTGAAGGTGTTGATGATGCGTTAAATAATCATCTGGCCAATGTGGTTGACCTCACGTTGCCCTTTAGTTTAGCGTTGTGGAATAGAGATTGGAAAGCGCATTCCGAGAATGTCGATGAAGCATTTTTAAAGCCAAGGAGTCAGTCATGTCGGTCCCGATTCGTAAAGGACACCTTTGCGTACCGCTAAAAGGAGGTGATGGCCAGTGAGCGCCATTGCCGAGCTGCAAAGTCTAAGCAAGACCAAGGGGCGCAAGGCTCCTGCAAAAGACAACAAGGCCGCACATATCTTCCTGATCCCGTGGACGATAGGGCTCTTCCTGATTACTCTGGGGCCAATGGCGATGTCGCTGTACCTGGCCTTTACGGATTACAACCTGTTGCAGTCGCCGGAATTCACCGGTTTTGAGAACATTCAGCGAATGATCGATGACCAGCGACTACACAATTCTCTGCGAGTCACCTTCACTTACGTTTTGATTGGTGTCCCATTGCAGTTGGCCGTAGCGCTAGCTGTTGCCATTCTGCTTGATCGCGGAATGCGCGGACTTTCCTTCTACCGTTCGGTCTTCTATTTGCCATCGATGCTCGGTTCGTCCGTAGCAATCGCAGTGCTGTGGAAGCAGATCTTTGGAACCACTGGCCTGGTTAATCAGATGTTGGATCTGATTGGAATCCAGGGAATTGGTTGGATCTCGGACCCGAGTACTTCCCTTGGAAGCCTGATCCTGCTCAACGTCTGGACTTTCGGTTCTCCGATGGTCATCTTCTTGGCAGGGCTGCGCCAGGTACCGGCTATGTACTACGAGGCAGCGTCCATCGACGGCGCTAGCAAGTGGCGCCAGTTCGTGAGCATTACACTGCCAATGATTAGCCCAATTATTTTCTTCAACCTCGTCTTGCAGATTATTGGGGCATTCCAGAACTTCACCCAGGCCTTTATTGTTTCCAACGGCTCTGGTGGACCGGCCGACTCCACGATGTTCTTCACTCTGTACCTGTATCAGCAGGGATTCAAGCAATTCGACATGGGATACGCCTCGGCCATGGCGTGGCTCTTAGTCCTCATAGTCGGCGCATTCACCGCCGTGAACTTCTTCGTTTCAAAGTATTGGGTGTTCTACGATGACTAATCAAACGTCAATAACGCAGTCAGAAGATTTTGGCGAAAACGCGCAAGATCACGGCCTTGACGAACAGAAAATGCTGGGCCAACGGCCACCAGCAGGTGGAACTGATGCCGATGGGCGAAAGGTCAAAGGACACCGACCCAAGGTACGCAAACCAATGCGTTCTCTAATGAAGCATGCGCTACTACTCATAGCTGCGGGCATCATGATCTACCCATTGTTGTGGATGGTAGCCAGTTCCTTCCGTCCCAACGATCTGATATTCCGTGAAGCGGGACTAGTTATCTCGCAGGTGGACTGGAATAACTACCCCAACGGCTGGGACGCGCTGTCCGAGCCCTTCAGCAAGTACCTGATGAACTCGGCTGTTTTGGTCCTGGGATGCATCCTTGGCAACCTGGTCTCGTGCTCTATGGCGGCTTATGCTTTCGCACGCCTTGAGTTCAAATTCAAAAAGATCATGTTCGTACTCATGCTCATGACTATCATGTTGCCGATCCACGTGATCATCGTGCCTCAGTACGTGATGTTCTCTCAGATTGGTTGGGTCAACACCTTCTGGCCAATTATCGTTCCGAAACTGCTGGCCACCGACGGGTTCTTCATCTTCCTCATGATCCAGTTCATCCGTGGTATTCCAAAGGACATGGATGAGGCGGCTCGCATCGACGGAGCCGGACACCCTCGAATCTTCCTACAGGTGATCTTGCCTCTGATGGTTCCCGCATTGGCTACAACAGCCATCTTCACTTTCATTTGGACTTGGAGTGATTTCTTCACTTCACTGATCTACTTGACCAACCCGAGCAACTACACCGTGCAAGTGGCGCTTAACGCGTTCGTTGATTCCACGGGTGAATCAAACTGGGGCGCACTGTTCGCTATGTCGATCGTTACCCTGGTTCCAGTGTTTTTGGCCTTCCTCTTCGGTCAGAAGTATCTGGTTAAAGGCATCGCCACGACCGGCATCAAATAAACACCTGCCCCTGGCCCGGAGCCCTAATGCCCGGGCCATCGGCATGTCTGATACGTACGCAAACACTGCGTTCTTAGCTAAGGAGCAAAATCATGGGATCAACTACGCGCACCCGCTACGTTCTGATTGGTGCGGGCAACAGATGCGAAATGTACATCACCTCTATGCTCGGTGACCAGAGTGACGTCGCAGAACTGGTGGCTCTTGCAGACACCAATCCAGGACGCGTTGAGTACTATCAGGATGTCGTCGAACAGTCCTTTGGAGAACGACTAGGGTCTTTCGAACCCGAAAACTTGGATTCCTTTATTCGAGAGAACGCGATCGACCGAGTCATCATCACAACTCCTGACTACACTCATGCTTCGCTGATTTGTGCCTCCATGTATGCAGGTGCCGATGTCATTGTGGAAAAGCCACTGACCATTGACGCAGCCAGTACCGCACAAATTGCCCGCGCCGTGGCACAGACCTCACGTGAAGTGATCGTTGCCTTCAACTATCGATATTCTCCAAGAAATACAGCACTAAAAAAGGCGATTGATGACGGATTGATTGGTCGGGTAACATCGATCGATTTCAACTGGATGCTCGACACAGTTCATGGCGCGGACTACTTCCGCCGCTGGCACCGGCTAAAGGAAAATTCTGGTGGTCTGCTGATTCACAAATCCAGCCACCACTTTGATCTAGTGAACTGGTGGCTAGATGACTCACCAACAAGCGTCTTTGCAGCCGGCGGACTAAAATTTTATGGACCAAAAAACGCCGAGGTAGCAGGTCACCAATCCCATGAACGAGGCACACACGAGAACAGTGACCAAGAACCATTTGATCTTGATCTTCGCAGCGACGAGCGGCTGGAGAAGCTGTACCTCGCCAACGAACACTTTGATGGATACCGACGTGACCAGGGGGTCTTTAATGGTCAGATTTCCATCGAAGACAACCTAAGCCTCACCGTTCAATATGACAAAGGGCCGATTCTTTCGTATTCACTGAACGCTCATAGCCCTTGGGAAGGATATCGCGTAGCGATTAACGGAACTGAGGGCAGGCTTGAACTAGATGTCGTTGAGCGGGCTGCCGTACTTCCGGCATCGGGAGGACGCCCTGTTGATCCCTCATACAGTGATGACGGCCAGAGCAACAAGGTGCGATCGAAGGGTGAACGACTGCTGGTGCAGCGTCATTGGCAGGAGGCCGAAGAAATTCCGATCATCAATTCAGAAGGATCGCACGGCGGCGGCGACAAGCTGCTACTACAAGAGCTCTTTGAAGGACGACAGGTTGATGCGTATTCACGTAAAGCTGGGTTCCTTGATGGGGCACGGGCGATCGCTGTGGGAATCTGCGGAAATGCATCTCTTGAAACCGGGGAGTCAATCGACGTTAGTTCCGCCGGTCTCGGCGTGAATTTGTCCTTGAACGAACAAGTTCAGGTGTAGTACAAGTCATGAGTGAAAAAGTTATCATCACCGGCGGATCTGGTCGTTTAGGGCGCGCAGTTGTCCAGGGATTTGCTACTGCAGGACATGAGGTCATTTCACTGGACCGCGAGCTTCCCGAAGATCCGGTGTCTGGGGTTGACTACCAGATCATTGACCTTATGGATGCGGGTACGACGCACGCGGAGTTCAAGAAGATTTCGCCTCAAGCGGTCGTCTCACTAGCGGCTATGGCGGTGCCTTTTATGGCGCCCGAAGAGGTTCTGCTGAAGACCAACACAACAATTGCTCATAACGTCACCTCGGCCGCCGTGGAAGCTGGCGCTACGCGCGTCATCTTGGCTTCGAGCCCATCGATCATGGGCTACGGATCACCTGGTGGCTGGGTTCCCGAAAAGCTACCTCTGGACGAAAGCCAGACGCCACGGCCGTGGCACGCTTACGGGTTATCTAAGTATGTGGCCGAGCAGATCGCGGCCATGTTCGCAGCAAAAATGGGGCCCGAAGGACAAGTGAAATTTGCGTCATTCCGTCCTTGCTTTGTCATTGCCCAGGAGGAGTGGAGCGGTGCACCAACACAGCAGGGACATACAGTGCTTGAGCGTCTGAAGGACCCGAAGCTCTCCGCGCCGGCATTGTTCAATTATGTAGACGCTCGTGATGTTGCGGACTTCTTGCTGCTGCTTCTGCAACGTTTTGATCGCGTTGAAAACGGCTCGGTGTTTTTTGTTGGTGCTAAAGACGCATTAGCGACGCGTCCACTCGCGGAGATAATTCCCCAGATTTACCCCGAACTCGCCACGCTGTCATCAACACTGACAGGAGATAGCCCGGCTTTCAGCATCGACAAAGCACGAAGAGTAATTGGGTGGGAACCACAACGCTCTTGGAGATCTGAGCTCCAAGCTAAGCTCTGAGGCCCCTGAGCAAAAAACCGGTGGGAGCAAGTCAGCTGACTTGCTCCCACCGGTT
>NZ_VHIN01000006.1 GCF_009805585.1 Glutamicibacter sp. JC586 | reverse complement strand
AACCGGTGGGAGCAAGTCAGCTGACTTGCTCCCACCGGTTTTTTGCCTTACCACCTAGCGTTGTAGCACTTCGGGTCTGGGCAGCCCATTAACTATTGTGGATGGCCAACGCGGATCAGTACTGAGTACCTCGATAGAGCCAGAATCGGTCAGTAGCATGGTGTCCTCAACCTTAAACATCAGCCCATCGCGTTGGGCGCTCGGGTTGAAAGCGAATGCCTGATTGGTCTGAAAGCGGTCAGTGGCTCCCGGAACCAGACGTGGTTCTCGCCCGTTATATCCCGCGATTCCACCTTGATGATGACGGGTCCATTCCCTTTCGTCAAAGCCATGGGCCGGATAAGCTCGCTGGATTACGGGCAATAGTTGCCCGAGTTTCATGTCAGGTTTTATGCCGGAGATGATTTCTGCTTCCACGCCGAGAATATCGGCTTCACCGGCGAGTTCTTCCGCGGTGGGAGTATCGAACCGGACCCAGCGCGTGAGGTTGGTAATTAGCCCTTGGCGTCGTACGCACAAAACTGCCATAGCCTTGTGACCCAACGGAGCACTCGTAGGCAAAGGGTGACGGTAATCTGCACGAGAGGCAGAACCAACAAGTGCCACCAACACTTCTGCGCCAAGTGCTATTACACCGGCGGAAAGCTTAGCTGCGAGACAAAATTCGGTGTCGTCTTTGGACGCGACGGAGAGCACGTCAGTCATTACCGCAGCGGTGTCCTGAGACAACTGCCGATAGCGTTGCACCTCGCTGGGTGACAAAGCTGTGCGCAAGGCACGAAGTTCGGGCTCGACTTGAGATTCGGACAGGATCGTCCAGTCAGAAGCTTCGGGGAACCACGTACCGAGATCATCAATTGATTCGTACCACTCACTGACGTGGAATTTCACCGACAATTCTTCGCCGACTTCTTCGTCTTTAACTCGCTGGATTTCGCTAGTGGACGTGGCCAGTTCGCAACCTTTGACATGTACCAATACTCTTAGCACCGCTGGTGCAGCAAGGGAAACATGAGTACGGGCACCTTCAAGGAACCATGCCAGTGATGCCGGAGTTGATAACATCAGCGCGTGGGCGCCGCGGGCTCGGATGAGTTCAATGAGTTGAGTATGCTTTGTTGCGTATGTATTTGATTCCAGCGTCGGCATAAGTGAACTTTCTAGTGGTCTCTACCAAATTCGTGGAACAGCGTGGAAGCCGTAGATTTATCACACCGACCATCAATGGCCACTACTCGGATTTGACGGGTCAGCGACGCACCTGGATTTAGCACGACCGGTGAATCCCAAGCCAAGGCACTTCCCACCCCGGGATATCCAGAGCTTCTGACGAACCACGGATCATTATCGTCGCTGCAGAACAAGAGCGTTGCCTCTCCATGTCCCGTGCCGCGTTCTTCAAGGCTGACCGACTGAGCGGAAAATTCTGCGGTGAACGCTAACCAAGGGGTGCGCGTCCCATGGACTAGTTCTTCACCTGAATTCGATTCCGTGAAAATTTCTGCGCCGTTGGCCTTGGGCAGCCTCCAGAAGAAACCGCCGTATCCACCGTTGCGCCGACCATTAGAGCCAGGAGAACCGATGGACACGGTCTCGTTTAGGGCTTTGAGGGTGAAACTAAAATCCATAATCCACCCATGTGTCTGTGTGGCTGAATGGGTGAAGGCATGGAAATCTACCGTGCGATGTTCTTCGAGCAACACTTGCTGGTCATGGCCGACCCACTCCAGATGCGAACTGAGAGAAGCCGTGTTGCGGTCGAATGAATTCGAGATTGTTCTGATGTGCCCGTGATCGTGGCGCCATACATATCGTGCGTCGGCACGGGTATAGGTCCGTCCGCCCCAGAAATTATTTCCATTGACATCTTGCAGTGCTACTCCAACCCCGAGATGCCAGGTGTGATCCAGAGGTTGTTGATCGCTGATATGTACGCCGCCCAAAGTTTTTAACTCGTCGAGGAAAGGGCGAGGTGAGTTGGTGACAGAGATATCCTTGCCGGTGCGGAGCCTAGCGATGCTCTGTTGCTGGCCAGTGACAGGATTGTTCAGTGAAAGTTTTCCACTGGCGTCGGGGCGTGTAGCCCAAGGGGCTGCAAGTGAAGAAAAATCCGATTGTGCGGCTACAGCTCGATTGATGAACTCTTCGATATCTGGGATGACCGGATGGAATTCATCGCCCTCTCCGGTGGCGATGACATGTTCAGGCCCAATGGATGCTGGCTCGGTTCCGGTGCGAATTTGCTCGAGTACTCGCATGAACGCGCCAGAAGATTCGAGGGAGCTGAGCAGTCGCGGCGCCGTTCCTGCCCGGACCTCAACGAGATTTTCGAGCAGATTGACGCGGTTGAATTTCTTGGATGTCTCAGGGAGCTGAGAATCTGGATTGGGGCGAATGACCAGTTCATCACGGGTGTAATACAAGACTGCCGAGCCTTCGGTGCCATAGATAGTAATCCACGGATCCTGCTGTTCCTCAGCGCAGACAGTCAAGGCTGCAGTCACGGGGATACCCGTTCTGGTTTGGATTCTCACTACTGAGGTGTCATCGGCTTCAATTTCGTGTGCGTGATAGAGATCTGTGGCGATCGAAACGACGTCATCAGCGCGCCGTGCACCGGCAATCCGCAAAGCGCTCGCGACCGCGTGGGCTAGAGGGTTGGTGACAACACCGTCGGCAATCTCGATTCCGTTGAGCTGGCGATGCCCAGCCCATGGGGAACGGTTGTAATAGCCTGTGGTGCGTTGCCAGTTTCCGCTCGCCCCCACTGCTCGAAGCTCACCAATAGGTAAATCTGGTGATCCGACCGAAAAGAGTTCATCAACAGCAGTGAGCGCTAGGGATCCCAGAGCTTGAAAACCCACTTGAACTCTGACCCCAGCTTCTTGTGCAGCCTTGAGTAAGATCTCGTACTGCTCCAGCGTTGCTGTCGGCGGTTTTTCCAAATATAGGTTTGCGCCGGTCTGCAACGCCTTCATGGCTAGATCAGCATGGGTACTAATCGGGGTCGAGATAATGATGATCTCTGCTTTGAGACCCGATTCAAGGAACTCTTCAAAGGTGGAGAAAATTTCAGTGTCTTCGCCACGAACCAGAACCCCAGGGTCCTTGGGGTCAACACCAGCTAGGAATTGTAGCTTCTGTTCTCCCACCAAGCGGTGGATGTTTGTTAGGTGCTGACGACCAAAACCATTCAGGCCAACCAGTACCACCGCAGGAGCTGTTGACGATAGTTTGGAACGCTGCTCAAGGCCGGCGTCTGAGGTGGTGTGCTGGTTCATGGTGCTCCTCTGGGAATTCGCGAAGTCAGATCAGTTTATGGCGCTCGCCGGCTGGATGCCGGCAGCTTGTTCCAGATGCGGAAGGACCAACGACTCATAACGCTCACCCATGGTGTTCAGTGTCAGATGAGCGTCCTGGGAATTGATCTGGTCATTAAAGATTTCGACTTCCACCGGACCGCGATAACCAGCGGTGGCCACCCAACGTGAAATGGTCTCGAAATCAATGTGCCCATCACCCATCATTCCGCGTGACTGCAGCGCATTGCTAGCAATAGGTAGATTGAAGTCGCAGATTTGATAGCTAACGAGGCGACGCTCGTGGCCGGCACGTTGGATCTGCTGATGCAACTGCGGATCCCAAAAAACGTGGAAGGTATCAACGACAACGCCGACCGCTTCAGCAGGATGTGCGGTGGCCAGGTCCAACGCCTGACCTAAGGTTGAGAGCACGGCCCGATCAACTGCGTACATCGGGTGTAACGCTTCAAGGACGAGACAAATGCCGTGTTCCAAAGCTAGCGGAACGAGCTGATCAAGAGCTCGTGCAACGCGGTCACGCGCGGCAACGATGTTCTTATCGGCCGGGTCGCCAGTCCCACCGAGTATGTGCGCCGCCGAAGGTAGGCCACCAACAACCATGATCAAATTATTGGCCCCAATGGTGGCGGCTTCCTCGATGGCTTTTCGGTTGGATTTTAGGGCTTCTTGCTGTCCCTGCTCGGAAGCGGCCGTCAAGAATCCACCACGACATAAGGTGCTGGCCTGAAGTCCACCTTCGGCGATGATGGTGGCCGAACGCTGCGCCCCACCAGCTTCGTCCAGTAGGTGGCGCCAGGGCCCGATGTGGGTTAGACCGGCGGTAGCCGCGGCTTCGACGGCCTGTTCCAGGCTGAGGTTAGGGGTGGTGCCGGTGTTCAGTGAAAGTTCGAAACTCATGACACTCCTGTCAGTGATCGGTCTGGTGCCTTGATTCCGTATACAGCTAGGAGTTGTTCCATGCGTTCGGCAGCCAGTTGTGGTTTCAGCAGTAGTCCGGCTGAATCGGCCAAAACAAAGGTCCGGACTAGGTGAGGTAGAGAGCGTCCGGCGTGTAGCCCACCCACCATCTGGAAACCACTTTGGTGGCCATTTAGCCAAGAAAGGAAGGCGATTCCGGTCTTGTAGTAGAAAGTCGGGGCACTGAAGACGTGTAGTCCCAGTTCCCGGGTGGAGTCCAAGATTGCGCGACCTCGGGTGGAATCCCCGGCATCGAAGGCTTGTAACGCCGTTGAGGCTGCAGGATAGATTGCTGCGAAGATCCCCAGTAGCGCATCGGAGTGGAGTTCACCGTCGCCATCAATGAGTTCTGGATAGTTGAAGTCGTCCCCGGTGTAGAGCCTGACCCCAGCAGGCAGAGCCGTACGAAGTTGTTTCTCGTGTTCTGAATTGAGCAAAGAGACTTTGACGCCGTCAATTTTTTCCGAGTATTCCTCCAAGATGGATTGGAAGACCTCGGTTGATTCGGCAAGGTCAAAGGTGCCCCAATAACCGGCCAACTGAGGGTCAAACATCTCGCCCAGCCAGTGCAGGATAACTGGTTCCTGCGCTGCTTCTAGCAGAGTTCCGTAGACCTGACGGTAGTCCTCAGGGGTGCGTGCGGCCTTAGCTAATGCGCGGGAGCACATCAGAATGGATTTTGCTCCCGACCCTTCTACCAGGCGAAGCATTTCAAGGTAGGCGTCAATAACAAGTTGTAATTGGCCAGGCTCCACGGAATCGGTTGCCAGTTGGTCGGTTCCGACTCCGCAAGCGAGTATGTCACGCACTCCAAGCCCGGCAAGAGCAGGATAGCGATTCTCTTGGACAACGAGGGCGGCTTCTTGAGCAGATCGAGTGACTAGATCGCACGTGGCTGAATAGTCCAACCCCATGCCACGCTGTGCCGTATCCATCGCGTCGGCAACGCCTAGTCCGTAAGACCAGAGCTCGTGGCGGTACCCGAGTGTGGCGTTCCAATCGATCACCGCGGGCGACCCGGGGGTGTTGTCGGCTCCCATATTTGGGATGACATGTGCTGCTGCATAGACCTTGCGGGAGGCGATGGGGGCTTGCGGACGGCTGAAGTTCCCGGGGCCTTTCATCGTGTAGGTGAAGGCTTGTCCGTGTTCGTCAACCAACGTGAGTTCTGGGAAGTTCAGCTCCTTCATAGCGTAATCTCCGGAATGTCTAGGGTCCGGCGTTCGGCGGCTGACTGCAGTCCTAGGGTTGCCAGCTGAACACCACGTGCAGCGGAGAGGAGTCCATATTTATGTTCACGTCCTGCCGCGACGTCAGCGAGGAAGTCTTCCCACTGTAATTTGAATCCGTTATCTAGATCGGCGTTGGCTGGTACTTCTAACCACTGGTCACGGAAGGACTCCGTGACAGGCAGGTCAGGGTTCCATACGGGTTTCGGAGTGTGGGCACGTTGCTGGGCCACGCACTTGTTCAAGCCGGCAACGGCAGAACCGTGGGTCCCATCGATTTGGAATTCAACTAATTCGTCGCGGTAAACGCGTACCGCCCACGAAGAATTGATTTGCGCGATCACCGGATCGCCTGCTGGAGTTTCCAGTTCAAAAATGCCGTAGGCTGCATCGTCTGCAGTAGCCGTGTAGGGCTCGCCCTCTTCGTCCCAGCGTGTTGGAATGTGGGTGGCGGTAGTTGAAGTCACGGTCTTGACCTGACCGATGATTCCTTCCAGAACATAATTCCAGTGACAGTACATGTCCGTGGTCATCGAACCACCGTCTTTGAGTCGGTAGTTCCATGACGGCCGTTGAGCTTCTTGGATTTCTCCTTCGAAGACCCAATATCCAAACTCTCCTCGCAGCGAGAGAATTCTTCCGAAGAACCCTTCATCTACCAACCGCCGTAGCTTAACTAGGCCCGGCAAGTAGAGCTTGTCATGGACTACGCCGGCGGTGATTCCCTTATCTTGAGCTTGTCGAGCAAGATCAATTGCGTCGCTGAGGGTTTCGGCTGTCGGTTTTTCAGTGAAGATATGTTTGCCTGCAGCGATGGCCTTTGACAGAGTGTCGTACCTCAAAGAGGTCATCGATGCGTCAAAGATGATGTCGATGCTCGGATCGTCAATGAGTGAATCAAGGTCGGTGCTGAAGTGTTCTACATGGTGCTTTTGAGCTAGATCGCGCAACTTATCTTCGTTGCGCCCAACGAGGATCGGCTCCACAGTGAGCTTGGATCCGTCTGCCAGTGTGATGCCACCTTGATCGCGGATGGGAAGAATCGAACGCAGTAGGTGCTGGCGGTAGCCCATGCGGCCGGTAATGCCATTCATGGCAATGCGGAGAACTTTGGTATTCGTCACGATAAGCTCCTGGGCTGAAGTGAGACATGGAAACAGATTTGGGAATGCGCTTTCCACGATAGTGATGCAATATTGGAGTGTCAACCATTGGTGTTTTTGAAAGATAAGCTTGTGCTGGCCCGAAGCGGATGATAAGGATTTGAGATGGCTATTCGACTAACTGACGTCGCTAATGAAGCGGGTGTTTCCTTGGCGACGGCGTCGCGCGTACTTAACGGTTCCGCAAGAAAACCTGCTCCTGAAATCTCAGACAAAGTCCGTGCGGCTGCGGAGAAACTTGGGTATTTTCCCAATGCTCAAGCGCAAGCGCTTGCCCGCGCTTCCACTAAGTTGGTCGGGCTGGTTGTGCGAGATATCGCGGACCCATATTTCTCAACAATTGCCCGGGGAGTTCAGCGCGGCCTAGGTGATAGTGGAACACAAGTCCTACTTGCGAGCACTGATTCGGATCCGACCCGGGAAATTGAAGCGGTGAGGGCATTTATGTCCCAGCGGACCGACGCAATTATCCTCTCCGGTTCTCGCGGGATGTCTGAGGATGAACAGCTCCTTCGGCTCATTGAGAGTTACCAAGAAAATGGTGGCCAGGTAGTGGTTATTGGGCAGCCGCTAGCGACTACTGGTGGGATCCAAATAGATAATGCGAAGACATCCGAAAACCTTGCCGGAGAACTAATTCGAGCGGGTCACAGGTCCTTCGTGGTGCTTTCTGGTGACAGGAATCTGTTGACCTCGGCGGACCGCGCCAATGGTTTCCTGACTAAGCTCAAGCGGACTGGGCTAAGTGCTGTTGACGTGATTCACGGAGCGTTCTCCCGTGAGGGTGCATATATGGCGATGAGTGACTTCCTGGCTTCGCACGCAGCTGAGATCTCAAACCAACAGCTCTGCGTATTTTGTGTTTCTGACGTTATGGCCCTCGGCGCACTGCGTGCGATCAGAGAAAGAGGCCTTCGCGTCCCCGAAGATATCGCGGTTGTCGGTTTTGATGATATTCCAACGTTGGAGGACGTCATACCTTCAATTAGCACCGCCCATCTACCACTAGAAGAAATTGGCCGTTGGGCTGGTGAAATGGTGCTCAGTCATGGTGATGCGCGGAAAATGGTGGTCACTGGAACTCCGGTATTACGTGAATCCACAGAATTTTTCACGAGACTACCGTGATGCCAATCGGGTATGGAGTCATGCCCAATTGTTATTGACTGATTCCGCTGCACCACTTGACTCGTGATGGGTGTCACACATAGATTGTTTGGCAAGCGCTTTCCGAAAAGCTGAAAATGATACCCAGCTACCGAATCGGCGCACTTTCAGGCCCACTCAAGGAGGAGTCTCATGGACCAGCAGGAACAGTCGAAGAAAAGTCGAAAATATCTTGGCGCTCGTTTGAGTAAGTCTGTCGCACTTCTCGCGGTCGCGGCATTGGCCCTATCGGGGTGTGGGGGCAGCGGCAACGCAGATAGCTCCGATGGAAAAACGGTGCTTCGCTTCTCTTGGTGGGGCTCAGATTCAAGAGCGCAGGCCACCAATCAAATCATCGAAGCGTTTGAAGCTGAGAATCCGGACATTGACGTCCAAGGCGAATTCTCTGACTGGAGCGGCTACTGGGACAAGCTAGCAACGCAGGTGGCCTCCAACGACGCTCCTGACATTATTCAGATGGATGACAAGTTCCTGCGTGAATACGCTGACCGCGGGGCCTTGCTGGACCTGACCGGTGTGGATGTCTCCAAGTTTGAAGAAGTCTCAATCACCAACGGTACAACCGACGATGGACTTGTAGGCATTACCACTGGCATCAATTCCTTTACCTTGACTGCCAATCCAAAGCTGCTGGCCGAGGTGGGTATCGAAATGCCCGATGACAAGACTTGGACCTGGGACGATTACCGCGAGATCACCGAAAAAGTCAGCAAGGAATCCGATGGTAAGTATGGTGCCGAAGCACCTAACGAACCGGCCGGTCTGCAAACTTGGCTGCGACAAGACGGCAAACATCTAACCGGAGCCAATGGCGATTTAGAATTCACCGCGGAAGATTTGACCAAATATTTCCAGCATCACAAGGATCTTCTTGATGGCGGAACCTACCCTAAGGCCTCAGTTCTGGCCGAAAACCAGAACGCTGGCCCCGACCGCTCAATGACCGGTACGGGAGTGGCGGCCTTTGGCATGTGGTGGAGTAACCAGCTTGGCGGACTATCGGCAGCGGTAGGCTCGGATCTGGTGCCACTGCGACTGCCAAGTCATACAGGTAAGGCCGAAGATAATGGCCTCTGGTACAAGTCATCGATGATGATGTCAGGCTACGGTCGCACAAAGCACCCGGAAGAAGTAAAGAAATTCATCGACTTCATGGTTAACTCGCCAGAAGCAGGCAAGCTAAACAAGATGGACAGAGGACTGCCGGCAAATACGGACGTCCGTAAAGAAGTGGTCGCCGACCTCGACTCAATTGAGACTGCTTCAGCTAAGTTCGTCACCAGCCTTGAAAAGGAATTGAAAGATACCGAAGCGATCCCACCGATGGGCTTCAGCGCGGTTCAAGACGTGCTCTACCGATACGAGATGGAAGTCTTCTTCGGACGACAAAGCGTCAGTGATGCCGCACAAAACGCTTATAAAGAAATTCAAGCAGCAGTGTCCAAATAAAAACAGAACTTCGGGCCCCTGATCAGGGGCCCGAAGTTCGTTAAAGAACTAAGCGCTCTAACCTACGCTAGATCCAGCGTTCCAAGAACGGCGGGAGCATATTCTCGTAGCTTGTCATCGTCAGCATCCAGCAATAGGCGCAGCCAGGTCTCGTGCTGAGACAGTGGAGCGACCAGGCACGCTGGGTCGATCAGCTCGTACAGTTCATCGGCGGTGCCGTAAGCCGCAAACTGATCCAAGTAGGAGAACAACACCTGCATGACTCGCTCGTCATTGGTGTCACAATCCCAAGCTTCGGTCATTGCCTGAAGAGCAACATTTAGGGACGAGAATGGGTGAGCCCAATGCGCCGAAGACAGGTTCAAGATGCGTCCGTGTTCGCCCGCCTGGCCGGGAACAACCACCTGGGAAAGATCAAAGTTGCCATGTTCCAGGCTCAGCGGTACCGGTCCGTCATGCAAGATGCTGCAGGCACGTGATAGTTCGTCGATGTGACCGGCCAGGTGATCTGCGTGAGCACCATCAATATGCAATGGGTGCTCGGGTGGCAACGAAACATGCATCATCAATGCCTGCTCAAATTGCTCTGGCAGGAACTGCGGGTCCACCACGGTCACCCCGGAGTCGAAAAATTCATCTTCGTGGCCCATTAGAGCGACTTGGAAGGAGCCTAGGGAAGCCATGGCCATCTCCCAGTGCTCCACGGAGTCACCAAGATCGGCCAGCGAATGACCAAAATCAGGACTGAGCATGTAACCTGCACTGCGATCCACGGCTAGTGGTACCACCACACGGTCGGGCAAAAATTGGCCCGCGGTCACCGTGATGGCCGGTTCGGCAGCCAGCCCAGGGGCGTTGGCAGTAAAAATCAGATCAGCTGCATCGGTCTTCACCGAGGCCTGAATCTGGTGCAATTGAGCAGGCGCGAACTGAGGGGGAGCGGTGCGCTTAATCCCGTAGGCCTCGCATGCTGAGTCGATCCATTGTGCGGTCGACTCACGCCAGGTATCGCTGTTGAACAAATCTATCCACTGTGCCACATTCTTATCGTAGTATGTCGATGCAAACGTGTTCACTTGCTACCGTATGGACTACGGCTAGTAATTTGCTCCTCTTTCGAAGGATTTCGATCGTGAACGCTTATCGACCTGAGTACCGACACCGTGATTACAAAGCCGTCCTCTTTGATTTGGATGGTGTGATCACCCCGACCGCGTTGCTTCATCGCAAGGCGTGGCATGAACTCTTCACCGCCTTTTTTGACCAATACCCGGGCGTGGCCAGTTACACCGACCAAGACTATTTTGAGTTGCTTGACGGACGCCCACGGTATGACGCGGTCCAAGCCACACTTGCTTCACGCGGCATAGAACTTCCGTGGGGCACCGTGGATGATCCGGCGGGCCAAGACACCGTCTGTGCCTTGGGCAATATGAAAAACGACAAGTTCACCGAAGTGCTCACGCGTGACGGGATTGAGCCCTATGCGGGTTCGGTGGCTTTCCTCAAGCAAGTCCTGGATGCCGGGCTAGACGTTGCCGTGGTGTCTTCCTCACGCAATGCACGCACGGTGTTGGCCGCCGCTGGCTTGGAGGAACACTTCCCGATGGTGATGAGCGGACAAGAAGCCGCCACCCGGTCTCTGCCTGGCAAGCCCGCCCCAGACACCTTCCTAGCTGCCGCCGCTGACCTGGGCTGGCGCCCCGAAGAATGTGTGGTCATTGAAGATGCCACCAGCGGAGTGGCCGCTGCGCGCGCCGGTGGTTTTGGTGTGATCGGTGTGGCACGGGAAGACAATGAGGCTGAACTACTTGAAGCAGGAGCCCACTTTGTCATCGAAGACCTGGCAGAACTAGCCACCGAGGAATCGGCCACGGCATGGGAAACCGACCCTTGGTCGTTGCTGCGCGATGAAAACCGAGACACCGATGGCGCTCAAGATACCGTCTTCTCTCTCGGTAACGGTTTCCTTGGTTCACGGGCCGCCCAGCTGGGTCTCGGTGACCAAAGTGGGGGCACGTTCATCAACGGATTGCATGAGGCCTGGGAGATTCGGCACGCAGAAAGTGCTTTCGGCCTAGCCGAAACCGGACAGACCATGATCAGCGCGCCAGACTTTCGAACCATGCGCGTATTCATCAACGATGAGGCCCTGGAAGTCGGGCGTACCGAGATGTTGAACGACGAGCTACGTTTGGACTTCCGCGACGGCACCCTGTGCGCCCGCACCTTGTGGCGTACCGCAGAGGGGCACCGCGTCGCGGTAATGGCTCGCAGCATGATTTCCTTCACTGACCGTCACTTAGCACTCCAGGATGTCCACGTACGCCTACTCGACGCTCCGGCGCGCGTGCTCGTGCAGTCTTCGGTCATTGGCTACAGTTCCGCGCGTACCGTCGCAACTCCGGCGGAGACTGACGCGTCGAATGCTGGGGTTTGGGACCCACGCAAGAGTGAAGAAGCCAGCGTTAACCCGCTGCGTCCAGCCGGTAATTCGGTGAATGATTCGCGGCTCGGCGTCTCCTATCAAGTCCCAGGTTCAGGGATGTCGGTAGCCACGGTGGTGGAACACAAAGTCGCCACCACCGGTGGGGCGCAGCAGGATCTGCACATCACCCGAAATAGCGCCGAGGAGCGAGCCGATGAGGTCATCAGCGCCCGACTTGAGACCGGCCAAGGAATTCGTGTCTCCAAGTTCGCGGTCTACAACTGTTCGCGCCGCCATCCGGCCCAAGAAATGCTGCTACGTTCAGATCGTGCGCTGGATCATTTGGTAGAACAGGGCATGGACGAGCACCTACGCACCCAGCGCGCATTCATGGCCGATTTCTGGAAGCGTAGCGATGTTGTGGTGGAAACCGACGACACAACCATGCAACGCAAGATCCGTTGGAATCTTTTCCAGTTGGCTCAGGCTGCCGGTCGTGCTGACGGGCTAGGAATTAGCGCCAAGGGCGTGAGCGGCAACGGTTATTCCGGACACTACTTCTGGGATACAGAAATCTATGTGATGCCGTTCTTGACCTATACCAACCAGCAATGGGCGCGTAATACCCTGCGAGCCAGGGTGGCGATGATTCCGGCGGCTACCCGCCGGGCCAGGATCATGAATGAGGAAGGGTTGCTCTTCCCATGGCGCACCATCAACGGTGAAGAAGCCAGCGCCTACTACCCAGCAGGAACTGCGCAGTATCACATCAACGCGGACGTCGTTTATTCGCTGAACCGCTACCTGAGCGTGATGGATGATGATGAATTCCTGCTCGCTGGTGGAGCTGAGATCTTGGTAGGAACCGCCCGAATGTGGGCTTCGTTGGGTTTCTGGCGCGGTCAGGAAGGCAACGAGCGTTTCCATATTCACGGGGTGACCGGTCCTGATGAGTACACTGCGGTGGTCAACGACAACCTATATACCAATGTCATGGCGCGGTTTAACCTTCGCCGAAGCGCCCAACTGCTCACCGAACTGGCCTTGGCGCACCCCGAACGCTATGCCAAGTTGGCTGAGTCGTTGAAACTTGAAGCCGAGGAAATTGCCTTGTGGCTCAAGGCGGCGGACTGCATGCACATTCCGTACTCGGAATCGGTGGGTATTCACCCGCAGGATGAGCACTTTTTGAACCGTGAAGTGTGGGATCTGGAAAACACCGGACCTGATAAGCGACCACTACTGCTGCACTATCACCCACTGGTGATCTACCGTTTCCAGGTGATCAAGCAGGCCGACGCGGTGCTGGCCCTGTGGCTTCGCTCCAGTGACTTCACCGCCGAACAAAAGCTTGCGGACTTTAACTACTATGATCCGCTGACTACGGGAGACTCCACGCTCTCTGCCACGGTGCAGTCAATATTGGCTGCCGAAGTGGGTTACCGCGAACTGTCGTGGGAATACTTCGAACATGCGCTGAACGTGGATTTGGAGAACTTGCACGGTAATACCGGGGACGGGATTCATGTGGCCTCCACCGGTGGTGTGTGGTCCGCGCTGATTTACGGTTTTGCCGGATTGCGCGATGACGATGACCGGCTGTGCTTTGACCCGCGCCTGCCTGAGCAGTGGCGTTCAATTAGCTTCAACCTAGCCTGGCACGGCATGAGTATTGCGGTGCGCTTGGAGAAGGACTCTATCCAGTTCACCCTTGAAGGAGCCCACTCCCGCCCGATCTGGGTTCGCGACGAGCAAATAGATCTATTTCCTGGGCAGTCGATCACGATTCCCCTGGCGGATCAGGGTCCGGTGCGTGTTGGGCGTCCGACCTTAGATAAGGTCCTTGAAGTGCAAAGCGAGGCGGGGATCGATGTACCCCGCAAGGCTTGGTAGAACGCAAATTCTTCTAAGTAGTGCAAGCTGACAAGGGCTGCCCTTCCTATAAGAGCGGCAGCCCTTGTTGGCATCAGCGTTTTTAAGATCCCTCAGATGGGAACGTTCCACAAGCAGTATCGAATCGTTCACCTTTATGCCATCTACGCGTCGTTTAGCCTCCCTAATCTCGTGATTGTGCCCGGGAATTCTCCCTGCTGGCATGAGGCACGGCGAGCACGCGGAGGATTTGATGGCACTGCTTACGCCACAAAGGGAACGTTCCACATCAGCTAAATCAACACAAGATTCACCGCGTTACCGCGCCAGAATTATTCTTCGTCACCCAGCTACGTTGCTTGGGGTCCTTCTTCTATTGATATTTGGGTACCTCATCCTTGCCCCAGTGATTTCCCTGTTACTAGGTGCGATCCAGGTGGGATTTGGCGATGAAGCGAAGGCTGGAGCATCAGCCGGGACGCTCACCGGATATTACCTTGACCGAGTTTTTTCCTCCCCCGTCTCGGACATTATTTTTTACACGCCGCTGCTCAATACCCTCTGGGTTTCACTGTGCTCGATGCTTATCGCGCTGGCAGTGGGAGTTCCCGTGGCCTGGCTACTGGTCCGCACCGATTTACCCGCCCGGAGATGGTTCGCTAGCGCGCTGATCGTTCCTTATATGCTGCCGGCCTGGACCTTCGCCTTGGCCTGGACCACGATCTTCCGAAACCGCAGCAACGCCGGCCAACAAGGCTGGATGGAAACCCTCGGCTGGGAACCGCCGAATTGGTTGGCTTACGGCCCAGTTCCGATAATCGTGATCTTTTCCCTGCACTTCACACCGTTTGTGATCCTTCTAGTCTCCAACGCCCTGAAAAATCTTCCTGGGCAACTCGATGAGGCCGCTCGGATCAGTGGCGCCAGTGCACAACAACGGTGGTGGCGGGTGACCTTGCCCCTGCTACGCCCTGCTCTTCTCTCCGCGGCTACCCTCATGTTCGCCAAAGCCATCGGCGAATTTGGTGTGGCCTATGTTCTGGGACTTCCGGCAGGATTTCAGGTTCTGTCCACCACGTTGCACCAAAGTATCTCAACCCAGCAATCTGGAATCGCCGCGGTGATCGCCGCCGTGATGGTGGCCTTAGGCGGCATCTCACTGATGGTTGATCTGAGGTTCCTGCGCGAGGCCCAACGCTTTACAACCCTTAACGGCAAGGCAACGCTCACCCAAACTGAACCGTTGATCCGTTGGCGTATTCCGGCGTTGGCCGTGGTTAGCCTGCTCTTCACTATTTCAGTACTGATACCGCTAGGCACTTTGGTACTTTCCACCGTGATGCGGGTTCCGGGGGACTTTTCCGTACAAAACTTCACCGCGGATTATTGGATAGGCCATGATCTCCCAACCGTTGGTTTCAGCCAAGGCGTATTGGTTTCGGCCGCAACCTGGCGTGCAGTGTGGAATACCGTGTGGATGGTGGGCCTAGCGGCATTATGCACTGGCCTACTCGGGTTGCTCGTGGGATATGTAGTGGTGCGCTCTCCCCTGCGACAGTTGGGCACGGCACTGCGCGTGATCACCTTCATGCCTTACCTCGTTCCCGGACTAGCCTTTGCGGTAGCTTATCTCTCCCTCTTCGCGGTGCCCCGTGGCCCCATCCCGGCGCTGTATGGCACGGCAACCATTCTGATTTTGATCATGATCGCCGACGAAATGCCCTTTGCTTCCCGGGCCGGGGTCACTGCCATGATGCAGCTCGGGGCGGAAAGCGAAGAAGCAGCTCAGAGTCTTGGTGCACGGTTCGGCTATCGCCTACGCACGGTAATACTGCCCATGGTGCGTAGTTCGTTGGCCAGCGCAACCCTGCTGCCCTTCGTCTCCGGAGTTCAAGGATTGAGTCTGGTGATTATCTTGGCGACGCCAGGTACGGAACTCATGACCACGCTGTCCATGACTCTCATCGACTTCGGTTATAGCCATGCCGCCAACGCGGTAGTGGTCATGATCTGCGCAATAGCCCTCTTGGGCACCTGGGCGACACAGAAACTCTTTCGAAGCAACCTGGCAGATTCGCTGGGTTGAGCCAAACATCATCCACCGCAGTACCAATATCTAAGGAGCCTCACCATGAGCACTACATCAACTCACCGATGGACCACCGTTGTGGGCCTAGGGCTGAGCGCCCTGTTGTTCACCGGCTGCGCTGGCCAGGCCCCGGCGGCCACCACTGCACCCGTGGCCCAGTCTGCTGAAGATTTTGATCTGGACCAACTAATCTCAGCAGCTAAGGCAGAAGGCCCGATTACCATTTACGACAGCACTTCCAAGGTAGAAGACATGGCTGCTGCTTTTACCAAGGCTTACGGGATCAAAGCCACCGGCGTGAAAACTGATGCGGCCGAAGCCATTGAAAAAGTGACCCGGGAAGCACAGGCCGGAAATGTGGTTGGGGACGTCGTGGCGATTTCTGATCTACCCGCGGTCAAAAACCAGCTGTTGCCCAATAACTTTGTCACCAACTGGGTCCCGGCAGACCTAGCCCCGAATATCGATGCTTCGATGCAAGAACCATTGGTCATGATTACCGACCCGAGCTTCTGGACCTATAACACCGAGGCTTTTAATACCTGCCCAGCAACCAACATATGGGACTTCACCACGGAGAAATTCACTAAGAAGGTCGCCTTCCAGGACCCCGTCGGTGATAACGGGGCTCTGGACTGGTACAGCCAGATGGCACAGTTCGGTGACCAGCAACTCCGCGATGCCTATAAGGAAGCATTCGGTGAGGACCTGGTAACCGACAAGGATTCGGCCGCTGCAGAATGGGTTTCTCGAATGGCTGCCAATCAGCCGATCCTTACCAAATCCAGTGAAGAGGCTTCCGAAGCGGTGGGAGCAGGCGGGCAGGATGATCCTCCGATGGCACTGATGTCCAGCGCGAAGTACCGAAATATTGAGGAAAAGGGTTACTCCCTTGGTGTGTGTGAAGGGTTGGTTCCATGGGTGGGCAAGGCCTCGCCTAAGTCACTGACTATTGCCTCGGGTAGCAAGAGCCCCAATGCCGCCAAGCTCTTTGTACACTTCGTACTGACTCAAGAGGGCATCGAACCTCAGATCTCCGATGGAAAGATCTCGGCAAACTCGTCGATCAAACAGCCTGAAGACGCTGCCCATGTAGGAAAACACCTCAATGAAATCTTCCAGTTTGATAACGCTGGGCTGGAAACCGACTGGGCATCACGCGAAATCTGGCAAGACCTGTGGCGCACCTCGGCCAAGTAAAAGCACAGCGACAAGGAGTTCATATGGAGCCGATGATCAGTTTGCGAGGCTTGGGCAAAACATACTCTGGGAGCCGCCGCCCGAGCGTACAGGACGTAGACCTTGAGGTGGAACGAGGGGAGTTCCTATGCCTGCTGGGACCGTCGGGGTGCGGCAAGTCCACAACACTACGCATGATCGCAGGGCTGGAACATCCCACAACCGGCGAAATTGTGGTGAACGGGACCACCTTCGACGACGTGCCCGGAGGTAAGTGTGTTCCTGCCGAGCGCCGCGGACTCGGATTGGTGTTCCAGAACTACGCGCTATGGCCGCACCTCAATGTCAAAGACAACGTGGGTTTTGCCCCGCGCGTGCAAAAGCTAGCCAAAGCCGAACGTGCAACCCTTGTGGACCAGGCCCTGGCGACCTTGTCGATTAGCGAATTAGCTGACCGCTACCCCGGGGAGCTCTCCGGCGGGCAGCAACAGCGTGTGGCCATTGCCCGAACACTGGCAGCACGCCCGCAGGTGATGCTCTTAGATGAGCCGCTCTCCAACCTCGATGCCCGACTGCGTCTAGAAATGCGTGCAGAATTTCAGCGGCTCCATCGGGATACCGGTAACACGATGGTTTTTGTAACCCACGACCAATTTGAGGCCATGACCTTGGCTACCAGAATTGTGGTGATGGATCAGGGACGGATCCAACAGGTCGGATCCCCCAGCGAGATCTACGATTCCCCAGCCAATCGGTTTGTCGCAGAATTCATGGGAAGTCCACCGATGAACATCATTGAATCGGGGCACAACCAATCCGCAGATACCTGGATGAAGTCAATGGACTCCACCGCAACGTCACTGGGTATCCGGCCTGAAGACCTGCACATCACCACGACGCCGACGCCCGGGAAATTCTCCTTGTCCGTAACGGTCAGTGCACTACTGCCCACCGGTGGTTCGTGGATTATCGAGCTGAGTGACGGTGAGCGGCGTTACTTCGCCACCTCACAGCAACGCCCAGCGCTCGCCGAGGGACAACAGGTGCAGGCCCTCGCACAGAAACTGCACCTCTTTGATGCCACGGGAGAACGCGTGAGAAATGTAGAGGCGGTAGCAGCATGAGCTTGCAAGCATTGCCCAAAGGCCTACTTTTAGATTTCGGCGGAGTCATTGTCAACAGCGAAAAACCGGCGAACTGGCAGCAATTGGTGGCCGATGAGTTCCTGGTACTGATCGGATCAGAACCCATGGTCTCACGCGACCGGTTGATCGCAGACATCACCGCCGGGGCGGTGGCCGCTGGGCTCTGGCGCAATGCCATGTCCCGGCCGCGCCACCCCAAAGAACTAGACCAGCACACCTACGTTTTGGACTTCATCGCCGCGGACTGGCCCGAAGAAGCTCGTCGTACCATCGAAGCTCACTATCAGCAGCTGTGCTACCTGATCAGCTTCACCAAGGAGCACCGCGAACTACGTGAGGGTATCACCGAGCTATTGGCCTGGTGCGCAAAAATCGACTTGCCGGTGGCAGTGGTCTCCAATGCCATGTGTGGGCAGGTGCACCGCGACTATCTGGCAGAACAAAAGCTCAGCGACTATTTTGTTGCCGAACTGTATTCCGATGAGTGTGAGCTGCGTAAACCCAACCCGGACTTCCTGCATCTGGGTGCCCAGGCGCTGGGGCTGAGTGCCGCCGACTGCTGGTATGTCGGGGACCACCTGGATCGCGATGTCCTATGCGGGGTGCGCGCCGGGATTGGTGGCAACGTGCTGATGCCCTCCCCGGGAAGCGCCAAACGCCCCTACACCGTTGAGGTGACTGCCGACCTCGTGGTCGCCACACCCCAAGAATTACTGAATGAAATGAGAAAGTACAGTGCCTGAACTGCCCAGCCTCCTGCGTACCACCGCCGAAGAAGCCGCCCTTCTCGCCGGAGAATATTTGCAAAAGGTATTCCGCGGTCAGATGGACATCGACTACAAGCGCGACCGCCACGACCTGGTCACCGAACATGACCGAGCCGCCGAAGAGTTGATTGTGCCGTTTTTGCTAGAACGTGATCCTAGCTGGCGAATCATCGGTGAAGAAGGTGGAGCCCAGGGCGGGCAAGGCCCGGTGACCTGGTATGTGGATCCAATCGATGGCACCTCCAACTTTGCTCAGGGTCTAGCTTTCTTCTGTGTCTCTATCGGAGTCGCCGTGGATGGCGAACTGGTGGCCGGGGCGATCTTTGATCCGATAGCACGACGACTCTTTAGCGCCGATCATGAACATGCCTACCTAGATGGTCAGATCCTGCGCACCCCGGCGACACAGCCGGCAGCGGCAGCGACCATGATCACTGGGTACCCCACGGCCCGGGATCTCGAAGCTGATAGGGAGACTGCATTGGGTCACTTTGGTGATCTCGCTGAGGCGTTCTCCTCACTGCGGCGCACCGGTTCAGGCGCATTGACCCTGGCCCATGTGGCCGCCGGATGGGTGGACTGTGCCTTTGGTGGTTCGGTGAATCCTTGGGATGTGGCCGCTGGTGCGTTGATTGTCCAACGCGCCGGAGGCAGCTATCAGCCACTGTTGCTCGACGCGGGAGAAATGGGCGAACACCTTGCCCCGGCGTTCGTCGCCCAGGGGCCCGGTGCGCACTACCCGGCACTGGACCATTTTGTCGAGGAATTCACCCGCATTCGGGTTGGTAGCTGAGATGGTAGCGGAACTGACGGCCGGTCGCCGCCCGACCATTATTGATGTGGCCAAACGTGCTGGAGTCTCCAAGTCTTTGGCCTCCCGGGCGCTCCGCGGGGACGGCGGAGTGAGCGCGAATAATCGTGATCTAGTGCTCGATGCTGCCCAAGAGTTAGGCTATCGCCCTAATTCAGCGGCGCGTTCACTGGTGCGCGGGGTCTCCGGGCTGGTGGGAGTGGTGCTCAATCAGCTCGATAACCAACACCACACCGGAATTGTTCAGGGAGTCCAGACTCGCGCCAAGGAACTGAATGCGCGGGTGATTATCGGCAATGGTGGACAGAATCCCGAAGAGTTAGAACGCCAAATCGACACCATGATCGAGTTGCGGGTTGATGGGTTGGTCATTGTTTCTTCGTGGGTTCCACGTCAGGTGTTGGAACGTGCCGGCAGTGAGGTCCCGACGGTGGTGCTCACCCATTTGGCGGATCCACCCGCGCAGGTGGACACCATCGCCAGCGACGATGTCTCTGGTGCCCAACTAGCGGTAGAACATTTGGTTCAGGCCGGGCACCAGCGCATCGCCTATCTCTCTCGCTCCGCCAGCGCGACCAGCCACGCACGTATCGATGGGGTGGTCCTGGCCCTTGAAGCAGCCAAGCTGCCGTGCACCATTCTTCAGGTGGAGAGCGGAGAAGACATAAACCTAGAGCAGCTCAGCGCCAGCGGGATAGATGCGGTGCTGTGCAATAACGACCTAACGGCCGCTGAAGTGATCCGGTTGGCCCATGAACAGCAGGTTCAGGTGCCCGGGCAACTAGCGGTGATCGGCTATGACAACACGGCCCTAGCCCGATTGCTCTACCCCAGCCTCACCAGTATCGACCAGCCGCAGGTCGATATGGGCCGCCGGGCCGTGGACGCGATTGCCGAACGCACCGCCGGACGTACTCAAGCACTGCGCGAGCTCTACACCCCGCAACTGGTGGCTCGCGCCTCAACTGCACAACCCTAAAATCACTCATCACTCTCACCCAAGGAGCAATGCATGGCCAAGTACACTCGTTTCACCTCACTAGCACTGGCAGGGGTGATGCTCGCCCTGACCGGATGCAGCGCACCGAGCCAAGCCGCCCATGACGATCAGGCGGCACGCCTGGCCTTGGGTACCAAGGCCACCTATCCCGCCCCAGTACAAGATGTGCAGTATTCGCAGCCACCAGAAGAGTTCGAACCAGTACTCATTGAGCATGTGGCCCGACATGGTTCACGATTGCTCTCGAGCAAAAAATACGACGACCTCATCACCCAACTGTGGGAAATGGCTAAGAAAGAAAACGCCCTGACCGAAACCGGAGAACGCTTGGGTCCGGTGGTTGCGCAGATTACCGCGGTGCACGAAAAGGTTGGCTACGGAATGCTAAGCACCGAGGGAGAACACGAGCATCAGCAGATGGCTGAACGCGCCTACGAACGTATGGAGGGGCTTTTCGAGGGCGCCGAAGACGAGCAGAAGAAGATCAACATCGTGACCTCCGGTGTGGACCGTGCCGTGGATAGCGCGCAAAATTTTTCGCAGGGACTAGTTGAAGAAGATCAGGATATTAAGCCACTGATCAGTGAACCACGCACGGACAAAAAGCTGCTGTATTTCCATGACACAGATCAGGCCTACAACGACTTCATCGACAATGACCCGGTTCTGGTTGAGACCTTGGAGAAGGTTGAAGAGGATCCGCAGATCGTTGACGCATCCAAGCATGTGCTCTCGCGACTCTTTACCGAAGAGTTCATTACCAAGCTTGATAGTGGAGCCATTGATTTGGTGGACCGCGGCAAAGGCGAGAAGCATCTGGAAAGCGTAGTGGATGCAGCCATGTACCTTTACGAGTTGTATGTGATCTCTCCGGGTATGGGTGAGGACTACCAAGTCGACTTCGGTGAATTCCTCACCAGCGAAGACGCGCTAGTGCTCTCGCGGGTCTCAGAAGCCGAAGACTTCTACGAAAAGGGACCGAGCATTGCCGGCAACGATGTCACCTACAAGATGGCCGACGTGTTGCTAACGGACATGCTTGATGCGGTAGCTGGGGTGCGTGAGGGTAAGACCACCCAGGCTGCAGATTTCCGCTTTGCCCACGCAGAGGAACTCATTCCGTTGGCGGCACTGCTCAAGCTACCAGGTAGTGAAGAACAACAGCCAGCAGATACGTTGTTCAGTTATGACACTAATGAGTGGCGTGGTGCGGAAGTTGCCCCAATGGGGGCGAACATCCAGTGGGATGTATTTTCAAATGACGATCAGCAGGTGATTGTTCGGATGTTGTATAACGAAAAGGAAATCCCGTTCGGCTTTGATTGCAAGCCCGTTGAAGAGGGTAGCTTCTTTTATGAAGATACAGAGCTTGAACGGTGCCTGAGCAAACTCACTGAATGAAGGTAGTAAAAAGCACGGCGGAGCATGCTCCGCCGTGCTTCTGAGTACGTTACGTTTACAGCTTCATGTCTTCCAGGGTGCGTCCCTTGGTTTCCTTGACCATGAAGATCACGAAGATCAAGGAGAGTAATGCGAAGACCGCGTAGATGCCGTAGGCCAGGGCCAGACCTGCGTCGGCCAGGGCCGGGAAGGTGGTGGAAACAACGAAGTTGGCGATCCACTGCGCGGCGGCTGCCACACCCAAGGCCATGGCTCGGATGGAGTTCGGGAAGATTTCCCCGAGCAGTACCCATACCGCTGGACCCCAAGTGGCACCGAAGCCCACAACAAACAGGTTCGCCGAAACCAGGGCGATGATGCCCCAGCTACCAGGCAGGGAGACGGCACCGTCGACGGTGACCGACTGGGCGAAGGCAATAGCCATCATGCCCAAAGACAGGGTCATAATTGCCGAACCGATGGTCAGTAGCAGCTTACGTCCAAGCACGTCGATCAGCAGCACTGCCACGACGGTGGCCACGACGTTGGTGATCGAAGTAATCAGTGAAATCGTGAACGAATCCGATTCAGCGAAGCCTACTGACTTCCACAGCGTAGTGGAGTAGTAGAAGATCACGTTGATGCCAACAAACTGCTGGAAAACCGAAAGTAGAATACCGGTCCAGACCAGTGGGTGGAAGCCGAAGCGGCCCAAAAGGTCCTTAAACTTCTGACGGTTTTCTACGTGCACGGTAGAGCGAATCTCTTCGATCTTCTGCTCGGTTTCTGTGCCTGGGGTCATGCCCATATCGCGGGTCAGAACCGCAGCAGCTTCAACCACGCGTCCACGCTCAACGAGGTAGCGAGGAGACTCGGGAAGACGAAGTGCCATAAGCCCGTAGATCACTGCTGGAACTACCAGCGAGAGGTACATCCAACGCCAAGCAGCCAGACCGAACAGGCCGGTGGCATCGGCAGAGCCCATGACGAAGACCAGCAGCGCGCTGACCAAGAATGCTACGAAGATGCCCAATACGATGGCCATCTGTTGCATGGTGCCCAGACGGCCGCGGACGGCTGCTGGGGAAATTTCGGCGATGTAGGCCGGAGCAATTACCGAAGCGAAGCCCACGCCAATGCCGCCGACAATACGCCAAACGATCAGGTCAACTGCGCTGAAGCACAGGCCACAGCCGATGGCCGAGATGATGAGGAGGGCGGAGGCGAACACCATGGTGCGTACGCGTCCCACACGTTGGGAGACCATGCCGGCCACCCAAGCCCCTAGTGCTGCACCGAGTAAGGCGCAGGAAACAGTGAAACCGATGGTTACCGCGTTGAGCCCGAATTCGTGCTCGACAGCGTCCACGGTGCCGTTAACGATTGATGAGTCATATCCAAAAACGAACCCACCTAGTGCCGCCCCAAGGGCGATAAAGATGAGTCGCGCGGAGAGTTTTCCGTCTGATGTTGTCGCAGTCACAATGAGCCATGCTATCCGATTTGGATGGTATGAAAATCACTTATTTTCAGTTTTTTGTGGGATAACCGTCACATTTTGGAAGGAGTCCTTACATGAGACGTTCAGGAAGGGTGAATCCCTACTATCTCTCATGCCTAACCAGCCGGGAGATTACAACAAAAAATCGGTCGGTGTCGCGAAAAAACTCGCGGCGCCGACCGATCAAAAAATATTCTTAATCTCTCAAGATTGCTTCGACACTTCGGCAGGGTCGAAACCACGAAGCTTGGCTACCAGGCTCATCAAGTGGAAGACGACCAACGTGGCGATCGACCCCAGGGCGATACCACCGAGCTGGATCTGCCCGAAGGTGATGTCACTGGTGACCGCGATAGCGATGATCAAACCCGTACCAGCTGTCATCAGGTTGACCGGATTGCCAAAATCAACCTTCGCTTCGATCCACAAGCGGGCACCAACAATACCGATCATGCCGTACAGGACAATGCCCAAACCGCCGATAACACCCACTGGAATGGTGCCCACTAGTGCGCCGAACTTTGGCAGGAAGGCCAAAGCCATAGCAACAATGGCCGCTACCCAATAGGCTGCGGTGGAGTACACGCGTGATGCAGCCATCACGCCGATGTTCTCTGCATAGGTAGTTGTCGCAGAGCCGCCGCCGAGTCCAGCGAGAACAGTGCCTGCACCATCAGCCATTAACGCGCGTCCGTTGAACTTTGAGAGGTCTCGGCCGGTCATCACACCCACGGTACGCACGTGTCCAATGTTCTCAGCAATCAACACAAAGACCGCAGGTAGGAACATTAGCGCGGTGTCCAGATGAAAGGTTGGAGTGGTGAACTGTGGCAGGCCAACCCAGTCAGCTTTGGCGACTGCACTGAAATCAACCTGACCCTGCACCAATGCGAGCAAGTAACCAAGAACCAACCCGACCAGAATCGACAGGCGTCCCAGCAAGCCCTTGAAGGCCACGGTGGCTACCACCGTGAAGATCACCGTCAGGAAGGTGGTCAGTGGGAAGTCGGTCATTGGTGCCAAGGTTGCACTAGCCAAGTTCAGGCCAATCAGCGCAACAATGGTACCCATGACTACCGGGGGCATCAGAGTGTGAATCCACGCCGTGCCGGTGACCTGCACAATCAGACCCACCACAAAGAGCAATGCACCGGTCATCACGATTCCGCCCAGCGCACCAGCCATACTGTGTGACTGGGTGGTGGAGATGACCGGAGCAATCAACGCGAAGGACGAGCCAAGGTAGCTAGGCACCTTGTTCTTAGTCATCAGCAAGAAGATAATGGTGGCCAAGCCGGTGAACAGCAAGGTGGTGGTGACCGGGAAACCGGTCAACGTAGGTACCAAAATGCTGGACCCGAACATGGCCAAGATGTGCTGGGCTCCAATGGAAATGGTCTGCGGCCAGTGCAAGCGCTCATCGGGGGCAACAACCTCGCCCGGGCTGATGGTCTTTCCATTGCCGTGAATGCTCCAGCTCATACAATCCTCCAGGTTGTGGCCCGTGCGTTTTAGACCGTAGAGAATTCTACTCGGTTCACTCGCGCCTGGTCGAAGAAGGCCACCTCGTGCTCCGAAGAACGCATAAAGGCAAGCCGCATTCGCTCGCGCTGGTCCGCATCGGCTTTCTTCCACGCGCTACGCACCATGTTGATGGCCTGCTCGGTAGCCAGGTCGAATTCTTCCGAGGCATAGGTAACCAGCCACTTGTTATAGGGGTGTTGCTCATGATTGGCCGAAGCAAGGCGCTTGCCAATGTCCTGATACAGCCAGTAGCAGGGCAGAATCGCCGCAATCAGCTCACCGTAACTGTGCTTTGACGCCGCAAGGTGGTTCACATAGTTCAGCGTGATAGAGCTGGGGTTGGCGCTTCCCTCGGCGAGGTAGCTGCGGTGCAACTGAAGTTCACCCTCTAGGATCTGGCTGGCAGAGTTGGCCCAGAAACGCTGAGCATCAAGCTCGGGCGCTAGGGCACTGGCCTCAGCTAACACCTGAGCGTAACGCTGAAGGTATAAGGCGTCTTGCGCGAGGTAGTGCTCAAAGTCAGCTGGTGCCAGTGTGCCGTCGGCCAACTGGGTGATGAACTCCAAATTATCGATGGACTCACGCAAGCCCTCGATTTGCTGCCACCAATCCTGCATTGGATCAGAAGCGTCGAAGAAGTCGGCAAAATGGTTGACCGGGCCGTGCCCACTACCCACGTTGAGCTCATCGGCGGTGCCGATGGCCCGGAACAGGTAGGCCTTGGCATTTTCCAGAGACTGCACCCAATCACCAGTGGTTGCGTACTGGCCGGCCAGAGCGCTGGACAGGGTACAGCCGGTGCCATGGGTGTTCTTGGTGTGATGCCGGGGATTACTGAACTCGGCTACAACCCCTTCGGCCTCAACGAGTGCGTCTGGGCAACGATCTTCGGCCAGATGCCCTCCCTTAGCCAAAACTAGAACGTCATGTTTGGCTGCCAGGCGTTGGGCCTGTTCTAGGACATCAGCCCAGTTGTCAGCTGCGGGCTCGCGCAATAATGTGGCCAGCTCCAATAGGTTGGGGGTAATTACCGAGGCACGGTTGAGCAAAGAATCAAGCGCGGTCTCATTCTCGAGGAGGCGATCCCCGCTGGTAGCCACCATGACGGGGTCAAGAACGACAGGGGCATCCACGGAATCCAACCAGCTGGTGACAGCCCGGATGACATCGGCGTTGGCCAGCATCCCAATCTTGATGGCATCAATCTGTATATCAGCACCGATGGCTTCAAGCTGGGCAAGGACAAACTCGCCGCCGATGGCCTGAACCGCGCTGACCCCTTGGGTGTTCTGTGCAGTCAGGGCGGTGATGACGGACATACCATAGGCACCATTAGCGGCGATGGCTTTTAGGTCCGCCTGGATTCCGGCGCCACCGGATGGGTCGGAGCCGGCGATGGAGAGAATGTTTTTCACTGTGCTGCCTTCCATGCGGCAACTAGTTGCTCGCTAGCTTCTTGCGGATTCTCGGCGTTGCAGATGGCCCGAACGACGGCTAGACCGGAGCCGCCACCTGCACGGATTGCGGTGGCATCCTCTGCAGTGATTGCGCCAATAGCTACACAGGGCAACTCGGTCAGCGAGGCTGCGCGGGTAAACCCATCCAATCCCAGCGGGGTGGGGTGATCTTTTTTGGTGGGGGTAGCGCGTACTGCCCCCACGCCTAGGTAGTCGATGACTTCAGCATCAAGATTGGCCTGTGACAGCTGTTCATCGGTGGAAGCGCTCAGCCCGATGACGCCTTCGCCAATGATTTGACGTGCCAGACGCACCGGAACATCCTTCTGACCGATATGAATTCCACTGACAGCTGCAGAGGCCGCGCGTGCTGCCAGGAACACGTCAATGCGGTCGTTGACCAGTAGCTTCGCTTTGCCTTCGGTTAGCCTGGCCGCAGCGCAGGTCAGTTCGAAGAATTCGCGGGCGGTCTCATCTTTGGCTCGCAGCTGGATCCATTCGATGCCACCAGCTACTGCACCTTCGATTACTTCCAGTGTGGTGCGTGGGGTACAGCTGGCAGTGTTGGCTACTAAGTAAGCGCCGATATTATGCATGGTTCAATTCCTCGTACTTCAAATTCTGTAGTTCCTCGGGCTCAGCGGATGCCAGTGAATCAATGAATGCCACTGCGAAACTTCCCGGTCCAGTGCTGTTAGCCAATGCCTTTTCGGCGGCTAGGCCATAAAAGCCGTGTGCAGCGATGGTGGCTTCAAAGGGGTCATCATGCACGGCGAGCATGCCAGCACTAAAAGCACCAAGTGCGCAACCGCCTCCGGTGATTCTGGTCAGCCCGATGCCATTGGTGTGCACCAGAGCCGTGCGGTGTGAATCGATGATCGCGTCTGCCTCACCGGAGATGGCAACAATGCAATCGTGAGCCTGAGCCAATTCACGCCCGGCGGCCACAGCGGCGTGTACGGTATCTGTTGCATCAACGCCCCGGCCGGTGGAGTCCTTACCCGCTAAGGCGAGAATTTCCGAAGCATTACCGCGGATCAATGTCGGCTTCTGCTGCACGATACGACGCGCAAAGTCGGTGCGCACTGGTAGAGCGCCCACTGCCACTGGATCTAGGACCCATGGGGTGCCAGCTGCGTTCGCCGAGTGTATTGCTTCTTCCATAGCAACCATTTGCTCGGTGCTCGGTGTACCGAGGTTGACCAGTACTGCAGATGCGACGGCCGCAAACGGCCCGGCCTCGCCGGGCAGATTGGTCATCGCCGGTGAAGCGCCCGAAGCTAAGAGAGCATTGGCGGTGAAGTTGGTGACGACAGTATTCGTCAGACAAAAAACCAAGGGGGAGTGCTGCCGATATTTTTGGGCAACGGTAGGTAGAGTCATGCGACATCCCTCCGCTAGCGTGAACTAGATCAGGTTCGACGGGTCTTATCTCAGTCGGCTTCTCCGACACCCCGTGTCACTGGTCTAGAGCGTACGCAGTAGGGATGGCTAGAACAAATTCTTACGGTTCACGTCGCGCCACCAAAGCCTTAAGCGTCGCGGCATCGACATGGTGCGCTGCGGCCAGTTTCCACAAGTTGTCTACCGCAACCACAAGGTCTTCATGCGTATCGACGGGTGCTAAGCGTTCGTTCACCACCGTGCCGGCGCGACGTCGCGAAGAAATGAGACCTTCAGCTTCAAGCTCCTTATAGGCGCGGGCTACCGTTCCTGCGGCTACACCAAGGTCCGTGGCCAGCGCACGAACGGTAGGTAGCTTGCTACCGGCAGTTAGTTCGCCAAGATTGATCAGCGAGGCTACCTGCGAACGGATTTGCTCATAAGGTGCGGTAGCAGCCTCAAGATCTACACTGATCTGCGTGCTCATGCGCGTGCGCTTTGGAGAGCAACGGGATTTGGTCGGGGTACCACTAAGAAAGCTGGAATGCAGAATAGGCCCACACCAAGGGCGATTACGGCCGGTTCGTCTGGATAAGCTAATCCAGGCAGCAGGAAGAACGCGCTACTTAACACCCGCAGGGCGCGGAATTCCAACACTTGTCGATACCAGATCTCCTGCTCCATTGTGACGTCCCACGGTACCGCGCAACGGCGGATCCACCAGTGATAACCGGCAGCGAATATCAGCAACCCGACAATAACCCCCGTGGTCAACCAGGGGGAAACTCGCATGTTCGAGGGGACTGCGTCGGGAATGTAGAGCAAAACGCTACCACTGGTTACGCAAAGCGCGGCAATGAGATACACCCAAAAAGGGAGATTCTGAGTCTGTGGGGAGCGTGTTGCGCCATGTTTGGCGCGTCGGTCAGCATAGAGCGCGAAACCGGCCGAAATGACCAAGAAGAGCACTACGGCAAGTGCGCCCCAGACGATTACGAGTGAAGTGTTTGAAAGTCTGGCTCTCATGTCGCCATAAACAGTGGACACTTCATAAGTGCGTTCACTGGCAACTACAGCGATGACGTAGGAACAGACCAGCAATACTGCCGTTGCAATATACGAAACCGTCAGAGTGTGCGATCGCATCCGCGCGAAAGCTGAATGCACATTGGGGTGTTCGTTCTTCAGCGCTGGAACGTTCGGTCCCCAAACGAGCAATACGAAGCCCAGACCAAGGTACGCAAATGTTGAGATGCGGCTCCACTCGGGACCTAGTATGGGGTCGGCATAGGAGATTGCAGAAACACTAATGCCAACGAGGATCCAGCCGGTATGCCGCAAGAGCCTGTTGAGCCATACGGTGCGCAACTGTTGGTTATGCGCAGTCGATATTCCGGTCAAAGGTTGGCGCTTGAGAATGACGAAACTGACCAATGCGGCAGCAACCAACACTCCTAGAATGCTCAGTGCTAAAAGTGGAGCCACTTCAGTGCCGGAGTGCCATCCGGGCGTGACGGTTGAAACTTGCTCGAAGGGTTCGCCAAAGTCGCTAGTGGATTCGGTCTCGGAATAACCCTGGGGACTCTGACCCGAAACTTGAGATACCGGCCAGAGAAGCGCAATTGAAACCACAGCGAGGGCACCAACAAGTGCCCCCAATTTTCGGGGGAAAGGTGAGGTAAATGTCCGAGGTTCTAAGGAAGCAACACGGACCGGCTGTAGCTCCTGTGGCCAGGTAAACAAACCGATGATGTAGACCAGAGCGATCCACCCTCCGGCACTCAGCGCGATGATGATCAGTGAGATTGTCGGCTCCGTCTGTCCATCAATCACCCACAACTTTCTAAGCTCCCCGGACGTAGAGACGAAGAAAGCAATTAACGCACACCAGAACGAATGAGACCTGGCCCGCTGAAGGGCAGGGACCTTGCCTCCCGTAGCCACCGAGCGCAGCCAAAGATAGATTATGGTGGCCGCAATGGCTACCGACAAAGCGCTCGCCGAGAGTTGATCCATGACAGTTAATGTATCAAATACTTGATACATATTGAAGAACTTGGGAATTATTTGAGGAAACTTTCGCTTCGTAACGTAGTCTCAAATCATGGGTCTGTTTACTTCCACTCCATTGCCTGAACCGGTCGGCGATTCCGCGCCGCCGGTGGACGAGCATCCTTCTCGTATTGCTACGGTCCTGAGCCATCTTCGTCGTTCAGCCGATACCAGAATTACGCACCCGCGCCGCTTCCGCGTCCAACAATTGCGAGCGCTGGAGAAGATGCTCGAAGAGCATCTTGAGGACTTCCTGCAGGCTCTGAATGAAGACCTTGGAAAAAGTGCGACAGAAGCAAAATTCGCTGAAGTCGATGTGGTTCGTGCCGAGATAGATCATGCGCTGCGGCACTTGGCTGAATGGATGGACAGCACCGGCGTTAAGGTCCCATTGTCACTACAGCCGGCCATGGCCAAGATCGAACCACGCCCTCTAGGAGTGGTTTTGATTATTGGCGCGTGGAACTATCCTCTGCAGCTGGTGCTGGCCCCTTTGGTGGCCGCTATTGCTGCTGGCAACGCGGCGGTCATCAAGCCTTCAGAACTGGCTCCGGCCACTTCTGGTGCCTTAGCCAAATTCCTTCCGCTCTACCTCGATGAGCGAGTCTTTGCGGTTATCGAAGGCGGAGTGGATACAGCCACTGAGCTACTCGCGGCCCGCTGGGACCACATCTTCTATACCGGGGGTGAGAGAGTTGCAAAGATTGTCGCCATGGCGGCAGCAAAGCATCTGACCCCAACCACTTTGGAGCTGGGAGGAAAGTCCCCTGCGGTGGTGGACAATCACTCGCCGGCTACTGCTAAACGACTGACCTACGCGAAATTCATGAATGCAGGACAGACCTGTGTCGCGCCGGACTACATCTTGTGCATCGGTGATGCTACATCGTTGATCAACCGGCTGGGACAGGCCATCACCAGCTTCTACGGTAAAGAGCCGATCACTCATCAAGACTTCGGCAGGATTGCTAGCCGTCAGCACTTTGACCGCCTCCTGGCAATGTTGGAGCAAGGTGAAGTTGTTGTTGGTGGTGAGTATGACGAAGAGACGCTACGCATTGCGCCGACCATCATGCGCAACGTAGATCTAGAAGGCACCTTGATGACCGAGGAAATCTTCGGTCCGATTCTTCCGGTCATCGAGGTCAAGACCTTTGAAGAAGCCTTGGAATTTATTGCCCGGCGTCCTTCACCGCTAGCTGCCTATTTGATGAGTGAGAGTCCCCGACTGCAGTCGATTTTCTCGGATCGGGTTCGTGCTGGAGCGATCGTACACAACGCCCCACTGGCTCAAATGGTGATTCCAACCCTGCCGTTTGGCGGCGTGGGTGCCAGCGGTATGGGTTCTTATCATGGCAAACATGGCTTTGATCGTCTTTCGCAGATGCGCTCAGAACTCAACAAAACAACGGTGGTAGATACGCTGAGCGCAATTTATCCTCCGTATTCTTGGGCTAAGCGAAAGATTATTGATCGCTTACTGTAGCGCGGTTCATAGCATTGGGACTGGTCAGAGTGCTTGGATTGAAAGGTTGGAAATTTCTAAGCATCAGGAGATGTAACGCATGACTGAGCCCGCACCGTCCCAGGACGGCCTGAAGCGTGGCCTCAAAGCTCGCCACATGCAGATGATTGCCATTGGCGGCTCAATTGGTACCGGACTATTCGTCGCGTCCGGCGGCACGATCTCTGAAGCTGGCCCCGGTGGCGCGCTCGTCGCTTATGCCCTGATTGGCATCATGGTGCTGCTGTTGATGCAATCGCTGGGCGAGATGAGTGCACGGCTTCCTGTCGCAGGCTCGTTCCAGACCTACGCCACCGTCTTCGTCAACCGCCACTTCGGCTTTGCGATCGGGTGGAACTACTGGTTCAACTGGGCCATTACCGTCGCCGCCGAGCTGGTTGCTGCGGGCATCGTGATGTCTTACTGGTTCCCGGACTCTCCCGGATGGATCTGGGCCGCCATCTTCCTGGTGCTGCTCACCGGGCTCAACGCCCTGTCGTCCAAGGCCTTCGGTGAAGGCGAATACTGGCTGGCTGCTATCAAGGTCATCACGGTCATCGTGTTCCTGATCTGCGGCTTCGCGATGATCTTCGGCATCATCGGCGGAACCTCGCCAGGATTTAGCAACTGGACCGACGGGGACGCGCCATTTGTGGGCGGCTGGCTGTCCATCGTTTCGGTGTTCATGATTGCCGGCTTCTCGTTCCAGGGAACTGAGCTGGTTGGTGTCGCCGCAGGTGAAGCGGAAAACCCGCAGCGCGATGTCCCAAAGGCCATCAAGACCATCTTCTGGCGAATCATGCTCTTCTACATCGGCGCCATCTTTGTCATCGGCATGTTGATCCCGTACCTGGATCCTTCGCTGCTGTCATCCGAAGCATCTGATATCGCCACCTCACCGTTCACCTTGGTCTTCGAGCGAGCCGGCATCGCCTTCGCTGCCGCGTTGATGAACGCCGTGATCCTCTCGGCCATCTTGTCGGCAGGCAACTCAGGCCTATATGCCTCTGCGCGCATGCTTTATTCCATGGCCAAAGACGGCAAAGCTCCGAAGATCTTTGCACGCTTGAACAAGCGAGGTGTTCCGGTGCCGGCCATGCTTTTGACCGCCTCGGTGGGGCTCTTCGGGTTCCTGACCGCGATCATCGGACAGGGCGAGGCTTACACCTGGCTGCTGAACGTCTCGGGGCTGTCCGGATTTATCGCGTGGGTCGGGATTGCGGTGAGCCACTATCAATTCCGTAAGGCGTACATCGCCAGCGGTCAGAGTCTTGCCGATTTGCCGTACAAGGCTCCGCTGTTCCCGCTGGGTCCATTCCTTGCCTTCGTCATCCTGCTGGTGGTCATCGCTGGCCAGAACTACCAGGCAGTTCTGGACGGCAATCTGCTGCAGATGGCCTCAAGCTATGTCGGCCTACCGATCTTCCTCTTGCTGTGGCTGGGCCACTGGCTGGCTACTCGCAAGCAGCCAGCCGAGGTCATTGACCCATGGACCGCGAAGCTGAACTAGTAATTTCATGACCAGCCAAGCCGGCAGAGTTCGCATTTTTTGAATGCGGGACTGCCGGCTTTGTTGTGCCTGGACTTAGTCGCAGTCCGCGCCAAAAGCGTACCAAAAATGGTACACTTTTGGCGGGAAGGGTTTGAAATGAACGGGTATAGGCATGACTTGTGGGAGATTGCCTCAGGGCGCCACGGCGTAGTGACCATTGCAGAAGCCGAGGATGCGGGAGTTCCTGCCGTGGAAGTACGTAAGCTTGCGCATCGAGGCGCGCTACGTTCGTATGGCAAAGGCGTATATGTTCATCTCAGTGTGCCAATGACCGAATTTACTCAAGCGGCAGTAGCAGTGGCACTGGCTGGACCAGGGGCTTTTCTGCAGCGGGAGGCAGTTTTTGACCTGCTAGGTCTAGGGCAGTTCAACCCGCACCGAATCATGGTGGGGACTCGACGCAGGGTACGACGAGTCATGCCTGAATGGGTCGAGTTGGAACAGCGTATGGATGTCGCTGACGAAGATCTGACTCATTACGAGGGGGTGCCGTCCACCACAGTCGGACGGGCCCTATCGGACATCCGTGGCAGGATGCCGTGGAACCGATGGAAATCACTAGTTGACCAGGCGCATCGACGTGATCTAATAGGTGACTGCGAGGCCATTGATCCTAAGAATGGGCGACACCTAACATGAGTGCTGTGGTCCCGGTGCTGAATATTGCGCAACTGAACGTCCGGTTGGAGGAAGTTTCTCGAGATCTTGGGGTTCCAATTGCACGTGTACGCCGCATGCTTTGTACGCTCATCATTTCTCAGATGCTTCCCAGTGCAGTAGCCATCAAGGGTGGTATGGGTATCAAGCTTCGTATGGGCGAGAGTGGAACGCGGGCTACAGCTGATTTAGATGTTTCAACCGAGCAACGTGGCAAGGACTTCGAAGAATCTTTCCGGGAACGATTGGCAAAAGGCTGGGGAACAGTGCCAGCGTCAAAGGGCTCGCTGAGGAAGTCCCCTACGGCACCTGACCGCGTCGCCTTCACCGCGACCCTCAAGAAGCAACGTCAGCATGACCCTGGGCTAGGGATGCCGGGGTATGTGGTGCACCCCTATAGGCTTACCCTCGCCTTCCTTGGGAAGGATTGGGCTGGCGTGGACGTAGAGGTGTCTGACCCTGAAATCGAACCGCATGCCCATCGTCGGCTCGATATAGACCCCGAGCTCGTAGAGCTCGGTGCGTTCTTTGGATTCGGAGACTTACTGCCGGTCGAACTGATCGACTTGGAATATCAAATTGCACAGAAAATTCATGCCGTGACAGACCCTGCCTATAACCGTGCACATGACCTGGTGGATTTGCAGTTGCTATGCAGTGCTGGTCCTGATCTTTCCACGGTGAGGGCATTTTGCGTGCGTACATTTGATTTCCGCCGTTCGCAGAAGTGGCCGCCACTTCCACTGCGTGAAATGGACGGATGGGAAACGCAGTACGGGGAGGCGCGCAAGGAGACCCTCGTGCGCGGTGAAACGCTCGCGCTCCCGAACATCGATGCAACTCGCGAATGGCTTACAAAATTGATTGAAGACATCCAGAAGTCACCGCTGGGCGAGCTAGATGGTCGTTGAGCGCCAAGTCTCTGATGAATCTCAGTTCGCTGTTTGTCGACAAGAGAGGCAGATCGAAGAGTACTCGGCGTGGCCGATATTGTATTCAGAAACGGACAATAGTTCGGAAACCACAGTGGCCCGGCCGCAGAAAAATTCTCTGTGCCCGAGCCACTGCACAAGGGTAATAAATCTCTGACTTATGCCAGAGCAGCGTCAACAATCACCCGAGCTTCAGCGAGCACTTGCTGCAGATGCTCGGGTGATTTTGTTGATTCTGCATAGATCTTGTAAATGTCTTCGGTGCCCGAAGGGCGGGCCGCGAACCATGCGTGCTCGCTTGAAACCTTCAGGCCTCCAATGGCGAACCCAGCAGCCTCGGTCACCTTTGCGGTGATCGAATCGCCCGCCAATTCGGTGGCGGAAACCATCGAAGGGTCCAGCTTGGAAAGCACGGCCTTCTGTTCGCGATTAGCCGGGGCGTCAAAGCGGTCGTAGAAGCTGGAACCGTGGCGCTTTACTAGTTCTGCGTGCAACTGGCTTGGGCTCTTGCCGGTGACAGCGCGCATTTCGCTAGCTAGCAAGGCGAGCATCAGCCCGTCCTTGTCGGTGCTGAAGGCCTTGCCGGAGAAGTCCAAGAAGCTTGCGCCTGCGGATTCCTCGCCGCAGAAGGCCACCTTGCCGGAGGCCAACGGTTCTACGAAGTATTTGAAGCCCACTGGTACTTCGCGCAGGGTCCGGTTATGGGAAGCCACGACCTTGTCGATGAGCACCGAGGAGACCAAGGTCTTGCCGATCTCGGCGTCTGCTGGCCAGTTTTCGCGGTGGGTCAACAGGTAGTCGATGGCCACGGCCAAGAAGTGGTTAGGGTTCATTAGCCCGGCATCCGGCGTGACGATGCCGTGGCGGTCAGCATCCGCATCATTACCGGTGGCGATGTCGTACTTCTCGCGGTTGGCTACCAAGGAAGCCATGGCGTGCGCCGAGGAGCAGTCCATGCGGATCTTGCCGTCTTTATCCAAGGTCATGAAACCGAAGCGCGGGTCAACACTTTCGTTGACTACTTCGAGGTTCAACCCGTAGCGGCGTCCGATTTCTCCCCAGTAGTGCACCGAGGCGCCACCCAGCGGATCAGCGCCGATGGAAATCCCTGAGTCGGCGATGACTTTAAAGTCGATGACCCCAGCCAGGTCGGTGATGTAAAGCTCGCGGAAATCAAAAGGCTTGGCGTTTGCTTCGCCGCGCTTAATTTTTCCGCTTGCCAACAGCTCGTTGGCGCGGGCAGCGATGGGTCCAGTAATTTCGGATTCCGCTGGTCCGCCGTGTGGTGGGTTGTACTTGATGCCACCATCGGTGGGTGGATTGTGCGACGGGGTGATGATCAGACCGTCCGCCTGATCCCCGCCCTTGGCATTATGAACGAGGATGGCGTGGCTTACTGCCGGGGTTGGGGTCAGACCGTCTTCGGCAAGAACCTCAACGTTGTTTCCTGCCAAAACCTCTAGTGCGGTCTGGTAGGCAGGGTCCGAGAGTGCGTGGCTATCCTTGCCAACATACATAGGGCCGGTGATCCCTGCGTCGACGCGGTAATCGACGACGGCCTGCGTGATGGCGGCGATATGTGCTTCGTTGAAGGTGCCGTTCAATGAGGTCCCGCGGTGTCCCGAGGTGCCAAAGATGACTGCCTGATCGGCGTTGTCGCTGGAAGGAATGATGTTGCTGTAGGCGTCGAGCACCTCCTGAAGATTAATCAGGTCGGATTCAGTTGCTGGTTGGCCAGCTCGAAGATGTGCCACAGATTGCCTCTCAGGTTAATGCGCCTTATGCGAATTCGTAGAAGAATAGTAGGTGATGAGCTACTACCCATATCCGCAGAACCCGTACCAGCCACCGCGAGAACCCAACGGATTGTCCGTGGCTTCCTTGGTGCTGGGCATCTTATCGATGTTGGGCTTTGCTGCTATTATCCTTGTTCCGCTCGCTGGAGTCATTACCGGACACCTTGCCTACCGACGCGAACCACGTTCCCGAGACCTAGCATTGGCTGGGCTGATCACGTCATGGATCGGATTAGTCCTAGCCATCGTCACATATGCGGTGGTCATCTGGTTCGTTTGGTTCATTGCCAGCGGGTTTGGAGACAGTTCCTATTACGAGAATGTGACCTATGCATAGGCGTTGACCTCTGCAGAACAATTCCAACAAAAATAGCTGGTCCCGAAATCGGGACCAGCTAATTTTCGCAGTTGTGAGCCTAGTGAATCGAGCCCATCAACTTCTTCAGCCCCGGGGTTGCCGCCATCATGGCGATACCCAGAACGACAGCGGTGCCGCCCATGGCGATGAAGTAAGGGATCTCGTTACCCGGAGTGTAGTAACCAGCCAGCACACCGGACAGGGTGGTGCCCAAGGATACCGACAGGAAGAACAGTGCAATCATCTGGGTACCAAAGGCAGCCGGAGCCAACTTAGTAGCGATGGCCTGTCCCACTGGGGAGAGCAGTAGCTCAGCAAAAGTGCACAGCAACAAAATACCCACCAAGGCCAACAGTGGGGTCATGGTGAAGGACTCCAACGGAATGAAGCATAGGAACGCAGCACCCACAATTACCAGTGAGAGCCCGAACTTGACGGCAGTGTGTGGCTGACGTTTGCCCAGCTTGGTCCACATGGCGGCGAAAACGCCGGCGAAGATGATGATGAATACTGGGTTGATCGAGGTGACCCAGCTCGGTGGCATCTCCCAGCTACCAATGTGGCGGTCCAAACGCTGATCCGAGTATGCGGCGATGAAGGTGAACTGCTGCTGGAACAGCGCCCAGAAGGCAGCCGATCCAATGTAGAACGGGATAAATGCCCAGACCTGCTTGCGCTCGGTCGCATCAACCTTCTTGCTGCGCAGGATCAAAGCAAAGTAGATGACCGAAGCCACGATAACCACATAAGCCACGGTGCTGGCAAGGTTTTCAGGGGTGACGATCTTGGTCGCGAAAGCGGCAATGATGATGACCAAAACAGCCGCAAAGATCAGTACGTAACGCTTGCGCTCGTTGGCAGGCAACGGGTTATTCGGGATGTTGCCACTGGCAGGAAGCTTCTTGCGCCCCGCAGCGTAGATCCCCAGGCCGATAGCCATACCGATGGCGGCAGCGCCGAAACCGATATGGAAGCCGTAGGTCACCTGAAGCCAGCCGGTGAGCAGTGGGCCGATCAAGCCACCAATGTTCACGCCCATGTAGAACAGGGAGAAGCCAGCATCAATGCGTGGATCTTCCTTGGCGTAGAGCGAGCCAACCAGTGCTACGGCGTTGGCCTTCAGGCCACCGGAACCGACAGCGACCAGAATCAGACCAATGATTAAGCCAATGTAACTAGGCAGCAATGCTAGGGCAATGTGCCCAACCATGATGCCAATGGCCGAGAAGAACAATACGCGCTCGGAACCGAAGAGACGGTCAGAGAGCCACGCGCCAAGAATGGTGGACAGGTATACGGCGCCACCGTAAGCGCCAACCAGGGACAGGGCCAAGCCCTGGTCCATTCCCAGACCACCATCGGTGGCCGAGTAATACATGTAGTAAGCCAGCAAGCCCTGCATACCGTAGAAAGAGAATCGCTCCCACATTTCTACGCTGAAGAGGCTTGCGAGCGCACCGGGGTGACCAAAGAAGGTCCTTCCGGTGTTAGAAGTGCTCGTTGTTGCAGTAGACATACGTAATATTTTTCGCTTTTGGCTACTCGAGTACCTACTTATATGGCAAAGCTCACAGCTGCATCTGGGCGGCCAGCGCGAGCAGAAGTCCTTCGTCTGAACGAGGGGAAATCAGCTGAATACTCATTGGTAACCCATCCTCAGTGGTCATCACCGGAATGGTGATGGCAGCTACTGAGGCGACGTTCACCATTGAGGTGTACGGCGTGTACTGACACTGCAACATATAATCGCGATCCGCATCGCCTTGGGTATAGTGCCCGAGCAACGGTGGAATGGTTGCCATCGCTGGGGTGGCAATAACGTCATAGGCTGACCATTGGCGAACAAAGTCCGCGGCAATCTGTTTAAGCCGTGAACCGGCCTGTAGATTCTGTTCCAGCGAACGCCCCGCGGCCCGGCGCCGGTAATCGCGGGCCAACTCGCCCAACAGTGACTCGTCATTGATAGGAACATCTTTGAGTCCGTTGGTCCACACCGTGGCAAAGGTCTGAGGGTAGTCCTCCGCATAGTTCATATCCGCTGGCTGTACGCGGTGGCGCTGGCCCAGTAGCTTAAGGCCTCGGTCAAAGGCAGCGCGGGCTTGAGGAGAAATCGAGATGTCGTAGACCGATTCAAAGGGTGAGTGGGTGCTGAAGCCGATGCTCAACTCGTTTAAACGTTCGGGGTAGCTGCCTTGCAACAGCGGCAGGTAATGATCCTTGCCGCGCATCGCATCCAGCAACAGCGCTGCATCTAAAGCATCATGGGCCAGTGGGCCTGAGACGGCGAGCTTTGGCGCCCCCAGCGGATCAACATAACCGTCTAACACATCGGTGGGGACTCGTCCGAGTGACGGCTTGAGCCCAATGAGTCCACAAGCTGCTGCCGGGATGCGTACCGAGCCACCACCATCAGAGCCCGGTCCCACCGGAATCATTCCGGCGGCGATCGCCGCAGCCTGTCCGCCCGAGGAACCGCCCGAAGAGCGCGTTGGATCAAAAGGATTGCGTGAAGCTGGAGCCACCAGGTTTTCTGAATGGCTGCTCAGCCCAAATTCTGGGACCTGCGTTTTGCCTAGAACCACCACTCCTTCACTGCGCAGCTGCGCAACGAGGGAATGATCGCGAGTGGCCACCGGGTGATCGATGGCAGCTGATCCGTAGGTCGTAGGCATGCCGGTCACATCGTTCAAATCTTTGAATGCGGTGGGCATTCCGTGAAGCCGCCCCAACTGCCCACGTACCTGCGCTTCATCGGCTGCCGCAGCGGCGGCCATGGCATCCTCGGCCACGTGCACAAAGGCGCCCAAATCCCGCTGTTGCTCTATGCGGTTCAGGTAGTGTTCGGTCAGCTCGCGACTGGAAATCTCGCCTCGGGCCAAGTCGTCACGCAATTTCAGGGCGCTAGTGGGAAACATGTCAGCTTTCGACGCAGGAAATGACTAGTCTTATAAGCAAACACCCTATGTGAGAGGAATGCTAGCTATGAGCGATTTTGAGACTGTTTCGGTCAATGATGTCCCTAAGGATGCCTTCATCCTTGACGTACGTGAAGACTTTGAATGGGAAGCCGGCCACGCAACTGGTGCTACCCATGTCGTATTGGGCACCCTTCCTGAGCGTGTTGGCGAACTGGATCCAGATGTGGACACTTATGTCATCTGCCGCACCGGTGGACGTTCCGCGCAGGCAGCAGCCTGGCTGACCGGAATGGGCTACACGGCGTTTAACGTTGCCGGTGGTTCGGATGCATGGATTGAAGCCGGCCTGCCAATGGAATCAGAAAATGGGCAGGAGCCAGCAGTCCGATGAAATACGCCTATCTGGGACCTGCAGGCACCTTCACCGAGTCGGCGCTGCTGCAGGTTCCCGGGGCACCGGACGCGCAACGTATCCCCGCAACTAATGTGAACATTGCCTTGGCGATGGTGCGAGATGGCAGCGTCGATGCTGCGATGGTACCGATTGAAAATTCGGTGGAAGGTGGCGTTTCGGCCACCTTGGACGCCATTGCCCAAGGTCAAGCCTTGCAGATTGTTGCTGAAATCCTTGTCCCCATCAGTTTTGTGCTGGCGGTACGCCCGGGCATCGACTCGCTGGATCAGATCAAGCTAGTCTCCACTCACGGGCACGCTTGGGCACAATGCCGGTTGTGGGCAGAAGCGAATATCCCCGGCGCCGTCTTCACTCCGGCATCATCTACGGCGGCCGCTGCGGTGGCCCTGGTCGAGGATGACCCACAGCATGATGCTGCGATCTGCAACCCTTTGGTGGCTGAGGAACGCGCACTGAAGGTAATGGTGCGCGGGGTTGAGGACAATGTGGGTGCGGTGACTCGCTTCATTCTGGTCACCCGTCCGGGGAAGATTCCGGCTCCCAGCGGGGTGGATAAATCCACTCTGATCCTGCCGTTGCGGCAAGATCGCCCCGGTGCGCTGATGGAACTACTTGAGCAATTTACCGCTCGCGGCGTGAACCTTTCGCGCATTGAATCTCGTCCCACCGGCCAAGGTTTAGGCCAGTACTTCTTCTCTGTGGACTTTGAGGGGCACGTGGCCGATGAACGTGTGGCTGCGGCCCTGTCCGGATTGCACCGACTGACCCCAGATCTACGCTTCCTTGGTTCCTATCCGGCGGCGCAGGGTGTTGAACCTCTTGTTGATAAGCATAATTCGGACGGCGCATTTAGTGATGCTCGTGCGTGGGTGCAGTCGCTGCGCAATCGGCTATAGAGAGGCCGTGAAGGTCTCGATAGTCTTCAGGATTATCGAGGCCTTCACAGCGTCTTGAGACGAATGTCAACTACGGGGTGCGTAGGCGCAACGAACTCGGTGAAATACTCACTTTCAGTTCGTTGACCTGACCGGTGGGATCCCCATCGATCTGGGTATTCATAGGCTCAGCACAACGCAAGGCGATCCCTGGGGTCTGGTAGAAGCTCATCACAGGGATCTTGTTTTTAGCGCGGAATGCTGTCTTGAGTAAAATCCACATCCAGCCAGCGGCTGAACGAGGAGACAGGATCACTGCATCTAAGACGCCATCATCAATTTTGGCGTCGGGGACAAAGTCCAAGCCCTGCAGTTTGCCACAGTTAGCGAAAAGCACCGAGCGGACCTTACGGGTTTGCCAGTTTTCGTCGTCATCTAATTTGAAGTTGACCTTTTTGCGCTTGCCCGGAAGCTGACGCAGACCCGCCTCAGAATAAGCGAGCCAACCAACCTTGGACTTCAGCTCCTCATTGGTGTCATCAAAAAGATCCGCGTCCGTGCCTACCCCGGCAATGACCAAGAATGCGTGGTCTGCCTCTGAGCCGTCGAGCAGTTTGAGTTTCATGTGCCCCACGTCGATCCGGCGGACCATGCCACGCACGGCAGCAAGTGCGGCGGTGTGCAGATCATCGAGCGGAATATCGACATTTCGGGCTAGCAGGTTGCCGGTACCTAGAGGCAACACGCCAAGTGCGGCTTCGGTACCTTCGAGTACTTCTGCGACGGCACGGATAGTTCCATCTCCGCCTGCGGCAATAATTGTGTCGCACTGCGCATCCAAGGCTTCCCGGGCAGCATCTTGGCCCGCATTTTCCTTCGTCGTGTGCAGTACAAGGGGAGCCTCAACCCCGGCTTCAGCGCAGACTCGCTCTACGGCCTTCTGCGCTTCTTCAGCACCTGACTTGGACGGATTGATGACCAGTGCGACCTTGCCCGGACTCTGCTGTTCGGCTGCGAACGGCTCTTGCGCCGAGGGCTTGCGGTAGTGCGAAAGCTTACGCACCGAGTACCAACTTGTTGCCGCGACGGCAGCTGCGGCGGCCACGGCAGAGAAAACGATCACACGATTTGTCTGCATAGTGCTTTCATCGTACTCAAGATTGTTACGCTTAACGTGTGATCGACCTGAAAATGCTCACCGAAAATCCGGATTTGTACCGCGCCTCGCAACGCGCGCGCGGTGCCGACGAGTCGTTAGTTGACCAGCTTATGGCTGCTGACACGGCGCGTCGCGAAACCATTGCCACCTACGAGCGCCTGCGTGCCGAGCAGAATGCGTTCTCTAAGAAGGTCGGCCAGGCCAAGGGCGAGGAACGCGCCGCGCTGCTGGCCGAGGTCAAAGAACTGGCCACTTCGGTCAAGTCTGCCCAGGCTGCCTCCGATGAAGCCGCTGCTAAGTGCACCGAACTGCAGCGTCTGATCCCTAACCTGATCATCGACGGCATCCCTGCCGGTGGTGAGGAGGACTTCACCGTCGTGAAGCATGTGGGTACCATCCGCGACTTCAAGGCCGAAGGCTTTGAACCGTTGGATCACCTGCAGATCGGCGAGAAGCTGGGCGCCATCGACATGGAGCGCGGCGCAAAGGTTTCTGGCTCGCGTTTCTACTTCCTCAAGGGCATTGGTGCCCGACTGGAAATCGCGATGATGAACATGGCGCTGGACGTGGCTATGGAGCGTGGCTTCATCCCAATGATCACCCCGACCTTGGTCCGCCCAGAAACCATGCAGGGCACCGGCTTCGATGTGGCGCACGACGACGAGATCTACAAGCTCGAGCGCGACAACATGTACCTGGTGGGCACCTCCGAGGTGGCCCTGGCCGGTTACCACTCGGACGAGATCATGGATCTGTCTCAGGGCCCAATTCGCTACGCCGGTTGGTCCTCGTGCTACCGACGAGAAGCTGGTTCGGCCGGCAAGGACACCCGTGGCATTATCCGCGTTCATCAGTTCAACAAACTGGAAATGTTCACCTACACCAGCGTTGAGAACGCTGAAGCTGAACACCAGAATTTGCTGGCCATGGAGGAAGAAATGCTTGGCCGCATGGAACTTCCATATCGCGTGATCGACACCGCCGCCGGCGACCTCGGAATGAGTGCTGCTCGCAAGTTCGACTGTGAAGCTTGGGTTCCAACTCAGGACGCATACCGCGAACTGACCTCGACCTCAAATTGCACCACCTTCCAGGCCCGCCGCCTTAACATTCGCGAACGCGAAATTGTTGACGGCAAGCCAGGCAAGACCCGTTCGGTAGCTACACTGAACGGTACCTTGGCAACCACACGCTGGATCGTTGCGATTCTGGAAAACCACCAGAATGCAGACGGTTCGGTCAACGTTCCTAAGGCTCTGCAGCCATACCTCGGCGGACTCGAAGTTCTCAAGTAATTCGTGATTAACAAATTGCCGGTCACCTTATCCAGGTGGCCGGCAATTGCCGTTAACCAGCTATTCAAGTGCGCCTGTGCCGTGGATCATCGCTAAATTGCGGCGGTGATGGTTAACTTGAGCCATGACAGTTATGACAAAGATCGGCAACGACGACCGACTAAATAAGCAGAAAATGATGATTTGCCTTGATGTGGACGGAACCATCGTCAACCATCAGGGCCAGATGAGTCAGCGGGTACGTAACGCAGCCCGGGCAGTGGTTGAGCAGGGCCACGAAGTGGTCATCTCCACTGGACGTTCCCTTGGTGCGGCCCTTCCAATCATGGAAGAACTGGGCATTGATCACGGCTACGTCGTGGTCAGCAACGGCGGCGTACTGGCCAAGGTGAGCGACGGAGACGTCGAAGTGATTCACCGTGAAGTTTTTGATCCATCAAAGGCACTCACTGCCTTGTGGAAGCAGTTGCCCAAGGCCAAGTACGCGCTGGAGAATGAGCGCGGCGAATTTCTTTCTAACCAGGAATTTGGCGATGCCAGTTTTGGCGCCGAATCCAGGGTTGTTGATTTCGAGGAATTGCTGGCCAACAAGGCAGTGCGTGTCGTGGTGTTCTCCACCGACAATACAGCCGAGGAGTTCGGACATGCGGTGCAGGGACTTGGACTCTCCGGCGTGACCTACTCGGTAGGGTGGACCGCCTGGCTGGATATCGCCGCCGACGGCACCACCAAAGCTAGTGGTCTGGAGCGCCTGCGAGCGATCCTCAAATTTGATCTGGCCGATTCACTGGCCGTGGGTGATGGCCGCAATGACATCGAAATGCTTCAGTGGGCCGGCCACGGTGTGGCCATGGGGCAGGCACCGGATGAAGTTAAGGATGTAGCTGACGCTGTGACCGAAGGCGTGGATGAGGACGGTTTGGCGATTGTCCTCGAGGGACTGTTGCAAGGCTAGAGCTGGTCAGTGAATTCCAGTAGCCGGGCGATGGCTGCGCGTGCGCCGAGCTCATCGTTGTAGCCTGAGCGCACAATCGCGGCTGATACCGCCTGCGGAGTGATCCCAAGGATCTCGGCCACAGCTTTCTGCTGGCCGCGCACACCAGGAGTGAGCAGATCAACTACAGACCATTCGGCTTCAGTGCGAGTACGAATCCACTGGCCGAGCATGCGCAAAAGACCCTCGAGCTCGGCATCCATTTCGTCATTGCCTGACGACACACAAATAGGAACGCGTTCCCCTCGGTGACTTGCGGCCTCCAAAGCGCCCAGAGCGCGACGTGCAGCTTTGCCTTCAACCAGGTCCGCTTCGGTAGGTACCGGCTCATAAAGGCTGCCTATGCCCAGGCCGATATTGCAGAAGTTCAACCTCGCCACTCGCATGAGTGCATCTACTGCCGCGTCGGGATCTTTGGGCACGCCCAGCAGCAATTGTCCGCTCAGTGCGGTGAACGGAGCATGAGTATGAACTTGGGAAAGCTGATGCCACAACTGCTCGCTGGCGTCGGCAACATCGGTGACCGAGCGGGGCCGGGGGCTGAGCGCAACGACAAACATGTTTCCAGTATTGCCTGTGTAGGCGGGTTTGTCGCGAGTTCAACGCGACACGTTGACCTTAGCGCTCTTGTGGCAAGCGCACACTGGTTCGCGCAACAAAGAGCTGCGTCGCCGGTCCGATGAGTACAGCATAGGCCACCGTACCCAGACCCACCGGGCCGCCGAGCAGCCAGCCGATGCCCAGTACCGAGAGTTCCAGAGCGGTGCGGATCAGCCGCAACGAAAGCCCAGTACGCAGGTGCAGTCCGGTCATTAGGCCATCGCGCGGGCCGGGGCCGAAATGGCTTCCGATGTAGAGGGCTCCACCCAAGCCGTTGATGAGGATTGCGACCACGAGGGTGAGGATCTGCCAGCTCAGACCGTTGATTTCGGGCAGGAAGAGCAGAAAGAAATCGAGTGCGACACCCAGGTACAGTGTGTTGGCGATGGTGCCCAGCCCCGGCCATTGGCGTAACGGGATCCAGGCGAGCAAGACCAACGCGCCAACAAAGATGATGATGGTGCCCAACGACAAGGGCACATGGTTGGCGATGCCTAGGTGCAATACATCCCATGGATCCACGCCCAGCTGCGCTCGAATGATCATGGCCATCGCCAATGCGTAGAGTGACAGGCCGGCAAAGAGGTTGAAGAATCGCAAAGGCAACCGCCCGCTGGCGAGCTGTTGGCGCGGAGTCAGATTAGTGATGGTCATGAATAAAATAATCCGGTAAATTGGCCACGTAAAAAATAGCCAATTTTGAAGAGGTGGACTTATGGGCCGCGTCACAGGTGCTGCGCTCGCCGGAATGCTCGGGGCAGTCGACACTTCTCAACCTGCATACCGATGGCTTTTTGAAACGCTGCGCTCGCTCATAGCCAATGGCCGCATCCTGCACGGCTCGGTACTGCCCAGCGAACGCGAAGTCGTGGCTCGACTGGGGCTGAGCCGCACCACCATTTCACGTGCCTACGCAGAACTTCGCGATAGCGGCTACGCCAGTTCCCGCCAAGGCTCGGGAACAGTCGCCCAGATTCCCGGAGGGCCGGTTGCCGGCGGAGCAGAGCCACTGCCGCTCGGCGGTTTCGGGCCAATGCCTGGAAGCACCGCGCTAGATCTGACCTGCGCGGCGCCCAATGCCCCGACCGGAATGCTCGGAGAATTCCAAGTCGCGTTGGAGCAGCTTCCGCGTTATGCGGCCACAATGGGCTACTACCCGTTGGGCCTCGAGCCGTTAAGGCTGGCCCTCGCCGATTACTACACGCGCAAGGGTCTTCCCACCGGTCCGGATCAGATCATTGTCACCTCAGGTGCGCTATCCTCGGTGGCAGCCGCAGGACGCGCGGTCATGGGTCGCGGGCAGAGCGTGCTGGCTGAATCCCCGACCTACCCCAATTCCTTGCTTGCGCTCAAGGCGCATGGCGCTCGCACCGCAGCGGTGCCCATCGGTCCGGACGGTTCCGATATGGAGCAGATCGCCTCGGCTCTTCACACGGTGTCCCCGACAGTGATGCTGTGCCTGCCCGACTTCCACAACCCCGTGGGAACCTTGCTGGATGACGCAAGGCGAGAACGCTGGGCGGCAGAACTGGACCGGGCGGGAACCGTCGGCATCATCGATGAAACCTGCGCCGAGCTGTGGCTTGATACTGAGCCGGACGTTTTGCCGATGGCGGCCTTTTCCAAGAACCTGGTCACCGTGGGCAGTGCCAGCAAATCGCACTGGGGCGGATTGCGCCTTGGCTGGATTCGAACGCCACGGCATCTCTCGGGTGCCATCGCCCGCTCGCGCATGAGCATGGATCTCGGGGCGCCCGTGCTGGAGCAATTGGTGCTGGCCAACCTGCTGAATGCAGGCGCTAGCCTCGCACAGAGTGCCCGGGAGGGATTGCGGGACAACCGAGACTGGATGATCGCTGAACTGCAGCGGTTGCTGCCGGAATGGAAGCCCAATAAGCCTGCAGGCGGCCTGAGCCTGTGGTGCCAACTGCCGCAGCCACGTTCCAGCGCGCTGGCTCGACAGCTCAAATCAGTGTTGCTGGCGCCGGGATCCACCTTCGCCGTGGAAGGCCACGGCTTGGAGCATTATCTGCGTTTGCCATTTGCCCAGGACCGAGCCGATCTTGAACAGGCGCTTCCGGCTATTGCCGAGGCGTGGCACAAGGTGGCTGCGTGAGATTGAACTGATCCTTGGACGTGATGGGGCAATCCGTGGACTAATCCAACCAAGCGGCCAATGCCCCAGAGGTGATAAGTGCGAAGGTGCCAACAAACAAGACACCGATGATGACTGAGAATAGTACGAGCCAGCGAGTTTCAGGTTTATTCATTCTTTAGACCTAGCTTTCGCGGTTGGTGAATTTCCGAATTGCCTGGCCGGCAGCGTAGCAAATGCCAAGCCCTGGAATGCATAAAGTCCCCACCAGTACGATCAGCATGTACGCCGAACGGCACTGGACGTAGCGCCAGCACACGTAGATGACCCCGGTGGCCCAAAGAAGCAGTACGGATACTTCAAAGGGGTCTAGAGCAAGAGCGTTGTCCATGTCAGTAGTCTATTTCGTTTGGTCGGCAAGGGACGCTAGGACCACGGTCAGTGCTTCGGCAAGCTCGGGGAGAGTGCAGCCAGTCCGAGGCTGCGCCTTAAGCGCAGCTTCACGGTTGTCCGTCTCGGCGCCCACCGTGGCCTTCTGGCCGGCAGGTCGAAGCGCGGGAACATGGATGAACAGCGCCGGTACTTTCTGCCCATAGGCGAGGTATGCGATGCGGTTGCAAACAAATTTGCCCGCGTCTTCGGATAGGTAAGCGCCGTGGCCCGCCTGATGCAATGCCCGGAGGATCATTTCTGGATCCAAGGTCGCGGGGCGGTAGTCTTCGCCGCCACGAACGATGCTCTGTTTCACCGGCTGGGCGCCATCATTATCAGGGATGCGGGCATCGTCCACGTTGGCGCCTTGGACTTCCAGGCTGATTTCATCTCGCCCGCCAGCCTCTCCGACGCAGATCAAAGCATCGGGCTGGTGATCCTGCAGCAAAGCTGCCAGAACTTCGCCAGAGCGCTGGAAGGATACCGGCAAGATCGCCTTGGTGATTTGATGGCCATCGGCTTTGTCGGGAACCAGCCGCACGGCCTCGCCACTCGCGTTGAACTGGTCGTTGCCGAAAGGCTCGAAGCCGGTCACCAAAAGATGCATGAGCCCATTATGTCCCTAAACTGTCGGTGCGTGTTGATAGAGCTTGGGTATAGGTCCAATTGAAAGCCACTGGATAGGTGCTCATGGTTATCGCGGTTTTAATCCTCGTCATCCTCAATATTCTCGCAACGGCATGTATTGCTTTGCTGCTGATTCGACGCACCCAGGGCAATGATGCTGGCCAGATCCGGGAGTCGGTGCGGTCCGCCAATTCAGAGCTTCGGCAGGAGCTGGGAACCCAGCGCAATGAACTGCGCCAGGGCATGGGAGAAGTGCGCTCCGAGATTGATGCGAAGCTCAGCGCCATGAGCGAATCCAATGCCAACCGGCACATCCAGATCCAGCATCTGCTGCAGCAGGAAATGGAAAAGCTGCGCGCGGGCAATGAAGCAAAGCTGGAAAAGATGCGCGAAACCGTGGACGAGAAGTTGCAGGGAACCCTCGAGAAGCGCTTGGGCGAATCATTCGAGTTGGTCAGCAAGCGCCTGGAAATGGTCCAGCAGGGATTGGGAGAAATGCAATCGCTGGCCCAGGATGTCGGCGGGCTCAAGCGCGTGCTTACCAATGTGAAAAGCCGCGGCTCCTGGGGCGAAGTGCAGCTCTCGCGCCAGTTGGAAGACATCCTCACCGCTGATCAATACGAGCAGAATGTTGTAGTCGTTCCGGGAAGCCGCGAAGTGGTGGAATTCGCGGTGATCTTGCCCGGACGCGAGGCCGGCACCATCTACCTGCCTATCGACTCCAAGCTCCCGCAAGAAGATTATGAGCGCCTGCTCGATGCCCAGGAATCCGGGGAAAAGGCTGCCATTGACGCAGCGGCCAAGGCCCTGGACCGCGCGATTATCGAGCAGGCCAAACTGATCTCCAGCAAATATATCGCCCCGCCCTACAGCACCGATTTCGCGATCATGTACCTGCCCACCGAAGGGCTCTTCGCCGAAGTCGTGCGCAGCCCCGGCCTGGCCAGCAAACTGCAAACAGAGCATCGGGTGCTCGTCACCGGTCCAACAACCCTGATGAGTCTGCTCAACTCGCTGCAGATGGGCTTCCGCACCCTGGCCATCGAGAAGCGCAGCAGCGAAGTATGGCAGGTGCTCTCCGCTGCCAAGGAAGAATTCCGCAAATACGGGGACGTCTGGGACAAGCTGGGCAAGCAACTGGCCACCGCGCAGAACACAGTTCGTGATGCCGGTACGCGCACGCGGGCCGTGGAACGCAGGCTCAAGGATGTCCAGACCTTGGAAGTCACGCCCCAAGAAGATGTCCTGAGCGGATTGCTTCCCGAAGCCTAGAAACGGTTCTTGCGCCGGTCATGCTCAATGCGTGGGAAGTCCGGGTCTTCCAGGAAGACCCCGAAAGCTGACAATGGCGGTGACCCGCAGGGGGGTCACCGCCATTGTCAGCTCAAGTCTTGGAGACTAGGCCTTGAAACGCTCGATGGAGCGAGCCAGCTCGGCCTCGGCAGCCTCGCGGCCTTCCCAGCCCTCAGCCTTAACCCACTTGCCTGGTTCTAGGTCCTTGTAGCGGGTGAAGAAGTGCTCGATCTCCTTGATCAACCATTCGTCGATGTCCTCAAGCTCCTTGATGTGGTCAAAGCGCTTGTCGGTAGGAACACACAGCAACTTGGCATCTCCGCCGCCATCGTCGGTCATGTTGAAGACGCCAATTGGGCGAGCTTCAACAACAACACCTGGGATCAGGTCTACGCCTGGGATGAAGACCATGGCGTCCAGAGGATCGCCATCTTCGCCCAGAGTATCGTCGAAGTAGCCGTAGTGGGTTGGGTACTGCATCGAGGTGAACAGCACGCGATCCAAACGCAGGCGGTGGGTCTCGTGGTCGATCTCGTACTTGACGCGTGATCCGGTAGGGATCTCGATGGTCACGTCATGGCTCATGAAAAGCACGCTCCTAAACTAGTCTTAGGGTTATCCGAATATAAGGGTATCGCCCCGAAGGGCACCTTCGATAAAACTTCGAGAGGAATGTAACCATATGAACACTGCCGCCCGACGCGCGATTACGCTGGGGGTGGCCGTGCTGGCCGTAATTGTCATGGTTGTGGCCATGGTTTTGGCCCCTCGATTTTTTACTGGAGAACCCGAAGCGTTTTATACGCCAGCGAGTGCTCAAAGCGCTGAGCAAGAGCCGGTGACCGTCTCGGACCTTGATTCAAACGCCCCTGAACCAGATCCTGCAGCGCTCACCGCACAACTAGATAAGATCCTGGCCGACAAGTCAGACGGTACTAAGTTCAATGCGCAAGTCGTTGACGTTGCCAGCCAAAAAGTTCTTTATGACCGAAACGCTGATGCCAAGGGCGCACCGGCTTCCAGCCTGAAGGTCATGACTGCACTGGCCGCGCTAGACACCTTGGGCGGCGACAGCCAGCTATCTACTTCCGTATTCCTAGACGGCAATACTCTCGTCTTACGAGGCGGGGGAGATGTTCTTCTGGGTGACGGCAAATCTGACCCAAGCCAAGCCAAGGGTTACGCCGGATTAGCAACTCTGGCAGAACAGACTGCAAAAGAACTCAAATCCCGTGGGATCAGTGAAGTCTCACTGTGGCTTGACGACTCTCTGTTCGGCGATGCCCACAATAATTCGGCGTGGGATAAGTCGTTGTTCACCTCTAACAACATTGCGCAGGTGTACCCGATTGCGCATTACGCCGGGCGCGCAGGTTTTAGTACCGATACGCCGTATCAGTCAGATGCCGCAGAACAAGTGCGCAAAGTTTTTGCCAAAGCTCTTGGCGCATCGATCAAAGTTAACGAGGGCGGTCGCGGAACGCACGACGGTGGTGAACAGATTGCTGAAGTGAAGTCAGCTCCACTGCGACAGATTATTAAGCACATGCTCTTGGTCTCGGATAACTACATTGCCGAAAGCATGGGTCGTCTAGTCGCGATCAAGCGCGGAATCGAACCAGCGCAAAACGGCCAAGCAGTAGCCGACGTTGCAGCGGAACATGGCGCCGAAGGTGCCGAACTGCTCGATACTAGTGGACTCGCGGCAGGGAATAAGGTTTCCCCAGCTACGTTGACCGCAGTACTACGTGCCGCGGCAACCAGCCCAAAACCAGAACTTCGCGAACTGTTGTATTCGTTGCCGGTTGCCGGATACAGCGGAACCTTGATGCAACGTTTGGGACAGGACACTACGCTGGGATTGGTTCATGCCAAGACCGGTTCATTGACTGGGGTCGCAACACTTACCGGAATGACTACCACCCAAGACGGGCGACTACTCGTCTTCTCAATTTTTGCCCACCAATCCAACGGAACACTCGCACCTCATAAGCCGACCATCGACTCAGCCGTCGCCGCTATCCGCGGTTGTGGCTGCCAGAGCTGAAGGAGCAGGAAAAGCACATGAAGCAACTTGTTGATTGGAAACTTGCGGCCAGCGCCGCTAAAACTCTGATGCCTGCCGGCCCCAAAATTATCAAACAGGATGCCGCACGCATCGTTGAGGAACTACGGATTGCCGCGGGTGAGGGACTGGTAGAAGCCGAGAAGATCTCCAAACTTGTCTCCAGCGCACCTTCACAGACGTTGGTCGTGGACCGCGCCGGTTGGGCTAAGGCGGTAAGCCAAAACTTCGCAGCGATGCTTCCTGCCGAGTTGGATGTCCCGGCCGTGGTGCCAGCTGTAGCAGGTGCCGAGCTCGGGGCGGTACTCTCAGTCTTGGGTACCCGCGTACTTGGCCAATTTGACCCATTTGTTGGCCCTCGTTTGCTACTCAACGCTCCAACCATTACACAGATCCGCGGCGAGCTGAATCTAAATGCCAGAGATTTTTATCTGTGGATAGCTACCCATGAGCAGACGCACCGACTGCAGTTTGAGCAAGCGCCGTGGATTCCTGAAGTGATGAAATCTATCCTTGCTCAGGCCTTTGAGCCCATGGATGGTCAAAATTCTGTCAGCCAAATTGGTGAGCGACTCAAATCAATGAAGTCAGAGGTCAGCGAGCTGACTAGCATCATGTCGGTACTTGAAGGTCACGCCATGGTGGTGATGAACGATGTCACCTCCATCCGCAGCATCAAGACCATCCGTCGTCGTTTCGAGGCGCGAGGCGAGAATCGTTCAGTGTGGGCCACGTTGTTAGGCAAGCTCTTGGGCATGGATGAAAAGGCTCTGCAATATAAGCGCGGAGCAAAGTTTGTGCGACACATTGTTGATGAAATCGGTTACGAAGGATTCAACGAGATCTTTACTGCCCGCGAGCTCTTCCCCAACGCCGAAGAACTGGACCACCCAGAACGTTGGCTGGCTCGCACCCGATGAACCAAGCTTTTCATGACGCCCGCAACGCTATTGCCCAGGAAAGCGGGCCGGGGCTGACCCTGATTGGGGTCTCCGGCGGCGCGGATTCGATGGCTCTAGCCATCGTGGCTTCGTCTTTGCCTTCAGCTTTTGGCGCGGTGATTGTGGATCATGGTTTGCAACCGAATAGTGCGCAGGTTGCTCACGAGGCAGCCGAGCGGTGTCGCGGGCTCGGACTGGATCCGGTGGTGATTCGCAAGGTATCCACCGCTGGGGATGAAGCTTCGGCTCGTGCGGCACGGTACGAACAGTTCGAATGGGCGCTAGCCCACCACCAAACTGAAACCTTGCTCTTGGCGCATACCCGCGATGATCAAGCCGAGCAGGTTCTTCTAGGTCTGCTGCGAGGTTCGGGTACACGCTCTTTAGCTGGGATACCACCTGCTCGCGGTCCCTACCGTCGACCGTTACTTGAGTTGACCCGAGCACAGACCGAAAAGATCTGCCACGACGCCGGGATTCAGTATTGGGAAGATCCGAGTAACGCAGATACCAGGTACCGCCGGAACCTGATCAGGCATCGGATCTTGCCTTATTTGAATTCCGAACTCGGTGAGCATGTACCCGAAGCGTTGGCTCGCACAGCTTCCTTGGCTGCCGCCGATGCCGATGCGTTGGATCTGTGGGCACAACGAGCCAAGAACGAGCACGGACTGAATCTTCTTGAACTCGCCAAGCTACCGGTGGCGATAGCGTCTCGAGTGTTACGCCTAGCCGCCATCGAATCCGGCGCAAAAAATGTGGGCCATGAGCGAACACAGGCCCTTTGCGCGCTGGCCGGAATCGGCGTCGGGAAGTCCAAATCTGCTGGTCCGGTGCAACTGGACGGAAAAATCAGTGCCTTTAGGCAGCGTTCGGTGATCGTTTTCACGAATACCGGCTCAACAACAGTTCACTAAATGTGGCACTCTAGGTAAGTACCACACCTCTAGAATCAGGAGAACCCTCGTGGATTCCACTGCAGTCAAAGCCGATCTGGCGCATGTTCTGTACACCAAGGAAGAAATTCAGGAACGCGTGGCCGAGCTCGCCGCGCAGATCGACAAGGATTACGAGGGTCGCGACATTCTCGTCGTGGGTGTGCTCAAGGGCGCTGTGATGATCATGGCTGACCTGGTTCGCGCTCTGAACTCACACCTGACCATGGATTGGATGGCAGTGTCCTCCTACGGTTCGGGAACCCAGTCCTCTGGCGTGGTACGCATCCTCAAGGACCTGGACTCGGATCTGATGGGCAAGCACGTGTTGATTGTTGAAGACATCATCGACTCCGGCCTGACCCTGTCCTGGCTGAAGTCCAACCTTGAATCCCGTGGCCCGGCCTCGGTAGAAATCTGCACCCTGCTGCGCAAGCCTGAGGCTGCCAAGGTAGAGATCGATGTGAAGTACGTCGGCATGGACATTCCTAATGAATTTGTTGTGGGCTACGGCCTAGACTTCGCGGAAAAGTACCGCAACCTAGACTGCGTGGGCACCTTGGCTCCGCATATCTACGAGTAGGGAACTTTTTTCGCCATTAGGGCGTTGAGAAGTATCGAAGGTGGCGTGACCCGGACGCCTGAGTAGTGCGTGAGGGGGATGCGTGAGGCGCGGGGCCTCGCGGATCAATGAAAACGAAGAAGCTTTTTAACAGCTGGATCATTTGGGTTTTGCTCGGCGTGATCGCCGTGGCACTGTTCTTGCCGATGGTCTTTGGCAATAATTCTGCCAAGGTAGACACCTCGGTAGGTTTGTCGCAGCTAACCAGCGGCAACGTCACCGAAGCCAAAATGTTTGATGGAGACCAGCGAGTCGACCTGAAACTGCGTGATTCCCTCAAGGTGGATGGCGTAGACAAGGGCAAATCGGTGAGCTTCTACTACTCCAGCGCGCGTGCCGAGCAGGTAGTGAACGCCATCAACAAGGCAGAGCCTGGTAAGTTCACCGATCAGCCAGTGGAAAGCAACTGGTTGCTCTCGATGCTCGGCGTGATCGTTCCGTTCTTGCTGATTGCCGGTATTTTCTGGTTCATCCTCGCCCGCTCCCAGGGCGGTGGCTCCAAGGTCATGCAGTTCGGCAAGTCCAAGGCCAAACTGATCACCAAGGACATGCCACAGGTGACCTTCAAGGATGTCGCCGGTGCCGATGAGGCCGTGGAAGAACTCCACGAAATCAAGGAATTCCTACAGGAGCCAGCGAAGTTCCAAGCAGTGGGCGCAAAGATCCCTAAGGGTGTGCTGCTTTACGGTCCTCCAGGTACCGGTAAGACCCTGCTGGCCAAGGCTGTTGCCGGTGAAGCCCAGGTGCCGTTCTACTCGATCTCCGGTTCTGACTTCGTTGAAATGTTCGTCGGTGTCGGTGCTTCCCGCGTGCGTGACCTGTTTGAGCAGGCCAAGAACAATTCCCCTGCGATCATCTTTGTTGATGAGATTGACGCCGTGGGTCGTCACCGTGGCGCCGGAATCGGTGGCGGTAACGATGAGCGCGAGCAGACACTGAACCAGTTGCTGGTGGAGATGGACGGATTCGACGCCACCACCAACGTCATCCTGATCGCGGCTACCAACCGTCCCGATGTCTTGGACCCAGCCTTGCTGCGCCCGGGTCGTTTTGACCGTCAGATTCCGGTAGAAGCGCCGGATCTGAAGGGCCGCGAGCAGATTCTGGAAGTCCACGTTAAAGGCAAGCCAATGGATGCCACCGTGGATCTGAACGCCGTTGCCAAGAAGACCCCAGGCTACACCGGTGCCGACTTGGCCAACGTGCTCAACGAGGCTGCCCTGCTCACCGCCCGCTCCAACGCCAACCTGATTGACGACCGCGCGCTGGATGAGGCAATTGACCGTGTGATGGCTGGCCCGCAGAAGCGCACCCGTCTGATGGATGAGCACGAACGTAAGGTCACCGCGTACCACGAGGGTGGACACGCCCTGGTAGCTGCAGCGATGAACCAGACCGCACCGGTCACCAAGATTACGATCTTGCCTCGTGGTCGCGCCTTGGGTTACACCATGGTGGTTCCAGAGTCCGATAAGTACTCGGTGACCCGCAACGAGCTGCTGGATCAAATGGCCTACGCCATGGGTGGTCGTGTGGCAGAGGAAATCGTCTTCCACGATCCTTCCACCGGAGCCTCGAATGATATCGAGAAAGCTACCGACACCGCCCGCAAGATGGTCACCGAATACGGTATGAGTGAAAAGGTCGGCGCGGTACGCCTGGCTAGTTCCGCCGCGGAACAGCAGATGGGTACCGCCTCACGAGAGTACTCGGACGAAATGGCTCACCTGGTGGACCAGGAAGTGCGTGAGCTGATCGAACAGGCACACAACGACGCCTACCAGGCCCTGATGCGAAACCGTCACGTGCTGGACCGTCTTGCCCTTGCCCTGCTGGAGCATGAGACGCTGAACCAGAAGGAAATCGCGGAGATCTTTGCCGACCTGCAAAAGCGCGAAATCCGTGATGTGTGGCTGAGCAATGAAGGTCGCCCAGTGCACACAGATGGCCCGGTGTTAAGCCCCAAGGAGCGCGCAGCTTCCTCGACCGACTAGGATCGAAACGTGAGTGAACAACAACAGATCGATCAGCCGCGGATCGCGGCAGCCGTCCGCGAGATTCTGGAAGCCATTGGCGAAGATCCAGATCGCGACGGCCTGGTAGATACCCCTAAGCGGGTAGCCAAGGCCTACGCGGAATTTTTCGCTGGTTTACACCAGGACGCGGCAGACCACCTGTCCACCACCTTCGACATCGAACATGACGAGATGGTGCTGGTTAAGGACATCCCGTTCTATTCGACCTGTGAGCATCACCTAGTGCCGTTCTACGGTTCGGCGCACATCGGTTACATCCCGGGCAAGGGCGGCAAGGTCACTGGCCTGTCCAAACTGGCCCGCCTAGTCGAGGTTTACGCCCGTCGCCCACAGGTTCAGGAACGTTTGACCACGCAGATCGTAGATTCGCTCGTGGAGCACCTGAACCCGGCTGGAGCGATCGTTGTCATCGAATGTGAGCACATGTGCATGTCGATGCGCGGGGTGCAAAAACCCGGAGCGAAGACCGTGACCAGTGCGGTGCGTGGACAGTTGCGGGAAACCGCCACCCGTGCCGAAGCCATGAGCCTGATCCTCGGAAAGTAGGAAATCCTTTGTCCCTTGGAGCCATCCCGGGCACCGGCCCGAACACCAGTCCATTGCCCGTGATCCGCAAGTCCAAGGTTAAGACCATGGCGGATCTGCCCACCGACCGCACCTTGGTGATGGGTATCCTAAACGTCACCGAAGACTCCTTCTCCGACGGGGGAGCGTACCTTTCTCTCGATGCGGCCATCGATCAGGGTCTGAAGCTGTTGTACTCGGGCGCGGACATTATCGATGTGGGTGGCGAGTCCACCCGCCCCGGAGCCAAGGATGTTGACCCGGAACTGGAGCAGTCACGGATCATTCCGGTGATCGGGGCTTTGGTGAAGGCCGGAGCGGTGATTTCGGTGGACACCATGCACGTGTCCACCGCCCGTGCAGCCATCGAGGCCGGTGCGCACATCATCAACGACGTTTCCGGGCTGACCTATGAGCCGGGCATGCCCGAGCTGATTGCAGAAACCGGCGTACCCTATGTGCTGATGCACCGCCGTGGCACCGCGCAGTCGATGGTGGCCGAGGCCAACTATCAAGACGTTGTGCGCGAAGTGGTGAGCGAACTGCGCACCCTACGTGATGAGTTTGTGGCCAAGGGTGTTGCACCGGAAAAGATCATCATCGATCCGGGGTTGGGCTTCGCCAAAGACGCGGAACACAACTGGGCGCTACTATCCAACGTCGCTGCCATTGAAGAGCTAGGACACCAGGTGCTGATCGGCACCAGCCGCAAGCGCTTCCTCGGTGAACTACTCGCCGAGGCCGGCACCAGCCGTAAGCCGTTGGAACGCGATGCTGCCACCATAGCCACCACCGTACTGGCCGCCAAAGATCAGGTTTGGGCGGTGCGCGTTCATGACGTGATCGGTAGCCGTGACGCCATCGAAGTCGTGAAGGCCTATGGATCGCATTAGCATTTACGGCATTTCTGCCACCGGCTATCACGGGGTTTTTGACCACGAAAAACGTGATGGGCAGAAGTTCATTATCGACGTGGTGCTGCACGTGGACATCACCCGCGCCGCGGCCAGCGACAATGTTCTGGACACCGTGCACTACGGCGAGGTCAGCGAACTGGTAGTTGCGCAGATCCAGGCCGGACCGTGGGATCTGATCGAGAAGCTGGGCAGCGAAATCGCCGACGCCATCCTCGCCGCCTACCCTACGGTGCTTGAAGTGGACGTGGTGGTGCATAAGCCACAAGCCCCCATCCCGGTGCCCTTCACCGATGTCACCATCTCGCTAACCCGTAAGCAGAAGCAGCACACCGCGATCATTGCGCTGGGCGCCAACCTGGGTGACCCGCAGGCCACCTTGGCGCAGGCGCTCCAAGACTTGGGTGAAGAGCTGGAAATCCTCAAGACTTCGCCGTTGGCTATTACCAAGCCGGTCGGTGGCCCACCCGATCAGCCCGATTACACCAATCAAGTCATTCAAGTGCACACCCGGTTATCCGCCCATGAACTGCTGGATCTATGCCAGCAGATCGAAGCCAAACACCACCGCACCCGCGAGGTACGTTGGGAAGCGCGCACCCTGGATTTGGACCTGATCACCTTTGACCAACTGCGCTTGAACGATGAACGCTTGACGTTGCCGCATCCGCGGGCAGCTATCCGCGGTTTTGTGTTGGCTCCGTGGAGCTGGATGGATCCCGACGCGGTGCTTGGGGGACAGCTCGTCGCCCGCCTGGCCGCGCAAGCTGCTGATACCAAGGACATCATCCGGCTATGAGCAAGCTGAAGCTGCGTTGGATTATCTTGTGTGCCGTGATCGGTGCCGCCGCGGGATGGCTGACCTTGCGCTTATTTACCAGCGCTGGCCGCTATGCCCCGGTGCTGGACTACTCTGCGCTATTCTCCCTGGGTGCGGTGTGTGCGGTGGTTCTTTTTCTGGGCATCAGGGTTAAACGATCCTCAATGGGTAAAGCCCATTTTGAGCCGATCGCTGCCGCTCGGACCTTGGTCTTGGCCCAAGCCTCGGCGTATGCCGGCGCAGTGATCACCGGATGGCATGTGCCTTCGCTGTTGACGCTGTGGCTGGCCAATGGCCAAAGCCCCACATTCACCCGCGCCCTAGTTTTAGCTGGTGCCGGGATCTTGATGGTGATCGTCGGCTATATTGTTCAGCACCTATGCAAGCTACCCCCGGAGGATACCGATGACAACAACGAATCCGTGGTCACCGAATAGTTTCACCCCGGCGGACCCCGCCTACTTTAAAGTCAAGCTCATCACCTTTTCTATCACCTGGGGACTGATTTTTCTGGCCAGTTTGGTCCCGGGAATACTCTTCGTCGCCTCGGTGGACACACCGCTATGGCTGGTGATCATCCCACCGGTACTGGTGGTGGTGATCGCCCTGCTGATTTTGCGCATCCTGCGCCGACAAGTTTTAGCACTTGGCTATCTAGAACGCGAAGAAGACTTTGTGGTTCGCTCCGGGGTGATGTGGCGCAAACAGCTGGTCATCCCCTACGGTCGCATGCAATATGTGGAGGTCAACAGCGGTCCGCTGGAGCGTCGCTACGGCCTGTGCCAGCTCACGCTGAATACCGCAGGCGCCGGGGCCACCGCCCACGTCTACGGCCTACCTCAAGCCCAAGGCCAAGAACTGCGTGAACGTCTGGTGGCTGCCGGCGAAGAGAAAATGCTGTGAACCAGGTAGCCCACTGGCAGCGGGTCCACCCCGCCAGCCCCTTTGTGCACGGTTGGATAGCCATCGTTGGTCTGCTCTGGATCTACTGGCAAAACACCGACGAGCTCTCCTTCGCCGAACGCTTCGCCGGTCAACGACTTTTCTGGACCGTAGTCCTTGCCGGTGCAGCCCTACTGCTGGTGCTCTTCTTCTATTTCCTGTCCTGGTACTTCACTCGCTACAAGCTCACCGACACCCACGTCTACGTCAACGCGGGCATGCTCTTTCGTAGCCAGAAGCAGGCGCGGATCGATAAGGTGCAGGCCATCGACATCGCCCAACCGCTGGTGGCCAGGCTTCTTGGTTTAGCCGAGCTGCGCTTCGACGTGGCCGATTCCTCCGAGTCGGTGCTGCGCCTATCCTTCCTGAAAAAGGCCGACACCCACGATCTGCGCCAGCTCATTTTGCAACGGGCCCAAGGCGAGCAGCCAGTCGAAAATCCTGCCCAGCAGCCCGCAGAACCCGCAACCCTGAATCCGCTGGGCGAGCAACACGCAGGCAGTGCACCGCTGATGGCCAAGGTTCCCGCAGGCCGGCTGCTGGCTTCGCTATTCCTTCAGCTTCCGGTGGTGATCGGCGCTCTGGGCTGTGCAACCATGGTGATCTTGTGGCTCACCGGCATTAACGGCATCATCGCCGGTGTGCTACCGATCCTGCTGACCTTTGGCAGCTACTTTTACAAGCAGCTGAACCAGGGTTGGAACTTCACCGCCAGCGCCACCGATTCGGGTCTGCGCATCAGCTACGGTCTGGCTGATACCCGCCAGCACTCCATCCCCGCCGGCCGGGTCCAAGCCATCTCGGTCACCGCGCCGCTACTCTGGCGACTTCTGGGCTGGTACAAGGTGGAAGTGAACGTGCTGGGCACCAAAAGCGAGGACCTGGATAACCTCCAGGTGCTTCCGGTCGGCGACTTTGAGTCCCTGTCCCGCATTATGGGGATCTTATTGCCCGATCTGGGCGTACCCAACCAGCGCGAGGTCCTGGCCACCGCGGTGAAAACGGGTACCGATTATGGCTTCACCGCCTCGCCTGACCGGGCAAAATTGCTCTCCCCGGGAGCGTGGAAGCACCAAGGCTTTTTGGTCACGCAGTCCACCGTGATCTCCCGCTACGGCTGGTTGGCCCGCACCGCCAATTTTGTTCCGCACCATCGCATCCAAGGCACGGAGTTTAGGCAGGGGCCATGGGAGCAACGGCGTGAATTGGCCGGGGTTCGCCTGCACTGCGCCGGCGGAAGTATCATCGGATACCTGCACCAGGTTGATGCGCAGATCGCAGCAGAATTTACCCTGGCACAAGCCAAGCGCCAGGTTGGAAGGTAGAAGTGGACGCACCACGTTTAGGAATCGGCATCATCTCCGCCGGCAAAGTCGGCACCGTTTTGGCTGCCGCCTTGGCCGCCAGCGGTCACCGAATCACCGGCATCCACGCGGTGTCCCAAGCCTCGCAAGATCGGGCCGCTGCGCTACTGCCCGGCGTTGAACTATTGGACCCTGCCGAGATTCTGCGCCGCAGCGAACTAGTACTTTTTGCGGTGCCCGATGATGTGCTCGGCGAGCTTGTGGCCGGGCTGGCCGCCGCCGGCCATATTCAGCCCGGGCAGCTGATCGCACACACCGCTGGACGCTACGGAACCTCGATCTTGTCCCCGGCCCTAGAACTTGGCGCGTTTGGCCTGGCCATTCACCCGGCGATGACCTTTACCGGCACCAGTATGGATCTGACCCGACTGACCGACTGCGTATTTGCGGTGACCGCCGATGAAATCATGCTGCCAGTCGCTCAAGCCCTGGTGGTAGAGATGCGTGCCGAGCCGGTAGTGATCGCCGAGGCGGACCGTGCCAGCTACCACGCGGCCCTGGCCCATGCAGCTAATCACCTCAATACCATCACCGCACAGTCCGCGGATATTTTGCGCCGCATCGGCGTTGAAGACCCGGCCAATACCCTGCGCGCACTGATGGGTGCCAGCCTGGATAACGCCCTGCGTTCGGGCGCCGGGGCGTTGACCGGCCCGGTGGCCCGAGGCGACATCGGCACCGTGTCCGCGCACCTCACGGCCCTTGCCCAGGACCCTGCAGAAACCAACAATTCCTACCGGTCCCTGTCGCGTGCTACTGCCTTGCGGGCGGCCGATCGGGGGCTAATCTCACAGGGCACCCTTGAGGAACTGTTGCGAGTTCTAGAATAGAGGGGTGAAAACCCCAAAAATTTGCAAAACCCGTGCCGAGCTGAAGGCAGCTATTGCCGAAGCTAACCCGGAGTCCCTGGGCTTCGTCCCCACCATGGGCGCCCTGCATGAAGGCCACGGTTCCCTCTTTAGCGTCGCTCGAGAAGAAAACGAGCTGGTGGTCATCTCGATCTTCGTCAACGAACTGCAGTTCAACGACGCCGGCGACTACTCCCGCTACCCGCGCCAACTGGATGCGGACGTTCAACTGGCAGCACAGGCCGGGGTCGACATTATCTTTGCCCCAGCACCTGTTGAGGTCTACCAGGCGGGCCTACCGTTGATCCGTCTGAGCTCCGGGCGTATGGGCGAACTCTATGAGGGCGCCTCACGCCCCGGTCACTTTGATGGCATGCTGGCCGTAGTCGCCAAACTGTTGCATCTGGCCGACCCGCGTCAGGGTCAATACCGCGCGTATTTTGGTCAGAAGGATGCCCAGCAGGTGGTGCTGATTCGCCGTATGGTTGCCGACCTGGACTACCCGGTCCAGCTGCGATCGGTGCCGATCGTGCGCAGCGAGAAGGGTTTGGCCCTCTCCAGCCGCAACGCACTGCTCAGCGCAGAAGAGAAGGAAGCGGCCCTGGTACTGCACCGTGCCATTAGCCTGATCGCCGATCGAGCCGCCCGCAACGAGCCACTGAACGTGGAGGATGCCGTTGGCATGTTCCAGATGGAACCATTAGTTGAGCTGGACTACTTCACGGTGGTTGATCCCAACACCCTAGAAGAGCTGGCCTTCAACTGTCAGGACACCCCGTTCACCGGCCAGGGCCTGATCCTCGTGGCTGCCACGGTAGGCAAGGTGCGGCTGATTGATAACCAGCCGATCGGCGATTAGGGCCTGCCCCTAGCTGAACCGGCCGGCGGCTTCTCTCAGGATCTGGCGGAAGCCGGCCAGCTCGGTCACCACCTGCGCCGCGGAAGTTTCCGCTCGGACAAATTCCACTGCCTGTCCGGCATAGACCGGGGCTATCTGTTCGCGTGCCTGAGCGCGAGCTTGCACCATCTCTTCGCGCAAGTCCGACGTCGCTTCCCAGGACGACAAATCCTGATGCGCATCGCTGAACTCATTGCGCAGCGCGCGACCACCAAACTCTGCTGGCCAGGCAAGCTGTTGGGCGATGTCGAAAGCGCGGGTGTAGACGGTCTGATCCATCCCGGCCGCTCTGGCTGCCTTCTTGAAATTCTCGTGACCCAGTGACTCGGTTGCGGACAAAAATCGCGTTCCTACCCACGCGGCCTGGGCGCCGGCAGCCAACACCGCAGCCATACCGTGAGCAGTTCCGATACCGCCGGCAGCAACGACCGGTTTCACTTGTTGCGCGGTGGCCAGTTGCAGTAGGGGTAGTGTGCCTACCTCATTGCGACCGTGTCCGCCGCCTTCGCCGCCACGAACAACGATGATGTCGATGTCGTCCTGCATAGACCGTTCTAGCTCTGCGGCGTTGCCTACCTGCATGGCAGTGAGTACCCCGGCCTCATGCGCTAGGGCAGCACCGCGGGTCACGTCGCCAAAGCTTAGGGATACAAGCGCCGGCGAATATTCGAGGAAGTTCTCCAAGGGCGCGAGATCCTGCTCTAGGGACCAAGCCATGAATCCGACGCCCCAGGGCGTATCCAGCTCGGCAACGTGCGATACCTGTTCTTCGATCCACGTTTTTTGGGGCGAACCCGATACCCCGATCATTCCGACTCCGCCGGCGGCAGACACCGCAGCGGCCAAAGCGCCACCTGCGGCTCCTGCCATGGGGGCGTTGAAGATTGGTTCACGGTAGCCAAGCAGTCTTTGTAGGTCATTCATGTGCCCAGACTAGAACAGCAATTTGAATGTGACCTAGAACGCGGCTCCTCGATTTGTAACATCACGGAAACCTCTGTATAGTTTTTATCTGTTGCCGGAACGGAAACAACACGGAATATACGAGTTGTTTACCCGGTAGCCAATCACTTTTCACCGAAGAGTTTCGACCAGTTTTGACTGGATCACGAAGCATGGTAGGCTAGAAAAGTTGCTCCGGAGCGAAGCAGTCACTGAGAAATGGTGGTTGT
>NZ_VHIN01000005.1 GCF_009805585.1 Glutamicibacter sp. JC586 | reverse complement strand
AAAAATCACCGATGAGCTTTGACGAAGCGCAGCTACGAGCCGACTTGAGGGCCATCGCGTCTAAGCATCCAACGTGGGGATGGCGCAAAGCCCGCTGGCACTTGCTGGCCACCGAACGGGGGAAAGACACTGTCTTGAACAGCAAGCGCATCAGACGATTATGGCGAGAAGAAGGCCTGGTCTGTAAGCCGAAGCGTCGCAAGAAACGCCGCACCGGCCCTGGAGCCGGCGAGCAAAAGCGGTTGACCGCAACGTATCCGATGCATGTACTGAGCTTTGATTTCCAGTCGGATGTCACCTTTTGTGGCCGTCATATCCGGTTCTTGAATGTCATTGATGAGTACACGCGGACCGCATTGGCGATTATTCCGCGGCGGTCTTTCAAGGCTGCTGATGTGGTTGCTGTTTTAGAGGACATCATTGCTGAAACTGGGATTCAGCCAACGTTTGTGCGGTGTGATAACGGTCCTGAGTTCACTGCTGGCGCGCTGGTGGATTGGTGCAACGCTGTGGGGGCGTCCACTGCGTTTATCGATCCGGGTTCGCCGAGGCAGAACGGTTTTATTGAGTCGTTCAATGCGCAGTTCCGACGTGAACAGCTTTCCGGGGAAATTATGGACACTATGGTGGAAGCGAAGTATTTGGCTGATGAATGGAAGGACATTTACAATCATGAGCGCCCCATGGGTCTTTGGATGGGTTGACGCCGTCCCGGTTTTGGGATGAATGGGTTAGAGAGAATCAGTTAGCTATCGCATAGCTGCTGGACTGTTTAAAGGGACCCAACCATCCTGCCGTCGAGAAATCGCTCGCAGTCGCGACAGACATATTCTGCGTTATGGAAATGCAAACGACAATGGACCACCGTTTGAGGATCTCCCCGTAAGATCCGCCGCTGAATCGTGGTCTTTCGGAACCATATCGAAAGTAATCGAGCGAGGCGGCAGAGGAGCTCTTGCCAGCTCAGTGGCCGCCAGTATCGGCGTTTCTAAAGCCGGATTCCCGTATCGGATCAGATCTTTGGTTTACCTGCGCAATCGCTGCGCTCACCACAGTCGCCTCTGGCATCATTCGGTGATCGATGCTGGCCCTACACCAAACAATGTGCGCTCAAAAGCCAAGAGACTCTATGGTCAATTCCAACCACGGTCAATACTCGATTCAATATCTTCATTGGACGACATGCCTGCAAGGGCTCACCTAGCTTCCGCCAGGTTTCCAGCATTATTCGAACAGTACCAAAACAATACCGATTTTTGGATAGGACTATCGCATCCTCAAAGCCCGCAAGATCATTACGTCGGTTCGCGATTTTGGTTCCGTCCTCCCCCGGGCATCCTCACAAACTTCCAGTTTCTCTTCTACGTATTGAGCAGCAAAAAGCCGCCGCATCTTTGACCTCCAGAATCAAAGATGAGGCGGCTTCAGGGCAGCATCCGAACAACAGATCCCACTTCACTGCGCTGTCGGACAACCCCATGTCGATTCATCGCTGCGCCTAGCATCAGCCGTTCCAACAGTCATCGCGCTACCGCGGACTGGATTGCCCGCTAATATCGTCCCGAACGCTGGCGTACAGTTACCGGCGTGTGGCCATCTGCTCTCCTCTCATCTCCTCTCCACATGATGCTCTCGCAAACTTTTGTTGCCGCCTGCACCGTATGCAGTATGAGCAACGCAGTGGTCACCGTGCCAACGCCGCCGGGGACTGGGCTCAGTGCACGAACCTTGGGCTGAACCGACGCCGCATGGACATCCCCGACCAACGCACCTTCATCGTCAACATTGGTTCCCACGTCGATCACTACCGATGAATCTGCGACCTGGTCTCCGGTGAGTAGGTTGGCTCGCCCGACGGCCATGACCGTCACCGCGGCGCTCTTGGTGAATGCGGACAGATCCGGCGTTCTGGAATGGCAGATGCTCACCGTGGCATCGCGTTGCAACAATAACTGAGACAATGGTTTGCCCACTACGGCCGAACGTCCGACCACCGCTACATGCTGGCCGGCCAGCGGGATCCGGTAGTACTCAAGAATCTCAATCACCGATCGTGCAGTAGCTGGGGCAAAAGCGGGCTGCCCGACACTCAAACGCCCCAAGCTCAGTGGATTGGCACCATCAATATCTTTGGCTGGGTCAATAAGTTGCACCAACGCTGCGGAGTCCACGCCTTGAGGTAACGGTGTCTGGAGAATAATTCCGTGAACAGACTCGTCCCCATTGAGTGCTGTAATGGTGACAGCGAGTTGATCTTGGCTGGCTCCGAGCTGTTCGATGACCTGACATTCAACACCTTGCGCACTCGCAGCTCGTTCAATTGAGCGCACATACCAAGCGGTCGCCTCGTTGTCGGTAGCCAAAATAACCGCCAATTTCGCTTCAAAACCGTCCCAGGTCAGACTTGCCACCAACTGAGCGCTCTGCGCCCGAATCTCTTCGGCTACCGCCTTACCGCTCAGGCGTCGTGCCGTCATACTGACACCGCCGAGCGCACCTGAAAGCTGAGCTCTTCAGCTTCGCCAATCATTTCGCTCGCCACGTTAGTCCATTGGGTTAGACGCTCGCGCGCTGGCTCATCTTTAATGGCAGCAATATTCATTTCGAGGGTGACCAGCGCGATCCCCAGAGCGGCGCGTGCCGACTGGGTTGCGGCTGCCACGTCGCTCGAAACCGAGCGATTACCTATGGGCAATAGTTCTTGAGCTAGTTTGATGACTTTTGATGCCACATCAACCGTAGAGACCAAGGGCACTGCGGCTTCAATGGTGGCGTTGCCAATCGCTTCGCGGCGGATGGACTTCTGCTCTTCATCGTCCTTTGGCAGACCGTAGGCATCGCTGAGTAAGCCAAAGAGTCGCTCATCTTCTTCGGCCGCATGCACCGCTTCGTTCAAGAGCTGCTTTGCAGATTCAGCGATGAGCTGAGCTTGCTCTTCGACCTGGGCATACCGTGGACCTGAGGTAAATTCTGCAACCATCGACACTAGAGCCGCACCTTGCGCAGCGTGCAGAGCCGCAGCCGCTCCCCCTCCAGGTGCGGGGGCTCTGGAGGCTAACCGCTCAAGATAACTGGAGACAGTTTCAGTAGAGATCATGGATTTTTCCTCGCTCAGAATTCACGGCAAGACTGCTTGATCCCAACTGGTTTCGACTGCATCCTGCGTCGCATTTATCCGCCGGAGCAGGGATGCCGGAACGCGCGAAACGACTTCCAATGCTTAATATCCAGTTGGTATATCAGTTTATATTGAAGCCTAGAACACCACTCAAATCTGGTCAAGACTTTTGTCCTAGCGGCATCCAGGCACAACACAGGAGTGCGGAGCATTTACTTGATAGCTCGGGACCGCCTAAATGTCGAGGCTCGGTCGTGTTGATCGATCAGCGTCCCTTGTTCGCTAATTACCCGAGCCAGGTCTTGCCCATATCAACAAGCAGAGTCTGGAACGCATTTTCAGCAGGCGCACGAACGCGGTCCCGGCGCTGCGCCAAAACGACACTTCGCGCTGCGGCACCTTCACCCAGTGAAAGGATCTTGACTCCTGGATGCGGGTTCATCACTGCCGACTGCGGCGCCAAGGCAATACCCAAGCCGACAGAGACCATCGCTTGAGCTTCTTGGTAATCATTGGCCTGGAAGGAAATTTTCGGCGAGAACCCTGCCGCGTTACATGAACGCTCCAACAGCTCGGCTACCGGATGCATATTAGCCCTGACGATCCAGTGATCCCCTGAGGTAGCCGCCATATCCACTTCATCAAATTCAGCCAGCGGATGATCGGCGCCAACAATCAGCACCGTTGGTTCGGTAAATAGTGTGGTGAGTTCAAAATCTGCCCGATTCAGTGGCATCCAGTCATACTCCCAGAGCAAACCAAGGGAAATCTCCCCACGCGAGAGTAATCCCATCAGCTCCTGCAACCTGGTACTACGCACATCCAGCTTGATCGATGGGTACATCTTGCGGAACTTGCTAATGACCTGCGGCAAGAAGGAACTGCCAAGAGTTGGGAAAGTCCCCAAACTCAGGCTGCCACTTTTTAGACCGGCCAGCTGATCCAGATCTGCAACAGCGGCATCCATTTGACGCAAAATCGAGCGAGCGTGCCCCGCCAAAACATGCCCCGCATCAGTGGGTATCATTCCACGCGCATGTCGCTGCAAGAGCGGTTGGCCGACCTCTTCTTCGAGCTTGCGCAGTTGCTGGGAAACACCGGATGGCGTGTAGAAAAGTTCGTCTGCGGCAGCTGTGACCGATCCACCCTCAACGACGGCCAGAAGAATCTGCAGTCTTTTGATGTCGAGCACGACAGCACCTTTCAGTAATACTTCCGTACATTGCAGAAGCTTACACATTGTCGAATGCCTTAAGTGTTCCGAAGCTAGGCTACATCCTTCAACAACAAACTTGTACAAGTTAATTGTATTCTGTAACTATGCAATACTCTTTGGAGGTCGACGACCTGCCTCAGCTTCTCTTTGACGCAATCTTCCCGCTACTGAGAATCGTGCACTCAGCACGAACCATCTCCCCCGGAAAAGTCGGCATCCTCCGTGCTCTCGCAGCAGAAGAACACCTCAGCGCCACACAACTGAGCCACGCCATCGGTGTCAGCCAGCAAGCCATCTCGCTGACCACCAAGGAACTCGAATCGCTCGGATTCATCGAACGCCACAAAGATGAATCCGACCGCCGCAAACTCTGGTTCCACCTCACCGAGGCCGGACGCCAGAAACTTCACGCCGAAATCGCTCTCGGACGCCAAGCACTCAAAGACGCCATCGGCAATGAACTGAGCGCCGAGGAATTGAAGCTCGTCCACGACGCCATCCCGGCTCTGGCGAAAATCGGGAAGGCGACGAATTGATGAACCCGACCAGTCAAAAAGCACTGCTTCCCACCCTGGTCTTCGCGGCCTTGGCCACAGCCATCGTTTCCTCGCTGGGAATGCTGCTGGTCCCGTCGATTTCGTCGCAGTTCAATGTCGACGTGGCCACCGCGCAATGGATGTTGACCGTCAACCTGCTCGCCGGTGCCATTGCCACGCCAATCCTGGGCCGCCTGAGCGACGGGCCGCATAAAAAGCGCTTGCTACTGATTTCCCTAAGCATCATGTTCGTTGGATCCGTCTTGGCAGCAGCGGCACCGAGCTTCCCACTATTTCTCACCGGCCGCGCCTTACAGGGCCTGTCCTACGGCATCGTACCTATCACGATTTCCATCGCCCGCAGATACATCGAGCAAGCTAAGGTCCAGCCAGCGATCTCATCGCTGTCCGTGACGGTCTCTTCCGGCATTGGCATCGGCTATCCGCTCACCGGCATTATCGCCGGGCTGTTCGACTACAGCTCCGCCTTCTGGTTTGGCGCGCTTTTTGTCCTGGCCACCATCATCGTCGTTTGGAAGGTCCTGCCCGCAGGCCCGGATACCCAGGCCGCCTCACACCCATTCGACTACGCCGGAACCCTCTTGCTAGCTACTGGTCTGGGATCCCTGCTCTTGGCCATTTCGGAAGGGCCAAAATGGGGTTGGGGTTCGCTGCCGATCTTGGTGCTTCTGGTGGTTGCGTCCGTCATCCTGACCATCTGGGTGCTGGTTGAAAACAAGCTGGATCACCCGCTGATCAACCTGCGCACGCTGAAGCAGGGCGATGTCCTACTGGCCAACATTTCCGCCATCGCCCTTGGCGCTGCACTGTACATTGGCATGTCGGTGGCTTCCTTGGTGGCCCAAGCCGGAGAATCCACGGGATATGGACTGAGCCTTCCGGTGTTCTGGGCCGGGTTTGTCATCTTCCCGCTGTCTGTCGGAAGCTTCACGGCCAACAGAATTGTGCGAATCTTGGCCAAGAAGGTTGGCATCCAGATCATGCTTCCCGTTGGCGCGATCATCATGTCCCTGGCCGGTACCCTGTTGTGGCTTTTGCACTCGCAGCTCTGGGAGATTCTTTTGAGTATGCTGGTTTTCGGCCTTGGCATGGGCGCCAGCTATGCGGCAATGCCTGCACTGATCGCCCGTAGTGTCGCAATCCAGGAATTGGGCAGCTCGGTCAGCTTTAACCAGGTCCTGCGCACCGTAGGCTCGTCCTTTGGCACCGCGATCTCGGCGGCCATCATTGCCACCCATGCAAGTTCCAATGGGGCTGCCAGCCCTGCGGGTATCAACATGACGTTCATGATCGGCGCGATCCTGTGCATCGCCCTAGGGGCAGCATTGGTGGTCCATTCGGTCTTCCACACCTCGAAGGCCACCTCTTCGGCACCGGTGCGAGTCGATTGATAACCACTCAAAAAGGTGGGGCAGAAAGACCCACTGGATCTTCCCGCTCCCCGTCGAGTTTCGGCTCGTTTTAGAGCTCGACGATCTCGAATTCCATCAAGTCCGCACCATGGGCGACAGGCTTCTTGCCTTCACTGCCGGCGTGCGCGGCGCCCGAACGCTGGTCGCGCCAGTTTTCAAAGTCTGCACGCGTTGCCCACTGCGTGTACACGAAGTAGCGGTCTTCGCCATTGACCGGACGCAGCAGCTTAAAGCCTTCAAAACCTGGGGAAGAATCGACCGACTCCTTGCGTGCAGCGAATCGCTTTTCTAGTTCTTCTCCGGCGCCTTCTGGAACCGAGAGTGCATTGATGACAACAATCGACATCGTCAACCTTTCGTTCGTGCTTCTTGTTCTGCGCTTGCTATTTGTCAGCGAATTCTGCGGGCCAGCAGATCTCAAATCTTTCTAAGATCAATTCGCCGCCGGGCGTCAACGTATCTTCCGGCGTCCACTGATTCCCGATTGATTTCTGGGTCCTGCGCCAAAACTTTTCATGTTCACGCCGCCAATAGGCCAAAGACAGATCGCCTTCACCCTCAGCAGCGGCAAACTCTGGATCTACATCAAAGAAGGTGCCCCGGTCCACGCTGATAATGCGCAGGATCGCCCTGGGCTCACCTGCACCATCACAAATAATGCAGTGATCATCTGGCTGAGGAACACGTTCGTTGTAATAGACGTATTCACTAGCCAAGGATGAGGTGGCACGCTTCGTGCCGTGCAGGATCTCGTTGAGCAGCTCATCGGCCAGAGCCGGGTTGTCACCAAAAGATTCGGCGACTTGGTGTGGTGCTTGTTCTTCACTGATGCCACGGTTGGCTAGATAGTCGGCCCACATCTTCGCGCAGGCGAATTGATTAACCGGAGGCAACGGCTCAACGGTGTTTTCGCTCATGAGTTGATCCTACGGTCTACCAGTTCAATAACTACACTTCTGTTGCTGTATGGGTGCGAAGTGAAGGAAAAAATCCGTCAGCGACCGTTTTCAAACTTACTCATGGCCGGTTCCGAGTTGCGCAATCCGAGGGGCATCGCACCACCGTCGCGGGGCGTCACGGCAGCCCGTACCGGAGCTGGGCGATTGAGGTTTTCAGCTGAGGCTTCGGGCATCTGCTCAACGTCCTTCTCAGCCGAAGACTCCACCGAGTGCCGCTGATGCAGATAGATCTTAATGCCGAAAGTGACAACCACCGCGAGTAGAAACAACGCGACAATGACCGACAGAAGGATCACTTCGTTCAAGGCCAGATCTTTTATTGCTTTGGTCAGCAGTGAAGGAGCAGAGCCCATGTTCATACCTGTCCCTGAAGTCGGAAGTAAGCGCATCGTCGTCACCATTATGGGTCCAGCCTACGAGCCACACACGCCCAACAAGGGCGTTCTCAGGTAATTGATATGTGTTCGTTACCCGACGCCCATGTCCTCAGGCTTAAATATGCCGATGCTCCATCCAAGCCCGCAACAGGGTTCAAATGGAGCACCGGTTACTGACGGTTTAGCTTTCTTTGCGAAGAAGCTGCCCGTGTGGTGTCTGGAAATCAACATCGTTGCCAGCAATCATGGAGCGCCGCACGACACCATGCAGTTCCTTGCCTTGGTACGGGGAAATAGGGTTCTTGTGGTGAAGGTTCGTCACGTCCACCGCAAAAGTTTCCTCCGGCGCAAAGACTGCAAAGTCAGCGTCCCGGCCTTCCTCAATCACTGCCTTAGTGCTTAGTCCGGCCAGCTTCGATGGGTTAACACTCATCCACGTCACAACCTGTTCAAGGTTCAGTCCACGCTTCTTTGCTTCGCTCCAAATCAGCGGTAGTCCAAGTTGCAGCGAAGCGACGCCACCCCAAGCCACACCGAAGTCACCATTCTCAACGTCCTTCAGATCAATCGTTGACGGCGAATGATCCGAGACAATACAGTCGATAATTCCTTCTTGCAGTCCCTGCCACAACAGGTCTCGGTTAGCATCCTCGCGAATTGGCGGGCAGCACTTAAAGGCGGTGGCACCATCCGGAATTTCTTCAGCCAACAGGGTCAGGTAGTGCGGGCAGGTTTCCACCGTGAGCTTGATGCCTTCGGCTTTAGCCTCACGGATCATCTCCAGGGCATCCGAACTAGACAGGTGTAGTACGTGGGCACGAACGCCGGTCTTACGCGCACGATCAATCACTTGCTCAATGGCAGTGTTTTCTGCTGCGCGGGGGCGAGAGTTCAAGAATCGTGAGTACTCAGAACCCGCGGCCTGCTCAGCGTTGTCAATGATTTCTGCGTCTTCGGCGTGCACCACCATCAGCGAATTGAAGGAGGCCAACTCGGCCATGTCTTCTTCCATCTCGTCAACGCTCAAGGATGGGAATTCGTCCACGCCCGAGTGCAGTAGGAAGCACTTAAACCCAAAGACCCCGGCTTCATGCAATTCACGCAGGTCCTGCTTGTTTCCTGGAACCGCGCCGCCCCAGAAGCCCACGTTCACATAGGCGTTCTTGCTGGCTGCTTCACGCTTGATATTCAGTGCTTCAAGGTTCACGGTGGGCGGGATGGAATTCAATGGCATATCCACGATCGTGGTCACCCCGCCGGCTGCTGCTGCCTTGGTGGCCGACTCGAATCCTTCCCATTCGGTTCGTCCGGGCTCGTTGACGTGCACGTGAGTATCCACCAGACCCGGCAGCAACACTTCATCGTCGGCCACCTCGATGACCCGTGCACCGCTCAGCGAAGCACCGAGTTCTGCAACAACAGCGATCTTGCCGTCCTTCACGCCAACTTCATGCGGGGCAATTCCTTGGGCTGTCAGCACCCGCGATCCACGCAGCACCACATCGAATTCCGTGGCGGCGGTGGATGATTCGGCGCGATTTTTCTCAACGGTTTCATTGATGCTCATGCGATGTTCCTACTCGGTAAGGGGTCTTGTGCTTGGCAGCTCAATGCCAGTTTAGGTGGTAGTGGCGCGGGGCACACCCATATTGGTGAACCGGTGCCCCGCGCCAATAATGTGTGGGTTCACTTCTTGGCGACGATTGTCTTTCATGCGCCCACGGTGGCTCCTGCGCCCATCGGCACCAACGCTGTTGGTGCGTCTTCCGGCAGCAGAGCCAGGTCTTCAAATTCGTTCACCGCATCCAGTGCGGCGCCCATGGAAATGTTGGTGACTTTCTCCAGGATTACTTCAACCACCACGGGAACTTGATGCTCGGCAGCCAACGCGTTGGCTCGGGCAAAACCGTCAGCCAGCTGGCTCGGATCTTCGATTCGCACAGCCTTACAACCAAGGCCCTCGGCGACCTTAACGTGGTCCACGCCGTACCCGTTGGTCTCAGGCGAGTTGATGTTATCGAAGCCCAACGAGACGTGATAGTCCATCTCGAAGGGGCGCTGGGACTGGCGGATCAGGCCGAGGTAGGAATTGTTCACCACCACGTGGATATACGGCAGCTTGAACTGTGCCCCCACGGCCAGCTCTTCGATCATGAACTGGAAGTCGTAGTCGCCCGAAAGCGCAACAACTTTCTGCCCCGGCTTGCCACGCACCACACCCAGTGCGGCTGGTCCGGTCCAGCCCAGGGGCCCTGCCTGTGCCGCGTTGATCCAATGACGCGGCTGGTACACATGCAGCATCTGCGCACCAGCGATCTGCGAGAGGCCGATGGTGGAGACATAGGTGGTGTCCGCACCGAAGGCCGCGTTCATCTCCTGGTACACGCGCTGCGGTTTAATCGGGATGTTCTGGAAGTTGGTCTTGCGATGCCCGGTGGACTTGCGCGTGGTGCACTCATCGGACCAGGCACTGTAATCCGGCAGGGTGCCGGCGGCCTTGCGTTCGCGGGCTACCTCAAGGATCGCTTCGATGGCAGCCTTGGCGTCGGAGACGATGCCAAGATCCGGGGAGAAGACGCGACCTATCTGGGTCGCTTCGATGTCCACGTGGATGAATTTGCGCCCGGCCCGGTAAGTGTCCAGGGCGCCGGTGTGGCGGTTGGCCCAGCGGTTGCCTAGGCCCAGCACAACGTCGGATTTCAGGAAGCTGGCGTTGCCGTATTTGGTGTGGGTCTGGATGCCCACCATGCCCGACTGCAACCGGTGATCATCCGGGATGGCACCCCAACCCATCAGGGTTGGCGAGACCGGGATGTTCAGCTCTTCGGCCAGCTGCACCAGCTGCTCGCTGGCGTTGGCGTTGATGATGCCGCCTCCAGCGATGATGATCGGCTTGGCACCTGAGGTCAGTAGGTCGACGATCTTCTCTGCTTGAGCGCGAGTGGCTTCGGGCCGCACCACAGGCAACGGCTCATAGGCGTCAATGTCAAAGTCGATTTCAGCCATCTGTACGTTGATCGGCAGGTCGATCAGCGCCGGTCCGGGACGGCCCGAGCGCATGATCTGGAAGGCCTTGGCAAAGGTGCCCGGAACCAGTCCCGGTTCAAGCACGGTGGAAGCGTATTTGGTGACTGGCTTGGCGATGGATTCGATGTCCACCGCTTGAAAGTCTTCCTTATGCAGCACGCTGGTCGGCGCTTGACCAGTGATGCAGAGCATCGGGATGGAGTCGGCAATCGCCGCATACAGGCCGGTGATCATATCGGTGCCGGCCGGGCCCGAGGTGCCCAAGCACAGCCCGATGTTACCGGTGGCTCGCGAGTAGCCGTCGGCGGCATGGCTGGCGCCTTCCACGTGACGGTGCAAGGTATGGCGGATACCGCCGTGGTCCTTCATCGCCGAATACAGCGGGTTGATAGCAGCTCCGGGAAGACCGAAAGCTTCGGTGGCGCCTTCCTTTTCCAGGATCAGAACAATGGCATCTACAGCACGCATCTTTGGCATGACAATTACATCCTTAGGGAAGAAAAATAGACCTACGGTGGGCGGCGCGGTGCTTGAGTCACCACAGCGCCTGCTCTTTGAGCACCAGAACGTGGTGATGGGCTGGAACATAGCCTTCACAATCCACCTGTGGTCGCTCGCGACTTACCGTGTACCAAAGTCGCGAGCGCCCGAAGTTATTGGTGGCTTGTGCCAAGTCCTGAAAAGCTGGCGCCGACCGCGCCACTCACCGTAGGAAATAGGTGAGGCCTAGATTGGCTGGGATGCACCAATCTTGCCGGCCAGGCGTTGTACGCCGTTGTACAGGGCCGAGTGATCCAGTGCTCCATCACCGCAGGCCACGGTGGAGGTAACCAGCTGGGCGATCAGGGCGCCCAGCGGCAATACGACCCCGGCTTCGCGAGCCGCCGAGGTGACGATGCCCATGTCCTTGTTGTGGAGGGCAAGACGGAATCCGGGTTCGAATTCGCGGTCCAAGATTTTTTGGGCTTTCTGATCCAAAACCTTTGAGCCGGCCAGTCCCCCGCCAAGCACTTCGATGGCCGCGTCGGTGTCCACCCCGTAGGCTTCGAGGAAAACGACTGCTTCACTTAGCGCTTGGATATTTGCGGCGACGATCAGCTGGTTGGCTGCCTTCACGGTTTGTCCGGAACCGGCTGGTCCCACCAGCACGATGGTCTTTCCGATGGCTTCCAGTACGGGTTTGGCCGCATCAAAATCGGCTTGTTCGCCGCCAACCATGATTGACAGGGCAGCGTTGATAGCTCCTGCTTCACCGCCGGAGACCGGAGCGTCCAGCGGGCGAAGGCCTGCCTCGCGAGCTGCCGCGGCGAGGGACACCGCGACATCCGGGCGAATCGATGAGTTATCGATCCACAGCGCCCCGGCTTTAGCGTGGGCGAAAGCGCCGTTTTCGCCCAGGACAACATCTTGCACGTCGGGAGAATCCGGAACCATGGTGATAATGACGTCAGCCTCGGCGACGGCTTCGGCGATGGAAGCGGCCTTGCTTCCGCCCGCCTCGGCCAGTGCGTTGACTGCCGCTTCGCTGCGGTTGTAGCCGGTAACGTTGAAGCCTGCGCTCATCAGGTTCTTGGCCATCGGCAGGCCCATGATGCCCAGTCCGATAAAGGCAATGTTCTGCGTCATGTGATGCTCCTAAAAATTCAGTGGCGTTCTTTAGGCGTCCGACTCTGCGTTAGCCAACCAATCAAATGCGGTGCTCAGATCTTGCTTGTATTCCAAAGCGACTTTGCCGGTGTAGCCCAGTTCGCGTGAACGGTTGATCCATTCATCAAGTGGCAACTGCCCGGTGCCAGGCGCACCGCGTCCTGGCGCGTCAGCGATTTGGATATGTCCAAAGTCTTTGGCGTGCTGTTCAATGACAGCTGCGACGTCATCACCGTTGACCGCCAGGTGGTAGAAGTCGGCTAGGAGTGCAATGTTTGTTGCTCCGCCGGCTTTGACGTTGTTGATCACGTTCAGCGCCTGGGCTGCGGTCTTCAGCGGATAAGCATCCATGCCAGACACCGGTTCAACGAGGATGGTTCCGTTAATCTTGCTGACGGCTGCGGTTGCTTCAATGAGGTTGCTGAGCGCTAGTTCATCTTGAGCTTCAGCGGCAACATCTGTGAGGCGATTTCCATACAGTGCGTTAAATGCCGTGCAGCCGGTGGCCTGCGCAATGCCGACCACGATTTCAAGGTTGTCTTTGAACTCCGCTTCGCGCCCCACCCAGGAGACAAGGCCACGGTCGCCTGCTGGCATGTCGCCGGCAAAGAGGTTCAACCCGTCGAGCTGGACCCCCGCGTCTTTCAACGACGCCACAAACTCATCGACCTGTTTGTCATTGGGTACCGCTTCGGCAAAAGGCCACCAGAATTCGACACTGCCGAACCCCGCCTGACGTGCTGCGTCCGCGCGCTGAAGTAGTGGTAATTCGCTAAGAAGTATCGAGCAGTTCAGAGTGTAAGTCACCGGTTTCCCCTTCAAGATCATACTCAACGATTTCCACTTTGCGGAATTTGCGTTTTGCTTTATGAAAACACTAAGTGGGCTCCGTCACTGCTGTCAACCCCCGCATAAACATCTTCTCGCACCAAGCTTCGAATGCGTCATTAGGCCTCAGGTCACGCCTGAATGCCAAGTAATGATTGCTTCATCTGTGAAACATGCTCGTCAGAAACCACCCCAAAAGCCCCGTTTTTCTCCGTCTTGATACCGAGAGCATTGCGCCAATATTTCCGCTGAATGAAATCAGGATTTTCTATTGCGGTAGCCAAATCCCGGGCTTACAGTTGATAACCAGTTGATGTGGCACACATCTCGGAGTGACTTTCTCTAGCTCAGGAGCAGCCATGAATGCACGACCTACCGGCGGTCCATCGCGACGCCAGCATTGGGATCTGCCCTGCGCGCAGATGCCAGTGGTCGGTACTCCAGCCGAGTTCTACCGGAACTTCGGCCAACCGATCTATCCGTAACTCGCACGCACCCTCGCGTCCGTTGATTCCAGCGCACTTCTTCGCGCACCTCCATTACGAATAGACCGGCATGCCTTGCATGCACGCTTCAGAAACAGAATTCTTCCCTGGCCCTTCGTGCCCGAAATTCCGTGCCCCCTGAAGCATCCTTCTGAGAAAAGGACCTCGCCATGAGGCAAGAACTTTCGGAGTCCAGCTCCGCCGCGCCAACCATCGAACCATCGATCGGCCAGGGCATTGACCGCTCCAATCCACACGAGCTCAGCCCTAGCCTGTACAACCAAGACCTAGCACCCACCACCCGCCAGGGGCGGTCATGGAATGCCTACAGCATCTTCACCCTGTGGGCTAACGACGTTCATTCCCTAGGAAACTACGCATTCGCCATCGGCCTTTTCGCCCTAGGCATGAGCGCAGGACAGATCCTCGGTGCGCTAGCCATTGGCGCGGCCTTGCTCTTTGCACTACTAACCCTCTCAGGCTTCATGGGCGAAAAGACCGGCGTCCCCTTCCCCGTCATGAGTCGCATTGCTTTCGGAATCAACGGCGCCCAGATCCCAGCCCTGATTCGCGGCGCGGTAGCCATTGCCTGGTTTGGCATTCAGACCTATCTGGCCTCACAGGTACTCTCGGTCATGGTCATTGCGGTAGCACCGGCAGCGGCCACATTAGAAGAATCCAGCTTCCTCGGACTCAACACCCTAGGCTGGATCTGCTTCATAGCCCTCTGGGTCATCCAGCTGGTCATCGTCAGCTACGGCATGGAAATGATCCGCAAATACGAGGCCTTCGCTGGTCCAGTCATCCTGGTCACTTTCCTCGCCCTAGCCATCTGGATGCTCGTTGAATCGGGCTTCAACATTTCACTGAGCACCGGCGAGACCAAGACCGGCGGGGCGATGTGGGCGGCGATGTTCGGCGCGGCCGCACTATGGGTCTCCATCTACGGCACGTTCGTTTTGAACTTCTGCGACTTCACCCGTGGAGCCAGCTCCAAGCAGTCCATCATCAAGGGCAACTTCTTTGGCATCCCACTGAACATGCTCTTCTTCGGAGGTATTGTCGTGGTGCTGACCGGCACCCAGTTCTCCATCGATGGCAAAATTATCACCTCACCGTCCGACGTGGTCTCTGCCATTCCCAACACCTTCTTGCTCATCCTTGCCTCGGCGGCACTGCTGGTGCTGACCGTTGCCGTGAACCTGATGGCCAACTTCGTGGCTCCGACCTACGCCCTGACCAACTTGTTCCCCAAGAATCTAAACTTCCGCAGTGCCGCCATCATTTCCGGTGTCATTGGTTTGGTGATTCTTCCGTGGAATCTCTACAACTCCCCTGAAATCATCAACTACTTCCTCGGCGGTCTGGGCGCATTGCTCGGCCCACTATTCGGCATCATCATGGCCGACTATTGGTTGATCCGTAAAGCTCGGATCAACGTCATGGATCTGTACCGCGAATCCCCCGAAGGCACCTACTACTTCACCCGGGGCGTGAACTACCGAGCAGTGGGAGCACTGGTCATCAGTTCAGTCGTCGCGCTGATCCTAGCTTTCGTACCAGCCCTACATGTTGTTGGTTCCTTCGCATGGTTCCTTGGTTCCGGCGCCGGCGCGCTGGCCTACCTTGCCTTGGCTAAGCGTCGACACGACTTCGCGGACATTGATGGTGAAGCCATCGCTGTGGCCCCAACACACTAGGAGCGGCATGCGAATCCTCATTGTGAATGTGAATACCACCGCGTCCATGACCAAAGCCATCGGCGACTCGGCCCGCTCGGTCGCTTCACCAGGCACAGAAATCATCGAGCTAACCCCCGACTTCGGGGCGGACTCTTGCGAAGGAAATTTTGAAAGCTATCTTGCCGCCATTGCCGTGATGGATAAGGTAGTCCGCTATCCGGAGCCTTTTGATGCGGTGATCCAGGCCGGTTACGGAGAGCATGGACGCGAGGGACTCCAAGAACTTCTTGATGTCCCAGTCGTAGACATTACCGAGGCGGCAGCGTCTACCGCACAGTTCCTCGGGCACAAGTACTCTGTGGTGACAACCTTGGACCGTGCGGTCCCCCTGATTGAAGATCGGCTCAAGCTTGCTGGCCTCACCGATCGACTCGCCTCGGTGCGCGCCAGCGGTCTGGGCGTCTTGGAACTGGAATCTGAGCCGCAACGTGCCGTTGCCGCCATCGTTGAACAGTCCCGGATTGCCGTGGAACAAGATAAGGCTGAGGTCATTTGTCTGGGCTGTGGGGGCATGGCCGAATTAGAAGAAGAGGTCCGCGCGGCGACCGGAGTGCCGATCGTTGATGGCGTGAGAGCCGCGGTGACCATCGCCGAATCGTTGGTCCGAATGGACTTGAGCACTTCCAAGGTGCGCGCCTATGCTCCCCCACGTCCCAAGGTGCTGACCGGATGGCCAGTTTCGGCAACGACGCTTACTGAGTGAATGCGCAGGAGCAACCCAGTTAGTGCACAGACAGCGAGTTTAGAGTTGTAAGTACCTCATGAAGGTGCGAGTGATGACAAAAGGAAACCCCGATGCTTCAGCATCGGGGTTTCCTTTTTCTCGGACCATACTTTTGCTAGGGCTAGTGTGAGGTCACGCTGTCCTCAAGTCCCTGTTGCGCCACCGCGCACTTGCGGGCCGATTCACCAACGGCCGCCACCCCAATCGCGAGCACACCGGTGACAAGAATTCCCAAGCCAATATGGACCTGCAAGAAGGCTGCACCGGCGGCCGCACCGGCAAGAATCAACACCACTGCGCTCAGGCGTCGTTGCCAGAACTTACCGCTACCACCACCTAGCGGCGAGTCAGCAGCAAGACCAGTCAACGTCGAGGTCACCACGACCGTGGTGACGTCCTTGACGCCTAAGTGACGGGCTGTTGCCGCTTGAAGTCCCATGGCTGCGGCGATAAATCCGGTGATCAACAGCGCCACGGTGTCTGAGGCTTCATGAAGATCTACAAAGAGCACCACCGAGGTCAGCACCAGGCTCACACCCACCACGGTAATAAGCCCTGAAGTTTTCCGGTTCCAGCCTGCCGATTCTTTCCTCAGCACACGACCACCAATAATGGCACCTACAACAAATCCGGCCAGCGCGATCAGCGGCCCAACCACCGGCAGGCCGTCGGCTCCCAACAGTGCCATACCCAAGATCACGACGTTACCGGTCATATTGCCGGTGAAGACCCTGTCCAGTCCTAGATAACCAACCGCGTCAATGATTCCTGTCGTGAAGGTTAGCGCGAGCATCAACCAGAGGTTGATCCGATCCGCGCCGTGAGTTTTGAAGATGTTGGTCATCATAGATTTTCTTTCGCTTCTACCGGACAGTTGTTGCAGGCTGGTGCACACCATTCGTGTTTAAGGCGCACAATCTCCTGCTTGCATGCTAGTGCGCAGCCCGATCCAGCCACTATTTCAATGACGGAAGCCCAGTGGCGAAGAGTCGTAACAAAGCCTGTGTCGAGGTAACGCAATACCCACGTCGTGAAATCAAGCGTCATATCGTTGATTTCTTCCTTGCCCGCCCGCCGATGATCACGGCGCAAAAAACGGCCACCGCTTTCTCCCACAGAATTAGGGACAAGCGGCGGCCGTTGATGCTTTGGACTACCTAGCTAATGGCTTCGGTAATCGGGGTTGAGCCGTCGTAGAAGTTAACGGTCTGGCGTACTGCCGCCTTGGTATCCACCACGTGGGTGATCACCTCGGCGACGTTCTCGCGGGAGACCTTGCCGGTGTCCGCTTCGGGAGCCTTGCCGTCAATGTTTCCGCTCTCATCTGCAATGACCAGCTTCTTGCTTGCTGGATCAAGAGTTAGCGCGCCCGGGCCAAGAATGGTGTAGTCCAAGTCAGTTTCGCGAAGCACTGCGTCGGCATCGTGCTTGGCCTTGGCGTAGGTGTAGAAGGAATTTTCTGGGTCCAGGTTATCGACATCCACTAGGGCCCGTGAGTAGGAAACCATCACGAATCGGCTGACACCGGCCTGCTTGGCAGCGTCCATCGCACGAACAGCTGCTTCAAAGTCCACGGCGACGGTGCGCTCTGGGCTACCGCCACCGGCTCCGGCGGAGAAGACAATGGCCTGGGCACCCCTGAAGGCCGCTGCCAGCTGCTCAACATCAGCGTTTTCGATATCAAGCACTACCGGGTTAGCACCAAGGGCGCTGATTTCTTCAGAATGTTCAGGGTTACGGATGAGTGAGTCGACGGCAAAACCGCGCTCGACCAGTTTGGGTGCAGCCAGCAATGCAACCTTGCCGTGGCCACCAATAAGGACTACTCGACGTTCTTCAGACATGTACTACTCCTCCTGATCGTTTTCTCATCGATACTCCCGGCATAACGGCCGGACCGTTCGCACTATTCCCAGAACCAACTAAAACGGGTCAATCTGAAAGTCCGCTCAATGCTGGTTTCCTTAGCTCTTGACCCGGCGTAACCTCGATGCAAGAACCACGACCCCAACACTGGACGAACGCTCATGAAGCAGAAAACGGTACATCTGGACCTGACCAATGATCAATTCGCCGACCTGACCAACGCACTAGAAGATCACCGCGACTACTTTAAGCGGCGTGCCGATGAAGCCGTCCTCGGCTTTGGTCTTGATACGGGCTACTGGAAATCCCGTGCTGAAGAAGTCCAAGAACTTCTCGGACTGGTCTTGCATAGCGAGCGCCAGAACCACTAGTTCGTTAGGGCGGAGAACTCACTAGCTAACATCGCATACGCATAGGAATCCATCCACTCGCCGGTGCGATGTAGACTGTTCGCCTTTTCGAATGCTTCACGTCGCATGCCAACACGTTCCATCAGTTTCACCGATGGCTCGTTGGCTGCGAAGCATCCGGCAACAACTCTGCGTAAGCCCAGTTCCTCGAAGCACAGTTGTATCACTCGGTGCACGGCTTCGATAGCGTAGCCTTGGCCGGCGAACTGCGGGTCAAAGCACCATCCCAGTTCCGCCTCGGTGCCTTTCGCTTGCTGTGCAACTTCGCGTTGCCCCCACCCGTCTTTGATGTAAACCATGACGGTGCCGATGATTCGTTGATCGCCTTGTGGTGTGCGTAGTTCGACGACAACGCCTCGCTCGAGCTTTCCTGGCTCAAGGAATTGCTCGCGGTAGGTTTCGAAGTCTTTAGGTCCGGAGGTGATCGATTGCGTAACTTCCGGCAACTGCCGGTAATGCCATGTCGCTTCTAGGTCCGCCTCCCTCAAGCGACGTAGGCTCAGCCGCTCAGTCGTAATTGGCCATTGAATCTGCTCAAGGCATGCGCTCATGCAGTCATCCTATCGACCTACCCCGCACGTTCACATATCGACAAATAGAGAAGAATACTAGCTGGTATTTATTTGTTGCCAAATTGCGACTTTTCCACTAAAACAAGCATATTCCCTTGTTTATCAGTGTTTCACGTGCAACAAAGGTCAAAATTCCACGCAGAGCACCTAACTACCGTTTCGCTTAATATAATCAGATAAGGCTAAGCTAATTAGCAGATCATTCACTCGCGCAACCGTTGAAGGTTGCCATAAGCAAAGGACGTCATGGCCTCCATGAAGCTCCGCGCTGCTGCCCTGCTCAGCATCGCCGCCCTCTCCCTGACCGCTTGCGGATCCAACACCGACACTGCTGCTGATGCCAATGCAGCTGACACCAAGACGGTCAAAATCACCGACAACGAAGGCGAGAAGTCGGTAGCGGTACCACCTAAGTCAGTCGTGGCTACTGACAACCGCACCTTCGAAACCCTCGACCAGTGGGGCATCAAGCTCTCGGCAGCAGCTGTAACTCTGATGCCAGATACCATCTCCTACACCAAGGACAAGGACATCCTGGATCTGGGCAGCCACAAGGAGCCAAACCTGGAATCCGTCGTCACCGTGAATCCAGACCTGATCATCAACGGTCAGCGCTACATTCAGCACGCCGAGAAGTTCAAGGAACTGGCACCTAAGGCCACCGTCATTTCGCTGGATCCACGCGAAGGCGAGCCATTCGACTCGGAACTGGAACGTCAGGTCACCACCTTGGGCGAAATCTTCGAAAAGCAGGACGAAGCCAAGAAACTGGTTGACGACTTCGAAGCAGCCCAGAAGCGCGTGACCGATGCCTACAACAAGGATGAAACCGTCATGGGCCTGATCGCTTCCGGTGGCGAGCTTGGCTACTCCGCACCAAGCACCGGCCGCACCGTTGGCCCGATGTTCGACTTCCTGGGCCTGACCCCGGCACTTGAATTGGACGAATCCTCCACCGACCACGAGGGTGACGACGTCTCCGTTGAAGCCATCGCCAAGTCGAACCCAGACTGGATCATCGTCATGGACCGCGACGCTGCTGTTGCCGCCGATGGCGAAGAATACAAGCCAGCCAAGGACCTGTTGGAGAACTCAGAAGCACTGCAGAACGTGACCGCTTCGAAGGAAGGCCACGTAGTAGTCATGCCGGCTGACACCTACACCAACGAGGGCATCCAGACCTACACCGAATTCCTGAACGGATTCGCTGACGCTCTGGAAGCTGCCAAGTAGCCTTAATGCATTTCCTACAGCTTTAGTGGCGAAGCCGATTTCCGGCTTCGCCACTAAAGCTGTATCCCACCACACTTTTCCACGGCGGCAACATGACAAGCACGATTGCGCCCGTGCGGACCCAATCCAAGGTCTTCACCGGCAAACTAGCATTAGGCATCCTCGGTGTCCTCCTGCTCCTGGCCCTATCACTATTCACCGGCGTCTACGACATTTTCGGCAAGGACGATGGCGTCCAGATGTTCGCCATCACCCGTATCCCACGCACCATTGCATTGGTCTTGGCCGGGGCGGCCATGGCCATGAGCGGGTTGGTCATGCAGCTACTGACCCAGAACCGCTTCGTGGAACCCACTACCACGGGCACCACCGAATGGGCCGGTCTGGGCCTTCTAGTGATGCTAGTGCTCTTCCCCACGGCAAGCCTGCTGGCCAAAATGGGCGTGGCCATCATCTTCGCCTTCGCCGGCACTATGGTCTTCTTCCTGTTCCTGCAGCGCGTTTCACTCAAGGCCTCGCTCACCGTCCCGATTGTGGGCATCATGCTCGGCTCAGTGGTCGGTGCGTTCTCCACCTTTTTCGCTATGAGCACCGACAAGCTACAGTCCCTGGGCATCTGGATGGCCGGCTCATTTACTTCGGTGATTCGCGGCCAATACGAGGTGCTGTGGATCGTCGCGCTGGTGGCCGTGGCCATCTACATCGTGGCTGACCGCTTCACCGTCGCCGGACTGGGCGAAGAAATCGCCACCAACGTGGGTCTAAATTATCGACAGGTGATGCTGCTGGGCACCACACTGATCGCCATCGCGACCGGCGTGGTCACCGTGGTGATTGGTAACCTGCCGTTCCTGGGACTGATCGTTCCCAATATTGTCTCCATGGTGCGCGGTGATGACCTACGCAGCAATCTGCCATGGGTGTGCCTGTTGGGCATCGCCATCACCACGGTATGCGATTTGATTGGCCGCACCATCATCATGCCTTTCGAAGTCCCGGTCTCCCTGATCCTGGGCGTGCTCGGCGCGATCGTCTTCATTTTCCTCTTGCTAAGGCAGCGCAAAGTTGGCTAATCTCATGACCTCCCCCGTCCGTTCGGCCCACCGTCCCGGCCGCTCTTCAGGGTCTTTGCCCACTGCAAAGGTTCGCAAACGCTATTGGATAACCTTAGGCATTCTCAGCGTCTTGGCACTGCTCTTTGCCTTCGGACTGCTGGCCTGGGATAACCCCATGCCGGTGGGCTCCACAGGATTCTGGGTGATCGCCAAACTGCGTGCCAGCAATATCCTGACCATGGTCATCGTGGCTGCCTGCCAGTCCATCGCCACCGTCGCTTTCCAAACGGTCGCCAATAACCGCATCATCACCCCGTCCATCATGGGCTTCGAAGCCCTGTACCGGGTGGTGCAAACCGGGGCGGTCTTCTTCCTTGGCGTTGCCGGGATTACCTTCTTCACCGGGGTCAGCCAGTTCATCTTGCAAGTAGCCATCATGGTGGGCCTGTCGGTGGCGCTCTACGGGTGGTTGCTGTCGGGAAAGCTCGGCAATATCCAGATTATGCTACTGGTGGGCATCGTCATCGGCACCGGGCTGGGTTCGATTTCCACCTTCATGCAGCGCATGCTGACCCCGAGCGAATTCGATGTGCTCACCGCCCGACTCTTCGGCTCCATGGCCAATGCGGATATGAGCTATATGCCCGTGGCCATTCCGCTGGTTGTCATTGCTGGCGGCTACCTGGTGCTGGCCTCCAAGAAGATGAACATCCTGGCTTTGGGCAAGGAAACCACCATCAACTTGGGGATCAACCACCGCCGCGAGGTCATGAAGACGCTGTTCTTCGTCTCCATCCTGATGGCCGTGACCACCGCGCTGGTTGGCCCGCTGACCTTCCTGGGCTTCCTGGTGGCGACTTTGGCCTACCAATTAGCCGACACCTACGACCACCGCTACATCTATCCGATGTCATTCTTGATCGGCTTTGTCGTTCTGGCCGGCGCCTACTTCATTATGAAAAACCTGTTCTACGCCCAGGGCGTGGTGGGCATCATCATTGAAGCCGTCGGCGGCATCACCTTCTTGATCTTCATCCTGCGAAAGGGCCGACTGTGATTACCCTCAACGCCGTCAGCAAAAAGTACAGCTCCACCGTGGCCATCGGCCCGGTCACCCTTCAAATCCCGACCGGCGGGCTGACCGCACTGGTCGGTCCCAACGGTGCGGGCAAGTCCACCATGCTCACCATGGTCGGCCGCCTACTAGGCATCGATGAGGGAACCATCGAGGTCGCCGGCTACGACGTGTCCAAAACCAACTCCAAGGATCTGGCCAAGATCGTCTCGATCTTGCGCCAGGAAAACCACTTTGTCACCCGACTGACTGTGCGCCAGCTGGTGGGTTTCGGACGTTTCCCACATTCCAAGGGACGACTGAACCAAGAGGACGAGGCGATCATTTCGCGCTCCATCGACTTCCTGGACCTAGGCGAGCTGGAAGGCCGCTACCTTGACGAGCTCTCCGGCGGTCAGCGTCAGCGTGCCTATGTGGCCATGGTTTTGGCGCAGGATACCGACACTGTACTGCTCGACGAGCCGTTGAATAACTTGGATATGAAGCACTCGGTAGTCATGATGCAGCACCTGAAACGTGCCGCAGCGGAACTGAACCGAACCATCGTGATCGTGCTGCACGACATCAATTTCGCCGGGCACTACGCTGACTATATTTGCGCGATGAAGCACGGCAAGGTCGTGCAGTTCGGCACTCCTGAGCAGATCATGCAGGACGAGATCCTCACCGAGGTTTTCGAGACTCCGGTAAATGTGGTCCCAGGTCCCAATGGTCCGCTGGCGGTGTACTACTAAGATGGGAGTGCGCGTCTAGCGTTGGCTTCTAAATAAAGGACCCGTGTGAATAGCACCCTGTTGAACACCGGTTGGTCAATGTGGATCATGCTTACTCTGGTGGTCCTGGCAACGGCGGTCATCACCCAAAGGTTCCTCGCCTTGCCTGCCCGCAGGATCTTATCTGCCAGCGCCCGGGCGCTGGTTCAACTGGTCCTCATCGCCTTATTGATCAGTCACGTTTCCACTTCGTGGATTCTGACCGGCTCGTTGCTGGTACTCATGTTTGGCGTCGCCGTCATTACCTCAACCCAACGGGTCGACTCGGTTCGTTGGTGGGTTCCGGCATGTGTCATGTTTGGCGGCGTGCTACCGGTAGTAGCCCTCATGTTTGGCTTTGGCGTACTGTCCACCACCCCACTAGCCGTCATTGCCGTCGTAGGACAACTCATTGGCGGGGCCATGAGCGCCACCAACTTAGCCGGTAGGCGCATAGAGCAAGAGTTGCAGCAGCGCGCCGGTGAAGTTGAAGCGGCCATGGCGCTTGGCTTCCCCGACGCAACCGCACGCAACCTGATCGCCCGCCCGGTGGCCTCCGAGGCACTACTCCCGGGACTCGATCAGACACGCACCGTGGGCACCGTGACCCTGCCCGGAGCGTTTGTCGGTCTGGTGCTCGGTGGTGCGAGCCCCGTGGATGCGGGGCTGGTCCAACTGGTGGTACTGATTAATCTCATGGCGGTGCAAGCCATATCGGTCAGCATGCTGGCCACATTCATGGAGCATCAGCGCGGGATTCGACGCTTGGTGCGTTAGATTTCTACCCCTTCAGCGAAGCCCCACCACAAATGGTCATCACCTGACCGGTGATGGATTTTCCATGCTCGCCTCCAAGGAACAGCACCAGGGCGGCAACATCGGGAGGATCCACCAGCGCACCCAACGGCGGGGTCACCGGCGGAACACCGGCACGACGCGGATCAACCATCATCGGAGTATTCGTCGGACCCGGCGCCACCACATTGCAGGTGATCGCCCGCGGCGCCAGCTCCATCGCCCAACTGCGCGAAAGCCCAACCAAGGCCGACTTGGTGGCAGCATACTGACTCTTGCCGGCAACGCCACTCATGGTTCGGCTGCCAATGAGGATAATCCGCGAACCGTCCACCATCTTCGGCGCCAACGCATTAACCAACACCATCGGGGCCTGCACATGCACCGCATGCATACCCGCCAAATCCTCGGCCTTCAACTCTCCCAAGGATCCGGTGGTCATGAATCCCGCAGCGTGCACCAACAGGTCCGGGGCCGCAAGTTCTTGGGCAATGTCCTGCACCTGGGCCAGATCCCCAAGATCAGCGGATCGCCAGTTGAAGCGCTCATCACTGATCTGGGGAGCCCGGCGGCTCAAACCGGTGACCTCATAACCGGCGGCCAGCAACGCCACCGCGATCGCCTCGCCAATACCCGAGCTGACCCCGGTCACCAGTGCGCTAGGCATCAGCGCCACCTTCAGCACTCACCCACGACGGATCGATGCGCACGTACTTGATGGCTTGACGGAAGTAGGTGTAGGCCAAGTGCAGTGCCCCGTCCTGCCCCTCATGGATCGAGGGGTAGGAGAATTCTCGGTTCAGTCCTTCCCGCGAATTATTCGACAGGCAGTACCCGTCGCCCACTTCGAGGTTTCGACGCTCGGGCCAGCTACGGCCCTGATCGGCTGAGATGGCCACGGTCAACGGTGCCCGCGGGGTACCCCAGAAGGCCTTACGCACACCGTCATCCTGGGTGGGAACCGGTTCAAAGGTCACCGGGCCATCTACCGAGGAATCCAAGCCTTCATCATCAATCTCATCGTAAAGAGACAGTCGACGTTCGGTCTGCTCATCGGCTTGGGAGTGGTTGTAGATCAGTGCCAAGCGCCCATCGTTCATGGAAACGAACTGAATCGACGAATTGTTATTCGGCAGTTCGGTGGCTTCAGGAACACTCCAGGTCACCCCGCCGTCCTCAGAGCGTGAAGCATAAATCCAGTCAGCCCAACGGCTGCGGTACAAGGCCAGCAGGCTACCGTCGGCGAGCGCAGCCACATTCATGTGCACGCAGCCGGTGGAGCCATCAATGATCTGCTCGCTCCAGGTGGCGCCACCATCGGTGGAAACCATCAGTGCTGAGTCATCAAAGTCCCCCACCCATTTTTGTCCGGGAACCGTGGCGCAGCGGAAGATCGGAATGAACAGTCGCTCCCCCACCTGCACCGGCGGCTGGCGCACGAACACCCCGCCGTGTTCTGTGGCCGCAAACAAAGTCTTAGGTTCACTCCAGGTCTGGCCGTGATCGGTGGAAATCCGGCGTCGTACCTCGGAGGTGTCCTGGTTGCCGGCATGCTGGGCGGTGTAAATCAGCCAGAGTTCTTCACCGTGACGGTAAAGAATCGGGTTCTGTTCGGAGCGGGTCGAGTCGAAGGACAATTGCTGTGCCGGTGACCAGGTTTTATCCCAGCTACCATCGGGCAGACGCTTAAGGGTGGAGAGGTAGATGCTGATATCTGCCACGCCCTCCTGCGTTCCGCCAAACCACACGCAGCCCAGATCCCCATTGCCCAGGGTCATGAGGTTGGCCGCGTGGGATTGCACGGTGGCCGAGGGCAGGTAGGCGTAGGCTAGCTCATTGTCCGCGTGGACGTGCCCGTCGGGAGTAATGGTGGAAAATTCGGTCAACGACATTCTCAAAAGTCCTTGCTATCGATGCTTATTAGGAGCGAGCCTGCTGCAGATGTGCAGCTGCCGTTGCTTCCAGATGGGTCAAATCCGAGGCCACGGTAGCGAAGGTGTAACCCTCACCCAAGCGCTGATTGGCCAGTTCACCGTTGGCGTTGTGGATGCCCGCGGCAATGCCTGCTTGCGCCGCGGCAGCGCTGACGCGTTTGAGCGCGGCTTCAAATTCATCCTTGATCGCTGGATCCCCGGGGAAAGCCGCGCCGATGGCCAAGGCAAGATCGCTCGGGCCAACGTAGAGTCCATCGAGACCTTCGACGGCTGCGATTTCTTCCACGTTTTCCAGACCGCCTGGGGTTTCGATCATGGCGAAAACCATGGTGGTGGCATCGGATTCTGCCGGGACCGGCCCCACCCGCAAGGCCGAACGCATCGGACCATAGGAGCGGATGCCGTGTGGTGGGTACTTGGCCGCCTTCACCGCATCGGCAGCATCCTGTGCGTTATTCACCAGTGGGACGATCACCGCTACCGCGCCAGCATCCAGTGCCTTACCGATGGCGGTGGCATTATTGGCTTCCACTCGCACCACGCCGGCGGCTCGGGCGGATGCGTCAATGGCCATCAGGCCGGTGAGCATTCCGTTATATCCGAGCAGACCGTGCTGCGCGTCCAGGGCAACATAGTCATAGCCCAAGCGGGCGATGCGTTCGGTGGAGACTGGAGAATCAAGCACCACCCAGTATCCGACGGCGGGTTCACGGTCGCGGATTTTGCGGGTAAATTCGGTAGCTACTGCTGAACTCATGGTGTTGGGATCTCTTTCTTTTTAGCGGTTGTAGGCAGGCATTGGGCCGTGCAGTGTGGTGGTGGCTGCGGCAGCTGCCTCGGCGAGGCTGGCTTCCAGTGGGCCCTGGTTGATGGCTGCAATATTGGATTCGAGCTGGCTTGCCTTGGAGCCGCCCAACAACAGCGAGTCCACTCCCTGGTGGTAAGCCAACCAGCGCAGGGACAGTTCAATCAGCGTGATGCCGGCGTCCTTGGCCAGTGCAGTCAGCGCTTCGATGCCCTTGAACAGGTCTTCGTCCCAGTAGCGGTCGGTGTACATGCTAGCCAGGCGCGAGCTGCCAAAGCGACCTTCTTCTGGCCGCTGCTCAAAACTGTGACGTCCGGTGAGTAGACCGCCACCGAGCGGGTTGTAGACCATGGTCTTCACACCGCTGGCCTGCGCGAAGGGCAGGTATTCGGTTTCGATCCGCCGTGCCACCAAATTGTAGAGCTGCTGGGCCACTACTGGCTTCGGGGCACCGACCGCTTCGGCAACGTGGCTGGTCTGCGCAATCTGCCAAGCAGCAAAGTTGGAGACACCCAAAGAGAGGATCTTGCCCTCGGCATGCAGCTTGGCCACTTCGCCCAAGGTCTCTTCCAGTGGGGTGGAATAGTCCGGCTGGTGCAGGTAGAACAGGTCCAGACGGTCCGTATTTAGCCGACGCAAGGACGCTTCAACACTGCGACGCAGCGCAGCTGGTGAGAGCAAGGCGTCATCGCCGGCATCAGCGTGTGGCATGCCCGCCTTGGAGGCGAGGAATACCGAGTCACGCTTGCCGTCCAATAGGGTGGCCAGTAGTTCTTCGGTCGCCCCGGCAACATACGCGTTGGCGGTATCGATGTGGGTGATGCCTGCATTCAGTGCTACATCCAGCATGGCTTTACTGGCTGCGGCATCGGCGGTATCACCAAAGGTCATGGTGCCTAGGACTAATTCGGCAGGCTTGCGCTGATTCATTCTCGTCGTTCCCTTACTCGTCGTTTCTCGTCTTAGCTTGTTAGTCCAGCCAGTAGCTGCCGTGGTTTAACGCCTTCCATCACGCTTGGATCCAAGGCCGCGCGACGGAGTTTGCGTGTGTATTCTTCATTCGGTGAGCTCAGTACCTGATCGGTGGCGCCAAATTCAACGAGCTTTCCGCGTTGCATCACCATCACCTGCTGGCTGATTTCCTGAACCACCCCAAGGTTGTGGGTGATGAAGACGTAGGAGATCCCGGTGTCTTCCTGAATTTCAGCGAGCAACCGCAGCACCTGAGCCTGCACGGAAACATCCAAGGCGCTGGTGGCTTCATCGCAGACCAGTAGTTCTGGCTTGGAGGCTAGAGCCCGAGCAATGCCGATGCGTTGGCGCTGACCTCCGGAGAACTCATTGGCCCGCTTGTGCAACGCGGTTTCAGGTAGACCCACCCGATCCAGAAGCCGCTTGGCTTCCCGAGTACGATCCTTGGCGGTCCCTACTTTGTGGATGCGCAAGGGTTCGGTAATGATCTGCTCGGCACTATGGCTAGGGTCCAAGGAACCGTAGGGGTCCTGGAAGACCATCTGGAACTTGCGACGCAGTGGACGCAGTTGCCTTTCACTTAGTGCCATCAGGTCGGTGCCATCAAGCAGGATCTGCCCCGAGGCCGGCTTGATCAGGCGCATGATGGACTTGGCGATGGTGGACTTACCGCAGCCCGATTCACCCACCACCGCTAGGGTCTGCCCGCGCTGCACGTCGAAGGAGACATCATCAACCGCACGGAAGAGTCCCTCGCGGGTGGAGTACTCCACGGTCAGATTCTTGACCGATAGGAACGGTGCTTGCTGATTCATGATGCTCCCTTGGATACCATCGAGGATTCGTCCCATTCACCCAGCCGTGGCACGGCCGAAAGCAGTGTGCGGGTGTACTCTTGCGCCGGTGCGTCAACAATTTGTGCCGCCGGACCGGACTCAACAAACTTGCCGGACTTCATCACATGAATAGTGTCGGAAACTAGTCGTGCAACGCCAATATCGTGCGTAATCATCAGTACCGAAATGCCTCGGGTTTCCTGCAGTTCCAGCAAGAGGTCCAAGATGCCGGCCTGCACGGTAACATCCAGTGCGCTGGTTGGTTCATCGGCCACCAGCAGTTCTGGTTCACTGGCCAACGCGATGGCGATCAGTACACGCTGCAACATACCGCCGGAGAGTTGGTGTGGGAATTTGCTCAGTTGCTCTTCAACCCGTGGGATGCGTACCTGGCCGAGTAGTTCGATGGCTTTGGCCTGCAACTGTTGTTTGCCGGTAATGCGTCCAGCCACCTTGATCGCTTCGCGTAGCTGTGAGCCGATGGTGGCCACCGGATTCAGCGCGGTCATCGGATCCTGTGGGATCAACGCTAGGCCTCGTCCGCGGAACTTGTTGATGGCCTTGGGATTGGACACCACATCCTCACCCTTTATGCGCACTTGCCCCGAGAGTACCGCCAGACCCTTGGGCAAAAGCTGGAGTAGGCCCATGGCGGTGGTGGACTTGCCGGAACCAGATTCGCCAATGATGGTCACGGTTTCGCCGTGGCCGATACGCAGGTTCACGTTATCCACCGCTTTAAAAACACCGTTTTCGGTCATGAGTTCAACGCTGAAGTTCTGCACTTCCAGCACTGCAGTGTTCTGCTGGCTCATCACTTACCTTCCTTCTTTGACGAGCGACGCAGGTTGCCGTCGCGTAGTGCGTCACCGAGCAGGTTGACCCCAACCACGAGCACCACAATGAACAGACCTGGCAGGGTCACCATCCACCATGAGGTGGTGATGTAGTCCTGGCCATCGGAGATCAGTCGACCCCAGGTGGAGAACGGACGTTGCGGTCCAGCTCCGAGGAAGGACAGCGCACTTTCCAACAGCACCGCTTGGGCCAGCAGGAGCAGGATCACCAAGCTGGCCTGCTTGAAGATGTTCGGGATCACGTGCTGGGCCAGAATCTGTACCTTCGGCAGACCCAGAGTTTTGGCCGCATCCACATAGGGCTTTTCGCGTTCCACCAACACAAGCGATCGTGTCAGTCGAGCCACTTCGGGCCACTGGGCGATGGCGATGACACCGGTGATGACCGGGATGGACGGACCAAAGAGGGCCACCACCAACAGAAGCATCATCAGCAGTGGCAAGGACAGCTGAGCTTCAAGTACGCGGGAAATGATCACGTCCGCCCACTTACCGTAGAACCCGGCGATGGATCCGAGGATCACGCCCACCGCGCCGGAGACCACCACGGCCAGCACACCGATCATCAGCGAGGTTTGACCACCGAAGAGTACGCGGGCGAGAAGGTCTCGTCCCAGCTGGTCGGTGCCGAACAGGTGCCCATCCACCAAAGGCGCCAAGCGCCTGGCGCCCAGATCCTGCATATTCGGGTCGGCAATAGGTAAGAGGTTGGCCATCGCGATCGGTACAACCACGATCAGGGTCAGGATGGTGCCCAGCCACAGTTTAATGCGGGTGGAACGGGCGCGTCGAGCCGCCGAAGACCCTTTGATCTGCGCTTTGGTGACGGCCGAACGGCGTACCGGTTCAGCGGCGTGGGTGGGGTTATTAACGGTGGTGCTCATGCCGAAGCTGCCTTTCCGAGGCGGACCCGTGGGTCCAGCAGTGGGTAGGCCAGGTCGATCAGCAGCTGGACGGCGACGGCCAGCAGCGCGGTGATCAGTACGGTGGCCTGAATCAGGGGGTAATCGCGTGTTTCCAAGGCGCGGACGATCAACGAGCCAACACCGGGCCAGCCAAAGACCACTTCAACTACGACCACGCCGTTGAGCATGGCGGCAAATCGGGTGCCCAGTGCTGTGAAGACCGGGATCCCGGCATTACCCAGTGCGTAGCGCCAGGTCAATACGCGTTCGCTGACCCCGCGTGAACGGGCAATGTTCAGGTACGGTGCGTTGAAGTTGTTGACCATTTCCCGCTTGACCATGCGCGAGATCAGGGCGACCTGCAAGATGGCCACGGTGATCGTCGGCAAGACCAGACCACCCCAGGTGGTGAAGCCGGAGGCTGGGAACAGTGGGATGATCACCGAGAAGCCGGTGAGCAGCATGATGCCGGTCCAAAAATCTGGCATGGACTGTCCGGCGATGGTCAGTACGTTCACGCCCAGTTCTGCATCGGTATCCGAGCGGCGAGCCATCCACATGCCCAGCGGAATCGCGACCACAGCGGCCAGCAGAATGGAGCTGGTGGCTAGGGTCAGGGTGTAAGGCAGGCGATCCATCACGACCTGCACCGCAGGAGCCTGGAAGGAGTAGGACTGGCCAAGGTGGCCGGTAAACAGTTGGCCGATGAAGATGATGTACTGCTCAAATAGTGGCTTATCCAGACCGAATTGTTCGCGCACCGCGGCGAGCTGTTCGCTGGTGGCCAGTGGTCCGGCAAAGGAAGCGGCCGGGTCACCCGGTGCCATGCGGATCAGCAAGAAGACTACCGATACGGTCAGGAATACCGTTAATAGTCCCTGGCCGATGCGCTTGGGTAGATAGGTCAACACGTTTAGCTCTCCAATCCAACACGGGCCAGCGGGTAGGCGTTGGCGGCGGATAGTTCTAGATTTTGCACGCGATCACGGCGGGCAAGAATTGATTTGGGGGTGAACGCCCAGGCGCAGGGCCAGGTATCCCAGACTGCTTGTTGCGCGTCCTTCAAGTACGCGGTGCGTTTTGCTTGATCGACTTCTGAGGCCGCGCGCACGATCTTTCGTTCAACGCTCGGGATCACGTAACCCTGGTAGGTGTCGCGGGTCTTTTCCTTTTCCGAGGTCCCTGCATACATTCCCTGCAGCATCGTGATGGCTAGACCGGTGGGGCTAGAGAAGCCGTTACCCAACAGGTCCCAGTCCCCTTCCTTACCTTGACGCCACTGCAGAATATTTCCGCCGGGTTCAAACTGCTGCAGTTCGGTTTTAACCCCGATATCTCCAAACATCTGCACCAGCGCTTCCATGATCGCGGTGTCAGAGGGGAATTCGCCAGTCTCCCAAATGATCTTGAGCTTCAAATCATCCACCCCAAGATCCGCGAGCATCGACTTGGCCTTGCCCGGGTCATACACGTAGTCGCCGGTCTTGGCGAAACCGGTCAAGCTCGTGGGGGTCACGCCCTGAGCTTGTTCCACGGTGTCGATTAGTACGTCATGCACCAGTGCTTGACCGTCCACCGCGTAGGACAGGGCCTGACGGACCTTGGCGTCGGAGAGCGGGTGCGACTTTGGCTTGCGGAAGTTGTAGAAGATCTGGTTCAAACGCAGCGAGGAGGCGGTCTCGATAGTAACTCCGGGAAGTCCTTGGAGCTGCTCCATAGAGTTTGGGGAAATGGAGTCGATAACATCCACTTCGCCACTGCGCAGGGCAATCACGCGGGAGGATTCTTCAGGCAGGAAGCGCACGTTGACCTGGCGGACCGGTGCCGGTTCGCCCCAGTACTTTTCGTTTTTCACCAGCGTGTAGGTTCCCGCGCCACGGTCGAAGGACTGCACAACATACGGCCCGGTACCCACACCGGTCTGCAACTCTTCTGCCTTATTATCTTCGGCAGGTGAGATCAGGATCAGTGCCATCAGTGCGTCGAGGATCGGAATCGGACCCTTGGAATCCAGATGGAAGTTTCGCTCATCTACTTCGGTGACCGTGGGGAATTCGGGGAAGAAGCTGGCAACGAAGGAACCTTGCACCTTGGAGTACATTTCCAAAGCTGTGGCCACGTCCTTGGGCTTGACCTTTCGGCCGTCCGAGTAGGTGATGCCTTCGCGCAGTTTTACGGTCCAACGCGTTGGTGCGGTCATCTTCATGGACTCGGCCAGCATCGGGATCGGGGCGATATCTGGTCCGATGGCTGTCAGTCCTTCGCGGACCGAACGCTGAACGGTAACCGCCGCATCAAACTGGTTGAGCTTGTTATCCAGCGATACCAGCGAACGGTTCAGGGCCAGGGTCAGAGTATCTTTACCGGGCAACCCGGTGGGGCCGGCGCACGCGGTGGCGCTCACTCCCACTGCCGCAAAGAGCCCGGCGGCTGATGCCAGCTTTAATAGCTGACGTCGGGACATCTGCGGAGTTGAGAATTCTGCGGTCATCTTCGACCTCCCAATCGACTTTCTGGAGCGTTTCGCCCCATGTGCTTCAAGGGCCATTCACTCACCGTGATTTGTAACTCATGTCACTTTGTCACGATTGCGCGAAATGCGCAATAGGCATAGCGCATTTCGCGCAACTGTGTCATGATGACTGCAGAAGCACACCGACCCCCGGACGCATTCCCACCCATCCTCAAGGAGGTGACAAGCACCAAAATGACCAAGAAACTCGCGGAATTCCTGATCCTCGCCGACGATTTTTCCGGCGCCTGCGAAGTATCTCTACCGTGGAGCGATCACGGATTCTCAACTCGGATTTCTTTGGATTACAACCGAAGCACTTCGCAGAACACGCAGCAGGTGGTTGTTGCTGATACCGATAGCCGCTATCTCGAACCGGCCGCCGCCTACCAACGCATTGGGACGCTGAGCCAGGCAGACGCAACGCACACCAGCATCTTCAAGAAGATCGATTCTTTGTGGCGCGGCAACATCAATGCAGAACTTAAGGCCCTAGTTGCTCAGGGCTACACACTGATCATTGCCGGGGCCTTACCACACCTGAACCGCAGCGTTGTTAATGGTCGACCTTTGGTTGATGGCCAGCCTCTCTGGGACACCGATGCTTGGCACGTTGAAGCCAACCAGGCTCCGGACTCGATCGCGCAATTGCTCTCTGGCATGGAAAGCACCAACCTCCAGGACCCGGCAACGCTGGACTCAGATGCGGGATTCACCCACCAACTGGCCACCGCGGCAGCCACCCATCAAGCAGTGATCGTCGACTGCGCCACCGATGCTGACCTGAGACTCATCGCAAGGACATGGCTGGCTTTACGGGCCGACACCCAGCAGCGCACCCAACGCAGCATCCTCGTGGGCACCGGCGCGCTCAACGCTGCCTTAGCTCGCGAGTTGGCGGCGGCAGCAGTGCCCGGCAGCGTAGCCAATGAGCAGAACCGACCACCGATCAGCACTGGAATTCGACCGCTTCTGAGCGTCGTAGGTTCAGCTTCTGGCCCCTCTGGAAAGCAGCTGGATCTCGCGGCCCAAGCAGGAATTCCTTGCGCCGAAACAGCTGAAGAACTGCCAACACCACAGGACGGAACGCCGGTCATTCTGCGCGCAACGCGCACCAAGTCGACGCCCACACAGGTACTTGAACAGCTTCGCTCGCAGGTGACTTCGTGGCTACGCACTCGCCCAGAAGCCGACCTGTTCCTCACCGGCGGCGAAACCGCCCGAGCAGTTCTCGATGACCTTGAGCTGACGTCACTGACCCCGATCAAAGAACTCGAACCCGGGGTGGTTATCTGTCAGGCATCCGATGGACGCCTGATCGGCACCAAACCGGGTTCCTTCGGTAGCCCCAATATTCTCACCCAAGCACTATCCACCTTGCGCCAACTACGCGCCCCTCTTTCACAGGAGACAAAGCAATGAGCACCGCCACCCTAGATACCCGCCCATTTATCGCCGTCACCATGGGAGATGGTGCCGGAGTTGGCCCCGAGGTCACCGTTGGCGCTTTAGTCGACGAAAATGCCTACAAGATCAGTCGCCCCATTGTTATTGGCGACGGCTACCGCCTGACCCTCGGCGCCAAAGCTTTGGGCCTGGACGTAGACATCGTAGAAATCACCGAGGTCTCCCAAGCAGAATTCACTCAGGGACGCATCAACGTGATTGACCCTCACCTACTGTCCGAAGACCTTGAATGGGGCAAAGTTTCCGCAGAAGCTGGCAACGCCGCGTACCACTACATTCGCATTGCCTGCGAACTGGGCATGCGCGGTGAAGTCCAAGGTATCTGCACCGCACCCCTGAACAAGGCAGCCTTGCACGAGGCTGGCCACATCTACCCGGGACACACTGAATTGCTGGCCCACTTCATGGGCATCGATGAAGTCTCGATGATGCTCTCAACCCCCAAGGTCAAGGTCATCCACGTGACAACCCACATCGGCCTGATTGATGCCATCAAGAAGATCGAGCCGGGTCTGGTTGAGCGTACGGTTCGCCGTGGCCACGAAGCTTTGGTCCGCGCAGGGAACCCAGCTCCAAAGATTGGCGTCTGCGCCATCAACCCCCACGCCGGTGAGAATGGTCTGTTTGGTTATGGCGAAGAAGAAGAGAAGATCATCCCTGCCCTAGAGAAGCTCCAGGCCGATGGGGTTAACGCCATTGGTCCACTGCCGGCAGACACTGCATTCTTCCTTGCCGGACGTGGTGACTACGACCTGATCGTGGCCATGTATCACGACCAGGGCCACGGCCCGGTCAAGGTTCTTGGCATTGAAGCTGGCGTGAACATCACCGTTGGCCTGCCGGTGATTCGCACGTCGGTTGATCACGGTACCGCTTTTGATATCGCAGGTAAGGGCATTGTTGAAGTGGGCAGCATGATCGAGGCCTTGACGCAGTCGGTCAATCTGGCATCGGTACCGGTTAAGTAAACGAACCGCACCAATGCCGATACACTCGGCGTAGTAGATTCACCGAATCGTCATCAGGAAGGGGTCCAATGTCAACCAGCGCCAAGGTACGCCAAGGACAAATCCTTGAGCTGGCCAACACCAGTGGGCTGGCTAGCGTCGAGGAACTCTCCGAACGATTCGGTGTCACTGCTTCCACGATTCGTCGCGATCTGTCCCGGCTGACCACCGAGGGCAAGATTGCGCGCACCTACGGTGGAGCGATGCCCCTGACCTCACCGGTCATTGAATCCACTTTCCGCCAGCGGAACATGGAGAACGCCGCGGGCAAGAGCGCCATTGGGCGCAAAGCTCGTTCCTTGGTGACTGAGGGACAAACGATCCTGCTTGATTCTGGTTCCACCGTGGCCGCCTTGGCTCATGAATTGCGTGACGCCACGGAATTAACCGTGGCGACAACCTCACTGGTGGTAGTTGAAGAGCTGATCGAAGTGGAGCAGGTACACGTGGAATGCATCGGCGGCACGTTGCGCCATCGCAGCGCAGCGTTTGTGGGCCCCCTGGCCGAATACGGCCTGGAGCGCATGAGCTTTGATGCTGTTTTCCTTGGGGCCGACGCGGTGACCCCAGAAGCGATTTGCGAAGCGGATCTGGTGCAGACCCGTCTCAAGGAAAAGATGTCCTCACGCGCGGCCCGCGTATTTGTCTTGGCTGATCACTCAAAACTCAATCAGCACCCGTTCCATGCCTGGGCCAAATTGCCAGACGGCTGGACACTAATCACTGACGCACAGGCGACCTGCGATCAGCTAAAGCCATTCCAGGACGCCAAGGTCAACATCATGGTTGCTGACTAACCGCGACCTCGCTCTTCGACAATTTTTGTGCCGATGGCACCACGTATTTCGTGGTGCCATCGGTATTTTTGATAGCAGCAGAGGTACCGGGACAAACGAAGGTCCAGACGCGGTGTTAAATTCTTTTCACAGAAATCGCGGCACACCTGTAAGTAATGCTTCAAACAATTTCATCAATGGTTCAACCGCTGAAATCACTGAACTCTCCGTGGGAATTCTTGGGTATCACTCACCGCCAAGCGGCAGAACTTCAAGCGCATAGACCCATGAATTAGGCAAATTAAGTATCACTACAATATATTGAAGTTTCAGTACGTAGACTTCAAATGTGATCCACATTATGTTCGTTGTGTAGCCGGATGACACTGAATCCGGACCGAGTGACCGGGAGACGAGCGGGCACAACGAACTGTAGGAATGATGATGAACATACAAGCCGAATGGATGCGTGGAGGTACCAGCAAGTGCTGGATCTTCGAATCCGATCACGTGGAGCAAACAGGGATCAGCCTTGATCTGTTGCTCCCGAGAATCTTCGGAAGCCCTGACTCGCGACAGATCGATGGCGTCGGCGGTGCAACTTCCACCACGAGCAAAGCGATTATTCTCACGCCCTCCACCGAAGCAGGTGTTGATGTTGAATACACCTTCGCTCAGGTTGGCATCGAGGAGGCCGTCGTGGACTGGGGTAGCAACTGCGGAAACTGTTCAGCAGTAGTTGGCTTGTATGCCATTAAGCAGCGGTGGGTCGCTCCAACAGATGAAATCACCCGCGTTGTTACCCGCAATACGAATACCGGTCAGATCATCGTCCAGCGGGTAGACACTCCAAATGGCGCCCTGCCCATCGTCCCGCAGGCACAGATGCCGGGCGTGGCAACTCCCGGATACAAGGTAGGCCTAGGCTTCTTGGATCCGGCAGGCAAAACCACCGGAACATTGCTTCCAACCGGCAATGCCAGCGACGAACTGAAGGTTGCCGGTCGCAGTTGGAAGGTATCCATGGTGGATGCCGGGGCACCGGTCGTGGTTATCCGCGCCGAAGACCTCAGCCTTAACACCAACGACTACGATTCATGGATGTCCGCGGTAGAACTTCAGCTTCCACTTCTTGACCAAGTTCGACGCGAAGCTGCCGTCCGTATGGGGCTAGCTGCCACACCGGAGCAGGCCGCCAGGGCCATCCCTAAGCTAGCCATCGCGGCAGCCCCCGGGGTAGAATCCGCCAATGATATCAACGTCATGATGCTCTCCATGGGTAAGCCGCATCCGGCGCTGGCGATCACCGGCAGCATCGCTTTGAGTCTCGGAGCGAGGACCGCAGGCACGGTATTGCATGCCATCGTTGGCGATGCACCGCGTGCCACGTTGCGCCTGCGGACCCCCGCAGGTGTCATTGAGACCTTCAGCGAGGAACGCGACGGGTCACTATTGATCGGTGCGGATCGAACCGCCCGCTCGATCGCCAGTTCCATAATCCACCTCCCAGAGTCACTCGGCAGTGATGCCGGGGTAAAACTACACAGCGCTAGCCGCGCAGGAGCATGACAATGAGTAAAACTGAGCTCGACGTTGCGCCAGTGACCGAAGATGAGAACGTTGATTTCCACACCGTCGATCCTCGACGTCAGAAGCGCCGCACCCGCCGCAATATCCTGATCGTTGGGATTGTCGCCGCCGCTGCCCTACTGATTGCACTGCTAGTCGCACCGAACCTCGGTGATTCCACGACAGCAACAGCGCCCGGGGCCAGCCTGACTTTTGAACAAATCGTCCCATTGGTCGTTCTGCTCTTGATGTTCATCATTGCCACCAAGTGGCCAGTGAATATTGGCGTCATGGGCCTGGTCGCGTCCTTCGGCATCGGCTACTTCATGCTGGGCATGGACGATAAGGAAATCCTCGAAGACTTCCCGGCCAGCATTGTGCTGACCATCATCGGTGTCACGTACTTCTTCTCGATGGCTCAGCACAATGGAACCATCAACGTCATCGTGCAAAACTGTGTCCGGCTGGTTCGAGGCAAGACGATGCTGTTGCCATGGGTATTCTTCCTCGTTGCTGCAGCGCTGACCTCTCTGGGAACCTTCTCCCCTGCGGCGGTGGCACTGCTTGCTCCTGCGGCGATTGGTTTCGCCTACGAGTCACGGATCCACCCGTTGCTGATGGGCGTATTTATCATCAACGGCGCACATGCCGGCGGGTTCTCTCCCTTGTCTGTGGCCGGCGTTTTGGTTCACGACATTGCCATGGAGAACGGCTTCCCCATCTCCCCCAACGCATTGTTCCTCGCCAGCTTCGCGATCAATCTGATCCTCTCGATCCTCACCGTGATCGTTTTTGCGGCCATGGGCAAATTACGTACCGGCAAAGGAACTTCGCACAGCGAGGTAGAGAAATCACGTAGCACTCGTCCACAGGGGCAACAGATCTACACGCTGATCCTGATCGGCGCAATGCTCTTCTGCGCTTTGGTACTGCGCCTTCCTATCGGATTTGTCGCACTGAGTGCAGGACTGTTGCTGGCATTGTTGAATATCAAAGATCAGCACAAGTTTGTTGCAGGCATTTCTTGGTCCACGGTTCTACTGGTGGCCGGCATGATCACCTACGTATCCTTGCTGACTCACATTGGTGTCATTGATACCTTGGCTCACATGGCTTTGGCTTTGGGAGCACCAATCCTGATTGCCTTGGTGCTGTGCTACGTGATTGGAATTGGCTCGGCCTTCGCTTCCTCGACCGCATTGCTCGCAGCATTCATCCCGCTGGCTGGCCCGCTACTGTCCGTCAGCTCACTGAGCGCCTCCGGCACGGTGGCAGCCATTGCCATCTCCGCCACCGTGGTCGATGTGTCTCCGTTCTCGACCGCCGGTGCATTGGTCGTCGCCAACGTGAAGGAAGCCGAGCGTCAGCGAACCTACAAGCAGCTGATGATGTATGCAGGTGCCATCGTTCTCCTGGCCCCAGCACTATCATGGGCGCTACTGGTACCAACCGGAATCATGTAAAACTACATACACCCAAAGTTGAGGGCGAGAACCGCTATCGGTTCTCGCCCTCAACTTCAACTGTTCAGCTTTTTGCCGTGTTCAATAATAATGAAAAGCTCTTTAGACTGAACGCCGCATGCCTTGTCTCCCGCGAAGTGTTCGCCTCGACTGGATCGCCTTAGACCTTGGCCGTTCTGCGGTTCAACAAGTAGATCAGGTACACACCACCGAAGCACACGGTCACCACACCAACAGGCAACTGCACCGGGGCGAAAAGACGCTGCGCTAGCGAGTCACTGCCCGCCAACAATAATGCGCCCACCAGCGCAGTTGGAAGCAACTGCAACCGAGAACTACCCATGACGCGACGAGCAATTTGTGGGGCCACTAGGGCGACAAAAGCGATCGGCCCGGCAACGCTGGTAACCGCTGCGACTAAAAAGACTGCGAGCACCACAAAGAGCAATTTGGTTCGTTCAACCCGCATGCCCAATGCCCGGCAGAGGTCATCGCCTAGCTGTAGCATTTGCAATCGGGAGCTACCAGCTAGCAAGGCTAGGGCGCAAAGCACGACCAGCACCATCGGTGGAATCACCGTCGCCCAACTCAGACCGTTTAACGTCCCGGCACCCCACACGGCTGCCGCCATCGCCACATCCAGCTCGGCGCGCAGCACCATGAAGTGGTTAAACGAGGCCAGCACCGAGGAGATGCCGATGCCCACGAGGATCAGTCGGAATCCCGCGGTGCCATTGCGCCACGCTAAGAGGTAAACCAGGAACGCGGTAAGCAAACCGCCAATCAACGCACCCACGCTCGTGGCAACATAGCCGCCGCCAACAACGGTCAGGGCCACCAACGCACCGGTATAGGCACCGGTGGAAAAGCCGATGATATCTGGGGAACCCAAGGGGTTTCGGGTCAAGGATTGGAAGACCGAACCTGAGAGCGCCAGCGCCGCACCGAAGACCAGCGCAGCCAGGGCCCTAGGCATGCGCCATTGCCAAATGACCATATTCTCGATGCCTTCACCGCCACCAAAAAGTACCCGCACGACTTGCCACGGGCTCATCTGATACTCGCCACCAGAGATGGCCAGGACACTCACCCCAAGGCATAAGAGCAGGAGAATGACCAGGGTGCTCGGCGCAGCCAGTGCCTTACGTAGGTTCACAGGGCCACCGCCTTTTTCCCGCGGGCAATCATGATTAGCAAGGGAGCACCAAGGAAGGCCGCCACCACACCAGCCTGCAATTCACCAGGCAAGAGCACGCGCCCGAGCATGTCGGCACACAGCAATAACATCGGAGCAATCAGCGCGGTAAAGGCGATGATCCATCCGGTATGTGCACCGGCCAGCCGCCGAGCTGCATGTGGTGCCATCAAACCGATAAATCCGATCGCACCCACCGCGGCCGTTGAAGCTCCAGCGAGGATTGTAATCGCCAGCAATACCAACACTCGTGTTCGCCCGATATTGGTTCCCAATGACCGGGCGCTATCTTCGCCCAACGCCAAAGAATCCAATGACCTCGCACTGCTCGCGGCCAACACCAGGCCAACGAGCAAACACCCTGCAAGCGTGAGCACTATCGAGGAGTCACGGCCCTGCAAAGAACCGATGGTCCAGGCACGCAACTGATCAAAAGCTTGCGGCTTGATCAGGGACAGGGCTGTTCCCACTCCGGTCAATACCGCCCCGATGGCCACACCGGAAAGTACCAGGCGTACCGGATCACTGGATCCAGGCCGAGGCATGCCCACCAAATACACCACCGCCGTAGTCAGCAGCGCACCGAGGAAAGCAAACACGACGTAGCCATTAAAGCCCTGCACGCCAAGGAAACCGACCGAAATCACGATGGCCAAGGAAGCCCCGGCGTTCACACCTAAGATTCCAGGTTCCGCCAACGGGTTACGGGTCAGACTTTGGGCCAACACTCCTGCGACGCCAAGTCCCAAACCAGCAAGTACGGCAAGTAGTGCGCGTGGCAATCGCGATTCAACCACGATGCTGCGTTCCACCGTTGGTGCGGGATCCGTCAGTGCGGTAATAACATCGCCCAGTGGAAGCTGACGGGATCCAATGGCCAGTGATAGAAGGACGAGCGCCAGCAGAACCGCCGCAAGCACAAGTAGCAGGATGAGCTTTCGCCCTGTGCTCACACCTCGCGGCGCAGGTGCGCGCATCGCCTTGGCCGGGCTGGATGGATTAGCGCTAATGATCGGCGCCCTTCGTGGGAGGTACTGCAAGGAACATAGTTACTCTACCGCGCAACGAGGAATTCTTACGCAATAACCTTTGGATACCCTTAGTGAAATAGGGTATATTCACTGTGTGAATTTTTCTAAGTTGGGCGCTTCATGGCGCCGCACCCTGATTGCCACCACCGCCCTTGCGCTGGTCGGCCTTACCGCCGGTTGCGGCGCGTCCACCACAAGCGATTCCGGTTCAGGAAACAAGGACGTTGCGATCGGAGGCGAGCACTTCACCACCGCAGATGAAGAGACCGCAAAGTTCGGCTCCGACGCCGAAGCCGGCCAGTTCCCCCGCACCATCACCCACGCCAACGGAACCACCACCCTGGAATCCAAGCCACAGCGTGTCGTGGTTCTGGATACCGGTGAATTGGATGCCGTGATTTCCCTGGGCATCACCCCGGTAGGCATCCCTTCCACCGAGGGTTCCAGCCCCATTCCTAGCTACCTTGCCGATAAGGTCAAGGACGCCAAGACCGTTGGCACCATCCAGGAACTGAACCTGGAATCCATCGCGGCCCTGAAGCCGGATCTGATCATCGGCTCGCAGCTGCGTGCTGACAAGCTGTACTCCCAGCTCAACGACATCGCGCCAACGGTCTTTTCGATCCGCCCTGGCTTCCCTTGGAAGGAAAACTTCCTGCTCGCCGGTGAAGCCCTCGGCGAGGAAACCAAAGCCGTGGAAACCTTGAACGCCTACCAGGACAAGGCCACCGCTCTGGGCAATGACGTGAAGGGCGACCCGGAGATCTCCCTGCTGCGCTTCATGCCAGAAAAGATCCGCCTCTACGCCAACAAGTCGCTGATCGGCGTGATCCTGAAGGACGCTGGCCTGAAGCGTCCCGATAACCAGAACATCGATGATCTGGCCGCCGAGATTTCTGCAGAGAACCTCACCGAAGCTGATTCGGACTGGATCTTCTACTCCTCCTACGGCACCCCCGAAGCTACCGGCGAAAAGGCTGCCATCGAAGGTCCACTATGGAAGAAGCTGAAGGCCGTTCAGAACAATCAGGCTGTCCGCGTCAACGATGACGTTTGGTTCCTGGGCTTGGGCCCAACCGGCGCCTCGCAGATCCTCGATGACCTGCGCGGCTACCTCGTCAAATAGGCAGTCCCATTCCCGCACCGGATGTACTGCAACCCTGAAGCTTGTGCTCAGCCCGAGCATAGAAAGCGTGGGTAACGTAGTAACTACCTCATTGAAGGTGCGAGTGATGATCGTAGAAATCCCCGCCGGCCCAGCCGGCGGGGATTTCGCTTTAACTTCGAGTTCGGCGCGGGCCTAGCTCTCCAGCCAGCTCACTTCCCCGGTCTCCAAATCATAAACACCTGGCACCACTCGGGTCCGCTTTTCTTGAACGGTTTTGCGGATTATGACTGAGCACTCTAGAAGTTGCTCAGCGACGGCGAGCGCGTTGGCCTTCGCCACCTTATTCACCGCGTCACTGCCCGATCCCTCTACTTTAGCCTTGCGGTCCACTGAAGCTATTTGTTCAGCAAAGTCATCCATTTCTCAGGGGAACTGCGGGTCCTTTGGATCTTTTCCATGGCTTTCAGCGTTCCGGTTACTGCACCGCAGGCAGTATGTCCGAGGATCACCAGGAGTGGACCCGAGTACGGGCTAGAGACTGCAAATTCCATGCTACCCACCAAGGTGTCATCAAGCACCGCCCCAACCGTACGGGTGACAAAGAGGTCTCCGATCCCCTGGTCAAAAAGCAGTTCAGGGGTCACCCGGGAGTCCACGCAACCATGGACAAGGCGAAGGGGCTCTGGTGTTCGACTTGCTCGTCACGTCGATGTGAGCCCTGGATGGGATGCTGCACTTCGGGTTGTCCGGGCAGTCAGGCTGTGCGTAAGCGGCAGCCTGCAACTCAGCGATAACAGTCTTGAGCTGTGGGATGGATGCCGAGATGCTTGGCAGTTTGATGATGTTGGCTTCTGGGGACTTGGCTAGATCGCCAAGTTCTGCCAGAGCATCGCCGATGCACTGTTCTTCGGTGACATAGTCAGGGAAGGTAGCAGTAATGCGGCCTGCCAGCGAGATATCGCGGGCCGCAAGTTCCACGCCTGCGGTCGACGCGAAGGCCTCAACGATTCGCAAGAACGAGTGGGTTGCCAGCATCAGGGCTTCATCGGTGTGGGTGTAAATAATTTGGCCATTGGTAAGGCATCTCCCTCAATGTCGTGCGGAAAGTTCTGTGCACGGCCCCTGACTCAACGTCCTTAGATTTACCCGATTTACGCACGGGGCACACTTCAGCACGTCACAGGACCGCAGCATGACCGCCAGCTTTAGGGCTTTAACAAGGGGAATCAATGGCAAACAGAGGCGCAACATTCAGTTAGTAGCCAGTAACTGAATTGCCAAAGAACGCCCCGACGACAACCACGGACGGCCCATGCATTCAATGAGGCAGCCGCGCCACGCCTTGCCCAGGCGACCCCGGGACCAGTGACTTTCAGTGCCCCGGCGCGAGGTCGCGATACCCCCACCAAGCGACATTCATGATAACTATTCTCATTATCATACAAGACGTGTAATCGAAAATTTATTTCAACTCCAATCGCCGAAGAAAAACTTACCTTAACATTTTCGCTGAATTATGCTCGGCCAGGAATGAATATCAAAGAATCTGCACAAGATACTCATGGCTCTTCGTAACTTCCCCGCAATTTATATGACAAGAAACTGAAAATATCTAATGCTGTAGTTGTAGTTGACGAGGATCCAGATTGCCGCATCACCGCGTCTGCCCTTCCGTCGCATCGACTGAATCAACGACGAAACAGGAGTACACAGTGTCCTTGCCCGGAACCGCAAAACATCCTACGACCGGCAGTCCGCCGCCCCGCACCGCAGGCCACTGGCGACCTGACATCGCCGCCTCTCTGGTTGTCTTCCTAGTAGCCCTGCCGCTGTCTCTCGGAATCGCCACCGCATCCGGAGCGCCGATTATGGCCGGCTTGATCGCCGCAGTCATCGGCGGCATCGTCGCCGGTTCCCTCGGCGGCTCCCCCCTGCAGGTCAGCGGTCCCGCGGCCGGGCTCACCGTGATTGTCGCCGGGCTCATCAATCAATTCGGATGGCAGGTCACCTGCGCCATCACAGTCTGCGCGGGAGTATTGCAGATCCTCTTCGGGCTCAGCCGACTGGGTCGGCTCGCCCTGGCGATTTCGCCCGTGGTGGTTCAGGCGATGCTCGCGGGCATCGGTGCCACCATCGTGCTGCAACAGGTGCACACTCTGCTTGGCGCCCAGTCGCGCAGTCACGCCTGGGAAAACATCGCCGCACTGCCGGAAAGCCTGATCGGAATGCACTGGCAGGCGGCACTCCTGGGCCTGTCCGTCATCGCCGTCATCCTGATCTGGAAGCGCCTGCCCGAGAAATTCCGCAAGGTGCCGGCCCAGCTGGTGGCGGTAGCCGTAGTGACCCTCTGCTCCCTGCCCCTGGGCGGCGCCGTCGAGCGAATCAACCTCACGGGCAATCTGCTCGAAGTGATCGCACTGCCGTCGCTGCCCACCGGAGGGTGGGGGCTCTTCGCCATCGGTGTCGTCACCATGGCCCTGATCGCCAGCGTCGAATCGCTGCTGTCTGCAGTCGCAGTGGACCGCATGCAGCATGGACCGCGCACCAACTTCAACCGCGAACTCATGGGACAGGGCGCAGCCAACATCAGCAGCGGCCTGCTCGGCGGTCTTCCGGTGACCGGTGTGATCGTGCGCAGCGCCACCAACGTTGCTTCCGGCGCACAAACCCGCGCTTCTGCCGTGATGCACGGCGTCTGGGTGCTGTTGTTCTCGCTGTTATTCGCACCGCTGATCATGCAGATCCCGATCTCGGTGCTTGCCGGGCTGCTGATCGTTGTGGGCATCCAGCTGATCAAGGTCGCCGACCTGCTCAATGCACGCCGCTCCGGCGAAACCATCGTGTACCTTGCAACCTTTGCAACGGTAGTCTTCGAAAACCTGCTGGAAGGGGTCATGCTGGGGCTGGCACTGTCCTTCCTGATGGTGCTCTGGCGCGTTGTGCGAAGCAATATCCACGCCGAACAAATCGACGACACGCCCGAAGGCGCCCAGCGCTGGCATGTCATGGTCGAGGGCTCGTGCAGTTTCCTCTCCATGCCTAGGCTCAGCTCTGTGCTCACGGGAATTCCCGAAGGCAGTGAGGTGATCGTGGACATCGAAGCCGACTTCATCGACCGCTCCGTCGCCGAAACCCTGTCCGCGTGGAAGATCCGCCACGAGGCCACGGACGGCCGCGTGAGCATCGAGGAGCATGGCACCGCAGCCCTGCAGAAAGCCCAGGACGGCCCGCCGCAACGCGGCCGCCTGCGTTCGGCGATCAGCAGTGGAATGGCCCCGTGGAACAGCTGGCAGCGCACCCATGCGGGCAACGCTGCTGAGCGAGGAGAAAGGGCCTTGGTTCGCGGCATCGAGCAGTACCACCGCCGTCACGCCCGCATGGTGCAGCCGGACATGGAGGAACTCGCTGCAGAGCAGAACCCGCGGACATTCTTCCTGACCTGTGCGGACTCGCGCGTCATCCCGAACCTCATCACCTCCAGCGGCGCCGGAGACTTGTTCACCGTGCGAAATGTCGGAAATGTAGTCGGAAGCGTGGGTTCCGACCCTGCGGTCGAAGCGGCACTGGAATTCGCCATCAATGAGCTGGGCGTACGCCACCTCGTGATCTGCGGCCACTCCAACTGCGGTGCCATGGATGCCCTGCTGAAGCAGCCGGAGAAAGCGTCATCCGCCACCCCAAGTCCTGTGGAAGGCTGGCTGCGACGACTCCGCGAGGTTCGCGGCATTCACAAGGCCGGACACCAGGTCGGCACTGCAGCACAGCGCGCCGGCTACGGGGAGACCGATCAGCTGGCCATGGTGAACGTCATCCAGCAGATCGAACAGCTGGCCGCGCATCCGATGCTCGCGCAACAGGTCAAGGACGGGTCACTGATTCTGACCGGCCTCTTCTACGACATCGGCGCCGCGCGGATGGTTCGAGTCACCGGCGAGGGGCTCGAAGAGATGGGGCACATGCCCGGTGAGCTGACCGCAACAACCGCCGGATAATCGAAGGGAAATCGAGGCTCAACCCATAAGTGCGCTGGCCAGGCCCTCGCAGCGCACACAGAAGGTTTCCGCCCTGGCCGGTTCCCGGCCAGGGCGGATTTCCTTGTGCAGGCCACTGCCGGGCCGCGATTCACGGAGATCGGCGCCGCGAAGCTTGACTACCGCCGGTTCTGGGATGTGATGAACCAGCTCACCGCGGATCACCTGGAAGAAATCAGCACCCGGGTGGCGGCAAAGACCGTGGCAGAGTACGGCCTGGATACCTCGTCGGCGGCCCTGGACATGACGAACTGGGCAGCATCGAAGAGACCGTGCTGCTCTACCACGACGGTGTCAAGGGCCGACCCCGCGCCCAACGCCCGCTCACCGACCACTCCACGACCGCGGAGAAACTCGCCAAACTCTTCAACCTCGAGACCTACGCCCCCACGCGATAACCGACCGGAAGGCCCCGCCTAGGTAATACGCCTCGAAAACGCCTTGACCAGCACAAACACCACAAAAACAGGTCGCCTTTCGGAAACTCCCCCTAGAAGTCCTGCGCTTGCGGCGAGTAGCCGTCGTCGGCTGGTAGTGGCAACGGCGGTGTCGATGGGTCGTGGCATGGTACTTTCCGGTCGCAATTCATGGGCGCCTGAATATCATCAACTCAGATTTGGTAGTAAATACCATCATGAGTTATCGTCTTCTGCATTTGATTCATAAATGAAATACCAAATATTTCGCACGCCCCGTGGAGCCTGAACATCACCCCGAACGAATCAAAAGTGATTGACACCACAGTTGTTCTCGGCTTGGATAGACACTGTCAATCGATTGATTGGGAACACAAGGTGGTGTCCATTGGAACTGGGTAAAGTCCAGCAAGCAGCGGTGTCCTGCTTTGCGCAACGCGGATTTGCCGCAACCGGCATCCGCGAGCTGGGCACCGCGGTGGGACTGAATTCGGCAACGCTCTACCACTACGTCGGCGGCAAGGAAGAACTGCTGGTGGGCATCATCAAAAACTGCCTCACCTCAATGATCGATGGAGCCACCCAAACACTGTCGGGCACCCACGACCCAGTACGTCAGGTAGCCCTGCTGGTTGCATTCCACGTGGGCTTCACCGCCACTAATCCGCAGACTTCTCGCGTCGCCGAACATGAAATGCGCGCGCTATCCGCCGAGCACCGCCAGCACATGCAAGCCCTCCGCGATGACTACGAGCAACTCTTCGCCAGCGCTTTGCGCGAGGGAAAAAACCAAGGGGTCTTTAATACCGTGGATCTGGGCATCGCCCGGCTGGCCATCATGGAAATGGGCACCGGAGTCTCCCACTGGTACCGACCCGATGGACGGCTCACCCTGCCTGAAGTGCAGCTGAACTTCATTTCCTTGGCCATGCGCATGCTCGCGGTCACTGACGAATTCCCACTGGCCGCCAACCAACTTCCGATCCCCTTAGCGATCGCCAGCGAACCCGAACTACAAGGACTGAAAAAGTGAAGACGCTTTCATCCCAACCGGACCCGGCAGATTTTGAGAAGAACGTTGCCTCCAACGCACCGTTGATCGCCGAGCTTCAAGAACGTCTAGCCCGTGCTGCTCTGGGTGGCCCGGAAAAATCCCGGGCTCGCCACGTTGCCCGTGGCAAGCTACTACCCCGAGAACGCGTGAATCAATTACTCGACGCTGGCTCACCGTTTTTAGAGATCGCACCGTTGGCCGCAGAGGACATGTACGACGGTTCCAGCCCCGGCGCCGGAGTGATCGCCGGCATCGGGTTGGTGCACGGCCGACAGGTCCTAGTCATCGCCAACGACGCCACGGTCAAGGGCGGAACCTACTTCCCTATGACGGTCAAAAAGCATCTGCGCGCCCAAGAAATCGCCCTCGAAAACCACCTGCCGTGCATCTACTTGGTGGACTCGGGCGGCGCCTTCCTGCCCATGCAAGACGAGGTCTTCCCGGACCGCGATCACTTTGGACGCATCTTCTACAACCAAGCGCAGCTTTCCGCCAAGAAAATCCCGCAACTGGCAGCGGTACTCGGTTCTTGCACCGCGGGCGGCGCCTACGTGCCGGCGATGAGCGACGAGACGGTGATCGTACGCAACCAGGGCACCATCTTCCTCGGCGGCCCACCATTGGTGAAGGCCGCCATCGGCGAAATCGTCACGGCCGAAGAACTCGGCGGCGGGGAGTTACACGCCAAGACTTCCGGCGTAGTGGATCACCTGGCCGAGAATGACGAACACGCGCTGATGATCATCCGCGACATCATCTCCACCCTGCCGCCCAACCCCGCCCCGGCGTGGAACATCGAGGCCCAGGTCGCCGAGCCGCTCTACCCGGGCAGCGAACTGGCCGGAGTGGTCCCGGTGGATGTCAACGCCCCCTACGACGTGCATGAGGTCATCGCCCGGCTTGTGGATGGCAGCGCCTTCCACGAGTTCAAAGCCGAGTACGGCACCACCTTGGTCACCGGCTTCGGCCATATCCATGGACACCAGGTGGGGATCATCGCCAACAACGGGGTGCTCTTCTCCGAGTCCGCGATGAAGGGCGCCCACTTCATCGAACTCTGCGACCAGCGCGGCATCCCGCTGATCTTCTTGCAGAACCTTGCCGGGTTCATGGTGGGCCGCGACTACGAGGCTGATGGCATCGCCAAGCACGGGGCGAAAATGGTCACCGCCGTGGCCACCGCCCGGGTCCCCAAGCTGACCGTGATCATCGGAGGCTCCTTCGGCGCCGGCAACTACTCCATGTGCGGGCGCGCCTACTCCCCCCGCTTCTTATGGATGTGGCCGAATGCGCGCATCTCGGTCATGGGCGGAAATCAGGCATCCTCCGTGCTGGCCACGGTCAAGCGCGATGGCATCGAAGCCTCCGGCGAGACCTGGAGCGCCGAGGACGAGGAACGTTTCAAGGCGCCCATCAAAGAGCAGTATGAGACGCAGGGCAACCCGTACTACTCCACCGCACGGTTGTGGGACGACGGGGTCATCGACCCGGCCGATACCCGCCGAGTACTGGGCCTGGCCCTAGATGTTTGCGCCCGCGCACCAATCCCAGAGACCAGCTTCGGCCTGTTCCGGATGTAAGGCGAGGAGAACACCATGAACACCCAACTTTTTGACACGGTCCTTGTTGCCAACCGCGGTGAAATCGCCGTACGAATCATCCGCACCCTACGCGCGCTAGGCATTAGATCGGTCGCCGTGTACTCGGATGCCGACGCCGGGGCTCTGCATGTGTCCCACGCGGATATCGCGGTGCGGCTTGGCAGTGCTGCCGCGTCGGAAAGCTATCTGAACATCGACGCTGTCATCAAGGCCTGCCAGCAAACAGGCGCCCAAGCGGTGCACCCTGGTTACGGATTCCTTTCGGAAAACGTGGACTTCGCCCGCGCGCTGGAAACTGCCGGCATCGCATTCATTGGCCCACCGGTGGACTCCATCAACCTCATGGGCGACAAGATCCGTTCCAAAAACCATGTGCAGTCCCACCAGGTGCCCGTGGTGCCCGGCATCGCCGAACCGGGACTGAGCGATGAGCAACTTTTGTCTGCCGCATCCAAGGTCGGTTTCCCGCTGCTGATCAAACCATCGGCCGGTGGCGGTGGCAAGGGAATGTTCGCCGTGGAATCCGCCGAACACTTACCAGAAGCCTTAGCCAGTGCGCGGCGTACCGCGCGCAACGCCTTTGGCGATGACACCTTGTTCCTCGAACGCTTGGTGCGCAATCCCCGGCATATCGAGGTGCAGATCCTGGCAGATGCCCACGGAAACACGGTGCACCTAGGTGAACGTGAATGTTCCTTGCAGCGCCGGCACCAAAAGGTCATCGAGGAAGCCCCTGCCCCGCTCTTTGAGAACCTAAAACACGGTGCGCAGCTGCGCGAGCGCATCGGAGCTGCCGCGGTGGCCGCAGCCCAATCGGTGGGATACGTTGGGGCGGGTACGGTCGAGTTTTTACTCAGCAATGAGAACCCCGACGAGTTCTTCTTCATGGAGATGAATACGCGCCTGCAGGTCGAACACCCGGTCACCGAAGAAGTAGTGCGAGTGCATGGGCAGAAGCTAGATCTGGTCGCCTCGCAGGTACGCATCGCCGCCGGCCAGCCCTTGGATTTCACCCAAGACCAGGTGTCACTGGCAGGTCACGCCATCGAGGCCCGTCTCTACGCCGAAGACCCTTCAGCAGGATTTTTGCCATCCACCGGTACGGTGCTCAAGGTACGTGAACCCTCAGGTATTCGCGTGGATTCCTCTCTACGTGACGGGCTAGAAATCAGTGCCCACTACGACCCGATGCTTTCTAAACTGATCTCTTGGGGCCAGGACCGCACCGAAGCACTCACCCGTCTGGATCGCGCCCTAGAAGAAACCGAAGTTTTTGGGGTGCTCACCAACATTGAGTATCTTCGCCTACTCTTGGCCGATGATGATGTGGCCGCAGGGCGGTTGGATACCAACCTGATCGAGCGCAAGATGCCGCAGTTCACCTTCCGAACTCTTGGTGGGTACGAGCTTGCTCTGGCCGCGCACCTGGCGCATCACCAGGAACCGGCAGCACCCACCGCCTGGGGTGCTCGTGATGGCTGGCGACTGCAAGGAACTCGGGCCATCACCGCCCATTTTGATACTGCTGAGAACATCATCGAGACCTCGTTGACCCGCGACGCTGATACGTCGCTGGTTCTGGTGAACGGTGAAGAGTTCACCATCAGTGCACAACCAACGGGCGTTAACCATGTCTTCGCCCCCGATGGCACCCTATGGCTGTGCGGGCAGGGTTGGGGCGCCGCCCTGCGGCAACTCTCACGAGAAGAAGTCCTCGAACGACAGCTAGCCACCCTAGCCAAAGAATCAGGGCATTACTCCCCAGACGTGCAATCCCCTATGCCCGGCACGGTGATTTCGGTATCGGTCAGTGATGGGCAGAACGTCGTCTCCGGGCAGGTACTGGCCATTGTGGAAGCCATGAAGATGGAACATCAATTGGTAGCTCCGGCCGACGGCATCGTGCATATGACTGGACTCAAGGCCGGAGATCTGGTCAAAGCCAAACAAGTCATCGCCACCGTGGAACCAGTACAACAAGAAGTAAAGGAGCCATCAGTATGAGCGGGCAGCGAATCGAACAGCGCGGACTGTATTTTGACGAGTTGGTCCTCGGCGCCATCTACGCGCACAAGCCCGGGCGCACGTTGAGCGAAGCGGATAACATCGCCTTCACCACGATGACCATGAACAATCAGGGATTGCATCTGGATGCCGCGTGGGCTGCCACCCAGCCCTTTGGCAAACCACTGATCAATTCCTTGCTGACCCTCAGCACGATGATTGGCCAGTCGGTAGCTCAGCTGACCGAAGGCACCATCATCGGGCAGCTGGGTATCAGCGATGTGCGTTTCCCGCATCCGATGTTCCACGGTGACACCCTGTACACCGAAACCGAGATCACCGAACTGCGCCCCTCAAAGTCACGCCCAGGACAGGGACTGGCGTCAATGACTCATACCGGAAGCAACCAGCACGGGGAGATTGTCGCCACCGCCACCCGCACCTGTTTGATGTGGACCAAGGCGGCGCATGAACAAGCAAAGGCGGCAGAGCATGAGTGAGTTCATGATGGGTCCAGCCATCCTCTTCTGCCCGGCCGACCGACCAGAACGCTATGCCAAGGCGGCCAGCCGGGCCGACGCTGTGATCATTGATTTAGAAGATGCCGTCGCCCAAGGTAACAAGGAAGCCGCTCGACGTGCCCTGCGCGAGAGCGATCTGGACCCGGCGTGCACCATCGTGCGCGTCAACCCAGTGGACACCGAACATTTCGCCCGCGATCTCGAAGCGCTCAAGAGCACCAGCTACACCACGGTAATGCTCCCCAAGGCGGAATCATCAGCAGAACCAGCCCAGCTGGCGGACTATTCGGTGGTGGCCCTGTGCGAAACGGCGGCCGGGATCGCCAACGTGGCACAGATTGCAGCGGCACCAAATGTCGTGGCGTTAATGTGGGGTGCTGAAGACCTGATTGCCTCGCTAGGCGGAACCTCATCGCGCCATGATGATGGCAGTTACCGTCTGGTGGCCAGTTTTGCGCGTTCCCAAGTGTTGATCCATGCCTCCGCGCAGGGCAAGGCCGCCATTGACTCGGTCTACTTGGACATCCCGGACACTCAAGGATTGTTCCTCGAAGCCCAGGATGCCAAGGCCTCGGGCTTCGCTGCCAAAGCCTCGATCCATCCCAACCAGATGCAGATCATTCGGCAGGCCTACGCGCCAACTCCAGCCGAAGTACAACTCGCCGAACGGATTCTCACCGAAGCTAAAGCTCATCCAGGTGTCTTTTCTTTGGACGGGAAAATGGTCGACGAACCCCTGCTCCGCCAGGCGCGGGCTACCCTGGCCAGCGCCGCGAGGCTGGGTTGAACGTCGCCGGCTGTCATCAACTATGCGCCTAGTTTGATCCGGTGTGATGCTTGGTTCATGAGCGACCCGAACGAACCCGCGCCAACTCCCTCATCAGCGCCCGCGCCGCGTCTGCATCGCGCGTGGCTGGTCGCCATCATCACCACCTTGGCCTTAGTAGCGACCGCGGCCTTTCGTTCCACAACGGGCGCGTTCTTTGAACCACTAGAATCCGAATTTGGCTGGCAACGCACCCAACTTTCCACCGCAGTCACCATCAATTTGGTGGTCTACGGGTTGGCCGCCCCATTTGCTGCCACCTTGTTAGAACGGTATTCCATGCGCAAGGTCGCCATGGTCGCTCTAGCATTGGTTGCTGCGGGTGCTGGCCTGTCGGTATTCATCACGACCTATTGGCACCTTTGGGTTTTGTGGGGCCTGTTGGTCGGTTTGGGCACCGGCGCCATGGCGTTGGTCTTCGGTTCTGCCGTCGCCAACCGTTGGTTTAGCACTCGACGAGGATTGGTGATGGGAATCTTCTCCGGAGCCAACGCAGCTGGTCAGCTCCTCTTCCTCCCGGTGATTGTTAATGTCATCGAGAGCGCTTCATGGCGGATTGCCGCACTGATTGTTGCCGCCTTTGCCATACTGATCATTCCGCTTTTGCGCTGGCCGTTTGCCAACTCGCCCGCAGAGGTTGGGGTGCTACCTTACGGCGCCAGCGAAGCAACCCCACCGGCACCCAAGCCTCAAGGATCCATGGCAGCCGCAACCCTACGAGTGCTCTTCTCTTCGGCTCGCTATCCGGCGTTCTGGGTTCTGGCCATGACCTTTTGGATCTGCGGTTGGTCCACCAACGGGTTGGTTCAAACCCACTTCATCCCGGCCGCGCACGATCACGGGATGCCGGCCACCACCGCTTCAGGTTTACTGGCGCTGATTGGCATCTTCGATATTCTCGGCACGGTATTCTCCGGCTGGCTCACCGACCGCGTGCGACCGTGGCTGTTGCTTGCCGTCTACTATTTCCTGCGTGGCCTCTCGCTGTTGTTCTTGCACACGCTCATGGGGCCGACCGTGCAGCCGATGTTGTGGATCTTCATCATTTTCTACGGTCTAGATTGGGTAGCCACAGTCCCGCCCACCGTGGCACTGTGCCGAGCGTACTTTGGTCCGGTGAAGGCGACCGTGGTCTTCGGTTGGGTTTTTGCTTTCCACATGGTTGGGGCTGGCGCCGGTTCGCTGACCGCGGGCTTGTCTCGCGAGAGCACCGGAAGCTATTTGGCCGCGTGGATCACTGCAGCGATGCTGTGCTTTGCCGCGGCGGCCAGCCTATTGCTGATGCCACGCATGCGCCAGGCGGTACAGCCCCCGTCGATCGAACCAGTTTCCCCATAGACCGAAACCTGATTCTTACATAGACTCAAGTCAACATTTACTTTCAGGAGGACCTTCATGGCAGTTAGGGGCAAGCCAGGAATCGATACCTTGGTATTTTTTTGGTGCGGTATTCTCCTGTGGATCATAGGCGTTGCGACGACGTCTTTGGGCACCCTTTTTCAAATTAACTCTTCGTTAGGCCTCAACATTTTTGGTATGACCGTCGTACATGTCATTGGGCTGGGCTGCTTTGTCGGCGCAGGGATTTTTTCGATCATCGTCGCCCACAAGATCATCGCCATGCTGGTCTACCTGGTCCATCACCATCGCTAATCGCTCATTCGGGCAGCGCATTCTTCTGCCTTCTAGAACGGCGCTGCGCTGCGTACGAGCTGCACCCCGAGATCCACAGCCCCGCGCATCGCAACTTCAGCACCCAGAGTCGAGGCCGTTAGCTGAACGCAGGTCAGTTCCGGCTCCTGGGAGAGTTCACGTTGAGCGATCATAACCACCGGTTCCAGTATTTCTGCCATCGCACCTGAAAGCACCACACGTTCCAAACCGAGGAAACCCGAAATGACTGCACTGATCTTGGCCAGTCGGTCACCCAGCGACTCCAGGATTTTTTGAGCTAATTGATCATGCCCGGCCGCTGCTTGGAAAACGTCTTCCGCACGTAACTCATCCGCCGGCAATTCCGCCAAGCTGCTTTTGACCCCTTGCGATAAAGCCGTTTTTGCCTGCTCACGCGCCAGAGATCCAAGGCCATGAGCGTTTCCCACACCGGCGACATGCGAAAGGAATCGCATTTCTCCAGCCAGGCCCTTGACGCCGCGCAGCAAGTGGTTATCTACCACTAGGCCCGCGCCGATACGCTCACCAACCATCAACGAGGCGAACGAACCAACGGTGCCATCTTCCATTTCGGCAATGGCAGCCAGGTTCGCGTCATTTTCAACCCTCAGCAGGTAGGTGTATTTACCGAGGACTGCTTTCCAGTCTGGGTTCATCTTGACCCAAAAACCATTGTCATCGTCCGGCGACATGCCATCGGCATCGACAGGCGCGGGAACACCAATCACGATGGCTGCAAGCTTTCGGATGTTGAATTCCGCCAACAACTCCGTCAGTAGTTTTTCGGTGGCGCGCACTCGATGTTCGCCCGTCGCAAGCGGGTCCACCTTGGCTTCGCAATGAGACTTCTGCGTCCCCCGTACATCGCTGAGCGTCAAGCTGATGCGGTGTTGCCCTGCGTCAATTCCCACAATGAATCGATGAGCCAGGTTCAGTTCATAGCGCAGCGCCGGACGCCCCTTGGAGTAAGCGCCGGCAGCTCTGGTGTCTTTGGCTTCGATAAGCCAACCGGATTCCACCAGTTCTTTCGCCTGGTTGAGCACCGTCGCGCGAGTCAGGCCAGTTAGGGACATGAGCTCGCTTGCGGTCACCGCTTCGCGCGCCCACGCGGCATCCAGTACACGTTGGGTATTCAGCCTCCGCAGTGCTGTAGCGCTGTCCACGGACCCGGGTTCCAGCGCTTCAATATTTTTTACTGAACTCACGTTCAAAGTATAGACGTGAGTTTATTGAGGTGCTAAATTTATTTCGGATATAAAGTGACCCACTTCACTTCATCACTGGAGATGCACATGAATTTTGGATCAGAGGGCTTGTCAAGGCCGTTGAAACGGCGGTCTTTCATCGCCTCTATGCTGGCAACCGGAACACTGGCTTTAACCAGCTGCGGCACGGATGATGCTCGAGCCGGCATCCGTTTCAACCAGTCCAAGCCGGAAGTAATCCCTTACTTTCGTGAACTGCTGGGTCGCTTCAATTCCTCTCAAGGCACCGTAAAGGCAACTCACGAAGTAACTGCCGGGCTATCGGCCGCTTTCGCACGCAATGATCCACCAGATTTGGGATGCCTGAACTACAACTTCGAAATGGCGCGATTCCAAGAGCGCGGGGCGCTTTCAGATCTGTCAGATCTGCCTCAGCAGAAGATGAACGCGCCCTTTATCAAGCAGTTGCTGGATCTCTACCCGGATTACCCCGGCAGAACATCGGTGTTGCCGTACTCCATGATGGGTGCTGCTGTCCTGTACAACAAAGACATTTTTGAGAAACACAGTCTCTCCATCCCGACTCGATATTCAGAATTGCTGGATCTGTGCGGTGAGCTGTCCGACTTGGGCATCACGCCCATCTACTCCACATTCAAAGATGCCTGGACAGCTTCGCAGGGCTTGGCGGACTATTCTATTGGCGGGGCAATTGATATCAACCAGCACTTTGCCGACCTGCGAGAAATCGGCTCCGACTTCACACCTGACTCCTCTGTCACTTTCTCTAAGGCCTTCACTGATCCACTGCTGAAAATGCAAGAACTGGCAAAATTCTCCAACAACGATGCAGCCAATCGCGGATACGGGGATGGCAATCTTGCCTTCGCGAATGGTCAAGCGGCAATGTACTTGCAGGGCCCCTGGGCTCTACCCGAAATTGCCAAAACCAATCCCGACGCCAACATCGGCACTTTCCCGCTGCCAATGACTGAGGATCCAAGAGACCTGAAAATCAGGGTTAATCTCGACCTCGCATTGTGGATCCCCGAACAATCCGATCACAAGGCAGAGGCCCGTGAACTCCTTGCATTCCTCTGCCAGCCCGAAATCCAGAATGCTTACAACGAGTCCGCGCTCGGATTTGGTGTTCGTTCAGATTCGCCACCAACCAAAGATCCACGCCTGAAGCAGATGCAACCGTACATCGATACCGGACGCATCTACCAAGGAGTTTCGACAGCGATTCCGCGCACCATCCCCTTCGAGAACTACATGCAAGGACTGGTAACAGGTGGCAGCGTAGAGCAAACCCTAGCAACCCTAGACGCGGACTGGGCCCGGCTAGCCCAACGCAGTTAGCCAGCCCAGGAGATCATCATGACATTAACCTCACCAGCAAAACCTCGTAGTGATAGCAAGCGTCCAATGCCGACCCCACCTGCAAAACGACGCAGATTCGAGGCTACCTACCTTGGCTTCCTCGTCCCGGCTTTGATTTGCTTCACGATCGCCATTACAGTTCCCGCGGCCATGGGCATTTTCTTCAGCTTCACAGACTCCGTTGGGTTTGGAGATTACAACCTCATCGGTTTAGCCAATTACGCGGCTTTGTTCACCGACCCTGCGATTATTGGCGCCTACAGCTTCACGATCGGTTTCGCGTTAGTCACTGTGCTTCTGACGAATGCCCTGGCATTCTTGCTTGCAGTTGGGCTTACCGCCCAAATCCGTGCCAGGGTCGCTTTGCGAACCATTTTTGTGATGCCAATGGTGATTTCAGGAATCGTGATCGCGTATGTTTTCAATTTCCTGTTTTCGAACACCTTGCCCACTGTAGGCGAGTATTTCGGCATCGAATTCCTGAAATCATCGCTGCTGTCCAACCCGGATCTCGCATGGCTGTCGATCGTCATCGTCAGTGCCTGGCAGGCGATCCCCTCGGCAATGCTCATCTATATTGCAGGGCTCATGGCGATCCCCTACGACCTGTACGAAGCCTCATCTCTCGACGGAGCCAGCGCCCTCGGACAACTCGTCCACGTCACCCTGCCGCTGATGATTGGCTACATCGGGATCAACATAATCATCGGTTTCAAGAACTTCTTGGGCGCCTACGATGTCATTGTCGGCTTGACCAACGGCGGCCCCGGAGTGAAAACCCGTTCAATAGCCATGACGATCTTCACCGGCTTTGAACGTGGCGACTATGCGTATCAGATGGCCAATGCGACAGTCTTCTTCATTATTTCGCTGATCATCGCGCTCTTGCAGCTGCGCCTAACGAACAGGGGACAAGCAAAATGAGCCTCACTTTACAACAACGACTCAACAAACGATCCCGCTCACGCGTCGGACATGAACGTACCAATTGGTGGGCCACTGGCCTATTGGGCATATGTGCGCTGGCAGTTTTGGTTCCCCTGTTCGTTACCGTTTCGATGGCATTCAAATCCGCCAAGCAGGCTGTGGACGGTAAAGCGTTCTCACTTCCAAAGCCCCTCTCGATCGAAGGGTTCACCGAAGCCTGGGAACTGGTCAATTTTCCGAGGGCATTCACCATCTCGCTCTTGATCACCCTCGTAGCAGTTGTCGGAGCGGTGCTCGTTGCGTCGATGGCTTCCTATGCAATCCACCGGAACTGGGACAAACGGTTCTACCGCTTTAGCTTCTACTACCTCTTGGGAGCCATGTTCCTACCGTTCCCGGTCCTGGCGCTGTCCCAGGTCAAACTCACCGGACTCTTCGGCCTGGATAATCCGGCAGGCGTCGCCATCCTCCATGTCATGTTCGGCTTGTCGTTCAATGTCCTGCTATTCACTTCTTTCCTGCGAGGCCTACCCGGCGAATTGGAAGAAAGCGCACGCATCGACGGGGCAAGCAACTGGACCACATATTGGAGAATCATTTTCCCGCTTTTGGCACCAATGAGCGCCACTGTGGCCATCTTCGCGTTCCTCGGGTCATGGAACGACTTCATGATGCCATCACTGATTATCGCGGAGCAGGCAGATCAGACTCTCCCTGTGGTACAGCAGCTGTTCCAAACCCAATTTTCGAATAATTACCATGTCTCCTTCGCCTCCTATCTGATGGCGATGGCGCCCAGCGTCGTGGCCTATCTCTTCACCCAACGCTGGGTGATGTCGGGATTGACTCAAGGTGCCGTCAAATCCTGATCCCATCGCTCCGCTCGACTTGCCCACCCTCAAAAACACACCGTTGAAAGGAACACCATGACTCTTCAAGACACTACCCCCAACACCCTGAAATCCGAGGATGCGTCCTGGTGGCGCCAGGCCGCGGTCTACCAGATCTACCCGCGCAGCTTTGCCGACTCCAATGCCGACGGGCTAGGCGATTTGCAAGGTATCGCTTCACGAGTCGAATACCTCAAGGCTCTGGGTGTAGATGCGGTCTGGTTGTCGCCGTTCTACCCATCGGCCCTAGCCGACGGTGGATACGATGTTGACGACTACCGCAATGTAGACCCGCGATTAGGCACTCTAGAAGACTTCGACAAGATGACTACAAAACTGCATCAGGCAGGTATCAAAGTCATCGTTGACATCGTGCCCAACCACTCTTCAAATCTCCATGAATGGTTCCAAGCCGCGCTGGCAGCACCCAAGGGCTCAGCGGAACGCGAGCGCTATATCTTCCGGGACGGATCAGGCGCCAACGGAGAACTGCCTCCCTCAGACTGGGAGTCGATCTTCGGCGGACCGGCATGGGAAGCAGTCGGTGACGGCCAGTGGTACCTTCATCTCTTCGCCAAGGAACAGCCCGATTTTAATTGGGCCAACAGCGAGGTCCGCGAGGATTTCCTCAAGACGTTGCGATTCTGGTCCGACCGAGGAGTCGATGGCTTCCGTGTGGACGTGGCCCATGCCTTGGCTAAGGACATTCCACTGACCGGCCTGCCTACCAAAGTGGAACTGGATGCCCACCCATGGGACGGATCGCACCCGATCTGGGACCGCGATGAAGTGCATGACATCTATGCTCAATGGCGTGAAGTCTTTAATGCGTACGATCCACCGCGCATCGCGGTAGCCGAAGCATGGACCAATTCAGATCGTCGGCCTGCCTACGCTCGTTCCACTGGACTGGGCCAGGCATTCAACTTCGACTTGTTGCAAGCAGATTTTGATGCAGCTGCGTTCAGGAAGATCATTTCCTTCAACCTCGAGCAGGCGAAGATCGCGGGCTCATCAACCACCTGGGTCTATTCCAACCATGACGTGGTGCGCCACGCCACCCGCTACGCACTTCCCTTAGCAGGAGATCCCGATGCTGCGAAGAAGTGGCTGCTCCACGGCGCAGATCCGTCGGTACTCAATGAGGAACTTGGCCTTCGACGTGCGCGGGCCGCGACACTGTTGGAGTTGGCGTTGCCGGGATGCGCCTACTTGTATCAGGGCGAAGAACTAGGGTTGCCAGAAGTAAGCGAGATCGCCGACGAACAGCGACAAGACCCTGCATTCTTCAAGAACAAGGGGGTCGAGGTGGGCCGCGACGGTTGCCGCGTTCCGATCCCGTGGACGACAGCCGGGCCGTCTTTTGGCTTCGGCGCTGCAGAACCCCACCTGCCACAGCCAGAGGATTTCGGTTCCCTGAGTGTTGCAGCCCAGGAAGGGAACCCGGAGTCGACGTTGGAGCTCTATCGCCAGGCACTGGATCTTCGCAAGGAACTGCAAAGCGAAGAATCACTCCAATGGCTTGATTCCGCCGAAGGTGTGCTTGCCTTTTCCCGGCCAAATGGCTGGATCAGCGTCACTAACTTCAGCGCTGAACCACAGCCACTTCCCGAGGGCACTTTGTTACTGTCCAGCGCGCCATTGGATGTGGCTGGCCGGCTGCCGGCAGCCACAACGGCATGGCTGCGTGGCAAATAGCCTGATATAGCAAAAAAGCTTCGTCACCGCTGATCTTTCGCGATCCGCGGTGACGAAGCTTTTGTTTGCCAGCCTCGTTAAGCGACAACAACATCCTTGGAAGGAACGTGCAGCTTCTTGTTGCCGTAGTGAACGGCGAAGAACCAAGCAGCACCAGTCACGATGTGCATCACGGTCAGGGTTACCGCGGTAGCAACATCAGATGCTGCCATGATTGCCGAAACGCTTGAGACCACGGCGATCACCAGGCCAATCCACTGGGCCACCTTGATGATGCCCTTCTTGGCACGACCGATCAAGAAGACCACAAAACCGAAGGCCAACAGTGGGATCCAGGTGGCCTGCAGGATGTTATCGAAGCCAATAACTTTCTCAGGGTTCACCCCGACCTTCATCGAAGCGCCCGAGGCGATGCCGATGAAGAAAATGATCACGTTGAGGTAACCAGCGCCCAGTGCGGCGATGACGACCTGAATGAAGTTAAACGGGCTGTTTGGGTGTCCCTGAGCAGTCATAGCATTCCTCAAAATTGTTGAAAGTCCTCAACAATCCTAGTCTCGACACCCCGTGCCGTGGCTCTCACAAACAAGTGAGATCGGCGACAGCTCGCCCCTGCTACTTTGACGCACCAATCGCCCACACGCGCGGCAGTTCGGTGCCATTTACGGCAAGGTCACCGATCAAGCGAGCCTTGAACACCCACGGGTTGTGGTTGCCTGCGGTGCGCGCATTACGCCAATGCCGATCCAGGTTCTTCGAGACACTGGTAGCCGAAGCTGCCAGGGCATCAAATGCATGGCTAACGGCGTTGAGCACCAGTGGGGTGAGCACTACCTGCGCCTGAGCACTGGCCAATTCAGCGGCATCATTGGCCGCCTCATCCTCTTCCACCGAGATCTCACCGGCTTGCAAGGCCAACGCACTTTCGTACGCGCTCTGCAAGGAACGAGATACACGCTCCACGGTTCCAGCCGCGGCAAAGGCCGCCGCCGAAACCTCACCAATGACCTGCAACAGTTGCGGATCTTCTGCGGCCACATTGGCGGCCGCGTGGCTGAAGGTTCGCTTGCGTGCCTTAAGCTCGGCAGCAAAATCGCGTTCCGCAGCTTTGGCAGAGCCGGCGAGAACTGCCAGTAGCACCTGCTGATAGAACGCGGTCTGGTACTTAAACCGGGTATCAAAGTCGATCAGATCTTCTTCGGCCACAATCGCATCTGTGAAGGTAGACGTTCCGGTGCCGGTAGTACGCTGGCCAAACCCATCCCAGTCATCGGCCAATTCCACGCCGGGCTGGTGGCGATTCACGGCGGCAATGACGCGCTTGCCGGTATCGGTGCGTTCAGCATAAGTATCTAGCCAGTCAGCAAAGATAGAACCGGTGGAGTAGTACTTAGTACCGTTGATGCGGAAGCCACCTTCACCATCCGGGGTGACCTTGGTGATCACGTCGCCGACCTTCACGGCACCAACTTCGGTCCACGAATTACCCACCAATTCGCCATTGGCAAAACGAGCCAGCCACTTGTCACGCCCCGCGCCATCAGCGGCGATCAGACGATCCTCAACAAAAGCGAAGTGAGCACGAAGCGCCTGGGCAATATTGGAGTCAGCCGCTGCCAGATCAACAAAAAGCTCAAAAAGCTCGGGCAAAGTGGCGCCGGCCCCACCGTGAGATTCGGGGACACGCACGGCGCCAAACCCTGCGGCCGCTAAGTCGGCCACCTGCTGATAGGGCAATTCTCCGGTGCGGTCACGCTCGGCCGCTCCGGCTGCGATCTGCTCAAAGAGCGGGGCAAAGCGAGACTTGAGCTGGCTCAGGCGGGTGCCGGTAACAAGTGCAGTCATCTGTACGTCCTTATCGGTTGATCTGGTTTTAGGTGTAGAGCGAGAGTGGCTGAGATTCTCCGCGCAAGAAATACGCTCCAACCTCGATCTTCTTGTAGTCCACGGGGTCATGTAGCGAATGCGTACGCACATTGCGCCAGAACAAATCCAAGCCCACCGAGTTAGCTGTCGAGGATGACCCGGTAACTTCAAAGATCCGGTTCGCAACCTCTACGCCGGTCTCGGTGGCCACCACCTTGGCTTCGGCGATTTCCACTGCCAGCGCAGCACGCTCTGGCTGAGTAACCTCGCCCGCTTTAGCAAGTAGCGCATCAAACTTGTGCCCGAGCTTCTCGGTCAAGGCCGCCACAGCGGCGGTACGAGCCTTCAGTTCGCCGACGGTGCGCTGGAAGATCGGGTCCTGCGAGTAGCTTTCTGCCTGTGAGAACAGCCAGGCGTTTTTGCGGCCCAGCAGAATCTGCTTGCCTCGGGCCAATGCACCCTCGGCAATCCCTAGATAGAAGTTCACGAAGGCCAGCTGAATTCCGGGGGTAAGCAACGTAGAGACCGGCTCCTCGGTGAGCGGACCGAGAATATCTTCGGCTTCGACTCGTACGTTGTGGTACTTCAAGGAGTTCGAGGCGCTCAGCCGTTGTCCCAAGTAATCCCAGTCATCAACGATTTCCAGTCCTTCGCGGTCACGTGGGAGTACAAAAGCCAGTACCTCGCCAGCACGTTCACCTTCGGTAACCTCGGCATTGACCACAATTACTTCGCCCACGCCCGAACCGGTAGAGAATCGCTTGGCACCGTTCAGCCGGAACCCGTCACCCTCGGGAACCAAAGACAGTGTTGGATCTACGGGGTTGACCGAGTCACCCCAGAGCCAGCCACCTTCCACGGTGCGCTGCCACCATTTGGCTTGCTCTTCGGGGGCCGTATAAAAGGCAATTCCGGACTGATTGATGTAGTGATAGGCCAGCAGCTGAGAAATTGAACCGTCCGCGGCGGCAATGATGCGAACTGCTTCAAAGCCTGTTGCCCAATGTCCACCGGCTCCCCCGAATTCGGTGGGAACCAGCAAATTCAGCAGCCCCGCCTCACGCAATAATTGCACCTCAGCAAAGGGCTGTTCGTTCTTACGGTCTCGTTCCAGCGCATCCGCCGAAAGCTGGTCGGCGATCTTCTGGGCGATACCACGCCAGTGCTCAAGTTCGGCTTCATCAGCGGTCCCGGTGTAAGGGACGCGTGGTAGTTGTGTGCTTAGTACAGTCATCTTCGTTCTCCCTTTTTGCGTGGACTCCGAAGGATGCAGAATTTTCTGCAATTCCATCGAACCTGGCGTTAGCACTCTCTGCAGGTTGCAGACTTGCTGCGGCGTCGTGGAGCCAGGTCTCTCAGCCGCTCTGGATGGGTGTTCTTTGAGTTAAACATCGATCGGCCCGGCATGCCATCGACACGTCACGGGAGGGAATAAAGCGTCAGAACTCTTCACAAAAGACAGGTGAGAAGGTGCGGTGCTCGATCAGGCCATCGTTAATCGCCGTCATATTTCCACACATTACGGCTAGCGGACATCCCGTCGCCGATTCAGGGAAATCCAGAGATTGGTACCACCTTGGAAGCCGGAAAGTATACCTACCGTATAGAATGAATTAAGAGACACCAACTAGGGGGCTCCTAATGGATCCGACGAGCACAATCAGTCTGATGTTTGGGCTGTTAATCCTCACCGTAACCGCGAGTATCTTGGCGCCGATGACGGCCGCAGACAAGCTCGGACGCAACACCATGGTTGGTATAAAAACGCGTCATACCCTATCCAGTGATGAAGCGTGGTTGGCCGCTCATCGCCATGCTGCCCCTACCCTTCGAATCGCAGCTTGGGCCGGCTGGATACTCCTGGCGATCGCCGCCGCCCTCTGCTTCATGCAGAATTTCCCCTTGGCACTCAGCGTGACATCCGCCGGGTTCATCATCGCTCTCGCGTTGCTTCTAATCGCTGGTTTTCGAGCAAATCAAGTCGCCAAGCAGTACCCCAGCAGCTAATAACTGGGCTGTGGTGTCATCAAGAATGTAATTGCGATCCGGCATTCCCGCTACTTCAGCTAGAAGATCTGTAACTCATTTAGCGCGACCCGTGCGTAAATAGCATGCTGCAACCGAAGCGACTGGCTGGCCAGACGAATATCTACCCCGCTAACGTGGCCGATCCGTTCCAACCTTTGCATCAGTGTATTGCGGTGAATGTGTAAGGTTTCAGCAGCCTGAGACATCGAGGGAGCAGTGGCAAAAGTCAACAAGGTTCTTGCTTGTTCCTGATTCAGCGCACGCGCCGGGGCCGCAAGATATTTCAAGCTAGAAACCGGAGTACGCGCCACCGCCACGGCGATGTCCTCATTCCAGATTCCTAGGTTTGCTCGCTGGGCGAGTAGCTGAGTTCGAGCAGCCAAGGTACGCATCGCCTCGGCTTGAGCCAGCAGCTCTCCGGGATCTGCTGTCGGAACCTGGCACAGATATCGGTCATTGAGGTCAGGAACATCCGCCAACGCCCCCTCACTAGCTTTACCGATTCTCCACTGCGCGTCGATGAGCGGAACCCACGAAGTACGCACACCCTCGAGATCCGATTTTTCTAAGTGTGGGGCTTGCTCATCAGGCGCAATCCAAAGCTCAATTTGCAGCTCGCCGCCAAGACCGTATGCTTCCAGCATCCGCGCGATAACTTCAGGTGTCGAGTGACCGGCAAGCAAAGCCGAGAGGAGGTCCCTAGCTTCGGTAGCCCGGCGAGCGCTGCGCGAGTACTCCCGCTCTAGGCTCAACAGCAGCTGCACACTCAGCGCGATCAAGTCAGCGAGCGGTTCCACCTCATGTGGTGCTCCGGTGACCCCGACAACCCCGCAGAGCTGATCATTGAGCATGAGCGGAATATTGACCCCAGGCTGGATGCCGGCAATTTTGTTGGCCTGACTCACCCGCACGATCTGGTTGCTCCTCAGCACTTCGACGCTCGCCTCATGCAGCGTGCCAACCCGTGAACTATCGCTGGAAGCGATGATGACTCCATGAGCATTCATGATGTTCACATGGCGATTTATCGTCGGCTCAATGGTGTCGACAACCTTCTGCGCCAATGCGCTCGCCAGACGGGGTTGCTCCTTATCGCTCATGGATTCATCCTAGCTGGCCTTGGGAATGGCGAATCGGTAGCGGCCAAAAGAGGCACGCTGGCAACGATGGGGTACTTCAACTTCATCTCTTGCAGTGCTAGGCTCACCACAGTCAAGTATCGCGACGAAAGGTTCACCGTGAATTCGGCGATCAGTTACTTAACCGGAGGATTTTTAGTGGCACTGTTGGTGACACTAAATATGACGTGGAATCAATATTTGCACGGCCTCACTGGCCCTATCGCTGTCGCGTTGAGTCTCGTAGGCTTCATCGCCTGCGTCTTTTTCGCTACTCGTGCCACCGCCACGGCACGCGAAAACTAAGCACCAACTCAGCTCGCATGAGAGAGTCTACCTACGACTCTCGGACTGTCCTTAGCTAGGAAGTGTTGTGAAATGGCATCCAAGGAACGAATTGCAGTCACCGGTTCTACCGGAGCGCTCGGCTCGTTGGTAGCCCAAAATCTTGCGGATCTTGGTGTACCCCAGCGACTTCTGGTCCGCGACACATCCCGTGCGCCGCAGCTACCGGCTTCCACGACTCACACTTTTGACTATGCTGATCGCTCCGCGAGCATTCGCGCACTGAAAGATATCGATGTACTTTTTATGGTGTCAGCTCCGGAGAGCCAGCATCGTCTAGAACTGCATAAATCCTTCATCGATACTGCAGTTCAGGCCGGGGTGAAACACGTTGTTTACACCTCGTTTGCCGCAGCCGCTCCGGATGCAGAATTCACCTTGGCCCGCGAGCACTATGAGACTGAAGAGTATCTGCGAGCTTCACCTCTCCGTTTTACCTTTTTACGCGATAACTTCTACCTAGATTTTTTGCCTGACCTTCTTGGCGCCGATGGGGTCATTCGCGGCCCTGCGGGGAATGGCCATTTCGCTCCGGTAGCCCGTGCAGATGTGGCCCGCACGGCTGCCACCGTCTTGGCCGAAGCGCACGCCCACGAGAGTTCGGCTTATGAGCTCTCCGGCCCACAATCTCTGAGCATGTCGGACGTCTCCAGAATCCTACGCGAAGTGCGTGGTGATAAAGCTAGCTTCCACGATGAGAGTATCGATGAAGCGTACGCTTCACGCGCTAAATACGGCGCCCCGCAATGGCAGCTAGATGCTTGGGTCAGTACCTATACGGCTATATCCGGCAGCGTTATGGCCAAGGTCAGTGACCACGTTGAGATCATCACCGGCAGGGCGCCGATGTCTTTTGAGGATTATCTTCGTAGCTAGGCTGCCGAGCGTTCCTTTTGGACTGCTTTGACAGTTTCCACGTTATCCGGGGCAAAAGCGTATAGCTTTCCACCGGACTGATGTACCCAGAAACGACCACACAAGTTGGTAGTTTTCGCTTCGGCATCATCGGGCCACCAATCGGCTTCAAGGGTCCTGGTGGTAGAAATTTCCTCTGGGTCGAAGTTTTTGGTGCGTGGATCCGAAGCATAGGCTTTCTTCAGCTCCGCAGCGCTGGGTTTGCCAGCGGTTGCCACTGTAATGCACTTGTCGTTAGGCAATTGCCCGTCGTAGTCCATCACAAAAATTCGTTCACTGCCGGTATTGCGTTGAACCAGCTCCACATTGGTGCCACCAGCAGGCACCCAGGTAGGTAGCAGTTCGCTGGCGACCCCAGCTTGCGAAGTCTGTGCAGATTTTTCGGTGGATTCATCAAACTTATCGACGCTGAAATCAGACATCGAGCATCCGGACAGAAACATAACTAGCGGTGCGGCGAACAATGCGGAGGCGACATACTTTTTCTTCATCATGTTTCCATCGTAGAAATCGGCACCGACTTGGCACATCGTTTTAATGTCTGAAGTCATAGCGCAGTGTTTCGTACCCACGGTGGAGGGACGCACGAAATTTCCTCCACCCATGCGGGCCAGGCTAACGCAAGTACGTGCGTGCCACACCGAAGGCGGTGCGCTGAACTAGGCCGAGCGTATCGGCCGAAAGTTCCGCCAAGCTCGCTGGACCTGGCGCAATTGAAAACGCGGCCAGAATCCCTGCTGCCTCAAGTTCTTCATCGCTCAGATCCACTGATCCGGCCACGACAATTACATCGGACAGCTCACCTTTGGCTTGCAGGACACCACAGACCACTTTGCCATCCAGTGATTGACTATCAAGCCTGCCTTCTCCAGTCAGAACCAGATCAGCCGACTGCATTATTCGACGGGCGTCGAGTACTTGGGCGACCAGCTCCCACCCCGGGGTCAGCTCTACAAAGAAGTACGATGCGAGGCAGAGCGCCAATCCGCCAGCGGCACCCATCCCTGGCTGCTCGCGCAAGCTTCGCCCGGTATCGGCCTCAAGTACATTGGCTAAGCGTTCAAGGCCTTGATCCAGGATCTGCACATCGTGTTTGGTAGCACCCTTTTGCGGACCAAAAATCGCGGCAGCACCTTTGTCTCCAAGCAACGGGTTGGTGACATCACACGCGATCTGCCAACGTACCTTTTTCGCCCGGGGGTCAAGTTCGGATACGTCAATGCTTGCCAGCTTGCCCAGTGCGCCTCCACCTGCTGGAAGCTGATTTCCTTGATCATCGAGGAACTTGGCACCCAGCGCGTTGAGCAGTCCGGTTCCACCGTCGGTGGTTGCTGAGCCACCCAGACACAAGATGATTTGCTGGACTCCGAGGTCTAGGGCATGAGCAACCAGCGGGCCCAGACCCGAGGTGGTTGCTTCTAGTGGTTTACGTGCCACATCGCTAACCTGTGGCAGTCCGGCGGCTTCCGCCGCTTCCACAACTGCAATTTTCTGGTCAGCCGATAGTCCAAGTCGTGAGGTCACCGGGCGGCCCAACGCGTCGGTGGTCTCCAGCGTGATCGCCTGGGTACCCCACGTATCAATCAATGCTTCGAGGGTACCTTCGCCACCATCGGCGAAAGGCACCGCGGTAATCTCAACCTCGCGCTTAAGGCTGGCTGCCCCTTTGGAGAACCCGTATTCCATTGCGGTAGCAACTTCGCTAGCCCGGGCGCTACCCTTAAACGAGTCAGGCACTATGGCTACTCGTAGTGCTCGCTGGATCGTGGCCGGTAGTTTCTGCTCAGAAGTCATGAATCCCAGCATAGATAGCAGCGCGCTGCGAGCCTATGTGTCAACTACCGGAGTTTGGGATCGGTTCGAGGGCGCTCTATGTGCACCGCGCCCAGTCACCGTCAACGCGAAGCTAAGCCAAAGCATCGGCACAGAAACCGTGACTATCGTAGAAACTACCTCATTGAAGGTGCGAGTGATGATCGTAAAAGTTCCCGTTGGATATTGCCCAGCGGGAACTTTTCTTTAACCATTCTTCTGGCCACGGCGTAGCTGGCTGTACTCCTCGATTGCATTGTTAAAGCGGTTCAGGAAGTGCGCGAACTGATCCACGTCCTTGGAACTCCAGTCCCCCATGATCTGCTCCAGCGCCTCGATGGAGGTGGCACGGGCGTCAGCAAGTTGCTCCTCCCCGAAGTGGGTCAAGGTGATTTTGCGCGCCACATGCCCATCTGGATCTGCCATGCGCTCCAGATACCCCTCCTTAATCGCGACGGTAACTTGTCGTTGCAGGGTGGAGCTCTCTAGGCGTAAAGCATGACTCAACTGCGCAATAGACATCGGCCCCTGACCATCGATACGGCTCATTATGAGGTATACGCTGCGGTCCAAGCCGCTGGAATGGCGATGTTGAGCAATGGTGTAACGACTGAGCAGCATCTGCTCGTACTCGATGTCCGCGATGCGGCTCTTCGATCCATTTTTTCCTTCTGGCATTTCTCCATCCTATCTCAGATGTGTATTATGAACATTGCATGTAACTTACACATTCTGTCGAAAGTGACCCGTATCCTCCCCTAAACTCGCCACAAAGCCCAGCTCCAAGTTCACCGTTGGCATCCTTGCCACAGCAGGTATCGCCTCTTCGCTGACCCAGACAATGGTGGCTCCGCTAATCCCGCAGCTCCCCCAAATCTTCAACACCACGGCCGATAACACCGCCTGGATTATCACCGCAACACTGCTCGCGGCCGCTGTGGTCATACCCATTTCGGGGCGGCTAGGCGACATGTTTGGCAAGCGCCGAGTATTACTCGCCTTGGCAATCCCGTTGATCCTTGGCGGGGTGATCTGCGCGCTAGCGCCCAACGTCACCGTGATGATCGTGGGCCGAACCCTACAGGGCTTGGGATCAGGCATGGTTCCGCTAGGCATCGCAATGCTCCGTGACCTCGTAGAAGCCGAGCGTCTATCTTCGGCCATCGCCACCGTCTCAGCAACCCTGGGCGTGGGTGGCGCCATCGGGCTGCCACTGTCGGCAGCGATCATCCAGTTTTCGTCTTGGCGCGTGCTCTTTTATCTGGGCGCCGCCATCACCCTGGTCGTGGCCTTACTGATCCTCAAGTTCATTCCCGCTATCAACTCCGCTGGATCCGAGGGTCACTTCGACTGGGCCGGTGCCATCGGGTTAGGTGCCGGGCTCATTGCCCTTATGCTCGGAACCTCCAAGGGCTCCACCTAGGGTTGGGGATCCCCCCCTAGTGATTGCTCTGCTTACGGCGTCGGTGATCGTATTACTGCTCTGGGGCTTCTGGGAACTTCGGGCAAACGCTCCCCTGGTGGACTTGCGCACCGCTGCGATTCCACGCGTACTGTTGACCAACATTGCTTCAATTTTTGTTGGCTTCGGCATGTACTCCAGTTCTCTGGTCATGCCTCAGATCTTGCAGATGCCCACCGAAGCAGGTTACGGACTGGGCCAAAGTATTTTGTCCGCTGGACTGTGGATGGCTCCGGCCGGGTTGATGATGCTCTTCCTTTCGCCCGTCGGAGGTCGACTGACCAGTTCAAAGGGACCAAAATTCACCTTAGTTCTCGGGATCCTCATCATGGCCGCCGGATACGCCGTGGGACAACTTGGCATGGGCTCCACCTGGGGCTTGTTGATCACCAGCCTGGTCATCAACAGTGGCGTGGTACTGGCCTATGGGGCGATGCCCACCATCATCATGGGCGCGGTACCGCGCAGTGAAACCGGTGCAGCCAACGGCCTGAACACACTGATGCGTTCCTTGGGAACCACTTCAGGAGCAGCCATCATCGGCTTGGTGCTGGCGAACATGACCATCGACTTCCATGGCGCAGTGCTTCCTTCCGAGACTGGTTTCCACACCGCACTATGGCTCGGAGCTGGCATCAGTCTTGTTGCGGCATTGGTCGCAGCTTGCATACCATCGGCTGCCCACGCCACCCCGGCAAAGGTCGAGGAACCTTTGAAGGCCGCTTAGCTTACTTTCGCTGGAACTACGGATACATGGGCACTGCGCAGTGCATGCTTACTGCATCCACAGAGAGCACCCCTAGAGTAATAAGTACCTCATTGAAGGTGCGAGTGATGACGAAGTAGTGGCCCTGCCGGTCTTGCGGCGGGGCCACTTCTTTGCCCTCTGACGCTCCCAAATGCGAAGTCAACGTGCAGTGCATACTTATTTGACGCACAGAGTCCACGCTTAGAGTAGTAAGTACCTCATGAAGGTGCGAGTGATGATCGAGAAGCCCCAGCTCGCCGGCTAGTTCCGGCCCGGCTGGGGCTTCGAATTTAAGCACTGCCGGCAGTGCCCGGTGCGGTAACGTAGATAGGTCCCCACCCCAATGTTCTGGGACACCACAGTGATTGGAGTCCCGTTGAGCACCGCGATCGCACAACTAAGCCCGCTACAACGCCAGTCGGTATGGCGCACCCTCAAATCCCCGCGGCTACTGAAAACCGAGCTGCTCGCCGGTCTGGTAGTTTCGCTGGCGCTGATCCCCGAGGTCATCGCGTTCACCGTGATCGCCGGGGTGGATCCGCGCGTAGGCATTTTTGCTTCCTTCACCATGTCCATCGTTATTGCCTTCACCGGCGGACGCCCCGCCATGATTTCTGCGGCGGCCGGCGCGGTGGCATTGGTGGTTGCCCCGTTGGTGCGCGCTTATGGGGTGGAATACCTATTCGCGACGGTGATCCTAGCCGGTGTGATCCAGGTGAGCCTCTCCGCCCTGGGCGTGGCCAAGCTTCTACGATTCATTCCACGTCAGGTGATGATCGGTTTTGTCAACGGTCTAGCCATCTCGATCTTCTGGGCGCAGATGCCCGAGCTGCGCAATGTGCCCTGGCAGGTCTACCCACTGGTGATCCTGGGGGTGGCGATCGTGTGCTTTTTCCCGAAAATCACCAAGGCGGTGCCCGCCCCGTTGATCGCCATCGTGGTGCTCACCGCGATCACTGTGTTCGCACACGTGGTGGTTCCGATGGTGGGAGACAAGGGCGCACTGCCCGATTCACTCCCAATCTTCCACCTGCCCGGTGTACCGCTGAACCTTGAAACCCTGAAGATCATCGCCCCTTATGCCATCGCTGTAGCCTTTGTGGGTCTGCTCGAATCCTTGCTCACCGCCAAATTGGTGGACGACATAACCGATACGCCCTCAAGTAAAACCCGTGAGTCGTGGGCGCAGGGCACCGCGAATATTGTTACCGGATTCTTCGGTGGAATCTGCGGTTGTGCGATGATCGGGCAAACCATGGTGGGCGTGAAAGTTTCGGGCGGACGTACCCGCATCTCCACGGCCTTCGCCGGCATTTTTATGTTGTTGCTGGCGGTGTTACTCGGGGACGTGGTGGCGCAGATTCCGATGGCTGCGCTGGTGGCCGTGATGATCGTGGTCTCGGCAACCACCTTCGACTGGCATAGCATCAAACCCAGCACCTTGAAGATGATGCCCAAGAGCGAAACCTTCGTCATGCTCATTACCGTGGTGCTCACCGTGGCTACGCACAACCTCGCCATCGGTGTGGGCGTGGGCATCCTTTCGGCCATGGTGCTATTCGCGAATCGTGTAGCCCACATGGTTACCGTGGATCGCAGCGCTACCGAACATTCGGCCGTGTACAAGGTCAACGGCGAGCTGTTCTTCGCTTCCTCCAACGACCTCTACATGCAGTTCGACTACGCGCAGGACCCCGAGAAGGTCATCATCGACATGTCCGATTCGCACCTCTGGGATGCCTCGACCGTCGCCGCCCTGGACTCGATCCGCACCAAATACGAGCACTACGGGAAGAGAGTGGAAATCCAGGGCCTGAATGAGGCCAGCCAGAAGATGCAGGACCGGATGGGCGGCAAGCTCGGCTAGGGGGCGGGAACTCAGCTTTCCCCTGCGGACTTGCCGCGTTCGGCCGCACGCTGGCGCTTGGTGGAGTACATGTCCCGGTCGGCGCGCAGGATCATGGTGCTCAAGTTGTCATCGGCTCGGGCCTGTGCCGTTCCGAAGCTCCAGGCCAGCTTGGATGACCCCGCAATGCGCTCCATCAGAAGTTGCGCCTGGCCCATCGTCGTATTGGCGAACACCAGCACGAATTCGTCTCCGCCCAATCGGCAGACCAGGTCTCCGGCACGGATCGAGCTGCACAGATGCCTCACCAGCTCCTTCAGCGCGCGGTCCCCGGCATCATGGCCGTCCTGGTCGTTGATCTCCTTGAACCCGTCCACGTCCAGCAACGCCACAGCCAGCGGCCTGCGGTACTTCCGCGACGCGAGCAAAGCGGCATCTCCACGCGCCGACAGCCCGACGCGGTTCAAGGCGCCGGTCAGCGCATCAACCTGGGTTTGCTGGCGGAATCGGCGCTTGACGTAGTGGCCGACGAACATGCCAATGACGGTGAAGAAGACCAGGCTCAGCACGTTCAACGGCCCGCTTTGGTGCTCGGTGCCTGCGGCAGGGCCGAAGAACACCGAGTAGGGAATGGTGAAAGCCATGACCGGATAGATGGTCCACCGGGTGACCGCCGGCGGAAAGAGCCAGGACATATAAAGCGCGATGAGCGGAAATTCCTGGAGCCTGAAGACGATCTGCTCATGGTTGACCGAGAACCCCACGAAGACGACAAAGGCCGACAACTCGGCCAGGGCCCCGAGATAGGCAATCCACAGTGGAAAACGGTCAAGCAGCATCCACACGGTGATCACCATGGCCAAGGTCCCGGCAACCCTGGCTACCGCCAGCTTCTGGAAGAGCGGCGAACTGAAATCATTGCCCAGGTTGACCACATAGAACACCAGCAGGAATGCCGCCACCATCCCGGTGACAGCAACTTCCAGCCGATTGATCCTGCGGAGCCTGGCCGGCAGCAGCCGGCTCCAGCAGATTCCGTCATCGTTGGCCCGCCGGTCCCTTGTCCTGGGCATGCTGCCCCCGCTTCCTTGTGAATTCATCAGTATCGCGTATCCCTGGCCAGATGCACGGTAATATCACCTTCGTACACAACAGCCTAACCAGCATCATGTTGCCAATCCGCATCGCCATCCTAGGTGGACCATGAAGTTCGCACTCCAGCCCCTGATCAACCTGCGCTCCGACGCGCTGCTGGGCTTCGAGGCGCTGGCACGATTCAGCGACGGACGCCGGCCGGACGAGCACTTCGCCCAGGCCCGGGCCGAAGGCAATCTGCTGGCGTTGGAGCTGCGCGCCCTGGAGGGCATTGTCCACGCCGCCGAAGGGCTGCCCGACGGGCTGCTGCTCACCATGAATGCCTCAGGTCCTGCGATCAAGGCCTTCGCTCGCACAACCCCGGTACTTGATCCCCGGCTGGACTGGGGGCTGGAGCTGAACGAGCTGTCCGCACCAGAAGTTTGCGATGCGGTCCGGATCAATGCCGATGAGCTCGGCTGCCTGCTGCTCGTTGACGATGCAGGCATCGGCTATGCGACAAGGGAGCGCATCCTGCGCCTGTTGCCGCACATCGTGAAGCTGGACCGTTCGCTATTCATCCACTACCTGGCATCGGATAAGGCCCGCGAACATGTGGACATCCTGCTGGCGGCCGCCCGCGAGATCAATGCCAAGACGCTGGTCGAGGGGGTCGAAACCGCCGAGCATCTTCAGCTCGCCCGCAGGCTGGACTTCGACTATGCGCAAGGCTTCTATTTCAGCCCCGGCATCGAGCTGGCGGACCTGCCCGCGGCGATGCATGAGCTACACGGACGTCTCGGGATCGATATTCCTGGTTTCTGAGCGGCGTTCGCGTCCCCGTGCGCTGCGGATCCGGATAACCGGCAGCAGCTTGACCAAGCCCAGGACCAGATAGAGCACGGTATTGATCGCGACGAACGAGGCGAGCACGGCGAACCAGTCGCTGAGCAGCACGCTTTCGGGAAGAATGATTCCCCGCGGGATCTGGACGATGAGACTCATCATGAGATGTTTTCCTTTCGTGCGGCACCCGCGTGGTCGACATGCTTCCAATCCGCGCTTCGGGCAAAGGCGATATCCCCGACGCCCTTGAGGAATGCGAGATCAAGGAAGGCGTCGTAGACCAGCTCGGGAATCACCAGCGCGGCGACGATCCTAGCTCTCCAGCCGCCGTGCCAGACCGTAACCACGCGTTCGACAGCGAAGAGCGCGCCCAGTAGCATCCAGAACGGGAACCACACCCAGGTGTCCATGGAGATCAGCATGATGATCATCAGCGCGAAATAGCTGAACAGCGCTATCACGCCATAGCCGATGCCGATCTGCTGCGCCCAGTACCGGGAGGTTTGCGCGGTGACTCCGTACGCGCCCAGGTTCTCCAACGCCCCGCGCTGCCAGCGTAGCCGCTGCGCCCACAGCATCTTCCAGTTGGGCATCAGCTCGGTGACCACCGTGCAGTCCTGCGGCGAAGTGGTCAGCGCGCCGAGGGTTTTCAGCGCGATGGTCAGCTCATTGTCTTCGGTCAAGGCGGCCGTGTCATAGACCTCGCCGGGGGTGCCCGGAAGCACGCTCCCGCGCGCCGCGGCCACCTCGCGCAGGGCCGAGGCGCGGAACACAGAGGCCGTACCGGTCAGCACGAAGACCCGGCCGTCTCGGCGTGAGATTTCGCGCTGGTAGCGGGTGTATTCATTACGCTGGAATTGGCCGATCAGCCCGTGGCCTTCTTCGCCGTGGAACAGCCCGCCCACCGACATCAGCGCGCGGTCCCAGGTGAAGCGGTCCCGGGCGGTTGCTAGGAAGTCCGCGCCGATCTGGCTGTCGGCATCCATCACCATGACGCAGTCGTTATCGCCCATCCCGGGCAGGATGGCATGCAGCGCCTGGTTCAGCGCCCCGCCCTTCTTGTGCTTGTTGCCCACCGATTCGAACACCTCGACCCCGTGCTCGCCGGCGACCTGCACGGTCCGGTCGGTGCAGTTGTCGGCCACCACGATGATCCGCGATGGCTTGAAGCTCTGCCCCTCAAGGGCTTTCAGGGTGTACGGCAGGGAAGCTTCTTCGTTGTGTGCCGGAATCAGCACCGTTACGGTGACCGGTCCTGCGTAGACGCCCCGCGTGCGGGCCATCACCGCCTTTGGTGCCAGCGGCCGGTTAGATTTTTCGATCGGTGTCCGGCGATAGCGCCAAGTGACCAGACGCTCGCCCAGGACCACCAGCAGCACCAGGATCACCGCGGCGGCAACGGAGAAAACCAGGATCGACAAATCGGGCAGCTCGGAGCTGTAGAAGGTTGTCCAGAGCCTTCCGATGGGGACCTCAATCGGGTTCCACATGCCCACCGGGCGTTCGGCGATGCTTAGCGCCCACACCAGCAGCGAGGCCGCGAGAACCACGATCATGATCACAGCGATGCCCACTAGGCGGCTGAAATGCTTCTGCACGTATGCACCCCATTCACGTCAGGAATTTCCTTGTCACCCCCGAGACTAGCCCACGGATTCCACTTGGAAAACTAGCATGCAGGAAATTTCCGGATGCAGTATTTATGCTGAACCTCACCTCCACCCAAAGCATCGCTGTGGCTCGCTGACCTGGCTGGCGGCGAGCGGCTACAGCTCCAGCAGTTTCGCCGCGTCCTCGCGCAACTGATTCTTGCGAATTTTCCCGGTGACTGTCGTCGGGAAATCCTCAAGGATCTGCACATAGGCCGGGACCTTATAGTGCGCCAATTGCCCGGAGCAGAATTCACGCACCGCTTCAATGCTCAGTGGCGGGTGACCAGCCTTCATGCGAAGGCAGGCGCAGACTGCCTCCCCGTACTTCTCATCGGGAACACCCACCACCTGAACGTCTTCAATATCCGGATGCCGGTAGAGGAATTCCTCGATCTCGGCCGGATAGATATTCTCGCCGCCGCGGATGATCATGTCCTTAATGCGCCCGACGATCGTGCAGTACCCGTCCTCGCGCATTACCGCCAGATCCCCGGTATGCATCCAGCCTTCGGCATCGATCGCAGCTTTGGTCTTGTCCTGATCGTTCCAATAGCCGAGCATCACCGAGTACCCGCGGGTGCAGTATTCTCCGGTCTCTCCGCGCTCAAGAGTTTCACCAGATACCGGATCGACCACTTTGATCTCCACATGGGGATGCACCCGGCCAATGGTTGAGGTGCGACGCTCGAAATCATCATCCCCGCGAGTCTGACAGGACACCGGGCTGGTTTCGGTCATGCCATAAGCAATGGATACCGCGCTCATGCCCATATCCTCGACGCAGCGGCGCATCACCTGCACCGGGCAGATCGATCCGGCCATGATCCCGGTGCGCAGCGCAGATAGATCGAAGTCGGAAAAGTTGGGCAGATTCTGCATGGCGATGAACATGGTCGGCACCCCATACAGACCCGTGCACTTCTCCTCGGCCACCACTTCCAAGGTGGTCTGAGCATCAAAGCCGGGCGCCGGAATGACCATGGTCACCCCGCGCGAAGTACACCCGAGGTTGCCCATGACCATGCCGAAACAGTGATAAAACGGCACCGGAATGCACAGCCGATCGTTCTCGTCTAGATCGATCATCCCGGTGACTTGGTGCCCATTGTTCAAGATATTGCGGTGGCTCAGCGTCGCACCCTTGGGATATCCGGTGGTACCCGAGGTGTATTGGATGTTGATGGGGTCCTCGGGTTTGGTCGCGGCCAAGCGTGCGGCCAATTCTTCATCACTGACCCCCGCACCCTGCTCCACCAACTGCTGCCAGTCATCGGTATCCAGATACACCACGCGCTCCAAGCTGGGGGTATCGGCCCGGGTTTGCTCAACCATCGCCCGATAATTGCTGGTCTTAAGTTCACTGGCCGCCACCAGCATCCGCAGCCCCGAATGATTGACCGCGTACGCGTATTCGTGGGTGCGGTAGGCCGGATTCACATTGACCAAAATGACGCCGATCTTGGCGGTGGCATACTGGGTGAAAACCCACTGCGCGCAGTTCGGCGCCCAAATTCCCACACGGTCTCCCGGCTCCAGACCGGCGGCGATCATCCCCTTAGCGAGCTGGTCAACTTCCTGGTTGAGTTGCTGCCAAGTCCAGCGTCGCCCGCTACTGGATTCCACCAAAGCTTCAGCAGAACCCCGGCGCGCCACCGTTCGTTCAAAATTAGCTCCAATAGTTTCGTCCAGCAGCTGCGGTTCGCTCTCGCCCTTGGCATACGCCTTCATAAACTTACCCTTCAACCCATCACCAATAGTGTCGTACATCACACTGATGACAATAGTCTGACGTGGTCGTCCTGCCAACCATGAATGCTTGTCCTGTTATGCTTCATGCATGAAAAAACTGCTGGTCACCCTTGGGTTCCTAATCATCGCTGGATATTCAGTCACCGGGCTGATGCTGATGAATCATTGGGCTTTGGTCGCGGCCAGCCACCAACCGTTGGACGCCACCATCGCCGCCATGAATGCGGCCGATCAACATTACAAGCTCGCAGGTGGAGTCGTATTTTTGGTCTTGGGCCTACTATTGGCAGTGGCGTGGGCATGGATCGCCCTGTCCAAAAAACTCTCGATGAAACCGTGGCTACAAGCCGTTATCTGGAGCCTCATCTTGACCCTAGGCGCGCCGGCCTTCTTCTTCGCTTCATTCGCCAACATGAACTCGATCGGCGATACCTACGCCGATTGGGATATGGACGCCGCGGCCGCGCTCGAACGTCCGCTGTACCTAGCCAGCGCAGCGGCGATGGTACTACTTTTCGTGCTACTCGCAGCGCGACTGGCGTCCGCAATGACCACCGGACCCCGCCAGCCGCGCCCTGTTTTCAGCTAGAAGTTAGCCGGCGGCCTTCTGAACCAGTGCGCGGATCTTCTGCTCGGTGGCTTCATCTAGTGAACTGATCGTCCATGCCACTGGGTGCATATGCGCGCCTTCTTCAAACGCCGGGTTCACTACTTCGCCAAACCCGAAGACCACATACTCTTTGTCGGGCTTGATGTAGCAGATATCGTTTCCGTCCTTAACGTAGAACGGTAGACCCCAACGAACAATCGGTTCTAGCGCCGGGGCGATTTCGCTGACCAGCTCGTGTAAACGCAACGCAATCTGGCCGTACGGTGCTGGGGCAGCACTGAGCTTGTTGCGCACTGCATCATCGCCCTTTTTGCCAAAAATCATGACCAAGTCCTCTCAATTTCTACATTCTTAAGCGATCGTAGAGATCCCACAAACCGTGGCCGAATCGTGATCTTATGACCGCTACTTAACGATCCCACAAACTTCTGCACAGAGGCCATAAATCCGCGCAAATTCAGTCCAAACTGTCGGTGCGCGGCGGGAAAATTTAAGCATGACTCATCCATATTTCCACCCCGACGACGATGACGAACATCGTCTACCGCTGGACCCGCCCGCTACCCGTGGCGAGTCACAATCAGATTCCGCCTTCACCGACTATCTGGAACATGAGTTGCTTTATGGTCGCGTGAAGAAGCTTGCTGATGATCTTTACGCGGCCGGTCCCATGAATGGCCCCGGCGATGGCTTGGCGCAACTAGATACAATTCAACGGCTCAACAGTGTCCTTTTTGCAGCAACCTCGGTCATCATGGCCGATAGCGTTGAGCAGGTCGCACAGATTTACGCAGAAGATACCGTGGCCAAACCCCATCTTGAGACGGAACAGCAGCGACGTGACAGGCTCAGCGCCAACTACTATCGCGTAGATCCAACCAGCGATCAGATCATCACCTCCAACTTTGTTGCTGAAGCTTCCGTTGCCTTACGGGAAACCAATGAAAAGGTCCGTTCTCGGATGTTCACGGCCAAGGGGCTTCGCCACATATGCTCTGAAACCCTTCAAGCTTTGATTGCTGGGGATATCACTCCGGCAGCAGCTAAGTCAATCGTTAAGTACTCTCAGGACTTGACCGAGGAACAGATCGACTTGATGCAGCACCAACTACTGCCAGTTGCTGCCACCGCAAGTGATGAAACCATCGCTCAGCGCGCCCGTCGATTCCACGATCGCGCCAATCCAGAAGCAGCCAACGAACGGCATGAAAACGCCCTGGAAGCTAGGAAGATCTCAGGGTGGGATCTGCCCGATGGAATGGCAGCTCTCAAGGTCTATGGGCCAGCAGAGGACATCCGTTCGGTCCTCACCACTTTGAGGCACGTGGCCTCGCAGAATAACGATGCTCAGGACACCAGAACTCAGGCTCAGCTTGAGGTAGATATCTTTTTTGATGCCATGATCAACGGGTGGCCAGGTTCCAACGGTTCACCACTTAAGCCACGCGTCGTCGTTACGATTCCTGCCTTGCAGATGATCGCCAACCCCGAGACTGCGATGGCAGATCTGGAGGGTTACGGCCCCATCCCCATGGGCGTTGCGTTGAAGATCGCCAAGGATGCCCCTTCAATCATCCCGATGCTCACTGATCCTTTTAGTGGCGCGGTCATGGACGTGGGCCGTAAGCGCTACAAGCCAACTCGGGTTCTCAAGGAGTTCCTCCGCGCTCGTGATCAGCACTGTTGTTTCCCGGGATGCCGGCGCACCGCTGATAATTCCGAAGTTGACCACGTCGACGCATGGGAAACCGGCGGACATACCAACCGCAAGAACACCGAACTCTTGTGCAAGCAGCACCAGATGTTTAAGCACGCGTTGGGATGGCAGGTCATCAACTGCCCAGACGGTTCCAAGTCTTGGCGCACGCCACACGGGCTGAGCTCGGTGGTGGTGCCCGGAAGCGTCGAAAACGTGGAGCGTTTTGAACACGCTAATGATCGTTGTCCGGAACGTGAACTCGCTTCGCCCGATGACCTTCGTAGATTACTCGGAAACTCAGCGCTTTCCGATGACAATCTGATCATTCGGGTTGAAAACCCAACTGTCATCGATGGCAACCTTCATGAAGGCCAAGACGCCACCCCATCCTGAGCGACCTAACGCACCTGCAGGATGTTGAGTGACGGAAATTTTCCGTCACTACGAACAAGCCAGATCTCCAATAGCTCGGAACGACCACAGCACCTGGAAACCAGCATCCATGCTGTACGTTTCGTTGCCCTGTTTCCTTAATTCTTTATGGTCCGGATCGAGGTGACGGATCCGTTCCGTCAGCCGAAGGACTTTACCCAAGAACTTAGAGCCTCAGTCTCCAACTGACGGATCCAATCCGTCAGTCCAAGCACTAACGATCCTGGTTCAATGTAAATTACCTATCGGCGCTCTCACCCCGAAGAGTATCCTGTTGCTACATCCACTAGCACCAACAAGAGCGGGTCACCCCATGAGTGACGAGCAGATTGGAAATTCCACACCCACCGATGCCGCGACGCGCGTGGTACCGGCCGATGGTCAACGCAGTTTTATGCGCATCCTCATCAATACCGCGGTAGCGAATTTCACCACCAGTTTCCTCTGGTTTGCACTGACCTTCTGGGTCTATCTGGAAACCGAAAACGTGATGGCTACCGGCATTATTGGCGGCGCCTTTATGCTTCTCATCGCGGTGTTTTCCATGGTTTTCGGAACGATCGTGGATAACCACCGCAAGAAGTCGGTATTCGTCTTCTCGTCCATAATCACCGCCATCGCTTTCACTCTCGCCGGGGTGATCTACCTGTTGTTACCCACCGAAGACATCCTGAACGTGGGCGGGTGGCAATTTTGGCTCTTCTGTCTAGTCATTCTCGGCGGCGCCATCGTCGAACAAATGCGTGGCATCGCACTGTCGACCACAGTCACACTACTGATCCCCGTCGATCGGCACGCCAATGCCAACGGCTTGGTGGGCACGGTGCAAGGCATCGCATTTATCATCACCAGCGTGTTCAGCGGGCTGGCGATCGGCTGGCTGGGGATGGGCTGGACGCTGGCGATTTCCATCGTGATGGTGGTGCTGACGATGCTGCACTTATTGGGAATCTCCATGCCGGAAGAAGAACCAGAAAAAGAAGAAGGCCGAACCAAGACCAGCGATTTGCGTCTCGGATTCACCACGGTGATGGCGATTCCCGGACTGTTTGCGCTGATCATTTTTTCGATGTTTAACAACTTCATCGGCGGAACCTACATGGCGTTAATGGATCCTTACGGGCTGACCATCATGTCGGTGCAGGCGTGGGGGCTCAGCTTCGGTTTGGCCTCGACCGGGTTCATCGTTGGCGGTTTGCTCATCGCCAAGTTCGGGTTGGGCAAGAACCCGATCCGGACCATGCTCTGGCTGGTGGCGGCCATGGGATTGCTCGGAGCGATCTTCACCATCCGCGAATGGACGTGGCTCTACATTGTGGGGATCTGGTTGTACATGATGTTGATCCCGGCGGTCGAGGCCTCCGAGCAAACGGTGATACAGAAAGTGGTCACCTTCCGAAGGCAGGGACGCGTTTTTGGTTTTGCGCAAATGATGGAAGCTGCGGCCGCGCCGATTACCGCGTTCTTGATTGCGCCCATTGCCCAGTATTGGATCATTCCTTTCATGCGCAGCGATCAGGGCGATGCGCAGTTCGGGTGGTTGCTCGGTTCCGGCCAGGGGCGCGGCATTGCCTTGATCTTCCTTGTCGGAGGGTTGATTATGATCTTGGTGGCCTTCTTGGCCATGAGCACCAAACAGTATCGCAAGCTTTCAAGCATTTTCCAGGCAGACGAAACAACCACACCGCAGGAGCAGACACTTGGCGACATCTCAGAAGACCCTTCCCACTGACGCTGACGTACATGAGTTCATCGCCGCCGCCACCCCGGCTAAGCGTCGGACCGATGGCGAGGAACTGGAGCGACTTTTCAGCGAGGTCACCGGTGAGAAGCCGGTGATGTGGGGCCCGAGCATCGTCGGTTACGGAACCTACACCTACGTTTCCCCGTCCAACCCGAAAAACACTGGCATTTGGCCAAAAACCGGGTTCTCCCCGCGCAAGGCGCAGCTGTCTATTTACGGACTTAAGGATCTGCCCGAGGGTGCAGAACTACTGCCGGAGTTGGGCAAGTACACCGAGGGTATGGGGTGTGTATACGTGCGCAAACTCGAGGACATTGATCTTGAAGTGTTGCGCAGACTGATAACGATCGCCATGACCCGCACCGATCAGAGTGCGGGCTAGGCGGACGATTGAGCTAACTTTGAAGAGCCAAAAGATAGTTTTCGGTAAGGAATTGGATGCGAATCAGCCCTGCGAACACAGGCAACTGGTCCAGCCTCCCTTAATGCAGATTTCAGAATCTGCCCTAGATTATCGCGCCAAAGCTCGGCCATTCCTGCGCAGAATAGCGGACCCCGCGATACATAGTCCGAGAAGTAGTGCCGCTGCGCAGGAGAAGAGCGAGACCTTTAGAGGCAATTGCCCGCTGGCTGAATTTGGGAAGGCGTCAAACAGTAGCAAGGCCCAGAACAGACCAGGAATGAGACCTGCCGCGAGGGAAATGAAGCTAAAAAGTACTGCGTGTAGCCAACGTTCAGCAGCCTGCCCCAGCCACGCCATTACGCTGGCGATCGCGAGCCATGGGAGCAAGGGGAAGACCAGTGGTATCCAGAGGTCCGGCATGATCCACCAGGGGGCCGCACCTAGGAGCGGATCAGCAATGAACAGCAACCCGGCGAAAAGAATTCCGCTGGCTGCAGGTAACCACCTCATGTATAGGGACCTTGCCATCGTCCTAACCAGCCATCCATCTCATAATAGAAAACGGGACTCTACATCGGATGATACCCGCAACTACGTGAGGTGCGGGTATCGGTTAATAGCTTATTCGGCCTCTTCGAAGAAGGCCTCAACCTCGGTGATGCCTGCGGAAATGACCGGGACCAGACGCTCGTCGATGCTGTAGGTATCGCCATCCTTGGCCAGCAGGTCGTAGTTGACTAGTGAGTCCATGGCGGCCTGTGCTTCTGGAAGTACCGCGTCGTAGATCTTCGGGCCAACGTTGCGGCGCAGACCCTCAAGGTCACCTTCGCGGCCGGTGGACGCAGTGACCAATAGGTTGCGCAGCACCAAGTAGTGCGCTTCATCGCGCAGGGTCACGTCATAGGCTGGGTTCAGGTGTGCCTGGACCGCGCCGACAGCCATTTCGAAGAGCAGCTGAGCGCTGTCGGCTTCCGTGCCATCTACCAAGAGGTCGTAGGATTCTTCGTCCAGCTTCATGATCGAACCGTCTTGCTCCACCACGCACATCTGGGCCGCACCCCACACGTAGGTGAACGCCAGTGGGGCCGGGGCATCGTTGTCGAAAGTTTCTGGGTCGATGCCGACCGCGCGCTGCACTCGGGCTCGTGCATCGTTAGATTCTTCGCTTAAATCGGTCATGTCAACACCATCACCTAGGGCCAGAGCGAAGGCTTTGACCTGCTCAAAGAGCTTGGTGCCGCGCAAAAGTTCGCACAGTTCAGCGTCGGACTCGGCGAAACCTTCGAGGGTATCTTCAAGCATTTCGCGCAGTGCGTCGAAGTTTTCGCTCTCACCTTCCCAGAGCTTGTTCTCCTCAAGGAAGCTGAGGTAGTCCAGCCAGGAAGCAAAGATTGGCTCTGGCGCCACCGAGTCGTCAAGCCCCACCAGGTACTCGGCCAAGGTCTCGCCAAAGAGGTCGATGTCGATGTTGTGGAGGTTGGAACTGCTGGCACGCTGCGCATATGCGCCACCCACGGCGCCGACGACATTCAGCTGGATGGAGGCAGCCGCTGCTGCATCCTCCGGGGAAAAAGCAGGGACCGTGGCGGCCACCCACCCGGTGTATTGCTCGCGCAGGGACTCTAGGTACGCCTCCACCTGAATGAGGTAAACGCTGCGCCCACGAGGTGCGGACTTGGCAGGGTTTCCTGCGCCGGAGTTTTTCTTGCCTGGACGCTTTTTGCTAGCCATGAACGTTCCTTCGATTAAGCAATGCTGATATCTAACTCAAGCCTACGGTGCACCGTGGATTTGCGGTAACAGCTGGGCAACCATTGACGTTGGGAAAATCATCGGAGATGATGGTCAGCAGAGAAACTTGGATGTCCTAGTATTTGCGTTACTAGTATTTTCGTTACAGGGGAGAAACCGAATGAAGATCGCCGTTTTGATCAAGGAAGTTCCGGACACCGGGGCGGACCGAGCATTGAACCTGAACACGGCTTTGGCTGATCGATCTGCTTCGGACGCAGTGCTTGATGAAATCGGCGAGCGCACCGTTGAGGTGGCCCTGAAGGTACTGGACAAGGATGCTGACACGCAGATCACCGTGCTGAGCATGGGCCCAGAATCTATCCAAGCCACCGTTCGAAAAGCCCTGGCCATGGGAGCAACTTCGGCGGTACAAATCAGCGACGAGCAACTATTGGGCGCTGACCTTTTGCTCACCGCCGAAGTATTGGCTGCCGCGCTACGCCGCGAAAACTACGACCTGATCCTCACCGGCAACATGTCCACGGACGGTTCGGCCGGAATGCTGCCGGTGATGCTCGCCGAACTGTTAAATTTGCCGGCGGCCACCTCACTGTCTTCGATAGAGATTAGCGACTCACAGATCAGCGGAACCCGCGAGCTTTCCGGCGCTACAGCACAGGTACGCACCGCACTTCCGGCAATCGCTTCAATTACCGAAGCCCTGCCCGACGCCCGATTCCCCAACTTCAAGGGCATTATGGCCGCGAAGAAGAAGCCGATCGAGGTAGTGTCACTGGCCGATCTTGGCGTTGATCCCCTTCCGGCCGATACCGCTAGGTCCATCATGCTGTCTGTGGATCAGCGACCGCCACGTCAGTCCGGCACCATCATTAACGACGATGGGCAAGCCGCGAGAGAATTGGTCGAATATTTGAGCAAGAACAACCTGGTGTGAGCGGAGAAAAACCATGACTACTTTTGCCCCCGATGCCATCCTGGTTTTCCTTGAGACCACCCCCGATTTTCAGTTGGCCGAAAATTCTGCCGAACTACTGGGTGCCGCGGCCGCCGTTGGTACTCCGATCGCGCTGGTGACCGGGCCGGAGCAGAACCTAGGGGATTTTGCCCAGCAAGCCATCGCCGCTGGTGCCGCAGCGGTACTCACCGCACAGGTTGACTCACCGATCCTTACTGCGCCACTGGCCGATGCGCTGAGCAGCGCCTACACGTTGGTTCAGCCCCAGGCCGTGCTTTGTGGCCATACCCTCACCTCGCGCGAGGTGGCGGCCCGTTTTGCAGTGCGCAATAAGCTGGCACTCAACGTGGATGCACTGGGCGTGGCGCGCGATGAACAGGGTATTACCGCTAGCCATTCCATTTATGGTGGCGCCTATTCGACGGCGAGCGCTCCGACCTTTGGTGCTGCGGTGATCACCCTTCGGGTGGGCAGCGTTGAAGCTCGCGCGCAGGCGCAAGAAGCGTCAACGACAGCCTTGGATGTTCCACCAAGCACCACACCCGAGGTCGAACTCGGCGAGATACAGCAGGCCAGCACCGATTCTTCTCGCCCAGAGCTACGCACGGCCAGTCGCGTTGTCTCCGGGGGTCGCGGCCTGGGTAGCACCGAACAGTTTGAGCTGGTGTACCAGCTGGCCGATGCGCTGGGCGCCGGTGTCGGCGCCTCACGAGCAGCGGTAGATGCCGGCTACATTGAGCACGCCGCGCAGGTGGGTCAAACCGGTGTTGCTGTTTCACCGCAACTTTATGTGGCGCTGGGCATCTCCGGCGCCATCCAGCACAAGGCCGGAATGCAGACCGCGAAAACCATCGTGGCGATCAATAAGGACAGCGATGCGCCGATCTTTGAGATCGCAGACTTTGGCATCGTGGGCGATGTCTTTAAAGTTGTCCCGCAGCTGATCACCGCGTTGGAAGAACGCAAGGCGCACTGACCATGAGCTCAACACCCCAGAGAATTCGCCAAGGCTTGCCACGTGTAGCCGGCGGGGAACCTTGGCCGCCAAGCGATATTGTTGCCAAAGTTATCGAGCCGGTTGTTCACGAATCAGTCGAACCTGAGGCCAAGGTTGTGGTGGAGCCTATTGCTACCGCGCCGGCAGCCGTTGTGACACCACCCGCCGCAACTGGGCGACCCGTTCGTCAGGGTCTACCTCGTGTGGTTGGTGGCGATCCTTGGCCGCCCTCGGACACCGCGGTGACATCGGCACCTACTAATCAGGTTGTTACACATACTTCGGTTCCGGACCCGGATCCAGCAGAAGTTGAAGCCCCTGTCGAACATGCTGTTCCGGCTGCCACCAGTGGCAACAGCCCGTCGGTTCGGCAAGGATTGCCACGAGAGGTTGGCGGTGAAGCTTGGCCGCCAAGTAGTTTTGTGGCTGCACCTGCTGTTGCTGATAATCCTCCGGCACAGAAACCAATTGAAACCACGCCAGTTTCACAGGTCGAGTCGGTTCAGACGGCGGCACCTGCACCTGAGATTGCTCCGACGCCAGCGCCAGAACAAAAATCAGCGCCAGCGCCGACAGCCAAAGAAGAACCGAAGCGTCACGGTCCGCTGACCACTAAGCAGTGGGTGCTTGCCGGAATTCTCGGCGCGTTCTGCGCGCTGGGTATGGCCACCGCAGTGGTTCTTGTTGCCCGTGGCATCGCGGGCATCGATGCGGTTCAGTCCTTCCTTCAGCGCTACCCGGGCGAATACCACCTGCCTAAGTCAGCTCCGGTTGGCGTTCCCGCGTGGCTGGCGTGGAATCACTTCTTCAACTTCTTCCTGATGGTGCTCATCATTCGTTCCGGAATGCTCGTGCGGCACCAGAAGAAGCCGCCTGCCTATTGGACATCCAAGCGCAGCCCGAAGGTCAGCATCAACTTGTGGTTGCACCAGGCCTTGGATCTGTTGTGGATCATCAACGGGCTGGTGTTCATCATTTTGCTGTTCGCGACGGGACATTGGATGCGGATCATCCCGACATCGTGGGAGGTTTTCCCGAATGCGATCTCTGCGGCCCTGCAATATCTGACCCTTGATTGGCCGACCGAGAACGGCTGGGTTAACTACAACTCGTTACAGCAAATCGCGTACTTCGTGACCGTGTTCATTGCTGCCCCATTGGCCGCGATTACCGGTTTCCGGCTCAGCGCTTACTGGCCCAAGAGCCCCGCCATGAGCAAGCGATACCCAATCGAGGTAGCACGCGCATTGCACTTCCCCACGATGCTCTACTTTGTACTATTCATCGTTGTTCATGTGGTCTTGGTGTTCTCCACCGGGGCGTTGCGCAACCTAAACCATATGTACGCAGCCCAAGGTTCGACCGATCCGACACAATACGCCGGGAACTGGGTGGGGCTACTCTACTTTGCCCTGTCGTTACTGGTTATCGCCGGTGCGTGGATTGCTTGTAGGCCGATGGTTCTCTCATCCATTGCCGGAGCCTTCGGAAAGGTCAGCTCTCGATAGCTTCGGGGATTCTTGCCTCTGGCGCAAATCTGCTCGCGTATACCTTCGGTGGCTCGATATTCTCGATTCATGAGCCATCATCATCAGACACAAGAGCTTCAAGGCGCCGCCTTCTGGGAAAACCACTACGGTCAGTCACAGCGAGTATGGTCCGGCAAGGTCAACCAGGTCATCGAGAATTTGGTGGCGCCGCTAACCCCGGGGACATCCCTGGATATTGGTTGTGGTGAAGGTGGTGACGTGCTCTGGCTGGCATCACGCGGTTGGAAAGCTACGGGTTTAGATATCTCCACGACCGCGGTAGCTCGCGCCAAGGAAGATGCTGCGAAGCATGGCTTGGATGAAAGCCAGACGCAGTTCATCGCTTCGGACCTCAAGGATTGGAACCCAGAACAGCTTTTTGATCTGGTGACCTTGAGCTTCTTCCAAGCACCTTTCGAGTTCCCGCGCGCCGAATTCCTACGCAAAGCGGCCAGGTTAGTGGCATCTGGCGGGCATCTTCTGGCTCTGTCCCACGCCTCTTTGCCGTCCTTCGCGCAGATCCCAGAACATGAGCTTCCGAACTTCCCGAGCCCCGAGCAAGAACTCGAGGCATTGGCGTTAGATCCTGCGGAATGGAACATCCTTACTGCCCAGACTCGTGAACGCAGCATCACGGCTCCCAATGGAGAACCCGCAGTGATGGACGATTCTGTAGTGTTCGTTCAGCGTAAGGGTTAGCCTGAAATGGAGTGATCCCCCAGCCTGCGCAGCTGGAGGATCACTGATGGCTTAGTCTCCCACACGGATCTAGGCCAGCTTGAGCGCGCTATCTGGTTGATAGTCGCGTAAAACTACAGACCTGCGCACGATCGCACGCAAGTCTTCACTGGTGGCAGCCCCCTGAGATACCGCCCGCAGCTGTACCAGCACATTGCCCAATGCTGTGCACTCAACCGGGCCGGCGACTACCGGAACTCCTGCCAGGTCAGCGGTGCGCTGACACAGCAGTTCACCTTGTGACCCGCCGCCGACGATATGGATGTCGGCTAGTTCAAATCCACCAAAACGTGCTGCCCGATGCGCTTGAGTAGCAAAGCTTGAGGCCAGCGATTCGATCACCACACGGATTAGCTCGGCACGAGTCTCTGGCGCTGTCCCGCCCGCCTGAAGGATCGCTGCACTGATTCGTTCAGGCATCTTCCTCGGAGCAAGGAACTGCTCGTTTTGTGGATCGATCAAGATCTGGGGAACGGGCAAACTCGCTGCTTGCTCCAGCAGATCAGTCAGTTGAACTTCACCCTGCGCGTCCAGGCTAGCCTGCTGATTCCAGTAGCTCACCGATTCACTGAGCAAGAAGGTTCCGGTGATGTTCTTCAGGAACCGCACCGCCCCATCCAAACCCAGCTCATTGGTGAAACCCTCTATTTGGGCTTCGGTGGTGAGCACTGGTTCAGGCAATTCAACCCCCACCAACCCCCAGGTGCCACAGGAAATATAGGCAGACTTCTCGCCGGTCAGTGGTGTTGCTGCCACCGCGCTAGCGGTGTCATGCGAGGCAACCGCCACCACCTGCACCGATGCCGAGGCCCCAAATTCGCGGGCCAATCCAGGCAGCAAAGATCCGATAGTTTCCCCCGGTTGCACCAATGGGGCAAGTTTGCCAGAAACGCCGAGGTGGTGAACCAGTTCTTCATCCCAGGTACCGGTTCGCTGGTTGAGCAGCCCGGTAGTGGAAGCATTGGTCCATTCGCAACGCGCCTGACCGGTCAGCAACCAGTTGATGTAATCAGGAACCAACAACAGCGCGTCGGCGGCTTCCAATCGGTCATCGCGCTGCTCAGCTTGCAACTGATAGACGGTATTAAACGGCAGAAACTGCAGACCGTTACGATCAAAGAGTTCGGCGCGAGAAAACTTGGTTTCCAACTGCGGCACGGCAAGTTCATTGCGCGGATCGCGGTAGTGGCGAACCTGCCCCAGACGTTGCCCGTCTTTTTGTAGCGCATAGTCCACCGCCCACGAGTCAACTCCAATGCTCGCGATATCCGGGCGAAGCTCAAAAGCTTTGGCCAGACCCAGCCGGATCTGCGACCACAGCTCATCGATCCCCCAGGCCAAGTCTTCTGCGCAGGCGTCGGCCTCAAACTTTGTCAGCGAAACCGGGCCGTTGGCGAAGCGGTGGACGAGGGTGAGTTGGACCTTGCCGTCCACCAGTTCGCCAATCATGACTCGGCCGCTGGTGGCGCCCAGATCAATGGCCGCCACCGGCGCGTGAGTAATCTTGTTCATCATCGCAGGAACGCTGCAGCTACCCCGGAGTCCACCGGGATGTGTAGTCCGGTGGTGCGGGTTAGCTCGGGTCCGGTCAGCACATAGACTGCATCGGCCACGTTCTCCGGAACAACCTCGCGCTTGAGAATGGTGCGGTTGGCGTAGAACTGGCCCAAATCTTCTTCGTCCACTCCGTAGGTGGCCGCGCGGTTGGCGCCCCAGCCGGAGGCAAAGATCCCCGAACCGCGGACCACTCCGTCGGGGTTGATGCCGTTCACGCGCACGCCATGTTCGCCAAGTTCCACTGCTAGCAGGCGGACTTGGTGAGCCTGGTCAGCCTTGGTCGCCGAGTAAGCGATGTTGTTCGGGCCAGCAAAGACGGAGTTCTTGGAGGAAATGTAGATGATATCCCCGCCCAGCTTCTGTTCGATCAGCACCTTGGCAGCTGCCTTGGACACCAGGAACGAGCCCTTGGCCATCACATCATGCTGCAAGTCCCAGTCGGCTTCGGTAGTATCCAGCAGCGACTTTGACAGTGAAAGTCCGGCATTGTTCACGATCAAGTCCAAACCACCGAAGGCGAGCACTGCTTCATCGATAGCGGCCTGCACGGCGTTGGCATCGGCCACGTTGGCTGCCACACCCACGGCAACATCCGTATCGCCCAATTCGGCTGCGGCGTCCTGCGCCTTGGCCAAATCCAGATCGGCGATCACCACGCAAGCGCCTTCGGCTGCCAGTCGCTTGGCCACCGCCTTGCCGATGCCCGAGGCAGCACCGGTAACCAGTGCGATGCGTCCGGCATGGCTCTTAGGCTTAGGCATACGCTGCAGCTTGGCTTCTTCCAAGGCCCAATACTCGATTCGGAACTTCTCCTCATCGGAAATCGGGGTGTAGGTAGAGAGCGCTTCGGCCCCCCACATCACGTTGATGGCGTTCAGGTAGAACTCGCCTGCCACGCGTGCGGTCTGCTTGTTCGCACCATAGGAGAACATGCCCACGCCAGGAATTAGAACGATCAGCGGGTCAGCCCCGCGCATGGCCGGGGAGTTCTCGTTCTTGTGGGTCTCATAGTAACGCTGGTAGTCAGCACGGTATTTGACGTGCAGTTCTTGCAAACGTGCAATTTGCTCTTCAACGCTAGCCGACGCTGGCAGATCCAGGACCAGAGGCTTGACCTTGGTACGCAAGAAGTGATCCGGGCAGCTGGTGCCTAGGGCAGCCAGCGGAGCCAGCTTTTCGCGTGAGAGGAAGTCCAACACCCGCCCATCGTCACTAAAGTGGCCGACCATTGGCTTGTCGGTACTGGCTAGCCCACGGATCGTGGGGGCCAAAGCGGCCGCACGTGAGCGACGCTCAGATTCAGGCAGGGCTTCAAAACCCGCTACCACTGCACCGAAAGGCTCGGACGCTCCATGATCCTTGATGTAGGAGGCCGCCCTGTCAATGATCCACAGCGAGTTAGCTTCGGACTCTTCGCTGGTTTCACCCCAGGCGGTAATGCCGTGTCCGCCGAGAATACAACCCACCGCTTGCGGGTTCTCTTCCTTGATTCGTGCGATATCTAGACCGAGCTGGAAACCGGGACGGCGCCAATCCACCCACGCCACTTTGTGACCAAAGATTTTGGCGGTGAGTTCGCGACCATCCTTGGCGGTGGCGATAGCAATTCCAGAATCTGGGTGCAGGTGATCAACGTGGTTGGCGTTGACCAGGCCGTGCATGGCGGTGTCGATCGATGGGGCTGCCCCGCCCTTGCCGTGCAGGCAATAGTCGAAGGCGGCCACCATTTCATCTTCCCGTTCTACCCCGGGGTATACATCAACCAGTGCGCGCATGCGGTCAAGACGCAGCGTGGACAGTCCCTTTTCGCTCAAGGTACCCAGGTCACCTCCGGATCCTTTGACCCAAAGTAGCTCGATGTTTTCGCCGGTGACCGGGTCGATTGCGTTGCCCTTGGCCGAGGTATTTCCGCCGGCGTAGTTGGTGTTTTTCTTGTCTTGGCCCAGGCGGTTTGACCGCGCAATGAGTTCGGCGGCGGTGCTGGTGCTCGGGGTTACGATGCTTTGAGTCATGATTCTCTCGGTAGTTTTCTCAAGTGTTCAGTCCGGCGCCTACGCGTCGACCTTGTTGGGCGCGACAAGCTTGCCGTAACGCGCCACTTCAATTTCTTCTAGCGACTTGCCTCGGGTTTCCGGAGCCCAGATGGTGCCGATCAGCAATGCTGCGGCGAGCAGTCCAATGATGAGCAGACCGAGCTTTTCTAGTCCGATGCTGGTGAGCAATACCGGGAAGACCAGCGAGAGCAGGCCAACTAAGACGCGGGCGAGCATAAACAGTACGCCCTGAGCGCTGGCGCGATATTTGGTGGCAAACAGTTCAGCGGTCCACAACCCGTAGAAGGCCTGCGCACCGATACCTGCTGAGATACCCCAAGCCACCGCGTAGAACAGCAGGGAGAACGCTCCGGGAGGAACAAAGATCAGCACGGCCCAGGCGATAATTCCCAGCAGTGCACCGGTGAAGTACAGCCAGCGGCGAGAGACACGGTCGCCGTACTTCATGAAACCGAAGTAGGTGGCGGCCGCGGTCAGTACCCACACCAGGACCTGCAAGAGGTTTTGCTGGGTTGCAGATTCAACGCCAGCTGCCTCATAAACACGGGGCTGGAAGATGCCAGCTTGACCGGCCACGGTATTCCATAGGCCGTAGACACCAATCAAGAAGAGCAGGGCCGACCAGTTTTTGCGTTCTGCCAGCAGGCCACGGATGCCGGAGAAGAACGACACCTTAGTTCCATTGGCCAATTCCTGTGCACGCTGTTCCTTCCAGCGGGTGGATTCTGGCAGACCTCGACGCACCCACCAAGTCACCGCGGCAACAATGAACAGGTGGAAGAAGATCAGCCGCGAACCGGTTACGCCCAGTGGTTCGACCATAATTGCCAATGCGAACCCGACGGCTGGCCCAAAGGACCACGCCAATTGCGCGGTACCTACGTGGGCGGCCCGTGATTCTTGTGGCGCTTCTTCGGCAATGTAGGTCCACGATGCCGGAACACCGGCGCCAACAGCGATACCCATGAGCACCACGCCAACGACCAACAACGTGGTGTTGAAGGTGAAAGTGATCAGCAAGGCGCCCAGCATGAACACCATCAGGTCATAGGTGTAGATAAACTTACGTCCCAATCGGTCACACAGCGGGCCACCAATCATCGCGCCTAGGGCGGCGCCGAAGGCATTGGCCGAAACTGCAGCAATCACGCCGACCAGTGAGTCCTCAAACCCGAAGGCGTTTTGCCACAAGCTCAGGCTCGTGGCAAGGGCGATAATCGCGCCGGCTTCGATATAGTTGCTCATCGCCACGGCGATAGTTGCTTTCCAACCGGAGATCCCGCGCTTCGTTGCTACGGTACCCATTTATGCTCCCCATCCTGCTTGCACTCCGCCGACACGATCAGCTTCGATACGGCTCTGGTAATCCGATGTACGGAATGCCGTCATTGGATCCGCCGGTAGGCCTCGGTCAGCGCGCCATGCTTCGAGGTCCGAACGAATGTCGGTGTAAAAAGCGTTCATAAAAATCTCGTTGGCCGCGAGTACGTCACCGGAAATTTGCGCCTCGGTCAATGCGACACGGTCAATCAGCAGGGCACGGGCGGTCATTTCCTGAACGTTGAGCACGCTGCGGATCTGGCCCTGAATCTTGTTTTCTACGTTGTGGCACTGATCGAGCATGAAGGAGATGGTGCTCGCCTCTTCCAGTCCGCCGCCGCGAATCACCTCGGCCATGATGCGGAAGAGCTGATACGGATCCGCGGATCCAACGATCAGATCGTCGTCCGCGTAGAAGCGGGAGTTGAAGTCGAAGGATCCGAGCTTGCCTAGTCGCAACAGCTGCATCACGATGAACTCGATGTTGGTTCCTGGTGCGTGGTGGCCGGTATCTAGACAGACCATTGCACGCTCTCCCAAGGCCGCGACCTGCGCGTAGGAGGTGCCCCAGTCCGGAACATCGGTGTGGTAGAAAGCTGGCTCAAAGAACTTGTACTCCAAGACCAAGCGCTGTTCACCGGTGAGTCGAGCATAGATTTCTGCCAGCGAATCGGCCAGGCGGTCCTGGCGTCCACGCATGTCAGCCTGCCCTGGATAGTTAGATCCTTCAGCCAACCAGATCTTCAGGTCCTGGCTACCGGTAGCATCCATGACATCTACACATTCAAGATGGTGATCGATGGCCTTACGGCGGATCTTCGGATCCTCATGCGTCAGCGCGCCGAACTTGTAGTCATCGTCCTGGAAAGTATTTGAGTTGACGGTTCCTAGCTTCACGCCAAGGTTTTCGGCGTGAGTACGTAGCGAGGCGAAGTCATCAACTTTGTCCCAGGGAATGTGTAGGGCTACTGACGGGGCGAGACCGGTGAGTCGATTGACCTCAGCGGCGTCGGCGATCTTCTCAAAAGGATCTCGTGGAGTGCCCGCGGTGGAGTACACCTTAAAGCGGGTGCCGGAGTTGCCGTAGGCCCAGGATGGGACCTCGATGGCCAGTCGGTTGAGGGTTTGCAGGTTCTCGGAGCTCAGCTTTGCGCTCACAGAACACTCCATTTCTGTTGTTGGTACGTTCAGTTACTTTGTCGTTGCTGGCAGTTTTGTCAGCTGGTCTTCGAGGTTGAACACTTCAGTTAGTCGCGCCGCTTGTTGGTCGGGACGGCCTTGAAGACTGAGGAAGAATCCTGACATCTGTTCTTCCCATCGCGCAGTTCGCGGGTCCGCGTCGAGGGCGGCTTGCGCTGCCTGATCGTCATCGGTTTCGTAGTAGCCAATTAGCAATCCGTCGCCACGAAGAAACAGTGAGTAGTTTCGGCGCCCGGCGTCCTTGATGGCTTGGAGCATTTCTGGCCAGACCTTTTGGTGGCGCTCGATGTACTGATCGATCAGCTCGGGGTGCACTTGTAGCTGGAAGCAAACTCGCACGGGCCTTCCCTTCTGCGTCAAACGTCGGTGTTCGTGGTGTTGCTGTGATGCATTTTTACTAAAAATGAATCGTTTCAATCATGTCGTTTACTGAGTGTAAGCCACTTCACTCTCTAAGATCAAGCCGCTCTCACCTTCATTCGTGAAATTTGTTGAAACCTTTCAATTTCTACTTGTATTTGAGCCTGCCGCTGTCACCCGGGATATACTCGCAAGGCAAGCTCCCTCTCAAAGAACAGGAAACCTCCGTGGCTGCCAGCGTTAAAGAAGTCGCCGCCGAAGCAGGAGTTTCCGTTGGCACCGTGTCCAATGTGCTCAACCGCCCAGAGGTAGTTTCCGAACGCACCGTCACCAAGGTGACCGCAGCCATCGAAAAGCTCGGCTTTGTCCGCAACGACGCTGCCCGACAATTACGCGCAGGACACAGTCGACACTTCGGGCTGATGGTTCTGGATTCCCGCAACCCCTTCTTTATGGATGTCACCCAGGGCGCTCAACATCGCGCATTAGAAAATGGCTACACGGTTCTAATGGGATCCAGCGATGATTCGCTGACCACCGAAGAGCAATTGCTAGACCTCTTTGATGAGCAGCGTGTTGCAGGGGTACTCATTTCCCCGCTTCACAATGACCTTTCTAGACTTTGGAAAATCCGCGAGGCCGGCACCCCGGTAGTCCTCGTCGATCGCGGAAGCGCGGATCGTAGCTTCTCCTCCGTATCCGTTGATGACGTCGAAGGTGGGCGGATCGCGGTCCAGCATCTGGTGGATTTAGGCCGTAAGAACATTGCGTTTGTCGGTGGGCCGCAAAGCATCGAACAGGTCCAGCATCGCTTGGAAGGTGCACAATCAGTGATTGCAGGTACCGTCGATGCCGTCCTGCAACACATGATGACCAAACAATTGACCGTGATGGAAGGCCGGAGGGTGGGCGAGCAAATCTTGGCTATGGATGCAGCCGAGCGCCCGGACGGTATTTTTGCCGCAAATGACCTGCTGGCTTTGGGTATTCTGCAGGCTCTGGTCATGTCCGGAGACTTATTGGTCCCTAAGGATATTGCCCTTGTGGGGTACGACAATATTGACTTCGCCGAATCAGCAGTTGTACCACTGACAACGATTCGCCAGCCGGCCGAAGAGATCGGTCGCACCGCGGTGGACGTGCTACTGCGTGAAGCCGAGGCAGGCGAAGATGCGGTTCGAGAGCAGTTCGTTTTCACACCAAAACTTGTCATTCGCGAATCCACTGTGCCTGACAGCAATAAGAACTGACGGCTTGCTCAAGAAACCCTGAAAGCAGCATCCTTGAGGATGCATTCACCCGCGATTTCTTGTTAGGTTGGCAGAACAGCCAACGAAAGGGATGGAATTATGACTGCAAATAATCCGGATGCATTCCTGAACAAGGACGAAGCCGAAGTGCCAGATACCGTTTCCGACCCTGCGCTCAATGACCAAGTCGGCCAAGACTGGAGTGACGAGGGTGGCGCAACGCCGTCCGGTGCGGCGATCGACGGTAACGAGAGCTAAGCATACTCAGAACCTTTTCCACGTGGAGGGCCACACTCATCGAGTGTGGCCCTCCACTGTGTTTATAGCCTCAAGCCGCTTCTGTGCACATGCTAGCGTTGAATCCATGACCAAAAATCTGGATATCAGCGCTATCTCGATCGCTCAGATTTCAGCTGTTATCGCAGTGGTTGACTACGGATCATTTACCGCAGCGGCCGATATTCTCGGCATCTCCCAACCCTCGCTTTCACGCAGAATACAGTCGCTAGAACAGAGCCTAGGCGTCCCCATGTTCCGCGCGGTGGGGCGAAATATGCAGCTGACCGACGCAGGACGAAGCATAGTTCCCGCAGGTCGACGCATCCTTGATGATCTCTCCTCCATAAATGCGCTGGGCGCTACGACTCGGCAGCTGAAGACCGGCTCACTTCGCGTGGCCGGACTACCGTCGCTCATCGGCAGCGTTCTTCCAGAATTTATTGGCCCATTTCATCAGGCACATCCCGAAATCCACCTTGAAATCCTCAGCGTCGAAGACCATGAGCACCTTGTTGAAGCAGTCCGGTTGGGTAGAGCGGACCTGGCTCTGGGAGTCAGCCATAGTGTGCCGGCAGATTTACAGACCCAACTGGTCCAAGAGCAGGAATTCACCGCGATTGTCTCTGCTGACTTGGCATCCGACTCACGTGTTGATGTTGATCTATTGAACAAGCTGACCCTGCTCAGTTTGCCTCAGGGAACGTCCATTCGGAAGATCACCGACGAGGTTTACCGTGGGCTAGGGGCCACGCCGCCTCGAATTATCACGACCACCCAGCGCGATGCATTGGTCCCCTTGGCCATCTCCACCGGAGCAATCACCATGGTTCCCACCATCATGGCAAAAGCCGCCGAAGTCTATAGCGGGCGACAACTCCCCCTGCCTGCAGGCACTGCACGCGACATCGGAGTCATCTACCGACGTGGTGCTTTCCAAAATCCTGCGCTCACCGAGTTCTTGCGTTTTTTGTGAGCCATCGCATCGGGCCGGCTCTCGCCTCAAGCGACACGTGGTCTTCGCACGAAAACATAGCCTAAACGTATGGGTTACCGGGCCCACCGTATTGGTGCACAGCATTGCTGATGTGGTGATCTGGAATTTAGTCTTGTTCAGAGTTCAAATCAGTGCGCCCAGGAGAATTGACGATGACCGTGTATCGAATCCGCCCTCGCCGTGGGCGCATCACCCTGATGATCATCGCCGCCCTGATCGTAGCACTCGTCGTGGCCGCCGGTGGCTTGTGGTTCAAGCTGCAGGGCAATATCTCCACCGCCGCCATGCGTGGCGGCGGTGAAGTTACCGCCCCCGATTCCAGCCACGGCATGAACATTCTGCTCTTGGGCTCCGATACCCGAGATATCGACTCCAAAGCTTTCGGCAAGGGGTCCGGGGCACGAAGTGACTCAATGGTGCTCGTCCACATTGCTGCCGAAAACAAGCGCATTGATGCCGTGCAGATCCCGCGAGATACCTTGGTTGACATGCCGGCCTGCGAAGACACTGGTTCGGGTACTTTTGCCGGAGGCGTGGCCATGATGAACTCTGCGCTGAATTATGGTCCCGCGTGTTCGGTCAGCGCGGTGGAGTCGTTGACCGGCGTGCACCTGGATCACTTTGTTGAGGTCAACTTCGAAGGCTTCATGTCCATCGTTGATGCTCTGGGCGGTGTGAACGTTTGCCTGCCGGCTGCGATGAAAGATTCCAAGGCCAACCTTGATCTGCCAGCCGGTCAGCAAACCGTGAATGGAACCGACGCATTAGCGCTGGCTCGAACACGTCACGCGGTGGGCGACGGTAGTGACATTGCCCGACTGAGCCACCAGCAGATGGTGATGTCCGCGATCGTGCAGCAAGCTACAAGCAAAGAGACGCTGGCCCGCCCCGATCGGTTGTATTCCTTCTTGGATGCGGCGACCAAGTCGTTGACCGTGGATACCGGTCTCAGTTCGCTGGGCAATTTGACCGCCCTAGCTGCTCGCGTTCAGGCTGTGCCATCGGATGAAATTACCTTCATGACCATGCCGTGGCAGCCTGCCCCGCAGAACAAGAATCGTGTTGTTCCCTCGGCCGACGCCGCAACTCTTTTTGCTGGTCTGCGCGAAGATACCCCGGTAGTTTCCGATGGGAAGAGCAGTACGACGCACGATGCTCCGGTGCAAATCTTTAATGCCGCGCAGGTGCCGGGTCTTGCGGCCCAGTACTCAACCAAGGTCAAGGATCAAGGGTTTACGGTCACTTCTGTTGGTAACGCTGCCAGCGTCAAGGCCAGCTCCACCTTGCTGGCGGCCGATACCGACGAAGCTCAAGAAACGGCCAAGGCGCTGGCCAAGGCATTAAATCTGAAGCTCAAACCAACCACAGCAGCGATTGATGGAGTTCAGTTGAGCCTGGGGCAGGACTACCAGAGCTTAGAGAAGCCGGAAAAGACCGAGGTGAAAACCACTAACCGCAAGGCCAATGCAAGCCTGTGCGGCTAGTGGTTAGCGGTTAGAACTCCCGATCTAGGTTCTCGTTGATTTCCTCAATGCTGAACACCGCCGGGTCAAAGTCTTCGCCCGGAACAGGTTCGCCTTCCTCGTCTAGCACGTCTTCCATCATGGTCAGCGGCTGATCATTCTTGAGCTCTTGAACCATATCGCTCCAGTTCCACGGTCCACCACTATCTTCCAGTGGGCCCATCCGGCGTCCACCGATACACCGCGGTAGCTGACCATCAACGGATTTGAGAACGTCTTCAACTACAATCCCGATCCGCCAATCATCGCCAAAATCGTAGGAGTAGCTCAGGCGATCCTTGGGGTTTTTGAGCAATTTGGAAAGCAGAACCGTGGACTCATCCTTGTCGCTCTTCATATACGGATTTTCTGGGCCGTAGCTGACCTTATAGTTTGGTCCGTGGAATTGGTGAAGGTGCGAGTCAGACCAGTCGAAGCTGATCTGGATGATGTCGTGCAGGTCAGCCAGGTTCAGGTCGGACGGCACCAGCACACGACGCCAGATCGGTGGTTTTACATCGCGCAGGGCAAGCTTGAGTTGTAGCACCTTGCCCTTATATGGCTCGGTACGCTTCAGGCGCTTGGGTTCTTCATCCTCGTCAAACGAGAGCTCAAAGGGATCTACAGTTACGTGACTTGTAGATTCTTCTATCTGCGTTGGTTGCTGTGCGTCATCGTCCAAATCGGTCAGCGCTAGCCGAACAATTCCCGGAATAGTGTAGGCTCTCCCTTCCTCCGCTAGACCCAGTGAGCGCAATAATGCCATGCGCTGATGAGCCCCGGACCATCCTGCTTCTGAGAACGTCTCACTACGTTCTTCAGCAACCAACTGGGCCTCGCCATCAATAGCCTTGAGCAACCAGAGGTTGGACAGACCCCAAGATTCAAGGCTTTCTCCCTCGCTCTGTTCCGGCTGAGCCAGCAGTAGATCAAGGACGGCTTTGAGGTAGGTGTACTTGCTCTCGTAGTTGGCAACGTCCTCTGGGGCCACGAGATCGTGAGCATTCTTGCCGTGCACCGGAACAGCACCGGTTGTGGTGTCCAGTGCGCCGGCCGTTTCGAGCGCGGAAAGCACAATAGAAGCAGCATACTGACGGCTCGAAGTATCAATGTCCTTCGAAAATAGTTCGTGTACTGCCTGAGCGGCCTGGGAAATATACTTCGGGCCCGGGCCAGCGTTCCAGTAGTCACGCCCCTTGGTTGTGGCCCAAGTTAGGAGCACTCGGCCCATCTTCAAGACCTGCATTTGGCCAATTTCAGCCACGGCTTCTTCAGCGGATTCCGGTACGTCCAACAACTTCGTGTCGCTACGCTCGCTGAAAGGGTCATCCGAATTGATCGTTTCAAGTAGCCATTCGAGACCCACCGGGTCTCCAGTCCACAGATCGTTTTCGCGCAGGAAGTCCAAGTAGACGGTCCAAGCGGTGAAGACAAGCTCGCGAAGCTCTCCGGAGTCGTCATCCGGATCTTCTGCTTCTTCAAAATCGATGGTCGCATTGAGCACCGTGAAAAGCTGCGGCGGATCAAAATCGGTGACACCGCGTAGTTCGATCGCTTCAGCGTAGTAGCTCAGCGTCTCACCCACCGCAGCTAAAACCATGGGCGCCAACTCGCTATCCCCGTGCTGAGCTTCAAGCCACCGGGTAAATTGAGGGGCTAAGGCATCTAATCCACGCTTAACCTTTGCCCGCTCCATGGAGAGGACATCTCCCTGCAAGCGCGCCGGGTGCCCCTGCTTGGGCTTCTGCTTCTTCTTTTTCTTAGCCATTCAGTCGCTTTCCCATCGTTGCTTCGCTTAGTTTCAAGGCTACGTGCCATGGCACGCCCCTGCCCAACATTTGTGCCGAGGCGACCTGCTGGTAGTCAAAATTCACTACAGCGAATGCGACTGAGAAGATATCAATCCAGACCGCTTTGATATCTATGGGGATTCCCTAACACAGCAAACTGATGCGTTGGTAGGGTGAGCGCATGATCAATACCGCCCGATTGCATTCGGATCTGTCCCGGCTTAATCGTGAAACTGCGATGATGTCCGCTACCGTACAGACTCTGTCCTCCGCCGAATTAGCTGCCGACTCGTTGTGTGCGGGCTGGAGCCGAGCTCATGTCATCGCACACTTGGCCTCAAATGGTCGCACCTTAGTGAAGCTCGTTGACTGGGCGACCAGCGGTGAACCGCAGAAGCTCTACGAGTCCCAAGAAGCACGCAACGCGGAAATCGATCAGCTAGCCGCGTTGCCCCGCGAAGAACTGCTCTCCGCTTTTGAAGAAACGGCCACTTACTTCGCGAAAGAGTGCGAGCGTCTGGCCGGCGAGCTTGCCGTTGAAGAAGTAGACCTTCACGGCAAGATCATCCCGGCCACCTCCATCGTGGCGCTGCACATCGCAGAGGTGGTCATCCACCACCATGACCTCGACACAGCATGGAGCATCGAGGAAGCCGATCCGGACTCCCAGGAAAACGCCGTCGAAGCAGCGGTTCGAGCCATGCGGGTCAAGGATGCCCCGGGGATGACGCTGCTGAGCGAAGAGGGCGATAAGTGGGTCATTGGCGATGGGTCGCTCACCGTCCGCGCTGACCGTGCGGGTTTTGTTGAATGGTTGGCCCGCGGAAATGCTCGCTACATCCAAGCCGACGGACCAATTCCGCAGCTGCCCACCTGGTAGCCGCGGCATCCATGTGTGTCCACATGTGGAATTGCCATCGGTAACGGGGAGAATAGATATGCCCTGCTTATCAAGATGACAAGGAAGCGGTTTTGATCCCCGTTATTGTGCTCACCGGATACCTCGGCGCGGGCAAAACCAGTTTACTCAACGGCTTATTGACCAGGCCCGGTACCCGCGTGGGCGTGATCATCAACGATATTGGCAAGATCAACGTTGATACCGGCCTGATCACCGGGCAGATTGACGCCGCCGAATCCATCGCCGGCGGCTGTGTCTGCTGCCTGCCCGACAGTGGCGGTCTGGATGAGCTGCTGGAAAAACTGGCCCAGCCAAAGCTCCGCTTAGATGCAATCATCGTTGAGGCCAGCGGCGCCGCCGACCCGATCAATGTGGATCGACTCCTGCGCTATGGCAACGCGCCCGGGGTACGACCCGGAGGGATTATCGACGTCATCGACGCGGTGCAGCACGAACATACGGTGGACACCGCCGCCATGGCCCCTGCCCGATTCGGCGCGGCCAGCCTGGTGGTAGTCAACAAGCTGGACATGATCGCCGAAGATGCCCGCGAGGCGACCTTCACCCGGATCAGTGAACGAGTGCGACAGGCCAACCCACAGGTGAGCATCGTTCCCGCCAGCCACGCAGCCATCGACCCAGAATTAGTCTTTGATATCGCACTGAACGAGGACCCGAGCGATGAGCTTCCGCTGGCCGCTGCCTCACGGGCCGAACATGACCACAGCCATGCGCCGCATGCTCACGCTGTTACCGTGTCCTGCCCCGACGCGGCTGATCCGGGAGCACTGCTGGATCTTCTTGAGAACCCGCCGGCGGACGCTTACCGACTCAAAGGCCACGTAAAGATTCGGACCGGTACCGGGGTCCAGCGCTACCTGATCAATATGGTCGGATGGCAACCGCATCTTCAGCTGGCTACGCCCGGTTCTGATCCTGCCGAAGACGCTCTAGTGGCGGTTGGAGTGGAACTGGATGAGCAAAAGGTCGGTGACGTTCTACGTGCTGCGTTGCAGCCTGCAATCGCTGAACCATCCTCGCGAAACCTCGTTCGTCTTGAGCGTCGGTTGATCCTCAGTTCGCGGGTTGCCGACGAAGAATCTGTAACTAACTGAACGCTGATTTGTAACTAATGCTCGCATCCGAGATTTTAAAACACCCGTAATTGCGGGGATCCAGGCGGGTTCGTTGTAATTGTTGGATTGCCGCCTTGTAATTGTTGTTAATTATTTCAAAGGCTGACACCCACCTGTAGTGGGCAGGTGCCAGCCTTTGAGCGCACTTGACGGTACCGCTTACAAAGCGACCTGTCGATTCTGATCCTTGTAGAGCAGGTAGCGGAAGTTATCCGGGCCGCCGGCGTAGCAAGCCTGCGGGCAGAAAGCGCGCAGGGACATGTAGTCTCCAGCTTCCACTTCGACCCAGTCACCGTTCAGACGGTAAACGCCCTTACCTTCCAGCACGTACAAACCGTGCTCCATCACGTGGGTTTCAGCGAACGGGATGGAGGCGCCCGGCTCAAAGGTCACGATGTTCACACCGAAATCGAAAGCGACATCGTTGGGGTCAAGCATGCGGGTGGTGCGCCACTTACCGTCGGTGCCCGGCATTGGGCCAGGCTCGACGTCGCGTTCATTGCCCACAACTGGGCCCGGAGCATCCACGCCGGCCAGTGGTTCGTAGCGCTTGCGTAGCCAATGGAAGCTGGTCAGTTCGGTACCATCGTTGCGTGCCGACCAAGTTGAGCCTGCCGGCAGATAAGCGTAACCACCGTCTTCAAGTACATGCTCGGTGCCTTCGATGACCAGGGTCAGCTGGCCGGTGAGCACGAAGATGAAGCCCTGGACTTCGGCCTGCGGCTCTGGCTTGGTGGCTCCGCCACCAGGGGCGACTTCCACGATGGACTGGGCGAAAGTCGTGGCGCCGCCTGCGACCGGACGGTTGAGCACCCACGCACGGGTATTGGTCCATTCGGGGAAGACGCTGGTGACGATGTCACGCAGCACACCCTTGGGAATCACCGTGTAGGCCTCGGTAACGATGGCGCGGTCGGTGAGCAGATCGCTCTGCGGCGGGTGTCCGCCGAAGTTCGCGTAGTAGGACGAGGAGTTCGCAATTGCGGGAACGGTCATGGCAGGATCCTTAGGCGTGGGAGCGATTCAGCGCGATCGCTTCAAGTTCGGACAGGGTGATCTGGGCTAGTTCGGCGACTTCCTCGGCGCTCACCGCACCGCAGGTGACCCCGCGGTGGATGTAGCGGGCCAGAGCTCGGGCAGTGGCGGGTTCATCCATGATCGTGGAGCTGATCTGGTGGACGTAATTCCGCAGTCGGGTGCCGGCCGCTTGTAGACCCTCGCGGAAGAAGGCGAAGGTGGCCAGGTAGCGGGTGGGCAGCTGATTTTCGTGCAGGTCCCAGCCCTGGTAGATGCCGCGGGCCAGATGGCGGTGTACCAGTCGGGCATGTAGGGCCCAGGCATCGGCCATATTCTCAGGGTCTCCAGCAGGAATGATGTTGGTGGAACCGTCGGAGAGCTCAACGCCGGTGCCAGCAACTGCCACCTGCATGACGTCCTTGGCGTAGTCAGCTACCGGATGTTCCATGGACTGGTAACCGGCGGCGACACCCAAGGAGGCCGAGTAGTCGTAGGTGCCATAGTGCAGGGAGGAAACCCGTCCTTGGCCTGCGTGGATCAGCTGCGCTACCGGGTGGGTGCCGTCGGCGACGATGATCACCTGTGGGGTTTCGACTTGGACTTCAAAACGCAGTCGTCCGGCTTCCAAGCCGTGGGTTTGCTCAAGTTTTTCAGTCAGTAGCACCATGGCTCTGACCTGGTCCACGGTAGTGACCTTGGGCAAAGTTAGGCGCAGTCCTTCGGGCAGCTGACCATGAGAGAGCAGCTGGGAGATGAACAGCCCTAGGGTGCGAATGCCTCGCGCCCGGGTGGGTGCCTCGAAGCATTTGAAGCGGATACCGATAAAGGCTGGGGCCTTGCCGGCGGCCACGGCCGCAGCGAGCGAGTCGGCCGCCGCCAGTACGGCGGCGTCCTCCTCGGCTTCGCTGCGATTGCCGTAGCCGTCTTCAAAGTCGATACGCAAATCTTCGATGGGTTCACTGACCAGCTTCTCGGCTACCAGCTCGGCCAGACGCTGTGGTTCAGCCAAGTTCAGCTTGGTGGCCAGCATCGACAGGCCTACCAGTCCACCGGCAGCCACAACGGCGTTGTGGCCCCACGTGGCGGGCAGATCCGGGGTGTACTTGTCCCCCGGAACATACACGGTGTGGATGGGCTGTCGGGTCCCGGAATCCCCTGGGTAGGAGTGTTCCAGTAACTGATCGGTGTCGGCCAGTAGCGCTTCTACGCTGGCCAGCGTGGACTCATCGAAGGGGTTGGTCATGGCTTGCTCACGTACTCCTTTTCCAGCAGTTCATAGGCGCCGGTGGTGAGGAAGTCTGCGAAGTCCTCATCCTTCCCGCTGGTCAGGGTGGCGATCAGCTGGGCGGCCGGCTCGTAGTAGACCTTGAAGTGTTCTTCATTATTGACCTCACCGCGCAGGCGTTCCACTTCTTCACCCAAAATGGTGGAGACTAGTTCCGCGGTAATGGTGTTGCCGGTGTCGGCGGCCACCACTTCGTTGCGGATCTGCTGCCAGATCTGCGAACGGGAGATTTCTGCGGTGGCGGCGTCTTCCATCAGATTGTGGATGGCCACGGCACCATTGCCCGAGAGCCAGACGGCTACGTAGTTTACGGCCACATAAAGGTTGGCGCGTACGCCGACCTCGGTGACATCGCCCGGTGCGCTGGCCACGTCGAGTAGCTGGGCTGCGGTGACTTCAACTTCTGGGCGCTGGCGGTCGATCTGGTTTGGCTTCTCGCCGAGCTTGGCGTCGAAGATTTCCTTGCAGATATCCACCAGGTCTGGGTGGGCCACCCAAGAGCCGTCGAATCCATCGTTGGCTTCACGGGACTTGTCATCGCGGACCTTTTCGAAGGCGGCGGCGGTGACTTCTGGTTCGCGGCGGTTCGGGATGAACGCGGCCATGCCGCCCATGGCGAAGGCGCCGCGCTTGTGGCAGGTCTTGACCAGCAGCTCGGTGTAGGCGCGCATCATCGGAGCGGTCATCGACACGGCCGAACGGTCCGGCATGATGAACGCTTCGCCTGCTTCGCGGAAGGTCTTGATGATCGAGAACAGGTAGTCCCAGCGGCCGGCGTTCAACCCCGCAGCGTGCTCGCGCAGTTCGTAGAGGAACTCATCCATCTGGAAAGCGGCCGGAATCGTCTCAATGAGCATGGTGGCGCGCACGGTGCCGTGGGCGATGCCCAGCTCGGCCTGGGCGAAGGTGAAGACCTCGTTCCACAGGCGCGATTCCAGGTAGTGTTCCATCTTTGGCAGGTAGTAGAACGGGCCCTGGCCGGATTCGGCGAGCACCTTGGCGTTGTGGAAGAAGTGCAGACCGAAGTCCACCAGCGCGCCAACCGCTGGTTCTCCGTTGATCAGTACGTTGTTCTCTGGCAGGTGCCAGCCGCGGGGGCGAACCACGACAACCGCGCGAGGAGCGTCGGTGCGCAGCGCGTAGGACTTGCCGGACTTGGCGTCGGTGAAAGCCAGGGTGCCGCGGGCGGCAGCCGAGAGGTTAGAGATCGAATCGATGACGTTGAACCAGCTTGGGGTGGAAGCATCTTCCAGGTCGGCCAGCCAAACCTTGGCGCCGGAGTTCAGTGCGTTGATGGCCATCTTGGCAGGGGAAGCAGGGCCGGTGATTTCCACGCGGCGGTCGCGCAGCGCTTCTGGGGCTTCGGCGACTTTCCAGTCGCCGGTGCGGACGGATTCGGTGGCTGGATCGAAGTCGATGGAGCGAGCATCGGAGAACTCTTTGCGGCGCACCGAGCGTGCTGCCAGCAGTTCATTGCGGGTTCCAGCGAATTTCTCGTGCAGTTTCTGAATGAAAGCTAGGGCATCGCCAGAGAGGATCTGCTGGGCATCTGCGACATCGGGGATGCTGGTAATTGAAATACTCATGAGTTGTTCCTTAACCTCGTGTGCTCTTCTGTACTTCCATATCCGGATGCTTTGACATGCATCCAAAAGATTTCCGTATAGTGGATACTATTATCCTCAAAATGAAAACGCAAGAGGTGTTTGTGGCCTCGGGCACGGATATTTGCCGGCAAAATATCGGATCGTGGAAGGAATGCCTGATTTTAGGCTATTGTTGGGACGAGGATTTCGCATCGTAGAACTTACGCGTAAGCTACTTCCAAATTCAGTGCTTTAACTAAAGGAGCAAAGATGACGCAGACTTCCAGCAAGTCCACTACCGGCGGCGTGCAGTCAGTTGAACGCGCTTTTGAGCTTTTGGAAGTCATCGCCCGTGCCGGAGGAGAAGCCGCGCTGAGCGAACTAGCTGCCGACACTCCCCTGCCGTTGCCCACCATTCACCGCCTACTACGCACCTTGGTCGGCGTCGGCTACGTGCGCCAACTACCGAACCGCCGGTACTCATTAGGCCCCCGATTGATTCGTCTGGGCGAAGTCGCCAACCGCCAACTTGGCGCACTGGCTTCCCCTGTTCTCAAGGACCTGGTCACCAAGCTGGGCGAATCTGCCAATATCGCTGTGCTCGATGGCGATATGGTCACCTACATTGCTCAGGTGCAGTCCGCGCACTCAATGCGCATGATCACCGAAGTCGGACGCCGCGCCATGCTGCATAACTCAGGCGTGGGCAAGGCCGTGCTCTCGGTACTTGATGATGAACGAGTGCAGCGTTTGGTTTCCCAGGCAGGCATGCCACCAAAGACGGCCAACACCATCACCACCTTGGGCAAACTGTTCACCGATGTGGAAGCCACCCGCGAACGTGGTTACGCCATTGATGAGGAAGAGCAGGAGTTGGGTGTGCGTTGCATCGCCGTTCCGGTTCCCGGTGCGCCAACGCCCATGGCGATTTCGGTCTCCGGACCGGTCACGCGTGTGGACGAAAAATTCATGAAGTCTGCGGTACCTGTACTACAAGCGGCAGCTAGTGAACTGGGTGTACAGCTGGTGGCCGCAGCCGACTAACGATCGGATATCGCTTTGATTTCTTGCTCAAATACCTTCATTCATTCGAACCTCGGCGCATACTCGGGTAGTTCGCGCAGGATCCGTCGCAGCTCATCGGTCTTCGCTTCGATAGCCGCTTGGCTACGTGGATTGACCTGGCGAATCTCGCTCCGAACGCGAAGCCACTCTGCGCGCCAGTGTTTGGCCTCGCGATCAGTACCCGCTTGGTCTTCCCAGGCGATATAACGTCCGGCCAATTGGTTACTTAGTTCCCGCATGACATCATGGATCATTGGGTCAAAGTATCGATCTTCGTCGTGAGTCATGGCTACTCCTGCCTACTTACAGACGACATTAGCAAGACTAACTGGACGCTGGCAGGGGCTGGGGTCATCAAAGCTACTGCCTGGGCGAGAATTTTTGACCTTACTTTTGGTGGCGCACCGTCATGACAGCCAGCGGAAGCAAAACGACGGCTGCAACGATGGTCAGCGCCGAGAAAGAACTGAGCGCCATCAGCGGACCAGCGGCAAACGCGGCCGCGGCACCACAAAGGTTGGACAGCGCATCAACCCCACCCTGAACCGACGCGCGATCTTGCTTGCTGATAACCTTCGCGAACAGAGCGGAGCCGGACACATTAATAAAGGACCATCCAACTCCGAGAAGAATGAGGCTGGTCATGATCCACCCCATCTTTTCGGGATGCAGGCCACCGGCCAGAAGCGAAGCGGCGAAGATCAGCAGACCGACCCCAATGGAAAATCGGTTGCCCCACCGGTCGGCCACATAGCCCACCAACGGAGCCAACGCATACATGCCAAGGATGTGCAGCGAGATGGTGATGCCCACCAAGGATACGGTGCCGCCGTGGTGCGTAATGTGAATTGGGGTCATGGTCATGATGGCCACCATGACAATTTGTGCGCTGAGGATCGCGATCACCGCGTAGCGTGCTCGCGAATTGGCACGCAGTTCGAGAGCGAAACGCTTCAGCCCACCTCGTTGACGGACAGGAAGCGCGGCTCCGGCTAGCTGATCACTTTGGCGATTCAGCAATAGTGGATCCGGGCGCATCAAGAGGAACACCAACAATCCCGCCAGCACCATAGCTACGCCCGCAATCAAGAACGCGCCGGCATACACGTGCAGGCCGGTAGCATCGCCAATCATGCGGCCCGGGATGCCAAGGTTTGGCCCGAGCACCGTTCCGATGGTTCCCACCCAAACAATCAGCGCCAGGCTACGACCCTTGTGATCATCGCTGGCTAGGTCGGTGGCGGCGAAGCGGGCTTGAAGGCTTACGGCTGAGCCCGAACCGATCAACAGCAGTCCCGCAAAAAGTGGGACGACCAGCTGAAATTGGGCTGCCGGGACCAGCAATAACGCACCAAGGGCTGCCAGCCACCAGCCGCTACTCAGCGCGAATCGACGGCCGAATCGTGCCGCCAAATTTCCTAGTGGAAGCCCCAGCAAAGCAGCGCCCAAGGTACTGGCCGTACGGGCAAGACCGGCCCACGCTTCACTTGAGGTGACTTCTTCAGCAAGAAGAATGCCGATCGATGGGGCCACACCCACGCCGATGGTTCCAAAGATCTGAGAGACGGCAAGCACCCACAAAGTTCGCTGCTGCACCTTGCTACGCGTCAGCTCGTTCACGGCATGCGCCTTTCTACTCGTCACTCGAAAGGCCAGTACCTTCCCCAAGTTCAGTGTAGAACAAACTGGGATACATGTTGTATCCCAGTATATTTCGTTACTGCTCTACGCCACTATCGGAGATGTGCGCACCTAGACCGGCTTTGAATCCATCACCATTATTTTCCAGCATGAGACTGACCAACTCGCGGTGCTCCGCGATAATCTCTTCCCTCCGCGAGAGCGTCTCCTCGGCACTGGCAAAGAGCGCAAAACGATGGCGATCAGCCAAGTGATCATAAAGCTCAACCCGCACGTCGTTCCCGGCTACCTGAACAAAACCACGGTGGAACTCGATGGTCAGGTCAACAAATTCACGCAGGTCCCCTGATGTCAGGGCCGCTTCTTGTGCCTGGATCGAAAGCTGCTGGCGTTGGGCAACCACTTCGCGTTGAGCCTGCGAAGCTTCAAGCACCGAGACTGATTCAAGGAGGAAGCGCGTGGAGGCCAGCTGGGCAATCTGGCGGCCGGTCAGTCCTTTGACCAAAGCGCCGCGCTTCGGAAAGATTTCGATCCACCCTTCCTGCTGGAGCCTGCCCAGCGCCAAGCGGACCGGAGTACGGCTAAGCTCAAAGTCCTTGGCCAAAGATGCCTCGCCGACCATCGTGCCTGGCGCGTAGCTTCCGTCCAAAATTCCGTCACGGATCAGCCTGTATGCACGCTCGGATGCGCTTAGATCGTCAGCGGGTGCCACTGCAGGGATCCTCCTCAAGTATTTTGGTTAGCAACACTAGCAGTACGGATTTACTGCGCGAATTGGGTTTCATAGAGTTCGGTGTAGCGCCCCCCAAGAGCCAGAAGTTCGGCGTGGGTACCACGCTCAATAATCTGCCCGGCCTCCACTACAAGGATCTGGTCAGCGGAACGGATAGTGGACAGACGGTGAGCGATAATCAGAGCCGTACGGTTTTCCAATGCCTCAGCCAAAGCAGCCTGCACTGCTGCTTCATTAGCGGAGTCCAGAGCAGCGGTGGCCTCATCCAAGATGACTACCTGTGGGGCGGCTAGTAGCAAGCGAGCAATGGTCATACGCTGACGTTCACCGCCGGAGAGCCGGTAACCACGCTCGCCCACTACCGTATCTAGGCCATCGGGCAGAGATTGAATGACAGGTAGAAGTCGTGCACGTTCTAGGGCTTCCCAAATCTGCTCATCGCTAGCTTCGGGGCGGGCCAAAGTCAGGTTAGAACGAATGGTTTCGTGGAAGAGGTGTCCGTCCTGGGTCACCATCGAGACGGTGGTACGCAAAGAGTCGAGCTTCAGCTCGCGGATGTCCTCTCCGGCCAATTGCACGCTTCCGGAATCGACATCATAAAGTCGTGCTAGCAAAGAGGCGACCGTGGATTTGCCCGCGCCAGAGGAGCCGACCAGGGCGAAGGTCTGTCCTGCTGGAATCTCGAAATTTATGTCGTGTAGGACTTCTTCACCGCCACGCGTATCTAGGACGGCGACCTCTTCAAGTGAAGCCAGCGAGACCTTGTCTGCACTGGGGTAGGAGAAGTTCACGTGATCGAATTTCACCGGAATGGGCGCTCCGACCTCGAGGCGACGGGCGTTAGGAGCATCGGCAATCAGCGGTTCCAGATCCAAAACTTCAAAGACGCGGTCGAAGCTCACCAGTGCGCTGGTGATTTCAACTCGGGCGTTAGCCAGCGCAGTCAGTGGTGTGTAAAGGCGGGTGAGCAACATACCCAAGGTGACAATATCGCCGGCAGCCAGTTCGCCACGCACCGCATACATGCCACCCAAACCGTACACCAACGCGAGTGCCAAGGCTGCCACCAAAGTCAACGCGGTCACGAAGTAGAACTGGCGCATGGTCATCTTCACGCCGATATCGCGGACCCTGCCAGCGTGCTGGGCGAACATCTTTGATTCATCCTGCGGGCTGCCAAAGAGCTTGATCAAGGTAGCGCCCGGAGCGGAGAAGCGTTCGGTCATCTGGTTGCCCATACTCGCGTTCAGCTCTGCAGATTCGCGACGCAACAGCGCTACAGACTTCCCAAAATGACGTGCGGGCAACAGGAAGACCGGCAAGAGGACTAGTGCAATGAGCGTGACTTGCCATGAGGTGGTGAACATGACCGCAGCGGTCAGAATGAGCGCAACGGTATTGGACACGAGCCCCGAGAGAGTTCCGGCGAAGGCCGATTGTGCGCCGATGACGTCGTTGTTCAGTCGACTGACCAATGCGCCGGTTCGAGTGCGAGCGAAGAATGCCACCGGCATTTTCTGTACGTGGTCGAAGACTGCGGTGCGCAAGTCATAAATAATGCCTTCGCCCAGTTTTGAGGAGAACCAACGCACCACGATAGAGGTAATCGCATCAAGGACGGCGATAACCGCCATGATGATCGCCAAATTAGCAATGGTACGTACGCCGGACTGCGCAACGATCTCGTCCACTACTCGTCCGGCTAGTACAGGAGTAATAACGGCAAGTACAGCAGCGATCACCGAGAAAAGCACAAAGACGAGTAGTCGAGACTTATAGCCTGCAGCAAATTTCAATACTCGCTTGGGCGTCGTTGGCGCATAGGCCCTGCCTTTGTCACCAGATAGCTTCCATAGTGAATGCCAAGCGGCGCTTTCCATGCTCATAACTATTTGCTCGCAATCCTGCTCGGGGATTTGGTGGATGACACCGCTTTCATTTTCCCAGCAACCTGACGGCAAGTTCTAGCTAGGGTCAGCTTATCTAGCTAGACCCGAGTCGATACCGACCAGCGGTCGTCAATCATGGAAGCAAAGTCGAATGCCTCGTCGAGGATTGCTCGAAGGGATCCATCGGGCGTCTCGATCCAGCGCACCAAAGCGTGGTCAAAAAGCGTCAGGGCCAGCAATGCCGACGTTTCCGCCAAGCGGTAATTGGCGCAGAAAGCAGCCAAGCCGTGAGCGAGTTCCGCCTGCTGCATTCGGCGCGATTCTTGCCAGCTAGCGCGTAAGGCGGGAGTACTCCACACCAGCTCCACCCGTGCCCGTATGGAAGCGGGATCCTGTTCGGCGGCAACGACGGTTGGTTCAAAGCTCAGACGCAGCAGTTCCAACAGACTCTCGCTGGGTGAGGAAGCCATTGCTTCCAGCGTCTGGGAGAAGTGCAGGTTCATTGACCGCAAGGCGGTGACCACAGCATCCTCTTTGGATGAGAAATATCTGAAGAAGGTTGCACGGGAAATGCCTACGGCTTGAGCAGCTTGTTGGGCGGTGACGTTCTCTAAACCTCGTTCGGCGAAAACGGTATACACCTGTTGCGCCAACTCGATCTTCATCTTCTCGCGCACCCGATCGCGAACTTCACTGCCCATGGGAAAAATTTTACTCTGCCTTCCCTGCTCGACATTGAGACACCGTCTCTTTAATCAGATCAGCCATTGATTTGGTTAGGCGTGTCGCGCTATGGAGCATTCACGCTTCTCAATATTCCCCCGATGTTGATGCTCGTTGAGTACTACTTAGATAGGCTCGATAGAAGGTAACCACCTCACGGTAAAGGACTGATATGGGATCCCAGAGCACAATCAGCACGATCGACTTGGGTCAGGGACTACATGTCACACCCCAGGGCTTCGGATGCATGTCACTGAGCAGCGCTTATGGTTCGGCCGACGATGCCGAATCGCTACGCACGCTGAACCATGTCCTAGACAATGGCATCACTTTCCTCGACACCGCCAATATCTACGGTGCCGGACACAACGAATCCTTGCTTTCCGAAGTCCTTAAGACTCGTCGCGACGAAGTCACCCTAGCCACCAAGGCAGGCATCGTGCGCCCGAAAAATCCAGGAGATCCCCGCGCTAACGGCGACCCCGCGTTCATCAAGAAATGTGTGGATGAGAGCCTGCAGCGCTTGGGCGTGGAGCATATCGATCTGTATTACTACCACCGGGTTGATAGCCGGGTCCCGATTGAAGACACGGTCGGCGCATATAAGGAATTGGTGGAGGCAGGAAAGATCAGCCACATTGGCCTCTCTGAGGTGACCTCCAACGAGCTGCGTCGCGCCCACGCGGTACACCCCATCACCGCGATCCAGATGGAATACTCCATCTTCAGCCGTGACATTGAACGCTGGCTGATCCCAACCGCCAGCGAACTGGGCGTAGGTCTAGTAACTTACGCCTCGTTGGGACGTGGTTACTTCACCGGTCAAGTCTTCGCAAAGTCAGAACTAGAGATGACCGACGTGCGTCGCAACTTCCCTCGTTTCGAGGATTCGTGCATGGAGAATAACGATCGGCTGCTCGACGTGATCGAAGAGGTAGCTGCGCGCGAAGGCTTCTCCGAGGCGCAGGTGTCTCTGGCGTGGGTTTATGAGCAGGCCACGCTGCAGAACGTTGCGGTGTCCCCCATCCCCGGGACTCGCTATGCGCACCACTTCGATGACAATTTGGAGTCACTGAATCTACGGCTATCGCCCGAATCAATGACCCAACTCAACGAGCTTGCTTCTCGGGTGGACGGCGAGCGCCAGGCCGACATCATGTCGGTTTCCAAGGGACGCGAGGAAGTGCAGATGTCACAGGAGGGGGATGCCCAATGAAAATTGCTCTCGCTCAGGTGCTGAGCACGCCTGACCCGCAGCAAAACTTGGCAATCATTCGAGACCACGCCAAAGAGGCCAAAGAATCTGGAGCTTCCTTGGTCATCTTCCCGGAAGCGATGCAGGTGGCGTTTGGTAATGATCTTGCCGCGGTGGCTGAACCATCGGAGGGACCCTGGGCCTCGATGGTTCGCCAGCAAGCCCGAGATCTTGACATCACTATTGTTGCCGGAATGTTCACCCCGGGAGACGAGGGTCGGGTTCGCAATACCCTGCTGGTCGCTGGGCCCGAAGCAGATACCCACTACGACAAGATCCACCTCTATGACGCCTTCGGCTACGCCGAGTCCGACTCGGTGACCCCGGGCAGTGCGCCAGTGCAGTTTGAGCATGAGGGCCAGGTTTTAGGTGTGGCCACCTGTTATGACCTGCGCTTCCCACAGTTGTTCATCCGCCATGCCAATTCCGGCGCAGCGGTGAACATTGTGTGCGCTTCGTGGGGTGCGGGCGACGGCAAAGTTGAGCAGTGGACTACCCTAGCCACGGCCCGCGCCTTGGATTCGACCACGTTTATTGTGGCGGTGGATCAGGCTGATCCGTTGAGCGTTGGGCAGCCGGTGTCGGGAACGGCGCCATTAGGCGTGGGGCATTCTCTCGTGGTGGATCCGCTGGGTCGAGTTATTGCCCAGGCTAGCGCTGAACCTGAATTGCTGATCGTGGAGCTGGACCTTGGATTGGTCGACAAAGCGCGGAAGCAGTTACCGGTGCTGAAAAACGCCGTCGATTTTTAGCGGGTGAACCAGTCGAGGATGTCCTCCCAGACTGGTTCTCCCACGCCTCGTTTCATCAGCCCGTGGTGTCCAACTTTCTTGGCACCCAATTCTCCTGGGGTGTAGGTGCGACGTTCCACCGGGGCACCGGTGATGTGCTTGGTGAGCAGATCCATCGGTTTGGGTGCAGCCCAAAGGTCATCGCTGGCTCCGATAGCGAGGACTGGGATCTTTACCTGTGCTGCTCGCTGCGAGGCCCTCATGCTCGGATCATCGAAGAAGTAGTTCTTGCGCAGGGTCCAACTACTCCAGTCCAGCATGGCTGAACGGGTGATATCCTCGCCGAGGCCGAGTTTTCGTTCTGGCATGTAGCCCAGCACCCGACTCATGACTGGACCCAGCACGTTGAGGATCATGATGAGTTTGATGCGCTCGGTCATCGGCTCCACGGTTCGCAAGGCGGCCATGTGGCTGGAGATAATCGTGAACGCTTTCAGGTTGTCAGTTCCGTAGTTCATGATCAGCCCGTGTCCGCCCACGCTGTGCCCGATGGCGTAGTGCGGCAGGTTTGGATAACGCTCACTGGCCCATTTGCCCACGGCTGGAATGTCTTGCTGGATCCAGTCACGCATTTTGATCTCAGGTTGATCCTTGGGAGATCCCGAAAGTCCGGTGCCTCGATAGTCGTAGGTGATGGTTAGCAATCCCCGGCTCGCGGCAGATTGCGCGAACGCACGATAGAAACCTTGCGGAGTGGCAGTAGCTGGATGAATGATCAGAACTCCGGTGATCTCGGCGTACGGCCGGAAGACTGTGGCCTGCACGCTATCTCGGGTGGTCACAAGGATGCGCACGGATTCGCCGGCGATGTCCTGAGTCAGCATACGGCCATCTTATGACGTTGTTACTGACCAGTAAGTAGGTTTTGATATAACCTCGTCAGGTTCAAACTTCAACATTTTCAGTGGCATTTTGCGCAGCCTTGGCTTCGCCTTTTCGCCGCGGTCGCAGCTCACTGGCTAGCGAACCGGCAATAATGAACAGCGCTCCCACAATGGCGATCGGGGGTAATCGGTCGCCTGCGATTCTGCCGATAATTGCTGCCCACACCGGTTCGCCAGCGTAGATAATTGTCGCGCGGGTAGGTGACACCGATTTTTGCGCCCAGTTCATCGCAAGTTGAATCATGCAGCTTGCAACGCCCAGCGCAACAGAGGCAATTACCCACACCCATGAGAAGTCTGGAACCTGTTCGCCAGTTAGTGGAACAGCAAGAAATCCGAGCGCCCCGGCCACCAATAACTGAACAACGGTGACACGCCCGAGGTGCACCTTGCCAGCAAACCAGCCGATGAGAATGATTTCTAACGCTATTGGCAGGGTGCTGATGACTGTCACCAGTTCCCCCGTGCCAAAGTTGAATCCAACGCTCCCGGGATCCGCTAAGAGCACTAGGCCGATGAATGCCAGGGCTACGCCAATCCATGTAAGCAGTCCCGGCTTCTTGCGGAAAACAACCCATTGCAGCAAGGGAACCAGGGGAACATAGAGTGCAGAGATGAACGCTGAGGTGCTGCTATTGACCGTCTGCAAGCCTGCAGTCTGCAGTCCATAGCCGAAGAAAATCATCACGCCAATGGCCACCCCCGCCATCACCTCTTTGAGCGTGAGCCCTTTGAGTACGCGTGCGAACAGCAGGGCGCTAATGAGTCCTGCAGTAATGAAGCGCATGCCGACAAAAAACCAGGGACCGCTGTATTGGACAGCGATATGAATGATCAGGAACGTCGCGCCCCAAATGACCGTGGCAAGAACCAATACCGCTTCTTGGCGGGAGAATCCTCGCCACTTCAAATCATTGTGCAACATAATGCACAATACTATGGTGAATAATAGTTCACATGCAACCCAGTGACAGTTCAGATGTTCTGACACACCTCAGTCGAAACGTCCGCCGCCTCCGGCTCGCCGCCGGACTCAGCCAAGCCGCCCTTGCCGACCAGTCCGGGGTTAGCCGACGCACGGTGATCAAGCTTGAAGCCGGCGAAGCAAATATCAGCCTTACCGGGCTGGACCGTCTGGCTGAATCCTTGGGCGTCACCTTCGTCGACTTGGTCGCCGAGCCTTCGGCACCCCGCTCCTCCATCAACGAAATCGTCTGGAGGGGACAGCTCCCAGGCAGTGTGGCGACCATGATGGCCTCTGTTCCCGCCAGCAAGGAAGCGCAACTGCTGATCTGGACGCTCATGCCAACCGAGTGCTATGTGGGCGAACCAGACCCAGCCGGCTGGTCAGAAATGGTCCTGGTTCTCGAAGGATCCCTGCGCATCGAGACCACAACAGAAACTGTCACGGTTCAGGCCGGAGAGCATTACGCCTTTGCGACGGATCAAGACTTCACCTACATCAATGACGGTGAACAGCTCACGCGCTTTGCACGCATCGTCGTCAGCTGAGACAAACAAGCAGCACAAAGCCAGCGGGAGAAGTTGCAACTCCCGCTGGCTTTCGTGTGTCAGGTATTGGATCCGGTGGACGGCGTCGCGTTATCGGATGGCGTCGACGGTGCACCCGATGGAGGCGTTCCACCCTGACCACCAGGGCCACCGGATGGTGGTGTACCGTCCGGCGCGCCCGAAGGTGGGGTTCCACCGCGCATGCCGCCACCGCCACCGCCGGGCGCCGAACCACTAGTTGGTTCCGTCGTGGTATCAACATTCACCGTCAGCTTCACCGTGTAGCCGGATCTCGCGTCACCCGTCACCGTGCCTAGTTGCTTAACTCCCCCGTCATCACCGAAGACGTTGTCTGTCTCCAAACTCAGGCTCTTCATATTGGTGACTGACTTTTCATATCCGGAAGTCGCGAATGCGGCGTCACAAATATCCTTGGGCAACGCCACCTGAGAGGTAGCAATAGCATTGGTGGAATCGGTGATCGACTTGGTGTCGGGGTAGACCTCAAAGTGAATGTGCGGCCAACGCCCGGTATAACAAGCCGGGAAGATACTGGTGTATTTCACGACGCCGTCGGCGTCGGCCACTTGCGCCCCACGCAGGTAGTTCTCGTTTTCCAAACCGGTGGAGTACATCGAATATTCGCCATCACGGTCACAATGCCACACGTACACCGCGACACCTTCAAAGGGTTTGTTGCCGTTGGCCATGTCCACAATCGTCAGCTCTAGGTTCATCGGGATACCTTCGGCAGTGGTGGTGCTTTCGCCGAAGCTGGAGCGAATATCGCTACGTACGATGCCACTTTCCTCAAGCACATCCGGTCCATTGGACCCGTCACCCGGGTACGGACCAGCAGTTTCATCAGGGATTTCTTCCGACGAGGAGGACGATGACGAGCTGGACTGGCTCGTTGGCGCGCAGGCTGCCAGCGCCAGCCCCACCGCGCCCAGTCCCACACCCGCCAGGACCTTGCGTCGTTCAATCAGGGTTCCAACGTCAAAGGCCAAACCCTGATCTTCAAGATCTTCTTCTGGTCGGGGCAAGGGACGAGAGCCAAACCAGCGTGGTGAGGGATTCATGATGCTCCTAAGAGTAAAGGTGTTCTAAGCGTGCATCACCAGCCTAGGAATGCCAATAGAGGATCACCCCTGCCAGCACTGTGAACTTTCTATGGTTGCCACTAGGGTGAATGGCAATGACTTACGCCAACTCAATGGGAGAGTCCATGCCATTAGTCTTGCCCGCCTCCACCCTGCAACATCCTCGCAAGGCCCCTGCGCTGAATTGGGGAATTCTCGGTCCAGGCTGGATCGCTGCGGAATTCGGGCACTCACTGAACACCCTGACGCGTTCGCGGATTTCAGCCGTGGGATCACGGAGCTTCGAGCGTTCAGAACAGTTCGTCAAGAGATACGGCGACAGCGCCACGCGGGTCTACGATTCCTATACCCAGGTCATCGAGGACCCGGCCGTGGACGTTATTTATATCGCCGTTCCGCACAGTGGGCACGCAGATCTGGCCATGCAGGCCATCAGTGCAGGCAAGCACGTCCTAGTTGAAAAGCCTATGACACTGAATGCGAAGCAGACCCGTCAGGTAATCGATGCTGGAAGAGCGGCCGGCGTCTTTGTCATGGAAGGCATGTGGTCTCGGCTTCTACCGGTCGGCAACGTCATCCAGCAAGTGATCGCTTCCGGAATGCTCGGCAGGATCATCTCAATCCACGCAGATTTTGGGGCAAAATTTCCGGAGGACCTCACCTCGCGAATCTATGATCCAGCACTCGGCGGTGGTGCCCTGCTTGATGTTGGTATTTATCCCATCGCCTTCAGCGTCATGGTCTCCCCGGCCAAGGAACTACTTCATGCCTCTGGCCGAATGACGCAGACAGGAGTTGATGCGTCTTTCACTGCGGTGCTTTCCAACGATGATGGATCCACCGCCAATATCTTCAGCAGCATCGAAACTGACTCGCCGCAGGCCGCGTGGATTGCCGGCACTGAAGCGAGTTTGGAAGTAGAACGGCCAATCTATGCTGGTTCGAAGCTGGTACTACGCGGTAGCGATGGAAGTATTCTCGACACTCAAAAATTCACTCAGGATTCCCCCGCACGAGGGCTGGGTTGGGAAGCTGCCCATGTCGCCTGGTGCCTCGGCGAGGGCCTGACTGAATCCCCCGTGATGCCTTTAGACGAGTCCCTAGCCATCGCTGTGACCATGGATCAGATTGCCACTGACTTACGCAGAAACTAGTGCACCGGCTCCGATGAATGCAGGGCACCATGTTTGGTGACATCATCCATCAGGATCTGTGGCCACGCGTTCACTTCTTCGCGGGTGCTGGCCACCTGTAGCTTTGCTTGGGGCAATGCATACAACAATGCTTGAGCGGTAGTCACCGGGTGAGATGGGTCCTCGGTCCACGCCAGAATATGCGTTGGGATGGTCACCCGGGCGAGGTCGGCTAGCTGCGGCAGGTCGCTGGCCGCGGCACCGCGGAAGATCGTGGGCAATAGCGCCAGGGAATTATCTGGGACCGTCACCGGATTACCTACCGTGGCTGGTGGAACGGGCGCGTCAATATCGGCCTGAATGAAAGCATCCCAACCTTCGGCTTCCAACAGGTCAGCGTTGCGCAGATACGCCTGCGACTTTGCCTTGCGGGACTCCCACGCGGTGGGCGGAAGCAACAGCGTCAGGCCGCAGAAGCGTTCTGGTTCTTTGATCGCGGCGTACAACAAGGTGGCGCAACCCATGGATTGACCCACACCGTAGACCTTCTCATTGGGGAAGTATTCATGGAGCAGGGCCAACAGATCATCGGCCAAGTTCTTCCACTCGTAGTCCTCTGCGTTGGTGCGCCCGGTGGATTGGCCGTGCCCACGGGCATCGTAACGAAGCAATCTGGTGCCGCTCAGTCCACGCCCCAGGTCCATATTCAGTACGCGGTCCCGTGCCCTGCTGGAGGTCAGCCCGTGAAGCTGAACTACCGGGTGACCGCCCTCATCGCTGAGCTCAACGGCAAGCTGGGCGCCTTCAACACTAAATTTCGCCATAATCCGCGCTCGCTTCAGTCATACTCGATCTTGGGTAATAGGATAACGCCATGAGACTGACGAACGTTGCACAGTTACGCTTGCCCTTCGGAAAGTTGCGCGGTTACGACGTAAGTGCGACGCGCACCGGAGTTGAGCTGCCCATTTCCTTTGATCAGCGCCGTCATGTCTCCTTGGGGCAACGCCCCGGCTCGTGGATGGCCATTAGCTTCAGGCTGCCGGCCAAGGTCGAACTAGATGACCTCGCTAATGCGTGGCTGGAAGTGATCAACCGTCACGGGACGCTACTTTCTGCCTTCAGCCAAGATGCGCACGGCGAGCTTCATCTGGAGGAGATCACGGTAGGTCCTGGCTCGTGGGTGCAGCATCCGGTGGCTACTGGGCAGTCGATGAACGACGCCTTGCGTGATGTTTTTGATCAGTTCTGCGCTCCGCTCAACACTCCCTCACATCGCCTGTGCCTGCTAGAAACCGCGCTGGAATCAACGGTGGTCATAGCTTCGGATCATTCACACGTGGACATGTGGTCCATGCTGGTGATCGCCCGAGATCTCTTGCGCGCACTAGGGCTTTCTGATGAGGAAGAGAACCCGCAACCGCTACAGGCCGCCAGCTTCACCGAGCACACTCGCGAATTGGTGAATCGTGAGCGCGCCCCGCGCGAGGTACACCAGCGTTGGGCCGAAGTGCTGGGAGCTAGCGGTTCGGTCATGCCACGCTTCCCGTTGCCACTGGGCGAACCGGTGCCACATGCCGAACGCGTCGAAGTTCGCGACGTGCTGGATGTTGATGACAGTGCCGCCTTTGCTGCTCAAGCCAAGGAAGATTCGGTCTCTACACTCACCGCCGTAATCTCGGCGATGACCGCGGTAACCCAAGAACTCGCACAGGCACCACTGCGCGCGGTCTTCCCGGTGCATAGCCGTTACGATCACCGGTGGGATGACTCGGTGGGGTGGTTCATCACCAACTCGGTCATTGAGTCTGCTGACCCGACCCCGAGCGCCTGCGCTGCAGCCGTGAAGGAAGCGGTCAAACTTGGTTCCTGGCCACTGGAAGAAATCCTTGAACCGTGGGGCGGCATGCCGGAGGAACCCGGCATGTTCGCCATTTCCTGGTTGGATTTGCGCCGACTGCCGGTGCGCGTGGATTCCATCGGCCTCGAAGCCCAGTACATTGGTGCGAGCATCCGTACCGACGGGGTGATGTTGTGGTTCATCCTCGATGATGCCGGCCTGCACCTGCGCTGCCGCTACCCCGATACTCCGGAAGGCCGCGAACATGTGGGCGGATGGCTGGATGCGCTGATCCTCAAGCTTCGTTCACAGGCGCGCGCCTCGGTGGGAGGGTTGCTTCGCCTGGGCGAGCGGCAGTATCGGGTGCAGCGTGCCGAACGCTCCGATGTACCAGCCATTGTCGCACTGCTGTCGGATGACGAGTTGGGCGCCTCGCGCGAAGGGCAAGAGATCACCACCTACGAGCGGGCCTTCGATAAGATCAGCCGCGATTCCACCCACTACCTTGCGGTGGTGCGCGACCAAGAGGATACCGTCGTGGGGACCATGCAGCTTTCGATCATTCCGGGGCTGTCCCGTCAGGGCACCACTCGTTTGCAGATTGAAGGGGTGCGCGTGGCCGCCAGCGAACGCTCGCATGGCGTTGGCCGGGCGATGCTCGAATGGGCTCACGCGCATGGCCGAGCTCGCGGTGCTCTGCTAGCGCAGTTAACAACTGATACTTCCAGACTGCGAGCGCACGAATTTTATGAACGGCTCGGGTACGAAAAGAGCCACGTGGGGCTCAAGCTGCAGCTATAGGGCGAACGGCATTATTTGCACGAGCCCAAAACCTGGCCGTCATGCCCTCGTCGCACCCTTATTGCGCGACGTAGCTCGAACCTAACTTTCAGGTTCAGCTGCCTTCCCGCGCTTTTTGGAGACAATGCTTCGCGCGCAGTACGAGGCTACGGTTCCTGCCGTGAGCGAGGCGAGTATTCGCCAGTGGGCATCCGGTCCCCCAGCCAATATTAGGATCAAATTGGTTGTCAGGGCGGCAAGGACCCAAGCCAGAAATGGCACCCAAACGTACGTTGACGCGCGGCGCCAATCTGCCAGGCGAATAGCTTCAGCCAAGAAGTGCATGGTCCGATCCTCCCAGTTCCTTTGGGGCTTGTCGAATACTAAGCTGTCCTGGGGCAGACTGTGCATATGTGGCTGGCCATGGTCCGCGACAGCTGCCCAGCCACCGTCAGCGAGGAAATAGACGCGGTGGGTCACTGGTTTTGTTGGAACACTCAGTCGACCTACGCCGGAGCGATCACCCAGCTGGTCTGGTGGCTGGATCCTGGTTCCAACCGGATCACGTCTTCGCCCGAGTTGAAGGCACCGGGCGGGCAGGTCATCGGCTCAATGGCCAATCCGGTACGGTTCAATTCCGGATCATCGCGGTCTGCGGTGTGAATCTGCACCCACGGTTGAGTCTCATCCCAAATGACCTGCGAACCAATGCCATTTTCATCGGTAAGTACTGCACGGATCAACTGGTCTTCGCCAGCGTCCAACCCGGTGTAGGCGTGGTCGATAAAGGTGTCCCCGACGACCCGGGCACTTCGGAAATCTAGCTCGGTACTGTCAACGCTGACCACGTCTTTGGGCAAGAGCCGCTCACCTTCGATCAGCTGCACGCGTTGAGCAGGCAGGCTCAAGTTCCAACCATTAACATTCTTGCCCGGGGCTACGAGGTAAGCGTGCGAACCCCAGCCGAACGGGGCTGCCTGGCTGCCATTATTGGTGACTGCGGCGGTGATTCGCAGTCCTTGAGCTTCGAGTTGGTAGGTGATCGCCAGCTGGATCTCAAAGGGATAGCCCTCGCTGGGGCTAATGGTGGTGCGTAGTTCGAGCGACTGGTCGGCGTGCTCACCGGGCGTGAAAAGATCATCGGTCACTAAACCATGCAGGGCGTGGCCACGGGCCGGTTCGCTCAGCGGCAACTGGTACTGCACACCATCCCACCGGTAGTTGCCGTCGGTAACCCGATTGGGCCACGGGGCAAGGATGGCCCCCGAGTAGGCCGGTCGCTCACCGAGCGGATCAAAGGCTCGCACCAGTGGACGGCCCTGGTATTCGAGGCTGACCAAGGTGGCGCCAAGGGTAGCAATTTCTGCGGTGAAGCCGTGGGCCTTCAGCGTTAACACCTGGCCATTAATACCGGACATGATTCCTCATTTCTGCGCGCGTTGGGCCCTTCCCCACGTCAATGTGGAAGGGCCCAACGGTCAATTTCTTGTGCGCGCGTGATGCTTAGCTGGTGGCGCCTGCGCGACGCTTGTTGTAGATATCAAAGGCAACTGCCAATAGCAGCACAATACCCTTGACGATCTGCTGTGTGGAAGCACCCACACCCATTAGCTGCATGCCGTTAGAGAGCACCGCCATCACCAAGCCACCGACGATCGCACCGGTCACCCGGCCCACACCACCGGTGGTTGACGCTCCACCGATGAAGCAGGCTGCGATGGCATCGAGCTCAAACATGTTGCCGGCGCCGGGCTGGGCACCATTGGAACGCGAGGAGAAGACTACGCCGGCCACACCGGCGAGCAGGCCCATGTTGATGAAGATCCACAGGTTGATCTTCTTCACGTTCACACCCGAGAGTTTGGCTGCCGAGAGGTTGCCACCGATGGCGTAAACGTGACGGCCAAAAACGGTGCGGGTGGTCAGCGTGTGGTAGCCCAGGATCAGTACGGCCAAGATGATCAGTACGATTGGCATGCCACGGCTGGTGGCGATCTGCCAGAAGAACCAGAGGATGATGATCGCGGTGATCACGTTTTTGCCGGCGAACATCGCCATGGACTCAACACTCTGGCCGTACTTAATACGGCCCTGACGGTTGCGCCACTGCGAGTACACCAGACCGGCTACTGCGATCACGCCGATCACCAGGGTGAAGGTATCAAAGCCGTAACCGCCGAGCAGTCCGTTCAGGAAGCCACCGGCGATCTGCCCATATTCACCCGGGAATGGGGACAGGGATACGTTGTTGAGCACCTCGTAGGTCAAACCGCGGAAGAGCAACATGCCGGCCAGGGTCACGATGAACGCCGGGATGCCCACGTAGGCCACCCAGAAGCCCTGCCACAAACCACAGATCGCACCCACGGCGATGCCGGCGAGCATGCCAACCCACCACGGCATATCGTGTTTGATGACCAGCACCGCGGAGACTGCACCGGTCAGCGCCACCAGGGAGCCGACGGAAAGATCGATATGCCCGGCGACGATCACAATGATCATGCCCAAGGCCAGGATCAGCACGTAGGAGTACTGCAAGACGATGTTGGTGATGTTCGTTGGGCTCAGTAGCAGCCCGTTGGTCAGGATGCTGAAGAGCACAATGATGAGCACAAAGGCAATGTAAATGCCTGAGGTGCGTAGGTTTTTGGTGAAGATATCCTTCAACTCGGTTGACAGTGTCATCGGGTACTTTCCTTCTCGATGGTCATCAGTTCCATGAGGCGTTCCTGGGTGGCTTCGGCCACCGGCAGCTGACCGGTCATGCGCCCGTAGGCCAGAGTGTAAATTCGGTCGCAGATGCCCAGTAGTTCAGGCAGCTCCGAGGAGATCACCAAAACTGCTTTGCCGGCTGCGGCCAGTTCATTGATGATCGTGTAGATCTCGTACTTGGCTCCCACGTCAATGCCGCGGGTGGGTTCATCGAGGATCAGTAGTTCCGGGGCGGTGTGCAACCACTTGCCCAGCACCACTTTCTGCTGGTTACCACCGGAAAGATTGCCCACCTTGGCCATCACATTGGGGGTCTTGATGCGCATGGACTTGCGGTAGTGCTCGGCGATCTGGATTTCCTTATTGCCGTTCACAAAACCGTTGGAGGAGATCTTGCCTAAGCCCGCCGCGGTGGTGTTCACTCGAATGTCTTCGATCAGATTCAGCCCGAACTTCTTGCGGTCCTCTGAAACATAGGCGATGCCGGCCTTAATAGCTTTTTCCACGGTGGAGGTATCTACTTGCTTGCCACCCATGAGTACACTGCCACTGCTATATCGGCCGTAGCTGCGCCCAAAGATGCTCATCGCCAGCTCGGTTCTACCGGCGCCCATCAGACCCGCGATGCCCACGATCTCGCCGGCACGCACGTTCAGCGAGGCGTTATCCACCACGGTTCGATCCTGCTGGACCGGGTGTTGTAGGGACCAGTCACGCACTTCAAAGACCACGTCGCCAATCTTCGGCTCACGATCTGGGTAGCGCGAGGAGAGCTCGCGGCCAACCATGCCGCGGATGATGCGGTTCTGGTTGGAGGCCGGGTCAGCCATGTCCAAGGCTTCGATGGACTGGCCGTCGCGGATGATGGTGGTGGTATTGGCGATATCTTCAATCTCACCGAGCTTGTGCGAAATGATAATCGAGGTGATGCCTTGTTCACGCAGTCCGCGCAGCAGGTTCAGCAGGTGCTCGGAATCATCGTCGTTTAGCGCCGCGGTAGGCTCATCGAGGATCAGCAGCTTAACGTTTTTGCTCAGCGCCTTGGCGATTTCCACCAGTTGCTGCTTGCCCACGCCTAGCTGACCTACCTGGGTAATCGGTAGTTCGTCTAGACCCACACGTCGCAGCAGATCGGCGGCGCGGTGGTTGGTTTCATTCCAGTCAATGAAGCCACCACGGGAGGTTTCATTGCCTAGGAAGATGTTCTCGGCCACCGAAAGGTAGGGCACCAGTGCCAGTTCTTGGTGGATGATCACGATGCCTTTGGCTTCGGAGTCCTTGATGCTCGAAGCCTTGAGTTCTTCACCTTCGAAGATGATTTGGCCCTCGTAGCTACCGTGCGGGTAGACCCCGGAGAGTACCTTCATGAGGGTGGATTTGCCGGCGCCGTTTTCGCCGCAGATGGCGTGAATTTCGCCGGTCTTCACCGAGAGGTTGACGTTATCTAACGCCTTAACCCCGGGGAAAGTCTTGGTGATCTCCTGCATTTGCAGGATGGTGGTGTCCATAGTGCAGACGTCCTTGGTGTGTGCTGTGCCCACCGTGGGCTTCTCGGCCGCACCCGGTAAGGAGTGCGGCCAAGAAGCGGTGTGAGACTACTTGCTTCGGCCGGCCTTAACTTCTTCTGCCGTGTAGTACTTGGAATCGATCAGCAGGGACTTGATGTTGTCCTTGTATACGATGTCCGAGTTCAGCAGGAAGGATGGAACGACCTTCTTGCCGTTGTCGTAGCTCTTGGTGTCGTTGGCCTCTGGCTCGCCGCCACCGGCGTAGGCCTTGACGGCTTCTACTGCCTGGGTAGCCAGCTTGCGGGTGTCCTTGAAGATGGTGGCGTACTGAACGCCGTCTTCAATCAACTTCACCGAGGCGATTTCAGCGTCCTGACCGCTAACCACTGGAAGGCCAGCCTTCATGGTCTTGCCGTAGCCAGCGTTGGACAGTGCAGTGATCACACCACGGGAGATGCCATCAAATGGGGAGAGCACACCGTCGATCTTGGTCTTGCCACCGGCGTAGTGAGCGGTGATCAAGTCCTCCATACGGGACTGTGCTTCTTCCTGGCTCCAGCGCAGGGTGGCTGCCTGCTGGATGTCGGTCTGGCCGGACTTAACAACGAGGGTCTTGTCATCAAGGTATGGCTTGAGCGTATCCATCGCACCCTTCCAGAAGAAGTGTGCGTTGTTGTCATCGATGGAACCGGCGAAGAGTTCGATGTTCATCGGACCCTTCTTGTCGGTCTTCTTGCCATCCTTGTCCAACAGGCCCAGGCCGGTGAGCAGCGAGGTCGCCTGCTGCACGCCGACATTGTAGTTGTCGAAGGTGACGTAGAAGTCGACGTTTTCGGTGCCGTTGATCAGGCGGTCATACGCGACGATCGGGATGTTGGCGTCGGCGGCTGCCTGCAGCTGGGTGGACAGTGCAGTACCGTCAATCGAAGCAACCACCAGAATGTCATCACCCTTGGTGATCATCTGGTCGATCTGTTGCTGCTGGGTGGGAATGTCGTCGTTCGCGTACTGAAGGTCAACCGAGTAGCCGGCTTCTTCGAGCTGTGACTTCACTGCCTTACCGTCTGCGATCCAGCGTTCCGAAGTTTCGGTAGGCATTGCCACGCCGACCTTAATGTCTTCTGGGGCCTTGGATTCCTCGCCGCCTCCAGCGCCTGCTCCGCCGCCTGCACCACTGCCGCCACAGGCAGCCAGTGAACCGATCAATGCGAGTGAACCAATGGTCGCCGCAGCTTTGCGGGTCCAGCTATTCCATGCCATCTTTTCCTCCTTGAAAATGTGCCACTCTATACGAGTGAGACAGGGCTCACACTATGTTAGCGCTAACAACACGTGTTAGGCCACCCCTAATTTTGGATAAATTAAGATTCCTTACCCATTACGTTGACGGCGCTGAGATTTTGCTCTCCGTCAACGCAAGAAACCGCTAGAAAACGGCTGAGATTTAGAAACCTTGCGCCAGTCGGTAGTAGCTCTGGTTCACCCGAATCTGCTGGGCGAAATTACGTCGCGTCGTTTCCTCATCAATGACCAGCAACTCGGTGCCGGCAATTTCAGCGAAGATCTCGAAGGCTTCAATGCCCGCCGCGGTGGACATCACCGTATGGTGGGCGCCGCCGGCAGCCAGCCACGATTCAGCTGAAATGTTGAAGTTCGGTCGTGGACTCCATACCGCACGGGCTACCGGCAGGTGTGGAAGATCCGCCGGTGGGCTCACCACATCAACCACGTTAGCGGTCAGGCGGAAGCGCTCGCGCATATCTGCCATAGAGACCACAACAGCCCCTTGCGTGGCATCGGCGTTAAACACCATTCGCACCGGATCTTCGCGGCCCCCAATGCCCAACGGGTGAATTTCCACCCGTGGCTTGGCGGTGGTCAATGAGGGACAAACTTCAAGCATGTGAGCGCCGAGGATTAGTTCCTTGCCTTCGGTCAGATCGTAGGTGTAGTCCTCCATCAGCGAGGCTCCACCCGGCAGACCCTCACCCATGACCTTGGCCGCACGAACCAGCACCGCAGTCTTCCAGTCGCCTTCCGCGCCAAAGCCGTAGCCCTTACCCATCAGACGCTGAACGGCCAGACCCGGCAGTTGCTTCAGTCCGCCAAGATCTTCAAAGTTGGTGGTAAAGGCCATGGCGTTCACTTCGCCCAAGAACGCTTCCAAAGCAATTTCTTGGCGAGCCGCATAACGCAGGGACTCGTGGCGTGCGCCGCCAGCGCGTAGCTCTTCCACCACGTCGTACTCGCGCTCATACTCGGCAACGAGGGCATCAATCTCAGCTTCCGCCACGGCTTCCACGGCTTCCACCAGGTCATTGACGGCCCAGGTGTTCACCGAAACACCCAAGCGGATCTCCGCCTCGGTCTTATCGCCTTCGGTGACCGCGACATTGCGCATATTATCGCCAAAACGGACTAGGTTCAGGTTTTGCACGGCATTAAAGCCGGCAGCGCCGCGAATCCAGGTGCCCACGCGGCGGGCCACCACAGGATTGGATACGTGGCCCACCACGGTGGTGCGAGCTGCACCCAATCGCGTAGCTAGGTAGGCGTATTCGCGGTCGCCGTGGGCGGCCTGGTTCAGGTTCATAAAGTCAAAGTCAATGGAGTCCCAGGGCAGTTCAACATTAGCCTGGGTATGCAGGTGCAACAGCGGCTTTTGCAAAGCCTTGAGTCCATTGATCCACATCTTGGCCGGGCTGAAGGTGTGCATCCAGGTGATCACACCGAGCACCTTGTCATCCGAATTCGCTTCGAGCATCGCGCGGCGGATGGAGTCGGAATCCTTGAGCACCGGCTTCCAGATGATCTTTGCCGGGACTTCAGCGGAGGCGTCCAATGCCTGCGCCACCTCGGTGGATTGCTGGGCCACCTGGCGCAACGTCTCCTCGCCATAGAGGTCCTGACTTCCAGTGAAGAACCAAATTTCCTTGTTGTTATATGCCTTAGCCATGATGTCCTTACTGTCCGTAAACGTTCTGGTAACGCTCGTAGAGCGAATCAACTTTTTCTTGGTCGATGGGCTGCGGGTCGCCGAGTTGTTGGGCGATATGCACCGTGCGAGCCACTTCTTCGCACATCACAGCCGCTTTTACTGCGGCCCGGGCATCCCTGCCGATGGTGAAGGGACCGTGGCTGGCCATAAGTACTGCCGGACTTCGCGATTCGCGCAAGGTCGCCACGATTCCGCGGCCGATAGAGTCATCGCCAATAATGGCGAAGGGACCGATGGGGATTGGACCGCCAAATTCGTCGGCCATCATTGTCAGCACGCAGGGAATGGATTCTCCGCGGGCAGCCCACGCGGTGGCGTAGGTGGAATGGGTGTGTACTACTCCGCCAACTTCTGGCATGTGCTCGTAGGTGTAAGCGTGGGCCGCGGTATCCGAGGAGGGTGCGTGCGCCCCGTCTAGCAGTTGCCCGTCCAAGGTGCAGACCACCATGGATTCGGGTGTCAGATCGTCGTAGGAAACTCCCGATGGCTTGATCACAAAAAGGTCTTGGCTGCCATCGGTGACCTCGGGGTGACGTACCCTTTGGGAGACGTTGCCTGCGGTCCACACCACCAGTTCGTATCGGGGTAGTTCAGCGTGAAGACTGGCGACAACCTGTCGGACCTGCTGCACTTCCTCGCGCATGGATAACGGATAGCTATCCAAGGATCGTCGTTGATTCATTGCTTGCTCATTTCGTTTTTAACAGAAACTGAAGATCAGATGGTGGTGATGGCGGTGTGCTGGATGGCCAGGCCAGCCTCGTAGGTTTTCAAGTAGGCCTCGAATCCTGCACGGTCTTCAGCTACCGGTTCAGCTACATGTAGCGCGGCGTTGGCAAATACCTCAGAGTTCAAGAACTCGGGCAGAGCAGCCTTCATGCCCTCAAATACACGTTTACGGTAGGCAGCCAATACGGCGATGCCCCAAGCTCCCCCATGCCCGGCACTGTCCCCGACCACAACAGGGGTATTGATCGCCGCAGCCAAAAGTTGCTGAGCGACCCCCGCGGTACGGAAGATGCCGCCATGGGCAAACATTTGCTTGACCTCAACACCTTCGGCACCGAGCACGCGCAAACCTAAGCTGAGAGTGGCAAACATGGCATAGACCTGCACACGCATGAGGTTGGGCAGATTCAAGGTGGAATCAGGGGTGCGCAGAATCGCGGGGCGGCCTTCTGCCAAACCAGCAACTGGTTCGCCCGAGAGGTTGTTGTAGGCCAGTAGACCAGCGCCGTCACTGGCACCATCGAGGGCAGCGCGTAGCAAAGTCTCAAAGACCACGTTCTCATCAGCATCGCTCCCCAGCGCTTGGGCGAATTGGCTGAAGACCTGTGCCCAGGCAGCAAATTCGCTGGCGCCGTTATTGCAATGAACCATCGCTACCGGATAGCCATCAGGGGTAGCGACCACGTCGATCTCGTGGTGCACTTCGCTCAGTGGCGAGTCAAGGACCACCATGGCAAAAATCGAGGTGCCTGCCGAGATGTTGCCGGTACGCTGAGCCACCGAATTGGTGGCAACCATGCCAGTTCCAGCATCACCTTCCGGCGCACAGACTGGGCTGCCAGCCTGCAGTTCACCGGTGGGATCAAGCAGCAATGCGCCGGTTTCACTCAGCGTGCCGGCCTCACCTCCAGCGGGGAGAACCTTTGGCAGAAGTGCCGCAAGATCGGTGCTGATTCCGTGTGGTGCTGCTAACGCGTCAAAGGCCGAGAGCATCTGAGCGTCGTATGTTCCGGTGGCCGGATCTACGGGGAACATACCAGCTGCATCGCCAACACCCAGGACAAAGGAACCGGTGAGTAGTTCGTGGACAAACCCTGCCAAGGTGTTGAGCTTAGCGACCTGCGAAACATGCTCTTCATTGTTGAGCACAGCATGGAAATAGTGCGCTACTGACCAGCGCTGAGGAATGTTGAAGTTCAATTCTTCACTAAGCAAGGCCGCGGCTTGCTCGGTGGAGGTGTTGCGCCAGGTGCGGAATGGAACGAGCAGTTCACCATCCGCGCCGAAAGCTAGGTAGCCGTGCATCATGGCCGAGATACCCAGTGACCCCAGACGAGTCGGGCGTACGCCGTGACGTTGCTGGGCATCTGCCAAAACTTGGGCCATGCAGTCCTGCAACCCGCTAATGATCGCTTCGCGGGAGTATGTCCAGTTTTTCTCTTCGTACTGGTTCTCCCAAGCATGGCTGCCACTGGCCAGCTGTTGGTAATCAGGGCCAATGAGGCTGGCCTTGATATTCGTTGAACCAAACTCGATACCCAGCACGGCTTGACCGTTGATGATGATCTCTTGGGCGCTTGTCCCGTTGAGCTGTGTTGCCATGAATTCTCCTTCGCACAGCTCGTTGAGCAGCGCCATTGCCATCATTTGGTGCTGTCCGTGCGAGCAGGGTGCGCGGCGCAGAACAAAACCTCGATGCAATGTTAGCGCTAACAATTTGTGATGCGCAACACCTGGATTCTTTTTACTTGCTACGAGGGCTTGGTTATTTGGACTTCGGAGCAGCGGTACTGGCGCGAATTATCAGCGTCGGAGCAATCACTTTAGGGCCATTATTTGCAGGGGTCGAATTCAGCAATTCCGTAAGCGCGGCATGACCAACTTCCTTGAAGGGCTGCCGCACAGTGGTCAAGGACGGAATCAAATAGTCGGCAATTTGCAAGTCATCAAAGCCCACCACGGAAACATCGTCAGGAACGCTGAGCCCCGCTTCCCAGAAGGCGCGCAAGACTCCCGTAGCGAGATAGTCATTTGCCGCAAAAACGGCGCTTACCTCACCTGCGCACACCAGGTCCACGAGCTTCTTACCAGCGTCGTAACCAGCGGGCGCTAGCCATGATTCGGCCGGAACTTCAATGGTCGAAGCCATCGCATCTTGCATTTTTTCTTGCCACCCAAGGCGACGCTCACTAGCGTCAAACCAACCCGTTGGCCCTGCAACATGAGCGATCTTTCGGTGCCCTAAGGCCAGAAGATGACCGGTAGCCGAACGTGCGCCTGCGCGCTGATCAACGTAGACGTAGTGTGCCGGATCAGCGCTTGGAACATTGGTGCGAGCGGCGACAACAACCACTGGGATTTTCAGGCCAGCATCGTCCAACGCATCGATCACCTTTTCGAATGGCGCAACCATCACCACCCCGTCCACGCCTTGATCAACCAAGTGATTAAGGGCTTGCGTTGCGCTGTGGGTGTCATAGCGATCCAGCGCCGTCACGGTCACAAAGTAACCCTGGGCGCGGGCGGCTGACTCCACCGCAAGCACGGTGGATTGCGGCCCGAAGAATTCACTACCAATCGTTAGAATTCCAACGGTGCTGGAGTGCGAAGTGGCCAGCGCGCGAGCGGCGCGATTACGCCGGTATCCGAGTTGACGGATCGCATCCGTCACCTGCTCGCGGGTCGCGGATCTGACATTGGGATGATCATTGAGCACGCGAGAGACAGTCTGGTGAGAGACCCCCGCCAAGGCGGCCACATCTGCCATAGATGGCGGCCGATTACTTGGGTACCCTTCACCGGGCTGAGTTTTGTTCACAGTCGTCATTATTGCAAAAACCGACGCTTTGACTAGCGCCGAATCATCGATTCCTCCGTCACGATACTCGTCGATGTCATATATGCTTATTTGTGAATACAATTGTTGACATGCGTGCTTAGGAAGTTTCTAGAGGTTTTTACGTCCTAGGTTTAAACATTGCCGCTACCGCAAAGTCAGCCCTGTTGGTACGCAACGCGTGCCCTTAAATAGCGACGTGAGCCACTTTGATCAGTTATCGAGAGTGGTGAATCGCGCCAGAAGAAACATCTTCTTCGAGCGCCTCGAGCGTGCGCCCACGAGTTTCTGGAACCTGGGTCGCGACGAAATACAGCGCCAGCGCTCCAACGCCAGCAAAGATAAAGAAACATCCGGTGATTCCAACGCCCGAAACCAATGAGGGGAAGAAGAGGGTCAGCACTCCGTTGGTACCCCAGCCAAAGAACACCGAAATGCCAATACCTAATCCACGCATGTGCAACGGGAAAATTTCGGCCAGCCAGACCCAGACAGCAACACTGAGGAAAGTCTGCATTGAAGCAACAAAAGCTACCACCAGAACCAAGATGATGATCGGGCGCAGCGGGTTTCCCACCGGCAGCAGCATGCTAGCAAAGGCCACCAACAGGTGGCACACGGTAGTCAGTGACAACCCCGTCATGAAGGTCGTCCGGCGATCCAAGCGATCCATATTGCGCAGACCAATCATGCCACCTATGACGGCAACAATGCCGAAGGTAATATTGGCCAAAACTGCCTGCCCAGCGGTCATGCCCGCTTCCTCAAGCACTCTTGTTCCGTAGTACATGATCGAGTTGATTCCGGTGAGTTGTTGCATGGTCGCAACACCGATACCGACGCAGACAATGCGCACGAGCCATCTATTGCTGAGGACAGCTTTGATACCTACGGGCTTGCTCTTTAGCTGTTCCTTATCTGCAACTACCTGGATTTCGTGTAGTTCGGCGAGCGCGCGATCAGCAGAACGTACGGTCTTGAGCACATCGTAGGCCTTTTCGTATTCCCCATTTTCGACGAGCCAGCGAGGCGATTCTGGCATCCGCAACATTCCAAAGAAGAGCACCAGAGCCGGCAAGGCACAGATGGAGAACATGATGCGCCAAACACCATCCAGGCTTCCTCCAAGCCAAGTGCCCAAGATTGCGTTCATCACGAACGCGGCGAGCTGGCCGGCGACAATAGCTAGCTCATTGCGACCGGTGATCGATCCGCGAATTTCATAGGGTGCCAATTCAGCTAGGTATACGGGCACCACAGTGGACGCACCGCCTACAGCTAGACCGAGCATGATTCGCCCAGCCACGAGGACACTGAACCCTGCCGCGGAAAAGGTTCCTGGTTCCGAACTTGCAGGCGAAAGAACCACCAAGAGAGTCCCCACAAAAAAGAGGACAGCTAAGGCGATGATGGTTTTGCGTCGACCCCACGAATCGGCGATTTGGCCCGAGACGAGCGCCCCGACAGCTGCGGCGAAGACCAAGGAGCTGATCACGACGCCGACTTGCAAGAGGTTCAGTCCCAGTTCAGCAGCCATCGGACCTTCGGCACCGTTGGCAACACCGGTGTCATATCCAAAGAGCAGTCCGCCGAAGCACGCGACAATCGAAATCAGCCCTAGGCGTTTGGAATGCGGCCCTGAGGTCAGTGTGGGCAAACTCGATTCGCCGGAATGGCTCTGCGCAGTGGACATAAAACTCCTTTGATTCACTCCGATAAAGTAGAGCGATGCTGGGCTGGGTTCCGGCCGGTCTGATCGACCTGAAAATGATCGGACCTGCGACTGCGAAGTCTATACATTTGCACATTAGTTTCAGCTCGCGTCATCAACACCGAGCTAGCCACCCGTGGTTCGCACTCAACAATAGTTTCATCAAACCGAAGCCCTTCCAAACTACTGCTTAAGGGTTTCGCATCGGGTGATTGAAAATCGATATGAGCCTGTCTAGACAAGGGTTTGACAATAGTGAAGCTCGGAACTCACTGTTGTGATTTCCGAGCTTCATTTATTTAATGTTCGTGATCCAATCACGAACTAAACAGTCTGAACTGCCTTCTCATACTCGAAGCGAGCCTTTGGTGCGCCGATTTCGGTTTCAGCTGGCTGACCGATGTTAACAACCAAGAAGCTCTTCTGGTCACCTTCTGGGAAGAAGGAAGCGTCAATGGCGGAGAAATCAGCACCGGTCATCGGACCAACAGCGAAGCCGAGGCTACGGGCCGCCAGCAGGAAGTACCCTGCCTGCAGGTGAGCGTTGTTGTTACCGGTGGCAGCAGTGAAGTCAGCGTCTGCGTCGTACATGGCCTTGGGTGCGTTGTAGCCTGGCAGGAAGTTGTCCCACTGTTCGTGCCACGCGGTGTCGTAGCTAAGGATCGCTACCAAAGGGGCAGCAGCGGTCTTTTCACGGTTGCCCGCAGCAAGCCCCTCAAGCAGCTTGGTGCGTGCTTCTTCTGAGCGTACGTAGGTGACGCGCAGTGGCTGGGAGTTGAAGGCGGTCGGACCGAACTTGGCCAGTTCGTAAATTTCCTGAGCCTGAGCTTCAGTGACCTCACCAACGAAGGCATTAGCGGTGCGTGCTTCGCCGAAAATCGCGTTTAGCACTGCGGAGTCATTCTGGGTTTCCTGGGCTGCAACAGTCATGCGCGCACCTTTCAAGTCATCCGGGGCATTATCTAGCCATCGCCGGTTACGGGTTAGTTCTATGCATTTCCAACCAACAAGCCCGGCGCATCATTCCGTTGCCCAATGTGTTTTGCAGCACAGTAATCTATCCGAGTTCAGCAACAAGAGAGTTTTCGGATCCCCACCCGAAAGTCAGTCCGTCAGAGCCCGAGTTCACGCACATTTCTAAAGGATGCCTCGTTCAATATCAACCGGACGTGTACTACTGTTGCCGATTAAATCGTGCTAGATCGGCAGCGCCAATATGCCCTGCGGCGGGTCCTAGCTGAGCTTGGCTGATCTTCGCAAAGGGTCGATATCCTCGACCCGAGAGTGTGCGGCGATAAGTCTCTTCCGCTTGGGATACCAATTGCTTCGACGCGGTACCCAAACCCCCACCAATGACGATGGTCCCTGGATCCAAGACCGAAACAAGGTTAGAGATGCCCAATCCCAGCCACTCTCCCATGTCCGCGATCAGATCGGCACACGCCGGGTCGCCTTCGGCGGCCAATCGAGTTACCACCGCACCGGTAACCGCTTCAGGGTTATCCCCCACGGCTTCGCGCAGACGGAATGCGACGGGAGATTTACTGCGCACCAGCTCGGCGCCTTCACGACCCAAAGCGTTACCGGAGGCATACTGCTCCCAGCATCCACGGTTACCGCAGGCACAGCGATGGCCACCAGGAACGATCACTTGGTGCCCAAATTCGCCGGCAATCCCGGACTTGCCACGGTGAACTTGACCGCCGAGGATCACCGCCCCGCCAATACCGGTGCCAAGGGTCAAACACACCATGTCGCTTTCACCGCGTCCGGCACCAAATCGATGCTCTGCCCAGCCAGCGGCATCGGCATCGTTGACCAGGGTTACCTCGTGACCAACAAGCTTCATGAGGCGGTCACGCACCGGCTCGTTGCGCCATGACAGGTGTGGGCTGAACAAAACGTTCTGCCCCTTGCGGTCCATCCAGCCGGCTGCGCCGATACCTACCGGCAGCTCTTCGTTGCCAGCCGAGAGTTCCCGAATTACTTCAGCAATGGCTCGCTCAATTCCCGCCACATCATGATTGGGCGTTTCGCGATGGATCTGTCCGGAGACGTTTCCCTCTTCATCCACGAGGGCCGCAAGGATTTTGGTACCACCGATATCAACGCCGATGGAAAGGTTAGCTGGACTCACAATTTTCCAGCTTAGACCCTCGGCGTACCACGTGAGATCAATTGTGTTGCGAACAACTAGGAAGAAGCCTGCCGGCACGACGCTTTCCAGGCACTATCCACCATTTCATCCAAACTATGACGCATCTGCCAGCCTAAGTCGCGGGCTGCGAGCTTTCCGTCGGCCACAATTCGGTCTGGGTCACCTGGGCGGCGGGCTTCTTCTACCGCGGTGAACTCGATGCCGGTCACTTTTCGGACCGCATCCATGATTTCTCGAACCGAAACTCCGTCGCCGGAGCCGAGGTTATAGACCGGCTCTAGCTCGGTGCCAGTTTCCAACTTCTTTGCTGCCTCTACGTGTGCCAATGCCAGATCTACCACGTGCACATAGTCGCGCACGCAGGTGCCATCGGCAGTGTTGTAATCGGTGCCAAAGATCTTTGGCGTTTTGCCTTCATTGAGTGCTTTGAACACTAAAGGAAACAAGTTGTGCGGGCTGGCATCAAAGAGTTCTTCGCTTCCCGAGCCCACCACATTGAAGTAACGCAACGAGGTATGTTTTAGGCCCGCCGCCACCGCTTGATCTCGAATCAACCATTCACCAATGACCTTGCTCTGCCCATAGGAAGACCCCGGGGAGGTTCCGGTTTCCTCGGTGACCAGGTCAACCGATGGGGTGCCATACACCGCAGCAGAGGAAGAGAACACTATATTTTCAACCCGCGCATCCGCCATGGCCTGCAAGAGGTTAGCGGTGCCGGTGACATTCTGTTCGAAGGTCAGCAATGGATTTTTCACCGATTCCCCGGCGTACTTATAACCACCAAGGTGGATCACGCCAGTGACCTCATGACGCTTCATGATTTCGGTGAGTTTTTCGGTGTTCAATACATTGACCGAATAGAAAGGAATCTCCGGCGGCACAAATCCGCGCACTCCGCTGGCCATGGAGTCAACCACGATGGGATCCATGGACGCCTGGATCAAGGAACGCAGGACATGGGAACCGATATAACCGGCGCCTCCGGTGACCAACCAACTCATGCTCGCCCTGCTCCCTCATCGGCAATCACCGTGAAAATATTTGGTTCCTTGTAGCCGGCTTGGTCGAATGCCATGCGTACTGCCCGACTGACCGCTTCAATCTGTTCGCGCTTAACTAGGGCGATGGAGCTTCCGCCAAAACCACCGCCGGTCATGCGGGCGCCGATGGCACCGGCTTCCAAGGATGCCTCGACAGCCACGTCTAACTCCTCGCAGGAAATTTCGTAATCATCACGCATCGAAACGTGTGATTGGTACAGGAGCTTGCCCACCGCCTGAAGATCTCCCACTTTCAGGACCTTAACCGTATCGAGCACACGCTGATTTTCGGTCACGATGTGCTTGGCGCGGCGACGCACTATTGGGTCTTCAATGGCCTCAAGTTGAGCAACGGTCTCGATTTCCCGCAGGGATGAGACCTGCAGAATTTCGGAGGCTTCTTCGCAGCTTTGGCGGCGAGCTGCGTATCCACCATCAACGTGCGAATGCTCCACACGGGTGTCGATAACCAAGACGACCGCATCATTCTGGGCCAGTGGAAGCGGAACAGTCTGAGCTTGCATCGAGCGGCAGTCCAGGAACAAGGCGTTCTGCGCCTTGGACATCAACGAAGCGCTTTGATCCATGATGCCAGTGGGAGCACCAACAAAGTCATTTTCGGCCTGCTGCGTTAGCTGAGCCATGCGCGTAGGTGACAACCCCAGTTCATAGAGGTCATTGAGGGCAACGATGGTGCTTACTTCCAAGGCGTGCGACGAGGACAGTCCGGAACCCACGGGAACATCGGAATCCACCAACAGTTCAAACCCTGAAATTTCAACGTTATCTAACTGATTCAAAGCCCACGCGACCGCTGCCGGATAGGCGGCCCAGCCCGTCACCGCACCGGGAGCCAGCTGATCAACCGCAACGCGGGTGATTTCCGGTATATCAGAGTGCCCATAGGTCGAAGCCAAGTTCAATTGTTTGGCCTCGGGTTCACGCTCGGAGATGCGGCGAATGGCCACCAAGGCATTCTTGTCGATGGCAAAAGGCAATACATAACCAAGGTTGTAGTCAGTGTGCTCGCCGATGAGATTTACACGCCCCGGGGCCCGCCAAATTCCTTCGGGGTGGTGCCCATAAAGCTTGAAGAACTTCTGCCGAAGATTCTCAATTCGCCCGAGAGTTTCTGGGCTTTTACTGTTGCTCAAAGCGATACCTCACGCAGTCGTGCAGCCGTCTGTTCCGGCGTAATGTCGTTGATGAACGCGCCCATGGCAGCTTCTGAGCCGGCCAAGAACTTGAGCTTGTCAGCAGCTCGTCGCGGGCTGGTTAGTTGTAGGTGCAATCGTGTTGCCGCCCGGTCCGCTGCATTAATCGGGGCCTGATGCCAGGCCGCAATGTAGGGAGTGGGTGAGTCATACAGAGCATCGAAGCGGCGCACCAGATCTCGATACATGATCGCGAGTTCGTCTTTTTCTTCCTTGGTCAATGCAGCAAAATCAGGCACGTGACGGTGAGGAACAAGGTGGGCTTCCAAAGGCCAGCGAGCGGCGTAAGGAACATACGCGGTGAAGTGTTCCCCGCGGGAAACAATGCGAGAACCGTCGGCGATCTCTGCTTCAAGGATCTGTCCGAGCAACGTTTTTTGCGTCTTTTCAAAGTGCTCTCTTGCTTGCTGCGCGATTTTCTTCGCTGTCGGAGTCACATAAGGGTAGGCGTAGATCTGGCCGTGCGGGTGGTGCAGGGTCACACCGATATCTTGGCCACGATTTTCAAAGATAAAAACCTGTTCAATACCGTCTTTGGCCGAGAGTTCACGGGTCCGGTGAGCCCAGGCTTCCACTACGGTGCGAGCCCGTTCGTCACTCAAAGAGCCAAAGGATCCTGAGTGATCTGGGGTGAAAACTACTACTTCGCAACGTCCAACGGCTGGAACCGGCTGCGCTGCGAGAGGTTCACCCGCTCCTGGTGTCTGGATCTGCCCTAGGGACGGTCCGAGTGAAGGGAAACGGTTTTCAAAGACCACCACGTCAAAGTCTTCGGCAGGAATTTCACTGTGGCGCCCACCCACACTGGGGCACAGTGGGCACTGATCTTTTGGCGGCAGATAGGTGCGTGACTGGCGGTGCGCGGCCACCGCCACCCAGTCCCCAGTCAAGCGATCAAAGCGCAATTCACCAGGCTCACCACGTGGATCGAGTGCGCGATCGTCCACGATTTTCATAGGAAGAGCGTGTCCAGGATCCGCAAAGAACACCGATTCTCGGCCGTCAGCCAGGCGATGGCTAATCCAATGTTCGGCGAGCGCTCTGGACTCGAAGTTCTCGGCTGCCATCAGGCTTTCTCCAGTCTTAAATCATGAATGTGCTCAGAGATGGTCTCCACATCAGTGGGAGACAATCCGTCATCGGTGATGAGTGTGTCAATGGTGTCGAGCTCGGCAATTCGGTAGAGACCTTTGGTCCCGAATTTGCTGTGGTCGGCCAGTAGTACGTTGCTGTTACTGTGTTCAAGGAAGAGCCTGTTGACATCTACTTCCATCATGTTTGGTGTGCTCAAACCATCTTCGACGCTGAACCCGTGAACGCCCATGAAGCAACGGTCGACGTGCAGGGAAGCAATGGCGGCGGTAGCCAGCGGTCCGACCAGGGCATCTGAAACGGTGCGCATGCCACCGGTGAGAAGAACTGTTTGTCCCTCTATTGGTGCGTCTTGTAATAGATCTGCAATTCGTGGTGAATTGGTCACCACGGTGATGTTCGGGATCTGTCGAAGGGCTCTGGCTAATGCGAATGTGGTAGTTCCAGAAGTCAGCGAAACCGACATTCCTGGTTCCACCAGTTTGACCGCGGCCGTGGCGATCGCGGCTTTTTCCTGAAGTTGAAGCTGCGACTTGCTTTGGAACCCTGGCTCATCCGCAGAGGATCCTGACTGCAGCTCTGCTCCACCGTGAACCTTATTGAGCTCGCCGTCTTTCACCAGTCGATTCAGGTCTCGACGTACTGTCATGTCGGAAACGCCGAACTCCTCCGCGAGATCTGCCACCTTGGCTGCCCCAGCGGCACGAACGCGATCCAGAATTAGCTGCCGGCGACGTCCAGGCAGAATTTCACTCACAGTCTCTCCTACTTCCTCGCCGCACGCGACAGTGTTGGTTTGTCTTCATAATCTAAACACAAAGATGTTTATTTCAACACTATTGTTGTTTACTTATGTTCATTTTTCGACGTTACGGTCAGGTCACTTCGGCTCTATGGCCATGGTCACCGAAGGCGGTGCACGCTGGGTAGCTTATATGGCCAGCAAACAGTGTCAGGATGTTGTAGCCAAGGCAGGCGTGGTCTTCCCTTCCCGCACCGATGCCACCAATATCACCTCCAAGATCTATGCAGAACAGGGTCTGGATCCCAAGGCCTTCACCGGCCCGGTGGAAGACGGCAACACTTTCTACCTGCCAGTGACTGACCACGGAGCGGATGTTACCTCGTTGATCATCCCGGCACTCGAAGACCTCTGGGCCAACCGTCGACCGGCCTCGACACTGAACAGGACGAATGACGCCATAAATAACGTGTTCAACAACTAAGCACGCTTCAGAACAAAGATGTAGCCGACAACCACGAAGTTGTCGGCTACATCTTTTGGTGCCAGTAAGTGTCAGTGTCCTGATTGGTTCAGCTTGGGCACGGGCATCTGAATTTGCCCGGTCTGAATCTTTTGATAGTCATCGGGTGTGACAACTGGAATTTCATAGCCTTCCTTGTCAATCAGTTTTCCGTCTTCAAAGTGATCACCGTCGAGCAATCCACAGATCTCATCCTGCTTCACCATTCGTGGTGGGGCAGCTGAGAAGACGGAGGCATTCTTGGTATTGCCAAAGGTGAACTCGTTGAACAGCAAGTTCAACAGGACCGCCATGATGGCAGCGGAGGAAATCCCGGAGTGGAAGATCGTTTCAAACCAGGTAGGGAAGCCCGAGTAGAAGTCAGTCTTCACAATAGGAATACAACCAAAAGCGATGGATGCAGCAACGATGACCAGATTCATGCCGTCGTACTTGACCTTGGAGAGCGTGCGGATTCCTGAGGCCGCGACAGTACCGAACAATACAATGCCTGCACCACCCAGGACCGGGGTCGGGATAGCGGCGACAACTCGCCCGAGGATCGGCAACAATCCGAGCACCATGAGGATGCCACCACCTGCAGCGACTACAAAGCGGCTGGTAATTCCGGTGATCGCTACCAAGCCAACATTCTGCGCGAAGGCCGACTGAGTGAAGGTGTTGAAGATCGGGGCGATGGCCGAAGAGGCCATATCTGCGCGCAAGCCATTGGCGATGCGCTTGGAATCAATCTTGGTTCCGGCGATCTCACCCACTGCAAGCACGTCAGCGGTGGTTTCGGTGAGGATCACTAGAACCACGATGGTCATCGAAATGATGCCGCCAATTTCAAACACCGGCATGCCGAAGGCGAAAGGCTTCGGGAACGCGAAGATGGCGCCCTGAGACACCTTGGAAAAATCTGCCATACCCATTACGGCCGCGGCAACAGTTCCCAGGATGATCGCCAAGAGAATCGACATGCGCGAAATCGCTGCATTGCCAACTTTTGAAAGCAAGAGAACCACCAACAAGGTTCCGGCTGCCAGGCCAATGTTGCTCAGCGAACCGTAGTCCGGGGCTTTTGCGTCCCCGCCCATAGCCCAGTTCGCTGCCACCGGCGTCAGGGAAATTCCGATCATCGTGATCACCACGCCCGTTACTACCGGTGGGAAGTACCGAATAACGCGTGCAAAGAATGGGGCGATCAGCAAGCCAATCAGCGCCGCAACTAGTACTGCGCCGAAGACTGCCGGCAACCCCCCACCTCCGTTAACGATGGCGACCATGGTGGCTACCGAAGCGAAGGAAGTTCCTTGAACTAAGGGAAGCTGAGCTCCGAAGAAGGGGATACCAATGGTTTGAAGCAAGGTGGCAATACCACCAACGAACAGGCAGCAAGCGACCAGCATGCCAATTTCTGACGGGTCGACGCCGGCAGCATTACCAATGATCAGTGGTGGGGCAATAATGCCTCCGTACATGGTCAATACGTGCTGCAAGCCGTAGGTAAAAGTCTTGCCCACGGAAAGTTTGGTGTCTTCGGGCCTAATGGCTTTGGTAGATTCATCAGGTGTAGCGCTCAAGGCTGACCTCCTACGTCAGTCGCTGCCAAGGGTGTGCCGGTGTGTCCGCATCGGCACACCCTCAACGCTGTTCGGTTAGATAAATGCCGGAATATTGGCCCAAATTGGATGGCTATTCTCGCTGCCCTCGCGAGTGATAGTCGCTTCGATCAGTCCATAAGGCCGATCCGCAGCGAAGAACACCTCATTCGGGTTGTCCTGGCCAAAGGCATCAAGATCCACCAGGAAGTGATGTTTGTTAGGCAGGGACATCTTGATCTCAGCAATTTCTGGGTGCGTTTCGAGAACTGCCTGTCCCATCTGGAACATGGTCTGCTGAAGTGCGTAAGAGTGTGTCTGCGCGAATTGCGTTAGCAACAAATTGCGCACCGAGGCATACACGCCGTCAAAGTCAATCCCTGCTGCGATGGCTTCATCGGAGTAGCGCCAGCGTGCGGTGACATCGGTGGCCAAGATGCGGTCTGAAGTTTCCTTCAGCGTGGTGTACTTGTCCCGCGGGAAGCCATGGAACTCGCTACCGGTGGACTTCAGAACAGTGAGATCTTCAAGGCCAGCAACGATGGACTTTTTGCCCTGCGCGTCGATTTCCAGCACTGCGGTGCGAACCTCGGACTTGTTTTGCGAGAAGGCGTGGTCGTGGTCGTTGATGCGGTCCCAGAAGAACTGTTGCGCTGCCCAGCGGCCACCGGTGATCCATTCGAATTCGCCGGTGAAGTGCTCTCCGAGTTTGACCAAGAAATCCTCGACGGCGCCCACGCCATTGCGGGCTAGTCCGTACACGGTGTTCTTCTGGGTGTCGGTGGCGACAACTTTTGAGTTATCTCCATCCTGGTGTGCCGCGCTGAAGTCGCCGTGAAGTTGGCTGGTGACGTTCAGATCCTGGATCTGGTGTCGTTCGGTGTCGCGGGTGATCTTGACCAGGCGAACTTCGGCCTTGCCGTATTGGTTGGATCCGAGCACGATCTTGCTCTGGGTTGGGGCGGTGATTTCGGTAGTCATTTCTCTAACTCCCTCGGTACGTGGAATATGCAAACGGGCTGATAAGAAGAGGTACGTGGTAATGCTCATCGACGTTATTCACGAAGAAGTCGATAGTTACCGCGGGGAAGAAGCTTTCCGTTCCCTGCTTCCCGAAGTAGTCGCCAGTTTCAAAAGAAATCCGGTAGCGGCCGGCTTCAACCTGTATCGGTCCCAGTTTCTTGATGCGTCCATCGGCATCGGTGGATCCTGTTCCGATTTCTTGCCAGCCGGATGCCAGCTTGGCTTCCAGCGTGGCCTTAACACCGGAGGCAGGCCTCCCGGTCCCGGTGTCGAGAATGTGGGTGGTGATGTGGCTGCGTTCAGCGCTGACATCTGCCATGGTCATCTCCTAAATGTTGGAGGGAATCAATTGGTAATGAGGTCGTTGAGCCGCAAGACCGCGATTTCGCGTAGTTGGGTCGCGACTTCAGAAATTTCGGTGGCGTCATCGTTGCCGAGCCGGCGTTCACATTCGGCCAAGATCTCTTCGGTGCTACGGCCGGCAGCACGGATGAGGAAAACGCGATCAAAGCGTTGTTCGTAGCGCTGATTAGCAACTTTCAGGCGTGCGGAGGCATCGTCATCCAGGTTCAGCGTGGCTTGCTCACCACGAGAGAGGTCCGCTTCCTTGCTTTGCCCTTGAGCCTGCTCGCCGATCCGTGGATGGTGAGCTAGGGCCATGTCTAGTTCAAGGGAATCAAAAGGAGTGATTCCCTTCAGTGCATAGGAAGTTAGTTCTGCCCGGGTAGTAAAGGGGCGGGCTGAGATCAGGTCGTGGACCCAACGGTCTACATCAACGCAGGGTCGAAGCACGGATTCGGCTTCCGCTGCGGAGAGTTCGTTGAATGCGTCGAGATGCATTGGGTGATCAGCTCTTTTCTTCGGTCGACATTCCACGGACCTTGGCTGAACACCCTTACCACCGAAATTTATTGTCTTCGGCTTCGACTCGATGCTGGTTTCGTGGAACCTTATTGCACAACTGTAAGCCATCTCACAGAGCGCTCGTCAAGAGAAAAACCGAAAAATTTACACGACGTGTATTTGTTAAATCCTTTTCACACTCCCGCGAAATCAGTTGCCCAAACCCCTTGCCAACACCCCCACAGAGCTCGCATACTAGTTTCACTAGACAAAACGCAACTTTCACAATGCGAAAGTTTTCCAATTCAGAGGAGGGGTCATGACCGCCATCAATCAGACAAAAATTAATTATCCAACCGCAGAGAATCGTCCTTTAAGCGGAACGGCGGCATTGCGCACGGGATTGTTCCAGCCCATCGACAACCTGGATCCGGATATTGTTCGTCACCCAAAAATCTCCACTACTAGCCCGTCGCTGTGGAACAAGATTTTTGGAACTTCCACCGGACGCTAAGCACAACAGGTCCGCATCACCCTGAATTCGGAGCGAGCAATCATTGATGGCCAGCCCTAGCGTCGCGAAAGCAGTAAGGCTGAGTGCTGGCTCGGTGAAGCAACATCAAAAGCGGGGACCTGCTGCAGGGCGCCCGCAGCGCCCAATACTGCGAGCGCAACAAAAACAGCTACAGCTCGCTCACTGAGCACACTTTCCAGTCGCAGCTTTTACATCCCACATGGAAAGTCTGGCGTCGCGCCCACTAACTACTTCTGGGTAAAGTCCATAAAATCTGCGGGTGCAGTACTCGGCGCAGCCAGCATTCCCACGACTGCGTCTACCACGAAGTACCCCATGGACTCCCAGCTGCCACGCTGCTCGCCTTCGTTCACGAGCGCCTCATATTCGGCACAGAGCCCAAGAACCATGGGCCCGAGAATCATCGCCCTTGAGCTAACAACAACTTCTGGTATGCCCTTGAGCTCCTCAAGGGTGTCACTCGCGGCGGCCCGGCGCTGTATCCCTTCACTGATCAGGCCGGCCAGCATTTCGGTAAATTCGGGGCGCAGACGCACCTGAAACAAGAATTGCGCCCGCCACGAAGGTCGAGGCAAAGCATCGAAAGAGTGGAGCAACGCCAGCGTGTGGACGGTTACCAGTTCGCGCAGGCTCGTTGGATCGGCACTGTCATCCCCTACGAGTTTTTCACGGCAGACACGCACGTCATCCACCGCTCGTTGAACCATCGCACGCAGCAAGTCATCCTTAGCACCAAAGTGGTACTTGATGGCGGAGTGATTAGCCGTTCCGGCATGTTCGGTGATCTTGCGGTTGGACACGGCATCAATTCCATGGCGCGCGAACAGCTCTTCTGCAGCGTTGAGCAAAACTTCTCGCGCCTTGTCGCTATGTCGACCCAAGGAACATTTCTCCCATCAAATACGTGGCAACCACCATCTCCATGGTGATCCACAGCTCACGTTATGTCATTTTTACGCCACGTGGCGTAAAGTCGTTGCCGTACAGCATCTACTTCCGATGGCCTGCTGCAGCAGCCCCGACGGACCGACACTCCTAGGAGCATGGGAATTTGAGCACTGCACCCACCGAGCCACAAACACCTCCGCCACCTCGGCACAAAGCCAAGGACAAACAACAAGACCTTTCCCCGCAAGAACTCGCCGCTAAACGAGCCAAAGCCGAGAAGATCGGACGGACCGCCGCGGTTTTCGTCATGCCACTGATGATCGTCGGAATGATGGTCTGGGGTTATCTAGGTGCGATGCACCATCAAGAAGCCAAAAACATGCCCGTAGCCATCTATGCCAGTAGCGCTTCAGCGGCCACCGACTTTGTAGAAGACCTGGACACCACGAACGGCGAAGCGGTCGATCCCGAAATCGTCGACTCATCTCTGGAAGCACGTAATCTGGTTTACGACCGCGAGGTGACCGCGGCTGTCGTCCTCGACGCGAATTCTGCAACCCTCTACACCGCCAGCAGCGCTGGTGTTTCTTCCTCCGGCGCCATTTCGGCGATACTAACTCCTGCCCTCGCCGAGGCAGGATTCACCATTGATGCGCAGGACATTGCTCCTCTCCCAGAGAACGACCCCATGGGCATGGGCGCGATGCTTCTAGCCACCGCCATGGTCACCGCAGGATATATGCCGTGGTCTTTAGCTTTCTCCAACTCCCCTGAGTTGCTCAAACGCCGCCGGGCACTTCCCCTGCTGGCGGGCTGGTCCATCCTGTTGGCCGGGCTCGGGGTACTCATCGGTGGACCGATCCTGGGCGTCATCCCAGCATCAAGCATCATTCCCGTGATAGGCACACTGGCCCTCGGTGTTTTCGCCGTGGGTTCCTCTCAAGTGCTGCTGACCCGGATTTTCGGGCCGTTAGCGGCCATCCCCGGAATGCTCTTGTTTATGGTGCTTGGTCAGCCCGCATCAAACATGGGCATGTCCGTCTACGCCTTGCCGAAGATCTACCCGTTCTTGCACCAATTCCTGCCCTTGCCGGCACTGGGTGAAGCCATGCGTTCGGTGCTGTACTTTAACGGCGACGGAGCAGCCAAACACATTCTGATCCTCATCGGTGGAGCTGTTGCCGCACTGCTGCTAACTACCTTGATCGACAAGATACGCACCAAGAAGGGCAAGAGCCCAACCCCCACCCAGATCAACATTGCCTCGCTTCACGGCGGTCCACGCCCACAGCGCAAAGCCTGGCGATACATCACCCTGGGTGCTGTCCCCTTCACGATGATTGCCATCATGCTCACTGCCATGCTCAGAGCCATGCAGACCCCAACACCGCGTCATATGCCCGTCGCCATTGTTGGTTCCACCACCGAGCAAGCCGATCAGATGGCGCAGTCCCTGGAAGAATCCATGTCGGGACTCTTTGATTTCACGACGTTGCAGGACGCCGACGAAGCCAAGCAACTGGTGGAATCTCAAGAACTCACCGGAGCGTTTGTACTGCCGTCAGCTACGCAGACCGAGGCAACTATCTACACTGCTCAGGCTTCCGGGAACGCCGCTTCACAGGTGGTCAAACAGGTATTTACCCAGATCGCACAGTCGCAAGATATGGCAGTGGAGTACCAAGAATTGGCTGCCCTGCCGGATCACGACAATATGGGTACGGCAAGCATGTACGTAGGCATGGGCTGGGTCATGGCCGGATTCATGGTCATCATGGTCGGTTCCACCGCAGCGCCACACCTGCGTCCACTGAAGAGCCTGATCCCACTGCTCGCGGTGTATTCCGTCTTCATGTCCGCGGTGATCTATATGATCGCTGGGCCACTCAAACACGCCGTAGACGGACACTTCTGGGAACTGTTTGGGGTGGGCATGCTGGCCATCTTCGCAGTCTCGATGTTGACCACGGTCTTCAACCGACTCATTGGCATGCTGTGTCTACTGCCAACCATGTTGCTGGTGATGTTCCTGGGCGTTCCGGCCTCCAACGGGCCTTGTCCATCTACATGGAACCGCGGATGTTCACGATTCTGCACGACATCTTGCCTATGCCGGCAGCCGTCGAATCGGTGCGTTCGGTGCTCTACTTCGGTGGCGCGGGTCTTGGTACGCACCTGATCACTTTGTCGATCTGGGCTCTTGTCTGCTTGGCTCTCACGATGGTCATAGATCATCTCAAGCCGGTGATGACAGAAAGCCATCCAATCTCCGCTGAAGAGCTAGCAGCCTTGCAGGGTCGGGCTCTCGAGGCTAAGGCCAATGAAGCGGCGCTAGGTGCCAACCAGATTGATGCCGAAGCACAAGACCTGATCGATGCTGATGCGCCACAGTCCATCGATGAGAAGCAATCGATCACCAACTGACCTGAGCAAGTCATGGATGTAGTCGCGGGCCGAGTTCCATCGGCCCGCGACGACTTATTTCAGGACCAGTTGCGCGAGCACCGGAAGTGCAATGACAGATAGAAGGCAAGTGATCACAATGGCCACGGCGGTAGGTTCGCCGTTGCCCGTGTCATTGTGCGCCATGATGTAGGCGGTGGCACTGACTGGCATGGCGGCCATGAGCACTGCCGCGTTGAACCAGATGCGATCCAGCTGTGGCGCGAAAAGCTGGAGCATCACTACGGTCAGAAGCGGTAGCGCTACGAGCTTGCCGATAATCATCACCAGCATCGACGACTTGGCCCGGACGGTCGATGCTTGGTCCTCCACCGCTTCCGCGTTCCTTGCTGCACGGGAGCGTTCAATGGTTCGCTTCAGTGACATGCCGATAACAAAAAGTGCTCCAGGAGCCGCCGCTGCGGAGAGCAGGTCAATCGTGTCATCAATAGGTCCGGGCACATGAACTCCCGTGAGCACCACGGCACCACCAATGACCATCGCCCAGGTCACCGGGCTGTAAAGCAGTGCGCTTCGGATGGTTCGAAGCAACCGCGACCCACTGGCGGGATGTTGCTCGGCATGGGCTCCGGTTGGCAACATGATCTGCGCAAGAATCGGGAAGCCCACCATGAAGATGATGTTATGCACCAGTTGACCCATCCCAGCCGCAAAACCTGCTTCCGGCCCCATCACCCCGATGATCACCGGAATTCCAAGGTACGAGACATTGCCAAAACTCGTGGTGAGCATTCCGGCGAGCGCGCGTTGTGGCCCCACACGCAGTAAATATCTGAAGAATGCCCAACTCATCACCGCGAAGAGCAATGTTGCCGCGATGCTAATCCAGAGAAATGAGAACGGCACCCCGTCACTAATATCGGCGCGGGCCACCACTTTATAAAGCAATGCAGGTAAGGCCACATAGAACACGAAGACGTTCAGTGCTGGCTCCACGGAAGCAGGAAACTTGGGTGCATAACTCGTGCCAAAGCCAATGAGCATGATGAAGAACAGTGGCAGAACACCATAAAGCACGTCGAGGAACACAAGTCTCCTTTGAGGGTTGATCGACCAATTTTCTGTGGGCCGAACAAATTAAGCCTAGTAGCTTGGTTTGCTTCTGCCCTAGTGCACCCCGAATGACACGCAATATCTACTATCTCGGCTGTGCATTCTGAGTCGGTATTCCTAGGATGAGAGTACGCACGTTGCACCAATGCCGATGGAACCTTGCAAGGAGAAATAATGTCCCAGCCCCCTCAGATAAACGAGGCAACTCGCACCGTCGTGATCACGGGTGCCGGTTCCGGCATTGGACGTGCCACCGCCCGTTTGCTCTTGTCTCAGGGATGGAATGTTGTCCTCGCCGGACGCACCAAATCCACCTTGGAGGAAACTGCGCAGTCTCATCCCTCGGCACTGGTCATCCCTACAGATGTCACGGATGCCAGCGCCGTTGATGAACTCTTCTCTGCAGCCCAGCAGCGTTTTGGCTCCGTCGATGTGCTCTTTAATAACGCAGGAGTTTTTGGTTCTTCGGTTTCCATCGACCAGTTGAGCCCCGAGCAGTGGGACCAGGTATGTCAGATCAATCTGACTGGTGCCATCAATGCAGCCCGTAGCGCTTTTGCACACTTCAAGGCTCATGGTGGTGGTCGAATCATTAATAACGGGTCGATCTCCGCCCAGGTCCCCCGCGTGAATTCGGTGGCGTATACGGTGACCAAACATGGGATCGCGGGACTAACTAAAGCGTTAGAGCTTGACGGTCGGCCCTATCAGATCCGGGCGACGCAGCTAGATATCGGCAATACGGCCAGCGACCTACTCGATGATTTTGGTGCCAACGATGGGGCACTGCAGCCCAGTGGCCAAAGAATTGTTGAGCCAACGTTCCCACTCGAGCAGGCCGCCGAAGCCATCGCCTACATCGCTGGGGTACCTTTGGGAACCTCTATCAATCAGTTCACCATTACCGCCGGTGGCATGCCGTATATCGGACGAGGTTAGGAAGGCCCATGAAAGTAGAGATCCCAGAAACCTGTGGCAATGCTCCTCGCCATCAGATTATTACCGACGTAATCACCGCCGTTCATAACAACGACGTATCGGTACTTGAGCAGTGGTTCTCCGAAGATATTCAGTGGGAAATCATCGGAAGAACAACATTGGTGGGCGTGGATTCAGTGCGCGAATGGATACTTGCAATGCCAACGACTGACACCCTGCAATTTTTCAGCGTTCTAACCCACGGCAAGGAAGGGAGCACCGATGGTCAAAGTTACGATCAGCAACAATCAGTGACTCACTTCAGCCATGTGCTGAAGTTTGCTTCTGCGGGCAAAGCCGCAAAAATCAAGGAGATCCGCAGCTATTTTGTTTAGAAATACTCGGAGAGTAGTGCTTCGAGCTTACCCAGGGCTGAATGCCAGGCTTTAGTACTGGAATCCACTACTTCATAGGGCAACGGTCCCTGAGTCAGCGTCAGCATGGTCTGACCGGCGAATTCCTTGAATTCGATACGAGTTTCAATGACTAGGTCCAAGGTCATCTCATGTGGGCCATCGGCACTGACCAAGCACTCATATTCGTCAAATGAGGTAATGACGGCCTTGAGGGGAACCATCGCCTCTGGGTTCTCGATCTGAACCATCTCAAGTTCATGGCGACCGCCAACTTTGGCTTCGAAGACAACCGATTCTTCATTGACGCTCCACCCTTGTGGCCCCCACCATTGGGCAATGATTTCGGGTTCCACGAAAGCTGCCCAAACAGCTGTTTTTGGGGCGGAAAACTGTCGTGCAATCACCAGTTCAGTCATCGATTCCATGAGTTCAATGGTATCGCGAGTCGCAGAGGCTGCTGCAAGCACGTTCCGCGAGGAATGCCTGGGACCGCCTAGCACATGGCGCCGAAATTGCTGCAGAACCAGTACCCGAAAACCGCCGGCTCTGCCATCTGGATCGCAATCGAGTTCAGTGCTAGGGCGAAGGTGCAAACCAGGTTAGTCATGTGGTGTTCTCCGTACTCGTGAATGTGATGATGATCTGTTGCGGCGTTCTCATGCCACTTACTACTTTTCATCGCACGCACTGCCGCGCACCTATACGAAAGAACAGTTCTAGCGCTCAATCTCCCTTCAGCTAGATTTATTTCTTCCCGGTAAATCCGCTAGCCACAAAATGAGCGAACCTCTCTTCGAGCCTGCGATCTGTGGATTAAGCCGTCGAACTTTTGTACACCGCAAGACTATACGGAAGTACAGGGTCACTTGATTCAACGGCCAATACAGTCGTTGTCGACAGGAACGATTCCAAACCAGGGAGGGACCACCATGAACGGATTGCAGCTAACCGGCGTTAGCCGCAGTTTCGGGGACCGCACCGTGCTGCACAGCATGGATCTATCGGTCCAGCGCGGCGAGATCGTCGGTTTCATCGGAGGCAACGGTGCCGGCAAGACCACCAGCATGAGGCTGATCTTGGGGCTGTTGACCGCTGATCAAGGAGAAATCACGTGGGATGGCAAACCGATCACCGCGCAAGACCGGCGCAACATCGGCTACATGCCAGAAGAACGCGGGCTCTACCCGCAGATGCCGGTGCGTGAGCAGATCATCCACTTTGCGCTGCTGGAGGGCCACAAGCTTTCAGCTGCCCGCTCTGTGGCAGAAGATCTCATCGCTTCATTGGGGCTTCAGGGCCGCGAGCGCACGCTCATCCAGGATCTCTCGCTGGGCAACCAGCAGCGAGTACAACTGGCAGTCTCGCTGGTTGGCAACCCCGCGCTGTTGGTGCTCGATGAACCCTTCTCCGGCCTTGATCCCAGCGCCGTGGCAACAATGGGCGAGCTGATTCGCGAACAAGCCGCCCGCGGGGTGGGTGTGCTTTTTTCCTCGCATCAACTGGATCTTGTCGAACGTCTCTGCGACCGGGTCTGCATCCTGGACCAGGGCCGGGTCAAGGCCAGCGGCAGCATCGCAGAATTGAAAACCGAGGGCATAAGCCGTTGGCAGTTGAATTTCTCCCGCACCGCAGATGCCTTCGCAGCACAAGCCGCAATGCTCCGGGGCATCGAGGTAACGCGGCCTTCAGCAGACAACAAGAGCATCCTGGTCTCCATGGAAGGCGAGGACCGCGACATACCTGCCCAGCTGCTGGCCATTGCCCAGAGCCACGGCGGATTGCGCAGCATCGAATCCATCCAGCGCTCACTGGATGACCTGCTCACCAGGCAATATATTTCAGCCGGCCGCTCCACGGCGGCTCCGGCCGCACCAGCCACTACAGCATCGGAGGCATGCAAATGAGCACGCAGATCTTGGAAACCGGCAGTGTTTCGAAATCCAGACAGGCACTGCGCGAAACTCTATTGGTCATCCGCAGGGAGATCCTCACCCGAACGTCCAACCGCACCATCCTGCTCACCACCGGGCTTCTCGCCTTGGGCGTCGGCGCAGCGGCGGGTGTCGGCGGCTGGTTTCTCGCCAATTCAGCACAAGGCCTTGAGGCATTCAGCCTGAATCCCCGCATGCTGTTCGCAACCGCCATGATCTGCGCCCTGCTGACCTCCCTGGTCTACTCCTCGCAAAGCTTGACCGCTGGTGTCGTGGAGGAGAAGTCCTCCCGAGTCGTCGAAATCCTGCTCACAAAGATCGGCATTGGCCCCCTGCTGGCCGGGAAATTGCTTGGCATAGGACTGGTCACACTGGCCCAGCTTCTGGTGATCGGCGGAACCGGAGTGCTCGGGTTCGCGATAGCGGATGGGTTCTCCCTTCTAGATATCCAGGTGGGCCCCTCATTGTTGTGGTTCATGGTGTGGTTCTTGCTCGGCTACGCAGTGTTTGCACTGCTCAACACCGCGTTGGCCGCCACAGTAGCCAGGCAGGAGGACTTGGCATCTGCCGTAATGCCGCTGTCGGTTCTGCAAATGGTGCTATTGGTGGTCTCGCTGTATGTCTTGCCAACCCACCTCGATAACCCGTGGCTACATGCGCTGTCCTTTGTGCCCCTCTTTTCCTCATATTTGATGCCCATCAGGTTCGGCCTGGACGGCCTTGAAATGTGGCACATGGCTGCGGCCGCCGGCCTGAGCACAGTGGCAATCCCCGCCCTGTTCTGGGTTGCCGCCCGGCTATACCGCAACAATGCCTTGCGCACCGGCTCCAAAGTTTCACTGCGCGCATCTCTTACCCCGGATGACCAGAACTAGCCCCAAAAAACCCAGCCCCATGTCTCTGAAAGGACAAGAACGATGACTGAAAGCAATGCCGCCCGCAACTCCCAGGGCAAGTCCTCGAAACTCAAGAAACATCTGCGCAATCTCGGCCTGCTCCTGGTGGGCATCGCAGTGGCCTACGCCATCACCACGTTCCTGGCATAGCCACCGCTCGCCTCCTACAGCCAGAAAGCGCATCGCGATGACCGCCATTACGAATTCCCCACCTACGGCAACCCCCGCTGGCAGCGCAGCTGCCCAGCACGCCGACGCACTTCTTGAAGGTCTTGGCCGCGCACCGATCCGGGCAGTTTCTCCGGCACAATTTGCCGGGCGCAATGGCACCTGGATCATGGAATTGACCGATGGCAGCAATATCTTCGCCAAGAAGTTCAATTCATCCGCAGCCTCGCCACAAGCCTTTGCCCGCTCAATGAATTTTTCGGTCTTTGCCAGAAAAAATCCACAGCATGCTCCGAGCAGCCCGGGCTTGATCGCCGGGGACGAATTCTCCGGCCTGTTGCTGTTCGACTACTGCCCCGGCACCAGCTTGGCTCACCTGGTCGTCCAGGATGCGTTACCTGAGAGTTTCGCGAGTGATGCTGGAAGGCTATTGGCGCGGTTGCATTCGGGCCCGACGAACGGACTTGAACCAGCATGTAGCACGCTGCCCGTGCAGATGCTGCGCGTCGGGGTCCCGCAATCCCGGTACCTGGATTTCACCTTGGCTGAGCTCTCGCTGTATCCGGCCTTGCAGCAGGACCACCAGCTCCAACAGGCTCTCGAAGCCCTGCGTGATGCCGAAGAGGCAAACCGCAGGTCGCCAATTCATGGCGATCTGCGCTGGGACCAATTCCATGTGCATGATGAGCAGCTGAATCTACTGGATTGGGAGGACTTCTGCCTCGGAGACCCGGCACGGGATCTGGGAACCCTGGCCGGGGAATGGATCTACCGGGCGGTGCTAGATTCGGTCACCTCCCGAGGCGGAGCAACTGCCCCACCCGAGCAGTTTGATGAAAACAGCGCGACTGAACGGATCTCGCATCGGATCGCCGCAGTTGTTCCGCAGCTGCGAGAGCTGTGGCACCACTACCGGCTGAATTCAGACCACGACGATCGGCAGCTTGCGATGCGCGTGACAGCCAGACTGGGGTGGCACCTGGTGGACCGCTCGTTGGCGCGTGCCGCTATGGTTTCCCGGCTCCCCGGAATTGAACGGGCAGCGGCAGGCATCGGCCGCAAGGCCCTATTGGACCCCGCTCGATATAGCCACGCACTAGGTTTTGGAGAGGACTAGGAATGAACGCCATGCTCACGGCAACTGGTTTCGATTTCGCTGGCGTCCTGGATTCCGTCGCGGGATCCGTTCGCCTGGATTTGGCGAATTTGTCGGCAACCATCGATGACAATCGGTATACAGCTTCCAGTCCAGCGGAGCTCAAGAACGAACTCAGCACCCAGATTTATCAGCGTCTGCACATTCGCAATCCACTGATTGATGCTCAGCCCACCACCGGCGAGCAGGATCTGGCCACGCAGCTCATCTCACTGGTGCCGCATCAGAGCATCTGGCAGGAAGCAGACCCAGGATTCGAAAGCACGGGTTTCGTAGATGGGAAAACCCGCGTCGTCGCCAAGATCGGCGGAGTCAAGGTGTTGCTGCCCGAGTCCGACGTCCGCAGGAGCGCCCGGAACTCGGTGCTGAGCGTACGGCTGCCCAGCTGGCGCACCCGGACCACACCGGGATACCTGCTGGTGCTCGGCGAGCGATCCCCGGCAGGGCCCTCCGGCATTGCCCGGCTTTATGTTGGCTGCGACACCCCCGACCAGGCCTTGGGGCTTTTCCCAAGATTGCTTCGAGCGCTGGCAGCTTCGGGAAGCGGCTATCATCTCAAGGCCCTGTCATCGTCATTGGCCTATCCTCGAAGCGACGCGATCGTTGCCTATATTCCAGTTGCACAGGCTGCCGAAATTGCGGCCATGTTCAGCACGACCATGGCTGACCTTCCGGACATGCAAAACAGCCCATCAATATTCACTCAGCCGCTCGGACGCTCAATTGCCCTGGCAGAAGAAGGGATCGACCAACGTGCGTCCCACAGGTCATTGAGCTTCGGGCAGCATCGCTCCCGGGTTCTGGCCGATGCCCTCTTCCGAGCCGAACGCGAACGGATTTGCCTGCACCAGGCCTGGGCCCAAGAAGCTGCCGAGGCCCGGATTGACCCGAACCGCCCATCCACCAACCTGCAGGGCGCCCCGCTGACCACTCACCCCCAATAAAACGCCATTGATATGGCAGATCACAAAGGAGCACCATCATGAGCACCACCAATGCACTGTCCGATCTGGCCCAGGCCCACACCGCCTACGCCGCACCCATCGAGCTAGGAGCCGACGCGGCCGCCGAAGCCCCGGCCACCAGCCCATTCTGCGTCGGCGTTCTCATTGGCGCAACACTGACCGCGGGCTGCTAACAGCCGCTATTTTCAGCCACTGCGGTGGAGTGCTCGGTTGGCAACGATCAAGCAATCCACCGCATCGGTCCGCAACTACCACGAAGGAACATCATGACCACCGCACACAGCACCATGCCCGCGCAGGCACTGGACCTGTCGTTAGACAGCTTCGGTTATCGTAAAGTTGCGCTGGTCTTGACAGGTTCCGCCGCGACCCAAGTGATGCCCTTCTGGCTGGACTGGATTCTCGCCGCGGCTCCGCACACGGAGTTCAGGATCATCATGCGCGACTCCGCGAGCCGATTCATCACGCGTCACAGCTTGGAAACGCGTTTGCGTGCTCGCGTGCAGTCCGATCGTTGGGAAGACGAAGTGATCGCTGCGCATGTGGAGCTGGCCGAATGGGCTGACCTGCTGCTGATCTACCCCGCAACCTTGGACTATACATCGCGGCTTGCCCATGGAATCACGGATTCCCCTTCTTTGCTTGCTGCGCTCAGCACCAGTGCACCAGTGTGCATCGCCCCGTCCCTGCCACCGAGGGCCCTGGCCAACCCGCTGGTCACCGAGGTCCTGGATGCGCTGCGCACTCCGAAGAACTTCGTTGTCATCGATCCCGTGCCAGGCCCCAGTGAATCCAGCGATATCGCGCAAGCGTGGGTACCGCCCCCATTCCCGGCAGTGATGCGCCGCCTGGAATCCGCGCGGCTCGCCAGAACCACCGGTGCAACCGTGGAGAGCCCATGAGCGCAAGAAACGCGCCCGCATCTGAAGGCTTCAAGGTAGAAACCGGGCTGCTGGCCACAGAAGTCGACAGCCATGACGACCTGTATTCGTGGAAGCACCGCTTGGGCGAACGTGCCCCGTTGGCTTTTTCCACCCTCGCGCCGGCCGGGCCATCGCACACCACCCCCGATTCGAGCTTGGTCATTTGGGGACGAGGCGACAGCGTCGAACGCAACTACCGGACTCAAGCCAATTCGACCCTGGCAATCCATCTTCTGAATTCCACCCCGGTCAAAATGCGGTCCATTGGAAAGCTCTGGGGCACCGCACTGAACACCGTGCACAAGGCCCAGCCAGGTTCCCGCGCCTCATTCACGGGTCCTCGCACCCTGCAACGCGCGGCCGCCTGGCTCGACGGTTCATGGCAGCCGGCACGCAACTTGCTTGGCGCAGCAACCTTGGCCCGATTAAACGATTGGGCTGCTCGAGTGAGCGGCGATGAACACCGCGTGCTCGTTCACGGTTGCCCCGGAATGGCCCACTGGGTCCTGACCGCTGACGCCCGATCTGGCAGCCTGCTGACCGGCGAGGATACCGGCTTTGCGAATCCGGTCTACGATTTCGGTTGGGTTTTGGGGGAAATCGCCGAAATAAAGGCGTTCCACCCTTTGCTGCTCCCGGATTTGGAGCAGCTGGAACAAGGCTTGCTGGACTGCTTTTCCGCAGTTCACAATCCAGCAGACTTGGACTTGGCCCGCGCCTTCCGCCTGGTTCACCACGCGTTCGATTGGCACCACTACGCGGGCGCATCGATTGAACAGTCCACCGTGCTCTTGCGGCTAGCAACAAATTACATATCCGGCCCGGTAAGCAACTAACCAGGAAATCAGATGAACTCAACCTCCTTCGAAAGATTCCACGTCCGCAGCGAGACTCTGGAACACGGTGCCTGCGCTATTGCCGTTCAAAACCCAAAAGCGCGAAACAGCACTTTCGTTCTTGCCATTGCTTCAGGGATGCGCCACGAACAGCCGGGCGAAGAGGGGATGATGCACCTGCTGGAACATGTCGTGTACCAAGATAGCGTCGCAATTTCATCCAGCGAACGTCAAACGGAAATGAACAACATAGGCGCTGTCATGGGCGGGCATACGCACATGGACTACACCGAGTTTTACGAAACAGCTCTGCCCTCCGACCTGCCGGGAATGGTTGCCCGGGTGATTGAACAGGTATTCCATCCGGCGTTTAATGCAGACCAAATCAAGGCACAGATCCATGCGGTGGCAACCGAACGAGCCCAGCGTTTGGCTCCAGCACCTGGTGGAATCCTTCCATTCCCACATCTGACGTGCCAATTTTGGGACGATTACGCTCATGGCCACGATGGCACAGGTGATGAAACCCTGTTTTCCAGGGTATCCATTGACCGTCTGAAGGATTTGCACGCAAAAAATTACCGTCCTGAACAGGCCGTACTGGTGGCCTTCGGACCACAGGACCCATCCGAAATGCTGCGAATCCTCGCAGAAAACATGGCATCGCTCTCATTCGCTGAATCTGCGCAAAAATTTGCATCGTCGCACCGCAGCCAAGCCCGCCAGAATGAGGTGAAACACCAACTGATGCCTGTCCCTGGCCTCGCTACCAGGCGATTGCTCGCCGCGACCAGTGCTGTGCACGCGCAGTCGATCAGCGCTTCGCTTCTCGGAGATCTACTCGTCGCTTCATTGTTAAGCCTGCAAACCGGGCTGGATTCCAGCGCCGGAATCTTCGGTCCCGCCGATCTAGTCGAAAACGACCTATTTATCCTGGTAGATGACACCGGCCTCGAACTAGACCCAGCGCACAGGCTCCGCGCATTGACCACGGTTGATGATGCCGTTTTGGGGTCGGCGGCGAAAAAAGCACTATTCACCGCAGAAAAATCCGTGCATGACGATGAACGACTGGCCCGAACCACTGCCCGCGACATGCTCCTTAGAGGAACGCCTGAATTTGCCCATGAACTCGTAGATCGGCTGAGGCATCTTTCGGATCAGACACAGCAATTGCGCAGGCTGCTGGAAAGTTCGGCACTTCGTCTAGCTGCTCAGCCATGGCAAACCTTCAGCGTTGCCCCGACTCTCCAGGAGGTAGCATGAACGCCTCGACCCTGCCGATACTGGCAATCCCCGATGATCGTTCGCTCTTTCCTGTGCTTTCGCTAGCGTGGCGAACTGACCCCCAGCATGAGCGCGAAGCACGAGAGCTGCTGGCCAAGGGTCTTGCCCAATCCGACCGGTGGGGCCATCCTTGGCACCAGATCACTGGCGACAGCGGCTCAATGATTCTGACAGTCGCTGCGGAACAACCACGATTGGAACGCTGGCTACATGCCGTGGCGGATGAATCCTCGCGTGTTAAATCCGGCTTGGTCTCCAAACCGATGATCGCCATGGTCGGAAAGCTCGCCGGTGCCGAGAACCTCCTCGCCACCGCAACTGATCTTTGCGGGGCGAAGATCTCCCAACCTATGGCTCTGCCCAGCAAGATGCAGCAAAACTCGGTCGAAGGCTACCAGCGGACGCTGATTACCGGTGAAGACCCAATCCATCATGCAGGCGCGGCCGCCTCATTCTTAGCACTTTGCCTGCTGACCGGAGGGTCTTGGGCATTGCTGCCCAAGCTGGTGGAAAACCTTGGAAACGCGGCAACAGCCCAGATTTCCAGAAACCTTATACAACGAGGTCCGGCCATTACATGGCAAGGAATTTGCCAAGGGACAGGCGGGATGCAGGTATTTGAATACCTTGTCCAAGCTTTGCCATCGCAGCTGAAGTCAATCGGTGAGGATCAAGTACAAGAGCTCAAGCACTTCGGGTTGGCCAACCTAAGCCGTGCGTGGCGCTCACCAACGGAATTGGCGCACACCGCAAGCCAGTACCAAATTATGGGCTGGGGGCCATCGCTGATCACCGATGCGCACTCAGAACTTGGCCGAGTGACACGCGACGACCTGGAACACGCGATGGATTGCTTGCTTCGCCCAGTGCTGGAAGTCCTGGGCCGAAGCTGAAAGGGCGCATCGCGCGCAATTGCTAGACGCGCGGTGCCCTCTTGATATCCAGCAGCCCGTATTCCACCGACTTAACAAGGATTTGCACGCGGTCGCGAACGCCAAGCTTTTCCATCACCTTAACGAAACGCGCCTTGATGGTCGATTCGGTGACGTAGAGTTCCTCGGCCATTTCCCTGTTGCTCATCCCCTTGCCCAGGAGCAAGATGACTTCAAGCTCTTTGTCGGTTAACGTTTCGGACAGTTCCGCATCCGGCTCAACTTGCGCTGGAATGGAGTCTGCCAACCCGGAAACTACGTGGCGGGTTACCTCAGCGGAAAGCACTGATTCGCCAGCCATCACCTTGTGAATTGCTTCGGTGATCTCTTTGGGCTGGGCGTCCTTGACGAGATATCCACTGGCACCAGCACGCAGCAAGTCCACTACGTAGCGGTCCGTCGAAAAAGTACTCAGGCCGAGGATCGCAATATGTGGATTGTCCTGGTGGATCTGCGCCGTAGCTGCCACCCCGTCCATGACCGGCATCTGCATGTCCATGAGGATCACGTCTGGCCGCAATCCCGCGGCTTGAAGCACAGCCGCTTTGCCGTCGGACGCTTCCCCGATAATCTGGATGGTCGGGTCCGAGGAAAGATAGTCGCGCAGAATCTCGCGCGTCAGTGTTTCGTCGTCAACAAGCAAAACAGTGCTCAAGGCTTCTCCTTCTGGGCTGGCTCCATGGCCACGCCGCGCTACATCTCTAGTTTGCCGTGGAAATTCCTTCTAATGGAATTGTGACACTCGTTGTCCACAGACCGTCAGATTCGTCTGCTTCGACAAACCCACCGAAAACACCACAACGCGCACGCATGGCCTCCAACCCGGTTCTCGATGACATGATCGGCTTTTGAACTCCCGCCTCATTCGTCGCCCGGAGCTGGACGTTGCTCTCACCAACATATAAGCGCATTTCTACACGGCTCGAGGGAACCGCGTGCTTAAGAATGTTGGTTCCCATCTCGCGGATGGTTCTTCGTAGCGCCTGACGCAAACTGGCTGGCACGCGGGCGACTTCACCCTCCACCGTAAGATCCACGTCATAACCTGAGCTCTGAAGCGCATCGGCCACCGCGTCCAAATCATGCACTAGGCCCACGGCGGTCGTGGTTTCCCCGGAGAGTTCGGCAGGATCGATAATGCTCGGTCCAACCGATGCGTTCTCGATGGTTGCTTCCGAGGCTTTGTCTGATTCTTTCAGCAGCAGTACCAGCGAACGAAGGTCCTGCAATGTCTGCTGAGCGGAACTGCCAATTCCGGCCAGAATTTCTGAAGTTTTTTCTGGGTCCTTCACGAACTCTGCACGCCGCGCCTGCATCGCGATAATGGTGACGTCGTGGGCGACGATGTCGTGCAGCTCGTGAGCCAATAACGTCCGTTCATTGGCACGAATCTTTGCCTGCTCGATCTCCAGGGCCTCAATCCGCTTGGCGCTGGTTTCATGACGTCGGCGAAACGAATTCAGACTGAGTCCCGCTGTGCCGGCAAAGGCAACAAAAATGGCGTTGATGACGATTGTGAGCACCTGGACGTCCGGAATCAGGAAGCACAGGGCAAACAGGAGCGCCAAGGCCAGCAACGGGAGCGACAGCGCTTGCCGCCGCGGTAGCAGATAGCAGCAGGCGGAGATTACGACTACTGATGAAAAAATCAACCCAGCTATAAGCACCGCTGGCATGCCCAGGGTAGCAATTCCCGCTACACAGAGAAACCACGCGATGGCCGCCGGCAAAACGCCGAGCGACAAAGCAGCTGTGGGCAAGTACGGCAACGCCATTTTCAGGGCGCCTTGTTGCCCCGTGAACTGCCCAGAGCCTAGCCCGACTTCTCCCAAATACATGACCAGGGCCAGCAGAACCGGCACCAGGCGTCCGGCGATGCCTCCGGGCAGCGGTTTAATATCTGCAGTCCAGGCTGTCCACTTTCTCATATTTGACATTGTTCCATCGCAACGCCCAGGTTCTTGGCATCATTGCCAAACCTACGACCGATTCCGGGCGAAGACCGCAACAGCAGGACCCGGCGCGTGTCTGGCCTAGTTGGGGCGGCGACGTGGTTCCATGCGGCTGACCGTGTACAAGGTCTGCTCGTCGGGCTGAGTTCCCGCAGCCTCATGAGCTGCCTTGACCTTCATTGCACGGTCCCACTTGGCGCGTTCACGTGGGCTCAAAACCACACGACGTTCTGCGGGGCCAAAGATGCTCAAACCTAAATACTTCAGGCGCCAGAGAATGCGGTATCCGGTGCTCAGGCCAGTGGTATCGGTGATGATTGGCAGCGGCGATTCATCCATGAGGGTGATCCTTTGCAGTACGCGTATTCGGTCGTGTTCCTGTTACCAGTATACGTTATTAGTTGGTGCACAAACTAAATTTTTAATCACACCTTCGGAGCGTTTCCACCGGCGTCAATCAAGTGATCTAAAATCCCTCTGAGCTCAACAACTTCCTTCTCGGATAGCTGCAGCCGCGCCATCATCTCCACGGGCACGTTCAATGCGTCCTTGCGCAATTCTGCACCCTTGGCAGTGGGTTGCAGGATAACCGCCCGTTCGTCTTGCGGGTTTTTGGCTTTGTCCACCAGCCCGGCAGCTTCCAGCCTTTTCACCAAAGGCGACAGGGTTCCAGGATCTAGATGCAACTGCTCACTGAGTTCACGAGCACTCATCGGCCCTGAGTCCCACAACGCCAGCATCACCAAATACTGCGGATGTGTCAGACCCAAAGGATCCAGCACAGGCTTGTAGGCGGAAATCACGGTTCTCGAAGCGACCGCTAGACCGAAGCACACTTGTCTTTCCAGTTTGAGAAGATCCTCGGCCTGTTGGCTCATACCGTCCACGTTGCTGCAAACTCCTTAAATGGGACACTACCGGTGTATCGATCGTACCCCTGTCTTGAACAGTTTCTTGTGGCCAAAATTTTGCGCAGTGCATAACCTTGGCACATGAGCAATCTGGAGCACAGCCCCGCTGAAATCGACTGTTGCAAAGTCGCGTCCCACGCTGAGGTTGAAATCCTCACTCCCCGTGAAGTCCCCTTGGGCGGCCCACGCGCCATGACAGTCTTCCGCACCCTGCCGCAAAAGCAACGCAGCCTCATTGGCGCATGGTGCTTCCTGGACCACTATGGTCCCGACGACGTTAAAGCCACCGGTGGCATGAACGTTCCACGCCACCCACATACCGGCCTACAAACTGTCTCATGGTTGTTCACTGGAGGAATCAACCACTTGGATTCGGCAGGGTTCAAAGCCACCGTGCGTCCTGGCGAGGTTAACCTCATGACCGCCGGACATGGCATTAGCCATTCAGAAATTCTCACAGATGACACCACCATCTTGCATGGTGCCCAGCTGTGGACTGCGTTGCCAGATCACGCTCGAAACATGGAACATACTTTTGAGAACTACCGGCCCGAGCCTCTTCACGGTGACAACTGGTCAATCTCGGTATTCCTGGGCAGTTATGAAATCGCCGGACAACGATCCACGTCCCCGGTCATCACCCACACCGAACTCGGTGGCGCGGAACTACGTTTGGCACCGAACACCGAGATCCAGGTACTCGTCCCGGAACATCATGAGCATGGAGTCCTCGTAGATTCGGGCGCTCTCAATGTTAACGGGCAGCAGTTGGCCCCACGAGAACTCGGCTTCGTGCGAGCTGGATGTAAAACTCTGCGTTTAGCCTCCGGAGATGACCCGGTGCTGGCCTTGCTCATCGGCGGCGAACCGCTGAATGAGGACATTTTGATGTGGTGGAACTTTGTGGGCCGCACCCATGAGGAGGTCCTTGCCTTCCGTGCACAATGGCAAGCAGAAATCGGAGCCGAACCGGGCGATGCCAGTGAAGATCGTTTTGGTCCATTCCCACCCAACACTCCAGCGGCCTTACCTGCCCCAACCTTGCCCACTGTTCGCCTGCGCCCTCGCGTCAACCCGTCCTGAATCCTAGGAAACTGATCATGAGTGAAATCAAACCAGTATCGCTTCTAGAACGTAGGCGTTTCGCCCTCGAATACGATGACAAGATCATTGGCGCCGCGCACTTCCGTGACTTTGAAGGTGCTACCGGTATCGAACGGATCTTTTTCCACACCACCGTGGATGAAGAATATGGCGGGCAGGGGCTGGCTAGCACGATGGTGAAGTTCGCATTAGAGAACACCATTGCCAGCGGAGCGAAAATTGTGGCCGTATGCCCGTACGTCAAAAACTACGTGGCCAAACACCGCGAATACGACCAGCACCTAGTTCAGCCAACTAAGGCTCACCTGGACATCTTGCCGCGCGACTAACCGGCTACAGAAACTGGGCTTCCCTTGGTCCGTGGCGAAATGACGATCAAGATCAGGATCAACACCAAGCTGAAGGTGAAGACCGAAATGAATCCGGTACCGGCAGCGGCCATCGCAAAGATGACACCGCCGATGGCCGTGGCCCCGGCATTGCCCAACGAGTCCGCCACGGACATGGCTGAGGAGTTAAAGCCCTGTTCTTCCTTGGCTGATAGGGCGAGCATGTTGACGTTTTGCCGGGGAAAGATCATTCCCATACCAAATCCACCCACGGCCCAGCCACACACCAGCACGATCACCGGCGGGTGGAAGATCGCCGTGGCCAATGCAGTGGCTATGGCCACGCTCCCGGCCACGGCTCCCAAGGTAATGCACGTCGAGGAAGAGACCCGCTCCCCCAATTTTCCTTGCAGCCAGGAACCCACCGACCAGCACAGGGCCGACGCGGTCAAAATCAGACCGGCCCGGTCCGGGGCAAGGAAGTACTCCTCGCGCAGCAGGTACGGCAGGTAAACCTCCACACCAAAGAAAGCACCGGTAATGAAAATCCTGGTCATGATGGTTGCTGGCAAACCACGGCTGACCTTGAATGTTCCACGGGGCAGCAGTGGGCGAATGGCCACCAACGCGACCAACAGGGCCAACGCGAGACCGATCAGTGAGAACCTGCTGTTAGAGTTGCCCAAGAGGTTCATCGAGATCACGGCGAGACCGGTAAGCCCGGCGAGCGCCAGGCGTTTGAGTGAAACCGGACCGAGATCTTTATTGCGCACAGAGTCCAGTGATTTGAGTACCGGAATCATTGCGCAGAAGGAAACCACCACCAAAACGGCGACACCCGAAAAGACCCAACGCCACCCAAGGTGCACTGCCATGAGGCCGGCCAGCCACGGTCCAACCATCGCTGGCAGTACCCAGGCCGTGGCGAAGAGTGCAAAGATTTTTGAGTGTAAGTGCCCAGGGTAGGCGCGAGCAATCAGTACGTAGATGGCCACCGTGATGGCTCCACCACCGACGCCCTGCAAGATTCGTCCACCAATGAGTGTCTGCATATTTACTGCCGAACCGCAGATCAGTAAGCCCACGCAGAAGATCGCGACGCTGATGAATAAGGGGTATTTTGGCCCCCAGCGGTCGGTGACTTCGCCAGCGGCCACCATGCCCAGCATCCCACTAGCAATCGGCGCGGCAAAGGCCAGCGCAAAATAGCGTTCACCATTGAGCAGTTCGCTGACCATCGGCATGACGGTGGTGACCGCCATGGATTCAAAGGCCACGAGAAACACCAGAATGAACATGCCCATGGTGGTGGCAAGGAACCGCGGTGCGTAGATGGTCTCTGTAGCGGGCGCAGGGGTGTGGCTACTACGTCTTAGGGGCATGCCCTAATCATGCCAGCTTTTCCTAACCGCCTAGAACGTGCAGGACAAAGGCCGAAAGGAAGCCACCGGTAACCAACAATCCGGTGTAGTCATGCTCCACAGCGTAAGCTTCAGGAATCATCGTGTCGGCAATCATCGTCAAAATCCCGCCTGCGGCCACTGCCGTCGCGAAGGCCAGAACTTCTTCAGGCATGGATGCCATAACCAGCGCCCCGAAGAAGGCAGCCAGTCCACTAGCAACCGTAATGGATCCCCACAGTAAAGCAATCGATGACCCCTTGCGGCCTGCGCTTTTCATCTGGGCGGTACTGGCCAGGCCTTCTGGCACGTTGGAAATAAAGATGGCGATGAGCATGGCAGGGTTGATACTGGCACCAGTCACCACGCTCAGCCCCAAGGCCACCGATTCAGGGATGCCGTCAATGAGGGCGCCGACGGCTAATGCGGTTCCGGACCCCTCACCGCCCCCAGTGTTCCCCGTGGATTTCTGTCGATTTTTAGTACGCCAGTCAAGTAGTCGGTTCGCCGAAAAGTACAACGCTGCACCAACCAGTACACCGGCTACCGTGGCTACAAGTCCGCCAGTTTCAAATGCCTCAAGCACAAGTTCAAAACTCAGCGCACTGACCAGTACTCCAGCGCCGAAGGCCATGATCGCGCTGACCCATACCTTCGGAATTTTTAGCCACCATGCTGCGGAGGAACCCAGCAATAGTGCCGATCCAGCTACCGTGCCCCACATCAGGGCCTGCAACGAAGCCAACATGGCACCCACTATAGTCAGCAATCGACAAACTGGGTAGCCACAAAAATAGGTCTGACTGGGACTAACCCTCGGAGGACATATTGTTGAAGCGCGAGTAGTGGCCCTGGAAAGCGACAGTGATGGTCTTGGTCGGACCCGCACGGTGCTTAGCAATGATCACGTCCGCCTCGCCCGGACGGTTTTCCTTGTCATAGACATCATCACGGTGCAAGAGGATTACCATATCGGCATCCTGCTCGATCGAACCCGATTCACGAAGGTCAGAAATCATTGGCTTCTTATCAGTTCGCTGTTCAGAACCACGGTTCAGCTGCGACAGCGCGATCAGTGGCACGTCGAGTTCCTTGGCCAACAGCTTGAGGTTACGTGAGAACTCGGAGACTTCCTGCTGACGGGATTCCACACGCTTACCCGAGCTCATCAGCTGCAGGTAGTCCAAGACGATCATGCGCAATTCGTTGCGCTGCTTTAACCGGCGGCATTTGGCACGAATTTCCATCATGGACATGTTCGGCGAATCATCGATGAACAGTGGAGCTTCGTTGAGTCGGCCCATGGTTGTGGCAATCTTGGTCCACTGTGAGTCTTCTACAGAACCCTTGCGTAGGTCTTGAAGCTGGATGGAAGCTTCAGCCGAAAGAAGACGCATCGCAATTTCGTTGCGACCCATTTCCAAGGAGAAGAAGACGGTGGCCATATTGTTTTTGATGGCTGCGGAGCGTGCGAAGTCCAGGGCGAACGTCGACTTACCAACTGCTGGGCGGGCCGCGATGATAATCATCTGCCCACCTTTGAGTCCCTGGGTCAGCTCATCAAATTCGTAGAAGCCAGTCGGAACGCCGGTGATGCCGTCACCTGCGTTGGCAGCATTCTCAATTTCGTCAACGGTGCCTTCGATGATGTCCGAGAGGCGAACGTAGTCCTCGCTGCTACGGTTCTCAGCTACCTTGTATACCTCGGCCTGCGCCTCATTGACGATCGCGTCAACCTCACCGTCAGGTGAGTAACCCATCTGAACGATGCGCGTACCGGCATCCACTAGTCGGCGAAGAACTGCACGTTCTCGTACAATTTCTGCGTAGTAACCAGCGTTGGCTGCGGTTGGAACCTGCTGAATCAGGTTATGCAGGTAGGCCGCACCACCAACTCGTGAAATCTCTCCACGTTTGGTGAGCAAGTCAGCAACGGTCACAGCATCAGCTGGTTCACCTCGACCGTAGAGATCGATAATTGCTTCGTAAATGGATTCGTGGGCCGGGCGGTAGAAATCGGTGCCACGCAAAGCTTCGACAACATCGGCGATAGCGTCCTTGGAGAGCATCATGCCGCCAAGTACGGACATTTCCGCTTCAACGTCCTGTGGCGGCTTGCGCCCTGCGTCGGAATCTCTTCCTTCATAAACCGGCTCGGCACTCATTACAGACACTTCCATCCCCTATTGACCCGCTGGGAAAAACTTCCTTGCCCGATGGCAACGCTCCATCATGTCATTCGATACCGACAATTGAGTGGATGACGTCTGTGGATATTTCTGTCCCAAAGTCAACAGTAGGACCGTTATTTGACCGCGTAAACCTCGTTATCCACAGAACCTGTGCATAACAGGCCCCTCCTTGTGGACTGGCCTGTTTACTATCTGGGGAGAACCCTGTGGATGAATATCCTTTACCACGCAGTAATAGCGTTTGACTAGTCCATTTAGGTTTACACAACTGTGGACAGAAACTTATTTTGTTGAAGGTCACGATACTTGCGCCAGTGTTATCAACAGTCAAAAAAGGCCAGAATTCAGTGTTTTTAGCGATTTCCACACAGTTCTACACATTCACCCACAGGCGTGTGGAAAACCTTGTGGATAGCCGAATCATCACAAAACCCTTAGTCACTATGGGTTAAGTGGACTACTCCTCTGCAGATATCCCCGCCGTCCACATTTTCTCTGTCACGTGCGATTTGCACGCAGTGGATAACCCACCACACGCCCCACGCGGCGACGAGACTACAGAAATGCCCCGGTGTGATCACGTGATCTTACCGGGGCACTCGAACGGTTACTTCGTTGACGATTTAGACGAGTTCAGGAACTGGGATTGAATGAAATCGGGAATCATGGAAAATCTGCGGAGAGTGTTCCGAGGCGTGGTGCCCGTGTACTTCAAGGAGAACAACCCAGTGGTCACCAGCTTCGACCTCGTTGTAGATCGAAGTTTCCAGCCACAGGGTGGACTCCTCGATAAACAGTGCTCCCTGTTCGGTAGTGAGCGTATCAATGTCACGGAAACGGTCGCCGTTTTTCGAGGCAATCTGAGTACACACCCCGCCGTTTCGATCACTCAGCACCGAAACTCCGATGCGACTTGCCTTGCGAAGTTTGGGCCAGGTATTTGACGTTTTCTGGATCGCGAACATCACCAAGGCCGGTTCCAGAGAAACTCCGACGGTGAATGACGAGGCGATAATTCCGGTTTTCACACCCTCAATCTCAGCGCTCAATGCTGCGATACCTGAGGGATGCTGAGCGAAAACCTTGCGCAGGGTCAGCGGGTCAAGTTCACGATTCAATGACATGGCACGATTCCTTCTGGTCTTGCCCACTGCACTGACGACAATGATGAAACTGATCCGGCGTGCGCAGAAATCAGTTCTCGCTAGTCGTTCACACAGTGCGCGGTACTTGTTTTAGTGCCACTTGGCACAAAACCGAATCCTCACCTGGAGCACCCCACTACCGTAGAGAGGGTTGCCGATCAGCAAGCCAGGGCCTTATAGCTGATGCTCTTGATTCTGGTTAAAACGATATGGGGCAGGGTGAAGTATCGTCAAACAATTCACTTCGTAAATCGCAATATTCGCTAATTCGTTCGACTCTCAAGCCAATACGCCGACTTGTACAGTCGATTGTTCAGAAAAAGTGTGACTTTGGCCTAGTTCCACTCATCTCGACATGGAGAACCCTCCGGTCACTTCATCGCACCAAAGAACCGCCTACCGTAATGAGACCGAGTTTCTTTCTTTGACGTTCAAGCTCATGCCACGATAGAGGTTGCAGTGTTGTGGATCACGCCCACATTGCCTGTCGAAGATGCCAGAGATGCTGAGTGAAGGATCCCCCATGGTAGAAATTCAAGCCAACCATTCTGAACTAACTCCGTTGCGTTTCCTTGAACGCTCAGCGGAGGCTTATCCACAGAAAACCGCCATCATCCACGGAACCCGCAGTTATAACTATGAACAATTCGAATCCGTGGTTCACCGTTTCGCCCAGGTTCTGGCCGAGCGCATCAACCCCGGTGATCGAGTCGCCGTTTTGGCACCGAATACCCCCGAGATGTTAATGGCTCACTATGCGGTGCCACTGGCCGGCGGCGTTCTCATCGCTTTAAACACCAGACTTTCAGCCCATGAACTGCAATACATCATGGATCATTCCGGAGCGAAGCTACTGTTAGCCGACACTGAGCTGCTCGAAAATACCAGGACCCTGCGCCGCGAAAACCCAACACTGCAAGCACTGATTGAAATCACCGATGATCAGTTCACCGGCCAACGCCCCGACGTCGAAGTTGATGCCACCCTGGAAGAGTTGTTATCTGCTGCTAGCAATGAGCCTCTGCCCTATGCCATCGCTGACGAGCGATCAGCGATTACCCTGAACTACACCTCTGGAACCACTGGCAAGCCCAAAGGCGTGCTCTATTCTCATCGAGGCAGCTACCTGAATTCCCTCGGTGAAGCACACCATCAGGGTTTCACCGCTTCCACCAGATATCTCTGGACACTTCCAATGTTCCACTGCAACGGTTGGTGCACACCTTGGGCGGTCACAGCAGCAGGAGGCACCCATCTGTGCCTGCGCGGGGTACGGGAAGATGCGGTCTGGGACTCGATTGAAAATCTGGGAACCACACACCTATGCGGTGCACCCACGGTCTGTTCGATCATTGCCGACTCAACCCGTGCTCATCTCCTTGATGCTCCGCTTCGTATTACTACCGCCGGTGCCCCGCCGTCGCCTGCGATCATTTCTAAGCTTCAGAGGCTGGGCATCGAGGTAGTTCACGTCTACGGTCTGACCGAGGTGTACGGGCCGTACACGGTCTGCGAATACCAAGACGAGTGGGACCAGCTGGAAGATGGCCAGCGCGCAGCCAAGCTGGCTCGACAAGGAGTAGGAATGATCACCTCCGAGTCGGTACGCATCGTTGATGAAAACATGAACGATGTTCCCGCCGATGCCCAGAGCATGGGTGAAATTGTTCTGCGCGGAAATAACGTCATGATCGGCTATTACCGCGATAAAGAAGCGACCACGCAGGCCTTTGCCGGAGGCTGGTTCCACACTGGAGACCTAGGTGTCATGCACCCCGACGGCTACATCCAGGTCCGCGACCGGGCCAAGGACATCATCATCTCGGGCGGCGAAAATATCTCCACCATTGAGGTGGAACAAGCTCTCGCCTCCCACCCTGAGGTGTTGGATTTGGCGGTAGTTGGCATCGCCGACGAAAAGTGGGGCGAGCGCCCGGTGGCCTACGTGATCCGATCAACCGGGTCCACGCTGAACGTCGATGAGTTGATCGCTTTCGCCAAAGAGAAACTTGCCGGTTACAAGGTTCCGCGCACCATCATCTTCCCGCAGGATTTGCCACGCACTTCAACGGGTAAAGTTCAAAAGAACGTACTGCGCGCGCAAGCCTCAGAGCAAATGAATCACGCCTCATAAGATGTGGAGTCACCCTTGAGTTCATCAGCACCAAAAATCCCAGAGAAGACAAGCCGTTTCACCGAGAGTATCGGTCTGATATTTGATGAAATTTCGTCCACGCAAGTTCGCGGGCACGCGGACCTGGACGAAAACCACCACACTCCATGGGGCGTGGTTCATGGTGGTGTTTATACCTCTATGGTCGAAAGTGCGGGCAGCGTCGGGGCCAGTTACGCGGTAGCAGAGCGCAATCAGTTTGCCGTTGGCGTGCATAACGCCACCGACTTCTTGCGTCCCTCCACCGGGGCCAGCGTGTTGGTTGAAGCCAAGGCACTCTTCCAAGGCCGTACCCAGCAGCTCTGGGAAGTGATCATCACCGATCGGGCCAGCGGCAAACAGCTTTCTCGCGGTCAATTACGCACTCAAAACGTAGATATGCCCAGTTCTCAAGCGTAGTGTGAATGGCACCTAGCGGATAAGCCTCGGGAGGCTAACCATGAGTGCCACCTATACCTTCGATGTGTTCAGTAGCCTTGATGGCTTCGGCAGTGCCGGCAGTGACTGGGGAGGATACTGGGGCAAACAAGGCCCCGAGCTTTTGGCTAGACGGTTGGAACTCTACGCGCCTGCCTGCCAGGTAGTTTTCGGGGCCAACACCTTTCGGCTTTTCTCTAGCTTTTGGGATCAGATCAAGCTAAATCCCGAAGTCGAAGATCCATGGGGAATCGCGCTGCATGAGCAGCCTGCCACCGTCATCTCAACAACTCTTGACGAAGCACTGGACTGGCCGCAGGCAACTTTGGAACGCGATGATGCCCTCACGGTGGTCAAACGCCTCAAAGAGACCTCCAGCCTGCCTTTACGTTCTCATGGCAGCCTGTCCATGAATCATAGTTTGCTGGCCGCCGGGCTGGTCGACTTTATCCAAGTCACTATCTTCCCAGTCATCACCGGTGCTAGCGGCGACGCGCCCGTTCTCGGCGGGGTTGGGGACTACGATCTTGAGCTGGTTGATTCACGCTTATTGGATCAGAGCATTCAAGAGCTGACCTATCGTCCGACTCGTCACATTGCCACTTAGGTGCAGAAACGGCCAGCGTAATAATCACTCATTCTACTTATTTCTAACCGAGTTGGTTATAGGTTCTAAGTATCGATTCAGAACTTTTGAACTGGAGGCCAATGATGACGCTGAACAAAAGATTTCGAACTCTTCTCGTACTCATTGTTGCCTTAGCGCTGGCCGGTTGCGCCCCCACCCCGTCAGCGCAGAACAGCCAGAAGCCTAAGGCTTCCGCCTCTACAAGTACCTCTCCCTCTCCCAGCGTGGAACCATTGCCAGATCTAACACCAGCCATGGCGATGAGTGCGAGTATCCCTTCGATGTGTGAATTCCCTGCCGGAAAGCTCGTCAACGGCGAACTTAAGAAAAAGCATCCCGACTACCCCAACGCCACATTACCCGGCATCGCCAATAAGGATCTGGTTATCGCAGGAGACCTGACCGGAGACGGGGTCAATGAACTTGCGGCGGTGTTCTACTGCGATTTAGGTGGGGTGGCGTGGCCCTCGCATATTCAACTCTTTCAAAGCACTGCCAAAGGCATCGCTCCACTGGGCCAGCCGTTTCAAATGGGAGACATTAATGGCGGCGCACGAGGCATACCTGAATCCATGAAGTTCGCTAACGGTCAGCTGGTTATTGTGGACCGAGAGTTACTGCCCATGGAAGCAGCCGCCGCGGCCTCCGGAAAGATCAAGGTCTCCCTAAAATGGGATGGCAAAAAGCTTAGAACTGCAGCTGTCCAAGATCTAGCCAACCCGCAAAATGGCACGTTAAAAACTTCCGAGGTCAACGGAACTTGGTGTCTTGCCTCAGCTAAGGCAGCGACCAGCACCAAGAAGTGCCTCAAGGTCGAGTATCCGCAACTGACACAGCAGGGTGAGGATCCGCAGACCTTGACCTTCTCATCCAACAATGGTTTTACTTCGCTGAATTACTATGATGCACCGTTAGGAATCGTCTACAAGCCAGGAACCAAGATCGAGGATCCAGCCAACCCCTCGGCAGGATCTGTACAGCCGGAAAAATACCGGCTGTACAGTAACCAGACGCAGGAAGTATTCGTTCGTCAGGCTCACTAGCTTAGCGGGCCGGGCGCATGTCTCCGGTTTCCTGGAAACGCTGGTGCCAGCTCAAAGCTTCGCCTAACAGATGCGGGGTGTGCTTACCGTAGCTGTCCTTGCAGGCACGGTCGAAGTAGTCCTGCAAAAGTGGACGGTACTCCGGGTGGGCGCAGTTGTTGATGACTACCTGTGCACGTTGCTTAGGCGAGAGACCGCGCAGGTCAGCCAGTCCCTGTTCGGTAATCAGGATCATCGTGTCATGCTCGGTGTGATCCACATGCGAGGCAAACGGAACGATGCCAGAGATCTTCCCACCCTTCGCCGTAGATGGGGACATGAACACCGATAGGTACCCGTTGCGGGCAAAGTCGCCGGAACCACCGATGCCGTTCATGACATGGGAGCCGAGCACGTTGGTGGAGTTCACGTTGCCGTAAATATCGGCTTCGATCATGCCGTTCAAAGCAATACAGCCTAAACGACGGATGATTTCTGGGTGATTGGAAATCTCCTGGGCACGCAGCAGGATGCGTTCGCGGTAGTGATCCACGTTCTTGTTAAACTCTTCAATACCATCTGCTGACAGGGAGAAGCTCGTGGCAGAGGCGAACTCGATGGTGCCGTCCTTGATCAATTCCAGCATCCCGTCCTGGATGACCTCGGTGTAAGCGGTCAGACCCTTATAACCACCGCGGGCAAGACCGGCGAGAACTGCGTTGGCGATATTACCCACACCGGACTGCAGTGGCAGCAGCTTTTCGGTCAGGCGACCCGCGCGGATTTCAGAGTCCAGGAAGGTTAGCAGGTGATCGGCGATCTTCTCGCTGGTCTCATCTACCGGGGCGAAAGGGCTCAGCCGGTCAGGGGCGTCGGTGTTCACCACCGCGACTACCTTGTTGACATCAATGTCCATGTACTTTTGACCGATGCGGTCGCGAACGGTCGTGAGGTCGATCGGCTTGCGATGCGGTGGCAGGGCGGTGCCGTAGTAGATGTCATGCATGCCGTCCATGGATGCGGACTGTTGGGAGTTGACCTCGATGATGACTTTGTCTGCCATTTCCAGCCAGGTCTTGTTATTTCCCACCGAGCTGGAAGGGATCAGGTCGCCTTCGGCAGTGATGCCAACAACTTCAACGATGGCCACGTCGATCTTTCCGTAGAACCCGAACCATGCATGCTGGGCAACATGGGACAGGTGAATGTCCATGTACTCCATGTTGCCTTCGTTGATTCGACGTCGTAGCTCAGGATCAGACATGTATGGAAGGCGTAGATTCATGCCTTCTGCCTTAGCAAGCACACCGTCGAGTTCCGGTGCAGTGGAGGCGCCGGTAAGCACGTTGATTTTGAAGTCTTTGCCTTCTGCGTGCTGGCGTTCCATCTGGGCAGCCAGTGCGCCTGGAACCGCTTTTGGATATCCCGCACCGGTAAAGCCGCTCATGGCAACCGTCATGTCTGGCTTGATGAATGTTGCTGCCTGTTCGGCGCTCATCAGTCGATCAGCAAAGGCCCGGTGGTGAATACGCTCGTGCAAAATAATCCCTTCGAAACATCCTTGTGACGTAGGTCTATAACCCGCAGCTCACCGGAACACTGTAGCGGTTATCTGTTGCGAGTCAGACCACAGCTGGTCTGATAGCGCGGTGGGTGGCACTTTTCTCGATGAGTTGCCCGGGATTTGCGGTGGCCGGGGAATCATTAACTCGGATGTCACTTATTCTGACTCGCGTCGACATGGGTATTTCCACGGACCAACGTGACCTCAAGTTGAGCGCCGAGAGCCGACGCGTAACGTCGCAGGGTCGCTAGTTGAACGCGATCCAGATCCCCGGTTTCCATGCGAGCAATACGGTCAACGCTCAGCTTCATGGCCGCAGCCAGCTCTTCCTGGGTCAGTTCCGTAGCTTCGCGCATCGCCTGCAGCGAGATCCTACTCGATTGATCACGCACGTGACGCGCATGATTGGCGACAGCTGCACGCTGCTCATCGGTCAGTACCTGCGGATCAGCAAACGCAAAACCCATATGTTCCACCATCCTCTTTCGGCCGTGATGCCATTGATTCGGCTCACTTTGAAGCTATGGGGCCACCTCTCCCAAACCAACGATTAAGACGTGACAGTCGTGCGTCGATTCGGTGAATTATGGGTACTTCTAGGTGATTTCGCGGTGCGAGGCAAAACCCCCATACTTTCGGCGAAGATCATCCCAAAGGGTTATAGATACGACACTATGTATGATTCATACTTAAGTCATGGAACATAGCAAAGTACTTCAACAGATCAAGCGTTCCATGCTCCCAGCGGTTCTTCTTAACCTACTAACCGAAGAACCCGCCCACGGATACTCGATGCTGAATAAGCTCGAAGAGCTCGATGTACCTGGCGTCAAGAGTGGAACCCTATACCCGCTACTAAGAACGATGGAAGAGTCGGGCGACATCGTTTCCGACTGGCAAATTACCGAACGCGGACCGGCACGCAAGATCTTCAAGATCACCGCGCAAGGTCGCCAGAGCCTGGAATCAATCAATAGCTGGTTACGACAGTTCACCTAGGAAAGTGACATGGAAAATAATCTCAAAACCTACACCGATGAACTTCGCTACAACCTAACGCTACGCAATCTGGATGCTGACACCATCCGCGACATCGTTCGGGAGGTGGAATCCGAAGTCGTCAGCTACGAAGAAGCGGTCTCCAACTTTGGTTCGTCCGACGAATACGCCAAGTCATTTCCCTCAACGCCGTCACCAAAGAACCACTCAGCGTTCGTCGCATCAGGAGTTCTACTAGCTATTCTTTGGGCTGCACTCACGATCATCCTCCGTGATCGCGACGCCGGACCCTTCTCCGGTTGGGCCATCACCTGGTTACCTGCCCTCGGATTTGTCGCAGCGGGAATAGTCATCGACTTCTCCCGTTCAGTAGCCCGTTCACGCGCCAGCCAGTAAGCGCCAAAAGCCCCGACGAACTTAAAACGAACTCAAAATTTTGATTTTTTGAGTTCATTTGGAGTTGAGCCACGCGCTTAGCACGCGAAGCGCTTCTTAAAACGCCAACGGGTGGCATGCATTCCGCAAGGAATGCATGCCACCCGTTGATCAGAAGGTGAGTCTAGAAGACTTACTTCTTGGCAGCAGCTACAACCTGCAGGCGCAGGTTTGCAACAACGTCCTCGTGTACGCGAACGGTTGCGGTGTAGTTGCCAGTCGACTTGATGTGGTCGTTGACCTCGATGTTGCGCTTGTCGATCTTACCCAGACCGGCAGCCTCTACGGCGTTAGCGATATCGGTGGTCTTGACGGTACCGAACAGACGACCGTTAGAACCAGCCTTGATGGTGATCTTCACCGGCTGGGACTTCAGCTTCGCTGCAAGTGCCTGAGCTTCCTCAAGGTTTGCAATAGCGCGAGCGGCACGTGCAGCCTTGATCGACTCCACCTGCTTCTCACCGCCAACGGTCCAGACAATTGCGAAACCGCGTGGCAGCAGGTAGTTACGGGCGTAGCCGTTCTTTACCTCAACAATGTCACCAGCAGCACCGAGACCGGATACTTCGTGAGTCAAAATGATCTTTGCCATGTTGTTATATCCCCTCTTCCTTAGCCGCGGCCAGCGCCGGAGTAAGGCAGCAGGGCTACTTCACGTGCGTTCTTGATTGCCTGTGCGATCTTGCGCTGTTCCTGTACGGAAACGCCAGTTACTCGACGAGCGCGGATCTTTCCACGGTCAGAGATGAACTTGCGCAGCAATGCAGTGTCCTTGTAGTCGATGACAGTGATGTCAGCGGCCTTCAAAGGGTTGGACTTTGGTTTGGGCTTACGGATTTCAGCCTTAGCCATCGTGGAGCTCCTTAGTTTTGGAGCCCGCAGAGTGATCTGCGGGATGGTGAATAAATAATGTTTAGAAAGGTGGTTCGTCAGCGCCTGGGTTGCCCCAGCCGCCACCGTTGTTTCCGCCGGTGCTCCATGGATCAGCGGCTGGAGCGTTCCAACCGCCACCCTGCTGTGGCTGCTGCTGACGCGGCGCCTGAGCTGGGGCACTTTGCTGTGGTGCGTTGGAGAATCCTCCACCGCCACCATTGTTGCCGAAGCCACCGTTGCCACCGCCGGAGCGCTGGGTGCGGGTAACCTTGGCTGACGCGAAACGGAGCGATGGGCCGATTTCATCGACTTCAAGCTCCATGACGGTGCGACGTTCGCCTTCCTTGGTGTCGTAAGAACGTGAGCGCAAACGGCCTTGAGCCATGACGCGCATGCCCTTGGTCAGCGTTTCAGCAACGTTCTCTGCAGCCTCGCGCCACACCGATGCACGCAAGAACAGAGCTTCCCCGTCCTTCCATTCATTGGACTGGCGGTCAAAGGTGCGAGGAGTCGAAGCGATCGTAAAGTTCGCTACGGCTGAACCGGACGGCGTGAAACGCAGCTCCGGATCGGCGGTCAGGTTTCCGATGACGGTAATAACAGTCTCGCCTGCCATTGACTCTCCTTAAAAAGATTGAACGTTATTTCTTACGACGGAAGGTTTGGCGTAATTAAACGCGAGCCTCTTCCGGGCGGGTGACCTTGTGGCGCAGGATCAGTTCGTTGATCTTGAGCTGGCGCTCAAGCTCAGCCGAAGCTGCTGGTTCTGCGGTGTAGTTCACCACTACGTAAGTGGCTTCTGCCTTCTTCTTGATCTCGTAGGACATCTTGCGACGACCCCAGACATCAACCTTTTCGATAGTGCCACCGTTGGAGCGGACAACCTCGAGGTACTTCTCGATGGTTGGCTCTACGGTGCGGTCATCGACCTCTGGATCAATGAGGACCATAAGTTCATAAGCACGCATGTGAACCCACCTCCTTTGGGCTAAACGGTCGCGGTATTTCCGCAACAGGAGGTTCTTGCGTTATCCATGCACCAGACACCCAACTTTCGGGCATGCAGTAGCACAGACCTTTCAATCCTACCCGAGATCATCGCGCAAGCATAAGCCTTCGTGCCCTAGATCATGGATGGTTATTGAGAATCGATGGCCTTCTGTAGCCGTTGCCCAAAGACTGGCACGAGTGTGCGCATGTACGTATCAGAAATGTGGTGCTTATCCCGGTAGATCAAAACATTGCCAACAACAGCCGGGCAGGTACCGTCCACGCAGAACTGATCACTGAAGTCTAAGACTTTGACCCTCGGTTCTAATTTGGCTGCAGCCTTGGTGGCATCGCCCTTTTCAAAGGCTCCCTTTTCCGGGAAGGAACAAGCCTGCGGATTATCGATATTCTCTTCTACACAGTCCCTGGCGTAGGTATCTTGCGGTGGTCGAGGAGTATCGACGATTGCGTAGACTGGCCGTCCAGCATCTTCAAGCTTGCCCCAGGCGGCAGCCAGGCCCTTAGCAGGATCCGAAACGAAGGTGGATCCGGCCCAACTTGCGGTGACTACAGCGTCAATGTCTTTGCGTTTGGTCAGCGCATCCATGGTCTGGTCAAACGTCTCTTGGCAGTTGATGCTTCCGTCTTGATCGGCTTTACGTTGAGCTTCGTTGAACGGGCATGAGTTTTTGAGGTACGTGACGACTTTCCAGTCTTTACTCTTCGCGTACTCACTTAGTGCTTCAAACCAATGTGCGGCGTGTGAGTCGCCCACCAGGGCCACGGTGAACTTCGCATCTTTGTTCCCGAACTCGCATTCCTTGATCTGCGTGGATTGTGGCTTCTGGACACAATTGCCGATATTAGGAAGGTCCTTGGCTGCTTCTGCCGGAACGGGAACAACCTGATGCTCACTGGTGACAAATGCTGGTGCGCCGCGCGAGAGCGAGGCCGCACCAAATCCTTCTGGAGGTTGTTCGGTCAGCGCAGTTGCAACGCGCTGTTCTTGTTCCACGATGCGCTCTTGGGTAAGCCCAGGAAGTAGAGCCACCGAAGCGGTGATCGCCACCATTGCGGCGCCGGCAATCAGCGAACGGGCCGGCGAGACCGCCAAGAATCGCAGGTGACGAATCGGAGTTTCCACAAACTTGAGGCTGAGCCACGCTAGGAGCAACGATGCAATGAACAGGGCGATGGATTGCAAAGGTTTAGGTTTTCCACCGGAGATCTCGGTGTAAAAAATGATCAGCGGCCAGTGCCACAGATATAACGAGTAGGAGGCAAGACCGACCCATTGGACCGCGGACCAGTTCACCAACAGGTGCAAGGAACCCGGGCCTCGGGTGCTGCCAGCGGCAATGATTACAGCGCATCCAAACACTGGCACGGCAGCAGCGATGCCAGGGAAAACGGTAGACGCGTCATAGGTAAAGGCCGCGATACCGATAACAATCAGCGCAATGAGGACTGCCAGATTTCGAGTGGACCAGGCAGAAACCCACCGCGGCAAACTAAGGGCTCCTTCGTCATGCGCCTGCACACCTAGAGCCAGCAAACCACCGATGGCTAATTCCCAGATGCGGGTGGTGGTCACAAAATATCCTGCGGCGTCTCCCGAATACCCAGCAAAGATCGAATATCCCAGTGACAACAGCGCCACTGCGCCAAAGGCCATCCATATCCATCGACGGCGTGCAGCAAAATGGTCCGAATGCGACCCCGATATTTTGGGCTTCACCAGCCAACAAACGATCAATATCAGTAGTGGCCAGAACAGGTAGAACTGTTCCTCAACGCCGAGGGACCAGAAGTGCTGTAATGGTCCGGCGGCCTGTTCGGCGGCGAGGTAGTCAACGGAGTCCGCGGCCAACACCCAGTTTTGCACCGAGAACGCCGAGGCTAGCGCCTGGACACCTAGTGTGCCCCACTGAGTTTTAGGGAAGACCAGGAACCCTGCGGCCACGACCACAAGAATGACAAGCATCGCTGCGGGCAAGATGCGACGTGCTCTACCGCCATAGAATGCTGAGAGTTTGATTCGTCCGGTGCTGGCCGCCTCCCTTAACAAGTGGGAGGTAATCAGAAAACCAGAAATAACGAAGAAGATATCCACGCCGATATAACCGCCTGGAACCACATTAGGTTCTAAGTGATAGGCGACCACCAGCAGAACTGCCAGTGCTCGCAGCGCTTGGATCTCTGGTCTGAAATTTTTGACCTGCACGGAATTCGAACTCATATTGTTCGATACGACCACTTCCCGATGAACAGCAGGTAATCAAACGGTATCAGCGGAGAAAACTGCTCATGGGAAGGTTAGTTGTCGTCACTACGGTTGGGAACCGACAACGGATACTTAGCATCCAATTTTGGGTCAACGGCTAACCGCATAGTTGCGTCTAAGAGGATCTTGCCGGCACCCCAGTAGATAGGGATGAGCAGCCAAATGAACCAACCAAACTGACCCATTGTCGCAAGGATGACCGTACCGAAAGTGACTAGAATGCCTACTGTCCTAAAGACCATCATGATCCCTTGAGTAATGGAATCACGTCGTTCTTGATCAGCAAGGGTCCTGGTTTCAAGTCCCTCAACGGCTTGAGAGAAATCTGGTGCTTGTACGCTTTGGAACAAATCACCAACTTGAACGTCCAGAGCTCTGGCAACAAGTGAGATGGTCTCCAGGCTGGCATCATTGCCGGCCTCAAGTCGTTGAATGGTTCTGACAGTAATACCGCTCTCTTTGGCCAGTCGTTCTTGAGTCCAGCCCTTGGAGCGTCGCAGTTCTGCAATCCTTGATATGTTCATGGCATTAAAGCTATCCCTCGGGGTCTCAATACACCACGACAGGACTACGACAAGGTCACGACAACTACCCGTCAGCCACCCGACAGCCTTTCGGGAGCAAATCAAATGCTAACTGACTTGCACCTTTTGAATATTCCCCGCAGGGCATACCTTTGTGGGGTGACGAGCGCAGTTAAATCGACTGCGGACGCTTCCTTGATGATCAGTGGCGCTTTTGCTTTTCACGGATCAGGTCCAGGGCTAGGACCGAACCGACAATCGCTTGACGATGCTGAACGCTCAGGTTTCCACCCAGCTGCAGAGCATAGGTCGACATCCCCAGGAATGCGTTACCCATTCCAGACCATTTGCGGCTGACTGTTCCGAGCACGCCTTGAGCGTTGGTGATTTGGAAGTCAAAATCCCAAACGCTGCCCAGCAAGTCCAGTTCTTCTCCGAGCATTGAAATGGTGACGCGGGTTTTGAGGAAGGTGATCCGCTTGACCAAACTCGCCAGTGGACTACCGTTTCCATCGAAGATTTCGAATCGGTCGCGACCCATGGTCATCGTATCTTTGACCATAATCACCGGATTCTGCGGCCCATCAAATACAGTGAGCTCTCGTGCGCCCGTGAACATCCGCCCCAGCGTACTTCCGCCAGTCTCGACATGGGCTACCTGCACACCAGCAGCATCATGAATCGCAAAATCGTTCTTTGAGAAGTTTTTGGTTTGCTGGAAAATCAGCGTGTCTTGGGCAAAGATCGTCATACTGATAATTGTGCCACCTGAACTTCTACCGCCGATAACCTGGGCTGATGAATTAAATACTTTTGATCCTGGTTGTTTCTATGACCGAAGCGCCTGAGCAACATCAAGCTTTGTAGCTTTGATCGCGGGAGACAAAGCGCCCAAGAACGAAGTAATCAATGCAGCAACTAGGCCAAACCATAACGCGCCAAACGGCAAGTCAATGCCTCCAACTAGACCTGTAGTACCCATGAATCGCGGAACAACAAATACGGCAGAAACAGAAACGATGACTGCCGAAATCGCAGCAACGACGACACCAATGATCAAGCTCGAGCCCATGACCAAACCGAAGATCTGCACTTTAGTAGCACCCAACGCTCGGCGAATCACCAGTTCTTCAGAACGTTCGCCGACAGTCGCTAGCCCAACGTTGAGAACTCCTACTGCGGCGACAACTAGCGTCAGAATACCAGCAGTCAAGAACGCAGCTTTGGTTACTGCAACCGAATTTTTTGTGCTGTCGACAGTATCTTGACGCATGAACTCCATGGAGCCCGCGGACGGATTGCCACGTTGGGCCAGAAAGTCGGCAGCGAATTGTTGCAAGGCAATCTGTTTATCGCCGGGAGCAGTCAAGAGCATTGTGGTTGGTTCACTGCTCAGCAAGCCAGCGTCATCAACAGAACCTTGGGGTTGATATATTCGCGCTTCTTCCCCCACGAGTCCGTCCTGGGCGATTCCAGTGACGATAGCCGTCTTGGTTCCATGCGGGGTATCAATTGCGAAAGTTTGTGCGACTTCATCAATTCCAAGCAGGGCAGCCGCTTGTTCATTCAGAACGACCTCAGGGGCGAAACCACCACTTTCACGCGGCCATATACCAGCAGAAAGTGGAACTCGATAAGATGCCGCGAAGTCCCCCGCATAAGCAACGCGCTCAATGTTTTGACCGCGAACACTCGGAACCGTAATTGGACTGGAAACTGTGTACAGTACTTTTCCTCCGACGCTTTCTGCGACCGTATTCAAGTGTTCTAGCGAACCAGCTAAATCTTCTCCGTCCAAGGTTCCCGGGTTCAATACGCTTGCGAAAGTTTGCGCTCGCCCATGCAACTGTTCTTGTTCAGCAATTAGATACTTGGTTACTAGTTGGTCGGCGCTAGACACGGCAGCAATAGCCAAAACTCCGAGCAGCATGCTTACTCCAACTAGAAAATGCCGAAGTTTATTTGCACGCAGGTCATTCAATCCATGAACGAGCATATGGCGAAACTTCATCGTCGTCCCTTCACTTCATGGTGCAGCTCAGCGTCACGCAAGACCCACGTTTGATCCATTGCCCTCGCAATTTCCTGGTCATGCGTGACAACAACTAAACACGCGCCGGCGCGGCTGGTCGCGGAAGCTAGATGTTCTAGAATTTGCAATCCAGTAGCAGTATCCAGCGCCCCTGTTGGTTCATCTGCCAACACCAGCCGTGGTGAACGGACAAGGGCGCGAGCTATAGCGACTCTCTGCTGTTCACCGCCAGATAGACTTTTAGGCCGTCTTTTTTCGAATCCTTCAAGGCCCACTGCGCGTAATTGTTCTGTCACAGCTACAGTGGTTTGCTTCTTGCTCATTGGTTTTCCATATGAACAAGGCAAGGCAACATTTTCGAACACGTTCAAGTGACCAATCAATGAGTAACTTTGGAATACAAAGCCAATGTCCTCATTGCGGCGGCGTGCCAACTCCGCATCGCTCAGTCCCGAAGTAGGTATACCCGACAGCAGTAGTTCGCCACCGGTAGGTTTTGACATCAAACCGAGCACTGAAAGTAGGCTGGTTTTTCCGCTTCCGGATTTCCCGAGTATCCCTACAGATTCTCCTTCGGAGACTACTCCCGAAGCTTCTCTGACCAGAAGTTTTTGAGACTCGCCGGTAAGGCGAATATCAATCTTACGTAGCTCCAAGGGAGCGCCCGTAGAGCTAATTGTCGATCCTTGGTCACTCATCGAAGATCTCAGGAGCTACAGCCATTACGCTGTCCCCTTCTTTCACTCCTTCGATGATCTCAATCATGCTTCCATCACTAATGCCCAGCTTGACGTCCCGTTTCTGCAGTTCATTGTCGTCGGAAATAATCGTTACTTGACCTGACTGCGCCGACCCGGAAACACTCTCAACGGGCAGCGTCAGTGTGTTCGCGCTAGAAGCGGTTTCAATGCCTAGCTTTGCTGGCAATCCCGGCATCGTGTTAACTTCTGGTTCTAATAAGCATACGAACTCCGGTAGACCTTGTTCCGCAGAGTCAGCATTCTCCAGTTCCGAGGCCAAAAACAAATCGCAGGTTTGGGCAGCAGGGCCCGATTCGATGTTTGCCTTGGCTTTGGTCGGGGTCGAATACAAACGATAAGCGTCCTCAACAGGAACTTGTACCTTGATGCCTAGTGTCCTTGCTTCAAATGCTCCAATTGGAAAATTGGGATGCGCCGTAGTCCCTGTTGGCACAGCAATGCTCAGGACTTTTCCATCGCTCGGTGACGTTATTTTGTCTCCGTCGATTTCAGCCAAGACCGCCCCTGCTTTGACTGTCTGCCCTTCTTTGACTTTCCACTCAATAGGGCCAGACTTCTCTGCGACTAGAGAGATCTCCGATTTGGTCTCCGTGTGCCCTGATACAGCGAGGACAGAGGTAATGTCCTGCTTCGAGACTTGGACTCTTGGAATTTGACCGTCGCCAGATGCCGGTACATCGCCTTCAGCATTGACGGAAGCCGAACATGCGGTGAGTAGAGAAATACCAAGAAGCACTATGGCCGTGCTTCGGATTGTCCTCACCACAGGTCACCTCTGCATGAAGATTGCATATCGGCTTTGATCCCCGAAGGATCTCCCAATTCAGCCTTCTCAATATTCTCCCGGATTACAGGTTGGAAGCTTTCAGCATCAAAATATTTGTTAAAAGCAGGCTGATCAAGGATTGACTTGTACATGTTCAGGGCGTTCGTCGCTAGCTTCTGATCTTTACCTTGATACTTAAGCCACTCGTGGCCCCACAAGCAGTTCCAGTCGATAATTGCGTCAGCCTCACCTGCACCGTTCTGCCACGTGACATCCGATTCTTTAACACCGTCTACAGTCGGCGTTTTTGGCGCATCTGGATAGGAGACACCCTCCGGCATGTCCAAAGATTGAATCGCTGAAGCATATTCTTTCTCCATCTGAGCCCTGTTCATGTTTCTCGGCTCATTGGAGCTTGGTTCCATGCTTGCTTCGCCGGAGCATCCACTTAAGAACAACATCGAAACGACACAAATTGTCGTAATTTTTAGTTTTTTATCCACTTTTGCAATCTCAGTTGATGGAGTAAAAGGCCAATTGCGGAGTTCTAGTAGAACTCCGCAATTACATGGGACCACTAGAAGTGCAAAGTACCCGTCCAAGAATTAGTGCAAGCTCCTGCAGACTTGTCCATGCTCGCACCCACGCGGAAGGAAGTGCCCTTTACATACCCATATCCCCGTTGGAAGGTTCCCCAGCGATTAGCAGATACAAATCCTTCCTTGTGATTAGCGATTTTCGTGTGGATACCAAGTACCATCCCCACGCCTCCCCGAGTACTATGAGCCGCCTTCGACAAGTACATTTGCGTCTGGTAAGGTTCCGCCATCTTCCGGTAAGTGGAGTAGACAGTGTAGCTACCGGTGCAGTTCACGGTGCCGCTGATGGAAGACGACGCGGCATTTGACGGTGAGACGCCCAGCCCGAGAGTGAACAAAAGTGCGCCAACAACGGCGAAGGCACGGATTCCCTTCATTGGATTCTCCTTAAATTAAATAAACCGACCGAGGAAAAACCTATACACTTTGACCTGAGTGTGCAAGTCAGAAGGAAACATTAACGCAACAAGTGTATTTATAGGGTCATGATTATTTAATTCAGGTAGGTTACAACTTGTCCATAACGATGCAGGGCAAGCCATCATAACGGGAAGAGAATTTCCCGATCGAAAATCTCGACCTCTGCTAACAAAATCATGAGCTTGGATGTTGAGAGATATAAGTACCGCATGAAGATCTAAACTTGTTCCGATTAGCGAACCTCAAAACGACCGCCGAAACTACTTAGGGTGTGGCACTAATAAAGAAATTGCTGCCACACCCTTTCGTCGCGCCATAAAGCTACTGTTTCTATTAGGCTCCGAAGAACTCGCGTGCCACCTTGGAGAGATACCAAGGGTCATCAACACCGCACATTTCACGTGCGGAGTGCATGGACAACAGGGCAACGCCGACGTCAATGGTTCGGATGCCCAGTCGAGTTGCAGTCAGCGGACCGATGGTCGATCCACAAGGGACCCGGTTGTTGGAGACAAACTCCTGGTATGGAACGCCAGCGCTTTCGCACCAGTTTGCGAAGGCCGCAGCGCCCACTGCGTCGGTGGCATAACGTTGGTTGGCGTTGATCTTTAGCAACGGTCCAGCATTCACCTGTGGGCGGTTAGCCGGGTCGTGGCGTTCTGGATAATTCGGGTGCACCGCGTGCCCCGCATCGGCCGAAAGGCATACCGAGTTAGCCAGCGCCCTGGCTTGGTCTTCCACCCCTGCACCCAGGGAAGCCTGAATACGGTTGATCAGTTCTTCAAGGAAGGGGCCACAAGCACCCGAGCGGGAGCTAGAACCCAACTCTTCATGGTCAAAGGCGGCCAACATAGCAATGTGCTGTCCCGAAGGCTTGCGTGAATGGTCGGTCAACGCGATGATCCCGGCATGCACCGAAGTCAGGTTATCCAGTCGGCCGCTGGCAAAGAAGTCTTTGCCATGACCAAAGACCTCGCCACGTTGAGCCTGCGCGGTGAGAATGTCGTAGCCAGCAACCTGGGCAGGATCCACGCCTGCAGATTCAGCCAGCACGGCCAAGATATCGGCGTTAGCCAAGTCGCCGGCGCCGAAGATCGGATTGGTGTGACTCTGCTTGTCTAGGGTCAGACCCTCATTAACCTGACGGTCTAGATGGATAGCCAACTGCGGAATGCGCAAGATCGGTTCAGTCTGGGCCAAGTGCTCGGTTCCATCCTTGAGGACCAGCCGTCCTGCAAGAACCAGCTCACGATCTAGCCACGAGTTCAGCAGCGGGCCACCATAGACCTCAACACCTGCCTGCCACCAGCCATTAGATCCGGTGGTCGGTTTTGGCTTGAGCTTAAAGCCTGGGGAGTCGGTATGTGCACCAAGAATGTGGAACCCGCTGGTGGCCGTTGCGGACTCTGGCTGTACCCACGCTATGATCGCACCGTCACGAACCACGTAGTAGGAGCCGGGGCCCAGATTCCAGGCCTCGGTTTCGTTCAGGCCGGTGAACCCGACAGCATCCAGTCGCTTAGCGGCCGTTGCCGCCGCGTGGTAACTGGAAGGTGAAGTTGCGACGTATTCGGCAAGGTCTGCAATGTGGGCCATTGCTGCGGCTTGTGCCATAGCTAGTTACTCACTTCTTTCTGTCATCGACTAACTGAAATCCAGGATGCGGTTCCCGCCTGAACAATCGGGGTACTCTCCAGCTTAGTAGCCCTGCACGCATTTACCGACGGACCAGTGCGTTCGGCTCCGAGTTCTATCACTTCAGACACCAGCGTCTGATGCTTGACTTGGAGCCTAGCCTCGGCAAAGCTGATCACAGACTGGAGACTACGAAAGCGAGAGCAACATGGCTACATCTGATCGAACCCCAGAGCCAAACAACTTCCCTTTGGAACCCGTAGGTGAGACCCCGTCTCATTCTGAAGAACGTCAGGTCACGCCCACTTCGTCGAAGGAATCTAAGGGTCAACGTCAGGCTCCAGCTACCAAGGAATCTCTTCCGGTCACCAAGCTTGGTCGCATTTGGACTGCCACAGTATTGGGGATCATCGTACTGATCTTACTGATCGTCTTTATTGCACAGAATCAAGATCAGGTTACCTTGCGCTACTTCGCTTACGAAGGAGAAGTGAACCTCGGTCTAGCTCTCTTTATCGCGGCTATTGGTGGTGCGCTTGTAGTAGCCATCGCCGGTGTAGCCCGCGTCATCCAGCTACGTGCAACGGCAAAGAAAAAGCGTAAGCTCAACAATGGCTAATAAGCGCAACGGCCGTCGGATAAGGAACTCTAGTTCCTTATCCGACGGCCGTTCTCATGTCCAGAACTTGCGATTCTACTAGTAGTCCAGTCCCTGGGAGGGAACTACCAATCCAGTTTCGTAGGCATAGACCACTGCCTGAACCCGGTCACGCAGATGCAGCTTGGTCAGAATCCTTCGCACGTGAGTTTTTACCGTGGCCTCTGACAGGAAGAAGCGATGCGCGATTTCTGCATTAGATAATCCTTCGGCGAGCGCCCGAAGCACTTCTTGTTCACGCGGCGTAAGGTCATCAAGCAATGGGTCTCGTGGAGTTTCCTGCTTTTGCTCCCTTGCTGCCTTGCCACCATTGCGCACGTAGGTTTCTAGTAGACGTGCTGTCACGCGAGGAGCCACCACTGCATCCCCGGAGGCTACCAAGCGAACTGCGTTGACCAATTCTTCGGGCGCTACGTCCTTGAGGAGAAACGCGCTGGCACCTGCCTGCAACCCGGAGAAGGCGTATTCGTCCAGATCAAAGGTCGTAAGAATGATGATCTTCGTATCGGGGTGTTCCTTGGCGATGCGTTCGGTCGCTTCGATGCCGTCCATTTTTGGCATGCGCACATCCATGAGCACCACGTCAGGCTTCAACGCTCCGGTTTGCATCAGTCCGTCTAAACCGTCTGCGGCCTCACCAACAATGACTACGTCGTCTTCACCTTCGAGAATCAGCCGGAATCCCATACGTAGCAGAGGCTGGTCATCGACCAGCAAGACTTTGATTTTCTCGTCCACGTCTATTCCTTCGCTGTCTTCTGCTTCTCGTTTTTCGTGCTGCCTTCGGGCAACTTAAGCACTGCCTTAACTATCCAACCGCCATTGGCCACCGGACCGGCCTCAACTGTGCCATCAAAGAGTGCTGCACGCTCTCGCATGCCACGTAGCCCTCGACCGCTACCAACGCTGGGGACCCTCGTGGCATCCCCGTTATCCATGACTTCCAGTCTCAGTTCATCACGTCGCTTCTCCAAACGCACCTGCACGTCAGTGACGTTACGTGCATAACGCAGGGAGTTCGTCAGGGATTCTTGGATCATTCGGAAGACCGTAAGTTGGAAGGTGGTGTCTTCTGGCAGGTCCCCACCGCTCTGGGTGAAAGTAATGGGAAGCCCCGCGGTACGGAACCCTTCCAGAAGTTGTTCGACATTTCCGCCAGTTGGTTGCGGTTCCAGCTCGCCAGTTTCGTTCTGTCGTAGCACACCGAGCATACGGCGCATATCGGACAGGGCTGCTCGTCCGGTGCCCGAGAGTTCGTTAAGCACTTCATCGGCTCGGGTCTGGTCGCGTTTTGCCACGACTCGTGCGCCCTCAGAAAGGGCAATCATGACCGACAGGGAGTGAGCAACAACGTCATGCATCTCTCGGGCAATACGGTTACGTTCCTGTACCTGAGCCAGACTTGCCACCTGACGCGCCCAGTGGTTAAGTTCGGCCTCGTGGATGCGTGAGTTCCGAACGATCAATCCCAGCACAGCTGCGGAGATATAGAATCCGATGATGAAACTTCCGACAACGCCGATGATCACTCGCTTGAAGATAGTTTCGTCCAGACCGTCGCTCGGATCTAGCTCCATGGTGCTCATATCTGGGAAGCCCATCAAGGCCATGAGCACGGTTTGAAAACAGCCAGCCAAAACAGCTAAAGGTATGGTCCGCTTGGCCGAATAGCTAGTTGCTACCGAGTACAAGGCGACCATCATGCCGCCACCACCCAGACCCCCTTGAGGGCCTGCGATGACCAGGGCGAGACATTCAAAGACGAAGACCAGAATTATGACGGTCATCGGCGCTTTTCGCCGATATAGCAAGGCAGCGCCGACGGCTAGAGTGACCACTAACAACCCGGTGGCATTGGAATCGGGCATAGCCGCAACCACTAATACGCTTGGCAGCGTCACCAATAAGTAGATGACAACTATCCCAACAACCACGAAGCGTGGGTGGGTGCGCAGATAACGGCGCAACCGACCCATTCGCTTGGCGGTCAGTTCATCAAAGGAAGCAACAGTCTCCTGCAGCGTGGGTTGGGTCATGATTCCAGTGTAGTTTTCTTGTACTTAGTCGATGATTACTTGATGTCGCGCTTGGCCAACAAGATTCCACCCGCGGTGAGCGGAAGAACTATCCACCCGGCAACACCCAGGAGTTGTTGCCACAACTCTAGATCGGTGGGAACGCTGAGCGGAGTAGCCAGTGACATACCCAGTTGATCCGGTAGGAATGCCGAGACATTCGACATCCAGTCGACGTAGGACCCAAAGATAGAGATGATGATCGGTAGAACGAAGAAGACTCCGGCCAGCACGGTGATGCCGCCAGCTGAGCTTCGTAACAAGACACCCAAGGCCAAACCGATCAGGGCTGCCATGATTACCGCCAAGGTCCCGTACCAAAGCACGGACTGGAACGAAGAACTGACAAATTCCAAAGTCATATTGTAATTTTCAGCAATCGGCTTCGAGACGATGAAAGCAATCAGGGTGGAGATCACTTGGATGACACCGGTGAGCACAACAGTCAAGATGGTCTTGGCCGTGAGAACTCGAAGTCGTTGAGGGCTGGCAAGGAAGGTACTGACCGCCGAACCTGTGGTGAATTCACCGCTGAAAAGCAAGACACCTAGTACGCCAAGTATTAGCTGATTAAAGACCAATCCTGAACCGAGTGTTTCACTGGCAAAGCCCGGATCAGACATGACCCCCATGCCTTCCATACCTTGCATCTGGCTTGGGTCGCCCATATTTTCAAGTAAGGAACCCACAGCCCAGGTCGCTCCGGCGGAGATGGCCACGTAGAGCACCACAGCAAGGGCAATCAGGATACCGGTGGACTTCAGCGCGAACATTCGAATAACTTCGCTGCGCAGTACCCCGAGCAGTGTGACTTTACCGCGTAGTGGAGTTTGAATCTGAGTAGTCATGGTTGTCTACTTCCCGCCGTTGTTCTCGGCAACAATGTTCGAGTGGTACTCCACAGCGTCTCGGGTTAGCTCCATGTAGGCATCTTCCAACGTGCGCTGTAGTGGACGCAGCTCGCTGAGCACAACACCGTTCTCCAAGGCACGACGTCCAATAATTTCAGATTCAGGACCCGTCACTTCCACAGTCCGCTCATCAATGCGGCGAAGTTGAATCCCTTGGCTGCCCAAGACATTTATCAATACTTCAATCTCGGAAGATTTCACGATGGTCTGTGCCAAACCGTTATCAATGAATTCACTGATGGGAGCGTCAGCCATAACTCGGCCTCTACCGATCACCACAAGATGATCCGCGGTTTGCGCCATTTCACTCATCAAGTGGGAGGAAATCAGCACCGTCTTGCCGAGAGCTGCCTGCTGTCGGGCTAGCTGGCGAACCCAAGCGACACCCTCTGGATCTAGTCCGTTCACCGGTTCGTCCAGGATCAACACCTGCGGATCACCCAAGAGGGCGGTGGCGATACCGAGTCTTTGGCCCATGCCTAGGGAGAAGCCACCAACCTTTTTGCGTCTGACCCCGGTCAGACCTGTCAGTTCCAAAACTTCTGCCACGCGTGATTTGGGCAGTCCTGCGGTGGCAGCGATAGAACGTAAGTGAGCGGAGGGAGTCAGTGACTTATGTACCGACTTTGCCTCAAGCAACGTCCCCACCTCGGTAATCGGATGCTGAGACTTTCTAAAATCTCGTCCGTTCACCAAGACCTGCCCACTGGTGGGCGTAGCCAAACCTACGATCATCCGCATGGTGGTGGACTTACCGGCGCCGTTGGGACCTAGAAAACCGGTGACTTGTCCGGGGTTAACTGTGAAGGACACCTGATCTACTACGGTTTTAGCACCGTAAGTTTTCGTCAACTGCTGAGCCTGAATCATATAAATAGCTTATGAAAATGGTCTGCCGATTGAACCGCTCACAGTGCTGATCTTCTTCTCCCTCCAAAGGGTGAGAGAACATCAGCAAAAATCACCAGGCATGCTCCATCCGGTGCATGCCCGAGTAAATTCCTACCTTGTGCGATTCCACTTCTTGATACCAAATTCGCGCTTGAGCATCGCTTTGGCACCAAGGAATCCGCCCATACCGTGAACAGACGGTCCAGGGGGCGCCGCAGAGGAAACCAGATATAAGCCCTTAGATTGCAGATACCAAGGGTCTAACGAAAAGCGTGGACGCTTGATGCTTCCCAGTAGGTCCATGGTTCCCCCGGAGAGATCCCCACCAACCAACGCGGAGTTCTGTCGCTCCAGTTCGTGGGCGTTAACCACGTGAGTTTCGCGAATGGTCTCGGAGAAACCAGGAGCCGCCCGCTGGATCATCGCTTGAATTTCTTGGCGCATATTCACGGATGAATTCAAAGGGACATGGCAGTAAGCCCAAATCACATGTTGCCCTGCAGGTGCACGAGAATCATCAAATTGTGTAGGCTGCGAAACAATCAAGAAGGGTTTTGCTGACCCCTTACGTGTTGCAGCACGTTCTGCTTTACCAACCTGCGCTGCGGTTCCGCCCAAGTGCACAGTACCTGCGGTGGCCAGTACCGGATCGGTCCAGGGCACAGGCTCAGAAAGCACGAAGTGCACCAAGCAACTACCCGGCGAACGTCTGGTCGCACTCATCGCACTGGAAAGTTGATCCGAAAGATGGCCGGCGCTGAGTTTGGCCGCTTCCTCCGCTGAGGTATCAAAAAGAATATTCTGAGCTGCAAGTTCATCGATGTGCTCAACCCGCACACCGGTATGAATTTGGGCTCCATGAGCAGTAGCTTGAGCTGCCAAGGCATCAGCAATGGCTTGCGAACCACCGCGAGGAATTGGCCATCCTTTGGCATGGGCAGTGGCAGCCAAGAACAATCCGGCTCCGGCATTGGCCGGGCCGCGAGAGCCGCCAGCCACGTGTGCGGCACAACCGGAATACAGTGCCGCGGCCCGCTCGTACTTGCTGGAGACCAAGTCTTTGAGCGCCATTCCGCCTAAGGCGCTAACTGCAAAGGTGCCCAGTGTCAGCGGATGAGTTGGAATCTTCAGCAATGGGTTCAGCAGAGTTTCGCTGAGCCCATCGATCTGTTCAACTAGCGGGGCAAGTAACTTCTGATAAGCCTTGCCGTCATCACCGCCGAGTTCTTGAACTGTCCGCTCTAAGTCTTTGTACGCATAGGCCGTGCGTTCATCGATTACATGAGCGAAGGAAAGTTCAGGAACAATGAAGTCCACTTGCTCGTGCACGCCTAGTTCACGCATGGCTTGAGACTCTAGGGCCATGGGATGCACCGCACTGCCCAAATCAAAGACTGCCTGTGAACCATCCAGTGACTGGGTTCGCGCGGCACCGCCAATAGTTTCATTAGCTTCGTATACCTGAACGTTCAGTCCAGCTCGAGCGGCTACCGCCGCAGCGGCCAAGCCGTTGGGTCCGGCTCCGATCACAGCGACGTCAATCATTGGCGACTCCCTGCCAATTCTTTGTCTTTCTTCGCTCCGGGCAACAACCCTCGCAGCGTAAATCTGTCTGGCACGCCAGCAAGTTCTCCGGCCAGCGGATCATCCTGTCCAACGGCTCGAATCGGATCCTTGCGTGGATCCATGATGGAACGGGCAACCAAATACATCAGGTAGCCAAGCATGATCATGTGGGCCGCTACCAGCAGAACATAGCCCACCTCTGGGAACGTCTTAATCGGATCTTTTGCAGAGAAGGAGTCCAGATAGTTCCACAGACCATAGAAGTGGGCGATTTCCACCGCCATCCAGATCACAAATTCTTTCCAGCGCGGCAGCGCCAAAACAAACAACGGAATCAACCACACAACAAATTGTGGTGAGTAGACCTTGTTGACCATGACGAAGGAAGCAATGATCAAAAAGGCCATGGATCCTAACCGTGGAGTCCTCTTGGCCAATAGGCCCATCAGCGCAACACCTGCACAGCACAGGAAGAACAGGACCAAGCCGTAACGCGAAATCTGTTCAGCCTCAAAAATTGGCATGCCAGGATTCTTAGCCGCGACAACATTCCAGGCGTGCCAGAAGCTAGAGAATCCGGCTCCACGCTCCGATGAGAAGTTGAAGAAATGCATAAATGAGTCTGGGAATGCCAGCGCATAAGGAAGATTCACCAATACACACGTGCCAGCAGCGGTACCAGCGGTGATCCAGAAGGTCCTGAACTTTCCTGTTCGAATGGCCAAGACCAATACGGCCCCGAGGATAAAGAAGGGGTAAATTTTCATCGCCGCACCCAACCCGATTAGCACTCCGGCCAAGACGATGTGTTTTCGGGCGAAGGCAAGGGTGCCGGCGGCTAGCAGCGCTACCGCCCACATGTCCCAGTTGATGCTGCCGGCCAGAATGATGCCCGGAGCAATCGCAATCATGGCCGCGTCCCACGGCCGTCGACCGGTCATTCGTACCGTGCAGATCACGGTGATCATCCACAAGATGGCGACTAATACGAGGTTTAGGTCGAAATATAGTAACGAACGGTTTGCTACCGATTCGGGAACAACCGATGCTACAGCTGAAGCCACCGTGCTCATCAGCACCGGATACTCAAATTCTGCTCCGGCACTAAACGGAGCCCACGGATTATCGGCAAAACCACGCGCACTAAACAGTGGCACCCAGTCGCTGTAACAGGCATAGACGTAGGGATTATTGCCGCCCCAGCCGTTGACGCGACAGGGATTCTTTGCCAGCAACATCAACAATGCGCCCACGGTGGTCATCAAAATAATGACCCGCTCCACGCTAAAGAACCCCGGATCTATCCGGCCGGGATCACTGCGGCGTCCCAAAGGGCCACCGATCACAGCGGTGAACTGTCGTAGAAAGCCGTCGGCCCGTGATGGCACGGTGATCCGCAGAGGTCCCCGCGTGGGTGGTGACTGGTTTGGCTCGCGCATACTCTCCAGCCTAAATGTTTTGTTCTTGCTCACGGCGTTGAACACCAAGATTTCATCGATGCTCCTGTAAAGGCTGGACAGCTAAGCATCGATGAAACGACCGTAAAACCTACGAAAAACGCTTGCTGACCTCACTTTCAGCAAATATGCAGGTGATTACACCGTGACTTCACCCTTCGTTTACCTAAATACTCCCGGCTAGTTACGTAAGGCCCATAGCGTCATCTTTGTGAACGAAACCAACCAGCCAAGTGCCATGGCGATCATCCCCGCCCGGGGAGGATCAAAAGGTATCCGGCTTAAAAATCTGCGCGAGATCGGCGGCAAGTCGCTGCTCGGTCGAGCCATTGAATCAGCCTTGGCTGCGACGACTGTCAGCGACGTCGTAGTCAGCACCGATCATGATCAGATCAAAGCCGAAGCACTACGTTACGGGGCACGAGTTGTTGACCGACCGGCAGATCTCGCCGGGGATACGGCCAGCAGCGAATCGGTCCTCGAGCATGTTTTGGCCAACACCGCACAGAAGCCAGCGGTGACACTCTTCATCCAGTGCACCAGCCCGTTTATCGACCCGGCAGACCTGGACGCCGCGATCACCGCGGTAACTTCTGGGCGAGCTGAGGTGAGCTTCGCTGCCGTATCTGATCACGGATTCCATTGGGGACTCGATGATCAAGGAGAGGCAGTGGCCATCGGGCATGAAAAGCTTCACCGCCCACGCCGCCAAGATCGCGAACCTCGTTTCCGTGAAACCGGAGCGTTTTACGCGATGGACACCGCAGGGTTCCTTGAAGCCAGGCATCGTTTCTTCGGTCGAGTTCGGGTCCATGAGGTGCCAGCAGAACACGGAATCGACATTGATACCGAGGCCGATCTGCAACTCGCTGCACTCACCGTGTGCGATGAGCTAGCTCCAATTGAGGTGGACGCGGTCATCACCGATTTTGATGGCGTACACACCCCGGACACCGCTTATGTGGATGAGCATGGCACCGAAACCGTGCGCGTCTCACGCTCCGATGGCATGGGAGTGGCACGACTTCGGGCGGCAGGAGTGAAGTTCCTGATCCTGTCCAAGGAAGCCAATCCAGTGGTTGCCGCCCGGGCAGCAAAGCTGAAAGTTGAAGTGGCACACGGTATCGAGAACAAAGCCGAATACCTGGCCCAGTGGTTGGCCGATGAATCGATCAACCCGGCACGTGTGGCCTATGTCGGCAACGACATCAATGACCTCGGTGCCATGAATCTTGTTGGCTGGCCCATTTCCGTGGCCGACGCTAACGACCAAGTGCACCACGCTGCACGCCACCGGCTGACCCGCAAGGGCGGCTATGGAGCGGTACGAGAACTCGCAGAGCTAGTAATCAGTGCCCGTTCCACCACAAATTCCCCAAGTTTCACCCAATGAAAGGCAATCTAATGACCTCCGTGAACACCGACATCAAGCCAGTTGCTATCGGCGAATCCCTGCTTGGCGCTGGCCAGCAGGTCTACGTCATCGGCGAAATCGGCATCAACCACAACGGTGACATCGAAATCGCAAAGCAGCTGATCGACGTTTCGGCTGAAGCCGGCGCCAACGCGGTGAAGTTCCAGAAGCGCACCCCGGAAATCTCCACCCCAACCGACATGCGTGACAAGATCCGTTCCACCCCATGGGGCGACATGACCTACCTGGACTACCGCTACCGCGTTGAGTTCGATCAGGCTCAGTACAAGGAGCTCATCTCTTACGCCGCGTCTAAGGGCCTGCACGCCTTCGCTTCCCCATGGGACGTTCCTTCGGTGGAATTCATGGAAGAGCAGGGTGCGGTCACCCACAAGGTAGCTTCCGCCTCGGTCACCGATATTGAGCTGCTCAAGGCACTGGCAGAAACCGGCAAGCCAATCATCCTCTCCACCGGCATGTCCACCATCGAGCAGATCGACAAGGCCGTGGAGACCCTGGGTACCTCCAAGCTGGTCATGATGCACGCAACCTCCACCTACCCATTGCCTCCAGAAGAAGCCAACCTGCGCATGATCGAAACCCTGCGCGACCGCTACCAGGTCCCAGTGGGCTACTCGGGCCACGAACGCGGCCTGCAGATCTCGCTAGCTGCTGTGGCACTGGGCGCCGTGACCGTAGAGCGTCACATCACCCTGGATCGCACCATGTGGGGTTCGGATCAGGCTTCGTCGCTGGAGCCAAAGGGCTTCGAGTCGCTGATCCGCGACATCCGCATCCTCGAGCAGGCCATGGGTGACGGCGTGAAGAAGGTCTTCCCAGGCGAGCTGGCACCGCTGAGCCGTCTGCGCCGCGTCGACGCATAAGTTCAGTTCACACCGTGATTTCTCGGCGGCCGAACCTTCACGGTCCGGCCGCCGAGTGTCATTAGTTTTCCCTTCATCGCCCCGCACCAAGCAAAGGAAGCCAGTCTCGTTATGACCAGCCCGATCCCTGGCCGCATCTCCGTGGTCATCCCGGCCTATAACCAGGAAGCGTACATTTGCGACGCACTGGCTTCCCTATCGAGGCAACAACTGGGCGACTGGGAGATGGAAGTGATCGTGGTCGACGATGCTTCCACCGACGCTACCGCCTCCCTCGTTCGGTCCTACATCGATCAAGTACCTGGGCTCAAACTGATTGAGCTCGAGCAAAACGTCGGGGTATCGGCCGCCCGCAATATCGCGCTGAAAGAACTCACCGGCGAGTTCTACACCTTCTTAGACCCAGATGACTGGTACGGCCCGCAGCACCTGGCCACCCTAGCCAATACCTTGCACAACTTGCACGTGGACTTTGTCCGCTGCGACCACGTGCGCGTCACCGGTACCGCCCGGGTGATGTTCCGTGCTCCGCAGGCGCTACGTGGCGTTGTACTTAATCCTGCCGACGACATCGAACCTATCGATTCACCTTCCATGGTGGATTACCCTTACTCGTGGGCCGGGATGTATCGCACCGAGCTAATGCAAAGCATCGGATGCTTCTACTTTGATGAGCAGCTGCAGTCTGCCGAGGATCGTCCGTGGATTTGGAAGCTACATTTGGACACCTCACGCTATGCGGTCATCTCCTCACCGAGCGTGTTTTACCGTCGGGGTCTGCCAAGTTCACTGAGCCAAGTTTTTGACGAACGTCAGCTCGGCTTCCTTCAGGCCTACAAGCAGGTACTCGCCGCGGTGCGCGAACACCCAGATTCTGCCCGCCATCTGCCTAAGGCTTTGCGCCAGTTTTTCGCGATCGTGTGCCACCATGAGAAGCGTTCGAAAAACTATCCACCGCAGGTGCGGCTGACGATCAAACAACAGTTGCGTGAAATCTTCAGCGACATCGATCATGGCGTTGCCCACCAAGTAGTCCTGGAAATGGATGTTGCCCGGCGCCGGCACATCCTTTCCTACCTCCAGCCTGGAAAGATCGGGGTGAGCAAGTGATCGCACTGATTGAAGCCAGCAGCTACTTCCAGCTCGCTTCTTTGGCCGCGATGGCCGACGCAGGACTGCTACCCGAGGCAGATGAGCACGTTTTGGTGCTAGTAAATGGCTCCCAGATTCCGGAACTGACGACTCCGTTGGATCAGGTTCCCGGCTTCACTAAACTGGCCGCCCGCTTTGACCGCGTGGTGGATTTCGCCGCGCTGCTGGCCCCGCGCCGGCCTTTCCAATTCAATCCACGTGAAGATGAGCTGCACATTTTTGAGCGCTTGCTGCGTCAAGCGTGGGACCTGGGTGATGGGCCATTGACCTTGGTTCTGGAATCGATCCAGGTCAACCCGGCCCGAGCGCTGGCCAGAATTTTCTTCGACGCCCAACTGTGGGTTCACTCGGATGGGCTAATGTCCTACGGTCCAACCCGGTCTAAGTTGGCGCTGTCGCTGCGTCAGCGCCTGATGGGTACCATCCATGTTGATTTGGTTCCCGGCCTGGCTCCTCACCTCTTGGCCGAATTCGAACCGGAACGCAAAGAACTGCACGCCCAGCAGTTGGCGCAGGTTTTCACTGAGCTGGCAGTAGACGCCCACTTTGATTTGCCTGCATCCTCCGCCCTGATCCTTGGCCAATATCTCGGATCACTAGGACTGATGGATTCGGAAGAGGAATTTGCTCTACACGTGCAAATGCTTCAGGAAGCTGTAAACCGTGGCATCACCTCGGTGTTGTTCAAGGCCCACCCTTCAGCCAGCGCCACCTCAGCGGCTCGCTTAGCTACGGTCGGCGCTGAAATGGGGCTAGATTTCCGACTACTAAAAACCGATCATCTAGCAGAAACAGTGATCGCTTCAGTACGACCTCAGGTGGTCATCTCGTGTTTCTCCACCGGTCTAGCCACTGCCCGATACATTCTTGATACCGAAGTCCACGCCGTGGGTACCGCCATGATGCTCCAGGCGTTGGCTCCCTATGAGAATTCGAATCGTATTCCGCTCTCGATCATTCATGCTCTGTTCGTTCAGGACATCCCAGCGCCGGCGCACCAAGAAGATACTGACCAGCTTTCGGAGTTACTCGCTGCCGTGGCCTATTGCATGCAACCTGCTCAACTACCACAATTGCGAGAAACAGCCGAAGAGTTTTTGACCGAGAACTACCTCGGATTCTCCGAGCACTTCAAACGTCGTCGCATTACCAAGTTGGATCTGCCCCCACGCTACGTGCATTTGGCTTCTTCCAAGCGCTCGCTACCCTCCAAGGTGCGCGGAGCCTCCCGCAAAGTTCTACGTAGGGGTTCGAAGAGGCTCGATAAATTGTCCAAATCCCTGGGCCGACTGGCAAAATGACCCTGACCATGATGAAACTAACCCAGCATGATACCCACGAAGTTCCGCGGCCTCGATTTGGCACGGCGCATGTGTGGGTTGAATCCCCTTTACAGTTGCTCTCTGCCGTCGAAACACATGCGGCAGGGCTACTCGGCACAGATATCCGGGTCGTGCCTCGATTAGGGATGCCGCTGGAAGCCACCACCCAAGCCTTGTTGGCACATGCCCCGGCCGGAGTTCACTTTGAACCGGCCGCACGAAAGCCACCGCACCCTAAGAGCTCTTCGGACCGATATGTCACCGGAGACGCATATTCCGGGAAGGTGCAACGCAGTCTGCTTGCTGGAGTCAAGGCCAAGGAAATCATCATTATCGATGACGGACTAGCCACCCTAGCCTTGATCAAACAGCTGGTCAGCGACACCCCCGTGCCACTGGTGCGCGCTCGAGCCAACAACTCAGCTGCCCGCAAAGCTATGGGGCTTGCCACCTGGCATCGTCTGCGTCAGCTAGCGCGTGAAGAGCGACTGTTGATTGTTTCGGCGCTTTTTGTGGATCCGCCAACACGTCAGAAGATGGACGCATTGGGCATCAAGTTTGCTCAGCACAAGTTCGAATGGCTCGCGACCCAACCGGTGGCGGAAAGTTTCACCGAACCAACTCTGCTAATCGGTTCAGCCATGGTTGCCGATCAACTCATTCACGAACGTCCCTACCTGCAGTGGATAGAACAGATTGCCGCCGAAGGCCCTGTTGCCTACTTCCCACATCGTCGTGAAATCCCTGAGCTGCTCGAAAAGATCTCAAAAATTGATCAAGTAGTGCTCAAAGAACACACGGTGCCCATTGAAATGCGACTACGGGTGCTCCGCCCAGGTCAAGAGATCCGTGCACTGCCATCCACCGTCATCCCGTCCCTGCGCTTGTTGTTGGGTTCCGATGCTCGCTTCCTCTACCCACAGGCTGTCCCGGAGCACTGGTGGACCGACGATACCGAACTCGCGCTTCGTGAGCACCTATCCAGTTCGTTGAAGGTGTGAAGCCACTAATGAAACCCTCAATTCTTGCTATTGCCGATTCAGATTCCTATCTGAAACTGGCGACAAGCTTCTTGCACCGTCTAGGCCCTGAATGGGACCGGAAGATTTATTTGGCGCGCACCCCGGTGATGCCCACAGAGCAACAAATTGCTGCAGCCTTCGAAGGAACTGATTTAGATCCCTCAGCGTTGACGGTCATTCAGCTTTCTGCGCTGAACGCCGACACTGTTGAGCAAGATGTTGTTTTTGCTTCGGCCACTGGTCCAGTCGTTGCTGAGATTTATTCTCGGATACTGCGTACCGAACCGGTCGCTGGCCGGCGTACTGCTTTGATTTCTGCGTTGCCCGGGGTCGCTTACCCTGCAACCAAGAAGGGGTGGAACTATCGTCGGGCTGGCGATGCTTTTATTTGCCATTCACATGCCGAAGCTCGCGATTTTTCCTACATGACGGAGCTACATGAGGGGCACCAGCCGACCATCATGGTCAGCAAGCTACCGTTTCTGAATTCCGCCGGCTTCCCTCCGGCCCAAGAGCGACAGATCAACCGACTGGTGTTTGCTCCGCAGGCCAAGGTGCCGGAAACTGAGCAACAGCGTGAATCGATCTTGTTGGCATTGGAAAAAGCCAGCCAGATGAATCCGGGTCTCGAGGTCCTAATCAAGCTTCGTGCCAAAGCAGGTGAACCACAGACTCACATGGAGAACTACCCTTATGACAGTCTGTTCGAGAACCTGCAGGCTCAGAAATTGATCAGCCCAGAATCAAAGATTCGCTTTGACACTGGTTCTATGAGTGAAGCGCTAGTTCCGGGCAGTGCCTTGCTCACCGTGTCGTCTACCGCGGCTTTGGAGTCTATTGATCGTGGATTACCGACCATGGTGCTCTCCGATTTTGGTGTCAGCACGCAGATGATCAATACCGTTTTTACTGCGTCGGGAATCATCGGGACTCTAGATGATGTTGTCGCCCAAAACTTTGGTGAGCCTAGCAAGGCGTGGCTGCGGGAAAACTACTTCCATCGCATGGACCGTAGCTTCATTCAGTCGCTCGAGGTCTTGGCCCAACGAGCACGTGCTGGCAAGTTACGCACTGACCCAGAGATTTTGGCTTTCATTCGTCGCCAGCCCCTGCGCCATCGGTTGCGGACAACCCTGCCAACGCCGTTGGTCAAGGTCCTGTTAAAGATTCGTCGTGGCTTTCAGAAGTCTCACGGCAGTAGGGCTAGAACCCTGTCATAGGTAATTGCTTGTTTACACATGACATACGATATTACTTAGACTCAAGGTAATAGTCATGAGTAATAACTATTTTGCTCTTATACACCTTTGTGACCCGCAGATGCACGTTAGCGTCAACAAACAAGTATTTGGCTGTTCTGTGGGAAAGAATCCAACGTAAAGTTTCGCTGATTGGGAATGTTTTGGACCTTCTTCAGCTTATGAACATCAGGGGCTAGTGCGAAGGTCTTCCTTTGGCGCGCCCAGAAGTCCCAAATACGAATACATCTCAATGAGGAGCTCATGTGTCAGCAAACCCGATCCGCGTCGCCATTGTCGGCGTAGGTAACTGCGCCACTTCACTGATCCAAGGCGTCGAGTACTACCGAGATGCGGATGCAGATTCCACAGTGCCTGGTCTTATGCACGTGCAGTTCGGCCAGTACCACGTCGGCGACGTTCAGTTCGTTGCTGCCTTTGACGTTGATGCCAAGAAGGTTGGCCTAGATCTTTCAGAAGCAATCTTGGCCAGTGAAAACAACACGATCAAGATCGCCGACGTTCCAAGCACCGGTGTGAAAGTTCAGCGTGGCCACACCCTCGACGGCCTCGGAAAGTACTACCGCGAGACCATCGAAGAGTCAGCCGCTGAACCTGTAGACATTGTTCAGCAGCTGAAAGACAACAAGGTAGACGTGCTGGTTTGCTATCTGCCGGTTGGTTCCGAGCAGGCCGCCAAGTATTACGCACAGTGCGCTATTGATGCAGGAGTCGCATTCGTTAATGCCCTGCCAGTTTTCATCGCAGGCACCCCAGAATGGGCACAGAAGTTCACTGACGCCGGCGTTCCGATCGTTGGCGACGATATCAAAAGCCAGATCGGCGCTACTATCACCCACCGTGTGATGGCGAAATTATTCGAAGACCGCGGTGTCGTGCTCGATCGCACCTACCAGCTGAACGTTGGCGGCAATATGGACTTCAAGAACATGCTTGAGCGCGATCGTCTGGAATCAAAAAAGATCTCCAAAACTCAAGCGGTGACCTCAAACACCTCAGCTGCCTTGGGTGCTGATGACGTTCATATTGGCCCCAGCGACTATGTCGCCTGGCTAGATGACCGGAAGTGGGCCTTTGTGCGCTTGGAGGGACGCAACTTCGGTGATGCTCCGGTGAATCTGGAGTACAAACTTGAGGTATGGGACTCACCAAACTCTGCAGGTGTCATCATCGACGCTGTACGTGCCGCGAAGATCGCACTTGATCGTGGCATCGGTGGCCCGATCTTGTCTGCCTCGAGCTACTTCATGAAGTCTCCACCTGAGCAGTACGACGATGAGACCGCGCGCAACAAGGTTGAAGCTTTCATTCGCGGAGACCTCGAGCGCTAAACGCTCTGCTGTCAAAATAACCCTAGACGCGGAGAAGCCCGCCGGCTTGCAGGCTGGCGGGCCTCTTGGCGTTAATATGCGAGTTCATACTGAGTACCTCTTATTCAATTGATGGACAACGGTAATGGCGTTGTCTCGGATCAGCGAATACGCAGGTACATCTCTACCGGCACGTGGTTCTTCAGTTCATGCTCTCGCAGGCGACGGTTGAATTCGGTGCTGTCGAGGTTTTTCAACTTACGACTTGATTGACGCTTTTTCATTTGCTTTCACTCCCTTCGCAGACGTTCGAAGGGGTGGGAAGATCTTGTCGCGTAGTGGAGATGGCGCGAGCTTTCAGGCTTTCGGGACCAGCGAAGATTAGTTCCGAGGTACGAACTGCCTGTTGGGCGGATGAGGAAAACAGAAGGCTAGACATGAAAAAGTTCCTAAGGGTGGGAGTCGATTACTGACTTTCAACCTCAGGAACTTAGGTGGGGATCACCGTAGGCTAGAAATCCACTGTTCCGGAGGTTGGAGAGACAACGCCGAGATTGCCGGCTGACATAAAGCCGCCGCCAGTTCGCGATGCGCGATGAGTTGAAATATCTCGATTGATATTCATCGTTTCTCCACCTCCTAAAATCTCTTGATGGCCAGCCATGAGTAGTCATGGGGCCCGCTAATAAGTTTTATCGATCCGCAAGTCTCATTGAGACTTCCCAATCACAGTCTTTAGTTTACATGGAAAGCTCAGGCCGCGCCACTGATTACCGCAAAAAGTTTAAGAACTTTTTTCGAGCACGAAAAAGCACCCGGTCCATGCGGATGCCGGGTGCTATTCGTGCTTCGAGACTTGTCAGGCGTTACTCTTCGGTAGCAGCTTCTTGAGACTCAGGCTGCTCACTCCACCAAGCTTTCAGTTGCTCAACAGCAGCTTGTTCACCCAGCGGACCCTCGTCCAGACGCAGCTCGAGCAAGAACTTGTAGGCACGGCCAACCACCGGGCCTGGCTTGATCCCCAGAATGCCCATGATCTGCTGGCCATCCAAATCTGGACGAAGCGACTGCAGTTCCTCTTGCTCAGCTATCTGCGCAATACGTGCCTCAAGATCATCATAGGCAAAGGCAAGCCGATCCGACTTCTTGCGATTGCGCGTGGTGACATCCGAACGCGTCAGACGGTGCAAATACTCCAGCAGATCTCCTGCGTCGGTGACATAGCGGCGCACAGCAGAGTCCGACCACCCGGCTTCGCCATAGCCATAAAAGCGCATGTGCAGCTCAACCAGGCGAGCCACAGCCTTTGTAGTGTCCTTATCAAAGCGCAGAGCACGCATGCGTGCCTTGACCATTTTGGAACCTACAACGTCGTGGTGGCGAAAAGACACCGCGCCATTGGGTTCAAATTTGCGGGTGGCGGGCTTGCCAATGTCATGCATCAACGCGGCAAAGCGCAGAATGAAGCTAGGACCTGGGACCGGGCCGTCTTGATCGGTTTCCATCGCGGCGGCCTGCTCCAGCACGGTCAACGAGTGCTGGTACACATCCTTGTGGCGATGGTGCTCGTCAATTTCCAGGCGTAACGCTGAAACTTCGGGCAATACCTTATCGGCCAGACCGGTCTCAACTAACAAGTTGATACCCGCCCGCGGATCCGCTCCGTTGATGAGCTTCACCAGTTCATCACGCACACGTTCAGCAGAAATGATCTCGATACGATCGGTCATTTCGCTCATTGCCTGGCGAACTTCTGGACTGACTTCGATCTGCAGTTGGGAGGCAAAACGAGCAGCACGCATCATGCGTAGCGGATCATCCGAGAAGGAAATATCAGGAGCACCCGGAGTACGGATCGACTGATCGGTCAATGAGGCGACCCCATCAAAAGGATCCACAAGCTCAAGCTCAGGCAAACGCAACGCCATCGAGTTCATGGTGAAATCGCGGCGGAACAGATCATCGCGGAGGTTATCGCCAAAGGCAACAATCGGCTTACGCGACTGGCTGTCATAGGCATCAGCACGATAGGTGGTCACTTCTAAAGTGTGTTCACCTTTTTTGAATGCGATCGTGCCGAACTCTCGACCTACATCCCAGACATTGTCGGCCCAGCCAGAGATCACCTTGATGGTTTCTTCGGGGCGCGCACTAGTAGTGAAGTCTAGGTCTGGGGAAACCCGACCCAAGTAGAGATCTCGGACCGGTCCACCCACCAAAGACAACTCGTGGCCCGCCGACACAAAACGGTCAGCCAGATCGAAAATGACCGCGGGCAGAATTTGACGCAATACGTCAGGTGAGGGAAGTGCATGCATAGTTACTTAAGCGTGCCAGAAATCTGGGCAAAATGTTTGAAAATGCGTTGAAATCACTTGCGATATAACTTACTTGTCCACGTCGATAAAGCGAAGCAGGCTACTTTCTCGATAGAGTGGATCCATGAACCGACCGATCCCGTCTGCCCCAAAGCGCACCCCATTGACTGCGTCAATGGCTCGTGCGCAGGCAACTGGCGGTCATACAAGCTTGCCAACGGTGGAAGAAGTCTCTTCCGGCGGCATCGTGATCGACTTTAATGCACCCAAACTTCCCGTCGCAATTATCGCCCGGTACAACCGTGGTGGCCGGCTCGAGTGGTGCCTGCCCAAGGGACATCCCGAGGGACTAGAAACCAACGAGGAAGCAGCCATCCGCGAAATCGAGGAAGAGACCGGCATCGCCGGGAGAATCCTCGCCCCGTTGGGTTCGGTCGATTACTGGTTCACCGTGACCAACTACAGGGTGCACAAGACCGTGCACCATTTCCTGCTGGAAGCCACCGGCGGACATCTGACGATCGAAAATGATCCCGATCATGAGGCCGTCGATGTCGCTTGGGTGCCCCTTGAGGCCCTAGGCAAACGCCTGTCCTTCCCTAACGAACGCCGGATCGCTGATCTGGCACGCGAGGTTCTTACAAAGCATGTCTCAGGTTCCTAATTCTTCTGCGGGCTCCGATCAGCAGCCAATGACCGGGGCCGTGGACTTAGTCGCCGAACCTCCTGTAGAGCTTCATAGCCAGCAGGGTCGCTCCCGCTCCAAGGTGTACGCCCTGATGGCTTCGGGAACTATGGTTTCGCGTCTGCTGGGCTTTGTACGCACCGCGATGCTGGCGATGGCCATTGGTTCGGTCACCTCGGTGGCCGACATCTTCGAAAAAGCCAACGTCATCCCAACGATCATCTACATGTTGCTGGCCGGTGGCGTCTTCAACGTAGTGCTGATCCCACAGCTCATCAAGGCTTCCAAGGCCAAAGACCGGGGCGCTGCCTACACCTCGAAACTGCTGACCTTGGTAGTAGTCGTGATGGGCGCGCTGACCCTGATTCTCACCCTGTGCGCCAGACCGTTGATTATCGCGCTGACCAATAACTGGACCGAACCGATGATCATGCTCGGCACGGCCTTCGCCTATTGGTCCCTGCCGCAAATCTTCTTCTACGGGCTCTACGCGGTGCTCGGCCAGGTGCTGAACGCCAACGGACGATTTGCCGCCTTCATGTGGGCCCCGGCGGTGAACAACATCATTCAGCTACTGGTCATTGGGGCGTTCATCCTGACCTTCGGCGCTTATTCTTCGGGCGATCCGATGGAAAATTGGAGTGCCTTCAAGACCATGTGGCTTGCCGGGGGTGCGACCCTGGGCATCGTATTGCAGGCCTTTGTACTGTTCTGGCCGCTGAAGAAGGTCGGGCTAAAGCTGAACTTCGATTTCGGCTGGCGCGGCATGGGCCTACGCCACGTTGGAAAGCTGGCCATCTGGACCCTGGGCGCCATGGTCATCGGCAACCTCTCCTCGCTGCTGTACTCCAAAATCGTTTCCGGTGCTACCGCCGCCCGCGCCTCAATGTCCCCCGAACAAGCCGCATCGGTGGCCGGCGAATATGCGCTAAACACCTCGCAGCTGATCACCGTTTTGCCCCACTCGCTGTTCGCGCTGACCGTGGCCACGGTGCTCTTTAATGACTTTGCTCGCGCCTTTACCGAAAAGCGCTACAAGGATGTGGGCCAGTTGCTCAACCGCGGCATGCGCTCCACGGCCATCCCCATCGTCTTCTGCACCATCGTGTTTATCGTGTTGGCCGGGCCACTGGGTCGCCTCTTCGCTGGCTCCTCGGAAAACGCCGCACAAGCTGCCGGAGCACTGGGCCAGCTCTTGGTCCTTACCGCTCTGGGGCTCCCGTTTAAGTCTCTGCAGTTCTTCATGCTGCGCGTGTTCTACGCAGAAGAAGATACCCGTACCCCGATGCTGATCCAGTCCGCTACCGCTGGGCTAGGTTTGGTCTTGGCCTTCACCGCAGCAGCCGTGGTAGATCCCATGCACATCGCTGCGGCCATCGCTTTCATCTACGGGCTGACCAACGTCCTGTCCTGCATCGGCACCCACTTCCTGGTCAAACGTCGCTACGGTGGTTACGACGTGAACTCCGTAATAGACACTTACATTCGCATTGGCTGGATGGCTACGCTCTCCGGTGTTGTGGGTTCTTTGGTGTTGTGGCTCTTGGGTGGATTCAGCTTCGGATTCGCCTACTCCTCACTGATAAACGCCATAATTTCGATCATCTTAGTGGCCGGAACCATGGGTGTTGTCTACATCGGATTACTGCACAAAACCAAGGTCCCAGAGCTCGATAGCTTCCTCGGTCCGATCCTTCGCAGAATCCCTGGATTCAAGAGCTAAAGATCCAGTGAAACTTGCCAGTGATTCTGCGCAAAATTGGCACCAAATCGACCCCGCAGACAGGTAACATGACAGGTGGTGGTCTCTAGTACTGCTACCGAAGAACAATCAACCCTTGGAGATGCACGTGGCGCAGCCAATCGATGTCGGCTCTGTCCTCAGCGGCCGTTACCAGGTCACCGAGACCGTCCTTTCATCAGCTGAAGGTGATTTGGTGCTCGCCGGCATTGACCAGGTACTCAACCGCTCCGTGAGCATCATGGTTGCTTCGGCCGAAAACTCCTCCCAGTTGGCCGCCAGCGCCCGCGAAATCGCTATGGGTGAGCGCGCCTCCAACGTCCAGGTCCTAGACCTTGGCATCACCGACACCAACCACAGCTACCTCGTAGCCAACGTGGCACGGTCCTCGGACCTGCTGGATCTTGTTCTCGAATCCGACGACGCACCGTACGTTGAACCGTTCTTCACCGACACCCTGGGCACCGAGATTTTTGGTATCACCCGTGCTGACGCCCCAGAGTCCTACGACGACGAGAACCAGTACGAGGTCGCTCCAGAGCATAATAAGTTCGGCACCGCCTTCTCCAGCGGCTTTGCAGGACTGAAGAACCGCTTCGGTAAGAAAAACCACGATCAGTCCCAGGGGCAACCTTCGGACCAGACCGCTCCTCATGACCAGGTTCCAGCTACCACCGCACATCCGGTCACCGATTCCGAGCAGCCATCCACCCAGGATCAGCCAGCTGTTACGCGTCTGAATGATCAGGATGACGAGCCAAACGTCACCGCCACCGCGGCCCTTGATGCCGCAGCCCAGTCCAAGGGTGAGGCACCTAAGGCCGCTAAGCCACAGGATGCTCAACCAGATTCTTCGAAGCCTAAGGCAGCCGGCGCAGCTGCAGCTGCAGCTGCAGCCGCCTCGGCAAGCAAGCCTGCACAGTCCAACAAGCAGCCAGCTGAAGACAAGCAGAAGTCAAAGGCCGAGCAGGACCCCGCCAAGAAGAAGGGTGTTGCCGGTGCTGCTGGCGCCGCTGCGGCGGCAGGTGCCGCAGCCGTTGCTGCCAAGAACGTCTCGGCCCCAAACCAGACACAGGCAAATACCCAGGAAGAGGATTCCACCTCCAAGGGCACCCGAATTCTGGTTGGCGCTGTGCTGCTGATCGTGTTGATCATCGCGGTAGTCTTCGCCTTTAACTTCCTCGGTGGCGACAAGAACACCACCGCAGATAACTCAAACGAACCTCAACAGTCTGCCGCTCCGTCAGATTCAGCCAAGCCGGAGAAATCCAGCGAACCTGCCCTAGCTAAACCGGAGATCTCCGATATTTCCCGTTTGGTTCCCGGCAACCAGCAGTTGAACGCGCAGACCGACAGCTCGCTAACCAACATGATCGACGGTAACGTGTCCAGCACCTATGACACCTTCACCTACACCACCAGCAACTTCGGTGGTTTCGCCTCCAATATGGTCTTTATCCTCGAGCTCAAGGACAAGTCCGACATCTCCGAGGTGAACTTGGAAGGTCTCAATGGCACGGGTGGCGACTACGAGATCCTTGTTGGCGACTCCGATGACCTCGGGGATGCAAAGTCCGTAGCCAAGGGTTCATTCTCCGGCCCATCGGTCTCCGTAGCAGTGACCGATGGTGATAAGGAGTCCATGGAAGGCTCCTACGTCTTCCTCGATGTCACCGACCTGCCGCGCAAGGCGTCGGGAAGCAACTCATCGCGACCATTTGGTCTGCAAATCGGTGAATTCTCCGCCAAGTAACAGTAGCGGAATTTTTTAGCAAAGCCATACGTTGAGGTGGATAGTGAGCTAAAGCCTCGCTATCCACCTCGCAATTTTAGGACGAAAGGGTTCTATCCCCGTGACTTCAGCACAGAACGACGAAATCCGCGACGTAATCATCGTCGGTTCCGGCCCGTCGGGTTACACCGCTGCAATCTACACCGCCCGTGCGAACCTGAAACCATTGGTCATCGCAGGTTCGGTTACCGCTGGTGGCGAACTGATGAACACCACCGAGGTGGAAAACTTCCCAGGGTTCCCAGAGGGCATCATGGGTCCAGATTTGATGGACAACCTGCAGAAGCAGGCTGAGCGCTTCGGTGCCGAGATCTTGTTCGACGACGTCACTGAGATGGATCTCAAGGGCGATATCAAGACCCTGTCGCTGGCCGACGGCACCGTCTACCGCGCCCGCGCTGTGATCGTTTCCACCGGCTCTGCATACCGTGAGCTTGGCCTGGAGGACGAGAAGCGCCTGTCCGGTCACGGCGTCTCGTGGTGCGCTACCTGCGACGGTTTCTTCTTCCGCGAGCAGAACATCGCCGTCATCGGTGGCGGCGACTCTGCGATGGAAGAGGCACTGTTCCTGACCAAATTTGCTGCTAAGGTCACCGTTGTACACCGCCGCAGTGAGCTGCGTGCTTCGAAGATCATGGCAGACCGCGCCCTAGCCCACGAGAAGATTGACTTCGTATGGGACTCCGAGGTTGTCGGAATCAACGGCACCGATAAGGTTGAGAGCATCGCTCTGAAGAACCTCGTCAATGGCTCCGAAAGCACCTTGGACGTCACCGGCATCTTCGTTGCTATCGGCAATGATCCACGAGTAGATCTGGTCAAGGATCAGCTCGAGCTCACTGCTGAAGGCACCATTGCTGTCGACGGACGTACCTCGAAGACTTCGTTGCCAGGCGTCTTTGCCGCCGGCGACGTCATCGATTCCACCTACCGCCAGGCCATCACCGCGGCCGGCTCCGGCTGCGCTGCTGCGCAGGACGTAGAGCACTACCTGGCCAACATCACCACCGAAACCGCAGCTACCGTCTAAGTAGATTTCTCAGAAAGGGGTTGTCTCTCATGAGCAACGCAAAAGCAGTAACTGAAGCAACCTTCCAGAGCGAAGTTCTGGATGCCGACAAGCCAGTCATCGTCGATTTCTGGGCAGAGTGGTGCGGCCCTTGCCGCCAGCTGGGCCCAGTACTGGATCAGATTGCTGAAGAGCACGCTGAAAAGGTTGACGTTGTAAAGATCAACGTTGATGAAAACCAGGGCATTGCCGCTAAGTACGGCATCACCAGCATCCCTGCTGTTTATGTCTTCAAGGGTGGCGAGCACGTAGCTACCTCGATCGGTGCCAAGCCAAAGGCTGTCATCGAGAAGGACTTCGCAGACTACCTGTAAGTCATTAGCTTCACTTCTGGAGGGATCGGCCATCGGCCGGTCCCTCCATTCGTTTCTTCACTGCTTTACAGACCCTACCTAGGGTTAGGGTCAACAAGTTCCTGATCCTGAAGTCGATTTGGAGAACGAGAAGTTATAAGAAAACTTTTTCCTTTGTTTTAAAACTAAGAAACGAAATTCTGCCTCCTTCATCACTGAACACGACGTTTTCGGTTCCCTCCGCTGGCGACAACCTACTGCCTGCTCGGTGTGCCACTAACTCGTTCATTTTCTATTGGCGGCTAGGCCCGAAGAACTAAGGCCATGAACAGGTGCACAGCATTTCTTGTCCCAGCAGCTGCAGCATCGAATCGTCCGGATGCCTGGTTTCTGCTTGAAGGCCACGAAGGCCACTCGCCGACACTCGACTATGATCGTCCCAGGCCTAGCCGCACTCCCCTCTCACAGTCACTCCTCTGCGGAGATCACTTAAACTCTCTGCCGTTAACAGCAAGTGTTGTACAACTCCTCACTGTCAGTAATCTGCATAGAAAGAAGGAAGTTACAAGTTCCGCTGAATTGTGAACGATCACGCAGCCGCATACTCGAATTCTGTCATCGGTTCTCTTCCAAGAATAAAGACGAGGCTGTTGCTGTGGAGTCAGACTCCACCAGATGCAGGGCATGCGGAATAATCGTTCCCCCGTTCTTCAGCCGCCCATGGCCGGATCGTCGAAGTCATTAACACACCCGTACGGTCAGGAGAACACGGACTATCTTCTATCGTTGATATCGGGAGATGACTGTTCTTTATCTCAGATCCCCATTTCTATCTGCTTCCTGATATTTCGGTAAGATCGTCAGCTCTCGTTTTCACATCAAAACAAGTTCAGTTCGCCAATACACATGTGCATCTGTTTGGCCCAGTTACCCGTCCTTGACGGTGCAACTCCCCAACTTCGAATGCCCATGAGTACGTTGCGTCCAAACACTCCGGGTCAACCCTCATCATTTAGCCTCGCTAAGCTTTGGGTGGCCGCTAAACGAATCTATCTGGCCCATGGGCAGGCAATGGCTTGGCGGCACATCGCCGCCGTTTATGGTCGCGGTCAGTCTTGCGATCTTCTGGTTTCTAAGTGCCAGTGAGTTCAAATTAACAAGGAATTCGCGCCACTTTTGTTGCTGTCCCAGTGCATCCTTTTTGAGTTTCAAAGCAGTCACTTTCTGCCTTGTGTAAGCACTTGAATCGCAAGATCGAACTATCTTTTCGGATTATCTGCTGCTTATCTATGGGTCCTACCGTGCTCATTGGCTGTCTAGACCAGTTTCAAAAGCCTGTAGCGGATGTTACTAGCCGCTAGTCGTTCTGCCGGCTCGCCACACTCCCCTACGAGGCTCTTCAGGGCTGGTTTAGGACTACGAGTGACCTTGTAGGCAATGATGGGCCAGAGGGTCCTCTCAGCGGCCTATATGCGCTTGTGAGACGCTTTCTATCTAGAGTAAGCGGGCCGCTGCCCCAATCTGTCCGCGATGTGTACACTCACGACTCAGGAGCGTCTACCGAGGCATGCCCGCATCATCAAGGAAATACCTACTGCTGCTTCTTACTCATATCGGATCTTGGAAGTGATCCGAATGAGTGAACCCGATGTCTGTTAGCAGCAAGTATATTGCGGTCCAAGTACACCTATCGTTAGCTGAGAACGTAGCAAGTCACGGATGCGGAACGAATTATGCGGCATCTTGTTCATTCTTGATTCGAACTGTGTCGTGATGCGTATACGAAGCTGGTTACGCCGTTTAGGCGCTTAGATGTTTCACGTGAAACTACTGTCTCTGTCTAGAAACCCGATGCTCAGCAACTTCGTAAGTTTAGTGTTTCACGTGAAACATGCGCGTCACTTCTTGTAGATGGTAACAACGGTTTTTCATCTGTGGAGTGAAGAGAACATGCGAATCTAGACAGGCAACTGGTCAAAATGTTTCTGCTTCTCAGATTTCGCCTGCTAGTCCTGATGTAGTTCATCAAATAGCCACGAACGTTTACGGATTGAGCCGCAGGTTATGACCGTTGTCAAAGTTTCGGGGATACCGATTTGCCGGATTATAGGCTCGATGTCTGGATACGTCAGAACCGTGTATTTTGATATGAGCGTCTTCATTCGCTGATCATAATATCCACCCCTGTTTGCACCGAGTGTTTCACGTGAAACAACGTCACTGGTTGAGAATAGACACCCAAACGCAGATCCCTAATTTGATCCAGGTAGACTCCCGGAGAGGCTGTCAGGACGAACACCTATTACCGTCACACGCTTTGGGGCCTAATTCCGTTTAGACACCTGGCCGTGCATGCTGAACTTTATTCCTGAGGTTCTAGACAGATTCTCAGCGCGGCACACTAGGTCAAAACAGTAATCAGAGAGACATCGGCACTGATGTAGAACAGATACCGTCTGGCGCCTTAGAAATCAGTGGGAGCAGTCTTGTTTCCAATTTAATGGTTCATCAACGACGGCAGAACCTTTGTCAGGACTGGGTCGAGCATGCTCCGCGTTAGGAGTCGCTAGCATTTGTGCTCAAGAGGGGCCACAGCACAGTGGCTGGTTCGCTGCTCTTCGATTGGAGTCAAGCCTCGTCTCGTTGCCGTTCAATACCACTCCCCCGCCGTAGACTTTGTCTGGTCACTTTGTTTGATAGGGCTCTGGCCTGACTCTATGTTGTATGTTCCTTCATGCAAAACGCGACGGCGTATGACAGCACTAAGTGTTCGACTGGCCGTTCTTGCGGAATAGAGGCATGAAGTCTGGAGTCCCACTACTTTGCAGATAAGATTCTTCGGCACAATCATAGATGAACTGATACATGAGCTCGAACAGTGAACGCCGCTGACGCTGCTGGCACTACATGTGAGCCTGATGGCAATATCATCATGTCATTTGGTGGGCGCCGAAGCGGAAAATTGATTGATCGTGTGTTGTGTTGATCAGGCTGGCCCTAATCCAAGATGCTAGGGATTCACCTATCGCCACGCTCGCCTACGCCAACTACGACATTTGTGTCACCTTCCCCTACACCAGACGCAATCAAAGAAACATGTGGCTTTGTGATCAACAGTCATCTGCCATAGACAGCTGACGGACCGACAATTTTGCGATGGTCTCTTAGATCAATAACAGACCTCATTGGGTCCCACGGTCAGCAAGTGCAGCATGCCAATTGCGACACTTCATCAGACCGCTATGGTGAATACAGACATGAGATCCCAATGAAAGAAGCGAGAGAATCAAAGGCGCCGGTCCCCTGCCTACTCTCCCATCGAACAGTCTCGCAACAGATTACTTATGCGGCTTCTGCTCAACATACAGATCAAGCTCTCGTTGTCAGCAAATGTTTCACGTGAAACGAGTACTCGTCTTAATCGGATATCCCTCACATGCTTGTTCTTAGGCATAGCAGTTAGCTCCTGTAGTGCATGATTCCGTGTGGAACTTTCCGCGTGCATGAGGAATCTGACTAGTCCGTCTAGATCGTCATCTCATCTCATTTGAAGTGGCATCTCCGCACCCGCCCGTGACATGTTTATGCTTTCCTATTTTTCACGTGAAACATTGAGTCAAGAAAAAGAAGGGCGCATGTTTCACGTGAAACATACGCCCTTCTTTGCTCCATTACTGCTTCATTTCCGGATCAATTACCTGCATGATGCGGTTGAGGTCTTCAACAGAGGCGAATTCGATACTGACTTTGCCCTTACGCGATCCAAGCTGAATCTTTACGTTAGTATCTAAGCGATCAGCCAGGGATGTGGCCAAGAAATCCAATCGCTCGTTACGCTGAGTCTCGCGAGCCTTCTTAGTCGCCTTCTTTGGCTTGTCATCACTGAGCGCTACTGCTTCTTCCGTCGCGCGAACAGAAAGGCCCTCGTTGATGATTCTCTGAGCCAACTGCTCAATTGCTTCGTTGTTAGACAGCCCCAACAGTGCTCTTGCGTGCCCTGCTGAAAGGACGCCGGCCGCTACACGTCGTTGTACAAGCGGAGGCAACTTCATGAGTCGAATTGTATTGGAAATTTGCGATCTAGAGCGACCGATTCGCTCAGAAAGTACCTCTTGAGTGCAATCAAATTCATCCATTAACTGCTGATATGCAGCAGCTTCTTCGAGTGGGTTGAGCTGCGAGCGGTGCAAGTTTTCAAGTAACGCATCCCTTAGAAGGTCGTTATCCTGAGTATCACGGATAATCGCTGGGATGGTATCGAGTCCGGCAGCTTGCGTCGCACGCCAACGGCGCTCACCCATGACCAACTCATATGGGGCGTCGTCTGCCTCGCGTGAGGGTCGAACAACGATCGGCTGCAGCAGGCCAATTTCACGGATGGAGTGGATGAGTTCATCCATGTGCTCCTGATCGAAATTGGTTCGTGGCTGCTTTCGGTTGGGGTGAATTAGTGTTACATCAAGTTCCGCAAACTTTGCACCGGGAACCTCGACCAAGTCAGAAGATTCATCAGGAGTGACAGATGGAGTTTCCTTCTTTGACTCCACCTTCTTCAGTGGCTGTTCCACCTGCGGCTTCTCTGTCGCAGGCTTAGGTGACAGTGTGGTGTTCAAGCCAGGCATCGTAGCTCGAGGCCTCTTAGTAGTCTTACTAGCGGCTGGAGCAGTTGTTTTGGGTGCAGAGGTTTTACGCCCCGGCTCAAAGAACATGTCTACAGGACGTGCGGACTTAGTCTGTGGCGCGCTTGCCTTAGGCTCTGGGTTCGATGTTTCACGTGAAACATCCACTTTTTCCTCGGCAATTTCAGTGACAGGCGAGCTCGAGATAAGAGCACCTAGTCCCCTACCCAATCCACGCTTCTTCTCTGCCATGTTAATTGCACGCCCTTTCGTCCGAACATTCAGCCGAGACTAGTCTACGTGTTTTTAAACCGACATACAGGATGCGCGCGCGAGATCCTACGGTAAGTCTTAGACTTGTGTCCAATTGCAAAAAATGAAGACTAAAAACAAGTGATATGACACGTAAATCTACGTAGATTCCCGTGGGTGCTCAAAGGCTGGTTACGCTCCGCGCTCTGCCATCTCTTGGGCTGCTTCCTTGTATGAAAGTGCGCCAGTGGAGTTTGGATCGTAGGTAATGACCGTCTGCTGGTAGCTTGGAGCCTCCGAGATACGTACTGAACGAGGGATCACCGCTTCAAGGACCTGCTCCGGGAAATGCTCCCGAACCTCATTAGCCACCTGCGCAGCCAGTTTGGTTCGGCCGTCATACATGGTCAACAGAATTGTCGAAACGGTCAGCTTAGAGTTGAGATGCTTCTGAATCATCTCAATGTTTTTCAGCAACTGACTCAGTCCTTCCAATGCGTAGTACTCGCACTGGATTGGGATGAGCACTTCACGTGCAGCAACAAACGCGTTGACGGTCAGAAGACCCAAGCTTGGTGGGCAGTCAATGAACACGTAATCAAGACGTGGAAGACCCTCACGCTGCCGGGTACGTGCATAATCGTCCAGGGCTCGCTGTAGGCGCTGTTCACGAGCCACGAGGGAAACTAGTTCGATCTCTGCGCCGGCTAAGTGAATCGTGGCCGGAGCGACCTGCAGTGATGGAAGGTCTGGACAGGTAGCCACAACGTCAGACAATGGAAGATCGTTGATTAGCACGTCGTAGATGCTGTCTACTTCAGAATGGTGTTCGATGCCAAGGGCCGTTGATGCGTTGCCCTGTGGGTCAATATCAATCACCAGCACATTCATACCACCCTGAGCTAGAGCAGCAGCCAGGTTAACGGTAGTTGTGGTCTTGCCGACCCCACCCTTTTGGTTTGAAATAGTGAAGTAGCGGGTCTTATCAGGAGCTGGCACCGTGCGGGCCTCCAAAGCTTCACGACGACGATGTTCGCTAGCTATCTGTGAAGCCAGCGGCGAGGACGAGTCACTGAAGTCAAAAGCACTATCCGACGAGCTCTTAGTCTTGGACACAGGTAAAACTCCTCCTCGTGAATTGATGCAGCCTATATTCATGGTTACATCGACAATGTTTCACGTGAAACATTCAAAACAAGTTATTCAGTTTGTTAAGCAACTTCATTCACGCGTTTCACGTGAAATCCATTGATAACAACCAAGAACTATTTAACAGACTATCGCGTTGGGCTAGCCAACCTTAATGCGAACCACCGTAGTTGGCTCTGCGAGGAATTCTCCACCAACGGTGAGAACTTCCGTTTCCTTGCCACCGAGCTTACGGATGGCTTTGGAAGCTTTATCAATCTCTTCAGCAGCCGAGCGGCCCTTAATGGCGATGAGCTGACCTTGACCGTGCAACAGAGGGATCGTCAGACCGGCAAGGTTAGTCAGGGCCGACACGGCGCGTGCGGTCACGTAGCTCGCGTTAACTGCGTCAACCATCTGTTCTGCACGACCACGCATCACCGTGACGTTATCCAAGCCAAGGTCATCGATAACCTCGGAGAGCCAGATGCAACGGCGCTCGAGTGGTTCGATGAGCGTCAGTTTTAGGTCCGGTCGAGCGATAGCTAGGCAAAGACCTGGTAGGCCCGCTCCAGAGCCCACGTCGGCGACCTCGACGTCATGCTCAATGACTGATTCGATCACGGCACAGTTAAGCACGTGGCGGGACCACAAGCGCGGAACCTCGCGGGGACCCAACAGTCCACGTTCAATACCTGAGGTGGCCAAGTGCTGGACATAGCGCTTGGCGAGATCCAGTCGATCGCCGAAGATCTTTTCAGCGGCTAGTGTCTCTTCTGCAGTAAGGCTGAGATCCTCAGTCATGGTCATGGTCCTTTAGGTCGATCAGCACGCTTACGCGCGATGTAGCTTAGCTGTCCAGTACCGAAATAACGATATGGCGTCGAGTTGATTCACCTTCGGATTCCGAGTGCAGTCCTGCATCGGCAATCACGTCGTGTACGAGCTTACGCTCGTACGCGCTCATCGGGTCCAGGTGTACTTTTTCTCCGGTTGAACGAGCAGTGTCAATAGCTTCTTCAGCCATCTTCTTCAGCTGGTCTGCACGGTCCGAACGGTAGCCTGCGATGTCTAGGATCAAACGGGAACGCTCACCAGTGGCAGTAAGAACAGCCAGGCGGGTTAGCTCCTGTAGCGCGTCGAGGGTCTCGCCCTTGTCGGCGATGAGGCTATTGAGTGAAGTATCGGCGTCCTCGGTAAGGATCGAAATGTAGGTACGCCCGCCACGGATCTCAATGTCGATGTCGCCATCGAGATCAGCTATGTCCAGAAGTTCTTCTAGATAGTCTGCAGCGACTTCACCCTCGTCGAGAACTTCGGATTCATCCTCGATCTGAGTTTCTAGGGCTGGTGCGTCGATATTCTCTGTTGCAGTCATCGCTACTTCTTCTTCCGGCGGTTGTTACGCTTTGGCTGTTCGCGCTGACCCTTAGCAGCCTGCTCTGCTGCGGCTTCGGCAGCTGCGGCTGCATCTTCCTTCTTTACGCCTACTGGAGGCAAGCCCTTGGTTGCACGGCGAGCGTTCAGTTCGCGCTCTGCCTGAGAACCTGGGGTTGGGTTGTTACGGATAACCCAGAACTGCTGGCACAGCGTCCAGAGGTTGGTAGCGGTCCAGTAGATCAGAACACCAATTGGGAAGTTGATACCACCAATACCGAAGACCAAAGGCAGGATGTACAGCATCATCTTCTGTTGCTGCATGAACGGGCCTTCGAGGGCCTCCTTGCTCATGTTCTTTGTCATCAGCTGACGCTGGGTGAAGAACTGAGATGCAATCATCGCAAGGATCATGATGATAGCCACGACGACTACGGACCAGTTGGTGTGTCCCGAATTGAAGGTGCCTAGGAACGTCTCAGACAGTGGAGCGCCAAAAATCTGAGCGCTATCAAAGCTACGGATGTTGTCAACAGACAGAGCACCAACTGACTGATGGTTCTCACTAGCGTGGGAAGCGTTATTCAGCACGCGGAACAGCGCGAAGAAGAACGGCATCTGAATCAACAGAGGCAAGCACGAGGACAGCGGGTTAGTCTTGTGCTTCTTGAACAGCGCCTGCTGTTCTTGCACCATGGCCTGACGCGACATCTGGTCGGTCTTACCCTTGTACTTAGCCTGAAGCTTACGCAGGTCCGGCTGCAGGGCCTGCATGGCGCGCTGCGACTTGATCTGCTTGACGAAGACTGGAATCAGCAAGGTACGAATCAGCAACACAAGGAAGATGATCGACAGAGTCCAGGTAACACCTGAACCCTCATCCATCCCAATCTTGGTGAACAGTTCGTGGAAAGCCCACAAAACCCACGACACCGCGTAAGTAAACGGAGTCAGTATGGTGTCTAGAAAGTTGTTCATCAGTGGTCGAGCTCCTTGCGGCCGCTTTCCGCGGCGTCTTCATCGTCGGGAATCACAGGATGATTCAGAACTATGATCCTCGGCAGTTTGCCTTCTGGCCAAATCCTCGGTCCCTCAGGAACATGATCGACGCCCCCGTGAGACCACGGATTGCACCGAAGGATTCGCCAAGTGGTCAGTCCGGCACCTTTAACAACACCGTGCTGAGTCACTGCTTCGAGCCCATAGGCAGAACAGCTAGGAAAGTATCGGCATACATCGCCATATAAGGGCGAGATGATTTTTCGGTAAATCTTAAGCAACCCGATGACAGTGTTGCGTGGAATATCAATGATGAACCACAGCAAACCAGTGCGGGGAGCTGAATCTTTACGCATCAGCGATCCTCGAGCTTTCGTAACGCAGCTGAAAATGATGCGTTGATTTGGGAACGAAGTTCGTCCCAAGAAAGTTCCGAGGCACCAGGAAGTGCGCGTATAACAACGTCAACATCGCCGTGTGTTCGCCGAAGCTCATGGGCAATTTCTCGCATCCGTCGTTTGGCGAGATTCCTTTTAACAGCAATACCAACAGCCTTGGAAACTATGAATCCAAACCGGTCCCCCACAACCTCATCGGTTTCGCGGCGGCGTGCATATAGCACGACGTTCCGGCGTCCGCTTCGGACGCCGGAACGTACTGTGACTGTTAGGTCCTGCGCTAAGCGCAGTCGCTGATTCTTTGGCAACATGATGTTTCAACCAGCTCTTTAGTTGAGCTCGTTGAGATCATGAAGCCAACAGCTGAGTCGCAAATTTATGCTGAGAGTTCGGTACGGCCCTTGCCGCGACGTGCCGAAAGGATGGCACGACCTGCACGGGTACGCATACGAAGACGGAAACCGTGCTTCTTCGAACGACGACGGTTGTTTGGCTGAAAAGTCCGCTTGCTCACGGTGACACTCCAAGACGATGTAGATGATGCGCACTACCCGTGGACTATCTAACCAAGACCACTAAGTTGACGCTCGTAACTTATAAAATGTGCGCGTATTTCGCGGGCTCTTCGAAAATGAGCAAGTCGCAAATGAAGCACACAGGACTAAATAACAATAGAAAAATGTTCGCCACAGGTCAAATTGGCGCGTTAACTCCACCAACACGACTCGCTTCGAGTGTTGGCCTGTGAATAATCTACCTCAAACTTGTGGATTACTTCCGTGTACAACGAAAGAAAGTTCACATATTCTCACGAAAGCGCAAGTCATCTCGGAGCTTAAAACGCTTATTATCAAGGGAAAACCCCTTTTCCACAGCTTGGAGCTCAACTTTTTCCACTTGGCTGTGCATAAGTTTGTGGATGGTAGATAGAATCAATGGTGACGTCGTCCAAAAAACGGCGTTTTCGGGCCTTGGAAACAAGATCCGTGTGACCAAGATTGCATTTTTATCGAGAGTGGGGCGCCCTTAGTGAGCAGCGACGAAACCAATAGCATTGGTAGCTCCTGGCGCCAGGTGATTCGCAAGATCGAGGACGACGATCGCGTTAAAGCCCGCTACCGTGCCTTCGTATCGTTGGCTAAGCCACAGGGGCTGATCGGAACGACGTTGCTCGTTGCCGTTCCGAACGACTTAACGCGCGATATCCTGCAGACCCAACTTCGTGAACCTCTAGATGAGGCTCTACGTGAAGTTTTTCAGGACGATATCCGCTGCGCTGTCAGCGTCGATCTTTCTCTTTCTGACGAACTCGAAGAGGAAGCGCCAGAAACATCCGCTCCGGCTCCTGCGACTCCTTCGGTCACTGAGACTCCAGGTCCTCGGCCACAGCCAGCGCCTCAGCCGACTCCCCCATCGAACTCGCAAGAGTTTGGCCGGCTAAACCCTAAATACATTTTTGACACCTTTGTCATTGGCTCTTCGAACCGTTTCGCCCATGCTGCAGCGGTGGCAGTGGCCGAAGCACCTGCCAAGGCCTACAACCCGTTGTTCATTTATGGTGATTCCGGGCTAGGTAAGACCCACCTGCTTCATGCTATTGGTCACTACGCTCGTCACCTATACAAAGGCATTCGCGTGCGTTACGTGAATTCGGAAGAGTTCACCAACGACTTCATTAATTCCATCCGTGATGATGAGGGTGCCAGCTTCAAACAGACGTACCGCAACGTCGACATTCTGTTGATTGACGATATCCAGTTCTTGGCCAACAAGGACGCCACGCAGGAAGAGTTCTTCCACACTTTCAACGCGCTGCATAATCACAACAAGCAGGTTGTGATTACTTCTGACCTGCCTCCCAAACAGCTGCAAGGCTTCGAAGATCGCATGCGTTCTCGCTTCGAATGGGGCCTGCTCACTGATATTCAGCCACCTGAGCTGGAAACTCGTATCGCGATCCTGCGCAAGAAAGCCGACGCTGAGAACCTTTCAGCTCCTGGAGATGTCATGGAGTACATCGCTTCACGCATCTCCACCAACATTCGTGAGCTCGAGGGAGCACTGATCCGAGTCACGGCCTTCGCCTCGCTGAACAACCAAATAGTTGACTTGGCTCTAGCGGAAACCGTGCTCAAGGATCTAATCAGTGAGGATGGTGCGCAAGAGATTACCCCATCCACCATCATCAAACAGACTGCTGAATACTTCGGTCTGACTATCGATGAGCTTAATAGCAAGTCTCGGACGCGCACATTGGTCACCGCCCGACAGATCGCTATGTACCTTTTGCGTGAGCTTACTGACATGTCGTTGCCAAAGATTGGCGCTGAGCTTGGTGGACGTGACCACACCACCGTGATTCACGCTGATCGTAAGATTCGTGAGCTGATGGCTGAACGCCGGGCCATCTTTAACCAAGTCACAGAGCTAACGAACCGTATCAAGCAGAGTCAGCGGGAGCATTAATCCCAAGAAATCACAGGTGTGGATAAATCTGTGGATGGTCTGGTGACTACCTGCGGATAAAGGTGGGTACCCGTGTGGACGTTAAAAATGGTGGAACTGAGTTTCAACAGACCTCTGGAACTGAGTGTCAATTTCAACCACAGATTGTTCACATGCACAATCGCCGAGATTTCTAGGTGTTTGCGGGTTGTCCACAGTATCCACAAGGGTTATTAACACTTCTCCTTTAAACACTTATTCATCCAAATAACGAGTCCACTCCTGTACCTCGAGCCAAACCTGTTCAAATCTTTTTCTCGCAGCGCTCATCAACAAGCCAGAGGTAATGATGACTTTGCACCAACAGCACGTGGCAAGATTAAGATGGAGAGAACGTGCAACTACCTGCTCTATGCTTAAGAACTTGGCGAGGGAACAACCTTCTTGGCCTGACTTAAGATTCAAAGGGTTCCGAAAGGCGGATTTTTCGTGAAGTTCAGCGTTGAAAAGGATGTATTGGCAGAAGCCGTATCCTGGACCGCCCGGTCCTTGGCACAACGCCCACCCTCACCAGTACTAGCTGGCATCCTGATCACTACCCATGAAGGCCTAGTTCGCCTCGAGGGATTTGATTATGAGATTTCCTCGCATATCGAGATTCCTGCGGACATCTCTGAGCAAGGCTCAATTCTGGTATCAGGCAAGCTTTTAGCCGAGATCACCCGATCGCTACCAAACTCAACAGTGACTCTTGAGACCGATGGCACCAAGATCTCTTTGACTTGTGGTCGCTCACGCTTCCACTTGGCTACCATGCCAGTCGAAGAATACCCATCGCTTCCAGAACTTCCAGCTATCGCTGGCACAATCGACGGCCAGGCATTCTCGGCTGCAGTTTCACAGGTGATTGTTGCTGCTTCGAAGGATGACACTCTTCCAGTGCTCACCGGCATCAAGGTTGAGATTGAAAACGACCTCATCACTTTCCTGGCAACTGACCGCTATCGTTTGGCACTACGCGAACTGAACTGGACTCCAAACACTTCGGAGATTTCCACTTCCTTCTTGATCAAAGCCAAGACCCTGAGCGAAGTTGCTAAGACTCTCTCTGGTGCTGGAGAACTGAAGCTTGCGATCAGCGAAAATCGTGACATGGTGGGCTTTGAAAGCTCCAACCGCCGCACCACCTCATTGCTAATCAACGGTGAGTACCCAAAGATCCGTTCGCTATTCCCAAGTGATACGCCAATCCATGCCACGGTTCGCACTAGTGAACTTATGGAAGCTGTACGTCGTGTATCGGTTGTTGCAGAACGTAACACCCCGGTTCGTATGGCGTTCACTGATGGTCAATTAACCTTGGATGCTGGTACCGGCGAGGACGCACAAGCTGAAGAAGCTATCGTTGCTTCATTGCGTGGCGAAGACATCGTTGTAGCGTTCAATCCAACCTTCTTGTCTGAAGGATTGAACTCGTTCACCACCGATTTTGTGCGATTCTCCTTCACCAGTGCTCCCAAGCCAGCGATGCTCACTGGCCAGAAGAAGTTGGATGAAGCCGATCAGGATCAGTACCGCTACCTTGTGATGCCGGTACGTTTGCCAAACTCGAACTAAGCCCATCCGATGGCGACTGAAGTCCTCAGTTGCCATCTCGAAGTTGTCAGGACCTAGGTGTACATTTCGCAGCTTTCCCTCACGAGCTTCCGCTCGTATGCGCAGGCTGACGTGCATCTAGCTCCTGGCATCAATGTTTTAATCGGCCCCAATGGGGTCGGCAAAACGAACATTGTCGAGTCCATCGGTTACCTGGCTAACCTGGCCTCTCACCGCGTCAGCAACGACGCACCATTGCTGAATTTCGGTGCCGAGCGTGCCTTGATCCGCGGTACTTTGCACCGCGGTAGCCAGAAAACCACGCTCGAAGTGGAGATCACCAGCGGGAAAATAAATCGGGCACGAATCAATCGAGCCAACCCAGTTCGCGCTCGCGAAATCTTGGGCATGCTCAGAACCGTGTTATTTGCCCCCGAAGATTTAGCCTTGGTCAAGGGAGATCCGTCCCACCGCCGAAAGTTCCTAGACGAGCTCTTAGTAGCGCTGCGTCCGATCGAGGCCGGTACCAAAAATGACTACGAAAGAATCGTCAAGCAGCGTAACGCGTTGCTCAAATCCATTCGTGGCAAGTCCAAACTTTCTGCCTCACAAGAAAACACCTTGCAAGCGTGGGACCTGCAATTAGCTACGTGCGGCGCCCGGCTCATGCGGGGACGCCTTGATGTTCTTATGCTGATTAGGCCATATATGCAGGCCGCGTATGCTGACCTGGCCGATGGAGCCAAAGAAGCTAAAGCAATCTACAGGTCATCTTTGGAGTCTGAGAGCGACGAGAACCTGGAGACTCTGCCTGCGTTGGAAGAGTTGAGCCAACCCGAGATTCAAGATCTCATCCTTGGAGCTATCGAGGCTAACCGGAACCGGGAACTTGATCGTGGCATCTCATTATTCGGGCCCCACCGTGATGACCTCACATTGATTTTGGGTCCAACCCCCGCGAAGGGTTACGCCTCCCATGGCGAGACATGGTCCTTTGCAGTGGCCTTGCGACTAGCTGCCTACCGGGTCTTTGGTGATGACGACCCTCGACCAGGTTCGGGACCAATTCTGATCTTGGACGATGTTTTTGCCGAACTTGATGCCACCCGCCGAGACCGATTGGCGCATATTGTCGCCGGCGCTGAGCAAGTATTAGTCACCGCTGCCGTTGTAGAAGATGTCCCCGAAGCACTGAAGGGACATTTCTTCCAGGTATCCCCTGGCCAGGTTGTCGATGCGTGAGCCCGAAGAGCGGGACGAACACCGCTTTGATCCGGAAATTGACGCCGCCAAGGCGTTGCTCAATCGGATGCGTCGGCTGGCTGAAGAACGTGGCGAGCGCCGTGTTGATGCGGCACGCATGGAGAAAGTCCGCAAACGTCAGGCCGCTCGCCGCGGATTCATGGAGAACAAGTCACCAGCGCAACCTGGCGCCCAGCGTGACCCGCGGGCCATCGGAGAGGTCGTCGCACGCCTGTCCAAAGCACGAGGCTGGAACACTCAAGTCGCCGTGGGATCAGTGCTCGGTCGCTGGGCAGAGATCATCGGTGAGGAGAATGCGAAGCACTGCACGCCGGAGTCGTTTGAGGATACGGTCGTGGTCATGCGCTGCGATACCACCGCACGGGCTGCACAGATGCGCCTGATGAGCCACGATATTTTGAAGAAGTTTGATGCCGAACTAGGTCCTGGAATTGTCACGGTGCTTAAGGTTCTAGGGCCTAATGCTCCATCGTGGCGCCACGGGATGCGCTCGGTCGCCGGACGCGGTCCTCGAGACACCTACGGATAAAAATAGCTGGCACGGCATATGGCGCGCTAACGCACCCGGAGGGTGGATCCCCCCTCACTTAAGCTCCGCGACTGCCTCAGATGGTCAATTACTAGCTTTATGTGGCCGATTTAGGCCACAGAAGCACCGAATATTTTGCTATACGCGGTAGAATTAGAAGCAGTGAAATGGTGTTGCTGTGGCTTAAACCCACGGTGATGTCCCTCCAGACCATGATTACCCGAAACGTTGATTGCAACGTCACGGTGATCGCGCGCTTAATTCGAGGAGTTCGTAGCACCCGTGTCTACTGAAAATGCTTCACCGCAGGATCCGGCAGAAAGCCAGGTTCCCGCGGAATCGATGACTTCCAAAGTCGAACATACCTATGGCGCCCAGGATATTACCGTCCTCGAAGGACTCGAAGCGGTACGTAAACGCCCTGGCATGTACATCGGTTCCACCGGCCCTCGCGGCCTTCACCACTTGGTTTATGAAGTAGTCGACAACTCCGTCGATGAAGCATTAGCGGGTTACTGCGACACCATCAACGTCACCCTGCAGGCCGACGGCGGCGTACGTTGTGAGGACAACGGCCGTGGCATTCCGGTGGATGTCCACCCGACCGAGGGCAAGCCTACCGTTGAGGTAGTCATGACCATCCTGCACGCTGGCGGTAAGTTCGGCGGTGGCGGTTATGCCGTGTCCGGTGGTCTGCACGGTGTGGGTATTTCCGTAGTTAACGCGCTCTCGCGCAAGGTAGATACGATCGTTCGCCGTCAGGGCAACGCCTGGCGTATCGGCTTCAGCAATGGCGGTGTCACCACCAGCCCGCTGGCCAAGGGGGAAGAGACCGAGAAGACCGGTACCACCCAAACCTTCTACCCAGATCCGGAAATCTTCGAGACCGTCGAGTTCGACTTTGAGACCCTGCGTGCTCGCTTCCAGCAGATGGCCTTCTTGAACAAGGGCCTGCGTATCACCCTGACCGATGAGCGCACCCCGGTGAATGCCGAGCCTGAGGCTGAAGTCGACGAAGAGATCGAAAACCAGGTAGTCAAGCCACGTACCGTGGACTATCTCTACAAAAACGGCCTGCTGGACTACGTCAAGCACCTGAACGCCGCCAAAAAGGTAGAACTGGTTCACGAAGAGGTTATCGCCTTCGAATCTGAGGATTCAGCTCGTGGCATCAGCCTGGAAATCGCGATGCAGTGGACCAGCGCCTACGCCGAATCCGTGCACACCTACGCGAACACCATCAACACCCATGAGGGTGGTACCCACGAAGAAGGCTTCCGCGCAGCGTTGACCGGCCTGCTCAACCGTTACGCCCGGGATAACAAGATCCTGCGTGAAAAGGATGACAACCTCACCGGTGAAGACGCTCGTGAAGGTCTGACCGCAGTCATTTCGGTCAAGCTCTCCGAACCACAGTTCGAAGGCCAGACCAAAACCAAGCTGGGCAACTCGATGGCCCGTGGCTTTGTCCAGGGTGTAGTCAACGAGGAACTTAGCGACTGGTTCGAGCGCAACCCCAACGTTGCCCGCGACATTATCCGCAAGGCACAGCTAGCTTCCCAGGCACGTATGGCGGCCCGCAAGGCCCGCGATAACGCCCGGCGTAAGTCGCCGATGGAATCCTTCGGCATGCCAGGTAAGCTCTCGGACTGCTCCTCGAAGAACCCTGCCGAGTGCGAAGTGTTCATCGTGGAGGGTGACTCCGCAGGAGGCTCGGCCAAGCGCGGACGTGACCCACACACCCAGGCCATCCTGCCGCTGCGTGGCAAGATCCTGAACGTGGAGCGCGCCCGGTTGGATCGTGCGTTGGGCAATGCCGAAGTTCAGGCGATGATCACCGCCTTCGGCACCGGCATCGGCGAAGAATTCGACATGGCCAAGCTGCGTTATCACAAGATCGTGCTGATGGCCGATGCTGACGTGGACGGTCAGCACATCACCACCTTGCTGTTGACCCTGATCTTCCGCTTCATGCGCCCGCTGATCGAGCACGGCTACGTTTTCCTGGCTGCTCCCCCGCTATACCGCATCAAGTGGTCCAATGCGCCACATGACTACGTGTTCTCCGATAAGGAACGCGACGACGCACTGCTGGCCGGACAGGCCTCCAACAAGCGCCTGCCAAAGGACAACGGAATCCAGCGTTACAAGGGTCTGGGCGAGATGGACTACTCGGAATTGTGGGACACCACCATGGATCCAGAATTCCGCACCCTGCGCCAGGTCACCATGGATGATGCAGCCGCTGCGGATGAGGTTTTCTCCGTGCTGATGGGTGAGGACGTGGAGTCCCGCCGTAACTTCATTCAGCAGAACGCCAAGGACGTGCGCTTCCTGGATATCTAATCGGCCTAGGGCCTTGAGGAAATTCACCGAAGACTTTTTGACTTATAAGGGAACACATTGAGCGACGAGCAAACCCCACAGGATGAACCGCTGGACGGCGAGGTTATCGAACCGATCCATGAAGGCGGGCGGATCGATCAGATCGACCTGCAGACCGAAATGCAGCGGTCCTACCTGGACTACGCCATGGCAGTTATTGTTGGCCGTGCACTGCCGGACGTGCGCGATGGCCTGAAGCCAGTGCACCGCCGCGTGCTGTACGCGATGTACGACGGTGGCTACCGCCCCGAGCGCGCCTACAACAAGTGCGCACGCGTGGTCGGCGAAGTCATGGGTCAGTACCACCCGCACGGCGACACCGCGATTTACGATGCGCTGGTTCGCCTGATCCAGGACTGGGTCATGCGTTACCCACTGGCACTTGGCCAGGGTAACTTTGGATCCCCGGGTAACGATGGCGCCGCCGCCCAGCGTTACACCGAAACCAAAATGGCCCCACTGGCCATGGAAATGGTCCGCGACATCAACGAAAACACCGTTGATTTCCAGGACAACTACGACGGTAAAAACCAGGAACCTACGGTTCTTCCGGCCCGTTTCCCGAACCTTTTGGTCAACGGCTCATCCGGTATCGCCGTGGGTATGGCCACCAACATTCCACCGCATAACCTGCGTGAAGTCGCCGACGGTGTGCAGTGGTATCTGCAGAACCCAGAAGCAACCCGCGAAGAGCTGCTCGCCGAACTGATGCTGCGCGTGAAGGGCCCGGACTTCCCATCGGGCGCGATGATCCTTGGCACCAAGGGCATCGCCGACGCCTACCGCACCGGACGTGGTTCGATCACCATGCGCGCGGTAGTGAATGTGGAGGAAATTCAGGGACGCACCTGCCTGGTAGTCACCGAACTTCCCTACATGGCCAACCCGGATAACCTCGCGGTGAAAATCGCCGAGCTGGTTCGCGATGGCAAGATTGCCGGCATTGCCGATATGCGCGATGAAACCTCGGGCCGTACCGGTCAGCGCCTGGTGATCGTACTTAAGCGCGATGCCGTGGCCAAGGTTGTGCTGAACAATCTGTACAAGCACACCGAGCTGCAGACCAACTTCTCGGCCAATATGCTGGCCATCGTTGACGGGGTGCCACGCACCTTGCCACTGGATGGGTTCATCCGTCACTGGGTCACCCACCAGATCGAAGTCATTGTTCGACGCACCCAGTTCCGCTTAAAGAAGGCCGAAGAAGAGGCTCACATCCTGCGTGGTCTGCTCAAGGCCTTGGATGCTCTTGATGAGGTCATTGCGCTGATTCGACGCTCGGCTACCACCGAGGCAGCCCGCGATGGTCTGATGGAACTGCTGGATATCGATGAGGATCAGGCACGCGCCATCCTGGATATGCAGCTACGTCGTCTGGCCGCCTTGGAGCGCCAGAAGATTCAGGATCGCCACGCAGAGCTCGAGCGGATGATCGCCGAATTCCAAGGAATCATCGCCTCCCCAGAGCGCCAGCGCGAGATCGTCTCCGAAGAACTGGGCGAGATCGTCAACAAGCACGGGGATGATCGCCGCACCAAGATTCTGATGGGTTACGACGGCGACATGAGCGTCGAAGACCTGATCCCAGAAGAAGAAATGGTTGTGACCATCACCCGCGGCGGTTACGTTAAGCGCACCCGCATCGACAACTACCGCTCGCAGGCTCGCGGTGGCAAGGGTATCAAGGGTGCAAACCTTCGCGGGGACGATGTGGTGGAGCACTTCTTCGTCACTTCTACCCACAACTGGCTGCTGTTCTTCACCAACCATGGCCGCGTGTACCGCACCAAGTGCTATGAGCTAGCCGAGGCCGGTCGTGATGCCAAGGGTCAGCACGTGGCAAATGTCATGGCCTTCCAGCCAGACGAACACATCGCCCAGGTACTGGATCTGCGTACCTACCAGGATGCTGCCTACCTGATGTTGGCCACCCGCAACGGTTTGGTGAAGAAGACGCGCCTGGAGGATTACGACACTAACCGCACCGCCGGGGTGATCGCGATCAACCTCCGTGATGATGATGAACTGGTCTCCGCACAGCTGGTCAGTGAATCCGATGATGTGATGCTGGTCTCGCGCAAGGGTCAATCTGTGCGCTTCACCGCTACCGATACCGCGCTGCGTCCGATGGGCCGCGCTACTTCGGGTGTTACCGGTATGAAGTTCCGCGAAGGGGACGAGCTGCTGGCCGCCGATGTGGTCCGCGAGAACTCCTTCGTGTTTACGGTGACCAACGAAGGTTACGCCAAGCGTACCGACGTTGCCGAATACCGTGTTCAATCACGTGGTGGCTTGGGCATTAAGGTTGCCAAGCTAAACGAGGAACGTGGCGAGTTGGTCGGCGCTTTGATCGTTGATGAAACCGACGAAGTCCTGGTCGTCATGAGCGGTGGCAAGGTTGTTCGCTCCGCTGCCTCGCAGGTTCCTGCTAAGGGTCGAGACACCATGGGTGTGATCTTCGCGAAGCCGGATAAGAAGGACTTTATTATTGCGGTAGCCAAGAACTCCGAGACACAGCTCGAAGAGAACTTGGAGGAAGATGCCGTAACGTTGGACGCAGAAAACACGATCGATCAGTCATCAACCGCGCCGGAAACCGAATCTGACGTCCAGGACGATGACACCACTAACGGAGGTAACGCATGAGCACGCCCTCGACGCCACGCCCCAACGGCAGTGCCCCGAAGAGCGAAGCGCCGCGAGGTGCCCAGGTAAAGCGTCCGGCGCCAACCACCACCGGTAATCGCCCAGCAGCTGGCGGTGCAAGGCCAACCGGCAGTCAGGCTCGTCCTGCCGGCCAACGACCTACCGGTGGCCAACAGCGCCCCGCCACCACCCAGGAGCGCCTGGTTCGCCCAGCACCTAAGGCTAAGGCTCGCAAGGCTCGCCTGCTGGTTTCCAAGGTTGAACCGTTCTCGGTGCTTAAGCTCGCCTTCCTACTTTCGGTAGCTTTCGGTGTGATCACCGTGGTTGCGTCCGTAGGTATTTGGGCATTGCTTGATCTGATGGGTACCTTCGACGCCTTCAACCAGCTGATCCGCGATGCTATTGCTCAGGGAAGCTTCGACCTGCGACAGTCCATGTCGTTGGGTCAGGTTGCCTCTTACGCAACGATCATCGCAGTGGTGAATGTAGTTGTTATTTCGGTGATCTCCACCTTGGGAGCGGTGCTGTACAACATTGCTGCTTCGCTGGTCGGTGGCGTGGGTGTAACCCTCACCGACGACTAGAAACACGCCTAGTCGAGCCCGGGATTTATGCTGTGATGCATGACACCCGGGCTCGATTTGTAAGTTCTGGAAATCCCCGGTAGAGTTTTATTTCGTTCCAAAGGGAACAAACAAAAGCAAGGGCGTATAGCTCAGGCGGTTAGAGCGCTTCGCTGATAACGAAGAGGTCCCAAGTTCAAGTCTTGGTACGCCCACGGAAACCTTGCTGGAGAGAAAGAGGAAGAAATGAAAAAGTTCCTGGTTCTCGCATCGATTGCGACTGCTGCGGTAGTCTTGGTCAAGAAAGCGAAGGCTTCTTCGGAAACAAAGGAAACCTGGCATCAGGTAGCCGACAAAGTTTCTTAAAGCTTTTGGGGCCTTAGCTCAGTTGGTAGAGCGTCTGCTTTGCAAGCAGAATGTCAGGAGTTCGATTCTCCTAGGCTCCACAAAAAGACTGGCGGAAAGCATCAGCTTTCCGCTAATTCTTTTTGATTGATCCGCTGAGGATCGATCGGTGTGGAACACCAAAAACTGTATACGGGGCCTTAGCTCAGTTGGTAGAGCGTCTGCTTTGCAAGCAGAATGTCAGGAGTTCGATTCTCCTAGGCTCCACAGTATTGAAGGACGGAAAGCATTAAGCTTTCCGTCCTTCTTCATTTACCAACAACTTTGTTCTGTTCGGTTAGCGGCTGATTCGGGCAGTCTGAACTTCTTGATAGTGTCCGAGAAGTTGCTCGCCAATATTGAACCATGAGCGCCCCTGAACACTTCTCAACGCTGCGCTAGCAAATGCTAAACGCTTAGCATCGTCATAGACGAGGTCACTGACACGACTTCGAAGCTCCGTGAGGTTTCCTGGTTGATAAAGCCAGCCGGTGCGCGAGGAATCCACCAGGTCAAGCGGACCTCCGCGGCCTACGGCCACGACCGGTACACCGCAAGCCATAGCTTCTTGAATGGTTTGGCAGAAGGTTTCGGAGGCTCCCGGATGCACAAAGACATCCATGGATGCCATGACTTCCGCTAGTCGATCTCCAGAGAGGAATCCCGTGAAATGCGCTTGAGGTAGTAACGCTCGTAGCTCGGCCTCTAACGGACCGGAGCCTACGATAACGAGCTTGGTGTCCTTGAGGTCCGCTAAAGCCCTCAGATCAGCCACCTGCTTCTCTGCGGCTAGGCGACCGACATAGCCGATAACAACCTCTCCATTAGGTGCTATGGCATCCCTGAAGTGCTCGCTACGGCGTTTAGGGGTGAATTGGAGTGTGTCGACTCCCCTGCCTGAGATCCTAAGTCTATCGATGCCAAGGTTCTTGAGCTGCTGGAAAGAAAAGGTACTGGGAACGAGGGTTACATCGGCAGCACTATGAATGGCATGGACATGATCCCAGAGTCGTTGGGTGAGCCATGGCATCTTGTATCGACTGGCGTAGTTGGGGACCTCTGTTTGATAGAGGGCTACGGTAGGCAAATTCAGCTCTTGAGCCGCGCGCAAACCTTGCCATCCTAGAATGAAGGGGCTGGCCAGGTGAACAACATCGACACGTTCGCGGGCAAGGATCTTTCGCAGTCGGCCAACACTAGTAGTCGCTAACCGAACTTCTGGGTAGCTTGCCAACGGCATTGAGGGGACCGTGTGGATTCGAAAGCCACGATAGTGGCTTGGAACCCCATGACCGGTAAGTTCGCCGGCGAGTGAGCCGGCAGGGGTGATGACCACGGCATCGTGTCCCGTAAGGGCCAGATGATCCAGGGTCTTCAGAATAGAGTTGGTGACCCCATTGAAGTGGGGCAGGAACGATTCAGCAACGATTGCAACCTTCACACATTCAGGATGGCGACCAAGGATGACATCAAGGTAAATAGGACTGGGGCAGTTCATTAACTTCTGTTGGTCATTGTTGGTTTTCGTTCATTGGTGGCAAGATATCGTAAGTGGAAAATGAAAAAACCGGCAATGGTGCCGGAGCAGCTCAGAGCGAAAAAATCGAGAGAGATTCGCGCATAGCTGTCTTGCTCTTTCCGGTACTGATCCTGCTCGGCGGGCTGTTCGGGATGCTACTCCCCCAGGTTTTTGTTGGTTTTGCTGGTTGGATCAATCCATTATTGATGATCATCATGTTCTGCATGGGTTTGACCTTGACCCTGCCGGACTTCGCCTTAGTCGTGAAAAATCCGTTACCAGTTCTTGGCGGTGTAGTTGCCCAATTTGTCGTGATGCCGACCATGGGCTGGTTGGTAGCCACGGTTCTCCAGCTAGATCCGGCACTGGCAGCTGGACTGATCTTAGTTGGGTGCGCGCCGGGCGGAACCGCTTCAAATGTCGTGTCCTACTTAGCACGAGGCAACGTAGCGCTATCTGTTGCGATGACTTCCGTATCGACCCTGATTGCCCCGGTGCTGACGCCCCTGTTGGCGTTGTGGCTAGCCGGCCAATATATGCCGGTGGACGCAGGATCTATGGCTCTAAGTGTTGTACAGATCGTTTTGATCCCAGTAGTTCTAGGTATAGCGCTGCGCATGATCTTCAACCGGTGGGTCACCGCAGTGAGTGGCATCCTGCCATGGGCTTCGGTTGTGGCGATCACCGTTGTCGTAACAATTATTGTGGCCGGTAGCGCGCAAGCGATCCTGTCTGCAGGTTTGTTGGTCCTGCTTGCGGTCATCTTGCATAACGGATTAGGACTTTTGCTGGGCTACGGCGCGGGTGTACTGATGCGCGTTCCGGCAGACGCTCGCCGAACCATGGCTATCGAAGTGGGGATGCAGAATTCAGGGCTTGCCGGTGGACTCGCGAAGCAGTATTTCACTCCGGAGGCAGCATTGCCAGCGGCTGCATTCTCTGTCTGGCATAATTTGTCCGGCGCAATGTTCGCTGCCTACTGGAGACGCAAAGACTCTATGAAACCAGTGGTCAGTAAGGAAAAATGATCATATTCCAAAGTGAGAATATTACTTCTTTATAAGAAAGACAGGTCCATGGTGGGCTTGGTTATTGCTGAAAACAGCAACAAAAGACGAAGGTGTTTTTAGTCAATGACGTCCTTGCTCGCAGCCCTTGGGATCCTCGGAATTTCTGCTTCCGGACCCATCATCGCCGCATTCCCAGGCGTCCCGGTACTCTCCATGGCTTTCTGGCGCAATGGCGCTGCAGCGGTTATCTTGAGCGTCCCCGCATTGCGAAAGAACCCACGTGTATATCTGAGAATGACTTCTCGCGAATGGATCTTCACAGGTATTGCAGGAATTTCTTTGGCGCTACATTTTGTGTGCTTCATGTACTCAATGAGATTGACCAGCGTGGCTGCCGGGACTGCCTTGGTGTGTATCCAAGGTGTTTGGATAGCTGTCTTTCAAGTGATGAGGAAAGTGCAGTATCGAACCCAGGTGTTCGTAGGAATGGCTATTGCTCTGGGCGGGGCGATTGTGATCACCGGGTTCGACATGAGCTTGGGCGGTCAAGCGTTGTTAGGAGACTTCCTGGCTCTAGCTGGCGGCATTCTCGCCGCAATCTATACCCTTGCAGGATCTGTAGCTCGTCAAACCATGAGCACCGCGACCTATGCCTCGAGCTGTTATGCCATCACCGCTCTGGCGCTTTTGGTTCTTTGCTTTTCGACGCGGATGCCCATCTGGGGATTTGATGCCCATGGATGGTTGGGCATTGTGTTGCTGACTCTCTGTGCTCAAATACTCGGTCACACCGCCATGAACCACCTACTCAACGTCTTAGGCGCGTTGACGGTGTCGATGTTGATCCTGCTCGAGATCCCAGGTGCCGCGCTTTTGGCTGCTCTATTGCTTGGACAAGTAGTTTCACCGGCGACCTACGTTGGACTGGCTGTCATACTCGCAGGGCTTGCCCTCGTAATACGAGGGCAAGCCCAACCAAAACGGACGAGTATCTAGTTTTTATTTGTCATCTTCGATGATCTCTCGAATTTCTTCCACACTGGCTTCTCGAGAATCTAGAGGCTCCTGCGGCGTAGCTACCCCTGGTTCGTTTTCCCATGGGTCTTCGATGGGCTTTGAGGCTTTCCACATGGCAACCAGAATGGCAACGACTCCGGCAATCAAGCCAACGGCTAGTACTTTTCCTACTTTGCTCTTCTTGCTCATGCATAGCTCCAGACTGAAAGTCGATCACGGTCTCCGACAGTCCAAGACTATGCAGATACGGCGGTGCAAGCCAGTGTTAGCCCGGATGCCATCAGAGATTGTTCTAAATTTTCACTCAACGCGTACGTCAGTTTTTAGCGGGTCACGCCCTGATCATGGAACAATGTAGACATGACCGCAAACGCAACTCATAAAGCCACGATTCACACTACTTTGGGCGATATTGTTGTCGATCTCTTCGGCAACCACGCACCTAAGACCGTAAAGAACTTCGTTGGCCTCTCAACCGGTGAGCAGGAGTGGGTACACCCAGAGTCCGGTGACAAGAAGACCAACACCCCGCTGTACAGCGGAACCATCTTCCACCGCATCATCTCTGACTTCATGATTCAGGGTGGCGACCCACTGGGCCAGGGCTTCGGCGGCCCAGGCTACCAGTTCGACGATGAGATCCACCCAGAACTGAACTTCAACGAGCCATACAAGCTGGCCATGGCTAACGCGGGTATCCGCATGGGCCGTGGAACCAACGGTTCGCAGTTCTTCATCACCACCGTTCCAACCACCTGGCTGCAGGGCAAGCACACCATCTTCGGTGAAGTTATTGATGCAGACTCCCGTAAGGTTGTCGACGCTCTGAACGCTGTAGCAACCGATGGCCGTGACAAGCCACTGGAGGACGTTGTTATCAACTCGGTCGATATCGAGACTCTGTAACACCGACTCCAAAAGCTCAGGCCCCGACGATCCACCTAGTGGCGTTGTCGGGGCCTGAAGTTTAAGCACTTCTACACAAGGCAGGTACTGATGTCCTACGGGCAGATCAACCCTCAGAGCCAAGTGGCTCCGACATGCTATCGTCATCCGGACACGGTTGCTTACGTTTCCTGCAACAGGTGCGGTCGCCCGGTATGTCCGCAATGTCAGGTATCAGCTCCGGTAGGTGTGCAGTGCGTGGAATGTGTGGCCGAAGCTAACCGACGAATTCCCCAGCAGAAGACGGAATTCGGGGGACGGCTGCGAGCCGGCGCACCGGTAGTCACCTACATTGTTATCGCACTGAACGTCTTTGTGTACCTGTTGCAGTGGATCATTCCGGGATTCACCAACTCGTTGGTTCTGGCCCCTGCGATCGCTGCCTATGAACCATGGCGTCTAATTACCAGCGCTTTTGCTCACTCAATGGGTTCATTCCTGCACTTGGCTATGAACATGTACGGAATCTATATTTTCGGTACATTGCTCGAACCTCGTCTAGGTCGGTTGCGATTTGCTTGGTTGTATCTGCTCAGCGCTATCGGCGGATCCCTCGGCATATTACTGCTCAGCGAGCCATTGAGCGCCACATTAGGTGCGTCCGGAGCGCTGGCTGGCCTCTTCCTGGCAACATTTGTTGTTTTCCGCTCTAACAAGCAAGCGTTACGTCAGATGGGCATCATTCTGGTACTGAACATCGTGCTTGGCTTTGTCGTTTCGGGGATCTCTTGGCAGGGACACCTAGGTGGTGCGATCACTGGCATCATCGCCTCGGCGAGCATTGTGATGATTCCTCGAAGTAATCCACAGCGTTCGCGAATACAGCTGGTCTTGTTGACTGCTTTATCGGTCATTCTCCTGACCGCTGTGTATCTAGCTATGCAGTCGGTCAAATACTCCGTAGGCTAGTTCGAAAACACGCACATTCGTTATCCACACAGATTATCCACACTGTTAATAACTTACAGCCATGTAACTTGTGAGGTTGTGGAGATATTAACAGGCGTGGATGCCCTTGAAACCAAGGATATTCCGGGGGAGTTAAGCAATACTCACAACCTTGTCCCCAGTTGTGGATAACTTTTAAACAACCCCTGTAGATAGCGCATATACGAACCGGCGGCTTGTTAATAACTTGAGGTTCGAAAGTTTAACCGATTAGCAGGATTGGCTGCAAATAGCACACATTGCACGACTATCCACAGCCTAAATCCACAGTGTTAATAACTTACAACCGTGTCATTTGATTCACCAATAGGCAATTTGACTAGTGCAAACAGTTTTATGCCAGTAGTATCATCGAACTTGTCCCCACTTGTGGATAAGTTTGTGAACAACTGTTGATGGGAGTTGTGCACACTGGGTGTGGATAACCCGGGGGTGCTGTGGATTACTTGGTGAAAATCGGCCAAATGAGCAACGTTGCGAATAGCAACATGAGGATCCCGATGGTGAAGTCGAGGACTTGCCAAGCTTTCGGCTTTGCGAATAGTGGCGCGAGTAGTCGGGCCGCATAGGCAAGCAAGAAAAACCAGATGAAGCTAGCAAGGATGGCGCCAAAGGCGAACCAGGGAGCGCCTTGGCCTTGAGCTACGGCCACCGATCCGAGTAATAGCACCGTGTCGATATAGACATGGGGATTGAGCCACGTCAAAGCCAGTGTTGTACCAATAATAGAAAGGGTCGTGACCGATCGGTTTGATACTGAAACTTTGAGCGCGTCAGGTTTGAGAGACCGGCGGAATGCGAATACAGCGTAGGTGGCAAGGAACAAGAAGCCACCCAGTCGAGCAATGGTTAGCAGCCAGGGCAGTCGCTCAACTAGAACGCCCATCCCGTTAACTCCCGCACCGATGAGAACAGCATCGGATAGTGCACAGACTGTAGCAGTGACGAAAACATGCTCTTTTCGAATTCCCTGACGGAGCACAAAGGCATTTTGTGCGCCGATGGCAACGATCAGCGACAACCCAGTTGTTAAGCCGAGGAGAAACGGTGCAGGAGTCATGAAGAAAACCGTATGAGAGTCTCTTACCTAAGTCGAACTTAACTTTCTCATTCTAGATTAGAGTTCCTAATGTGAATATCGACGTTGAACACCTCGAGACCCTCTTAGCTGTGATAGATACTGGAAGCTTTGACGATGCTTCTATTGACTTGGGCGTGACTGCCTCTGCCGTGAGTCAGCGCATCAAGGCCCTAGAAAATAGAATCGGTGCGATTCTGTTGATCAGAAGTCGACCGGTGATGCCAACAGAACAGGGATACAAGGTGCTGCGCTACGCGCGTCAAATGTCGCTACTTAGTGCCGAGTTCGCAAGAGAAATTTCAGATGAATCACCACTGTCGGTGGCTATCGGTGTGAACGCTGATTCTTTGTCCACCTGGTTTTCACCTGTATTTGAACAGTTGGCAGAGCTCGAGAACCTATCGGTTGAAATCCTGCGAACCGATGAACATAGGGGACTGGAACTGCTTCGCAGTGGACGAGTCAGCGCTGTGGTCACTACGACTTCTGAAGCGCTTCAAGGTTGCGTAAGCAAGAAGCTTGGTGCCATGCGATACCGCGCGGCGGCAGCGCCACGCATTGTTCAGCGTTACCTTGCGAAACCGAATCCACGAGCCTTGGCGAGAACACCGATGGTCGTTTTTGACCGCGAGGATCCATTGCAATACCGGATGCTCGAGCGCCTAGCCGGTTCGGGCCAACGGCCTGAAGCACAGGTCCATCATGTTCCTGACTCGCTGAAGTACGTGAGCGCCGTTAAAGCTGGAATGGGATGGGGGATGATTCCCGAACTGCAACTTGCGCAATCTGATCGGCTCGAGGTCCTACATGATCAATGGTTTACCGATGTTCCGTTGTACCTGCAGCGATGGGCCGTGGATTCGAAAATCTTGAGCACGATTGATGACATTTTGGTCACAGCCGCGCGTGCGCACGAATTGCATTTGATACCCTGAACGCGACGTAGGTAAACAAAGCCTACGCCCGGACGAGGGAGCCGTACCCGGAGATCGACAAGACGGCCAGTGAAGGATCCTGGCATGTATTGGTTAGTTCTAATTGTTTCCGGTGTTTTCGAAGCCGTCTGGGCCGTTGCCCTTGGCATGAGTGATGGCTTGTCGAAGTTAGTTCCCAGCATCATCTTTTTTGCTGGATTGGTAGTCTCGATGGCGGGACTTGCCTACGCCATGAAAGAGATCCCGGTAGGTACTGCCTATGCAATTTGGGTAGGTGTGGGTGCTTCCCTCGCGGTGATCTACTCCATGGTCACCGGACAGGAGGCATTCTCTGTGCTCAAAATGGTATTCATTCTTGGCTTGGTCGGTTGCGTCATTGGACTCAAAGCCGTCAGCCACTAAAGCACCTCGAGAGCTTTAACGAACTAACGTCGGTCCCTGTGGGGACCGACGTTAGTGCTATTTCCAGCCTGTTGTCATGAAGAATCCGACCATCGCGATGCCGAATCCAACAACAATGTTCCATCCACCGATGTTGGGGATTGGGAACATAGTCTGCGAAATGTAATACACAATGATCCACAGCAGACCAAGGAGCATTAGGCCAAACATGACAGGCTTGTACCAACCTGGCATAGGCGCGTCAATGGAGTGGGCTCGCTGGCGCTCAGTGGCATCCTGCGTTTTGTTCTTGCGTCGTGGTTTTGACTCCGGCACTCGAATGCTCCCTCGGCTTCATCTGCTTCATGTAGTAAAGGTGGGAGACGAAAGGTCTTCCCGGTAGGCTTGGGCACAAGGATGCTCAGAACTGCTTGTTGCATTCCTACGTAGCTTCCATACTAGCCGTAACACCTGAGAACTATCGGGTTTTGGCCTGCGATGCTCCAAGTAGATTGACACATTCTTAAGTACAAGTTTCTGAAGGAGTCGCAGAGCCGTGAATCGAGATCTCACAGCACGGGGGCGTCGGGCAAGGCATCGTCCTCGCTCCGCGGGAAATGTCATTCTCGGATTTCTTGGTGAACTGTTCATTACCTTGGGGATCTTGCTCATGCTGTATGTCGCATGGGAACTGTGGTGGACCAACATCGATTCCGCCAATGCTCAGAAGGAAGCTACTCAAGGACTTGTTCAAGAACTGGGTGACGTGGTTATTCCAAATGAACCGGGAGATTCTTCGCAGGGAGATTCTGAGCAGGAAAAAGAAGAACCCAAAGATTACGGACCAGCACCGGTCACCAAGATTACCCCTGGCAGTACTTTTGGGATCATGTACTTCCCGCGCTTTGGCAACGGAGGATCCCATCACCCGGTGACCTCGGGTGTGGATGATCACGTCATCGATAATCTCGGCATTGGCCATTACCCAACAACTCAGCAGCCTGGGGAATTGGGGAACTTTGCGGTGGCTGCTCACCGTCAAACACACGGTCAGGTTTTCTGGGACATCGACAAGTTGCAAAAGGGCGACAAGATCTATCTGCAGACCGCAGAAGGATATTACACCTACACCTGGTATGCCACTGAAGTTGTCGCTCCTTCTAACGGTGATGTCTTACTACCCACCCCACATCAGTGGGGAGTGAAGCCGACCAAAACGATCTTGACGATGACTACATGCCACCCGAAATATACGACCCAACAGCGAATGATTGCCTACTCGGAGCTTACTGATTGGCAACCACCTGATGCCGGTCCGCCAAAGGAAATCCGCGACATGGTTATCGACGCAACGAGTTAGGAGGAAACAATGTATGCCTGGATTTTTCGGAACCTACCCGGTCCCTTGTGGCTTCGCATTATTGAAGCATTAATTGTCATCGCTGCCATCGTGCTATTACTGATGGTGTACGTTTTTCCGTGGCTGAATCAGTACATCAGCCCCTTCACCGATTCTACGATTGGCCAGAGTACCTCGTGAGCAGCACCAAGATCTTAGTGATCGATAACTACGACAGTTTTGTCTACACCCTCGTGGGCTACCTGCAGGAGCTCGGCGCACAGACAACTGTGTACCGCAATGACGACCTCAGCGCGCAAGAAGCGATCGAGCTAGCCGCTGACTATGATGGCGTCTTAATCTCTCCAGGCCCTGGCGATCCAGCGGGCGCCGGCGTGAGTATCGAACTGATCAAGTGGTGCGGTGTGCAGAACAAGCCCATGATGGGTGTCTGCCTTGGGCATCAGGCGTTAGCCGAAGCCTACGGTGGAACGGTAACCCATGCCGAGGAACTGATGCACGGCAAGACTTCGCTGGTGCATCATGAAAACCACCCGGTCTTCAAAAATGTGGCCAACCCATTTACGGCTACCCGTTATCATTCGTTGGCGGCCGTGCGTGAGAGCATCCCAGAAGAGTTGGAAATCATTGCTGAGACTGCTGGGGGAGTCATCATGGCCCTGGCGCACCGCGATGCACCGCTATGGGGTCTGCAGTACCACCCAGAGTCGGTGCTAACCGAACAGGGCTACCAAATGCTGGGTAACTGGCTGGAATTTGTAGGACTTCAGGGAGCGGCACAGAAGGCCGCTACCCTGAGTCCATTGTTCAGTGGCGAATAGTCGCTAAGAACTAATTATCGTTGCCCTCGTCAGGATTTTCTGGTGAGGGCAACGGTTTACCCTGTCTAGGCCCACCGTCGGATGAATCCGATTCATCAGCTGAATTCTCATTGTCCTCAGATTCAGACGGTGACTCAGAAGCTGATTCCGATGGGGAGCTGCTTTCTGATGGGCTAGGAGTCTCAGATTCAGACGGGGTCGGCTCCGCTGGAGCTTCCGCTAGAACCACGGAAACCGTGCCACCCTGATCAATGGTTCCGGAATCATCGGGGCTCTGCTCAACAATCTGACCAGGTTCAACCTCATCGGTGATCTTTGGATCGGCGCTCGAGTCGATTGACATCTTCTCCAGGCCCTGATCTTTCAGTTCCTGATTAGCCTCATCAAGGGTTTTGCCAATCAAGTCCGGAACCTGAACCTGTCCCGTGGAGAGAATCAGGTCAACCTCGGAACCGGCTTTAACCTTGGAACCCAATTCTGGGCTGGTGCCAATAATGCGGTCCGTTTCAACAGTCGCCGAGTCCTCGCGGGTAATCTTGCCTACCACCAGTCCGGCTTCGCGCAGCGCGTCTCGCGCGGTGGCTTCAGACTGATTGGCAAGATTCTCTGGGATCGTGCGCTGTTCTGAGCCTTCGGAAAGATACAGGGTGATCGTGGATTCCTTGGCTACTTCTGAACCAGATGTTGGATCGGTACGAGTGGCCTTGCCCTCATCCACATCCTCATCGAATTCACGCTCTACCTTGACGTTAAACGTGGCATCACGCAACAGGCTGCTGGCATCATCCTCGGACATATTCTTGACGTCGGGAACCGCCACCGGAGCACGTTTCTCTTGCTCGGCCTGAATCGAACGAATGATTAGGAAACTAGCTACTGCCACCGCGATGACAGCGATCAGCGACAGTAAAACAATGAGGGTGCGATTGGACTTGTGCCGGGTAGTTTCTACCGGTTCATGCTCGGTAGGGAACACCGGATGCTCAGGGGTCAGCTCAGCTGCCTGGGCAGCGAAACCTACCTCGGTGTCATCATGGGTACCGTAAATCGGCAAAGTATACGGGGCCGCGACGTCCTGATCTTCACGGAATTCAATTCCATTCAGTGCGTCTTCGAGAGCAGTGGCAAATTCATCGGCGCTCTGGAAACGCTCATCACGATCTTTGGACAGTACCTTGGCGACGATTGGATCATAGATTGGGTCTAGATCCTGGTTTACGTCGCTGGGGGCCATCGCAATTTCGCCCACATGCTGGTAGGCGACCGAGACAGGGGAGTCCCCGGTAAATGGTGGCCGCCCGGTCATTAGCTCATAAAACAGGCAACCAGCCGAGTAAATATCGGAACGGAAGTCTACCTGTTCACCACGAGCTTGCTCCGGGGAGAAATACTGTGCGGTGCCCACTACGGCAGCGGTTTGCGTCATGGTCGCGGAGTTATCGGTTGCCCGGGCGATGCCAAAGTCCATGAGTTTGACGTGCCCAGCGTCGCTGACCATCACATTGGCCGGCTTAACGTCGCGGTGCACCACGTTATTAGCGTGCGAATGTCCCAAGGCATCAGCGACGCCACGGGTAATGCGAACCGCGAACTCGGGTTCAATCTCGCCTTCGGAGATGACCTGTTTCAAGGTCTTGCCGTTGACATATTCCATCACCATGAACGGCAGGCGTTCGTGATGCTGCTCCGTAGCCGGAAGCTCGCCGGTGTCATAAACGGCGACAATATTAGGGTGGCTGAGCGCCGCCACGGCTTTGGCCTCACGCCGGAAACGGTTAACAACCATCGGGTTGCTAGCGGTATCAGGGCGCAAAACTTTCACGGCCACCTTGCGGGAGAGCACGTGGTCCGTGGCGAGGTAAACATCCGCCATGCCACCACGACCAATGAGCGATTCGATCTCGTATCGTTCATTGATCATGCGTGGCAAACCTGGCGGCAACGCGTCGACTTCACTCATGGTGCGTCGCTTTGAGCCGATTCACTCGGTGTTGCCGACGTGGCTGGAGTTTCAGAGGCAGTTTCAGACGGGGTCGGGGTGGCCGACGGCGTTTCTTCAGGACCACTGGAAACCGTGAGGGAAACGGTGGTGCCTGGCTTTGCCTGGCTACCAGCAGTCACACTCTGGCTAAGTACGGTACCGGCTACGGAGGAATCGCTTTGTTCTGCACCCTTGGATACCGCAAGACCGGCGTCTTGAATCTGCTTCTGGGCAGCTTCGTAGCTCATGCCAACCACCGAAGGTACTTCAACGGTTTCCGGAGCCATGGCGTAGTTGACCGTGATGGTCTTTCCCTTTTCCACGTTGCCCGTTGGGCTCAGCGAAATAACCTTGCCAGGGTCAGCGTCGGACGTTTCCTTAGCTACGGCGTTGACCTGTAGCCCCAAGCCCTCAAGCTGAGCGGTGACCGTGTCAATATCCTGTCCTACCAAGGAAGAGGACACCTGAACGTACTCAGGGCTTTCGCTTTCGCTGGCTGATTCGCTCTCGCTAGGAGATTGGGAATCATCAGTAGGCGCGGTAGTTTCCTCAGATGGTTCCGTAGTCTCTTCAGACGGGGACGAAGATTCCGATGGGTCGGTGGACTCTTCGGTGCTCTGGCTCGAGGAGGCTGCCGGTGGAGTATCACCCTTGTTGCCGGTCAGGGCAGGGACCAGCCATGCAGCGAGTGCGATCAGCACAGCAAGAACGATAATCACGATCAGCGGAATCAGCCAAGGGCTGCGCTTGGATTCGCGCTGCTCGGGATCTTGCGCGTCGGCGTCTTCATCATCAAAACCGCTGGCGCCCTGAGGTGCTGCGGCAGTGAATCCACTTTCGGTGCGCGTCGGTTCAACCACGGTAGGCATCGAATTGGTCATAGTTGGCGCCGAATCCATGCGATCCATCGCCCGGGTAGCATCGGCGTCCAAGTTCAATGCTTGGGTGGCATCCTCGGAAATACCGGTGGCGAGCATACCCGGCACAGCCATGGTGGCGGTGTTGGTGTCGCCGGCACGTAATGCGTCGGCGGCCTTGGCCAAAGCGGTCGCGTTTTTTGGGCGGTCCGAAGGGTTCTTGGCCAGCATCGACATGATCAGCTGGCGCACCGGAGCTGGGATGGTGTCCGGCAACGCTGGGGGAGCGTCGTTGACCTGGGCCAGTGCGATGGCGATCTGCGATTCGCCGGTGAACGGACGACGTCCTGCCAAGCACTCGTATCCGATGACGCCCAAGGCGTAGATATCGGAGCTTCCGGTAGCGTTCTGTCCGGTAGCCTGTTCCGGAGCCAAGTACTGGGCGGTGCCCATCACCTGACCGGTGGCGGTCAGCGGCACCTGGTCGGCCAGGCGCGCAATACCAAAGTCGGTAATTTTTACGACGCCAGAAGGCATGACCAAGATGTTGCCCGGCTTTACGTCACGGTGCACCAGACCGTGCTCGTGAGCCGCTGCAAGGGCCCGAGCGGTCTGCGCAATGAGTGAGAGGGTGCGGTCTACCTCGAGCTTGCGTTCGCGCTCAATGATGGTGGACAGCGGCGGGCCAGGAACAAGTTCCATGACCAGATACGCGGAGCCTTGCTCTTCGCCGTAGTCAAAGACGCCGGCGATGCCCGGGTGATTCAGCAGGGCAGTGTGGCGGGCCTCGACGCGGAATCGCGTCAGGAAGCTTTCATTGTCGGTGTATTCCTCTTTGAGGATCTTGATCGCCACAAGGCGTCCAAGTACTTGATCGCGAGCTTTCCACACTTCGCCCATGCCACCGATCGCAATGCGGTCGGTGAGCTTGTAACGACCGCCCAAGGTGGTGCCGGTTATTGGCCTCACTTGTTGAACACCGCCTTTAACATCTTCTTCATGATGGCACCGGTCGTGTTGTGACCAGTGTCGTAATCTACGTCTTGCAAGGTGACCGTGATGGCGACCTGGGGATCATCTGCTGGAGCGAAACCGGTCATCCACGAGTTCACGTAGGAGACACCGCCTTCTTGATACAGCTGGGCAGTACCGGTCTTGGCTCGGAAGTCCACACCTGGAACTGCTGCGTTCATCGCGGTACCGCGGGTGACTGGGCCTTCCATAAGCTCCTTGAGGTCTGATGCGACCTCCTTGGAGGTAGCGGTGGAGAACTTCTCAGGCTTTGGTTCTTCGATCACGCGAAGATCCGGCGCAATTACCTTGTCGATCATGTTTGGCTTCATGATCACCCCGTCATTGGCAATGGCCATGGCGGCCATGTTCATCTGCAACGCAGTGACCTTGTTGCTGCCCTGACCGATAGCCATACGAGCCAACTCGGCTTCGTCGGCTCCGTCGGAGGGGAACTGGCTAGGGGTGACTCGCTGTGGGATGTTCAGCTGCTGGCCGAAGCCAAAGCGTTCTGCAACATCGCCAAAGGCCTTAGCGCCCACGGTCTTGCTGATTCCGTAGAACGGAGTGTTGCAACTCTGCGCGAAAATGAAGGCCAACTTGGCGCGAGGCTCGCGGGCACAGACACCTTCACCGAAGTTGTTCATCGACCTCGTTGAATTCTTATACCGCACAGAGGACGGGTTATCGATGGTGGTGTCCAGGTCGTACTTTCCGGACTCCAGTGCTGCGACAGTACTCAAGATCTTGAACGAGGAACCTGGGAAATTTAGGTCGCTAATCGCAGGATTTAGATAAGGGCTCAGTCCGTCAATCTTGCTGACCTTTTTCAGGTTCTCAGCGGCCTTGGACGTGGAGTGCACTGCCAAGAGATTGGTGTCGTAGGTTGGCTTAGAAACCATAGCAAGGATGTCGCCGGTCTTTGGATCGGTAACAATAACCGTGGCCTTCACGCCGTCAGGAATGGCGTTGAAAGCGGTCTTCTGCAGATCGCCATCGATGGTGAGCTCAACTGAGGCACCCTCAGTCTTCTTGCCAGTGAACATGGCCAGCAACCGGTCGTAGAGCAGATCTGAGCTCTTTCCGGTCAGCCAGTCGTTGAGTGAAGACTCCAGCTGGGTGGTGCCGTTTGCTAGCGAGTAGTAGCCAGTGAGGTGCGCATACATCTCAGCGTTGGTGTACTCGCGCTGGTATTCAAACTGACCGTCGTCGGTAGGTACCGACTCGGCAATGGGCTTACCATCAACCAAGATGGCACCACGGGGAAGGTCAAACTCACGGTAGAGCTGGCGCTTGTTCAGCGCGTTGTCGGTAAGTTTGTCAGCGTCGAAGAACTGGATGTAGCTCAGCCCGCCGAGACAGATGACAAAGAGCATGGTCAGTGCAATCCATACTCGCTTGATAGCCTGATTCACTTGCTCTTCACCACCTTGGTGCTCGTAGTTTGAGGTTTTCTGGGCGTTGCAATTTCATCGGTGGGTCCTGAGACGCCTATGGCTGGGCGCCGTGAATTGTGGGAAATCAAGAGCAGCAGCGCGATGATGATCCAGTTCGCCAGCAAGGACGAACCACCAGCAGCCATAAATGGCGTGGCCAAACCGGTCAGCGGAATCAATCGAGTGACACCACCGATGATGACTACGGCCTGCAGGCCCAAGGTGCAGGACAGGCCGGCAGCCAAAAGCTTGCCGAACGTGTCTCGCGAACCCAAGGCAGCGCGTAGTCCGCGGGAAACCAACAGCATGTACAGCAGCACGATGGCAGTAACGCCAATCAGACCGATTTCTTCACCGAAGGAAGCGATAATCATGTCCGAATTAGCCAGCGGTACGCGGTACGGGGAGCCAGCACCAAGGCCGGTGCCAAATAGTCCACCGTCGGCCATGCCGAACAGGCCTTCCACGATCTGCATACTGCCACCCTTGGCTTGGTAGATGGCTGGGTCAAAAGCGTTCAGCCATACATCAAGTCGTCGGGTCACGTGGCTCATGGTCGAGCCGGCGACCAGACCACCGATCACCACCATTAACAGACCGATCAACACCCAAGAGATACGGGCGGTGGCCACGTAGACCATGACGATAAACAGGCCGAAGAACAGAATTGCGGAACCGAGGTCGCGCTGGACAACCAGTACGCCGATGGAAAGCAACCACGCGACGAGCATTGGTGCCATATCGCGCAGTCGTGGAAGCTGCAGCGGGCCGAACTTGTGACCGGCCATCAGGATCAAGTCGCGGTTTGAGGACAAATATCCAGCGAAGAAGATCGAGAGCGTAATTTTTGCCAGTTCGCCTGGCTGCAGGGAGAAGCTACCTACTCGGATCCAGATTCGTGCACCGTTGATGGTGACACCAAAGTGTGGAATCAATGGCAAGAGCAACAACACAATGGATAACAGCAGGGCAATGTAAGTGAATCGGCGCAGTACGCGATGGTCCTTGACGGCCCACAGAACGGCCGCCGCAATCACGATGGCAATAGCCGTCCACAACAGTTGTCGCGCTGACTGCGAGGTTCCTTTTGCCAAGTCAATGCGGTGAATCATGGCTAGGCCAAGGGAGTTCAGCGCGATGGTAATTGGAAGTATTACCGGATCGGCATATTTGGCGAAGATGCGTAGCAAAACATGAACTACCAAAGCCAAGGCGGCCATGATGCTCATTTGTACATAGAAGTCGGTGTTATCGACGCCCTCGGTAGTGCTACCCACCAAGAAGAATGCTGCAGCTCCAACGCCCAAGGCGAGGACCAACAGGACTAGCTCAAGATTGCGCCGTGGTACCGGGGCGGTCTGCACTTCGTTCATTGCATGATCTCCAGACAGTAGGCGGGCAATTGGGCTTGGTTATTCGATGTGTCGGTGCCGCTCGGGGCTTGAACCGGACAGTTTTGCTTCGCGGTGACCAATAGTTCTTGAATGATCATTTGAGCATGCTCGCGGTTATCAGCCGAGATCGTGGCCTCAACTCGCTGGCGCGAATACTCCGGTAGCGACTCAATAGGCACTTGAGAGACCGTATCAACTTCAGAGAGCGAAATCGGTCCGAGCTCCTGCGGGACACCCTTGTAAATGGCCACCTTGTTATCCACGGTGCCTACAAAGTATTGGGTCTGCGTCCACATGTAACCCCACACTGCCAGGGCCACGACGAGGAAGGCTGCAAGCGTCAAGAGAATTGGCATCATCCAGCGACGGTGAGCAATCGGACTCTCTAGCGGATCTAGGATCTGACCCGCTGCAGGTGAGCGGTGGGTCAGCAGCGCCGCTGCGCGACGTTCACCGGTGTACTGAGTTACCACAGGGATCTGACCGGTTTGTGTGGCCAGCTGGGCAGCACCCACCAGTAGGTGAGGGCGCTGGGAAATCTCGTGGCGCAGTATCGAAGCGCTCGCTTCAACATCGCCTTCAGCAGCGATAGAAAGCTGAGCGGTATCCGGTGCCGGCTCAAAAACGGCAGGCTCACTGTCCTGACGATCTGCAGCTTCGATGACCTCAAACATCACTACCGTGACATTATCCGGGGCACCGTTTTTTAGTGTGACGGCGACCAGATCATTCACGGCTTCATCCATGTCGGCGGTATTGCGAATGATCTCTTCGATCACCGGCAATGGCACGGCATCGGTCAGACCATCAGAACAGAGCATCCAGCGTTCACCGGGCTCTGCCTCGATTTGCTGAACATCAAGTTCTGGGGACGCGTCGGAGTCGCCGAGAACGCGCAAAAGCACATTCTTGTGAGGGTGGACTTCTGCCTCGGCTGGTTTGATGCGACCTTCATCAACGAGTCGTTGCACAAAGGTGTGGTCACGACTGATTTGCTCAAAAGTGCCGTTTTTCAGACGGTAAGCCCTCGAGTCACCGATATGGGCCATTTGCAGAGTGCTGCCCGACAACAGGAGTGAGGTCACAGTGGTGCCCATGCCCGAAAGCTTTGGGTTGGAACCCACAAGTTCATTCAAAACCAGATTAGCGGCCTGAATTTCATCGGGTAGGGCGTTCTGTGGATCGTCAATATCTGGATGATCTAGGTGAACAAGATCCAAGACGGTTGATGCCGAGGCGACGTCGCCACCAACGTGGCCACCCATGCCATCGGCGAGTACTGCAAGGTATTCACCGACGTAGGCGGAGTCATCGTTTTTCTTACGAATCCGTCCAACATCAGACTTTGCTGCAAATTTGAGTTTGAGGCCCATAGGCTAGGCCTTCAATTCCAAGACAGTCTTTCCAATGCGGATCCGCTGTCCTAGTTCTACTGCTTGGGCGCGGGAAAGCTGAGTTTCACCGACAAAAGTTCCATTGGTGGAACCAAGATCTTCAATAAACCAACGTGATCCCTGGGGGAACAGGCGTGCGTGACGTCCTGAAGCGTAATCATCGTCCAGAACCACCGTGGCATCTTGGGCACGGCCGAACATGATCGGTTGGCCGTTGAGCGGAATGCTGTTTCCGGCCAAAGGACCTTCAACGATGGCCAATGTGGTGGCAGCTTTGCGTGCTGGAGCTTCAGGCTCGGCTAGCTCTGGGTGTTTCTTGAGCTGACGGGCGCTGGGCTTGCCGGTACGGTCTCGTTTTCCAACGGCCAAATCACGGCGCATCGATCCAACAACACTCAAAACGAGTAGCCAGATGAGGACAAGAAAACCTATTCGGAACAGGCTGAGAACCAGATCGTTCACGCGCGACCTCCATTATTCGAGGTAATGAGCCGGAAGACGATTTTTGTCTGGCCGATAGTAATGATCGATCCGTCAAAAATACGAGTTTCGGCTGAAATCTTCTTGCCGTCCACGTAGGTTCCGTTGGTTGAACCTAGGTCGGTGACGACAAAGCTAGTTTTGCCACGAGTTTCTACGCGAATGTGCTGGCGTGAAACACCGGTGTCATCAACAGGGATGTCGGTGCTAGCGGAACGTCCCAACACGATGGAGTGGTGGTTTAGTGCGTAACGCTGGCCGGCAACTTCGAGGATCGCCTGCTTCTGCGTAGGAACCTTAGGGATTTCTTCAATGGGGCGCACGGTTGGGCGTGACTGCCCGTTGGAATTTGAAGAAGGTGAAGATGGCTTACCAATCGGCATCTTCACCGGAGCTGAAGCAACGACGTTGGAGCTTGATTCCTTAACGGAACCGGTGATGTCCATTTCTCCAAGTTTAAAATCATCCTTGGAAACAAAGTGGATCATGATGTCGCCATGCACGGTGTAGTCCTGAGCGGTGGCGTGTTCGGCGGTGACCTTAGCCATCTCGTTAACAACGGCCCGTCCCCAGGTTTTTGCAGTGGCGAAGTCTTTACTGCTCAACGTCACGACGAAGTCGTTCGGAGCGAGGCTGCGCCCTTCACTGATGGGAAGGATTCCGCGGTCCATTTCGTTGCGCAACGCACTGGTCAGCTCGACTGGCTTCAGGTCTGCGGTGCTGGTTCCACGAAAGAAGCTTGTGACGACCTTCTCTAAGCCGCGTTCGACATTGTCGAGAAAGCCCATTATTCGTGCTCCTTCCTTGATGGTCCATTGCTTATCTAAGTGTCTCGCATTCAAGGCAAAAAGCAGTGAACACAGAACTTCATAATCGATCTTACTGTTTTCAGCTGTGGAAATGCCGAAAAATACGTGAGTGATAGGAGTATGCCCTGCTTAATGACGCAGTAGTCAGAGGGTGGACTCTGTGTCTCTGGCCACAGGAATGGGCTTCGATTAGGTGAACCGAAAATGTGTGTGTAAGCTATTTCTTGTTGCAAAAGCACGTGGCAACAAAAATTACATATGCGCGAGTGGCGGAATTGGTAGACGCGCTGGCTTCAGGTGCCAGTGATCGCAAGGTCGTGGGGGTTCAAGTCCCCCCTCGCGCACAAATGGAAATAACCTCTGATAATGAATGAAAGTTCATGTCAGAGGTTATTTTCGTTTTCACCCAGAGTGGCTTGTTTGGTTGCGGTCCAGCTTCGTGGACTCTTGTACTTTCGGCGATCTTCGACTGGGCAACATGAAGTCTCAACGTACTTAAGCGACGCGGCACGCGGATCACATGCCAAGCGGTACGTGCCAATCGTAGCTACCGTCTGAATTCACACAGGTGCACAAGATTAATCATCGTGGCGGCGGTACCGTCAGGGCGTGTTGAATTCAAACTTCGAGACGTGACCTCTTTACCCGTCTGCACTAGACTTCCTCTGAGAATTCGAAAGGCAGGACATTATGGCGGCGTCTAAAGAACCATTTGAAGTGCAGGGAAGAATTGACTTCATTAATGAGCATCGAATCCTGCGTCTGGACCAAGAGTCGAGCGATTTTCTCTCCAGTCGTGGTCAGGTTGCGGTGGATCTACTCGGAGACTTCGAAGGCCACACCATTGTGATCGACCCCGATGGCCGACGCGGTCATTGGATCGACCTGGAGGCTGAACAAGCGCCGGAGATTAACGCTGAGCAAGGCGCAATCATCACCCTAGCGATGCAACCAAGCGCTCAGTGGCCTGAAACTTCGGTGCCAGATGATCTGGCACAAGCCCTGGATCAGGCCAGCGATTTGGACTCGACTTGGACTAGCCTGACTCCCATGGCTCGCTGGGAGTGGGTCCGTTGGGTAGGTTCCACCAAGAATTTGGATACTCGTCAGCGACGAGTCGAGGTGAGTATTTCTAAATTGCGGGACGGTAAGCGTCGACCATGCTGTTTTGATCTCTCGTCGTGCACCACACCGGAACTGGCCAAAAGTGGCAAGCTCATCGAGTAGTAAGTGGTTGGCCTAGTCTTGGTCTGCCAACTGAGTTGACCCGCGCACGATCAGGGAACTTGGAAGCATGCTTTGCAGCGATTTAAGGTTTTCACCCTGGATTAGCTCGAGCAACTTCAACGCGGCCAGTCGACCGCCTTCCTGCGCGTTGAGTTGAACGGAAGTGATCGCCGGATTGGAAGTCGCCGAGTACGGAAGATCATCAAAACCGGCAACCGCAAGTTGCTGCGGTATGCGGATCCCCAGCTGTCGGGCGGCGTGCAGGACACCAAAAGCGTGATTGTCGGTGGCGCAACCCAGCGCAGTGACGCCGGCCTGCGTCCAGGATTTCCAGTGCTCACTGAAAGTTTCAGAAGCTGCGGTGACATCAATCGTCGAGCTAGCGACCGAGGTCGGTAACACTTCGATGCCGTACTCTTTTGCTGCGGCCAAAAACGCTTCGCGGCGCACCGCGAGGGTGTCGGTGCCGGTACTGGCATCTAGATAAGCGGCCTTGCGGTGTCCCAGAGCGGCAAAATGCGCCACAACATCTCGGGCGCCTTGGGCAACATCCATGTTGACCGCAGGGAACTTCTCGCTGATTCCCGGGGCGTCGAGAGCCACCATGGGCAGGTTTCCAGAAATCTCGTCGAGGAATTCTTGGCTCGGCGCGTGAACCAGTAGCCCCGCGGGGCGCAGACCCATAATCTTTCGGGTTTCGCTGGCGCTAGGGGAGACTCCTGCGTCCGTTACCGAGAGCATCAGCTGGTAGTCATTGGCGAGCACCGAACGAACGCCGGCGATCACCTTGGCAAAGAACGGGTTGGAAATATCCGGGGCCACCATGATGATCAGCGAGCTGACACCTTTGGCCAGCGAGCTGCCGATGCTGTCGACAAAGTAACCGAGCTCTCGGATGGATTCGAGCACGCGCTGTTCGTTGGTTGCTGAGACGCGTCCGGCGGATTTTCCGTTGGCGACCAGGGAGACCGTCGCGGTGGAAACCCCAGCGTGCGCTGCCACCATCGCCGCGGTAACTCGTCGGGGTTCGCGGGAGCTGCCGGTCTTTTCGCCATAGGTCATGGATCTATCGTAGTCGTTGCGTTCCCCAGAGAGTTCTACAGTTAAGCGCTTGACGTTCAAGAGTCAACACGAAAGAATTAGCCAGACGGCTCTTGCATAGCTTAAGAACCGACATCAATCATTCCCGCACCACACACAGTAACTGGCTCACTGCCGATAGATATGAGGATGACACCATGGCCCAGGATAGCGTTACGCCCCGAAAAATCATTCTGGACTGCGACCCGGGACATGATGACGCGGTAGCGATGATTCTGGCCCACGGCAGCGAAGCCATTGACCTGTTGGCAGTGACCACGGTGGCCGGAAACCAGACCCTTGATAAGGTCACCGCCAACGCACTGGCCGTGGGAACCATCGCGGGCATCACCGGCATCCCTTTTGCCGCCGGGTGCGCCCGTCCGCTAGTGCGCGAGGTGGAAACCGCAGCCGATGTGCACGGTGATTCGGGCATGGATGGGCCAGCGCAGCCAGAATCCACCATCGAACTCGATCCGCGTCACGGCGTGGATGTCATCATCGATCTGGTCATGAGCCACGAGCCCGGTGAAATCACCCTGGTGCCTACCGGCGCGCTAACCAACATTGCCCTAGCCGTGCGCAAGGAACCACGCATTGTTCAGCGCGTTCGCGAGGTGGTGCTTATGGGCGGTGGCTATCACACCGGTAATTGGAGTGCTGTCGCAGAATTTAACATCAAGGTGGACCCCGAAGCTGCCCACATTGTCTTTAACGAGAAGTGGCCGGTAGTTATGGTCGGGTTGGATCTGACCCATCAGGCACTGGCAACTGCCGAGGTAGTGCAGCGCATCGAAAACATTGGTACCGGCCCGGCGAAGTTCGTACGTGAACTGATGGACTTCTTTGCTCAGGCCTACCGCGATCACCAAGGCTTCGACGCTCCACCGGTGCATGACCCTTGCGCTGTCGCCTACGTGATTGACCCGCAGATTGTCCGCACCGTCAAAGCGCCGGTTAACGTGGAACTGCGCGGAGATCTGACCCTGGGCATGACCGTCACCGACTTCCGTGCCCCTGCCGATGAAAACTGCAATACTTCGGTAGCTGTGGACCTAGACCACGACGGATTCTGGAATTTGGTCACCGACGCATTGGAGCGCATCGGCGAGGTCACACCGGGAAAGTAGAAGAACTTCTGATCAATGTGGGGCAGATCAATGCCAATTAGGCTCAGACCTGCATAAACTGGTGTCACACGAAGATCAGGAGGCGTAATGGCAGGAAAAACACCACACCAGAACGTGACGTTCCCATCCTCGGGTGCGCAAGCACACGGTTACCTCGCGGTCCCCGAATCGGGCAAAGGTCCAGGGGTCATTGTCATTCAGGAATGGTGGGGACTGACCGACCACATTCGTGACGTGGCAGACCGACTAGCGGCCCTCGGCTTTGTCGCTTTGGCACCGGACCTATATGGCGGATCCATCACCCACGACGGGGAAGAAGCCGGGCAAATGATGTCCGAACTCCCCGAAGAAAAGGGTGCGCAGCTACTCTCGGGAGCTGTGGACTACCTGCTATCTAACGAACATGTGACCAGCCAGAAGCTCGGCGTGATCGGGTTCTGCATGGGTGGCGGCTTTGCTCTGCAGCTGGCTGCCCAGCAGGGAGAAAAAATCGCCGCCGCGGTTCCGTTCTACGGAGTCGGACAGGGTGTGCCAAATGATTTCTCTGGAATCCGCGCCGATGTTCAGGGTCACTACGCAAACTTTGACCAGATGTATCCACCTGAGCAGGCTCGTGCTCAGGAAGAGCAAATCCGTCAGCAATCCGGCGCGAACGTGAAGTACTACTTCTACGACGCCGGCCACGCCTTCCATAATGACGAAAATACCGCCGGAAATTACGACCCTGAGCAGGCAGTTATCGCTTGGGAACGCGCCGTCGGCTTTTTGCAGGATAAAGTGGCCTCAAGGCCTTAAAGTGTTATCAATCACTTAATAGCATCACTCACAACATAAGGAGCACAATATGTCAGAAACCATCATCGTAGGTGTCGACGGTTCGGAAACCGCACAGCGCGCAGCACGTCGTGCTGCTGAACTGGCACTGAAGATCGACGCTGAACTGGTGGTCATCACCGCTCACGCATCGGATAACACCGAAGTTGTTTCCATCGGTTCCGATACCTGGATCCTGGACGACGCAGAGCAGGCACGCAAGCTCGCGCAGCGCGTAGCTAACGACGTGAAGAACGCTGTTCCAGGCGTGAAGATCTCCGCCGCTGCCGGTCACGGCAAGCCAGGCGACGTGCTGATCTCCGACGCGGAAGACCGCAAGGCTTCGATGATCGTTGTAGGTAACGTAGGCATGAAGGGCCTGGGTCGCGTGCTCGGTTCCGTAGCTTCCTCGGTGGCTCACTCGGCACCATGTGACGTACTGGTCGTCAAGACCGATAAGTAAGCCCACAGCTGGCCTACTGACAGGCGGGTACCGATTTTTGAACTGCTCCCCGAAAGTTGGACTGAAAAAGTCAACAACTTTTGGGGAGCAGTTTCATGTACGCACAAAGCACACTATCCGAGTACCAACGCGAGCAACTTGTCGACCTCTTCGAGCAAGGATATGGGCGTATGTCTGCGGCTTCAAAGATCAAAGTGGGCGCTAAGGCTGCCGAGCGACTCTATGAGCGGTGGAAGCTACATGGCAAGCTATGCCTCATGGAGAAACCAACAAAAACGCAGTATTCCTATGAGACCAAGAAGGAAGTCGTTGACCGCTATCGTGCCGGTGAAACTGCCATGGAACTCGCCGCAGAGTTCAATCTCAGCTCCGCAAATCTTGTCAAGAATTGGGGACTGGCATGGCGAAAGGGCGGCGACGAAGCGCTGATGCCCAAGCCTAAGGGACGCCCCAAAGGCTCAGCATCGAAGCCGCCGTTGAGCGAAGAAGAAAAACTCCGCCTGGAAAACAAACGATTGTTAGCCAAGGTGGCTTATCTGGAAAAACTCCGAGACTTGAGGGATCAAGGGCATCGGTAAAAACCAAGGCGATTCTCACTCTCAAGTCAGAGCACGACCTCACAGACCTGCTAGCCGCAGCAGGCCTGGCCAGATCAACCTATTACTACCACCTGAAACTGATGGACCAGACGGATCCGCATTCGGAACTCAAAACAGCCATCACCACGTCCTTTGAGAACAGCAAACGACGCTACGGGTACCGAAGAGTCCACATGGACCTTCGCGCTGAAGGCTGGAAAGTCGGTAAGAAGCTGGTCCGCAAGCTCATGCGGATCCTCGGATTCCAATCCAAAGCGCGCCCGAAGCGACGTTACAACTCGTATCAGGGTGAGCAGAGCAAGATCGCTGAAAACCTGCTACAACGAAAGTTTGACGTGGATACCCCGGACACTGTTTACGTCAGTGATGTGACTGAGTTTCGGGTTGATCAGAGAAAACTGTATTTGTCACCCATCATGGATCTGTTTGACCACAGCATCCTGAGCTACACGATCGCCTCGTCACCAACCACGGCATTCACCAACGAAAGCTTGACGCTGGCTTTAGGATCCCGGGACTTCAACAAGAAGCTGTTGGTGCATACGGATCAAGGTTTCCAGTATCAGCATCAATCATGGAAACGATTGTTGGAGGAGCATGGCGCGGTGCAGTCTATGTCTCGTAAAGGCAATTGCTTCGACAACTCGGTCATGGAGAATTTCTTTGGTCATCTCAAGTCAGAGATGTTTCATGGAGAGCATTTCGCAGATTTTGCGGAGCTCAAGGTGGAAATTGAGGCGTATATCGATTGGTACAACAGGCATCGTCGTCAGGAACGACTGAAGGGCATGACACCGACGGAATATCGGTGTCATACCCTTGCAGCCTGAGTCGGTCTATTATTTAGCTAGTCCAACTTTCGGGACCTAGTTCATTTCGTATCCTCGCCTCTTTAGTTACCATCAGTCTTTCTACAGCTCTTCGGACTTCTCCACGCTGACACATGCCTTTTGCGCTGGGATCTTTGCGGCTGCATCGGACAAGGAAGCCAAAACGGTGCTGGAAGGAATAACATTCGGGTCAAGCACAACTTCCGTGGCGGGAGTGCGACCGTAAGTCGTTAACGTCCAAATTTTAGTTTTTTCGTCTTCGTGCGCTACCCAGTCAACATCATTGACAGACACACACGGATCCGAGGTAGGCGTTGGAACCTCAACGCCACATCGCAAAATCACTTGCGAAGGATCGCCCCAAGCCGATGTTGCTTGGGATGTGGTCTTCCGGCGTTCTGCATCACCAATTGCGTCGGGCAGAGCTACCATCATTTCTGCACAAGAAGGATTAGCAGCATCAGGCGCTGCATCAACGGAGGCAACCGAGGAACAACCAGTGATCGAAGCCAGAGCTATGACGCTGACTGCCATGGCAGTAAACTTCTTTGTCTTTGCATAACATTTCGGCGACACTTCGGAATTCACACTGAGTTTAGACACTTCATAAGCCTACATCTCCGCGCTGACCGATAAGATGTATTCAGTTGAAACTGTGAAAGGTAGCATATGTCCTTCGATGCACACGCGAGTCAGCCAGTGAAGAAAAAACACACTGGCCGCGCGATTGTCCTAAGTCTTGTAGCGCTGGTCGCCATCGCGGCTCTTGTAGCTGCAGGATATCTCTGGAACTTGGGGCGAACTTTCGACTCTGAGAGCGGCAAGATTGCCGATGCCTTCCCAAATGAAGAAACCCGTCCCGAGGTCAAGGACGAGTCTAAGGACGCTGTCAACATCCTCCTTCTCGGTACTGACACTCGCGCTACTCGCGATGCCTCAGACGGTGATGAAGAATTTGGAACTCTGCCCAACGGCGGCCGTTCTGACACGATGATGCTTGTTCATATCCCGTCAGATCATAAGAATGTATTTGTTACCTCCATCATGCGTGATACCTGGGTGAACATTCCTGGCGTAGGTGAAGCCAAGATTAACGCGGCCTTCGCCCATGGAGGTGTTTCCAAGGCAGTTGAAACCCTCGAAGGTCTGTTCGGTGTTCGAATTAACCACGTTGCATCCATCGACTTTGAAGGATTCAAAGGCCTCACCGATGCAGTTGGTGGTGTGACTATCAATAACCCACGTGCTTTTACTTCGACTTCATTCAAGGGCAATACATTCCCTGAGGGAACCCAGACTCTCAATGGGGAACAGGCACTGGCCTTCGTACGTGAACGTCACGCCTTCCCTGAAAGCGACTACCAGCGTGTGAAGAACCAGCAGTTGTTCGTCAAGGCATTGCTAGGACAGCTCATGTCCAAGGACACTTTGACCAACCCCGCGAAGGTGTCAGATGCAGTAGGCCAAATTGCCCCATACATCGCTGTCGATGATTCGCTGGATTCGAAACAGGTGGCTTCCTACGCTTCGTCCATGCTCAACGTGCGCCAGAGCGACATGGAATTCTTCACCCTTCCAAATAGCGGCACCGGGACTTCGGCCGACGGTCAGTCAATCGTGGTGCCAGACATGGCCGCCATTAATAAGTTTGGTAAGGCACTCCAAGAGGACAAAGTTGCTGACTTTGTGAACTCAACCGACCTGTCTCGATAGTTCACCTTTAGATTAGGAATTCATGACCCCCCAAAAGCTCGATACCTCCGTGCACGCAATCCATGAGTGGCTTGCGCGGAGCGTCAAGAGTCTCGGGAATCACTCTGATCGGCTCAATGCCATCAACGTTTTTCCCGTGGCAGACGGAGATACCGGGAGTAATTTGTATCTCACTGCTCGGGCTGGACAAGATGCCGTCAGCGAGCTGGAAACTGACGATATTGGTGGATTTCTTGAAGTTGCCGCGCGTGCCTCGATGGAGTCCGCGCGCGGTAACTCCGGAACGCTCTTGGCAGTATTTCTTAGCGGGCTCAGCGAGCCTTGGATTGGCCATGAACGACTCACTGCGCCTTTACTTGCCGTAGGGTTGGAACGCGCCAAAGTACGTTCGTGGTCAGCACTGAGTGAACCGGTAGAGGGCACGATGCTCTCGGTTATTAATGCGATCGCTCTGGCCGCAAATTCAACGCTTGCCTATATCAAGACGGACCTCGAAAGTCGTGCAGCACTAGACGCACTTTTGACTCAAATGAATCAAGCAGCCCAACTGGCGGTCAAAGGTACAGAGACGGAACTTGAGCCATTGCTTGCAGCTGGAGTTGTTGATGCTGGCGCGGTAGGGATGCTGATCATCATCGATGAACTTTGTGCTGCGATACGTAATGAAGAAACCGACTTTGAATCATATGAAGCATTTAAAGGGTACAAGGTGCAGGATCCTCACATTCATTTGAACAGTGAGTCTGAGAGCGGCGTTGAAGTGATGTGCACCGTATCCTTAGATGCTTTGGGTGCAGCCACGCTGCGTGGTCAACTTGATGCCCTAGGCAATTCGGTGATTATGTCTCCGGTGAATCAGTTGGAAGAAGACACGTACCGTTGGAGAGTGCACGTCCACGTACTAGAGGCGCAGCCGGCTATTGAACTCATCGCAAAATTCGGCGAACCCGTCAACGTTACCGTCACGGACTTGTGCACCACCGATGACTGAGCAGGCATCGGTTTCATTTGAAACCTCAGAACTGTCCATCTACCTTGGCGACAAAAACGCGAAAGCCCTAAAAAAGGCTTTTGGGTACACGACGGTGGGGGAATTCTTGTGGCACTTCCCACGACGTTATGTTGAGGTCGGTGAGCTCACACCAATAGCCGAATTGCCCTTTGACGAACACGTCACTGTGGTTGCCCAAGTCATCAACGTTAGTCAGCGTCAGATGCATTCGCGGCGCGGATTCATCTACGAAGTCACCGTCAGTGACGAACTGAGTCACGGCGGACAAGAGCTGAAGATGACGTTCTTTAATGGTTATCAAGCACGCACAGACCTGGTTGTCGGAACAATTGCCATGTTTAGCGGCAAAGTCGGCTGGTATCAAGATCATCTACAGCTAAGTCAGCCAGACTACGCAGTACTTGATGAAGCGTCGCAAGCGGATCCGCGACCGATCCCGATTTACCCGGCTTCAGCAAAAATGCCAAATAAACGAATCAGGGACCTGATGGGACTACTGCTCCCACACGTCACCACCGAAAATCTGCCCGAGTTCTTGCCGGAAGACATCGTTGCGGCGAATCACTACCCTCAACGATTCCAGGCATTTTTACGGCGACACGCACCACGCGAAATTAAACATGCGTATGTTGCGCGCCAGCGATTTGCTTTCGAAGAAGCCTTTATCTTGCAACTGACCCTGGCTGAGCGTAGTCGCCAGCTGGGGGCGCAGCATGCGGTGGCGCGGCCTCGCATTAGTGGGAAGCTCGCTGAGAAATTTGATGGACAACTCCCTTTTAGTTTGACCGAAGACCAACTACAAGTTGGTGACCAAATTTCTGCTGATCTCTCCCAACCGCACCCAATGCATCGATTACTACAAGGTGAAGTCGGTTCGGGCAAGACGATCGTAGCTCTACGCGCAATCCTTCAAGTCATTGATGCCGGGGGACAAGCAGCATTGCTGGCGCCAACTGAAGTGTTGGCTGCTCAGCATTATGCATCAATTACTAAGATGCTGGGACCACTTGCTGATTCTGGTCTGTTCGGTGAGGGCGAAGGCGCAGGAGTGGCGTTGCTGACTGGTTCGGCGAAAACGGCGCAACGACGTGAAGCCCTACTGGGCATTGCCAGCGGCGAGACCGGTTTGATTATCGGTACCCATGCCTTGCTAGGGGACCAAGTCCAATTTGCAGAGCTGGGATTGGTTGTCGTTGATGAGCAACACAGATTTGGTGTTGAGCAGCGAGACGCTTTGCGGGCTAAATCAGGTGATGCAGTCCCACACACACTGGTTATGACTGCCACCCCAATTCCGCGTACTGTAGCGATGACTGTCTTTGGCGACTTAGACACCTCAACAATTAAGCGTCTGCCTGCAGGACGCGCTCCCATCCAAACTCACATTGTTCCGATGCAATTAACCGGCTTCCGGGACCGACTCTTTTCAAGAATTACGGAGGAAGTGAGCAAAGGTCACCAAGTTTATGTTGTGTGTCCTCGGATCACTGATACCGCCGCTGAACAAGGCGTATTGCTTGCAACCTATGAAGACTCTTCAGGTCAGACAATGAGTGTTGAGGCAATGACTGAACTGCTCGCCGGGATGCCATCCTTTGCGGATATTCGTATCGAAGCATTGCACTCGCAACTAGATTCTGGGCAAAAGCAGGCTGCGATGGATTCTTTTGCCAACGGTAATATTGACGTGTTGGTTTCTACCACCGTCATTGAGGTTGGTGTAGACGTTCATAATGCCACCTTGATGGTGATCATGGACGCTGAGAGATTTGGTATTTCGCAGCTACATCAGCTGCGTGGACGTGTTGGACGTGGCGGACTTCCCGGTACGTGTTTGATGACTACATGGCTTGATGCGGACCATCCGTCTGTTGCCCGTCTCAAGACTATCGAATCCACGATGGATGGTTTTGAACTGGCAGAGGCAGACTTGGCCGAACGCAGGGAAGGCAATATTCTTGGTGCTCAGCAGTCGGGAAGCAGGTCTTCGCTCAACGAATTGAGCATCATCAAGGACCGGAAGCTCATTGAGCTCGCCAGAGACAATGTTGAAGGGCTGATGAAGGTTCGGGATTGGCACGAGAAATACCCGGAACTACTAGAGACGGCTAGCTCGTGGGTGGACGAGTCTTCACAAGAATTTTTGAACAAAAACTAGGTAAAGGTAAAGGCTACGATGAGCCGTATTATTGCCGGGACAGCAGGCGGCAACCCGTTAAAGTCGGTCCCAGGAGATGCCACGCGACCAACCACGGACAGAGTGAAGGAAGCGCTATTCTCGCGATTGGAAAGCTGGGATGTCATTTCCGGAGCGCGAGTTCTTGACTTATTTGCGGGATCTGGTGCGTTGGGTATCGAATCAGCCAGTCGGGGAGCTCGCCAGGTGGTGCTCGTTGAAAAAGCACCCAAGGCGGCCAGCGTGTGCCAGCAAAACGCATCCATGGTCAACAAGGCGCTGAAGAATTCAGTGGTTGGTGTTCAGCGGGGGGCCGTTGATTCTGTTCTGGATAGTTTTGTCTCGGGTAGTACAGGATTGCCGAACCGTACCTTTGACCTTGTGGTTTTGGACCCGCCGTACCCACTGACTGAGGAAGAACTCACGATCACCTTGGGCAAGATTTCGAAGATTTTGGCTGATGACGCGACAGTCGTTATTGAGCGGTCAGCTCGTTCCCCCGAGCCCACTTGGCCCGAGGGGCTGCAGAATTTCTCAGACAAGAAATATGGGGAAACACACCTATGGTTTGCTGAACCGGTCCAGGTCTAGAGAATGACGCACTTCTGAGGGATAGGGGCCAGCTGCTTGGCATTGCTGAACCAGATCTTCAGAAAGTGGTTTCTTTGTGGCGGTGAGAATTAGATTCCCCGGGTAGCGCTGGGTAAACATCTCGGGGCTTGAACTGAGCATGACAAATTCAAAAGCACGTTGACTTGCGTGCACTTGAGATTTGGCAAAGTTCAACGGAGGATCGTCTCCGATATTCACGAAAAGCAGTCCATCCTCGGTGAGGGAATCGCGCAGTTCTTCATAGTAGTCAGGTGTTGTCAGATGTTCGGGAGCTTCTGGGCCGGAGAAGATATCCAAAACGATGACGTCAAACTTTTCGTCCTTTAGTTGATCAGTAAGTACTGATCTTGCATCGGCGACTATTGGATTTAGCTGGCACTTTTCTGGCAACGGTAGTTGCGTGAGCACAAAGTCCAACAGTTCTCGCTCAATGTCTACCGCAACGTGGGTACTCGAAGGATAAACCACTGATGCCCAGCGGGCTAAGGTCAACGCTCCTGCGCCTAGGTGAAGCATCTTCAGTGGTTTCTCGGGGGAGTGAAGTACGGCCAAATGGTTGGCGATGCGTGCAAGGTATTCATAGAAGACCTCTTCAGGGTGGGCTAAATTCACATGCGACTGCGGTGCCTCGCCGATGGCCAGTATTTTGGATCCTGGAATCAGATCATCGTCATAGATCGTCGCGTGTTCTTGCACAAACCCCAGCCAACGTTTTGGAATCTTGCTCATCGGTTCAACACCTCTGGAAGTTGCTGAAGTTTCTTTGCAGCGGCAGAAATAACTTGTGGCTGTTTGCAGAAAGCGAAACGCAAGAAGCCTTGATAGTGCCGAACATTTTCTGGCTGTACGAAGACGGATAAAGGTATTGCAGCGACACCAACTTGTTCGGGCATCATCCGTGCTACCTGCACCGCATCGTTGCGCTTGAACTGATTGATGTCAGCGACTAGAAAATACGTCCCGCTGGGCCTAATGACAGGAATGCCGGCAGCTTCCAGCCCGGCAGAAAGTGATTTTGCCCCCTCTTCAAGACTCCCAGCGAATTTCTGAAAGAAAGTGTCGGGCAGCCGCAGCGCCTGGGCCACTGCCGGTTGAAAAGCGGGCCCAGATGAGTAAGTAAGAAATTGTTTGACGGTACGTAAAGCTGTAATCAGATCTTTAGGTCCAGTTGCCCAACCGACTTTCCATCCTGTGAACGAAAATGATTTGCCAGCCGAGGAGATGGTGATGGTCCGTTCAAACCCGCCGGGCAAACTAGCTATCGGCGTATGTTTAGTTCCAAAAGTGAGATGTTCATACACTTCGTCGGAGACAATGATGCAGTCGTGCTTATGGGCTAAGGCAATAACTTCGTTGAGCACATCGGTTGAAAATACCGCACCCGTTGGGTTATGTGGGTTGTTTATCAGGATGATCCTCGTTTGGTCTGACACAGCGCTTCGAAGCTGATCAAGGTCAGGTTCAAAAGTAGGAGCGTGAAGCGGAACAACTTTGTGCTTCGCCTCGGTGAGACCGATCATGGCTGCATAGGAGTCGTAGAATGGCTCAAAAGTAACCACTTCATCGTCTGGTTCTATGAAGGCAAGTAATGCGGCGGCGATTGCTTCGGTGGCACCAGTGGAGACAACCACTTCGGAGACCGGATCAATTTTGAGAGAGTAAAAACGTTCTTGATGCTCACTGATGGCTTCTCTGAGTTGTCGGGTTCCGGATCCCGGTGCATACTGATTAGCTCCGCTCAAGATCGCGTCTACGGCAATCTGGCGGATCTCTTCAGGACCTTCAGTATCGGGAAAACCTTGGCCAAGATTAATCGCCTGGTGTTCGTTGGCCAGAGCTGTGATTTCCTCAAAGATCGTCACTCCCGGTTGACCGGTTGTGTCGAGGAGATTCGCACCGTGTGCCGTACGCTGCCAAGGCGTCATAGAAATACCCATAGGTTCATTATGGTCCTTGACCAGCGGTTGTTCGCCATTTCGTCACCAAATGGTTGCATGACATTTACCTAAGAACCAGCAATTGAGCTGAGTTCTTGATAGATTCAGTTCATGCGAAGAGCAGTATGCCCCGGATCTTTTGACCCCATCCACAATGGCCATGTTGAAATCATCGCGCGTGCGGCGAGCCTTTTTGACGAGGTAATCGTGGCGGTCTCCACTAACTATTCCAAGAAATATCGGTTTAGCGAAGATGAACGCGTGGCGATGGTTGAGGAAACTGTTGGGGGGTTGCGAGGTGTTTCGGCAGTTCCAATGGGACAAGGCCTTTTGGCTGATTTTTGCAAGGAAAATGGCGCCGAAGCCATTGTTAAAGGCTTACGAAGCACAGTTGATTATGCTTACGAAATTCCCATGGCCACCATGAATCGACATTTGACTGGAGTTGAGACCGTATTTCTTCAAGCGGATACTCGATTCACGCACCTTTCGTCCTCACTTCTGAAAGAAGTGCAGTCATTGGGCGGCGACGTCTCAGAGTATTTCCCTCGTTCTGTCAAGAAGCGCCTAGTCCAATAACTAGGTAACGCAATTGGTAATTACACGGGGTAGATATAAGATTAGTTTCTTGAAAGATCACTCTCACTTTTTGGACGGTATTTCATACAATGAATCCACGAGTCATCACTAAGGCTGTAATCCCTGCCGCAGGGTTGGGTACGCGCTTCCTGCCAGCAACCAAGGCAATGCCAAAAGAGATGCTGCCAGTTGTCGATAAACCTGCAATTCAGTACGTCGTTTCTGAGGCAGTGAAGGCCGGATTCACCGACCTTTTGATGGTCACCGGTCGCAGCAAGCGAGCGCTTGAGGATCACTTTGACCGTGTTCCATCGCTCGAGTACTCCCTAGAGGCTAAGGGCGACAAGAAGAAGCTCGATGCAATTCACGAAGCCACGCACTTGGGTGATATTCACTATGTTCGTCAGGGTGACCCGAAGGGCCTTGGACACGCAGTGCTGTGCGCCAAGCAGCATGTTGGCGACGAGCCATTTGCTGTGCTGTTGGGTGATGACCTCATCGACGAACGTGACGAGTTGTTGTCAGTTATGGCTGAAGTTCAACAGAAGACCGGCGGCTCTGTCATTGCACTGATGGAAGTTGAACCGGAACAGATCAGCGCCTACGGCTGTGCTGACGTCTCGGTGGTTGAAGGCGAAGAGTTCGTCAAGGTCAACGGGCTCGTTGAAAAGCCTGCGGCGGACGAGGCTCCAAGCAATTTGGCAATCATTGGTCGTTACCTGCTTCACCCACGCGTCTTTGAAGTACTAGAACACACTGCTCCAGGCCGTGGAAATGAAATTCAGCTTACCGATGCCCTTCAGGTGCTGGCTGCGGCAGATGGAGAAGGTTCTGGAGTTCACGCTGTGGTCTTCCGCGGTCGCCGGTACGACACCGGTGACAAGCTGAGCTACCTGCAGGCGAACATCACCTTGGCGGTAGATCATGAGGACCTTGGCAAAGGCCTGAAGACTTGGCTCAAGGAATTCGTTGCAGGTTTTGAAGACTAATAGGCAAGTATTTTTCCGTTAGCCCCGGCAACAAAAGGAAAGGTGACCTACTCCGGTAGGTCGCCTTTCCTTTTGTCGCACGCTACATCGTCGTAGCCATGAAAGATCAAGCGGTACGAATCACTGTGAGTAACAGTTCTGTTTATCCATCACTTGTTACTTGCTTTTATCGTGCAGTTCGTGGAGGAGCTTCGCGGCGATTGCCTGGTGCCCTGCATTATTTGGATGGAAAGCATCGGACTTCACGTTCCAGGTAGCTCTACCGGCAGGTCCACGGTTGCTAGCACGTGCGAAGAGGTCTGAAATTTGAACGTATGATCCACTGTGTTCGAGGCAGACGGATTTGATAACGAGGTCGAGTGACTGGGTAATTTTGGCTTTTGGATCGTGCCAAACACCAAGACAGATTAGCTTGACCTCCGGCGAACTGGCATTGATCTTTGCCAAGTATTTCTGGTATTGAATCTTGAACTCTTTGATCGGAGTTTGCCATCTAATGTCGTTCGTTCCGAGCTCGACAATGGCTAGATCCAAGTCGCTGGGTAACTTCTTGCTCTGAGCAATGTAGTTCAACCGCGCTCCGGATTTGGCGATAGTTGTGACGGAAGATGTACCCTCTGCTCGCAGCTCGCCGGCGACCAGTTCGCGGAAGCTCTGCGGTAACTTATCCGCATCTCGGCCAACGGTGAGGGAGTCGCCGGCGAATAGCACCCTTTGATATTCCGGGGACTGGAAAGGTTTTTCGGGCGCGGCTGATTCGGGGGAACTCGGTGCCTTCAGGAGGCTTCGAACCATAGGGATTGCTCCAATGGCAACAACGATGACTACGATTAGAACGATAGCTAGTTTGCGACCAACTGAGTTTATGGTGGGTATAGGGTTGTTTGGCACTCGCTTCACTCACTTTAGTTGTGTAAATCCCGTAGTCACTTCCTAGTTTATCGGCTGAGCCTGGGTGAAGCCGGGACGACTCTTCAAATCTGATAAGCCACACGGAGAATTACCGATTCTGAGCAAGTTTCGCCGGCGCTCTACACTTGAGATAACAATTTTTGCTGTTTCAAGTTGATCGCCAAAAATTCGAAATATTTGAGAATCTTTGGAGTTCAAACAGATGTTGAATCTGAATGCAGGACTTTCTCCATTGGTCTTTCATTACGTATTCGTGGTATTTATCACTGGTGTAATGCGCTCAAGCATTCAGCGCAAGCACAAGAATCTTGGGTATTGTGTTCCCTTGCATGAAGTCTCCCGAGTTGTCCGTTGGCTTCGCAGTGATAACCCGGTGGAGTTGGATTGAAAAAAGATGCACGCGAATCAACGCTCTTCGCTTCGCGAAGTGCGCGTAAAGAAGTTGAACGCAAGAAAAAGAGAACCCGCAACGTCCTCGTCGCTGTCGTAGCAACGATGTTGATCTGCGTTCTTGGTGCAGGCTATTTCGTCTTTGACCTTCAGCGTCAGTTCAACTCCAAGAGCAACTCCCTGTCTCTGGCTTTCTCAGACTCTGATCAAGAGGCTCGTCCGGTCAAAGATCCAGACGACAAGTCGATGAACGTGTTAATGCTTGGCGTGGACCACGCCGATGACGACAGCGACGGATCAGCTGCCCTCAGCGGTGCAGTAGAACAGCGCAGTGACTCGATGATGTTGGTTCACATCCCCGAGAACCGCTCCCAGATCTATGTGATGTCCATGGTCCGCGACATGTACGTTGACATACCTGGATATGGGAAAAATAAACTTAACGCAGCAGTCTCCTTTGGCGGCGTGCCGTTGCTCATGCAAACTGTTGAAGGCATGTTTGATACGAAGATTGATCATATCGCCATGGTCGACTTTGAAGGGTTTAAGGAACTATCAACTGCCTTGGGCGGCGTGACTGTTGAGAACGAGATCCCTTTCACCGCCAATGACACCGATTACTTCTATCCTGAGGGAACCGTGGACCTTGAGGGAGACAGAGCGCTTCGATTCGTTAGAGAACGCAAGTCCTTCACCAACGGCGATTATCAGCGTGTGGCAAATCAACGGAAGTTCATCGCCGCGGCGGCCAACAAGTTGTTGTCCGCGGATACACTCACAAACCCAGTTAAGCTTTACGACATCGTGGATACTGTTTCGCCTTATCTGACTTTTGATGAGGACTTTGATGCCGCAACTCTTGTCGGGCTTGGGATGCAACTAAAAAATGTTGATACGAACAACATGGAAATGTTTACCATGCCAACTGCAGGTACTTCGGTGGACGGACGCGGGCAATCCATTGAACTTGCTAGCGAGAAGGCCGTCGCCCAAATTGGTGAAGCTTTGCGCACTGACAACCTGGCCAAGTACTTGAAGGAAAATCCGCCCGAAGGGGAATAATCATGTGATCGGTGTGACAAATCCGCGCTTACTCAGGGTGGATCGCGAAGAACACCGCACCTATCTACTAGACTTTGAGCATCTGTGCTTACGAAGAGAGCTACAGTTAGCGTTCGAGAATGAGGACTTTTGGGGATGACAGTTGCAGAGGAGGCCGACAAGTTCGGCTTGCACCGTGTAGGTGCGCGCCCTTCATTGGGCAGCTATCTTAAGCAAACTTGGGAACGCCGCGATTTCATCTACGAGTTGGCGAAGGCTCGGGTTCAGAAGCAGAACCAACAGAACCGATTGGGAATGCTGTGGGTTGTACTGAAGCCAACGTTGAACGCCATCATGTACGGTGTGATTTTCGGTGTCTTGCAGGGAGATAAGAAGGGGCCAGATTTCCCGGTCTTCGTAGTGATCGGGGTATTCCTCTTTGAATTCTTCACCAGCTCAATGAATGGTGGAGCCAAATCCATCACGGGAAACTCGGCGCTAGTTCAGTCACTCTCATTCCCTAGACTGAGCTTGCCAGTTGCCCAAGTTACGCAGAATCTTCTGACTTTGATGCCAATGGTGTTGGTCATGTTTGTCTATGCTCTGATTCTTGGCACGACACCGAAATGGTCATGGTTTGGCATTCTGCCACTCATCGCTATTTTCTCTGTGTTCAATATGGGTATCGCACTGATTTGCGCTCGAATAACAGTACATATTCGGGACTTCACTCAGATCCTGCCGCTTGTCTCTCGTATGCTGTTCTACAGCTCCGGAGTCCTGTTCGACGTAGACCGTTTATTGGGTCACTGGCCATGGCTGGTCACCGTCTTTGATTTCCACCCTTTGTATCAGACCCTGCACCTCGCGCGAGCAATGATCATGAACGATTCCCCATACAACGCAACAAGCTGGATCATTGTCAGCGTTTGGGCCGTCGCTGTCTTAGTCATTGGACTTGTTTACTTCTGGAAGGCTGAGGAGCGTTACGGCCGTGCCAATTAGTTTTGATGATCTGATCAACCCTGGATTGCATCCAGAGTATGAGCCAGCCCCAATTTTTTCTGACGATACGTCATTCATTGATGTAGTAAAGCCTGAAGACATTAAGTCTTCTAAGCTGACCGTTGATGAGTCGCGGCAACCGGTAGTGATGGTCGATAACCTTCACGTGAAGTACCAAGTTTTCTCCAGCGGCAAAGCGGTCGGCAACGCCGGGGGACGAAAGCTTCTTCAGCCCAAAATGCGAGGCGTGAGAACGGTGCATGCGTTAAAGGGCATTTCCTTCGTTGCCTACGAGAATGAGTCCATTGGCATCATCGGTTCAAATGGTTCTGGTAAGTCCACACTCCTGCGTGCAATCACCGGTCTAACTCCTCCTGCTGAGGGTTCGGTCTACGCTCGGTCTCGGCCAAGTTTGCTTGGCGTAGGTGCAGCTCTAATCCCGGATCTTTCAGGCGACAAGAACATTACTCTGGGTGGTTTGGCACTTGGCTACAACCGCGAACAGGTTGAGCAGATGCGTGAGGAGATCACCAAGTTTGCCGAGCTGGAAGAGTTCATTGACCTTCCCATGCGAACCTATTCCTCGGGCATGGCCGCTCGCCTGAAGTTCGCTATCGCAGCTTCTAAGGAACACGACATCCTGATTGTTGATGAAGCGTTGGCTGTCGGAGATGCGAAGTTCCGCAAGCGTAGTGAAGCTAAGATTCGTGAAATCCGTGAGAATGCAGGAACCGTGTTCTTGGTGTCGCACTCGATGAACTCAATCAAAGAAACTTGTAACCGTTGCATCTGGATTGAAAAGGGTGTCCAGAAAATGGACGGAGATCCAGATACCGTGATCAAGGCCTACCAGCAACATAAGAAGTAAGAGACGAATGACTGAACTTCCCGGCGTTTCCTACGTCATGCCAGTGCTGAATGAAGCTGATTACCTAGAAGAAGCAGTCAGCTCAATTCTCACTCAGGACTATGACGGTGATAAGGAGCTGGTTATTGCTCTGGGCCCAAGTACGGATGAAACGGATGAAGTAGCACGGCGATTGGCCGCCTCCGACCCGCGACTAATCTTGGTCGATAATCCGCTAGGTCGCACGCCCATCGCCTTGAACCTGGCCATCCGGAAGTCTTCGCATCCGATTATTATGCGCGTGGACGCTCACAGTGAACTTCCCGAGAATTACACGCGTCGGGGCGTTGAAACGCTCAACCGCGTAGGCGCCCATGACGTCGGTGGACTGATGGATGCGCGAGGAAAGACACCTGTCCAGCGTGCTATCGCTGCCGCGTACCACTCGAAGTTTGGCTTTGGTGGACCGGCTTACCACTCCGGTGCACCAGAAGGCGAAGCGGAGTCAGCGTACCTTGGGATCTTCCGTCGTGAAATTTTTGATGAGGTTGGTTTCTATGACGAAAACATGTGGCGTGCTCAAGACTGGGAACTGTGTTTACGCATACGTCAGGCCGGACACAAGGTGTGGTTTGATCCAGAGCTAAAGGTCGGTTATTACCCTCGCGATAACTTCAAAGATCTTGCTTTGCAGTCTTATTCTTCGGGTACTTGGCGAGGTGAGATTGCTCGCCGATTCCCTGAGGGTAAATCGTTGCGCCATGATATCCCACCGTTATTGTTGGCCGGTGTCGGAATCGGTTCTCTTGCATTGATCGCGGCTCCCTTGACCCGGGGCCGTGTTTCCCGTCCGGTACAGTCTCTCATCGGTCTGGCCGCGTCTGCACCATTGGTTTACGTGGGAGGAACAGTAGCCGCGGGCCTCGCGTCTAAGGGCGAAAATTTGAAAGAGAAGCTGCTGACAGCCGTAGCTTTTCAATCTATTCACCTGCCGTGGGCTGCTGGATTCGTCAAAGGACGAATCTTTGGTGCTGCAGGTACCTTGGATAAAGGTCGTGTGAAGTGAGCGTGGAACGGCCCAAAAACCCCACCCTCGAACAGTTGCGGGAAGTGTGCCAGCCACCTGAGGTTAAGGCGCGCAAGAACGCGGAGCACTGGACAGCCGAGCTATATCTACGGCACATTTCCATCTATCTAACTGCCGTTCTAGTACGGACTCGCATTACTGCTAATGGCGTGACAGGTCTGATGATTTTGGCCGGCTGGTGTATGTCGTTAGCCTTACTGATCCCAGGCATTTGGGGGCCAATCCTTGCCATTGTTTTGTCGCAAGTGCAGTTGTACTTCGATTGCTCAGATGGTGAAGTAGCACGTTGGCGTGCTTCGCAGTCGCCACGCGGCATCTTCATCGACATGGTTGGCCACCACACGACCGAAGCCTTGATCCCTATCGCTTTGGGATATCGGGTGTTCAATGAGCTTTCTGCTCAAAGCGAGCTCAGCAATCAGGCCTGGCCGACCCTTTTCATGGGGGCATGCTTGGCAGTGCTTCTGGTGCTCAACCGTTCACAGTCGCTGATGGTTCACGCTGCTCGCGGCATGGCGGGTCTGGGTAAGCTTCCTGACACTGCAGCAGCAAGAGCAGTTTCAACCACCACGCTAATTGGGCGACTTCGTTCTCTAGCTCGTTTTCTTCCGTTCCACCGTTTACTGCATGCTGTGGAACTCAGCCTGATCATTCTGGTGTGTTCCATAATTTCAGCGCTGGCAGGGACACCTGGCATGGCCGAAAAGTGGATGATCTGGATCTTGCTGCCAGCCTGCGTGTTGGTCAATGTAGGACATTTCTTGTCAAATATGGTGTCATCGCGTTTGAAAGCGTAACTCCTAAGAACAGTAAGAACTTGAATCAACGGAAAGGGGAGTGCATGGAAAAGCGATTGGCTCCAACAATCGGTGTTGTCGTACTTACCATGGGCAACCGTCCGGTTGAATTGCGTCGTGCTCTTGACTCAATGCTCGCTCAGAGAGACGTCATTATCGACGCGGTAGTAGTGGGAAACGGTTGGGATCCGACCGATATCCCTAGCGGGATTAAGACACATTTTCTGCCTGAGAACCTTGGCATCCCTGCCGGACGGAATGCCGGTGTCCCTCAAGTAGAGGGCGAATACCTTTGCTTCCTGGATGATGATTCGTGGTTCCTCGATGATGACTTCTTAATCAACGCAATACAGAGATTCAAGAAGTATCCGCGGATGGGTCTTTTGCAGCCGCGAATCACCGACCCGGAACACAGCGATCAGAATCCGACGCGATGGATCCCACGCCTGAAGAAGCGCACCGCTGAGGAACCAAGCAAAGTCTTCCATGTAGGAGAGACCTGCTTGGTGACTACCCGTGAGCTTTTTGACCTCACAGGAGGGTGGGCCGGAGGTTTCTGGTACGCACACGAGGGTATTGAATTGGCCTGGCGAATTTGGGACACCGGTACTTACGTTTGGTACGCAGGTGACATGCGAATTGCTCACCCGGTGGTAGATCCACGCAGGCACGAAGAGTTCTACCGCCTGAATGCTCGTAACCGAGTTTGGCTTGCCCGACGAAACCTTCCGGTTCCCTTCAATTACATCTACCCGACTACCTGGATGCTGATTGAATGTCTGCGAATGCGCGATAAGCCAAATGCGGTGAAGCAGTATCTAGCGGGTTGGAAAGCTGGATGGAAGGGTAGCCCTTGGTATAAAGAGCCACGAGCTAAGCTTCGATGGAATACGCTACTGAGGATGACTCTGTCAGGGCGTCCACCGATTATCTGAGTCACTAAGAGTATCAAAAATTGCACCTCTGCTACATTCAATGCTGCATAAAAGCGTCGAGGCGATGAAGCCTCACGGCCGGTGGATTTCGTGTTTCTCATTGGTCTGTTCTAATTTTAGATGAACAGGCGGTAGAATGTTCATGAACGAAGCGCGATGGTGCTTATCAGATTTGTTACTTTTTGAAATGCTGGACGGTGTGTAGATTGGGAATCCGCGGGTGGAAAGGAAAGCTCAGCCGTAGACTCCCAGATTCGGTCTGGAAGCAGATTCTATTCTGGTCAACCAACAACACCGCAGATACATCTCTGAGTATTCCTCAAGTGCGAGCCGCCAACATTGATGGATCTCAATCCATCGCTGCTGGAATAGGGATTGAATTTTCACAAGACCCGATTTCAGGAATCTTATGTGTTTCAAAATCCGGGTGGGACCAACTCGTCGAGGAACTCTCGTCGACCGGCTATCGGCTAACTAGAGCGGATGCAGTGGCTGCCAGTTTCGGTGCACTGCAAGTATGGTCCGTTCAAAGATCTCATTCGGGCTCGGGTATTGCGCGTAGGCGTCAGTCCGGGTTGGGAGCGCTGTGGGCTGTCTATTCAGATGGAAAGACTCCATCCCCTGACATTCAAGACTTCACATCGCCGATTGACGCAGTCTACACCTGGGTTGATTCGTCAGATCCTGTCTGGCAGTCCTCCTATAGAGAATTCAAACAATCAGTGCCAGTAGGGGAATCTCACCCGACGAGTCGAGATCTCGGGCGTTATACGTCTCGAGATGAGCTCAAATATTCCCTTCGATCATTGGAAATGAACCTGCCATGGGTACGGAATATTTATTTGGTAACGGCGGGACAAGTTCCCTGTTGGCTAAACACGGATAACAGCAAAATTAAGGTCATTAGCCACGCGGACATTTTCGACTCACCAGAGGAATGCCTGCCAACTTTCAACTCGCATGCCATCGAGACTCAGATATCGAAGATCGATGGTCTTTCGGAGCATTTCATCTACGTGAACGACGATATATTTTTTGGTCGTCCTATGTCCCCAAATGTCTTCTTTACTGGCAGTGGTGCTGTGAAGTATTCATTGGCGAAGGCCCACTACGCGGAAGCAACAAACCCGCGCCTTGCAGTAAATTTGGCCGCTAAGCTGAATGCTGAGCTCATCGAGTCAAAATACGGCAAAACAACGTCGCTGAAGTTCAAGCACGTTGCTCATCCGCAGCTACGCAGTATCCACGAACTAATTAGAGAATCGTTTACTGCTGAAGTCCAGTCGACTGCTAGGCACAAGTTCCGACACGTCGAAGATGTCTCTGTTCCTTCCTCGCTTGCGCACTATGTTGCGGCAGCCGAAGGCGTTGGTGTCCCAGCTGACGTTGACTATTCATACGTTGATTTGGGCGGCGATCATTTGCCGATGAAGCTCTATAGACTCGTTCGTGGGCGTGGTATGCAAATGTTTTGCCTAAATGAGGTCGCCAGCGTGAGTGAGAAGGAAAAACGAGGAAGACTGACAAAGCGCGTACTTGACGCGTTGTTCCCGTTCAAATCTTCGTATGAAAAGTGACATTCGACATTCAGATTTCGTCCAGCTCTAGATGACATGATTTTCGAAGACTATGAACAAACTTACAAATAGCTAGTCACATGAACAATTACAAGTCAGGTGCGACTATCCTGAGAAGTGGGACTCGCAACCGAGGTATTATTTTGTTCATAACAGCAGGAGAACACGAATGACCAAGACAGTACTGACTTACGGAACTTTTGACCTGTTCCACATCGGACACTTGAACATCCTCAAGCGTCTGAAGGCTGAAGGAGACCGCCTGATTGTTGGCGTCTCAACCGATGAGTTCAATGCCATCAAGGGTAAGAAGCCAGTCGTTCCTTTTGAACAGCGCCGCGAAATCGTTCAAGCTATTGAGTATGTCGACTTGGCCATCCCAGAAGAAAACTGGGAACAGAAGCGTTTAGACATTGCCAAGTATGATGCCAAGGTCTTTGGCATCGGTGAAGACTGGAAGGGCAAATTCGACGACCTTGACGACGAAGTTCAGGTCATCTACCTGCCACGCACCGACGGAATCTCAACCACGGAACTCAAGCGAGTGCTCAGCGAATTTGATGAGCGTCACGTTCAGTCGCTGAAGGACACCTTGGATACCCTGAGCCAGATTGTTAAAGAACTGAGCTAAGCACGCCTTGTGCCACAAGCAGTTGAAGCACCATATTGAAAGATCCTATGTCCAGCGAGCAGTTCACCACTTCCATCAAATCCAGCGTGAAAGGCGTACTACGTAAAGTAGGTAGCCGACCCGTGGGCAAACGTATCACCCGAGCGATGGGCTTTGTTAACAAGCCAGGCGGTGCCAACGTTGGTGTGTCCAATGTACCGCTGCCCGGTACTGTGGCAGTCTACTTCGGTGACGGGGCAGACAAGATTTACCAGATCAACCAGTGGCTTCCGGTACTTGAGGAACTTCATCAGAAGGAAGAAGTTCTCCTAGTTTTCCGCACCATCAGCGCCTTTAACGCAGCTGGGAAGGTTACGGATCTTCCGAAGGTATTTGTCCGTCGATTCTCAGACTTGATGGATACCTATGACGATAATGATCTAAAGCTGGTGATCTACGTCAACAATTCGCGTAGCAACTTCCAGTCCTTGGATCATCCTCGGCTGGTTCACGTTCACGTGAATCATGGTGAGAGCGACAAGCTCTCTATGGTGTCCAACAAGGCTAAAGCCTATGACAAAGTCTTTGTTGCCGGCCCGGCTGCTATCAAGCGTCACGAAGCTATGCTGATTGGCTTTGACTTTAGTAAGTTGATGGTCACTGGTCGCCCACAGCTGGATATTGATTTTGAGCTTGAACTTGAAGCAAGTCAGAAGTTTGATGTCATGTACGCACCGACGTGGGAAGGCGAAAACGAGGATAACAACTACACCTCGTTGGACCACTACGGTGTTGCCATTGTCGAGTCCTTGTTGGAAAACCCGGAACTGCGCGTGATTTATAAGCCGCATCCTCGCGTGCAATCGAGCAAGACTCCAGGGGTGGCACAGGCGCACCAGCAGATCATGGAGATGCTTCAAGCTTCCATCGACGAGGGTAACAACCACGTCATTTCTGAGCAGGGCAACATCCTTGCCATGTTCGAATCTACGGATGCGCTCATCACCGATGTTTCTAGCGTTGGCTTGGACTACCTGTACCTACACCCGGAAAAGCCGCTGGTGATCTCGGATCGTCGAAATAACCGAGAAAACCTTCACCGGGATGCTCCGATCACCAAGGCATGTCATGTAATCGATCAAGAAGCGCTGCCAGAGCTACCCGCTCTTCTTAACGATGCCTGGAGCATTGATGGTCATCGTGAACAGCGCCTTGAAATGCGCAAGTTCTACTTTGGGGATCTCAGCCGTGGTGAATCGACCAAGAAGTTCCAAGAATTCGTGCAGGAACTGATCGTTGAGCGCGAAGCGAACCTGGTCAATTTCCGTGGATGGCACAGCTAGAACGGAGCGCACTTTTCGATCCTTGAAACCAAACGCCAGCTGAGTACTGATTATTTTTTGCTGAGATGTCGTGGCGGTTTTGTCTGATTTCACTGCCCACGAAAGGTAGTCTTGGTCACTGGGTCACATAGTGGTGGTCGGGGTAACAGCAGTTACGATGACCCCACTGATGTTGGTCCTGCATGACTACAAGCTGGTCTTCCGGAAACTTGAACGGAAGGTCAGCCGAAACCTTGAAGGACTTTTCGTGGCAGTTGAAATTCGATCTATGCAAGACATTGCTCAGTCAGCGATGCAGTCTGTGCGTGCCCAACGTTTAAGGCGTAAGAAGTATCGCTACTACAAGGGATATCAAGAACTCGATATTACTGTTCGCGGGGATGCTTTACATCTAGACACCTGCGTCGCACATGATGTGCAGGCTATATCGGTTCTGCATGGTCGCAATATCGTCGATTCACTAACACCACTGTCCTCAAAAGTGGTTAAGGTCAATGAGCGAGAGCTTCATCAAGTCCATGCCGAGATTCCACTAGCGCCGTTGTTGGACCAATGGCACGATTATCGTGAATCGTTGGCCGGCCTCGCCACTACCGAAGAAGCAGATCTGGATCCCACCGACGTTGAAGACGACGACGTGGAATTGGGCGATGCAGAAGTCGAGGAAGCCGAAGACAACGATGTTGTTCTGGAAGATAACTTGTACTCCGGAACCGTTCGTCTTGCGCTGTCATTTACCGTAGATTTTGACGCTCTACCGCTAGGCATTGCTTGGCTGCAGCTGACTGAAGATGGTGAGTTGCTTCGCCGTAAAATTGTCCGTGAACAGTTGAACGCGGGTGAGTTGGTCCTTGACGGTCCAGTGATTGCTCACCGGATTTTGGGGCGGTTCCCTTCAACGCGCGTCAGTCAGGAACTGCTTTACGAGTCCCAAGAACGCAGCGTTGGCCTGTACATCAACAAAAAGGCCGAGGTCGCCTTGGCGATAAATCGTCCGCTGCGTTTTAGGCACCGAATCCGTACCGATATCACTCAGGTCCACGGCGGTACTCTCTCCTTGGGCGGCGTGCTGGATACACAAAGTGATCGCCTCTCTTCGGTAACTTTGCAACTGGTTGGTCGTAAATCGCAGTTCGCCGTTCGGACCCCGGTCAAGCTGAGCTTTGATGAGGATCTGGCCTCAAAGAGGTTCGGCCGCGCTATCTACAACTGGTCGGCTTCCTTGGACTTCGCATCGTTCGACTGGAGCGAGGTGGATCGTGGAGACAACTACGATCTCTATCTGCTGGTGTCCTCTCAAGCAGGAGGTGAGCCATCGCGCCTTCGTGTGACTCGCACTCCCTTCGCGGTTCGAAGCACCACACGGGCCGGTGCCATCACCGTCGGGGAGAAGACGCTTGCGATCTCCCCATACTTCACCTTTAAAGCCAAATCTACTTCGCTCATCCTCGAAGTATTCGACAAAGAGGCTTTTGCGGTATTGAAGGACGCACACCAGCGCAGTTTCCCCATCGACCAGCCGTCGGATGCAAAGCCCATCTGGATCATTGGTGAACTCTCCTATAAAGCTCAAGACAACGCCCTGCATTTGTTTAAGTACCTCCGTAATGAACGCCCAGATATCGATGCCTACTATGTCATCGATCAAAATGCTCCTGATTTGCGCAACTTTGAATCCATGGACCACGTTGTATTCCACGGAAGTAAAGAGCACTTTGAATTGGCGATTCGCGCCCAACGTTTTGTCGGTACTCACCACGCCGACTATCTTTACCCGACGCGGCACCACAGTTTCTCTTCACGGTGCCGAGCGACCCGCGTATTCTTGCAGCATGGTGTCATGGGCACTAAGTGGATGGTTCCGAACTACGGTAAGAATGCGCCAGGCTTCGCCACGGACTTGTTCATGGTTTCCTCGGAACGTGAGAAGCAGTACATCGTCAACGATTTTCTGTATTCGCCAGACGAAGTCAAAGTTACTGGCCTTTCTCGTTTTGATGCACTACTGGCCCCAGAGCCGGCAACCAATGAGAACCTGTTACTGATCATTCCAACCTGGCGTGACTGGTTGCAGAACGAAGAAGTTTTCCTAGAATCCGAATACTTGGAGCAATGGAAAAACCTACTGAACTCTGTTGAGCTCAAGAGACTCGTAGACAAACATGACTTGGAAGTCGTGTTCTGTCTTCATCCGAATATGATGCAGTTCAGGGATCACTTTGCCGGTGCTCCAGCACGTCTGATCGTTCAGGGTGAGGTTGATGTCCAGGAACTGATCAAAACCGCTGCGGTCATGGTGACCGACTATTCATCGGTGAATTTCGATTTCAGCTTCCTGCATAAACCGGTTCACTACTATCAGTTTGATCGTGCGCGTTTCTTGGGCCGCAATGGTTCGCACTTGAACTTGGACGAAGAATTGCCAGGACGCATTGCTTTTGACAGCGAAACGTTGCTTGCTGATCTTTCAGATACGCTGGACCGCGGCAAGGTGATGGAGGAGCAGTACCGTCAGCGTGCTGATGTCTTCCTGACCCATCAGGACCAAAACAACTCTCGTAGAGTCACCGCAGAAATTGAAGCAGCGCAGTTGCGCAGCAAACCAAGCTCAGGCTGGCGTGCTGAACTACCGGTGAGATTGAAGAATAAGTTCCGTCGGCACAAACGGTACTTCGAGATCATGGAAAAGGCTTTTAAGCTATACAAGCTTGCACCGATGGATGAAGACCTGATCATTTTTGAATCTGGTCTGGGCCGTCAGTACGGTGACTCGCCTCGTTATATCTATGAAGAATTAGTGCGACAGGGAGACACCCGTCGTAAGGTGTGGGTCTACTCGGGAAAGCACCGCTTCACCGACCCCTTGACCACAACCGTCAAACGATTATCTCCGGAATACTTCTGGCACTTGGCGCGCGCCAATTACTGGGTCAACAACCAAAATTTCCCTCATTATCTGCAACGCCGCACGAAGGGTGTATTTTTGCAGACGTGGCACGGGACTCCGCTGAAGCAAATGGCATTGGACGTCCGAGAAGTCCATGGCCGTGATGAGGGGTACCTCGAACGTGTCACTCGCGCGACACGTCAGTGGACTCACTTGATTTCTCCCTCGCGCTACACCAGCGACGTTATGCGTTCTGCCTACGCGTTTTCCGGTGAAGCTGTAGAGCTCGGTTATCCGAGAAACGATATCTTGACCGGTGAGGACGCCGAGCAGATTGAGCAACGGGTACGCGATGAACTGGCCATATCAGCTGGGATAAAGACGGTCCTGTACGCTCCGACGTTCCGGGATGACGCTTCTTCGAGCCGTGGCAAGTTCAGATTCGATCTGCCCATGGATTTGGAAGAATTCGACCGGCGTTTCGGCGAGGATACGATCCTGATGCTGCGTATGCACGTTTTGGTATCAAATGCAGTGTCAATTCCCGAGAGCTTACGGCATCGAATTATTGATGTTTCAAGTCATCCTGATATTCAGGAACTGTACCTAGCCTCGGACGTATTGATTACCGACTATTCCTCGGTCTTCTTTGACTACTCTTTGTTGCGTCGCCCGATTATCTTCTATGCATACGACCTAGAAAATTACCGAGACAACCTTCGTGGTTTTTACTTGGACTATGAGAGTGCGCTGCCCGGGCCAATCGTAGAAGAAGAACACGAGCTTTGGGATGTACTAGCTGCTGCCTTGGCTGGGAATGACCTGCCGGGAGTGGACCGAGAAGAATTCATCAGGAAGTTCGCTCCGCACGATGATGGCAATGCAGCACGACGCGTCATCGAACGCTTCTTCAAGTAAGAGGGATGCAAGGATTTCTTCAAATGCCAATGGCGTCAGTTCCTTTAGGGGACTGACGCCATTGGCCTGTAAGAAATTGGACTAGCCTTGCGTGGGGCTAGACTCATTCACTAGGGCGAGTGTTTGGTTGATGAATCGGTTCATGCTCGCACCTGGGGAAACATCACCGAAGTAATGGTTGACCAATTCTTGTTGCTTGAGGTTTTCCTGGCTCAGAGCCTTACGGGCCATCTGGCCAATCTGTTGCACGTCTGAAGCGCGCAGTTCGGGCAGATGCGTCAGCGCTGCCGAGTCGTCCACGGTGGCCTCAGCGGATACCGGTTTCGTGACGAACATGGGTTTTCCCGTGGCGAGGTAATCGTAAGCGACCGCAGAGATATCTGTAATGCAGAGATCCGCTACGGACCACTGCCATCCCCAATGCAGCGAATCGTCAACTATGTATTGAGCCTTAGAAGATTCGTTGTGTGCTTGCAGGCTGCTCGCAATTCGTTCCAACGTCTGCTTGTACGTCGTGCTGTTTTGTCCCGAACGTGGATGAGGCCTAAAGATGATGTTAAAACCGCCATCATTGATCAGCGCGTCGATGAGTTTTTCACCGTGGGACTGCACAGAACCGTATCTCATGGAAGGCCGGTCGCCTTCCCACGTTGGTGCGTAGAGGATGGTTGGCAGTTCGTTGGTGATCTGTACTGGCGCTGGATAGTCTACGTCAATCTGTGGCCGGCCGATTAGGCGGCAACGCGATGACGCATCGAAATTTCGAAGGTGTTTTTCCAAGCGGTCTTTGGCTGCTTGACCGGCAGAAAATACGTAATCGTAGGCCTTGAGCTGGTTGGACCACATATACGCCTTTTCGCTTTCGCCGTGGCAAACGAAAACGTGGTTAGGTTCATTAAAACGCAAGACTTGGAAATTGCGAATGTTCTGGTTGGGGTAGAGCACCACACGAAGATCCTGCGATTTCATCAGCCGCTCAACGTCTTTGATTGAGTCTGCATAGTGAACCGGCAGACGGCACTCCTTACGCAGATGTAATGCTGTCTCAGGGCTGCGCACGATAATGACGACTGGAACAAACTCAGCCAAGGCCATCAACGGTTCGTACCATTGCCGGACTTGATAGGCATTGATCATTTCATCGGGGAAGTGCAAGGCGACCTTGTACCGTCCAGCCCCGACAGGTAAATGGCGTAGTTCTGAAGCATGGGTCTGAATGAACTTGAGGTTCCGTCTTGTTGCGATGCTCGTTTGCATCTTGTCATAGACTTTACCGATGGTGCTTACTATGTTCATTTATGATCCCTCACCACTTAATTAGACGCATAATCAAGCATAATTCCCCAGATCAGTTATTTCGGGATCCTTGTTCAGAGTCGTTGTGTGTGAAGCGTAAATGACTCAGGCATCCGTACCTTCCCACTGAATTTAGTTCTAAGCGGCCCTGCGCAGCGGAAGTTTCTCCGACTGGATCTCGCCAACAACAAGCTTGAGCGATTCGGTAAGGAACCGATGCATGCTTTCGCCGTGCGTGACATCGCCAAAGTAGTACTCCACGATTTCGTTGAAGTCCGCATTCTCTTCCGCTAGGGCTCCACGAACTAACGAAGGAAGATTAGCGGCAACTTCGCAACTCAGCGCTGGGAGTTTGGACAAAGCCGGTGAGTCAGTCACCATGGCTTCACGAGCCACAGGTTTGGTCACGAACATCGGCTTTCCCGTTGCCAAGAAATCGTAGGCAGCGGCCGAAATATCTGTAATGCATGCGTCCGAGGCAGACCATTGCCACCCCCACTGCGAGGAGTCATCGAAGATCAATTGCGCGCCCGAGGCTACGTTGGCGGTTTCGAGCTTCTTGCGAATTCTGTCCACTGCTTTGCCGTAGGCATCAGAACTCATACCTGAGCGTGGGTGCGGACGGAAGATGATGTTGAACCCGCCGTCATTGATCAATGCCTCGACCAATTTCTCACCGTGAGAAACAACTGATCCATACTTCATCGAAGGGCGGTCGCCCTCCCATGTTGGGGCGTACAGCACAGTTGGCAGTTCAGGGTTCAGCGTCGTTGGAGCCGGGTATGTGACATCAATCTGAGGGCGCCCAATTAGACGCGTGCGTTTTTGGGTTTCGAAATTACGTAGATGCAAGGCCAAGCGGTCCTGGGCAGCCCTTCCGGCAGTAAAGACATAGTCATATGCCTTGAGCTGGTTGGACCACATGTAAGCCTTTTCGCTTTCGCCATGGCAGATGAACACATGATCAGGTTCGTTAAAGCGCATCATCTGGAAGTTACTGACATTTTGGTTAACGTAGAACACCAACCGCAGGTCCTGCGAATCAACGAGTCGTTCGACATCTTCGATAGATGGCGCGTAGTGAACCGGCAGTGGGCATTCTTCACGTAAAGCTAGTGCGGTATCGGGGCGTCGAACAATGACAACTATGGGCAAGAATTCAGCCAGACGTTTCATTGGTTCGTACCACTGACGAATCTGATAAGCGTTGATCATCTCGTCGGCGAAGTACACGGCAACCTTGTATCGGTCCTCCCCGGTGGGAGCGTGAAAAAGTTCGGTTGCGTGATGATCAATGAAGTTTCTTTGACGCCTAGTGGCAAGGAACCGGGAGGCATGGCTTGTCACCTTATTCAAGGTATGAAACACCTTCATCTCTAATCCTTTACCACTAGTAATGCCCTGTTTCTCACAAGCATAAGGTGGAGAAGTAGTTAGGGGCTGTCGACATGCCTTGAAATCTCTATGTACCTAGCGAATTCGGAGCTTATGACCTAAATTCCCTCAGGTAGCGCGTTCCTCAGTTAGTAAATTTCGATAGTTGAGCGTTAAGCGATGGTGTTGCGGTTCTCTGACTTAAACTTGTTGCTGCGATATGCTGTGGTGAGTGCAACACCAACATCTAGGTTCTTTGGCTGGTTTCAGTTTGGGAACTTGGGTCGCGGCAAGCTAAGATGAAATGTCGGACTATGTTTAGTAGGAGTCATCATTAGCGAAAAGCGTTCTGATCGATCGTCACATGACGCACTCGATCGCAACTCGCCACTGGTTTTTTCAACCAGGGATCTCGGCCGTTCGCCGGGCTCTATGGAGACTCTCAACGTGCAGGTTCCGGCACCCGCAGATGTGGGAAACGCACTCATCGGCATTCGTGGAGGATCTGAGCTTGACTTAGATCTTCGCCTTGAAGCCGTGCATGAAGGAATTTTGGTATCGGGTACCGCTACAGCGCAAATTGCTGGGGAATGTGGACGATGCCTAGATCCTATCGAGTACGACTACGAGGCTGATATTCAAGAGCTCTTCTACTATGAAGAGAGCGAAGAATTCGAAGACGATGATGATGTGGATCAGTATTGGGTAGTCGGTGACTTGATTGACATCGATCCGGTATTGCGGAGCGCAGTGGTTACCGCCCTGCCGTTCCAGCCGGTTTGCCGGGAAGATTGCTTGGGGCTCTGCAATGAATGCGGAATCAACCTCAACGATGAACCTGAGCATCACCATGAAGTACTTGACCCACGTTGGGCAGCGCTAGCGCAGCTGTCCGACACAGTCACTGAAGATAGTGACAAAAACTAAAACGTTAGACTAGAGAGAAGAGAAGTAGTCGTGGCTGTTCCAAAGCGGAAGATGTCCCGTGCGAATACTCGTGCCCGCCGTTCTCAGTGGAAGGCTACCGCACCGAGCTTGGTGAAGACCGTTGAAAACGGTCGCGTAACCTACAGCCTGCCTCACCAGGCAAAGGTTGTCACTGACTCGGCTGGTACCGAACTGTTCCTTGAGTACAAGGGTCGCAAGGTCGCTGACGTCTAAGACATGTCTTCACAAGAAGAACTAATGAAGCGTCTCGGAATCAATATTGATTCCGAGACGTTTCGTCTTGCATTTACCCATCGCTCGTATTCTTACGAAAACGGTGGCATTCCAACCAACGAACGTCTTGAATTTCTTGGCGACTCGATCCTTGGTTTTTGCGTAGCTGAATACCTCTACGCAAAGTTCCCAGATCTAGCTGAGGGAGATCTCGCCAAACGTCGAGCCGCAATTGTCAGCACCCGAGCCTTGGCCATTATCGCTCGCGACTTGGAAGTAGGGGAGCACTTGCTCTTGGGACGAGGCGAAGCTCAGTCCAACGGAGCTGACAAGTCCTCCATCTTGGCCGACACCATGGAAGCGGTCCTAGGCGCTACATACCTGATTCAAGGTATGGACGCTGCGCGTGCCTTTGTTCTGCGCTTTGTCACACCATTGCTTGAAGACCCCCGGTTGGTCGGTGCGACCACTGACTGGAAGACAGTGATCCAAGAAGTAGTAGCATCGCAAAAAATGGGGGAGCTGCGCTACGACGTTGAAGGCTCAGGTCCAGACCACGCCCGTACCTACCTGGCGGTTCTGCGTATTGCCGACAAGGGCTATGGCCAAGGTCAAGGCCCGTCCAAAAAAGAAGCTGAACAGGAAGCCGCCCGCCAAACATGGCTGCAGCTAAACCCTGGTCAGCAGATTCCTCAGCGTTAAGCACGGCCCGTGCCTGAACTCCCAGAAGTTGAAGTAGTCCGCCGAGGAATAGAGAAGTGGGTTCGCACCCGCACGGTTGAATCCGTACAGGTGTTGGACCCACGTTCTGTACGTCGTCACGTTGACGGTGTTCTTGACTTTGAAGAATCCTTAACCGGTTGCACCATTTCTTCGGTGGGACGCCGAGGGAAATTTTTGTGGCTCGGATTGGCCGGCCTCGAATCTGAGACAGTTCTCATGGCACATCTGGGTATGAGCGGACAGCTTCTTGTTGAAGGGGCGGAGGCCCCTGACGAGAAGCACTTGAAAGTACGGCTTTCGTTAAGTCAAGCCAAGGATTACCCCGACGAACTACGTTTTATCGATCAGCGTATCTTTGGCGGAATGTTCTTATCCTCGTTGGTTCCCACCAAGGACGGATTGCCCGGAGGCGTTGGAGTCCAAGAACCACTGATCCCGCAGGCAGCCGCGCACATTGCTCGCGACGTCTTGGATCCCTATCGCAGTGCCGAAGACCTCTATGTTGCTCTGCGTAAACGCAGCACTGAACTTAAGCGGGCGATCCTTGACCAGGCCGTGATCTCAGGTGTTGGAAATATCTATGCCGATGAAGCTTTATGGCAATCGAAGCTGTCCGGTCTGCGTAAGACTGCAACCATCAGGCGACCAGAAGTACAGCGACTGAACGAGGCACTGATCGACGTGATGACTCGCGCTCTAGCAGCCGGCGGTACCAGCTTTGACTCTCTCTATGTAAACGTCAACGGAGCCAGCGGTTATTTTGCTAGATCGCTTAACGCCTACGGTCGTGAGGGCAAATTTTGCCTGCGCTGCGTCGAAAACGGGGTGGCCTCGGTGATCCGCAGGGACGCGTTCATGGGCCGTTCCTCCTATACTTGCCCGGTGTGCCAGCCACGTCCTCGTGTGCGCTAGATAAATTTTCGGCTAAAACCCCGAGGGGTGAACTGTTAATGAGTTCGAGATAGAGAATCTCGGAGGCCTCGAACCGAGAACATGACTTTTCAAGTACATGGTGACATCACTCCCGATGCGTAACGCGCCTATGGCTAAGACATGCACGGAAGAGACCGCGCAATGTATTAGCGACTGCCCCTCAACGAGTCGTTAAAGAGCAGCCGCTCGTATCAGGCAGTAAGTGAACGAAGTACTTGCTCATTAAACGGAGCCCACGCATCAACGGCCCACTGACCAAAGTTCTTGTCGGTCAAGGTCACGCAAGCCAAACGGTGCTCGGGATCTACCCACAAGAAAGTGCCGGACTGACCGAAATGTCCGAAAGTGCTGGCCGGGTGACTGGCGCCAGTCCAATGTGGGTTTTTGGTGGATCGAATCTCAAAGCCTAGGCCCCAGTCATTAGGATTCTGCCGACCGTAGCCAGGCAAGATGCCCGCCAAATTTTCGAAGTGAACGTGAGTTGCGTTATCCAAGGTCTCTTTGGCAACGATGGTGGGGCTCAAAAGTTCAGAAGCAAATTTGGCTAGGTCTGCCGCGGTCGATTTACCGTCCTTGGCGCAACTGCCAGCAATCTCGGTTTGAGTCATTCCTAGCGGCTCAAAGACAGCTTCTCTGGCGTAGTCAGCCATGCTGATTCCGGTCTGTGCTTCTAGATGCTCAGCAAGCTTCTCAAAACCCGTATTGGAGTATCCTCGTTTGGTGCCCACGGCATAACGAATCGTTTCCGAATCAAAGTCATATCCTGCGGTGTGAGCCAGCAAGTGGTGCACTGTAGAACCTTCGGGGCCGGCCGGCTCATCAAGACTGATAGCTTCTTCTTCCAAGGCTACGAGGAAGGTGTAGGCGCTAAGTAGTTTGGTCACTGAGGCAAGAGCGTAAACACGCGAGGTATCACCGTGCTGGTCAACGACCGAACCCTGCCCATCAATCACCACGCAGACTGCGTTCTCGGATGGCCACTGCTCGATCTGGCTCAGAATGCTCATTGAATGATCTATCCCTCGATATTTCTTGACTGATATTGCGAGCAGAATCAGAAAAACCCAAGCACGCTTCGCTAGAATTGCGTGAAGGATCGAGTGTTACTACCCAAACCAACCATAACCATCTGAGCCAAACTTAGGAACTTCGCACCGTGCATCTAAAGACTCTCACCGTTCGCGGCTTCAAGTCTTTTGCGTCGGCGACAACCTTTGACTTTGAGCCAGGCGTCACTGCCGTAGTTGGCCCCAACGGGTCAGGCAAGTCCAACGTTGTTGATGCGCTTGCTTGGGTTATGGGGGAGCAAGGTGCCAAGACACTGCGCGGCGGGAAAATGGAAGACGTTATCTTCGCCGGCACCTCGGGGCGTGCGCCCCTGGGTCGTGCCCACGTATCGCTGACCATCGACAATGCCGATGGCCAGCTACCTATTGATTACGCTGAAGTTACCATTTCGCGCACACTCTTCCGTGCTGGTGGCTCAGAATATGCCATCAATGGAAACTCCTGCCGTCTACTTGATATTCAAGAGCTACTCTCCGACTCAGGTCTCGGACGAGAGATGCACGTCATTGTTGGGCAAGGGCAGCTAGACAGAATTCTGCACGCAACTGCAGAAGACCGCCGTGGCTTCATTGAAGAAGCCGCAGGTGTGCTCAAGCACCGTCGCAGAAAAGAAAAGACCCTGCGCAAGCTTCAGGCGATGCAGGGAAATCTTGATCGGTTGGAAGACCTCAACGCTGAAGTTCGGCGTCAGCTGGCACCACTTGGACGTCAGGCAAAGATTGCCCGCCGTGCACAGACCGTTCAACACGACGTCCGAGATGCAAAATCGCGCCTGCTGGCAGATGACCTAGTCTCACTGAATAATAAACTCGCTCAAGACATTGATGACGAATCGCAGATTCAAGCTCAACAGCAAGAAGCTTCTTCACGTCTTGAACGCGTCAAGAAGCACATCACCGAGCTGAATACTCAGCTTGAAGAAGTGACGCCACGGCTGGGGAAGATCCAAGACACTTGGGTAGCACTCAACACCCAGGCAGAACGCTACCGCTCACTCGCCGCTCTAGCTCGCGAACGCAGCAAGCTACTTGAGAGCAATGAGACACACTTTGATTCCAGTCGAGACCCAGAGCGTTTAGAAGCTCAAGCCCAGCGGGTCAGCGAAGAACTCGAAGAGCTAGAAGAAGCCGTAGAAGACCGACACGAAATTCTCGCCGAAGCCGTTGAAGCCAAAGAAGCTGCGGAAGAAGAATCCCGTGCGGAACAACAGCGTATGGCCGCGATGCTCCGTGCTGCCGCAGACCGCCGCGAGGGCATGTCTCGACTGGCCTCTCAAGTCGCTTCAGCTCGAAGCCGCGTAGATGTCACTCGGGCAGAAATCGTGCGCCTTGAAGAAAGCGTGCAGTCCTTTGACACGGACCTCGAACTGGATCAGCGTTCCCACGATGAAGTCAGCGCTGACTTGGAAACACAACTGGCCGGCGAAGAAGCTCTAAACGCGACATATGAAATCGCTAATCAAACGTATTCTGAGCTAGCCGAAACACAGCAGCACGATACACAGCGCGAACGAGAACTCAGCGTTCGCGTATCTGGTCTGCGTTCGAGACTCGAAGCACTGAAGCTGAACACCAAAGCCGATGATCAGTCCTCCAGGCTATTGCAGGAAGCCTCGCAGTCCCTACTGGGTCGTCTTGGCGAACTTCTTACGGTCAATAGCGGCTATGAGCAAGCCGTCGCTGCCATCTTGCGCGATAACGCAGAAGCACTTGTGGCCATCGACGTGCACCGTGCGCAGGAACTCCTAGAACAACTACATTCCGAAAGCGCCAGCGCCGTCTTCCTTCACGCACAAAATTCTGTAGTGCCAAAGACAACGCCCAAGGTCACCTCGGCCATTAGCGCTCGCGAAGTTGTCTCGGGACCGACGGAACTCAGCAGTCTGCTGGACCAACTGTTTGCCGGACACTACGTGATCGAGGAGCTGAGCCAAGGGCATCTGGCGCTCGCCGAGAACCCGGCAGCACAACTCACTACCCTTGACGGCACCACCTTGTCAGCGGTGCGAAGTTCTGTGGGTGATGCCGCGGGCGCGTCACTTATTGCGCAGCAGGCCATGGTGGAACAGACTGAAACCGAGCTCGCGGAGTGCCAAGAAGAACTTGCACAGGTCGAAGAGCGGATCGCTGAGCGTTCCCCGAATCTGTCTGTCGCGCAGCAAGATCAAGACGACGCGCGAAGTGCATTGGCCGAATCAGATACGACCATTGATGAGCTCAGCTCGTACCTTGCACGTCTGGGCGAGAAGTTAAGAAATGCGCAGGCTGATAAGCAGAAGCTTGTTCAGCGTCTTGATACTTCAAGAGAAAAACTTGAAATCGAGCAGGAGTCTCTTGAAGAGATTACTGAGCGTATGGAAATGGCTTCCTCAGATCAAGAGGAAGATACCATCGATGATGCGGCCCGCGCGGCCCTGGCTGATGCTGCTGCGGCGGCACGCCAGCAGGAACTCGAAGCACGGTTGGCATTACGTAGTAGCGAAGAACGTGTGACAGCTTTGCGTTCGCGCGTTGAAGGTTTGCGCCGAACTGCGGCAGCTGAGCGAAACCACCGTGAAGTAGCTGCGCGCCGAGCAGAACAGCGACAGGCTCAGGCCACTAATGCTGCTCGAATCGAAAAGGCCGCTGAACGGGTACTGCGCTTTATCGAAGTCTCGGTTTCCATGGCGGGGCAAGAACGCGAAGAACTATCAGCCAAGAAGTCCGAAGTTGATCAGTTGCTTGGCAGCCAGCGTACCGAGGCTGAACAGCTCTCAGCGGAGTTGGCTCGCCTGGCTGACGCTGTGCATAGGGATGAGATGGCGCGTGCTGAACTGCGGATGCGTATCGAAAACCTAGAAACCAAAGCCCTTGAAGATCTGGGCTTCACCCCCGATCATCTCATTGCTAATTTTGGTCCAGATCAGCTAATTCCTGAAGCTATTGACGATGATGATAAATGGGGAGCCCTTCGTCAGAATGTTGATGAAGATGGCAATCCATTGGGCACAAAACCCTTTGATCGTGTTGAGCAAGAGAAGCGTTTGAAAAAGGCTGAGCGTGATCTTGCTGCCCTAGGCAAAGTTAACCCGCTGGCTCTTGAAGAGTTTGCCGCCTTGGAAGAGCGCCACAAGTTCCTTTCTGGTCAGCTTGAAGATCTCAAGAAATCCCGTGGGGACTTGGAACAGATCATTGCAGATGTAGACGCACATGTGGAGTTGGTGTTTACCGAGGCCTATAACGACACTGCTGTTCAGTTTAAACGCATCTTTGACCGACTTTTCCCTGGGGGAGAAGGTCAGCTTGTGCTCACCGATCCGGAGCATATGCTCACCACGGGTATTGAGGTGGAAGCCCGTCCTGCAGGTAAAAAGATCAAGCGACTTTCCCTGCTCTCCGGCGGCGAGCGGTCGCTGACCGCGGTGGCTCTGCTGGTTGCCATCTTCAAAGCACGCCCTTCTCCGTTCTACGTGATGGACGAGGTTGAAGCAGCGCTAGACGATATGAACCTGGGCCGATTGATCACGATTTTTGAAGAGCTACGCGAATCATCGCAGCTGATCGTGATCACCCACCAGAAGAAGACCATGGAGATTGCTGACGCGCTTTATGGTGTGACCATGCAAGGTGATGGTGTCACCACAGTGATCGGCCAGAAGATGGAGCGAGACAGCGCGAGCCGTAGCGCCTAGCGACCTGCACCGTGATGGCAGACATCAGCGATAATCCGCTACCTGGTAGTTACTGAGCTGATCGCTGCACGTCGGGTGATCAACATACGCACGGCTTCCAGACGCTGCTGCGTGCGCACTTGTTGCGGGGCCAAACGAACCGCTTCTTGCATTGCTCTCTCTGCTTCAATCAATAGTCCGGATTTGATCAGGCATTCGCCCCAGCGCAAAAAGATTTCGGGTCTTTCTGGTGCTAACCGACTGGCCTGCTCCATGGCCAAGGCGGCCTGTTCGTAGTCCTTCCGCGCTGCATAAACGTAGCTGAGCCGAACTCGATATTGAGACCTATCAGGCGCCAAGGTTATGGCTTGATTTATGGACAGTTCGGCGTCACCCAAAGACTTGGCAGCGAGTTGCCATTCGCCCAGGCGCAGAAAATACTCGGGCTTCAGAGGCGCCAGTGCGATGGCTTGGTTCATGGCAGCGATTGCTTCGGTCCAGCGTTCTTGACCGGCCAATGCATAACTCAGATGTACCTGTGTTGCCGGATGCGCCCCGTTGTGTTTGATTGAGCTGTTCAGTGAGAGCTCTGCTTCTCGGCACCGGTCTGCTTTGATTAGCAACTCTCCGAGACGCCGATGAACGTCTGCGTTGTTTGGTGCGTATCTAACAGCTCGGCGGATCGCTCGAATAGCATCGGAGAGGTTTCCCTGCTTTTCATGGATACGACTGAGTCGAGCATGAGCTTGCGCGTGGGATGGAGTAATACCAACCGCGCGTTCAAACGCAAGTTTCGCTTCTTCCAGTTGATCAGCCTTAATTAGTAGCTCTCCTAGCCGGAATGGTAGGCGGGCGAGCTTAGGATTCATTGACTCAGCAGTGTGCATGTCGGCAATTGCTGCCATCAGATCCCCAGCGAGTGCATGGACAGCTGACCGCTTCTCATGAGGATAGTGGGTCAATTCTGTGTTGGCCTCGACGACTCGGTAGAAATTCTCAAGGTTGAATTCTCCGTGAGCGATTTCGCTCACCAGTCGCTTGAGCTTATATGTGTCGTTTAGGAAGAAGGACACTGGGTGTCCGCCGTATTCCAATGGTACGAGCGTTCCGTTGGTCATTCGTTCTATGCAGCGTGCGTGCTCTACGTCGATAGTATCCGGGCAGTAGAAAACGTAACCCAGGGCTTCACGGCATTCACCTGAACGAATGAAGTTGTATTTGAAGTCGAAAAGATGGCTTTCGTCGCCCCAACGGTCATCGGGCACTTCGCCGTCCGTGGAAATATCGTACAACGGGGACAGCGCGATGAATTTCTCGGCGCCGAGCTTAGAAGCGAAGCTGATAGCGGCCATGCCACCCATACTTCCACCATAAGTCACGAGTGTCGTTCCTTTAGCACGTTCTTTGATGATGTCAATAATAATTTCTATTTCTTCGGACTGATACCAATGATTTTTACTGCGCTTAACCAAAAATTCATTTAGACCTAGTTGCGCAAATATACCTCGCCCGTATCCGCCTTCGAATGCGCTTGGAATCACCGCGTCCATATATTTGTTTCTAGCTTCAAAAGTGACGATTGATATGGGGAAACCACCGTCATGGTAATCGAGTGAGAGGTCTTGTCCGGAAAATAGTTCTACGTGTTTAATGGATTTCTTTTGCATGCCTAAACAATAGCGACCTTTGTTTCGATCAATCAATTCATTAAGGAGGCGTGACGGGTTTTCAAGTGGTGAATCCCGCAGCCGGTGCATTGGCGGCATTTGTCGTCCGCAGACACGCATCTGCTTCTAGCTGTTGGATGAAAATTCGGTGTGAATCGTTATTGATTTGTAACCTGCCTACTCAGATGCCAAATTCGTCCTTTTGTTGACATTTGTCGCATGGCAGACGAGCCTATAATTTAGGTAGATATACGTCGAACCTGTAACGGTTCCAAATACTTGAGAATCTGATGGCCCTGTTTAGACTGCGCAGTAAGACCAAAGACAATGAAGTCCCTAGCTCGCAACAGTTTTCGATGCCCATACACCGTGCGCACGATAGCAATGCAGCGCCTAGGACTGATGATCCCAACGAGGCGAACGTGATTGCGGATGCGTCAAATCCGGGAGGGACAAACGAGCGGCCAGAGGACGTCATTGTCAGCGTCGTCATTCCCGTCTATAACTCCATGCCGTACCTGACCGAGTTGATGAACTCTTTGGAGATGCAAGACCTAGATAAGGCACTTTTTGAAGTCATCGCCGTTGACGATGGCTCCACGGATTTTGGAGGTGACATACTTGATGCTTACGAGAAGCGCAATTCCAATTTCTTTGTTGTGCACCAAGCCAATAGTGGCTGGCCTGGTAAACCACGCAATGTTGGTATGGCCAAAGCTCGAGGTCAATACGTATTCTTCGTAGACGGTGATGACCGCCTCGGACCCGAGGCCCTGCGCAGGATGACAACCTACGCGCGAAAACATGATGTTGATGTTCTTGTCCCAAAAATGGTTGGCATTGATGGTCGCCGTGCCCCGGTGAAACTATTTGAACGCACTATTCGAGATGTTTCGTACGACTTCATCTTGCGTACGTTGTCTCCGCAGAAGATGGTCCGCAAGTCTCTTCTTGATGCTCACGGCATACGCTTCATCGAGGAAAAAGTCCGGTTAGAAGACGGCATGGTCATGGTTGAAGCCTATTCCGTCGCCAATCGGATCAGCATCCTGGCCGACTATAACTACTATGAAATTCGCCGTCGCTCGGATGGCCAAAACATCAGTACTCAGCAAATTGAGCCTGCAGGATATGTTTCATCGCTGAGTAAGATCGCACAGGCCGTGAAAGTTCATGCTGGCGACGACATTGAAGTAGGCCGAAAGCAGATCGCGGGACTGTTCAAGCGAAAAGGGCTTAGCTTCTATAGGGGACAGCGGTTCTTGCGCTTGGATGAAGCACAGCGAACCTCATGGGTTCGGAGCCACGCTACCTTCCTTGAGCGGTTTGGGCTCACAGATCCTGAAGCAACTTTTAATAAGCAAGACGCATTGCGTGTCCGTGCGATTCTTGACTGCGATCTAAGCGCTCTGGAGCGCTTAGCGCAGCAAGAAGTAGAAGCTCAGCGACCCCCTGAAGCGGTGCGCATCGAAGTAACTGAAGAGTTAGTTGAGCTCACTGTTGAATTCCCAGCCGAAGGCCCGCGACCTGTTAGTGCACGCGTTACGGATCGAGACTCGGCGGCCCAACTAGAAACTGAGATTTCGATTGATACCGTGGACTCAATCTTGACGGCGCGTTTTATCCGCGAGGCCATATTGAGCTCGGTGACGCGCCTGGGAGACATATTTCTTGTGTACCCAGATGCTTCGACAAAGAGAATTAAGTTGGGCCAAAAGGTGAGCACGAGGGATGCGGGCGGAATCCGTGTTTACGGTACCGGCAATGGGTTCTTAAGTCTGGACCGACGAAGGGCCTAATGGCCATGTTCGATGATTTTGAATTTCGCCGGATTCTGTTGTTGCGACGACACGGTTTCTCGGAGTGAGGCATCCGCGTTGTACGGAGCACGAACTAGTGTCTTCGGTGTAACCATTTCGCGCCTGGCAAAGTCTTACTCTTTGACTCGTTACTCTCGTTTCTGACGTCTTTCTGACGTCGATTATGATAGTTTCGATTATTATTCAACGGCAGATCAACTTCTTGGCGCTACCCGTCCCACCAGCGTTATGAAATTGTAACCATACTAATCAGATGGGGGATGCGACACTGTGAGTCAAGGTCGATAGTTGTGTAATTCTGTATATAATTAGCATAGAAATACACTGAGCCTGGCTGGCTTCTAAGTAATGGGAAATTGATGGCGCTGTTTAGAAAACGTAGTAAAACTACTGGTGGCAGTACACCTTTGGAATCGAAGGTTCTAGAGCAAGCAGAACCAGCTCCGCAGGATCCTGTTGATCGTGTCAACAAAGCCGCGGTGGAAGAAGTAGGTTCTGAGCGGGTAGAAAGTGCAGAGCTGAACAAGCCTGAAGGCATTTTTGTTAGTGTCGTTATCCCTGTCTACAACTCAATGCCCTACCTGACCGAGCTCCTGAATTCTCTTGAACTGCAGGATCTGGACAAGAGCCTGTACGAAGTGATCGCGGTCAACGATGGATCTACCGATTTCGGTGGTGAAATCTTGGATGTCTACGCTAAACGTAATGCGAACTTCACCGTTGTTCATCAAGAAAACAGTGGATGGCCTGGTAAGCCGCGCAATGTGGGAACCGCAATGGCCAAAGGCGAATACGTTTTCTATGCTGATTCGGACGATACATTGGGTACCGAAGCTCTTCGACGTATGCGCGACTTCGCGCTCAAACACGATGTGGACGTACTCGCTCCAAAGTTGGTGCCGGTTGGCGGGCGTGTGATCCGTACGTCGCTTTTCGCATCGACTCAAGTAGATGTGCCGCTTGAATCGATCTTTGCCACTCTGATGCCTCAGAAGCTCATCCGTCGCCAAATGATCCTCGACAATGATCTACGTTTTGCCGAAGAAAAGGTCCGGCTTGAAGATGGCATGGTCTTAGCAGGGTGCTACCTGCACGCCAAACGGGTTAGCGTCCTTGCAGACTATGAGTACTACTACATTCGTGAACGCGGCGACGGAAACAACATCAGCGCCCAGCCTTTTGAGCCAGTGGGTTACGTCGAATCCATGACTCACATCAGCAATACCATACGCAATAACACCGTAGACGATCCAGAGTTGGGTCGCCGTTTGATCGCGGGATTGTTCAAACGCAAGGGTTTGAAATTCTTCGTGGGAGAGCGTTTCTTGAAATACCGCGATGCTCGCGCCAAGATGTGGATCTCAGCATTCGGCCCGTATGTTCAAGAATTCCTTGCCGAACGTACCGACGAAGTGCTCAGTGACCACGATGCGGCTAAGTCGTTGGCAATAATTGCCGGGGACCATGAGGAGCTCAAGAGACTAGCCAAGTTGGATGACCAAGTTGCGGTTCGACCGGAGCTTGTTAAGTCCGTTAACAAGAGCGATCGGCTTGAATTGCATCTTGTTGCACCAAAGATCGGCCCTTCGCCACGAGCCATCTACCTAGACGAACGTGACAGCGAACGTCGGCTTGAGTTTCCGGTCAAGCATCTAGGCGGCGAAAAGTACCTCGCCCAAATTTCCTTCGCGGACTTGTCATCAGCTTCGCTCGCAATTACTGACGCACATGTGAAATTCGACCACGCTGAAACTCGACGCATCCGCGTTCCATCCGAAGTTAAAGATTTGGTATTTGCAGGAGCGCGCGTTTATCGTACCGTGAACGGCCTGCTGAGTATTGATCTTCGAAAGTCCAAGTTCGTCTAAAGATTTTCGAACAAAAGAGGGATTGGGCGAACACCTTTGATGGGTGTTCGCCCAATCTTTTTGCATCTAGTCGCGTCAGTTGATCGACGCTAGCTGACTATTGTAGGGGCTTCGTTTCTTCGTTGGTGTCTACAGGTTTGATCGTTCGAGGCACAAAGCTCCAACCGATGAGACCAACAAGTGCAATGAGAGCTGAAAGCCCAAATGCGATTTCGTAATTGAAGGAATCGGCCAGGAAACCGGCAAGTAGCGGGCCGATAATTGCGCCAAGGTCCTGGCACATCTGGAATCCAGCCAACGCCTTGCCACCATTACGTCCCGTTCCAATCACGTCAGAGACCGAGGCCTGTTGCGCTGGACCAAGGATGCCGCCGCCAAAGCCAGCAAAGATTGAACAGATAACGAAACCGGCTTCAGTGGTGAAGATCCCCATGGAGCCGATAGACAGCAACAGCAATGTCAGCCCGAGCATGACAGGGATCTTGCGTCCTACTTTGTCGGTGAGTTTTCCGGAGAAGAGCAGGGCGAGACCATTGCCGATAGCGAAGAGTGCCATGGACAAACCGGCAATCGTGGTTCCCAATCCTTGACCAAATACCGCCACAGCGAACAGCGGGATCATGCTGTTCCTGATGCCAAAAGCTAACCAGCCGTAGCTGAATCCAGAAAATAGAGCTGCGCGGTATGCAGGGGATTTCAGAGCTTCACCGGTGGTGACAACCTCAATAGCTGCACGAGTTTTCTTGGGGTCCACGGCATCACGATCAAGATCGCGCCTACGTCCCAGCGCAAAGTAAACCACTGCTGCCGCGATAACCAGTGCGGTGCCATAAATGAAAAATGGAACGCGCATGCCTAAGGGAGCGAGCACAGTACCGAGCACCGGGCCGGCAACATTTCCTAGCAAGAAAGCGCCGGCATATAGTCCGGAGATCCGGCCACGCGAAGCTTCGGGGGAGAGCCTGGAGATCAGTGCCATGGCTGAAATGGTGAACATTGTCGATCCGAAGCCACCAAGACCTCGGGCTATCAGTAACTGGGTGTAGTCCTGAACAAAACCGCACAGCAAGGTTGATAGGGCGACGAGTAATACACCGGTGACATAGATACGAGGTTCACCGAGTTTTCCTACCAGCGCTCCTGCTACCGGAGCGAAGATCAATCGGGTGAAGGCAAAGATACTGACAATAACGCTGGCCGCTGCGGCGCCCACGTCAAAGCTCACCGCGTATTGAGGCAGAATCGGTGCGATCAATCCGAAGCCAAGGGCGATGATGAAGGCTGCCACCAGAAGTACGCCGATTTCCCGTGGAATCGGTGCTCGTGCTTTGGTACTGCGAGTGAAAAATTTGTTCATTGCTGTTGGCCTGAGAAGCTCAGACCTGCCAGCCTTTCTGAGCAACGGTAATGATTGGGCAGAGACTGACTAAGTCTATGTTCTGAATCGTTGTTGAAGCATCGATTTTTCCGTGCTTTGTGCGACATATCCGCGCGTGGTAACTCACAGAAGGTATGAGACGATTAAACACGTGTCTGATTCGCTAACTTTAACAATTATCATTGTCGCGGTTGTTGCCGTGGTGGCCATTGGTGTCATTGCCTTTGTCACCAAGGGGCGCAAGCCGAAGACTCCATATACTTCTGAGCGTGACGCTGACGACGTCTCAGCTGGCCAGGGTGCCCAGAGCACTGCTGAAGAGGCAACTAGTGGTGGCGATACTGCCATCGCGGTTGAAGAACCGGTTTTCCCTGCAGCGCCTCAGCTTGATGTTCCTGAACCAGTGCAGGGCCGCCTTGCTCGACTGCGTGCCCGTCTGACCAAGTCCAACAATATGTTCTCCAAGGGTCTGCTGGCTCTGCTGAGCCAGGACACCATTGATGAGGATGTCTGGGAGGAAATCGAAGAGAACCTGCTAATGGCAGATCTCGGTACCGAACCTGCCCTGGAACTGGTCGACGCGCTGCGTGAACGCGTAAAGATCGAAGGAAGCAAGGCCCCAGCGCGGGTCAAGGCCATGCTTCGTGAAGAGTTGCTTAAACTTGTAGATCCAACCCTGGATCGTAGTTACCTGCCCGAGCCGCATGCGGACCGCCCGAGTATCATCATGGTGGTCGGCGTTAACGGCGTAGGTAAGACCACCACCATCGGCAAGATGGCGCGTGTTCTGGTTGCCGAGGATAAGGACGTACTCCTGGGCGCTGCCGATACCTTCCGTGCCGCGGCTGCCGAGCAGCTGGCAACCTGGGGCGACCGTGTTGGCGTTCCGACTGTACGGTCGGACATCGATGGTGCGGATCCTGCCTCGGTGGCATTCGAGGCTGTTTCTGCTGGTATTGATCAGGAAGTCGACATCGTCATGATCGACACCGCAGGTCGCCTTCAGAACAAGGTCGGACTCATGGACGAGCTGGGCAAGATCAAGCGCGTCGTTGAGAAGAAGGCAGCTATTGACGAGGTTCTGCTCGTATTGGACGCCACTACCGGCCAGAATGGTCTGCAACAGGCCAAAGTGTTCTCGGAAGTTGTCAACGTCTCCGGAATCGTCCTGACCAAACTGGACGGTACTGCCAAGGGCGGCATCGTCGTGGCCATTCAGCGTCAGTTGGGTGTGCCAGTGAAGCTCGTGGGGCTGGGTGAAGGCCCAGATGACCTAGCTCCGTTCAATCCAGAAGACTTTGTTGACGCTTTGCTAGAAGGCTAAGCAAGCATCAAATTAGTCCGGTTTAGGCTCCGCCATTGGCGGAGCCTTTGCTGTCTCTACTAGTTGGCCAGCTGAACCGAGGGTAACGATTTTGTCTCAAAAAGTCGTGGACGACGGTGGTGGAATTTCTTGTCGTTGGCAGAAACAGGCAATAAAAAATAAACGCATCATGAATACTCTCAAGTGACACGAGTTGTTACTCATGGGCTTGTGGCCACTCCTCTTGCGAATGCGTGCAATTGGATCCTGGTATAGCTGGCACCTGCTGTCTTAAAATATAAAGAACTGATTAACGCCTTGTACTGCGCATCGGTCGGGCATATTCTTCAAGTTAAGCGTCCGCTTGGATGCATCATGTCCGGAAACATCACTCACACTTTCGGCTAGAACTTGAGGGCAAAGTCCGATGCAAAAGGAAGAACTCAACTATCAACGTGCGTTGATTGCAGTACTCGGAGTGGCTTCGCTATTCCTTGTGTTGCTTGGGTCAACGAATGCGCATGCTTCAACGCTGGGCCAGGGGGTCCACGTCCACTTGGGAGCGTATGACCCAGAAAACGCCCCGCCGTCTAAATACATCAAGAAAGTCACCGAAACCAAAACCACGGAGAACCTGAATCTAAGGAAATCGGCATCGACGAGTAGCCAGTCTCTTGGCATTATGCCGAAGGGAACAATCGTTCAACTGACCGGCAACAAGTCAGGTACTTGGAGTCAACTTAAATGGGGTTCCAAGACGGGCTGGTCAGCAAGCCAGTATCTGAGCACTCGGGCGTATACGAAAGACGATTCGGTTCGATACATGACGCGATTTACCTCTATATATGCGACCGCTGCACGGAGCACGAAAATCGGAGCGGTCAATTTCCGCAGTCAAGTAAGCTTGCTCGATGTTAGTGGTACGAGTTCCCATATCAAGACCGGTAGCTATCACGGATGGGTGGACTCCAAAAATTTGACACGTACTCGCCCAGCCAAACAGTACCGTTATGTTCAAAAAAGTGGCAGTACCTACCTTGGGATAGATCCGAAAACCGATACCTATGCGGGACGGGTTCACCATGGGGAAAAATACGAATATCGACGGTGGGATGGAACTAACCGTCGCGACGAGATCAACGTCAACGGGCGCTGGGTCTGGACCAGTGTCACGAACCGCGACTATGTAGCTCCGCAGTATAGGTACGCTCAAAGTAATGGCTCCGTCTATAGTGCAGCTTCAAAAACCAACTCCAAAGTTGTCGGAACGATTAGCAAGGGAACGAAAGTGCGCTGGGGCGCGTGGGACGCTTCGAACAGACGCGATGAAATCAATCTGAACGGTAAGTGGGTCTGGGCTTCAAATACTGACCGGAAAAAACCAGCAGACCCAATTCCCCCTGCAATCGACGTCAAAAACTATGACAGGTTTACTACCGGGCTATTGACGCTACGAAAGAATCCTGTCTCGAATTCCACCTCGGCCGGAAGCGTTAAAAAGGGCTGGAAGGTCACCGTAACTCACAAGGCGGAAGGCGGATGGGTACGAATCAGCGCAGGTTCGGTTACTGGTTGGATCAAGGAATCTGGAAACTTGCGGAGGCATGGTCCGTACTCGGTAGCCGTCTATGGGACCCTGCGAACGGGCCAGTCTGCATACAACGTCATGTCAGGATTCCAGCAAAAGAATACGAATCAGCGGCTGAGTAGTTCCTCCCTGTATCAACTGTGGAACAAGAACTGGACATTCCTCACTAACGGTCCAAAAACTGTAGTGGCGGAGCAATTCCAGTATTCGGATGCCAAGGGGCCGGCAATGCTAAAGAAGCTGGACATCTACGAAGGTCAACTGAAATATCAAGGCAGACCAATGTATACCCGCCAGAATGTTCCTCTCAATGGTGACACTGAATCCTGGACTTATAAGACCACTTCTTTCTCGGAAAAGGTAGTCAAAAACTCGGGACGCTACATATCATCCGGCGACTTCCTGAAGCGTTCTTAGATAAGAGGACTGAACGATGACCAAGTTCAACGCGCAAAACGAGCAATGCAACAGCCAGAAGCGCAAGATTGCCTGGGTGCTCGGTTCGACGGTAGCTGTCGCGACCGTGTCCGTGGGGCTAATTTTGGGTAATAACTATTACTCAGCACAAGCTGGCCCGACCACGCAGAAATTACAGGACAACCTTGCTGATGTAGCTAAGTCAGATGCACAGACGGGTGAAGAGGTGAAAGTTGATACTCAGGCCCAGGTGATCAAAAGCCTTGGGCAACCGGGAAAACTGACGGTTGACGGAACAACCAAGCCGTCCTTTGAGATTACCGTTCACAGCGTCAAAGTGCTCAACTCCTGCACGCTTCGTGGGTTCGGGGAAAAGATTTCGCCAGAAAACAAGAAGTTTCTCCTACTGGATGTTAGTGCCAAGCTGGCGGAGTCTGCTGAAAAAGTGGTGAAGGAGGACATCGCATTGATGCCTTTGGATGCCTCGGCGTTTGGCGTATCGCCGGGGCGAAACCGTGGTGTTGTTTATGATCTGAATACGGTTGCAGCCTTTTCTTGTGACGTGGACAAGGCGCTAGATATTGCGGTGGGCGCAGGGGATGAGATTCGCGGCAACGTCATTCTGGACTCGCCGTATGCTAACGGTCAGGTTGTTTATGACCCGGACAAAACCGGTGGCTGGACCTGGAGCTACTAAAATCCTACGCCGTGAGAAGGGCCCGGACTTCACAGATATGTGAATGCCGGGCCGTTCTTCTTGCTCATGCGTGAGATCAACGCCAGAAACCCTGTTTTTGAATTACGACACGCCTGAGTCATTCAAGTGCTGTGCGTCACGTTTGCGCGCTATCTGCCAGTGAATAGTTAATCATATTCCTAGTCAGGTATTGGCTCGCTTGCGGATTGCGCTAGTTTATCGGGCGATTTGATCTCTACTACGGTCGATTTATCAGTTTTCGGTCAGAAACTCAGGCAAGGATGGTTCGCGAGCAACGGCGATTCAAGACTATGGAGGCCTGCTCCGCTAGCAAAAGCCAGACGGTAAAGGACTCATCTCGACGTGTCGTCAAATCAAGATTTACCCATGCCCGTAAAGCAGGACCGCACACCGCGAGGGTTCCGCGCTGATATCCAGGGCTTGCGTGCCATAGCTGTTGGCATTGTGGTGCTGTACCACTTCTGGGGCCATTATCTGCCCGGAGGTTTTGTCGGTGTTGACGTTTTCTTTGTCATCTCCGGTTTCCTCATCACCTCTCACCTGATTTCAAAACCGCCACAGAACTTGGTTGATGTTGGCAAATTCTGGATGAGGCGCGTTAAGCGACTCATTCCCGCATCATTCTTGGTGATCTTCTGTAGTGTGCTGGGCATCTGGCTATTTGCACCGCAGACCGTGTGGCAAGACTGGGGCTTGCAGGCAGTCGCGGCGACTTTCTATTTCCAAAACTGGTTCCTTGCAGTGACAAAAGTTGATTATCTCGCTGAGGGGGATGCGCCGAGCCCTTTTCAACACTTCTGGTCGCTGTCTACTGAAGAGCAGTTCTACTTCGTCTGGCCTATCCTCATTGGGCTGTTAATCTGGGCCGCAGTTAAGTACAAGAAGAACTCCGGTCAGGTCGTGTTGGCCGGTATCGGCCTAATCTTCCTGATTTCTATCGGATATTCGCTGTATGCCACGGCAACCACTCCGGGCAGCGCCTACTTCTCAACTTTCACTCGCGCGTGGGAATTTTCGGCCGGGGCATTGGTGGCCGCGTTAGGCGCGAAGGCGCACTCAGCCAAGAACGACATCTTCAGCTTGATCGGCTCTTGGGGCGGCGTCATTGCAATTGCGTTTAGCGCGTTGGCCTTCACTGGCGATATGCCATTCCCTGGTTACATAGCGATCATTCCCGTATTCGGCACCTCGCTAATACTGCTGACTAACTCAACGCACAAGTATTCGCCGAACGTCTTCCTGAATACCAAGCTGTTCCAATTCTTCGGCGATAACTCCTATGCCCTGTACCTATGGCATTGGCCGTTGTTGGTCCTGGTTCCGTTCTTGGTGGACGACTTCAAATGGCCACAGAAAATCTTGGCGTTGTCCCTGGCGCTGATCCTGTCGGTCTTGACTCAGAAGCTAGTTGAAGTTCGCTTCCGAAAACTCATCGATACATCCCGGCTGCTCACTGCTCCACGGTTCCTCACCGCAGGAAGCCTCATTTTGGCATTGTTCGCCGGTGCTTTTTACCTGACCAGCACCAACGTCGCCAAGGACGCTCAGGACATCGATAAGGCACTGGCGCAGGTTGAGCGCACGGTTGGAAAGTCCTGCTTTGGGGCAGCAGCATTAGCTGATGCATGTGGCAAACCAGAGGCCGCAGAATCGCCTAACCAGCAGGTTGCACCTGCGCCGATTGCAGCCAAAACTGACAAACCTTTGGTCTACCGCGACGATTGCTTTGCCAGCGACAAGACCAACTTCAAGGAACGCCCGGTGTGCCATTACGGCAAGGGGAAAATCAAGGTCGCATTGGTGGGTAATTCCCACGCGGGTCAGTGGTTCCCTGCGCTCGATAGCCTCGCCCAGAAAAGCGACTGGCAAATCGACACCTATCTGGCAAGTCGATGCGCAATTATGGGTGAAAACCAAGTCTTTGAGGACCCGGCCAGTTCAAAGGGCTGTGGCGATCTGGGCTCGTGGGTGACAGGTCAATTCAAGAAGAACGACTACGACCTGGTTATCAGCGTCAACCGCCAGTCCGTCCCGCTGAGCGGACAGAGCATGGATTCCTCTGAAGTACCCGCCACCAAGGCATACGAAAAAATCCTCAAGCAATGGAGCGATACCGGTGCCAAGGTAGTCGTTGTAAGGGACACACCATTCCCCGGTACCACTATCGACAATGCACCAGACTGTGCGGCGGCTAATTCGGAGGATCTGAGCGAATGTAGCGGATCAGCCGATTCATGGATTCCGATGGATCCGCAGTTTGACGCGGTGAAGGCGATAAATGACCCAAACATTACGTCTGTGGACATGAATGACCAGTTGTGCGAAGCCGGTCGGTGCTACACCGTGGTCGGTGGGGTGTTGGCCTATTGGGATCACTCTCATTTGACCGCGACGTATTCGGAGTTGCTAGCGCAGACACTTGGCTCTCGTATTCAGAAGTCATTGGACTCAGACAAGCTGTTTACAGCTTCGTAGGACATTCTCAAGCCTGTTCTAATGACGCGCAATACTGCCACCGAGTCCAAGCTCGGTGGCAGTATTGCGTCTTGAGCCCCCTTTTCGAATCCAAACTGTCCTACCCCGCTGTCATGATCAGCAGTACCCGGATGCTATGGGGGCATCCGGGTACTCGCACCCATGAATTGGAGTAGGACCATGAAGAGGTTCTTCATCGCAGTGACCGCAGTCGCTGTTGCATTTTCCTTGAGCGCCTGTGGCGTTTCTAGCGATGACTTCGAAGCTGCCCAGGCGTCGGCTTCTTCCTTGGCATCGGACAAGCAAGCACTCGAGGCCGAACTAGCAGAAACTAAAACAACTCTGGCTACGGTTCAAGACGAAGCCGATACTTTGCGTGCCGCGGAAGACGAACGTGTAGCGAAGCAAGAAGCTGACACGGCTCGCAAGGCTGAAGAGAAGAAAGCCAAAGAGGCCGCCGAAAAGGCACAAAAGGAAAAAGAGAATAAGGCAAAGGAAGTCACCAAACGCCAGCTCGCTCAAATTGTGAAAAATCCCGATTCGCACGTGGACGAGAACGTCATCATTTACGCACGAATCACACAGTTCGATTCTGGGACAGGACCGTGCACATTCCGTGCTGACGTGAGCCAGGCGTTAGTGGGGAAGTACGACTATGAACATAACTCAATGTTCGCCGCCGGCGATGGCATTTCCGATTGCAAGGAATTGGATGATTTTGTCGCTGATGATCTTGTGAAGATCACCGCAACGGTCACTGGTTCGCTGACTTATGACACCACTATTGGCGGTTCAACTACCGTCCCGATGTTCAAAGTAGTCAAGATCAAACGCTCCTAGAGGCAGTGTGAATTCATAAAGGTTCGGGTCAACCGATGTTTCTCATCAGCTGGCCCGAACCTTTCTGTGTAAATTCGCATATTTTGGTGAATGAGGCGAAACAGGGTCGAAACACAGCAGAGAACCAAACGTTACTTAAATGGGTGACTTGATACACACTCGAAACGAATCGGCGAGTGTATCGAAACATCGGTGCCGAAGAATAGTACTCAACAACGGGCCGATGGACACCGCAGTTCTGCAGTAGGGCCCGACTCGCCACTGATACACCGAACACCTTGAGGGGAAGTGATCCAGATGGAGTTGGATGTTGCCAGCTTATGGATCCTGATAGCAGCCGCACTTGTCTTGATGATGACACCGGCACTGGGAATTTTTTACGGCGGTATGACCCGCTCTACCGGCGTCGTGAACATGATGCTGATGAGCTTCTCCGCCGCAGCAATCACCGCAGTAGTTTGGGTACTTTGGGGGTACTCGTTCTCAGCAGGTGAGCCGACCATCGCAGGAATCGTCGGAAACCCAATCAGTGATTTTGCCATGCACAACACTGAACAAGCAGATCTGCTTTCAGCTGGCTTCTCTGGCACCTTCGCCATGATCTCCGTAGCCATTATCTCCGGTGCCATTGCTGACCGCGCTCGCTTCGCACCATGGTTGTTCTTCATTCCACTGTGGGTCACCCTGGTATATGCACCAGTTGCCTTCTGGGTATGGGGTGGCGGCATCCTCTCTGCCGATGGCGCACTGGGCAAGATCTTCGGTGAAGCAATTGACTTCGCCGGTGGGGCAGTAGTCCACACCAACGCAGGTATCGCAGCTCTTGTTCTCGCACTCAAGCTCGGTCAGCGTCACAACTTCCACGATCGCCCACAGCCACACAACACCCCACTGGTGATGCTCGGCGCAGGCCTACTGTGGTTCGGCTGGTTCGGGTTCAACGCCGGCGCAGCAACCACCATCGAGCAGGCCGGTTTGATCTGGATCAATACTTTCGCTGCCCCAGGTGCCGCGGTTCTTGGTTGGGTTCTCGTTGAGAAGCTACGCGGAGAACGTGCAAGCTCGGTAGGCGTAGCCTCCGGTCTGGTCGCCGGCTTGGTAGCCATCACCCCATCGTGTGCAGACTTGGCCCCATGGGCAGCATTGCTTCTCGGTGTTCTGGCTGGTGCTGGTTCGGCATGGGCAGTGAACCTGAAGTGGAAGCTCGGCTACGACGACTCGCTCGACGTGGTTGGCGTTCACCTGGTCTCCGGCATCATCGGTACCTTGTTCCTCGGCTTCTTCGCACTGCCAACCGAGGAAAGCGCGGGCGGCCTATTCTACGGTGGTGGACTGTCCCAGCTGGTTGCTCAGTTCGTCACCCTGGCAGTAGTCATGATCTTCTCGGCAGTTATGACCTGGATCATCGCAACAGTCATCGGAAAGTTCAGCCCATGGCGAGTATCAGCTGATATCGAAATCGCCGGTATCGACGCAGCAGAACACAACGACGCAGGTTACCAGCTGGCTACTAAGTAACGAGGTGGGATCTGAAAAATAAGATGAAACAAATCAAGGGGTAGAACACCAGCAACGGTGTTCGGGAAACCGCCGGTGGGCCATGCAGCCACCGGCGGTTTCTTTTGTTACCCGACGCATTGATGTGGGGCTGGTTAGATCGCGCCGTGATTCTTGATATTCTTATAAGTCGAGTCCTGTGCGTTTTTGATACGCACCACAAGACCTATCGAAAGAAGTGCCCGGCACGTGTTTAATTCACTTTCCGATCGCCTGACAGCAACCTTCAAAAACCTGCGCGGCAAGGGTCGCCTGACTGAAGCAGACATTGACGGTACCGTCCGCGAAATCCGTCGCGCCCTGCTCGACGCTGACGTTGCCGTCTCGGTGGTCCGCGCCTTTGTGGCACAGGTGAAGGAACGTGCCCTAGGCGCCGAGGTCTCCGAGTCCCTGAACCCAGGCCAGCAGGTCGTCAAGATTGTCAACGAAGAACTCGTAGGCATCCTTGGTGGCGAAACTCGCCGCTTGAACCTGGCCAAGAACCCTCCAACGGTGATCATGCTCGCCGGTCTGCAGGGTGCAGGTAAGACCACCCTGGCCGGTAAATTGGCTAAGCACCTAAAGTCTGAGGGGCATACCCCGATGCTGGTGGCCTGTGACCTTCAGCGTCCTAACGCTGTTAAGCAGTTGCAGATCAACGGTGAGCGCGCTGGTGTACCTGTTTACGCTCCGCATCCGGGTGTCTCCTCCGAGTTTGATACACCTACCGGAGATCCGGTAGCAGTGGCCCGTGACGGTATTGCCGAAGCTAAGGCCAAGCTGCACGACGTAGTCATCGTTGATACCGCCGGCCGTTTGGGCGTTGACACCGAAATGATGGCTCAGGCAGCGAACATTCGTGCCGCCATCAACCCTGATGAAGTTCTCTTTGTCATTGACGCCATGATCGGTCAGGATGCGGTGAATACCGCACAGGCCTTCCATGAGGGTGTCGACTTCACCGGTGTGGTCCTCTCCAAGCTTGATGGCGACGCCCGCGGTGGTGCAGCCCTGTCGGTAGCTTCGGTGACCGGCAAGCCGGTGATGTTCGCGTCCACCGGTGAAAACCTGGACGACTTCGAGATCTTCCACCCAGACCGTATGGCTTCGCGCATCCTGGACATGGGCGACGTCATGACGCTCATCGAACAGGCTGAGAAGAACTGGGACAAGGGCGAAGCCGAGCGTATGGCGAAGAAGTTCGCCGACCAGGAAGACTTCACCCTGGACGACTTCCTCGCTCAGATGGCCCAGATCAAGAAGATGGGCTCGATGAAGAAGCTGCTGGGCATGATGCCCGGCGCACAGATTTCCCGTCAGCAGCTCGAACAGTTCGATGAGCGTCAGATTGATCGTGTGGAAGCCATCGTTCGCTCGATGACCCAGCATGAGCGTGTGGCACCAAAGATCATCAACGGCTCGCGTCGTGCACGTATCGCCAAGGGTTCCGGTGTTTCGGTCTCCGAGGTTAACCAGATGCTTGAGCGTTTCACCGAAGCGCAGAAGATGATGAAGAAGATGGCTTCCGGTGGCGGTATCCCAGGCATGCCAGGGGCAGGTAAGGGCGCTGCCCGCAAGGCGAAGGCCAAGGGTAAGGGCAAGAAGCAGCAGAAGTTCGGTAACCCAGCCAAGGCCGCCCAGGCTCAGCTGGATGCCCAGAACAAGAAGTCTGCAGCTCCTTCGGGTTCGGCTTTCGGTGCTGGTGCCAATCAGGACTTTGATCCATCAAGCCTGAACCTGCCTGCCGGTTTCGAGAAATACTTGGGTAAGTAAGTAGTACTTCGGTCTTATCGACCATCCAACGCGCCAAGAGGAACTTTGTGTCCACTTGGCGCGTTGTTCTTTTGAGGTCCTGCACGTCAAACTAGAAATAAGCGTGACCTACCGATCCGGCGACGAAAGGGAATAGCCTTCGTGGATTCTTCTCAGTTCAACTACCTCAACCTTGAGTTCATCTTCCTCGGCGACCTGCCAGAAGCAGTCCAAATTGTACGCAGCGCTCTGGCCGACCGACGCCTGCTCGGATTCATTGGGGGAGCTGTCCAGCGACAGAAGGCCACCGAGGTGATGGCCGAAGTAGCGACCGTGAGTGAAGCCCGTGACGCGGTCCTCTATCGAGTGGATGCCAATGGCAAACTTCGCGAAGGCTCTCGCGTGACCAAACTTGTTCACGAGCTGAAGAATTCCACCGGCGCGGCTTACGTCTTGGTTGATGGTGAAGAAATAGACGGTCCCACCCCGGAAGAAGATATTCTCGGTGAGCCAGGGGCCACCAACGAGTTGCTTCACGGCGCGAAGCTCAAGGCTTCCGAAATTCTTATGGCCGGCGGGTTCGACGATAACCAATTCACCGTGTGGAACAGCGACTCGGGGTTAATGGTCAGTCCAAAGTACGCGGTCTTCCCACCATATATTTCGCGCTCCAGTCGCCCGTTCTTGTCACTGAACCGTACCGGAAATGTCATCATGGCCACTGTTGAAGCCAAGCGAGGGCGCCGGGAGCTATTCGGTCCGTCCCTGACATTGTTCTTGGATCTGGATCGTCAGGTGATTCTGGAGCCTACTGCCGATTCGCCGGCTGCTGTTCGATTAGCCGAGCTTGACGCGATGATCAGAGGTATTGACGAGGAAACCGTTGAGTTGATTGCAGAACTGCTCAGCGATCAAGCTCAGCGTGAACAAGCTCTTAAACTCCTGACGAACCCGACGGACCTTGCTGGGGTCAAGAAGCTTGTGGGCTTATTCGGATTCGACTCACGCAGCGTGGATTACCTCACCGGTCGTCCGATTCCTGAAGATCACCGAGTGCTAAGAACCGGCGGACTGTTTAGGACTCTTCGTGCCGTGATGAGCGAGCAGGAACGTGAAGCCACCGGGATCTCGCGTATCTTCTTCCGCGGTGGCTGGAGCCCTAAGGCGCTGATGGTATCGGGCGCAGCGGTCTTGGCCTCGGGCGCGGCTGTACATGCGGTGTTGGCCAAGAGCCAGAAATTTGCGTGGCTTCCCAAACCTGCCCGTGGGCTGTTGATGCTCGCCTGGTATGCCGACGGTGCGTTTTACCTTGGCAAAGGCGTTGTCAACACGCTCAAGGAAAAGGATGAGCCCTCACCCAAGAAGTAGGACTGATCTGCCGTAATACAGCGCTGGCCCCAAACAACTTTAGGTTGCTCGGGGCCAGCGGTGTATTTAGCGGTACATCCTTTAACTGCGCTTCTTCAGTTCTGGGAAGTCAGCGTCGCGGAATTCTCCTGCCGGAACTTTGCCCGCTGCGTGTTGTTCCTCTTCGGCGAGGCGTAGTTCCACTCGTCGGATCTTCCCGGAAATGGTCTTGGGAAGCTCCGAGAATTCCAGCCGGCGGATGCGTTTGTACGCAGCCAAATGCTCGCGGCAGAAGCCAAGAATGTCTTGGGCGGTCTGCGCACTTGGCTCATACCCAGCAGCAAGAACTACGAAGGCCTTGGGCACCGAAAGTTTCAGCGGATCAGGTGAGGGGACTACCGCAACCTCTGCCACCGCGGGATGCTCCAGCACTACGGATTCAAGCTCAAAGGGACTGAGCTTGTAGTCGCTGGATTTGAACACGTCGTCGGCGCGACCGATGTAGGTCAGTATTCCTTCTGCATCGCGCTCGGCGATATCACCGGTATGGTAAACACCGTCCTTGATCACTTCGTCGGTCTTCTGCGCATCATCGAAGTAACCTTTCATCAGCCCCACTTGGCGAGGATCTACGCGTAGGCAGATTTCGCCGACTTCTGCGACCTGGCCGGTGGTTGGATTGCGCAGTTCAACGTCGTAGCCGGGCATCGGTCTTCCCATGGCTCCGACCTTGACCGGTGAGCCAGGAGAGTTGGCGATTTGCACCGTTGTCTCGGTCTGACCGTAGCCATCGCGAATCACTTGGCCCCAGGCCTTTCGGACCTGATCGATCACTTCAGCGTTCAGCGGTTCTCCAGCAGAGATCAGCTTGTGTGGTGGATTTTTTAGCGTTGAAAGATCCGCCTGGATCAGGTAGCGCCAGACGGTTGGCGGGGCACAGAAACTGGTGACATTCTCCTTGTCCATCTGATGCATCAGTGCCAAGGGGTCGAAGCGTTCGTAGTTAAAAACAAAGACAGTGGCTTCTGCGATCCAGGGGCCGAAGAAGTTTGACCATGCGTGCTTTCCCCAACCAGGCGAGGCAACATTCAGATGCACATCGCCTGGTTCAACCCCGATCCAAAACATTGTCGCCAAGTGACCCACCGGATAGGAAGTGTGAGTGTGCTGGACCAGCTTGGGCTGGGAAGTTGTTCCCGAGGTGAAGTAGAGCAGTAGGTTTTCATCTGCTCGGGTAGGGGTATCCAGTGAGAACTCAGCGGGAGATTGATACGAATCTGCATAGTTCAAGTTGCCCTCATGTGCTTCGCCGCCAACCTGAACAAGACTGTAGTCACCTGGAACCTCTTGCAGCTTAACGAGTTGGTCTTCACTGGTGATCACCCAATTGGCCTTGCCACGCTCGATTCGGTCGGCTAGGTCCTCGCTGGTGACTTGGGTGGTGGTAGGGATGATGGCCGCGCCCAGCTTCATCCCGGCGAGCATCGTTTCCCATAGCGCGACCTCGTTGCCCAGCATCAGGATTGTGGTGTCGCCTCGCTGAAGACCTTGGTCCGATAGCCAGCGGGCCACCTGGGTGGAGCGTAGTGATAATTGTGCCCACGAGTAGCGGGCCGAACTGCCATCGGGCTGCGTGAGAATCAGGGCGGGTTGATCGGCGCGTTTCGGATCAGCGGCTACGGCGTCAAACCAGTCGTAGGCGAAGTTGAAGTCAGTGAATTCTGGCCAGGTGAACTCGGCGCGTGCCCTGTCATAGTCATCCCGGGCCGCTAAGAGCAGATCGCGGGCGGCTCGGAACTTCTCGGTATTGTTCATCGCAGTCCTTCATTCGTGGGGCACCCATGCCCTCACATCTCATGGTTCTTCACTACCAAATATACGATAATGATCAGTGATAACGAATTGTTTCGTCATTGTGCGTGGTGTTATTGGCTTGATTGCCGGTATTTGCTTAATGATTCCTTAGAAGAACTATCAAAGTGGCATGTTTGTTCATCACCATGAGCAGTTGGACGGTGGTCCTTGGATGGTCTAGCGTCTGTTTTATGCCAAAGGATCAGACCCCGGCCAAGACACAGAATCCACTTCTTGTGCTGGGAAAAATCAGCTCCATCCTTGATGCGTTTTCCCTTCGTCACCCGGTGCTCTCGCTGGCTGATCTTCGCGAAGCGACGTCTATGCCTTCCTCGACCGTGCAACGGCTGGTTGCCAACCTTGTTGAGCAAGGCTTCCTAGACCGGGACGGGGATGGGTACCGGATCGGCATGAAGATGGCATATTGGGCCGCCCCTGCCACCCGCGGCAAGGAAGTACTTGACGTCATTAATCCACTGCTTAGCGAGCTTCGTGATGCCACCGGGGAGACCGTCTGTCTTTTCCGCGCCGAACAGTCTTATCGAGTCTGCGTAGGCATCGCCGAAACTCGCCATGTATTGCGTCGTGAAATGCATTTGGGGGAGTTGGCTCCGCTGCATGCTGGTTCGGCGGGTCGGGTGCTGCTGGCCTGGAAACCCGAATTGATGCAGCGGCTGGTTCAGGACTCGCTGGAACCGTTAACGTCCTTGACGATCACGGGACTTGATGACCTGCAAAGCGCAGTTGATGCCACGCTCGCCGATGGTTTTGCCATCACCACCGGCGAGCGCGAAAGTGGAGCTTCTGGATTGTCGGCCCCCATTTTTGATTCCTCGGCCGGTTTGGTGGCTGCGGTGACCATTAGCGGACCGACACTGCGTATGTCTCAAGAGGTGTGTGAATCGTGGGTTGAACCGTTGTTGGAGACTGCGGAGCGTATGACTCGTCTGATCGGTGGACGTTTCCCTGGGGAGAGTCATCGACCGGCCGGCTAGTGTTTGATAACCCAGTCAAAGGCGTGGGCTTTGGATCTGGCGCCTTGGGCCGATTTTGAGCGGTTCTCTTCGCCGAGCTCTGCCAAGAGGTGTTCGGAGAGTTTGACGAGGTCACCGAAACGCTGTGGGGTGAGCCATTCTGGTTGTGTTGCGAAAAGGATGTCCTCGCTGGAGGTGTTGCCGCTGGCTCCTGGGGCGAAGGGGCAGCCGCCTAGTCCGCCCAGGGCGCCGTCGATGACGTCGGCGCCGGCACCGATGGCCGCTAGGGTGTTGGCTACTCCCAGTCCCCAGGTGTCGTGGCCGTGGAAGATGATTCGTCGTGCGGGGGAGTTGGCTTTGACGTTGCTGATCAGTGAGGCTACTTGGGCTGGGACTGCTTGTCCGAGGGTGTCGGCGATGACGATGTCGCAGGTGCCTTCGGTGCGTGGGTCATTGGCGATCTCTAGTACCCGTGCTTCTGGAATCTGTCCTTCAAAGGGGCAGGTGAAGGCGGTGGCCAGGCACAGTTGGATGCGTCCATTTACTGCCTTGGCGTAGCTGATGGCTTCGGGCAACGCCGCCAGGCTGTCCTCGGTACTGCGGGAGACATTTGCTTGGTTGTGAGACTCGGAGACCGAGAGGCAGTATTGGAAGTTGGTGATGCCGGCTTTGGCTGCTTTAGCTACGTGTCCCGGGGTGGCCACCCAGATCCAGCAGTGGGCGAGTTCTTCTGCGGTGAGCGCGTGGGCGACTTCCAAGGTATTGGCCATGGGTGGAACAAGATCGGCGCGGGCCATGGAGCCAAGTTCGATTTCTTGCACGCCTAGGCGCAACAATTCCCTGACGGTGTTGATCTTTTCTTGGGTGGACAGGAGCTTGCCAGTCAGCTGTAGTCCGTCGCGTAGGGTGACATCTCTCAGGATTGCGGTGGGAGTGAAGGTGTAGTTCTGGGTGGAGTTCATGGTTGGCTCGTTTCGCTGGTGCTGGCGTTGTTGATCTTTTCTTGGGTGTAGCCGAGCAGTTGCCCCAGTACTTGCTCGGTATGTTCGCCTAAGTCTGGTCCGAGGTTGCGGATCGGCAGGGAGGTTCCGCCCATGACCGGGACGATGCCGGGGAAACCGATCCCGCTCAAGGTTTCTTCTCCGGTAGAGACTTCAAGGTGTTGGATCATATTGCGGGCTTGGTATTGCGGTTCGTTGTTAATATCCCCGGCGGTGTAGATCGGACCGGCGGGCACACCTGCGCCGTCGAGGATTTCTAGTGCTTCGTGCGAGCTGAGGGTTCCGCTCCAGGCGCTGATGGCAGCGTCGAGCATTTCGCGGGCCTCCCAGCGTTGCTTGTTGGAGGCCAGTTGCGGGTCATCTGCTAGGTCTTCGCGGCCGATGGCCTGCATGTAGCGCTTGAAGATTCCGTCCCCGTTGCCGGCCACCACGATGCTTGCCCCGTCGCTACAGAGGTAGGCGTTGGAAGGAGCGATGCCTTCCATTCGTCCGCCGGTGCGGGTCCGGGTTTCTCCGTAGGCGCTGTGATCGGGGATGAGGGATTCCATCATGGAGAACATGGCCTCGTGCAAGGCGACGTCGATGACCCGGTGATCCAGATTCAACGGTGGTTTGTTGGTGCTGCGCTGATTGTTGCGTTCGAACAGTGCCATCACCGCGCCAAAGGCTGCGTAGAGTCCTGCGATGGAATCTCCAATGGAGACGCCCACGCGCACCGGTGCGCGGTCGGGGTCTCCCACGAGGTTGCGGAAGCCACTGAAGGCTTCGGCGACGGCGGCAAATCCGGGACGCTGGGATAGCGGACCGGTTTGGCCAAAGGCTGAGACGCGGGTGATCACCAGATCTGGGTTGGCGGCACTGAGTTCTTCTGGTCCTAACCCCCATTTTTCTAGCGTGCCCGGGCGGAAGTTTTCGAGCAGGACATCGCATTCTTTGACCAGGTCTAGTACCGCGGCTCGTCCAGCTTCGCTGCGTAGGTCGAGCACGATCGACTTCTTGTTGCGGTTCAGGGTGCGGTAAAGCATCGAAACGGTGCCCTTTTTTAGCCGCCAATTGCGTAGTTCGTCGCCGGTGCCGGGGCGTTCGACCTTGATCACTTCCGCACCGAAGTCGGCTAAAAGTCGTCCTGCGGTGGGTGCGGCGATGTAGTTGCCAAGTTCAAGAACGCGCACTCCAGATAGGGGTGCGATCGGTTCACTGGTGGGTTCTTCGCTGCTTCGAGCTGACTGGCTCATGAAGTGACTCCTAGATAGGTAGCGACCGGGATTAGATGAAGATGCTCATGACAAGGACCAGCCCCAGGGCGATGACCGAGGCTACCGAGACGCCGACGGTGACCGTTTTCAGGGCGCCACGCACGGTTTGACCTAATAGGGATTGCAAGAGCCAGAAAGTATTAGAGGTTACGTGGATCATGAATAATGATCCGGCACCTGCGGCCAGGGCGATCAATACCGGATCTAAGCCCAACGCTGGGGCGATCGGGGCCAGCATGCCCGCGGCGGTGATTGCTGAGAGGGTGACCGAACCAACCGCGATGTGCAGCACTGCAGCGATGACCCAGACGACGACCAAGGGGGCTACTGCGCTGGCGCTGAAGAAGCCGCCGAGGATATCGCCCAAGCCGGCCGCTGCCACGGTGGCGGCCAAGGATCCACCGGCGCCGGTTAGGAGCAGGATCTGCCCGCTATCTTTGAAGCCACCGGTGATTGCTTCGTCTAAGCCCTTCTGGCCCAGATCCTTGCGTCCAATGATGGTGGTACCAATCAATCCGATCAGTAGCGCGACCACAGGATTTCCCAGTAGCTCCAGCACCCCGTTGTTGATCTTGACGATTTCAGCGATGGCTCCTGCTGCAATGAGGATTAGTGAGAGCAATAGGGGAGTGAACAGCAGTAGTAGTGGAGTTTCGCGTTGTGAATCTTTATCGGTGGCTAGTTTCAGCGCGCCCGCTTGGCCCTGTGATGGCTCGGGCTGCCCGGGCGTTGTGCCACTGCTCGGGATCTGATTGCCGGAGCTTTGTGGGTAGTCCTGTTCATCGAAGACATTTTGCTCATCACGCGCTGGCTTCCAGAACCCACGGCTGAACAAGAACGACATAACAAGCACGGCCAAGATGACCGTTGGCACTACGAGGACTAACCCGCAGATCAGCATCGTTCCCAGTGGGACGCCGAGTACCCCGGCCACGGCAAGTGCACCGACGCCTGGCACCATGAAGATGATGCCACATTCTAGGGAGATGGCCATGGCAGTAGCGAGCCTGGCCGTGCCCATCGGCCCGATCTTGCTCGCCATACGCCGAGCTAACGGTGCTGAAATGACAATCAGGACATCAACAAAGATCGACTGAAGTACGGTACTCATGGCCACAGCCATTGAATAGGGTAGGTACTTAGGGCCAAAGACGCTCAGTAGTCGTTCTACCAGTCGCCGGATCGCTCCGACCTCGTTCAGGATGGAGCCCATCAGCACGCCGAAGGCGATCAGCAACCCGACTTCCATCATGATGTCGCCAAAGCCTTGGGTGATGGTTTCGACGGTCTTCGTGATTCCTAGTCCGGTGCTCAGACCAAGATACAAAGAGCCGAGTACCAAGCCAATGACGGGATTGACCTTAAATTTCACGATCAGCAGCACGGTGGCAAGTACTGCCACTGCGGTGTTGATCAGAATTGCGGTATCTGACATGGTGGATCCGATCTGCAGGGTAAAACGCTTTCTAGTGAGCTAGGTCACTAATCTTCGACTCATAGTATGAGTTGTAACCCACGATGTAAACTTCATGTCGCCCATTGGTCATCAGTGACAGGTAATCTTCTGCCTTCAAAAAGCAATGGGCTGCGCGGTGACACCCCGCTACGCCCGTCATGACGAGCCGTGGGCATCTAGGTGTTCCCTACTGCGATGCAATGAAATGGGCGCAGGGATACCATCCTCAACTAGGTGCTCTTGATGCAGGCGTTCATCGAGTCGGCGTAGCGACGCCTCGCAGTGCTGTTTAAAGCTGCAAGTTGCTTGGCTTTTATCGGAGGGGCACCGCTCAAGAATGAGCCACTGATCGTTTGCCAACAAATTTGAATGTCCGCAATTCTGGACCAACCCACACGGGCTCACGAGAAATATGGGCCCGGTTGGGACCCATATTCACGTGCCATTCAGATTAGTGCTGGCGTCGATTTCTTTGATTGATCAACACCAAGGTGCCCGCCAGTAGAATTGCGAACCCTAGTCCCACCGCGGACAGTGAGTTCCAGCCAGTAGTGGCAAGTGGCCCCGGTGTCTCTTGGGGTGTTGAAGGTGCGATTGTTGCGTCCTTGGTTGGTTCCGTGCTTTTGTTTGGCTCTGAGCTCTGGGTAGGTTCTCCGGCTGTAGGGGAAGGGGTCGGAGTTGAAGATTCGCTCCCGGTGAGAATAGTCAGGGGAATGTTAAAAAGTTCATCACCGTCGGCGCTCAGCCCGCGCAAAGTGTATTTGCCGTCCGGCGTTGTCTTGAGTGTGCCAACCTCTAAAGAGGCGCTGCACCTAGAGTCGATAACCACCTGATGTGAATCAGTGACATTTTGTTCGAGCATAAAGTCAACGGGATTTGATTCAGCGTTGATAAGTCCAAGAACGATTTTCTGATTAGGCTCCGCACCCGTCAGATTTAGCTGGGTCTGTTTACCAGGGTTGAGCTTGGATTTTTCTAACGTAGCCTTTAGATTACCTTCGCAGGTGGAATCTGCCCCGCGAAAGATATACAGGGGGTGGGTCGCCTGACGTCCCGCTTCATCGAAGATGTAAACGTCGCCCTCGCCGAGAGGGGCTTCGTCTGGAATAGTGAATTCAAATCTGACGATGCCATCTTTGTCGACAAGTTGATTCAGCGTGTGCCAAACGTTATTTCCGTTCTCCGTGCGAAACTCAATAGTCACGGTTGAACCTGACTCAAAGTACGCTGCCTCTATTGTGATGGTGTCACCCACGGAGGGTTCATCGTCAAAGACAATCCAGGGTTCATCTTCGGAATCGGTCAAAGCGCCGTCGCTGATGTCGCTGGCAGATTCGGTCGTTGCCTCTGCGCTGGCGGTAGGGCTGACGGTGGATCCTGGCGACGATTCTTCAGTTGTTGCTGTCGGAGATATTGATTCAGTAGGTGCTGTTGATTGCGTAGCAGTTTCTGAGGGAAGCTCGGTTGGCATTACCGATTCTGTCGGAGTTAGGACTGTAGCAGACTCCTGTTCTATAGGCGGCGACACAGTTACCATCGAAGTGAGGCTTGGGGACGATGAGTCAGACGACGTGGCCCAGCCGGGGGTGGCTGTGACGGCTATCAGGGTGAGCGCTGACAGAGAGGCTAGCCAATGCCTTTTTCTGCTCGATGAGCTTGTCCGATTCTTCCGCATCTCGAACTGTGATTGGCGACCCATACTGCCATCTCCCTTGAAGGCTTGCATCTTTTCCGCGAGTGAGGGCTTAATCTACTCTCATGTATTACGGCTATCAAGGGTAGAAGTGGCCGTTGTGCTGCCAACCCAACGGCCGGGGCTCGGTAGTTATACCTGAGATGACCCCGGCGATGGATGAGCTAAGTACTGTGTCGGCCAACCTGCGAATGATCGGAAGCCTAGGACTTTAAGCTAGGGAAATCCGTGTCCTTATATTCGGTCCCGGCCACCTCGCCACCAGCAAAGCGCTGCTCTTCGGCCTGACGTAACTCCACGCGGCGAATCTTGCCCGAGATAGTCTTGGGCAACTGCGCAAATTCAATGCGCCGTACCCGTTTGAACGCCGAAAGATGCTCACGGCAATGCGCCAAAATCGACTCGGCCAACTCTGCTCCGGCCTCGAAGCTTGAGGTGGGAACGATATAAGCTTTTGGCACGCTCAAGCGCAATTCATCCGGCGCCGGAACTACGGCGGCCTCGGCCACCCCGGGGTGCTCGATCAACACGGACTCTAACTCAAACGGGCTGATCTTGTAGTCGCTGGACTTGAACACGTCATCAGCCCGGCCAACATAAGTCAGGACCCCGCGCTCATCACGTTCTGCAATATCACCGGTGTGATACACCCCGTTGCGCATTACTTCACTGGTCTTCTCGGGATTCTCGAAGTACCCCTTCATCAGCCCCAGCGGACGCACGTCGGTGAGCAAACATATTTCACCTAGGTCGCCGCGCTCGCCGGTGGCCGGATCGATCAACACGACCTCGTAGCCTGGCATCTCGCGTCCCATCGCCCCAATGGTCACTGGCTCGCCTGGTGGATTGGCGATCTGTACCGTGGTTTCAGTCTGGCCGAATCCGTCGCGAATGACCTGACCCCACGACCTGTGCACTTGGTCGATCACTTCAGCGTTCAGTGGCTCACCGGCGGACACCAGCTTTTGCGGAGCGTTTTTCAGTGCGCTCAAATCAGCCTGAATCAGCAGTCGCCACACGGTTGGCGGTGCGCAGAAACTGGTGACCTTTTCCTTGTCCATTTGGTCCATCAGTGCAATCGGATCAAAACGCTCGTAGTTGTAAAGGAAGACTGTGGCTTCGGCGATCCACGGGGCAAAGAGATTGGACCAGGCGTGCTTGGCCCAGCCCGGCGACGCCACGTTCAGGTGTACATCCCCAGGTTCAAGACCAATCCAGAACATTGTGCTCAGGTGCCCGACGGGATACGAAGTATGTGTGTGCTCTACGAGCTTGGCCTTAGAAGTGGTGCCTGAGGTGAAATAACGCAACAGCGTTTCATCTGCACGGGTAGGGGAGTCGAGCTGGAAGCTGGGCTCTGCTCGTTCTGACTGGGCGAAGTCCAAAATGCCTTCGGTAGCCGTGCCGCCAATCTGGATTAGCGTGTAGTCCCCGGGCACAGTGTCGAATTTTGCCATCTCAGATTCATTGGTGATCACCCAGCGAACGTGGCCGCGATCGATCCTGTCCGCCAGATCCGTCGGGGTTAATTGGGTGGTGCAGGGGATAAGGACCGCACCGAGCTTGATTCCGGCGAGCATGGACTCCCACAATTCCACCTGATTGCCGAGCATCACCGCAATGGTATCGCCGCGTGCTACCCCACAATCGCTGAGCCATCGTGCAACTTGTGTGGAGCGCGCGGAGAGTTCTGCCCAGGTGCGGCGAGTTGAGCTTCCATCACGTTCGGTGATGATCAGTGCTGGCGTCTGTGCGCGTTGTGGATCCTTGGCGACCTGATCAAACCAGTCGAAGCCGAAGTTAAACTCAGTAAATTCTGGCCAACTAAACTCGGCGCGTGCCCTGGTGTAATCGGTGCGCAGTTCAAGCAGTCGGTCACGGGCTGCACGGAATTCTTCGGTAACGCTCACAATAAAACCTTCTGTCGCTGGGAAGATCTACACCTCCGCAACGACACAAAGGACGATGTGAGGAGGGTCACTCGCTAATATACTTTGAAGTCCTAGTAATTGAAAGTGATCTTGCGTCAGAGTATTGATTCCACCGAGCGAGCATGTATTGAATAAATCATGAGCAAACAGCCCAGGGTCCTTGTGTGTGGACCGGCAAGTTGGAATCAGATTATTGAACTTGAGCGATTGCCCGATCCGCAGCCACAGCAACTTGTTGCCCGCAACGCGTGGCATACCGTGGGCGGAACCTCTGCTGGTAAAGCGTTGCACCTAAGTTCGCTCGGTGTTTCCACCGCACTCTTTGCTTCGATCGGTGAAGATCAGTCGGGGAACAAGCTTCGAGAAGTACTCGTATCTGCGGGCCTTGATCTTCATTTAGTACCCAGTGAAACCACTGAACAGCATGTCAATCTCATGTCCCAGGGGCAGCGCATTTCAATTTATGTTGCTACCCCGTCTGCTGCATCGAACGCTGACGTTGAGGCGGTGGTGGCTCGGATGAGCGAGGCTGACCTCGCGGTGATTGACCTCAGTGAACTTGGATTACGCCTCATCGAGCGCATGGGCAAGAGTGCGATACCACTGTGGGTTGATCTGCATGACTACGACGGCATGACAGAATTTCACCAGCCATTCCTTGGCGCGGCTGCCGTTGTTTTTATGAATGACGATGCGACTGATGACCCATGGGAACTATTGGGCACGTGCCTGAACCGCGGCCCCGAATTGGCCATTTGCACCCTCGGGCCACGAGGTGCGATGGCAATGGATCGTCATGGGCAACGCTGGAAGGTGGCCGCTCGCGAAGTGGCGGTGGTGGATACCAATGGTGCGGGTGATGCCTTCATGGCTGGCTTCCTGGCCGCATATTTGCGAGCCGAATCGGTGCAAGAGTGCTTGGAGGCTGCTTCCGATTCGGCCGCGGTGGCATTATCGAGCCGACACCTGCACCCCATTATTGAGAAATTGATTTAGGCGTCCTAAGCATCAATTGGAAAGGAAAAGTTCATTCATGCAAGCCTGCATGGGGTTGGTGTCGCGGAATGTTGTGCTCGAATCTGACTTGAGGCTTGTGGAAGTAGGATCAAAATGAATTCCCGCACTGCACGAGCAGTCCGGGAATTCAGATCTTATCGTTTATTGCAACCTTGTCATTGTTGACTTAGCCGCAAGGTTTCCAGGTTTTGCCGCCCGGGGCGTAGCAACGTGGTCCGTTGTAGTTCTTAGGGACCGAGGATTTTGGTGGCGTCTGTACCTTTGGCGTGGCACGTTTGGGCGCCACATATTTCGGCGTGGACGTTCTCGGTGTGAGCTTCTTGGGAGCCGCGTACTTTGGTGCCGCGGCTTTATGCCGGGCGGCCGCCTTTTGCTGTTCTGCGCGCTGCTCAGCGGCTCGTTCCTCCGCCTTGGCGAGTGCCTTCGCCCTTGCTGCAGCTTCGCGCTTCGCTTCTTCTTCAGCCTGCTTCTTCGCCTTGGCTTCGGCGGCCTTTTTCTTTTGCTCTTTCTCTTTGGCGGCCAGAGATTTCTGCTGACGGGTGTGCTGGGCTTCGACCTTCTTTGTTTCCGAGGTTAATTCGCTGAGCATCGTCACCGACTTCTTGAAGGTTGTCGCCAGAAGAATTGCGGTGACTGGATGTGTGTCAGCGGTGTTTGCTTCTAATGCTTTGCCCGTGGCGACCCCGGCCGCAACCGCTGCCGCTGCTAGTTCTGCTGAGGATGCGGCCTCTTGAGCTGTATCGGCCGCATCGGTCGGCACTTGTGCCAATTGGTCCACAGTGCCGGTCACTCGCGCCGGGATGGTGCATGAAATGTTAGTACTAAATAGCCCGGCGTTGTCGTCCTGCGCCGCCTGCTGTGCGTCTAATATTTCTTGGTAGTACTTCGTATTGGGCTCAAATTTGACGGCAACTCCCAAACCAGCGGCTGCAATTGACCGGTTGATAAACTCGTCGTCTTTGAATACCGCGGCCAAGGTTCGACCATAGCGGTCTTCGCGCTCGAGGTCATACTTCAGCTTGACCTTGTCCCCGGGCTTGAGCAGAGATTTAAGATGATCGGATGCTTCGGGGCCGAGGCATTCCACGGGCTTGTTGGGGTCGAGAGTCTCCGGGGTATCGATGTTCAGTAGACGGACACGTGTTTCATTGCCTGCGATCTGCATGTCAACGGTGTCGCCGTCGATAACGCGGGTGACTGTCCCGCGGTTGTCGGAATTCAGGTTACTGGCGTAGATAACTCCGCCAGTTGCCAGAGTTGCGACGAGAATTGTCGATACCCAAGCTGTAGTTGTCTTCACTTGTGGTGGTCCTTGCGGTGCGAATGATGGCCATCTGATGCTGAGGCCAATGGGTTGAGTGATTCCCATAGAATATCCAGCTTTATTGAAGACTCAAACTTATTCCGCGCACCAGTACTCCTCGCGGACGTTCGTAGTGGTGCCCGGTCTGTGGCCGTGCCGTTATTGCTCTAGCGCCACTCAGAACTAAAAGGTGTGACGAGCAGAGCATCGGAAATTACTTGAAGCATCAACTAAATCGGAGTACGGTGAAGATCAACAAGAACTACTGAACAGAAACAAGGGAGCGGTCATGACCATGCTCAAAGAAGACAAACTTGCAGCGGCAACGCATATGAACGCCGTACAGCTCAAAGTTGGCGACATGAAAATGATGAGCAACTACTACCAAAAAGCCTTGGGACTTGAAGTGCTCACCGAAACTGCCGAAGGTACTGTGCTGGGCCGCGGAACTCAGGAACTAGTTAACCTGCACAACGCTCCGGGCCTTCAGCTGCCATCGCGCAGCGAAGCCGGTCTGTTCCATACCGCACTGCTCTTTGACACACAGGCCGATCTAGCCGCCACCGTACTTTCTGCCGCACAATTTGATCAGAGCACGTTTGTCGGAAGCTCAGATCATTTGGTCTCCGAAGCGTTCTACTTCACCGATCCAGAAGGTAACGGTATTGAACTGTACTTCGATCGGCCACGCGAAGGCTGGACGTGGAAAAACGGCGAGGTAGCCATGGATACCATCTATCTGGATCCCAATGCCTACCTCAGCGCGCACCTAAGCGAACAGGCCATTGCCTCCCAGCGTTCAACTGCCGCCGATATTGGCCACGTGCACCTGCAGGTAGGCGATACAGCCACCGCCCGAGCGTTCTACGTCAACACCCTCGGCTTCGACGAGACCACCGCGCTCGGGGATCAAGCACTGTTCGTCTCAGCCGGCGGATATCACCACCATATGGCCATGAATGTGTGGAACTCCCGCGGCGCTGGCCCACGTAAAGACACCCTGGGCCTGGGCGAAGTGTTGATCAACGTTCCTACGCAAGAAGAGATCGGCAAACTCTCCGAGCGACTAAGCTTCGCCAAGGTAAACCATCACCACACCGGTGCAGAACTACGCTTCAATGATCCATGGAACAACCAACTGCACGTGGCAGTGGGCTAAATTACCGGGCTCAGTTCCAGGCTCTACTTCTGCGCGGCTAAGTACCCGGCGATCACCTTCGCGGTTAATGGATCGGTTCGTAGGGGAGTCAGGCCCCCTTCTTCGCGGCCCTGGAGAACTTGGGTTGCGAAGACCTGGGGGTGATTGACCTCAAATCGGGTCAGATCCTCCGGGGCGAACTCCCACCAAGCCGAGTCCTGTAGGGCTTGGACGATCTGCGGATCGAACCGGTCTTTGATCTTCTGCGCCGGCAACCCGCCCACCACGGTATACGGGGCGACATCTTTGGTAACCACCGAGTTAGAGGCGATCACCGCCCCGTCGCCAATCGTGATGCCATGACCCAGGCTGACCTTTTCGCCGATCCACACGTCGTTGCCGATCGTGATCGCTCCCTGTTTGTAGTCGAACGAGGTGCTTTCAAGTTGTACGCCGCGGTCGTGAGAGTAGGTGTCGGCCAGCAGCCGCTGGTTGTAAAACACCGGGCTGGTGGAGGCCCACTCAAGCGGGTGACGAGCACCCATCACGCTCATGCCCTTGGCGATCGAGGTGTAACGCCCCACGCTAATCGACCTGTGCAACTTCGAATGTGTATAAGAAAATTCGCCCATGCGTGGCAGTGCCGTACCCGAGGTACCCCAAAAGGTGGTGTAGGGGTATAGCTCTAGGTCTTTCTCATAGCTCACCTGTGTGGTGGGCGCGTAGCTGGCCCCGGACTTTTCCACGCTATCTACGCCACGTCCGGCCAGCAAGATTCGGTACCGACCGAGCAAGGGTTGCAGATCGGACATCGCAATTTTCATCGCTTTGAGCTCAACTCCTTACTGTTCTGGCTTAAAAGAAAGATTATTGTGGCTGGTGAAGTACGGTAGCACCCGCGAATTCTCCACGCCCAAACGCTTCATCCCCAGACTGCCTGCCACCGAGAAGCGCAAGAACACGTCGGTGGGGTTCTGTTCACCGCGCGCAGCATGAACCCCAGCCTGATCGATCGCAAACAGCGCCCGCGGTCCAGCAACCTCACTGGCCGGATAAACTTTCACCTCGCGCTGATCACGACGGTCCAAAATCACCAGTTCGAACTTCGCGCCACGCGGGACCTGGGCCCCATGATTGACCTCGATGGACAAGGCCCCGTGATCGAGGAACTCTACGGACTTTAGCTGCGCCGAAAATTCGGGCAATTGCGCACGGGGACCTAGCTGCTTGAGCTTGGCTGTAATGTTCATGGTTTCCTCCCACTGCGAGAGCACATCTCGCGCAGTGTACTGATGGGCAAAATCTTTGGCGTTGGCACTGAGCCGTGCTGCCAACTGCGGGTCGCGCATTATCTGTTCGGTGCGATCGGCCATGGCCTGGATATCGCCGCGGGCGACCAAAAAACCATTCACGCCATTCTCGATGCTGTCGCTGGGGCCAAAGTTGATGTCGAAGGACACCGGGATGCATCCCTGGCTTTGAGCTTCGAGCAACACCAGTGCCTGCCCCTCATTACTCGAGGTAAAAAGCTGGATGGTGCTACTGGCAAAAAGTTGTGGCAACTGATCGGAGAACCCGTGGAAGATCACCGCATCACCCACGCCGAGTTCGTCGGTCAATTCTTCAAGGTTCTTGCGTTGCGACCCATCTCCGAGAACATTAAGCACCGGGTTCAATCCGCGCTTAACCAGTTCGGCTACCACCTTGATCGCTGCCGCGACATTCTTATTGGTGGTCAGCGATCCGGCGGCGATCAGCTGGTTTGGTTGGCGTGCTGGAGCATCTGGTCCACCGGCCAGGTCGTCCAGGGCGCTGGTTTTGATCGGATTGGGGATCACAAAGGTGTTTTGCTCATCTCCAAAGCGGCGGTTATAGCTGTGCCGCTGCGCCTCGGTCAGGAACACAAACCCGTCCCAATTATGGCGTTGTTCAATCACCGGAGCATGTGGCTCGGAGAGTTTACCGGTGATCAGGCTTTCGCCCTTAGCCACGTGCACACTGTGGAAGGCATAGAGTTTGGGCACGATCGAAGTTTTCCAGTTTCCAAGCTTCGCCGCGGTGAATTTACTGTCTACGACCACTAAGGTTTTCTCACGATCTACCAGCTGGTTCAACCAATGCCGGTAGAAGGCAGGCGCACTAGCAAAACGTGCGGCAATTTTCCCGTCACGATCGAGGACTTCGATGATCCGCCGGTTTTTTCCGGCCGTGTCGGCAAAGCGAGTATCGATCAAAAAGGTACTGCCATCCTTGCGCAAAAATCGGGTCTGCGTAGTGGCATGATCGGGTCCAGCGGTGCTGCGTTGGCTCAACGCTAGGTGTGGCTCATCGGGGTAGTACTCGGTGCGTTGTAGCGCAAAATTCTGCTCTGCTGGCTCGGCCTTGCGCGCTGGCACCACGTCCTGCGGGGCGATCTCATGCTGCGCCAAATAGAAATACGGATTCAGCACCTGCACCTTCGGATCCAACTTGCCGCGTTGAATCAAATATTCGACGGTTTCTGGCAGCTGCGGGTCATTATTGAAGGTCACGATGAACGAGCGGCCGTATCGCTGAGCAAAAAGCCCCGCACGTTGTGTGCACACCGTAGTCATGCCCCCAAATTCACGTTCAAGCTTCCACGTGACCATGTAGGCATCTAGTTCATCGCTGGGCAAACTCACTGCGGTATTCCTCCGGTCGATCTGCAACTTCTGCCAAACGCCGGCACCCCGCAGGCCACCAGCGTATCCACGTTGTACTCTACCGTCGCCCAACTTCTGCGCCCGGCGTTTTGGCCACCTGGTCAGCAACCTGCCACCGCCCAAACAGCGACCATACAGCAACCATCGATTTCGCACCGCTTATGCACAGTCAGGATTTTCCTGCGTTCGAACCACGTGGGTGCCACGCATGATGACACCATGAGCATTCATCAGTTGGCCTCCACCCTGGCCGCACTACGTGCCAGCCTCGCCGGGAATTTTCCCCGTGGGGCTACCGTAGTGCTGCTAGAAATCATGGCCGCCTGCCTCACCTTGCTGCTCTCGCTCTCACAGCAGCTACGCGCCAGCACCGACCCACGCATCGCCGCGGCCCACGCGCAACTGATCGAAAGCTTGTTCCGCTACACCCTGCGCGAACAACTTCACTGCGCCATCCAGCTGGAATCTACCGGCGCCCACCTTTTAACCGATGACGATCTAAGAGCCCTGCGCACGGGCATCACCGACTTCTCCCGGCCCGCCCAACAGCACACCGGCCGTGCTCACTACCTGAACACGGCAGATTTCACGGCCAACTGGTTGAAATTGAACCCACACGAAGCCCTGACCCGAGTCGCCGACGCCCATCTTCTGATCGCCCGTCGCACCATGGATGGCACCACCATCGCCCCGCGTCTGGCCAAACTTGCTGACCTGTTTCTCCGCGACGATGAGCTCGATCCTCGCTTGGTCGCCCGCGCTGTGCGCACCCTAGATAGTTTTGAACCGACGGACAGGTGTTTTCAAGGCGAACCGATGGCACCCACCGCCCGCCACGAAGACGGCCAACTATTAGAGGATCACGCGGTGACCCTGCTGGCTGAACCAGACCGCGCCACCCGAGAAACCCTGGTCAACAAATTTCTGAGCGCCGAGCGCACAGCCCGCAAGAGCACCAAAGTCCCAGACTGTGGACTGTTCTGGCAAGGCGAGGTAGGGGAGCGGGACATCTATAAGCTGGTGGTTGGTGGCAGTCAGCGTGAAGAGCTGCGCTCCCACACCGCGCAGAGTGATAATCCGCGCACCGATGCCGGCAAGTCCGCACGCACTGCTTCTTCCGCAGATTCTTCCGCAGATTCTTCCGCTGACTCTTCCGCGGGCACCAATCCCCATGCCGACCACGCCAGGAGCACCGAGAACACCGACAACGCCAACACGGCCCAAAACAACGCCGCCGCGGACACGTCAAAAGAAGATTCGCCCCATGACACCGACGAACTGTTCAGCAGCAACGAACCGATGCCACCCTGGGCCCAAGACCCACACAAACAGTCGCACCAAGAGGCTTCTCACGACTCGGACCAACCATTGTTCGACGATGAAGAACAAGCCCACAAGGTTGTTAATCCCCATTTGGGTATTCCCGGCGACGCTCACGTTTCGGTGCCTCAACGCCGGTTGAACGCACTGATCGCGGCCCTGAAGAATACCGCTGCGGGCAACACAAACAAGACGGTCACTCCCAAGGTTGTCATCCACATCAACCTCGAGTCCCTGACGGACCTGAAAAACCCGGACCGACTCACCTCCATCACAGAACACGGACTGAAACTAGGCCCGGCCGACACCAGCCAGCTGGTCTGCCAAGGCGAAATTTTCAGGGTGATCTTCGGCCCCAACTCACAACCGTTGGACGTCGGACGATCACAACGGTTCTTCACCGAGGCGATGAAGCGCGCCATTTTTGCTCGCGATCGAGGTTGCATCGTCCCGGGCTGTACTGCACCGGTGGAAATGCTCGAGTACCACCACAACGACTGGTGGGAAAACGGTGGTGGCACGAGCGTTCACAACGGCAGTTGTCTGTGCCGCGCCCATCACCACGCCGTTCACGCCGGACTGCTCAAACTTGTCATAGTGAACTCGCTGGCCCACATCGTGCTGCCCAAACATCTTGACCCGCAGCAAACTCCGCAACGAAACCGTCTGAACCTCGTTGCCTCGTAACCACCAGTAGCCACGCGAAGCCTCATAGTCACGTTTGGCACCGTAACGCCACCTGCGGAGGAAGCCGCGAGAAACTTACCCCTCGAACAACCCCTGGCCCAAATATTCACCCTCGCGAACACCCGGCGGGATCGCAAACAACCCAGAACTGGTATTGCGCAGGTATTCGGTCATTGCGTCATTCGCGCTCATGGCTTGCTGGATCGGGACAAAGTGGGTGCGCACATCGTTCATGAACGCGATGAAAAACAGCCCGGCGTCTAGTCGTCCCAATCCGTCCGATCCGTCCGTGTAGTTAAATCCGCGACGCAGCATGCGCGCACCTCCGTGAGTGCTGGGATGCACCACCGCCATATGCGAGTCTTTGGGGATAATCGGTCCGGCACTGCCGGCCATCGCAAAATCTGGCGTCGTAAACTCATCGCCGCCGGATAGCGGAGCCCCGGTACCCTTGAGGCGACCCACCAGATTCTCTTGTTCGCCCAAGGTAGAACGATCCCAAGTTTCAATGTGCATGCGAATCCGGCGGGTCACCATGTAACTTCCGCCCACCAGCCAAGGCTGATCGGTGCCACCGGTGCCCACCCACACATGTTTATCCAGGTCCTCGGCTTCTTCGGCGAGGATGTTATTCGTCCCGTCCTTAAAGCCGAACAGGTTGCGTGGGGTACTTTGCACCGTGCTGGTTTTGGAGGTGCGCCCAAAGCCAATCTGCGACCACCGCACGTTCGCGGTGCCAAACGCCAATCGGGCCAGATTGCGGATGGCATGCACCGCCACTTGCGGATCATCGGCGCAGGCCTGAACAATCAGATCGCCGTTGCTGCGTTGCTCCTCAATCATGTCCCCACGGAAATGCGGTAACTCGATCAACGCCGCAGGCAGCTTTCCTTCCAACCCGAAACGCGACTTCCCGTCCTTACTAAAGAGCGTGCGACCAAAGCCGACGGTCACGCTCAGCCGCGATGCCGAGAGCCCGATCGCCTCACCGGTATCTTCAGGCGGAGCGTCGTAAGAACCATCTAGCGCACCGGTTTGTCCCACGGGCGCACCTTGCATCATCTGCGCTATGGCACTGGTCCACACTTTGAGAAGTTCGATCAGCTCCGCACGCGTTTCAGCTTGCACGTCAAAGGCTGCGGTGTGCATCCTGTCCTGGGCCTCGGTGACGATGCCAGATTGGTGCTCACCATAAAACCCCACCTGATCTTCGAGCGCTGCTACCTGATTGGTCTGGGCGTAAGCCTTGTGGCCCAAGGCTCCCAAGGCGATTCCGGCTCCGCCGATTCCCATTGATGACAGGAGGAATCGACGGTTGATCTTGGCTCCAGCGCCAGCCTCAGCACCCGTCTGATCATTTCGTTCATCTACCATGGGACGTTTACTTCACTACCGCAGCGGTCAGCTTGGATAACGGTTCGCTCAACGCGTCCACGCCTGAAGCAAGCTCCTTGACCTGAGCATCACTCAACTCCTGGTAGTACACAAAACCATCACCCATACGATAAGCATCAAGTTGCTTCTGCAACGCAGCAAACTTCTTCTTCAATTGCTCATCCAGGGCGCTATCGCTCTCGGCCAACAGCGGCTGCAGGTCCTGATAGGCGATCTTCGCGCCCTCAACGTTGGCCTGGAAATCCCACAGGTCCGTGTGCGAGAACGTCTCCTCCTCACCGGTCACCTTACCCGTGGCGACTTCGTCGAGCAGCGACTTGGCGCCGTTTGCCAATTGATCGGTAGTGAACTGCAATTTCTGCGTCCGATCGTAGAGTTCCTTGGTGTTCTTCACCATGCCCTCGGCGATCTTGGTGCGTTCGGCCTTGCTCATTTTGTCTTTGCCAGTGGCCGCCCAGAGGTCTTTTTCTGCGCGGTGCCACCCGGTGAACTCATCACCCTTTTCTAGGTCGGCTTCGCGGGCATCCAAAATCGGGTCCAAGTCTCCAAAGGACTCAGCCACTGGTTCAATCCGCTCCCAGTGCATGCGAGTGGGCGCGTACAGGCTCTTGGCCAGCTGCTCATCTCCAGCCGCAAACGCGTCAGCAAATTTCTCGGTTCCCCGCACCAGCTGCTCAGTCTGGTCCTTGACATAGGCCGCGTACTGATCGGTTGCCGTTTTCTGTAGGGACGCGCGGTCTGCTGAGACTTCTGTCCCGTCGCCGCCCTCGTTGATGGCGAAATCAGCGCGTATGCCGTCGCCGACCATGCCTGGCTTGCAGGCGGTGAAGTACTTGCCCGCCGGTGCCATCACCACCAAGTCGCGGCTCACGCCCGGGCCGATGTTTTCCACTTCGCCGACGATCCGCTGCCCGTCTTCTGCCAGCAGGTAGAACTCGGTGACCGCGGAGCCTTCGTTTTTCACGTTAAACTTCAGGGTCCCACCGTCAGCTGAATTGCTGGACACCTTGCATGCCTCAGCGGTACTGACCACCGAAATCGACCCATCGGAGGTAGCCGCCGCGTTATTGTCCGTGCATCCGCTCAGTGCCAGCGCGCCGAGAGTGAGAATGGTGGAGGAGGCAAAAATCTTGTTCATGACAAACCTGTTCCTGTCTGGAGTAAAAGAGTTTGAGGTCAAAGGGAGAAGAATAATTTAGGAGCGCGCCATCTCGGGACGAGCAAATGCCTTGCGCAAATAAAGGAACATCACCGGCACCACGTAAGCTACCCAAACCACAGCTTCGAGCCAGGTGGTTGCGGGGGAGAAATTGAAGACGCCCTTGAGTATCGTGCCGAGCACCGAACCTGGAGCCACCACATGCGAAACATCGAATGCCAGGTGATGCAGCCCTGGCAGAATTCCTGCCTCTTGTAAATCGTGAACGCCATAAGCCAGCACACCGCCGGCAACGATCACTAAAATTACACCGGTCACCGAGAAGAATTTAGAGAGGCTGATTTTCAGCACTCCGCGGTTCAGTAAAATTCCCAGGACCACGGCGGTGATGATGCCCAAGAATGCTCCAAGCAGCGGTTGCCAGGTTTCCCCGGTGGCCCGAGCCGCCGCCCAGAGGAACAGCGCCGTCTCCAGTCCTTCGCGGCCAACCGATAGCGCTCCGACCAGAACTAGTCCCACCATAGATCCTTCAGCCACGCGATCTACCTGGGATTTCAGGTCACTATTAAGCGTTTTGGAAGCTGAGGCCATCCAGAAAATCATCCAGGTCACTAACCCCACGGCGAAAATCGATAGGCTACCGCCGATCATCTCCTGAGCTTCAAAGGTCAACCCCTTGGGCCCGAAGGTCAACAGCGCCCCAAACCCGAGCGAGACCAGCACCGCGCACAGGATGCCAACCCAAATCCGTGGCAGTAGATGACGGCGACCGCTCTTGGTGAGGTACGCGATGAGCAGTACGACGATGAGCACTGCTTCAAGACCTTCGCGCAGGCCAATCAGATAATTTCCGATCATGGGGTTCGACTTTCACAGATCCGCGTTCCGCGAGACGGATGCCGATCGCGGGTTCTGAAGCCGGCCAATCTCAGATGCCAGATGATTCACACGGTCAACGAAAAATAAGGTTAGCCTAAACACACGTCGGCTAAAAACACTCAAGTGGTTATGGGACTTATTTAGTTTTCTCCACTATTTCAGGCCAGAATCCGCAGCGCGACAAGAACAATCGAGCAATAGTAAAGAGCTCCATGAGCTATTTTTCGGTCACTCACACAAATCGGCTACGGTGTAGGTACGCTCTTCGCGCCGTATCAGTTCTGGACCAGAAAGATGCTGCAGTGGATCGCGCCAGCGGCGTGATGAACCTCATGACTCCAATGCGACGCGCGTGCAAATTAGAGTTGGCCAGCGTGCCCGCTCTCTGGCATAATTGCAGGGTACTCGATTTGATTCGGCCCCTCTCTCCGCGTCAAGTCCTGTCCCTTTTAGAGTTTGATCAGTAAGGCCTGCCCCACAGGTGCTAAACATTGAGCTCGACCATGTTGAGAAACAGGAGTGACCACTACAGTGGCCGTTAAAATTCGTCTGAAGCGCTTCGGTAAGATGCGCGCACCTTTCTACCGCGTTGTTGTCATGGACTCCCGCGCTAAGCGCGATGGCCGTGCCATCGAGGAGATCGGTAAGTACCACCCAACCGAGAACCCATCGGTTATCGAGATCGATTCGGATCGTGCACAGTACTGGCTGTCCGTTGGCGCTCAGCCAACCGAGCAGGTACACGCACTGCTGAAGATCACCGGTGACTGGCAGAAGTTCAAGGGCATCGATGGCCAGGAAGGCACCTACAAGGTTGCCGAGCCTAAGCCAGAGTTCGTTGCTCCTGACAAGGGTTCTGTGATCCTGCCAGAGGCAATCACCAAGAAGGCTGAAAAGCCAGCTGCTGAAGAGGCAGAGGCCGAAGCTACCGAGGCTGAGTAACAGTGCTCGTTGACGCGCTCGACCATATGGTTCGCGGCATCGTCGAGGAACCGGAAGACGTCAAGGTCGCCTTGAAGTCCACCCGCCGCGGCGATTTGCTCGAAGTTCGGGTCAACCCTGAAGATCTCGGTCGTGTGATCGGACGTCAGGGTCGCACCGCACGAGCACTGCGCACCGTCATGGCAGCGCTGGCCAAAGAGTCGGTTCGTGTTGATGTAATCGACACCGACCGTCGCCGCGGCTAAGCCACTGCAGCTGACCTTTAGTTGGCATCATTTCGAAAGGAGTTTCCGTCCTACTTGCGACGGAAACTCCTTTCGTGTTTCACCCCCAATAAGCCCCACCAAGCGATATCACGCCGGCCCACCCCGGAACAGCAGAAAGAGCAGCAGACTATGCGATTGCAGGTTGCCCGCATCGGCAAGCCCCACGGCATCCGTGGCGAAGTCACCGTTCAGGTCCAGACCGATAATCCCGAAGAGCGCTTCACTCCCGGCACTGAAATTATCGTGGTTGACGGCCCGGTCAAAACCCTCACGGTGAAGAACGCCCGCTGGAACAAGACCATTCTGCTGCTCTCCTTCAAAGAGATCGCCGACCGCAACCAGGCCGAAACCCTGCGTGGCGCGCGTCTGGAAATCGACGTGTCTGACGCGCCGGAAGACGATTCCGACGAGTGGTACGAGCACGAGTTGCTGGATCTGAAGGTCATGCTCGATGGTCAGCAGGTCGGTATCATCACCGGTCTTCGCACCAACCCTGCCCAGGATCTGCTGGTTTTTGAGGACAACGAAGGTGAGGAAATCTACCTGCCCTTCGTTGATGAATTCGTTCCCGAAATCGATCCTGAAGCTGGCATCGTTCGTATCACCCCACCTGCAGGCTTGCTCACCTTGAACACCGCCGACGACGAGCAGGAAGAGCGCTAAACCCATGCGTCTAGATGTCATCTCGATCTTCCCTGAGTACCTGCAGCCACTCTCGCTCTCGCTGATCGGCCGCGCCGCTCAAGACGGTATCTTGGATCTAAATCTGACCAACCTGCGCGACTTCACCGAAGACAAGCACCGCAAGGTCGACGACACCCCGTACGGCGGGGGAGCCGGTATGGTCATGATGCCCGAGCCGTGGGGGCAAGCCCTCGACTCGGTACGTCCTGCCAACGCCACCGGCCCCAAGCCAACTTTGATCGTCCCTTCACCAGCTGGCACAGTTTTTAATCAACAAATGGCCTACGACCTGGCCGAAGAAGAGCACCTGGTCTTCGCCTGCGGTCGGTATGAAGGTATCGATGAACGCGTGATGGACTACGCGCACGAGAACTTCAACGTCATCCCGGTCTCCATCGGCGACTATGTGCTTAATGGGGGAGAAGTAGCGGTGATGGTCATGGTGGAAGCCATCGCCCGCCTGATCCCCGGGGTGATCGGCAACCCAGAATCATTGGTTGAGGAATCTCATTCCGACGTACTGCTCGAATACCCGGTCTACACCAAGCCCGCCTCCTGGCGCGGCCGCGACGTGCCCGAGGTGTTGCTCGGTGGCAACCATCAACGCGCGGGACGTTTCCGCCGCGACGAGCAGATTAAGCGGACCGCCGCCCGACGCCCGGATTTGATAGAGCAGCTCGACGTGCAATCGCTGAATCGCAAGGACCGCGACGCGCTGTGGCACAACGGTTTTGCAGTGGTCGACGGGGTCATCACCCCGAAGGCACAGCTTGACTGGGCCACCGGCGCGGGAACCGAGGCGCAAACTGCCACCGCAGTTGACCCGGAATCGGCCAGCTGAATCGAGCTAAGAGGCCAACATCACGACCCGAACAATTCCGGCAGACTCGCGTGAGCTAGTTAGATACGGCATAATTGTTTCTTGGTGTGTTTTTGTCTGGCTCCTGCCGCAGGGGGAAGACCGGATTAAAAAGAACCACCGCATCGATTGCTAGAGCCAATCGGTGGTAAACGTTCCGGGGAGTTCGCTTTGGCCTTTGGCCGGCGAAGAACCCCGCTACGAGGATTCGGTGACCTGCGGCATTGATCCTAGGAGATGCACCATGCATATTCTTGACTCTGTTGATTCAGCTTCGTTGCGTTCAGACGTTCCTGCTTTCGGTCCTGGCGACACCCTGAAGGTGCACGTCAACATCATCGAAGGTAAGAACTCGCGTGTTCAGGTATTCCAGGGCTACGTTCTTGGCCGCCAGGGCGAAGGTGTTCGCGAAACCTTCACCGTCCGCAAGGTTTCCTTCGGTACCGGTGTTGAGCGTACCTTCCCAGTACACTCCCCAATCATCGACAAGATTGAGGTTGTGTCCAAGGGCGACGTACGCCGTGCCAAGCTGTACTACATGCGTGATCGTCACGGTAAGGCTGCTCGCATCCGCGAGAAGCGTGACTTCAACACTAAGAAGTAATCTGCGTTCCTTGATGAACCAGACTGCACGCGTTCAGCGAGCAACTTTGAAGCGCCGGGCCCTTTCTTGGGTCTGGCGCTTCGCCGTACTCGCCATCATCCTTGGCCTGCTAGCCACTATTATTTTCCGTGCGAACGTGATCGACCTGTTCCATATCGACTCCAATTCGATGCAGCCTACGATCAATCCGGGTCAAAGCATCGCCGTCGACCGCCGCGCCTACAAGCACTCCGATCCGCAACGCGGGGATGTCATAGTCTTCGACGGTCGCGGCTCGTTCCTGCCCTATGCCAAAGCGAGTTTCGCCGACGATCTGCTCGGCGCACTGAGCTTGACCGACACCGGCAGCAAATACGTTAAGCGTGTCATCGGCGTGGGTGGAGACACTGTTGAATGCAAAGGCACCCCATGCCATGTCACGGTCAACGGCCAACCCGTTGATGAGCCCTACCTCTTTGACGGCGACGCACCCAGCGAACAGGCCTTCTCGGTGCAGGTTCCTGAAGGGAGACTATGGGTGATGGGCGATCATCGATCCACCTCTAAAGACTCTCGCTCCTTACTTGGCGCCAGCGGTGGCGGCATGATCAGTATTGAGCGCGTCACCGGAAAAGCTACCAACATTATCTGGCCACTAGACCAGCGATCGGCGATCCACTGAGCGCGAATGATGCAAGGGCAGTAGAACCAGCCAAGTGGCGCTAGGTGACGAGAAAACTCGTCATCTAGCGCCACTTTTTTCATTTTGCATGTATTTTTCGGAAATCTTTTGCTCGCACACCCGAACCTGTGTGTTTGGTATGCGTTTTTTACCCTACCGTACAGGTCACATTCAGCTGACTAGGCGCTAGAAAGAGTACTCCAATCTTAAACTAATTGAGTAACGATGCGAGATGTGACGTAGTCGAATTTAAGCCACACCATCTGACTAGGTGTTTTCCGATTCAAGATTTATATTTTTGGTGGATTCCGGGTTGAAAACCGCGCGCAAGTGCCGCTATTGTTTCATTTTGGTAACAACACCTGTGCTTAGAGGTGTGCCCTGAGGTAGGGGCCGCGCTAGCACTCGCACCAAAAATGTGGGAGAAGCATTAATGCCAAATCCAAATAAGAAGACTGCGCAACGAGGCCTTGTTGCTGCAGCCGCTACCGCTTTGGTAGTTGGCAGTAGCTTCATGCCGGCCGTCGCAGCGCCAGAGGCGAGCAGCTCAGCTTCGCCGTCCTCTTCGCCAAATCTCAGCGCATCGGCCTCACCATCAGCCACGAACACCGCGGTCGACACCGAAGGCTTGGATAAGGCCGTCGAGCGCGACCTCGGAAAGACTGTCGAGGAATTCGTCGAAGAAGGCAAGTCCAACGAGGCCGCATCGAAGGTCCGTGACGAGCTGAAGTCGAAGGGCGTCGAAGCCACCGCATCCGTCAAGGATGGCAAGGCCGAGATTACCGTCGAGAAGAAAGATGCCAGCAAAGCCAAGGAAGTTATCAAGGCCTCTGCTGCTCCGGCACCTATCGTACTTACCGAAGTTGATTCTTCGGTGAAGACGGTAGACAAGGTCTACACCGAACTGCTGGCTAATATCGAACCATCCGAAATTAAGCGCATCACCGCGATCCTTCGAACCAACGACGGTTTGAAGATCTACGCGAAGGACTTCGATAAGAAGGAATCAAAAGCCGAGCTGAAGTCCAAGTCTGCTGGTTCATCTTCTGACAAACTCACCATCGAACAATTCGTCGGTGAAGCCACCCACGTTGAGGGCGAAGTCAGCTCGGGTACAGCCAAGACTTCTGCTGCTGAAGACGTCTATGGTGCGTTGGGCTATGCAATGGACCCATCGGGGCAACCTAGCCAGAAATCCACGGTCTGCTCGCTTGGTTTTAACGCATGGAATGCCGACGGCGGTGACGCAGTTATTTCTGCCGGGCACTGCACCAGTGATGGAACCACTAAGATTCTCGGACTAGCCGAGCAATCGACTCCAGGCCAGTCCCCAACCTTGGGATTGAAACTGGGAACCTTTGGGTTTAGCCAGTTTGGTGGTCCAAACAACGCAGGATTCACTCCAGAAGAGCTGAACTCAATGACTGACGAAGAGTTCAACGCTATCAAGCCAGGTACTGATATTTCTGTCATCGACGATATCAATCCAGCTTTGAACCTGCACCCAGCAGTTTCTAAGTGGGCCAATGGCAAAGAGCCTCGCGACGAGGTATTCAACGTGACTGGAACTTCCAAGGCAGTTGTTGGTTCTGAAGTTTGCTCTTCGGGACGTACCACGGGTTGGAGCTGCGCCACGATTTTCGGTGAAGGTGTCTTCTTCGTTGGTGGCGCTAATGGAACCGTTCGCCCCGTGCAAGGTTTCGCTAGTGATAACGCAGGACAGTCTGTGCTCGATCAGGGTGACTCCGGCGGATCGGCCCTCATTGGTAGCAACGCAGTAGGTATCAATTCTGCTAACTCTGCAGGCGATGATGGTGTCGAAAATACTTCCGATGATATCGCCATGTTCACTTCGCTGAGCGATGTCTTCGATAAGGGATACATTGCCGGATATGCAGTGAAGTTGTTCATCAACGCACCAACTCTAACTACCGAAAATGGCGCCGAGGTTGAACCAGGAGATTCAGTTTCCGGTAACGTCAAGGACGTTGCTAGCGGAACCAAGGTTGATGTCATCGTTGATGGCAAGGTCGTGGATACCGTAACTGTTGATGCCAAGGGTAACTTCAAGTTCAGTGCGCCAGATAAGGAAGGGACTTACTCCTTCACTTTGCAGGCACATAAGGGCTTCGACAAGTCAGCAGCAACTGAGGGTAACGTAGTCGTCGTGGCTCCAGCGCCTACTCCTACGCCAACTGAGCCTACCGAGCCAACTGAGCCTACCGAGCCGACTGAGCCAACTGAGCCTACCGAGCCGACTCAGCCAACTGAGCCTACCGAGCCAACTGAGCCGACTCAGCCAACTGAGCCTACCGAGCCGACTGAGCCTACCGAGCCGACTCAGCCAACTGAGCCTACGGAACCGACTCAGCCAACTGAGCCTACTGAGGAGCCTAGCGAGTCGGCAACCCCTTCGGAAGAACCTTCCGAGAGCGAGAAGTCCGAGGACCCAACTCCAACCGAAACCGAAGAGTCCTCCGAAGCACCACAGGATGACAACTCGGAAGAGCCAACCAAGTCCGCAACGCCAAAGGAAACTCCTAAGAACGAGGATCCACTGGCTGACACCGGATCGAGCAGCGCTCCGTTGATCGCTGCAGGTGGCGCACTGGCCCTGGCCGGCGCGATGTTCCTCCTGCTACGTCGCGGCAATCGTCGCCACGGCTAGAGAATGAACCACTAGCAGGTTCTCGTAACCGCTAAAAATGTCCCGCTACTTCATCATTGGTAGCGGGACATTTTTAGTTGATGTACATGTGATTCACCGAATGCTTTACGAAAAGCGCGTTAACCTGAACCTAGACGGGTCGCGGTGACGCGAAGATACTGAGGTAGAAAAATGAACTTCAACACAAGGACTTCCCGTACGCCGCTGGCACTGGCGTCGACGGCGCTGATGGCGAGCCTACTCCTTTCCGGTTGCGGCCAGGAAGCGGATCCGGGCACCAAGGAATCCTCCAGTGCTGAATCCAGCGCATCTTCTCAACCTTCCCAGAGCGCAAGCGAGAAAACTGTGGACCAAAATGCACTGCTGGAGACCAACGATAAGCTCTCCGAAGAATTGGGCGATGCCTATGTCCAGGGTTGGATTGAGGACGGAAAGCTACACGTCTCAACCACTGATGAAGCGCAGAAGAACACCATCGAACAGGCCGGCGCGGTCAGTCACGTGGTCGACTTCAGTCGTGAAGAACTGCGCGAAGCGATCAATAAAATCATGCGCTGGCAGGGACAACAACAAAACCCAATCAACAGTGCGATCCATGCCTACATGCTCAACCCCGAAACCGGTGGCATCACGCTGTCCGTCGACAAAGGACAGCTAGACAAAGTTAAAGAGTTGATCGCTGCGGATAAACCCATCGGCGATATCCCGATCGACTATAAGGGCAGTAGCGGAATCTTGTCGCCGGCAGCCACACAATAATGCGCAGAGAATCCGCCTAATGGCGCATTAACGGCCAGTCTCCCACGGGGGCTGGCCGTTCAAGCGTGAATAAGGCAACTGGCCGTGACGGTCCAATGACTAGACGGACCTATTGGGGCACGTAAGATGGTGGATGTTACGCGAAAATGGAAGGTACCAATCAAACTGTGAGCGCCGCACCAGCTGAAAATCCCCGCGAACCGGGACCGGTATACAAGTTATGGCGCTTCGCCCGCGAAATCGTCATCATCGTAGTGATCGCACTGCTGCTCTCGTTTGTGATCAAGACCTTCTTCTTCCGCGCCTATTACATTCCGTCGGGCTCCATGGAACATACTTTGGAGGTCAACGACAGGATCTTCGCCAATCTGATGGTCCCCGGCCCCTTTGAGCTTGAGCGTGGCGACGTGGTGGTCTTCCGCGATGACTTGGGATGGCTGCCACCGCTTGAACAAGCACCTTCCGCCTTCCAAAATGTTCTTTCCTTCGTTGGTATCCTGCCTGCTGCTGACGAACAGTACCTCGTCAAACGCCTCATCGGCATGCCGGGGGACACTGTTGAATACGACGCTGCCGTCGGCAAGTTGAAAGTCAATGGGGAAGCGATTGACGAGCCCTACATTTACAGTGGCAATAAGCCCTCTGATATGGAATTCTCCGTCACGGTGCCTGAAGGAAAAATTTGGGTGATGGGCGATCATCGTGCTGCCAGTGCTGACTCGCGCTTCCACACGGACATCCAGGGTGGTTTTGTCGACATGGATTCGGTCGCCGGGCGCGCGTCGATTATCTCCTGGCCTGTCTCGCGTTGGGGCACCGTGGATTCGCACGAAGAAGTCTTCGCCAACGTTCCCGCACCGACGGCCAAATAGCGTGCCAGCAGCCAAAACTCAGGCGAAAAATCAGCCCACCACGCTCGAACATGAACGCGCCTTAGCCGCACATCACGGGGCACGTTTCATCGGCGCGGTCGACGAGGTGGGGCGCGGTGCGCTAGCCGGGCCGATCACCGTAGGGATGAGCGTGATCGACATTCACACGGTGACCGAATTCCCTCAGCTTCGTGACTCCAAACTGCTCCGCCCAGAAGTCAGAGTTCAATTGGTGCCACAGGTGCACGAATGGGTCGTGGGCTACGGTGTGGGGCACGCTTCGGCGCAGGAAATCGATGAACTTGGTGTCACCGCTGCGCTGCGACTAGCTGGCACCCGCGCGGCAGCGGCCAGCGCGGTGGCGCCAGAAGCGATCCTGCTCGATGGCAGCTATGACTGGCTCACCGCACCAGAGGCTGACCTCTTTGACCTTTTAGCCGACGATCGAGAGTCGGTGGGATTGCATGTACCGGTGAAGACCATCATCAAGGGCGACATGATCTGCCAAGCAATCGCCGCGGCTTCCATCCTGGCCAAGGTCGAGCGTGATCAGATTATGGTCGAGTTGGCCGGTGAACATCCAAGCTTCGGCTGGGAGATCAACAAGGGTTATGCCACCGCTGCCCATCGTGCGGCGATCGAGCACCAAGGACCCTGCGACTACCATCGTAAGAGTTGGAACTTGACTTCGCAGGCCAATACGGCCCAAGGTGAAGCCACAACAAAGAAAGCAAAGTGATGGCTGGCGACGACCTGGAAAATTACGAGTCCGATATGGAACTACAGCTGTACCGCGAGTACAAAACCGTGGTGGGGCTCTTTAATTATGTGGTTGAAACCGAGCGACGCTTCTATCTGGCCAATCAGGTGGACGTGAAAACCCTGAGCAATGCCGGCGAGGTGTACTTCGAATTGACCCTTACCGACGCATGGGTGTGGGATATTTACCGGCAGGGCCGCTTTGTGAAGGCGGTTAAGGTGCTCACCTTCAAGGACGTCAACGTCGAAGAGCTGAACCGTGACGAGATTGAGATCCCCAAAGAGGGCATCGACTCCTAATCACGCTGTGCCGCTGCTGTGAGTAATCCACAGTTCGCTCCCGTGTTCCCAGATCCGTACCCGATCGCCTGCAAGATGTTTGAACCAAGAGTTCGAACATCAAGGAGCGATCATGCGCACTGCTGCACAGCGATTAGGTGCGGCCGGAGAAACCGCCGCCGCACAGTACCTCAGCGCTAACCAGTACCAGATTCTTGACCGCAACTGGCGCTGTTCGGCCGGCGAGCTCGACGCGGTGGCTAGGGCCAGCAACGGGCAGATTGTGGCTATTGAGGTCAAGACCAGGTCCTCGCAGCGTTTCGGTACCGGATTTGATGCGATCAACGCGCAAAAGTATCGTCGCCTGTACAAATTGCTGATCCTCTGGGCCCAAGCGCACCGGATTTTCATCGCCCAGCCGCGTATCGACATCGTTGAGGTGTACCCGGTGGGCGATCAATTCCGTTTCCAACTGCACACCTCGGTGCAGGCATGAGTACCGCCCGCACCAGCGCTGTGGCCATCCACGGAGTTAATCTCTCGTTGATTGAAGTGGAAGCCGACCTGGGGAACGGAATCCCCGGGTTCATCATCTTGGGTCTTCCCGATGCCTGCCTGAATGAAGCGCGCGAACGCATCAAAGCGGCCGCCCGTAACACCGGAATTCCACTGGCTAACCGCAAGCTCACGGTGAATCTGACCCCGGCCACGTTGCCCAAATATGGTTCGGGCTTTGACCTTGCGATCCTCACCGCCGCATTGGCCGCAGATCAACAAATAGTCACCAGCCCCACCACGTTGTACTTGGCCGAACTTGGCTTGGATGGAACCCTGCGCCCGGTACCAGGGGTCCTACCCGCGGTCCAACTCGCTAAAGACCGAGGCCTTGAACGTGTCATTGTCGCCGAGGCAAATGCCCAAGAAGCTCGTCTCGTCCCCGGCATCCAGGTGATTTCGGCACAACACCTAGGCCAGGTGCTCGAATATTGTGGTGCACCGCGAGAAGTGTTGAGCACCTATTTACACCATCCACGCCTGGCTCCGAGCTTGGTGACAGAACAAAACCGCAGTGCTGTTTCTGGCGCCCAAGCTGACGACGCGGACTTGGAACTGGTCAATGGGCAAAACGAGGCCAGACTCGCGTTAGAACTTGCTGCGGCCGGAGGGCACCACCTGATCATGGTTGGTCCAGCTGGCGCCGGAAAAACGATGCTCGCCAAATGTCTGCCCACCATCATGCCGCCACTAGATGACCAACAGGCGCTAGAAGCGACCGCCGTGAACTCAATCACCCAGGGTGCGTTGAAAGAGATGACAGCCCTGCAACGCACCCCACCGTTTATTGCCCCGCACCACACCGCTTCACTCTCGGCGCTGATCGGCGGTGGCACCTCCCAGCTGGTTCCAGGTGCCATCACCCGCGCCCATCAAGGAATCCTCTTTCTCGACGAAGCGGCCCAGTTTAATTCCGGTGTACTTGACGCCTTGCGACAACCCATCGAAGAAGGTTTTATCAACTTGGCCAGAGCTAAAGGCCATCAACGTTTACCCGCTCGCTTTCAGTTGGTGTTGGCCTCCAATCCGTGTCCATGCGGCCGTAACTATGGCACTGGGACCAGCTGTACCTGTACCCCGATGGCCCGTCGTCGCTATTTTGCCCGGCTCTCGGGCCCGATCCTTGACCGAGTAGATCTACAAGTACGGGTTAATCCAGTGTCGCAATCCCAACTACTGCACAACACCCCAAACGAGTCCAGCGCGAGGGTACGAGAACGAGTGCTGGCCACCCGAGAACGCAGCCAGGGTCGTCTTGAACGTTTCGGCGTGAGCTGTAACGCGCAGATCCCCACCCAAGTATTGCGTCAAGAACTGAAATATCCGACCAAAACTCAGCGGGCCTTAGAAGAGCTGGCGACGCGGCGGGGGCTCTCGGCTCGCGGAATCCATCGGCTTTTACGTGTGGCGTGGACCGTTGCGGATCAGCAAAATCATGCCGCACCCACCGATGACGATTTAGCGATTGCCGCGCATCTGCGCCAAAGCCTAGAAAACAGTTAGGACCTTCTTGATGTTACGCAACCAGATGACTCGCACAGCGCTCACCAATGTCTCTCAAGAGCGGTTGGTCATGGCGCACCTCAATCAGCTCATCGAGCCCAATGACTTTACTTCTAACGCGCTGTTGGAATTGATGAGCCCGGTTGAACTGCTGGATTTGGTGAAATGCCAAGACCACGTGCCACAGGGACTGAAAGGCCAGGTTGATGACATTCTCGGGTTTAAGCCCTCATCAAATATGGCTCAAGACCTCAAAGTTGCATTGACCCGTTGGCGTAAGCGCCTGCCCTTAGCTAACCCACAAGCGGCTTTGGACACGGCGAGTCGAAATGGTGGGGGATTGCTGCTGAATACCGACCCTGGCTGGCCTGAGCAGCTCAATGAGCTAAATCTTGGGCGACCGATGTGCCTATGGTGGAGGGCGAAAAACCCGCAACTACTTTCCGGCCAAGACCTGACGCGCAACGTGGCCATCGTCGGGTCACGCGATGCAAGTGAGTATGGCGACCAAGTGACCTTTGACCTTTCCCGCACATTGGCATTGCGTGGGTACACCATTGTTTCGGGTGGTGCCTATGGAATTGATGCAAGCGCTCATCGCGCCGCGTTGAGCGTCGCCGAATGGAACCAGTCCAACCCGCCGACCATTGCGGTAATGGCCGGTGGGATCGATCGGCTCTACCCTTCGGGAAACAGCAACCTTCTCAACCAAGTGATCCTCCGCGGTGTCTTGCTCTCCGAGGTACCCCCGGGGACCACCTCGGCACGTTTCAGATTCCTGAACCGCAACCGTATTATCGCTGCGTTGAGCCGACTGGTCATCGTCACGGAGGCCAGGCATCGGTCCGGGGCGTTGAATACGGTCAGCCACGCGGTGGAATTGAACCGCGAAGTAGCAGCGGTTCCGGGCAGCGTATTCGCCCCTAACTCGGCTGGCTGTCATCGCCTGATAGCTGAAGGCAGCGCCGCCCTGCTCACTAGCCCGCAGGAAGCTTTGCAACTAGTTGGGGCCGAACAAACGCCACAGCCAGATGTGGAGCAATCCGGTATGGAACGACCGACAGATCGGTTGGGCCGGAATGAAGGCATGGTTTATGACTGCATGTCCTTTGCTCGGGGCATCGTCATCGATGAAATCTCGGCGCGTAGTGGCGTTCCGGTGATCCAAACCTTGCAGGCAGTGGGCCGGCTCGAAGCTCTGGGAATGGCCAGTACCGACGGCATGACGTGGAAACTGGTGCATCAGGGTAGCTAGCGCGGTACTGGCTTGCTGAGCCTGGATCTGGTCGAATTCCGGTAAGCTCGGTGGTGATGAAGCAAGATCCAGCCACCGATGGACCAACCGGCTTTTCGGCAAAATTCGCCGAACCTGTTGCTGACTATCTTCAATTCCTGCAGCTCGAACGTGGCCGTAGCGAGAACACGTTGCGGGCCTACGACGTTGACCTGCGCAATTTGGGGCAGTACCTCAAAGACCACGGCGGGGATCCAACGTTAAAGCAGATCTCGGTGGACATGCTGCGGGACTGGCTCGCCTACCTTCACGATTCTCAGATTTCACGTACCACCATGGCGCGTCGAATCTCTGCTGTGAAGAACTTTTTCGCTTGGGCGCTGAAACATAAATTGGTGGAAACGGACCCTGCGTTGCGGTTGGCTGCACCCAAAAAGGAACGTCGCCTGCCTCATGTGCTTCAGCCAAGCCAGATCGATCGGCTTTTGTCGCCGGAATTGAACCAGCACCCATCACAGGTCGATTCGGCTTCTACAACTGCTACGGATCAGGCAGAACCCGAAAAGAATGATGTCACAGCCTTGGCCGTAGGTGCCCGCGACAAAGTTATTGCGGAGTTGCTCTACGCTTCTGGGCTGCGCATTAGTGAGCTCGTGGCGCTGGATATTGCCGACATTGATTTTGAACGACGGACACTGAAGGTATTGGGTAAAGGCAACAAGGAGCGGATGGTTCCTTTTGGTAAACCTGCTGAAAGGGTCATCGTAGATTGGATTCGCTCTCATAGGCGTGTTCTAGCATCCGATCAGGCTCAGGATGCCTTGCTCGTTGGGGTACGCGGCGGGCGGCTGAATGTCAGGCAAGCTCGAGGCGTCATTGCCACGGCGCTAAAATCCTTGGGGGACACCTCGGCCAGCGGTCCGCACGCACTTCGTCATACCGTGGCCACGCACCTTTTGGATGGTGGCGCGGATCTCAGAGCGGTGCAAGAATTTCTTGGTCATGCATCCTTGGCCACCACTCAGCTCTACACCCACGTTTCGGTGGACCGGTTGCGTCAGAGTTATCGCCAGGCCCATCCGCGCGCCTGACTAATTGGTAGTTTTCTGGAAAGTTTGCTTCTCGGGTGGCGAAAAGTGCCCTTCATCGGGCAAAATAGAACTATCGGAAGGCGATGACACCGGATCGATGTTGACGTAGGGGAAGACGATCAACACCGTAACGGAGGATGGCATGTCTGCACCGATGACCAGAGGCGTGATATTTGTACATTCCGCCCCTGCAGCGCTATGCCCACATCTGGAATGGGCAATTGGGTCCGTGCTAGGAACGCCGGTCAAGATGGACTGGACCGAACAGCAAGTGGCACCCGGATTTTGTCGCGCCGAAATTGAGTGGGTTGGACCCCAAGGCACCGGCGCGCTGCTCACCAGCGAGATGCACGGTTGGCAGCACCTACGTTTTGAAATCACCGAGGATCCCAGCCCAGGCGCGGACGGAAGCCGTTGGTCGGTCACTCCTGATCTCGGAATTTTTCACGCAACGGTAGATGTAGTGGGCAACATCGTGGTCAGCGAAGAACGAATCCGCTGGGCCTATGAAAAAGGCGATGGCAACCCATCAATCTTCTACCAGGAGATGTCCGTCGCTCTCGGCGAAGCCTGGGATGAAGAACTTGAACCCTTCCGCCATGCTGGGGACGAGGCCCCAGTTCGATGGCTCAACCAGGTGGTATAACTACTGGTTATTAAGTCTCTGGGTGAGTTTTCGACTGCATCCAGTGAATCGGCGGTGGTGCGCCGGTTGTTACCCAAGGCTTCGGGATCCCATCGGGGTCCCGAAGTCGGTTTAAACCCGCTGGTGTTCATGACACTTGGCTAGAGGACAGATGATGCTAGGCTTGGTGGCGATGAAGACCAGTCAGGCTGCAAGCAGCCATTCCCGGAACGGCCATCTGGTCGTTACCTGATTCGCGCGCCTCCCCGTGGCCCAACGCTCGAAATGTTGGACACTTAAGACCTTAAGGGGAGAAATGACCGCACAGTTTAACCACACAATTATTGCCTCAACCAACACGGTTCAGATGGCCGAGTTCTATCTGGATCTGCTTGAAGCTCATTCTGAGCCGGGGTGGGGCCCGTTTAGTAACATCAGTCTTGACGGTGGAGTGATGTTGCAATTTGCGACGCCACCCATCGAATTTCCGCCACAACACTACGCATTTTTACTCAGCGAGGATCATTTTGATCGGGCCTACCGAAAAATCTGTGACGCCGGCCTCGAGCACTGGGCCGACCCACAGAGAAAGCAGCCGGGGATGATCAACCATGAGCATGGGGGACGGGGTGTGTATCTATTGGATCCTTCGGGACACTATCTCGAACTATTGACCAAGCCCTACCTACCGTTCAGCGGGTAATTCCTGAGCTATCGAATGACGTCGAAGACGTTTTTCTGAATGCCGTTTGAATAGACCTGAGAGTCAATGAGCGTAAGTTTCTGAGCGTCCAAGGTCTCTTGGGTGAACAGCCTTTTACCTGAGCCGAGCAAAACCGGGAAGACCAAAAGGTTGTACCGGTCGATCAACTGATGTTCCTGGAGCGAACGCACTAAGGTGGCAGAGCCGTGGATGCTGATCGCGCCACCCTCGCCGGCCCGCAACCGTGCCACGTCGGCGATGGATCGCAAAATGGTGGTCTCCCCCCAATTATCTACCAGGTCACTTTTGGTCAGGGTGGAGGAGAGCACATATTTTGGCATGGCGTTGTACATGGGAAATTGTTCGTCCATAGTTGGCCACACCGGGGCAAACGCTTGGTAGCTCACGCGACCAAGGAGCATGGCGCTGGCCTCAGATTGTTCAGTGCCTTTGAGCTCGTAGGCTGAAGGGTCGAACTCAACACTGTTCATGGTCCAACCGGCATTGTGATACCCCGGTTCTCCGCCGGGCGCTTCAACAACGCCATCAAGGGATATGAACGAGGTCGCAATAAGCTGGCGCATGGTGAAAGCTCCTAGGTGGGCGATCGGTGGCCCGAGCGAGAACGAAAATATGGCTTCATGCAAAGACTAGCACCCGACTCTACTGGAAATGCGACCAGGCGCTTAAACCAGAAATGGGCTGGTCCTAGGAAACAAATTCCTGGGACCAGCCCATTACTTTCAGCTGCGAGCAGCTGAAAATGACTAGACGCTACGGATTGCGACAACCGCGTTGTGGCCGCCGAAACCGAAGGAGTTATTCAACGCAACGATGCTGCCTTCAGCTGGAAGTGCCTGAGGCTCGCCGGTAACAACCTTCAGTGGGATCGCTGGATCTTGGTTGTCCAGGTTGATCGTCACCGGAGTGGTGCGGTGGTACACGGCCAGCGCGCACAGGACGGACTCGACTGCGCCGGATGCGCCAAGCAGGTGACCCATCTGTGACTTCGTTGCCGAAACCCAGACGTTATCGAGCTGGTCGCCCAAGGCATTCTTCAACGCAGTGTACTCCGGTGCATCGCCCACAGGCGTGGAGGTGGCGTGCGCGTTTACGTGCACGACGTCCTCGGGCTGAATGCGGCCGTCGTACATTGCTGCCTTCAGCGCGCGGGTTGCGCCGGAGCCATCTGGATCCGGTGCGGTGATGTGGTGCGCGTCGGAAGTCACGGAGGAACCGGCCAGCTCGGCGTAGATACGAGCGCCACGTGCCAGTGCGTGCTCTTCGGATTCGAGCACCAGTGCACCAGCTCCTTCACCCATAACAAAGCCGTCGCGGTCGGTGTCGTACGGACGCGAGGCCTTAGCAGGGTCATCATTACGACGCGAGAGTGCGTGCATGGAAGCGAAAGCAGCCATCGGCATCGGGTGAATGGCCGCCTCTGCGCCACCAACCATCACGACATCGGCCTTGCCCGAACGGATCAGTTCCAGACCAACGTGCATGGCTTCGGTGCCCGAAGCACACGCCGAAACAGGGGTGTGAGCCCCACCAGCGGCACCCAGATCCAGCGAAACTGCGGCGGCTGGGCCGTTAGGCATCAACATTGGCACGGTCATTGGCAGCACTCGACGTGGGCCCTTTTCGCGCAGGGTGTCCCAAGCGTTGAGCAGAGTCCACACACCGCCGATGCCGGTAGCAAAGGCCACGGCCAGCTTGTTGTGATCGATCTCCTCTTTGTTTAGGCCCGAGTCGGCCCAGGCTTCACGCGAGGCGATGACAGCGAACTGGGTTGAGGGGTCCATACGCTTAGTTTCCGGGCGCGAAAGCACCTCGGCTGGCTGAACGGAAGCACGCGCAGCGAAGGTGACCGGCAGGTCGTATTCCTTTACCCAGTCATCTTCCAAGGTTGCGGCGCCGGAGACGCCCTTCAAAGCGTTCTCCCAGAGGGTGGGGACGTCCCCGCCGATTGGGGTGGTGGCTCCGAGACCGGTGATCACTACTTTGCGCGCCATCATCAAACTCTCTACTGTGCGAATTGAAATTTAGGGGGCCGGCTTCACGTACCGGCCGATGTGCACGGCGTACCCATGCAACGGTAGTGGCGATAAACGCCGAAGGCTTAGGCCTGTGCGCCGGCGATGAAGCTTACTGCGTCGCCTACGGTCTTCAGGTTCTTTACTTCTTCGTCCGGAATCTTAACGTCGAACTTCTCTTCTGCCTCTACCACGATGGTCATCATCGAGATCGAGTCGATGTCCAGGTCCTCGGTGAAGGACTTGTCCAGCTGCACGTCTGCTTCGTCCAGGCCGGTCTCAGAGTTGACGATTTCGGCGAGGCCCGCCAGGATTTCTTCGTTGCTAGCCATGGATGGCTCCTTTTCTTCAGTTACCGGAGGACTCCGGTGTTCGTAGTGGCCGATCAGCTCCCAAATGACGGGAGAGTTCACGAACCGGTTTGCAAAAACTGCGGTGCATCAAGATGCTGTGCAGTTTCGTCGCTTTAAAGCTTAGGTCAGAGATGAGCTTGCCGGTCGCATCATGGCGGGTAAGGCGCGCAAATCTTTGAGTTCGATCCGCTAGTTGCTGGTGTGCTCGGCGATGAACGCCTGGGCAGCTTCTAGATCGGCAGGGGACTTGACGGCGAGGGTTTTGACACCCTTCAGGCCGCGGCGCGCCAGGCCCACCAAGGTACCTGCCGGAGCCAGCTCCAACACACCACTCACGCCTGCTTCGGCCAACGATTTCATGCACAGATCCCAACGGACCGGGCGGGAAACCTGGGCGACTAGGGAATCGAGGTTGGCGTTACCGTTAGTTACCGGCTGCCCATCAAAGTTGGAGAGCAGGGTGGTTGCTGGATCTTTGGGGGAGATGGTCGCAGCCAGCTCGGAGAGAGTACCCACCGCTGGTTGCATATGTGCGGTGTGGAATGCGCCAGCGACCTTCAATGGAATAACGCGAGCCTTGGCAGGAGGGTTTTCGCCCAGAGCGGCCAACTGCTCAAGGGTGCCTGCAGCAACAATCTGTCCACCACCGTTGGCATTGGCTGGGGTGAGCCCGTGGGATTCAAGGGCAGTCAGAACCTCATCAGGATCTCCGCCGAGGACCGCGGCCATTCCGGTCGGGGTAGCAGCGGCAGCTTCAGCCATAGCGTTGGCGCGGACCTTGACGAAGTTCATTGCGTCGGCTTCATCCAGCGCACCTGCGAGGGCTGAAGCGGTGATTTCGCCAACTGAGTGACCGGCAAGAATTACGCCTTCTGGAAGGTTGTTTCCGAACAGCGCCCGTGCGGTGACAAGGCCAGCGGCGACGATCAGCGGCTGAGCGACGGCGGTGTCCTTGATGGTTTCTTCGTCAGAGACGGTGCCATGGGCGGTGAGGTCGCGCTCGGTAATCTGGCTCAGGGCTGCCAAATGATCGGCAACACCTTCAACTTCGAGCCATTCGGCGAGGAAACCTGGGGTCTGGGAGCCCTGTCCAGGGCAAACAATTGCTAACACTCTTACAGCTTTCCAAATTTTAGGAGCTTTTGGCGCTTCAATTGCGTACCAAGCTCATGGTGACTGTTTGTAGGATCTCTACAAAAGCTTATCTTATGGTCCGTAAAAGTTCCCATGTAATGCGCCATAGGCGTAGAACCGAGTGTCCTGCGTCTCGTGGGTTCTTTGGGTGAAGCCTACAAGTTTGATTCTCTCAGCCGCCCGTAGAGCAACGCTGACTGGAGTACAAAAGCATCACGCGGGACCAGTGGGTCCCAGCCGGTGACTTCGGTGACTCGTTTGAGTCGGTATCGCACGGTATTGGCATGTACAAATAGTTCACGCGCGGTCCCTTCCAGGGAATGGCCCAGAGCCAGGTAGCTGGAGAGGGTATCAAGTAGGCCATTGGAGGCCTGTAGTAGTGGGTCGAAGACCTGTTCGATCAGCGCTGTGCGGGCTAGATTGTCCCCATTAGCTGCGCGCTCTGGCCACAGGTCATCGGTGCTGACCGGGTTAGGGGCTTGAGACCATGCGTGGGCAGCGGTGTATCCGGCCACCGCGGCCACTGCGGCATGGTGCATCTCTTTGACCGTGGGCGCCAAGGGGGAGTAGACCACCGGACCGTGCCCGAAGAAGCGGGTGAAGCGGGTCAGATCGACATCCTCAAATTTGGTGTCCGAGAGCATCAGTACCGAACGATCGCCCAGCACTCCCACCAAGGAGTCGCGGGAGTAACGCGTGGCTACTCGCCGTAGCGTCGCCACAAACGTCGCGGAATTCGCGGTGGGTGTGGCGCCAACCAGAATGCGAATGTTCTTTTGTGACCGCCAGCCGATCGCTGCGATGCGTGAGGCCAGCGAGTCATGGGGTTCACCGTGCAGTACCGCATCAACCACGTGGGCTTCGAGCCGCGAATCCCAAGCGCCGCGGGTTTCGGCAGCCCGCGCGTAGACCTCAGCGGCGGCGAAGGCGACCTCTCGTGAGTAACGTAGTACCGCTTCACGCAAGGCGGCTTGTTCGGACTCGGTGGCGATATCTGGGACTTGCGATTCGACCACGTCCACGATGGTGCGCAACAATCCCAAGGCTTTTTGTAGCGAGATGGAGCGGGTTAATTCGGTGGGGGCGGCACCAAAAACGTCGGTGACTACCCAGGCTGGGGTATTGGTGGGATCTTCATACCAGGAAACAAAGGTGGAGATTCCCTTTTGTGCGATCAAGCCGAGGGCGGCGCGTTCGTTGGGATCCAATGAGCGATACCAAGGCAGCTGCTGGTCCAGGTACTTTAGCGCCGTGGTCGAGAGAACACCGATGTGGCTTTTTAGGCGCTTGAGCGTTTGGGCGCTGGGCGCCTGCGAGTGAATGGATCGGTTTTTCGGTGCGAGGGCATCGAGTTCTGGACTCATGGGTTTAAGCTTAGTGATTTTTCTGCGCGCATGTGAACGTGCGGGCAAGTTATTAAAGTACTGCCCCCGCCAGACCATCCGGTCTGGCGGGGGCAGTAGCAGCTCTGGATCACAAACCCAGCCTGCTTTGCTTAGGCGTCGCCGCCAGCGTTGCCGGACTTGCCGGCATTTGGGTTGTTCAGATCGTACTTGGCGTGGGCCTTTACTGCGGTATCTGCAGGGATTTCGCCACGCACGACCAGGGCCTGCAAGGTCTGGACAACCAGCGAGTGGGCATCGATCTTGAAGAAGCGACGCGCTGCAGCACGGGTGTCCGAGAAGCCGAATCCGTCGGCGCCCAAGGTGTGGAATTCACCTGGGACGTATGGGCGAATCTGCTCTGGCACTGCGCGCATGTAGTCGGTGGTCGCGATGACTGGGCCCGGGGTGGACTCCAACTTAGACGTCACGTACGGGGTACGGCGAGCCTTGGAAGGATCGACCAGGACTTCGTCGTCGGCGTTCATACCGTCACGAGCCAGTTCGTTCCAAGAAGTGACCGACCATACGTCAGCCGATACGCCCCACTCGTCGGCCAAGATCTGCTGAGCTTCCAACGCCCAAGGCACGGCCACACCGGAGGCCAGCAGCTGTGCGCGTGGGCCGTCGGTGGTAGCTTCCTTGAGCAAGTGGATGCCCTTGATGATGCCCTCAACGTCAACGGTTTCCGGTTCAGCTGGCTGGCTGATTGGCTCGTTGTACACGGTCAAGTAGTACATCACGTTTGGATCGGCGTGAGTTCCGCCGTACATACGCTCCAGACCGGAACGCATGATGTGGCCAATTTCGTAACCGTAGGCAGGATCGTAGGTGATTACCGATGGGTTGGTCGAGGCTAGAATCGGCGAGTGACCATCAGCGTGCTGCAGGCCTTCACCGGTCAGGGTGGTGCGCCCGGCGGTAGCGCCGATGATGAAGCCACGGGTCATCTGGTCCCCGGCGGCCCAGAACTGATCGCCGGTGCGCTGGAAGCCGAACATCGAGTAGAACACGTAGATCGGGATCAGCGGTTCATCGTGGGTCGAGTAGCTGGTGCCTGCAGCGGTGAACGCTGCTACGGCGCCGGCTTCGTTGATGCCCGGGTGGATCAGCTGGCCCTGAGGGGACTCCTTGTAGGCCAATACCAAGTCGCGGTCCACGGACAGGTAGTTCTGACCGGCTGGGTTGTAGATCTTCGCGGTAGGGAAGAAGGAGTCCATGCCGAAGGTGCGCGATTCGTCGGGGACGATCGGCACAATGCGGTGACCGAATTCCTTGTCGCGCATCAGATCCTTGAGCAGACGCACGAAGGCCATGGTGGTGGCTGCCTGTTGCTTGCCCGAGCCACGCTTGGCGATGGCGTAAGCCTTGTCACCAGGAAGTGGAAGCTTGACTGAAGTTTCCTTGCGGCGGGTTGGTACTGCACCACCCAGAGCTGCACGGCGTTCCATCATGTACTTGTACTCGGCCGAATCTTCGGCTGGGCGGAAGTACGGTGGCGAGTACAGATCGGCTTCGAGCTGCTCGTCGGTGATAGGGATACGCAGGTGATCGCGGAAGCCCTTGAGGTCCTCCATGGTCAGCTTCTTCATCTGGTGGGTCGCATTGCGAGCTTCGAAGTGCGAACCTAGGCCATAACCCTTAACGGTCTTGGCCAAAATGACAGTTGGCTTGCCCTTGAACTCAACGGCAGCCTTGTAGGCGGCGTAAACCTTGTGGTAGTCGTGGCCACCACGCTTCAGATTCCAGATCTCGTCGTCGGTCATATCAGCAACCAATTCCTTGGTTTCTGGACGCTGACCGAAGAAGTGCTCACGCACGAAGGCACCGGACTCAGCCTTGTAGGTTTGGTAGTCGCCATCCGGGGTCTGGTTCATGATGTCAACCAGGGCGTTGGTCTTGTCTGCTTCGAGCAGAGCATCCCATTCGCGACCCCAGGTAACCTTGATGACGTTCCAGCCAGCACCGCGGAAGAACGCTTCGAGTTCCTGCATGATCTTGCCGTTACCGCGAACTGGGCCATCAAGACGCTGCAGGTTGCAGTTAATGACGAAGTTCAGGTTGTCCAGCTTTTCATTGGCTGCCAGCTGCAGGAAACCACGTGCTTCTGGCTCGTCCATTTCGCCGTCGCCGAGGAAAGCCCAGACCTGCTGGTCGGAAGTGTCCTTGATACCGCGGTTCTGCAGGTAGCGGTTCAGCTGTGCCTGGTAGATAGCGTTAGCTGGACCAATACCCATGGACACGGTTGGGAATTCCCAGAAGTCCGGAAGCGAGCGTGGGTGTGGATAGGAAGGAAGGGCGTGGCCCTCCTTTGACTTTTCCTGACGGAAGCCGTCCATGTCCTCTTCGGACAAACGTCCTTCGAGGAAGGCGCGTGCGTACATACCCGGGGAAGCGTGACCCTGGAAGAAGACCTGGTCGCCACCGCCTGGGTGGTTCTTGCCGCGGAAGAAGTGGTTGAAGCCCACTTCGTACAGGGTGGCTGCACCAGCGTAGGTGGAGATGTGTCCGCCAACGCCGATGGCTGGGTTCTGGGCACGGTGCACCATGATGGCTGCATTCCAACGCATGAAAGCGCGGTAGCGGCGTTCGATGGCTTCATCGCCCGGGAAGTCTGGTTCCTGATCGACAGGAATAGTGTTCACGTAGTCGGTGGTGGTCACGTGGGGGACGCCCACGGACTTGGCACCTGCACGCTGTAGTAGCGAGCGAATAATGAACTGAGCACGCTCGGTGCCCTGGGACTCTACAAGAGAGTCAAACGAGTCCATCCATTCCTGAGTTTCCTCAGGGTCCTGATCTGATAGCTGGTAAGTCAACCCGCTACGGATCTGGGAGATGTGTTCCTCTACAGCCACGGAAGCTCCTTGATTGAATTGCGGCTCCGCTACGTTGCAGTTTTGCACTGCGATGCAACGGTTGTGGGACAACGGGTGCAGTAACACTGGAGTGATGTGCACTGTCGGTTCATATGACACTCTAGTGTCATTTGTGGGGGCTTGGGAGCATGATTACGCCCCAAAATCAGCATAAATATGACATTTGATGTGACTTGAGCCATATCGTATAGGTGCTATCGTCAATAAGCACCTGTCAGTATGAACTGAGGCACGAAGTTATGGGTTATATTTGTTCGGCGTGTTATCGCTACAGCGCTTGAATGGAACGAGAAAACCGTGTTTCGTTGGTAGTAACGCTTTGCACCAGCAGGAGGAATGAAGTGAGCGACGCCGTATCGGCAAACTTGGAGCCCGCTAAAAAGATGGGCTTCGTAAATGACAACCTTATTCAGGAACTGGGTTACGACGATGACGTGGATTACGATCTGCGTGATTCGATCGAGGAACTGATTGGTTCAGAACTGCTCACCGAAGAGGATCATGACGTTGTCGACGCAGTTATCTTCTGGTGGCGCGATGGCGACGGAGACTTAGTTGACGCATTGATGGACGCGCTCAACTGCTTGGACGAAACTGGCATCGTGTGGTTGCTGACACCCAAGCAGGGCCGCGAAGGTCATGTGTCCCCAGCACTTATTCAGCAGGAGGCCCCTAGCGCTGGCCTGCATGTGACGACCAGTGAAGGGGTTTCGGAGGACTGGTCTGCAGTTCGCCTCGCCCCACGTAAGAAGAACTAATGATTCAAGCAGGTTCGCGCCTGTTCGAATTCTCGCTGCCCAATCAATATGGCGAGACGATTACCAGCACCGACCTTTCTGAAGGTCGCGTGCTGGTTGTCTTTTATCCGTGGGCATTTTCGCGAGTCTGCGGTTCAGAGCTAGAAGCACTCCAGGTTGAGCACGCGTACTTTACGGATCATCAGGTGCGCGTGGTGGCGATTTCGGTCGACCATAAATTCACCCTACGCAACTACGCAGAGTCCCTGGGTATTGAATTCGATTTACTCGCTGATTTTTGGCCACATGGAGAAGTGGCGCGTAAGGCGGATGCTTTTGACGATCGGATTGGTGTGGCCACCAGGCTCTCGTTGTGGGTAGTTGATGGAATCGTGCGCGAGGTTTTCAGTTCTCCAATGACCGAAGCACGAAGCGTGGAAGCCTACAAAGTGGCGATAGAGGGGCGATAGCCCGGGGTTTGATGCACCATGTGTTCCAGTTCACCCTAAATAGTGTCCTTCTCGATTTGCGGGAACTGAAAAACCTATGTAAAGTTATTCCTCGTTGGCTTGCAAAAGTAAACATGGTTAGGGCCTTTAGCTCAGCTGGTAGAGCGTCACGTTTACACCGTGAATGTCATCGGTTCGATCCCGGTAGGGCCCACCAAATAAAAAATCCTCGATCCATTCGGATCGAGGATTTTTTATTTTCGGAATTGTTGCAGTTGCGGACCAGACTTCGGCCGGAATGATTCAAGCGCGAATAAGTTGCTATTCAGTTTTGCTCAGCCGCACGGTCGTCGTTGTCCCCATGATTCCTGCTTCGTAGGAAATTTCGCCGTTTTCGTAGGTAAACTTCTTAGTCTCGTCGCCTGAAGCTAGCATGGCACTTTCGGTTGCTTCTTGATCACGTTTGGATGTCCAGGAGTGGGATTCAGCACCAGATGTTGGCGCTTCAAAGCTTCCCACCCAATAAAGCGACTTTGTATCTTCGTTGTTCGTCACCCAATTGATGGTGATGGTTTCACCATCAATTGTCGCCGCTTGGTATGCATCGTTACTTTCGGAATTTTTCTGCTTCCAATCTCCGGTGAGATCGGCGGGTTGGAGCACTTCCTTGGGTGCGGGCGTTGGCGTGCCTGACTGTACGGATCCGGGGGAGTTTGAACCGCAGGCACAGAGTATTAGGCAAAGGGTGATGGTTAGTGGCATGCGTGTGGTCTTCATGCTCTCAGTTTGTCGGACATCACCGACACTTTAGTGAGGTAGCTTGGTGGGTCGGCACCGGTTTAGGAATGCTTGGGGGCCAAGGGAGATATTTAGTGATGCGTGGCACTCTTTTGGAAATATAGCCCGTTCAATTTGCCAAGTCAGTCCGGTATGTACTAAATTATTTCTTGTTGCAGAAAACAGAATGAAGCAAAGAGATTTGCTCCGTGAGTTGCTGCAGGAGGGCCTTTAGCTCAGCTGGTAGAGCGTCACGTTTACACCGTGAATGTCATCGGTTCGATCCCGGTAGGGCCCACAATAGCGAAACCCGTTGTTTCTTATCTTTATGATGAGGGGCAGCGGGTTTTTGCCGTCAATCCTCAACGGTGGTGTTATCGCATCAGGGCCAAAACTTTTACGTTGACCCCTTTCTGGACCTTGCTCAATGTTGACCGGACTCTGGGATACTATTCTGCCCCATGTTTGCATTGAAAAATCGAGGGCTTAGTCGCCCGGGACTTTCGTTGCATAGAGGAATGCTGTTGAGTGCTGCAGTAACCCACTTTTATACCGTCGTCTCGCGGCTGGTCCTGCAGCTATTTTGCCGCCATTCGGGATGCTGGTTGCACACCTTCGAAGGCGTAGTTGCGTAACGTCGAACTGGCACGCATTTTTGGGTACCAAGTGCAGGTTTTGGTATCAGTGGAAATGTCTCCTCTGACTACAGTGCCGCCTCTGACTGTTCGTGGACGGTCGCCTTGATGACGTGCTTATTGCTACGCGGCCAAAGTCTGTGATTGTTTTCCGGTATGGAACTCGGCGAAAATGTTGTCACCTTTGTACTGCGGACCATTTCCCGAAAACTGCCGACACCGTGTTGATTGTGGGAGCTGGTGCGATAGGCACGGTGTGGGATTTCCAGTTTTCCATTGTCCGCTTCACCGCCATTGGAAAATTGCAAGGAACCGGCGAATCGTGCGGCTTCGTCCAGCTCATCGCGTAGGCGCTGAAAAGGGAGCACTTTGACGTGCGCATCATTGGATCAGATGTTGCTGGGTAACTCCCTGAGCTCACAATTGCGCAATAGTTTGAACTACGAAAAGTCGATTTAGCTTGGAATGATCACATGATCAATCTCTAGAAACTTCGGAGAAGAGTAATCGGAGATACTTGAGACTGATCCGCATCGAAATTTCAAGTATGTTCAGTTAATGCGAAGTAATCGAACAGCTCATTCTTGAAAACCGCGGGTAACGTAGAACTTGTTCGTTGTTCGATCAAATTCTAGAGGAGTACATTTGATGGGTTTAGGCGATAAAATCAAGAACAAGGCCCAGGAAGCATCGGGCAAGATTAAAGAATCCGTTGGAGACGCAACCAACAATGAGGATCTGCAAGCTGAAGGCGTGAAGGATCAAGCCGCAGCTAAGACGAAGCAGGCCGGTGAAGCTGTCAAGGACGCAGCCAAAGACGTTCGCGACGACTTCAGTAAATAGCATTTAACGCATTAAGGGCACCCGCCATATTTTGGTGGGTGCCCTTTCTGCGCATGCGGGCGCGGTCAGTAGCATTCTAGAAACCTCGCGACTGTCAGGGCGCTGTCATTTTCGGCAGCCAGTTTGGCGGAAATGAGTGTGGCACCCTGGGTGTACCGTGGATTCGTCACCGCCTCATCGATGGCCGAGGCCAAAGACTCCGTGCTCAATTTTTTATAAGGCAGTGGGGCTACCGCGGCACCTAGGGAGTGAATTCGTTCAGCCCAGAAGGGCTGGTCTGTAAATATTGGTACCGGTACCGTTGGGACGCCAGCACGCAATCCGGCGGCCGTGGTTCCGGCTCCGGCATGATGAACGACGGCCGCGACCTGCGGGAATAACCATTGATGAGGCACCTCGTCAATGCCCAATACATTGGGCTCGTTGATTTCGCCGGCGCCTTGAATGATGGTTCGACGACCGGTGCGCTGGGCAACATCTAAAAGGAAATCTGGGCCTAGTGCATCGGTGCTGCCAAAGCCGAGGAATACCGGAGGTTCACCTGCGGATAGGAAATCGCGTAGCGCCTTTGAAGCTGTCCATGACGGATCGAAAGTCGGCCACCAGTAACCGCAGTTGATTACGTTCTCGTGCCAGCCTGCGGATCGCGGTACAACGGCGGAGCTGAAGCCGTTAAGAATCGGCTGGCTGGTCTTCCGTCGAAGTCGATCTGACACTGCACGGCTTCGCTTAGGTAACCCCAATTCTGCCCGGATACGTGCAGTTGGCGCATCGTAAGGCGACTTTGACGCGGTGAATAACCGGTGTAGAGCTTTGTTCCCGAAACTGCCAAAGCTCCGGGCGGTGCCAAGAGCCATTGGAGCGTAATCACCGCTGGGCTCGGTAGGTTGCAAATGTGCACCGATCGCTGGAACCCCGAGTGCCTCGGCAATGTCATAGGCAAAAGGTGCTACGGAATTGGCAAAAATCATGTCTACACCGTGCTCGGCAGCCTGCAGTGTTCCAGTGGCCGCTTGATCAAAGTATGAACGAAGTTCGTCAAGGTAATGCCGTAAGTCCTTGGCGGTGGTTTTTGTGCCAGGAGCTGCTGGCTTGACCATCGCGCCCATGTCACCGGGCAGCTCGCGGAAAGCGCAACCAGAGGGGGTTACGAGTTCGCGGTACGCACCATCGGAGGCAATCGCGACATCAATTCCGTACGCACTAAGTCTCTGGCCTAGACCTGCCATCGGTGCGACGTCGCCACGGGTGCCCGGCGTGATCATCAACAAGCGCATGCTACTCCTGTAAAATTAATTGCGAACAGTGTTCGCGTTTAACTATACAGTCTTGAGGAGTTCACCCCGTGGCCCAAAAATCGACCCAAAACACGACGGGTCCTAAGCCTCAGTACTCCCGTGAAAGAATCATTGAAGTGGCCATTTCTTTGGCTGATACTCGGGGAATTGATGCTGTATCGATCAGAGCGATTGCCTCGAACCTCGGAACCGGTGCAGCCTCGTTATATCGTTATGTGAAGTCTTTCGACGAGCTGACCGGGCTGATGGTAGATCGAGTCAGTGCCGAGTATGACTTTTCAACGTGCACCGGTCCAGCAATTGAGCAACTGTTGGATATTGCGCGGCAAGGACGACGCATCATGCGCCACCATCCGTGGGTTCCGTTGATTGTCCTGCAAAAACAAGTGATGACCCCCAATGCCTTGGCTTATCTTGAGCAGGGATTGATTGCTTTAAGTCATACGACGTTAGGGGCTGCGGAAAAACTGCACACCATCGCCATGCTGAATTCAATAACAGCTACTTTTACTCTCTATGAGATCAACCAGGACGAGCATGCCGGCAGTTCGGTATCCAGCGAGCCCTTGGAACTTGGTGCTTATCCGCACCTACTTCAGGTCGTTGGGCAGATACAACACCCCATGGATCTTGATAGCGCATTCGAGCGAGCAATCGTTACCTATCTGCAGGGGATGGGCATTAAGTAGCGGGAAACTACATCGCCTTAGTATGAAATCTTCTATGTGTAGGTGACATGGTATGACAGCATGAAATCAGTGTAATGAAGCCGAGTACTCAGGAGTTGTTGTGGCTACACCGTCCGAAGCCAGCATGAAAGAAATCCGCGAACTGATCGCTGTTGACACTACTAGTCGCGATTCCAACCTGCCGCTGATAGAGAATGTTGTCGAGAAACTTCAAGCATACGGAGTAGAGTCCTCGCTGATCTACAACGAGGAGAGAACCAAAGCAAATCTGTTGGCGACGATTCCAGCCAGCGACGGTACACGAACCGGCGGCATCGTACTCTCCGGGCATACCGACGTTGTGCCGGTGGATGGACAGAACTGGAGTAGTGACCCCTTCAGTGCCGAAGTTCGCGGAGACAAGTTATTCGGCCGCGGTACCTGCGATATGAAGGGGTACCTCGGGGTCATTTTGGCCAAACTCGATCAACTCACCAAAGCTGAGCTGTCCGAACCAATCCACCTTGCGCTCTCTTATGACGAAGAAGTCGGTTGTGTGGGCGCTGTCGGCCTAGTGGAAAAGATCGTCGCCGAACAGTTGGCTCCACGCGGATGTTTTGTTGGTGAACCATCAAGCATGCGTGCGATTCGCGGGCACAAGTCGATGAACGTCTTCAAAGTGCAATTTAACGGAGTTGCGGCACACTCATCGTTGCCATCCGAGGGTGTTAATGCGATTTCTTACGCACTGCGTTTTGCGCGATTTGTTGAGGAAATCTCCGCCGAATTGCGAACCAACGGGCCGCGGGATGATGCGTTCATTGAGCCAACCACCACGATGAACGTCAACAAATTTGATGCAGGCATCGCAGTGAATACCATCCCGTCAGAGGCGGTGGTGTTCTTTGAATACCGTTCGTTGGCAGTGGTTGATCGTGAAGCGCTGACCAACCGATTCCGAGAGGAAGCCAAGCGGTTAGAAGCAGAGATGAAAGAGCAAGAAGAATCATGCTCCGTCAGCTTGGAGCAGCAGGCGGGTGCCCCTGGGTTGAACACCGAGCCGGAAGAGGAAATCGTGGCCTTCGCCGCTGCTTGTGGAGCGCACGCCACCGACGAAAAAGTTACCTACGGTACCGAGGCTGGACTGTTCCAAGCTGCAGGGATTCCAACTGTTGTCTGCGGTCCTGGCGATATTGCGCAGGCCCATGCTCCGAATGAATACGTTTTGCTTGAGCAACTTGTTCAGTGCGAGAACTTCATTGATTCGTTGATCGGGCAACTCAGCCGATGAGTAATGCGATTCAAGCTACACCGCAACAGCTGAAGATGGCCCGAAAGGCTGTGGTCTCCAGCTCCATTGGTGCCGCCCTGGAATGGTTCGACATCATTGTTTACGCCACCTTCGCAACAACCATCGCCAAGGTTTTCTATCCGGATTCGGACCCTACCTTTGCGTTAATCCTGACTTTTGCAACTTTTGCGATTTCTTATCTGATCCGTCCATTGGGCGGAATGGTGCTGGGTAGTTATGCCGATCGGAGGGGGCGAAAGAAGGCGCTGACCCTGACCTTGGGCCTGATGATGCTCGGTACGCTGATCATGGCAGTCGCACCACCCTTTGAAAAGGTCGGGGTGGCCGGGGCACTGATCATCTTGCTTTCACGGTTGATTCAGGGGTTCTCTGCCGGCGGTGAGTTCGGCACAGCGACGGCATTCCTGATTGAAACTGCTCCGCACAAGAAGGCTTACTACTCCTCATGGCAGGTCGCCAGCCAAGGTGCCTCGATGATGTTGGCTTCGGCGTTTGGCTACTTTCTGACAACCGGTTTAAGTGCTCAGGACTTGCAATCATGGGGATGGCGAGTACCGTTCTTCGTTGGTCTGCTGATCGGCCCGGTAGGACTTTATATCCGTGCCCGATTGGAAGAGACTGAAGAGTTCACCAGCGCTGCGAAGGAGAAATTCCCGCTCGGGACACTGTTTAAGGAACACTACGGCAGGCTGTTGGCCGGGGTAGGCGTCATCGGTGTGGCCACCATTTCGGTGTACCTGATCTTGTTCATGCCCACATTCGCCGTCAATAATCTCGGGATTCCGGGAGATGCTGCCTTCCTCGGCGGCATCGCTGCAGGTGTGATCACCCTGTGTGGCGTACCTTTGGTTGGGCACCTAGCCGACCGGGTGGGACCAGCAAAGGTGATGACCTATGCAGCGCTGGCGGCTTTTATCCTTGCCTATCCGATGTTTAAGCTCATGACATCGACTCCAAGTATTGTCGTCATGGTTGTAGTGATCGCGATATTGGGCGTGATCATGTCCTTCTACTTTGGGCCTATGCCAGCGTTGCTTTCCGGTTTGTTCCCGGCTTCGATTCGCGGATCGGGGCTTTCGGTGACTTATAACGTCGGTGTCACCTTGCTTGGAGGTATCGCGCCTTTGGTACTGACTTGGTTATTAAAGGCGACTGGTTCTTTGGACGCACCGAGTATCTACTACATGGTTATCGCAGTGATCTCATTGGTTGGTTTGTTCTTTGTCCGACGACGCTACGGTCAGCGATAGATCTAAGGAAAAACGCTGCGGGGTCCGCTCATGAGAGCTGACCCCGCAGCGTATTTTTCTGCCGGAATTGTGGTTAGATAGCCACTAGAAGTACCGCGGTCCAGTGGCAGAGGAATGCAATTATGGTACAGGCATGAAACAGCTCGTGGAACCCGAAAATGGTTGGCAGGGGATTGGGGCGTTTAGTTGCGTAGAACACCGCGCCCACAGTGTAGGCCAATCCACCAGCGAGAATCAGGACTAACACCGCAGGGTTAGCTGCCCAGAACGCGGGAAGCTGCATCACGGCACCCCAACCGAGCAGAATGTACAAGCTCACGCCCACCCAACGTGGAGCGGTAGGCCAGATAGTTTTGATGAGAATACCGGCTAAAGCGCCGGCCCAGATGATCGACAGGACAATGATCGCCTGTTTGCCTGGCAATGTCAGCGCAGCGACCGGCGTATAGGTTCCGGCAATCAACAAAAAGATATTTGCGTGATCGGCCCTGCGGAACAAACCCATAATCTTATCGGTCCAGTTACCGCGGTGATATAACGCTGAGGTGCCAAAGAGCAAAATGGAGCACAAGGCGAAGACGGCGCTGGTCCATTCGGCCAAGTGTCCATCGGCCAGCACGATCAACACGAGGTTCATGATGATGATTGCCGGCGTCGACCACGCATGAATTAAACCTCGCCAACGCGTTCGCTCGGTGCCCACCGACAAAAATTTCTTGGGGGAGCGAGTTGGGGTCTCGGGCATCATGGGTTCAATAGCCAAGGGATTCCTTCGTGGTCGTGCTCGGGGCATGATCCCCAGTGTTTGAAGTCTACGGGAGATAGCTGGGTTGAGGCTGTGCCAAATAGACCCTCAGGCACGCGAAAGCCCGCCGATTGCCACTGAAAATTCAGCGACAATCGGCGGGCTCGGTGCTTGATGCGAGGGATTAAAACTCAGGGGTACGAGCTACGCTCGCTTCTTGGTGATAAATCCCCAGATAAGCAAAACAATCAAGGAGCCACCGATGGCAAGGATCCAGCTCCATAGAGAGAAGAATCCGCTGACGCCCTTACCGGTGATGGCACTGCCAATCCAGCCTCCGATTAAAGCGCCGACGACACCTAGCAGCAACGTAGCGATCCATCCGCCGCCTTGCTTACCTGGCAAGATTGCCTTCGCGATAGCGCCAGCAATCAAGCCCAAAACTATCCATCCAATGAATCCCATGATTCGCTCCAATGGTCATGTTCTGTAGCGGCCGGGTTTGACCACTCATTTGTGACAATACATGGGTTTGAGCTGGGCTTCCACAGTTCCCACGGGGAAATTCCTACTTTTCGCACAGGAGTTTCAACGAGTGGTTGAAGGTCTGCCGTGCGGAGTCGCCTAATTGGGATCTGACCTGAGTCTTGAATTGGTTTGTTACTTCGCGCACCAGAAATGGTTGACACTGATGGTTTGCGCTCTTAGTCTTGTTAAATCAGATTTTATACAATCTAACTATCCTTAAGTCTGATATTAGGTTTGCACACGACGGAGTGAAAACATGAGTGAACTGGTCCCGCCCATTGTCGTTATGGGTGTTTCGGGCAGCGGCAAGTCAACCATCGGTCAGATGCTTGCTGACGCATTACATCGCGAATTTATAGACGGCGATAGCTTGCACCCGGAGTCCAACAGGCAAAAAATGGCGGCGGGCCAAGCACTAAATGATGATGACCGTGAGCCTTGGCTACGCGTGATCGGCCAGAAACTTGCCGATGGTAGCGCCCAGGGCGAACCATTGGTCATTGCTTGCTCCGCACTCAAACGCAAGTACCGTGACCTTATTCGTGGTCTGGAACCAGCAACTGTATTCGTTCACCTCTGCGGCGGATCCACACTCATTCGCGATCGTATGAATGCTCGTTCCCACGAATACATGCCTTCGTCGCTGCTGGATAGTCAGTTGGCTACTCTGGAGCAGCCTGAACCTGACGAAGCAGTGCTCTCTGCAGAAATTACCCAGGCCCCTGAGGATATTGTGCGTCAGCTAGTCGCTGACTTCACCGCTGTCAATCACGCCTAATCCATCAGCCGAATCTGGCGTGGATTTCCATTGATCAAGGACGACAATGACAACTGAGCTCGAACTAAACTGGACGCTGGGTACCCCCGGCCTCCTAGGCCTAGCAGTGGCGGCGGTTGCCCTGCTGCTGGTGCTGATTATCAAATTCCGTGTCCACGCTTTCGTGGCACTGGTACTGACCAGCTTGCTCACCGCAATCGCTGCGGGCATCCCTGCCGGATCGGTAATTACAACGCTCACTAGCGGGTTCGGATCAACCTTGGCCAGCGTGGCCTTGTTGGTCGGACTCGGGGCAATGCTTGGTCGCATGCTGGAAACCAGTGGCGGCGCAGAGGTCATGACCAACTGGTTGATCTCCAAATTTGGAGAGAAGCGGGCTCCGCTGGCCCTCTCCGTGGCATCGCTGCTCTTCGGCTTCCCGATCTTCTTTGACGCTGGCCTTGTGGTCATGCTGCCAATTATCTTCACCGTCGCCCGTCGCCTTGGCGGATCGGTATTGTTCTACGCGATTCCTGCAGCTACCGCATTCTCGGTAATGCACGTTTTCGTTCCACCACACCCAGGGCCAGTAGCCGCCTCCGGTCTTCTTGAAGCCAACGTTGGCCTGGTTCTTGTATTGGGCCTATTGGTTGCTATCCCTACTTGGTTCTTCGCCGGTCACCTTTTCGGTAAGTTCGTCGGCAAGAAGTTCGACCTTCCTGTTCCAAATATTTTGGATGCCGCCTTGGGCAATGGATCAAGCAAGGATGACTTCAAGTCATCGCCATCAGTAGGCACCGTCTTTAGCCTGCTGTTGCTGCCATTGATTCTGATCTTCCTGAACACCGGTTTGAACATGCTTGGCAGCGCCGGCGTTGTCGACCCAGAGGCAGCCTGGGTAACTTGGTTGCGTTTGTTCGGTGAAACCCCGGTCGCCCTATTGATTACCGTGCTCTTGGGTATGGTTCTGCTTGGTTTCCGTAAGGGTAAGGACAAGACCCTGATCGAGACCGTAGTCGACTCGGCTCTGGGCCCAGTCTGTTCGATCATTCTGATCACCGGCGCTGGTGGCATGTTCGGTGGCGTTCTGCGCGCCAGTGGCATCGGCAACGCGATTGCTGATTCGCTTCAGGCAGTAGGCATGCCACTGATTATTGCTGGCTTCCTGATCGCAGCAATCGTTCGTTTGGCTCAGGGCTCGGCCACCGTGGCATTGACCACCGCTGCTGCAATTGTTCAGCCGGCCGTTCTCGCTGACAGCTCGCTGACCGCATTCCAGGTCGCCACCATGGTTCTTGCCTTGGCAGCGGGCTCGGTCTTCGCTGGCCACGTGAACGACTCGGGCTTCTGGCTGGTTTCGCGCTTCCTGAACATGGATGTATCCACCACGTTGCGCGTTTGGACCGTTGGCCAGGCACTGGTCTCGGTCGTGGGTTTTGTCTTCGTTATGGTGCTTTACGGTTTGGCTACCGTGCTGGCCTAGCGGTTAAAAGCACAACCTAAAAATCCGCTACTACTCGCGATGAACTTCGTGAATAGTAGCGGATTTTGTTTAATCAGTTGCCGGTTGATGCCCCGGCTTCGATGCTTAGCGCGGTTCTTTCGGTGGATCAACGAACACACGGGGTTGCCCTTCCCAGAGGCTGCAAATCTCATTGTGGGTTCTGCGCATAATGCTTTCCATATTTTTCCGTGCCCCGGCCGAGTCGGAGTTTGAAATCGCATCCGAAACGGACTGGTGCCAAAGCAACGCTTCCTCGTGAGGGCGTTCAGGCATAAGTCCGAGTTCGGTACGACCGCGCAAGATCGCGCCGATTGGGGTGGCTAGATTGGCAAACATCTCGTTGCCGGACGCTGCAAGAACCAAGGAGTGGAAGCGAATGTCCAGTTCCAAGAATTTGTGAAGGTCACCTTGACGACCGTAGTGGCTCATCTGCGCTGAAATCATCATCAGTTCCTTGCGCATATTCTCAGGTGCGACCTCAGCGGCCAGTTCGGCCGCCATTGGTTCCACCGAAATACGAAGTTCAGTCAAGGAACGAAGTTGCGTTCCTTTTTGTTCGCTGACCAGACGCCAACGGATGACTTGAGTGTCGTAGGGGTTCCATGACTCAGCACCCAGAACGCGAATACCCACCCGCTTGGTGCTGGTGACTAGCCCCGACTGAGCCAGTACCCGAATGGCTTCACGAATCACAGAACGTGAAACTTGGAGTTTTTCTTCGAGTTCAGCGGCTAGCAGAATCGATCCACGGGGGATCTGTCCGCCCACGATGCGGGAACCGAGGTGCTCAACCACATGAGCGTGCAGACTAGTTGACATACAGATAGTTTAGCCAAGGACTTGGTTCAAACCGCGATACGCGCTGTGGCTTCGAGCAATAAATATGTTTTAACATCTGACTTACACTGTGAATCGCGTGGTGCGACGAGTACGATAGAAAGGTCACGTGGTCGTGATTCAGGGGCCATGTTTAATTGGTCTCTGTTAACGGCACACCTCCCCGTAATTGATGGAGACTTATTTTTATGCCTGCACAGATTGGTGTCACAGGTCTGGCCGTCATGGGCGCAAACCTCGCCCGTAACTTCGCCCGCAATGGCTACACTGTCGCCCTGCACAACCGCTCAGTTGGTAAGACTGACGCATTGCTTGAGGCACACGGCGATGAAGGCGACTTCATCCGCACCGAGAGCCTCGAAGAACTGGTTGCAAACCTTGAAACCCCACGTCGTGTTTTGATCATGGTCAAGGCTGGCGGCCCAGTGGATTCGGTCATCGACCAGCTGGTTCCATTGCTTGAAGAAGGCGACATCGTCATTGACGCTGGTAACTCGCACTATTCCGACACTCGTCGCCGCGAAGCTGCGCTGAACGAGAAGGGCCTGCACTTTGTCGGCGTTGGTGTTTCCGGCGGTGAAGAGGGAGCATTGCTCGGCCCATCGATCATGCCAGGTGGTTCGGAAGAGTCCTACAAGGCACTGGGCCCAATGCTGGAAAAGATCGCGGCCAAGGCCGACGATGGCACCCCTTGCTGTGCCTGGGTTTCCACCGATGGCGCTGGCCACTTCGTCAAGATGGTGCACAACGGCATTGAGTACGCCGACATGCAGGTTATCGGCGAAGCATACGACCTTCTGCGCAACGCAGCAGGAATCGAGCCAGCCAAGCAGGCCGAAATCTTCAACGAGTGGAACCAGGGCGAGCTCTCCAGCTTCCTGATCGAGATCACCGCAGAAGTTTTGGGTCACACCGACGCTGCCACCGGCCAGCCGCTGATTGACGTTATCCAGGACTCCGCTGGACAGAAGGGCACCGGTCGTTGGACCGTTCAGTCCGGGCTGGACATGGGCTCGCCTGTTTCGGCTATCGCCGAATCAGTCTTCGCTCGTTCGCTGTCCTCCCAGCGCGATATTCGCGCTGTGGGCCAGAAGGTACTGGGCGCGGAAACCAGCGAGGTAACCCTGCCAGAGAACTTCGTTGAAGACGTGCGTCAGGCGTTGTTTGCATCGAAGCTGGTTTCCTACGCACAGGGAATCGATATGCTCACCTCGGCCGCTGGTGAATACAACTGGGATCTCAAGCTCGACGAAATCGCTGGCCTGTGGCGTGAAGGTTGCATCATCCGTGCAGCCCTGCTGAAGGACATCACTGCTGCTTACTCGGCTAACGAAAAGCCAGAGAACCTGTTGTTCGCTCCAGCCTTTGCTGAAGCAATCACCAAGGCTGTTCCGGCATGGCGTCGTGTAGTCGCTGTTGCAGTACAGCTGGGCATCCCTGCTCCAGTGTTCTCTTCGTCGCTGGCTTACTACGACGGTCTTCGTAGCGAGCGCCTGCCAGCAGCACTGACCCAGGGTCTGCGCGACTTCTTCGGTGCGCACACCTACCGTCGCACCGACAAGGAAGGCACGTTCCATACCTTGTGGAGCGGCGACCGTTCGGAAATTGCTGCAGAGGACACTCACTAGAGTTTCCACAGCTAAAACCGACCTTTATTCTAAGGAAATCCTTAGAATAAAGGTCGGCTTTTTCTTTAAGGGATTCGCATCACAGATCTAAAAATTCCGTGAGATTCTAGGAAATTTTCGCGGTTGAATTCTCATTCATGGAAAACACCTAAGTAGATCGAGATCTGCTAACAGGTAACCACCATATAAATTTTCCTATGACGAATTCACCAGAACAGCAGCCCACCAGAGCACAGCAACTAACCGCCGAAAAAACTTCGAAGAGTAAAAAGCCTTCCCGCAGAACCGTTCTCATTGGCTCACTGGCCGTACTTGCCGGCGCCGGAGGTGGGGCAGGGTGGGCACTTGACCGCTTCGTGGTAGAGCATGTTGAGCAAACTGGGATATCAAGTGCCGCGGCATCAACTGCCAGTACTGCCTCTGACACTGCGGCAAAGATTACCGATACCAGCTACACCTCAGACCTTGCGAAAATCAATATCACCAAGACGTCGACCGGTAGTGGTAGCAGTCAGGTTACATATTTTGCGGCCGACATTAAGCTCAGCGAAGGTACCGTCCTAGGTTCGGCCTTCGCTAAGGACAGTTTTGGTGAGAACATCACCGAAACCACCAGCACCATCGCAGAGAACAATAACGCGATCTTCGCGATCAACGGCGATTACTACGGTTTCAGGGACACCGGAATCGTCATCCGTAATGGTGTGGCCTACCGAGATAAAGGCGCCCGCGAGGGGCTGGCGTTCTACAAAGACGGCAGTGTTAAAACCTATGACGAAACCACTACTAGTGCTGATGCTCTAGTGGCTGATGGCGTCTGGCAGACGCTTTCCTTCGGTCCTACGGTCGTGAAGGATTCCAAACAAGTGGACGGTATTGATCAGGTAGAGGTCGATACTAACTTCGGAAATCACTCAATCCAAGGCCAACAGCCTCGTACGGCAATCGGTGTCATCGATGACAACCACTTCGTTTTTGTGGTGGTTGATGGACGGTCAGAAGGGTATAGCGTCGGCGTCACCATGCCTGAACTTGCGCAAATCATGCTCGATTTGGGCTGTGAAACTGCGTACAACATCGACGGTGGCGGTTCATCGACCATGTACTTCAACGGCAGTTTGGTCAATAATCCACTCGGCCGTAATCAGGAACGCGGAACCTCAGACATACTGTTCATCGCGGGACAGGGGTAGAACAATGATTATCTTGATCCCCGCATTCGAACCGGATGAAAAGCTCAATAACCTCATTGACTCCCTAGAGTTAGAGCGCAATGAAACGATACTGGTCGTAGTCGATGACGGTAGCGGACCTCAGTCAGAACAAATCTTCGCTCATGCTCAACGTCAAGGTGCGATTCTTGTCCAGCATCCTGTCAACCGGGGTAAGGGGGTTGCGCTCAAGACCGGATTCAGCTTTATCATCGAAAACTTCCCAGGACATGATGTCGTGACGGCCGACTGTGATGGTCAACATGCCGCAGAAGACATCTACGCTGTTGCGCGGGCTACGGGGCAGAATAACAGCATCGTTCTGGGAGAACGCGAGTTCTCAGGTGCGATTCCGCTGCGAAGTCGCTTCGGGAATAAGATGACCGCATTGTTCTTTGCGCTCTCAACAGGAACGTGGCTCAACGACACCCAAACCGGCCTGCGTGGATTCCCTGCGGGTATCCTTGGATGGCTGGGCAACGTGGTCGGCGAGCGCTACGAGTATGAGCTGAACATGCTTCTTGAAGCACGTCGGAACAACATCGGGCTAGACCGGGTCAAGATTCAGACGATTTATCTGAATGACAACGAAAGTTCTCACTTTCGCCCAATCAGAGACTCCTTACGCATCTATGCACCACTCTTGAAGTTCTCCGCGTCATCCTTGGCTGGATTTGCCGTAGATACGGTGTTGTTGCTGATCTTCACCGCAATGTTCGGTCATCTTTTGCCTGCAGTGGTCTTGGCGCGTATCGGTAGTGCGGCTGTCAACTTCTGGATCAATCGCCAGCTGGTCTTCACGGAGGGGCGGTCGCTGCCTCTGCGCTCGACCCTCAGCCGATACGCGTTGCTAGCGGTAGTCCTTCTGGCCTTGAATTATGAGTTGTTGACACTTCTTTCTTCTGTCGGCACGCCACTGTTACTGGCCAAGATAGTAACGGAAATTGTGTTGTTCTTGGTGAGCTTTTCGGTGCAGAAACGCTTCTTGTTCCGAAAGAAATCTCGTAAGTCGCCAGCGTTTCAACATTCACAAGCGAGGCATTTAGTGAATACAGAGTCGCCACAGGGAACTATTGAAAAATAGTTATATACCCTCCGATAAGCAAATGTTAATTGCTTCTAATCCTTTTTGAATGTAGAAAGAATGCTCATGAAACCCTCATTCCGAATCAAGACCCTGAGCTCAGTTGCGGCACTATCTTTAGCATTGACAATGACCGGATGCGCCACCAGCGGTAGCGGTACCACCGTTTCTGATGTCATCAACGCTTCGAGTAGTGCAAGTACCGCCTCCACGGTGGCATCGAGCAGCAGCACCGAAACTGATACTTCATCAGTCTCAGCAGCAGACGTTTCAGAAGATACCCACTTTGATGAAGACGATTTGCAGTGGGACGCTGAGAAAGAAACAACCGTGAATCTGGCTGATGGCGCAAGCAAAGCCTCGGGGACTGACGCGGACAAAGTTGCTGTTGATGGTGATACTGTCACGATCAGCGCAGCGGGTACCTACCGAATTTCAGGTGAGCTCAGTGATGGCAAGATCGTGGTGGCTGCTGGCAAGGAAGATGTCGTGCGGATCATCCTAGATGATGCTTCGATCACCAGCTCAACTGGATCCGCGATTGAAGTAGATGAATCCAATGAGACTCTGCTCTACCTTGAAAAGGGCACTAGCAACTCGGTCTCGGATGCCAGCACATATGCGGATACCACTGAGGACGCCGCCAACGCGGCGATTTACTCGATGGCGGATCTCACGATTGCCGGAGAAGGTTCACTGGCGGTCAACGGTAACTACCAGGATGGAATCGTCAGCAAGGACGGCTTGGTGATCGCTTCGGGGAACCTGAATGTCACTGCCGCCGATGACGGTATCAAAGGCAAAGACTATGTGGCCATGCTCGGTGGCAACATCGAGATTACAGCTGCTGAAGACGGCATCAAGTCGACCAACGACACCGACGAAGATCGCGGCTGGCTCCATCAGTATGGTGGTCAGCTCAGTGTCGCTGCGGGCGATGACGGCATCAAGGCAGAGCAAGTCTTGACCCTAAGTGGTGGCACTGCCACAGTTAGCAAGTCCAACGAGGGTCTTGAAGCGCCAACCGTCAACCTCTCCGGTGCCACGGTCAACGTCACTGCCACCGACGATGGTGTCAATGCGACCGTTGGTCGTACTGACACTGAAACCCAAGGCGGCGGTGGAGGAATGGATACTGCCCAAGATGCACACCTGATCATTTCTGGCGGTAAGGTCACGGTCACAGCAGAGGGTGACGGACTGGACTCTAACGGTGATATCTCGGTGACTGGCGGAACGACCGTCGTGAATGGTCCAACAAACGGGGGAAATGGGGCGCTTGATTCCAACGGAGACATCTCGGTCGATGGTGGCGTACTCATTGCGGCCGGTAGTGATGGAATGGCCGAAGGACTTAGCGACAGCTCTAAGCAGTCCGGTGTCCAAGCTTCGCTGGGTACCACCGTTGAAGCAGGAACTGTCATCCACATCGTTGATTCCAACGACAAGGTAGTAGCAAGTTTTGTCACAACCAAGAGCACTGCCAATGTCGTGTATTCGAGTTCGGAGATTGTTGACGGTGACAGCTACAGCATCTACTCCGGTGGTTCGGCCGATGTTGAGGCTGGTCTGGGCACCGGAAGTATCGCGGATGCTACCAAGGTTGCTACTGCGACTGCAGGCGAGTTTGAGTCCGGAATGGGTGGCATGGGCGCTCGTCCTGGTATTCAGTAAGGCAGGCTAACTTCGAGGGTGTTTCATAAGTGAACCCCGTTGTCCCAATCATGAGCTGGGGCAACGGGGTTCACTGTCGTTTCGGGGTAAAGGGGCGCTTTAGTGTTCACTGATGACTAAGGTTTTGGCATCTGCCAGTAAGGTGCGGGCCTGTTCTGGAGCGATGCGCACCAGGGCGAATGCGGCGACTACAAGACCGGTTACGGTGGAGGCGAGGCGTTGTTGAACGCTTGGGTCTAGATCACTTCGAGCGGCTTGAATACCTAGGCTAAAGGCTTCTTCTAGCTCTTCTCTATAGGCCTGGACGACTTGGGAAACATGAGAGTCTGCCGACAGTGGTGAATTGGCGGTGTTGATCAGTAGGCAGCCGTTGCACGTTGGAAGCGCCTCAGGTTGACCAAATACTGCGATCAGTCCGTCTAGGTATTCGGTGAGCGCCTCGGGGCTAACTTCCTGAGCGGTGAGCTGCTGCAGTCTTGGGCGGACAATTTCGTCGAGGTAACTCTGCACTGCCGCGTCGAATAGGCCCCTCTTGGATCCGAACGAGTTGTAGATGCTTGACCTGCTCAGTCCGGTGGCTGATTCTAGCTCCGGGATGGAGGCTGCTTCAAAACCCTTGGACCAGAACAGGGAACGAGCTTTTTTGATGACAGTGGTGCTGTCAAAGGCTAGTGTTCTTGCCATCACATACCCTTTCTACTTTCGGAAACGACCATTACAGTATATATTGAAATGGACGTTACAGAAACCCACTTTCTCTGAACCTTTAGGAGCTGTTCATCATGATCATCACCGCACTCGTGTTGGCCACCTTGGCTGCATTGCTTCACGTGTACATCTTCTTCATGGAATCCCTGTGGTGGACCACAGACAAGGTGCGAGCTACCTTTGGCTCGACCTTAGAAGAAGCCGAAGCTACTAAAGAGATGGCCTTCAACCAAGGCTTTTACAACTTGTTCCTCGCAATTGCCACACTGGCTGGCGTCATCTTCCACATTGCAGGACAGGCAACCATCGGCTCGACCCTGATCTTCACCGGAACCGGCTCGATGTTGCTGGCAGCCCTTGTTCTGATCATCTCTAGCCCATCTAAGGCGTCAGCTGCTATCAAGCAGGGCGTCTTCCCATTGCTCGCGGTGATCGCATTGATCATCGGCGTAGCACTCTAAATTTTCACACCCGAAAAAATTCGAAAAGGAAAGGTACTCATCACCATGAGCGAAACCACCAGTACACAGATCCACCTCGCCAGCCGCCCAACTGGATGGCCAACGCAGCAGAACTTCTCCGTTGAGCATGTAGAACTTGCTGACTTGAAGGCCGGCGAAGTTCGTGTACGCAATGAATTCGTCTCCGTCGACCCTTATATGCGTGGTCGCATGAACGACACCCGCTCGTACGTGAAGCCATTCCAGATCGGTGAGCAGATTGCCGGCGGAGCCGTAGGGCGCGTCATCGCTTCAGAAGACAGCTCCTTGCCAGTGGACACCCTGGTCCTGCACCAGCTGGGCTGGTCGGACCTAGCGCAGGGTCCTGCCGCCAGCTTCAAGGAAATCCCTGACCTACCAGGCGTGCCAAACTCGTTGCGCTTGCACATCCTGGGCATGACCGGATTGACCGCATATGTAGGGCTGAAAGCCGTTGCAGGCCTGGTCGAGGGCGAAACAGTCTTTATCTCCGGAGCCGCCGGTGCAGTGGGCACCGCAGCTGGTCAGATCGCTAAGCTGATGGGTGCCAAGCGCGTCATTGGCTCAGCAGGTAGCGCCGAAAAGGTTGAATTGCTGACCACCAAGTACGGTTACGACGCAGCGTTCAACTACAAGGACGGCGACGTTCGCGGTCAGCTAGCTGCTGCAGCACCCGAAGGCATCGACGTATTCTTCGACAACGTAGGTGGCGACCACCTTGAAGCAGCATTGGCTGCCTTCAACGACGGTGGCCGTGCAGCACTGTGTGGAGCTATCTCCAGCTACAACACCACCGAGAAGACCCCAGGCCCAGACAACATGGCAAACCTGATTACTCGTGGCCTAAAAATGCAGGGCTTTACCCTCTCCAGCTACCTGAACTACGGCGAAGAATTCTCCCAGGTCATGGGTCAGTGGTTCGCCGAAGGCAAGATCTCCTACGATGAGACCATCGTGGACGGCGTAGAAAACACTGTTCAGGCATTCGTGGACATGATGGGCGGCGCCAACACCGGCAAGATGCTCGTTCGCATCTAACTGATCAAACACTAAGTTTGTCACACACAGCGGGGCCAACCGGAAAGATCCGGTTGGCCCCGCTGTTGGCTTATTTTGAACCGATCTGTAGTTGGTTCAGCTATACGGGGTTGGGTGTGCGCACCATGCGCGCATCGGTGATCAGCGGGGCCGCCGGGTCCTGGACCACTGGGCCATCAAAAACAAATCCGTTGCGCCGGTAGAATGCGATTGCCCGAGGGTTTTGCTCAGCAACCCACAGCATTGCCGGCTGATTTGAGAGCACAGAGTCCAGCAACTGCTGGCCGACACCAACGCCATGGTGATCGTTAAGCACATACAGGTTGTACAGCTGGCGTTTAACGCCCTCCGGAACGTCGTGCTCGTCTACAGAGCTGGGCGCAGCAAAGGCAAAACCCACCAATTTATTCTGCTCGTCGTGGGCAACCGATACGTGGAAGTTCGGGTTTGAGTCACTAAGGATTTGTTGCCGTTGCTTCACCCGTTGCTGTGAATGCGCATCATCAAAGAAGCCGGCGGGCAATAGCTCGGAATATGTTTGTTTCCAGCATTCAACATGCAACGCGGCCAGCTCATTGGTATCGGCCAGTAACGGTTGTCTTAAAGAAAATCTCACTTGGCACCGCTGGCATACTCGTCGAGATGGATGCCGGTCAAAGTGCCTGAGACACTCAACGCTTCTGGAGTACCTTCAAAGACAATCTGGCCACCTTCGTGCCCCGCACCGGGTCCAAGATCAATTACCCAATCGGAATGGGCGACCACCGCGAGGTGATGTTCAATGACGATCACCGTATTGCCTTCGTCGACCATTTCATCCAATAAGCCCAAGAGGTTTTGAACATCTGCCAAATGCAGGCCAGTTGTTGGCTCATCCAAGACGTAGGTGCCAGAGCCCTTCCCCAAATTAATCGCCAGCTTAATGCGCTGACGTTCACCGCCCGAGAGGGTACTCAGGCGCTGACCCAATTTCAGATAGCCCAAACCGACCTGATTCAGGCGCGTCAGCATGGCCTTAGCCTTGGGAATTTTCAGTTGCTCTAGAGCTTGCTCCATACTCAGGTCTAGGACCTGAGAAATGTTCAACCCATCCAGGGTGTAGTTCAGCACCTCGGCGGTAAAACGAGTACCCTCACACATCTCACAAGGCAGGGCAACCCCGGCCATCGAGGCGAGATCAGTATAGGTGAACCCAACGCCCTTGCAATTCGGGCAAGCCCCTTCAGAATTGGCGCTAAACAGGGCTGGCTTGACCGAATTAGCTTTTGCGAAGGAGGCACGGATTGGATCCATGATTCCGGTATAAGTTGCCGGATTCGAGCGACGCGATCCACGAATAGCACTTTGATCTACAACAGCCACGTTCTCACGCTTGGAAATCGTCGAATGAATTAACGTGGACTTACCTGATCCAGCAACACCGGTCACTGCACATAAGACTCCAGTGGGAATCTCGACATTCAAGTTTTTGAGGTTGTGTTTGTCAGCCCCTTGAACCTGAATCGCTCCGGTAGCAGTTCGCACCGCCTCCTTGAGCGGAACGCGCGTAGCAAAATGCTGACCGGTCAGTGAGTCGCTGGCCAACAATCCAGTAACATCTCCGCTGTAGCGCAACGTTCCACCGTGGGTACCAGCGCCAGGGCCCAGATCAATCACATGATCGGCAATCTTGATGACCTCAGGCTTGTGCTCCACAACCAAAACTGTATTGCCTTTATCCCGTAGATTGGCTAGCAGTCCGTTCATGCGCTGAATATCGTGCGGATGAAGCCCCACAGTTGGCTCATCAAACACGTAAGTGACATCAGAGAGAGCGCTACCCAGGTGCCGAATCATCTTCACGCGTTGCGCTTCACCGCCTGAGAGCGTGCCGGCAGGACGCTCCAATGACAGGTATCCCAAGCCCAACTCCACCATCGAATTGAGCACGGCAATAAGGTTTGAAATCAGGGGAGCAGCGTCAGGAATCTGAATAGTGGCCAATACATCGGCAAGTTCGGATACCTGCATTGCGGTCATATCCGAGATGCGCAGGGAATTGATTTTCGAAGCGCGCGCTTTTTCACTCAACCGCGAACCGTCACATACCGTGCAGGGCGCTGTGGTTGAAATACGATCGATCCAATCACGAATATGCGCTTGCTTGATTTCACGACCGGAGAGGATGTAATTGGACTTGATGCGAGTGATGAGTCCCGAGTAACTCATATTTGCACCGTTGAGTTTCACCTTGCCATCCTCGGCATACAGCATGCGATCAAGCATGTCCCGGGGCATATCCTTCAGCTTGATATCAAGATCAGGTTCGGTGCCTGCGGTGAGGGTTTGCCACAACCAGGCTCCTGGAGCGAAATTGGGGGCCTTGATAGCTCCCTCGTTCAGGGTCTTGTCCCAGTCCAAAAGCTCATCAAGATCAATGCTGGCTTCGGTGCCAAATCCTTCACACGCTGGGCAGGCGCCCTGACCCAAGTTGAAAGAATACGCCCCCGCGCCACCGGCGCTAGGGGTTGAATAACGAGAGTAAAGAACACGCAGTAATGAATAGGCATCGGTGGCGGTACCTACCGTTGAACGAGAATTCGAACCCATACGTTCTTGATCAACCACGATCGCGGCCGACAAGTTTTCTAAGACTTCAACGTCAGGTCGGGGCATCGAGGGCATAAAGGATTGAACGAACGAGGTATAAGTTTCGTTGATTAAACGTTGTGATTCAGCGGCAATCGTGCCGAAGACCAGCGAGGACTTCCCCGAACCCGAGACACCGGTAAAGGCAGTGATTCGTCGCTTCGGAATATCGACATCAATGCCCTTGAGATTGTTTTCGCGGGCCTGGCGAACTCGGATCATGTCGTGGCTATCAGCGGGATGCACATTCATAAGCACAACATTACTCAGACCTACGTAGCAACGGATGTAAATCCTGACAGAGACATGATCATTCCCAACAGGTCACTACGTTCATCTCATACGCCGTGGCTCAAGCGCTCGCCGAAAAGCGTACAAGCAGATCTGTTTGTTCATGGTTTGGGTACAAGCGCTTAATTCTCGAACTTATTTCAGATGCAATGTACCAAGCGTATATTCCACTCGCGTCACTGTAGCGCCGAAGAATTCGAATATTATCGACGGATCATAAGAAGTTGCAGGCAAACATTCGAAATTTCAGAGGACTGTGGCGATTCTTCTCAGATTCATAATCTTTCCGTGTTGCACTGTGCCTACTATCATTGTCGAGGCGTGTGCCACAACACATCGGTGGCTTACCAAGACATCGCTCTGATCCCGAACCAACGAAGGACCTTCATGAAGCTGTTGAAATCAATACCACTGCTTGGCTGGGTACTCCTTGCCATAGTCCTTGGCATTCTCTTGGGCCCCGTGATGCCGGTTTGGTTAGGAAGTGCGTTCCTGACCTACAACTCGATCTTCTCTGGCTTTTTGAACTTTGTCGTTCCGCTGATCATCTTTGGCCTGGTGGCACCAGCCATCGCGGAGCTGGGTAAGGGAGCCGGCAAGTGGTTGGGTATTACTGCTGCTCTGGCCTATGGATCGACCGTGGCTGCAGGATTGCTGGCCTACGTGGTGAGTCGTTGGCTCTTTACGAATTCGCTGTCCGGTGGCGGGCTAGAAGCCATTGGTGAAGGCGAAGGTTCGGGCTTTAAAGCGTTCTTCACTTTGGCCAGCAGTGCAGGGGATTCCGCGACTGAGATTGTGCTGCCCCCTGCATTTGACGTTATGACCGCGTTGGTTTTGGCGTTCATGATTGGCTTGGGCATGACCGCGTTCCGTTCCACAGTCTTGTTCCGTGGGATCGTCGAATTCCGTACCATCATCGAAATGGTTATTCGACGCATTGTTGTTCCTGCCCTGCCGCTGTTCATTTTCGGCATCTTCCTGGACCTTTCGGCCAGCGGTAGCGCCGTCGTTGTTGTCACCAAATTCCTTCTTGTGGCTGTGGTGTCTTTCGCGCTGACCCTGGTCGTATTGCTCGCGCAATATTCGGTTGCCGGTTCAATGAACAAGCGCAATCCGCTCAAGGCACTGTGGGGCATGCGCGATGCCTACTTCACCGCTTTGGGTACCTCGTCTTCGGCGGCAACCATCCCAGTGACCTTGGCCTCCACCAAGAAAAATGGTGTCTCCGATGCGGTAGCCGGCTTCGTGGTGCCATTGTGTGCCACCATTCACCTATCGGGTTCGATGGTGAAAATTACTTGCTTCTCCATCGCGGTACTACTGCTTACCGGTGGAGATGTTTCCTTCGGTGCCTACTTCCCATTCATCCTGATGCTCGGTGTCATGATGGTTGCTGCTCCGGGTGTTCCAGGCGGCGCCATCGCCGCGGCTTCCGGCTTGCTCGGCCAGATGCTCGGATTTGGTGATGTTGAAGTCGGGCTGATGTTCGCCGCTTACATCGCCTTGGATAGTTTCGGCACCGCGACCAACGTGACCGGCGACGGAGCGATGGCAATGATCATGCAGAAGTTGACCAATGGAAAGTTGGGCACCGCGCCACAGAGCCAAGACGACGAGATTGTTGAGTTCGCTGACGGCAGTCACAGCGAATCACATCGTGTAGCGGAATAGATTTTCAGCGGAAAACAGGAAAAAACGACGGTGGCTCGTACCAAATTGGTACGAGCCACCGTCGCGTTTAATTGCTAGAAGAAGCTAGATCCACATCGCAGGATCGATGTACTCCGCAGGGTCAACTGCAGGCTTACGTTCCTCGGGAGTACGAGGACGGTTCTGTGCTGGAATGCCAGTCACAATCGATCCCTCGGGAGCATCTTTCACTACGACCGCGTTAGCTCCAACGGCCGAGTCAGCACCAATAACAATCGGTCCGAGCACCTTGGCGCCGGCGCCAATGACCACTCTGTCGCCAATGGTTGGGTGACGTTTGACCTTTGCCAGCGAGCGGCCGCCCAGGGTTACCCCGTGGTACAGCATGACGTCCTCACCGATTTCGGCAGTCTCGCCGATAACGATGCCCATGCCATGGTCAATGAAGAAGCGACGTCCAATGGTGGCGCCGGGGTGGATCTCAATACCAGTCAGCGCGCGTGCACCCTGAGAGATCAGGCGCGCTACGCCCTTGGTCGAAGGGTTCTGCCAGAGCTTATGTGCAACGCGGTGCGCCCAAATGGCGTGCAACCCGGAATACACGAAAAAGTTTTCGGTATCGCTGCGTGCCGCAGGGTCGTGCTGTCGAGCTGTGGCTAGGTCTTCACGCAGACGGGAGAAAAAACTCATGAATACTACCTTAGGGGTTGCGGTTCGCTGTGGTGGAATTCGAAGTCGTCACACAGCAAATCGGCGCGAGCTGCACCGATTAAGGTCTCAATTAGACCAACGGTGGCTCGCGCCGATTTATTCTAACTTTCCGAAACTTCTTTAGCCACGGATGTCGTCGAAGAGCAGGGTGGAAATGTAGCGCTCACCGAAGTCAGGAACAATGGTGACGATTCGCTTGCCAGCGTTTTCTTCGCGAGCTGCTAGCTGAAGTGCGCCCCAAACCGCTGCGCCGGCCGAGATACCGCCAAGGATGCCTTCCTTCACGCCCAGTGCGCGTGCGGTGGCTACCGAATCTTCGATGCTTGCATCTAGAACTTCGTCGTACAGTTCGGTGTCGAGAACCTCAGGGATGAAGTTCGCGCCAAGACCCTGGATCTTGTGTGGGCCTGGCTTGCCACCGTTAAGGATCGGCGAATCCTTTGGCTCTACGGCAACAACCTTCAGATTAGGGTTCTTTTCCTTCAGGAAACGACCAGCGCCGGTGATGGTGCCACCGGTACCGATACCTGCAACGAGGATGTCAACCTGGCCATCGGTGTCTTCCCAGATTTCTGGGCCGGTGGTGTCAGAGTGGATCTGTGGGTTAGCGGAGTTCGCGAACTGCTGTGCCCACACGGCGTTCTCTGAAGTAGCGACGATTTCCTTGGCCTTCTCCACGGCACCGCGCATGCCATCCGCGCCTGGGGTCAGTACGATCTCAGCACCGTAGGCACGCAGCATGACACGACGTTCGGTGGACATGGTTTCAGGCATGGTCAGGATGACCTTGTAGCCACGGGCTGCGCCAACCATGGCCAGAGCGATACCGGTGTTACCCGAGGTACCTTCAACGATGGTGCCGCCTGGCTTCAGCGCGCCGGACTTTTCTGCGGCGTCGACGATTGCGACACCGATACGGTCCTTGACCGAGTTAGCTGGGTTGTAGAATTCCAGCTTCACAGCGACGTTGCCGGCCAGGCCTTCGTCAAGACGGTTCAGCTTCACCAGCGGGGTGCGGCCGATAACTTCGGTGACGTTGTTGTAAATCTTGCCCATGTTTTATGCAGTCCTTACGTGACTCATTGCTGCCGCGATCACTGGCGGCGAGTTACTTACAGAAATCCGGCTCGGTGGCACGAAAATCTAGAGGTTCGTTTCTAACCCTAGTAGCCATGTCCTCAAGCTAAGCTTCGTTGAGCCATTGTGCGTAATATTTCCTCACTTTTGCGAGCTTTGGATCGATGATGACCCGACAATAACCGACATTTTGGTTCTCCGAGTAGTAATCTTGGTGAATTTGCTCCGCGGGGTAGAAATCTTTCGACTCTTCTATTGTGGTGACGATCGGATTCGGGTACAGAGGGGCGAATTTTTCGATGGCCTGGTTAAACAGCTCTCGTTGCTCATCGTCCAAGGGGAACATCGCGGAACGGTACTGGGTGCCTACGTCGTAGCCTTGACGGTTGAGCGTGGTTGGGTCGTGCACCGTGAAAAACATGTCCAAGATGACTTCTGCTGGCACAACCTGCGGGTCAAAAATGACCGCGACGCCTTCCGCATGACCGGTAGTGCCGGTGCAGACTTGGTGATAGTTCGGGGCGCTGGTGTGTCCACCGATGTAGCCGGAAACTACTGCGTGCACGCCACGAGTTCGCTGGTAGACGGCGTCTAGGCACCAGAAGCAACCGCCGGCCAAGACGAAGGTTGTTAGCTTGGTGCCGTTGTGCTCCAGTGTGGGAACAAATTGATGTGGTGATTGAAGGCTGAGAATACTCACACAGTTCACAACGATGCGGCGTTGCATTATGTTCCATCCACAGGCCCACCGCGTAGGGTTGGTGGCATGCAGAGCAAGGCAAATAACTCGCAAGACCCAGACAAGAAGCCGTCAGCCGCTCAGGCTGCGACGCTCAAGCCGGTATCTGACGAAGAAGTGAAGCAGCCATCGGATGGGGCTCCGGCTGCGGCTACTTTGGGCAACGTACTTGAAGCGGTGGAGGAGCTTTGGCCTAAAACCTTGGCCGAAGATTGGGACGCTGTCGGTTTGGTGACCGGACGTAGCAGCCAACAAGTCACTAAAATCGTCATGGCAGTTGATCCCACCTCCGAGGTGATTGAAGATGCCATCCAGCGTGGGGCGGATCTACTGATCACCCATCATCCTTTGCTTCTTCGTGGCGTCACTCAGGTGGCTGGCACCAGCTTTAAGGGCGAAGCGATTCATCGGCTTATTGAAACCGGAACTGCGTTACTCACTGCGCACACCAACGCTGATAATGCCATCGGGGGAGTCAATGATGCTCTGGCCGATGCTTTCGGGCTAAAAGATTGTGTGCCACTGGTTCATTCCAAGGACGGCCTTCCTGAAGAAGGTTTAGGTCGAGTTGGTTACTTGGACAAGCCAATGAAGCTAGAGGATTTCGCTGAACGGGTGTATACGGTACTGCCAGCCGTTGCTGGGGGCGTTCGTGTCGCCGGTGAACGTTCGGGAATTATCCGTAAGGTCGCCCTCTGCGGTGGTGCCGGTGACTCCTTGTTTGATGCAGTGCGTTCGCATGAAGCAGATGTGTATGTCACGGCCGATCTACGTCATCACCCTGCCAGCGAAGCACGCGAGGCGGCCAACGGTGGCTTCCCATACTTGATTGACGTTTCGCATTTCGCCTCGGAGTGGGTGTGGCTTTCAGCTGGCGCCCGCGCCTTACAGAATGTACTCAACGACCTGGGTCACGCAGTGGAAATTGAGGTTTCACAGATTAATTCGGATCCATGGGACTTTGTCCTAACCCCATAGACAGGCTCGCGCATGTTGCACCACTTGGAAATCTGGGTTGATGATTTAGCAGCGAGTTCGGCATCCCTAGGCTGGCTATTGACCCGTCTTGGATACCGAGTTCAGTCCGATTGGTCCAACGGGATCAGCTACGCTCTCGATGGATTTTATATCGTGCTGGAATCAGGCCCGGATGTTCGACATCAACCTCATGATCGGCGCACTCCAGGTTTAAATCATCTCGCTTTTAGTTTGCCCAGTAGCCTCGATGTGGAAGAAATGGCTAGCGAATCCTACGTGCATGGATTTTCTTTGATGTTTGCAGAGAAACATCCGTTTGCCGGAGGTAGCCATCACTATGCTGCGTACTTAGAAGACGAATCAGGTTTTGAGGTTGAACTGGTAGCGGTAGTGCACCGGGATGATGAGTAACGCAACAAACAAAACAATCAAAGAGACCGCCCCGAACACGGCAACCAGTAATGGTTCTGAGGCGTGTTAAAGGCGGTCCTTGTTTTTGTGGCGGCTTGTGCCACCATTATCTGACGGTGGTGAACTGGTGATCTTCGGGTAGCAAGATGTTTAGTGCCATCGTCTTCTTGTCTTCAACAAGAGCAGCTTCCCACTTGGTTTGAATCAGCTCAAGGAGCTCTGAGGCAGTCTTTGGTGCTGTCTTTTGCTGAACCAAGAACCGTGCAACTTCGCCGCGCGTGTGTTTGGCGAAATGCGACACTACCTTAGGTGTCCCATTGCGTAATTGGTATACATTCACCGCCACACTATTTCCATAACTCGGTTTGTAGGCTGCCGCGTAGGTACTCGAACGAGCATCAATGATCAGTTGATCTTTAGCCGCAGCGTCCAGTACGGGCGTGAGCCGCTTTTTCCACCAGGTTGCCATCTTCCCCAGCGGTTCAAGCTTTACAGACATGGACAATCGATACGGTGGAATGCGATCGTCGAAGCGTACTGCGCCCCACAGCGCGGAAAACACAACGATACTTTCATCAGCGCGCTGTTTTGCCGTCTCATCTAGTGACGCATAATTAAGGGCTTCAAAAAGGACCCCCGAGTAGATGTCGTGTGCCTTGGCTGCCGGTTCGGTGTGCAAATTGATATTGCGAGCAACCTCGTTGGCGAGGGAAGCGCCAACACCTAAAATATCCATTGCATCTTCGCGGGCGGAGGCATTAGACAGGGCGTCAATCACGAGTCGACGCTCATCGGTCAGTTCAGCAAAGGACAGGTTATCCAGGTCAAAAGCAGATCCCTGCGCATGAGCGGTTTTACCTTCAGAAGGTGGCAACAAGATAAGCACGCCTTCCAGCCTATCGGAATCCGATCGGCAACCTGTGTTGGTGAATTCTGATGAGTGTTGTGTTGTAGAGCTCGCGAACCCTGTCGGTTCGGGTAAAGCTTCGGGGCTAGAATAGTTAACGAATGGGATGGCCAGACGGTCGCGTGGCAAGTAATTGCCCCGAGGAACGTCCGGGCTCCATAGAACAGGGTGGTGGGTAACGCCCACTCGGGGTAACCCGCAGGCTAGTGCCACAGAAAATAGACCGCCAGGTTCTCCTGGTAAGGGTGAAACGGTGGTGTAAGAGACCACCAGCACCCCAAGTGATTGGGGTGGCTAGGTAAACCCCACTCGGAGCAAGGTCAGACAGACTGCGTTATGAGGGCTGTTCGCCCCATGCAGTCGGGTGGACCGCTAGAGGCTGTTGGCAACGGCAGTCGTAGATAGATGACCGTCCCGCTTCGGCGAGACAAAACCCGGCGTATCGGCTATCCCATTCATACCCTTTCCTCAATGCTCTAGTGAGATGATTCACAGCACTTCGTGCCTGGAAAATTTCTGCGCAGTTTAGAATGGAAAGCGTACTTAGTACTTACGAGGATGATCCTGTGACCTCGTACCACCGCAAAAGCAATGGTGCTTCCCACGGTGCCAACCGACTTTATGGATCTGTAAGTCGGCTGAATTGGAAGGATTTCCTTTGACCCAGCAGTCTGTCGTCGCCCAGCAAGAATGGAGCGGGCGCGAAGAGCTCGCCGAGGCCATGATTCCACTGATCGGACGCTTGTACCGCAAGAACAATGTGGTGCCCTCCGTTTATGGCCGCAAGTTGATCAATCAGTCTTCAATCGACATCATCAAGGCCCACCGCGTAGTGCGCCGTATTGATGGCGAAGAGCTAAGCCTGAAGGCAACCAAGGCAATTCTTGACGAAATTGAGAACCTCAATGTTGGCTCAGTCGCCGTTGACCTGGGCCGTTTGAACAAGAAGTTCAATGAATCTGGTTCGGTTGACCTGAAGGCATTCCTCAGTGATGAATTGGGTGAAAAAGTCGGTCAGGCCGGTGCTACGGACGCAGAACCAAAGGACGTAGTGCTCTACGGATTTGGTCGCATTGGTCGTTTGCTCGCTCGCATTCTGATTGAACGTGGCGGCTACGGTTTGCGTTTGCGGGCCATCGTTGTGCGCAAGGGCTCAGATGACGACATCGTCAAGCGTGCTTCGCTTCTTCGTCGTGACTCGGTTCACGGTCGCTTTGAAGGCTCGATCACCGTCGATGAGGAAAACAACACCATCCTCGCCAACGGAACCCTGATCAAGGTGATCTACTCGAACGATCCAGCTACGGTTGATTACACCGAGTTCGGCATCGACAACGCCATCGTCGTGGATAACACCGGCCGTTGGCGCGATGAGGCCGGATTGTCCCAGCACTTGCAGGCCAAGGGTGTGGCTCGCGTGCTGTTGACTGCTCCGGGTAAGGGCGATCTGAAGAATATCGTTCACGGCATTAACGATTCTTGGATCACCGCTGAGGACAAGATCGTCACCGCAGCATCGTGCACCACCAACGCCATCACCCCAGTGCTCAAGGCGTTGAACGACAAGTTCGGTGTTTCCCACGGTCACGTTGAGACGGTTCACTCGTTCACCAACGACCAGAACTTGATCGATAACTTCCATAAGGGTGAGCGACGCGGTCGCGCAGCAGCCTTGAACATGGTGATCACCGAAACCGGCGCCGCCAAAGCTGTGGCGAAGGCGTTGCCAGAGTTCGAAGGCAAGCTGACCGGTAACGCGATCCGCGTACCGACCCCAGATGTCTCCATGGCGATCTTGAACCTCAACCTTGAGAACGAGACCACCAAGGAGGAACTGAACGCTTACCTGCGTGAAACCTCGCTGACCTCCAGCCTGCACAAGCAGATCGACTACATCGATTCGCCTGAGGTTGTTTCCACCGACTTCGTTGGCTCGCGCCGCGCCGGCATCGTTGACGGCCTTGCCACCATCGTCTCGGGCAAGAACGCTGTTGTTTACGTTTGGTACGACAACGAGTTCGGTTACTCCTGCCAGGTAGTGCGCGTGATCGAATCGATCGCTGGCACCCACCCAGTAGCAGTTCCAAACCTGAAGGCTGAAGCGCTCAGCGTCTAAAGCCGAACTCGGTCAACGTCCGGGACCCTACCGCGCATCTTTGTGTGCGGAAGGGTCCCGGTTCTCGTTTTAGCACAACCTTCGACCTGCTACGCTCAGCTGGGACACCAAAAGATTGGGCTTGGGCATGAAACGAGAACGGTTGTTAGGCGCACGGATGCTCAGCCAGAAACTGCGTGAACCATCAACGAACCTTCTCGATGCTGCACAGCATATGCTGGCAATTCAGTCTCAGGATTTCAGCGCAGGAAGATACGCGCTGGCTCAGCGGGTAGCCTCGGCTCCAAGCAGGGATGAAGTTAACGCGTTATTCGATGGTGGGCAATTGGTCCGCTCCTGGACCATGCGAGGCACCTTGCATATCTGCAGGGCACAAGATGCCAAATGGCTGGTGCGTGAAGCTAGGGAACGCACGCTGAAAACCGCAGCAACAAACCTGCGCGCGCTACAGATCGATCTACCAACCATAGAACGTGCCACTAATCTCGTCACCCATCTGCTGATGAGCGTCCAACGAGCTAGTCGAGCCACGATCTACGCAGAACTTGAAAGTCATGGAATTCAGACCGGTAAACAGCGGGGCTCGCACATCCTGTTGGTTTTGGTTCAAGAAGGTCTCATCTGTTTGGGGCCTATACCCGCTGATGCCAAACTGATCGCTCAGGACTACGTATTGGTAGATCAGTGGATTACCCAACACCATCAGCCCGCAGCACCGCTGCAGGAGCTCTTGCTACGTTACCTAGGATCACATGGGCCAGCCACCGTGCGCGGTGCCGCCTGGTATACGGGGCAAACATTGACCACGATGCGTCAGGTGGCCAAAGACGTGGCGCAGAACTTGGTAGCTGTGGGACAAGACTCGCGGGGTGAGGACTACTTAGTTGTCGCCGATTCCGCGGCGCATCAGGAACTAGAAGCTGGTGAGGTAGGGGAGCTTCCCCAACGCCTGCTCGGCCCATTCGACGAATACTACCTGTCCACCGCCGATCGTGAACTAATCGCCGACCCGGCGATGCAGCGCGCGATCCTACCTGCCAATAATGGGATGTTCAACGCTTTCTGGATCCAACACGGGCGGGCCACACACTTGTGGGATGCAAATGTAGCGCCGACCGATTCACTCGGTTCGGCGCTACATCAGCGATATCTCGACTTCAGGACTGCTAACTAGGCAGCCAAGAAGCTAGTGACCAAACGGGTCCTCATCAGTGCCTGGCAACCAGGTATTACCAGGCACGCCCCAGCCTAAGGCCTTCTTGGCTTTCTTCCACCGCTTGTCCCAGCGTGGCTGAAGCTTGTCTACGTAGAGCAAACCATCAAGGTGGTCGTACTCATGCTGCATGACCCGGGCGAACCAATCATGAGCCTCAAACGAGATGGGGTTTCCAAATTCGTCGAAACCTTCCACCTTGGCGTACTCGGCACGCTTGAGCGGATAGTTTAGCCCTGGGACTGACAAGCAGCCTTCGGACTCGTCATCAACGTCTGGGGCAGCTTGAGAGACCTTAGAAAGGGTCAGCTTAGGATTGATCACCACACCACGTTCAGGGGCGGTGTCTTGATCGGCAAACACGTAGGTGAACAGGCGTAGACCGATACCAACCTGTGGAGCGGCCAGTCCCACGCCGTGGGCTTCATCCATAGTCACGTGCATGTCAGCAACCAGCTGACGTAGCTCGTCGTTGAACTCGGTGACTTCTACTGCGCGAGAATGAAGAACAGGCTCTCCATAAACTGTGATCTGCCGGATTGGCACGTGATCAGGTCCTTTCAAAAGTGCTTAAAGTGCTCGTCCAATAGTTTCACGCATGATCTCACTTGTGCCACCGAAGATGGTCAATAAGCGAGCAGCGGTGAAGGACTGAGCAATAGGGTACTCCATGATGTATCCGTAGCCCCCGTGAATCTGCAATGCCTTATCTGAAAGCTTCTTTGCGCTCTCACTTGCCCAAAGCTTCACTTCGGCGGCCTCTTCGGCGCTGAGTTCGCCGGCGTTAAACGCTAGAACGGCCTGGTCTACAAAGGTCTGGGTGACATGCGACTCAGTTTTGAGGTTAGCCAATTCAAACCGGGTGTTCTGGTACTGCGTGAGCGCTTGCCCGAACGTAGAGCGGTTCGCAGCGTGCTCCAAGGCCTGAGCAAAGGAAGCGCTGCAGATTGCCGAGGCAGCTACCGCAATAGCCAAGCGCGCTTGAGGTAACTGTTCCTTCACGTAGGCCAGCCCCTGACCAATTTCACCAATACGATCAGCGTCAGAAACCTTGACCTCATCGAAGAACAATTCGGCGGTGTCCGAAGCACGTAGGCCCATCTTGTCGAAAGGATTACCGTTGCTGTAACCCTCGGAACGCTCAACCATAAACAGCGAGAACGAGGTGGCCGTGGCGCGACCACTTTCACCATCAGTACGTGCCAGCACCAAAGCAGCATCGCCAAAGGCGCCGTTACCGATGAAGGTCTTCTGGCCGCTGAGCAACCAGTTATCGCCATCACGTACAGCTTTGGTGCGAACGGCACGAAGATCCGAACCTGCACCTGGCTCGGTGAACGCACAAGAGGTAATCGTGGAGCCGTCCACCATGCGCGGCAACCACTTAGCCTTCAACTCATCGGTACCGTAATTGATCAGATACGGCAGGACTAGATCATCGTGCAAGTGGAAAGCCAAGGCCAGTGCTAGATGCCCTGCGCGAACAAACTCTTCGTCAAGCACCACACGGAAGCGGTAGTCATCAATGCCCATACCTCCGAACTCTTCCGGAACGGCCAGCCCCAGCAAGCCATTCTCACCTGCAGACTGCCACACCTCACGCGGAATCTGGTGGTCCTTCTCCCACTGGGCGTATTTTCCGGAGACTTCACGAGCATTGAACTCCGTAGCCAATTCACGGAACTGCTCGTGGTCTTCTTCAAGAAGTGCGCGTTTCACAGGGGGAGTACCTTTCGGTGGATTTGACGTAGGCAAAAGGGCACGCGGGCCTGCCAAAGTACAACATCCATTATGGTTGCTCAGGCCGAGCCCTGCCTATTTAAGCCGTGAAACATTGCATCAAGTCGCAAAATATCGCCTCAAGTATCGAAAAACACGGGGATAGACCCCAAAAAATAATCGATTCGAACATAGTTTCGAACGCTTACTAGTGCCCCGGAATCATGGTGTGAGAGCAGGGCTGCGGGTCATTTGGATCCAGCGCTCGCCGAGTGCGTGGCGATGAGCAAAGTTAATGGATCGACACTATTTGGCTGGATCGGCATCGCGCTCGCGGTAGCTTTGTGGTTGATTGCTCATTGGACGTTTGAGGTTTCTGATCAATACGCATTGCCCCGCGCCCTGAGCTGCATCTGCGTGAATGCTTGCTCTTGGGAGGGGCGGGGTGGCTGCGGTGAACGCAAAAAGACTCGATTCAAAACCTAAGCTTTGGATCGAGTCTTTTGATCTGGGGTGAGTAACGGGGTTTGAACCCGCGACCTTCTGGACCACAACCAGACGCTCTACCGACTGAGCTATACCCACCATGTTTACTTTGATACTAGTCAAAAGCCTTGCGGTTGATGATTGCGTATCGAGCAACTAAAAATACTATACACGTAAATGCCTGTTCAATACCAATTCTGTAGGGGAGCTACGGCTCATTGTGATCAGTGGCTCGTTTACTCAAGGGAAGCTGGTGTGCACGCTGTACTGAAAGGTCAACTAAGGTTCGTTGGGATCGGGGAATTGGCTCTGAACTTGAACGGGGTCGATGGCTGACTGGTTCAATTCCGCCCGTGGGACTGCAAAAGGTCCAATCGAAAACCGAAGTTTCAAATTGGACCTTTTGATTGGGGTGAGTAACGGGGTTTGAACCCGCGACCTTCTGGACCACAACCAGACGCTCTACCGACTGAGCTATACCCACCATGTTCACTTCAATACTAGTCAGAATGCGTTTGCTAACCGACTTTGTATCTGGCAACGAGAAATACTATACACATATTTCACGCTCATTAGCCAATTGAGAGCTCCCCGAAGTGCTGTGCAGTGCATCACCTGCACTCCGGGGTTGACCGCGACTATTTGTCGAGGCCAGTTGCAATCTGAGTCGCGATAGCCTGGGCGGTCTCGGTGTCCGGGCCCGGGGTCGGCACCATCGTGGCCTTGCGGTAGTACCGCAACTCATTGATGGAGTCCTGAATATCACCTAGAGCTCTGTGGTTGCCCGTCTTCGCAGGTGCTGACGCGTACGCCTGCGGGTACCAGCGACGGTTCAGTTCTTTGAGCGTAGATACATCAATGATTCGGTAGTGCAGATGTTCGATGACCTTAGGCATGTCACGGGCCAAGAAGTTCTTGTCGGTGCCAACTGAATTGCCACCGAGCAGAGCCTTATTGGATTCAGGGACGTGCTTCTTGATGTAGTCCATTACCAGGGTCTGGGCCGCTTCCATGGTGATGCCCGATTCGAGTTCGGGTAGCAGTCCGCTGACGGTGTGCATATTGCGAACGAAATCGTTCATCTGTGCCAAAGCTGCGTCTGCAGGCTTGATAACGACCTGGATTCCTTCATCAACAACTTCCAGTTCTGAATCGGTGATCAGCACTGCTACTTCGATCAGTGCGTCGTTGACCAGGTCTAGTCCCGTCATTTCGCAGTCGATCCATACAATTTTTTCTGAATTACTAGCCACATGACCAATCTACACTTGCTCCGGGGTTGTGGGGGAGCGCACGATGCGAAAGCCCAGAAAGAAACAGTGTCATGCCCTAACCGTGCGGTGGGCTGATGCTAAAATCGACAGAGAATTCTGGCCGCTGAAATGCCCTCTGTCTGGTGCGTTTTTGATGCGACGATGGCCCAGAAATTCATGATTTTTGGTCCGCTACAGCACGAGGTGTCAGTGTGTCAGCCAGCAACATAGAAGCAGTGCGCTCCCAGCCAGACGCTGGAGTGAACAAGACGTTGCTCAGCGGCGTCATCGGTGCTTCGCTGATACTTTTTGGCTCATTTGGCACCGGCTGGTTAGCTAGCGTTTCCCCGCTGAACCGTGACCCCTTCTTCATCATGTTGCGCACCGAATCAGCTGGCGTGGTGCTGTCTGTGATTCTGTTGGCCCTTGGCTGTTGGGTGCTCTTTCGGTCATGGTGGCGCTTAGGACAGAAACTTCGCGACTGGGGCGAAGGTTCGCTCAAAGTAGTACGACGTGCAGTGTGGCTGTGGAGCATCCCCATGTTAGTCGCCCTGCCGATCATGAGCCGCGACGTCTTTGCCTATCTCGGTCAGGGTAGATTGGTCCAAGCCGGCCAAGATCCGTATGTAGACGGTATCTCAAGTCTGAACAACTGGTTCCAACTAGGAACCGATACGATGTGGGCCCAAGACGGAACCCCCTATGGTCCACTGTTTCTTTCCATCGAATTTTTGGTTGCCAAACTGGTTGGCGGTTCCACGGACGCCGCCATCCTAGCGTTCCGCGCCATCGCATTTGTTGGTGTTCTTCTGTGCTTGCACTTTGTTCCAAAACTTGCTGGACTGCACGGTGTATCCGCTGCCAAGGCAACATGGATGACCGTTGCCAACCCACTGTTTCTCGTAAACTTTGTCGCCAGTGCTCACAATGATGCTTTGATGACTGGACTGTCCGTGTGGGCTGTTTATCTGGCATGCAAGCGTCATGGGTTCTGGGCGATTGTTGTTTTGGCAGCCTCCATCGGCGTCAAGCCAATTACCTTAGTACTTTTGCCGTTTATTGGTCTGCTCTGGGCAGGGCCGGAGGCAAAGTGGCCAAAGCGTATCTTGTACTGGGTCTATTCCGGCGTAATTTTCCTGGCATTGATGACCGTGGTCGGTTGGTTGAATGGCTATTGGTTCGGCTGGCTCGATGTCATGCTGCACTACAAGGGCACAGGCTTCTCGATCTTCGCGCCGTTGGGTTTGATGTCCGTTGCGATGACCAGCATCTTCCACTCCTTCGGACTCGATTCCAGCGGTGTGCTGCCAACGATCAGTACCATTGGGCGTCTCCTTGGTGTGGGCGTGGCCATCGTACTGATGTTCCGCGGTAAGTACTCACACCTAGTGCAACGCATGGCGATCGCCTACACGGCGATCGTGGTGCTCTCTCCAGTGATTCAGCCGTGGTACCTGCTTTGGCTATTGCCATTCTTCGCCGTCACCGGACTTCGCGATGATTGGCAGATGCTATGGCTTCACCTGACAACGATATTCTTCCTTGCCTATCAGGCAGCCGACCAGATATTCGTCTGGCAGTTCTTGCAAGAATCCCTCGTGCCTCGCGTTCAGCTGATCTCTTGGGGCCTGTCTGTCGCCTGCGCCGTCTACCTCGTGTTCTTTGATCCGAAAACCAAGTCGATTTGCCCAGATCTACTCAGCTCGACAAATTGGCTTAAAAAGGAAAAGAAAGCATAGTGGCTGTGCTGGAAATTCGTCGGAAACTACACGGGGAAAGCCTGCGCTCGCTTGGCTGGCAGGGCTTTGCGGCCTCGGTGATGATCACCGTCGCCTCCTGGGGAGTCGGCTGGTTTCCACGTAATCAACTTTCACCCATAGCTAGAAGCGGTTTCTTCATAGAATTCCGCACAGAAGCTGGCGGCGTGATCACTTGCATCGTGTTAATGGCGGTGGGCATGGTGTGGTTAACCCGAACGTGGATCCTCACTCGTCCTAAGGTTCAGAAAGCAACCGAAATAACCTCGGGGCAATTGGGCAAGCTCATCACCTTGTGGTCAGCGCCGCTGATCTTCAGCTTCCCGATTCTCAGCCGTGACGTCTATTCATACCTTGCCCAGGGCCGAATGCTGCACGCGGACAAATCCCCATACCTCGAAGGGGTTTCCGCTTTACCTGGCTGGTTCGACGGGGGATCGGACGGCCTCTGGGCCCAATCGCCCTCACCCTACGGCCCCTTCTTTTTGGTACTGTCACGAATCATCTTTTTTGTCTCCAATGGCATTCCCGAAATCGGCGTGGGCTTGCTGCGAATTGTCGCCGCCTTGGGGGTCTTGGGCTGCTATCACTTCACCACCAAGCTAGCCAAAAAAATGGGGCAGAACCCAAACTGGGCCAATTGGGCGATTGTTGGCAACCCGCTGTTCTTACTGACCACGATTGGCGGGGTCCATAACGACGCATTGATGATTGCCGGAGTCTTTAGTGCCTTGGCCTACGCCTATGATCGTCGAGCCGTCGCCTCAACCATGGCACTTGCAATTGCGGTCTCGGTGAAGCCCATCGTACTTTTGGCCTTACCTTTTATCGGCCTGATCCTGCTCAACAAGAATCCTTCCAAGCGCGCCCGTTGGATCGTGTGGCTCAAGGTCTCCCTCTTGTCGCTGATTTGGCTGACTATCATTGGAGCAGTAACGAACCTCTGGTTTGGCTGGGTGCCTGCGATGTTTAGTGCCGGTGACGCTGCATTCCCGTACGCACCGGTGGGATTGATCGGATGGAGCATGAGTCAACTTGTTGGCATGCTCGGTGGAAATGGCGCACTGGTTAACAGCATCATCGTTCAGCTGTTCCAATTATTTGCGCTAGCTATAGTCGCACGCCTTGCGCTGGTTAAAAACATCTCGAATCCTGTGCGACTGACTGCTTGGTCGTTGTCCGCCGTAGTCTTACTCGCTCCGATCATTCAGCCTTGGTACGTTCTTTGGCTGATGGCGTTTTTCGCCATCTCCCACCGCGTGTCGTGGTCATCAGAAAAGTTGATGATCTATGTCTCCACCTTGATCTTGATCGCAGTTTTTGTTGACCAGTTGTCCATTGAACAATGGCACACAGCTTGGCTCATGAAGACTTTCGCAGGTGTGCTGGCGGTCTTACTATTTGCGGGATTGTTCAGCTGCGACTCAATCACCAGACGGATCCTTGATGGGCCATCCGGGCCACTGGACAGCGCAGAACGTCGAGGCAAAAAAGGCTAGAACGCCAAAATCACATCCCTGGGCACAGCGTTTACCCTGTAGCGTCCGTTTAGATTGAACTATGCAAACAATGTTCTGGCCCGCAGCCGTAGCCATGCTCGGCGGTGCGTTCTTTTTGGGTGCTGCAGGTATTTTTCTGCTGGCCCTGCAGTACCGCCGTCACGGAAGACTATCGTGGCGTAGAACCATTACTACCGCTGCTGCCGCCGTGTATGGATTCGGTTTATTCAGTTACACGATGTTGCCGTTACCCACTTCACGTGCCGCCTCTTGTGTTCCGGGTCGTGGAATTCCGCAGCTGCGCCCGGGGCACTTAGTAAACGACTTTCAACTGACCATTGCCGAGCAAGGCTTACGTGGTTTTGCCACCAGCTTTACCTTGTGGCAGGTAATCTTCAACGTCATCCTCTTTATGCCGCTAGGTATCCTTGCCGTGCGTTGGCTCAGAGGAAATGTCTTGACCGCGATGGTGCTCGGCTTTGCCGCTTCGCTGGCCATTGAGTTGACCCAGTACACCGGAATTTGGGGATTATATGACTGTGCCTATCGGGTGGCTGACGTTGACGATGTCATCACGAACACGGCTGGCGCTTTTACCGGCGCAATTTTCGCTTACTTGCCCCTTTTCAGTTTCCTCACCGGTCCAAAAGAAGGCAATGCGCGTTATGCCGCTCCGCGCAGGGTCAACCGTGCACGCCGGGTTCTCGCGAACGTTTTTGACTTGGCCATCACAACTGGCGCCGTGTTTGTGATCACTGGTGCGTTGTCCCTTGTGGAAAAACTAGGTGGTCCAGCGGCCAATGAACAATTGATGAATCTCTGGATTCCTGTCGTGGTAGTTTTCCTGGTCTTCCTCTTACCTACCCTCACCCCAGGACGTGCGTCACTGGGCCAACGCTGTGCTTGGTTAATGATTGTCGGTGAAAACGGTGGACCGGCCCTAGCCTGGCGAGCTGTATTGCGTAGTGTTCTTGGGTTTGGTGGGATCACGTTCCTATTCCAAATTTCAACCAGTCTCACGGATTTAAGTCCATACCCGGCGCTAAATATGCTGCTCACCGTTTACATGGTGCTCAGCGCAGTCATCTTCCTGAGCGATTCACAATTGAGGGGACTGGCAGGCAAGGTCAGCAAGACCGGCTTTATTGACCGTCGAGCAATTAGACCTGCCGCGCAAGAGCACTGATCGTGTGGGGCTAAAATGTAATCTGATGGCTTTTTGACCAGTACCTTAGGGCTATCAACTCGCTTTCGACGACATATCCGAATATTGAGAAGTTAGGTCAGCCCTGCAGCATGGAAGAAAATAAGCCCGACGTCCCGAACGAACCGCACAAGGCAGTCCTAGGTACCGCTGTCGGTGCGACGGTTCTGATCGCCATTGGCGCATTCGTCTTGTCGTTCGCAGCACTGACCGACCTCGCTGAGCGCTCGGGCATTAGCCCCCGTTTGGCCTGGATCTGGCCAATCATCATTGACGGTATGATCGTTGCTGCCACCGTGGCCATCGTTGCCCTAAACGGCTTTAGTCGTAGGGCCATGGTTTATCCATGGTCGCTGTTGTTCTTTGGCGCGATTGTGTCCACGGCAGCGAACTCGACGCACGCAATTCTTACCGTTGATTCCATTGAAAATGGTGTGCCTGCGCTAGTGTCGGCTCTCGTTGCTGCAATGCCTCCAATCGTTCTTTTGGCCATCACTCACTTGACCGTGCATATGTACCAGAAGAAGTCTGAGGCCGCGAAGCTTCGAGCCGAACTGGAGTATGACGAAGAGCAAGCCAACGCTGAGAAGTACGGGGTCGCTTATGACGATGGTTACAGCGCGGCTCTTACCGATGCCCAAACCGCAGAGGCGGAGCGTCTGACTGAACTTGAGCAAGAGCACCAAGATGCCTTAGCCCGTGCTCGTGCAGAGGGTATCGCCAGCGCACGTGCTGATGCCAAGACTGCCAGTGCCAAGGCCACCGCTCAGTCTGCGACCCAGGCTAAGGATGCGCAGCAGAATGCGGCACCTAAGACCATGCAGGGTAAGACGGTTGAAGACAAGGCGCCATTGTTTGACGACATGGCCAAGCGTCTTTCCCGTCCGTAAGTTCACCTAGTGATTCCCGGCCGGATTGAATAACCATAAGGACTAGAACGACGAGCAGAATAGCTACGGGGAGGCAGTAATGACAGTTTCAAATAATGATCAGGAGCACGATGAGTTCTCTGAAAATATTGCGACCGCCGTTGAACAGTACAAGTCTGTCAGCGGTGAACTGAATACCGTCATGTCGGCCATGAAGGCCAAGATCCGAAGACTATTTGCCCAAAGCGATGTCCAACCATTGTTTATTACCGGCCGGGTTAAATCTGCTCAGTCGTTTACTGCCAAGGCCTCGCGCCGGCTGCAGGAAACCTCCGAGAGCGCACCGGTTTTGGAATTTCCCAACCCCTTGCGCGAAATCCATGACATGGTCGGAATCCGCATCATCGTCATGTTGCCCCATGAAATTCAACAGGTTGCGAGCCTGATCAAATCGCATCGAGATTCCTTCGATTGCCGCAGCGACCGTGAGAAAGATATTGGTTCGGTTGAGTCAGGAACCTACGGTTACTCCTCGCGACACCTCTTGCTGAAAACGCGTAGCGAACCAACGGTTCGCAAATTCCAGGAAGCTTTGGGCAAGCCGGTAGTAGCCAGCGGAAACTTTGTTTTTGAAGTCCAGATCCGCACAGTGCTGCAGCACGCATGGAGCGAAATGGAACATGACATTCGGTTTAAGCACCCGGGGGAGGCCGCATGGAATCCACAGATCGATCGTCACTTCACGGCCACCGCGGCGATGCTGGAAACCGTGGAAGACTACTTCACTGATATTGACGAGCTGTACCACCGATTAAATGGTTATCATGACCAGCAAGGCTCTGGTGCGGAGCCGTTGACGAGCGAAAAAATCGGCGAGATTTGGCAGACCCTGTTGCCACACGTGGACCGTAAGCGAGATGACGATTGGTCCTGGGCTGCGGAACTGCTCGACGCTCATGATATTAACCAAACTTGGCAACTGGCCCAGTTGCTGGATGCCAATGTGGTGACTGACGTTCGTGCTGCGCTGGATCACCGTTATTCGCCAGGACCAGACCGTCTGCTCGATGACGTGTTGCTGTGGAGATTTGGTAAGGAACACATCGATAAGACCAGTGGCGGTGACCTTCGTCGTGAAGGTTCATTGCGTCGTCGGCTCATCCAAATGAAGGATTACCGCTCTCAACTGGGCGGTTAGGCTCGTAGGTTCGGCGGTGGATTGTTAGTTTATGCACTTTCCACCAGCGGTTTAGCCTGTGGCTAGTAGACTAGTTAAGTTGCCCAATAACGGGCCAAAATCTTTTTTCCCGCGTGAAAGGGCCACACCATATGATTTCCGTAGCCAACCTTGAGCTACGCGTCGGCGCCCGCTTGCTGATGGACGAAGTAAACTTCCGCATCGACAAGGGCGACAAGATCGGACTGGTGGGCCGTAACGGTGCCGGAAAGACGACCATGACCAAGGTCCTCGCCGGCGAAACCCAGCCTGCATCGGGCGAAGTAATCCACAAGGGTTCTATCGGATACCTACCGCAGGATCCAAAGACTCCGGATATGGAACAGCTGGCACGCGACCGTATCCTGGGCGCCCGTGGACTCGACGTAGTACTTGGCAAATTGGCCAAGAACCGTGAAGAGATGGCGAGCGAAGATCCAGCAATTTCCGAAAAGGCCATGCGCCGATACGACCGACTGGAAGCAGAGTTCCTCGCCGCCGGTGGTTACGCAGCCGAGTCTGAAGCTGCCGCAATTTGTGCCAACTTGGATTTGCCGGACCGCATCCTAGATCAGCCGCTGCGCACCCTCTCGGGTGGTCAGCGCCGTCGTGTGGAACTGGCTCGAATCCTGTACTCGGATGCTGAGACCCTACTACTTGATGAGCCAACTAACCACTTGGACGTTGACTCGATTATGTGGCTTCGCGATTTCATCAAGAACTACGCAGGTGGCGTATTGATGATCAGCCACGACACCGGGCTGATGGAAGAGACCGTTAACAAGGTGCTTAACCTTGATGCCAACCGTGGTGTTGTTGACGTTTACAACATGAACTGGAAGCGCTACAAGATCCAGCGCGAAACCGATGAGCGTGCCCGTAAGCGCGAGCGTGCCAATATCGAGAAGAAGGCGTCTGTGCTGCAGGCCCAGGCACAGAAAATGAAGGCCCGTGCCTCGGGTGCCTCTGCCGCGCAGTCCATGCTTAAGCGTGTGGACCGTATGCTTTCTGGCCTTCAGGAAGAACGGGCTACCGATAAGGTCGCAGCCCTGCGCTTCCCAGATCCAGCACCGTGCGGTAAGACCCCGATGATGGCGGAAGGCTTGTCCAAGGCCTACGGTTCTTTGGAAATCTTCAACGATGTCTCGCTCGCGATTGACCGAGGATCAAAGGTAGTGATTCTGGGACTCAACGGTGCCGGTAAGACCACCTTGTTGCGCATGCTCGCTGGTGTCTCCGAGCCGGATACCGGAAGAATTATCCCTGGTCACGGTTTGAAGATCGGTTACTTCGCGCAGGAACACGACACCTTGGATCAGGAAGCTACGGTACTGGAAAACATGCGTCGTAATGCACCAGATCACTTGAATGACGCCGATGTGCGTTCGATTCTTGGTTCGTTCTTGTTCGTTGGCGACGATGTGTCTAAGCCTGCCGGCGTACTTTCTGGTGGCGAAAAGACTCGTCTAGCTCTGGCAACCATCGTGGCCTCTAGCGCCAACGTTTTGCTCCTTGACGAGCCGACTAACAACTTGGACCCAGCTTCACGTGCCGAGGTTTTGGGCGCACTGTCCACCTTCCCCGGTGCAGTAGTCATGGTTAGCCACGATGAGGGCGCAGTGCTTTCCCTGAAGCCAGAACGTGTAGTGATCCTGCCCGACGGTGACGAGGATCTGTTTAGCGAAGATTACCTGGAACTGGTTTCCCTGACCTAAGAATTTTCGCTCAACCGCGGTTTCTCGTAGGCTTGGCGCAACACCACTAAATTGGGATGTGCCAAGCCATGCGTTTATTTACAGGCAGTTTTGGATTTGTTGCGGTCATATTGCTCGCGGCGTCTCTGGGGGTCGGCAGTTGCTCACGTCCCGTACCTGATGACGTTAACGCACAATGGGAATTATCAAACCCTCAAAAGGTGAGCGCTCAGAGCGAAAGCCTTGATTTGAAGGTCACCCGCATTGGTTGTGCTTCTGGGTTCACGGGAGACATCACCGTCACACAGGTGAATTACTCCACGGAAAACGTCGCGGTAGGCATTGTGGTGGAGCCGCTGAAGGACCGGGCTCAAACCTGTCAGTCGAATCAGACAGTGTCCTACACCCTAGATCTTTCAGAGCCACTGGGGGAACGCACATTGATTGATCTATCTTGTGCCGAAACCAGTGACGCGGACGGGAGCACTGCAAACTGCCAGTCCGAAGCCGTCCGTTGGAAACCCTAGATCCACTGTTTTGCCCAGTTATTTGTGCTCTGGGCTAGAATCTGTCGACTGATCAAGGAGTGCGTCTTCGATGGCTTCATCGGTCAATGTACCGTCGCGACGGAATTTCTTTTCTTCAGCGTGGCGAACCTTACGCACCTTGTGGACTGGTTCATCAAACCCCAGAGCCTTGGCCTCGGCTAATTCGGCGGCATCTTCTGCGTTGAGCTTCTTCTGCTGTCGCGCGGCGTACCAGAAACCAACAAAGGCCAACACACCGAAGATATACCACTGAATTTCGTAGGAGAGATGTGGACCCTCATCCATGTCCGGAGCATCAAGTGGTTGAGGAGCAACCTTAGGAGATGGATCTTCTTCATAGGTGATGCCGTAGGCGCCCCGGGCAATGTCGTAGTTCAGGTGTGATGCGTAGTCTTCTAGCTGAATCGAGGCCAGCTGACCTTCGGGGGCGCCACGATTTAGACGTACTTCCGAGGGCTTCAAGCGAGCTTGAACGGTGACCTGTCCCGTAGGTGGTGCTGGCACAGAGTCGGGGTGACCGCTTTCTTTGTCACCAATTGGAAGGTATCCACGGTCGAGGATGACTACTTCACCAGATGTGGTCTTAAAAGGTACAAGAACCTCGTATCCTGGACGGCCCGCCTTGATGCGGTTACGCACGATATAAGTGTCATCGCTCAGATAAGTCCCGGTTAGCGAGACAGTCATCCAGATCTTTTCGTCCGGAAGCTGCTTGAACTTAGCCAGCGCTTGTTTACCTGAGACTGGATCAGCAAAGTAGTTGCGGTTCACGCGTTCGATACCGGTAAGAACTTCGTCCCTACGGTTTGCTTGCCAATTGCCTAAGCTAATGCACGCGGTGGCGAAAATTGCCACCAGGACTAACCAGCCTACCCAACGGGTGCTTGCTAGAAATCGGTACATTTACTCAGTGCCTCCTGAGGTGCTCGATAGTGGCAAAGTTTCTCGGTGCAGCAGGCGTTCCTTGAGATAGGTTTCCAACCATTCCAGGTGTTCTGGGCAGGCCAACCAAATCTTGCGACGCTCAGGAGTATGAATCTTGGGATTATTCCAGAGCAATTGATGCTCTGCGAGATTACGGCAACCCTTCCTGGAGCACTGGACTTCGGTCGGCGATTGCGGTTGGGATTGCCCCAGGGAACCTAGTAAATCCACTAGTCCTCTTTCTCAGTGCTACTGGGCTGATCAACAAAAGTTCCGTCAATCACATCGTCATTCTCGTAAGAAGCGTGTTGTGCGGTGGGAGGAGCGGCAAGTTGTTCTGGCTCCGGGGCCTTGTAAAACTCGGCAGGCGGCTCGCGCTTAGTCAGATCGGCACCACCATTGGCGACGACTACTGCGACATACGGAAGGACTACTGCACCTGCGACAAAGACCCATCGCAGCCAGCCATCAAAGAAAAAGGCCAAGACGAAGCAAATCATGCGGACGGTCATCGAAATCGTGTACTTGCGCACACGGGTATCGCGCTCAGAGGTGTGCGATTCACGCGCTTCGGTGATGCGGTGAACGCCCGGCTGATCAGAATCGTGATTCGTGGGCTGGGATGACATGTAAAGACTTCACTTTGCTGTACGGGAACTACCTCCATTGTCTCACTTGTGGCACAAAGAGAGTAATTTCTACGCGCTGTCGAAGCGGTAAAACTGGTCGGTAACTAATAGGATTGATCACGGAGAAGCTACTTAACTAGGCAAAGTGCGCTAGACGAGGCCCCGATCACACACGTCGGGCACGCCTACCGAAGCGTATGAATGGAGAAATACATTGACTACGGAACCAACCACCGGCCGCAGCGTCCTCGTTACTGGCGGCAATCGTGGCATCGGACTTGCGATTGCTCGTGCCTTCGAAGCCAACGGCGATAAGGTAGCGATCACCTACCGCAGCGGTGAAGTTCCTGAAGGACTCTTGGGCGTCAAGGCTGACGTTACCGACTACGCTTCCATTGACGAAGCGTTCAAAGAAGTTGAAGCCGCTCATGGCCCGGTCGAAGTTCTTATCGCCAACGCTGGGGTCACCAAAGACACCTTACTATTGCGCATGAGTGAAGATGACTTCACTTCCGTGATCGATACCAACCTGACCGGGGCTTTCCGCGTGATCAAGCGCGCAAGTAAGGGCATGTTGCGTCTGAAGAAAGGCCGAGTTGTGTTGATCTCTTCGGTCGTAGGCCTCTACGGATCACCTGGTCAGATCAATTACTCGGCTTCCAAGTCCGGCTTAGTCGGCATTGCCCGTTCGCTAACTCGTGAACTAGGTTCGCGTGGCATCACTGCCAACGTTGTTGCGCCTGGCTTCATCAACACCGAGATGACCGCGGTGCTACCAGAAGAAACCCAGAAGGGGTACCTGGCTAGCATTCCTGCCAACCGTTTCGCAGAGCCCGAAGAAGTTGCCAACGTTGTTCGCTGGGTCGCCAGCGACGAGGCAGCGTATATTTCCGGTGCTGTGATCCCTGTTGACGGCGGCTTAGGCATGGGCCACTAAGAATTTTCGTTGCTCCAAAGTGTGGGCACAAACTAATTTTCCCGAAGAATTAAGGAGAACACTGAACATGAGCGAATACAAAGGTGCCGTAGTTACCGGTTCCTCCCGCGGCATTGGCGCTGTTACTGCGCAGCTGTTGGCAGAACAGGGCATTGGCGTCGTAGTGAACTACCGCGCGAAGGCTCCACGGGCCAATAAGATCGTCGCAGCAATCGAGGAAAAGGGCGGCAAGGCCGTTGCTGTCGGTTCGGATTTGACCACTGCTGAAGGCCCGCAGGCTCTAGTTGATGCTGCCGTTGAGAACTTCGGTTCCCTAGATGTGTTGGTGCTCAACGCGTCAGGTGGCATGGAGACGTCCCTGGGTGAAAACTACGCTTTGCGTTTGAACCGTGACGCTCAGGTTGCCATGCTCACCGCAGCATTGCCAAAGATGAGTGAAGGTGGCCGCGTTGTCTTCGTGACCAGCCACCAGGCACACTTCATCAATGAGGTTTCCACCATGGGAGCTTATGACGAGGTTGCCAAGTCCAAGCGTGCTGGCGAAGATGCACTGCGCGAAATGATCCCACAGCTCAGCGAAAAGAACATCAGCTTTGTTGTCGTATCCGGTGACATGATCGAAGGTACCATTACCGCGACCCTGCTGAACCGCATGGAGCCAGGTGCCATTGACGCTCGTCGTGAAGCAGCAGGCAAGCTATACTCCGTTGAAGAATTTGGCGCAGAAGTAGCCAAGATGGTGTTCGCCGAGGTTGAGACCGGACACACCGAGCTAGTTGGCGGCGCAGGGGACTTCCTGGAGCAGGCAGGCAAGTAGTCCGGGTCCAGAACCAATAAAGGCTGGTGTTCAACATCCATGGGGATGTTGAACACCAGCCTTTATTCATTCCCATCGTTGCGATCAGGTTCAACAAGAGTGAGCACAAAGGAAAATCGCCGGGTGCCCCGCCATGTGGGGCACCCGGCGATCATTACTTAGAACACGTTGTTATGGTTTTTCACCACAAACGATCTTGTTCCATGGGCTGTAGGTCCAGGTCTTCTTATCCGCTGGAAGCTTCTTTGATCCATCGATGGCCTCGCGGTATCGAGTGATATCGATGGTGAAGCCCTTCTGTCCACCGGACTCGGAAACACACTTTTCAGCGTTGTTGTACTTGGTCTCAGGGTCGGTCTTGTTGTACTGACCTGAGCTTTTCTGAGTGACCTTCCAGTACTTGGTGGACCACAGTCGGGTATGTACGGCATCCCCGTCGACCCAAGCCTGAACCATGACACCGTAAGGAGTATTGTTCTGCCAGACCATATCGACCTGACCTTCCCACAGCGTGGCTTCACGGCCTGCTGGGTAGCGGTCGAACCAGCGGGAGTGTGGCTTGTGAGTGATGTCATCGTAGCCGGCTAGGAAACCAACGTTGTACATTTGGGTGGAAATCTGAGAGAGGCCACCACCGACGGCTTCAGAGCTGAATCCGTTCTCAACAACACCCGAGGTGTAGTAACCATTAGCCTCGGTGATCGGACCCAGGGTTTTTAAAAGTGAGAACTGTTCACCGGGCTTGACGATAACCCCGGTTACCCGCGCAGATCCGGCCTTGAGGTTCTTGGTTCGCACCGTATCTGAAGCCGGGTAAGGGGTCGAAAAGTCTACGATCGGTTCCTTGACGCCCAGCTTCTCGGCATCTGCGGTGGTAAAGTCCGCCTCCGTTTCGGTCATCTTGACCGTCGCAGTCCGATCCGCAGTGGCGGTCGCGGCCAACACCTTGGCCCCTAGGCCATCGGTTTCTAGCGAAATGCCGTTGGTCGACTTTGTAATCGAAGGTTTGCCATCTTTTAGGGTGATCTTTGCGTCTTTGGCGGTGCTAGAAAGATCTGTTCCCTTGGTGGCCGCGTTGTACAACTTCTTATCATCCAAGGTGAGGGCAGGTTTGCCATCCTTGGCTGAGTAGGTTGCTGCGCTGATGATGTCAGCAGTTGAAACGGTCGCCTTCTTGTCACCTGAATCCAAGGTGACCTTGTCTTTGAGCAACGCCTTGACCTGATCGTCGTAGAAGGCCTGCAAATCATTTTCGGAGACTTCAGGCTTTTTCACGTCGGCAGGCAACTCAATAGCAGCACCATCAAGAGACCAATCATCACTGATCTTTTTAACGGCATCATCGGTGTTCAACTCAACCCCGTCAGCCGGCTTGGTCAGCTTCGCCTCACCATCGGCAAACTCGATCGTTCCTTCAGTCGCTTTAGCATTGGCCTTTTTGGCCAGAGCTTCAACTTGTGTCTTGAGCTTGTCCTGATCGACTTCGAGGTCAGGGGTGACCTTGTAGTCGTTCGTCAGTCGTTCATAGAGCTTGACTGGGTTTACCTCGTAGGTGGTGAGGTCATTAACAGTGTTTTCAATACTCAAGCTCATGCCCGCCTTGGCTGGATCAAGCTCATAGTCTTTGCCGTTGACCTTTAGCGCCACTGGCTTTTGAGCCAGGGGAGTTGCAACCTTGGCAAGTTCTGCCTGAGCTTCGTCCTTGTTCATGGAACCGATATTGACACCGGCGACCGAAGCGTTGGCTGGAACCTGCGAGCTGATGACCGCTGCGGCTCCGAAGTATGCGGCGGTGAGGGCAACGGCGCAGGAGCCGCCGATGATCCAAGGCTTGGCCTTGCTCTTCGACTTCTTCTTGTTAGAAGACGCTGCTGGATTAGAGTCCTGAGGTGGGGTCTGCACTGGTATTAGAGTTCTTTCGAAAGCGTATAGATGTTGCCGCTCGGTCGAGGTATCTACCACAGGCCATTAATGCGTCATTCAAAATACTATCTGCTGGAGCAACTGAACACCGTGCCGTAAGGGCCTGATGTACCGAATTGTTATCTAGTTGTCGGGAAACAACTAGCTAAGGTCGTTGAGCACCAGGTCTGCAATGACGTCCAGGCGAGAAAAATCCAGACGCACATCGGCTTGATCTCGTAACGCTGGCTTGGCATTAAAGGCGATACCCAAGCTCGCAGCAGCGACCATGGCAAGATCATTGGCACCGTCACCGGCCGCGATTGTCGCAGACAGTGGGATGCGGTGCTCTTCGGACCATTGGCGCAGCTTTGTTTCCTTCATGGCACGGTCAACGATGTCTCCATGAACGGTTCCATCCAGTACGCCGTCGGTGATTCCCAAGGTGTTGGCCAAAGCATGATCAAGGTTCAAGGTTTCTGCCAGTGGGTCAAGAATCTGCTGGAACCCGCCGGAAACTACGGCAACTTTATGGCCGGCTGCATGGAATCTGCGTACCAATGAAGCCGCGCCGTCGGAGAGGATGATGCGCTGACCGACCTCTTGTAATACCGAATCTGGAAGACCTTTGAGAGTGGCGACTCGTTGGACCAGTGATTGTGCGAAGTCCAACTCACCGCGCATCGCGGCCTCGGTGACTTCGGCGACTTCTTTTTCGCGTCCCGCGTGAGCCGCAAGCAGCTCGATGACTTCTTGTTTGATCAAGGTGGAATCTACGTCCATGAGCAAGAGCAGTTGCCCAGCTTCGCTGATCTCGTCCGGAACGACGGCGAGGCAGACATCCGAGTAACTCATATTGCCAGCAGCGACCTGATTGTCGATGAAGGCACTGGAGGCCTGCTGTAACTCACCTCGTTCTGCCGCAGATAAATGTATCTTCGCTACTAGACGGTCCTCGCTGATGTTGATCAACTTTTCGTTGACCTCCGAAATGAGGTCTTCAGCGACGGCTTGTTCCAAGAGACTAAGGAACTGTTCGCGTGGCAGGGAAGGGCGAGAGACAAATACTAGTGAAGAAGCCATGTAACTAATTTTCGTTGATGCAACGATTACGACCAAACATGACGGCACTGACCGGGGGATAAACGGCGAATTGGCGGTGATTCAATTAGTTAATTGGCACCGAAAAGTCTAGTCTTGAATACCATGAGCGAAGTGCTAACTTTCAAAGATGTCAGCGTGGTACGCGGACGAAAAGAACTGCTCAAGGACGTGTCCTGGGAAGTTAAAGAAGGACAACGATGGATCGTGCTGGGCGCCAACGGCGCCGGCAAATCGACCCTCATGAATATTGCGGCCGCTCGGTTGCATCCCACCCGCGGCACCGCTGGAATTCTTGGCGAACAGCTCGGCCGAGTTTCAGTATTTGACCTGCGTCCGCTGATCGGATTGAGCTCGGCGTTGGTGGCCAACTCAATTCCCGCCAGCGAGACTGCTTTGAACGTAGTGGTCACTGCCGCCTATGGCACGACCGGTCGATGGCGTGAGCAATACGAGAAGATGGATGAGCGACGAGCCTTCCAACTCTTGCACCAGTGGGGAATGTCCACCTTCATGAACCAGCCGTTTGGCAAGCTTTCCGAGGGGGAACGAAAGCGCGTACTGATTGCTCGCGCACTCATGACTGATCCGGAGCTGATGATTCTTGATGAGCCTGCTGCGGGATTGGACCTGGCGGGCCGCGAGGAACTTGTCGCCCAGATGACGCAATTGGCGGCGGACGAAGACGCGCCTGCGCTAGTTCTCGTTACCCACCACCTCGAAGAAATTCCTTCAGGGTTCACCCACATTTTGATGATGCGCGAGGGCCAGGTCATTGCCTCAGGTGAACTGGAATCAACGCTGACCGAGGAGAATCTGGAAGCGACGTACGGGTTGAAGCTATCGCTTCGCCGTGACGGTGGGCGATTCTCGGCTTTTGCCAAGATCTAAAACGAACTATCTGAAGGGGATCACTGCCCGTGGTTGAATTTTGGCGTGAAGCCCTGATCTTTATAGGCGGCCTCTGGGCCGGAACGATCAATACAGTTGTTGGTTCCGGCACTTTGGTTACCTTCCCTATTCTTGTTGCGTTAGGAACTGCGCCGGTTAACGCCGTTGTTTCCAACGCTATGGGTCTTGTCGCTGGAGGATTCTCTGGTGCGTGGGGCTATCGCAGGGAAGCGGCAAGTGTTAAGAAAACCTTGCTTAAACTCATTCCCGTCTCGCTTGTCGGAGGGCTCATAGGCTCACTGTTGCTGCTTAGCCTACCCGAGAGTGTTTTCGGAATTGTTGCCCCAGTACTGTTGATCTGTGCGCTGGTCCTAGTGATTTTCCAACCTCGTTTAGCGAAGTGGGCCAAGACTCGACAGGCCGCCCGGGGTGGCACGGATCCAACTGGGGCGGATCGAGCCAGGATTCCATTGATCTTGTACATCTTGGTCTTTGTTATCGGTGTGTACGGTGGTTACTTCACCGCAGCTCAAGGTGTACTGCTGATGGCTGTTTTTGGAGTGTTCCTTCAAGCCTCGTTGCAACAGTCCAATGCAATCAAGGTCATTCTTTCGTTGATCGTTAACCTGATGGCAGCGGTGATGTATCTCGTCATTGCACCGGAACGAATCAACTGGCTCATTGTCTTGCTGATCGCTGTGGGATCGCTCATTGGTGGATTCATCGGTGCCAAGATCGGACGCAAGCTCTCTCCGGGCTGGCTCCGTGGAATTATCGTTGTCCTTGGGCTAATAGCCCTTACCAACATGATCATTAAGTTGCTGTAGAACCGTGAACGATATTGTGAATCCCGAACGCATCTTGCATGTAGAAGATCTTGAGGATCCTCGGCTTGATGAGTACCTTAGGCTGTCCGAAGCTCATTTGCGAATGCGCACTGATGTGGAAAACGGGCTCTATATTGCCGAGAGCACCAAAGTTGTTCAGCGAGCAATCAATGCCGGACATGTTCCTCGTAGTTTCTTGCTTGCAGCAAAGCACTTGGGCCAACTGACTGAAGAATTCAACAAATATCCCGACGCTCCAATCTTTATCGGAGACGACAAGCAACTTGAAGACTTGGTTGGTTTTCATTTGCACCGTGGTGCGATGGCATCCATGAACCGTCCTGAGTCACTGGACTTAGACCAGGTTCTCGCAACGAGTACTCGAATTGCCATTCTTGAAGACGTAGCGGACCACACCAATTTGGGTGCGATTATTCGTTCAGCTTCCGGCCTGGGCATAGACGCGGTTCTGCTGACGCCCAAGTGTGTTGATCCGTGGTACCGACGTAGTGCGCGAGTTTCGATGGGAACGGTCTTTGACCTGCCGTGGGTACGCTTGGAAAACTGGCCCATGGATATTCACAGGCTCAAGTCTCATGGGTACGAATTATTGGCCATGGAACTTACGGATGACGCTGTAGCGCTCAACGATGTTCGCATTGAGTCTGGTGAAAAAATCGCCATGATCTTAGGCAATGAAGGTCGGGGAGTTACGCAGGAAGCTCTGGATCTTGCTGACCGTACGGTCATCATTCCCATGCACCGCGAAGTCGATTCGTTGAATGTGGGTGCTGCAAGCGCGATTGCGTTCTGGCATTTGTGCTCCGCACCACGGTAGTAAGGTTCTCTGACGGAGCAATTGTGCGATAGGATGTAATGTCTGTGTGTTGCGAGTTCTCTCCTGAGCGTAGCTTCGCCGGACTTCATTTCCGAGTAAGTAGCTGCTGGCAAAATCCAGTGGCCATAAACATAAAGGTGTATAGCTATGAAGGCTGATATCCATCCAAATTACGCCGCTGTGGTATTCAACGACCTGGCATCCGGCGAAAAGATCCTGACTCGTTCGACCGCAACTTCGAACAAGACCATCGAGTGGGAAGACGGCAACACTTACCCAGTGATTGACGTTGAAATCTCGGCTGCTTCGCACCCGTTCTACACCGGTAAGCAGCGCATCATGGACACCGCTGGTCGTGTCGAGCGCTTCAACGCCCGCTTCAAGGGCTTCGGCGGCAAGAAGTAATACTTCGCCCCTCGCAAGCTTTACGCGGCGCGCTTCCCATTGCGGGAAGCGCGCCGCTGTTGCTTTAACTACCAGAGTAGGCCTAAGGAATTGCCAGCTGCCTTGATGTGATCTATGTCCATGTAAATGGGGGTAAACGTTGCTCAGGGATAGACTGGGGACATGATGCATCATGGTGAGTACAAGGTAGTCGGTGGCAAATTAGTCGTAGTCGATCTGGACAGTAACGACGGAAAAATCACTAACGTTTCACTTAACGGAGACTTCTTCCTAGAGCCTGACGAAGCGTTAGAGGATCTCAACGCAGCGGTGCTCGGACTGCCCACCGATGCCAGCCATAGCACCATCCGCGATGCAGTTACCAAAAACTTACGCGAGGGCGCAGTATTGTTTGGTTTTGATGCCGATGCTGTGGCCCGAGTTGTACGCCGTGCGCTGGGTCACGCCACCAAATGGGAAGATCATCAGTGGGAAGTGCTGGGTCCAGAGATTATCCCAATTGCTGAACAGGTGGCCTTGGACGAAGTTCTCACCCGTCAGATTGCCCAAGGTGTACGCAAGCCAACGATTCGTTTCTGGGATTGGAACGAAGGAGCAGTAGTTATTGGATCCTTCCAGTCGCTGAAAAACGAAGTCGACATGGAACAAGCCCAGAACTACGGGATCAAAGTTGTTCGCCGTATTTCTGGTGGCGGTGCCATGTTTATGGAAGCCGGCAACTGCATCACCTACTCGCTATATGCCCCTGAGTCTTTGGTGGACGGCATGAGCTTTGCTGATTCATACCCCTACCTCGATGAGTGGGTCATGCAGGCGCTGGAAAGTATCGGTCTTAAAGCCCATTACAAGCCGCTGAATGACATTGCTACTGAGGCCGGAAAAATTGGTGGAGCTGCACAAAAACGACTGGCTAATGGAGCAATGCTGCACCACGTGACGATGAGCTACGACATTGACGCTGAGAAAATGATGCAGGTTCTTCGTATTGGTCGTGAGAAGATCTCGGACAAGGGGATTACCTCAGCGGTGAAGCGTGTAGATCCGTTGAAATCTCAAACAGAGTTGGGTCGTTTGGAGATCATCAAGATCATGATGGAAACTTTCGCACAGCGCACTGGCGCCCAACCAGCACAGATCGATGAGGATACTCGTGCCGCCGCTAGGAAGCTGGCTGAAACTAAATTTGATACCGAGCAATGGACTGCACGAGTTCCTTAACCTCAACACGCTACAAAGTAAAAAGAGCCCAGAGTTCTCGATGGCACATCATCGAGAAATCTGGGCTCCAGTTTGATCCGTTAGCGACTGGTTCGACTGAATGCCTGTGCGTTCAACGAACGTTCTAGCTCTGCGCGTTCTTCCAGGAGGATTCGCTTTAATGCGTTAGGAGCTTGGTCATTTTCATCGAGCCATTTGGTGGCGGAGACCAACGCTTGATTCTGTTCAACTGATCCGTCCAAGTCCTGATGTCCTGGGAACAGGCCTTCGATGACACGGGTGGAGAATTCCATGCTCATTGTTTCGAATACTGGCAGGATAGCTGCCCAGAATCGAGTCTCAAAAGGAGCCAGCAGCGAAGCGGAACCCAGCGAGAATCCTAGAGCTGTGGCTGAAAGAGCATCGTTGGATAATGATGACCTCTCATCGCGGGCCATGAGAACGGTATCAAATGCGCTTTCCTTAACCTGGGCATCTGGTCGGGCGGCTAGGGCCGTGCGAAGCGCATTGTTAGCGATGCTCGTTGGGTTGGCTTGAGCTGCAGCCTGCATCTGTGCTTCGGCTGTAGCATCTAGACGCCCGGAAGCGGCTAGCGCAATATACGAGTTCCATAGCAGCTGCTCATCAACGGTGACGTTAAGACGGTTAGGCTGCTCGCCTAAGAACGCGTCGATCACCTCGTTCGCAACGCCCGATCGAGCGAGCCGAGTTAAGGCCCGAGCAGTGGTGGTCTGTTGATCGCTACCGGATTCGAAGACGCCAAGCCAGCCAGTCAAGACCTTCACGGCTTCGTTGCGTAGCTCTGCACGCATTTCAGGAGCAACGTACTTGCTAATGGAGTCAACCAGTTGATTCGTTAATACGGTGAACACGCCGGCATCGGTAACGGTGTGAGCATGCGCCAAAATCGCTCTTGCGTAACTTTGTGCGTCCAAGGTCGCCGAGCGTACAGCGTCCCACAGCGAAGCCCAGCAAGTGGCTCGCGGCAAGGAGTCGGTTAGTCCTGAGAGGTGATTGAGCAAGGTAGTCCGTGAAGCTGCGTCAAATTCAATCAGGGCGTAAGTCTGGTCGTCATCGTTGGGCAACATCAGATCTGGAACTGTCCTACCAACAAGGAATTCAAGTTCAACCGACGCTCCGGATAGTTCTACCGGCACCGAATCGGTACGTACTAGTTTTCCTTCGCGGAGTTCGTAAGCGCCGACGCTGAGAACATGCGGGCGAACGATTTTCTGGCCGGTCACCGGGTCGGTACCAAACTGATCTAGCTGGGCAGCTTCAATCAGGCCATTGTCGTCGGTTGAATAGCTGATCTTCAGTTTGGGTACGCCGCTAGTCTTCAACCAGGCCTCGGCCCATCCACGCATATCGCGTCCGCTGGCAGTTTCCAAGGCCTGTAGGAAATCTTCGAGCGAAGTATTTGAGTATGCGTGTTTGCGGAAGTAAGCGCGTGCGGCATCGCGGAAAGCTTCTTCGCCAACAAAGGCGGCGAGCTGTTTGAGCACACTGGCACCCTTGGCATAGGTGATGCCATCAAAATTCTGATCGGCTGCTAGAAGATCGGGGATGTCGGCCACGATTGGGTGTGTGGTTGGCATCTGATCAGCCACATAAGCCCACGCCTTGCGTCGGGCAGCGAAAGTAGTCCACGCGGTGGTGAAGTCGGTGGCCTGATCATTGGCCAAGGTGCCGATGTAGTCAGCAAACGATTCTTTGAGCCAGAGGTCGTCCCACCATTTCATGGTGACCAAGTCGCCGAACCACATATGCGCCATTTCGTGCATGATGGTGTTGCCACGCTGTTCATATTGGGCTTCGGTTGCGCGCGAGGTGAAGACGTAACTTTCGGTGAATGTCACCAGGCCAGGGTTTTCCATGGCGCCCAAGTTGTATTCGGGTACGAACGCCGAATCATATTTGCCCCATGGGTAGGGGTAGTCAAAGAGCCCATGGTAGTAGTCCAGTCCACGACTGGTGAGTTCCAGAATCTGTGCTCCATCAAAGTGCTCGGCCAGAGAAGCGCGGCAGGTGGCCGCCATCTCGATGACCAGCTGTTCACCATCGGGCAAGGTTTGCACGTTTTGGGCGCGCTCAACATGGTAGGGACCGGCCAGAACTGCGGTGATATAGCTGGAAATTGGTGGAGTGGGGGAGCAAGCGACAGTTTTGGTGCCATCTTCGTTTTGGGCTTCATCAACGATTGGCTGGTTGCTGGCTAGGTGCCAGCCCGCTGGGCCTGTGAGGGTAAAACGGAAGCTAGTTTTCAGATCTGGTTGTTCGAAGCAGGCGAAGACTCGACGTGCTTCTGAAGGTTCGAACTGGGTGTAGAGGTAAGTCTCGCCGTCTTGAGGATCAACAAATCGGTGAAGTCCTTCGCCCGAGCGTGAGTACAGTGCCTGCCCGGTAATTTTTACGGTATTGGGCACATCAACGCGCAAATTATCCAGGTAGATTCTGGCATCGAGTACTGCGTTAGACAGATCAATTGGTGTTCCGTTGACCAAAACTTCTTCCACGGACTCGTGAATGAAGTCAATGAAAGTATCGGCTCGTTTGGAGGAGAAATTCAGCGTGGTGACCGAGGTGAAACTGGTAGCTGAAATGTCGCTGGCGTTGCTTAGATCCAGTTGTACTTCGGCGAAGTGCCACGTGATGTTTTCAGCGCGCCAAGCCGCCTCGTCGCGTCGCAGGTTTTCATTAGGTGCATAGCGTTCTAAAGTGTCCACCATTACAGCTTAGCTGTGAAACGAATGTTTGAGACCTAGGTGCGACTACTAATTCATCTGACCCCCAAGGTTGAAAGAGCGCTTGGCCGGTACAACTCGACTCCCGCGGAACTGGTCAAAATCGATGATCGGGAGGTTCGGTAATCTTGGCCTAAATCCAACAGACCCTTGATGTTGACATTGACATTGACCTTGAAGTTTCGGGGTAGTGGATTGGTACCGTAATAACTCATCAGGCAAGTAATGCCGTCGGGTTTGATGAAGAGATGTGCGGCTAGCTCAGCTGCTTGCACTCGTGTTTCGTGCAAATCAAGAACTGACCTACGCTTAAGTTCAGCAACTTATCCCTGCACGATCGGAGTAAATCAGTGGACACCTTCATCAAAGGCCCTTCCAAGCGAGATGTAGCCGGCATGAAAGCCGCGTTTGGTGAAGTAGAAGTCGGCGATGTGATCTCGGTGCTCTATAAGACCGCTCGTTTCGGCAATTTTTTGATCACCGGTGCAGCCCACGCCACGGTTCTTGACGATGTGATGGTCGGAGGGCTTAATGCGGCGGCGGCAAAGAAAAAGGCGAAGGATGTTGATGGTGCTGAGGTAATGCAGCGCCAACCCGATAAAGACGTCCGCGCCTTCCCCGCTACCTTTGATGGCGAATTTTCGCCTGAAAAAATCGAGGTATCTGAGTTGAACCACGGTGACCTCGTCGTTGCTTCCTTTGCGCAGAGCCCCTACGGCGACTTTGTAGTCACCGGTGTGGTGACCGAAGCGCAAAACGATCATGACTACCTGATGGTTGGCCCATGGATCTTGAAAACTACCGATGGCAAGGCTCCGCGTTTACTGTCCGTGCAGTGTGTGGCCACCGGTGGCAACCATGTTGCGCCTGTGCCAACTCGTCGTGGTTTGGTCGAAGTTGATGGTTTGGCCTAACCCCACTGGATATTGAGGGCCTCACCGAGAATTCTGGCACCTTCGTCAAAGGCGCCAGGATTCGGCCCGGAATAGTTCAGGCGCAAAAATTGACCAGATTCTTCTGCCGGGAACCAGCTTGCCCCAGCGGCGATCGCCAGCCTACGAGATTCGCAGTCTCGTTCTAGTTGTCGCAGGTTGGTCCCATCGGGTAGCTGAACCCAGAGATTTAAACCGCCAGACGGGACTGACTGTAAATGGGCTTGAGGAACATGTCGATCAAGGGCGCCAATCAACTGATCTCGTCGATTAGCCAACTGCGTACGTAAAGAGCGAAGGTGCGTTCCCCAACCTGGCTGGGTAACTACGTCTAACGCGACTGCTTGTAACGGGCCGCTGACGTACATCGACTGGGCTTGGTTGTCGGCCAAAATACGATCACGTGCTGGCCCACGCGCAATGAGTCCTGCTACTCGAACTGCAGGGGAAACGCTCTTAGTCAGGGAGCGCAGATAAACCACGTGCCCGGTGTCATCACGTGCGGCTAGCGGGGATGATTCCGTGCTGATCCCAAAATCTTTGGCCCAATCGTCTTCGATCAAAAACGCGCCGCGTGCTTTGACGATCTCTAAAACACGTTCTGCCACGGTTGCTGGCCACTGTGCGCCGGTGGGGTTTGCAAAATTGGGGTGGGCGTAGAACGCTCGTGCCCCCGTGCGCTCAAAAGCACGATCAAGTTCTTCGGTGTCTGGTCCATGAGGCCCAGCCGGCACAGGTATCAAAGTCACGCCGACTTGTGACGCTGCCATGATCGCGCCCCAGTAGGTGGGCGACTCTATGAGCATGGGTTCTCCCTCGCCGACCAAGGCGCGGAAAATCGACCCTAGGCCACTCTGGCTTCCAGGCAAGATCACAACGTCACGGGCCGTGGGTGCGCCTAGGCCAGGCATCAAATGTTCGTTGAGCTCAGAGGCGAACCACGCTTGCAGTTCCGGCAGTCCGGCTGCCTCGGTGCGCTGGAGAACTGACTCAGTTCGGGCTATGCGTGCGAATGCCGACTTTACTAGTCTTTGGGGCAGTAATTCGTGGTCAGGGTAACCAGAATGGAGGGCGATCACGTCATTGGGGAAAGCCCGCTGAGTCGGATGAACTTGCGGTAGATGGTTACGGGGAGTGCCTAACGCAGCGGTCTGCCACGCGTAGTCGTTCGGGCGGGTGACCGGCACGGAGCGCACAAATGTCCCGATTCCTGGGCGGGATTCAACCAGGCCCTGAGAAATGAGGGTTCGAAGCGCCTTTTGAACTGTCACAGGACTGATCTCGTACTCTGCTACCAATTCTCGTGTTGATGGAAGTTGAGCCCCTGCAGGGGCTGACGAAATCCATTCACGTAGTTTCGTAACCAGTCGGTCACTGCTACTGTTAAACATGAAGCACAATAGTACCGCTACTCAAGAGAAGTCCCAAGCGCTACTTACTGCCGCACCTGGTCTAGTCTGGGGTTTGCTTGGAGTTGGCGCTTTTTCGCTAACTGTCCCGTTGACGCGCATTGCAGTGTCAGGTGGCGGAATGGATCCGCTATTCGTGGGGTCTGGTCGCGCCGTCATCGCGGCGCTCTTAGCGGCAGTGTCGCTCTGGATCACAGGGCAGAAACGCCCAAGTATGAGGCAGTGTATCCGGCTCGGCGTGGTTGCTATTGGAGTAGTCGCCGGTTTCCCCCTATTGACGTCGTTTGCTATGACGTCCGTTCCGGCGAGTCATGGTGCGGTGGTTATTGCGCTCCTTCCAGCTGCCACCGCAGTCGCTTCGGCACTTCGAACCAAAGAGCGACCAAGAACGGCATTCTGGCTAGCCGCTGGCCTCGGGGCCCTCGTCGCAGTCTTATTCGCTGCAATTAATGGTGGTGGCGTAGCCGGCCTACATGGCGCGGACTTTTTGCTTTTTATTGCGGTGGTAGTCTGCTCCATGGGTTATGCAGAGGGCGGGCTACTTGCCAGAGAACTTGGTGCGTGGCAAACAATTTCGTGGGCATTGGTTCTCGCCTCGCCCGTCATGGCTTCATTGACCGCGCTTAGTTTGAGTCATGGCGTACCGTCAGCTAGCTTTTCTGGCTGGGTAAGCTTTGCCTACCTTGGTGTCGTGAGCATGTTTCTGGGTTTTATCGCCTGGTACCGCGGGCTTGGACTGGGGCCGATGTCACTAGTCAGCCAGGTTCAATTGGCTCAACCAGTCTTGACTTTGGGATGGGCTTCGATATTGCTGGGGGAACACCTCGGTTGGAGTACCGTCGTTGGAGGCCTGGCGGTGATTGCGTGTGCACTGTTGGCCGTGCGCACGAGAAACGTTGACTCCACGGTTCCTGAAGTTCTAGCCGTGGACCGTTAGGCACGTCATCGCCACTAGTCTGTCTATTGAAATCTACTGAGAAATATTGGAGTCGCATTGAAACTGTTTACCGGCTTGAGCGCGTTCCCACTGACCCCAATGAAAAACGACTGCGTGGACGAACAGTCGTTTAGCAATCTGATACTGAGACTGGCAAAAGCGGGTGTTGATTCACTGACGGCCCTAGGATCTACTGGCTCTTATATGTACTTGAGTCGTACTGAACGGGCCCGTGTGGCGCACCTAGCGGTGGAGCATGCCGGTGGCATTCCAGTACTAGTTGGCGTCGGCGCGATGCGCACAGCACACGTCCTGGAAAATATCGATGACGCCAGGGCTGCTGGTGCAGCGGGGATTCTGGTTGCACCTGTCGGCTATCAAAAAATGAATGATGAAGAGGTGTTCGAACTATTTCGTGCCGTGACGAACCATAGCGAGCTGCCGATCGTTGTTTATGACAATCCGGGGACAACGCACTTCACGTTCAGTGTCGAGCTCTACGAGCGTATTGCAGCGCTTCCGGGAATCGCTTCCATTAAGATTCCGGGTGTTCCCTCCGGAAACGTAGCGGCGAAGGCCCATATTGATGCAATTCGTAAGGTCATTCCGGAACACGTCAGCATTGGAGTCTCGGGTGATGCGTTCGGCGCTGCCGGACTTATTGCGGGCTGCGATGCGTGGTACAGCGTAATCGGTGGAACACTTCCCGAACCAGCGCTGGAGATCACCAGGGCGACACAAGAACAGGATTTTCAACAGGCCACCAAACGCTCGGATCAGCTAAATCCGCTTTGGGAGCTGTTTGCTGAGCTAGGTGGCAGCCTTCGGGTGACCGCCGCCATTGCTGAACAGCTTGGTCTCGTGGAGCGTGACTGCCTACCTCGGCCACTTCAAGGTCTGGAGAGTTCCCAGCGAGTTCGAGTTGCACAAGTACTACAGGAGCTTTTCGTTTCTTAGTATCGTCTCTAGAGTTGACGCTATTGATTGTGTCCAGCTGTCAGGGCGATGAAAGGTTAATTCTTGTGGCACGCATTCTGAGATTTGATCATGTTGGTATTACCGTGGCTGACATCGAGGAAGTCGCGAGATTCTTTGTCAGCTTGGGACTACGTGTTGAAGGGAGAGCTGATGGGTTGGAAGGCGACTTTCTTGAAACCGTTAGTGGAGTTCCCAACTCACGAACGAATATTGTGATGCTTAAAGCGCCTGACTGCGAAGTAGGTATTGAGCTCTCTAGCTTCGAGAAACCCGAACATGGTCCTGGTCAACCGAACGCTATGGCTAACGAGCTAGGGTTGCGGTCACTTGCCTTCGAAGTCGACGATATTGTGGCCACCGTCGCTGAGTTAGGGGAACAAGGATTTGAGTTGATCGGCGGTATAGGCGAGTACGTAGGTGAGTGGAAGATGGCCTATATCAGAGGACCCGAAGGCCTGATCGTCGCCCTAGCTCAACGCCTTTCGTGAATTGAGCACAATTAAAGAGTAAGGTGCCCGCATTCAAAATGAATGTGGGCACCTTACTGCAGTGCTGACTTTTGCTATTAGACCGAAGACTTCTTTAGCGACTTCTCACTGATCGGTGCGTTGTCGCTGGCGCGCAGGGTTCTGAAATATGCCATCGCCTCGTCCTGTCGCTCAGACTCTCCACCGGATGAGATATCCGCGCGCAGGTGATCCTGGGTGTACCCGAAAGCATCCACCAAATCCTGCGCGTGTGGACGCAAACGGGCCAACAAGCGGTTAATGTAGCCCGGTAGTGTGCGTGCACGTTGCATCGAGAGGAATCCGTTGCCGAGGTACCAGCCCAGGTCCTCCTCGATCAGGCTCAAGGTGAAGACATCCCGCAACCAAGTGAGTACTTCGTGGGTTGTAGGGTCATCGATCTTCTCCAGAGCTGCGGTGAATGCTTCCCAGCGTAAGAGCTGACCGTGGTCGCGAGCGGCAGAGATCAACAGGTCCTGATTTTCGTTGAACGCTGCGGCTCCCTTGGCCTTGTCCTTTCCTGCGCTTCGAAGGGCGTTGGCCACTTCGGCAACCTTGGCCTTAATACGTCCGGTGAGAAGGGCGCGCTGGTTCTCGACATCTTTGAAGAAGTTGGCGCTCTTGCGTTCATCTGAAATGTCAGCGAACGCTTGGCCGACTCCGCGAAGACCCGAGCGGTTCAATGCAGTGTTGCCGACCTGCTTGGCGGCAAATAGGGCCATAGCGCCGTTATCAAGTTTGCGGAATTCGGAGGCATAGTCGGTGAGCAAACGCTTGCCGACCAACTGAAGTAGGACGTTATTGTCGCCTTCAAATGTCACATAAACATCAAGGTCCTGGTAGAGCTGAGTGAAGCGGTTCTTAGCGATGAACCCGGAGCCGCCGCAGGCTTCACGAGTTTCTTGAAGTGTGTCCAAGGCATCCCACGTGCTCAATGGCTTCAATGCCGCGGCAAGGGTTTCGAGATCCTGACGATCATCGTCACTGTCGGCGCGTCCGGAGAAGACCGCGTCAAATTTATCCAGTAGGCCGTCATGGGCGAAAGAGGACGCATAGGTGCGGGCAATGCGCGTGATCAGTCGTCGCTGATGACGCTGGTAATCCAACAAGGTGGTTTCTTCAATGTCCGAGGTGGAATTGAATTGGCGGCGTTGGTTTCCGTAGGTGACTGCGATCTGCAGTCCAATCTTTGATGCGCTGGTGGCTGCGCCATCCAAAGAAACGCGCCCCTGGACAAGGGTGCCGAGCATCGTGAAGAAACGACGGCCGGAAGAAGCAATAGGGGAGGAGTACTCACCATTCTCATCCACGTTTCCATAGCGGTTGAGCAGGTTGGTGCGTGGCACGCGGACATTGGTGAAGTGCAGGCGTCCGTTATCGATGCCGTTCAAACCACCTTTCAATCCGTCGTCTTCACCGCCGATGCCTTCGTAGAAGTTGCCCTGTTCGTCACGAATTGGAACATAGAAGCAGTGAACGCCGTGGTTGACACCCTTGGTAATCAGCTGCGCAAAGACGGTAGCTGCCTTCCCGTGCAGGGCAGCATTTCCGAGGAACTCTTTCCAAGCCGCCTTGAAAGGAGTGTGGATGATAAATTCATCGGTTTCTTCATCGTAGGTCGCGGTGGTGGCCACGGCGGCAACGTCGGAACCATGGCCGATTTCAGTCATGGCAAAGGCACCGGGGGTCTGCAAATTCAGTGCCTCTGGAAGCCATTTCTCATGGTGTTCTTCGGTACCTAGGTGAAGGATAGCGCCCGCAAAGAGACCCCACTGAACACCGGCTTTAATCTGCAAGGAGGGGTCGGCCGCAACGAGTTCTTCGAACGATGCGATGGATCCACCGTGATCGTCGTATCCACCAAACTTCTTGGGGAAGGCGCGCTGGACTGCTTCTTCTTCAACCAGCAGGCTGAGCTGACCCAAGACTCGCTCGCGGTGTGCGTCCATCGCCAGTGATGGGTCGCGCTGCAACTCTGGACGGGCGGCGCGTGCGCGCGAAGCTTTACGCACTTCTGCGTAGGGGCCGAGGAGCTGTTCAGCTAGGGCAGTGACGTTGATGCGGTTCTCGCTCATGACGTACCTTTCATTCTTTGATGAGTCGCTGTGAGATGTGTAGATATTTAGTTGCGGGTCTGAACTGACGTTGAGGCGATGCCGTAGGCCAGCCAATTAGTGAGTTCTTGTGCCATCGCTTCTAAGCTCGGCTTTGAGTCGGAAGCTGGTTGGCGTAGCCATTGTTCGCCCGTAGCGCGAACCATTCCCAAGGCGGCCCTTGGCCAGAAGCTCAGTGCAGCTGGAGTGGCTTGTTGGTCGTAGAGCTTTAGAAGCCGAACGCTGATGAGGTTGGATGCTTCATCGAAAAAATCGTTCAGCGCTCCCGCCGATTCATCATCTGGTGATCTCTGCGCGCCAGTGACGAAGTAGTACAGATTTGGGCTGTTTGTGGCCAGTTCGAGGTAGGCAGTAACCATGGCGTGTAAGGAGCTAAGCTCCTGATCCTTCGCCAAAGCCGCGGCGATCACTCGGTCACGGAAGTCGTTGATGACTTTTGCACTTAGTGCTTGGCGTAGCCCTTCCTTGTCGCCAAAGTACCGGTAGTACACGGGCTTGGAAGTTTTTGCATGACTAGCAATGTCCTCCATGGAAACCTGTGGGCCGAGCTTATGCACTGCTTTACGGGCGAGCTTAAGTAGTTCTTCGTGCCGGGCGGTGCGATGCGCCTGCCAGCGTACGGATCGACCGTCGGCCTCAACCTCTAATTCTTCAGTGATCTTGTTCACGTAACTCACAGTATCATGTACTCTTAGTTACAGTAATACGTGTCACAACAATCTTTGTAGGAGTTTTTTGAACATGAGCCAGCAGTCTGCGCGCAACGCCGTAATTATCGGCGGCAACCGTATCCCTTTCGCCCGCTCCAACACCGCCTACGTCAACGCATCTAACCAAGACATGTTCACCGCAGCGCTTGAAGGTCTCGTCGCACGCTTCGGTTTGCAAGGTGAACGCATTGGAGCAGTCAGCGGTGGTGCGGTGCTAAAGCACTCCAAAGATTTCAATTTGATTCGTGAGTCCGTACTCGGCTCAACGCTGGATCACTCAACCCCTGCTTATGATGTTCAGATGGCGTGTGCCACCGGCATGGAAGCCATTGGCTCTCTAGCGAACAAGATCAAGCTCGGTCAGCTGGAATCAGCGATTGGTGGCGGAGTTGATACCACCTCTGATGCACCAATTGCTGTATCCGAGTCCCTACGGGGCATTCTCCTAGAGCTTTCTCGTGCACGCAGCACTAAAGCTAAGCTCGCTGCCCTGGCCAAGATCCGTCCTTCACACCTGGCACCGAACGCGCCTGGCACGGGGGAGCCGCGGACCGGATTGTCCATGGGCGACCACCAGTCGCAGACCACCAAAGCATGGGGCATTACCCGTGAAGCTCAGGATGAACTTGCGTTGGCCAGCCACAAGAACTTAGCCGCCGCTTATGACCGCGGATTCTTCAACGATTTGATCACTCCTTTCAACGGGCTGTCCAAGGACAACAACATGCGAGCCGATTCCACGATGGAGAAGCTGGGTAAGCTCAAGCCCGCATTCGGCAAAAATCTGGGTGAGTCCGCAACGATGACCGCAGGTAACTCAACTCCGTTGACTGACGGAGCATCTGCCGTTCTACTCGGTAGTGAAGAGTATGCGCAGAGCCACGATCTACCGATGCTTGCTAACTTCGTCGACTTTGAAGCAGCTGCAGTGGATTTCGTTCACGGAGCTGAAGGACTTTTGATGGCACCGGCCTACGCCACTGCACGTCTGCTTAAGCGCAACAACTTGAGCTTGCAGGACTTTGATTTCTACGAAATTCACGAGGCCTTTGCCGGCACTGTACTCTCAACCCTCAAGGCATGGGAAGACGAAGAGTTCTGCCGGGAGAAGCTCGGACTAGATGCACCGCTGGGTGCCATCGATCGTACTAAGCTCAATGTGAATGGATCATCGCTGGCCGCGGGACACCCATTCGCAGCCACCGGTGGACGCATTATTGCCAGCACCGCAAAGATGCTGCATGAAAAGGGAACCGGACGCGCATTGATTTCCGTGTGTGCTGCAGGCGGGCAGGGCGTCGTAGCAATCTTGGAGGCACGTAGCTAATGACTGATAAGTACATGGAACTGGTCAACACCGGGGCAACAAAAAAACTCGCAAAGCTCCTTGGGCTACCTCGACCACCGCGTCTTCGCCGTTATTCCGAGCAAGGACCTCTGCTACCCGGACCACTTCTGGTGTTGGGCAATAGCGCACGAGCACAAGAACTGAGCGACACCTTGGTTTCTTGGGGATTGGATGTCTGTCGACATGATGCGGGAGATGCCAAGCTAGGCGGACTTTTATTACTTCTGGATGAGCTCGTTCATCCAGAAGAACTCTCACCGATTATGCTTGCTGCCGGTCGGGCACTGCGACAGTTGCTTCCAGGAGCTCGTGTGGTTTCCTTCTCACGCCCTGCAACGGCAGACGATGAACCAGCAGTCGCGGCCGTACGCCAGGGCATTGACGGCATCATGCGTTCAGTGGGCCGAGAAATGCGTGGCGGAGCAACTGCTAATGGCATCGTGTTGGAAAATTCCACGTCTATTCTCAGCCCAAGCGCTTTGGCGTCCTTGCAATTCTTCTTCTCCGGACGCAGTGCCTACGTCGACGGCCAGTTCCTGAGAGTTCGAAATGACCAAGGCGTACTGGCAGAAGATTTCACCAAGCCGCTAACCGGCAAGGTCGCTGTGGTCACAGGTGCAGCGCGGGGTATTGGCGCTGCCATTGCAAAGACTTTAGCTCGCGACGGTGCGCAAGTTGTTGTAGTGGATATGCCCCAAGCCGGAGATTCCTTGGTCAAGGTAGCTAACGCTATTGGAGCCACCACTCTTCAGCTGGATGTCACGGCCGCGGACGCTGCACAACAAATCATGGACCACGCAATTGGCCGACATGGTTCTTTAGACTTGGTTATTCATAACGCTGGCATTACGCGCGATAAGCTTCTGGCCAATATGGATGCAGGTCGCTGGGACTCGGTGATCGCTGTGAACATTGCTTCCCAGCTACGCATGAACGAGGCATTCCTCAAAGCAGGCTTGCCGAATCTTCGTATCGTTTCATTGGCCTCAACCTCTGGCATTGCGGGTAACCGTGGGCAGAGTAACTACGCGGCTTCAAAGGGCGGTGTTATCGGCATGGTGCGTTCTAGTGCCAAGCTGTTCGAAACTAACGGCGGTTCTATCGCCGCCGTAGCGCCCGGGTTCATCGAGACCGATATGACCTCCAAGATTCCTCTTGGCACGCGCACCGTGGCACGTATGGTGCTCCCATCGTTGATGCAGGGTGGTCTTCCACAAGATGTGGCCGAAGCGATCAGCTTCTTGGGATCGGATGCGGCAGCTGGTCTTAATGGTCAGGTACTTCGTGTCTGCGGACAGTCACTAGTTGGTGCATAACGTGAGCGCCAAAATCGTTTCTGAAATTCCTTCAATGGCGACTGTGTACGCCAGTGCGGTGAAAACTTTGGGGCGTAAGCCAAAGAACCCAAAGCTTCCACAAACCGTGTTGGTTTTCCAAGGCGCTACCGCAGATCTGGAGAAGCTCCAGGATTTCCGTAAAGCAGTCAACGCTCCAATGAATGCGGTTTTACCAAGCCTGTATGTGCACTCGCTAGCGTTTCCGCTTGCCATGTCATTGATGTTGCGCAATGATTTTCCCTTGCCCTTGCTGGGAATGATTCATTTGAGCAATCACGTGAGCGTTTCCCAACCATTGGGAGAGGACGAATCTTTCGATATCGAAGTTCATAGTGAAAATCTGACCTCTCATGCAAAGGGTGTTACCTGCGATCTGGTGATTCGAATCGTCGTGGACGGTCAAGACCGGATGCTAATGCGAAGTACATTTTTGGCTAAGGGCGTCAAACTCTCGGATGCGCAACCAGTAACTATTGAGCATCCAGAGTTCGCGGCTCCTATTCGAACTGCCCAATGGAAGCTTGATAGCGGCACAGGGCGTCGGTGGGCCAAGGTAGCGGGGGACTATAACCCGATTCACCTTTCGGCTTTGAGCGCCAAAGCCTTGGGGATGCCCAGTGCCATCGCACACGGAATCTACATGGCGGCCCGTGTATTGGCAGGGATTGAACCGGGCGCTGGGACCTACCAGTGGAGCATTGAATTCAAAACTCCAGTAGTACTACCTGCAACGGTAGATCTGGGGTTTAGACGGAACGCAACGGGATATACAGTCGACGCGTGGCACGCCCGCAAGGGTAAACCGCACTTTGAACTGGAACTTATTTCCCAGAGCAACTAATGGGAAAGCACTGGACTCCAAATGGCTCCGGGAGCCTGGAGCCCAGTGCTTTTGCCTATTTAGTTTTGATAAGGCATCGGTGTATAACGGTAACTGGCGAGCGTGGAGACCCCTGCTCGTTCCCACGTGAATAGCCCAGAATGTTTCAGTGCCCCATGCCCGGCAGCTGTAATCATCTGTGGGTTACGTGCAAGTTCAATCAGCTTCTTGGACCACAGCTCAGCATCAGGTTCATCCATGAGCCACCCTGAGACCTCGTCGCTCACTGCGTAGGCCAACCCGCCCACCGCATTGGCGATGACCGGGGTACCACAAGCCTGAGCCTCGGCAGCAACCAGACCAAAAGTCTCCGAGAGTGATGGCACAGCGACAACGTCAGCATTGGCGAATGCGAGGGCCAGTTTACTTGGTTCCAAAGGGTCGTAAAAACGGACTACATCCGTTAAGCCTTCAGTACTCACCAGGGCCTTCAAATCGTAGTCGGCGCTGCCCGAGAGAGAACCGAAAAGAGATGCTGTGATACGTAACTCTGGTGCTTTGCGGCGTGCTGTGCCCATGGCTTGCAGTAAGAGATGCGCGCCCTTCAACCGTTGCATCCGGCCGGCATAGACCAGATGAAGATCGTCGTCGCCGAGCGGCCGGTGGACCTTGTCTTGGTTGGGGTGGAAGATCCGGTGGTTGACGCCGGGCAGGACTACATCTAGTTTTTTTGAGTCAACATCGTAGAAGCGCTTTAGTTGTTGAGCTTCAACAGGGGTATTGGCAATAATCCGTGAGCAACCGCGCAATAATTGCTTCTCGGCAACTTTTCTTTGCTCAGACTCGGCAATGCCGGATTCAAATTCCTTGGCTGCCGCGGAGGTATGCATCGAAACAATAAGTGGAACAGACCAGCGCTTTGCTAAATCGAGCCCAACCATTCCTGATAGCCAGTAATGAGCGTGAACGATGTCAATCTTGAGCTGTTCTAGATGTGCGGCAATTGCTTCAATCGACGGTTCAATCATGGTCGCCAACTCTTCTTTAGAGAGGGACCTTCCAGCAGCGATTTGTATTTGATGCATCCAGACGCCCTCTGCGACCTGAATTGATTCAGTCTCACCAGCTGTGCGAGTAATCATGTGAACTTCGTGTCCCAAAGCCCCCAAGGAGAAGGAAAGATTCTGAATATAGACGTTCATGCCTCCAGCATCGCCTTGCCCTGGTTGGTGCATCGGCGAAGTATGCAAAGACAGCATGGCTATGCGCATCGTTGTTTGCTCCAAAGATTAGCGGACCGACAGAGTTTTTCCGTCACAAATCCTTCTAGATGCTATCAAGAAGCATGATTAATCATTTTCAAGTTGGCGTTTGTCCAAAGCTCCACCATCTCAGCTCCACCGTGTCCATCGGCGTCAACGACATGAAGTTCAGAGCCCGGCCAATCTACATGTAGTTTCCATGCAGTGCTTGTCGGGCTTGAAACGTCGCTGCGGCCGTGAATGAAAATCGCTGGCAGGTTCTGGAGACGATCCAAGTTTTCTAAAATCGGCGGGTCACAGAACCCATCGCGGGCCCAAAATAACGTAGTTAGGCGGGTCATGGTGTGCCGAAAAGTTGTATCTTCCCATCGAGGATCCCGCTTGACTTCTCCTGAACCCAAGGAGATATGAGTGTCTTCCCATAGCGCCCATTCATGCGATGCCTTATCGCGAAGTTGTAGATCCGGTGACCACAACATGTCGGCATAAGCTTCTACCAACCTAATTCTGCCGGCATCATAAGCCGGTGCGTGTTGTTGCGCGAAGGATGAGAGCCGGTGCCATGCTTCGGGATAGATTGCACCCATTGACTCGGTGATCCATTGGACTTCTCGACGGCTAGTGGTGGTTACGGCGAAGAGCACGAGACCGACTACTCGCTGCGGATGAGCTTGCGCATAAGCTAGCGCGAGGGTTGTTCCCCAAGAGACACCGTTGATGATCCACCGATCGATACCTAGAGACACGCGAAGTGCCTCGATGTCTTCGATGAATTTTTGAGTCGAAAATTGACTCTTGGGCACGCAAGGATCAGCAGCCGAAGGGCTGGATCGTCCGCAGCCGCGTTGTTCAAAGCCGATGAGTCGAGTTCGATTAAGATCCCAACGCTGCCGGTATCCGGATGATCCTAACGTGCCACCTGGTCCGCCGTGTAAGTGCAATGCCGGAACACCATTGGGGGTGCCGAATTCTTCCCAATACAACCGGTGCCCGTCGTTCACTTCCAAGAAACCGGACGAGGACGGCGTGGATGTTTCGGCTTGTACAGACATCTTCAAAGCTTAGTGTAGTGGTGCAAAAACAAAAAAGAATTCCCGGTTGACCGTAGTCAACCGGGAATTCTACCTGTGCGCGAAAGGGGACTTGAACCCCTACCCTCTTATCGAGGACTAGCACCTCAAGCTAGCGCGTCTACCTATTCCGCCACCCGCGCAGGTTACTTGTTGTCTGCGTTGTTATCGCTGGCAACGAAGTAAAACTTTACCAGCCATGTCGGAAGATTTCCAATCGGCGAACTCGGTATCGTGCGTACGGAAAATTCCCGTAAATTCGCGGGAAAATCAAGGTCTGAGTAGTGACTTCAGTGGAAAATTCGGTTTTGAGTGTCAAGCGTCACACGTATTTTGCATTCATGGCCTAGTGAACAGCGGTTTTTACTGCGCTAGGCACCTCTCGAAGCATCGATTCGGCGCAGTAGCTCCATGTGTCCCAGTACCTCATTGAAGATTTCGCTGTCTGGCTCCAGGTATTTGCCGTAGGAAAGCTTGGGAAGCTGTACTGCGCAGAATCCGAGTTGTTCTACTAGCTCGGCGATCACCTGAGAGTCTTCTGAACTGTCTGATGCGATAGCTAGCGCTCGTTGTGATGCCGCTTTGGAACCTCGGTCCGTGTCCATATCCCAGTGACTGATGTGATTAAGTGACTTAACGATGCGGGATCCACTGAAATGCTCGGAGAGAGCTTCCGAACTAGTTAGGCCACGATCAAGTGCGTTTTCGAGCCAGCTTGGAATGGGTTCGTCTTGCCAGCGGTTGGTTGCATCCACCAGCAAAATGCCTGACAAGGTTTCTGGATTGAGGTCGTCCAGCTCCTCCTGGGGGACCATGAGGACTACTAGTTCTACATCGTCAGCGATTTCGGAGGCCTCAACTGCCTGGGCTTTGGGCGCATATTGAGCCAGATGGTATTTCATCATGCGAGGTGGACGGGATCCGGCGATGTTGACGTCAATGCCGCCAGCGGCCGCCGCTCGGGCTAGGGCTGTACCGGCGCGACCTGCCCCCAGAATGCCGATTTTCTTGATGCTCATAAACTTCAGCTTAACTGCCGGAGCCGTCGCCTATTGTGCAATATTGGGCGACGGCTCGGTGGGATCAGGCGGAGCCTAACCCGCCCAGAGTGGGGAAAGCGACTTATAAAGTTGCTGCACGCCAAGGACGATGAACAACACGGCCGTAATGGCCAATGCGGTATTGGTGTGCCAACGGTTGGCCCACTGCTTAGGAATTCGTTTGCCGTTGAGCAGCCCCAATAATGTGACGGCCAAGAATGGCATGAACAAGGCACCCAGAACACCGTAGGCAAGGATCAGCGCGATTGGTTTATCCAGCAGGAATAGCACCATCGGTGGGAAGGTGAGCCACAGGACGTAAAACTTGAAGTACTTGCCGCCGGTCATCGTGTCCGGGTGATTTGCTGGGCGCTTACGCATATGACCCCAGAAATCGGCGAACATTAGTGAAACGCCATTCCACACACCGATGATCGAAGAGAAGGAAGCGGCCCAGAAGCCAATGAGGAATCCGTTGCCGACTACGGCGCCATATTTCTGACGCAAGACTTCGGAAAGGTCAAGTAGTCCTTCGTCGCTGCCGGAGATAGCCACGCCTGCTGACTGAACAACTTCGGCGCCAACAATCAGCATTGCGATGACAAATACGCCGGTCATTACGTAGGCCATGGAGTTGTCGATGCGCATCACGCGCATCCACTTAGGGGAGTACCAGCCTTTTTCACGCAGCCAGTATCCGTAGGCTGCCAAGGTGATCGTTCCACCGACACCGCCGGCCAAAGCCAAGGTGTAGACCACGCCGCCCGAAGGGATCATAGGGATCAACCCGGTCAGCATATTCGGTACGTTGGGAACCGCGATAACGGCCAAGCCAACTACGGTGACAAACATGATGCCCACGAGTACCGCTGTGATCTTTTCAAAGAAGTGATAACGGCCAAACCAGACCATCACGAAGCCCAAGAGGCCCATGAGTACAGCCCAAATCTTCAAATCCACCGCCGGCATGAGTGCGGCAAGAGGCAAGGCAGCGGAGCTCATGGCGGTAGCGCCGTAAACAAAGCCCCAAATGATGATGTAGGGCCCGAAGTACCAGGTAGTCCATTTTCCTAGGGACTTCCATCCCTCGAAGATGGTCTTGCCGGTGGCGAGGGTGTAGCGGCCAGCGCCTTCAACCAACACGATCTTTAGAATGACGCCCAGGATGACCGCCCAGAGCAAGGCGTACCCGTACTGGCTACCAGCGACGAGGGTGGCAACCATGTCAGCAGCGCCAACCCCTGTCGCAGCGACAACTAATCCGGGCCCGATGATTTTCCAGCGTGGTGGCCCGTCGCTTTCGATTTGGGCACCGGGCGCCTGCGTACTTTCACTCATTAAGTCATTCCTTTGCTCACCGTGCGAGTCGCCTGACACCCATCTACAGTGATGTGTGCCACAAGCGCTTGAGATCGCTATCAATACTGGTAGTGATTTGCGTTACTCGCAAACTGAAAGGCAAGTACTAACACTTTCTTAGGACTTGAGAACCAGCAAGGAGAGCCGCCCCTCCGGCGCTTGTTAGAGTTAATGCGTCAAAGAGGAACGAGTCGATGACTCGCAAAGCTAGGGGTGATGATACCGTGCAGCTGTTGATCGTCGAAGACGACCAGGCCCTAGCGGACGCCCTTCGCGACGCAGTGACAACTTCGGGACATCAAGCCATTCACGTTTCCAGCGGTGCTGATGCATTGTTACGTCATCAGCAAGCAGAGCTGATACTTCTTGACCTTGGGTTGCCGGATATTCACGGTCTGGATGTTTTACGCAAACTGAGGCTAGTTAGCGAAGTGCCGGTGATCGTTCTGACTGCTCAGGACGACGAACGCAGCGTCGTCCGTGGATTGCGCCAGGGCGCGGACGACTATCTCATTAAACCCATCGGGCTAAGTGTCCTGCTAGCAAGAATTGAAGCAGTTGCCCGGCGCTCTCGACTAAATACGCACGCCGCAGAAGCACGCATTGTTGCCGGTCCACTAGTGATTGACTTTGATAAGCATGAGGCAACGCTCTTCGGGAGAGGTTTGGGACTGACCGCCAAGGAGTTCGAGTTGCTCAGTCTCTTGGCCCAGCATGCCGGCTCGGTAGTGACACGTGAACAAATTCTTGACCAGCTCTGGGGAGACGCGTTTCTTGCGGTATCTCGCTCGCTGGATGTTCACCTCACAGGCCTTAGGGCTAAGTTGGAAAGCCCTGGAATGATCGTTAATGTACGCGGTGTTGGCTACCGACTTGAGGTCGCTCAACGATGAGATTGCGAGTGCTTTTGGTGCTCGGAGCGCTGATTAGCGTGATCGTGGTTCTGGTGTGCGCTGCCCTAGCCCAGGGCGTCAGCCGCGACGAGACCGTCAGCATTCAAGTTAACCGTCTGGCATCGCTGGCTCGTTTCGTTCAACTATCTTCGCAGGCCCAAAGCGATGATGACTTGTACATGCTTCAGCTAGAGATGAATACCTATTCTGAGCTCTATGACGAGGCTTTACTGATTGTTCATAATGGCAGACAACTCGTTTCAGGGGACATCAAGCCGAGCGATCGAAACGTTCAAGAAGCGATTTACACTGCGGGGCTCAATCTCGAGCAGAGCAAGATTTCAGAGATCAATCCTTTCAGCCACGAACAGATCTTGATAACGCGGCCTTTCGGCAACTCTGCTCAAGTGCTTGGGTCGGTAACGATGCAAGTCAACTTAGAGCAGGCGAGATTGCGAGTGCTGCAAAAAACAGCCGCGCTGGTCTTGATAACACTGAGTATCGGAGCGGGTTTTCTCTTGCTTGCGGACCGTCTGACGGCATGGGTATTGCGCCCGGTCCACTCACTAGACGACGCAGTTCAGCGATTGTCTAAAACTAAACGTCCAGTAGCTCTAGAAGAAGTAGGTCCACCCGAGCTTCGTCAGTTGTCCCGATCCGTGAGTCAGATGGCCCAAGCAATGGCCACTAGCCTACAACAGCAACGGGAACTGATCGCTGAGACGTCGCATCAACTTCGCAACCCGGTCGCCGCCTTGCGACTACGCGTAGACCTACTGAAAATGCGGCTGTCGAAACCTGAAGACGTCGAGGGGCTACAAGCCGTTGAGCTAGAACTTGGCCGGGTCGAGTCACTATTGGACGGGGTCCTTCGGCTGGCCACGGCAGAGCATCGACTCAATGAACAGGCCGCGGATCAATCATTGCCTAGGGATCAACGAAAACTTGAACGTATCGACGCTGAACAGATTCTTATTGAAGAAGTCGAACGGCAATCCCTGAGGGCTGAGCAATCAGGAAATCAGCTGATGGTTGAGGCGAGTAAAAAGTCCTCAGGCCCAGTCCTAGCCTGGGGTAATGGATTTGAGTTGCAGCAGATGCTTGCCGAGCTGCTTTCCAACGCGATCAAATATGCGCCAGGGGTGCTGATTAATTTGAACGTTCAGGAATTTGAACGAACGGTCGAAATTCAAGTTCAGGATCATGGGCCGGGGATGAGCGCCACCGATTTAGAGCATGTGGGGGAAAGATTCTGGCGCGGGAGCACCGTGAGCTCTAGTCCTGGTACCGGACTAGGCATTGCAATTGTTGATCGGCTCGCACGGGCCAATGGAGGAGAACTGAAATTGGCTTCGGAGCAGGGATCGGGGCTTTGTGCCACGATCTCGTTGCGTCGGGTCACCAAGGCTGAGGAGGTCGAGGATGAGTAGTAACCGAAACGTACTCAAGCGGCGCACCTTGATCCAGTGTCTTCTTGCTCTTCCAATGGGTGCCGCCTCGTTGGGTCTTACCTCGTGTACTGCACCGAAGCCCACCAACCATCTGGTGATTGCATCAGGCGAAGAAGGCGGTAGATACATTGAATTCGCCCAATTGCTGTCTAGAGCCATGCTTGACGCGGACGTCACTGAACAAACTGACGTGCTCAAGACTCAGGGGTCGTTTCAAAACCTCCAGCTACTGGCTGATGGCAAAGCCCAACTTGCTTTGGGTCTGGGCGACACCGTCGCGCAATTCAACAACAATCGGGAGCCTGAAGAACGGCTGGTGGCACTCGGGCGGATATATCAGAACTATTTCCATTGCATCGTCAGTGCTGATAGTGGGATCGGTGCCTTTGAAGAACTGGAGAAGCGTAAAATCGGTGCCGGTGCCGCTGGCTCTGGCACGTGGGTGACAGGGCAAAGAATCTTGCAAGCAGCAGGGCTCAAGAACGCTTCGAACGCTCCGGTTGAGCTGAAACTGGGATACGGTTCGGGGATTCATGCGCTACGTCAAGGAACGATCGACGCTCTGTTCCTCTTTGGAGGAATGCCTGTCACGTCATTATCTAAGTTGGCTTCAGAACGTAAGCTGAAGCTCCTAGATGTCTCAGCAGTTCTCCCGACACTACGCGAGACTTACCCCGGGCTCTATGACCAGGTGGTCATCCCTCAAAATACCTACCCCAACACTGAAGGCGTCAACACCATTGGCGTCAGCAATCTGCTGATGACACGCAAAGACTTGCCTGACAGCACCGCCGCGGCAATCGTGCAAATGCTCGCTACGCGCTCGACCATGCTGATTCCCGAAGGTAGCGAGGGAATCCAAAGTTTGACTCCCGACTCATTGATCAGTACCTCCGGTCAACAACTGCATCCCGGGGCTCGGAAAGCCTACGAAAAATTACATGGGTAGGAGTTTCGTTTCCCCTGCTGAAGACGAAACGCCAATCGCGCACTAGGGTGGGCAATAGAACAACTGCTGCGAAAGGTTCTTAGAGGATGACTACTGCTACTGCCATTAAACGTATGGAACAAGAAGCTATAGACATCTGCCAAGACCTCATCAGAATTGATACAACAAACTTCGGCGGCAATAAAGGAGCGGGGGAACTTGAAGCCGCACAATACGTGGTGCACCGCTTGGCTGAGGCAGGCATCGATTCTACGATCTATGAGTCTGCCCCTGGTAGAGCAAACGTTGTCTTCCGAATTATCGGTACCGATAGTACATTGCCGGCCTTAATTGTGCACGGACACCTGGATGTTGTGCCAGCGATCGCCGAAGAGTGGAGCGTGGATCCGTTCGGAGCGCAGATCATCGACAAAATGATCTGGGGGCGCGGGGCAGTGGACATGAAGAATATGGATGCCATGATTCTCGCCGCCATCTTGCACCTTCACCGTGAAAATATTGCTCCTCGCCGAGACCTCGTCATTGCCTTCTTTGCGGATGAAGAAGCAGGCGGCGACTATGGTGCCGGCTGGATGGTGAAGAATCATCCAGAGCTTTTCGCCGGTGCTACCGAAGCCATTAGTGAAGTCGGCGGATTCTCGGTGGACATAAATGGGCGCCGGGCCTATATGCTTCAAACTGCTGAAAAGGGGATTGCGTGGCTCAAACTCACCGCGCAGGGGATGGCTGGGCACGGTTCGCAGATCAACGGTGATAATGCGGTCACCAACCTTGCTGGGGCGGTCCATCGTATAGGCGAGCACCAATGGCCGTTGTCCTACACGAAGACCACTACTGCATTGATGGAACAAGTCGCCGAGTTGGCAGGTCTGGAGTTCGATCCGCAGAAGCCACAACCACTGTTAGAAGCCATGGGTAATGTCTCTCGATTTGTCGGAGCCACGCTGCAAAACACGGCCAATCCCTCGGCTTTGCAAGCAGGATACAAGCACAACGTCATCCCAGGACAAGCTGAAGCGCTCATTGATTGCCGTACCTTGCCTGAAGAACATGAAGCTACCTTGGAAACGCTGCGTGAATTGGCTGGGGCGGGCGTCGAACTGTCCATGGTTCATGAGCAAGACTCCTTGGAAGTTCCTTTTGCCGGTGAACTTGTGGACAGCATGGTGCAGTCCTTGTTGGAGCAAGACCCAGAAGCAATTGTGCTGCCGTATATGCTCTCCGGAGGAACCGATAACAAATGGCTGGCTACTCTGGGGATTACGGGCTACGGTTTTGCGCCGTTGCAACTTCCGGCCGAACTTGATTTCACGGGAATGTTCCATGGGGTAGACGAACGGGTCCCGGTGGACTCTATCAAGTTCGGTGTGCGCGTTTTAGAGAATCTATTGCGCACCTATTAAATTCGTCGTGCCCCAGCCCCAACAATTTTCAGGAGTAGAACGTTGAGTATTGAGTCGATTCTTTCGGACGAGCTGTTGGAACGATTTCGCGAACGCGCCTCGATCTACGATGCAGAAAACACTTTCTGCACCGAGGACTTTGAAGAATTGGTCTCTCTCGGTTACCTCAAAGCACTGATCCCTGTTGAGCTTGGGGGACTGGGCTGGGATTTTGAACAGCTGGCTCTGGCCCAACGTCGACTGGCAACAGCCGCTCCTGCAACCGCATTGGCAGTTAATATGCACCAGGTGTGGGCCGGAGTCGCCCACCTACTCGCAGCGCGCGGTGATGACCGCCTGAACATGGTGACTGACTGGATCGCGCAAGGTGAGGTGATGGCCTTCGGAATCTCTGAGCCAGGTAACGACTCTGTGCTTTTTGACTCAAAGACCCAAGCCGTAACTGGTGACGACGGATCAGTGACCTTCAACGGTATGAAAATCTTCACCTCGCTCTCGCCAGCGTACACACGCCTCGGGGTCTTCGGTAAAGACGAATCTAGTAATGAGCTAGTCCATGGATTTGTCGCCAAGGGTCCAGGAGTGAAATCGATGGGAGATTGGAACACCCTTGGCATGCGGGCCAGCCAATCACACTCGACCAAACTAGAGAACGCAGTGGCGCCCAAGGACTGGGTTCATAGCCGACTAGCACTTGGGCCAAATCCCGATCTTTTGGTCTTCGGAATTTTTGCTTCCTTCCTAACGCTGACGGCAAGTGTCTACGTTGGCATCGCTGACCGGGCTGTAATATTAGCGCGCCACTGGCTAAACAAGAAAGTACGTCATGACGGCACCAAGTATTCACAAGACGTACGTTCTCGAGATTTACTCTCGGAAGCGGCGATGCGCCTGATCTCTTTGGACGCGCTACAACGCGTGATTGCTGGAGACCTGGAAGCGGTCGTTGATCACGGTGATCAGTGGTTCCCGAAGCTTGTTACATTGCGTACTGTTGCAGGGCAAAGTGCCAGGGAGAATGTACAGGTCCTAGGTCAAATCATCGGTGGCGGCGGATATTTCAGAGGATCCGAGTTCGAAAGGTTATACCGCGACGTGCAAGCTAGCTGGTACCACCCTTCCAACGCCGCTTCGGCTGCCAACACCGTCGCTTCTTGGCTTCTTGGGCCGCTCCATGACTAGTCACGGCGCAATGTAGTCAATGAAGTAAGAGCTAATCCAGTGGTGGAAGGGTGCTTCGTATCCGCATGACTCGCCGGCGAAGCCAGTATTTATAAGCTCCACCTTCGTAACGGCAGGTGCGCATCAGTTCCCACTTGCCGTTGTCGGCGTGCTCTCGTATTGCTGCGCGGGCTATGTGCACCGGTTCGGTGGGAAACGACGTGATCACCAAATACTCGAAACGCTGCTCGTCTGAATGATGCAGCGGTGGCTTAATTCTTTCTTGAAGCACTTTGCCCCCTATCTAAAGAACCTTTTGCGTTGTAGCGTAATGCCATGAGCACTGATCCTAGCTTTGCACTGCAGTCACTGATTGCACGTCTCGAACAACACCTTGCTGTTGTTTCGCAGAGTCGTGGCGCCGCGGAAGCGTCCGTTGATGCGGCTTTCGGTGCGCTCGCGGATGCGTTTGAAGACTACGAAGATGCGCTCTACGACCAATATTCTGAACTTTTGCCTTTCACCATACCCTCAGAAGATCAGTGAGTACGACCACGGGGTGAATTTTGACCCAAATGTGTTTTTGAGGCGGGTTCCACGGCGGCGGTGAAGTAATGTCGAGGGGTGAATTGGTTTGAAGCAGCATTTCTCGGATTGATCCAGGGCCTGACCGAGTTCCTCCCGATCTCGTCCTCAGCGCACCTCCGTATCGTTGGTGAACTCCTACCCAACGCCCAAGACCCCGGTGCAGCCTTTACGGCTATCACCCAGTTGGGTACCGAAACCGCAGTAATCTTGTTCTTCTGGCGAGACATAGTGCGAATCATTGGTGCCTGGTGCAAAGCTATCGTTGGCAAGGTTCCACACTCGGATCCTGACGCGAAGATGGGCTGGCTAATTATTGTCGGTTCTATCCCCATCGCGGTCCTTGGTCTGTTGCTCCAGGACTACATTGATACCAACTTCCGCTCACTGTGGCTGGCCGCCACGACATTAGTGGTCTTCGGTCTCTTCTTGGCACTAGCGGATCATTACGGCAAGGAAAAGTCGGGACTAGACCAGCTCACGGTCAAGCATGGCGTGTTCTATGGTCTAGCGCAGGCCATGGCACTGATTCCTGGCGTATCACGCTCTGGCGGAACGATCACCGCAGGTTTGCTCATGGGCTACACCCGTGAAGCCGCTGCCCGCTACTCATTCTTGCTCGCGATTCCAGCGGTCTACGCTTCCGGTCTGTACAAGCTGGTGAAGTCCTTGGACGAACCAGGTGTCTACACCCTGGCACAAACGGGTTTGGCTACGGCCATCGCTTTTGTCGTTGGCTTCTTCATCGTTGGTTGGTTCTTGAAGTTCGTCTCCACCCACTCCTACCGGTTCTTTGTCTGGTACCGCATCCTGTTGGGATTCGTACTCTTTGTTGCTCTGGGCTTTGGCTGGATCAACGCATAATCCAAAAAATTGGAGATGTCCGTGGATCGCTTCACGGACATCTCTGCGTTAACGGGAATAAACCTAGTCCTGCTTCACTTGGACTTAAAGGAAGAAAATCGTCGCATCTGCGAAAGGACGTACATCAGTGCACGCGTGGAAAAACCCTGAGGTGCCTCAGGTGGTTGGTTCAGCACCAATACTGGAACTCTTTAATACCGCCACAGGTAACCTGCAGGCCACCGCACCTGCGGATGCTGCTACTGCCGACGCTAGTATGTACGTCTGCGGGATCACCCCGTACGATGCCACCCATATGGGCCATGCCTCGACGTATGTCACCTTTGACCTGGTGCACCGCACCTGGCTTGATAGCGGGCGAAGCGTTGCATACTCACAAAACATTACGGATGTGGATGATCCGCTGTTAGAACGAGCAAACGCTAACGGTGTGGACTGGCGAGATCTTGCCGAAGAGCAGGTTCAGCTCTTCCGCGACGACATGGAAGCCCTCAACGTGATTCCGCCACAGAATTACATTGGCGCCGTCGAGTCGATTCAATGGCTGGTTCCTGTGGTGGAAGAACTGTTAGAAGCTGACCTTGCTTACCGGGTGCCGGCCGGTGCTGACGGTGTTGAAGGAGATATCTACTTCGATACCTATGCAGCGCAGAACGACGCGTGGAAACTGGGTTCGGTTTCTAACTACGACCGCGAGACTATGCTTGGTTTCTTCGCCGAGCGTGGTGGAGATCCGCAACGCACCGGTAAGCGAGACGCTCTGGACCCACTGCTGTGGCGTGCGGCTCGTGACGGCGAACCTTCATGGGACGGCGGCAAACTGGGGACTGGTCGCCCAGGCTGGCATATTGAGTGCTCAGTCATTGCTCGCAAGACCCTGCCGGCTCCGTTCACGGTTCAAGGTGGCGGGTCGGATCTGATCTTCCCACACCACGAATTCTCGGCCGCGCACGCTGCAGCCAGCGACCAGCATGAACTTGCGCAAACGTACGTTCACACCGGCATGGTCGGCTTGGACGGCGAAAAGATGAGCAAGTCCCTGGGCAACCTTGTTTTGGTTTCCAAGCTTCGCGCAGCAGGTGTTGAACCGGTAACCATTCGTGCAGTGCTGCTCTCGCAGCACTACCGTACCGATTGGTTCTGGACCGACGAATTGCTCGCCACAGCTCAAGGACGCGTCGCTGCGTGGCGTGAACGCCTTAAGGTAGCCTCCGAACAGGAAGCTACCGAGTTGCTCAACAGTATTCGCACTCACATGGCAAATGATCTAGACGCACCAGCAGCTTTGAATGCTATCGATCAGTGGGCAGCAAAACCATCAGCAAATCTCGGTGACGGTGCGCAGCTTTTGCGTGATGGGATCGACGCACTTCTTGGTCTTAAACTCTAGTAATTGCCTTGCCCAGGGAAGGGCAACTGGTTATTTCAGGGACCGGCTTCACGCTTCGAAGTCGGTCCCTGATCCATCCGGACGGAACTTGCCACGTCGGCGTAGATAGCGCTCGAATTCGCGTGCGATTGATTCGCCGCTGGCCTCGGGCAAATCGCTAGTATCCGTGGCCTCTTCGAGCTGTTTCACGTACTTAGCAACGTCCGGATCCGCTGCCGCTAGTTCATCAACCCCATGCTTCCAAGCCAAGGCATCCTCACGTAGCTGCTGGGCGGTCAAGGTCACCGGCAATAATTCTTCGAGCAGCTCAATGAGGGCCAGTTGGACTCGTGGACTCGGAGACTGCGCCACATAGTGCGATAGCTGAGCCCAGAGTGACATGTAGGGAATCTGTCGACGTTGGAACTCCATGCCCAGAATTGATGGAATTCCGGTGGGTCCTTCGTAATCAGAAGGCTTGACGTTGAAATACTCCTGGAATCCAGCATCGTCGCTGGTCAGCGAAGTCGGTACCGGTCGGGTGTGGGGAACATCCGCCAACAGTGCACCGAGGGTCACGATTGCCTGTGCATTATGCGCTTGAGCCACATCGAGAATTTGTGCGCAGAAGCTTTGCCACTTGAACGTGGGTTCCACACCTAGAACAACCAAAAGATCCGCCGCTGCCTGGGGGAGATCGATCTTATATATTTCGGTGCGTGGCCATTCCACCACCGCACCGTGTTCGGTACGGCGAGTCTTGGGGCGGGAAAATTGATAGTCGTAAAAGTCATCTTCCCCGATGGTGCAGATGAGTTCGAAGGTTTGATCCTCCAACAGTAGGCGCACCGCATCGCTGGCCGCTGAGCCGGCATCATTCCATCCTTCAAAGGCTGCTACGACGATAGTGGGGCGAATCTCATGATCACTCTGGGCAACATAGGTATTCAGCGTTGGGGTGTGGAAATCCTTGTTCATTGAAAACTCCTATCCAGCGTTTTAGCCCACAGCGTGGCTTGCCAAAGCGGCTTAGCCCCACTCTTCCATCTAGAATGGACTCATGCCAAGCACCAGTTTTGACTTTAATTCCGGCCCACACTCCATGACACCGCAAGCTGTCCTATGGGATATGGACGGCACCTTGATCGACACCGAGCCATATTGGATCGCTGCCGAGGAAGAATTGGTAGCCGCACATGGTGGGCGTTGGAGCGAAGAACAGGGCCTGTCATTGGTAGGCAGCGCCCTTCCCAACTCGGCACGAGTTCTCCAAGAAGCTGGGGTCAAACTTGATTCGCGCCAAATCATAGATTTGCTCAGTACCGAGGTGATCGCCGGTCTTCAGCGCGAAATTCCTTGGCGTCCAGGAGCCAAAGAATTGTTGATGGCCTGTACTGAAGCGGGGATACCGCAGGCCTTGGTCACGATGTCTGAACGTAGCATCGTGAATGAGCTGTTGGCACAGCTTCCGGAAGGCACTTTTCAAGCAACTGTGACCGGCGAAGAAGTTAGTCAAGGTAAGCCACATCCAGAACCTTACCTTCGTGGTCTTGAACTGCTAAGTGAAGCTCTTGATCAGCAACTCGTTGCTACACGGTGCATCGGATTTGAAGATTCGGTACCTGGAATCGCTGCTGCTTCTGCCGCTGGCTTGCATGCAGTACTTATTCCTAATGCGATTGATCCAGGCGAGGGAAATTGGCGCCGCATCAAAAGTCTAGAAGATGTGAACGTAGAAGAAATGACTCGATGGTTGGTGCAGGTTAACGCGTGAGCGAAACTTCAGAACAAGCTCCCGGAATAAAGCTCGGTCGTATTGCCGGGGTTCCGGTATATCTTTCGAGCTCATGGTTCATTATCACGGCTGTAATTACCATATCCGTGGGGCTTCAGCTTTCTCGGACCCAGTGGATTCCGGCCCTTAACGCCTACCTCATGGGTTTCGCCTGTGCTGTAGTCATTGCCGTGGCGGTACTGATCCATGAGGTCGCTCACGCGATGACGGCACGTGCTTTTAAATGGCCAGATGCCCATATTGTGCTCACGCTCATGGGTGGACACACCCAGTTTGGATCGTTCAAAGCTAAGCCCGGTGCGTCCTTATGGGTGGCCTTGTCGGGACCCGTATCAAACTTTGTGCTGGCCGGTATTGGCTGGCTGGTGCTTCAGAACGTTGAAGTGAGCGTCTACGCCAAACTGCTCTTGGACTTCTTCATCTACTCCAACTTATTGCTCGGCGGATTTAACGCACTACCGGGACTTCCCCTAGATGGAGGTCGGCTGGTCGAATCGATTGTTTGGAAAGCTACCGGATCCCAATTTAAGGGCACGATCGCCTCGAGTTGGGTTGGCCGGGTTATCGCCATCGGTGTTGTCTTTTTCTTCGTGGCGTTCCCCTACCTTCGCGGGCAAGAAGTACAAATCATCACCGCTGTTGTTGGGCTGATGGTGGCGATCTTTATGTGGCAGGCAACCACGTCGCTGATTGCGCATTCAAAGATGATGCTGAACCTTCCCACCGTGATTGCCTCAGATCTCATGACCCCGGCTTCGGCAATGCTGTCGCACGTAATGGTTTCAGACGTGTTAGCCAGGCAAAGTCAGCGCGAGGGCTCGATTATCCTCGTGGATGCTCAAGGCATGCCCGTAGGCGTTGTTGATACCCACGCACTGTCACGAGTCGATGCGTCGAACGCTAACCAGGTTCCTGCCCTTGCAGTGTCCAGAGCGTTGGGCCAGGGAGCCATAGTGGCCCAAGAATCCGATGGACGTGCACTCATTGACTACTTAGCCAGCGTTGAATCGGCGGAATATGCGGTGATTAGTGGCCAAGGACATGTTGTCGGGTTGCTGCATCAGCGCGATATCGTCAAAGCCGTTACCGGCCGGCGCAAGTAAACTTTAAAAAACTGAATTAAGCATCAAGAAAAGGACCACCCCCAGTGAGCGAAGCCATCACCCCGGCGCCCCATGGTGCGGCAGCCCGACGCGGACCATTCCGCGTAGGCGACCGCGTACAGTTGACCGACGAAAAGCGTCGAATCAATACGATCACCTTGCAAAACGGTGGTGAATTCCATACCCATAAGGGTGTGTTGCCGCATGAGGCCATCATTGGTTTGCCTGAAGGTTCGGTGATCGAGAATATTGATGGATTCCGCTATCAGGCGCTTCGCCCACTTGCAAAAGACTTTGTGCTCTCCATGCCGCGTGGAGCGACGGTGGTCTACCCGAAAGACGCCGCACAGATTGTGCAGTTCGGCGATATTTTCCCGGGTGCACGCGTAGTTGAGGCCGGCGTGGGCTCGGGCGCATTGTCCATTTCTCTCTTGCGTGCCGTCGGCGACGAGGGATTCCTGCACTCCTTTGAGCGACGTGAAGAATTCGCCGATATTGCCCGCGGCAACGTCTCCACCGTATTTGGTGGAGACCATCCTTCATGGAAGATCTCCATTGGAGATTTCCAGGACAAGGTAGTAGAGCTCGAAGAGCCAGCAAGTGTTGACCGAGTCGTGCTGGATATGCTCAGCCCTTGGGAATGCCTAGATGCTGTTGCAACCGTTCTTGCTCCGGGTGGCGTTTGGACCAACTACGTTTCTTCGGTGACTCAGATGTCACGCGTGGTCGAAGCCATTCGTGCATCGGGTCAGTTTACTGAGCCTGAATGTTTCGAAACGCTTGTACGTGGCTGGCACGTGGACGGTTTGGCTGTTCGCCCGGACCACCGCATGGTGGCGCACACTGCTTTCTTGATCACGTGCCGCCGGTTGGCGGACTCGGCAGACGGTATTCCCAAGGCCAAGAGAATCAAAGAACATTCTTACTCTTCCGAAGACCTGAGCGCGTGGACACGAGACCACGATGATCAAGAGTGGAGCGCAGAAGCTCTGGGTGAGCGTGGAATTTCAGACAAGAAACTGCGTCGCGCTGCTCGTGACGCAAACCAGTCTGTACGCGTGCGTGATGCTCTGAATTCAGAAAAATCAGAAGATAACTAGATAGCTAGATTTTCACATAGTGAGACATTGCGTCTCACTATGTGACTTCGGGCCCTGAGTGTTCCGCACTCGGGGCCCGAAGTTCTTAGGATGGAATCAAGACGGTGCGCCGAGTGCCGGAAAAACTCGTTGCTAGGCGGCTAGCAACGACGTTGCAAGTTGGGAGTTGGAACGTGAACGAACACCACGAGACAGAACAATTGGCAGAACGTCTGCAAATGACCGAACGCCAAGTTAATGTACTGCGCGATAAGAATCGCAATCTCGACAAGCAACTTTCCGGGCTAAGCGGCAACAACCAGCGACTAGTTGCGTTACTAGAGACCACGCGCGAGCAAATCATTACCTTGAAAGCAGCGCTGGAAAAAGACGGAGACACCCCCTTTAGCCATGGCACGGTCGTTGCCAAACATCCGCGCAAGCATCCTGAGCCAGGTCAGGGTATCGAATCCACCGGCGTCCAAAGCGTTGATGTTGTCTACTCCGGACGCAAAATGCGCGTCACGGTGAGCCCATTGATGGACTTTGACTCGGTTCTCATTGGTCAGCAGGTCTTGCTGAACGAAGCTCTTGTCGTCGTTGCTGCTTTAGGATTTGAAGAAACCGGTGAACTGGTCACTGTCAAAGAGCTACTAGACGAGAATCTTGCAGTGGTTATGGCACGAGCCGACGACCAGCGAGTTATTGAATTGGCCGACCCGCTGCGTAAAACTCATTTGCGCGTTGGCGACCAGCTCACCGTAGATTCACGAAGTGGTATGGCGGTGAGCCGTGTACAGCTCACAGACATGCAATCGCTGGTTCTCGAGGAAGTGCCGGAAATTGCCTATTCCGATATTGGCGGGCTGAACTCGCAAATCGAAGCGATCAAAGACTCAGTTGAATTGCCGTTCACTCACCCAGAGCTCTACCGTGAGCACGGGTTGAGTGCGCCAAAGGGGATCCTACTTTATGGCCCTCCAGGCTGCGGCAAGACTCTGATTGCCAAAGCCGTAGCCCACTCTTTGTCACAGCGTGTGCTCGAGCGCAAGGAAGGCAACAGCACCCGCAGCTACTTCTTGAATATCAAGGGCCCGGAGCTGTTAGATAAGTACGTGGGTGAGACCGAACGACACATTCGATTGATCTTTGCCAGAGCACGCGAGAAGGCACTGCACGGTGACCCAGTCGTGGTCTTCTTCGACGAAATGGAGGCGCTGTTCCGCACACGTGGCACCGGTGTTTCTTCCGATGTGGAGACCACTATTGTTCCCCAACTATTGGCAGAAATTGACGGAGTTGAACGCTTGGATAACGTGATTGTTATCGGCGCTTCAAACCGTGAGGACATGATTGACCCCGCCATTTTGCGTCCAGGTCGTCTGGACGTGAAGATCAAAATTCGACGCCCTGATGCAGAGGGAGCAGCCGAGATCTTTAGCAAATACCTGACCACCAAACTCCCGTTGCATCAAGACGAGCTGGCGGCCGATGCGGATGATGCGGCTGCTACGATTCGGCGCATGATTGATTCGACTGTGTCGGAAATGTATTCCACAGACCGGATCAACGAGTTCTTGGAGGTCACCTATGTGACCGGAGAAACCGAGATCCTCTATTTCAAGGATTTTGCCTCGGGCGCGGTAATTCACAACATCGTTGACCGGGCCAAGAAGCACGCGATCAAAGCCCTGATTACCGGTGGAGACCGCGGGTTAAAAATGGAGTACTTGTCCCGTGCAGTTCGAGAAGAATTCGCTGAACACGAAGACATGCCAAACACCACTAACCCGGATGATTGGGCTCGTATTTCAGGACGCAAGGGGGAGCGGATTAGCAACATTCGTTCCTTGGTTACTCACGAGGCCACCTCATGAGCGCGCGTCGTCTGGTCGGACTAGAGACTGAATACGGGATTATTCGCCCACAAATGCCCAACGCCAATGCCACGGTGCTCTCGGCCCAGATTGTTGACGCCTACGCTCAACTAGTTGCGCAGCAAAATTCAAGCGCAATGGCAGCACGCTGGGACTATGCGGACGAGTCGCCTTTGCAGGACGTTCGTGGTTTTTCTATCTCTCGTGAGCAGGCCCACCCTAGTCAGCTGACTGATGTTGAGCCAGGGCTAGTAGAATCTGGAATCTGGACTGCTGAGTCCATCGCTTTGGATGGCAATGACGCCCGTGTTGGGTCTACTTTGTACCAAGAGAAAGACTCAACAGAAGTTGTCATGAACATGGTTCTGGGCAATGGCGCCAGGCTCTACGTTGACCACGCGCACCCAGAGTACTCCAGCCCAGAATCGCTAACTCCACGGGCAGCAGTTCTGTGGGATCAAGCGGGTGATGAGGTGATGCGACGCGCAGCAGCGACGGCACAACGTTTGGGCGGTGGCGAATTACTGCTATACAAGAACAACACCGACAACAAGTCTGTCTCCTACGGTTCTCATGAGAATTACCTACTTCCGCGAGAAGTAGAATTCTCCTCCATCGTCAAGGGATTAACTCCGTTCTTCGCGAGTCGACAAATTTTCTGTGGTTCCGGGCGAGTGGGACAGGGCATGCTCGGCCAAAAGGCGGCCTTCCAGATCTCGCAACGTGCTGATTTTTTTGAAGCTGAAGTTGGTCTAGAGACGACGATCAACCGACCCATCATCAATACACGTGACGAGCCGCATGCCAACTGGGACAAATATCGTCGATTGCATGTGATCATCGGGGATGCAAACCTGGGCCAGATTTCGACCTTACTCCGAGTAGGCACGACCAATCTGGTGCTCTCGCTGATTGAAGCGAACATGGCACCGGACATTGAGCTGGCCGAACCAGTTCAAGCGCTCCAACAAATTAGTCATGACCCTTCGCTGAAGACTGCCGTGAGGCTCCGAGATGGTCGAGAACTTACAGCCATTGAGATTCAGTGGCTCTATTTCGAGGCCAGTCAAAAGTATTGTGCTGCTCGTGGAATTGATGATCCGGATACCGCAGAAATTCTGGAACGCTGGCAGAACATTCTAGACATCTTAGAACGCGATCCATTGGAAGCGTCGGATCAAATTGATTGGATCGCAAAGTACAAGCTGATCAATGGATTCGCCGACCGACACCAGTTGTCACTTGCCGACCCTAGGGTCGCAATGATGGATTTGCAATGGGCCGATCTGCGCACAGAGAAGGGTTTGTATTATCGCCTAGCGGCTCGAGGTGCGATGCAAACGCTCTTTAGCCAAGACGAAATCAATCAAGCAGTGACGAACCCACCCGAAGACACCCGCGCTTATCTGCGGGGGATGGCCCTACAACGCTATGCGCCCTACGTGATTGCAGCGAACTGGGACGCATTGTCCTTTGCAGTGCCAGGTGCTCGGCAGATCAGTCGTTTCCACATGGCCGAACCACTCGGCGGGACGCGAAAGAGCGTAGGAGATCTATTCGATGCTGAGCTGCAGATTTCGGAGTTCATTGATGAATTGGCTCGACGCCGATAATCAGCGCAGAATAGGTATGAATCTCAGTTCATAGACGTGATTTTAGATTTTAGGAGATAGTAATGACTCAGGAAAGCTTCTCAGCTCGCCGCGCAAGCCAGAATCAGTCGCAGGAAGCTGAAGAGATTCAAGTTAACACCAACGCACAATCCGCTGGCGTTGATGACCTGCTCGACGAAATCGACTCGGTTCTTGAGTCTAACGCCGAGGAATTTGTTCGTGGCTTTGTACAAAAAGGTGGACAGTAGTCCCGCAATGCCGGCAGGGCATTGATCAACTGACATCAACTCAAATTATCTGTGCAGTCGAGGGGAAGTAACCACGCGTGGATCGCAGAATTTTCGGTCTTGAAACGGAATTCGGACTGACCTATGTCCCATCGGACGGGCGTCGGCTGACTCCCGAAGATGCGGCGAGGCACCTGTTTAAGCCCGTAGTCAACTGGGGGCGAAGCTCGAACGTGTTCCTCGAAAACGGTTCACGGCTCTATCTAGATGTCGGCTCGCACCCTGAATATGCAACAGCTGAATGCGATCAACTCAGTCAGCTGATCGCCCATGACCGTGCCGGTGAAGCCTTCATGCTTGATCTGGTAGATCAAGCCGAAGATCAATTATTGGATGAAGGCCACGAAGGCCGAATCTATATGTTCAAGAACAACGTTGATTCGGCGGGCAATTCGTACGGATGCCACGAGAACTATCTGATTCCCCGCAAGATTGAGTTTAAGCGACTTGCCGATATGCTCATTCCGTTTTTGGTCACTCGACAGCTACTATGTGGCGCAGGGCACCTGATTACCGAAGATGAGCAGACGAACTTTGTGTTCTCCCAACGCGCCGACCACATGTGGGAAGGCGTATCCTCAGCAACCACCCGCTCGCGACCCATCATCAATACGCGCGACGAGCCACACGCTGACGCGGAGTATCACCGACGTTTACACGTCATCGTGGGCGACTCAAGTATGAGTGAGACAACCCAGCTGCTCAAGATTGGTGCCACAGACCTGGTGCTGCGCCTCATCGAATCTGGCGAAATTTATCATGACCTTCGTCTTGAAAACCCGATTCGTTCAATTCGCCAGATTTCCCATGACTTCGACGGGCAGACCGTCGTGCGGCTGATGGGTGGCGACGAACCTACAGCTCTGCAAATTCAGTGGATTCTTTTTGAATCCGTTAAAGAATTTGTGGCACGCCACGGGGCTCATCATGATCAGGTTGATACGGTGCTTGAGCTCTGGGAACGTACGCTCAGGGCAATTGAAACTCAAGATTATTCGCTGATCGACAAAGACATCGACTGGGCCATCAAGCACAAGTTGTTGATGGGTTATGCCCAGAAGAATTCGCTTGAACTGTCCTCACCACGACTGGCTCAACTAAATCTGACCTATCATGATATCGATCCAGCACGAGGACTATTCCACTTGCTCAAACGGCGTGGTCTAGCATCCAGCGTAGTGAGCGACATCGAGATTCGCGATGCAGTGAATAACCCTCCGGCCACGACACGCGCTGCGATAAGAAGTAAATTTATTCGCGCTGCACGTGCCAACGGGCGACGCTACAGCGCCGACTGGGTTCACATGAAATATGAGGACGAACCCGGAGGAATTGTGCTGTGTAAAGACCCCTTCGCGATCAACGATCCCGAGGTCGACAAGCTTATAGAGATGATGAGTCAGCGGGCTTAACCAGCAGGCGGAAAGACTTTTCACAGCTAATTTACCTAGGGTAGTAGCAGTGAGTTTGATGCTCGTGTGCCCAGCGCCCGAGCAAATATTCAATTTTTGATTTCAACGAAAGAAGATTCGTGCGAAAAGTATTGGCATTGTGCGCAACAGCTTCGGTTCTAGCCCTGGCAGCTTGCGGTTCTGGTTCCTCGTCTGACCTGTCCAAGATTTCGGTAAAGCCAGCATCCGACGACAAGACGGCGCCAGAGGTTTCCTTCGATACTCCATTCACTACGGAGAAAGATGAGGCGGTGAATATCAAGCAGGGCGACGGTGCTGACGTCAACCCTGGAGATACCGTTTCCATCAAGTCAGGACTGTACAAGACTATTGACGGCTTGTCCGCTGGCGATAACTTCACCGGTACCGCAACAGACATGACTGTGGATGACTCGATGAAGCAGCAAATGCCTGAGCTTTACGATCGTTTGTCTGACTCGAAGGTGGGCGACTGGATCGCCTACTCCACCGTTGAAGGCACGACACAGGCTGACGGTAGCGTGGCGGAACCAGCCGAGGGAGCCAAGGCTGAACGCATCATCGTTTTGCACATTGAAGACAGCACTGCTGCCAGCGGCACCATGAGCAAGGATGAGGTCGCAAAGCAGAAGAAGGAAGGCAAACTTCCTACCGTCAAGGTCACCGATGGCACGCCAAAAATCACCATCCCGAAGGACACTGAAGCTCCGAAGGACTTGGCCGTCGATGTCCTCGAAGAGGGCAAGGGCGAAGCAGCAACCGCCACTTCAAAGGTCAAGGCAAAGTACACGGGTGTTACTTGGGCCGACGGTAAAGAATTCGACGGAAACTTCGGTAAGGATTCCACCGAATTCTCGCTCGACGGCGTGATCAAGGGCTGGACCGAAGGTATGACTGGTCTGAAGGCTGGTTCCAAGGTACTGCTGACTATTCCTGCCGATAAGGCCTACGGAAATACTTCCAGCAACGGTTCGCCAACGGGAACCCTCGTGTTTTACGTAGAATTGGAATCTGTTACTGCTGCTGACAGCAAGTAATCGTCTTAACCACGACTGAGAAAGGCCGTGACTATGTCGTTCGGAGAACGCAACTACGACCGCACCAAGCCGGAAATCGACTTCCCCGGCACCGACGCACCAGAAGAACTGGTCATCACTGACCTAATCGAAGGTACCGGCGCAGAGGTTACTCCTGGCACCACCGTTCAGGCACACTACGTAGGTGTTGCTTGGTCCACCGGTGAAGAATTTGATTCCTCATGGAACCGTGGAGAGACCTTAGACTTCCCAGTTGGAGTCGGCATGGTCATCCAGGGTTGGGACCAGGGTCTACTGGGCATGAAGGTCGGCGGTCGTCGCCGCCTGGACATTCCTTCAGATCTTGCCTACGGCGAGCGTGGCGCCCCAGGTGCTATTGCTCCTAATGAAGCACTGATCTTCGTAGTGGACCTCATCGGTACCAAGTAGTTCAGTGATTTCCTCATGGCCCCGATATAACAATCGGGGCCATGACTGTCTTAATAGTCCTCACTGGCACAGAAAGTTGGTTAGTCTAAGCAGGTGAGTACAAAGCAATCCAGTGGACCTAGTAAGGCCGAACGCCTCACTAGCCTCATTTATGCGCTGGCTACCAAGTCCCGGAAATTTAACGCCGAGCGAATCGGTGAGTATCTTGTGCCTGAAGGCTCAGCGGATACACGTGAAAAGGCACTTGATCGTCTCAAAGAAGAAATTCGCAATGACTTTGGTCTGCAACTGAACAAAGAAATCATCGACGGCGTTCCTTTTTACAGTCTGGATACGACCGACTGGTTCCTGCCCCCGGTAAACTTCAGCCCAGCCGAGGCCGGCATGATTGCTTTGGCTGCGACCCTCTGGAAAGACTCCAAGCTTCAGACTCTCGGGCTCAACGCAGCAGCTCGTGTCACCGGTCAGGTCGATGCGATGACGCCAGTTTCGCCGCTAGCCGGATCTTTAGTTCCACGCTTGTCGATGGATGAACCAAACTTCAAGGACTGCGCGTTGGCAGTGTTCAACCGCAAGCCACTGAAGTTTTCCTACATATCCTCGCAGAGCGCTCAGACCGAACGCACTGTCGATGTATGGGGAATTGGTCAGCGCTACGGCAACTGGTACTTCACTGGCTTCGATCACAGCCGTGAGGATATTCGTGTGTTTCGCCTATCGCGAGTACAGGGAAATTTCACCAATTTCCGACACAACGGAAGCACGAGTAAATATCATCCGCGCCCTGATGACTTCTCAATGAATCAGGTGTTACTGGACTTCGACCGCAAGCATCCAGGACATATCGCCACCATCAAACTTCACCGTGATGAAGCGATCCCGTTGCGCGCCCAAGCGCTGAATGGAAACGCTGATAGCGCGGATCTTCAGATTGGTTACTCGGACCCAGAATCTTTTGCTGCAGAACTTGCAGCCTATGGGCCGGCAGTTCAGGTGCTTGCGCCAGAAGAACTAGCGCAGAAAGTACTACAGCGCTTGAACTCTGCCAAATCTGCGCAAACTGCACAACATGGTATGAGTGATTACGCCTCTGTGAAGTTCCGTCCCAACAGGGCCACGGGTCGGGGGACCACCACCACTCAGGTGATGCGGAATATTGACATGATTCAGTACGTCGCAGCCAACGGTGCGGTGGAAATCGAAGAACTAGCGGCTCGTTATTCTCTGAGCGTCTCCAAAGTCCGTGAAGAGTTGGCCATGATCATGATGTGCGGTGTGCCTAATGGCCAACATGACGAATTGATCAACGTTAACGATGGCGACTTAGAATCTGACACAGTCACGATTTCTAACGCTGCGCTGCTAGCTGAACCACAAAAGCTTGCGCCGATGGAGGCTGTAGCCGTTCTGGGTGGTTTAAACGCGCTGGCCAGCATCCCAGAGTTTGAACATCAAGATGTGTTGGCCTCCGCCCTGGCTAAAGTCAACTCTGCGGTGGCTCGCTTTGAGGGATGGAACGGTGCACTGGGATTTGCGCTGTCCAAGGCGCGCGAAAACGACATTCCGCAACAACTCGTTCAAGCTGTCAAGAATCATCGTGTGCTGCGTCTTGATTACTACTCCGCAAGTTCTCGTACGCACCAATTACGCGATGTCGAGCCGGTTCGGATGATTGAAGACGGGTCCACACAGTACTTGCGAGCCTGGTGTCGAACCCGTGAGAGCATGCTAACTTTCCGAGTCGATCGAGTACTGAGTGCGCAAACGCTGGATGAACACTTCGTGGCAGGACAGCGACATGAAGATCAACAAGATGTTCAGATTCACTACCAGGCCCAAGCCGAAGATCTAGAAGTCATTCTCCATATTGACGCCGAAATACTACCGGTCATTGAGGCGTTCCACCCAGTTTCCTGGTCGACAGGAAAGATTGATAACGGGTATTTGGCGACGGTTCGCTTCTCAGATCATCAGGTCGCGGCACCATTGATCGCACGACATGGCGGTAAACTAACTGTGGTCTCTCCTGACGCTACGCGCGAACAAGTTGTGCTGTGGTTGGACGAGGCCATCAGAATGTATGAGGATTGATAGATGCTTCCTTGGTGGTTTTGGATCCTGTTGTGGACTGTCCTAGTTTTGGCAACTCTGCTCGTCGCCGTGCTTGCTGGTTTTAGGCTGTTCAAGCGCGGCATGTCAGTCGTTGATGCCTTGGGCGCGGCTGCAGATCACGTTAGTTCCGGACTGAGCACCCCAGGCACCGTCGTCGAGTACGACCAGAGTTCCCGACGCTATCCGCACGGAACCGATGCAACGCACGGTGATCCTGAAGAAATTCGGGCTTTACGCACGACAGGCAAGGCGGAACGGATCGAGGCGCGCCGCGTGCGTCGTGTGACTCGTCGAGCCCAACGTGGCCAAGCTCAAAACATGCGGGATCTTCACCTGTTCTGACGTAGACTTTAGTTTGAGAGAAGGGAAATCACATGGGTGGTTTACAGGGATGGCATATCGTCATCATTATCGTTTTGGCATTGCTTCTTTTTGGCGCTCCTAAGCTTCCAGGTTTGGCACGCTCCATGGGTCAGTCACTGCGCATTTTTAAGTCCGAAGTGCGTCAGATGAAGGATGATGATCCAAAATCTGAAACTGTTGACGGTACCGTCAACGATCAGAATCCAAACGAAAAGAACAACTCGTAGATTTCCTCAGTGGCAACAGATAAAGACAAGACACCGCGCACCAAGAAAAAGCGGGTCAAGAACGATGAAGGGCGGATGTCTCTTAAAGAGCATCTGGTAGAAGCCCGAAACCGCCTTTTCATTTCGCTCATCGCGTTGGCGTTGGGTACCGTCGCGGGGTTTTTCCTTTACGACTGGCTTCTCGAACTGATTATCGCCCCGGTGCAGGCCGCGGGCGGATCAGTGAACTATACGGCCGTGATGTCGCCCTTCGACATCATGATCAAAGTCGCGCTGTTCGTCGGAATTCTCATCTCGTCGCCCGTCTGGCTGTATCAGTTATGGGCGTTTATCGTTCCGGGGCTGAAAAAGAACGAACGGCGACTGAGCTATAGCTTTGTTGCAGTATCCGTGCCACTGTTTATCGGTGGCGTCGCGATGGCATATTTCGTGTTGCCTTTCGCACTGCACTTCTTTATCAGCCTGGCTCCAGAAAACTCGCTCAACCTGATCAACATCAATGAGTATTTGCCGTTTATCATTCGGCTCTTACTTGCTTTTGGTTGTGCGATGCTCGTGCCTGTCCTCATGGTGGGGCTGAACATGGTTGGCGTGTTGCCGGCCAAGATCATCCTGAAAAACTGGCGAATCACTGTCTTCCTTATTGCCTTAGTAGCTGCGATGGCTGCTCCTGGCGGCGACGCGATTACGATGTTTGCCCTCGCAGGGCCATTGTTCCTCACCTTCGCCGGAGCTACCGTCTTCTGCTACTTCAACGACAAAAAGCGTGCAAAGAAACAGGCTGCTTTGGACGCTGAAAATGAGCGTTTGGCGCAGGGAAACTCCACGGACATTCAAGCGCCGAGCCCTATCGACGAACCTAACGCACAGCCGTAAATCACCGGCAAGAAAGAGAACGGCCACAAGTGACTTCACCCGCGGAACGATACGCGAATTCCAAGACACGGCAGGTCGAGCAGGGCACTGCATTACCTGATTTTCGTGCCAGCATCTCTTTTGATTTGGATCCGTTCCAAGCCGAAGCTTGCCAGAAAGTCACCGAAGGTCACAGCGTTCTAGTCGCTGCGCCCACCGGTGCCGGCAAGACTGTCGTTGGTGAGTTCGCTATATTCCAGGCTTTGCGAGAAAATCGCAAAGCTTTTTACACCACACCGATTAAGGCCCTGAGCAACCAGAAGTACTCTGAACTGGTGAACCGTTACGGTGCCCAACACGTTGGTCTGCTCACCGGCGATACCTCGATCAACTCTGAGGCCGAGATCGTCGTTATGACTACCGAAGTCCTGCGAAACATGCTTTACGCGGACTCGCAGACGCTTGACGGTTTGGGTTACGTCATCATGGACGAAGTCCATTATTTGGCAGATAAGTTCCGTGGCGCGGTGTGGGAAGAGGTCATCATCCACCTGCCCTCAAACGTCCAAATCATCTCACTTTCAGCAACAGTCTCAAACGCTGAAGAGTTTGGTGGATGGCTGGACACGGTGCGTGGACAGACCGACATTATTGTTTCTGAACACAGGCCTGTTCCGCTGTTCCAGCATGTGATGGTTGGTTCCAACGTTGTGGACCTCTTTGCTGAAGACGTTTCCTTTGACAAGGTTGCTGAAGGAGATGCTAAGGCCAGCGTTAATCCCGAGTTGCGTAAACTTGTTCGCACTCATAATTCAGGTGGTCGCGTCCAACGAGGCCGTGGCAAGGGTGGTCGAGGACCACAGCGCGGTTCTGGTCTTGGGCAACGAGTCAATCGTCCATCGGTGATTGGCAAACTTGACCGGGCGGGATTGCTGCCGGCAATCTTCTTCATTTTCTCTCGCAAGGGTTGCGACATGGCAGTGCAACAATGCGCCATGGCTGACCTTCGACTCACCACTAACGAAGAGGCTGCGGAAATTGCGCAGGCCCTAGACGAAGTCTCCTACCGGATTCCGAGCGAAGACCTCGACGTCCTGGAATTCTGGGCATGGCGTGACGGTCTAATCCGAGGATTCGCCTCACACCATGCAGGTTTACTTCCGATCTTCAAAGAGATCGTTGAAGACCTCTTTGCAAGAAATCTGATCAAGGTGGTGTTTGCTACAGAAACCCTGGCCCTAGGCGTGAACATGCCGGCGAGATCAGTGGTCCTTGAAAAGCTGGTGAAGTTTAATGGTGAGTCCCACGTACAAATTTCATCGGGGGAGTACACCCAGCTCACCGGTCGAGCCGGGCGACGCGGTATCGACGTTGAAGGACATTCCATTGTCGTATGGAACCCAGAACTCGAACCCGAAGCGCTAGCAGGTTTGGCCTCAAAGCGAACCTATCCGCTTAATTCATCGTTCCGCCCAACCTACAACATGTCCACAAACCTGCTGGCTCAATTCGGGCGTGAACAAACACGACAGATTCTGGAATCCTCCTTTGCCCAGTACCAAGCTGACCGTTCGGTGGTCGGCATGGCTCGACAGGTGCGTTCCAAAGAAGAATCACTAGCTGGCTACGCAAAGTCGATGGAATGCCATTTAGGTGACTTCACGGAGTACCTGAAATTGCAGCGAAACTTGGCCACTGCGGAAAAAACAGCAGCCAAGAGTCGGCGAACCGAGCGACGCTCGGCTGCTGAACGCTCCTTGCAAGCGGTGATCCGCGGCGACGTTGTAGATCTGCCAGGTGGCCGACGCTTCGGTCGCGCCGTCGTAGTTGAGCTAGATACAGCGATGTACAACCCACGCCATACTGTGCTTACCGAGGAAGGTCAGCTTCGTCGGCTTTCCTCCGATGACCTCAACGGTCCGGTTGAGATTATTTCCCGCATCCGCATTCCGAAAGGTTTCAGCGGCCGCGCCCCGAAGGAACGACGCGATCTAGCAGCGTCCCTTCGCAACGCAATCTACGAGGAACGTCCGCCACGTATAGACGCCCAGAGCTTCAATTATGCCGGGGCAGACTCCACAGAACGTGAAATCAACGAGCTGCGGATGCAACTCAAGGATCACCCCTGCCATTCCTGCTCCGAAAAAGACCAGCATATGCGTTGGGCTGATCGTTATTGGAAGTTGAAAAAGGATACTGACAAAGCCCGCCGGGCAATCCGCGGCCGGACCAATACCATCGCGACAGAATTCGACAAGGTCTGTAAGGTCCTCGAACAGTTCGACTACCTCACCGAAGCGCAAGGCGATGACGGGTTCAAGCTCACCGATTCCGGACGTCGGTTGCGACGGATCTACGGCGATCGAGACCTGCTCACCAGCCAAATCTTAGAAACTGGCAAGCTCACCAAGCTGAATTCTGATGAGCTCTGCGCGGTGGTGGCTAGCCTGGTATACCAAGCGCGTCGTGATGGCGACCGACCCGATCCAAAGATGCCAACGGATAAAATCGCGGACATCTGGAATAGTACGATCAAGATCTGGGCAGAACTCTCCGACGCCGAGGAAGCACTGAATCTTGATCCGACCGCGCCACCGGAATCCGGCTTGATTTGGCCGATGTACAAGTGGGCCAGAGGAGCAAGTCTGAACAGTGCGTTACGCGGCACGGATATGGCGCCCGGCGACTTCGTACGCTGGGCTAAGCAGGTCATCGACACCTTAGACCAGTTCGCCAAGAACTCGGATCTGCCGCCGATACTGGTGCGCAATGCCTACAAAGCCGTCGATCAGGTCAAGCGTGGCGTGGTGGCCTACTCAAATGTTTTGTCCTAGTGCCCTCGGGCGTGGGCAAGTGAAAAACTTACTAATCGTTGCACAAGAAAAGGAAGCACGCTGATGGCAAAAACACTGTACCGCAATGGGGCAGTTTATTCGGCCGCGGATCCGTTTGCGACCGCCATTGTTGTTGATGGCGACACGATTTCATGGCTTGGCGGTGAGGATGCAGCTGACCGCCACGCCGAGAACGTTGATGAAGTAATCGACCTTCGCGGGGGACTGGTGACTCCAGCCTTCGTTGAGTCCCACACCCACCTTGCCGCGTTGGGCCGGACCTTGTCCGGAGCGGACCTGAGTTCAGCCACGTCCGCCAGCTCGTTGTTGTCCCTCGTAGCAGCTCAAGGTCAAAAGTCCAGCAAGATCGTACTGGCCCACGGGTGGGACAACTCCGATTGGCGCGATAAGACTCTTCCCGAGTCGAATGATCTCACCAGCGCTACCGATGGTCGCTCCTATTACCTCGCCCGCCGAGATGTTCACAGCGCACTAGTGAATCAAGAACTCCTTGATTTCCTTGGCCTTGGAGATCTGAAGGCTGGACTCATTCTCGGATCTGAACACGACGAGGTACGGCTGGCGATTGCCAAGACTCAAAAAGCGGATCACGAATTTCAGCGTCTGGCCCTCGAACACTACGCTTCGCGCGGATTTGCCACCGTCGTGGAGATGGCGGCCCCGCAACTTGAAGGTCGCACCGCCCTGGATCAACTGTTGGCCGATGACCAGCCAAGTCTTCCTCAGGTGTACGCCTACTGGGGCAAAGCGGTGACGGATGCCGACGAGGCGGACGAACTCTTTGCTTCTTTCCCGAAAGGACGCTTGCTAGGTATCGGTGGTGATCTGAAGGTCGATGGATCTTTGGGCAGCCACACCGCCTATCTTCGTGAAGACTACAGCGACAAGCCGGGCCACAAGGGCACGTTGTACTTAGACAAAACAGATATCGCAGCCCACCTGATTGCTTGCAGCAGCCGTGGCATTCAGGCGTCATTCCACGTTATCGGTGACGGTGCATTGGATGAAGTCCTTGACGGATTTGATCTGGCAGCCCAAGAAATTGGTGTGCCAAAGCTACAAATGGCTCGCCATCGACTCGAACACGTTGAGATGGTTGACGACGCAACGCGCCAACGATTGCTGCAATATTCGATCACCGTGTCGATGCAGCCGGTATTCGATCAGACTTGGGGCGGTTCGAACGGCATGTACGCTCAGCGACTGGGGCAGCGTGCAGAGTCGATGAACAACCTCTCTGCGATGTTGTCCGCTGGTGTTCCGATGGTTTTGGGGTCAGACGCGCCGGTCACCACCGTTGATGGTTGGGAAGTTGTTCGGGCAGCGATGAATATGTCGAACTCCCACACCCGCATCTCCGCTCGTGCGGCCTTCTTGGCGCAGACTCGATCTACGTACCGCGCTATGGGCGAGATGAATCCATTGGCCGGACAGCTGGCTATCGGTGCACAAGCCACCTTCGCAGTGTGGACCGCCTCTGAGCTAGCTGTACAGACTCCAGATGTGCGTATTAGTTCCTGGAGCACCGATGCCAGAGCCGGCACCCCGATGCTACCGGTGGTGGACGAAGAAATCCCTGAATGCCTGCGCACCGTGCGTGCTGGCGTGACGATTTTTGACAATCTCGATACTGAAAATTAGCCGACAGCGAAACAATCGCTTCAGTCAGATCATTCTGGTGAACTAGCCTTTGACTTGTGAAGTCTAGATAAAGACTGAAGTCATTACATGGTTGACAGTGTGGGTGGGGTACCCACTAGGCTGAACTAAGCGCCTCTTCGTGATGCACAAGCATTGCGTTCGATACGACGCAAGTTGAACAACGATCCTCAGTGACCTTAGATAACATTTTGTGTGCCTCGAGCATGCAAGATAGGGCCGAAGTCACTGAGGATCGTTGTTTTATCCAGTGTCACCTAGGGCTTCACGAGTATTTTTGACTACAATTAGAACTTGGACTATCTCTTCCTACAGCCACGCGAGACATTAGCTTGTCTCAGTGCCCAGGAGGGGAGATCATTCTTGTTGCATACCCAGAAAGGTGCCGCCGAGTGCGCGTCATTACCATCATCCCGACCTATAACGAGCTGGAGTCACTCCCGCTAACAGTAGGACGGTTGCGCTCCGCCGTTCCGGATTCAGATGTCTTGATCGTTGACGACAATTCACCTGATGGCACTGGTGAACTTGCAGACAAGATGTCGGCGGATGATGCAAACATTCACGTTTTGCACCGCACCGGTAAAGATGGTTTGGGCGCTGCGTACATTGCCGGTTTCGAATGGGCCCTAGCGCGCGACTACGATGTTCTGGTCGAAATGGACGCCGACGGCTCGCATATGCCAGAACAACTACCACGCTTACTTGAGGCCAGTGAAGCTGGCGCCGATCTAGTGATCGGCTCACGCTGGGTCAAAGGTGGCGAGGTCGTGAACTGGCCATTGCTGCGCAAGGTCATTTCCCGCGGTGGCAGCTTCTACTCTCGCACCATGCTTGGATTGCCACTGCGCGATATCACCGCAGGTTACCGAGCATTTAAGCGCGAAACCTTGGAAGCAATCGATTTTGACGCCGTTGAATCACGTGGTTACGGCTTCCAGGTTGACATGACCTTCCGAGTTGCCATGCTACGCAAGAAGATCGTCGAAGTTCCAGTAACCTTCGTGGAGCGCGAACTTGGCGCTTCGAAGATGAGCGGAAATATTGTTTTTGAGGCAATGTGGAACGTGACCCGCTGGGGCATGGGTGCACGTTGGAAGAAGCTGACCTCAAAGAAGTAGATTTTATTTAGTGGTGCGTGCCCAGAACTGTGGGTGCGCACCACTTCTGTTTAACTTCAGTTCTGCATGAACTCTGCTCCATTGCCTGGGGAAAGTTGAGGGGCTGATTGCAGCAACCAAAATGTTGCGACAATCAGCCCCTCAAACGTGCCCAGGGCCGACACTACAGAACAAGTAGGGTCGGCGGTGGGGGAGAGCTAGACGGCTTCTCCACGAGCAGCACGTAGCTGCGTGAGGCGATCTGCCAAAGTCTTCTCTAGCTCTTCTTCACTGCGACGCTCCAGAAGCATGTCCCAGTGGGTACGAACTGGCTTTTCGTTGCTAACTTCTTCGGCGTGAGCTTCGCCGTGGACGAGCTTAGCTTCCTTGCCGTTCTTGGTGTGCCAAACGCCCGGAATTTCAGCTTCTGCTGCAAAGACAACGAAGACGGTCTCGCCGTCTTCGGTACGGTATTCCACACGCTGACGGGCAGCCGGCTCCACACCTGCCTCAGATTCCATGCTCTGTGCACCCAGGCGCATGCCTCGTAGGCTGCGATCGCTCATGATTTCCCTCCGCGATGTTTGAAGAATTCGCTAAACGTACCAACGTTTGATATCCGGAAATAATTCCGGCCGACCGGCGACCGTTTTCTCGAAGTACCAAAACATCCATTATACGCGTCTGCGGCGAGGCGCATTGCATGCACCTCGCCGCAGAACGCGATCTAGTTGTTTTAACTGCCCTTACTGGGCGTCACTTTGTGGGGCAGTAGGGGGAGTCGGCGCTGAAGAAGCACCGTTTCCACCTAAAGCTCCGCCAATGCCCTTCAGTGCCTCGGTGAGCTCACTAGGGATAACCCACAAGGTGTTTGAGGTACCTTCGGCAAGCTTTGGCAAGGTCTGCAGGTACTGGTAGGCCAGAAGTTCGTGATCCGGGCGACCAGCATGAATTGCGTCAAAGACCTTCTGAATAGCCTGTGCTTCACCATCAGCTCGAAGGATCGAAGACTGTGCGTCACCCTCGGCTTTTAGAATCTCAGCTTGACGCTGACCTTCGGCCGTGAGGATCGAAGACTGCTTGGTACCTTCGGCGGTCAGAATAGCGGCACGACGGTCACGTTCTGCACGCATCTGCTTCTCCATCGAGTCCTGGATGGACAGGGGTGGATCAATCGCCTTTAGCTCTACGCGGGAAACGCGGATTCCCCATTTGCCGGTAGCCTCATCCAAGACACCACGAAGCTGTCCGTTGATCTGGTCACGGCTGGTAAGAGCTTCTTCCAGGTTCAAGCCACCAACCACGTTACGCAAGGTCGTGGTGGTTAGCTGCTCGACAGCTTGGATGTAGTTTGCGATTTCATAGGTAGCCGCACGAGGCTCGGTGATCTGGAAGTAGACCACGGTATCGATGGAGACAACCAAGTTATCTTCGGTGATGACCGGCTGTGGCGGGAACGAGACAACCTGTTCACGCAGATCCAGTAGCGGCAAGAGGCGATCGACAAATGGGATCAGTAGCGTCAGGCCGGGGTTCAAGGTGCGGTTGTACTTGCCGAGACGTTCGACAATGCCAGCGCGTGCCTGCGGCACGATGCGTACACTGCGAAGTAGAACGACAATCACGAAGATTGCCAGAACGACAAGCACAACAGTCAAGCCGAAACCATTGTTATTCATGGACGTACTCACTTTCGTTGTGCCGGGTGATGAAAAAAATTTCTGAACTAGCTCTAGAAGTCCGGCTGCTCGGCGGGCTTTGAAGCAAGAAATGCGGTTGCCCCTTCAACACGGGAAACTACGGCATAGGTACCAGGCGACATGGTCGGCACGCTGGGTTCAGCCCGTGCAGTCCAGATCTCACCCTGAATCTTTGCCGAGCCTGAAAGCCGTGAAGTAGGTTCCAGGATTAACGCATCAGCGCCGATGAGACGTTCGATATTGGTCCTGTACCCGACCGGTGATTTCTTAAGATGCTTCATGGCGATGGGTCTAACCAGGAAGATCATTAGGAGTGAAACGAGGCAGAAAATCACTACCTGTAACCAGATCGGTCCGTTCAGCAGTGCTACGGTGACACCGCCGAGGGCACCGACTCCGAGCATGATGAAGTAGAGATCCAAAGAGAGCATCTCAATGATGGCCAGCAGTAAGAACAGCGCGAGCCAGATAACCCAAGCGTTACTTATGATCCACTCTGCTGTAGTCATGGAATCCACCCAATTTCTCCTAGGACAGGGCCACGTGCTTTGGCCGTTTCCTATATTCTGCCGTATGCACTATCAATATTGAGTAGTCATTTGGGGGTATCTTCTAGGCCTGTGGCGAGAAAATATGTACTCCAAATGATGCGGTCACTTCTTGTTGACCGAGGGAAGTAGCTTTGTCACGCAAGATTTGTGGGGAGAGGTGATGGCCGGCCGGACCCATAAACGCGAGATTGTACAAATCGACGGAATCCAGTTTCATCGTGTAGCTCAGATTTTCGGAAGCCATATGTTCCAATTGCTCGCCACCGAACTTTTCAACCAAAATTTCTTGCTTACCTTCAGCGACAGAGAGCATACCGAGCGGTTCAATGACCTCGTGAAGATGATCTGGCTGTCCAGTCACGACCAGGCATAACCCGTTGGGGCGAAGCACTCTTCGGAATTCTGCTGGGTTATGCGGCGCGAAGCAATTGAGTACGACATCGCGCGAGGCATCGGCAGTGGGAAGCCTGCGCCACACATCCCAGACCATCGCCAACGTTGAAGGAACCTTCGCTGCACGACGCATCGCATAACGCGAGATATCTAAGGCCAGTGCGTCATGAGTGGTGCTAGCCGTGGCGGTCAAGACTTCACCCAGGTAGTACCCGGTGCCGGCTCCGGCATCGAGGATATCTAATACGTCGCGGTGATGATGCTGATTAATCAGTTCAGCGAGACGTTGCGCCAACGGAGCGTAGTGGCCTTTGGCCTGAAAATCCTCTCTCGCCTGCACCATGGGGGCGGTGTCTTCGAGGAAGTTGGTCCCTTTACCGGTGAGGAAGTTGAAGTAGCCCTGCTTCGCCGCGTCAAAACGATGGCCGTTGGAGCAGGTAAGGGTCTTTTGACGCTCAATACTAAATACCAGGGGCAGTTCGCACACTGGACAGGTTGCGCTGGTGGTTTCCGGGGTCATTAGAAATTCAGTACCCGCCGTGCAGTGGGAAGGTCCAGCGCATCATGGCGCCACAATTCGCTCTCGTTGATCAACGAGCGAGTTTCGACCTTATCTACGTAGACGGTGCCGAAGAGGTGGTCGGTTTCGTGCTGAACGATGCGCGCTTGCCATCCGCTAAATGATCTTGTGTGCTGTTTCCCTGTGCGATCATCAAATGATGCTGAGATGTCCGCGGGTCGAGTAACTACGCCTTGGAATCCGTCAAAGGACAAACAACCCTCAAAGAACTCGGCCTGACGAGTAGATGAAGCGACATAAGTAGGGTTAAAAATTTCGAAGTATTCCAGAGGCTCGCGTTCACGTTCTAATGCGCTGGCTTCAGGAATTAGATAAAGATCTTCCAAAACTGCGATCTGCAGTGGGATGCCTACCTGCGGTGCCGCAAGGCCAACGCCAGGTGCGTCGTACATTGTCTGGCGCATTGCTTCGAGAAGTTCCTCAAGCATTTGGGCAGGAAGCTGGGCCTTGTATGCGGTCGCACGCTGCCTGAGAACCGGATGGCCCAATTGAACGATGGGCAGGACTCCGTTCTCGTCGGCGGCCTCCAACACTTCGCTGACGATTGATTGAATTTGCTGGGCCGTATATTCGTTAGTCATGATGAGGCGTTTGTCCGTTCGGTTTCGCGGCGTTCTAGCTGAGCCAGGCGGGAAGTGAGGCGAGCTTTTTCGGTGTCGTGAAGCATGTGCCCTAGTTCGGAAAGGTCGTCCTCGGCGTGCAGGTGAACTTCTATATCTTTGTCGTAAAAGACGTCGATGAGGTTTGCTAGGCGGCGTTCTTCGTCCATTGGCATGGTGGAACTAGAGGGAATCTTAGTAATGTGCCATCGTGAGTACCTGCTGGCTAGTTCCAAATAATCCGCGGTGTTGCGACGTGTCCGGCACATCTGATCGAAGCTAATCCAAACCGTGTCTTCGGTTAGAGCGTCGGCTTCAATCCGGTCGTAGCCAATTTCGATCAATACCGATTGGTTTGAATCGGGAAATTCTTGGGGGAGTCGTGTCAACGAGCCGGAACGGAATCCTGTTCGATCTGCTGCGCTAAGCTCGTCGAGGAATCTGTAATCTTGAGCGTTATCGAGTTCAAATACCTCGAAGTTTTGACGTATGTGTTCGATGGTTGGCTTTACCAAATGATGGAAGGTGTCGTCGTCAAGGAGTTTTTCGGGCCCGTAGTTTGACGTGGTAATCAGGCGGACGTTGTGTTCGCTACAGTACTTCACGAGTTTGCCCATGAGCATGGCGTCACCAGGTTCGGTGCAGTGGAACTCGTCGAAGACCAGTAGATCCACTCCGTGCAGTTCTCGCTCTAAGCCCTGGCTGAAGATGGCGCCCATGGGCTGTCCGGCCACGTGGTGTGTTGGTGAATTCAGCATTCTAAAGAACTCGTGGAAATGAAATCTTCTTGTGGTGCTGGCCGGTTGCAGAGCGACAAATGCATTCGTGATTAGTGTTTTGCCTCTGCCAGGAGGGCCGTAAATATAAACGCCCTGTCGGCCGTCAGTTGCCTGAGAGTCAATGAATCCTTCGAGAATCTCCACCAGGATGCGTTGACTTTGATCAGAATCAATCCCACGTGCCGTCAGAGCTTCAAGAAGGCTGTGGCGACGAGAAGTAGTCAAAGGGTCATGTGGCAACGATTCGGGCATAGTTAGATTTTGCCACCCTACGATTCAGCAACCAATTTTGGAAGGCTCAGATTGACGATGAATGATCCTTCGCGTCAATCGGCGGAATCTACGTTGCCATGAAAAGGTACTAGTTAGATATGGTTTAGTAAATATCGATACGGATGAATTATTCAGGGGAGCGACGTCCGTTTCCGTGCCGGCCCGCGAGTCTCATGCGAATCTGGGTCAACCCTATCGCTTTTTGATCCGACGTGACCATAATGGACGGACTCAAGGGAGTGATGCTCAGGGTGATGTGGCTATATTCCCGCGGTGTAACTCCGAAGGGAAAAGTTCGATGGCTGGTAGCTTTGGTCGTCTCGAAACTCGTGAAGGCATAATACCGAGTGATTTGACGGATATGAGCGTTCTTGTTCTCAAGACCATGGCGGATCCAATGCGCCTGCAAATGCTTTGGGCGCTGTGTCGTGAGGATCTGTCGTTGCCGGAGCTTGCGCAGCAAATTGGAGTGAGCCCGACGGTTGCCGGGCAATTCCTGTCGAAGCTGCGCGCAGCTAACGTACTGCAAGCCAACAAGTCTGGCCGACGAACGATCTATTCAATGCACGACGAGCGAACTCGTGAGTTCGTTTATCAGACCATCGACTTTGCTCGATACAGGCTCACTGTACAGGAATCTGTATCGTAGAAACGCACGTTTCAACACCGTACATGTCAGGTGTTTGGACGCTAAACGATCTACTTCTGACTAGGTTACTAGTAAGCCGATAATCTACATTATGTAAAGTAGTGGAAATCTGAGCTTCCCCCGCCATGCGTTATTGGTCCCGTATGACTGTTGATCCGGGCCGATGCAGTTTTCAGCCAGAGCTATAATTGCAAGCATTCTCGCTTGTGCAAAACCGATCGATTCGGACGCCGATCTTCAGAGCTGGGCTTAGAATCATGCAGGCCGGTTGGTCGACTGGAACGTTACTGCGCGGGAAAATCATGCGGGCGACCAAAGTCTTGGTTTCTGTTCTTGAACCTCTTAATAGAATCGGTAGCTAGCCTGGACTTGATAATGAATGTTCACAACTTGGTCGGTGGGAAAGCTGCGTGATGAGTCCGCCAAGTTATGGCCATCAGAATCTCGCGATAGGGTAGTTCATGACCAACGCCCTTTGCGCACTCCCCTATTTATAAGGACTGGCACCAACCCATGTCACCCAGTAGTTTGTACAAGACTGTTGCACGCGCGGAAGCTGTTACATGGGCTCTATTGATTATTGCCATGATTCTCAAATATGGATTCAAGGTCGGCGATTGGCCCGTGTCGATTGCAGGGTTTGTCCACGGTTTTGTGTTCCTGTCGTACATTGCTACTGCTGTACTCGTCGGCATGAATCAGCGTTGGCGTAAGCGTTTGATTCTTGGAGCTGCTGGCACGGCTTTTGTTCCGTTTCTTACGATCCCGTTCGACAAGTGGCTTGAACGCAAATCAAAGCTGGAGGGAGACTGGCGAACAGATGCCACGGATCACCCTGGCGATAAGTCGTGGCTTGACACCCTAATGCGATGGCTCGTGGCGCGCCCCGTACTGACATTTATTATCTTTTTTGTCGTCATCGTTGGTGTGTTTTCATCGATGCTGGTGATGGGCCCTCCTGGCGGTGGAAGCTAAAACTAGCTGCTGTCCGACGGCGCCAATTGATGAGCACTGAAGGTCAAGACTCATAGTGAACTGAGGATCAATCCGCCGAGCATACCCACCATCACGGACAGGAAACTGGCTAAGTGAATAAGGCTGGCGAGTACGAAAATTGCAGGGGCCGACTCCCCCGGCCGATTCGAAATTTAGTGAAATTTTGCACCAATCACACTCATTAGAGTTCCATCGCGTTGGGCATGAATAAATACTCGGTGGCAGCAGAGATCCTACGGGCCTAGCCTTCGCTTGGTTCCCACGGTGGTAGTTGACTTGAGAATCACCTCAAATATTCTAGCCAACCCTAAAGCCATCGTGGCCTGTGTCTGAACCGACAGCTCATATTTCGGGCAATGCTTAGTCGACTAAGTCTGCTCGTCTCTATGATTGAGGTATGAAGCAAAACATCAGTAGGTGGCCGCTGTTGGCGGTCGCCGACGTAGTACTTATTATTCTTTTCGCTCTGCTCGGACGTCGGGAACACGAGCATGGATTAGGCCTTGGCGGGATCCTGTTAACAGCTTTACCGTTCTTGATTGCCTATGTTGTTATGACCGCTGTGTCCAAACCTTGGGCGACGATCAACAAGTTCTGGCCAACCGGAATTCTCGTGTGGTTGGGAACCGTGGCAGTGGGCATGGCGCTGCGGATCTTGATGGGCAAGACAGCAGCTATCTCTTTTGTCATTGTGACACTCATTGTGCTTGGACTGTTTTTGCTCGGTCGGCGACTCGTGGCGCAATTGATCTCTCGACGATCACAAAAGCAGCAAGCCTAGTCCATAAGACCCGGCCGCGATGAGTCCGCTTGCGAATGTTCCCAAGATGAATTGTTCGGCAGCACGATGGTCCTTGAGTTCTGAGAAGCGCCCCAGTCCCTTGATGGCCATGACGATCGCGATCCCTTCCGGCCAGCTAGCCCATAGGCTGCCTAGGATAGCGGCCCGTTCTAGAAGTCCGATCCATAACCCACCACGAAGTGGGGATGGATCGGACTCGTCTTTCACAAGCGAAGAGTCATTTTTGGCGGCCAGCCGAAAGACCAACTCTGTAAATGGACCGCCGAAACTGATGGCAAAAACGGATGAAAGAACAACAACGTAGAACAGCGGCACGTTCGCACCTAAGGCCGAAACATTAGCTATCGCGGCAACCACCGCCGACGCTATAGCCAGAACACCTGCGATAGCTACCAGGATTTCTCTTCGGCCAACACGCGTTCCAACGTTAGCCCCCGAATAGGCAGCTAAACAAGAAAGAACGGTGGCGAAACCAAGACTGCTCCACGCGATCCAAAACATCTACGATTCCCCCAGCATTTTCAGTTGGCGAGTTAGGGACTTTGCTGCCTCATCCATCATTCGATTTGCTTCAAACCATAACGCCGCCGACAGGCGAGACGAGACAGCTTGCTGCGTGATTCCCAGTTCTTTCGCTATCTGCTGCTGGGTCAGACCTTCATCCGCTAAAGTCCCTGCCTCCCACGCGGTGGCTCGACGTTTAGAAATGATGCACGCGGTGAGTTGGAGTTCTGCTTCAAGCCGGGTGGCTTCATGGGAAGGACCATGGACCGCGAGATGAGCATTGGTGTTCTTCGCGCGTTCCACGGCAACGCGAGCATATTCAAAGGCCGGGCCCCGGCCGGCACGGGTCTCTTTTGGGAGCGGGGTCTCCACCTGACCGAATCCAAGACCGACGCTCCAGTCCCCCGAAGCAGCCATCATCACAGCAAGTCTGATGGCTTCCGACGCATCGTCCAATACGGCCTGAACTTCATCGCCAGCGGTACGCTCGAATTTGCGAACAACACTCACGGTGGCATTCGCTTGTTCAATGAGGGCTTGAACCTTGTCTTCGGAAGAACGAGAACGCCGCTGGTCAATAGTAAGTACGATCATGGAACAATTATATAACTTTGTAAACGTCTATACAATTTTATAAGCCTGTAACTTGATATGGGATCTCGATGATGCTGGCTCGCCCTCAGGCTATTTTCGACTAGAGTTGAAGCTAAGTAATAGGTCTTCACGATGGAGACCGCGTAGTGAAAGGCGCAGCAATGGTCACCGCATTCGTTATGATTCAAACTGCAAATGACAGCATCCCGGAGTGTGCCCAGCAGATCTCTGCAATATCGGGTATCAGTGAAGTCTACTCAGTGGCTGGTGATTGGGACCTGATTGCTGTGGCGCGAGTGCACAAGCACGAAGACTTGGCCGAAGTTATCGCCAACAAACTCTCTAAAATTCCTGGAATCCAAGGAACTCAGACCCACATTGCCTTCCGCGCATATTCGGATCATGACCTAGAGGCTGCCTTCTCTCTAGGTCTAGACGACTAAACTAGCGCTAAACAAATTCGCCTCCTGGAGGGTTGTAAACCAACTCACCAGGAGGCGAACTTGTAACTGAAAACAGTCTTTACTCCCCCACGATGTCCTGAGTTGTTCGCGACCAGGATTCAAGAACAGATTTTGCTGCTCCTGAATCGATGGACTGCGCAGCTTGATCTAGGGCGGTTCTCATGCGATCCACGAAGCTACCTTCACTGGAGAGATCGTAGGCAACCATTCCGGCGGCGGCGTTGAGCAATACGGCATCACGTACGGGACCGGTGGCGCCAGAAACTATGTCCTTTACAACCTGTGCATTATGTACAGTGTCGCCACCTCGTAGTTCCTCGATAGTCACCCGGTTGATGCCAAGTTCACGCGCATCAAAAGTGAACTCATTAACTTTGCCATCTCGGACTTCCCAGACCCGATTGGCCGCAGTGGTGGTGAGTTCATCAAGGCCATCGTCGCCACGGAACACCAGTCCCCGGGAACCACGGCTGGCTAGAACTCCAGCCATAATCGGCGCCATGGTCAGGGCGGAGCAACCAACAGCTGATGCAGACGGCAACGCCGGATTGGTCAGTGGACCCATGAAGTTGAACGCAGTTGGAACCCGCAGTTGTCGTCGCGCGCCGGCGACATGACGCATTGAAGGGTGGAATACATTGGCAAAGCAGAACGCAATTCCGACCTTGTTGTATACCTCTACAAGGCGCTCGATTGGTACGTCGAGACGAACCCCTAGCGCCTCCAACACGTCGGCGGATCCGGATGAAGACGACGATGCACGGTTACCGTGTTTAACTATGTTGATGCCGGCGCCGGCGCAGACCAAAGTTGCCATCGTTGAAATGTTGACGGTGTTTTGTCGATCGCCACCGGTTCCAACAATGTCTAATGTTTGTGCATCAATGTCCAGCGGTCTCGCGTTTGCGACCATTGAGTCGACCAAACCGGTCAATTCGGCAACTGTTTCGCCTTTTGAACGCAACGCAACTAGGAAGCCGGCGATCTGCACGTCGCTGGCTTCGCCGCTCATGATCTCATTCATAGCCCAAGCGGCCTGTTCGCGACTGAGATCGCCACCGCTAATCAGGGTGGCCAGAAGATCTGGCCACGTTGGGAACTTTTCGTATTCAAGGCTCGTTGACACAAATGAAAGCCTATCGAGCAAGCCACTACTCCCCCAATTGATGAAGCCAGCAGGTGTGGCATAAGTCGCTAAATCCCCAGAGAAATCAGGGATAAATAGGTCAGGCATATGTTGCGTAAGGGTTTGTTTCGCCAGACTCGCCGATGCAAGCTCTACGAATTGTAGAAAGAGTTTTCGTGATACTTCCGCGTGTTTCCGCGGTTGTTGTCGCTATGTGGTGCAAAAAACCTCCGACAACCCCTATTTGCATTGGTATCTGAGGGGCATTTAGAGACATAATGTCAGTGTGACAACTGCGACTCATGCCCCAAATACGACGGCGCCACATGCGCCGAACCGCCCAAACATGGTGTCGGTGGGAACGATGGTGTGGCTCTCCAGCGAGCTCATGTTCTTCGCCGCCCTCTTCGCCATGTACTTCAGCCTTCGGGCTGCCGCGCCCGAACTATGGGCGACTGAAACTGCCAAACTCAACGTGCCGTTTGCGCTGGTTAACACCTTGATTCTGGTGTCCAGCTCATTCTCGTGCCAGCTTGGTGTGTTCCGTGCCGAAGAATTCAAGCCTCGTCGTTCCGGCGGACTGTTCAACATCAAGGAATGGGGAATGATCGAATGGTTCATTCTTACCTTCATCCTTGGTTCGATCTTCGTCTCGGTACAGGCCTTTGAATACGTCACTCTCGTTCACGAGGGTGTAGCACTGAACTCGAACTCCTACGCTTCGGCCTTCTACATGACTACCGGCTTCCACGGACTTCACGTGACCGGTGGCCTGATTGCTTTCTTGCTGATCATTGGTCGTGCAATGTTGGCTAAGAAGTTTGGTCACTTCGAAGCAACGGGTTCCATCGTCGTGTCTTACTACTGGCACTTCGTTGACGTTGTTTGGATCGCTCTTTTCGCGATCATCTACTTCTTGAAGTAGCAGCTTCTAGTAATAGGTTGCCTCAACAAGAAGTACGGCAACATCACACCTAAGAAACTAAGTGAGGAACCAGCAAGTGAAGGCTCTTTCGAAAAAGCGCCGCCACCCGCTCGCCGCTGTGGCCCTGCTTCTGTTTGGATTGCTGATTACCGGCAGTCTCTACACCGCAGCAGGAAACATCAGCGAAGCGAAGGCCGCGGAGACCACCGCAGCATCGCAGTCCGATGTTGATTCTGGTCAAAAGCTTTTCGCCGCCAACTGTGCTACCTGCCACGGCATGCATGCCGAAGGTTCTGACTCCGGTCCATCGCTGATCGGCGTTGGCGCGGCGGCTGTCGACTTCCAGGTCGGCACTGGCCGTATGCCAATGCAGATGCAGGGCCCACAGGCTCAGGCTAAGCCAGCCCAGTTCGACGACAAGCAGATCTCTCAGCTGGCAGCTTATGTCGCCAGCCTGGGTGCAGGTCCGTCTGTCCCGGATGAAGAGTACCTAGATACCACCCAGGGCGACGCCGCTCATGGTGGAACTGTATTCCGTGTGAACTGCGCGATGTGCCACAACGCGGCAGCAGCCGGTGGTGCACTGACCCGTGGTAAGTTCGCCCCGACTTTGACGGGCGTCACCGAGAAGCACATCTACGAAGCGATGGCTACGGGCCCACAGAACATGCCAGTGTTCAACGATTCCAACATCACCCCAGACGAGAAGCGTGACGTGATCACCTTCCTGAAGACCATTGAAGCTAATGGTTCTGCTGGCGGCGCTGCCTTGGGTTCCTTGGGCCCGGTTGCTGAAGGTTTGTTCACCTGGACCGCTGGTCTAGGTATCATCATCGCCTTCACCATTTGGTTGACCTCGCGTCCTTCCTAAAGCAACGCGCGGCGCAAGCCGCAACATCACTACGTACATAAATTCCTAACAAAAGGATGAGAGAGAAACATGGGCGACCATAGTCACGGCAGTCCCGAAAACTCGGGCACCGTTGCTAAGGCTGACGATGTAGCTCAGGATCGTTTCCCCGATCCGGGCTTACCACCCCATCGTCCGCGTCTCGCAGATCGCGATCCGCGCGCAGCCAAGCGACACGAGCGTCAAGTAGCGCTCCTATTTACCATCTCCATCATCGGCACGCTCTTCTTCTTCGTGGCCTACTTCGTCCTGGGCCACCTGGGCGAGATGACTTTCGCTGAACTGCGTGTGCAGAACGCTGCACTGGGCTTGGGCACCGGCTTCGCGATGCTTGGCATCGGTGTAGGTGTTGTCCACTGGGCCAAGACCTTGATGCCAGATCACGAGCTCATGGAAATGCGCCACGAGATCAGCTCTGAGGCCGACCGTCAAGACGCCGTTGAGATCGTGGACACCATTGTCGAAGAATCCGGTATCAAGCGTCGTCCGCTGATTCGTAACACCCTGATTGGTGCCATCGCTTTGGCTCCAATTCCAGCCGTGTTTATGTTCCGCGACTTGGACCGCACCGGTAAGAACGCACACCAGATGATTGACCAAATGCGCCACACCATGTGGGACAAGGGTATTCGTCTGACTCGCGATCCTTCGGGCACCCCGATCAAGGCATCGGATGTTCAGATCGGTTCGGCGTTCCACGTTGTACCAGAGGGCATCGAAGAGACCGAAAACCCTCTCAATGAGAAGGCCAAGGCCGTGGTCCTGCTGATGCGTATGGATCCAGCCGAGATGCAGATCTCCGAGGGTCGCGAAGACTGGAACGTTGACGGCATCGTTGCGTACTCCAAGATTTGCACCCACGTTGGTTGCCCGATCGCACTGTACGAGCAGCACACGCACCACCTGCTGTGCCCTTGTCACCAGTCGACCTTCGACCTGACGCAGGAATGCAAGGTTGTCTTCGGTCCTGCGGGTCACGCATTGCCACAGCTGCCAATTACGGTTGACGCAGACGGCTACTTGGTTGCGCAGAGCGACTTCCACGAACCTGTTGGCCCTGCTTACTGGGAGCGTGGTTAATCATGAGTGCATCTAACGAATACACCCCATCGACCGCTACCGGTCGTATTGCGAACTTCGTTGATTCCCGCGTTGGTGCCTCTGGCATCATCAAGGAGTTCGGTCGCAAGATCTTCCCGGATCACTGGTCATTCATGTTCGGTGAAGTCGCAATGTACACCTTCGTACTGTTGCTACTTTCGGGCACCTTCCTGACCTTCTTCTTCGATCCATCGATGGCCCACGTGGTCTACGACGGTTCGTATGTGCCAATGAAGGGCCTTGGAATGTCCACGGCTATGGCCTCCACCATGGACATCTCGTTCGATGTTCGCGGTGGCCTGTTCATGCGTCAGGTTCACCACTGGTCGGCACTGCTCTTCGTAGCATCGCTGTCCGTGCACATGCTGCGCGTATTCTTCACCGGTGCCTTCCGTCGCCCACGTGAATTGAACTGGGTTGTTGGTGGCGTTCTGTTGATCATGGGTATGGCCGCTGGCTTCACCGGCTACTCCCTGCCCGATGATCTGCTTTCCGGTAACGGTCTGCGTATTATCGACGGCGTTATGAAGGCGTTGCCAATCGTTGGTACTTACCTGTCGATGTTCTTCTTCGGTGGCGAGTTCCCAGGCGAGCATGTCATTCAGCGTCTGTACTCGCTGCACATCATGATCGTTCCTGCAGTGATCATCTTGCTGATCGTTATCCACCTGTTCATGGTTGTGACCCACAAGCACACCCAGTACCCTGGTCCAGGCCGCACCAACGACAACGTTGTTGGCTTCCCAGTTGGTCCTGTTTACGCTGCAAAGGCCGGTGGATTCTTCTTCATCGTCTTCGGTATCGTTGCCCTGATCGCTGGCCTCTTCCAGATAAACCCGATCTGGAACTATGGACCGTATGACCCATCCCCTGTTTCGGCTGGTACCCAGCCTGACTGGTACATCGGTTTTGTTGACGGCGCGTTGCGTCTGATGCCAGGTGTTCTTGGAAACTTCAGCTTCGAGTGGAACATTCCGTTCCCTTGGGGAACCAATACTCTGGTTCTCTCGGTTCTGTTGCCTGCACTGGTTCCTGCTGGCGCAATCTTCGCGGTCATGTTCGCATGGCCATGGATTGAGCGTTGGGTAACCAAGGACAACCGCGAACACCACCTGCTGGATCGTCCACGTAATGCTCCATTCCGTACCGCAATGGGCATGGCCGGTGTGACCTTGTACAGCGTGATGTGGGCAGCTGCATCCTCTGACTTGATCGCAACTCACTTCCACGTGGCACTGAACGATGTGACCTACTGGTTGCGTGCGCTGTTCTTCCTTGGCCCAATCTTCGCCTTCTGGTTGACTCGCCGTATCTGTCTTTCGCTGCAGCGCAAGGATCGCGAGATCGTCTTGCACGGCCGTGAAGCTGGAATCATCCAGATGTCCCCTGAAGGTGCATTCACAGAGAAGCACGAAGAGATCGACGTTTACAAGCGTTACCTCTTGACCAACTTCGTGGATCGCCAGTACATCCCGGCAGAGCCTGACGCCGCGGGTCACATCTCCGGTTCGGAGAAGCGCCGCGCAATGATCTCGAAGTTCTTCTTCGAAGATCGCGTCGCACCGGTAACCCCATCGGAACTGGAAGCAGCACATGCCGCTCACGGTCACCATGAGGTTGAGGGCGACAAAGCAGACTCGATCGAGAAGTAATTCCGACTCGCGTTAGTCACAAAAACCGGGACACACCACAAGGTGTGTCCCGGTTTTCTTTAACCCACAAGCAAAAGCCGTCAGCGGTGCTCTAAGGCTATCTCGTGACTGCCTGTGAGTATCTGAGTATATTTAGAGATCTCTCAGCTCTCAGAGCACTGCAGCGCCCGAAGGAACCCATTGGATCGGTCGCCAGTAGCCCACAGTTCTGATTCGGTCTCAGGAACCGCTCACCGGCGCTAATGCAACAAGCTGGTTGAAGCGGCGATAGCTGGGCTAACTCCCCCGCTATATTTCCACGAAGGCAATGCGATGAAGTCTAAACGCAGCGTTCCTGGTCGACTCAGAAGTCCTCAGAGTACCGTGGCGTCCTTGTACCGACACGCTGCAGTGGCACGAAGAGCTTGTAACGATCTGAGCGGTAGAGAGAAACAGAGTAGTCGGCGAGCCGCTCGCCTATGTAGGCATACCTGGTGATCTGAAGTAGTGGGAAACCCGGCTCGACACCCAACAGTTGCGCTTGTCGCTTGCTCGCAGCTGTACTTTCGACCTGGTCCTCGCCCCATTCCAAAAGGATCCCATAGCGCTCGTGGAGCGCCTGATACAACTTTGACGGGGGCTCAGCGTCAACGAAGCCGGGTACCAGATCCGCCGGCATGTAATTTTCATCCAAGCTCATTGGCGTGCCGTCGGCCAGTAGCAGACGTTTGAACTGAACTACCGGGGTACCCTCCTCCAGCATGAGTTGCAGGGCAAGGTTTGCGTTGGACTTGATTTCAGCGAATTCCAGAACGTGGGCATCAGGCACCATGCCACGGCGCATCATGTCCTCAGAGTAGGAATGTAGCCTGACTCGCAGGTCGAGTTTTTCTGGAACAACAAAAGTCCCGATGCCCACTACGCGTTTGAGAACCTGTTCATCGACTAACGCATCGATGGCCTGCCTGATGGTTTTTCTTGCTACGCCAAAGTGCTCTGCCAACTCACGTTCAGGTGGCAGCTTATGCCCTGGCTTGCAAGCTTCGCGGGCGTGGGTCTTGAGGATCTCGCGGATCTGCCGGTACTTGCTCTGTTTGCTGGTGGGATCAAGGTGGGCCTCAACTTTAGGTTGCGGGGCGTGACGCATACTTGACCTCTTACTGTGAGCTAAGACGAAACAGTCGTATCGACCTTACTGATATTAAAAGACTAATGGGGTGACAAGCAATTGCTTGTCACCCCATTAGGTGTACTGCTTAGTGTGCGTGGTCTCCACGGCTGTATTCATAAACCCAGCCAGTGATACCTACAACGGCCAATCCTGCACCGATGTAGAAGACCCACCAGCCAACTGCGAGGCCCAAGAAGCCAATTGCAGCGGAACCAGCAAGCACTAGTGGCCACCAGCTCCAAGGCGAGAACATTCCGATGTCACCGGCGTTCTCGTGGATCTCGCCGTCAACACGATCTTCGGGACGAGGGCCAACACGCTTGGCGGTGAACATCAGGTACCAGCCAACCATGGCTGAAAGGCCTACCAACATTATCAGCCCCATAAGGCCAGCCCATTCGCTCCAATTGGTCATGTAGCCGTAAACGACTGCAATTGGTGCGAAGAAGAAAACGCCACCTAGGAAAATCCAAGATTCAATTTTCATCGTTACACGTCCTTCTGATCAGCAGGGCCGAAGATCTTTGCAACAGGAGTTTCCGGGGTAACTCGGCCGCTCAGTTCCGGGTGGTGCAGATCCAAAGCTGGACGCTCTGAACGGATGCGTGGAATCGAGTGGAAGTTGTGACGTGGTGGTGGGCAGGAAGTTGCCCACTCCAGCGATGCGCCGAAGCCCCAAGGATCGTCAACTTCAACCTTCTTGGCGTTTCGGTGGGTTACCCACACGTTCCAGAAGAATGGAATCATCGATGCACCCAGGATGAATGCGAAGACGGTCGATACCTGGTTCATGGTGGTGAACCCATCTTCAGGCATGTAGTCGGCGTAACGACGCGGCATACCCATGACACCCAACCAGTGCTGGATGAGGAAGGTTCCATGGAAGCCGATGAACAGCATCCAGAAGTGAATCTTGCCAAGGCGCTCGTTGAGCATCTTGCCGGTCCACTTTGGCCACCAGAAGTAGAAGCCAGCGAACATTGCGAAGACCACGGTACCGAAGACTACGTAGTGGAAGTGTGCAACCACGAAGTAGGAGTCAGATACGTGGAAGTCCAATGCAGGTGCTGAAAGGATAATACCGGTCAGACCACCGAACAAGAAGGTGATCATGAAGCCGATGCTCCACAGCATTGGGGTTTCGAAAGTAATCGAGCCGCGCCATAGGGTACCGATCCAGTTGAAGAACTTCACACCGGTTGGTACAGCGATCAGCATGGTCATGAATCCGAAGAACGGAAGCATTACCGAGCCGGTGACGTACATGTGGTGTGCCCACACCGAAACCGACAATGCAGCAATCGAGATGGTCGCGAAGACCAGACCCTTGTAGCCGAAGATTGGCTTGCGGCTGAATACTGGGAAGATCTCAGAAACGATGCCGAAGAACGGCAAAGCAATGATGTAAACCTCTGGGTGTCCGAAGAACCAGAACAAGTGCTGCCATAGGACGGCACCCCCATTGTCAGGATCGAAGATGTGAGCGCCAAAACGACGGTCTGCACCCAGTGCGAACAACGCAGCTGCCAATGGTGGGAACGCCATCAGAACCAGCAACGAAGTGATCAAGGTGTTCCACGAGAAGATCGACATGCGCCACATGGTCATACCAGGAGCGCGAAGGCAGATGATCGTAGTGATGAAGTTGACGGCACCCAAGATGGTACCGAAGCCCGACAGAGCCAAACCGAAGACCCAAAGGTCACCGCCGACACCTGGCGAGAAGGTGGTGTTCGAAAGTGGAGCGTAAGCGAACCAGCCGAAGCTTGCTGCACCCTGTGGGGTGAGGTAGCCAGCCAGAGCGATTGCCGATCCCATTGCGAAGAACCAGAAAGCCAATGCGTTCAGACGTGGGAAGGCCACATCCGGGGAACCGATCTGCAAAGGCATCATGACGTTAGCGAAACCGGCGAACAGTGGAGTAGCAAACATCAGAAGCATCACGGTGCCGTGCATCGTGAAGAGCTGGTTGTATTGTTCCTTGGTCTGCAGGATCTGCATACCTGGTTCAAAAAGTTCTGCACGAATCAGCAGCGCCATAACGCCACCAACGCAGAACAGGATGAACGAGCTAATCAGGTACATGTACCCGATCTTCTTGTGGTCAGTCGAAGTTATGTAGTCGACAAAGATGCGACCCTTCGACTTTGGGACCACGGCCGAGGAAATCGAATTGAAGTCATCAGATGCATATTCAAAAGTTGACATAACGATTACTCTCCTTCCCCGTGCGTAACTACTTTGCCGTTCACGGCGTCTGGCTGACGGTCGTACTCTTCACCGATGTGTCCATCGTCCATCTTGGCAAGCTGAGCCTTGAACTCTGCTTCGCTGACGACCTTGACGTTGAACAACATTTCGGAGTGGTACTCACCGCAAAGCTCTGCGCACTTACCGTCATAGTTACCTTCAACCTGTGGGGTGAGGTAGATATGGTTGGTCTTGCCCGGGATCATATCCAGCTTCTGCAAGAAGGCTGGTACCCAGAACGAGTGAATAACGTCGCGGCTGTTCAGATCCAGCTGTACCGACTTGCCTGCTGGCAAGTACAAGGTTGGTAGCTCTTCGCGAGCACCTTCCGAGCCATCGGTGTGCAGGTGAGCCTGAGTGCCAGCGAAGTGCTTCTCAGTTCCCTGGTAGCTGTAGTTGAAGTCCCAAGACCACTGCTTGGCACGAACGTCTACAACGAGCTGAGAATCAACAGGCTTGTTGATGCTCTTCTCAAGGGTGTTGTTGAAGCTAAAGAAGACTAGAACAAGGACCAAAGGAATGGCCGTGTAGAAGATCTCCAGTGGCATGTTGTAGCTCAGCTGACGTGGGTAACCAGTGTCAGTCTTACGGCGGCGGTAAGCGACGATGCACCAGAGCATCAATCCCCAGGTCAAAACACCGATGACGACCACGGCAATCCACGAGTGAACCCAGAAGTCCTGGATTGCACCGGTGTGGTTGGTGGTGTCGCGCTCCACGTTTGGGAGCCAACCGCGTTTTGCCTCCGCTGAACATCCCGTCAAAAGCAGTGCGCCAGTGCCAACTAACGCCAAGACTTTGGCTTTAGCAGACCCGCGACTGCCGGTTCGGTCTTGCGAACTCACAGACGGCCCTTCCTCTTTGTTGGTGCAGAATGTGGTCTTCATAAGTCACCTCGTGGTTTAACGAGTTGCACAGTGAGGTGGCTCACGAAGAGAAACATAGTTTTACTACTTAACGTAGAGCTTACCCTCTTAGGGGTCAGAATGCCGAAAAACGCCGCTGTTCTAACGAGAAATTTCTTCAACGTTTGAACAGCGGCGTTAGTTCCCTTAGGCCTAGTGGAAAGAGTCTCCACAAGCGCAAGAGCCGGAAGCCGTTGGGTTATCGATAGTGAAGCCCTGCTTCGAGATGGTGTCCTCGAAGTCGATCGATGCACCAGCAAGGTACGGGACGCTCATCTTGTCCACGATGACCTCGACACCATCGAAGTTACGTACAGCGTCTCCGTCGAGCATTCGCTCGTCAAAGTACAGCTGGTAAATCAGGCCCGAGCAGCCACCAGGCTGAACGGCGATGCGCAGACGAAGATCGTCGCGACCTTCCTGCTCCAACAGTGAACGCACCTTCTCGGCGGCCACGTCGGAAATGTTTACCTCGTGGGTTGGCAACTCGGTTGGGTCACCCTTGGTTTGGTCAACAGCTGCAGTCATGATTTCCTCCCATACTGCTCGTTGTGGCGTCCACCTCAGGGTATCCCCGAGACTTAGCCCTTGTTCTTGCTACTATCCTACGTCGCAACCGCTAGGATTTCTCCCCTTGTGTCACAACGCATGACGCGCTCTATAGTCCTTCGACGTTGATCTTGGCTAGCAGTAAGGCTTCAGCCTCGATTGCATGCTGGAAGTCTCCTAGATGAAGCGACTCGTTGGCTGAATGAGCACGCGAATCTGGATCTTCCACGCCGGTCACGAGGATCTGCGCTTTCGGGAACACGTCCAGCAAATCGGCGATGAATGGAATGGACCCGCCCAACCCCATGTTGACTGGTACAACGCCCCAGGCTTGTTCCAAGGCCCAGCGAGCAGTGTCATTGGCCGAAGCATTTAGATCGGCCTTGTACGCGCTACCCGCCTCGGTCGCGTTGAAGTCAACCTGAGCGCCACGAAGATCCACTCCCCTGACGTGCTCCTCGAGGGCAGTCAGCGCCTTCGAGGGATCTTGCCCCGGAGCCAAGCGCATCGAAACCTTAAATCGCGTTTGAGCGATGAGAGTATTCGATGACTGATCAACGCTAGGCATATCAATTCCAATGACGCTCAGCGCAGGTTTATTCCACAAGCGATCGGTGATTTTTCCTGTGCCCGCGAGCTTGAAGGATTCCAGGACACCTGAATCGCTTCTGAATTGCTCTTCATCAAAGTCAACGTCGGCTGATTCATTGGAGACCAAGCCCTTGACCGCAACAGATCCATCTTCATCATGGAAAGTGGAAATGAGCTTGGCCGCCAGCAATGGAGCATCCAAAATAGGTCCACCGAACATCCCTGAGTGCACCGCGTGGTTCAGCGACCGCACGGTAATTTCCGCTGCACACATGCCGCGCAAAGAGCTGGTTAGTGCAGGAGTCCCTACAGCCCAGTTGCTCGAGTCTGCGACGACAATAACATCGGCTGCAAGCTTGTCTTGATGGGCTTCGAGGAAGTTGCGGAAGGAAGGGGAACCTGCCTCTTCTTCGCCTTCGAAGAAGTAGGTGACCCCCACGCCGAAGTCGCTCACAAGATCCAACACTGCACGCAAGGCAGCGATGTGAACCATGATGCCAGCCTTATCGTCAGCGGCTCCGCGACCGAAAAGACGGTCACCAACCTTGGTGGCCTCGAAGACGGGGGTGTTCCAGTCGGCTTCATTGCCGGGAGGCTGGACGTCATGGTGTGCGTATAACAGCACCGTTGGCTTGCCCGCGGCGGCCGGGCGTCGTGCTACTACAGCCGGCGCCCCCATAGCTCCGTTCTCGGCTGGTTCGCGAAGGATTTCTACGGTCTCCATGCCGGCGTTTTTCGCCAACTCAGCTACCGCTTTGGCGGACTTTTCGAGATTCTGTGGATCGAATGAATCCCAAGCAATGCTCGGGATGGAAACCAAAGTCTTGAGTTCTTCAAGGATCTGCTCGAAGTGTGTATCAATATGGTTCTTGAGTGACTGGACATCGACACCGTTCGTTGCGGCATCGAAGGTTGAATTTGTGCTCATATGTTCAGCCTAGCAATTCATCGGGTAGTGAATGTCACGTGGGCGACTATTTCCCGCTAAGATAGAGGGGTGTTTGGACGTAAGAAGGATGAACCTCAATCCCCCGTAAATGTACAGCCCGTAGAGCAGGCTCCGGAATCAACGGATGGCCGTAAAACGGGGCCAACGCCCAAGCGCAGCGCGCAGGAGGCAAATCGTCAACGGCCCCTAGTGCCGACTGACCGCAAGGCTGCCAAGGAAGCGGAGCGTCAACGGCGCATCGAAGCGCAAAACCGTCTGCGCTTGGCTAACGAAACCGGTGACGAGCGCTACCTGATGCCTCGTGATCAAGGCGAACAGAAGCGATATACGCGCAATTTCATTGACGCGCGCTGGATGTTTGGCGAATTCATGATGTTTATCATCTTGGCCTTCTTGGTTGTCTCACTGGTATTCCAACGAAACCTTTCAATTCAGGTCATCGTGCAGATCGCCCTGTGGGTTGTTATCGCACTGATTATCGTTGAAGCGATCTTTACATCAATCGTGCTCAAGCGTCGCCTCGTAGCGAAGTTTGGCCATATGGATCGAGGTATTCGCATGTACGCAGCAATGCGTGGAATGCAGTTCCGCAAGCTTCGTTTGCCGAAGCCACAGGTCGCCCGAGGCGCCAAAATTCACTAATTAGGTTGCTGTCAACCACTAAGGGACAAGCTCGCGTGAGCTTGTCCCTTTTCTAATGTCCACCGAGCTTGCCATACAAGCTTTAAACATAGTTTTTCTACTTACAAGGTTTTTTGATGCCGGCAACTCTCGATCGGTGGAAACCTCAATATCTTTGTACTCCTGCATCCGAAGCAGTCTCTGTCGATCTTGTATTTGCTGATACAAAAACAGCGGGGCGGAAGAATCCGATGATTCTCCCGTCCCGCGGTCCTTTTGTAGCCTGAGTGTCGCGATGCTGATTACAGCAAGCGTTCCAGGCCCTTATTAATCGAGCGTGCCCAGAATGGTCCTTCGTACAAGAACGCCGTGTAACCTTGCACAAGATTTGCGCCTGCGTCCAAACGATCCTTTACGTCCTGTGCATTTTCAACACCACCGACGGCGATCAGTGCCATGTCTTCAGGAACCAAGGAGCGTAGTTGACGTAGCACCTGCAATGACCGCTGCTTCAAAGGCGCACCGGAGAGGCCGCCAGCACCGATTTCCTGGACCTTTGCGTCATCGCTCTTAAGTCCATCGCGGCCAATAGTCGTATTGGTTGCAATGATTCCGTCGAGTTTAAGTTCGGTGGCCAACTGGGCGACCTCAGCGACATCTTCATCACTCAAATCAGGCGCGATCTTAACCAGCAGCGGAATATGACGACCCGAGACGTTGTCTGCCAGCTCGCCCACCTGCGTGAGTAATGGTCGAAGCGACTCCACGCTTTGTAGTAGTCGTAGCCCTGGGGTGTTCGGGCTTGAAACGTTGACCACCAGGTAGTCGGCATGGATTGCCAACTGACGAGTCGACGCTAGGTAATCCCCTACCGCATCTTCGAGTTCAACGACTTTGGTCTTGCCAATGTTGACACCGATCACCGGGCGCGTATCACTGTAATCAGCTTTGAGTGACTGACGTGCATTTGCCACGCGTGCAGTGACGCGCTCGGCGCCTTCGTTGTTGAAACCCATGCGGTTGATTACTGCTCGGTCATCAACCAGACGGAAGAGGCGTGGTTGTGGATTGCCTGGCTGTGGCTGACCGGTGATGGTACCGATCTCCACATGACCGAAACCAATATCGCTGAGAGCTACGATCCCAGTGGCACCCTTGTCGAATCCGGCGGCCAAGCCAAATGGTGACGGGAAGTCGATACCCATGACCGTTCGCTTCAGCTGAGGTGCTGGAGCAAAGAACTTTCGGGTTAATTTAGTTAGCCCTGCGCGCTGCGCAATCTTGATGGCGTTGAATGCAAAATGATGAGCCTGCTCGGGATCCATTTTGGTGAACACATGTTTGAAGACCAGTGGGTATAAGCGCATACATTCATTTTCCCGTGAATTACCTCCATCAGCCAACTCGAGGTGGGTAGTATTCAGGATATGAAGTTGCCTCTCAGCCCGGCCAGCGAGACGTGGCCAGACTATCTGAGCTCAACTGCCGCAGAGCAGTGGGCGCCGGACCCGATGGGACCGGACATTGAGCAACGAACATTTGATTTTGGATTTGATGATGAAGGCCCAGCACTAGCGACACTGGTTCGCTACTCGCCCGCAGGCTGGCGACAACAGCTCGGGAGAAGAGCTCAGGGCATTGTGCTGAGCATCCATGGTTGGAGCGACTACTTTTACAATCGGGAACTGGCAGCATTCTGGCACGCGCAGGGCTACCATTTTTATGCGCTAGACCTTCGGCGTCATGGGCGCAGCCTCCGAGCCGAACATCAGCTTCCTGGATATGTAGACGATCTTTCGGTTTTTGATCAGGAAATCGAGGCCGCCCTCAATCTCATGACAGCGGAGCATCCTCGTCTGCCGGTTGTGGCACAGGGCCACTCCACCGGTGGGCTAATTTTGAGTTTGTGGATCGCTCGGACTCAACCAAGAATTCAGGCGCTAGTGCTTAATTCGCCTTGGCTTGAATTTCAAGGAACCGCATTTCTGCGGATCCCCATCCACGGACTGATGGAGGCCATCACCAGAACCAATCCACGGCGAAAGCTCATGGGTCCAGAATTCGATCATTATTGGCAGTCGCTGAGCAGCCAAGGGCAAGGGCAATGGGACGTCCACCGATTATGGCGACCCAGACTGGCGTTCCCAAATACGGCGGGATGGCTCAAGACGATCTTTGAAGGTCACGCGATGGTGGCAAAAGGTCTGGGACTGAAACTTCCCGTACTGGTCATGACCTCAGACCGCACCCATATCGGTGCAAGCTACTCCCCCGATATGCAACATTGCGATTCGGTAATCGACGTACAACAGACCCGAACACGTGCGGCAAAGTTAGGTAGCTTTGTCACACTGTGTGAGGTGTCAGGCGCCATGCACGATGTCTTTACCTCTGCTGAACCCGCTCGTGCTTTGGCATATCAAGATCTAGGGCTCTGGCTGAGGATGATCGGAAGCTCGCGGAAGTAGCCTAACCCTGAGGTTTATCCACGGCGCCGCCGTACCGACGATCGCGTCGTGCATATTGCTCAACCGCGGTAAATAGTGTTCGCCGATCAACATCTGGCCATAACTGATCTAAGAAAACCATCTCTGCATAAGCGGACTGCCAAAGCAAAAAGTTGCTTGTTCTCTGCTCACCGCTGGTACGCAAAAACAGATCGACATCCGGCAACTCTGGAGCATGGAGGTACTTAGCAATAGTCTTCTCACCAGCTGAACTGGCACGAAGCTTTCCGTCTGCCACATCTTTGGCGATAGCACTGACGGCATCACCGATTTCGGCCCGACCACCGTAATTGACGCACATCGTCAACTGACATCCCAGGTTCTGTTCTGTAGCTTCCTCAGCGACCCTCAGTTCGTTGATGACCGATTTCCAGAGCTTTGGTTCGCGACCGGACCAACGAATTCTTACACCCCAGGAATTGAGAGTGTCGCGCTGTCGACGCAGAACGTCGCGAGAAAAGCCCATGAGAAAACGAACTTCTTCCGGGCTTCGCTTCCAGTTCTCAGTCGAGAAAGCATACACAGATACATACTTGATACCCATCTCGATGGCACCAGCAATCACGTCAAGCAAGGCAGCCTCACCGGCGCGGTGTCCCTCGGTACGTGGCAAGCCGCGCTGATTGGCCCATCGTCCGTTGCCGTCCATCACGATGGCTACGTGTTGTGGAATCAGTTCACGTGGGATAGCTGGCATCAGAGGATTAGCCGGATGTGCAAAAGGTGCCACAGGACCTGGACGGCCGGTAATCTTGGGAAGTTTTTTCAATTTCTCTCCACGAGACGTAGGGAAGTTACTGCGCGTTCAAGGTGCCACTGCAAATAGTTTGCCACGATGTCCGCTGCCTGCTGACGCGCGCGCGGGCCTGCTTGGGCAACTGTGTCCCAGTCGCCTACGAGCAACGCTTGTAAGTACTCAATGGTGATCGGATGCGGCGAAAGTGAACCGGCTGGCCGGCAATCTGCGCACACCACCCCGCCAAGTTGAACGTGCACAGATTGATGGGGGCCGGGTTTGCCACACCGTACACAATCGGTGAAAGAAGGTGCCCAACCGGCTAACGCTAGGGCACGCAAAATGTACGAGTCCAGTACGGCGCCGGAATCCACTCGGTGTTTAGAGAGTAACGCGATCGCACCGTGGAACAGGCGGTACTGTTCGGCGATGTTGTCGCTTTCGGCTTCCAGAAGCTTCTCTGCGATTTCGGCCATTGCATTGGCTACGGTATAGCTCGGGTAGTCCGCCACGAGTAAATGTCCATATGAGCTTTGCAATTGCGCTTGCGAGACGATATCCAGATTTCTGCCCATCACCAGCAGTGCCCGAACCTCCATAAAAGGTTCCAGCGTGGCGCCAAGCCTTGAGGACGTGCGGCGCACGCCCTTGGCAACCGCTCGAACTATTCCAGTAGGCGTAAGCAAAGTGATGATTCTATCCGCTTCGCCCAGCTTATGGGTACGTAAGACCAGACCACGGGTGTGGTAACTTTTCGAAGCGAAACCTGATCTGGACACGAAGAATATTCTCCCACTACCCCGATGAAACTGCGCAATTAGCGGTAGTCCGAGTGTCGTCAAGGCATAAAAATAGCGTGCGTAGAGGCACGAAGAATTTGGCTTCGTGCCCCCACACACGCGGGGCTAATGGCTAGGCCGCGTCGCGGATCGCGCGATTCACTGCCGAAACCACTGCCTTCAGGGCTGCGATATTGGTGTTGGTATCCATACCGATGCCCCACAGGATGCGATCTCCTACGGCACATTCAACAAAGGCTGCTGCGCTAGCGTTGCCACCTTCGCTCATGGCGTGTTCGGTGTAATCCAAGACGCGTAAGTCGACTCCGTCTTCATTGAGCAGCTTCACCAACGCTGAGAGAGGACCATTACCCTGGGCGCTTCGCTCGTGAGCGACCCCGTCGATCATCAGTTTGGTGTCGAGTTTAAAGCTGCCGTCTTCGGCTGAAGTAGCTGTGGCCGAAGCGATTTCGTAGTGGCCCCATGGCTTCAGCTCCGAATCCTTGGAAACCGGCAGGTACTCATCTTGGAAGACGTTCCAGATGTGCGCCGAGGAGATCTCGCCGCCCTCGGTATCGGTCTTGCGCTGGATTACTCCGGAGAACTCGATTTGTGCACGACGCGGCAGATCCAAGTTGTAGTCGTTCTTCAGCAGGTAGGCCACGCCACCCTTGCCGGACTGCGAATTCACGCGGATCACGGCTTCATAGGAACGGCCAATATCCTTTGGATCGATCGGCAGGTACGGTACGGCCCACACCAGATCGTTGACTTCCTTGCCTTCTGCCGTCGCCTTGGACTCCATCGACTCCAGGCCCTTCTTGATCGCATCCTGGTGTGATCCGGAGAATGCGGTGAAGACCAAGTCGCCACCGTATGGGCTACGCTCTGGTACCGGCAGCTGGTTGCAGTATTCAACGGTGCGACGGATGTGGTCCATGTCGGAGAAGTCGATTTCAGGATCCACTCCCTGCCCGAACATGTTCATGCCCAAGGTGACCAGGTCGACGTTACCTGTACGCTCACCATTGCCAAACAGGCAGCCTTCGATGCGGTCTGCACCGGCCAGGTAGCCGAGTTCCGCGGCAGCAACACCAGTGCCACGGTCATTGTGTGGGTGCAGCGAGAGGATGATCGAATCTCGGTTAGCCAGGTTGCGGTGCATCCATTCAATAGAGTCCGCGTAGACATTTGGGGTGGCCATTTCCACGGTGGCTGGCAGGTTCAAGATCATCTTGTTTTCTGGAGTGGCTTCCAGAACTTCGGCCACTGCCTCGGAAATGCGCTTGGCGAAGGCCAACTCGGTACCGGTGTAAGACTCTGGTGAGTACTCGTAGGTGATCTTGGTTCCGGTCAGCTGTTCTTCGTACTTCTTGCACAGCCGCGCGCCTTGGACGGCGATGTCCACGATGCCATCTTCGTCCTGGCGGAAGACCACTTCGCGCTGCAGGATTGAGGTGGAGTTGTACAGGTGAACGATGGCCTGCTTGGCGCCCTCGAGTGCCTCATAGGTGCGTTCGATCAGGTGTTCTCGGGACTGGGTCAGCACCTGGATGGTGACATCGTCAGGAATGCCTCGCTCAATGAGCTGACGTACAAAGTCAAAGTCGGTTTGCGACGCTGATGGGAAGCCAACTTCGATCTCCTTGTAGCCCATTTGGACCAGCAGGTCGAACATCTTGTGCTTGCGTTCAGGGCTCATCGGATCGATCAGGGCCTGGTTTCCGTCACGCAGATCAACGGCACACCAGCGTGGGGCCTTGGTGATGTACTTGTCGGGCCAGGTACGATCAGGAAGATTGACTTCGATCTGGTCCTGGAATGGAACATACTTGTGGATTGGCATGTTCGTGGATTTCTGCATGTTCTGCATTTCGGTGTGTCCCCTAGACAAAAATAGTGCTTAGTTTGTGGGGCCAGACAAGAGCTACTCCGCGACGAGGGGTCGGCCTGTAGACCACTAACGGTCCTTTGGATCCTCGCAGCGGCTAAGTAGTAGTAGAAGAAGCTCGAAATGCACGAGTTGAGCATAACACCGAGTGTTCGGCTCGGTTCAAACTCATGTCGTCGCTGTGTCACATTGTGGACACAACCGGCATGCTCGATCGTTTAAAGCATTTATCCCCGGGGGCCTGGGTAGACCACCGGGGATAAAGAAACTCCGAGACGATTAGAAGCCTAGGCGTCCAAGTTGCTTGGGATCGCGCTGCCAGTCCTTGGCAACTTTCACGTGCAGGTCAAGGTAAACCTTGGTGCCCAGCAACTTTTCGATACCCGCACGCGCATTGGAGCCGACTTCGCGCAGACGCGAGCCACCTCGGCCAATGACGATAGCCTTCTGGCTGGAGCGTTCCACGAAGAGCGAGACGTGAATGTCGATCAACGGGTTATTTTCATTGCGACCTTCGCGCGGAATCATTTCCTCAACCACTACGGCCAGCGAGTGTGGCAGTTCGTCACGAACGCCTTCCAGGGCTGCCTCACGAATCAGTTCGGCCACCATCTTGGCCTCTGGCTCGTCGGTGAGCTCGCCGTCTGGATACAGTGGTGGGCCCTTGGGTAGCTGCTCAACTAGTACGTTGGCAACTTCCTGAACCTGGAATTCCTTCACCGCAGAGACCGGGACAATGGCGGCGAAGCCATTCTCCCCAAAGTTTTGGGTCCCCATTTCTGCCACGGCGATCAGCTGCTGGGCCAATTGTTCGCGGTCGACCAGGTCTGCCTTGGTCACCAATGCAACGATCGGCTTGCGTTGCAGTTGGGCTAGTTGGGTGGCGATATAACGGTCGCCCGGACCAATTTTTTCGTTCGCGGGGATGCAAAAACCAATGGCGTCAACTTCGGAGAGGGTCTCTGCTACCAGGTCATTGAGGCGTTGGCCCAGCAGGGTGCGCGGACGGTGCAGGCCTGGGGTATCAACCAAAATGAGCTGAGCATCTTCTCGGTGCACGATGCCGCGGATAGTGTGGCGCGTGGTCTGTGGCTTGGCCGAGGTGATAGCGACTTTCTGGCCAACCAATGCGTTGGTCAACGTCGATTTTCCGGCGTTTGGTCGTCCAACGAAAGAGGTGAAACCGGAACGGTAGTTCTCAGGCCACCCGCTGGCCGCTAGTAGGTTATGGTTTTCGCTCATGTGCGGAATCCTCGTCGTTCTCAATATGGTCGGATGCGTCTGTCACAAGACGCTCTACATGGATTTTGCCAATGCGGTTTCGTCGCCCAGCTAAGGCAACTACGGTCAACCGCAGACCGTTGACGTCGGCTGTAGAGCCGAGGACCGGAACCGATTCTAAGGCCTTGGACAACAGGCCACCAACGGTGTCTACATCTTCCTCGTCGATGTGCATGTCGAAGTGATCGGCAATGTCGTCAATCGCAGCTGAGGCAACAGCAAACAATGATCCATCTGGATTTTCGATCAGCTCGGTCCTCGATCGATCATACTCGTCGTCGATCTCACCAACGATTTCCTCTAAGAGATCTTCAAGCGTCACCAGTCCGGCAGTTCCACCGTACTCGTCCACGACGATGGCCAAGTGGATTGATTCTTGCTGAAGTTCCTGAAGCAGCTCGGCAGCAGATTTTGATTCCGGAACAAAACGGACCTTGCGGGCCAAATCTGCCAGTCCTTGAGCCTGCTGCAGACCGTGGATTTCTCGGATCAGGTCCTTGAGGTAGATGATGCCTTGAATGTCATCAGTGTCTTCGCCGATCAGCGGGATACGCGAATAGCCCGAGGCGATGAACAGTTCCATGGCGCTGTGCAAAGATTCTTTTTCGGTAAAGACCACCATGTCGGTACGTGGCACCATAACCGAGCGCACGCTGGTTTCTTCCAAATCGATGACCGACGAAATCAGCTCCGCTGAGTCTTCGTCTAGGTCTTCTCCCTCGGAAGCGCGATCCACCAGATCGCGCAGGCGCTCCTTGCCCAGGTAGCCTGCTTCATCTGTGCCGCCTGGGCTTAACGCCTTCGCGATCGAGGCCAACCAATCGGTCACCGGTCCTAAAACCACACGCAATAACCGAACCAACGGTGCGGTGTTTTGTACAACGCCCTCAGCGTTAGATCGACCATAACGTCGTGGCGAAACACTGACCAAAACGAATCCTAGGGCCGCCATTGCGATGGTCGAGATCAGGCCGATGAGCCATATGTTTTCAATCCACTGCGACACCAATAATGCCACCGCTACCGCCGAGGCGGTTTCAAACCAGATGCGCCAGAATTTGATGGCTTGTGCATGGGTTTCGGTGTCGTCCAAAATTGCCGACAGCGACTTTGAGTTAGATTCCGCGCGCAGACGTTCAGCTGCGTGCCGAGACAATGCGTAGAAGGCTGAATCCGCGGCGGTTAGCACGGCGGAACAGGCCATAAAAACCAAGGCAAGAATCAGCAAAAGTATTTCCACGGGGTTATTCCACCGTTTCCTTCGGAGCAGGGCGTCCGGTGTAGGCCTCAAGCAATTTGCGCTGCAAGGTGAACATTTCTTCTTTTTCGGCAGGCTCCATGTGGTCGAAACCCATCAGGTGCAAAAGGCCGTGTGTGGTTAGAAGCAGGATCTCATCATGGGTGCTGTGCCCACCAGCTGTGGCCTGAGCCTCGGCGACGGTCGGGCAGATGACGATATCGCCAAGGATGCCGTTCTCCCCCGGGGCTTTGGCAGTGCCTGGACGCAACTCATCCATGGGAAAGCTCATGACGTCCGTTGGACCTTCAAGATCCATCCACTCAACGTGTAAGGCACTCATGGCGTCTTCATCGATGAAAACTACCGATACTTCCGTTTCAGGATGCAGGAACATGGCTTTGAGTACCGATTCGGCCAAGTTGGAAACGTCTTGCAAATCGACGTCGTACTCGGTTTCGTTATTTACTTCAATGCTCATTTGCTGCGCCGTCCCCGGTTGTGGTCTTTGCGTTGGGTTTCATCCCAACTGTCGTAAGCAGAAACAATGTCCGCGATCAAACGATGGCGAACAACATCAGAGGCATCCAGCCGGCACAAACTAATGTCTTGGATTCCTTCTAGGACCTCGCTAGCCATGCGAAGGCCAGAAACGGTGTTGCCGGGCAGATCAACCTGGGTGATATCGCCAGTGACCACCATCTTCGAGCCGAAGCCCAGACGAGTCAAGAACATCTTCATCTGTTCACTGGTCGTGTTCTGAGCTTCATCCAGAATCACAAAAGCGTCGTTCAAGGTGCGTCCACGCATATAGGCAAGTGGGGCCACCTCAATAGTTCCCGCTTCAAGCAATTGCGGAATGGTTTCCGGATTCACCATGTCATGCAACGCGTCATAGAGCGGGCGAAGATAAGGGTCGATTTTGTCGGTGAGCGAACCAGGTAGGAACCCAAGCTTCTCGCCGGCTTCAACGGCTGGTCGAGTCAAGATAATTCGACTCACTTGCTTGTCTTGCAGAGCTGCAACGGCCATAGCCATGGCGAGGAAGGTTTTTCCGGTACCCGCAGGGCCGATACCGAAAGTAATGGTCGAGTCTTCAATGGCGTCGACGTAGCTCTTTTGGTTCACGGTCTTGGGACGAATAGAGCGGCCACGTCCTGAGAGGATTTTTAGACCCAATACATCGGTAGGTGCATCTGGGTTGCCAGCACCGAGCATCTTGATGATTTGCTCAATGGTTTCCGCGCTCATGCGTGAGCCACGTGCAGCTAGTGAACGAGCCTCTTCTGCAACTCGCTGAGCTTTGCGCACTTGCTGAGGGTCGCCCACCAGAACCAAAGTCTGGCCGTTGGGGCGGAAGCCAACCAGCGGGTAAGCGCCGGAGAGAATTCGCAGGAGCTCATCATTCGCGCCCAAGGTGGCAATCATGAGTTCAGCTGTTTCAAAACTGATGGTGAGCGATGCGGAATCACTTTCCGCTTGCGTCTTGTTCTGTTCAACGTGCATGCAGCGCTTGTTGCCCCTTTTGTGAGCTTGGTGGTGATGTTACTTTGTCCTTGGTTCCATTCTATCCAGTCATCGAGAATTAGAGTGAAAATTCAGGTCTCAGCGTAAGATCGGAACCTGAAAGTAATCTTGAATGAACCTAATGAGAGCAGGTCGCAAAGGTATAGATTTGGTTACGGATTAGTAGGCTTGCTACTTTTTGTGCCGTTTTGAACGATTGTTATGGCAAGCTATGACAGCGGCTCTAAAATGTTTTGGCGCCCCTTTGACGATATTTCCTCCTTGATTGGTATGTAGTGCACTCATTGTTCTCGCAGAAGATTCCGCGCCGGATCGGCGTTCTCGGAATCGCTGCAGCTCTCGTTGCTGCCGCTGGTTGCGGTCTAGCAAATCGTGAGAGCTCCTTTGAGATGCCCGCTAATGCCAGCGCAGAAACGATGAACGTCCCTGTGTCCGGGGACGCTAGTGAACAAATGGATGTACTCACCCGACTGCCGGTCTACTGGCTGGAAAACACTGAATCGGGTGTCTTCCTGTACCGCGAATATCTCGACGATACTCGGCACAGTGAACCGATTGGTGACGCGATCTGGACCTTACTTTCCGCTGACCCGGCTGCACCTCATCGCTACACGCTGATGAAGCCGTCAGACGAAATTGGCGTGTCCATCAGCAATACCAATGTTATTACCTTGGATCTTCCAGCGAAGGTCTTTAGTGCGCACCTCGACGAGGGGCTTTCTGAACGGTCAATACAGCAGCTGGTCTTTACCGCAACCGCGGCGGCGGCTAGTTCTGGACTGCTGGTGGGCCAGGCCCCGGCCACAGTGAAGATCTTGGTCGACGGAAAGGCCAACGCGGCCGTCTTTGGCGGACATCGCCTCAAGGACGCATATGAACGCAAAACAGAGTTCATGGCACCAATCTGGGTGATTGACCCGCAGTTTGGAACCACCCTGGACGATGAAAAAGTGACGTTCAACGGTCGCACTACAAAATTTGATATCGGCACATTCTATTCGCTGCAGAAGAAAGACGCCGACGGAAAGCTCAGCATAATCACTGCCCAAAAGCAGGTCATCGACGGCAAGATTCAAGATGACGGTTCGTTCAGCCTCGTTGAGCGACTCTCCCCCGGGTCTTACCAATTAAGTTTCTGGGGTGTTGAATCTGGCTCGGACGCCAAGATCGGCGAAGTATCGACGGAATTTGTAGTTAAGTAGCGTCCAAGATCTCACCGGCTCAACAAGATTGGGACAAAAATATCGTGGGTACCGATGGGTACCCACGATATTTTCTTAATCTAAATTTCGCCCAGTAAGTGCCGGATGAGGACCAACGCTGCAGGTCCAGCCGTGGAAGCCCGCAACACGTGCTGCCCCAATAAGGCGGGGAGCGCCCCTGCCTCGACGAAGGCAGCGAGCTCGGTATCTGAGATGCCACCTTCTGGGCCAACAATCATGATCACTTTCTGTCCTGGATGGGCACCAGCCAACCAGTCAGTGACATGAAGTGATACCGACTTCTCGGCCTGTTCATGTAGCACCAAGACGAGGGCTCCGGAACCTACTTCAGCAGCAATGGATTTGGCCAGCTCTTTTGAGTTAGCCAACTCAATAACCTCGGGTTCGAAGGCACGCCGGGACTGCTTCTGCGCCGAACGCACCTGGGCTCGCCATTTCGCCAAAGCCTTGTCCGCTTTGGCAGCATTCCATCGAACGACCGAGCGATCAGCCTGCCAGGGACGAACCGCCAACACTCCGAGTTCGACGGCCGATTCAACAGCCTGTAAATCGCGGTCACCCTTGGACAAGGCCTGAATCAGCGTCACCGGGTGCTCGCTGAGGGCCTCTTGGGACCTACGCAGCACCGAGGCACTGAGGAAGTCCTTGCCCGTTGACAGAACCTCTACACTCAGGCGAAGACCTTGCCCGTCCAGCAAGTCCAGTTGCTCGCCAACGGTGACACGTTTGACGGTCACCGCGTGGTGGGCTTCGGCACCCGTGAGTTCCAAGGTGTCCCCCGGCACTGCGTTCTGAGCCAGGTCAGCGTCAATGACAAAGCTGTGGTTGCTCATCCTTAGCGCTGGTTCAGCTTGTCGCGCAGACGCGAGAACATGCCGCCAGAGTGCTCGACACGTCCTGCGCTCATTTCCTCACCGCGCAGCTTCGCCAACTGCTGTAGCAAGTCGCGCTGGGCAGCATCGAGCTTGGTTGGGGTCTCGACTTGTAGGTGGACGATGATGTCTCCGCGCTTGCCGCCACGCAGACGTGGAACACCAAGGCCTGGCAGGGTGACAGTGTCGCCGTCCTGGGCACCGGATTCAACATTGATTGCCTGTTCGCCATCAAAGGTTTCCAGCTTCAATTCTGAGCCCAATGCGGCGGCCGTCATCGGCAGGCTGATCTTAGCGTGCAGGTCGGTCTGGACACGTTCGAAGACCTTGTGACGACGTACATCGACCTCAACAAATAGGTTGCCGTTGGGGCCACCGCCGGGGCCTGCTTCGCCCTGTCCGCGTAACTGGATACGGGTTCCCGAATCCACACCCGCTGGAACGTTCAGCGACTTTGAGACGTGCTCGCGCACGCGTCCCTCACCGTTGCACTCCAAGCAAGGGTCGGGAATGGTGGTGCCGAATCCGCGGCATGCTGCACAGGTTTCTACGGTCATCATTTGGCCCAGGAACGAACGCACTGGGCGCTGGACCTGACCGGCACCATGGCAAATATCGCAGGTAACCGGGCTGGTTCCCTCGCGAGTGCATGAACCGTTGCAGGTCTTGCAAGTTACTGCGGTTTCCATCTCCAACGGGTACACAGTGCCCTTGACTGCATCTTCCAAGTCAATGGTGATGGTGATTAGCGCGTCGCGACCCGGCTGAGTGCGTGATGCTGGACCCTGTGCTTGGCCACCGCCGAAGAACTGTTCGAAGATGTCCCCGAACCCGCCGAAGCCCTGGCCGCCGGCGCCACCAAAGCCTGGGTGACCGTTGCCGTTTTCGTCGCCGGTCGCATCGTAGTTGGCCCGCTTTGTCTGATCGGAAAGGATCTCGTAAGCGTGGGTTACCGCTTTAAACTTATCTGCAGCGTCCTCGCCAGGGTTCACGTCCGGGTGCAGCTTACGCGCCAGCTTACGGTAGGCACTCTTGATTTCCTGCGGGGTCGCGTCCTGGGCAACGCCCAAGGTCTCGTAATGCGAGCTCACGTTGTTCGCCGTGTCCTTTCCTAAAAATGCACAATTCAAATAAAGCTGGTTCACTCACCAGCGTTGTTAGTTCGCCAAAATCTTCGACAGGTAGCGGGCTACCGCCCGCACCGAAGCCATTGAGGTCGGATAATTCATCCTTGTAGGACCAAGCACGCCCAGCTTGTTACGCACATCCGAACCGTAGGTGGTGGCAATCACCGCCGCTTCAGAAAGCTGACCATAGTGGTGCTCGGTGCCGATCGCCACGGCCACACCACGCGAATCCGCCTCTAGCTCGGAGAACAATTTAAGTAACACTACCTGTTCCTCCAGAGCCTCCAGCACCGGTGTAATGCTCAGTGGGAAGTCGCCTTCCACACGGGCCAGATTTGCTGTACCCGAGAGAATAATGCGCTGTGTGTTGGCTGCCTGCGCCATTTCCTCCAGCGACAGCAAAACACTATCAACCAATGGATCGGATTGCTGTTGGGTATTCAGGCCGGCACGACTAAGTCTTCCGATTAAGTCTGCCAGTTGTACACCCTCGAAGCTGTTCAATAGCCACAGCTTCAGATCTGAGAGCTCCGTGTCCGAGTAGAGTCGAGTTACCGACATCATGCGCTGATCCACGGTTCCATTGGACGCAATCATCACCATCAGTACCTGAGTGCTGCCCAGACCGACCAGCTCGAGGTTTTTCAGCGACGCCATGTCATAGTGCGGTACCTGAATCATCGCGACTTGATTGGTTAGTCGCGCTAGGAGCCGCACCGTGCTTTTGAGCATCTCGTCAAGGTCATTGGAACTATCCAAGATCTTGTTAATAGCATCGCGTTCGGCCCGCGAGAGCGGCTTGAGCTCACCAATCTCGTCGACAAATCGCCGATAACCCTTTTCGGTAGGGATACGCCCCGAGGAAGTATGCGGGGCTGCAATGAGCCCTTCTTCTTCGAGCAGGGCCATGTCGTTCCTGATGGTCGCGGCACTGACGCCGAGGTTGTGCCGGTCGAGCAGTGCCTTTGAGCCAACTGGCTCACGGGATTGGACGTAGTCCTCCACGATTGCTCGCAGAACATCCAAACGCCTTAGCTCACTCACAACAGCACCTCCTTGCATTCCCCGTGTGAAGGGTTTGGCACTCTAACCTGTCAAGTGCCAAGTCTAATACGTTCGACGGTTGCTAGCATTGGTTTTTGAGCGTATTCGATCACAGCGAAAGGCCGTACGTGGCAAATTACTCCTGGGGACCGCAAGATCTGAGTGCACCCGCACCCAAAAAACTCCGCCAGGTCCCCATCGAACGGGGCATGATTCTTGAAGATGTTTCCTCTGGGTGGGTCGGTGAAATTATTAGTACCGAAAAATCCGGTGGCATGCGCGTCATCGTCTTGGAAGACCGGCATGGCAAGTCACGCTCCTTCCAAGCCGGATTCGGTTTCCTATTGGAGGGCGAGGCGGTAGAAATGGTCGACCCCGTAGCCAAATCCGCTGCCCCCAGAAATCTGGTCTCGGCCTCGGGATCCCGAGCAGTGGCCGGGCTCAAGGCACGTGAAGCCAGAGCCAGCCGTATTTGGGTTGAAGGTAAACACGACGCAGAGCTCGTTGAAAAAGTCTGGGGTCATGATCTACGTGTCGAGGGTATTGTCGTGGAGCCACTACACGGTGTTGACGATCTCGCGGGCGCAATCCGAGACTTTGCCCCATCCAGTCAACGACGACTCGGTATTCTGGTCGATCACTTGGTTGCCGGTTCTAAAGAATCCCACATTGTGGCCGAGGCGCTGAAAGTTCCCGGAGCGGCCAACAACGTCCTGATTCTGGGACATCCGTACATTGACGTATGGCAGGCCATCAAACCTTCCACCCTGGGCATCAAAGCATGGCCAGTGATCCCTAAGGGAACCGATTGGAAGACCGGAATACTCTCGGCTTTCGGCTGGCCCCATGAAACGGCAGAGGACATCGGTATTGGCTGGCAGCGGTTGCTGTCCACCGTTTCGCACTACGGACAGCTCGAACCCCAGCTGTTGGGCCGGATTGAAGAATTGATCGATTTCCTCACGACCGAAGATTATGGTTACCTAGCAAATAACTAATAGTTGGATTTGCCAGTGGCAAAGTCACGGTCTGCGTGCACGACCCGGCTATGATTAACTACGAAATGCCAGCCTAAAGCAAGGAATAACAGTGACTTCAGGTCAGAAGCAGTCATCGGACGAATCTCGCTTTGAGGGCTCCGTATCTTCTGCGCAGCCATTGACTCCTACCGAGGATCGTCAATGGTCAACGATGGCACACTTCGGCGCGGTACTCGGCTGCATTCCCTCGGCTATCATTTTTGCCGTATTCCGAGATCGTGGTCCATTCACCGCACAGGAATCCAAAGAAGCATTCAACTTCACTTTCCCACTGACAATCCTGGCGATCGTGCTCAACGTGCTTACGATCATTCCGGTCATTGGTTGGATCTTCTCCATCCTCGCCGTGGCATTGTGGGTCTTCATGACGGTTTCGGGTGCCATTGCGGCGATCCAGGCCAACAAGGGCAACCCTTACCGTTACAAGTACAACTTGCGCTTAATGAAGTAGAACGAGAGACTCTAGAAATCGAGAAGTTCTCGCACCACGAGGTCGGCTAATAGCCGGCCTCGTTGCGTTAACACCAATGTTCCGGCGAACGCAGCTTTCGGATCAATGAGCGAATCTGCGATCAAACCGGCAACTTTTTTGCGTCCGACTTCATCGAGCTCACTAATCTGCATTCCGGAACTCAGACGGGTCAGCAGCATCGTGCGTTCTAGCTGAACTGCGTCGGCGTCCGGATACTCTCGACCGTGTCCGGGTGAGATTCCTGCATCAATGCGTTGCTGATACGCCGCTGGATGTTTAACATTCCACCAGCGCAAACCACCCACATGAGAATGCGCTCCCGGTCCCGCGCCCCACCAGTCTCCGCCCTTCCAATAAGCGATATTATGCTGGCAGGCATTGGCTGGTGACTTGGCCCAGTTACTGACCTCATACCACGAGAAACCGGCGGCCGCGAACATGTCATCAGCCAATTGATACTTTTCAGCGTGATCGTCATCGTCGATATTCGGGACCTGGCCGCGACGAATCTGACCCGCTAACTTGGTACCTTCCTCGATGATCAACGCGTAGGCGGAAATATGATCCGGCTCGTAACTCAGAGCAGCCTCGATACTGGTGCGCCAGTCTGCAAGCGACTCCCCCGGAGTGCCATAAATCAGATCAACACTGACATCTAGGCCAGCCTCGCGGGCCCACGCAACGGCCTGTGGCACACGCTTGGGATCGTGAGTTCGCTCAAGGACCTTGAGCACGTGAGGTACCGCCGACTGCATGCCAAAGGACACGCGGGTGAAACCTCCATCTGCAAGTTCCTTTAAGCTCTCACGCGTTACCGAATCAGGGTTGGCTTCGGTGGTGACCTCAGCGCCCGGCTTCAGCCCGAATTCGTTGCGAATCTGTGCCAGCACGGATACTAGATCACTGGCTGGCAACAAGGTAGGGGTGCCACCGCCAAAAAAGACCGTTTCGATTTCACGGTGTGGCTGACCAGAACAATCCATCACCTCACGGGCGAAACGAATTTCTTGGGCCACTGTCGCCGCATAAGTTGCTTGGCTTGAGCCAGAACCTAGTTCGGTGGCGGTGTACGTATTGAAGTCGCAATAGCCGCAACGGACCGTGCAGAAAGGAATATGTACGTAAAAGGACATGGTCCGCTCCGTTGCCCCATGCGAACATGAGGCAGGGAGCAGACCATCGGCCGGAGCCGGATCGCCGTCAGGCAATACTGAAGGCATTTACTTCTTTTTCGGCTCGTCGGTGGAAAGGGCTGCAATGAAGGCTTCCTGTGGAACTTCCACGCGACCAACCATCTTCATGCGCTTCTTGCCTTCCTTCTGCTTTTCCAGAAGCTTGCGCTTTCGGCTAATGTCGCCGCCGTAGCACTTGGCCAGAACGTCCTTACGGATTGCGCGAATGTTTTCTCGGGCAATAATGCGCGAACCGATGGCAGCCTGAATTGGAACCTCAAACTGCTGGCGAGGAATCAGCTCGCGCAGCTTAGAAGTCATCATCGTGCCATAGGCATAGGCCTTATCTCGGTGCGTGATGGCACTGAACGCGTCCACCTGATCGCCTTGAAGCAAGATGTCTACCTTGACCAAATCGGCGACCTGCTCGCCGTCAGCCTTCCAATCCAGCGACGCGTACCCGCGAGTCTTGGACTTGAGCTGGTCGAAGAAGTCGAACACAATTTCCGCCAACGGGAGGTGGTAACGCATTTCAACGCGGTCTTCGGAAAGGTAGTCCATGCCGCGCATGGTGCCTCGTCGAGTTTGGCACAGTTCCATGACTGCGCCAATGAATTCACTGGGTGCCAAAATGGTCGCGGAGACCATTGGTTCATGAACTTCGAGGATCTTGCCGTCCGGGAACTCGGAAGGATTGGTCACCGTGATCATCGTCTTATCTTCAACCATGACCTCGTACACCACGTTCGGTGCCGTTGAGATCAGATCCAGATTGAACTCGGTTTCCAGACGCTGGCGAGTAATTTCTAGGTGCAGAAGACCGAGGAAGCCCACGCGGAAGCCAAAGCCCAACGCGACAGAAGTTTCTGGTTCATAGGTCAACGCCGCATCATTTAGCTGAAGTTTTTCTAGCGCGTCACGCAAAACTGGGTAGTCTGTGCCGTCCATTGGGTAAAGGCCGGAGAAGACCATTGGCTTGGCTTCTTCGTAACCGCCGAGCGAATCGCTAGCAGGTTTGTGGAAATTGGTGACCGTGTCACCCACCTTGGACTGGCGTACATCTTTCACACCGGTAATCAGGTAACCAACCTCGCCCACGCCTAAGCCCTTGGTTGGCTCCGGGTTCGGCGAAGAGACACCAATTTCCAACAGCTCGTGGGTGGTGCCAGTAGACATCATCTGGATCTTTTCGCGCGGTGAGAGCTTACCGTCAACCACACGAACATAGGTGACCACACCGCGGTAGGTGTCGTACACCGAGTCGAAGATCATCGCGCGGGCCGGAGCCTTGGCATCGCCAACGGGCGGTGGTAGCTGCTTGATGACCTCATCGAGCAAAGCTTCCACGCCTTCACCGGTCTTGCCCGAAACTTTCAGCACTTCCTCTGGCTCACAGCCGATAAGGTTCGCCAATTCTGCTGCGTACTTTTCCGGCTGAGCATTGGGAAGGTCGATCTTGTTGAGCACCGGAATAATGGTCAAGTCGCCTTCGATGGCCAGGTACAGGTTGGCGAGGGTCTGAGCCTCGATGCCCTGTGCTGCATCGACGAGCAAGATAGCGCCTTCACACGCCGCCAATGAACGTGAAACTTCGTAGGTGAAGTCGACGTGACCGGGAGTGTCGATCATGTTCAAGGCAAATGCGGTGCCGTCTTCAGATTCCCAGGGCATACGCACTGCCTGGGACTTAATGGTGATGCCGCGCTCGCGCTCAATATCCATGCGATCCAGATATTGGGCCTTCATATCGCGGGCCGAGACAACGCCGGTCAACTGCAACATACGGTCGGCCAAGGTGGACTTACCGTGGTCGATATGGGCAATGATGCAGAAGTTACGAATAAGCGACGGATCGGTCGCGGCAGGCACCTGAGCGGTGCGGGCCAATGGAGACACCTAAACAGACCTCACTAGCTGGCTAAAAAGACATAGTTGAATTAGCCTCCATTCTGTCATGATTTCCGAGTCATCACGTATTTCGACTGTCCGTAGCTGGTAGTTTGTCGTTCATGGCAGTGAATCCAGAGAAGATATTCCGTCTTGTGATGCGCGTGATCAAGCAGGTCAATTCGACTCGCGCCAAGACCTCAGGGAACAACAACCACCAAAACAATCGAACAGCCAGTGGCGGCACTCGAACTCCGTCGCCTCGCCAAAACACTGGTACATCGAATGCCAGCGGATATCCAGGCGACTACCGGGGCACTATTAATTACGAATACCAGCCGTCGATGGACGGTAACGCAGATCCAGGGGAAATTGTTTGGGGCTGGGTTCCTTATGAGGAGGACTACTCACAAGGCAAGGACCGCCCGGTGCTTATCGTAGGTCGCGACAATGGCTGGCTTTTGGGTCTCATGCTCACTAGCAAAGACAAGAATAATTCCAGTGTGCACAACCCTGATTACCTGGACATTGGCACCGGCGATTGGGATCGCGAGCGACGTCCGAGCGAAGTGAAGTTGGACCGCATTATTCGCCTGAGCGATCAGTCCGTACGCCGCGAAGGCGCAATCCTTGATAAAGAGCGATTCTCAATTGTGGTGAACGCCCTAAACGAACGCGGCTAATTACTCGTTGTAAAGGCCCGCTTCTGGTAGAGTTAATCCTTGTGTGTCGCGCAGGTTGGGCGACACGCCCCCTTCGGGTCGCCATAGGTGCCCCACACCGCTCAGTCGATGGCCTGAAGGATGAACCCTCTACCGACCGTATAAGACGATAAACGAGAGAGTTTATTAAAGTGGCTAACATCAAGTCCCAGAAGAAGCGTATCCTGACCAACGAAAAGGCACGTCTGCGTAACGTAGCTGTCCGTTCCGAGGTTAAGACCGTAATCCGTAACGTCAACGAGGCAGTAGTCGCCGGTGACAAGGAAAAGGCAACCGAGGCATTGCGCCTGGCTGGCAAGAAGCTCGACAAGGCTGTTAGCAAGGGTGTTCTGCACAAGAACAACGCTGCAAACCGCAAGTCGGCAATTGCCAAGAAGGTTAGCGCCCTCTAAGCCAAGCTTAGACTTCAGCTGGCCCTTCGAAACTTTCGAGTTTCGAAGGGCCAGTCTTTTTTAACTTTCTACTCGCCTAGCGCCGCGCGAGTGAATCTGGGCAAGACGCGTGCGGAATGAAGCAGATTTGGGAATTATCGTTTGGGTGCTTTGCCCGCGATAAACATGATGGCATGCTCCAAGGCATAGCCAGGTGAACGACTGCCGCCCTTAACCATGCGGTCAGTATTGGCGATCTGCTCAACGCACAAAGCCAGGTCGCTGCGCTTCCACCCGCGCGCTTGCTGCTGCGCCTGCTGAACTTGCCATGGAGCCATACCTAGCTCGGAGGCCAATGATGCCGCAGGCTCATTAACTCCGAGCACCTTAGCCAGCTGACGCACCTTCATAGCCAACGTCGCTACGATCGGAATCGGATCAGTTCCGGTACCCAAAGAATGCCGAAGAGTCCGCAGGGCCAGCTGAGCATTTCCAGAAATCGCTGCATCCGCGACCTTAAAGGCGGTGGCCTCAACTCGACCACCGTAGTAACGATCAACCGTGTCTTGGTCGATGGTGCCGGTGGTGTCTTGGATCAATTGCGAACAGCTGGAGCCAAGTTCGGCCAATGAATTACCAACCGCAGCCACCAATGCTTTCACGGCATCATTCGTGATTCGGCGTTTCGCAGATTTGAATTCTGCTTGCACGAACTCAATTTTCTCGGCATCTTTTTTCAACGGCTGACAGTTTACGATCAGTGCGCCCGCGCCCTTGATGGCATCGATGAGTTTCTTACCGCGCGTTCCGCCGGAGTAGTGCAGGATCAGCACATTCTCGGGAGCAGGGTCCTTGAGGTAACTCATGGCGTCCTTGAGGAAGTACTCATTCATTTGCGCCAGTTCGTGAACTTCTACGAGGTTGGCACTAGAGAACAACGACGAGCTCGTTGCTAAGAGCAGTTCGCCCGGTTCATACTTGGCAGCATCAAGCCGAGTCACCTGAATGTCCTCCCGCTGCGCAGCTTGGGAGCGGAGTAACTCAAAGGCACGGGAAGCCAAATAATCTTCTGAACCGCTAAGTAAAATCAACGGTTGAGGGGACAACTCCCGCCATGAGATGCCGGGGTTTGCTTGGGCGCGTGCCATCGAGCTCCTTCGTACTTCGATCGATACATTGATCCTACCGAACTGGCGAACCTAAGGAGGAACTTCTCACGCTCTGCTCCGTAAATGTGAGAAGCACCGTACCCGACTGATCGGTTCGGAAGATCTTGGCGCCAACTTCTTGGGCTGCCCTCAACGTTTCGGGATGTGGGTGTCCATAGGAATTATCTTTGCCGTCTGAGATCAGCAAGACTTCAGGGGAAATTTTCTCGATAATCTCGGTTCCACCATTTCGTGCACCGTGGTGTGAGGCTTTCAGGACGGCCGCCTCAGACTGCGGATAGCGTTGCAGAAGTTGGTGCATCGCATCAACCTCCATGTCCCCCGCGCTAAAAAAATCGACATTTCCACTTGGGCGATGAAACTGGAAACGCATAACTAACGAGGTGTCGTTGGGCTCGGCTCTTTTAGCCGCACTCGTATCTGGGCCAAAGACACGGTAGCTGACGGCGCCATGAGTTTCGCTTGATCCAGACTCCATTAGCTGCGCCCCCGGCCACTTTTCAAGTTCAAAGCCTGCCGACACCACGCGACGATCGATTTTGATGCCAGAAGATTCCAGCTGTGGCACTCCCCCAAAATGGTCGGCATGCGAATGCGTAATAAACACCGCTGGCAGTTCATCGATGTTCAACCGCCGCAAACACTGCACGACACCACTATCTGGCGGACCTGCATCTATTAACCACCCCTGGTGATTTCCCAAATTGATGACTAGGGCATCGCCCTGTCCTACGTCGCACATAGCTATATTCCAGTTTGAATCAACAGGAACTCGATAAAACAAGGTAGCCGGCAAGACCAAGGCCGCCGCGAAAACTAACAGTGCCCCCGTTAAACCTAGGGAGACTTGTCGCACCCTGACATGCTCCGTCTCGCGACCGGTAATGATCAAAGTGCATAAAACGGTGGCTAAGAAAATTGCCAAGAGTATTCCCGGGAGCCCTGATGGCCACGGGCGAGCTGCACCGGGGAGTTGGGTAGAAAACTGGGCTGTTCTACCAATAAATTCAGCAGGCAGCCCCGGGATCCATAATAGAAACTGCGCCACAGTGGGCAGCGCGGTACACAGCAGTAGACAGATCATTCCGACCATGGTGATCAGCGGTAATAAAGGGCCGACCACCAGATTGGTGGGAAGAGAGTACAAACTGAAATTCGCGTTCAGCGCGACGATTACCGGTAGACAGGTGAACTGCGCTGCGCAACAAATAGCGGTCAACTCTGCTAACCACGAAGGTAAGAACTGGAGGAAGATTTCGGTGAGGGCTGGAGAGAGCATGATGATCCCCAAAGTTGCTAGCACCGAGAGTGCAAAGGCTGGCTCCACGCCCAAACCGGGGTCAATCATCAGCAGGATCGTGGCACTCAGGGACAGAATCCCCAAGGAAACTTGTCCTCTTCCGGCCAACAGGGAAAGCACCGCAATGCTGCCCATGAGGCTGGCTCGAAGCACGCTAGGATCTGGTCCGACAAACCAGGTAAACAAGGCTACCGCGCCGATCATGAGTACCGCGCTGGGTGCTCGGGGAATAGAAAATACGCGCAACAACGACAAAATAATGGCCGCAATCAACGCGATGTTCGAACCGCTGACAGCCGTGAGGTGGCTCAGCCCGCTGGTCTTCATGGCTTCAGAGAGGGCATCGTCTTGCCCGGACCTGTCACCATAGAGCATTCCGGGTAGCAGCGCTTGAGCATTTTCGGGAAGGTGCTTTAGTGCGAGGGTGAATCGCTGTTTCAAATAGTCTGCCGCGTTCGATTGTGCTTCGGAGACAACCTTGGGTTCGCTGGTTGCGCGAGCCCACCATGCGAAGGTGCCAGCATCAGCTGGTTGTAGGCCCACGATGGTTTCAAAGGAACCGGTATGCGCTGGCAGCGGGTAGTCGACGCTTAAATAGATCGGTACTTGGCACTGCACCCATCCGGTCTGCTCCCAGTAGCTCTCGATGGTAGCCGCACCCTTAAGCGAGCCGTCCTTGGGTTTGATCGCCCGGTCATCAAAGCTGATCACAGCGCGTAGCTGTTGCTCCCCCGATTCTGGTAAGGCGCATTCTCGGTGTTGCGTCCCTATGAAGCCCACGGCCAGGGCACCCAATAGCAAGACAATAGCTCCGGTAAACCACGGGGTTGAATGGGCTGCATCATGTCGTTGCCGCAACAGCAAAGCCAGCAAGATCCCCAAGGCTAAGAGGACGATCAGCAACACTAACGGCGCAGGCTGAAAATAGGCTGCCGCCCACGCACCGGCAAGAAGCCACAGACCACGAAAATCGGTGTTCATGGCACCACCAAGTCGCCCAGTTTTTCCAACATGGCCGGACCAATCCCGGAGACTGCATCGAGTTCCTCTACGGTCTTGAAAGGTCCATTTTTGGTACGGAATTCGATAATGCGATCAGCTAGCGCCGGGCCGATTCCGGGGAGTTCTTGTAGGGCCTGTGCGTCGGCGCTGTTGATCGAAATTTTGGCCTCGGCACTGGGGACAGGCATTTGTTGGGCGGAGGAACTATCGCCGGTGCCAGGCAGGATGATCTGTTGCCCGTCGACCAGCTTGGCAGCCAAGTTCACCAATTGTGGCTGGGCTTTTGTGGTGGCTCCCCCGGCGGCCTGCACTGCATCGGTAATCCGAGACCCCTCAGGCAGTTGATAAACACCCGGTTTTTTGACCGCTCCCACCACGTGGACCGTCACCTGCGGAGCAACTGTCGCTTCAGAGGGAGCAGATGGACCGGGCGCTGCGGCCGAGGCGGAAGAGCTGGAAGTTGGATCGGCAGCCAACGGAACAGTTTCTAATTCGTTGGTCTTTGGCGGTGGGGCCAACAGAATGGAGATGGCGATCCAACCGAGCACCACGATGACCAACGCCAGCACCGCCACACGCGAAATCGCGAACCGCAGACGGCCCGGACGTGGCGCGTACTTGCTGAAAAAATCGTGACGGCCCATGTCCCAGAGTATGGGCTAAGGGTTGAGCGTCTCCGGGGTGTTATCGACCGGTTGTGGATCAAGGGTAGCGGCGCAGACTGCGAGTACTCCCATGCCGGTATGAGCCGCGAGGACCGAAGGCAAAGATTCAATCACTACCGGTTGGCAGCTAAACGGGGCCAGTTCAGTGGCGATCTCGGTGGCCAATTCTTGCGCGCCAAAATGCATCACACCAAGACGGGTGGCTCCACCGGCCTGCTTGGCATCGCGTAATGCGAGGGATACCAGTCGGGCCTGGGCGCGAGCAAAAGACCGCGGTTTTTCTAACGCGGTGATACTGCCCTGCTCGATCGTCAGGATGGGTTTGACGTTGAGCAGGTTGCCAAGGACCGAGGATACTGCGCTAATTCGCCCGCCACGGCGCAACTGCTCCAAGCTGGGCACAGCAAAGTACACCGTGTTTTCTGTGGCCTGTTCGACGATGGATTTTAGAACGTCGATCGGTGCCCCGCCATCGCGGGCATCGAGCACATCGGCCAAGGCAAAACCCAGTGGGAGGGCAACGGTGTGGGAATCCAGGACCGTGACCTGGTCCTGGAACTGAGTTGCGGCCAGCCGCGCTGCATCAACCGTGCCCGAAAGGCGCGAAGAAAAGTGGATGGAGAGCACCTGCTGGCAGCCAACCTCAAGCAGCGCACGATAAGCCCGCTCAAATTCCCCCGGGGCCGGGCGCGAGGTTTTAACACTTCTACCCATGGCCAGGCCCATCATTAGGGCCTGGGAATCATCACCCAAGACCTGGTTGTCCACAATGATGGGGACGTTGACCTCAATAAACCCGGGACGATCGCGGTAGGCTTCGGGCAGACAGGATGCCGAATCGCTCACGATCCCGATCAGGGGACGCGAAAGCCCGCGCGGGGCCAGCCACTTTGGTAGCCAACCCGCGCGCGAGCTTTTCCCTCGTTCGTTCATGAATCGAGCTTACGGGGCAGGAACTACGTTCACCAGCTTCGGCGCACGCACAATCACCTTCAGCGGCGCCTTGCCATCGAGCATCTTGATGACTGCTTCATGGGCCAGGGCCTGATCGCGCAGTTCATCCTCGCTAATGTCTACCGGAACCTCAAGGCGCGCACGAACCTTGCCCTTGATCTGTACGACGGCGGTGACGGTGTCATCGACCAGCAACGACTCATCAACTTCTGGCCAGGCGCTGGTGACAACGCTTGGCTCGTAGCCCAGTGCTTCCCACATGTCCTCGGCGGTGTACGGTGCGAACAGGCTCAGCAGCTGGGCGACCACGGTGGCTGCTTCACGCACTGCTGGGTCCGCGGCGCCGGCACCGGAGTCGATGGTCTTACGGGTGGCGTTGACCAGTTCCATGGTCTTGGCGATCACCACGTTGAACTTGCCCGAATCCAGCAGCTGCGCGGATTCATGCACGGTGCGGTGGGTGACCTGGCGCAGCGCCTTATCCCCGGTGGTGTAGTCAACGCCGACTTCACTGGTGGTGTCCTGGGCGATGCGCCAGGCGCGCGCCAAGAACTTCTGCGAGCCGAAAGGTGACACGTCGGCCCAGTCCACGTCGTCCTCTGGAGGCGAGGCGAAGACCATGGTCAGACGTACCGCGTCCACGCCGAACTTATCCAGCTGTTCGCCTAAGTCAACACCGTTGCCAAGGGACTTGCTCATGGCCTTGCCGCCGTTGAGTACCTGGCCCTGGTTCAACAGAGCGCTAAACGGCTCGTCGACGTCGATCAGGCCCAGATCATGCACAACCTTGGTGAAGAAGCGCGAGTAGAGCAGGTGCAAAATCGCGTGCTCAACACCGCCGACGTACTGACCCACTGGCATCCAGTCACGCACGGCCTTTGGATCAAACGGACCTTCGGTGTAGTTCGGGGAAACAAAGCGCAGGAAGTACCACGAGGAATCCACGAAGGTGTCCATGGTGTCGGTATCGCGCTTAGCATCCGCCCCGCACTTAGGGCAGGCGACGTTCACCCACTCTTCGGCGGCAGCCAGTGGGCTGGTGCCCTTGGGAGCCAATGCTTCGCCGCGCAGATTATCTGGCAGGCGTACCGGCAGCTGGTCATCAGGAACTGGAACCTCGCCACAATCGGCGCAGTGGATGATCGGGATTGGGGTACCCCAGAAGCGCTGACGGCTCAGCAGCCAGTCGCGCAGGCGGAAGTTGATGGTGTGCTTGCCGGTGCTGGCAGCTTCCACGATCTCGATTGCCTTGGCGATCGCTTCGGCTTTCTCCAACCCGGTCAGCTCACCGGAGTTGATCAGCTGGCCCTCACCTGCGGTGGCGGTGCCGGTCTCGATAGGGTCTTCCAACCCGGTTTCGACCACCACGCGTACTGGCAGGTCGAACTTCTTGGCGAAGTCCAGGTCGCGCTGGTCGTGAGCAGGCACGGCCATAATGGCGCCGGTGCCGTAGTCGGCCAGTACGTAGTCGGCAGCCCAGATCGGCAGCTTCTCACCGGAAAGTGGGTTGATGCCGTAACGGCCGGTGAACACGCCGGTCTTTTCACGCTCGGTGGACTGGCGTTCGATTTCGCTCAGCGCCTTGACCTGCTCCTGGTATTCCTCCAGGGCAGCGCGGTTTTCCTCGGTGACCAGTTCGCCAGCCAAGTCAGCGTCGGCGGCCACGACCATGAAGGTCGCACCGTACAGGGTGTCCGGGCGGGTGGTGAAGACCGGGATCTTTACCGCGCTCTGGGCTTCGGTTGCTTCAATTTCGAAGGTGACTTCTGCACCTTCGGAGCGGCCGATCCAGTTCTTCTGCATCAGCAGCACACGCTCAGGCCAGTGACCCTTGAGCTGCTCCATGTCGTTGAGCAGGCGATCAGCGTAATCGGTGATCTTGAAGTACCACTGGTTTAAGGACTTCTTAGTTACCGCGGTGCCACAACGTTCACAGGCGCCGTTGACGACCTGCTCGTTAGCCAGCACGGTCTGGTCCTTAGGGCACCAGTTCACCGGGTGGTCTTTGCGGTAGGCCAGGCCCTTCTCATAGAACTTGTTAAACAGCCACTGGGTCCAGCGGTAGTACTCAGGATCCGAAGTATGCAGGCGGCGATCCCAGTCCGCGGAAATGGCGTAGCGCCTAAAGCTGGCGGCCTGGGTGTCGATGTTCTTGTAGGTCCACTCAGCAGGGTGCGCATTGCGCTTGATCGCAGCATTTTCTGCCGGCAGGCCGAAGGAATCCCAGCCGATCGGGTGCATCACATCGTATCCGCGCAGGCGCCAGTAGCGTGAGACAACATCGCCCATGGCAAAAGCTTCGGCGTGACCCATGTGAAGGTCACCGGATGGGTAAGGGAACATGTCCAACACGTAGCGACGTTCCTTGCTGCCATCGTCGGCAGGCTTGAACACTTCTAGCTCGTCCCATACCGGCAGCCACTTGGACTCAATGTCCTTGAAGTCGTAGGTCCTAGGTTCGTTCGTCGATGATGTCACGCTGCTCTTCTCACACGCCTTGCAGAAATTTCCTATTGGAAAAACTTGTTTTTGGTTCCAGACATAACAAAAGCCCCCAAATTTCCACTCGGGGGTACGGCCGGTTGGCCGCGCTTAGGCTAGGTTGTGCTGGGAATTCATACCGCGATTCTATCGCATGTCACCCGGCCACGGGTGCATCGATGAAGCGCAAGATTCGACACAACCATTTTTGCTGAGCTGCTACTTCTCCACAATCGGCGCTTTGTTCCTCACCGGGTATTTTCCGTGTTCGATCATGGCCGTATGAACAGCTTGGCACTGATTGGACTCTTGCGCACCGCATGCAGCTCCCCGCTCATTCTTGGGCCGGGGCTTAGCGCGGCGATGCTTCTGCGTTTGGGGTACCTCATGCTTGCGCTGTTCACCGCCATCAGCGCGCTGGTACACCGTTGCGCAGATCCGCGCCTGGTCCTGGCGCACGGCGAGTTGGTTGAACGTTTCGCCGCGCAAATCCACAAAAGCCAACTGTGCGCTGCCCTCGATGCCGAAGTTACCGGTGCCCACGCGCTAAGTCTGCAGACCTATGCGGATTTGCGTCCCGTGCGATCACCGGGCCAAGAGGATGTCGAAGTTGAAGCACTGGTGAACGAGCAGGTATTTCGCGGGCAGCCGCAGCTGGTTTCCGGCCGAACCTGTTACAAAAATACTGGCGAGCTGCTAGCCGCATGGCACGGTATCCCCTATTTTGAGGCACAACAACGCCTTAATGACGCGCATCTACTGATCGGACGACGGAATGCTGAAGGACAGATCTGCGCACCACGTTTTGAGCATCTGGCTCAGCTTTATGCCGACGGTACCGCTAACCGACGCGCAGTGACCTCCGTAGCCCGTCAACTAGATCAGCTAGAACCCGAAGACACCACCTTTGAGGGAATACCAACCTCACTGGTGGCCCACGGTGTGGATGGCAAGACTCTGGATGAGTCCGCTGCGACGCTGTTACAGCAGCGCTCACCACGCGAGGCTCGGAAACAAATCAACGCCGACATCAAGACTTACAGGGAGCTCAACGGCAAAAACCTCCCGCCCAAGCTCGGTCTATTTATTCGCGGCGTCAAGTTTGGGGTGCACACCTTTCTGCTTCGTACCAACGCTACAGATGCTCAGTTGCTGCATTCGGTTGCGGCCCGTTCTGGTAATCCGCGAACCAAAGCTGGAAGGGCTGATCGTCGCCCCACACAGGACCGCGCCGCGGGCACTGATCCCGAGGTTTCAAACACGGACACGGACAAGGACGCGGATCAGGAAGACGCACAGTCTGCTCCATCAGCGCACGATGCGCCGGAATGGCTACGTAGCGATGAACCTATGCCACCATGGGCCGATGCCGATGCCGATGCCGATGCCGATGCCGATGCCGATGCCG
>NZ_VHIN01000022.1 GCF_009805585.1 Glutamicibacter sp. JC586 | reverse complement strand
CGACGTTTTCAACTTGTTCACCCCACTGTTTCTTTCAGACCTTTTCAGTCCGTTCCGATCAGCGGCGCGAGATAAAACTTTACACGGATTCCCAACAGACACAAAATCGGTAACCGTGTCGGAGAAATGGTCTAATTCCCGGTCTGACTGGGAGATTTGAATACTAGGTACAACAAAACCACCAAAAAAGTGTGCTGCTTCACAACATTTTTTGGTGGTTTCGTGTAGTGCGGTCGAACTAACGGCTAGTTGGTTAGTTCTACAACGGCCATGTTCTTCTTGCCGCGGCGGACGATGGCGTAGCGTCCGTGAAGGAAATTCGACTCGCTCAATTCAGCATCGATGCCTTCAACCTTTTCGTTATTCACGTAGGCACCACCTTCACCCACCGTACGGCGAGCTTCCGATTGCGACTTGCTCAGCCCCGAAGCAACGAGCACGTTCAAGATGCCAAGATCCTGTGGTGCGACCTTTGCCGTGGGCAATTCAGCGATCACCGATTCCAGCGTTGGAAGATCGATCGCGCTCAAATCACCATTGCCGAAGACTGCGGCCGAGGCTGCGATGACCTGTTCGGTAGCTTGCTCACCATGTACAAGCGAAGTTACTTCCCAGGCAAGGGTGCGCTGGGCGACGCGCTTGAAAGGACGCTCGGCAATTTCAACTTCGAGGGCTTCGATCTGCTCGCGAGTCAAGAAGGTGAAAACCTTCAAGCGGTTGACCACATCCGCATCGGCAGTGTTCAGCCAGAACTGGTAGAAGGTGTACGGGCTGCACATTTGAGCATCCAACCAGATGGCGTTGCCCTCGGACTTGCCGAATTTGGTGCCATCGGAGTTGGTGATCAAAGGGGTGCCGTAGGCGAACGCCGAGTTGCCCGTCACCTTTCGAATCAGCTCGGTGCCGCTGGTGAGGTTACCCCACTGATCCGAACCGCCGGTTTGCAAAGTGCAGCCGTACTGACGGTTGAGCTCGAGGTAGTCGTAACCCTGTAACACCTGGTAAGAGAATTCGGTGTAGCTAATGCCCTCGTCGGAGTTCAGACGCGCGGCGACGATCTCCTTCTTGATCATCGTGCCCACACGGAAGTACTTACCAACATCGCGCAGGAAGTCCAGCGCCGAAAGCTGCTGGGTCCAATCCAAATTGTTCACTAGGCGGACCGCATTCTCACCTTCGTCCGACAGGAAGCGGGAAACCTGAGCCTGCAGCTTAGCGACCCATTCGTTCACGGTCTCCTTGGTGTTCAAGGTGCGCTCGGCAGTTTGGCGTGGATCGCCGATCAAACCGGTGGAACCACCCACCAATGCCAACGGTTTGTGTCCGGCCAGTTGCAGGCGGCGCATATTCAACAACTGCACCAGGTTGCCCAGGTGCAATGAGGGCGCGGTGGGGTCAAAACCGCAATAGTAGGTCACAGTCTCTTCGGACAGTGCTCGCTCCAGCTCGGCTTCGTCGGTGGACACGTGCACCAGGCCGCGCCACTTCAACTCCTGCCAGATGTTCTGGAAAGATGCGTCATTACTCTGTCCGGCAATGACCGGATTCTGCTTAGTTTCAGACATGCTCTCTGTGACCAATTTTCATTCTTCGTTCTGCCCCTAGTACGCGTGGAAAATTCACGCGCGCCTGATTCTCGCGCCGAGCGTTGGGGTTGCCCGCCGGCGCACAGTTCCCAGATTATCCTCTGGTCATCGGCAAGTGCCAGTTGGCGCTTAATTTAGGCGCGCAATCCCTGCGGCAGCTCTTGGCTGTGTACCACGTGCAGGCGTTGCGTAGTACGAGTCATCGCCACGTACAAATCGCCCACTCCTCCATCAACCTCGGCGACCAGCTGGGCTGGCTCAACTAGCAGCACACCGTCAAATTCCAGGCCCTTGGACTCACGCGCGGAAATCACCACAATGTCCTGGCTCAGACCGCCAGAACCGGTGCCGACGCGTTGGCCATATTTCTTGCTGACTGCGTCACGAAGGCTGGCCAAATTCTGTTGGGGCACGATCACCGCCTGCAACCCGCCACGAGAATATTCCAGCTCCTGCGCTAGGGCAACAAGCACCGTGTCTTCTAGATTCGATTCGGTGCTGCGGGTCAAGACCGGTGGCCAGTCCCCCTCACGTACTGCCTGCGGGGTGGTGATGCGCAGACCGGCAGCTTGGGCCACACGCACTGCAGCATCGGCAATCTGGGCCGGCGTGCGATAGTTGACGCTCAGCTCTTCTAAGTCGAAACGGTCGCCGAAGAACGGCTCAAGTGCTTGTGCCCAACTACTCGCGCCGGAAGCAGCCGAAGTTTGGGCGATGTCGCCAACGATGGTGAAGGATTTCATCGGGCAACGGCGCACCAGTAAACGCCACTGCATCGGGGAGAGCTCCTGTGCTTCGTCAACGACGATATGTCCGTAGGCCCAGGTGCGGTCGACTACTGCTCGTTCGGCAGCCGAAAGCTTCGCGGCCGTTTCTTGGTTCACCCCGGCGACCTGCTCGGCGGTAATCACCCCGTCGATTCCTGCATTCTCCAGCATCGTATGCATATTCTGCAGGGCAGCCTTGGCGTTTTCGACGTCGGCCTCATATGCAGCGGTATGAGCAGCTACATTTGGGTCCACAAAGTCACCCAATAGCTGGGCCGCTTCATCGAGCAACGGCACATCGGCTTCGGTAAAAGGGGAACCTGCTCGTCGATACAACGCGTCGCGCTCGGCCTCTTTTAACTTTGGCGCTGCAGCGGCCAGCAGATGCGGGTTGGCAAACAGTTCACTCACCAACTGGGCCGGAGTCATCGGCATCCAGCACAGGTTCAGCAAAATGCGCACGTCGTAGGACTCACGCACTTCCTGCGGCAGGTAGGAACGGTCGTTGGTGGAGGACTGCCCGGCAGATTCCTCCAGCTTCCGGCGCAACTGCTCAGCAAGCTCGCCCACTACGACCTTGGTGAAGGTTTCGCGCGCCTCGTTATAGGGTTTGTGCGTATGACGGGCACGTTCACGCGCATTTTTGATCATTTTTGGGGTCACACTCAGGCGGGTGCCCTCAACTACCACTGTGCGTGGATTTGCGATCAGCCGCTGGCGATTGTGCACCGCATTGGCGATCACCTTGGCCATGGAGAGCTGGCCTTTGAGCCGGGCTACGGTGCGATCACGCTCCGGCACCGCGTGCAGGCCATGATACAGATCGCCCACCGAGGACATCACCACACCGGTCTCACCCAGAGAAGGCAAAACGCGCTCAATGTAGCGCATAAAGGAATTTGAGGGGCCCACGATCAGCACGCCGGCGTTCTTGAGCCGTTCACGGTATTCGTAGAGCAGGAAGGCCGCACGGTGCAAAGCCACCGCGGTCTTGCCGGTGCCTGGGCCACCTTGGACCACCACAGCGCCGGGCAGTTGCGCGCGGATAATCGCGTCCTGTTCGGCCTGAATGGTGCCGACGATGTCTCCCATGCGACCGGTGCGCTTCTCGCGCAATGCGGCCATGAGCGCGCCCTCGCCGTGGTGCGTGTGCCCCTCATCCAGCCAGGTTGCATCGAGCACGTCGTCTTCAATTCCGGCCACCGAACGCCCCTTGAGCATTAGGTGGCGACGGCGACGAACCCCGCGCGGGTTACGCGCAGTGGCCTGATAAAACGGTGCGGCCTCGGTGGCGCGCCAGTCGATCATCATCCGGTTGAGCTCTTCATCTGACAAGCCAATACGTCCGATGTAACGCGGGGATTTCTGATCGCCGGCCATATCCAATCGACCGAAGACCAGACGATCTTGCACAGCGTCCAATTGCGCGATCCGATCCTCATAAAGGGTCGCAAATGAGTCGCGTTCGGACATATTCTGGAAGGTGCCGACCGCTCCTTGAGCACGGGTCCGCTCCAGTTGTTCAACCTTCTCCGCGCGTAGCTCATCAAGCCGCGCGTACAAGCGACCCACATACTCGGATTCAGCTAACAGGTCACGTTCGATCGTCTCGGTCAACCTAGTTCCCCTCGCGCTCAAAATCTGCTCCTGCGCAAAAAACACAGGACAGATAATCATACGCGCCTTTTACCCCGCGAGGGGTCATCGCGGTGGCGCTGTGGCCCGCTGTTCGCCAGCGGCGTGAAATTGTTTAGGAGTGCACGAGTTGTAAGGACAGCACCTCGTGGCCGGTGAGCTGATCGCGCCCGTTCAGTCCGTCCAATTCCAAGACGACGCCGACGCCGGCGATGAGAGCACCGGTCTGCTCGATCAGGCGTACCGCCGAGCCGACCGTACCGCCGGTGGCCAGCACGTCATCAAGAATCAGCACGCGAGTTCCCGGGGCGACCTCGTCTTTATGCACTTCCAGGCAGCTGGTCCCGTACTCCAAGGTGTACTCATCGCGGTACACCTCGCGTGGAAGCTTGCCCGCCTTGCGAATGGTCAGCATGCCCTTTCCCGAGGCGTAGGCAGCCGCTGCGGCCAAGACAAAGCCACGCGCTTCCAGGCCAGCGACGATGTCGAACTGCCCTTCAAAGGGGGCGATCAATTCGTCGACCATGCGGCGCAGGCCCACCGGGTCGGCAAATACCGGGGTCAGGTCCTTAAATGAGATCCCGGGTTGCGGGTAGTCAGGGACAATCTTGCACAGTCGGTCCAGCAGGTCGCTAATGCTCTCAGAAGTAGTCACGCCTAACAATTTTAGTCCTTTTGCGCGTCGGCGAATACGCAGCGGCGCATAATTATGAGCACATCTACTTCATGTTCATGCAGCCAAGGGGTTAACGTTGCAGCAATCGGTCGCTGGGCCAAGGCAATAGTTGCGGGTCTTCCACCCCATCCGCGGCGGCGGTAACTCGCACTGCCCCCGAGCTCACTCGACCGGCCAGCCAGGCAGCTAAGTCAAAATCAGTTCCCGAGAGTACCCACGACTTTTTGCCTTGCCCCAAGACAATGCTGGGTTTGCCATGGGGCTGAAGAACCAAACGACTATTTTCGGGCACACGAGCCTCAAGAGCACGGAAGAGATGCTCACAAAATTCTGCCGGCCACAAAACCGGCGGACGCACCATCGCGTCAAGATCGGTCGCGTGGATCAACATTTCGCGCCAAGTGGCATACATCATATCGGCGACCTGCGCCCCGGGACGATATCCGACCGGCTGCGACCACGACTTTTCGGCCCCTTGCAGTGTGGCGCGCAGCTGCGCCAATGAGTCCAGAGCCAAAGCCTGCAGCGACTCTGGACGCATCAGCGCGGTCATATTGATGGCCTGGATGCGGCCGTCGACTCCCCCGTCGTACATCTGGGGCAACTGGGAGGCACCCGCGTTGTCAATTTGGCGGACCGCGGCCTTAGCTAACGAGGCCAGGTGCGCTATGAGCTGCGCGGTGCTCCATCCGGGTAATGAACTGGGCTTGGGATAGCTCGTGAGCGGCATCGCTCGCAACTGCTCGACGAGCTCGTCCAAAGCGTGGGTGACCTGTGCGGTAAGTTCAGCTGGTGCCAGTAGTTGTGCCATGGCACACACTCTAGCGTGAGCCAAGAAAATCACAGTGCGATCTGCCCGGTCGATCCAAGGATGTCGCCGCGGCACGATGGCAAAAACCGGTGGCTACAGAACCCTAGAGCCCTGTAGCCACCGGCAAAAATGTACAGCGTGAGAACTTACTGAACCCAGGCCTTAACCTCAGCGAGCTGACGCTCAAACTCAACGAGCTGTGCGGCCACCGCGCTCGGTGCGGTACCACCCTGGCCATTACGAGCGTTCAGCGAGCCCTCGGTGGAGAGTACTTCGCGCACCTGTGGGGTGAGGTGCTCGGAAATGCCAGCGTATTCTTCGTCGGTCAAATCCCAGAGTTCAACACCGCGCGACTCAGCCAACTGCACGGCTGCGCCGGAGAGCTCATGCGCGTCGCGGAACGGTACGCCCTGACGGACCAGCCATTCGGCAATGTCGGTCGCCAGCGCGAAGCCCTGCGGGGCAAGTTCTGCCATACGCTCGGTATTGAAGGTCAGCGTGCCCATCATGCCTGCCACCGCCGGCAAGAGAATTTCCAAGGTGTCGGCCGCATCGAAGACCGGTTCCTTATCTTCTTGCAGGTCGCGGTTGTAGGCCAGGGGCAGGGCCTTGAGGGTAGCCAGCAGGCCAGTCAGATCGCCGATCAGACGCCCCGCCTTTCCGCGGGCCAGCTCGGCGATATCTGGGTTCTTCTTCTGCGGCATGATCGAGGAACCAGTGGAGAAGGAATCGTGCAACTTCACGAAACTAAATTCCTTGGTAGCCCAGAGAATGACCTCTTCGGACACGCGGGAGAGATCCACGCCGATCATCGCGGCGATCCACGAGAACTCGGCGAAGACGTCGCGGGCGGCGGTGCCATCGATGGAGTTGTGAACTGCCGAGTCGAAGCCCAGCTGCTCGGCTACGAAGTTAGGGTCTAGACCCAGCGTCTGGCCAGCCAGCGCTCCTGATCCATACGGGGAAATCCCGGCGCGTTTGTCCCAGTCGACCAAGCGCTGTACGTCACGTAACAACGGCCACGAGTACGCCAGCAAAAGATGTGAAAGCAGGATCGGTTGAGCGTGCTGCAGGTGAGTACGTCCGGGCATCGGAGCGTAGGGGTGGGCCTTGACCTGTTCGAGCATGGCATCGAGGGTGTCAATGACGCCGCCGGCGATAATGCGGGCGTGGTCACGCAGGAACATCCGGCCTAGGGTTGCGATCTGATCATTACGCGAGCGGCCGGCGCGCAACTTGCCACCAAGTTGGGTCCCGGCTCGTTCCAACAGTCCTCGCTCCAGCGAGCCGTGCACATCTTCGTCAGTTTCCGCCGCGACGTAGGTTTTCGATTTCACATCAGCTTCAAGCTGGTCCAACGCAGCGATCATGTCGCTCAGCTCTGCATCGGTGAGCAAGCCTGCTCGGTTCAAGACCTTCGCGTGGGCACGGGAACCGGCAATATCGTAGCTGGCTAGGCGCCAGTCGAAATGAGTGGACTTGCTCAGCGCAGCCATCGCATCCGCGGGTCCGCCGGAGAAACGCCCACCCCAGAGCGATCCTTCATTTGTTGACGAGGCCATTGCCTGTTCCTTTCTGCCGGTAAAAATTTGCACTGCGTCCCACTCTAGCAAAGTTTTATGCAATGCTACTCATAAATATTCACCGTTGCGTGGAAACATGCAATTTTGACGCGGATCATCCACACCGAGGCGACACACAGGAAACTCGAATATTAATCTCTTCCCGTCCACGTTGCCCGGGCGTATGGTGTTGTCCATAACCGAATCGGAACTAACTTCGGAGGTACGAAATGGAAATCCAGTTGTACCGGGGCGATATCACCACCCTGCATGTTGATGCCATTGTCAACGCCGCCAACCCCTCGCTATTAGGTGGCGGAGGCGTTGACGGGGCGATTCACGATGCCGCTGGGCCCAGCCTGCTCGCCGCATGCCGAGAAGTTCGAACTCAGCGCTACCCGGACGGGATTCCCTCCGGCATTGCGGTAGCCACTAAGGCCGGGGACCTGCAGGCTAAGTGGGTCGTACACACAGCGGCGCCCAACCTAGCGTTGATTAAACCAAATCCAAAAATCTTGGCCGACTGCTTCGTGAATTCGCTCTACGTAGCGGCCCGTCATGATGCCCACTCCATCGCCTTCCCGGCCATCGGAGCTGGGACTTTTGGTTGGGATCCCGATCAGGTTGCCGACATTGCTTTCGAGTCCATTTCGCGATGGATCGACACCAATAAACACATTTCTCCGATCCATAAGATTGTGTTGGTGGCCCATACGGATCAGGTAGAGGCTGCATTCTCTCGGGCCTTCTCAATTCAGGCGGTAGCCGAACTCGCCGCCTGACCACCTAGGCGTCTAGGCCTGTAACGCACAACTGCCAGCTCTAGGCACGGTGAAGCACCGTGCCAAGAGCTGGCAGTTGTATATGTGAGCGCGTTTCGCCTCAGGTCCGAGCGAAGTAGGTATTGCGCCTCGGGATCTGGTCGGGATCCAGATGCTTGGGCAGAATCACGTAGACTAGGCCCTTAATCTTGACCAGTGTGAGGTAACCACTGTGAACCATCACATGGTGTTTGGTGCACAACGGGCAACAGTCCTGCAATCTGGTGCGACCACCTTTGGCCCAGGGTTTAAAGTGATGGAATTCCAGTAGTTCTGGTTCGGCGGTACAGCCGGGGACCAAACAACCGCCATCACGATCGCGAGCAGCTAACTTCATCCAGCGTGGGAAGAGTCTGGCGTCGCGGCCGATGTCCATGATCACCCCGTCGGCGTTGTAAATCGGGCTGAGAATTTTGGCCTCGCAAAGCATAGTGCGTAATTCCGGCGCGCTCAGTTTCACCCCGTGGGCGCTCAGGCCGGTCAGCGAAGCGAGATCACGCAGGTCCGCGTAGTTTGCATGCACCACGATTTCAGGTGTCACTCGTTGGCCGGTGGATCCGGGATCAGCGTTACGCAGGATCGCGTTGAGTGCGTTGAGCCTGCGCTCTGGAACACTGCAGTCCCCCATTATCACCGGTGGGCCGTTGAGCGGATGCGCAAGATCAGGTGTTGCCGACTCAGCCGGGCCGGCGTCGTTTGGGCCAGCGTCGTTTGGGGCCTCATGTGTCCGAGCCCAGTCGGGAATGGGATCATCGCTGTGCCACAGTTCGTCAATCTCTGGCTCAGCGTCCGGCGCCGATTCAGGCTCGGCGCCTGCTTTAGTTTCGGGCCGGGCAGTTCCATCGTTCTGCGAGGTACGCTCGCCTGCGGCTTGGCCCGAGGGTGCCGGGTCGGTCGATGACTCAGCGGATGGGTTGGCAGATGGGTCCGCTGTTTGGCAGGAAGCGCGCGCAGCGGCGCCGGCTTTGGTCCGCTTGTTATCCGCTTGGGCGATCAGCGACTCCCAGACTTCGGCATCCATGGCGCGAACCCGGACGATAAATTCGTGCACCCCATTGACTACCTTGCCGCGAAACAGCCCTAGTTGCGGAGTCTTTGTTTCACCGTTCTCCTCTTTGTAGTTCCTGATCAGCGTGTTCAGACGTTTGTTACGGGTGCGCACCTGCGGTTCGTTCAGGTACGTGGCTGCATGAGATTCGAGTAGCTCCCCATCGCTGGCCGTGGCGGTGGCCGAGGTGGGGATCCCTTCAAAGGTGGTGTCCGTGGGTTCAAACTTCTCCAATGCGCGGGCGGTTTTGAGCACTTCGCGAGGGTCGGGGCGGGAGGCCACCTCCGGTAGTTGCCAAGACCGATCGCCACTGGCGGTGGAGTCGGGCGCTGAGTCGAGCGCTGGGTGCGGCGCGAAATGCTCGGCCAAACGGGTGAAGCGTGGGGCGCACCCCGCTCCGGTGATATCCCGGCGGGCGTGGACGAGGTGGGCATCGCTGACGCGGCGGGCTGCTTCAAAATAGTTCAGGCCCAGGACACTGGAAAGGGCCTCGGCCGCGTCTTTGTAGAGGGTGCGTCCTGGGGCGAAGACCGGTTCGGCGCTAAAATCCGTGAGCCCGGCGCGCAGATCGTCAAATTCATTAACGTGCAGGGCGTGGGCGGCGGTGGTCTCCACGGTGCTGGCGGCGATGATGGTGGCGCGGGTGCTTTGGCGGCTAAATGCCTCGGTGAAGGTGGCATGGGCCAGCGCCACGCGCGGATCGGAGGTCGCAGTGGCTTGGGCACCGATCAGTTCGAACAATTGCAGGCATGAGGCTTCGGCCTGCAGCAGTTGCTGCGGCTCAAGGTCCATTCCCGAGGCCAGCTGCTCGGTGAGCGTGCCAAGGGCGCCGGCAAAAGACTTGTTCTCCATGCAGTGATCATGCGACCAGCCCGGCGGGTTAACCAGCAAACCGCCACGCACTGTGGATAAGTGCGTGGCGGTTGGTGCATGAGTTAGCGCGGTTCGGCCAGCGCCAGGAAGCGGGCAGCCACCTCGGCTCCCCCATCCACCTCGCGGGTGGTGACCATGATGGTGTCATCGCCGGCGATACAGCCCAAAATCAGCGGCATTTGCGAGTGGTCGATGGCCAGGGCCAGTAGATTTGCCGCGCCCGGCGGGGTACGCAGCACCACGATATTTCCAGAGGCTTCGGCGGTAACCAACTGCTCGGCACAGATTTTAGCCAGGCGCGCGTCGAGCACTTCCTGGGTAATGGCGGTCTGTGGGGAACGATCCCCGCCTTCTTGGCGCACCGCGTAGATCAGCTGACCTGAGTGATCGCGGATGCGCACCGCGCCGATCTCCACCAGATCGCGCGAAAGTGTGGCCTGGGTGACCTCCAGCCCGTCGTCCTTGAGCAGTCCGAGCAATTCGGCCTGCGACTTGACCGAGTTATTACCCAAGAAGGCGCGGATGCGCGCCTGCCGGGCAGTTTTGGTGCTTGGCTGGGTGGTCATGTTAGAGCTCCACTCGGGCATCTTCGGCCAGCCCGGAGGCGACCATCAACCACGTCATCACGGCCTTCTGGGCGTGCACGCGGTTTTCGGCCTCGTCGAATACTACCGATTGTGGCCCATCGATGACCTCGGCAGAAATTTCGTAGCCACGGTAGGCAGGTAGGCAATGCAGCACGATCGCGTCGTGACTGGCCAGCTTCATCGCCTCGGCGGTCACCGAATAGTCGGTGAATAGTTTCAGGCGTGCTTCCTTCTCATCTTCCTGTCCCATGGAGACCCAAGTGTCGGTCACGACCACGTCGGCATCTTTCAACGCCGCGAGGGCATCGGTGGTGATGGTGACCGACCCGCCGGTGAGCGCGGCGCGTTCTTGAGCGGCGTTGATGATCGACTCGGCAGGCAGGTAACCTTCTGGGCCGGCGATGGCCACGTGCATGCCGGCGGTGACTCCGGCCAGCAGGTAGGAGTTGGCCATGTTGTTCGCCGCATCGCCCAGGTAGGCCATTTTCAGACCCTGCGTGGCTCCCTTGTGCTCACGCACGGTGAGCAGATCGGCGATCAGCTGGCACGGGTGGTAGTCATCGCTCAGTGCGTTGATCACGGGCACCGATGAATTGGCCGCCATTTCTTCTAGCCCGGACTGTGCGTAGGTGCGCCAGACGATGGTGGAGACCATGCGTTCGAGCACCTTGGCGGAGTCGGCGATGGACTCCTTGTGGCCCAACTGGGATTCGCCGGAGTTGATAATCAGCGGCGAGCCGCCGAGTTCTGCGATGCCGGCATGGAAGGAGACGCGGGTGCGGGTGGAAGTTTTGTCGAAGAAGACCGCGACGGTTTGTGGGCCGGCGAAAGGCTGGTAACCGTACTTGTCGGCCTTCATGGCTGCGGCCAGATCCAGCACCTTGGACTGCTCGTCGGGGGTGAAATCCAGGTCGGTCAAAAAGTGGCGGGTAGTGCTCATGTGTAGGTCCTTAAAATTGTGCGAAATTTTCGTCGGCGATTAGCTGGCGGCGGCAATCAGCTGTGGCAGGACATCGATGAAGCTGCCCAGTTGTTCTTTGGTGATCACCAGTGGTGGGGCCAGGCGGATGGTGGAATCGTCGGTGGCGTTCACGATGAACCCGGCGTCCAGGGCCGCGGTTACCAGCTTCGGCGCGTTGGCTTCTGCTAGTTCGAAGGCGGTGAGCATCCCTGCCCCGCGCACTGCGCTCAGACCGGCAATATCAGAAAGTTGCTCACGCAACCAATCCCCGGTCGCTCGCACCTGAGCCAGCAGATTCTGCGACTCGATGGTGTGGATGACGGCCAAGCCAGCCGCGCACGCCACTGGGTTGCCGCCAAAGGTGGTGCCGTGATCGCCCGGGGTCAGCCATGCGGTGTTCTCTTCACCGAAGACGATCATCGCGCCGATAGGGAAGCCCCCGCCCAGCCCCTTGGCTAGGGTCATCACATCGGGAATCACCGGTGCTGAGGCGAAGAAGGAGCCGGTGCGCCCCATGCCGGATTGCACCTCGTCGAAGACCAGCAGGGCGCCAGCGGTAGCTGTGATCTCGCGGGCGGCTTGCAGGTACTTTTCCGAGAGCATGCGCACCCCGGCTTCACCCTGGATCGGCTCGATAAACACTGCCGCTACGCTCTCATCGACCGCCGCGCGGAGTGCGTCGATATCTCCTGCAGGAATCCAGATGACATTTTCTGGCAGCGGGGCAAAAGGCGCGCGGTACTTTTCCTTGTAGGTCAGTGACAGTGCACCCAGGGTTCGGCCGTGGAAGGCGTGTTCCAGGGCGATCACCTTGGTGCGCGGGTTTTCGGGCGTGCCGGTATTGCGCCGGGTGAGCTTCAGCGCCGCCTCATTGGCTTCGGTGCCGGAGTTGGCGAAGAAGACCTTAGACCCAGCCGGGGCGGCAGAAATTTCTAGTAGCTTTTCGGCCAGGGCGATCTGGCTCGGCGAGGTGAAGAAGTTGGACACGTGCCCCAAGGTGGCCAGTTGGCTGGTGATCACACTGGTCAGCAAGGGGTTGGCGTGACCAAGGGTATTAACTGCGATACCGCCGAGCAGATCCAGGTACTGGTTGCCATCGGCATCCCAGACGTGGCAGCCGGCCCCGCGCACTAGCACCCGCTGCGGGGTGCCAAATACGCCCAGCAGCGAGTTGGAGTAGCGCTCGGATAAGGCAGCGCTGGAGAGTCCGGTCAGTTCTTGTACGTGTTCGGTGGCGATGGCGGTATCCGCTGAAAGTTCGCTCACTTGGTGTCCTTCTGATTGGTGACGGGGGCCGGGAGCACCTGGGTGCCCACGCCGGCGGTGGTGAAGATCTCTAGCAGCATCGAGTGCGGGGCTCGACCATCCACGATGTGCGCCTGGCCCACGCCCTCGTCGACGGCTTTCAGGCACGCACCCATCTTGGGGATCATGCCCGATTCTAGGGAAGGCAGCATCGTACGCAGCTCATCGTTGGTGATCGAAGTGATCAGCGAGGACTTATCTGGCCAGGCTGCGTAGAGGCCCTCCACGTCGGTGAGGATCACCAGCTTGGTGGCGCCCAGCGCGCTGGCCAGCGCGGCCGCGGCGGTATCGGCGTTCACATTCAGGATCGCGCCGGTCGGATCACCCTGTTCATCAAATTCCGGGGCGACGGTGGAAATGACCGGGATCATTCCGGCGTCTACCAAGGAGTCAACCTGATCGGTGCGTACCCGGGTGACCTCGCCGACCAGACCCAGATCCACTGGCAGCCCGTCGACGATGGTCCCGGTACGTACCGCCTGCAAGGTGGCGCCGTCCTCACCGGACATGCCCACCGAGTAGGGACCGTGTGAGTTGATCAGGCCGACCAGATCGCGCTGCACCTGCCCGGTAAGGACCATGCGCACCACATCCATGGCCTCGGGGGTGGTTACGCGTAGTCCCCCGCGGAACTCGGACTCGATGCCCAAGGTGTCGAGCATTTTGTTGATCTGTGGCCCGCCGCCGTGCACTACTACTGGGTTGACCCCGGCATGTCGCAGGAAGACGATGTCTTGCGCGAAGGCGCGGCGCAGCTCGTCGTTGACCATGGCGTTGCCACCATATTTGATGACCATGGTGGTGCCGGCGAAGCGCTGAATCCATGGAAGCGCTTCGATCAGCGCTTCGGCTTTGGTCGCGGCGGTTTCCAGGTTGGTGCGGATACTTTGGGCCATGTGGATCGTTCCTAGCTGGAGTAAGCGGAGTTTTCGTGGACGTAGTCGTGAGTCAGATCGTTGGTCAGCACCGTGGCTTCTTCATCCCCGGCGTTCAAATCGATCTCGATGGACACATTGCGTTCTTCCAGACTGACCAGGTTGCGATCTTCGCCGACCCCACCGTTTTTACAGACCATCACGCCGTTGATCGAGACGTTCAGCTCATCGGCCTCGAAGGCGGCCTTGGTGGTGCCCACTTCGGAGAGCACACGCCCCCAGTTGGGGTCCTTACCAAAGACCGCGGTCTTGACCAGGTTGGAGCGGGAAACGGCCTTGGAAACTTCCAGCGCGTCGGCTTCGGTGGCGGCATTGTAGGTACGGATGGCGATGGTGTGATCGGCGCCCTCGGCATCTTCGATCAGCTTCGCGGCCAACTCGCAGCAGGCATCGGTGAGCGCTGCGGTGAACTCGGCGATATCCGGGGTGCTGCCCGAAGCGCCGGAGGCCAGCAACAACACGGTGTCGTTGGTGGACATACAGCCATCGGAATCGGCCCGATCAAAACTCATCGCGGTGGCCGCACGCAATGCGGTATCGGCCTGCTCAGCACTGAGCTCCGCATCGGTGGTCAAGACCACCAGCATGGTGGCCAGTGCTGGGGCGAGCATGCCCGCACCCTTGGCCATGCCGCCGATGGTGACTTGGTCAGAACCGTGAGGACCCACCAGTCGGGAGACCAGCTTCGGCACGGTATCGGTGGTCATGATGCCGGCGGCGGCCTGATCGGAGGCATTTTGATCGGTGGCCAAAGATTGGGCGGCAGCTTTCACGCCCGGCAGTAGCTTGTCCATGGGCAGTTGTACGCCGATCAGCCCGGTGGAGGCCACAGCCACATCCGAAGCGGACACACCGAGTAGTTCAGCTACATATTCGGCGCTCTTGTGCGTATTGCCAAATCCCTCGGCACCGGTGCAAGCATTGGCGCCACCTGAGTTCAGCAGGACCGCGTCAATGCGGGAATCTACTAGGACCTGGCGTGACCAATGCACCGGTGCGGCCGCCACACGGTTTGAGGTGAAGACTCCGGCGGCAGCGAAGTTCGGGCCATGGTTTTGCACCAGAACAACATCGTTCTTGCCCGTGGACTTGAGTCCTGCTGGGACACCCGAGGCAGAAAAGCCTGCCGGTGCGGTGACTCCCGTGGCAGGGGCTGACGGGTGGGTATTGGTGTGGGCGAGGCTCACGGTGCGACTCCTTGCATGAGCAATCCGGTGTTTTCTGGCAATCCTAGGGCGATGTTCATCGACTGAACGGCGGCTCCTGCGGTGCCCTTGGTGAGGTTATCCAGCGCGGCGGTAACAATGACACGGTTGGCGTGAGTATCAAAGGCCAGCTGTAGTTGGACGTGGTTGGATCCTTGTACGGCCCCGGTGGTAGGCCATTGGCCTTCGGGCAGTACGTGAACAAATTGCTCGTTGGCGTAGGCGTTAACCCAGGCTTCACGCAGTTGCGCCTCACTTACGCCGGCTTTCACCTTGGCGGTGGCGGTGGTGAGAATTCCGCGTGGCATCGGCGCCAGGGTTGGGGTGAAGGAAACGGTGACCGGCTCGCCGGCCAGTTTGGAGAAACCCTGTTCCATTTCTGGGATGTGGCGGTGGATGCCGCCGACTCCGTAGGTGCTCATTGAACCCATCACTTCGCTGCCCAACAGGTTTGGCTTCAGTGACTTGCCCGCACCGGAGGTGCCGGAAGCCGAAACAATCACGACGTCGTCAGCTTCCAAGACTCCAGCGCCGAAACCTGGCGCCAACGCTAGTTGGCCCCCGGTCGGGTAACACCCGGGAACTGCCACGCGCTTGGTTCCGACCAGCTGTTCCCGCTGGCCGGGTAGCTCTGGAAGTCCATAGGGCCAGAAACCTGCGTGGGGCGAACCGTAGAACTTTTCCCAGGCGGCTGCTGATTCAAGGCGGTGATCCGCCCCGGCGTCGATGACCAAGGTGTTCTCTGGCAGCGCTGCAGCCACAGCGGCCGAAGCACCGTGGGGCAAGGCGAGGAAGACTACGTCGTGACCGGCCAGATTCTCTACGGTGGTATCAACCAATACGCGATCGGCGAGCGCGTACAGGTTCGGTGCGATGGAGCCCAGGCGTGCTCCGGCCTGAGAATGTGCGGTGATCGCGCCAATCTCTACTTCTGGATGGGCCGCAAGAATGCGAAGGACTTCTCCGCCGGCGTATCCGCTGGCGCCGGAGACAGCTACTGAAATCGTCATGACTAGATTCTATCCCCAAATATTCACGCACGCTAATAAATATTCATAAAATACTTCGTCACGTAATCCGACATCCCAGCTGCGCGTGCCCACTGGCGAGCGCAAAGTCCTAAACTGTCCGTAGAGACCCTGCGGGAATTGTCCGAGGGACGCTGAGAATTTCAGGAGTGAAGCACGATGGAGCAACAAGCCATAACGGTGAACGAACCTACCGACGCCAACGGACTGCAACTAACTCAGATCCCAGTTCCGTCCCCGGGCGCCGGTCAGCTGCTGGTGAAAATCGCTGCCACCGGCGTGAACTTTATCGAGACCTATCAGCGTAGCGGCGTCTACACGATGAATTACCCCTTTGTTCCCGGCTCAGAGTTTTCTGGCATTGTCGAGCAGATCGGCGAGGGAGTCCAAAACTTCAAGATTGGCGATCGCGTCGCCACAGCTTCGGGAGCGGCAGGTTACTCGCAGTACGCGTTGGTGGATGCAGCCCTCACCGGCAAGGTTCCGGACGCAGTAGATTTGAGCGTTGCTGCGGCCTTGCCACTACAGGGCATGACCGCTCACTATCTAGTTCATTCCAGCTATATGGTGCATAACGGTGATGTCATCTTGACCTATGCAGGAGCTGGCGGAGTGGGCCTGATTTTGACCCAACTACTCAAGCTCAAGGGCGCCACCGTCATCACCACCGCCTCCACCCAAGAGAAAAAGGACTTGGCCAAGGCTGCCGGCGCTGATTACGTGGTGGATTATGACCAGGTGGCCGCCACCGTCGAAAAAGTTACCGACGGCAAGGGAGTGAACGCGGTATACGACGGGATAGGCAAGGATACTTTCGAAACTTCGCTGGCGGCCCTGCGCCGTCGCGGAACGTTGGTGCTCTTTGGTGGCGCCAGTGGTCAGGTGCCACCGTTTGATTTGCAACGGCTAAATGCCGGCGGTTCGCTCAGCGTCACCCGCCCCAAGCTCAACGACTTCCTTACCAGCGAGCAGGAAATGCATTGGCGCTTTGGAGACATGGTGGGCTGGGTGGCCACCGGAGCGATCGATGTGCGCATCGGTGCCCAGTACCCGCTAACCGAAGCAGGCGCTGCCCATACCGCTTTGGAGTCCCGATCCACCACCGGCAAGGTCATCTTGCTGCCGTAATTACCAGCCACAGGTCGTAAGAGACAACATCGTTGATTCTTCGAACGGCCTGTGGCGTAGTAAAGGTGAAATTTATGAGATGTAGCCGACAATTCATATAGAGCTAGGCTTAATCTCGCTTACCAGCGTATTAAATAACTATGGGACCACTCATCCCACCCCTCCAGGATCCATTTCGTTTCTGGGTCGCACTCCCCCAGCGCCCCAACACAACTGACACATTTATGTGAAAGCGATGGATCCGTTCACAATGAACAACGATCAACTTTCGGTACCGGATCAAGAAATCTACACCCCCCAATTTCCTTCCGGTGCACTAGCACCGGCTGCCCGTACCCTCATAGATATCCTCACCACCACCGCGCAGGATCACCCCGACGCGGCGGCCATTGACGACGGTGAACGCACCGAGAGTTACGCCGAACTTATCGAAGAGGTCAAAGCCAAGGCGCTGCGCCTGCATGAGCAAGGTTTGGGTGCCGGTGACCGTATTGGCGTGCGCGTACAGTCCGGCACACGCCACCTCTATGAGTGGATCTTGGCAATCCTTTGGGTGGGCGCTGCCTATGTACCGGTGGATGCCGATGACCCAGATGAGAGAGCCAAAACGGTATTCACCGAAGCCGAAGTTGCAGGCATCATCAAGGGCAGGGACACCATCGTGGTCAATTCCCAACGCACCAAGCCTTTTGGCGCCCCGCGCCTGCCACGTCTTGAGGACGACGCCTGGATTATCTTCACCTCCGGGTCCACTGGAAAGCCCAAGGGCGTGGCCGTCACCCATCGTTCAGCTGCCGCCTTTGTGGACGCTGAAGCCCAGATGTTTCTGCCAGCTGACCCGCTGAACTCTTCAGACCGCGTCCTTGCCGGACTATCCGTCGCGTTTGACGCATCCTGCGAAGAAATGTGGATCGCCTGGCGCAATGGCGCCTGTCTAGTACCGGCCCCACGCGCCTTGGTCCGTAGCGGCATGGATTTGGGCCCTTGGCTGATTTCTCGTTCGATTACCGCGGTATCTACCGTTCCGACCTTGGCTGCACTATGGCCTTCCCAAGCCTTGGAATCGGTACGCCTTTTGATCTTTGGCGGTGAAGCTTGCCCGCCAGAACTGGCAGCACGCTTGGCCACCGATGGCCGTGAAGTCTGGAACACCTACGGGCCTACCGAAGCCACGGTAGTTGCGTGTGGCGCCACGATGGACGGCTCACTCCCGGTACGCATCGGCCTACCCTTGAACGGTTGGGATCTGGCCGTTGTTGATCCACAAGGTATTCCGGTAGCCGAAGGTGAATCAGGTGAACTGATCATCGGCGGTGTGGGCTTGGCCCGCTACCTGGATCCGGAAAAAGACGCAGAAAAATATGCTCCCATGCCAACTCTGGGCTGGGAGCGTGCCTATCGTTCCGGCGACATGGTGATCAACGATTCATTGGGACTGATCTTCATTGGTCGGGTGGACGACCAGGTGAAAATCGGTGGACGCCGCATTGAACTCGGCGAAATTGACGCAGCACTAAATTCCCTGGCCGGAGTTTCCTCGGCTGCCGTCGCCGTTCGAGAAACAGCCACGGGCAACAAGATTTTGGTCGGCTACCTGCAGGCACCGGAAGATTACGACCTGAGTGCAGCGCGCACCGCCTTGTTGGAAGATCTTCCAGCACCCATGGTTCCGATTCTTGCGGTCATGGACAACTTACCGATGAAGACGAGCGGCAAGGTCGATCGCAACGCACTGCCTTGGCCACTACCCGGAACTGAAAACGCTGAACCATCAGAAGATCTTCCCCAGCTTGATGAAGTGGGCGAATTTATTGCCGAAGCATGGCAGGGAGCACTTGGTGCCCCGGTGGCAGGGATCGACGCGGACTTCTTTGCCTCCGGTGGCGGCTCCCTCTCTGCAGCACAGTTGGTTTCTGCCTTGCGCGTTCGCTACCCAGATCTGACGGTCGCTGAGCTTTATGACTACCCTCGCTTCGGTGCGCTGGTGGAATATCTGGGCGGGCAGCAAGTAGCCAGTGAACCGGTGCAGCCGCGCACCGTGGTGCGCACCAAACGACTTACCCAGTTGGCACAAACCCTGGCGTCCTTCCCACTGTTTATCCTTTCGGGACTGCGCTGGGTGACCTACCTATTGCTCGGGCACCTGGCGCTCGTGGCCATGAACGTCTTTGAAGATCCATTGCCGGCGCCGAGGTACGTCATCGCCGCATTGTGGTTAGTTTTCGTCACCCCCGTCGGGCGTATGTGCGTATCCATAGTCGCTAACAAGATACTGCTGGCTGGGCTGAAACCCGGGACCTATCCCCGTTCCGGATCCGTGCACCTACGTCTGTGGCTAGCCCAGCAGGTGGCCGATGTGGTTGACCCGATCTCGCTATCCAGCGCACCATTACTTCCGTGGTATGCCCGAATGCTCGGCGCAAAAATTGACCGCACCGCCACCATGCATACCCTGCCACCGGTCACTGGCATGCTCACCGTGGGTGCCGGTGCCACCATCGAACCTGAAGTAGACGTCAGCGGCTACTGGATCGATGGCGACAAGGTCCATGTTGGTGCCATTGAAGTTGGAGACAACGCTTCCATCGGCGCTCGAAGCACCTTGGTTCCCGGAGCTGTGATCGGTGCGAACACCATCATCGATGCTGGCTCGGCCGTATACGGCGCAACCCGTGATAACTCGCGTTATGCGGGCTCACCGGCTGTCCGTCAGTCCAAAGCGAAGCCAAAGTGGCCTGAGCAGGAACCGACCTATCGTAAACTGCCTCGAGTCCTCGGTGGCATTGCTTCGATCCTGCTCAATCTTTCCCAGTGGACCCCGATTCTGCTCGCGATTGTCGCCATCACCCCGATCCTGCGTCCGGCACATTCGCTGGCAGAAGTAGGGTTCAGGTTCATTCCGGCAGTCATCGTGGCAGCACTAGTCTGGTTCTTTGGCAGCATGCTGCTGACCATCATCATCGTTCGCCTACTCTCCATTGGACTGGTTGAAGGATGGCACCCGGTCACCTCCCGCGTCGGTTGGCAGGCCTGGGCAACGGAACGTGTACTTGATACCGCCCGCGATCAGCTCTTCCCGCTCTATGCATCCTTATTCACCCCGATCTGGCTGCGCCTTTTGGGGGCCAAGGTTGGCCGCGACGTAGAAATTTCAACGGTCCTACTCATTCCAAAGATGACGACCATTTCCTCCGGAGCATTCCTAGCCGATGACACCATGGTCGCCTCCTACGAACTCGGTGGCGGTTGGATGCATATCGCACCGGTGCGCGTAGGTAAGAAGGCGTTCCTCGGAAACTCCGGCATTCTGCATGCAGGGCGCCGGGTGCCTAAGCGTTCCCTCATTGCAGTGCTCTCGGCAACCCCTAAGAAGATGAAGGCAGGCACCTCGTGGATCGGTTCGCCTCCGCATAAATTGCGCCGCACCACCGTTGAAGCAGAGTCCGAGCGAACCTATCAGCCAGGACTGAAGCTGAAGATCATGCGCTCCTTCTGGGAGTTGACCCGTTCGCTGGCTGTCTTCACTTCGGTGGCGATTGCCGGTGGCGTGCTGTGGTCGCTGGCTACCCTGATCAGCTACGCCAATATTTGGGTGGCTATCCTCCTCTCCGGTGCCGTCTTGGTTCTTGCCGGTGCCGTAGCTGTGATCATTACCCTGATCGCCAAATGGTTGGTCGTTGGCGTTATTCGCCCAGGCGAACACACACTGTGGAGTTCGTTTATCTGGCGTACCGAAATGGTTGATTCCTTCACCGAGTTGGTTTGCGCCCAATGGTTTGCACGCCAGGCCGCCGGCACTCCAGCGTTGGTCTGGTTCCTACGTGCCCAGGGTGCGAAGATTGGCCACGGTGTCTGGTGTGAAAGCTACTGGTTCCCAGAAGCTGACCTCGTGACCTTAGAGGATCACTCAACGGTCAACCGTGGCACCGTCCTGCAGACTCACCTCTTCCACGACCGCATCATGTCAATTGACAAGGTCACCTTGGGAGCGGGAGCCACCTTGGGCCCACACAGCGTGATCCTGCCAGCTGCTCAAATCTCCGAAGGTACAACCACTGGCCCGGCCAGTTTGGTACTTCGTGGAGAAATCTTGCCTGCCAATACCTACTGGCGTGGCAATCCGGCAGTACGCTGGAACATCAACCCAGATCAACAGCCATCGTCAACCATTGCACAGGAAGCCTGAGGATACATAGTTATGCCCCATCGCATACTCGATGATTACACCAAACACTATGGCTCAGGAACATATACGGTCGAGCACTACGACGTGAATCTCGTAGTGAAGCTGGCCAGCAACCATCTTGATGGTCGCGCTACACTGCTGATTCGTGCGCTCGAAGACCTCAACGAAATTGAACTTAACCTCAACGGGCTGAAGGTCAGTAAGGCCACCTGCCAAGGTCGTAAAGTTTCGGTGGGCAAAAAGCATCACCGGGTGGTGGTTTCCACCCCAAGCCAGGTTAAGGCCGGCGAACACATCGAACTTCAGCTTCGCTACGCGGGTAACCCCAGCGTTGATAATTCGTTGTGGGGCGAAGTGGGCTGGGAAGAACTCACCGATGGTGTTCTAGTTTCTGGTCAGCCGGTTGGCGCCTCAACGTGGTTCCCTTGCAACGATCATCCCAGCCATAAGTCCTCCTACCGATTTGAAATCTCCACGGATGCTGGATATCGCGTTGTTGCTAACGGTAATTTGATTTCTCATCGTCGTGCGGCCACCCGTGAAACCTGGGTGCATGAGCAGCGCGAACCCATGGCCACCTACCTTGCGACCTTACAGATCGGTCGCTACCGCGAAATTTCCTTTGATCGCGGTGGGCATCTTGTGGCGTACGCAGTACCGGGCACCGATCTGCCGGTGCGCGGGGCTTTTGCCAAACAAGGCGACATGGCCGAAATCTTTGAAAAAAAGTTCGGTCCCTACCCCTTCGAGCATTACAAGATCGTTGTGGTTGATGACGAGCTTGAAATTCCCCTGGAAGCTCAAGGCATGAGCATTTTTGGTCGGAATCATCTGTCCTTGGACTGGGAAGCACAGCGGCTTATCGCCCATGAATTTGCTCACCAGTGGTTCGGCAATTCGTTGACCCCGGATCGCTGGCAAGATATCTGGCTCAATGAAGGATTCGCCTGCTTCAGTGAGTGGGTCTATTCGGATCAAGCCGGCATCATGTCCCTGGAGCAGCGTGCGCGCGCAGCATACAAGATGTTGGATGAGCTCCCCCAAGATCTGCAAATCGGCGACCCCGGGCCCGAGGACATGTTTGATGACCGCGTCTACAAACGCGGGGCACTCACCCTGTACGCGTTGATGAAGGCCTTGGGCGACCAAACCTTCTACGCCATGCTTCAGGACTGGACCGGCACCTATCAGCACAAGAGTGTGGACACCAATAAATTCACCGAGCACGTCAAAAAACATGCGCTCGGAGTCGACGTTAGCTCCATCTTGGAGCAGTGGCTTGACGAACTCGCGTTGCCCGATTTCCCGGCCTAAATTCACCGCATCCGGGTTCAAAACCAGTTCACTGACCGTTAATTTAGAAATCTTAGGCTTACGAGTATGAGTGTAGAAGTTCCCCTGATCGACGAAGCCTTCCGCGGCTTTACGGTACTGGACGATGATGATGACGATCCGGTGTTACTCCGAGCGGACGGCAGCGTGGTTGATACGTGGCGTGAGGATTACCCTTACGGTCAAAAGCTTGACCGCGACACCTACGAAGTGGAAAAGCGTGCCTTGCAAATTGAGTTGCTCAAGTTGCAGAAGTGGGCCAAAGCCAATGGACGTCGCATCATGATTGTCTTCGAAGGCCGGGACGCTGCCGGCAAGGGCGGGACGATCAAGCGCTTCACCGAGCACCTGAATCCTCGTGGGGCACGCGTCGTAGCACTGGAAAAACCGAGCGAACGCGAATCCACCCAGTGGTACTACCAGCGCTATGTGCAGCACTTCCCCTCAGCCGGAGAGATCGTTCTTTTTGATCGCTCTTGGTATAACCGTGCCGGGGTCGAGCGTGTCATGGGGTTCTGTACGCCAGAACAAGTTGAGCATTTCCTGGAGCAAACCCCGTCCTTTGAAAAGATGGTGGTAGATGAAGGAATCGACCTAGTGAAATTCTGGTTCTCGGTTTCGGCCAGTGAACAGCTCACCCGCTTCACCATTCGTCGGATCGACCCAGTGCGCCAGTGGAAGCTCTCCCCCATGGATCTTGAGTCATTAGACAAGTGGGAGAAGTACACCGAGGCGAAAAAACAAATGTTCCTAAAAACCGACACCGACCATGCGCCGTGGACTGTGGTGAAATCTAACGACAAGAAGCGTGCTCGTCTTCAGGCGATGCGGCACGTTTTGGACCGCTTCGATTACAAGGGCAAAAACCACGAGTTGGTAGGTTCCCCGGATCCACACATTGTGGGTCGCGCCGCGAACGTCATCACCCATGGCGAAGAGTTCTAGGACGTTTCAGTTTTTACCGCACGGTAATCGCGGTGGCCAGCAGGCCATCGCCCACCCGGGATTCGCTGACCCATTTCCCACCAAGCACTGACAGGTCAACCCCGCTGTGTACGGGGTTGACCTGCAGGATTCTAGCGGTGAAAACTCCTGGCTGTTGACCGACCGTGATCTCGCATTCAAGAAAATCAAGCCAGCGCCGCGCCAGTGGATACCACGTTTTGAAGACGCTTTCCTTGGCGCTGAACATCAATTTGTCCCACGCGATGCTGGGATCTTCAGCTTGCAGTGCGGAGGCCAAGCGCTGTTCTTCCGGCAACAGGATCATGTCGACCACTTCTGCAGGCAGCGCCTGATGCGGTTCGGCATCGATTCCGATACCGCTAAAATCACCGGTGCTGGCCACTGCAGCGGCTCGCAGCCCGGCTGCATGCGTCATGCTGCCCACAATATTCGGAGGCCACACCGGCGCCCTTTGCTTATCGGGTACCAGGACGTGATTGCCGTGCCCAAACTGGGCTAGTGCTTGGCGAGCGCAAATGCGCACGGTGCGGAACTCCCGTTGACGGGCCTCGACCGCGTCGGCCACGTACTGATCCTCTTGCCAGAATCTGGGCCCGGCATCAAGCTCGGTTCGCGTCTCGACCACGCTTACAGCGACAGGTAATAGCTTGGAAAAAATTTGCATGGGTTGATGCTTAGAACCGCGAGGATCCACCGGAGCCTGAGAAACTACCGCCACCGGAATATCCGGTAGATACCGACCCGGATGAGCTAGCGGATTGGCGGGATTGATCTACCGAGTTGGTTCCTGCGCTATAGCCAGCGTTGTAGCTCCCAACGCTCCAGTACAGCGCTCCGGGGTTTAGTACGTCCAGGATGGTTCCGCTACGCGGGCTGTAGCCCGTGGTGGAATAGCGGGAGCGTTCCATTTCCTTACGCATTTCTTCCTTCTCGTCTTCATTCTGCGCATAGGCTTCGATTTGAGCCTTGGAAAATTCGTCCAAACGCTCTGTCAGCCCGAGTCGAAGATCGGAGAGCTGGTCCAAGGCCGCATCGACGTCGAGCTGTTCAGCCTTCAGTTGGGTTCCGAGCGATTCCAGCGATTGTGTTGCGCTCTCGCGGTACGAAGCGAGTGCCGCAGCGCTGCCCTGCAATTCTGGCTCCACGTCATCGATCAGCGTGGAAATTTGGGCAAGATCGTCTGCCAGTGGTTTGGTCTGCGCGCGCCAGGCATCTTCCCACGAGGCCGAACGGGTGTAGAGCGTGGCAGCAGCGATGATGGCGTCATCGGTGAGATCAAGGTTTTGCGCATCGGTCTTGAACTTCTTAGCCTCCTCCACGCCACGGCTTGAGGAACGGTACTTCTTCTGCGCTGCCTCCAGCTTGGCCTGCGAGTCGAAGGATTCACGATACTTCGAGAGGAAGTCGGCAAATCGTCGTTCAAGTTCGGCGGCGTGAGTTGACCCGGTGGGCAGCGTCTTGGCAGCGATTTCCGTCTCATCTAGGTCCATGGTGACGTTGGTGAGGTGTTCGGTTCCGCTTTGTAATTCTTGGGCGAAACTCTTGCGTCGCGCGGAACGCATCGCCGCTGTTGAGATCAAGACAATACCGGCACCGCCACCACCTGCCGCGACGGTCCACCAAAGGGCGGGGCTTTTGTACCACGGCCTGTTCATGATCGCCGAAGCCTTGTCGGCAACCGCGATCACACCGTCGGTCCACCGCGACAGGTTGAAGTCGTCATAGCCTGCTTCGTGGATGCTCTCCATCTGGCTGGTGCTAACTTTGCGATCCTCGCCAAAATAGGTGCCAATTTGGCCGTCCCCGCGGCCTTCAACCGACAGCGTGATGATCAACAACCCGTCGGCCCAATAGTCGCCGTAGTCATCTGGTTTGTCTGAAATCCACTCAGGATGCGTCGACCTCGCGTACTGCAGGGTCTTGGTGTTGATGTCATCAGAGTATTGACCGTTCCGGGTGTAAACCACAACGTTCGTAGGCTCATTAAAGTCGAGATTATCAAGCGCGACTTCTAGCCGCGTTTTGTTGATGACGTCCGCCGTATCATCTACGGTCACAGTGCCAAGGTTTTCACTAGCTGAAATCTGAACAGTTGAAAGTGCCTGAGCCGGAGCTGCCAAAGGCAAACATGCCAGCGCTATTACGGCCAGAGAACTGGCAACTCGAGTACGTCGAACAGTGCGCCACATGGTTATCGCTCCCGAGCTCTAGGCAATGTTTACTTCTTCTTCTAGTTTCCCAAGTTCTTTGAGCAAAATTCAACATATAAGCGCACAGTTACTCGAAATTGGGTCGGGCCCCCTTAAGATCCTACATAACACATTCAGCCTATTTTCAGCATCGATTCTAGCCGCTCCAAATCTGACGTGATGCACTGCTCACCGCGACATGACTCATCGAATATTCTCCTACTCAAATAGCAAAGTGCGCTCGGACTCGTGATGAAAAACCAATTGTCATCATCGCTTTCTGCACCATCAATTGAAAAACAGCGCTAAAATTACAGAATGACTAGCATTGATGATTCCGGCGCATCCGTACTTTCAGAGCCAGAGCGCGAGATCCTTACTTGGGATACTTTCGGCGAGGCTTCACGCGAACTGGCTCAGACCATTGTCGACAGCGGCTTCGAGCCGGACATCGTCCTTGCGGTAGCACGCGGTGGGCTTCTGTTGGCAGGTTCAATCTCCTACGCCTTGGGCGTGAAGGCCTGCGGCGCGTTAAACGTTGAGTTCTACACCGGCATCGGCACCGTATTGCCAGAACCAGTTGTTCTTCCACCAATGCTGGATGATGGCCACCTTCGCGATAAGAAGATCCTGATCGTAGATGACGTCTCGGACTCGGGCCGCACCTTGGAAAAGGTTGTTGATTTGGTATCCGCATGGGGCGCAGAGGTCAAGACCGTCTGCCTCTACACCAAGCCACGCACCATCATGGTTCCAGATTTCGAATGGCGTCGCACTGACAAGTGGATCACCTTCCCATGGTCTGATCTGCCACCAGTGACCGCAACCGCAAAGTAAATATTTCTCATTTCTGTAGGGAACGATCACAGGTCGTTTCCTACAGTTCTTTAACAAGCGCCATTAGATTCCACGCGTGCCACTGCTTTAGGCTGAGCATATGGATTCCTCGATATCGCTCACCGCATTGAGAGTCAGCGACACGGAATTTATCTCAACGCTCGCAGCCGATCAGCGCGTCACTGCTTTTATTGGTGACGGTGAACCCTGGAGCCTTCAGTACACCAAGGAACGCATTGATACTGCGATCAGTAGCCCTGGGATATCTTGGTTTATCGCTCGTTTTCAGGGACCTAGAGTGGGACTGTTCACCGCAGTTACCCGTGAAGAGGCCACAGAAATCGGCTACTGGATTGCCCCAGATCATTGGGGTCAAGGATTAGCCAAGAAAATTGTTTCTCTTGGCATCTCCGCGCTAAAGACCGTTGGTGCCACCGAATTGATGGCGCGAGTCTCGACCGAAAACATCGCTTCGCTCAAAGTTTTGGAGCGTCTGGGGTTCGCCGTTCGTGATGAGGCTGAAAATATACTGGTCCTACACCTGAGCCAGATCCAAGACTAAGTACCCTTTATCGACGATTATGGCGCGAAGCTCGAAGGACGTAACGGGTCTTCGGATTCATCCGTAGGCTGGTAGCTAGGCGTTGGTTCATCTTTCAGGTGCGCTCCTGCGCCTCGTTCGATGAAGACAATCACGCCCCATCCTGCAGCGATCAGCGCACCAATAGCGAGTAGTCCGAGGAATAAAACCAGCAGTACGGCACTGCACGAACGTAGACCCTTCACTGCCGGTCACACAACCTTTTCATCTCGTGGCTCGATTGAGCCATACCCAGGTTCAATTGTAGTCGCACAACAACTTTTTGATTCACTGGCAATAGCAATGCCCCACCGTTTGCTCATAGAGTTTCAGAGCAATCGATGGGGCATCGGCAGTTTGCGCTAACGCTGGGTTGCACCAAACTTCTGCGCCGCTACGGCGACAGCCGCGGCGCGTGCCTCGGAAGCCTCATCAGCGGTCAAGGTACGGTCGGTAGCACGGAAGCGCAGGCCGAAGGCCAAAGACTTCTTGCCATCCTCAATGCCCTTGCCCTGATAGACGTCAAAGAGCGCGACGTCTTCTAGCAGGTCTCCGGCTCCTTCGCGCAAGGCAGCAAGTACCTCACCAGCAACAACGTCTTGGTCAACAACCAAAGCTACGTCCTGAGTAGCCAGCGGCTGAGTGGACAACTGCTGTGCAACAACAACGGCAGGAGTTGCCTCCATCAAAGCCGCAGCATTCAGTTCCATGGCCACGGTGCGAGCTGGAAGATCCGAATCCTTGAGCAGCTGTGGGTGCAGTTCACCGGCGTATCCAACAACTTCGCCGGCCACCTTCAAAGTCGCAGCTCGGCCTGGGTGGAAGGCTTGGTGGCTACCCTGAGCAACTTCGAGCTCTACGCCTAGGATGTCGGCAACGGTGCGCGCGGCATCCAGTGCGTCAGCCCAGTCCCAAGCGCGTGGTGCGAATCCTGCAGCAGCAGATGCTTCGTTCCCGGTGAACACCGCAGCTAGGTGCCATGGCTGATTTGGGACGCCATTGAACAGCTCTGCCAGAACCTCTTCGCTAGGCTTGGCGCCCAGTGGAGGAAGAACTGAAGAACCCAACTGCTCACCCGGCTGGAATACGAGGCCGCCCTCGTACAAGGCCAGATCGCGGAAGCCACGGCCGATGTTACGGCGCGCGGTTTCCAACAGGCCTGGCAACATGCTGGTGCGCAGGAAGCGGAATTCCTTGGAGATTGGGTTGGCCAAGGAGATCGCTTTGACCTCGGTACCAGCTTCCGCTGCACCAAAGGTGTTGTTCTGCGCTTCAGAGACGAACGGGTAGGACAGGATCTCGGTCAGTCCTGCATCTGCCAAGCCCTGAAGCAGGCGACGACGCTGGGACTGCGCACGAGTCAGGCCACGGCCCGGAGGTGCTACCGGCAAGGTGGCTGGAATCTTGTCGTAGCCAACCACACGGGCTACTTCTTCCACCAGGTCTTCCTTGATGGCAAGGTCTGGACGCCAACTTGGCGCGGTGACCAGGAAGCCGGTGCTGTTCTTATCGACGCTTGCGCCAATGCCTTCCAGCGCAGCAACGGTCTGCTCGTCGGTGTAATCAACGCCGATCAGTGCGCTAGCAAAGCCAGCAGGTAGCTGGATCTGCGTGGCTGCAGGCTGTTCACCAGCGTCGGTGATGTTGGTGGTTTCGGTGCCACCGGCCAGCTCTACGAGCAGGTTCACCGCGCGCTGAGCTGCAATCGCCATGATGTGCGGGTCAACGCCACGCTCAAAGCGCTTGGAAGCTTCCGAAGGTAGCTTATGACGACGACGGGAACGACCGATGGAGACCGCATCAAAGTGTGCAGCCTCGATCAAAACACGGCTGGTGGTCTCAGATACTTCGGTCGAAGCCCCACCCATGACACCGGCAATGCCCAAAGCACCTGACTGATCGGTGATCAGCAGGTCCTCGGTGGAAAGCTCGCGTTCCTTCTCATCCAGCGTGGTCAGCTTCTCCCCCGCATTGGCGCGGCGCACGGTGATCTCACCGGTGAGCTTGTCGGCATCGTAGAAGTGCAACGGTGCGCCGAGTTCCAGCATGACGTAGTTGGAGATGTCCACGGCCAACGAGATCGAACGCATGCCGGCCAGCTGCAGGCGCGAAGCCATCCAGCGTGGAGTTGGCAGGCTCGGGTTGATGCCGGTGACTTCACGGGTGACAAAGCGGGTGCACCCTGGCACACCGTAAATTGGATCCGTGTCGGCAAGTGTCACGGTGTGACCGGCGCCGGTAGCTTCAGTGACCACCACGGTGGTAGTTGGATCGGTGAAGGAGGTTCCGGTTGCCAGCGCGTACTCGCGAGCGACGCCACGAATCGAGAAGCAGTAGCCACGGTCCGGGGTTACGTTGATCTCTGCGGCCTGATCGTTCAGTCCGAACAGCTCGAAGACATCGGTGCCCAGCTCCGGGTCCAACCCGTAGTTGGAGAGCACGATGATGCCGTCGTGGTCATCGCCGATGCCCAGTTCGCGAGATGAAGCGATCATGCCGGCCGAGGTGTGGCCGTAGGTCTTGCGTGGGGAGATCTTGAAGTCCCCAGGCAGTACGGCACCGGGCAGGGTGACAACAACCTTGTCGCCTTCAACGAAGTTGTGCGCGCCGCAGACAATTCCCTGAACACCGGATGGGTCGATGCCCTTGCCGGTCAGGGTCTGCTCGGTGCCTTCTGGGACCACTCGGACCTGGCACCAGTTGATGGTCTTGCCGTTGGAAGCAACTTCCTTTTCCAAGGAGAGCACCTGGCCGACCACGATCGGGCCCGAGAGCTCATCGGTTGGACGGTGGACGTCTTCTTCTTCAAGACCGACCTTAACTAGATCTGCCATGATGTCTTCAGCCGATGCATCGGCTGGAACCTGCGCGTACTCGCGCAGCCAAGATAGTGGAATACGCATTACTTAGATCTCCATCCCGAAGTGCTGGCTGAAACGGATGTCGCCCTCGATCATGTCGTGCATGTCAGGGACATCGTTGCGGAACATAAGCGTGCGCTCAATGCCCATGCCGAAGGCGAAGCCGGAGTATTCTTCCGGATCGATGCCAGCGGCGCGCAGAACGTTCGGGTTGATCATGCCGCAGCCGCCCCATTCGATCCAGCGGGGGCCGCCCTTGGCACCTGGGTGCCAGATGTCCAGCTCGGCCGATGGCTCGGTGAACGGGAAGTAGGCTGGGCGCAGGCGGATCTGGGCTTCTTCGCCGAACATCTGGCGGGCGAAGTGCTCCAGGGTGCCACGCAGATCAGCCATGGTCAGCCCCTTGTCCACGGCCAAGCCTTCGAACTGATGGAAGACCGGAGTGTGGGTGGCGTCCAGCTCGTCGGTACGGAAGGTGCGCCCTGGGCACAGCACGTAGACCGGAACCTCACGTTGCAGCATGGAGCGAACCTGCACCGGTGAGGTGTGGGTACGCAAGACCAGGTGAGCGTCGGCAGGCTCGATGAAGAAGGTGTCCTGCATTTCACGGGCCGGGTGGTCTGGCTTGAAGTTCAGCGCGTCAAAGTTGAACCATTCGGATTCAACTTCTGGGCCTTCGGCAATTTCCCAACCCATGCCAACAAAGATGTCGGAAACCCGGTCTTGGAGCACCGAGAGTGGGTGGCGGGCGCCAACGCTACGACGGCGAGGCGCCGCGGTCACGTCAACGGTTTCTTCAACCAGGATGCGAGCAGCTTCTGCTTCTTCAAGCACCACGGTGCGGGCACTTAGGGCCTTGTTGACTCGTCCGCGGGCCGAACCTACCAGCTTGCCGGCAACGGCCTTTTCGGACTTATCTAGCTTGCCAATCTGGCGGTTAGCCAGTGACAGGGCAGATTTTTCGCCGGTGTGCGAGAGTCGGGCTTCCTTGAGTTCGTTCAAGTCGCTAGCTGCCTCGATGGCAGCTAGCGCAGCTTCAACGGCAACGCTGATTCCGGCTTCATCGGTTGGGTGTGGAACATTGGTCTCCCCGTCGGGAGCAACTCCAGTTGTCTGATCAGACATGGGATCGATCGATCCTTACTCTTATCTTGTACTTACGCGTAGAACACTTTGCTTCCATTCTATTGCCAAGGGCCCGTGATCGTTTCACCGATGACGGGCCCTTGGCGTGAAGCTTCTTACCTCGAAGCAGAATTTTTTTGCTTAGTGAGCTTCTTTGACGCCCTTTGGTGCGAACGCAAAGACAAATACGAATGCCAACACCAGCAGTGCTCCGCCGAAGATCAGCGAATAGAGCATGGTGTGATCGAAGGTACCAGTAGCTTGGTATACCGAAGCACCCTTGGTCAGGTCGAAGGTGACGGTGTGGCCATCAACCACGCCGGGTGCGTGCGAAGTTACCTGCCCTGGGAACTTCACAGCAACGTTAGCTTCGGTGAAGTTCTGGTCAACCTTGGCCTTATCCCCTGGCATAGAGAAAGTAACTTCCTTGCCATCATCAGCTAGCGCAAACTGGAAACCAAAGATCTTGAAGGCATCAGCTAACTGGGTGTAAGTCATGGCACCTTCGGTATCAAAACGCAGTCCTACGTTTTCACCGTCGTCGAACTTCTCGTAGGTCCACTGACCGTCGATTTGCTTCTCCATCGCGGCAACATCCACTATGGAAGGCATCACTTGGTCAATGCTTTGACCTTGAAGGTTTTCCTTGTTGATGCCCACCTGGACAACACCGGAAGCTTTGTTCTGTCCTTCAACGTTGATTTCTGCGTTCATGTTTACGCAACCGGACAGGGCAAGGATGGCAGTAAAGACCAGCGCAATCACGCTGAACAGTTTCTTCACGAAAAAGGGCTCCTCAAGATTTTTGGTGTGTTGATTAGGGTGCCTCACACGGCGTTCATCCCAGCTTACGGGTGATTAGCTCACTGCCCCTAAACGGGCTAGGGCCAGACATGCGGTAACAATCGGAGCGTCGGCAGGAATCCATGGAACTACTTCGCTCAACGAATCATCTAAGTCCAGCCACGCTAATTGATCGTGACCGTCAAGGGTCGCAGGTTCACCATCAATGATTTGTGCAAACCACATGCGCATGGCGGCTTTTTCGTTGAGTTGCCACCCCTGCGCGTGCGGCCCGGAAATCATCGCGCCGAGCTGAATCTTCACGCCCAGCTCTTCGCGTAGTTCGCGGTGTACCGCATCGATTTCGTTCTCTCCGGGCTCAACCTTGCCACCGGGAAATTCCCACAGGCCGGCCAAGGACTCCGGGCGGTTTCGTCGGGCAGCTAAGAGCTGAGTCGGCGTAGTGAGATCATCAACGATGGCCACCGCTACGATTTGTTTGAGTGTCCCTGTTTGAACCATGAATCCGACCTTTATTTTGCTGAGCGTTGTGCGCGAGCAGAGGCGTACAAACAGACAGTGGCCGCGGTACCGACGTTCAAGGATTCCGCGACTCCGTACAGTGGCACCGCCACAGCGTGATCGGCGGCTTGTTTTTCAGACTCTTCCAGTCCTTGCCCCTCATTGCCAAATAACCATATGGTCGAAGACTCCAAAGCTGGCTGATCGGCTTCTGGGCCCTCGCCCGAAGCATGAGCGCGCAAGACGGCGGCATCTTGCAGCTCATCAAGGTTTTTCGCCCCGTATCCATCGGCGGCCAGGATTTGGTTGCCGGTGGCCTTAGCGGCCTGAACCAGGTGTTCAAATTCGATGTTGCTCAACACCGGCAGGTGGAAAATGGATCCGACGGTCGAACGCACGGCTTTGGGATTGTAAATATCGACGCTGCCTTTGGTCAGGATCACTGCGTCGGCGCCCGCCGCATCGGCTGCACGCAGGACGGTTCCAGCATTACCTGGATCTTGGACCCGGCATAGCACGGCGATAAGTTTTGGCTTGGCGGCAAGTACTTCACTTAGTTGCGGTTGAGCAATGGCTGCCACGGCCAAGATACCCTGCGGGGTTTGGGTGTCAGCCATGGCGTGCAAGACTTCGCCGGTAACGATCCGAGTGGGCACTTGTGTTTGGTCCAGGAGCTGCTCAAATTCTTCGTGACTCTCAAGGAATCCGCCGACCACATAAACGGCCTGGACGAGGTTATCGTCAGTGAGGTGGGCCTTGAGTGCTTCACGTACCGCTTGGGGTCCTTCGACCAGGAACTCCCCCGTAGCTTCACGCCCCTTGCGGTTGGCGAGGCGGGCCACCGCCTTGACTTTCTCGGCGCGTGCATTGGTCATCACTTCAGGGGAAAAACTGCTCATAGTTCGAGAATACCGTTAGAAACACTAATGGGTGGGTTCCGCGTGATCGCGGTACCCACCCATCGGTGTGATCTGTCCTACCTGAGCCTTAGCTCAAAGGGAGAAAAGATTTACTTCATCTGCTGGCGGGATTCTCCACCAGCTGGTTCGAAGCCTGCAGCCTTAGCAGCTTCGATGGAGTTGAACCAGAACTCAGCTTCGGTCTGGTCGTACCAGGTCGAGCCTGGTACGTGGTACTTGTTCGAGCCAGCGTTGCCCTTGATAACGAAGCCCTCAGGTGCAGCTTCGCCTTCAACAGCCTTGACTACGCCTTCGCCCTCAACGGACTTTGCAGCAGCCTTTGGAGCGGCAGCCTTAGGTGCCTTAGCAGCCTTTGGAGCAGCAACCTCAGCGGCAGCGCGTGGAGCGTTGACGTCAGCTGGAAGAGCTTCCTTTGCAACCTTGACCAAGGTAGCGAATGCGTTCGAGTCCGAAACAGCCAGCTCAGCGAGCATACGACGGTCAACCTCGATCTGTGCAGCCTTCAGGCCCTGGATCAGACGGTTGTAGGTCATGCCGTTAGCGCGGGATGCAGCGTTAATGCGCTGGATCCACAGGCGACGGAAGTCACCCTTACGCTTGCGACGGTCGTTGAAGCTGTAAACGAACGAGTGGAGCAACTGCTCCTTAGCCTTACGGTACAGGCGCGAACGCTGACCGCGGTAACCCTTTGCGCGTTCCAGAACGACGCGACGCTTCTTGTGGGCGTTTACTGCCCGCTTCACACGTGCCACGTGTGTACTCCTTCAAGTCGGTTCCCCAGTGCTCGCGGTGTTGCGAGATGGGAGAAATCTATGGTGTTGGGGCTATAACTTCCCCGTATTGCGAAAGGGAGAGCTTAGAGGCCCAGCATCCGCTTGATGGTCTTTACATCGGCCTTAGCGACGATCTGGTCAGAAGCCAGGCGACGGGTAACGCGCGAGGACTTGTGCTCCAGGTAGTGGCGACGGTTGGCCTGCTGGCGAGCGAGCTTACCGCTACCGGTGAGCTTGAAGCGCTTCTTGGCGCCACTGTGAGTCTTGAACTTCGGCATAGCTGCCGTTCTCCTAACGTGCTCCATCCGGCAAAATTACCGAATGGGGATCATCCGAAGCGGGCCCCGTTGAGGTGACCGCTGTTGTTCTCTTGTAGTTGGATCTTCCCAAGAGGAAGATCCTTCACCGTAAACGGTGACGGGCTCGAAAGCCCAACAGGCTTGGCTAGGCGTCGCCTTCAGCTGCCTGACGTGCCTGCTCCAACTTGGCGCGGGCTTCGTCATCCATTGATGCTGCGACGTTCTGGCCCTCGGTCTCAACTGGAGCGTCGGTGCGGATCTTGCGCTTAGCCGAATCGCGACCACCGGACTTCTGCTGCTGTTCGCGGCGAGCCTCTGCCTTGTTCTTCAGCGGACCTACAACCATGACCATGTTTCGGCCATCGATGCGTGGGCTGGACTCAATGATTCCAACCGCTGCTACGTCTGCTGCAAACTTTTCTAGCAAGCGAATACCCATCTCTGGTCGCTGCTGTTCACGGCCACGGAACTGGATCATGGCTTTCACCTTGTCACCAGCGCCCAGGAAGCGCAGTGCATGCCCAACCTTGGTCTCATAGTCGTGAGTATCAATCTTTAGGCGGAAGCGAACTTCCTTCAGAACCGTGTTGGTCTGGTTTTTACGAGCTTCACGAGCCTTGACTGCAGCCTCGTACTTGTACTTGCCGAAGTCCATCAGTTTGCATACTGGAGGCTTGGCGTTGGGTGCCACCTCGACCAAGTCCAGATCGGACTCATGAGCCAAACGAAGCGCGTCCTCGATGCGGACGATGCCTACCTGCTCACCATTGGGGCCGACGAGACGTACCTCTGGCACGCGAATGCGCTCATTAATGCGTGGATCGCTGATGTGTCACTCCTGAAATTCGTAATCCATGACCGCAAACGAAGAAGGCCCCCGTCTGCGATTGCAGGCGAAGGCCAATGAGGACGACATAACGATAGGCGCAAATCATTGCGCCTGCGTTTGAGGATTGAATACTTACTATCCCGCCGAAATACCCGGAAGCCTGGAAACGGCGACAGCGGGTGGGAGTTGGCCTCCACTTGCATGGCTCAATACTAGTACGAATCCCCGTCCAGATCTAACTGAACGTCATGAGAAGTACCGGCATCGAGTCGGTCTGTGACAAGCTTAGCAGTATGAGTACCGAAGACACCAACTCGCATCAGCACCTCGTCGACCAGCAGGTGCGCGACATCGCCGAAGTTCCGGCAGTAGAAATCATCACCACCGCAGCTGTTCACCTGATGAGCGCAGCTGCAGTTAAATGTGGCCTTGCAGAAGGCGCAGACGCCGAAGAGCTCAAGGACCTAGATGAAGCACGCAAGCTCATCACCGCCCTTGCAGGCCTAGTCACCGCGGGTGCACCAGAGATCGGCTCTCAGCATGCAGCTCCGTTGCGCGATGGTTTGCGTAGCCTTCAGCTAGCTTTCCGTGAAGCTTCGCTGATTCCAGATGCGCCAGGAAAGGGCCCGGGTGAGAAGTTCACCGGTCCGGTCAACTAAGAAAATTCCGCAGTTTTTAAGAGATTAACATCATGGGCTCGACTCCTTTAGAGTCGGGCTCATTGTTGTATCCACCACATTAGGCTGGCGATATGCAGATGCTTGAACAACCCGAACTTGATGCAGGCTCGTTTCATCTTCGAGAATTTTCAGACAATGACGTCCCAATGGTTCAGCAAGCATCCATGGATCAGTACATTTCACAGATCACGACGCTCCCCTATCGGGCGTCTGCCGACGAGGCCGTGAGCTTCATCCATCGGCAACGTGAGCGGGTCCTTGACGGCACCGGTTATTCCTTTGCCATTGCTGATGCACAGACAAATTCGGCTGTCGGCCAGATTGGGCTGTGGCTACGCAATGCCGACCGTGGTCGTGCGAGCATTGGATACTGGGTCGTTGAGGCCGAACGCGGACGTGGTGTAGTTACCGCTGCGCTTAGCGCGCTGAGCGCCTGGGGTTTGACTCATCCAGGCATCCATCGGCTCGAACTTTATGTTCAGCCGTGGAACGTCGCGTCATGGCGTGCAGCGCAAGCTTGCGGTTTTGAACGCGAAGGGCTTCTTCGAGGATGGGAAATCATCGACGGCGAACCCAAAGATCTTTTTATGTACTCTCGACTGCGCTGAGAAGCCTAAGCAATGTTTTCGCGTCGGCGGTTTTGGGCGCGACGCATTCGGCGACGAATTTGCTGAGCCAATAAGGCCACGAGTACAACGATCGCGGCCATGACGCCAATGGCAATAAAGGCAAAGTCCGGTCCTATATTGTCAACAAACAATCCGGTAATTGGCGAGCCCAGGGCGGTACCAGCGGTCATCGCAGATCCGTACCAGCCCATAGCCTCTCCGCGGCGCTTCTCAGCGACAAGATCGGTGAGCCATTCAGAGGCCGCCGACAACGTGGGTGCGCACAGGAATCCTGGAAGCGCTGATAGCAATGCCAAGGACCAAGTGCCGGAGGCGAAGTACATCGGGATGGTCAACAGCGCCATCAGCAGCAACAACAACAGCGGTGATACGACGCGTTTCATGGATCCGTAGATCAGTCCGCCGATGAGCGAAGCACCACACCAGAAGAAGAACACCAACCCCAATTGGTCTCCCTGCATGGTTGCATCAAGTTCAGCAACGATCGAAACTTCGGTTCCGGTCAGCAGCATGCCGGCGCCGGAGGCTGCGATGAACACCGCAAGGACCGAAGCGCTGACCCAGTTGAAACGACTCTTAAATGCGCGTCCTCGCTTCTTGATGCGAGACCGAGCAGATTTCCAACCGGCGAGGATCAGCTCACCTTCGACCTCCTGGACACCCACCGGTGCCGCCGCAATAAAGGAGGCCTCGGCGCCTAGACGTTCTTCATGCGCGTTGGATTGCAAAGCAATGGCCTTGGGATCATCGCTGCGCGTCGGAGGGTTCAGTATCATCAGCGCCAATCCAGCCAAAGAAGCAGTGATGCCAATGACGCTTAGCCCGATCACGCTACTGATTTGGGTCGCAACAATTCCGGCGCTGGCCGGGCCGACAATGAACACCAATTCGGTAGCGGTCGCATCCAACGCAAATGCTGTACGACGCTGTTCGCCGGTGGTCATGATTCCTAGCGCTGTACGCACCACGGAGAACACAGGTAGGGCAAAGAGTCCACCAATGAAGGCCAGCGGATAAATCCAGACCAAGGGCACGTGTGGGACCGTGCACCAAACCACCGTTTCAACGATGACCGAGGGCAACATAGCTTTGCGCAGGCCCCAGGTGTCCACGCGTGCACCGCGCCACGGGGCGCCGATGGCAATACCTACGGTCATTAGTGCGGTCACTAGACCCGCCGATACCCACGACTGATCTAGGTCATTAACCAAGTGCAAGAGCAACAGCATGCTCAAGGCCGAGTGAGGAAGTCGGGCAATCATGCCGATCAGCAGCAACAGCGAAATTTGTGGCTGACGCAGAATCTGCAAGTAGCTTTTCATGCCCGAAGTGTTCCTTTACTAGATAAGGAGCCCGCCGAGTTTAGCTAGGCGCGCTGTGCAAACTTAGTTCTAATGAATCCACTGCTTCGGTGAATTCTGTCATTTGGGATAGTCGTCCCTGGATAGCGCGGGTAATTTCCTGCGCTTGGTTCGGTGGAGTTTTTGGTGCAAATACAAACTGCAAATTGAGTTCTGGTCCGGAGCCACCGCCAAGAACGACCTGGCCATCCTTGGTTCGTGACCCTACTCCCCTGCCCGGAGCCAATTTCACGGCTTGTAGTTGGGTGAAACCTTCCGTGGCATTGTGGACTAGGTCCGCGATCTGCTGATTCTGATAGCTCGGAATCCACTGGATCTGTTTGGCCAGGTTCCAGACCCCTGGTCGTCGAAGGACAAACGTAAAATCGCTTCCTGGATCTAGAACCAAGAGTTGGCATTCTTCGCTTGCCGCCGATAGCGCGGCTCTAGGGGCAAACACAGCAACGGGTCGAGCTTCTTTGTGCCAAGCCTGCAGTCGCTCAACCGTAGTGAAAATCGGCAGAGCCATGCGACCATCCGGAGCCTTGATTTTCACTAACGCCATGTCGGCTTCTTTATCGGCAGCGAAGCCATGCTCCCCCATTGCTTCTTTGCCGAGCTGGGCCACAACCGCGATAAATACTCGTGCGGTGGCCATGGCCTGATGTACTTCAGCCTCGGAACCACGCCCTGCGCGTAACTCTGAGAGTGCGTTCATGACCTTCAAGTCGGCGCTACCGTCATCTTTGTCAAAGTTGTGCAACGGGTTGCCCTCGCCGCTGAGGTCTCGCCCATCCCAACTCTGACCTGCAGAGTCTGCAGGTGAACCAGCCTGCGCCAACGCTGCGACGATATGTCCTGGCAGATGGCGTTGAGGTGCTGACTCGTTGTGCTCCGTACTCATTACTCCATGCTAACTGGGGAATCGATGTTGTTGCAGGGGTCTTCTGCTTCTTCACTCATGAGTTTGAACACCACGAGTGATTGGCTTCAGAAAATTTTCGCGGGATTCACTACCTAGTCCCGGACTCATCCTTGGGTGTTAAGGTGTCATGTTTCAGAACAAAAAATTGACGGTTTGAAAGCCAATGCTTTCAAACCGTCAATTAGGCTGTGCCGTAGTCGTTAGTGGCGACCTGCTACATCCAGCGCTTCTTGAAGCGTGAACTGACCTGAGTACAAAGCCTTGCCCATAATGGCGCCTTCGATTCCTTCAGGAACGAGTTCACGAAGCACGCGCAGGTCCTCAAGCGATGAGATTCCACCCGAAGCCACCACTGGCTTGCTAGTCTTTGTGGCAATTTCACGCAGTAATTCAACGTTTGGTCCGCGCAATGTGCCGTCCTTGGTCACGTCGGTGACGACGTATCGAGCGCATCCGGCATCTTCCAAGCGTGCCAGTACTTCCCAGAGATCTCCGCCGTCTTTGGTCCAGCCGTGTCCGGACAGCGTAGTTCCGCGAACGTCCATGCCCACCGCAATCTTGTCGCCGTGCCGGGCAATGGCAGCCTTGGTCCACTCTGGGTTTTCTAGAGCCGCGGTGCCTAGATTTACGCGTGTGGCTCCAAACTCCAACGCACGATCCAACGAGGCATCATCGCGGATACCACCCGAGAGCTCGACCTTAATATTCAATTCCTGCGCAATGCGCTGGACGATCTCGACGTTGCTACCGCGGTCGAAGGCTGCGTCTAGGTCTACCAGATGAAGCCATTGAGCCCCAGCGTTCTGCCAAGAAAGGGCTGCTTCTAATGGGTCACCGTAGCCAGTCTCGGATCCCGCTTCGCCCTGCACCAGGCGTACTGCCTGCCCGCCGGCGATATCTACCGCAGGTAACAATTCGAGGATTGGTTGCTCGCTCATAATGTCCTTAGTGAAGTAACGAAAATTCTAAAGTGTCAGCACCCACGCGGCGATCAGGCTCATGCCCGCGAGTACCCAGAGTGCGATCACCCATGAGATATGGGCTTTTTGGCTTTTGAGCGAAATGGCTCCTCCGGCAAGGAAAGCGCCAACGAACCCAAGCACGATAGTCCACATATTTACAGGGTGTCCAACCAGTTGCGCAGCAGTTTAGCGCCGGCTTCGCCTGATTTCTCAGGGTGGAACTGCACAGCTGAAAGTGGCCCGTTCTCCACTGCGGCGACAAATGGAGTTCCGTGGGTACTCCATGTGACTTGTGGAGGGGTCATCGCTGGTTGCGTGACGTCAAATTCCCACTTCTGCACGGCATATGAGTGAACAAAATAGAATCGCTCGTTCTCGACACCAGCGAACAATTTACTGCCCTCTGGAGGCTGAACGGTGTTCCATCCCATGTGCGGGATAACGTCCGATTTGAGACGCTCAACCGTTCCTGGCCATTCACCGATGCCTTCGGTTTTCACTCCGTGTTCCACGCCTTCTTCAAAGAAGACTTGGTGACCGACGCAGATACCCAAGACGGCCTTGCCACCGGCAATTCGGCTTCCGATCCAGCGCAACGCTCCGGTAGCCTTCAGCTGTTCCATCACCGAGGCGTAAGCGCCGACACCGGGAACAACCAGACCGTCTGCGGCGACAATTTTTTTCGGATCTGCGGTGAGCTCAACTTCTGCACCTGCAGCTTCGAGCGCGCGAACAGCCGACCGAACATTGCCCGAACCGTAGTCGAGCACTACTACATTCTTCTTTGCCACTTACAGTGCGCCCTTCGTGGATGGAATCTTGTCGCCCATGCGCTCATCAAATTCGACTGCTTCACGCAACGCACGGGCAAAGGATTTGAATTGAGCTTCAACGATATGGTGCGGGTCGCGGCCGGAGAGGACCTCAATGTGCGCGCAGATCTGGGCGTGGAATGTAATGGCTTCAAAAACGTGGCGGGTCATCGAACCGGTGAAGTGTCCGCCAATCAAGTGGTACTCCTGACCTGCTGGCTCACCTGAATGGACCAGATATGGACGACCTGAAACATCTACTACGGAGCGCGATAGGGCCTCGTCCAACGGAGCGTAGGATGTGCCGAAGCGGCGAATTCCAGCTTTATTGCCGAGGGCAACGCGCAGAACTTCACCGATGGTAATGGCGGTGTCCTCAACGGTGTGGTGTACATCGATGTGGGTATCGCCAGTGGCGCGAACGGTGAGGTCGATGAGCGAATGCTTGGACAACGCGGTCAGCATATGGTCGTAGAACGGCACCGAGGTGCTGATATCCGAGACGCCAGTTCCGTCGAGATCTAGCTCAACAAAGATGGACGATTCGCTGGTGACGCGTTCCATGCGGGCGCGACGTGCGCCAATCAATTCGGCAGACATGTCTTCCTTCGCTCGTTCCTGTTTATTTGTCCGCGCCGAGCAGTTCGGCCAGACGATCCAGGAATGCTGTAGTTTCTGATTCGGTACCGGCGGTCACACGCAACGTACCCGGGATTCCATTGTCTCGGACAATGATGCCAGCTTCTAGCAAGCCCTCCCAGATCGCGTGAGGATCTTCCAATCCGCCGAAGAAGACGAAGTTGGAATCTGAGACAGAAGGCTTGAGCCCCAAGGACTTTAGTCTTTCAACGATCCGGTCACGTTGAGTTTTGATGTCTTCAACTTGGGCAAGCAGCAATTCAATGTTTTTCAACGCGGCTATGGCCGTTGCTTGGGTGACTGCAGACAGGTGATACGGCAACCGAACCAAACGAATTGCGTCGGTTACCTCCGGTGCGGCCGCCAAGTAGCCCACTCGGGCACCGGCTAGCCCAAAAGCCTTGGACATCGTTCGAGAGACGATCAGGCGCTGCCTACCTTCAAGCAAGGTGAGGGCCGATTTAGTGTTGGCAAGGGAAAACTCGGCGTAAGCTTCGTCCACGATAACCACGCCATTGTGCTCACTCATGGCGTCATACACTTCGGTGATGACGTCGAGCCCAAGCGCGGTGCCCGTGGGATTATTGGGAGAACAAAGGAAAACGATGTTCGGTTTGTTTTTGCGAACCTGCTCTGCTGCTGACTCGGCCGAGAGGGTGAAGTCCTCAGCGCGCTTTCCGGCAATATAGGCGGTGTCGGTTCCGCTAGCCAGCAGTGGATACATCGAATACGTTGGTCCGAAGCTCATCAGGCTACGGCCGGGACCACCAAAAGCTTGCAGGATTTGCTGCAGGATCTCATTGGATCCATTCGCAGCCCAAATATTGTCGGTCGACAGACCGTGTCCGAGATAGTCGGCGAGTAGTTCGCGAAGTTCAGTAAATTCGCGATCGGGATATCGATTAAGACTTGTCGCGGCTTTAGCGACTTCTTGTGCGATGGCTTCCACAACCGTTGTTGGTAGCGGATGGGTGTTCTCATTGACGTTCAGCTGAATGGGCACATCAATTTGTGGTGCGCCATATGGGGATAGCCCGCGGAGATTCTCACGCAAGGGCAGCTGACTCAAAAGTTCACTGCGGTCATTCACGCAACAAGTCTACGTGTGCACGGGCTTGGGCGGTGAATCCGCTACGGACCAAGGTAACAATCCCTCGGCCGGTTTCGATCTTTAGCCAGCTATCACTGGAATCGACAGCGAGTCGCCAACGTGAATCTCGGTACCTTCAAGCGAATTCAGCTCGGAGATGTGGCTAACTGCCGAAGTAACGTCGTAACCCTGAGCATATTCCTGAGCCAGGCTCCACAGGGTGTCACCTGGAATGACAGTGACGTCAACGGTTTCAACACCAGAAGGAACTTCAGATGAAGCGTGCGCATCGGAAGCAAACATTGAGAAGTAGAAGGCAGCTGCGACGGTCAGGGCGAAAACGGGAATCCCGATTAGAACAGCCCAACCGCGACGGTTGATACGAATCTTCATTGGCGAATTGGTTTCATTTGAGTCAAGCGCGACAGTTGCCATGACCATGTCTCCTCAGAACTAGATTGATGCGAAGTTGTGTTCGATGATGAAGATTCGAAGACGTATTCGAATCTCGTATATCTGTTCTAACAGAGCTTGATCAAACTTGTCCAGAAGTTTTCGAACAAATCTTTGAAAGAACGCCACTTATCTACTAAGATTTCGAAGTAGACGAGCAATGAAAACATCACACCATCTAGCTCCGACAGTTTGGACTCACGAACTTTCGCAAAATTGCTAGGGAAGGCAAAATCTCATGTCAGCTTCACAACGCACTCCCCGATCGAATGCCCGTTCGCTGACGATTCGCCAAAAGAAGATCTTGGAAACCATCCAGCGATCCATTGGAAAGAATGGCTATCCACCATCAATGCGTGAGATTGGCGACTCAGTCGGACTCAAGAGTCTCTCTAGCGTTACTCACCAGCTGAGCCAGCTCGAAAAACTCTGCTACATCCGTCGCGATCCTCGTCGTCCACGCGCAATGGAGATCCTGCTTCCCCTACAGCTAGCCGATGATAAGGGAAATACGGAAACCCCCGAGGTATCTGAGGCAACGGCGTCCGAAGATGCAACAGTTATCGAACTCAGCACCTCCGCCGACACCACCATGGTTCCTTTGGTTGGTCGGATCGCCGCTGGTGGCCCGATCCTGGCTGACCAGTCCGTTGAAGATGTTTTCTCGTTGCCTCGCCAGCTGGTCGGTCACGGCGAGCTATTCATGCTCAAAGTTTCTGGAGACTCAATGGTCGATGCCGCAATCTGCGACGGTGACTGGGTCGTGGTTCGTCGCCAGCAGAACGCTGATAATGGAGATATCGTTGCAGCACTTCTCGACGAAGAAGCAACGGTAAAGACCTTCCGTCAACGTGACGGTCACACCTGGCTATTGCCGCAAAACTCACGTTATGAACCGATTCTTGGCGATGCAGCAACGATTATGGGACGAGTAGTTTCGGTCATGCGTTCGCTCTAATACGAACAAGATTTGGGGGTCTGATGCCAGCTGGCGTCAGACCCTCAAATTTTTATTCAGTACTTGCTCCTTCTGAGCAGGCGCCGGCCGAGTTGAAGATCATCCACCGTTGCACCGCTGCCGACAGCCTTCGGGGCTCTTGATCTACGATGCTACGGGCCGTGTCCACAATCATTTTGCTTGCCACAGCTCGTGTTGAGTCATCAAGCCGAATGTCGTTGGCTGCCAACGCTAGGTATCGGCTTAGTATTCCGGCAAAGAGATTTCCATCTCCACCACCGTTCATCGCCAAAGCCCCCGAACTATCAGTCAAGAACCTTTGCGAAGCATGAATCAGGATGCTTGCATGTTCCAGATCCTCATCGGTGCCCAGCTCAAGTAAGGCTCCGAGCACAGGCCCTTGATTGTAGGTATACACGGCTTCTTCAACCTTGCGTCCAGTGGCAATGAGGCGTAGCCCGTCCACATACAATCCGCGTTCAGTGTTGAACAGTTTAAGCCGAAGCCAACTGAGCAGACCCCGTGACAGTTCCCGTTCGCCATTTCTAGCAAAGAACAACGCAGCTGGTGCGTTTGCTGGAGCATTCTTGAAATCTCGCTTACGAGACCAATACATGCCACCATCGAGAACATCGTCGATGGCACCCGCCAGTTGCTTGCGCAAAGTCAAAATGGCCTGCTTGGCCTGCGGAGCACTACGACCTTCCAACTGGCGCGAGAACGAGACCAAACGTTGGCTGGCCAGAGCTAGCCATGCCATGTCATCAAAAAAGTAGTTTGGATAGACCCCGAAATTTCGAAAGCGAATGCCGCGAAGTAACTCGTTGGCCCGACGAAGCTCACGCTTAGCTTGCTCACGTTGGCCGTCGCCAAGATACCTCAAACCATCATCGATGATCGCGTCGAGGTAATGGGCCTGCCACCAATAGTTCCACTCCCGTAGCGGGTGGGAAATACCGTTGATATCGCTAAGCATGCTGCCATCACGCAGACGATGCTGGCGACTATACGGTAATCCTATCCACGTTCCGGGTATGCCAAGTAGGCGTTGTCCAAAGCGTTGATGGGTGTCCTGGGCCGCCTGAGCAGACAGGTTTTTCCAAGAGTCCATGATGCCTTCCGGAGTAAGTGGTTCATCCATCTGGCACAGACACTAGCAAGCGACGAGCTGTAGGACTAGATGGCTCACCGGCGGTTCAACGCGCTACTTCTTCTCTTCGGGCTTGAGCCGTTCCAGTACGCCGGTAATCACCTTTTTATCTACCGTTGGCCACATGGGAGGCAAAGTGGCTTTTAAGAAGCTCCCGTAACGTGCGGTGGCCATGCGTGAATCTAGGATCGCGACCACACCACGGTCATTAACGGAACGAATGAGTCGTCCTGCACCCTGAGCCAGACGAATCGCCGCATGAGTCGCAGAGACCTGCATGAACCCATTACCTCCATGCTTAGCGACATCTTCAGTTCGTGCCTTAGAGATCGGATCATCGGGACGAGGGAACGGGATCTTGTCGATAATGACTAAGCGGCATGAGTCACCGGGAACATCCACACCTTGCCACAGCGTCATGGTGCCAAACAGACAGGTATCCCGTTCGGCAGCGAACTGCTCAACGAGCGATTTCATACTCGCTTCGCCTTGACACAAAATTTCCACGTCGAGCTTTTCGCGCAGGATGCTTGCGGCTTCTTCGGCAGAGCGTTTCGAAGTGAACAGCGCCAGTGCTCCACCGCCCGAAGCCTTGATGAGATCTTCGATCTCATCCAGCGTTTCTGCTGCCAACTGGCGACCTGGCTTGGGCAGGTGCTTGGCGACGTAGAGGATTCCCTGCTTCGGATAATCAAAGGGGCTACCTACATCCACGCCGGTCCATGTTGGAGCTCCTGCACCCATCAAGCCCAGGGAACCTGCGACCGCATCAAACTGCGACCCGATGGCCAACGTAGCGCTGGTCAGCACCACGGTACGACCGTCGAAGAGTCCCTCCCGTAGTTTTCCCGCGACCGACAATGGAGCCACATTCAGCGTTGCTGGCTGCGAATCTTCGGCCTCAACATAACCACGACCTTCGATAAATTCGCGTGGTCTGGTCGTATAGAGAACTTCTCGGCGCTCTTCAGATTCGAGCATGCGAATGGCATCATCCATCACCGCCTGCATTTGGGAACGTGCGGTCTGCCGACCACCATCTGCCGGTGCATTAGCTTCCGGCTTAGACAACGCCAAAACCAGTCGAGCCTGCTCAACAATGTCGTTCAGGGCAATACCCATGTCTTCGCGGAGGCCCTGTTCCAACAAACCCGTAGGGATGCCGGTCAACGACTTCTCCAACCGGTTGGCAGCTTTGACCATCTCATCAACGTTGACCCCGCAGTGGCGCTTGGCACCACCGGCTGCTGTCATCACCATGCGTGCTGAGAGCGCACCAGAAACGGAGCTGGTCACACGGTCTTGTAGTTCGTGGGCCTCGTCAATGATGGCAACTTCGAAGTCCGGAAGCACCGAAAGTCCTTCGAAAGCCGAGACCGCCAACAAGGCATGATTGGTGATCACGACATCAGCTTCTGAGGCCCGAGCGCGAGCCATCTCAGAGAAGCATTCGTCGGCCATGGGGCACTTTTGGGATCCGAGACATTCCATGGCCGAGACCGAAACTTGCTTCCAAGCCTTATCGCTAACGCCGGGAACCAGTTCGTCGCGGTCTCCCGTATCCGTGCGGTCTGCCCAGTCACGAAGCTTCATGACTTCGCTAGCTAACGGTGAATAGGTAGTGCCTGCCGGAATTGCAGGCTCATCCATCGAGAATAACGTGCCCTCGTCATCCGGGTATCCGCCGCCGAGCTTATATTGGCATAGATAGTTTGAGCGCCCCTTGAGTAGAGCAACGTCCATGGGACGCGAGAGCTTGCCCTTGAGCGATTCGAGCAACCGCGGAACATCACGTCCAACAATCTGGGACTGCAAAGCCAGGGTTGCCGTGGAGACAATCACTGGCTTAGCACTAGTTTGCGCATGAGCTAGCGCCGGAATCAGGTAGCCCATGGACTTACCCGTTCCGGTGCCAGCCTGCACTAGCAAATGTTCTTCGTCTTCCAAGGCAGTCACTACGTGCTTGACCATTTCCTGCTGGCCGGTGCGCATGGCACCACCCATGGAAGTTACCGCGGCCTCAAGAAGTTCTAGGGCCTGCTCTTGCTTATCCATGAAGGTTGAAGTTCTCCAACTCTGCAGCTAGGGAGTCGCGTACCTTCACGATCATCCGTGTGCCATTTTCTAGGTGTTCATTTTCTAGAATTTCAGATTCACTTTGGTGAAGCTTCGCGATCAAATCTCCACGATTGTAAGGAATGAGAACTTCCATCTGTATCCCCGGACGAGGGATTGATGAACTGATCTTTTCAAGCAGGGCTTCAATACCTTCACCAGTGTGAGCTGAAACCACCGAGGTATTGGACTCTTTGTTCCTGATTCGTTCGATCACAAACGGATCAGCAACATCAGCCTTATTCAGGACTATTATTTCAGGAATGTTCAGCGCATTGACTTCGCCCAGCACCGTGCGCACAGCTTGAATTTGGCCTTCAGGATCCGGGTGGGATGCATCCACAACATGCAGAATCAAATCTGAATCAGCGATCTCCTCCAATGTGGAGCGGAAGGCTTCAACAAGCTGAGTCGGAAGGTTGGACACAAATCCGACCGTGTCAGCCAGCGTGTAGGTCAACCCGTCTTCTGTCGAGGACTGACGTACCGTTGGGTCCAAGGTAGCAAAAAGTGCGTTTTCCACCAGCACACCGGCGTTGGTCAGTCGGTTCAACAACGAGGACTTACCGGCGTTGGTGTAACCGGCAATGGCCACGGCTGGGACTTCGTTACGTTTTCGATTGGCTCGCTTGGCCTCGCGTGCAGGCTTCATGGCCTTGATTTCGCGGCGGAGCTTTGCCATCCGGTCACGAATACGACGGCGATCCATTTCGATCTTGGTTTCACCCGGACCACGGGAGCCGATACCGCCACCTGCGGCACCCACGCGACCACCAGCCTGACGAGACATGGATTCGCCCCAACCACGCAGACGTGGCAAGAGGTACTCGAGCTGGGCAAGCTCGACCTGCGCCTTGCCCTCACGGGACTTGGCATGTTGCGCGAAGATATCCAAGATCAAGCTAGTCCGGTCAATAACTTTGACCTTTACGATATCTTCCAACGCGCGTCGCTGCGATGGTGCTAGTTCAGCATCCACTACCACGGTATCGGCGCCGGTGGAGGCTACGATACCTCGTAGCTCCTCGGCCTTACCCGAGCCTAGGAACGTGGATGGATCTGGCTTGCTTCGCCGCTGCACGACACCGTCAAGAACCTCTGATCCTGCGGTTTCGGCCAGCGCTGCCAACTCGCGCAGCGAGTTCTCAGCGTCAGTGACTGTACCTTCATTCCAAATACCTGCAAGAACTACGCGTTCAAGGCGAAGCTGTCGATACTCAACCTCGGTAACGTCTTCCAACTCAGTGGATAGTCCCGCGACGCGACGCAGGGCGCGACGATCAGCCAGATCGTCTTGGTCCCCGTCAAAGTGCGAAAGACCCGATGAGAATCGGTTCAGGGCCGTAGCTTGGCCAGAGAAGATTGAGGAATCCTCTTCACCAAAGTGCTGTATTTGTGGACTCTGGGCTTCGTCAGCCTCGAGGATCCGGTCGATAGCGGCCTGGATCTGGGCATCATCCATTGATGCAGAATCGTGCTCGTGTGACTCGGAGTTAGTCATGGTCTCCTTAGAAGTACTTCGCTTTCCAGAATAGTGCCGAGGACCCCCACTTCGCGACGTGACTCGTTGGGGATCAGTGGATTCATCAAACATTCGTAGTCCTTTGCAAAGGCGTTGAAATCTGCAGATAGTCAGGTGGAAGCTGAGTTACCAGGAGCAAAGTCGAATGATAAGTGGTGAGCGGCACTACTTACAGAAAAGAAAAAATGACTTCGCAGTCTACGGATCCCCTAATTTGGGCAGGCCAACATGGCGCTCCTGCGTCAGGAAAGTCGCGTGGTAACCACAGCGGTTACGTTTTAGACGAATACGAAAGTCATAGAGAAAACTCTATCAGTGAATATTCGGCCTGCCTATATCGCTTTGCTCACGTTGATTGCCATGGTCTTTGGCCCGGCGATACACAACGATAAACTTTGGTTATGACCTCGGATCATTACTTCACCGCCAGCCCGGCTTCGGCAGATGAACGTCGCACCATTGACGTTGAACTCAACGGTTCAACTCGCAAGGTTCAGACCGCTTCGGGAATCTTCTCTCCGACTGGGCTAGATAAGGGCACGGCTGTCTTATTGCAGTATGTCCCAACTCCACGAGGCCGCGTGCTAGACATCGGTTGCGGTTGGGGTCCGATCACGCTCACTGCCGCCGAGCAATCACCGGAGTCTGAAGTTTACGGCGTCGATGTCAATGAACGTTCCATTGAACTGACCAGGCTTAATGCACAAAGTTTGGGCCTAAAGAATGTCTTCGTGGGAACGCCCGATTCGGTCGATCCGCAACTTCAGTTCGATACGATCTGGTCAAATCCCCCGATTCGTATCGGTAAAGAAGCCTTGCATGAGCTACTCCTGCTATGGCTCCCGCGTCTAGCCCCAGGCGGGGATGCGTGGCTGGTTGTTCAGAAGAATCTGGGAAGCGATTCTTTGCAGAAATGGCTTATTGAGCAAATGCCAGCCGATTGGTCAGTAACTCGCGAAGCGACAGCCAAAGCCTTCCGCGTGCTCAAGATTTCCCGTCCGGCCTAGGACGAATAAAGGTTGCAGGGGTTAGTGAAAACTAATCCCTACAACCTTTATCAATGGTCGTTGGCAAGCAGCTACGCGGCGCCGATAATTCCTCGACCCACGAGCTCGGCCGGTCCGGAAAGAATAGTGTCTTCCCCGCCGGTTGCATTTTCGCGGAACTCCACGCCCACGACGCCCCCAGGGATAGCCACCGCCCATTGGTTGATCAATGCGGTACCTTTGGCCCAGTAGCGAACTGCAGCCGCCGCAGCGCAGGCTCCGGTGCCGCAGGACAAGGTCTCCCCCACTCCACGTTCATGAACGCGCATGCGCACCTGAGCAACTCCGTCTTCTTCGATCAATGGATCACTGGGCACAACAAACTCAACGTTCGTTCCGTTTGGTGGAGTAGGAGCGACTTCTGGGGCCTGAAATAAATCAAGATCTTCGAGCATGGCCAGATCCGGTAGTGCGACCACCGTGTGTGGATTGCCCATCGTGATGCTTAGTCCAGGCAGAGCTTGCTCCCAACCTCGAGGCTTGACCATAGAATCAACGGATTGTGCTTTAGCCTGCTCTTCGTGGATCAATCCCCAAGGGCCCAGATTCACCGCGTACCCGTCAACGATCCGCGTAATAGTTTTGATCCCAGCCCGGCTTCCGATCTTAATGCTCTGGCCTACCTCAAGTTCCACAAGCCCTTCAGCAATCAGGAAGTGCGCAAATGCGCGTACACCGTTGCCGCACATCTCCGCAATCGAACCATCGTTGTTACGGTAGTCCATGAACCAGTACGCCTCTGGATTATCGCTAGCTAGCTGCTCTTGACCGGCCACCTTGGCCGTAGGAACCGCACGGATCAACCCGTCTCCACCAATGCCAAAACGGCGATGACACAATGCGGCTACTTGCTGTTCATTCAGATCCAACTGTCCATCCGGATCTGAGATCAAAACAAAGTCGTTTCCCGTTGCATGCCCCTTGGCAAATGCCTGCCCCGCCAATTGACCTAGTTCCGTGGTGTACATCGATACTCCTAGCGTGTTGGTGCTTCATTGGCCAAGCCAACGAGGGAAAGTGCTTTGCTGATCAAGTCAGGTTCGGTCGGGTTCAACCAGCTGACCCGCGGATCAGCGTTGAACCAGGTAATTTGTCGGCGAGCAAATTTTCGAGTGGCAATAACCGTCTGGCTAATTGCTTCAGCCTTGCTAATTTCTCCGTCGAGATAATCGGTGTATTGCTGATAACCGATGGCACGTGAGGCAGTTTTCCCCTCACGAAGTCCGTTCTCTAGTAGCCCTGCAACTTCTTCAGCTAATCCCATGCTATCCATTTTGTGGACGCGTGCTTCCAATGCTTCATGCAACGCCGAGCGTTCGTAATTTAGTCCGATCTGAAGTGCGGGAGCAAAATACTCTCGTTGTGGCATGTAGGAGCTAAAGGGTCTGCCTGAAATCTCGAAAACTTCCAACGCTCTGACCGCCCTGCGCACGTCCAAATTGCGGGCTGCTGACTCTGGGTCCACCTCTGCTAGTCGTCGTCGCAGATTTCCATCGCCCTGAGCATCCACTTCGTTTTCCAAACGTTGGCGTACTGCAGGATCGGTAGGAGGAAAATCGATGACGTCTAGTGCGGCACGGACATATAGTCCTGAGCCACCAACCATGACAGGTACTTTTCCTCGCGCACGAATATCGGCAAAGTGTTCGCGGGCTTGAGCCTGGAACAGGGCAACGGAAGCCTCTTGCCTGATAGACAAGGTATCCATCAAATGATGAGGGACGCCTCCGCGTTCCGCGACCGGAAGTTTTGCTGTTCCGATATCCATACCGCGATAAAACTGCAACGCATCAGAGTTGACGATCTCCCCGCCGAGTTCTTGGGCCAGAGCAATGGCGAGGTCGGATTTACCAGTGCCAGTCGGGCCGACGACGGCAATGACTGGCAATTGAGAATTGCCCATCCGGTTAATCGCGCACCTTCAAGGTCGGCATACCCAAATTTGTGCGCCCTGCGGCTGTGCTTGAGCCAGTTGCAGGAACACCGCAGCTTTCAGCCTGAGACCGATCCCACGCATCTCCAGCACGCGAACCGCGCAAGGAATACTCTTCGAGGCTTGGATCCGAGATGAGATGGAAAGCGGCCACTTCGGTAATTGGCAAAGTCACCAAATCACCTGGGCGCGGTGCTTGTGCGCCCTCTGGCACGGAGAAGTGCACGAGGCGTTGGTCCTGCGAACGGCCGGCGAGTCGGTGCGTTTCCTCAGCCTTACGCCCGGACTGTTCCGTGACCAAAACTTCCACGGTACGTCCCAATTGCTTGGCGTTTTCTTCCTTGGCTATGCGGTCTTGCAACGCGGTTAAGCGCTCATAACGTTCCTGTACAACAGCCTTAGGCAGTTGATCATCCAGTGTCGCAGCGGGAGTACCAGGACGTTTGGAATATTGGAAGGTATAGGCCGAGGAGAAGCGTGAAGCCTGCACAACGTCCAGCGTTGCTTGGAAATCTTCCTCGGTTTCTCCAGGGAATCCCACGATGATGTCGGTGGTGATTGCAGCATTGGGAATGCGGTCGCGTACCTTGTCCAAGATGCCTAAGAACTTCTTGGATCGGTAGGACCGGCGCATGTCCTTGAGTACCTTGTCCGAGCCGGACTGCAGCGGCATATGTAATTGAGGCATGACGTTCGGCGTTTCTGCCATGGCTTCAATAACGTCATCGGTGAAGGCTGCAGGATGCGGGCTGGTGAAACGAACGCGCTCCAGTCCCTGGATCTCACCGCAGGCACGCAGGAGTTTTCCGAATGCCAAGCGGTCTCCGAACTCAACACCGTAAGAATTCACGTTTTGACCCAGCAACGTCACCTCAATGGCACCATCGTCTACTAAAGCTTGGATTTCGGCCAAGATCTCGCCTGGTCGACGGTCCCGTTCCTTGCCGCGCAGGGAGGGAACAATGCAGAAAGTGCAGGTGTTGTTGCAACCTACAGAGATGGAGACCCAACCGGCGTACACCGATTCTCGTCGCGTAGGTAGCGTCGAGGGGAAGACATCCAGAGACTCGAGAATTTCAAGTTCTGCCTTCTTATTGTGCTCGGATCGTGCCAACAAGGTCGGCAAGGATCCGATGTTGTGAGTTCCGAATACAACATCGACCCACGGAGCCTTTTTCAAGATGGTGTCTCGGTCCTTTTGGGCTAAACAACCGCCAACAGCAATCTGCATATCGGGGCGTTCTGCCTTGATCTTCTTGAGGATGCCGAGATTCCCATAAAGCTTATTGTCTGCGTTCTCGCGCACTGCGCATGTATTAAAGACAACTACGTCCGCAACGTCCTCGGTAAATTCTTCAGTCTTGCGCGTCAGCCCCGCATCTTCGAGCAGGCCTGAGAGGCGTTCTGAATCGTGGACGTTCATTTGGCAACCAAAGGTGCGCACTTCGTAGGTGCGGTTCGATTCTTCAGCGCTCGTGGTATTAGCGATTTGTTGCTCAGTCACTCTTCAAGATTACCGAAATTTCCATTGAGCTGAAATGTAGGGGACCCTAGGCAGAATGCTTTCGTATCGGAGTCGATTGCCCGCAGATTGTCTCAAGGCTAGAGTCGTCAATTTCGGATAGAGTCGAGTCGATCCATCTCTTGACGATTTAAAGGACAGTGTGCAGAGCCATGGGAAGCAACTGTGAAAAACAAGCCAAAAAGGATCCCCAGCGGGCATCGCTTCCATTGTCACGCTCGATGAAGGTATTTCATTGGTGGATGGCCTCAATTACTGCGCTGTTTCTTCTTGCCATTCCCATCATCATCGGCATCATCCCGGCCATTGACCATGAGACAGCTGACCTACTTTTTAACATTGGCGTGGGCTCTGTATTAGTCGGAATTGCCGCCATCATCTTGTGGGCATATCAAAGTTTCGATGACTGGTTGTTTCGGTTGGGTAAGGGAGCAACTCGACGCCGAAAGAGCGATTAGTCAGCGGACCTGAATCGCGCGTCCCACTCCTCACGAGCCACTTTAAACGCCATGCCACCGTTATAGCCTTTACGCCCGAGCATTCCGACCAGCCGGCGAAGCGACCGGTCGCGGTCTAAGCCCATTGATTCTGGGCGCAATTTTGCCCGGACTAGTTCGCGTGCACGTTGCTCCTCTGCTTCATCGTCGATTTGCTCCAGCGCTTCTGCCGCTAGGTCATCATCAACGCCTTTGGAACGTAGTTCATGCTTAATCGCCCCACGAGCCAATCCACGCGAACGAGCGCGCGTCACAACCCAAGACTTGGCAAAGCGCTGATCATCAACAAGATTGATCTCGGCATAACGCTCGATGACTTCGTCAGCAATTTCTTCTGGACATTCCTTGTCGAGCAACTTGTCTTTGAGCTGCTTGGCAGTCTTATCCCCCACCGTGAGCTGTCGAAGCAGGATACCGCGAGCCTTTTCACGCCACTGGTCATCGGAAAGTTCTTCAGGCTCACCAGTTTCCCTAGCTAGTTTGCGGGCCTCGCGAGCCTCACGCCGTTGCTTCTTTGAAGGTTTGGCTGGCGCAGGAGCTGGCGGTGCCGCCACAATGCGAGCCATGGCCGCACGAATTTCCTCGATACTTTCAGGTTGCTTTTCTGCTTCCCGAGGCAGGGGTGCAAATATAACAGGCTGCTTCTCTGGGCCTGCATGAGCGCTTGAGGTCGATTCGCGCTCTGTGGCTTCAAGCTCTGCTTGCTCCTCTTCCACAGTAGGCTTGGCCCACTCTGGCATGTCCTCAAAGTCGCCCTGAAACTCTTTGGAAACGGACGTAGCGTCCGACCCGGATTTGTATCCAGGTCGGACGCTACGTCGTTGAAAGCTTGAGCTCACTACTTGTCGCCCTCGACAACTCGCAGTTCTGCCTCGTCTTCTTCAACTTCGTCCTTTGGCAGGACGCCGAGCTTCTGCAAGATCTGACGCTCTAGTTCATCAGAGAGGTCCGGGTTATCGCGTAGGAAGCGACGAGCGTTTTCCTTACCCTGACCCAACTGATCGCCGTCATAGGTGAACCAAGCACCGGACTTCTTGACCAAGTTGTGTTCAACACCCATGTCAATGAGGGAACCTTCACGGGAGATTCCGTGACCATAAAGAATGTCGAATTCTGCCTGCTTGAAAGGAGGGGCCATCTTGTTCTTGACGACCTTGCAACGAGTACGGTTACCAACTGGGTTGGTACCTTCCTTCAAAGTTTCGATTCGGCGGATATCAATACGAACCGAAGCGTAGAACTTCAAAGCCTTACCACCAGTGGTGGTTTCAGGACTACCGAAGAAGACACCGATCTTTTCACGTAACTGGTTGATGAAGATAGCAGTGGTCTTCGAGTGTGAGAGACGACCGGTAATCTTACGCAGTGCCTGCGACATCAGTCGTGCCTGAAGGCCAACGTGGCTATCGCCCATTTCGCCCTCGATTTCAGCACGTGGAACCAGTGCGGCAACCGAGTCAATGACGATAATGTCCAGTGCACCGGAGCCCACGAGCATATCCATGATTTCCAGTGCCTGTTCACCGGTATCTGGCTGAGAAACCAGCAGTGCATCGGTATCAACGCCGAGCTTCTTGGCGTATTCAGGATCTAGAGCGTGCTCAGCGTCAATGAATGCGGCGACGCCGCCAGCCTTTTGCGCGCTGGCCACGGCGTGCAAAGCAACAGTGGTTTTACCCGAAGATTCTGGGCCGTAGATCTCCACCACGCGTCCGCGTGGCAGGCCGCCAATGCCCAGAGCTACATCCAATGCGACCGAACCAGTAGGAATAACTTCAATTGGTGCACGGGTTTCATCGCCCAAACGCATGACCGAGCCCTTGCCATAGGCCTTGTCGATTTGTCCGAGGACGGCTTCTAGGGCCTTTTCTCGATCATTATTTGCTGCCATGGTTCACCTTTGCTCGTGCAAGCCTCTAGCGACCTGCTCATGATTTATGTCCTGCTGTAGACAGTATGCTCGTCCACCGACACTTTGGACTCGGATGGCCCTGAAGTGTGGACAATCTGCGTGCTTAAGTTTTTGATGCAGTTTCCTGCGCTGTTTCTAGGATAAGCATATCCGAACAGATGTTCGAAATCCAACACGGCGTTTTCGAAGGATCGAAAACGGAATTTTCGAATGTTCGTCTTAGGATTCTTTGGGTTCGATATCCACGCCAAGCCACCGGTCGACCGGGACATCTTGGGCTAGGCACAGTGCTTCCCAAATCTGTTTTGGCTTAATCCCCTTGGCCAATGCTTCAGAGGCCGTCAGGCTATCCAATTCGGTCAGTGCCATCGAGTCGGCTAGAACGTGGGAATAACGCGGGCCAAACTCGGCTTCCATATTGCGCCAAAAATCGCTGATCTTCACCTAGCTATTCTCCCATGACATAGGCAAGGAGCCCACGCGGTACACGTGGACTCCTTGGACGGCTCCGGTAACTCGATTACTGAGCTGCGGCAACCATAAGATTTTTGAACTTAGACCGATGCCAGTGGCTTGCCGGTGTTCTTTTCAGCGAACTCGTTGGCCATATCCGTAGGAACGGTATCTGGGATAGCGATGCCTTCGGCTAGTGCTACGCGTTCGGATACTTCACGAAGCATCAGGGATAGTGGGATTTCCAGCGCTACGCAGATCGAGGAAAGTAGCTCCGAAGAAGCTTCCTTCTGACCACGTTCAACCTCGGAGAGATATCCAAGGGAAACTCGTGCGCTGTGTGAAACCTCGCGAAGGGTACGACCCTGGCGCTGACGGACGTCGCGAAGAACGTCGCCGATTTCATGACGGAGTACTACCATTTTGTGCTCCTCCTTCTCGGGCTGGACCGTATGGGCTTCTCCCATATCGCGCCAACGGACAACACCATTGACTGTAAAGGGTTGCTTGACCATAAATTTAGCCTTTGCTCCTAGGTCCATCTCGAAGATCTGTTTAATACGGGGGTCATCCTTGTGGCCCTGTAATTCGTACAACGACGGGTCATACGGTTTTGTTCCCTACTTCTCACCCTAATCTGAAAAATGCGACACATGCCACATATGATCCGATTTTTGCGAAATATCTCGGGAGAAATAGTATTTCGCGTCTTACTGTGAAGAAGCTTTATTCAAGATGGCAGCAATCTGTCCAAGTGCTGCTTGGGTACTCTGCTCCCGAATCTGCGAGCGATCGCCGACAAAATGGTGCTCCTGACTGCCGGATTGCGCACCGTAGGCCCAGCCAATAAAAACTGTACCGACCGACTTTCCGTCGTGAGGCTCGGGGCCAGCGACGCCGGTCGCTGAGATCGCAAGGTCCGCGCCGCAAGCCTTGAGCGCACCCACGGCCATCTGGCGAGCCACTTCCGGGTCGACCGAGCCGTTGCTTTGTAGCAAGTTTTCATCCACGTTCAGCAGTTCGCGTTTTACGTCCGAGGAATAACTCACGACTCCCCCGCGTAGTACTGCAGATGCTCCAGATACCTCGGCCAGACGTGCGGCGATCATACCGGCGGTCAGCGACTCAGCGGTGGCAAGCTGGACACCGCGCTCGCTGGCAGCAGCGATGACCGCCGGGGCCTGTGGCTTCAGCATCTTCTCACACCCTACTTCTGCTTCTTGGCGCCAGCCACAAGCTGGCCAGCCTTGATGAGGTACTCCACGCCGGTGACCACGGTGACCGCTAAGGTCAAGAGCATCAGATACCACGCCACGGTATGTAGCCACGTGATTTCTTGAGTCCATGGCAGCAAGTACAGTCCGATCACTACGGACTGCAATACCGTCTTGATCTTTCCACCCATATTGGCCGCGATCACGCCATAACGAATAACCACCACGCGCAATAAGGTGATGCCCCATTCTCGAACCAGGATCACAATGGTGACCCACCAAGGCAGTTCTGCCAAGATCGAGAAACTAACCAACGCTGCACCGGTGAGCAGCTTATCGGCGATCGGATCAGCGATCTTGCCGAAGTTGGTGATCAGCCCACGGCTGCGGGCGAGGTCGCCATCAAGCTTGTCGGTGTACATCGCCAAAACAAAAAGCACCAAGGCGATCCAACGCCACAGTCCCTGTTCGGAATCATCGGCCAGCAAGGCCCACACGAAGAAGGGCACCATGATGATGCGGATGGTGGTGAGCACGTTGGCTATGTTCAACGTCGGCACCGGCGGCTGGGCGCCTTGGCCAGCTTGCTCGCTCATGAGATTAGTTTCTTCCTGTCAGGTCCCAGGCGTCTTCGCCCGGTTCATCGGAGCCATCAAAATAGTCAACGGCCTGCGGGCGATCGTCCAGATCCTTGGCGACAAGATCCTCGGCGTATTCCGCCACCGGGTCGGCATGGTTCACGTTAGCTTCCTGAACCAAGGCTGCCTCACTGGCTGATGGTGCGCTGGTGGCTGGATCATCGCCGCGCATGGCAGCAAGAACCATCGGCAGGTCATCGGGCTGGATGAGCACGTCGCGAGCCTTCGAACCCTCGGAAGGACCCACCACGCCACGTGATTCCATCAAGTCCATCAGACGTCCTGCCTTGGCGAAGCCTACGCGCAACTTACGCTGGAGCATCGAGGTGGAACCGAACTGGCTGGTGACCACCAGCTCGGTGGCCTGCAAGAGCAGGTCCAGATCGTCTCCGATGTCCTCGTCGATCTGCTTCTTCTTCTCGGCGGCAGGAATCACGTCCTCGCGGTACTCCGGTGCGAGCTGGGATTTGACGTGTTCAACCACGCGCTGGATTTCAGACTCGGTGACCCAAGCACCCTGCACACGCATTGGCTTAGATGAACCCATGGGCAAGAACAGTGCGTCACCTTGCCCCAGCAGCTTCTCAGCACCAGGCTGGTCCAGGACCACACGGGAGTCGGTGACCGAGGAGGTGGCGAAAGCCATACGCGAAGGAACGTTGGCCTTAATCAAACCAGTGACCACATCCACCGATGGGCGCTGGGTTGCCAGCACCAAGTGAATACCCGCGGCACGGGCCAGCTGGGTAATACGCACAATCGACTCTTCAACGTCGCGTGGAGCGACCATCATCAAATCGGCGAGCTCATCCACAATCACCAGCAGGTACGGGTAAGGCTTGAGCACGCGCTTGGACCCCTCAGGGGGATGCACCTTGCCGGCCTTGACCGCCTTGTTAAAGTCATCGATGTGCTTGAAGCCGAAGTTGGCCAAGTCATCGTAGCGGGTGTCCATTTCACGAACCACCCAGCCCAGTGCTTCGGCAGCCTTTTTAGGGTTGGTGATGATCGGAGTGATCAGGTGTGGCACACCTTCATAAGCGGTGAGTTCCACGCGCTTCGGGTCAACCATGACCATGCGCACCTCATCGGGGGTGGCACGCATCAAGATCGAGGTAATCATCGAGTTCACAAAGGAGGACTTACCGGCACCGGTGGCACCTGCGACCAAAAGGTGAGGCATCTTGGCGAGGTTGGCGACCACAAAGCCACCTTCAACGTCCTTGCCCACGCCCATCACCATCGGGTGTTCGGTCTTGCGGGCGTTGTTGCTGCGCAGTACGTCGCCGAGGGCAACAACTTCCTTGTCAGTATTCGGGATCTCAATACCGATGGCGGACTTGCCAGGGATCGGCGAAAGAATACGAACATCCGAAGATGCCACTGCATAGGAGATGTTCTTGGCCAACGCGGTGACCTTCTCCACCTTGGTGCCCGGTGCCAGTTCGATCTCGTAACGGGTCACCGTTGGACCGCGGGAGAAACCGGTGACCTTCGCGTCCACTTTGAACTGCTGCAGGGTATTGGTCAGCGCATCAACCACCACTTGGTTAGCCTCGGAGGCTTCCTTGGCCGGTGGGCCTGCTGGCAGGTAATGGTCTTCTGGCAGGGTGTATGTGATATCCCCGGAGAGCTGAAGTTGTTCGCTACGCGCTGGGATCGGAGACTGCGGTCCGGAGGTCAGGCCGGCGGCGCGCGAGGACACCTGATCCATGGCGGAGGTAGTGGCCTCCGGTTCGGCCTTCAGGCCGATATTAGCCATAATCTCGGCCATGTCGCTTTCGGCCTTGGTCGGGCGCTTCACTCCGGGAGGCGGGCCGGCAGGCTTAGGAATGCTGGCGGCCGGGATGGCCTGAGTTGCTGCCTCAGATGCTTCTTCTGGTTCGTTGAACGAAGGACGGGCAATCGCTTGGGTGGCGGCCTCGTCCGCGTCGAAGATCTTGCCCGAGTTGCGGTTAGAGACCGGCAACGCGGTGGTCGAAGCCTCAGAAGCGTCAACGGGATCGATCACTGCCTTGTCGTAGGCAACGTCGCCGGGACGGTCGGTGCTCTGCTTCTCGTGCCCGTCAACGTCGTAAACCTCGGTGACCTGACGAGCCGCGGCAGCACGACGTTCAAAGAAGCCAGGCTTTTTCTTTTTCGGTGCTGGCGCTTCAGGCTCATCCTCTGGATAGAGGTAGGACTGATCGTGCTCTTCACGGCTTGGATCAAGTTCAGCAGCCGCGGCCTGACGGGCCGGCCGCGTGGCATTCGGGTCTTGGCCCAGCAGACGGTTGTAACCACCGCGGATCCGTTCAGGGATCTGGGTGAAAGGAGTGGCGGTGACGATCAAGATCGACATGAAAGCCAGGAAAATAAACACAGCCATGGCCCCCGGCACCGAGATCAGCAGACCCAGTGGCGTACCCAAAATGGAACCGGCCATGCCACCGGCATTCCACAAAAGCTCAAAGTCGTCGGAGACCGACGGGGATCCTTTGGCCAAGGAGGCGATGGATGATCCGGAGAGGGTCATGATCAACAGGCCAATACCAATACGGTTATTGGCGGTGACCGCTTCTGGATAGCGGAAGAGGCGGAAGGCTCCGATGAATAAGATCACTGGCAAGAGCACTGCCATAAAGCCCAGGGTGCCACCAACAACGGCATGCACCCCCTGTCCGAACCATCCCGATTCGCGCAGGCCCCACCATTCAATAACAGCTACGACGACCGCGATGAGGGCAAGGAAAAGCCCTGTGCCATCGCGGCGGATTTCATAGTCAGGGTTGACCGTTCCACCGATGCGGCGGAATGCGCCACCAAAGATCCGGGCGATCCCCATCCAAACGCTGCGCAGGGCGCGTAAGGGTAGGGCGAGTTCCTGTTCCGGATTCTCTGATGTTTTCTTGGAGGACGAGGAGCTCGACGCCTTGGGTTTGCGTGTCGTGGGCTTCTTCGTCCCCTGAGACTGAGTACGTGGGGCCATAGTTCTAGGGTATCGCCATCAGCTGTATGCGCCCCGAATTTACACGTCTGCTCGGGGTTTGGCGGGAGTTAGAGAATGATCACGTGATTGGCAGCTGACCTATTTCGAATAGCCAATCATCAAGGTGTAACCCTCAGGGCTTTTCAGACAAGAATGAGCTCTGACTTTGTAGCCCGAAGCCTTGAAAGCTTTGACTGTTGCGGTTTCCATTGTGGTGCACGTACCGGCACTGGCCACCGTTTGCGTGTAGGTCTTGCCGCTAGCATGTGCTGCGGGGATGGCCCCCAGCCCCATCGCGACGGCCAAGAAACCAGTTGCGGCGCCCACGGTAATACTGTTCTTCAACTTCACTATTCCTCCTGAAGATTTTACGGGCTCAAGTTTATAACCCGATGCCACTTTTGCCTGTCGCTATGGCGGAGAATCAACAGGTACCAGCTTTGATCCGGCCCTGGCTTGCCGATCCGTGGTGATTTAGCCGCGCGCTTGGCAGCGGTTCAGGCCCGTCACGATAGAGAATCCCGAGGCAAAGCATACCGCGAGCACCCCAAGGGCTAGGGCCATCAACCCAGCCGGATCAGCTTCGTTCAAAGCGACGGCGACCAACGCCATAGCTGGAAGCAATCCCGCCACCGCCGCTCCGGTGCCTGCAGCAACCGCTTGGCTGGCACCGGTGGGACTCCAGTCCTTCATATTCTGGATTTCAACGGCCACGTACGCGCCGCCACCGCAGATCAGCCCTACCAGCAATCCTGTAATGGCTCCGATGGCCAACGGGATACCCAGATAATCCAGGCTTCCGCCGTACCCGCTATCCCGGATCGGCCAGAACATCAGGAGCACAGCCAGAATTCCTAGCACCATCCCCAAAACCGCCGAGCTCAAGAACAGCCTTCCGGCCATCGAAGCAACACTCTTTGGTACATTCCTATTCATGGCTCAAGCGTAAGACGACTAGGTACTATTTACAACAGTCCATAACCCTTCGCGCTCAGGAGAAGTCCAGGCCGAGCAATGCGTTCTCGGTCACTTCTGGCAGCGCCGGGTGGATCCAGTACTGCTTCGTGGCGACCTCGCGCACATCTAGATCGAACGCCATGACCGTGATCATTTGCTGAATCAAGGTCGAGGCCTGCGGGCCCATGTAGTGTGCCCCGAGCAGCTTGCCAGTTTTCTTGTCCGCGATCAGCTTGGCAATCCCCGTTTTATCTTCCATGGCCCACCCGTAGGCCACGTCAGCATATTTCTGCACTTTGACCGCGATGCCATGCCCAGCTTCGCGGGCTTGTTCCTCGGTCAGTCCCACATAGGCGATCTGCGGATGGGTAAACACTGCCGCGGGTACGTGCTCATGAGGCATTTTCTTCATGTTCTGAGGGTTCAGCAGGTTGTGGCGCACCGCGCGCATTTCAGCGTTGGCAACGTGCTTGAGCATGTATGGAGAAGAAATGTCGCCTAACGCCCAGATGCCCTCGGCGGAAGTTGAGCGACCAAACTCGTCCACTTTGATGCGCCCGTCCTCAGCTTCAATGCCAGCGCGTTCCACGTCGAGTTCGTCACCGTTGGGAACGCGGCCTGTGGCCACCAACAGCACCTCGGCATTCACGGCTGATTCATCATCCAATGTCACGGTAATTCCGTGGCTATCCTGACTGACCTGCGTGATGTTCTTGCCACAGTGCACGTCATAGCGTTGCGCCGAGAGCTCATTAAAGGGTTCACGCAAATCCGTATCCAGATGGCGCAGCAGTTCCGAGCGGGCAATGATGCTCACCTTGGTGCCCAGGGCTTCAAAAACATGGGCGAACTCCATGGCGATATATCCGCCACCGACGATCACTATCGATTCCGGCTGCCGGGCCAGGCGCATGATGTCTTCATTGGTATGGAAATGGACACCACTCTCGGCAATCACCTCAGGGATGAAAGGACGAGAGCCAGCGGCCAGCACGATCTGATCCGCGCTGATCGTCATTTCCTTCGATCCCTGCCCAGTCTTGAGCGTTCTTTCGGCAACGAATCGGGCAAACTGGTCATAAACCTCGATGTTAGGGGTCTTATCCCCTCGGCGATATTCTTCTCCGCCCTTGGCGATGAGGTCGATCCGCTGGTCAAAAACCCGATTGACGATGCCTGGCCAATCCACCGAGTTCACCTGGGCATTAATTCCCAAGCGCGAGGACTCGCGGGTTTCCAAGGCGGTATCGGCGGCATAGACGTACATCTTGGTCGGGATGCAGCCCACGTTGAGGCAGGTGCCTCCGAAGGTTCCCTTCTCAATGATGGCAATAGATTTGTCATCGAATTCGGGGCCGGGAATCGAATTCCCCGATCCTGTGCCGAGAATGATCAAATCGTAGTGCTTGTCTACCGAAACAGCAGTGGAAGCCATCTTGTTAAGTCCCTTTCACGGTGGCGGAATGCTCTTTCCGGAGGGTATCACCCTGGAAGATTACTTTGGTTTGAGATCGTGTTAAAGCGATCCAGCGGCAAGCCACAGGTCTCTGCTCCTTTGGCTGGCCGCTGGGTAATATCGCCCCTCGCAACGGTGCTGGGCCTACAGGCCTTGCTCCGAGAGCCACGATTTGGCGATGTCGGCAGCCGACTTCTTATCGACGGTGCTCTGGACGTTCAGGTCAATCAGGTCCTGCGCTGTCAGCTTTTCACTCACGGGATTCAAGACTTCTCCCAGCTTCGAGGACTGGTCTGCCGTCACTACCGGTACCACATTGGATGCTAGGAAAAGCGACTTAGGATCTTCAAGCACCACGAGGTCTTCGGTCTTGATGCGTGGATCCGCAGTGAACACGTTGGCCACATTCACCGTTCCCGCAACAAGGTCTTCCACCGTGGTGTCGCCGGTTGCCGAGAACTCGGTCTTCACGCCGTAGGTGCTTTCCAGACCCTTCGGACCGTAAGGGCGCTCTGCTAGTTCAGGTGGGCCGCCAAGGGTCAGCTGGTCTTTGACATTCGCCAGATCCTCGATGCTCTCCAGGTTGTTCTCCTGCGCAAATTTGCTGGTCACGGTGTAGGAGTCCTGATCGGAGGCCTGGGCCTCGTCAAGGACTGCCAGCGAATCAGGAAGCTCCTTCTCCAGCTCCTTGTAGACATCTTCGGATGAGCGCGCTTTGGTATCTTCCTTGAAGAACTGGAGCAAGTTGCCGGTGTACTCGGGGAAGACATTGATGCTGCCATTTTCCAGCTGAGGCATGTAGGCATCGCGCTGTCCGATGTTGAACTGCCGTTCTACTTCCAAGCCGGAGTTCTCCAGCGCCTGCGCGTAGATTTCAGCGACGATCTCATTGGAATAGTAGGCCTGCGAACCCACCACGACTTTCTCCGACCCTGATTTCTCGGAACTGCTTTGCGTCGCCAGCGGATCAGAGCTGGAGCATCCGGCCAGGGCCAAAGACCCCGCCGCCACCACTGCTGCCACGCGCGCCACCTGTTTGTTTTTCATGTCAGTTCCTTATCTTGTGCTTGTGCGTGATCCGCTTCGTGCTTTTTATATGTCGTCTTCGAGTAGCCTAGCCCACGAGGGACCGAGGCCTTCTGGGCCAGTGCAAGCAGCAAATCAAGCAGCAGCGCCAGCACCGCCACCATCAAGGCGCCGCCAAGCACCATGTCGAATCTGCGCAGGTTCAGCCCGGTAATGATCGGAAGCCCCAGTCCCCCGAGGTTCACATAGGCTGCAATCGTTACGGTCGCTACCACTTGCAAGGTTGCCGCCCGAATTCCTCCGACCAACAGCGAAAGACCCAAAGGGATCTCAACCTTCAATAAGATTTGCCATTCAGTCATTCCCATAGATCGGGCCGCATCAACGGTTTTGCGATCAATAGCTTCAAATCCTGTATACGCACCGGCCAGTAGCGAAGGAATAGCAAGCACCACGAACGCCACCAAGGCGGCTGCCGGCTTATGCGTGACTCCGAACAGCAGCACCAGCAAGATCAGCAGGCCAAAGGAAGGCACAGCACGGGCAATTCCGGCAGCTGCCACCGCAATTTCGCGTCCCTTACCTGTGTGGCCGATGGCCCAACCGGCGGGAATGGCAATGATTCCGGCGATAATCACAGAGAGCAAGGTGAAGAGCAAGTGCTGTCCTAGCAGCGCAAGCAACCCGTCTTTGCCCTCCCACTGTTCGGGGGCAAAAAGCCACCTGATTGCTCCAGCGAGTAAGTTCATGCGGTCACCGCCTGTGAACCGTCATTGGTACTAATGGCCTTGCGTTTGTGACTCTTCCTGCTCCATGGCATAAGCCATCGGCCCAGCAAAACCAGCAAGAGGTCAACGAGCAACGCGATGAGCACCACCGCCACCAACCCCGAAAAGACCTCAACGATGATGCGCCTTTGCAGACCGTTGGTAAACAGGTAACCCAAGTTAGTGACGCCCACTAGGATGCCCACGGTGGCCAGCGAAATGGTGCTCACGGCAGTCACCCGAAGCCCCGCCAAAATGACAGGTCCGGCCAAGGGCAGATCCACTGCAATAAATCGACGAGCACTGGAGTAGCCCATGGCGGTGGCGGCAGATCGCGTTGCAGAATCTACCGAGTTCAATCCGTCCACCACGCCCCGAACCATAATGGCGACTGCATAAATGCTCAAGGCCACGATCAGATTGGCTTCGCTGATGGCACTCATTCCGGTGATCACCGGAAGAATCATCAACAACGCAAGCGAGGGAATTGTGTAGAGCAATCCAGTTAAGGTGACTAAGGGTCCACCCACCAGCTTGTAGCGCCAGGCAATCCAGCCCAAGGGTACTGAAAGCACAAACCCGATCAAGATTGCGATCAATGACTGGCGCAGGTGCTCAAGGGATAAAGAAGCAATCAGTGCTAGGTTTTCGGAAATCCAGGTCATAGGTGTGTCCCGCCCTCGACCAGTCGTCCCTGGGTTCGGCCTTGAGCATCAACCAATACGGGTCCTTGAGCCGTCTGCTTGACGCTCAACGACCTGGAACCGCGTTGTGCGCCGATGAAGGACGCGACAAAGTCGTTGGCAGGATTCTCAATGATGTCGCTCGGGCTGCCCACCTGTAGTTTCTGTGCGCCTGCGGCAAGGATAACCACCTGGTCTCCGAGCAAAAACGCTTCATCGATATCGTGAGTGACAAAAACGATGGTCTTGTCGAGTTCTTTTTGCAATCTCAGCAATTCGGTTTGCAGTTCCGCTCGAACAATCGGATCCACGGCGCCGAAAGGCTCATCCATCAGCAAAATGTTGGGGTCCGATGCCAAGCCTCGGGCGACGCCGACGCGTTGTTGCTGGCCACCAGAAAGTTGGTGCGGATACCTGTCTGCCATCGAGCTGTTCAGTCCAACGGTCTCCATCAATTCCAGAGCTCGGCGGCGAGAAGATTTCCTCGACTCCCCCATCAGGCGCGGGACTGTTGCAATGTTCTCTGCCACCGTGAAGTGCGGGAGCAGACCCGAATTTTGCATGACGTAGCCGATGCTTCGACGCAACTGCACAGCGTTCTTACCGGAAATATCTTCACCGTCGATGCGCACCGAACCCGCGCTGGGGTCCACCATCCGGTTAATCATCCGTAGCAAGGTGGTCTTGCCACACCCTGAGGATCCAACAAACACCGTGGAACTATGCGCAGGGATCTGCAAATTGAAGTTGCTGACCGCAACGGTGCCATCAGGATAGTGCTTTGAAATATTTTCGAATTCGATCACGTGTCGACTCCTAATGAGGGCGTTGATGATAATTCTGCACCATTAAGTTGCTTCTCGATACAACGTACAAGATAAACACGCTCACTGGTTGACCGAACCTCTGAAGAATAAATCACTGGTCAACAGTAGGATAAAAATATTGTCATTAATATTCTTGAAGGAACAGAATGAAGCCTCGCACTCTAGCCTTGACCACGCCTGCACTACTGGCAGCGATGCTAACTTTGGCTTCGCCAGCCTCGGCGGATGTTGTTTTGCCAGAGCCAACGGACCCGGCAGAATCCATGGTTCTCATGGAAGTAGGTACGGGTAAGATCTTGGGACATTTTGTCCCATCCCAGTGGAATACAGTGGTTGAAATGGATGTCCGCACGGGGCGCATCCAACAAGTCACCAAGTGCAACGAATGGCAAGATACCAAGACTCCCGATGCCTGTGTTGGCACGGTCACGGGTGCCGTCCCGCTTTTGCCAGCAAATTTGGCAGGGTTCTTGGGTTTAGTCTAAGTTGCAACCTATCGTGAGCTGATCTTCTCCAGAATCAAATAATGCCCCAAACCAAGTTATTGGTTTGGGGCATTATTCTGTGACGTTTAGGCTTCGAGAACTACTGGAACGATCATTGGGCGGCGGCGCAGCTTGCGCGAAACCCATGAGCCGATCACGCGACGGGTGATCTGCTGCAGCTGGTGGGTGGAGTGGTTCGGGTTATTCGATACCGCTTCCACAATTGCTGCTGCAATCTTTGGCTTAATTTCGTTGAAGACTGAGTCTTCTTCAGCCACACCGCGGGCGTGAATGTCCGGTCCGGAGATGATGGTACCGTTCTGACGGTTGATCACGGTGATGACCGAGATGAAACCTTCTTCACCCAGAGTGACACGGTCCTTCAGGTCATCATCGGTGATGGTGCCAACCTTGGAACCATCAACATAGACGTAACCGCACTCGACCTGTCCAACCAGCTGGGCAACACCGTCACGCATATCGATGACCGAGCCATCTTCTGCCAGAAGTACGTTCTCTTCTGGTACGCCGGACTGCGCGGCCAAACGGCCGTTAGCGATGAGGTGACGGGTCTCGCCGTGCACCGGAAGCACATTCTTTGGACGCAAGATGTTGTAGCAGTACAGCAATTCGCCAGCCGAAGCGTGACCGGAGACGTGAACCTTGGCCATGCCCTTGTGGATGACTTCAGCGCCAAGACGCATCAGACCATTGATCACACGGAAGACCGAGTTCTCGTTACCTGGGATCAAGCTCGAAGCCAGGATCACGGTATCACCCGGGTTGATCTGAACCTTGTGCTCGCCATTGGCCATCCGGGAAAGCGCAGCCATTGGTTCGCCCTGCGAACCGGTGGACATCAGCACTACCTTGTGATCCGGCAACGAGTCGATCTGCTTCAAATCAACAAGTACGCCCTGCGGAACATCCAAATAGCCCAAGCGCTCCGCGATGCCCATGTTGCGGACCATGGAGCGGCCGATGAAGGCGACCTTTCGACCGTGCATGGCAGCAGCATCCAAGACCTGCTGTACACGGTGCACGTGGGAAGAGAAGGAGGCAACAATGATGCGGCGGCGAGCACGAGCGAACTTCGCTTCAAGCACTGGACCGATTTCGCGCTCTGCCACGGTAAAGCCAGGAACTTCAGCGTTGGTGGAGTCAGGCAGGAACAGGTCCACGCCTTCTTCACCAAGGCGGGCGAAATGGCGTAGGTCGGTAATGCGACCATCCAGCGGCAACTGGTCCATTTTGAAGTCACCGGTGTGCAGCACGGTACCGGCTTCGGTACGGAGGAACACAGCCAGTGCGTCCGGGATCGAGTGGTTCACAGCGACGAATTCACATTCGAAACTGCCGATCTGTGCGATCTCGCCTTCCACCACAATGTTGGTGTTGGCCTTAATGCGGTGTTCAGCCAGTTTTGCTTCGACGAAGGCCAGAGTCAGCTTCGACCCATATAGTGGGATGTCTTCGCGTAGACGCAACAGGTAGGGTACTGCACCAATATGATCCTCGTGGCCGTGGGTGAGCACAACGCCCACCACATCGTCCAACCGGTTCTTGATGTAGGAGAAGTCCGGCAGGATCAAATCCACGCCAGGCTGGTGCTCTTCCGGGAAGAGCACACCGCAGTCGACGATCAACAGTTTCCCGTTGAGCTCGAAGACGGTCATATTTCGTCCGACTTCGCCCAAACCGCCGAGTGGAACAATGCGCATTGTTCCCTTCTTCAGCTTGGCCGGGGTCTGCAAACGTGCAGAGTCGGCCTTTCCTACTGAAGTCTCAGTCATATGTAGTTAGTCCCTTTCTTTACAGATCCCATCCGCCTTCACGTAGGTCCGCGCGGATAGCATCAAGCTCTGCGTCCGACGGTGCCACAAGCGGCAGTCGGACGACGGTGTTCGGCAGGACACCCTGCCAGTGAAGTCCATATTTTGCGGCCACGGCGCCCTGAATGTGGCCCATGATGCCGCGCTGGATCGCGTCCAGCTCAAAGTGTGTGGTGCGTGCAGTAGCCAAATCCCCCGCATGCATTGCATTAACAAGCGTACGGTACTTGGCAGCTGCAACGTGAGCCGTTACCGAAACCACGCCGACGGCACCTGCTGCCATGAGTGGCAAGGTGAGCCCATCATCGCCGGAATAGACATGTAGGTTGGTATTAGCCAGCACGGTGGTGGTGGACTGGTAATCGGCCTTGGCGTCCTTCAGCGCAATGACCTGAGGAATCTTTGCTAGCTCAATAATGGTTTCTGGGGCCAGCGCGATGCCGGTTCGTCCTGGGATGTCGTAAAGCATGATCGGAAGCTCTACGGCTTCTGCGATGGTCTTTACGTGCGCAATGACGCCTGCCTGGCTTGGCTTGTTGTAGTACGGGGTGGTCAACAGCACACCGTCTACGCCAGCTTCCTTAGCAGCGAGGGACAACTTGATGGAGTGGCGGGTGTCGTTCGTGGTTGAACCTGCCAGTACTGCGGCACGGTCTCCCACAGCTTTGACCACGGTGCGGAACATTTCAATGTTCTCTTCATCGCTGAGGGTCGAAGTTTCGCCGGTGGTACCGGTGACTACCAGTCCATCGCAGCCATCATCAACCAGCTTGATGGCCAACTTTGCTGCCAACTCATAGTCAACTTCTCCTTCATCGTTAAAGGGAGTGACCATAGCGGTAAGTACGGTACCGAAGGGGAATGCCTGATTATCAATTGCACTTGTAGCCATGACTATAAATCTACACGCGCGCATGTTGCGATGGCATCCGACGCCAAATCCGTGATGCGATGATTTCATGGAAAATTTGGGCACGTCTCAACGGTTGCTGGGTGTGGATGCAGCTCGTCTGGTTGCCATTCTAGGGATGTTCGCGGCCCACGTTTTTAGTCTCTACACAACTGATGCTGGGGGCGAGTTTTCCCCTACATTTACTGGGGCTTTGGCCTCAGGACGGGCCTCTGTATTGTTCATGGTGCTCGCTGGTTTGTCCTTGGCTTTACTCAGCGATTCATTGTCGAAAAAGGGCCTTTCTCACCCTAAGATTTACTCAGTCCTTGCCCGGAGAGCGTTAATAATTGCCGGTCTCGGAATGCTAATTGGGACGATAAATGAACGCATCGCAGTCATTCTTGTCCACTATGGGCTACTATTTCTGTTGCTTCCACTGGCTCTAAGGCTTCCGAGAACAATCATTTGTGTGGTCTCGGCCTCATGGTTGCTCCTGATGCCAATACTGTGGCGTCCACTCGCGGCCATCTGGCTGGGTCAGACGTTGGAGCATAATCCAACGTTTTCTGACCTAAAAACACCGTTGCTTCTTGGCCAAGATCTAATAGTGACCGGCTACTATCCATTGATGGTCTGGTTCGGTTACGGACTTTTGGGAATCGCCCTGGCCCGATGTAATTTGCGAGACCGAGCAGTGGTGCTCTGGCTCATTGCTGCGGGCACCACCGTAGCAATCGTTACCTACGGGCTTGGACGCACCCTCGCCCTTGGAGCTGCGGATCAAATTTCCGCGGCCGTGGGCTCGCCGACTTCTTTGGTTTCCACGCTGATCATTACCGGTCGTTTAGCCGGGATCAATTTGGACCCGTATCTGGCAGATGTTCACTACCTTTGGTTGCCTACAGGCCACAGCAACTCACTGTTGGCCACGCTGCATGCGGCAGGATGCGCTGTGGCGGTAATCGGCGTGCTCGTACTTGTTATCCCTCGGCTTGGCGGGTTCGGAAGGATCCTTGCAGGAGCCGGACGGGCACCGTTGACTTTGTATGTGGGCCACCTCGTGCTTCTGCCCGTACTGCAGCATTTCCTGACCCCGATGGTGATTTGGTGGATTCTGTGTTCCTTCACCGCGAGCTTCGGACTCTGGCTAGGTTTCACCAAAGCCTCTGGTCCTTTGGAATATTGTGTCCGGGTACTAAGCGGCGCCGATTCCGTCAGTGGACCGAAGCAGTCCAGCGCAAAGACCCAATGACTAGCAACACTGTTATTCTGCGATTGTCGCAATTCCCTTAACGAGGATCGGCCGCCGATCGGCCCGAAAATTCAGGTAGATCGACGGCCGTAGCCATTCATGCCAAGATCCAGCAGACTATCTAGACTTGTCGAAGCTCAGCATTCATCTAGCGTTAGATGCCGACTTTTCAGCTTGGCGCCAAAACCCAATAGCGGTTCGCATCGAGCTGCGTGCCCGGCCCTTATCTCCGCAAGCTTCATAGGCCAACGCCAGACGGTACCAAGACTTCCAAGATTCTGGATTCTCTTCAACATCACGCTGATGGTTGGGGAAATCTTCGTCTGCAGCAGCCCGAATAATTCGTCCCGAAGGTTTTCGGGGTAGGTCCTTAGGCAGTTCACTGGTCGAAGCTAGAGACTTGCCCATTTTCTCGGTGCGCAGTCCGAAGAGTACTTCACGAATCAAGATCCAAACGCATAGTGCCGGAATAACCAGGATCGCTACACCCATAATTTGGGCAATGAGCACATCTGAGCCGATGAGGCGGAACGCTTGAGTGAAGGTCATGCCTATGTACAAGGCAAAAAGCAGCAGTATCCCGCCGACCCAAAGTTTGGTTTTCACTGGCCGAGCTCCAAGTATCCATCCAACCCATAAGTCAGACCTGGACGCGATCCTACGGTTCGCAGACCCAGTAGCACCCCCGGCATGAAGGAGGCTCGGTCAAAGGAATCATGACGCAAGGTCAGCTGTTCCCCGGGCCCACCCAGCAGTACTTCTTGGTGTGCCACGAGCCCGCGCAAACGAACAGAGTGAACGTTGATCCCATCCACCACAGCTCCGCGAGCACCATCAATTTGAGTCTCAGTTGCGTCCGGGCTAGTTGGTACGCCAGCGGCTTCGCGCGACTTAGCAACAAGTTCTGCGGTTCGCACCGCGGTACCGCTAGGAGCATCGACCTTATTTGGATGATGCAACTCGATAATTTCGACTGATTCAAAGTATTTCGCAGCGGTGGCGGCAAAGGCGCTGGCCAGTACCGATCCCAAAGCGAAATTCGGTGCGATCAACACGCCTGTCTCGGGGTTCTTCTGCAGCAGTGTTTCAAGCTCAGCGCGACGATCATCATCCCAACCGGTGGTGCCAACGACGGCGTGCAGGTGATTTTCTACGGCGAAGTGAACGTTGGCTTCGGTAGCATCAGGTACCGAGAGATCAACCACGTGGGTCGCCCCCGCTTCAAGGATCTGAGTAAGCTCATCACCGCGGCCCAAGCTAGCCACTAATTCCATGTCGGGTGCCTCACTGACGGCCTTGACCGCTTCAGCTCCCATTCGTCCGGCCGCGCCGAGCACGGCCACCTTGATCTGTGCACTCATGAGCTTAAGCCTATCGTTTTCGATGGGTTGCGCATTACCATGACGACGCTTGCCCATAGTCGTCCCGTAACGTCGAGGATCATAGAACATCGAAATAATTTGAATCGGTGGCTGCACTACGGCCAGTCCGGCTTGTTTTGCCTCGCGAGACGGTGAAAAATAAGTTTCAGGAATCTCCTAAGAGTGGGCAGGAATATGATTCAGAAATTGGGACGTGTAGGTCTAGGCGTCAGTGTCTTGCTAGTTGCTACTTTTACCTTGGCTTCTTGCGGATCAGAGACGGAACCTAATGCGCTATCCGACCAAGAATTAGCAAAAGTCTCTAGCGTTGTTCAGGACCAAGGCACTGTCATTGATGGTGCTTCGTGCCAGGTTGAGATCTTCCGTATCCAGGGATCCACCACCTACGGCTGGGCTACTTGTGCCCCGAGTGACGAGGCCGATCCACAAGCCGGCGCTCAAGCAGATTCCTTCCCGTTCCGGATTGAAGAGAACAAACTCAGTCGGCCGGATGAAGGAGCTAACTATCAAAAGGATGTCGACAAACTCTTCCCTGAAGACTTGCGCTCTGCCATCAAACAGCATGCGACTGGCGCGGCCGGATAGGCTTTTCCACGGCGATACTCGACAAAAACGATAGACTGAGTCTTTCACTATTGATTCAAAGTTTGCGTGCGCATTTCTCGCGCCATGAAAGGCCCTGTGCGTCACGAATATTTTGGGCAGTTGCCCGAAACCCTCAAGACTCGATTGTCTGTTCGGATTGCCGGGCAAGGGCCAGATGTAGTACTCATTCACGGCCTAGGTGCTTCCAGCAGATATTTCACACCTCTAGCCAACATCTTGGCGAAAAAGTACCGGGTGATCGTTCCTGAGCTTCCAGGACATGGCAAGAATCTCGGTGATGGGCGCCCAGTCACCGTGGCTCGGTTTGCCCATGAAGTCGCCCTAGCCCTGCGCGAACTCAAAGTAGACAACGCCATCGTGCTTGGACATTCCATGGGCGCGCAAGTTTCGATTGAACTGGCTCGAACCTGGCCGACGTTGGTTAAACACCTGCTCATTGCTGCCCCGGCAGTCAATGATCGGGAAGCTACGCTGTTCCGCCAAGCTCGTCGTTTGATTCAAGATTTCCCCAATGAAATCAATTCTGTCAAAGCGATCCTGCTTGTTGACTATCTTCGTTGTGGCATTCCTTGGTGGGCCAAGAGCTGTGAGCGGATGTTGGGTTATTCGACCATCGACTTACTCAAGACCGTTACCTGTCCAATCGACGTTGTCTGTGGCACCCGAGATCCGTTATCACCTCCGGAATTTGGCTTGCGTCTGATCTCCGGGATCAAGCACGCCAAGCTAAGCATCATGAATCAAGGTGCGCATGGATTCAATTTTTCTCATGCACCGGAACTGGCCGAACTCATCGATGCTGCAAACGAGCCATCAAACAGGACAAAAGACAGTAATACCGCGATAGCCCAGTACGTCACTGAGCCACCGCGGTATCCGTCAGCCCTATAGCCCCAGGTCTGCTTTGTCCTGGAACGGGCCTACCACCGTAATTACTCGATCCTTGGCAGCCAGCTCCTGAGCAAGTTCCTGAACCTGCGTTGTGGAAACCGCATTGACCCTATCTAGTGCCTCGTCAATGTCTTGGAATTCGCCAGTGACCATCTCTGCACGCGCCAGACGCGACATACGGCTTCCTGGATCTTCCAAGGCAAGAACGGTCCCGCCGGCAAGCTGTCCCTTAGCCTGGATGAGCTCCGCTTCGGTAATTCCATCACTTGCCAACCGGTCAAGTTCAGCGCCAAGCAAGTTGATGACTTCCCCAGCCTTTGCCGGTGCGCAACCGGCGTACATACCGAAATAGCCAGCGTCTGTGTAGGCAGCAGAGAAGGAATACGTTGAGTACACCAAGCCACGCTTTTCACGAATCTCTTGGAACAAGCGCGAACTCATTCCTCCACCGAGGACGGCGTTGAGTACTGCAAGCACCTGACGGCGCTCATCATGCCCGGTGATTCCGGCGCAGCCCATGATGATGTTGGCTTGTTCTACCGGACGGTTGACAACTTCAATACCTGCCACAGAGCTAATTTGTGCAGGCTGAGCTTCACGACGCGGTTCAGGTACTGCCAGTGGATCTAGGTCCCAGCCAGCCTCGCCGAGCGCTTCAAGAACCATGGTGCACAGCTTGTCGTGCTCCAACGAGCCAGCAGCGGTAATGATCAGCTCGCTCGGACGGTAATGAGCACGGTAGTGCTCCATCACCGCTTCACGGCTGATGTTGTTAATTTCTTCGGGGGTTCCACCAATGGGACGTCCCAACGGGTGCTCCCCCAGAACGCGGGCGACGAATCTTTCGTGGGCGACATCGGTAGCATCATCAGCGTCCATCGCAAGTTCTTCGATGATCACACCGCGTTCTTGTTCCAGTTCCTGGGGGTCAATGACCGCAGAGGTAACCATGTCAGCGATGACTTCTAGCGCCATTGGCAGGTCAGTATCCAGCACGCGAGCGTAGTAGCAGGTTGATTCCTTGGCGGTGGCCGCGTTGGACTCCCCACCCACTGCATCAAAAGACTGCGCTATTTCCAAGGCTGAGCGCTTTTTGGTTCCTTTGAACAGGAGATGCTCTAGGAAATGAGTTGACCCGTAATGGCCAGCTTCCTCATCGCGCGAGCCGACCGGCACCCAAAAACCTACTGTGGTGGAGCGCTGCCCTGGCATCGCCTCGGTGAGGACGCGAACACCTCCAGGCAAGATACTGCGCCGGACTTCAGAGCCGCCATCTCCGCGGTGGACCAAAGTAGGGTCCGCCGGGTCTGTCGGAGAAAACTGGTTGGTCTCCACCGAATGCAACGGCAATGGAATCATGGCCACGTAGATACGTCCTTTGATCTTCGGAATTACACCCGTTCAGGGCTTGGAACTTTGCACTTATTCTCCCACAGAACGGATGATCACAAGCAACTGTCAAACGCGCTGGCTGCCTGAAAAACTCCCGTTCAAGAAACAAACGTCAGCTTCGTTTTAATGCGATTCTCGCGATCCAAAGCTCGGCTAGATCCTTGCTTGATTTTAAGTTTCTGCCGGTCAGCTGTTCGATTCGGCCAATACGATAGCTCAACGTTTGCCGGTGTATACCCAGCTTCGCCGAGGCTTCGTTCCAGTTCCGGTTTGCATCGAGGTAAGCGCACAGCGTATCGATCAGGGCCTGCTCGGAGGTACCGGCTTGGCTTAGCGGCCCCAAGACTCGATCCACGATTTCTTTTGCCTGACTCGCAGACTTAGGCGCTAGGGAGAAATTCACTTCGTCATAGGGCAGTATTCCGCTCTCCACGCCATCACCGGATTCATAGGCCACTTGTGCTCGAAGCAGCCCATCTTTCACTTCGCTGAGGTCGGCGACTGCGGGCGAAATACCAATTCCTATGCCGTGAAATTCACTGATGCTTGCCAAGACTGGCAAGTCGGTGGACCGCACTATCGAGGCGTAATAACCATTTTGGATTTGGCTCGCATGGGCGATGCCCGCCAAGCTCAACGAGGAAAAGACGAGTTCTTCGTTATCTATTGCGGTGATGGCAATCAAAAGATCTTGTACTGGCTGTCCTAGCTGCGTGGCGTCGCGTACCAATCGGTCTTGGGACGTGCTGTTCTCCAAAGAATCGGCGAATAGGTGGCTGCGCTGATGTGCCAGACCTAGGGCAGTATGCGTACGGCGATTAACTTCACCGGCGATCACCTGACTCAAATGGGTCATCGTGAAAGAATCCAGCATCGAGCCGGCGCTTTCTTCCACCAACAACACGGTAGGACGTTGCGTTGGCAGACTCCACACCGAGAGCTCTCCGTCCCGTAACGAGCTCATACGATTGATCATTCCCTGCCCGTAAGGGAGAACCTCGGATGACAACTTCTTAATCTCCGAGCTGTGCACGGTCAGTGATCCGGGAAGAACACTAACACCGGTAGAGATATCCACCGCACTCATAGCGACTCTAAAAACGTCTTCAAGTTGCTGCGCGAAACCCGACGGATGCTCATATTCGCCCAAAGCTGCACGATAGAGCTGGTTCAAGGTCATCAGCTGCTGGGCCTGATTACTGTTATTAGCTGCGGCGACCATCCGTGCGATGCTCGCAAAGGGGACCTGAGGCTTCATCAGCATCACCGGAAAGCCCAGCAGGTTAGCAACTTCCAATGCTTCTGGGTGTAGCTGCGGCGCTTGATCGTTGTCCTCGACCACCAGGCCACACAATCCGGCTCGTTCCAAGTGGCGGATGAAATCCACCTGTTCGGGTGCTTCGCCGGGGACACAATGACCAATGGTCATCAACAGTTCGTTATGGCCCAACCATCGATAAGGATCTGGTAATTCGCAACTATGCGCCCAGAGCAAATCTCGATGGACGCCCATAGCCCCGGCGACAAGTCGGCATCCGGAAGCTTCGATATCCAGCAGGTCAGAAATGATCATCTCAGCGCCCTCCTGTGGGTGCTGGTGCGCGCAGCTGCGCCTTCGTTTCTACTGGAACCATGCATTCAACCGTACCTTTGTGAAGTGTGAAAAAGGGCGAAAATTCCTGTGTAGTTCTTCACCTGACACCCTGCTGGAACAGCAAAACCCGCTGGATCCTCGATCCAGCGGGCTCGCTATATTTGGTGATGGCACTGTCTACAAACCTGCGTACAGGTTTTCCTGCAGCTTCTTACGGAAGATCCACAAGACGATACCGACGATCACGCCGGCGGCAATGATGCAGATGAAGTACGAGTAGTCGGTCATGACCGTATACAGCTGACCGAAAAGTCCGGAGAAAGCCGAGCCCAAGGACAAAGTTAAGAAGTTCAGACCCACCATCTGTGAACGGAAACGTTCTGGGCCGATGCGCGTAGCCAGCGAAAGGCTCACCGGACCGACAAAGACTTCCGAAGCACCAGCAGCCATCATGACCAGCACGATGAGCAACAGCGGGATCAGTGCGCCTTCGTAGGCTTTGAGGATGACCAGCATGATGATGTAGGCACAGCCCATATGGAACATACCAACGGCAAATTTGGATGGTGCACCTGGACCGTTGTTACCGGACTTACCCCAAAAATAGGTGACAAATGGGGTAATCAACACCGCAGCGAACTGCGCAAGCATAGTGATCCAAGCGACCGGAACGCTCCAGCCCGCAATGACAAGGTCAACACGTTCTGAGATCAGGATGGCAATGGTCGTGGACTGTTGAAAGAGCAGGCCAAAGAACAGGCCACCTGCAAGGAACAGCGGCAGGTACGCACCTACTCTGCGCTTCTCGTCGTGGGTTACTTCCTTGTTTCCTAGCATCATGATGAAGTACCAAGCGGCACTGGCCAGAATCAGCACCGTAGTTATTGCCGAGAGCGACGATGCGGGCAGCACGCCCGAAGACAAAATGACGATAATAGCCAGCAGAACAACTAGAGCAATAACGCTCAGCTGTACCAACTTGGATTTTTCGATGGGACGTTCAACAATCGCGGCCCTCACTGGCAACTTCGCCATAGAGGCCATATAGATACCCAGCGAGAGAAGCATACCGATGGCGGCTAGTCCGAAGCCAACGTGGAAGCCCCATTCGTTTTGTGCGAAGCCCGAAGCCAACGGACCGGTGACAGCACCCAAGTTGATGGCAAGGTAAAAGTAAGCGAAGCCGACATCGCGTCGGCCTTCGTCTTGCCCTTCAACCGCTAGGCCAACGATGTTGGTGATGTTGGTTTTCAGTGCGCCAGTGCCCAAAATGATCAGGCCAAGACCGAAGGCCAAACCAGCCATACCTGGAACAAAAGCCAGTGCTACGTGTCCTGCGGCAATAATGATGCCGCCGATAAATACCATCCACTTTGGGCTGATAACTCTTTCGCCCAGCCAGGATCCGAGAAGCTGTGCCAGGTAGACCGAACCACCGTAGGCACCCACGATACCGGAGGCAGATGCCGCGTCGATTCCTAGGCCGCCGTCGGCAGCCGTGTACAGCAAGTAGAAGGTCAGGATGCCGTTGAGGCCATAGAACGAAAAACGTTCCCAGAATTCAGTAAAGGCTAGCGTACCTACACCGCGCGGGACACGTGGCTTGTCGCCCTTCTCTACCGTCGCCGCGCTCTGCGTGGCTTGTTCGACGCGCAGATCTTGCTCATCAAGTTCAATGTTTGGCATGGTGGTCGGTCTCCGCTTTCCAAAATGTGAAGATCAGCCTTGGCCCATAGGCACCGCGAATAGCTCGCGACAGCGCATGGCTGTACGAACGCGACAATGCCACTATCGGTATTTCTCAAAGCTCATTTGTTACCCGACTCACTCTAGAGCCTTGAAGGTGCTCCAACCCTCATACTGATCAACAAATCGCTGGGCATTAACTATCCGATGCAACAAGAGGTGCATCACAAACACTTGGACGAGTGCCGGAATATAGGAGTTTTTTGGGGCATGCGTAACTTTGCATGAGGATGAGTAAACCAAGATATTTAGTGTTGCGCTTCACACTAATCTTTTGGGGTGGGGCCAAGAAACCGACTTTTCACCCGAATGGCGCAACCAAGATCCGCCGCGTAGCGGAGTAGCGATTTTAGGACTCGTCGAGGTAGCCGCGCTTCGCTGCGTCTGCGCACACCGGCGTCTTGTGCTCGGGATCAATGGAAGAGCACGCGAGATACACCGAGTTGGCCGCTTCCTCGACGCTTAGTTCCTCATACCCAACGGATCCCGGGTTATATGAAACCGCGGTGCTCCATTCGTCCAGGTCTTTGCATGCGTCCAGGCCCTTGGACTCGGACTCCTTGATCTTTTCCTCGGAAGCATCGTTATCCGACCAAGTCTTATTTTGATCCGAGATGGCATCTTGGCATCCCTGAGAGATGGTGGCTGTTCTGGCCGCATCGAGATCCGCGCATCCGCTCGTGGAACAAAGAATGAAGGCAACTACGGCGGCTGAGGAAAGAACTTTGCGCATATCAACCATGCTACCGAATTCAGCTACGCTTTCGCTGAGACGCTGCGCTTCATCGATTTATTCCCTGCCCATGAAACACGCAGATCCCGTGCTTCTTTTCAAAGAAGCACGGGATCTGCCAGAAAATTGCTAAGCCAGTTAGGCAAGCTTGGAACGCTTAAAAGCGTCCAAACTGATTCCCTGTTCGAGAATGACCTTGGCCCACTCACGTGCCGAGTGAAGTGAGTGGTCGCGGTAATTACCGCAGCTCTTTGCCTCGGTACCTGGCACGTCCTCCCAGGTAATTCTTTCCGCAATATCTTCCAGCGAGCTCTTGACTGCAGCAGCAACCTCAGCTGGTTCTGGCTCGCCCCAGAGAATCATGTGGAAGCCGGTTCGGCAGCCGAACGGCGAAAAATCAATCAGTCCGTCAATGCGGGTGCGCAACAGACCAGCCATTGTGTGTTCAATGGTATGCAACCCCGCGGTTGGGATTTCACCGTGGTTAGGCTGTACAAATCGGATGTCGTAGTTGGTGATGGCATCGCCCTTTGGCCCGCGCTCCACACCAATTTTTCTCACGTACGGAGCCTTGACCTTCGTGTGGTCCAAGGCAAAGCTTTCAACTTCAGCAAGTTCAATATCACTCATGAATAAAGTGTATCGGTTGACCCCTTGGAGAATCGATGCCGGTTCATGAGTCGTAACCGGTAGACTTCTTAGGACGTTCGGGCTCAGTACACTACCCGAGCTGACTTCATTTAGAGGGGAAATTCATGTCGGACCAGAAGTCTTTGCTCGTCTTTGCGCACCAGGACGAAGCAGTTGCCTTTACAGATGTTGAGCACCTGATTTCAGGGGTGGGCAAGATTAATGCCTCAGTAGTTTTGGCTGGCGCCCTTGCACAAGGCGATATCAAGAACGTCATCGTCTTAGGTACCGCTGGTGTTGTTGGGCATGCTGGTGAAGACCGCCCAAGTCTGGAGACCATCTACCAGGTCACCAAGCTCATCCAGCACGATTTCCCTCTGCCCTCTGCTGATGTTGATCCCACTGGAGAAGTCCTGCTACCGGATTTCCAAGCCGTGATGGCTACCGGTGACGTCTTTGTCTCCAATGACGAACAGCGAGTACATATTAAGGAACTCGGCGCATCCTTGGTAGATATGGAAGGCTATGCCTACGCGAGTATCTGCCAGCGCTTCGATGTTCCGCTACAGATTTTCAAGATTCCCTCTGACTACGCTGATGATTCGGCCTCCATCGATGAGTGGGACGAGATCGCCAAGCAGAAGAGCATTGCACTGCGCGCGTTCTATGACAAGAACCTCGCCTAGCGAATAGCTTCAATCGACGCACCGGCACTCCGAGCCATGCTCGGGGTACCGGTGCGTTTTTGTACCATCTGATCACTCCATGCTTCGCCCAAGACGCCCTGTCTTCTCGGGCACAAAGAAACCCCGGTCCCACACCAACAGGTGGAGAACCGGGGCCTTAGCAGGAGACTAATATCTACTCTGCAGCAGCTTCTTCTTCAGCTTCTTCGATCACTGGTGCCAGCGACAGCTTTCCACGGTCATCGATCTTGGTGATCTCAACCTGGAGCTTCTGGCCAACGCCGACGACGTCTTCAACGTCTTCAACACGCTTGCCGTCGTTGATCTTGCGCAACTCGGAGATGTGCAGCAGACCGTCCTTGCCCGGGGTCAGAGAAACGAACGCACCGAAGGTGGTTAGCTTCACGACGGTACCCAGGTAACGCTCGCCAACCTCAGGAACCTGAGGGTTAGCAATAGCGTTGATAGCCGAACGAGCAGCTTCAGCAGCTTCGCCACCGGTAGCACCGATCAGCACGGTTCCGTCATCTTCGATCGAGATGTCAGCGCCGGTGTCTTCCTGGATCTGGTTGATCATCTTGCCCTTAGGGCCGATGACTTCACCGATCTTATCCACTGGAATCTTCACGGAGATGATTCGTGGAGCATTGACGTTCAGCTCATCTGGGGTGTCGATGGCCTGGTTCAGAACGTTCAGGATGTGCAGGCGAGCTTCACGAGCCTGGGTCAGCGCAGCGGCCAGAACCGAAGCAGGAATACCGTCCAGCTTGGTGTCCAGCTGGATAGCGGTAACGAACTCGGAAGTACCGGCAACCTTGAAGTCCATGTCACCCATGGCATCTTCGGCACCGAGGATATCGGTCAGCGCAGCGTAACGGGTTTCGCCGTCGACGGTGTCCGAAACCAGACCCATGGCGATACCGGCGACTGGTGCGCGCAGTGGCACACCTGCGTTCAGCAGCGACAGGGTGGAAGCGCAGACCGAGCCCATCGAGGTCGAGCCGTTGGAGCCCAGTGCCTCGGAGACCTGACGAATGGCGTATGGGAATTCCTCGCGGCTTGGCAGCACTGGAACCAGTGCACGCTCTGCCAGTGCGCCGTGGCCGATTTCGCGGCGCTTTGGCGAACCAACACGGCCGGTTTCACCGGTCGAGTATGGAGGGAAGTTGTAGTTGTGCATGTAGCGCTTGGACTTCACTGGGGACAGCGAGTCAATCTGCTGCTCCATCTTCAGCATGTTCAAGGTGGTCACGCCCATGATCTGGGTTTCGCCACGCTCGAAGATTGCCGAACCGTGAACGCGAGGAAGAACCTCAACCTCGGCCGAGAGCTGACGGATGTCAGCCAGACCGCGGCCGTCGATACGGACCTGGTCGGTCAGGATGCGCTGGCGAACGATATGCTTGGTCACAGCACCGAAGGCCTTGGAGATTTCGCCTTCACGGCCAGCGAAGGCGTTGCCTTCACCGGTCAACGAAGCAAGGATTTCGTCCTTGTAAGCGCCGGCAGCGTTGTCGCGTTCCTGCTTGTCAGCGATGGTGTAGATTTCAGCCAAGCGAGTCGAAGCAGCAGCTTCAACAGCGGTGAAGGCATCTTCTTCGTAATCGCGGAAGACTGGGAACTCAACGGTTTCCTTGGCAGCACGAGCAGCTAGGTCAGCCTGAGCGTCGCACAGAACCTTGATGAATGGCTTTGCAGCCTCAAGACCTTCTGCAACAACCTCTTCGGTTGGAGCTACAGCGCCGCGGTCCTTGATCAGTTCCCAAGCATTGTCGGTAGCTTCAGCTTCAACCATCATGATGGCAACGTCGTCGCCAGCAACGCGGCCGGCAACAACCATGTTGAACACAGCGTTCTTCAGCTCGGAGTGCTTAGGGAAAGCAACCCACTGTGCACCGTTTCCATCGTCAACCAGTGCAACGCGAACGCCACCGATTGGGCCGGAGAATGGCAGACCGGAAAGCTGAGTGGACATCGAGGAAGCGTTGATTGCTACGACGTCGTACAGTTCATCTGGCTCGATGGACAGAACGGTAACAACAACCTGAACCTCGTTGCGCAGGCCCTTGACGAAGGCTGGGCGCAATGGGCGGTCCATCAGACGGCAAGCCAGGATGGCTTCGGTTGATGGGCGGCCTTCGCGGCGGAAGAAGCTACCTGGGATGCGGCCGGCAGCGTACATGCGTTCTTCAACATCCACGGTCAGTGGGAAGAAGTCGAAGCCTTCGCGTGGGTGCTTGCCTGCGGTGGTTGCCGAGAGCAGTGCGGTTTCATCATCGATGTAAACCATTGCCGAGCCAGCAGCCTGCTTGGCAAGGCGGCCGGTTTCGAAGCGGATGGTACGGGTGCCGTAGCGACCGTTGTCGATCTGTGCTTCGGCGAATTGGATTTCTGGACCCTCCATTAAGGGGGTGCTCCTTTCGATCGCTCCCAGCTCGGTGGATGAGCGAACCGCTTGGCCCTACCCAGATCTGGTCTTCGATCGAGACCCGCGCTGAGACCTTTAATAGTCCTAGCGAAAGTCACTACCGAGGACCGCGAAACTGGCGGTCGGGACCAACGGTCAGTCAGCCCTGAGAGTTATTTTCTTACGGGGACGGCACAGAACATGCAGACCCAGTAACTAGCCTACCGGGAATTGCCCAATGGTGCAGATCCCGACCTGCCACCTTTAGGTGAATTCCCGGGATCTGCACCACGCACGGGCCACGTCTTCCTACAGGCCGTTAGATCTTGACGTATCCGCAGGAGACAGGAGGATGTGTATTCAAACCGCCCACAATTCGACTCTTCAGGCAGAAACGAATGGTGTCCCCGTTCCAAATACCAGAGCTTGTGCCCTTGACGAGGTTCAGGCAGCTCCATTTACGGTAGCCATTTGTTTGTAGACTAGAGGTGTCGTGGGAGCCGTAGAAAGTAGCAATCCCCTGATACTTTTTGCCGATGTTCTGCTTGATACAGAACTTATTGGTCCAGTGATTAAACTTGTAGGTGACTCCGGTTGCGCCATTGCGGGTCGAGCTGATGTGTTCTCCGGCCTGTGCGGCTGGGGCGATGACTGTGCCGCCAGCAATAAGCGCCATTGCCATCAGTGTGCTAGCTAGTTTTCTCTTGATGTTCAACTGAACCTCCGTTGATGAGTGCGATACCTTTACCCCAAGGGCTCTAACAATCCTTTCAGGCCTTTGGTCCGTCATTCAAGATTTACCTCTTCAAATTACGTCGGGAACTATCGCGAAAGCGCTGCCCCTGCCCCTGAACATCCGCTACGCGGGGTGTCGATATTGCGCGAAGTTTTTTGAAAAACGGCATCTTCCCCACGAAACATCTGCTGCCCGCCAGTCCGATTCAAGGTCGAGATGGAATCCTACAATGAACCTTGAAAGGGATACTGCCAATACCTGTATAAGCGAGCACTTCCTCCGGCTTGAACGTCCGGGTCTAATAGATAAGGAAGGAATCCTACTTATAGAACAGGATGTTGATGAAAGTTGACGATCGCCGTGTAACGGTACGATCTAGTGCGCCAACTAAATCCAAGGCCAACCGGCCAATTCCTTTGGTTGTCTACATACTTGCTGTGGGTACGTTCACCATGCTCACGACTGAGTTCATTGTGGCGGGCATATTGACCCAGTTGGCCGCCGAGCTAGAAATCAGCGTGGCACGTGCCGGCTTGTTGATCACTGTTTTCGCCGCGGGCATGGTCATCGGCGCCCCGTTGATGGCCCTATTGACGTTGCGCCTTCCACAAAAAATAACACTGATCTTAGCCTTAACTGTCTTTGCGGCTGGTCACGTAGTGGTCGCACTGGGATCCAACTTCACCTTGCTGATGGTGGCTCGTTTTGTCACTGCCTTGGCTACGGGCGCGTTCTGGGCGATCGCAGGAGTTGTAGCCGCCAAGAGCGCTGGGCCAGGCATGGCCTCGCGGGCACTGGGGATTATTAATGCCGGTGGCATGCTAGCTACCGTGCTCGGGGTTCCGCTGGGCGCTTTCGCCTCCCAGTACTTCGGGTGGCGTGGTTCGTTCTGGGGCTTGGCGGTATTGGCGGCCATTTCAGCCCTGCTCATTGCGCGGTACGTTCCGCATAACACCTCCAAGCATTCTCAAGTATCCGTTGTCGGTGAAATCGCGGGACTTCGTTCTTTGCGGTTGTGGCTGACCTTGGCTGCCTGCGCCACGACCACCGGAGGCGTGCTCTCTGCCTATTCCTACATATCCCCGCTTCTCATTGATGGCACTGGTTTCAGTGAAGCTGCCATTCCTCTGGTGCTCATCGGTTTTGGCGTTGGATCCCTGGTTGGATCGTTGATTGGAGGGCGTCTGGGTGATGCTCATCCGCACCTGCTCACGTTCATCGCCCCAGCCACCTCGACAGTGGTTCTCGTACTGATCGGCCTTCTGGCAAACCTCCAACTTCCAATGATCATCCTGATCACGCTGCTGGGCTTCTTCGGTTTGGGAGCCAATCCAATCCTGGCTTCCTTGGCTATCAAATACGGTGACAAGTCGCCAACTTTGGCTTCGTCACTGACCGTTGCTGGCTTTAATCTGGGCACCACAGTGGCGTCTTGGTTGGGCAGCAAGTCACTGGAATCGTCGTTGGGTACGACCGGCCCGGTGGTCGTTGGAGCAAGTATTGCCGTGCTCACGTTGATTCCGGTGATCATCTTGGCAATCATGGCGAATAGCGCAAGAACTGCGTCAGCGGCAGGGTTAATTCACAGCTAGATCCTCTTAGCTGTGAGTTGTCCAAAAAACGAACAGAAATTTCGGCGAGATGGGATTATTTAGCTAACCGGCACTGTTGTTGTATGGGGAACATTTCGTTTTTCACAGCAGGAAGTTGATTCCAACAGGAATCCACTCGCGGCAATGCGGACAAATCTAAACCCGCCAGAAACTGAATACCTACGCGTGCACATCCGGCATGCGAAGACAAGTAAACAGATAAGCAAAGGAAAAATCTCCTATGACTACTATGGCAAACGCATACGCTGCGCCTTCGGCTACCGAGGCTCTGATTCCAACCCAGATTCAGCGTCGCGCAGTTGGACCAAAGGATGTTTTGATCGACATCAAGTTTGCGGGCATCTGCCACTCAGATATTCACACCGTTCGCGGTGACTGGGGACCACAGTCCTACCCACTGGCTCCGGGCCACGAAATTGCTGGCATCGTTGCAGAGGTCGGATCCGAGGTCACCAAGCACAAGGTCGGCGACCGCGTCGGCGTTGGCTGCATGGTCAACTCTTGTGGCGAGTGTGAATACTGCGTCGCTGGCGAAGAGCAGTTCTGCGTCCAGGGCATGGTCGGCACCTACGGTGCAGTGGACCGCGATGGCACCATCACCCAGGGCGGTTACACCACCAACGTTGTCGTGACCGAAAACTTCGTTGTCAGCATTCCGGATAGCATCGAGCTCGACGTTGCTGCTCCCCTGCTCTGCGCAGGTATCACCACCTTCTCCCCGCTTCACCACTGGGGCGCAGGCCCAGGTAAGAAGGTTGCAGTGGTTGGTCTGGGCGGCTTGGGCCATATGGCCGTGAAGATCGCCAGCGCTATGGGCGCCGAAGTGACCGTACTATCCCAGTCGCTGAAGAAGCAGGAAGATGGGCTGAAATTGGGTGCAAGCGATTACCGCGCAACCAATGACGAGAACACTTTCAAGGATTTGCATAAGACCTTCGACCTGATCATCAATACCGTTAGCGCGTCGATCAACATCAGTGCCTACCTTCAGTTGTTGCGCGTAGATGGCACTTTGGTCAACGTTGGTGCACCAGCTGAGCCACTTCCGGTGAACGCTTTTGCGCTGATTGGTGGTCGTCGCTCCTTCGCAGGTTCCAGCATTGGTGGCATCAAGGAGACCCAGGAAATGCTCGACTTCTGTGGCGAGCACGGCATTGGTGCGGAGATTGAAGTGATCTCGGCAGATCAGATCAACGAAGCTTACGAACGAGTCCTCAAGTCGGATGTTCGTTACCGTTTCGTCATTGATACGGCGACCATGGCCTAAATTTCTAGGCTCCAATGGCGTCCGATTCACCACCTGATAGGTTGGTCAATCGGACGCCATTTTGTCTTTACCGTAGATTCTCCGAGTCCCGAAAGGTAACTAGTGACCGAGAAAAATTTTGCTGAACACTCCTGGGACTACCTTGAGCGCGGCAGCGTTCTGGTAGTGACTCTCAGCGGCCCCGCAAATCTCAGGCTCATGGATCCCGAAAACTTCGCGGCTTATCAAGATGGCGAAAAATATGTGTTCCATGGCGGACTGGCCCGAAAGGCTCCCTATCGGATTAAGGTTCCACACTCTGGCCCATGGTACCTAGCCATCGATTTCGATGGTCTGAACAGGCACGGCGTTCGGCACGAGGTAAGCATTCAGCATCCGCAACGAGCAGATGGTTAAGAACTTATTCGTTGCAATTTACACTCAACTTCGGCCTCACCGATAGCTCATTCCACGACTGGACGAGACATATCCGTGACTTGCTAAACGTGGAAACCCTGGGGGCACGCAGTCCTACAGATGCGCCTGCTAGGAGTTCGTTGCACCCGAGTACTTCTAGGAAAGGGCAACAAGCCCGTCGCTCTGTGGAGCAGTTTGAATTTGTTTGGCTGCCCAAAGAGCGGGGGTAACAGTTCACGAGTCCGCCGGCAATCATCGCGAATTGTCCTAGCCGAATTCCACGTTCGTTTTGATAACTCGAAACCCAACCTTTCACGAACACGCAGAATGCTATTCGATTGCACGGCGTGAAATGACATGCCCACGTTGCACCGTTTTTCCTCATCCGACAACACCCTAGACAAGCCACCTGTTTTGCCCTGTGATTGGCCCTGCTATCGTCCTCCACGATTCATCAAGAGTCGACTAGACCAAGTCGACTGAACATGTCGGATTCAGTATTCTCCACCAACTTGTAAGCCTAAATTGACGAATTATTCGAGATGATCATGCCTGAGAAATAGGTCGATCGAAACGTAAATCTGGGACCCGGAGATTCCCCGCCAACACTACGCTCGAACTACTGATCGACAATCAAGTCGTAAACTCTGGGCTGACGTGTGACGATTCCTAAGATTGAGATCTTCATATCAAATCGGTTGTTGAACCCGTTACCAAAATGTGATCTACTAGTCGCAGTTTCGCCGATGATCGTCTGGTGGGACGAGTCTTGCCCATCTCGCATCGAAGTTGAAGGTCATATCTGATGAACCAAACCACTCGCAAACACGCGCGATCTGCGCGTCTCCCATTAGCTGTCATTACTGCTGGATCGTTGGCTATAAGTGGTGTCGCTGTTGGGATCGCGACCGTTGCGCCAGCAGAAGCTGCCTCGAGTGTGGCCACCGAAGTCGGCAAACCAGCCGCCGATGTACCTCCGATCTATAATCGTTACCCGGTGACTGCGGTGGCCAAGGGTAAGGAGAACTTGAAGTACAACGCTTCTGCAACCGATTTTGAGGCCGGAAAGATTGTCTTTGACACCCTTCCGGGAATGCTCAAGGATGGGACACCAATCTCGGGCAGCGCTAGCGTTTACCCAAATACCGGCGAATCCTTCGAAAACGTAGCAGTGAAAAATGACCAAGTTATCATCACTACGGACTCAAGACCCGTCACAGGCGACGACGAAAATTATGTCGTTCAGCAGGTAAGTTACGGCTTCAGCTTAGATAATGCAGACTCAACGTATCTCGGTGGTGCAATTAACGCACCAGTTGAGGGACTACGTCTTTCGACAGGCACCACCGATAAGCTGTCAGGAACACCGTTGTTACCTACTGGGTCGACAACTTGGAAATTCGATGTGCCTTCAGATTTCTTCCCTGTAGCCGGAGACCAAACTTCAGTTTTCTACTACACGGATGATCCCTCAGCTGAAGCGACGGGCGGCTTCGTAACCATAATGGTCGACGATGTCAGCCTGTCCAATGGCCAGGTAGTGTTACGAGACGATCGTCTCCAGAATCTCACTGAGGGAACGGACTACTTCGTTTCCGTTGGAGGCTCGAACAAGGGTGACAACGCAACCAGCTACGTCGGTCTGTACGACAAGGCCACAGACCCAACTCCTACTCCAACGGACGAGCCAACCACCGAGCCAACCCCGACGGACGAGCCAACCACCGAGCCAACACCAACGGACAAGCCAACCCCAACCCCGACGGACGAGCCAACCACCGAGCCAACTCCAACGGACAAGCCAACCCCAACTCCAACGGACGAGCCAACCACCGAGCCAACTCCAACGGACAAGCCAACCCCTACCCCGACGGACGAGCCAACCACCGAGCCAACCGCGACGGATGTTCCAAAAGCAGAAGATCCTGAGTCAGGCGACCAAGTCGCTCCGGGGGAAGAACAGCTGTCATACGACAGTGAGTCATCGTCTGTTGCCGAAGGTAAGTACGTCTACAACACGAACACTGATGTCACAGACGGTGAAGTAGCTGTCACTTACCGCACTTCGCCTAATGCTAAGGCACAAGTCATTACCGGTTCTGTCAAAAATGGCAAACTGACCATCAACGCTGACGACACCTTCGCGAGTAGCGTGAGCGACAATAATCAGTTGCTCATTTCAGTCAAAGATTCGAGTGGACACGTAGTATCAGCATTGCTTTCCGGAGCAAATGTGTTGGCCCTCGACTCCAACGTCGTGGATGGTCGGTTGGGCGTACGCCTTAGCGAAGCTGGCCAGAAGGAACTTCGCTTCAAGATTCCTGCAGATTTCCCTGAAATCGCGGACGGCTACGACTTTGATCTTCAATACGTCGCTGCGAATGGCAAGCCTGTCACTCTTGAATCCGTAGAATTTACGGTTGATGGCCAGCTACTGGTGATCAATGATCCGCGGGTGGCTAAACTTTCTGCCGGAACGTACTACCTAAAGGGCACGGAAGAGTCGTCATCCATTGCGGATACTAGCGCCTTCGCAGCGGCCGCCGATCAAGAAGCAGCGACCGTATCGACATGGTTCGGTTTGTTCACACCAGGTCAGGAGCCAACCGCAGAGCCTCCGCAGGAGCCAACTGCCGAACCTTCGGAAGAACCAACTACCGATCCCTCGGACGATTCCACCACGGATCCATCTGATGATCCAACCGTAGAACCGACAAACGAGAGCAGCCCAACATCAACAGCTACTGCTTCGCCTTCCGCCCCAGATCAGGAACGAGATTCATCTGACGAGGAGAATCCTAAGGATGATCGTCTCGCGGATACCGGTGTCAGCACAGGCCTGCTTCTTTCAGGCGGCATAGCGCTGGGATTGATCGTCGTGGGCGCCATTGCCATAGCAATGCGTCGCCGGGGTCGTCACGGCTAACGCCCAAAGGAATAGAAAGCACTAAACGTGGGGTGGCATCAATACTAAGATTGATGCCACCCCACAGGTGTTTAATTTCAACGAACGTTCGGGCCATAGACCGAACGTTAGATTTTCCATAAACCAACAATCGCTGCGTCAACCGATGGTTGACGCAGCGATTGTTGATATTTTGACTCGTGCGTGTCTATCTACAAATAAGAAACGACGCACCGTCCATAGCTCACGCTATGGAACTACTTCTTTTTGTTCTTCAGCTCGCGGTTGGCAGGAATATCTGCCCAGCCGCCAAGGCCATTGTCGCCGTAGTTGTAGTCAACGGTGGCGGAATCACCCTTAATGTTCAACTTCACGGTTGGGCCCAAAGTACCACCACGAACGAAGTTGTCCTTGGTTCCGATGGTATCGATGAAGGACTGCACCAGACCGCCAGGCATGACGTAGTGCGAGTATGCCTGGAACTGACCTGGGTGCTGGTTGTAGTCAGGAGCGAATGGGCTACCTGCTGCAAAGTTCAGGTTCGATGGGCTACCCAGCGCAAGACCCGAGCCACGGTTCAGTGGCTGGTAGTCACTGCGGATGCCGTTACCAACGAAGCCGTAAACGCCTTCTGGTCCGTCGATGCCAGCGGCAAAGGTGGAGCGGTGGCTAATGGTGAACAGGTAGTACTTGCCATCCTGCATGTAGATCTGTGGGCGCTCGGTCTGGTCGGTGACGCAGTTAGCGGACAGGATTGGTGGCAAGAACTCCCACTTTGTCAGATCCTTGTTCTTGGCACGGGCCAAGCCAACGTTACCAATCTGGTAGGTTGCACCGGACTTGTTCACTTCGTCAACGGTTTCACCATTGGTCTCGCCCTTGTTGTAGCCAAGGTCGTCAGCGTCGCACTTTGCCGAATCACGGTTCTGTGCGGTGTTGCCTTCGAAGACCATGTAGGTCTCACCCGGGTGTGCAGGGTCTTCAAAAGTGAACGGGTCACGGAAGTTGAAGTACTGGTTCTGCTCAGCAGTCTGGTAGTACTTACCGTCTGCTTTGAGTAGCTGCTTGACCTTCTTGAAGCCGGTGAGTTTCACTCCCTTCTTGTTGGAGTGAACGTGACCAACGCTCAAGGCGATACGTGGGTCGTAAGGCTTGATGTCCTTACCGTCCTTGTCGCGGTAGAAGGCAACATCGGTGAAGAACAGCTTGATTTCGCCATTCTTGGTTACACGTGCCGAGCCAGACCACTGGGTCTGGTGGCTGTAGGACTGATCTTCAAAGATCTTGCCGGTAACGCCTTCATCGAAGACCTGTCCACCGTAGGTCCAGCCACCGTCCTTTGGACGCTCGTCAGCTGGGATGCCGGCCGGGCGGTAGAAGTAACCGATGCGAGCGTACTGGTGGCGCTCATCAAAACCGAGCTTGCGGTCGGCAACCAGCGAGAAGATAATCTCTTGCCCGTTAACGCTGTACTGATTGGCATTCTCGTCGGTCAGTGGCCAAGTGTCCCAGACCCAAACCTTTTCGTTGCTCATGTCAGGGAAGTCCTGAGGAACCGTTGGCATGGTGTACTCCGAAGGAAGGGAGTTCTCACGAGATCCAGCATCTGGATCGGACATGGCCTTGATCTGCTTAGCATCGGCACGGGTCCAACGAGAAGTGAAATTCTCGGTTGGGCTGTAGGCCTTTTGAGTGTGCTCAGTTGGTGCAGGGAACCCTGGCACTGGCTCGGTTGCTGCCATTGCTGGCGTTGAAACCAAGGATGCTCCCAGCGCTGAAATGCTCAGCGCAGCGACAAGAATGCCGCGTTTGGTGCGTTGCTTGTTCACGATTGTTTGCCTTCGTTCGATATGGAATCGGACAATCGCTCGGGCTGCGACACACGCTCTCTCCACAGACGAATCTAAGGAATCACATAGCTGAAGTCAATCAGTTCAAAACGTTTTGGAAGCAGGATCACATTATTTAGGAGTCTTTATGAAAGCCTCGTCACATTGTTTGCAAAACGTTTTGGTTGTTCGCTAGCGTAGTTGACTGTCACTCGTAGTGACTCACGATCTCTCCCCCAAATTTTTTGCGACGACGTACTCGCGCCGTCGCTTTTCTCTGGCGTTTGCAACGACATGAAGGAAAGACCGATGACACAACCAAAGACCACAAAGGCCAAAGTTATAGTTACTACGGCCGTCGTCTGCGTCCTAGTCATATTCGGCCTAATCTCATGGAACTCCTTGCGCCCAGAACCTCAGGCTACCGCTACCGACAGCCCACAAGACGGCCAGGTTGCCGAGCAATTCCAGCGCCCTGAGAACTGGTCAGAATACCGACCAGCTAATCACCTCACCCCCGATCAGAACTGGATGAACGATCCGCAACGCCCGTTCTTCCTTGATGGCGTGTGGCACTTCTATTACCTCTACAACGCTGATTACCCGGACGGCAACGGTACTGAGTGGTACCACGTCACCTCCACTGACCTAGTTCATTGGAAAGACGAAGGTGTTGCCATCGAAAAATACAAAAACGGCTTGGGCGACATCTGGACAGGCAGCGCGGTAGTCGACACCGAGAACACTGCGGGATTCGGTAAGAATGCCGTCGTCTCATTAGTCACTCAGCAAGTTGACGGTGTACAGCGTCAATCGTTGTTCTACTCAACCGACGGCGGCTATTCCTTCACTTCTTACGAAGGCAACCCAGTCATGGATAACCCCGGCGTCGAGGCTTGGCGAGATCCAAAGGTTGTCTGGGACAAAGAACGCAAGCACTGGCTCATGCTGTTGGCCGAAGGCAACAAGATAGGTTTCTACACTTCTAAGGATCTGAAGTCTTGGAGTTACCAATCCGGTTTTGACGCTCCGAACCTAGGCACTGTCGAATGTCCCGACTTCTTCCAAATGTCAGTAGACGGAGACCCAGAACGTACCACTTGGGTCCTTGGCATTAGTGCCAATGGCGAAAGCTCAGGTCGCACCACCGGATACACCTATTGGACCGGCGATTTTGACGGCAAGACTTTCTTCCCTACCGAGGCAGAGCCACAATGGCTCGATGCCGGGTCTGACTTCTACGGTGCAGTGACCTGGGATGACCCGAACGCGGAAACTCCTCTGGCGCATCGCTACGCTCTGGGTTGGATGAACAACTGGGCCTATGCTGGCGACCTCCCACTCAGCGATTGGTCGGGTGGATCCATGTCCACTGTCCGTCAGCTGTCCTTGCGTGATGTTTCGGGAAAGCCAACCCTATTTTCCGAACCAATCGACGCTGTAAACGAGCTTTCTGGAGACCCAGTCCAGGGCGAAGCGCAAAATGTTTCCAAGGACCAGAGCGCTTCGCTGGGTCAAACTACAACGGATTCGTACCGAGTCCAGATTGACCTCGCTCAAGACGAAGACTCCCCTACCGATGAGTCTCAACTTCAGATCAAAGACACCGATGGATCATCGGTGACCGTCGGCTATAGCTTCAAAGACCAAACTCTGTTCCTCAACCGGGACAATGACAAGGTCGCCTCAACCATGCCCGAGGCCTACCGCCAAATTCGCACCGAGCACCTGCCCAGCGAAAATGGATCTGTGAGCTTGGATATCGTGGTTGATACCACCTCAGTGGAAGTTTTCGCTCAGGATGGCCGAACTACATTGAGTTCAGTAACTTTCCTATCGCCGGGCAAGCATGAGTTAAACCTAAAGTCCTTGGGCGGGACTACTGATCTGCGCAGTTCCAGTGTGGCCCCTATGGCAGTGGCAGAGACTATTGAGAAATAGTTCCCGGTACAGACCGCGTTAGACATTATTCCTTGGGCACTGCAACGGAGTCACGTTGCACCAACTGGCAACGCAACAGCTCCGAGTCATTGGCCGTTCGATCACCGGAGATTTCAGCGAAAAGTTGGGATACCGCCCAATGCCCCATCTCATAGTGGGGCAAGGCTACAGTACTGAGAGTGGGTAGCAGGGCTTGGGTGATGAGTTGGAGATCATCGACTCCAATGACAGATAGGTCATCAGGAATGCTCAGTCCCAGATCTGCCGCTACCTGATAAACACCCATGGCCATTTCATCATTGAAGCAGAAGATTGCGGTGGGACGGTCTTCACGCTCTAGCAAGGCTCTCCCTGCTTCGCGTCCTCCCTTGGCGCCGGTAGACTTCGCGGCAATCCAGGATTCGTTCACATCGATGCTAGCGTCAGCCAACGCTTGCCGAAAGCCACGCTCACGGCCCAGCGCTGCAGGAACTCGGGTTGCTACCGTGGCAAATCCGATCTTTTTATGGCCAAAGCTGATCAAGTGATTCGTCGCATCCACACCGATCCGATGCTCATCCGGAACCACCGAAGAATGACCCGTATTTGTACTGGAAGCATTAGCCACCACAACAGGTACGCTCGTGAGCTCTGGAGGAATCTGCACTTCTTGGTGCCACATCCGAGCATAAATCAGACCATCAACACGGTGATCCATGAGGGTTCGGATCCCCAATAATTCTCGCTGTTTATCACCGGTAGAATCCAAAGCAAGAACCACGCTTTGGTGTAAGGCTGCAGCGTCTTGCGCACCGCTAATGAGTTGCCCTGCATACGGTGTGACGGCGATAGTATCGCTGAGCAATCCGACCGTGAACGTTCTCGAACTACGCATTCCACGCGCGCGAAGGTCCGGTGAGTAACCCAATTTTTCGGCCGTCGCCAATACACGAGTACGTGTTTCTGGGTTGATCGCACGAGCTCCGCTCAAGGCGTGCGAGACCGTTGTTGGTGATACGCCCGCGGCCGCAGCGACATCGCGGATCCCCACTCGGGCAGAGGCCCGAACCTTCTTATTCATAACAATACTTTTTCACATTCTTTGCTTATCTAACTAACCAAAGAGTGCAGCCATTGAAAACCAAAGAGCCAATTTACCGTGATTGAGCCAGCACAGAAACAGGTCTTCGAGATTCTCGCGGTGCCAGCTTTGGCATAACGCGCGGTCGGCCACCCAACAGCCACACATCACCAAAGTAGTTGTCGATCCTTAGTTCTGAACTAAGAGATTGACAGTTGGCTCAACACGAATGCTGTTCCGGTCAATTCTCAAATGCCACGATTTGCTCAAAACAAAAGTGTGAGATGAAGATCTTTCCATGAATCTCAAAGGTCAACTCTGTAGGATCAAGGGTGTCTGCGTTATTCCCATTTCCAGCCCTCGGCTGAAATTGGCCTGCCAAGTTCATCGAATGGCTGGGCAGGGAATAATCTAGGAGTACAAACTTATCTTCGGCAGAACCTGCCCGTTGGTAAATGCGTTTCATCGCAGCACGCACCACACAGATAGTCCAGCAGAAACGAAGGCAACACTTTGAACGGCAATGCCACCTTTAAACACCACAACGTTGCGCTCTTATCAGTGAACAGTGTTCTCGCGCCCGAGGTGGTGACCTCATCCGAATTTGATGAGCGGCTGGCTCCAAGTTTGAAACGTTTGCGGTTGTCCAAGAAACTGCTCGAACGAGTGTCCGGCGTCAAAGAACGACGCTGGTGGTCTAAAGGCATGGAATTTGACGATGCCGCTATCGTTGCCGGTAAAAAGGCATTAAAAGAAGCTGGCGTTGATGCCAGCGAAATCGGTCTGCTTATTAATACGTCGGTGACTCGCCGCAACCTTGAGCCATCGGTTGCCTCCAAGGTTCACAACGGCCTCGGACTGCCGTCTTCGGCAATGAACTTCGACGTGGCCAACGCCTGCCTCGGTTTTGTTAACGGCATGAGCCTAGCCGCAAATATGATCGATTCCGGTCAGATCAAGTACGCCCTGATTGTCGCCGGCGAAGATGCCAAGGCCACACAGGAGACCACCTTCGAGCGATTGAACGCTGAAGGCTCCACCCGCGAAGACTACATGCGAGAATTTGCTACCTTGACCTTGGGCTCAGGCGCAGCAGCGGCCGTAATCGGCCCAGCGGACGCACACCCAGATGCGCACCGCATTGTTGGCGGAGTCTCGCGTGCCGGCACCGAACACCACGAACTGTGTGTGGGCGGACCCGATGGCATGTTCACCGACACCAAGGGCCTACTGGATAACGGCCTGGACCTGGTTGTGGATGCCTGGGACGAAGCCCACCGCACCGGCTGGGAATGGAAGTCAATGGACCGTTACGTCACCCACCAGGTCTCCAAGTCCTACACCAGCGCAATTATCAAGGCTGTCGGGCTGGTCAAAGACCGTGTGCCCATCACCTTCTCCAAGTGGGGCAACGTGGGTCCTGCCTCCCTACCAATGACTTTGTCGCAAGAAGCTGAAACGCTGAAGTCCGGCGACCGTGTGTTGTGCATGGGCGTAGGCTCGGGACTTAATACCGCGATGATGGAGATTGTCTGGTGACCGAGATTTTCCCCGGCGTCAAGGAAATCTACTCAAAGTATCTCGATGTTCCATCCACATCTGAGGTGGACGGCTCCAAGGGTGCCACCTATCGCTGGCACGTACTAGATAACGCAGCCGAGCTGGCAGAACGTGGCATCACTCCGGTGGGTACGCTGCTATGCGTTCATGGCAATCCCACCTGGTCCTACCTCTGGCGTAGCCTGCTCAACCACGTTTCAGAAAACAACCTGGCGTGGCGCATTGTCGCGGTAGACCAGTTAGATATGGGTTTCTCCGAGCGCACCGGTAAGTTCCGTCGCTTAGCAGACCGCGTTAATGACCTTGAGGATCTCGCCGAGGCTCTAGAAATTGGCGATAACGTCACCACCGTTGGTCACGACTGGGGCGGAATCATCTCCTTGGGTTGGGCAGTGTCCCACCAGGATCGATTGGCCAACGTCGTATTGACCAACACCGCGATCCACCCGGCAGGTTTTGAACTGCCTTCCGCCCTCAAGCTTGCCTCCCACCCAGCCGTACATGGCTGGGGAACTAAGACAACCCCAGCTTTCCTGAAGGTCACCCACTCGCTGGCGCAACCAGCATTGGCACCCGAGATCCGCAACGCGTTCATGGCCCCTTATACCAACGCCGAAGCACGCGATGGTGTGGCCAACTTTGTTGCCGATATCCCCTTTGATGATTCACACCCAAGCCGCGGTGCACTGAATGATATTTCGGAAGCCGTTCGTACACTGCGCGTGCCGGTACTCATGTTGTGGGGTCCTAAGGATCCGGTCTTCTCAGATCGCTACCTGCGCGATTTGATTTGGCGTTTGCCCCAAGCTCAGGTGCACCGCTTTGAAGGTGCCAGCCACCTGGTGGGCGAAGACCGCGATATCGCTTCCCCGATCTTCCGGTGGCTAGCTAATCGCGACGACGCCGCGGGAGCTGAGCGTGCGCAGTCCGCCAACGACTATCAGCCGATGCTCGCCGAACTTGATTCGCGCGTGAGCGATCACAGCCCAGCGGTCGTCGACATCCATCCGCCGCGCACCCTTTCCTGGTCTCAGTTAGGCCAACGGGTGAACTTCCTCGCCGCCGGCCTACAGCACATCGGGGTCAAGCCTGGGGACCGGGTCAACCTGCTGGTTCCGCCGGGTATCGAGCTGACCTCGCTGATCTATGCGTGCCTACGTTTGGGTGCGGTGATTGTTGTGGCCGATGCGGGTTTGGGCACCAAGGGTCTGGGTCGCGCCATCAAGGGTGCTGGACCTAGCTTCCTGATCGGCATCGATCGTGCACTGAGCGGTGCGCGCTTGCTGAACTGGCCAGGTATCAAGATCGCGGTCAGCAACCTGTCGAGCACCAAGCGCAAGCTACTCGGTGTCTCGCATACCCTCGAAGAATTGCTGGAAATTGGCGAACAACAATCTGGCGCGGCCCCGAACTTCGTGGCTGCTGATCCGGATGCCGATGCAGCCATTCTTTTCACATCCGGCTCCACCGGTCCAGCCAAGGGTGCTGTCTACACGCACCGTCAGCTCGCTGCAATGCGCGATACCCTGCGCGAGACCTACGATCTGAAAGCGGGTTCCGGGCTAGTTGCCGGATTCGCTCCCTTCGCTCTGCTAGGTCCGGCCTTGGGTGCCACCTCAGTCACTCCAGACATGGATGTGACAGCTCCACGAACGCTCACGGCCTCAGCCTTAGCCGAAGCGGCTACGGCGATCAACGCCACCGCCGTTTTTGCCTCCCCTGCAGCCCTGGCCAACGTGCTGGAAACCGCCTCGGAGCTGAACACCGCGCAACGTAAGAAGTTGGCCGCGGTTTCCCTGTTGCTTTCCGCCGGGGCACCAATTCCCGAGCCACTGCTTGCAAAGGTTCAAGATCTGGTGCCCAATGCCCAGGTACACACCCCTTATGGGATGACCGAGGCGCTTCCGGTTACGGATATTGATCTAGCCGGGATCCGAGAGGCCGGCAACGGTAACGGTGTTTGTGTAGGTACAGCGGTCGCCGGTGCTACGGTCGCAATCGCACCGATTGACGCCTTGGGCGTTGCCGGCGATCGACCGCAGTACACCCCTGGAGTCACCGGTGAAATCTTGGTCCGCGCACCGCATGTCAAGGATCGCTACGACCGTTTGTGGATCACCGAAAGTGCTAGCAGCTCGATTGCTGGCTGGCACCGCACCGGCGATGTTGGACACCTCGATGAGAACTCTCGGCTCTGGGTTGAGGGCCGTCTGATCCATGTCTTGAGCACCGCCACCGGGGCCATTACCCCGGTAGCTGCCGAGAATGCAGTGCAGTCGGTAGCTGGGGCCGGTCGTGCCGCGTTGGTAGGCGTTGGACCGGCAGGAACCCAGGCCGCAGTCGTGGTTATGGAGACCATCCCGCCAGCCCGAAAGGCAGGCCCGGCGAGTACGGTTTTGACTGCCAAGATCCGGGAAGCCGTGGCGGCCACCGGCACCGAGGTTGCCGCCGTGCTGGTGGTACCGACCCTGCCGACGGATATTCGTCATAATTCGAAGATTGATCGTGCCGCGCTGGCGCAATGGGCCAGCACGAGCCTTGCCGGCGGAAGGATCCGCAAACCATGAGCGAACCTGAGAACCAGTTAGCACCCCGCAGGGTCTTAGTGACCGGAGCCAGCGGAATGCTCGGCGGCGCGGTGGCGCAGCTACTGCGCGAGAAAGGTCACCATGTACGGACCTTCCAACGCCGTGCCTCACAAGCTGCCACCGACGAGGTTCAAGGTTCACTGACCGATCCGGCCGCGCTGGCTCGTGCTGTTGAATCCATTGACGCGGTTATCCACTTGGCTGCCAAGGTCTCCTTTACCGGACACTGGCAGGAATTTGTGGATACCAACATCACCGGCACCGAGAACCTGCTCCAAGCTGCTCAAACCGAAGGAATCAGGGACTTTGTCTTTGTCTCTTCGCCTTCGGTGGCGCACTTTGGTGATTCGCTGGCTGGCGCAAGTGCCGGTACCGCTAACCCTGACCTGGCCCGTGGTTATTACGCTCGCTCCAAGGCGGCAGCCGAACTGGTTGCGCTGGCTGCGGACTCGACAGACTTCCGTGTCACCTCGATCCGTCCACATGTGGTGTGGGGTCCGGGTGATACCCAACTGGTAGAACGAGTCATCGATCGTGCCAGGGGTGGGCGTTTACCATTGCTCGATCAGGGTGCCGCACTGATTGATACCATTTACATCGACAATGCCGCTTCGGCAATTGTTCGTGGCTTAGAACGTATGGACCATGCCCATGGTCGTGCCTTGGTTGTCACCAACGGTGAACCGCGCGCCGTGGGTGAACTGATGGCTGGAATCTGTGAGGCTGGCGGCGCTCCAGCGCCCAAGCTCAACGTCCCGGGTTGGTTGGCCCGCGGTGCTGGTTCGATCATCGAGAAGGTATGGTTGGCCGCTGGTTCACGCAATCTTGTCCACGATGAACCACCGATGACTAGGTTCCTGGCCGAACAGTTGTCCACCGCCCACTGGTTTGACCAGCGTGAAACCCAAGAGGCACTCGACTGGAAGCCAGCAGTGAGCATCGATGAGGGTTTAGCCGCTCTCAGAGCCCATTACCAGCAGTCTTAGATCTGGCAGCATTCAGCGAACGTCATGAATTGGCGCGGACTGAGCTATAGCGAGCAAAGCGTTGTACCTTGAAATGATGGGCAACAAGATTTCGTACCAAGGTGAAGCCGGCTCCAATTCTAATATGGCCTGCACAGAACAATTCCCTGAAATGCAGGCAGTTCCGTGCGCCAGCTTTGAGGATGCCTTTGCCATGGTCGAATCGGGCGAAGCGGATTTGGCGATGATTCCCATCGAAAATTCTTTGGCTGGCCGTGTTGCCGATATCCACGTTCTACTCCCAGAATCTAATCTGCAGATCGTTGGCGAACACTACCTGCGCATCCGATTCGACTTGCTGGGACTGCCAGGTAGCAGTGTCGAGCAAGCTACAGAGGTGCACAGTCACATTCATGCCTTGGGGCAATGCCGTAAGGTCATCCGCGAAAACCAGTTAACCCCGGTCATTGCCGGCGACACAGCTGGCTCCGCGCGTGAGGTCAGGGACTGGAACGACCCCACAAAGTTGTCCCTCGCTCCCCCGCTGGCTGCTGACCTCTACGGACTAGAGGTCCTCGCCTCGGGCGTTGAAGATGACCCCACCAACACCACACGCTTTGTCGTATTGGCACGAAAGCAAGAACTACCCATTCGTACCCAGCTACCCGAAGCAGCCGTGACCACGCTGGTCTTTAAGGTACGTAACGTGCCCAGTGCACTGTACAAAGCGCTGGGTGGGTTCGCCACCAACGGCGTGAACATCACTCGCTTGGAAAGCTACATGGTCGGCTCAACCTTCGCTGCCACCACGTTTATGATCGATGTTGAGGGACACCCTGAAGATTTAGCGGTGCGTCTGGCCCTGGAGGAACTTGAGTTCTTCACCTGGGAAATCAAGATTCTGGGAACCTACGCAGCCAGTGAACACCGCAAGAGCACTGCCGCAGCATTTGTTTAGCTAGCACCGAGATCAGTCTGTGAACTTCTGTTCTTCGACGATCTGCTTCTGATACGGTTTGCCGAGGTATGAGAAACTCAGTGTTTTCGTCTCGTATTTTTGGCTGCCCGTTATGAACTCACGGCTAGTGAAATTCGTGGTGGGCAACGCCCATGAACGGCCACGATCAATTTGAGGCAACGACTCAAAAAAGTGCTGCCCTTTCTGCACGTTGGGATGGATCAGCTCACTGGAATGACGGTTGCCACTGCATTCGATGCGAACGTTGGTCACCGGAATTCGATGTTCGTTGGTGACAACAACCCCCCATTTGGGTTGCTCGGAGTTGCTGACTTCAGCTTTGACCCAAACCGCGTTCACGCCGCTGAGGATGTCTTCTTCTTTTTGAGCAGCTAGCTCACGTTTATCCTGTTTGCGCCACCAGAAGACTACAACGGCGGCCATTGCGCTCAGAGCCATGATCCAGTTGGGAATCGTTTCTGAAAATATGTAAAGTCCGTCGCCACTCATAGGTGCAGATTATCAAGCCGCTCACCTTATTCAAGAGGGTACTGAAAAAATTACACTTCGTTCACGGATGTTCACCCGCTCGATCCACAATCGTTACCGACTCATTAGGCGCTCCAAGAATACCGGCGCTCTGGACGCCCCACTCCCCCATATCGAAGATTTACCCGAGCCAAATTCTCTTCCGCTAGGTACTCCAGGTACCGGCGAGCGCTCACTCGCGAAGTGCCGAGCTTTTCGGCCGTTTCGGTGGCAGAAATTGGGTCCACCGATTCCTTGACGATGTTCTCAACTAGGGCCATGGTTTCGGCACTACATCCTTTGGGTAGCGGACGACGGTCCTGGCCCCCAAGCCCAAAGAGTCGATTGACGTCTGCCTGCTTCAGTTCGTGATCAGCTGATGCCTGAAGCGGTTGATAGGTCTTGGCATAGTGTTGGAGCCGCTCGCTTAGGTCATCCCAGGAGAACGGCTTCATCAGGTAGTGAACAATTCCGCCACGCAGTGCACGGCGAACCGTCTCCATTTCCCGGGCAGCGCTGATGACAATCACGTCAAGTTCGGGTTGAACTTCGCGTAATCGTTGTAGGAGATCTAGTCCGCTCATATCTGGCAGATGGATATCCAGCAACGCCAAATCCGGGGTCAGTTCCGCGGCCGCTTTGATGGCATCCTTAGCGGTGTGGGCAACCGCCGCGACACCGAACCCTGGTTCCTTGTTGACGAATCCGGCGTGCACCTTTGCCACCATAAAATCATCGTCGATCACCAGAACTTTGATCACTAGATCGGTCCTACTTCCTCAGTGTTGCGGTAAATCTTGCACCATCGTCGTTGACGGCTTCAATGTCTCCTTCACGGCGCCGACAGACTAGTCGGCTGAGCGCTAGCCCAAAGCCCCTGCCTCCGGAAACGCTGGTGTCCTTGGTGGAGAATCCTTGAGTGAAAATTTCACTCATTGCTTCATCAGCAATCCCTATTCCATTGTCGCTGACCACCACGGTAACCCAACCATGATCATCGGCTATCGACAGACTAATCCTTGGCGCTGCGCTTTGTGCAACGGCATCCATGGCGTTATCGATGAGGTTGCCGATCACGGTGGTCAGGTCACGAGCGGTTTGTTCATCTCCGCGGTCCAGTTTTGTATGTTCGGAAACTTCGAAGTGGATTCCTCGTTCCGCACACACGCTAGATTTGGCAATGAGCAAGGCAGAAATTGTTGGTTCAGCAATTTGCGCGAGAACATTTTCCAAGACCTTACTACGGCTGAAACTCACTCCGTCAATAAAGCGAACCACCTCGTGATATTCCTCTAACTGGATCAGCCCAGAGATCGCGTGAAGGTGATTGGCGAACTCGTGGGTCTGGGCTCGCAGCATATCTGCAGTGGCCTTACTGTCTCCGAGCTCTTGCTCCAGTAACGTCAGTTCCGTCCTGTCTCTAAACGTAGTGACCGAACCCAAGTCTTTGCGCGCGGTTTTCACCGGCATGCGGTTGAACACGACGACTCGCTCACCAATGAGGAATTGCCTATCCGGCTGCTGTTGGTTTGTGGTTAATGCGTGGCTCACCTGCGGAGCGACTTGTAGCTCTGCCAACGTTCTCCCTACACAATTTGAGGGCAGTTGCAGTAGCTCAATGGCTATATCGTTGGCCAACATGATTCGACTGTCCGGTGATACGGAGATGATGCCTTCTTTGACGCCATGCAACAGTGCTTCACGGTGTTCAAAAAGCTCTGCAATTTCCTGAGGCTCCATGCCACGAGTTTGGTGTTTGACCCTGCGCGAGAGCAACACCGATCCGGTGGCACCAAGGACTACCGCGATAACCAAGGTAATTAGTGCGCTGGGAGCAATTTCTTGGACAAGTTCCTGTGTGCTTGGGTAAGCCTGTCCGGCGCTGACAATGCCCACCATTTGCCCGTCGTCGGCAAGCACTGGAACTTGAGCGATGAGCAGGTGATCCCCGTTGCGATGCACCTCACCGGTCCAACCCCTGCCACGTTCCACCAGCGATTGCGGATGGAGGATTGAAGTTCCCACTTCATCGGGGAATGTGGAGGTGACGATCATGCCCTGTTCATCGGCCAGCGTCACGAACTGTAGACCTGAAATGCTTCGGGTAGTCTCAGCCATGGCAGGCAGAGCAGAACCCATTTCTGGCGCGGCTTGTGGCATTAGCTCGCGCATGAGCGGATTAGCCGCCAAGGATTCGGCTGCGGACAAACTGCGCCGACCTTCTACCGTTTCAAAGTTGTTGGTGGACTGAATCAGCGAAACTGTGACCACACCGATCAGAACAACCGCGATGATCAGTAACTGCAAAATGAGGTACTGACCTGCGAGCGAGATCTTCCGAGCAAAGTAATTGCCGAAGTGTGATGCCTTGAAGCTCACGCATTCACCTTCCCGAGATCCCATAATTCTTGGCCAGTGGCCCTTAGGAAATGTTACCGAAGTTCAAATGACTTAAATCACATTTTTTGGTTACACAATGAACAGTATTTTCTTTGAGTACGCAAGAGTGACCCAGTTCACAATGCGACGTACGGTTGCATTACTCGCAACTACGATGAAAGCAACGAGGCTGAAATCAATGAAAACTTTCAAGACCTTCCGGGCACTGACGGCAATCGCCGCCACCGCTGCACTGGCTCTGGGGGCCACGAGCTGTGGCGTCACCTCCGAAAAGTCGAGCTCCGATGCAGGCAGCTCAGACGGGCCGATCGCAAATCTTCGCATCATGGTGCCAAACACTCCAGGTGGTGGCTATGACACCACCGCACGTGTGGGCGCCAAGGTCATGGATGACGCCAAGCTAGCCACCAACCCAGAAGTCTTCAACCTCGCGGGTGCTGGTGGCACGGTGGGTCTGGCCCGTTTGATCAATGAAAAGGGCAACGGCGATCTTGCCATGCTCATGGGTCTAGGCGTGGTTGGTGCTAGTTACACCAATGACACCGACGGCAAGCTGACCGACACTACCCCTATCGCCAAGCTGATCGAGGAGCCAGGAGCCATTATGGTTTCCAAGGACTCTCCGTACAAAACCATTGATGATTTGGTCGCAGCATGGAAGAAGGATCCCAAGAACATCTCCGTCGGCGGTGGTTCCTCCCCTGGCGGCCCTGACCACTTGCTTCCAATGCAACTTGCAGAAGCAGTCGGCATCGACCCAAAGGACGTGAACTTCGTTTCCTTCGATGGTGGTGGCGACCTACTCCCGGCCATCTTGGGTGACAAGGTAGACGTCGCCGCTTCGGGTGCTGGTGAGTACATGCAGCAGATCGAAAAGGGCTCGGTACGCGTACTAGCCACCAGTGGCGAGAAGCCACTGGAAGGCGTGGATGCTCCAACCCTGAAAGACTCCGACATCGACCTGGTCTTCTCGAACTGGCGCGGTCTTGTAGCCCCTCCAGGTATCTCTGACGAAGACAAGACCAAGTGGGTAGAACTCATGACCAAGATGCACGAATCCGAAGAGTGGAAGACTGCGCTGAAGACCAATGGCTGGACTGACGCCTTCATGACCGGTGATGACTTCTCCAAGTTCCTCACCGAGCAGGATGAGCGCGTAGCTAGCGTACTGAAGACCCTGGGTCTGGCGTGAGCTCAGTAAGCACCGCAAAGAAGAAACGCGTCGAACTTCTGTTCGCCGCGTTTCTTCTTCTCGTCGGAATCATTGTGTTTGTTGACGCGTCGCAGCTACACGCGACGTACTCCCAGGCCGATGCCATTGGGCCTAGGGCAGTTCCCTATATCGTGTCGGGAATCCTCATCCTCTCGGCTATCGCCCTGAGTATCAGTGTGGCCCGTGGCAATCTAGCTGAAGGCGATGACGGCGAAGACGTTGACCTGAGCCAACCTTCAGACTGGAAAGTTCTCATCCCCCTGCTGGGATTCTTCGTACTAAACCTGCTGCTGATCAACTGGGCCGGTTGGGTCATTTCCGGAACAATCCTATTCTTTGGCGTGGCGACCAGCTTGGGCGCTCGCCGGTGGGTCTTGACGCTGATCATTTCATTGGTTCTGGCGTTGGGATCTTTTTACGGCTTCTATCTAGGGCTGGGCATCAAGCTGCCAGCCGGAATTCTTTCGGGGGTGCTGTAGGTGGATACTCTTAATCTGTTGATGGGTGGCTTCGAGTCCGCTCTCACCCCAGTCAACCTGTTATTCGCCTTCGCGGGCGTTGTTCTGGGCACCGCTGTTGGTGTTCTTCCCGGCATTGGGCCAGCCATGGCAGTGGCACTTCTTTTGCCGCTGACCTTCGGCATGGAAACTTCCAGTGCGTTGATCATGTTTGCCGGCATCTACTACGGCGGCATGTATGGCGGTTCCACAACCTCCATCCTGTTGAACACACCTGGTGAATCAGCAACCGTGATCACCGCCATTGAAGGCCACAAGATGGCTAAGGCTGGTCGCGCCTCGCAGGCTCTGGCCACCGCAGCTATCGGCTCTTTTGTCGCCGGTACCATCGGTACGGCACTGCTGGTGACTGTCACCCCGATTGTGGTGAAGTTCGCCGTCAGTTTGGGTGCACCAAGCTACTTTGCCATCATGGTCCTTTCGCTAGTTACGGTCACTGCCGTATTGGGCTCCTCCAAGATCCGTGGATTTGCCGCCCTCGGTTTAGGATTGGCGATCGGACTGATCGGTATGGATCCAGTGTCGGGGCAAAAACGACTAACCTTCGGTTTTGCCCCGCTGATTGACGGCATCGACATCGTTGTTGTTGCCGTAGCTATTTTCGCGATCGGCGAGGCCCTGTGGATTGCTGCCCACCTTCGCAGGACACCAGCACACACCATCCCCGTGGGCACACCTTGGATGGGCAAAGAAGACTGGAAACGATCCTGGAAGCCCTGGCTTCGCGGTACAGCCTTCGGCTTCCCCTTTGGTGCTTTGCCTGCCGGCGGTGCAGAAGTCCCAACTTTCTTGTCCTATGTGACCGAGAAGAAGCTCTCCAAACACCCTGAAGAATTCGGTCACGGTGCCATCGAAGGTGTCGCCGGTCCTGAAGCTGCCAACAACGCCTCGGCGGCCGGAACCCTGACTCCGATGCTTGCGTTGGGCCTTCCTACCAACGCCACCGCTGCAGTGATGTTGGCGTTCTTGACCATGAAGGGCATCCAGCCTGGCCCGTTCCTCTTCGAGAATGAACCGGATTTGGTCTGGGCACTGATTGCCAGCCTGTTTATTGGCAATACGTTGTTGCTGTTGATCAACCTGCCATTGGCGCCACTGTGGGCCAAGTTGCTGAAGATTCCACGCCCCTACCTGTACGCGGGAATCTTGTTCTTCGCGACCCTCGGCGCCTTCTCCGTGAACATGCAGGTTGCTGATCTCTGGATCTTGCTGCTCATCGGCTTGCTGGGCTTTGCACTGCGTCGCTTCGGTTTGCCGGTATTACCGTTGATCCTTGGTGTCATCATCGGTCCGATGGCCGAAGAACAACTACGTAAGACATTCCAGCTTTCCTCGGGTAGCGCATCAGGAATCTGGAGCGAGCCTCTGGCTGTTGGAATCTACGTTCTGATTGCCGTGCTGTTGTTATTACCGGTACTGATCCGCTTCATCAGGCGCTCACGCGGTGTGAATACCACCGTTGCTGACCAAGTCCTTGGCGAAGCACCAGAACAGCCAAAGCACAAGGCCGGCGTGGCCTACGAAGGTCGCTCAGATGAAGAAAGGAACGATTCATGACCATCGTTGTTGGATACATTCCTTCCGAAGAAGGCGAAGTTGCGTTGTCCCGAGCCATCGAAGAAGCCAAGCAGAAGAATTCCCGATTGATCGTGGTCAATTCTTCGAAGGGAGACCAATTGGTCGATGACCGACTCATCGATGCCAAACAGCATCATGAACTCGAAGCACGACTAACTCAAACTGGTCTCGACTTTTGGATTCAACGTCAAAGTCAGGGAATTGACGCTGCAGATCAGATTCTGCAAGTAGCCGAAGCACAAAGGGCAGAACTGATTGTTATTGGACTTCGTAAACGAACTGCCATGGGTAAGTTCATTATGGGCAGTGTCGCACAGCGGGTATTGCTCCAGGCAGGCTGTCCAGTGCTTTCGTTGAAGGCAAAAAACGACTGGTAAACGTACTGTCAATAACCTTGGACAGAGCGATGGCCCGCACCAATTGGTGCGGGCCATCGCTCCTTGCTTTACTTCTGGTAAGGATTTGTCGGTGGAGTGGTTCCACCGTTGTTCGGATCAGCGGGACGAACCTGTGGGTTGCCCTGCGAAGGATACTGGGTTGCTGGGCTCGTGTAACCCTGCGGTGCTGGTGGGTTACCTGGCAATGGACCATGACCCGTGTCAGAAGGTGGGGTTCCCCCAGCTAGGCGAACAAGCTCAGCGGTATTCTCAGCCGTGCGAATCGACGCAATCAGCGATTCAAGGCCGGCACGGATCAAGCACAGGTAAACCAAGACGAACAGTGGCCCGAGGATGATCAATACCAAGAATCCAAGAAGCGTGTCTTCCACGAAGGCGCTGATTACCATTCCCAGGTAAGCAACAGCCAACATGATCATGACCAAGATGTAGATGATCTTGATAATTGAGGGAGTGATGAACTTTCTGAAGTTGAAATCAAATAGTGCTTTCATCCTTCTGCCTTCTCTCATGTCGAAACGAATGATATAGCCGAGCGTATCGAACTCTACGACAGGGCGAAAGCGAATCTAGAAAATAAGTACAGACCGACGTAATGATTGCCAACTTCTCATCACAACTTCTAGGCCTTAGAAATCGCTTCTTTAAGAGCTGCCAATAAGAGAGCTACCGAACTTGGGTTAGCGTTCGGTCCCATCAGTCCGATGCGCCACACGGTGCTGGCGTATTGGCCAACTCCCCCGCCAATTTCAATATTGAATCGATCCAACAAGTAATCACGCACCCTGGCAGAATCGACTCCTTCTGGAACATTCACGGTGGTCAGCTGGGGCAGCCGATGTCCTTCCTGCGCAAATAAGGTCAAGCCCATTTCCTGCAGGCCCACCTGCAACTCGGTTCCCGCCTGTTGATGACGGGCAGTCACTGCGTCCAGGCCCTCAGTAAGAATTCTGTCGATTCCCGCTTCCAACGAAGCAACCATCGCAACCGGTGCAGTGTGGTGGTAGGTTCGACCTCCGCCAGCCGACCCCGTGGCATAACCACCGAGCAGACCGAGATCCAAGTACCACGACTGTGGCTTTTGGACACGACGCTCAAAGGCACGGTCAGAAATAGTGAATGGTGCCAGCCCCGGAGCGACACCGATGCACTTTTGGGTACCTGCGTAACCAACATCAATGCCCCACTCATCGGCAAGCACCGGCATACCACCGATGGACGTCACTGCGTCAGTAATCAGCAAGGCATCACCCTTAATGGCACCCAGCGCAGCAATATCCGAGAGAACTCCCGTGCTGGTTTCGGCATGAACACCGGCAATCACCGATGGATTTGGATGCGCTTCAGCCACACGCTGAGCATCAATTGGCGTTCCATACTCATGATCAACGCGAACCACTTCTGCCCCCACCCGCGACGCAACTTCACACATGCGCTCGCCGAACAATCCGTTGATAGCGATTACGGCCACATCGCCAGGGTTGATCGTATTAACGAAGGCAGCTTCCATACCTGCTGAACCGGTGGCGCTCAATGGCAAAGTACGCAGATTTTCTGTACCCCAGAGGGTTCGCAGACCATCAGCCACATGATCCATTCTGGCTATAAAAGCCGGGTCTAGGTGTCCGAGTAGCGGAAGCCCTAAGGCCGCTGTTGCTTCTGGATACGGATTGCATGGGCCTGGACCGAATAGGTGACGTTGAAGAACGCTCTCGCTCATGACTGCTCACTTTCATGTTGCTGTTTTTTCCAACTCAGACTCAGCGTATCCCCTCGACAAGGCGTAACGAAAGGTTACTTCCGCATCGTAGAATTAGTTCTTTTGTCTTGTGCAGTTCCCCTCTCACGTAAACTTTGAAGGACTCGTACTCGGCAATCTGACCTTGCTGATTCTGCATAAGAATGTTAAGCCGTAGACAATCAGTGAAGGGTTGCCGTGAAGACTGAAACCACCACCAGCCGACAGGTTGCACCATTATTTGCAGCAGGCTTCACCACTGCGTTTGGCGCCCACAGCATAGCCGCCGGACTCGGCGCAGAGTTTGATTCATTGGGGTCAAGCCTGCTGACCTTGGGCCTACTGCTAGCTGTTTACGATGTTGCTGAGGTCATTCTTAAGCCAGTATTCGGAACTTTGAGCGACCGAATCGGTGCCAAACCGGTCATACTTGGCGGCTTGGTGGTATTCACCATCATGTCTCTCTTAGGAATCTTCGCCAATTCAGCCTTGACCCTGGGGCTAGTCCGGTTGGGCCAGGGCGCGGCAGCTTCAGCTTTTTCCCCCGCCGCCTCAGCGGCCGTGGCCAGACTGTCTGGTAAAAACACCGGACGTTATTTTGGCCGATACGGCGCGTGGAAGACACTCGGATATGTTTCTGGACCACTGGTGGGAGCAGGTCTAATTCTGTGGGCAGGCTTCCCTGCCTTATTCCTCTTCATGTCACTAATCTCCCTTGTTGCAGCGCTGTGGGTATGGCGCACCATGCCAAATCTGCCCATTCTCCCCAAAAAGCGCTACACCCTTAAAGACTTAGCCGGTCAAGTTGTAGAGCCAGGCTTCATCGTGCCAACGATGGTGTTGGCCGCCGCTACTGGTGCTTTAGGTACCGCCGTAGGATTCTTTCCAAACATTGGCTCGGAAATAGGTCTGACGAGCGTCGAAAGCATGGGTGTCGTTTCACTTCTTGCAGTGTGTTCGGCAGCTGTCCAACCATGGATTGGCCGTTTGGCTGACAGCGCCAGAGTTTCTTTCCGCCTCGGCGTGATGCTCGGATTGTCATTGATTGTTGCAGGACTGCTGATCGTAGCTCTGTTACCTGCCTTTATCAGCCTCCTGTTAGGGGCAGTTCTCTTGGGAATTGGCATCGGAATTACGACACCACTGGGTTTCGCTCATCTGGCATCAACAACTCCAGAAGAACGTATGGGACGCACCATGGGTTCAGCAGAACTTGGCCGAGAAGCCGGAGACGCTGGTGGGCCAATTCTCGTGGGAACGTTCGCCGCAGTAGCCACCCTGAGCGTTGGACTGGGTGTGCTGGCAGTAGTCATCATTGTTATTAACATCGTCGGTTTTCTGATGCTTCGCTCAACTAAGCCCTCAGTCAATCATGGAACTACCGCATAGAAACCTGAAAACAACATCACTGCGGTTGAAAGGTTCGCACCATTTGTATAAGTCTGAAAGGACGAATGCGAAAGGAGTACTCCGTGAAGAAAATCCTCATGGTCCTGACCAGCGTTTCCGAACTCGGTGCATCAGGAGAACCCACCGGTTATAACGTCGCAGAGGCTGCCCACCCTTGGAAGGTCTTCCGAGATTCAGGGCACTTTGTAGACTTTGCTTCCATCAAGGGCGGACAACCGCCACGGGACACCGTCGATACCGACGACCCGATTCAGGTGCAATTCACCGAAGACGAAACTACTCGTGCCGGCCTGTACAACACCGCGAGGGTAGAAGTCGTTGATCCAGAACAGTACGACGGTGTCTATCTCGTTGGTGGCCACGGCACCATGTGGGACTTCCCTAATAATGAAGGCCTGCAGAAACTAGTTGGCGCGATCTACAACAAGGGTGGCGTTGTCGGCGCAGTTTGTCACGGCCCGGCCGGACTGCTCGATGTCGAACTACACCACGGATTAAAACTGCTCAGTGGTAAGGATGTCGCAGCCTTTACCAACGATGAAGAAGTTGCCGTCGGCAAGGACAAGGTCATCCCGTTCTTCCTGGCTGACAAACTCACCGAGCAAGGCGCCAACCATATTGCCGCCGATAATTTCGAAGAAAATGTTCAGGTCTCTGAACTCTTGGTGACAGGTCAGAACCCGGCCTCGGCCGCAGGTGTCGCTAAGGAAATGGAAAAGCTTCTCGCGGAAGTCATCCATCAAGAAAAAGCAGCTGAGGAAGAAGCCGCCGAAGCTGAAGCAGAGTAGTCCGAACAGCGAATAAGGTCTGTCGTTATGTAACGACGTGACGTAATAGAAACGCTTGGACTCGTGTTCGCACACGAGTCCAAGCGTTTTTTACGTTCTGCAGTGACAATATGAAGCGTTCAAGATGTTTCTCGACGCAACACAATCACTGGTAGTGGCTACCCGTGCCTCAAACCTGATAGTCCTTGATGTGTAACCATCCCGAGTGGCCGAGAGACCTGGCTCTTTGACGCCGCAGCAACCGATCTTACCGATGAAGCATTCGCTCATGAAGATACGGTGCTAACGCCAGGACCGATGGAAAGGTGGCTTTGCCATGTCTTCGCAGACCCCAGATCACATTCTCACTACACATGCGGGGTCACTGCCACGCACTACTGAACTCCTGGCGGCTAATGCAGCCAAGGAGAACAACCCGCAGGACGTTGCACACTTCACCGAGTTACTCTCAAGCGCAGTAGTGGACGTAGTCCAGCGACAGCGTGAGGCTGGAATCGATGTCCCCAACGACGGCGAGTACGGGCATACCATGTCTTCCTCAGTGGACTACGGAGCGTGGTGGAACTACTCCTTTGCGCGTTTGGGTGGGTTGGAAGCCACGAATGTTGACCGCTGGGCTGAAGCCGAAGTACGTCGTTCTTCCCCCGGTAATCTCGTGCTCACCTCATTCCCGGACCGGCGTGACCGCCAGCGTTTTAATGAGGCATACTCGGATCCTTCCTCAGGTATCCTCACCAACCGCAAATCCACGACCCAGCCCAAGGTTGTCGCGCCGTTGACCTACACCGGGCACGATCTAGTGGCCTCGGATATCAATAACTTGAAAGCCGCCCTTGAAGCCACCGAAACCGAACAAGGGTTCCTTGCGGCTTTGTCTCCTGCCTCTTGTGCGCGTCTGGCCAATGATTTTTATACCAATGATGAGGAGTACCTCTACGCTGCAGCAGACGCAATGCGTGAGGAATACAAGGCGATTCTTGACGCCGGACTGACATTGCAGATTGATGACCCTTCATTGGCCGAATCATGGGACCAGATCAATCCTGAGCCCAGCCTAGAGGACTATCTGAAGTTCATTCAGCTACGTGTAGAAGCAACCAACTACGCACTGCGTGACCTGCCTGCAGAGAAGATCCGACTGCACGTGTGCTGGGGTTCGTGGCATGGTCCGCATACCACTGATATTGCCTTCGCCGACATTCTGGATTCGGTCCTACAAATCAATGCGGGCATGATTTCCTTCGAAGCGGGCAACGTCCGCCACGAGCACGAATGGCGCATCTGGGAAAACCGATCCCTGCCAGAAGGCAAGATCCTGATCCCTGGGGTCGTATCCCATGCAACCAACGTGGTTGAGCACCCCGAATTGGTCGCGGATCGCATCGAACGCTTCGCCAACCTCGTGGGTCGAGAAAACGTCATTGCGTCCACTGACTGTGGTCTTGGAGGACGTGTCCACCCACAAATCGCTACAGCAAAATTAGAAGCGCTAGGTGAGGGCGCACGTATCGCTACCAACCGTCTCTACGCGAAATCTTCAACGGTGATCTAGCTTTTCTTGCCTGTAATCAAACCCATGGTGGGCACTTCGCATTTTTGCGAGGTGCCCACCACTTTTGTTTTCCAGCAAGTTGAAACTAGCCGTAGATATGAATGCTGCCGCCGTAGCCATCGGGAAGTCCTCGACCGAGCACCCAGCTGGTGAGCACTTCATGAACCTGTGCCAGCGATAGAGACTGCGGGCCGAAACGTGCAACGTCGTCATCCGGAGCGCTAGAAGTATTTTCAGCGTCCGGGCCGTAGGCGATTCGCATGTTATAAGCGCTACCGTCCACCACCGCTAATTCCAGCATGAAATTCCCGTCATCCAACCGCGCACCTTGTGCGTATCGACTCGCTGGTTCCTCACCTTCGAATCCAAAAGTATCTCCATAACCGGTGACCATACGCAGGATTTCGGGGATCTGTCCCGTTGATTCGAGTTCCTCCCAACCATAATTGCCGGTCACTTTCCAATACATCTGCTCTTCAAGCTCAGGATCAATCAATAGGAGGTTGAGTTCCTCCGCGCTGTACCAGTCGCGCAGGTTATCGAGCTCTAGGCTGCCAGAGACTTCAATCGTATTAATCATGAACACAGCATAAGTAAGGCCTGGGACAGGATGGCTAACGGATCAGTTCCCCATGCTCTACTGCAGGTATTGGCAAACCATAGTGGCCACGCAATGTGCTGTGCTCATAATCGGTGCGGAACAATCCGCGGTCCTGCAACAAAGGAACTACCTGTTCGGTGAAAGCCTCAAGTCCTGAGGGAAGCACCGGCGCCATAATATTGAACCCATCCGCGGCACCGGCCTTAAACCAGTATTCGATTCGATCGGCCAGTTGTTCGGGTGTCCCGGTGAACGTCAGATGGCCTCGACCTGGTCCCAGCTCTCTAATGATCTGGCGTACCGTGAGGTTCTTGCCGTAGCCCAGATCCAAAATCAGGTCACGACGTGAAGTGGACTGCTCCTTCGAAACCACTTTTTCAAGACCGTCGGGAAGCACCCTATCGAGTTTCAAAGTTTCTGGGTCGACGTGCAACTGCTGTGCCAAAGTCTTCTTGGCGTACTCCGGCAAGATCAGCTCATCCAAGGAATCAGCTAGTTCAAGGGCTTCAGCTTCGGTGGAACCAAGAATAGGAACAATGCCCGGCAGAACTTTCACCGAATCTGCCGAACGCCCATAGGTCCCCGCACGAACCTTGAGGTCCTGATAGAAGTCACGGGCCGATTCAAACGACTGGTGAGCTGTGAAGATCGCCTCTGCCCAACGGGCAGCGAAATCCTTTCCTGCTTCAGATGCTCCAGCCTGTATAAGCACCGGATGTCCTTGGGCCGAACGATGAACGTTGAGTGCACCGGCCACTTGGAAATGCTCCCCCACATGTTCGGCAGCATGTACCTTAGCCGGATCGGCCCACTTCCCACTGTTCTTATCTGCAATGACCGCGTCCGGTTCCCACGAGTTCCATAGCTTCTTGGCCACCGTCAGAAATTCATCTGCGCGGGCATAACGTGCAGAACTATCGTGCTGTTTTGGTTGAGAGAAGTTCTGCGCTGCCGCATCCCCCGCGGTCGTCACCACGTTCCATCCCGCTCGGCCGTTGCTGATGATGTCCAAAGATGCAAAACGCCGTGCCAAATTGTACGGATCGTTGTAGCTGGTTGAAGCGGTAGCGATCAGACCAATGTTCGTGGTCAGTGGCGCGATGGCCGACAAGATGGTCAAAGGGTCCAGGATCGATGCCGGTCGTTGAGCCACCGAGCCTTGTAGAAGTGGGCCGTCAGCGAAGAAAATGGCATCGAACTTCGCTTTCTCAGCCAATTGAGCCAGGTGAATGTAGTGCCCGATGTCCGTTCCTGCATGCGGATCACTTTCGGGGCGACGCCACGAGGACTCATGATGGCCGGTGGTGAGCAGAAAAGCGTTGAGGGTTAGCTTGCGGGTCATGGTTCAATTCCTTTGAGGATAGTGCGTGGTTAGGCGCGCGCCCAGCGGGAGAAGTGACGTTCCAGTGCGACAAGGGCTGCATTGACGACAAACCCGAGAACGGCAACGGTAAGAATGGCCGCATACATTTTGGGGATCAAGAAACTGGCCTGGGAGTTGGTGATCAGGTAACCAAGACCGGCTTTAGCCCCGATCATTTCGGCGGCAATCAGTACCAGCACGGCGGATGTTCCAGCCATGCGAATACCGGTAAAGATAATCGGCACCGAGGCCGGAAGAACTACCTTCGAAAAGATCTCGAAGTTGTTCAGTCCGAGCGTTCGCCCTGCACGAATCAACAGCGGATCAACGCTTCGAGCACCGAGGATGGTGTTTAGCAGTACCGGGAAGAATGCGGCGTATAGAACAATGCTCACCTTGGACAGCTCGCCAATTCCCAGTAGCAGGGTGAAAACAGGCAACAGGGCCAACGCTGCGGTGTTGCGGAAGACCTCCAAGAGCGGGTTCAGGAAATCTCCCACTTTGGAAAACCAGGCCACCACCAGTCCAACGGGTACGCCGATCACCACGGCCAAGAGAAATCCGATGGCTGAGCGTCCCAAGCTCGCAGAGACGTGGGTCAGCAGATCCCCGCTGATGATCATTTTCCAGAGTTGTTGGAGAACTTCGTGTAGCGGTGGCAAGAAGACTTTGGAAGCTGGTTCCAAGACAAATTGTGGGACCAGTTCCCATACGAGCAGAAATCCAATGATGGCCCCGGAACTGTACAGAGTTTTCCGTAGAGTTTTTCCGAGTCGGCCAGTTGAGTACTTAGCCGGCGCCACCGAGCGTTCAAGACTGATCTGCTGTTCTTCAAGGGTTAGGGTGCTCATGCGTGCGCTCCTGAAGTGATCAAAGTTTTCTCGAACTGTGCCGGTGATTCCTGCGCAGCGCGGCTGTGTAGGAGATTCCAAATGTGGTGCCGGTATTCCCCAAACTGTTGAGTAGAACGTATGTCGTCCACCGATTGGCGATCTTGCAGATCAATGTTCACGATCTCTTTGATCTTCCCGGGCTTAGCCGACATCACGGCAACTTTCTGCCCTAAGTAGACGGCTTCTTCAATGCCGTGGGTGATGAAAACGATCGTGGTCTTGGTACGTTTCCAAATATCCAACAACAGATCCTGTAGCTGCTCACGAGTCTGCGCGTCCAAAGCTGCGAAGGGCTCATCCATCAGTAACACCTTTGGCTCATGGGCCAGCGCTCGCGCAATGGCTACGCGCTGACGCATGCCACCAGAAAGTTCATGCGGGTATTTGTCTTCTACACCTTCCAGACCAACCAAGCGCAGATACTCATGGGCGCGCGCCCGACGTTCGACTTTGCCCAAACCCTTCCCGTGTCGAGTCTGACTTTCCAGTCCGATCTGAACATTTGCCGCCGCAGTGAGCCAGGGAAACAGTGCATATTGTTGAAAGACCACTGAGCGCTCTAGACTCGGTCCTGCAATGGGTTGCCCGTCAACGAGCATTTCGCCCTGACTTGGAGTGCTCAGGCCCGCGAGAATATCCAACAGCGTCGATTTTCCGCAGCCGCTGGGACCAACCAGAGTGTAGAACTCTCCGTCTTCGATCCACAGATCCAAAGACTCAATGGCTGTGACCGCTGTTTCGTCGCTGGCGCCGGTTCGCTGGAATTTCTTGCTCAGGTTCTTGATCTCAATAGTCGACATGATCGGCTACTTCCCCTCTTTGGCTAGGTCATTGAACTGGTTGGTGTAGTACTCGCTAGGTGTTATTTCGCCGTCAACAATTCCGGTGTCTTGCAGCCATCCGGTCCAACGACTGAAGTCCTCGTCGCGAATTAGCGCATTTTTACCTACTCCAAAGCCATTGAAGTACTGCAGGGCTGCAACGTCTTCGCCACGGTTTCGGGATTCAATAATGCTGGTCATTTTTTTGATGACTTCTTCGCGTGAGTGAGATGCTGCCCAGTTCACGGCTTTTGCTGTGCCCGTTGCCAAGGCATGCGCTGCTTCTGGATATTCGTTAATGAAGTCATCACGCAGCACATATTCACCGCCATTGAAGTTGTCGAAAACTTCGGTGTCTCTGAAGACTTCTTGCAGATCGCCTTGCTTCACCGCGTGAACCTGCGAAGCCCCGGAAAGAGCTCCAACATCAACCTGATGTGTTCTAACGGCCTGTTCGGTCTCGGTAGGTGGCAGAACTACCAGCTGCACCTGGTCGATTTCGTCTTGACTCAGTCCCTGCGCTTGCAGATAGGTGTGAATTACGGCCTCGGAATGGGCGCCCAGCGTATTCACGGCAACAGTTTTGCCAATCAAGTCTCGTGCGTTCTTGATACCGCTATCTTTGGCCGAATAGAAGCCCACAAAGTAGTCATCGTTAGACCCGTAGTACGAGACGACCGCCGTCACCGGAGATCCTGCTTCTTGTAGTTTCACCACCGCACCGGAGAACGCTCCACCGATATCGGTCTCGCCGGTAGCAGTATTTTGGATCGACAAGGGGCCGCTAGAGTTGTTGCCAACCCATTCCAGCTTGATGCCCTCAAGATATCCCAACGCTTGAGCTAGCTCGATCAGCGTTACCGTATTGGCTGCGCCCTCGTACCGAACGTTGACCGTCCCATCCGAGTTTTTCAGATCGGTGCCATGTGCCGATGCAGTGCAGGAGGCCAACAATAGTGCCGGTGCCAGTAAGAGCGTTGCAGCTGCCTTGCGTTTTCTGCGGGTAAGCGGGGTACTGAACATCTCGGGTATTTCCTGTTCCTCTACGGTGCGATTGCTTGTTAGCCATACAAGCACCTGAGGAAAGAGGGATGGAAGAGGCCCGAAATCTGATGAAATTAGATGAAACACGAGGTCAAAGTCGATATGACATGTCACAGAAAGTCCCGGCAAACTACACTGGACGTAGCCTGAGGCAATACATCGTCACACATTGCGCAGGATCTGGGTATTTTGGCTTTACACGTCGTGATCACTCGTAGCACTGGCCAAGGAACGCGGCTGACAGCGCGACGTCAGAGTTAGAGCTGGCGAGGTTCGAGACTAGTTTTGGGCATAAAAAAATCCCCGCTGTCCAAAAAGGAAAGCGGGGATCTTCGCACCAGTGCGAGAGACTACTTACGCAGGCCCAAGCGCTCGATCAGCGAACGGTAACGCTCGATGTCGGTGTTCTTCAGGTAGCCGAGCATACGACGACGACGACCAACCAGAGCCATCAGGCCACGGCGGGTGTGGTGGTCATGCTTGTGCATCTTCAGGTGCTCGGTCAGGTCCGAAATACGGCGGGACATGACGGCAATCTGAACCTCAGGCGAACCGGTGTCACCCTCGTGGGTAGCGTAAGCCTTGATGATTTCGTTCTTGATAGTGGCATCCAATGCCATAACAAACTCCTAGAGTTGGACCGCGTTCATAAGTCAGTGCAAACGCCGAGGCGTTCACGATGGAATCCCGCAACCGCGGACTGCAGCGAGAACCATCGTCAATCATATCACCGACGGGTACGCCGGCGGGACCTCCAGGCATGGGTGAGATAGGGCACCTGAACCTTCTCCTGAAGGTCGTAGCCCAGATGTTCACCCCAATACCAAGCGAGGTTTGCTTCCACCTTGGCTTGGATAGTCGGCGTAGATTTGCGGTAATAACTGCGTGATTTGGTCAGTTCAATGATCTCGTCAAAATCCAGTGGCATCGACCAGTGCCAGATACCGTGTTCAGGCTTTGCGAATTCACGTCCCAGTGGTGGTTCGAGCTCCGGGCGGTGTACATCTCCTGCATGCATGATTCGTGCCAGCCGGTGGACCCAAGGAATGGAGACATCCAATTGGTTCCATAACAAAGTCAGCCACCCGCGGTCGTGGAGTAGTCGGGCTGCTTCAGCGCTGGCTTTGGGATGGTCTACCCAGTGCCAGGCTTGCGCATAGGTCACCAGGTCAACGCTATTCTCCCCCAGCCCGGTAGCTTCGCCCGAAGCACACATGGTCAGGACATTTGGCAGCCGCTTGTTCAACACAGTCAGCATGTCAGCAGAAGGGTCAACGGCGCTGACGTCCAGTCCGCGCGCGACCAATTGCTCGGTAAAGATTCCTGAACCACAACCGATATCAACGGCATTTGTTGGCTGATCCTGCAACGCAAAATCCAGTGCGTCTTCAGGATACGAAGGGCGGATCTTGTCGTAGCTCTCAGCCCCCGATTGGAAGGCCGAAGCTAGTTCGTCACGACGCTTGGCGTTCACCACAAAGGCCCGCTGTGGCAGGGAAGGGATCTCAGACATGTTGCTTAGCACGATTCAACGGCCAAGACCGTGCGTGCTTGGTCTACATCCTCGGTCATCTGTTCGATCAAGGCTTCAATTCCGCGGTAGGCAACCATCGGACGCAAGCGCGAAATAAACTCAACAACAATCTGCTGACCATAAAGATCAAAGTCTTCCACGCCTTCTTCAGGTCGGTCGATCACATGAGCTTCGACCACGCGGGAGACTCCGTCAAAGGTTGGGTTGGACCCGACAGAGATGGCAGCTGGCCACCGGACTTCAGCTTCGTCGATCACCCACCCGGCATAAACTCCATCGGCAGGAATGATGCCGGTAGCTTCCGGGTCCAAGTTGGCAGTGGGGAATCCAAGTTCACGTCCGCGGGCGTGACCGTGTACTACTTCGCCACGCATACGATGCGGACGTCCCAAAATCTTTGCGGCTTCCTCGACGTCGCCGGCGGCCAGCTCTTCACGGACCCAGGTCGAGGACAGACGTCGCTTGTCCCCCACATCTTCAACGCCGATAACCTCGAAGTTGTATTTTTCGCCAAGCTCTCGCATGTAGCCGAAGTCGCCTGAATTGTTTCGACCAAAGCGCACATCATGGCCAACCACGACAGCCACCGCGTGAAGTTTTTCAACGATCAGCGAACGCACGAAATCTTCAGCGCTTTGATCAGCAAATTCCAGCGTGTAGTGGATCATCAGCGTGGCATCCAATCCGACGCTGGCCAAGGTATCGATACGGTCGGCTATTCCCATGATCAACTCAGGAGCAGCATCGGGCCGGTGCACCAAGGCAGGGTGCGGGTCAAAGGTAATGGCTACCGATTGGGCAGAGCGCGCCTTTGCTTGTGTGACAGCGGCGTCAAGGACTTCGCAGTGTCCCAAATGAACACCGTCAAAGTTGCCAATGGTCACGACAGTGGGAGCCATGTCCGCGGGGACGGCATCCAAGCCTTTCCAATAGTGCACTGTGCTCCTTTAGAAATTCTTTCGGTGAGTAGAAATCCCACCGAGGCAATTCTTACACGTCTCTAGGCGTGACGCTCACTGCGGTTACGGTAAAGCCACCACAAACCAACAAGAGGCAATACCAAGGGAATGTACCCATACCCTTCACCAAATCCGCTCCACACCGAAGGGTGGGCAAAATCTTCGGGGTGTGTTAGGGACAAAATACCCACAACAATCACACCAACAAGCTCGATGCTCACCGCCCACAACGACACTAGCCAAGCTCGTGACTTCGACGAAGACAGTGAGAAGGTAGCCACAATGTAGATCAGCCCCGAGATCAAGGACAGGGTGTAGGCCACGGGCGCTTCATCAAACTTGCTGACAATTTGGTACGCGCCACGTACGGTCGCGGCCAACGCTAGAATGCCGTACACCGCAATAATGACTCGTCCCAAGCCGGTGGAACGACTTGGCTTGGGAGCCTTATCAGCGTTACGGGCTTGCGCAGCCTGCATGATCCGTGAGTTGCGAGGTTTCTGACTCATTTTCTCAATTCCTAGTGCCAGATTTGTTCCATGCGGAACAGCATGATGAAGGTTACGGCTGCCGAGGCTGCCAGCACTGCGTTGGACCAGCGGCTCTTCTCACTGACGGCCCAGAAGAATGCCAGTGGTGGCATGATTAGCGCGGTAATCAGGTAGCCCCAGAATTCCAAGGGGTCACCCTGCACGGCATTTCCCGCAGCTTGCCTGATCCCAGCTCCCACACCATAAACAATCAAAAATAATTCGGTGGCCGCGGCACCAATCAGCGCCCAATCATCGGGGTGCTTGCGAATGATCGTTGCCACGACCGCCACCAGCAATGCCAGTGCGCAGATCACTGCACCGGCGATGAAAAATCCGTTCATTGCAAACAACGGTTCTTCCTTCCGCCGCTTACTTTGCAGTGAAGACTAGTGCGGTGCGAGCTTTATCGCCCTTGTCTTCTAGCAACGCCACCAGCACACCATTCGGCGCAAATGCGGCGACGGTCTGCCCCTGTTCAATATCCATGCTCAGGTGCGAGGCGGGGATGGTGCGTCCGAAGGAAAGCTCAATGGCTTCATCAACGCTGACGGTGCGGTTAGGGAACAATGCGGCAGCAGCCTTTTCGATAGGCAGCATCTCGAACTGTTGAGCCAGCTGCTCAAGGGTGCGAGTTAGCTCAATCTTGTACGGCCCGACTTCGGTGCGGCGCAAGGCGGTCAGGTGTCCGCCAACATCTAACGCTTCGCCTAGATCGCGGGCCAGGGCGCGAATGTAGGTGCCGGAGCTACAAGCAACGGTAACGTCTACGTCCAGAATCTTGCCGCCGTTTTCGCGTCGGATTTCGTGAATCTCAAAGCGTGAAATGGTGACCGGACGGGATTTGAGTTCCACTTGCTCACCAGCCCGCACGCGGGCGTAGGAGCGCTTGCCATCAACCTTGATAGCCGAAACCTGACTGGGCACCTGTTCAATGTCTCCGCGCAGCTTGGCGACTTCACGTTCGATGTCTTCATCACTAACTGCAGCAGCGATGCGCTGAGAAATGATCTCGCCTTCGGCATCATCGGTGACGGTGTTCTGTCCCAGACGGATGGTGGCGGTGTAAGTCTTATCGTGACCAACGATGTAGGTGAGCAAGCGGGTTGCCTTATTAACACCGACGACCAGAACTCCGGTGGCCATTGGGTCTAGGGTGCCAGCATGGCCCACCTTGCGGGTGCCCGCGAGTCGTCGGATGCGACCCACCACATCATGGGAAGTCATTCCCTGATTTTTGTCGACTAGTACCAGGCCCGAGGCCTGCTCTTGCGTGTTCTGCCCGGCTTTACTCACGCTTTCCAGTATATGGGTTGAGCAGAAAATTAGCCTGCCGATGGTTCCCAGCGTGGCCGATCCCACTTGCTGCCCATTTCCATGATCCGGCTGCGTTCCGGGAGCAGGTCCGTCAGTCAGCGAATGTGGCCGGACTACTCCCTGCCCGCGGGAAGCAAAAAAGTTTCAAAAGAATCCAATCCGCAAAGCCTCCAGCCCCGAATGCTCATTGACAACCTGGTCCGCACAGACAGGAAAAACACCGACGACATCAGTCGCGGCGAAGCAAGGAGAAAATCATGAAGCGCACATACAGCAAAGTCGCTGGAGCATTCGGGCTCATCGCAGTCGCCGCCATGGGACTGAGCGCCTGCTCGACCGGTTCGGAAACCATGGAATCGCCCACGGCCTCCGCCACGGAGAGCAGCTCGTCCATGGCCAGCGAATCGGCAATGGATCCGGCAAGCAATCTGGTGGGTAGCGGTTGCGCGGCCTATGCAGAAGCAGTGCCAACCGGTGACGGTTCGGTAGCCGGAATGGCCAAGGATCCAGTGGCCGTCGCAGCTTCGAACAATCCGCTGTTGACCACGCTGACTTCCGCAGTTTCCGGAAAGCTGAACGCAGACGTTGACCTCGTCGACACCCTCAACGGCGGCGAGTTCACCGTCTTCGCCCCAGTCGACGATGCGTTCGCCGCCATCCCCAAGGATGACCTGGCCGCCGTGGCCAAGGACGCGGACACCTTGACCAGCGTCCTGACCTACCATGTGATCCCCGGCCAGATCGCGCCGGATGATCTGCCCGGAACCCATGCAACCGTCCAGGGCGAGGATGTGGAAGTCACCGGCAGCGGCGACGACCTCGAAGTCAATGGCGCTTCGGTCATCTGCGGTGGCGTGCAGACGGCCAACGCGACCGTGTACCTGGTGGACACCGTCCTGATGCCACCAGCCAAAAAGTAGCAACGGCGCAATCGCAAGGCCGGTGGCCTGAAGGTGATGCATGGAGTCCAGATCCAGGCATCACCTTCGCTGGTGCAACGGGCAGTTGCTCCCTCATCGGCAACTTTCGCAAAGCGCCACGGAACAGCAGACAGCGAAACAGACACAGATGCGTGAGACTCTAGGATTCATGAGTTCAAATAGACTCGACTCCATGGAAGACGATTCCGTTCAAACGCCGGACGCCCTGATGCAACAGGTCGCGCTGGGACAAGAAGCTGCCTTCGAATCGCTCTACGATGCCATGGCTTCCCGAGTCTTCGGACTCGTGCTGCGGGTGCTTCGCGACAGGGGGCAGAGTGAAGAAGTTACCCAAGAAGTTTTCGTTGAAGCGTGGCAGCAGGCCCGGCGCTTTGATCCTGCCCGCGGCACCGCAGCCTCCTGGCTGCTGACCATTGCCCACCGCCGGGCCGTGGACCGCGTGCGTTCGAGCCAAGCAAGCCAAGCACGGGATTTGCGCGTTGGAATCAAGGACTTCCAAGACAGCTACGATGATGTGGAAGAGAACGCCATCTTGCACGATGAAACCGTGCGCGTCTCCCAGGCACTGCAACGGCTCAGCGCGCCACAGCGAGAGGCCATACACCTGGCCTACTTTGGCGGATACACCCACCTGGAAGTCGCCGAGATGCTGAAAATACCGGTGGGAACCGCCAAAACGCGAATACGCGATGGAATGAGCAAACTTCGAGACCTGATGGGAGTGGCGTAATGGACAAGCATGAGAACGAGCGAACCGACAGTTTCGCCGCGGATGCCCTGGGAGACAAAGAGCGCGAGCAGCTGCTCAACCAGTCTCCGAATTCCGCCCAGGCTCGCCAAGAACTCGACGCACTTCAGGAAACTGCCGGGCTGCTTGGCTTGGCGGCACAACCGGTCGCGCCTCCGCCACGGTTGAAGGCCAACATCATGTCCGCCATCCGCACCACCGAGCAGCTGCCTCCCGTTGCGGACCAGGCGCCCACCCTGGACAACTCCCCCGCAGCCGCTCCAGCCACCGAGGCCCCGCGGGAACCTGGTTCCGCTTCAGAACCTCCGGTCCAGCAGACAGGAACAGGACGCGGTACGCAGCGCTTCTTTGCCCTGGCCGCCGGTGTGCTGCTACTGGCAGCAGTCGCCTTGGGAGGATTGGCGATCAACCAAACTTCCGAACAGCGCGAGTTGGAGAACAAGATGGCCGCCATGGCCTCGCATGAAGAAGAGCTCACGCGGATTCTGAGCGCCCCTGATGCGAAGTCAAAAACGCAGACCTTGGAGGACGGAGCCCGTATCACTCTTTCCTATTCGGCCAATGAGGGCTTAATGGCTGTTTCCACCTCTGGCATGCCGGCTTTGTCCAGCGACAAGGGCTATGAACTATGGCTGATTTCGGCTGATGGTGCAGTTTCTGCGGGCATGCTCACCGGCCCCGATGCCGATGGCATGATCATGGTTTCAGATCCGATGAAGGACATCACGCATTTCGGGATCACTGTGGAGCCAGCTGCTGGATCCCCTGCCCCGACAACAGATCCCATCATGGTCCAGTCGCTGTGAAGCCGCAAAAACTCTCATAGCCGATTCCAATCCGCATCGAAGGATGTTCCGAATACATGGTGAGTGGTTGTTCCCCTGCGATCGGCAGGGGAACATGGATCGCAACGCATGAGGTGAGTGGCAGTGGGCATTTCAACGAAACGCAACGACAGAGTTCTCGTATTCCACGCGGTGGCTGGATTCTGTTCGGCAGCAGCCATGTTCGCCGTGGCCCAGTTCGCTTCGGCATTTTTTAATAGCGCCTCGTCACCGTTTTTCGCCTTGGGCTCGGCCATCATCGATTTGACTCCCCCGTGGCTCAAGGACTTCGCCATCGCGACCTTCGGCACCAATGACAAGCTGGCGCTGTTCATTTCCATCGCCGTCGTCGCGACGGTCCTCTCCGCGTTGATCGGCCTGCTGGCAAAGCGGAGCTTCGCCCTTGCCTGCACCGCCATCATTGCCTTGGCCGTGGTGATGTCCAGCGCCGTGGCCGCTCGCGCCTCCACCAGCCTGCTTGATATTGTCCCTACGGTACTCGGTGCGATTGCCGGCATCGGCGTTCTGCAGTGGCTCAGTCGGCTGGCAGTAACCACGGCCCCACAGCGCGGCGAGGATGTTGGTCCCTCCGGCCCAAGCCGAAGAGCTTTCCTACTCGCCTCGGGCTTGTCCTTGGCCGCCGCGGCCATTGCCACCGGGGTATCAACTTCGATCTCAGCTTCGCGGAACATGGCCGATGCTGCCCGCAAGGCATTGCGTTTGCCCGCGCCCCGAGCAAAGGCAAAGGCCCTACCTGCTGGGGTTCAGGTCGAAGAAGCGAATATGCCAGATTTTGTTACCCCGAACGAGGACTTCTACCGCATCGATACTGCACTTTCGGTGCCGCAAATCGACCCAGGACAGTGGTCCTTGCGGGTTCATGGGATGGTTGAGAATGAATTCACCATGAACTTCGACGAACTGCTGAACCAGGAGCTCGTGGAAACCTATCTGACGCTGACCTGTGTATCGAATCCGGTCGGAGGCGACTTGGTAGGCAACGCAAAATGGTTGGGATACCCGCTGCGCCAGCTGTTAGAACGCGCGGTTCCTCAAGCCGGCGCCGATATGGTGCTCTCCACCTCGCATGACGGCTTCAGCGCTTCCACCCCGCTGGAAGTCCTGAGAGATGACCGGATGGCTTTGCTTGCGATCGGCATGAACGGCGAGCCGCTACCATTCGAACACGGGTTCCCGGTACGCATGGTAGTTCCCGGTTTGTACGGCTACGTGTCTGCTACCAAATGGGTTGTCGATCTGGAAGTCACCCGCTTCCAGGACAAGGTTGCTTATTGGACTACACGCGGTTGGTCCGAACGCGGTCCCATTAAGCTCTCTTCCCGAATCGATACGCCTCGCCCGTTCGCCAAGGTACCTGCAGGGGATATCGTGCTAGGCGGCACCGCCTGGGCGCAAACCCGTGGCATTTCCCGCGTGCAGGTGCAGATTGATGACGGACCGTGGCAAGATGCAGATTTGGCAGCTGAGGCCTCCTTGGATACATGGCGGCAGTGGCGTTTAGTGTCCAAAGATATGGCGCCCGGCACGCATTCGGCAACTGTGCGCGCCTGTGACGCGCAGGGCCGACTTCAGACCAGCGAGAAAGCCGACCCGGTGCCTAATGGCGCCAGCGGCTGGCAGCGCCTGCAATTCACCGTTGGGTAGGCATCGGTCGGTAACCTATTGGCTGCGCAACGTTTTGATGACTTTTTCGACCCGACGCCCCCGCGTATCTTCACCTCGTGCGGAAATGATGGGGTCTACATGTCCTCGTTGTTTGCTGTAGGACAGTTGGTTCCATGCTTCAAGTAGTTCCGGTTCAGCGCTGAGCAGTACCGCCAGGGGTTCTGGGATTTCGACGGTGCGTGGCTCTTCGTCCAATTCCAGCTTCACGTTTATTTCATCCCCCGCATCTTTGCCTGTGGCCGCGCGGGTTTCTGCGTTAAACGAGATCAAAAACTGTCCGCCCATCGAGGAGATGGTATTGCGGTAGCTGTAGTCATGATCGATGAGAACCGTCACCGGAACACGTTTGCCCCGGCCAAAGGAGTAGACGATCTCATCGGGAACAACGATGCCCACGTTGTTTCCGTTGCTAGCAATGAGAGTGGTGACGAATTCCGGCATCTACCTGCACCTTTGATCGTTTCCGATAATGATTCCTCACGCTATCGCATGAGCAACGTAAACACTAGAGACCCCGGCGTTAAACGTGCAATGCCCGGGTCACTACGCAGTGCGTGGTGTCCCGGGCATTGACCTCAGATCGGTCTCGAGCTCAGAAGCGCTTAGGCTTCTTCTTCCTCGTCGTCCTTCTTGTATGGGTCCTGATCTCCAGCAAAGTCTTTGCCTTCGCGCAAGGCTGCAACTTCTGCATCCTTCTCGCGGGCCTTAGCCAGCAATTCCTCCAGGTGCGAGGCACCCTCAGGGATTTCGTCGGCCACAAATGCCAGCGTTGGGGTCAGGCGAATGGTCAGGTTGCGGCCCAATTCCTTGCGCAGCGCACCGCCGCGCTTTTCAAGCATTTCGGCGATACCCTTCTTCATCTCGTCATCACCAAAGACTGTGTAGTACACCGTGGCGTGCTGTAGGTCGTTGGTGACGCGAGCGTCGGTCACGGTGACGTTATCGATGCGCTCATCTTTGATGACGTTGCGCAGCGACTGGGCCATGAGGACCTGTACGCGCTTAGCCAGGCGTGCGGCGCGGGCTGAATCAGCCATGGTTTTCTCCTAATGGTTCAAAATTCGTGGGCGCTTGACCAAAGTTTATCGGTCAAACGCCCACGAATCAGTGAGTCACACTGCTAATTGCTGGGGAGCAATTAGTCGCGTGGCTTTTCGCGCATCTCGAAGGTCTCGATGATGTCGCCTTCCTTGATGTCGTTGAACGACCCCAGGCCGATACCACATTCGAAGCCTTCGCGGACCTCGGTGACATCGTCCTTTTCGCGGCGCAGCGAGTCGATCGCCAGGTTGTCGCCAACCACGTTGCCATCGCGCACCAGGCGTGCCTTGGAATTGCGCTTGATGGTGCCCGAACGGATGATCGAACCGGCAATGTTGCCGAACTTCGAGGAACGGAAGACCATGCGGATCTCGGCGGTACCGAGGGCCACTTCTTCGTATTCCGGCTTGAGCATGCCCTTGAGCGCTGCTTCGATGTCGTCGATAGCGGAGTAGATGACCGAGTAGAAGCGCATATCCACGCCTTCTTTGTCAGCCAGTTCAGACACACGCTCGGCTGGGCGGACGTTGAAGCCAATGATGATGGCGTTGTCCACGGTAGCCAGGTTGACGTCGTTCTGGGTGATAGCACCCACGCCGCGGTGAATAACGCGCAGCTGAACGTCGTCGCCTACCTCGATCTTCATCAGCGAATCTTCCAGTGCTTCAACAGCACCCGAAGCGTCACCCTTAAGGATCAGGTTCAAGGTATCGATCTTGCCATCTGCAACAGCCTTATCGAAGTCTTCCAAGGTGATGCGCTTACGACGCTTAGCCAGCATTGCGTTACGCTCTGCAGTTTCGCGCTTGTCAGCGATCTGACGAGCGGTGCGCTCATCATCGGTGATCAAGAAGCCGTCGCCGGCGCGTGGCACCGAGGACATACCCAAGACCTGAACTGGACGAGATGGCAGTGCCACATCCAGGTTCTCGCCGTTTTCGTTGAACATTGCACGCACGCGACCGTGGGCGGTGCCCACAACCATGGTGTCGCCGACGCACAAGGTACCGGACTGAACCAGAACGGTGACAACCGAACCGCGACCCTTATCCAGGTTCGCTTCAATGGCTACACCACGAGCGGACTTATCTGGGTTGGCCTGAAGTTCCAGAACATCGGAAGTCAGCAAGACAGCGTCGAGCAACTCATCGATACCCTGCTTCTGCAGTGCAGAGACCTTCACGAACATGGTGTCGCCACCGTATTCTTCAGGAACCAGACCGTATTCGGTGAGCTGGCCCATGACCTTGTCTGGGTTAGCGCCTTCCTTATCGATCTTGTTCACTGCAACGATGATCGGCACACCAGCAGCCTGTGCGTGGTTCAGTGCTTCAACGGTCTGTGGCATGACGCCATCGTCCGCTGCAACAACCAGTACGGCTACGTCGGTGACCTCGGCACCACGAGCACGCATGGCGGTGAACGCCTCGTGACCCGGGGTATCGATGAAGGTCATTGCACGTTCGCGACCTTCGTGTTCGTGGTTGATCTGGTAAGCACCGATGTGCTGGGTGATGCCGCCGTGCTCGCCCTCAATAACGTTGGACTTACGGATAGCGTCAAGCAGTCGAGTCTTACCGTGGTCAACGTGACCCATGATGGTAATAACTGGGGCGCGCTCTTCAAGAACGTCTTCGCCTTCAGCCTCAAGCTCGGCATCCAGGTCCAGGCCGAAGCCTTCGAGCAGTTCCTTGTCTTCGTCCTCTGGGGAGACGACAGAAACCTTGTAGCCTAGCTCTTCGCCGAGGACCTCGAAGGTTGCCTCGTCCAGCGACTGGGTGGAGGTAGCCATTTCACCAAGGTGGAACAGTACGGTCACCAGTGCTGCTGGGTTTGCGCCAATCTTGTCTGCGAAGTCGGTGATCGAAGCACCACGACGCAGGCGGATCTCGGTCTCACCGGTACCGCGAGGTACGTTGACACCGCCCAGGCTTGGAACACTCATCTGCTCCAATTCCTGGCGCTTTGCGCGCTTGGACTTGCGCTGCTTGCCGCGACCGGCGCCTCCCTTACCGAAAGCACCGCCAACACCACCGCGACCGCGTGGTGCACCTGGACGGAAACCGCCACCGGTACCGGCACCGCCGCCGTTGCCGCCACCTGGGCGACCGCGACCGCCGGCACCTGCACCTGGACGACCGCCAGCTGCTGGAGCTGGACGATCGGTGCGGTTAGGCATCATGCGTGGAGTTGCGGAAGTTCCTGCACCTGCTGGGCGTGGACCGCCGGCACCTGCACCAGCAGGACGTGGACCGCCCTGGCCTGCACCCGCTGGGCGTGGGCTACGCTGGCCGTCGCGTGGTGGACGTGGACCGCCCTGACCGTCACGTGCTGGACGCGGGCCACCCTGACCGTCGCGTGCTGGACGTGGACCGCCCTGGCCCTGACCGCCTGGACGTGGGCCGCGCTGGCCGTCACGTGGTGGACGTGGACCGCTCTGACCTTGACCGCCTTCGCCGCGCATACCCTGCTGCGAGGAGAATGGGTTGTTGCCTGGGCGTGGGCCACCCGGACGAGGAGCGCCCGGACGTGGTGCACGGTTGCCATCGCGGTTACCTTCACGGTTTTGTCCGCGACGCTCGCCGGAATCACCCGAACGCATACCCTGCTGGGATGAGAATGGGTTGTTACCCGGGCGTGGTGCCCCTGGCTTTGGTCCCGACTTGGCAGCTGGCTTTGGAGCGGCACCTGGAACAGGTGCACCCGGAGTTGCCTTAGCAGCTGGTGCCGCTGGGGTTGCCGGCGCTGCTGGAGCAGCCGGAGCCGGGGTAGCTGCTGCTGGCTTAGCGGCAGGCTTGGCGCCTGGCTTAGCTGGCGACGAAGCCGCTGGGCTTGGTGCTGGCTTCGATCCCGGCTTTGGTGCGCTCGAGGTTGCTGGCTTTGCTGCAGCCGGCTTGGCTGCTGCTGCGTTGGAACCTGGGAAAGCATCACGCAGTTTGCGTGCTACTGGAGGTTCAACGGTCGAGGATGCAGAGCGAACAAATTCGCCCATATCCTGCAATTTGGTTAGTGCTTCTTTTGAAGTGATTCCGAGCTCTTTAGCGAGCTCGTGAACGCGGGGTTTAGCCACATCTCTCCTGTATCGATGTGATCTGCTCAAACCCCAGTTTCAAAGAAAAAATCTTTAATGCAGGAGGTCTGGCAAATCAGCTGTGTAATTCGTGAAATTCTTCCGTCGCACGGTGGATCACGCAGAACTGATAATTCATCGTTGTGCGCTCAACATTGCCGACTCATCGGGTTGCCATCAGATTTCTGACCCGCTTTCATCATGTTTGCCAGATTGCTGGCGTGTTGCCAGCTGATCTTCGTATGCGGCAAAAGCTTGTACTACCTGCGAGTCATCCACAGCGGACCGGAAGGTCCGCGCGAATGCTTTACGCTGCACAGCTTGCCGCACACACTTTTGTGTACCGTGAGTCCAGGTTCCTCGCCCGAAGGCGGAACCCTGCATATCTAGGCTCACCACAGAAAGTGGATTGCCCTGCGTCAGGACCCAGCGGAGTAACTCGTTTTTGCTGGTTACGGTTCGACAGCCAATGCACGTGCGTTGCTGATGCAGCTTCATGCGAGCGCCGTCGCCACCTTCCCTAGTTGTACGAGCCATCTACTAGTCTAGCGCGTTTGCAAGCCATAGCGCGCATGAGTTCTGACTCACAGGCGCTAGGCTTGCCCACAACGTCCTAGCTATTCTTGACCATCCAGCTTTAGAGCTGTGGCTCCTTGCCACCGGAGGCAGCCAAGATGTCAATGCGCCAGCCGGTCAGCTTGGCAGCCAGACGGGCGTTCTGCCCTTCCTTACCAATAGCCAACGACAGCTGCGAGTCTGGAACGACCACGCGAGCGCGGCGTTCTGCCTCATCAAGGATCTCTACCGAGACAACCTTCGATGGGGACAAGGCAGCGGCGATGAACTTCGCAGGATCCTCGTTGTAGTCAACGATGTCGATCTTCTCGTCGTTCAGCTCATTCATCACGGCGCGGACGCGAGTACCCATTTCACCGATGCAAGCGCCCTTGGCGTTAACGCCAGGCTTGGTGGCACGCACAGCAATCTTGGTGCGGTGTCCGGCCTCGCGAGCCAGCGCCTCAACCACGACGGTGCCGTCAGCGATTTCAGGAACTTCCATTTCGAACAGCAAGCGAACCATGCCTGGGTGCGAACGTGACAGGGTCACAGCTGGACCTTTGTTGCCGCGTTCAGCCGAAACAACGTAGGCGCGCAGGCGATTGCCGTGCTGGTACTTCTCGCCTGGGGACTGCTCAACTGGTGGCAGTAGTGCCTCTAGGTCGCCGATCTTTACCTGCACCATATGTGCCGAGTAACCCTGCTGGATTACGCCGGAGATCAAAGTTCCAACACGGGCCGTGTACTCGCCAACAACCTGCGCGTCTTCAGCTTCGCGCAGACGCTGCATGATGACCTGACGAGCGGTGGAGGCAGCGATGCGTCCAAAGCCGTGAGGGGTGTCGTCGAATTCACCGAGCAACACACCAGCGTTGTCGCGGTCTTCAACCATGATGGCAACGTGGCCGGTGGCGCGCTCAATGTGAGCACGCGCCCCTGGCATGGCGCCTTCGGTCTTGTTGTAAGCCAGCAGCAATGCCGACTCGATGGTTGGGATCAGTACATCCATCGGGATGTCGCGGTCTTTTTCCAGAATACGCAGAGCGTTGAGATCAATATCCACGCTTAGCCCTCCAAATCTTCAGAATCAACGGTGTCCAATAGTGCGTCATCGAAGTTCAGTTCTGGATCGACAACAGCTTTACGAATATTTTCAAAAGGGTGGAGGGCAGGCTCAAGAACCTTAGTCTTCATACCCTTCTTAGCCGGCTCACGGTGCTCGGCGACAAGAACGTCAGCGTCATTAACTTCCAACAAACGTCCACGCAGTTTGGCGCCGTCACTCAAGGAAATTTTCACCATGCGGTTCAGAGCACGAACCCAGTGACGCTGTGCTGTCAGTGGGCGTGAGAGCCCTGGGGAGCTCACTTCGAGTTCGTAAGGATCTGCTGCTGCGTAAGCAGCGTCCTTGTCCAGAGCGTTGGAGATTGTGGTCGTTACTTCACCAAGTTCATCAAGATTCACCGAATCATTGCCGTCGGCTTTGTCGACGATGATCTGCACGATCATCTGCTTGCCAGAAGGACGCAAAGTGACTTCTTCTAACAGAAGCCCGTGGGATTCTACTTCTTTGGAAAGCAATGCAGTCAGTCGCTGCGCTTCCTGTTCGGTATCGGCCGGCATTCCGGTCATGGATATCCTCCCACGCTATTCGATGTTGTCCATTAAGCGTATAGTGCGTTTCGCTCGTTGAGAACTATCAACCGGCCTCAGGTGAAAGAACTCACGAACTTTTTCCCCGTAGGGTGGCGCGCGACACGAGATTAGGCCTAAATTTGCGGCCGAACGTGAAATGATCGAATCGCTATGACTGAAAAATTTCCTCACTCCAATGGCCGCAAACAGAGCGTTTCACGGGCACCTATTTGGATCGCACCAGCACTAGGTGGCGTGGTGGCTGCGGCACTTACTTGGGGAATTGGCAGCACGGTCTTTCATGGCGCACTGGTTGACCGCGGCTTGCCTCAGGAGGTTCAGTCGGCGAGTGTCGATGAGAGGTCCTTGTGGATTCATGGTGCGCAGCTGGCAGATCTTGCCGCGCGTGCAAACCATTTAGCCGGTCTCACCGATGGCGACAGTGCAGACGCATTGGCAAATTTGGGAGCATCTCTCGCGCAGGGCGCAGCGTTGCTCGGAGAATTGCAGTTCGAAGAGGAATCCGCCACCGAACTGCCGCAGTCCTACTCCCCGGAAGAAGCGACGGCAGTAGCTCAAGATGTGGCCACAATGTCAGCCAACCTACCGTCACTGAAAAATCCGTCATTACAAACAGTGAAGCTTCTGTCGCAGATATCCTTTCAGACCAATGCGGACGCCCATCAGGTAGTGAATTCAATAGGCGAGAAGAATCCACCGGAACTTGCCATGCCGTTGAGCGAAGATGCTGGGCAACAAGAGACCGAACCGGTAAGTTGCCTGCCTGATGGAAATCTTCTGAACGATGATATCGAGGTCAAGAACCCTGAGGACTTTGAGTCTGTCACTGTTGCCCGCGCTCTGGACCGTGGATACGCCTTGGATTACACATTGCAATTACAGGCAGCACGTGGTGAAGCCGCAGCCTCTGAATCCATTGAAAAGCGTCGAACAGTGCTCAACAAGCGGTTGGCGAGTCTTCGTTCAGTAGTAGATTCACAGTGCGGTGATTTGCGCCAGCCTGCCTACGCGCTGCCCGAGGATGGCCTGAAGAATCTAGACTCGATCGTTTCCGAAGCGAGCGAAGATTTCGATCAAGCATTAGTTCTTGCTTCCGGGAGTTCTGATGGTTCGACCCAGTCACAGATCGCTGCTGTGACCTTTGAAGTGCTCAAAAGCGAGTCAGCGTCCGATCCTGATCATCGCATCTTAGAGTCTGGTACCGGCGTCAATTAGAACCGAATCAACCCTGGAATTTGATCTTGTTGCCCTACACCAGATCTATAACAAAATAATCACGACGGTAATATTTTCCGCCACTAAGTGTGAAACCGTGACGATAATTTACAGCCGCTGACTACCGCGTCGAGACAGATCATTATCTGTTCTCCCTGCATTCGAATACGCTACAGTGCCAAAAAAGTCCTAGACAGCCACTCCTTCGAAATTACTGACGACATTGTCGTACAGGAGGTTATTCCTCCGTGTAGCATTGTGGAAACAAATTCGGGATTATCGAAAAGCCTTCAGGAACATCGCACTCTCGCTATTCCTGTACAAAACGGCTAGGGTGAAATCAAGGTTCAACAGTTCAAGTTTTCACTGTCGCAGATTATGTGGAAACCGGAAACAAGCGAGCCTTGCATGGGGATCCGGACACTCGTTACAACAGTGTATACAGGAGGATGGATGATGCCAGGTCGATTTGTACGATCTAAAATTGCAGAACTTGTCAGTGAAATTATTAATTCTCGACAAGGCCGTGCCCAACTCAGCGCGCACGGTTGGTCTCAAGGTATGCCGATTGTCATCGCGCAACCGGAAGAGAGCCTGAGCGACGTGATGTCCTTGGTCGCAGCTCACCAACCACCGGTACTAGTTGCCACCACCGACCCATCAAATGGGGACTTGTGGTTTATGTACGTCTCCATCGGCTGCACAGCCCTGCAGGTTGTTGACCCGTTGCCGAAAGAAACCACCATCGAGCAGCTGTATCGCTCGTCATTGGAATCAAGCTTCCTAACCTTCCGCATTGAACAAATGCCCGCCAGTTCAGTGGTCCACGCTATCGCCCCACAGCACGTGAAGCATGAAAGCGGCTACACAACGGTTGAAGCTTCCACAGCAAGCACGCTCTAAATCAGGTCTGCTCAACAGTAGTTAGTCGGCGAGGATCATGTCCGAGCCAAGCTTGATAATTAGCGCGCTAACAACAACGACAAAAACAATTCGGATGAATCCACTACCTTTGGATATGGCCATACGCGCACCGAGGTAGCCACCAATCATGTTCATCACTCCCATGGCTATTCCCAAACCAACCAACACATGGCCCGTCGGCACAAAAAGCAATAGTGCACCCAAATTGGTGCACAGGTTAACGATCTTTGCTTTCGCTGAGGACTGCAGAAAGTTGTAACCGAGCACCGTGACCATGGAGATAATCAGGAATGAGCCTGTTCCTGGACCAACCATGCCGTCGTAACCGCCGATTATTACCCCAATGGCCAGCGCCCGAACATAGTGCTGGCGACCAACGTAGCGTAAGCGTGAAAGCTCCCCGGCTCTTGGTTTAAAGATAGTAAAGAGCAATACAGCAATCAGGGCGGCAATGATAATTGGTTTGATTGCCTGCGAGGGAAGAATTGTCGCCAATCCGGCGCCACCAAAGGCACCAACCAACGCGGTCAACGCCATCGGGATGGCGGTTCTTAAATCCGGACTCGTGCGCCGATAGTAGGTGACGGCACTGGTCGCAGTACCAAAAATTGACCCGAGCTTATTGGTCGCAAGGGCTTGCACCGGAGTGATGCCTGGAAAAAGAAGTAGCGCGGGCAATTGAATCAGGCCACCGCCGCCAACCACCGCATCAATCCATCCTGCGCCTAAGGCTGCAATCAGCAGCAGCAACAAAGGCCAGACGGAGACCGGTTCACCGTTGACGGACAGAAATTCCAAAACTTCTTGCACCGCACTACTCCCCTATTCAGTTTTTGTGTACAGCGTTTTACGCGCTGAGCTGGGCGACCACGTCTTCGACCTTGACGTCTTGACGCTCACCGGTAGCCCGGTCCTTGACTTCCACAACGCCGTCGGCCAAACCTCGACCAACCACAACGATGGTTGGCACGCCGATCAGTTCTGCGTCCGAGAACTTCACGCCGGCAGAGAGCTTTGGACGGTCATCAAGAATCACGTCTTGCCCGGCAGCCTCAAACTCATTCGCCAACTTCTCAGCAGCTTCAAGCAACTCTGGGCCCTTACCGGTCACCACAATGTGAATCTGTGCCGGTGCGATCTGCTTTGGCCAAGTCAAGCCGTTGTCGTCGTGGTAGGTTTCGGCCAAAGCCGCCACCGCACGGGTCACGCCAACACCGTAGGAACCCATGGTGACCACGGTCAGCTTACCGTTCTGGTCAAGAACCCTCAGGTCAAGTGCTTCGGCGTACTTGCGTCCCAGCTGGAAGATGTGTCCCATTTCGATACCGCGCTCGGTGCGCAGTGGACCGGATCCGTCCGGTGCTGGGTCACCTTCGAGAACATTGACTGCCTCGATGGTTCCATCAACGGCGAAGTCTCGGCCAGCGACCAATCCGAAGACGTGCTTGCCCTTTTCATTGGCACCGGTGATCCAGGTGGTGCCCGAAACTACACGGGGATCAACCAGGTAGGTGATGCCACTCTCGGTGTCCTTACCCAGTAGCTGCTTCTCCATACCCAATGCTGGGCCGAGGTACCCGGTGACGATCTCAGGGTGGCTCTTTAAGTCTTCGGCGGTAGCCTGTTCCACGCCAACTTCGCCACTGATGCCTAGTGCGATGCCAACGGTTGCTTCCAAACGCTTCTCGTCAACCTGGCGGTCGCCGGGAATGCCCAGAACAACTAGGTGGCGGTTGCCTTCTGGATCGATGACCGCAAGCACCACGTTCTTCAGGGTGTCTTTGGCTTCCCAAGCACGGTCCTGACGTGGTCGCAGTTCGTTGGCTGCGGCCACCAAGGTGGCGATGGTTGGGGTATCCGGGGTGTCGATGACTTCAAATGATGGCGCATTGGTGAAATCAATTTCCTCAGGCACCACCGTGGTCACTGCTTCCACGTTGGCCGCATATCCGCCTGGCGAACGCACGAAGGTGTCTTCGCCAATTGGGGTTGGGTGGAGGAATTCTTCCGATTTGGAACCACCCATGGCGCCAGCCTGAGCGAAGACTGGAACAACTTCTAGTCCCAAACGCTCAAAGATCTTCAGGTATGCGCCGCGGTGGGCCATGTAAGCCTCGTCCAGACCCTCATCATCGATATTGAAAGAGTACGAGTCCTTCATGATGAATTCACGTCCGCGTAGCAGGCCCGCGCGTGGACGCGCTTCATCGCGGTACTTGTTCTGGATCTGGTACAGATACACCGGAAGATCCTTGTACGAGTTGTACAGGTCCTTGACCAGCAGGGTGAACATTTCCTCGTGGGTTGGTGCCAAGAGGTAGTCCGCGTCTTTGCGGTCCTTCAGTCGGAACAGCCCGTCACCATATTCGGTCCAGCGACCGGTCTGTTCGTAGGGCTCGCGAGGAAGTAGCGCCGGGAAGTGAACTTCCTGGCCACCGATAGCGTTCATTTCTTCGCGCACAATAGCTTCAACGCGCGCAAGAACTTTCAAGCCCAGCGGCAACCACGTGTAGATACCCGGTGCTGCGCGGCGGATATAACCAGCGCGAACCAACAGCTTGTGGCTGGCGACTTCGGCGTCAACCGGATCTTCACGCAGGGTGCGCAAGAAGGTAGTGGAAAGCTTCAAAACCACTGAGGGGCGTCCTATTCCGTCCGTCGACTCGGAAGAAGGTAATCCGGTGCCGACTAGCTATGCAAAATCAAAAGGGTTTTTGGCCGCAAAGTCGACCAGTTCTAATGCTACCGCTTCGCGCCACTTCCCAATAAATTCAAGGGGAATCCACTAGATCGTGTTGCGGATTTTCTTCCTCACACACAGGTAGGGAAGATCCCAAGAATAAGGATCTCCCCTACCTGTTCGACGCTGATCTAGCAGGTTTGATTTTTTAAGACTGATGGAACGTCTCGGCGAGCGCGTACACCGGGGTGGCTAGCCCCTCATAACGCGCCTTGAGTTGCAACCCCAAGTACTTGGAATAGTGCCGCGACTGGTGCAGGTTGCCACCGTGGAACCATAGGTTCTTCACCTTGGTCGGCTTCCACATGTTTCGTAGTTCCCCTTGCCATGGGCCCGGATCTTTGGTGGTTCCCGAACCAAATCCCCAGCACTTGCCTACTTCGTCGGCAACGTCTTGGGAGATGAGCTTGGCAGCCCACCCGTTCATTGAACCGTAGCCGGTCGCGTAGACCACTGCATCTGCTGGCAGTTGTGTGCCATCGGCGAGTACCACGGCATTTTCACTCAGGTGAGAAACTTCGCCCTTGGCCAGTGCTATGGATCCGTCGGCCACTAACTCGCTGGCACCAATATTGATGTAATAGCCCGAACCACGACGCAGGTACTTCAAAAATAGTCCAGAATCATCGTCACCGAAGTCCAAGTCGAAGCCCACATCTTCCAGGGACTGATAGAACTCGGCGTCAACTTCACGAATCTTGTCAAAAATTGGCCTATGGAAATCAGGCAAGACCTTATAGGGAATCGATGCGAAGATCAGGTCCGCTTTATTGTGGTCAATTCCTGCTTCCAAAGCCTCTTCCGAATAGAGGCCACCCAACACGTACTTCATCAACGATTCCGACCGGACGATGTGCGTGCTCGAACGTTGCACCATCGTTGGTTTGGCACCGTTTTGAACCAGGTCTGCGCAAATGTCATGGGCAGAGTTGTTGGCCCCAATTACCACAACGTTTTTGCCCGCGTAACGCTCGCCGCCGGGGTGGGTGGATGAGTGGTTTTGTTCACCGGTGAAAATCTCGGCGCCCGGGTAGTGCGGAATATTGGGAACACCTGACATCCCGGTAGCCAGGACAAGCTGTGTTGGGCGCAGTGTCACCGGTACACCATCACGCACCACCTCTACAATCCATCCTTCACCTTCTGGATCTTGGCGTGCACTCTTCGCTTCCGTCAAGGACCAGTAATCCAGTTCCATGAGCTTGGTATAGCTTTCAAGCCAGTCCCCCATTTTGTCCTTCGGGGTAAACACCGGCCAGTGATCGGGAAAGTCAATGTAGGGCATATGGTCGTACCAAACCGGGTCATGGAGAGCCAGTGAGTGGTAACGCGAGCGCCATTGATCTCCTGGCCGCGGATGTTTGTCGATGACAAGGGCAGGCACGCCCATGCGCTTGAGTCGGGCAGCCAGCCCGATGCCTCCCTGGCCGCCTCCAATGATCAGGGTGTAGGGCTGCTCGGTAATTCCTATGGATAGCTGCTGTTCGGTGCGTCGATCCAGCCAGTTTTCTTTGCTCATGGATGAACCATGTTCGGCGCCGCGTTCGCGAAGTTTCCCTGCTGGTTCAGGGTACTCGACCAACGACTGAGCTGTGCTCAATAAAGTCCAGCACTTCCCCTGACGCAGCCTGAAGAGACCCAGACCTTGGATGGCATCATTGTCGAAGGTGTACCACGCTTCGATAACCCCGTCGTTTTCTTCCGCACTGGTCACTTGGATATTCCTAGGCCAGGAGCCGCGGTCAACGCCCAAGAGCATCTTGGCAATGTCTTCGCGTCCTTCGGAGGTATGCAGATTCCAGGTCAAGGCGGTGAGATCTCGCCAATAGGACTCTTCACCAAATAGTTCGATGGCCTGTTCGACATCGCCGGCGCCCAGTGCTACTTCAAGTGCTTTGCCCCATTCTTGGGCTTGGGACAGTGCTTCATTGCTTGACATCTTCATCACTTCAATTCGTTCGAAGTCCGGAAAAATTCACGGCGTTCATACCGCCTTGAAGTAAGAATATGACGTGCGTCACAAAAGAGAAGCGTTGCAAAAGGTTGCACCCAAAGAAGAAAGCTCATGTGCTGCTATTGATTAACGATAGGAACAACCAATCGATATGGACGCGACGCAATGACTCCGGGCAGTTTGGCTCGGAGCCTAGAAATCTCCGCCCTGATGGTTACCTGTGGAGTGGACGGTGGCCACAATAATCGCAATTGTTCGGCATCCACTCCGTGGGTATGTCGAGACAATAACTCGATGATTTGCCAGTGCTTCTCCCCCAAAACTACGAGAGACGTTCCCGTGGCAGCATGAATCATCACCTGTCGCTGAGGACCGAAGCACAGTTGGAGACTCATACCTTCTTTCGTCCGGGTGAAAATCCAACCACCTACGGTACGCAGAGCATCAACCGGACCCAATGCATCGACCCAGACGTGCCCTTCGGCTAGACCCGGCGGCAGATGTACCTTACCGCCGGTACTAAAACCCCGGCTTGCCGCAACCGAACCGTGCGAATCTACCAGGACAAATTCCCCTTGAGGCAATTCGCTCGTGAGCTCGAGCCGTTGCATTTTTAGCTTGTGCTCCGCAAGCAATAGGGATTCAGCTTCTTTGGCAACGGAGGAGACTAGAGCAAGCGAGTGAGGGTGTGCCGTTCGAAACGATCCGGCCAGAGTCACCGTACCCACCAACGCAGTGGTCGCCGGGTTCACAACAGGCGCTGAGGTACACACCCAAGAATGTTGCTCTTCACGGGCATGCTCTGGGCCAAAGATCTGCACAGGTAGCATCTCCGCCATGGCCGCGCCGATCCCGTTGGTCCCGACATCACTTTCGCGCCATCTGGCTCCTGAAACGAATCCTATTCCGTCACTTCGACGTCGGATGGTCGATGGTCCCAGTACCCACAGCACGTATCCTTGCTCGTCAGAAATCACCAACTGGTTTCCGGCTTGAGTCGCCATGGACAGGAGGCGATCCTTGAACAGATCAACCAAATCAACAAGCTGCTCATTGGACTCGCGCTTTTCGCGCACCGCGGAAGCGTCCAATGGCACGATGTTTTTGCCTAGCGACCCGGCTCGTGACCACGACCGCGCAACCACCGGGCGCACGACTTCTTCAATGCGTGTTCCCTCAGCCCATGATTGATGCAAGGATTTGAGGCTCCGCGCTTTAGCCGCCGGGTCTTCGCCCGCAGTTAAGGCTGCCTGAATTAGCCCCCGCGGGCCACGTTGCTCCACAGTCATTTATTGAGAATGCCACGTCGACACAATGCTTGGGAAGTGCCACTCAGGTTTTTAATCACCGAAGGCTCCCCTACAGATCGAGGTGACCTGCAAAGGAGCCGTTCGAAGTTTCAGTATTGACTACTTCGCAGTTTCCTTAATCTTGGCGACGCCCTTGTTCAGCTCGGTGGTGAGCTTCTTGAGTACATCTGCCTCGGACTCGCTTCCGTCTCCACCCGAGTAGGCGATGACGACAGCGTTATTTCCAACGAGTCCCTGAATCTGGTATGCACCACCAGGGAACTCTTGGCCGTTGACCGTCATGCTGGTCTGGGTAGCGATAGTGGTGTCTGCATCAGAGGACGCATCGAGGATCTTGGCTGATGCGGAGATCTCTTGTCCAGACATGGACATGGTGAACTTGTCACAGCCCTGCATGTCTTTCTTTTCGGCCATTTCCTTGGTCTTGTCTAGTTTGGCCGTGTCCTCATAACCAGCGACTGAATACGTCGTCGATGCGGTACCGCCACTGGTAATCATGGCAACAGCCATATTAATTCCATCAAGATCCTCGGTACCCTGCTGGGTGACCAGTTCGGCGCACTTCTCCGGCTTGATATTCATCTGCTCAATCAGCTTCTTGGAATCCGGCAGTGCTGACTTGAGCGTCTCGCTGTCCAAGACCTTTGCATCGGAGTCGTCTCCAACCAATGATTTAACGACGGTGGTGGTCTGTTCGGCAGTCAGCGCTTTGGCTTCATCGCCACCGTTGCTACCTGCAGAGTTGTCGCTGGCGCCGCCACAACCGGTCAAAGCGAATGCTGCCGCGATCGGTAGCACCCACAGAGCTTGCTTCTTCATGATGTAATCCTCACGTCGGTGATGAAATGCAATACCCAGTATTACACAACACGTTCGAAATAAAAGTAATTACCAGAACTATTGCACCGATTTGATTTCATCAAACGCTTGATCCGTCAGCTCTACAGCTTCGGTGGCAAGCTCGGCCGGTTGCATCGAACCGGTCTGCAGCGTAACCAGAACAAAATTGTTTCCGTCCATCGCTTGAACGGCGATTGAACTCAGCTTCTGTCCACCACCGGCATCGAGAATAGTGGACATGGTCAAAGCTTGTTCTGCTTTCACATTCATCGGCAAAATCTGACGTTGTGCAGTCAGATTTTCGCCATCTTGTTCAATCGTGACCTTGTCGCAGTCTGCAAGATCATCAAATGCCAAAGCATTCGAAATGTTCTTCTTGGTAGCTGCATCGGTCACTGAAAATATCTGGACCACCTTGCCCATTTGTTCCGAACTGCTAGTCGCCGTAGCCGCTACCGTTCCGGTGAGATCAGTTACCGAATACTTGGCGTTCAAATCTGCACACTTTTCCGGCTTAATGCCTGAAGGCGCAGTGGCGTCTTTGGCGGCCTTGAGTTGAGGTTGCATCTGTTCGTTGCCAATAACCTGTACCGATTGGTCGCTGGAAAGCAATTTTGAAGCCACACTTTTGACTTGTTCCGCGCTCAAGTTTTGCTGGTTTGTTAGGTTTTCGCTCGGGCTCTGGACCGAATCAGAGGATTGCGAGGAATCGCTAGTTTGTGACTGCTGGGATCCCTCAGAGCAACCGACCAAGGCCATGGAAGCCACCACGGTAACGAGCGACAGAATTCGAAGTTTGTTCATTAAGATTCCTCTAATTATTTCCTGACGGAGCTGTCGCCGAAACCTGACCTGCGTGCTGTAGTTCCCGCAACAAGTTGTTGATTATGCCAGTCGCAGATTCAATTTGCTCCGCTGTTTGAGTCTGAGTGACAGGCTGTTGGATTCCAATCAACACATTTGCATCAACGGAATGAACTACGAACTGTTGCTGAGACGTTGTTCCGTCACTGCTAGTGACTACGTAACTTTGGTCGTGCTCAGCATCAGAATTCAATTGTTGAGCAGCTAAGTGATAGGCACGAGATTTCCCGTCGGTGGCTACCGAATACCGGGAGCACTCGTTAAAGAGATCGTTCATCGCCGACCATTGCTTTTTCAAGACATCTGGGTTGTGAAAGATCGCAACCATGAGATAGCTGTCTTTAAGTTCCACCGCACCAAGCGTCGCTGTCCCTAGCTGCCCGCTCACTGGTTGAGCAAAAGTCACACCACATTTACTTGGTTTGATCTTTGCACTTTCGAGCCACTGTTGAGCTAGAGGGATGCTGGCGCGAAGCTTCTGATCTGAAAGCACCTTCGGGTTGTCTTCTGAAGAAGTAAATTGCGTCAAGATTCTTTGCAATTCGCTACTGTCGAGATTCACTGATTTTTTGGCGCTCGGTTCAGGGACAGGCTCTACCTGACTGCAGCCGCCCAGGAGCAAGGAACCCAGGAGCAAAGCAGCGCCCACCAGCTTCGCAGACCCGAAAACTCTAGCCACAAAATCTCCCATCCCTACGGTTCACTGCTCTCTAGAGTCTATGAGATCGTATCGGCTCCATTAAGAATGAGTCCTCCCGTATCTGAACCCGTTGAGCTACGTGCAGCACTAGGCCGACTTCCAATACCCGGTGAACTGAATGTTGTCTTTGTCGACTCCATAGTCCCGGATCAGCGTCCGTCGAAGCTCTCCGGCCCAGCTAGCCTCTCCCACAATCCAGATAAAAGTTGTTTCGGCTCTGCCCGTCTGCGCTAGTTCACTCGCCTCAATCAATTGTTCAGGCGAAGAATCAACATGGAGGATGGTGATTTTACGGCTCCCTGAATAATCAACCATTGAGGGAGGCGGGTTCGAGTCAATCAACACTTTATGCCCCGGCGTATTTCCTACTTCACGATGAAATCTGCTGACCGCTGGGCTCTGGCACGTTGAGACCACTGCGACGCTACCCCATGCTCATGCACTAAAAAATCCACACTCAAGCGACTATTTTCAGGATCCAAGGACTGAACTGTGTACTCGCGCGTGACGGATACTGCGGATTCATCCTCATCGTGAGAAACCGCCGCGGTTACTGATTCCACCGGGAAGCGCAGCACCAACGAGTCGTCGAAGTCATGAGAATTCATCGTTGATGAACCTCACCGCGTGAACCCGGAGTTGCGTCAGTCTCTTTGCATGGCAGTGTTGATCGCGAAGCTTAGTCCTTCGTCGTTCCATAGTTTCAGCCACCTACCCGCCCCGCCTGGATAACAGCCACAGGAATAAACCACCGCCAAAGACGATTGGTCACCATACCCACGGGCAGGACCACGGGCAGTGCATATTGAGCCACCAAGTCGCTGAGCATGAGCAGCATGCCACCGGTGAGCGCACAAACCACGAGATTGCGAGATCTGCTCATCGCGTAAGTAATATGCGGAGCAACCAGCGCAACAAAACCAATTGGACCGGCACAGATCACGGTCGCAAGCCAACTGGACCACTAGGACAACCCAGACTGCCACGCTGAGCCATGGAATTTCGACCCACCCTCTGCCCCGTAAAGATCCGACCAACCATGTCTGAGCCACTTGCGCAGACGGGACAAAAACCTGGGTCAACAGACAATTGTTCAGCACTGTGAACGGAACAGGCTCGCATCACCACCGCGGCAGTCGGTGAGAGCGACAAAATGGAAAACCTGATCTCCGATCTCGACGAACGCGCTCAGCAAGTTGGCGAAAAGATCGATGGCGACGTGGTCTTCTACACCAACTCAGGTGGGGATCCCAAAGCAACTACCATGGAGAAAGTCACCGGTCTATGGAAGTCCCTTGACTCCGTGAAAAATGAAAAACTCCACGAAGTTGCCGATGAAACTTGGATGGTTGGAATCGGAATTCTTGGAGCCAACAAGATCCTCGACGACGTAGAACAGATTCTCTCGAAGTAGAAGTCTAAGCACTACGAGTTCAGGGCGGGACAGGACCAGAAGGTCCTGTCCCGCCCTGAACTCGTTTGGCTAATTTGCTCAGTATTCCTGCGTTAGAACAAGATCGTCGCGAAGGTGCCAACCTGCTCAAAACCAATTCGTTGATAAGTTTTCAGTGCCGGCACGTTGAAGTCGTTGACGTAGAGACTTACAAGAGGCGCAAATCCCAATGCATACTGAACCGTAGAGCTCATATAGCCCGAGGCCAAGCCCAGCCCCCGGTATCGAGGGTTAACCCAGACTCCTTGGATTTGGACTACTTCATTGGTAACGGTTCCCAAATCAGCCTTGAAGATCACCTCGCCGTGGTCATCGCAGTCAATGACGGTATGCCCGTCACGAATCAGCTGACGCACCCGATTGCGGTAAAAGCTACCGCCATTTTCCAGAGGTGAATAGCCGAGCTCTTCTTCAAACATGGCAGCACTAGCAGGAAGCACCAGATCAAATTCGTGGATTTTCGCTGCTCGTATCGGGTTTCGTTCCACACCTTCGGGAAGCTTTGAGATGGTCAGCAACGGCTGATTTTCTCGCACGTCAAAGATCGATTGTGGGCCTTGGCGAAGTACATCGTGCATGGCCAAAACCGACTGAGCGGGCCCGAAGACCGAGGCAAAACGTTGCCGTGAATCCAAAGCATGGACAGCAACCTTTTGTGCTTGGTCTTCTGTCATAGCCGTTGGCGCAACATTGGCACCCATCCAGCACGCAGCGTTCAGCCCCTCATTACCGTCCAAACCCACGATATGCGCGAAGCCATCTGGAACGGCAGAACGATGCAGGGATACCTGCGAACGCGTAAAGATATTGACCACCGGGTCACGGTCGAGTAGCTCAATGAGGGCCGTCGTATCACGACGGCCCAGAGTCCGCGGCGCCGTCGCCTCGCCTCGTCGATTCTCCTTAGCTGACGGAGACCACGGGAGAACCCGAGGTAGGATTCTCGTCATCGCTTAGTCCCATTTCCTCAGCCAGGCGGTTAGCTTCTTCAATCAGAGTCTCAACGATCTGATCCTCGGCAACGGTCTTGATGACTTCGCCCTTGACGAAAATCTGTCCCTTGCCGTTGCCTGATGCTACACCAAGGTCAGCGTCGCGCGCTTCACCGGGTCCGTTGACGACACAGCCCATGACCGCAACTCGCAGCGGAGCCTTCATTCCTTCAAGCCCTGCGGTGACCTGCTCAGCCAAGGTGTAAACATCCACCTGAGCGCGTCCACACGATGGGCAAGAAACGATATCGAGCTTGCGAGGACGCAGGTTCAGCGATTCCAGAATCTGGTTGCCAACCTTAACTTCCTCAACAGGAGGCGCTGAGAGCGATACGCGGATGGTGTCGCCGATGCCCTTGGAGAGCAAAGCACCAAATGCGGTAGCGGACTTGATAGTGCCCTGGAAGGCAGGACCCGCCTCAGTTACACCCAAGTGCAGTGGCCAGTCACCACGTTCTGCCAGAAGTTCATATGCTCGAACCATGATCACTGGGTCATTGTGCTTGACCGAAATCTTGAAGTCATGGAATCCGTGCTCTTCGAACAAGGAAGCTTCCCAAACGGCCGACTCAACCAAAGCTTCAGGAGTAGCCTTGCCGTACTTTTGCAGAAGGCGGCGGTCCAAGGAACCGGCGTTGACTCCGATACGGATCGAAGTGCCGTGGTCCTTGGCCGCCTGAGCGATTTCCTTGACCTGGTCGTCGAACTGGCGGATATTGCCCGGATTCACACGCACAGCGCCACAACCGGCTTCAATCGCAGCAAAGACGTACTTTGGCTGGAAGTGAATATCGGCGATCACTGGGATCTGCGATTTCATCGCGATGATCTTCAGCGCTTCTGCGTCTTTATCCGTAGGGCACGCAACACGAACGATATCGCAACCAGCCGCGGTCAACTCAGCGATCTGCTGCAGCGTTGCATTGATGTCGTGAGTCTTGGTGGTCGTCATCGACTGAACCGAAATCGGTGAATCGGAACCGACGCCCACAGAACCAACCTGGAACTGACGGGTCTTTCGACGTGGGGTAAGGACCGGCGGTGGGCCTGCCGGCATGCCTAGGCTGACCGAAGTCAATGGACGCCTCCGAGTAAATTGTGGATAAATCTCTTAGTCCAAGTATGTCACCGTATTTAGGTGAGCGGGTACTGATGCGAGAAAGGCCACGGGGAACCCGTGGCCTCTCGAAGAGTCTTGCGCGGTTCTACCAAAGAGAACTAGTTTGCCTCTGCGATTTCTTTGATGGCCTTTAGAACGCCAGCAACCTGCTCGGCAACCTCAACGTCATCCTTTGGGTGAAGTTCAGCGAAGCGGACAACGGAGTTAGGGATTGCCAACTTGACGTCTTCAAGCACCTTGGCGCCAGCGATATTCAGGGCCTTGCGAGCTTCATCTTGAGCCCACACGCCACCGTACTGACCGAAGGCGGTACCAACAACCACGGTTGGAAGACCCGAAACGGCGCCTGCACCGAATGGGCGCGACAGCCAGTCAATCGCATTCTTCAACACGGCTGGCATGGTTCCGTTGTACTCAGGGGTAACCAAGATCAGCGCATCTGCATCGCCAGCTGCATCACGAAGGCTCTGAGCTGCTGCTGGAACAGTGCCTTCAACGTCGAGATCCTCATTGTAGAAAGGGATAGTCTCCAGACCGCTAAAGACCGAAACTTCCACGCCTTCTGGAGCGTGGTGGGATGTGGCTTCAGCCAGCTGCGCGTTGGTTGAACCGTTACGCAGGGATCCAACGAGGGTGAGAACCTTTGTAGCCATGGGTGTGCTCCTAAAAGACAAAAGAGAAAAGAAGCTGACGCTTCATCTACTTTTAACTATGGTTGAGCGCACGCAATTATGCGAAACTTTGTGTCGCACGTCATGTCATGCTTTGTCACATCAATCCCGCCCGGGTTTGCGACGCAACTGCTTGGTGACCGAGCGGTTAGTTTTCGCTGTGATCCTACGCCGCACAGAGCCCTTCGTCGGCTTGGTAGCTTTTCGTTTCGGTGCATCTGGCGCCAACGCCTTGGCTATTAGCTGGGCCAGTTTGTCCATGGCAATTTGCCGGTTACGCCACTGCGAGCGCTCCTGCGAGGCTCGAATCACCACCGCTCCGGACACCAGCTTCGACGATAGCTTCTGAAGGAGTCGCTCACGCTGCCACGCCGTAAGCGCACGGGAAGACGCAACCACCCAGGAAAGCTCAACCCGCGAATCAGAAGTATTAACGTGTTGGCCGCCGGGACCAGTTGAGCGGCTGAAATTCCACGACAGCTCCGAGCTTGGAATCACCAAGGAATCAGTTACGTGCAGATCCATGATCAATGCCTCCTTTCCTGCTTAGCGAGATATCGCCTTGGGAATAAGGGCTCAAAAGGTAAAAAGCCCTCGCTCTCCGTTTACAGGAGCGCGAGGGCTTAGCATACCAACGAGCTTAGGAAGAGAATTCCTTCAAGAGACCGGTCACTGGATTCCATTCGGTAATCTTGGTCCCTGCCAAAGCACCGGACTTGTTGAACGGGTCGTTGGCAAGCACTTCTTCAAGGGCCGACTGTGACCGAGCAGCGATGATCAACAGAGCGCCGTCTGCTGCGGGGGTTGGGCCCGACGCCAAAACGCGAACTGGGCCTTCGTTCAGGAAGCCACCAAGGTATTCACGGTGGGCGGGGCGATGCTCGTTGCGTAAGTCAACGGAGTCTTGTGCATACACGTATTCAACAGCAAAAACAGTCATAGCTACACCTTATTTCTCTTGGACTAGAACAGCTGTATTGGCTTGAAGATGTCTGCATATATTAAGAGACCACCCATGAGCAGCATGGCTACCACGACCACATACGTCAGCGGCAACAGCTTGACCGTATCGACGGGTTTCACGTTTTTCAGCTTGAAGATTCGCGCAAACAAGCGCTTTATACCGTCATACAGTGCACCCACCACGTGGCCGCCGTCCAAAGGCAACAGTGGAATCAAATTGAAGGCGAACAACGCTAGGTTCAGTCCCCCGACCAATGAGAGTAAGGTCGCGAACTTATCAGTTACGGAAATTGAATCTTCCGCACTAATCTCCCCCGCAATTCGTCCGACGCCCACAATGGACACCGGACCGTTGGGGTCTCGTTGCTCGCTACCAAATGCCGCCTGAGCAACGTCCACCATACGCTGTGGCAAATGCAGGATGACGTTGCCGATGCTTAGCAGTTGATCACCAATCACTGCGGGCACTGCACTCAAGGGCTGCGTCATGTCTTTTTGCAAAGAACTCATGCCAACAAATCCAACCTTGGTCATGATCGTGTTGCCTTGATCATCAGTGAGGGCATAACCCTTGTCATCCGTAGCCGGACGATCGGTCAGATATGGGGTCAAAGTTGTGCTGTGGCTGACCCCATCGCGCTGGTAGTCCAAGGTAATGGGCTTGCCCGGATTGACCCTAATGACATCGGTGAGCTTGTTCCATTGGTCCTCTGCCACTGCGTTGCCATTCACGGAGGTGATGGTATCGCCCGGGAGTAGACCAGCTGCATACGCGGGCGCAGGCTCATCCTTGTCGGTGCATTGCTTTTGATCCGCGTTCTGCGCAGTGGCAATGCACTGATATACCTCGGAGACCGTGGTACTCGGCGTAGCTTGGCCGAAGCTGGTGAGCACGATGGCAATGACCACAAACCCAATGATCAGGTTCATCAGCGGGCCGCCGAGCATGATGATCACACGCTTGTAGACCGGCAACTGATAAAACAGGCGGCCTTCGTCGCTGGGCAATACATTTTCGTTGGCCTGCGACCTAGCATCATCAACCATCTGGCCAAAGACTTTTTGGAACAGGCCGGGTTTCTTACCAGGCTGGCCATCGGCGGTTTTTGCCCTAGGTGGGTACATTCCAACCATGGATATGTAGCCACCCAGTGGCAGAGCCTTAATGCCGTACTGCGTCTCGCCCCGCTTGAACGAGACCAAGGTCTTGCCAAAACCAATCATGTACTGCGGCACTCGCAGCTTAAAGAGCTTGGCCGGAACCAGATGCCCGATCTCGTGCAAGGCGATGGACAATCCAACGGCCACCAACATAAAGAGGATGCCAGCAATAAACAGGATCACGCTCATGCTTAGGCACCCACGATCTTTGTAGCGTGGGCACGCGCCCAGCGGTCGGTTTCCAGAACGGCTTCAACACTCAACTGAGCATTAACCGGAGTGTAGTTGTTCAATACGCGCTCAATGGTTTCTACGATGTCAGTGAATTTGATCTTGCCCTCGTGGAAAGCATCAACGGCAACTTCGTTGGCAGCGTTATAAACCGCCATATGAGTTCCTGAAGCAGCGGCCGCTTGCTTAGCTAATTTGACGGCGAAGAACACATCCTGATCTAACGGTTCAAATGTCCAGCTGGCGCTCTGCGAGAAATCGCAAGGGGTCGCTGCACCGGCTACACGATGCGGCCAGTTGATCCCTAAAGCGATGGGCAGTCGCATATCTGGGGGTGAGGCCTGAGCGATCACCGACCCATCGATGAACTCGACCATCGAATGAATGATCGATTGACGGTGAACTACTGGCTCGATTTTCTCCAGCGGTACATCAAAGAGCAAGTGTGCTTCTATAACTTCTAGCGCCTTATTGACCATAGTTGCCGAGTTGGTGGTCACCATTCGACCCATATCCCAGGTTGGGTGAGCTAGAGCCTGGGATGGGGTGACTTCACGCAGCTGGTCATAGCTGTAGCCGAAGAACGGTCCACCTGACGCGGTGACTAGAAGCTTGGCCACTTCTTCCGGAGCGCCCGAGCGAAGAGCCTGGGCAAGGGCCGAGTGTTCAGAATCTACAGGTGAGATCTGTCCCGGGGCTGCGATTTGCTTGACGACTTGACCGCCAATGATCAATGACTCTTTGTTTGCCAGGGCGAGCAGGTGTCCGGCTTCCAGGGCCGCAATTGTTGGTGCCAAACCGATAGCTCCGGTAATGCCGTTGAGCACTACGTCGGCGTCTGCATATCCGGCGACTATGGTGGCCGCTTGTTCTCCAGCTACAAGCTCCGGTTCATAACCAGTCACACAGGCATCGCTGGCGGCCTGCTTAATCGCGGCGGCCAGCTCATCGGTTGACTCTGTAGCGCAGCCAACGAGCGCGGGGCGAAAGCGCACGGCTTGCTGGGCGAGCAGTTCAAGGTTGTAGCCGCCTGAAATAGCGGCAACACTGAATTTCTCAGGCGTCTGACTAATTACGTCTAGCCCTTGGGTTCCGATCGAACCAGTAGAACCAATGAGGCTAACTCGGCGTATCTGCTCGGCCGGAATGAAAGTATTTTGGGAGCTCACTCATCCATTATGGTTCGTTTATCTGTGAGCGCCCAAAGCGCGCCACGCGGTGTGTATGGCGTGACGCGCGATCGGCGAGATTGGCTTAAAGGCCCAGGCTTCGTGCGATCAGCATCTGCTGCACCTGGGTGGTCCCTTCGCCAATTTCCAAGATCTTAGAATCGCGGTAGTGTCGGGCCACCAAGGTTTCATTCATGAAACCGTAACCGCCAAAGATCTGGGTGGCATCTCGGGCGTTATCCATGGCCGCCTCACTGGCTACGAGCTTGGCATGAGCCGCTTCAATTTTGAAGTCCTTGCCGGCCAACATCTTGGCTGCTGCCGCGTAGTAGGCCAGTCGTGCGGTGTGGGCGCGCGAGGCCATGCGGGCGATCATGAATGAAATGCCCTGATTGGTACCAATCGCGTTGCCGAAGGTCGTTCGGGTTTTGGCGTACTTCACGGCTTCATCCAAACATCCCTGCGCAGCACCGGTTGCCAAAGCCGCAATCGCAATACGTCCTTCATCGAGGATCTCTAGGAAGTAGGCATATCCTCTTCCGCGCTCGCCTAAGAGATTCTCTTCTGGCACTCGAACCGAGTCGAAACTTAGCGGATGGGTATCACTAGCATGCCAACCCACCTTGTTGTAAGCCTTCTGCGCGGTGAATCCTGGCGTGCCGGTGGGCACGATAATGGCGGAAATTTCTTTTTTGCCGGTCCCTTGGTCAACTCCGGTCACGGCTGTGGCAGTGACGTGCGAAGTGATATCGGTGCCAGAGTTGGTGATGAATTCCTTGGCCCCGTCGATGACCCATTGGCCATCATCTAGTGTTGCTTTGGTCAGCGCTGCCGATGCATCCGAACCCGCTCCAGGTTCCGTGAGACCAAATCCGGCAAGACGTTCGCCGGTGGCCAACGGTTGGAGCCATTTTTGCTTCTGTTCCTCGTTGCCGAATCGATAGATCGGCATAGCACCCAGGGACACACCCGCTTCTAGGGTAATGGCTACCGATTGATCGACCTTGCCCAATTCTTCTAGCGCCAGCGCTAGATGGAAGTAGTCTCCGCCCGAGCCGCCATATTCTTCAGAAATCGGCAGACCAAATAATCCCATCTGACCCATTTGTTTCACGATGTCATAGGGGAAAGAATGATTAGCGTCGTTCTCGGCGCTCTGCGGGGCAACCACTTCTTGGGCAAATTCTCGGACCATGCTTACCAGGTCTTGGTATTGATCATCGAGTTCGAGGTTAATCATCAGACTCTCTCTTCGTTGAGGGACGTTGTCCGTGCAGTGGACCGCATGCTTATTTGATCTCACTCACGATCGATTATTGCGATCGATGAGCGCAGGTCTTGGAAGCACACTGTGTGACGCGTATGGTTAATACTTGTTAACTGATTGCTGCCTACCGATGGGTAAACAGCTTCATTTTTGACAGTAGTGGCACGGGTCACACTTGTCCAGAGTATGGCGCGACGTCGTGAGGAGATGATGGTGATGGCCGGTAGATACCAGGCTCTCAACGAACCAACAGACCGCGAACGCGCCAAAGCTGAACGACGAGAAGCCCTGTTGCGCGAAGCCACTCGCCTCTTTGCCCAGCATGGCTATGCCGGAGTTTCGCTTGAAGATCTCGGAGCGGCCTGCGGCATTTCCGGTCCCGCTGTTTACCGCCACTTCGCCGGCAAGCAGGCCGTTCTCATTGCCCTATTGGTAGACATGTCCAAAGACATCTACGCCGGTGGTCAAAAGGCTTGCGAAGCAGGCGGAACGGCACTAGAAGTTCTCTCTCGCCTAGTGGACTTCCACACCGATTTTTCTCTGGCTCGCCCAGATATTCTGCAGGTTCAGGACCGGGATTTGAAGTCTCTACCAACAGCGGAACTGGCGCTGGTGCGAAAGCTTCAAAACTCCTACATAGCGTTGTGGACTAACGAACTTGCCAAACTACACCCCACAGGATCAAAGCAGTCCCACCGTTTCCGCGCCCATGCAGTCTTTGGCCTATTGAACTCCACAGCTCATTCGGCGCACTCCCCAAGAACTAAAAAGTCTGGTCTTAAGCCACTTTTGTCCAATATGGCTCTCGCTGCGCTCACATCCCCGGTAGTGTAGTTCCCAAGCCATTGTTCCGCAGCGTTCCGAAAACGGCATGCTGACCTACCCGATTGAAAGGCCTTTATCGTGCAGCTACGTGAAGTCCGCCCTTCCGACTTGGACGCATTCTTTGCTCACCAGCAAGAACCCGAGGCGAACCTCATGGCCGCCTACCAGGCCCGTAACCCAGCGGACCGTGCGGTGTTCGACCACCACTGGAACTCGATCTTGAACGATCCTAGCGTCCTAGTTCGCACCATCGAAGACGATGGTGAAGTTGTCGGATCGATCTTGGTATTTGATGGCGAGAGCCCAGAAATCAACTTCTGGACTTCCACCAAGTACTGGGGCAAAGGAATCACCACCAGCGCGGTGGATGCTTTCCTTGCCGAATACACCAAGCGTCCACTGACCGCCCATGTGGTGCAGGACAATCTTGGTTCTATCAAGGTACTTGAACGCCGTGGTTTCAAGACCATCGGCACCGAGCAGATCTTCTCGAACGCCCGTGCTGAGGTTGTAACCGAGAACGTCATGCAGCTGGACTAGAACTAAAGTCTGCGACACAGCGGATATTAGACAGGGAGCTGACCAGTTTGGTCAGCTCCCTTCGTCATTGTCTGGTGTTTCAGTTACTTCGTCTTATTCAGCACCCGCCACGCATCACGACGTACCGCCTGCGCGTGTGGATCCGGCACAGGTGCTGCCGCCAACAAACGCTTGGTGTAATCATGGGTTGGCGCATGCAAAACGTTCTTCACCATGCCCTGCTCCACGGCCTTACCCGACCGCATCACCACTACCGCATCCGCCAGCATGTCCACCACAGCAAGGTCGTGACTGACAAAGAGGCAAGCAAAGTTGAAGTCGCGTTGCAGCTCCTGGATCATCTCCAGCACCACTGCCTGCACCGAAACATCCAACGCACTGGTTGGCTCATCAGCAATCAGTAGCTCAGGGTTCAAAGTCAGCGCACGAGCGATGCAAATACGCTGACGCTGACCGCCGGAGAGCTCATGTGGGTAACGGTTGATCACGTTGCGAGGAAGTTTAACCGCATCGAGCAGCTCTTCTGCACGCTTGATACGCGAGGCCTTGGTGCCTACCTTGTGCACCACCATGGGTTCGGTAATGCATTCGCCAATCGGGAAGCGCGGGTTCAGCGAGGCCGCAGGATCCTGGAAGATGACGCCGATCTGCTTGCGCACCACGCGAGCCTGCTTGGGCGAGAGCTTGGGCAGATTATGCCCCTTGACTGACAGTGAACCTTCAGCCACCGGCAACAGTCCGATCACTGCCTTGGCAATGGTGGACTTGCCCGACCCGGACTCCCCCACAATGCCAAGTACTTCGCCCTTGGCCACATCAAAGCTCACGCCTTCAACAGCTCGGAAAATCTTGCCACGCATATTGTATTCAAGGACAAGGTCTTTGGCCTCGAGCACCAGTTCACGACCGGCCGGAGCAGTCTGGGCGCTATGAGGCTCGTTTTCCGCGGTGATCGAAGCCGACGATAGGCGAGGCACGGCGGCCAGCAGCCGCTGGGTGTATGGATGCTGTGGGTGCAACAACACCTGATCGACGCGGCCGGTTTCCACCAAGCTGCCTTGGAACATGACCGCCACTTGATCCGCCATATCGGCGACCACACCCATATTGTGCGTGATCAACAGGATGCCGGTGTTCAGCCGATCCTTGAGCTCACGCAAAAGGTCCAGAATTTCGGCCTGAACGGTCACATCCAACGCCGTGGTCGGCTCATCAGCGATGATGACCTTGGGATCGCAGGAAATCGCCATGGCGATCACAATGCGCTGACGCTGACCACCGGAGAACTGGTGCGGGTATTGCTTGATGCGCTTATCTGGCTCCGGGATCCCCACCATCTCCAACAGTTCGATCGCACGCTGAGTGGCGGCCTTACCGTAGGCCAAACCGTGAAGCTCCAATGCTTCGGTCAACTGCCGTTCAATGGTCAGCACCGGGTTCAGGGCGGTCATTGGTTCCTGGAAGACCATCGCGATGTCGGTGGCGCGCATCTTGCGCATCTTGCCTTGCTCCAGACCAACAACGTTGACGTTGCCGATCTTGGCCTCGCCGCTGATATTGGCGTTTGAAGGAAGTAGGCCCATGGCCGCGGTAGACGTCACGGACTTTCCTGAGCCGGATTCACCCACTAGGGCAACTACCTCGCCGGGGCGCACAGCCAAGGACAGACCCTTGACCGCGTGGACCAATGGACCGGAGGTTTCGAAAGTGACCTTCAGGTCGTTGAAGCTCAGTGCGTACTCACCGGCGTTATTCTCTGGTGCTACGTGGCTCATGGCTTCTCCTTACGAGTTGGAAGGGCAAACAGACCAGCACGAGGGCGACGGCGCTTGCCACTTTGGCGTGGGTCAAACGCATCGCGCAGCCCGTCGCCAAGGAAGTTTACAGACAGGGCAATGACCACAATGATCATGCCCGGCCACCAGAACAGCCACGGCCTGGTCAAGAACGCGTTTTGGTACTGGCTGATTAGCAGACCCAGCGAAGATTCCGGTGGTTGCACACCAAAGCCGAGGAAGGAGAGCGAGGATTCAAGCAGAATTGCCCCGGCAATCGCGAAGGTGGCGTTCACGACGATCACGCCGATGGTATTGGGCAACAGGTGCTTAAAGATGACTCGCGAAGTGCGCGAGCCCATGGCTTGGGCTGCCGACACATATTCGCGTTCGCGCAGAGAGAGGATCTCACCACGCACCAGACGGGCTAGACCGGTCCAAGTGACCAGACCGAGCACCAATGCTAGGGCGAAGATCGATCCCGAGCTACGTCCGGCAATTTGACCTAGGACAGCAGCTAGAACCAACAGTGGGATCACGATGAACAGGTCAGTGATGCGCATCAGCACTTCATCAACCCAGCCGCGGAAGTAGCCGGCGACTGCGCCGATCACCGCACCAAGGAAGGTGGCCACCGCACCGACCACGACACCAATAATGATGGACTTCTGTGCACCGTTCATCACCAGCGCGAAGTAGTCCTTGCCTACCGAGTCTTGGCCGAAAGGATGATCACCAATGGTAATGCCCGATCCCCCGAGCCAGGTGGGGATCAGCGAAAGGGTCGGCTTGCCACCGTTGACCACGGATCCTGCATCCAGGTAGCTCAGCTTCCACCATCCTGGGATGGGTCCAAAGCCCACGGAGGTGAACGCAATGACGGTAATCACCACAAGAATTACCGAGGAGATCATGGCAGGCTTGTGCTTGAGGAATCGTTCAAGAACGATCTTTGATTGGCTTTTTGATTGTTCTGTCGCGGCTGCTAGTTTCGCGTCCTCGACTTCAGCGATTGAGGTCAGGTCCTGCGGAATTTTTCCGTTTAAGTTACTCATCGATTGTCCTTATTTCCCTAGACCCGGATCCGCGGATCAAGCAGCGCGTAAACGATATCGGCCAGCAGGTTGAAGAGCACCGCTGCGGTACCGGTAACCAAGAAGAAGGCCATGACTGGTGCCGGGTCTACTGCGTGCAGACCGGTGCTGAACATGTCGCCCATGCCTTTCCAGCCAAAGACCGTTTCGGTGACCACAGCGCCACCGATCAGTCCTGCGAAGTCAAAGGCCGCGATAGTGGCAATCGGGATCAGTGCGTTGCGGAACGCGTGGCGGAAGATCACGGTGCGTTCACTCAGTCCTTTGGAACGTGCAGTGCGGATGTAATCCTGCTGCTGCACTTCAAGCATCGAGGAGCGGGTGTAACGCGAGTAGCTGGCCAAGGAGATGATGGTCAGCACGATGGTTGGCAGTAAAAGCTGCGTTGCGTTGTCCAAGAGGCTATCCCAGAACCCTCCGCCAAGGTTTGCGGTGGAGGAACCGATCGTACCGATTGGGCGACCCTTGAGCTCAAGGAAACCAGGCCATGCACGGAAGATATGATCCAGCACTGTCAGTCCTGCACCAACGACACCCACCAGCACCGAAACCCCGGAAGCGAGCTTGGAAAGGCGTCCCCCCATAAATTTGCCGATAAGTCCGGGGATAAGCACGGCCAGAACCAGGCCGATCAACAAGATCCAGGTGTTGGCATCCTTAAGTAACCAGAAGGTTGCGTAGTACATCACGAGTACTAGGACCGCGGTGATCAATGCGGGATAGAGAACCTTCTTCTCCTTTAGACCCACGCTCATCGCGGTGGCCGAGAGCGCGAGCAACACAGTGAGCACAACGATGATGGCCGGCCCCATTTGGGGGTATCGATAGAAATTCAACCAGACGCTGTACTGCAGCAAGAGTGGCACGAAAATCGCGGTGATGATGAAAGTCAGCCCTCGGCGTTTGAGCGAACCAGCCAGCAGCATCTGCAAGACAATACCGGCAACAACGCCTATCAGGATGCTGGTACCGATGGAAATTTGGGGGTCTTCGAGCCAGTTGTTGTAGCCGATGGCCATGAATTCCTTGAGTAATACGGCGGCCCAGAAGACAGGAAGGGAGAAGAACAGGAAGGTCAAGAACGTCACCAGGTAGTCCAAACCCGAATACTGACGAACTGCAGTCAGAACACCGATCGCGATGCCAAGCACGGCCGCGATCACCGTGGCCAACAGTACCAAACGTAAGGTCGAGGATGCCGCGTTGGCCAGCAAGCCGCTGACCTCAACACCGTTGATATTTCGGCCTAGGTCGCAAGAACCGGCAAAGCATTTGCCTACTCCGCCCAGCCACGTCAGGTACCTCAGGTACCACGGCTGTTCTAGGTTCATGTACTCGATGCGTTGTTGCATCAGGTACTCGCGGTTGTCGGCGTTACTTTCGCGCAGGTCTCCCAACGGGTCGCCAGCGTTGATAACCAAGATGTAGAGCAGCAGGGAGGCGCCGAGTAGTACGCCGACCGCCGATCCCAGTCTCTTGAGAATGAACTTCAACACGGTTCTAATGTCCTCTTTCTTCTCACCTGTTTGCGTAAGTGCCACCCGGTGCTGGTGTTGGACACACCGCGGGGCCCGATGTTGATCGGGCCCCGCAGGCGCTCACAGTTAGTGTTAGCAGCTAGATTGCCCTCGGGGGCTTACTCAGCGCGCTGCCACTGTTCTGCATTCCAAACGATGCCACTCTGGGTAGCAGTGTGACGGACATTCTGGATATCGGAACCCGAAGCGCTCAAACCTGGGTGCGCGAAGACTGGGATCCCATACAGGTCGTCCCACAACAGCTTCTCGATAACTTTGGTCTGCTCAGCGTGAACTGCTGGATCCATCGAGGTTGCCAGCTTGGTCCATGCCTCGTCTACAGCCTTATTCGAGTACTTGCCGTAGTTCTGTGGCTTGCCGGTGGAGTAAATGTTCTGGCCGGAAGTGATCTGGCCGGAACCTGACCATGCGAACAGCGCAACTTCGTAGTCGCCACGCTCCTGGGTACCGCCCGGTGCGAAGAACTTAGCGTCACCAGAATCCTTGATTTTGAAACCAGCCTTGTCACAAGAGGACTTGATGGCAGCAACTTCGTTGGTACGACGCTCGTTCGGAGCAGAGTAACCGATACGGATCTCGGTGCCAACAGCATCCTGTTCTTCAAGGATCTTCTTGGCGCCGTCGATATCTACCTGATCGTAGCGACCGTCATAGGCCGAGTCGACTACTTCCTTGTAGTTGTCCTGCACTGGGAAGACTTCGCGTGCGTTCATGACCACTGCCTCTGGGTTCAGCGGCTTGACCAGGTTGTCAACAATTTCCTGACGTGGAACGCACATGGCGAATGCCTTGCGCAGTTCCAGGTTGGTCATCTCGTTGCCCTTGGCAAAGTTGAAGTCCAGGTGCTCCCAGGTCAGGGTATCGCCCTGCTGGATGTTCACCGCATTACCCAAGCCCTGCAACTGCGCCAGCGTATCAACGGTTGGCTGAGGAGAGATGACATCAACGTCTTTGTTCTGCAACGCCTGAACCATACCGGTGTCAGCCAAGAAGCGGAAGTTCAGTTTCTTGGTGGCAGGCTTAACGCCATAGTAGTTTTCGTTAGCGGTCAGGGTGACCGACTCGCCGGCCTTCCAGGACTCTAGCTTGTACGGGCCGGATACTGGCATGTCGGCTTCGTCTGGCAACGTACCTGGCTTGGTCATCCAACCGTCGTTCCAGAACTTGGCTGCCTTTTCCAGCTTCTTTGAATCGCCGTCCTGGATGGCCTTAACCAACTCTTCGGTGCTCAGGCCGCCCTTTTTAGCAACCACGTGCGCTGGGTGGGAGAGCCAAGTCTGTAGCTGCCAGTCTGGATCTGGATCCTTGAAGGTGACGGTGAACTCTTTGCCATCGGCTGCGCCTTCTGGGCCCTTAGGCACGGTGTCGCCCAAGTCGGTGGAGACCGAGTTAAACAAAGGCTTATCTTTGGAACCGCTGTTCAGGTTGAGGTTCTGGGTACCCCATGCCAGAACTGCATCGGCTACGGTGATGGGGGTTCCATCGGACCACTTGGCTTCGTCCTTGATGGTGTACTTGATGGTCAGTGGATCATCGCTGACCTTTTCGTAGGAACCCAGATCTTCATTCTGGTAAACGGTTCCATCGGTGCCCATGTAGTAGAAGCTTGCAAACAAGCGGTCTACGATGGCCGAGTTGTAGGTCGAGTAGGTCTGTGGGGTGAGGCCGTTGTAGCTGATGAACTCAGGAGCTCCGACGGTCACCTTGAGGGTGTCGTCTTTGGTGGTAACGTCACCCAGATCAGCCAGACCGGAGTTGGTGACTTCGGCGCCACCGTTGGCTTCGGTGCTCTTCTTGGTTTCTGAAGAAGAATCGCTTCCGCCTGGGGCACATGCAGAAAGTGCCAATGCCAGGGCTGCGCCTACAACAACCGCTTTCGAAACGCGCTGATACCGCATTTCGCCTCCTTGAGTTCGTGATGATACGAGTTGTGAACCGGTGTGATTCATTGTGGACCAAGTCACATGACCGATCCATTGAGGAATACACTAACCTGAATTTTCTGGCTTGGATAGAGAAAGATTCGCTTCACATCTCATCCACCGCTCCGTTCTTGCGATCTATTCGCAACGAGGTTGTTACGGGCGAGTATGAGCGATCTGCGCCACATCCGCGAGATTTCAAGGATTTCTTTCACATTGGGAAAATCCAATCAGAACACCGGTGTTACGAGTATGTTTCATGGATGGGTTTATAACGGTTTTGCAACATTTGCTTCAGTTTGAAAAAATCTGAAATATTCGTTGAATATGACGAAGTATGCACCGTCGGTTAAGCACCAAGGGCCGCTGAAACCTTTCGGTTTCAGCGGCCCTTGGTGCCGTCACTAACGCAAGTTAGATCAGCGAAGCACCTGGAATAGCACCCAATAGGTTTCGGGTGTACTGACTCTTAGGAGCTGCGAAGATCTGATCAGCAGTCCCCTGCTCAACGATCTTGCCTCGTTCCATCACGCAAACGTTATCGGCGATCTGTCGGACCACAGCCAAGTCGTGGGTGATGAACAAGTAGGTCAAACCCATTTCACGTTGCAGTTCGTCCAAAAGCTCCAGCACCTGCGCCTGAACGAGTACGTCCAACGCCGATACTGCCTCGTCACAAACGATCATCTCGGGCTGCAACGCTAGCGCGCGAGCAATGGCAATACGCTGACGCTGGCCACCAGAGAGTTCATTCGGGAAGCGATGCATGGTCGAAGCGGGCATGGAAACCTGATCAAGCAGCTCCGCAACCTTCTTCTGGCGCGATGCTGAATTGCCAATACCGTGAATGCGTAGTGGCTCTTCAATGGTTCGGTAAATCGAGTACATCGGGTCCAAAGATCCGTAAGGATCCTGGAAAATCGGCTGTACACGACGGCGGTACTTGAACAGTTTCTTCTCGTTCAGGTTACCGATTTGCTCACCGTCAAAGGTGATCTCCCCGCTGGTCTTATCCAGCAGGTTCAGCACCATCTGAGCGATGGTGGACTTACCCGAACCAGATTCACCCACTACTGCAGTCGTGGTGCCCTTGGGGATTTCGAAGGAAGCATTGTCCACCGCGGTGAACTTTTCTTTACGACCGAATCCCTTGCGGATATCAAAGACCTTGGTCAGGTTGCTGATCTTCAGTAGCGGCTCAGCCTTACCCGGGACGATCTCATCAACGATGGCTTCGTGTTTGTCTCCACGCTGTGCAGACAAGGACGGAGCGGAACTGATCAGACGCTTGGTGTAGGGGTGCTGCGGGTTGCGTAGGATATCTAGCGCCGGGCCGTATTCAACAACGCGCCCCTTGTACATCACGACAACTTTTTCAGCACGCTCTGCTGCCAAGCCGAGGTCGTGGGTGATCAGCAGAACGGCGGTGCCCAGCTCGCTGGTCATCGTGTCCAGATGATCGAGGATCTGCTGCTGAACAGTCACGTCCAACGCACTGGTTGGCTCATCAGCAATCAGCAAGCGCGGACGGCAGGCCAGACCAATAGCAATCAGGGCACGCTGGCGCATACCACCGGAGAATTCATGCGGGTATTGATTCGCACGCGCCTCCGGGTTGGGCAAGCCAGCGTCAGCCAGAATCTGCGACACTCGTTGCTTGGGGTTATCCCCTGCCAGTCCGTTTGCTTTGAGGGTTTCCTTAACCTGGAAACCAATCTTCCAAACAGGGTTCAAGTTGGACATCGGATCCTGTGGAACCATGCCAATATGATTTCCGCGAAGCTCAACAAAGCGCTTTTCGCTGGCATGCGAAATATCTTCGCCGTCAAAGAGAATCTGGCCTCCGGAGACCGAACCATTGCCGGCCAACAGACCGATAGCGGCCAGCGCCGAGGTCGATTTACCTGACCCCGATTCGCCCACGATCGCCACGGTCTCCCCTGGCATCACTGTAAAGTTTGCATCGCGCACTGCATGCACTGGTCCATCAGGAGTGGAGAAGGTAATTGCCAAGTCCTTGATTTCCAGCAACGGCTTAGGTGTTGCGGTTTCAGTCATTGCCTAGGCTCCCTTCCGGGCCTTGGGATCCAGTGCGTCACGCACTGCGTCACCGAGCATGATGAAGCTCAAAACTGTTACCGACAGGAACAGCGCTGGCCACATCAACATCATTGGATTACTACGAAGTTGCTGCTGTGCCAGAGAGATATCGTTGCCCCAGCTCATAACTTCACCGGGCAACCCTACACCCAAGAATGACAGGGTAGCTTCCGCCACGATGTACACGCCGAGGTTCACTGTTGCGACAACAATGATTGGAGCTAACGAGTTAGGTAGTACGTGCTTGACCAGCGACTTGAACTTTGAGAGCCCCAAAGCTCGTGAAGCTTTGACATAGTCAGCGTCTCGCGCTTCGATTACGGCACCACGGGTGATCCGGGCCAGCTGAGGCCAACCGAAGATTGCCAACGTGACAATAACCGTCCACACACTGCGGTTTTCGCGGAATGCAGGAAGCTGCATGACGATGATTGCGCCAAGGATCAGTGGCAGTGCGAAGAAGATATCGCCCAGACGAGCCAAGATGGCATCGATCCAGCCGCCGTAGAATCCAGCCAATGCGCCCAGCGCACCGCCGAGGATCACAACAATAAGGGTTGTGAAGACTCCCACCAGCAACGAAGCACGCGTACCGTAGATGACTCGCGCGTAGACATCGCAGCCCTGCAGGTTGAAGCCCATGATGTGCCCAGGACGACCCGGTTCATTTGAGTACTCCAGCTGACAAGCGTTCTGCCCATTGGGATCGATCGAGGTGAACAGTTGGGGGAAGGCCGCAACGACAATGACCGCAAGAATCATGATCGCAGAGATGATGAACAGTGGCTGCTTGCGCAGCGAACGCCAAGCTTCGGCCCACATTGATAGTGGCTTACCGGTTTCCTTGACCGAGTCCACTGCCTGCAAGGGCGTTTCCTCCAGCGGAGCAACATAGTGGTCGATCTTGTATTTGGAAACCTTACCGGCACGAACCTTGCTCATTTGCAGGCCGTCTTCCGGATTAAAGTTTTGATTCTCAGGCATAACGGATCCTTGGGTCAAGCAGTGCGTACAGCATATCTACAACCAGGTTGGCGACGACGAAGACGATAACCAAAACACCGACGACTGCAACAACGGTCGGTGTTTCGCCCTTCTGAATTGCTTGATAGAGCAAATGGCCCACACCAGGAACGTTGAAGATACCTTCGGTGACAATCGCGCCACCCATCAGGCCACCGAGATCGGCGCCGAGGAAGGTCACAACTGGAATCAGCGAGTTACGCAGGATGTGTACGGTAATGACACGACGACGGCTCAAGCCCTTGGCCGTCGCGGTACGTACAAAGTCGGCGCTCTTGTTCTCGATCACCGAAGTACGGGTCAAGCGAACAACATAGGCCAATGAGACGAGACCAAGTACGAGAGCTGGGAGGAAGAGTTCGCCCCAGGTCGCGGACCCGGAAACCGTTGGTTTCACCAGATCAAGCTTCACACCAACAACAAACTGCAATACGAAGCCCAGAACGAAGGTTGGAACTGCGATAACGATCAGCGATGCAATGAGGATGGTTGAGTCGAACCACTTGCCCTTGCGCATACCGGCGATAACACCAAAGATGATGCCGAAGATGCCCTCGATGAGTAGCGCGAGAATCGCTAGTCGTGCAGTTACTGGGAATGCCCTACCCAACATGGCCGAGACTTCCTGACCTGAGAACGAGGTTCCGAGGTCGAAAGTCAGCAGGTTTTTCAGGTATAACCCGTACTGAACCCAGAAGGGCTTATCCAAGTTGTATTGTGCTTCCAAAGCAGCGCGGGTTGCGTCAGACATTGGCTTTCCACCGGACAACGCTTCAATCGGATTACCCGGGGTGGCAAATACCAAGAAGTAGACAAGCAAGGTTGCGCCAATAAAGACTGGAATCAGCTGCGCGATTCGTTTGAGCATGAAACTTAACATGCGTGCATCTCACCTCGAGATGCCGGAGGGCACATGGCCATTATTTCCCTCTTTCCGTCGATAATTAACTCGACGTTTATTTTTGGGAGGCAGATCAACACGCCAAAGGGAGACCCACTTATAGCAGGGTCTCCCTCGACGTGCCTTTCAGCTATTTTAGGACTTGACCAGTCCGAAAGCTGAAATTACTTACCAGTGACTTCGTTGTACAGTGGAACACCGTTCCAGCCGAACTCAACGTTGGAAACGTTTGTGCTCCAACCGCCCTGAACAGCTTGGTACCACAGTGGAATTGCTGGAAGATCCTTGAACAGAATCTCCTGTGCCTCGTTGAAGGTCTTTGCGCCCTCTGCTGGGTCCGTTGCTGCTAGGCCCTTGGCCAGTGCATCGTCGAATTCCTTGCTGGAGTACTTGCCATCGTTCGAACCTGCGCCGGTGCCGAATAGTGGGCCCAGGAAGTTGTAGAGCGATGGGTAGTCAGCCTGCCAGCCGGTACGGAAGCTACCGGTCATGGTGTAGGCAGTGACCTTGGCGCGTAGTTCCTTGAAGGAGCTGAACGACTGAGCGCTAGCCTTGATGCCCAAGTTGTTCTTCAGCTGGTTAACAACTGCCTCAACAAATTCCTTGTTGCCGGCACCATCAACGTTGTAGCCAACGGTGAATTCCTTGTCGGCATCCCACTTGCTGATCTTGTCAGCCTCAGCCCACAGCTTCTTAGCCTCATCACCATCGAAGTTCAGTACGTCGCTACCAGGTAGCGAATCGCTGTAACCTTCGAGCACTGGTGCGGTGAAGTCCTTAGCGATTGACTTGCCACCCTGGTACACCTTGTCGATGATCAGCTGACGGTCAATAGCCTTGGAAATTGCAGCACGACGTAGGTTGCCCTCTTCGTCTTGCTTGAAGTGGTCCAAGTAGCTTGGAATGGTGATGGTCGCGTTACCAGCGTATGGCGAGTTGACCGAGTTTTCGCCCAAGTCATCCTGGTAGGAAGCGAGCTGTCCTGGAGGAATCTGGTCGAGCACGTCCAAGTTACCGGACTGCAGATCAGAGTAGGCAGAATCGGTGGACTGGTAAACCTTGAAGTCAATGCCACCGTTAGCGGCCTTACGAGGGCCGTCATACTTGTCGTTGACGTCCATCTTCAGGTTGACGTCGTGATTCCACTCGGTCAGCTTGTATGGACCGTTGCCAACTGGCTTTTCGCCGAAGGCCTTAGGATCCTCGAATGCTGCCTCAGGCAACGGCATGAATGCGGTGTAGCCCAGACGCAACGGGAAGTCAGACTCAGGCTGAGCCAGCTTAACGGTGAAGGTGGTGTCATCGACAACCTTCAGACCCGACATCTTGTCTTCCTTGGACTTCTCGGCACTTACCTTGTCGTAGCCCTCGATGGACTCGAAGAAGTAGGAGTTCAGCTGAGCGTTCTTGGCTGCGGCACCGAAGTTCCAAGCGTCCACGAACGAAGCAGCAGTTACCGGGGAACCGTCGGAGAAAGTCTGACCAGACTTGATCTTGATGGTGTAGTTCTGTGAATCCTTGGATTCAATGGACTCTGCGAGTTCATTGACTGGTTTACCCTTTGCGTCATAGCTGACCAAACCCGTGAAGAGCAGGTCCATGACACGACCGCCACCAACTTCGTTGGTGTTAGCTGGTAAAAGACCATTCTGCGGTTCGGTGGTGTTAGCGGTGACGACGTAGGAGCCGTCCCCTTCACCGCTGGCGGAATCACTTGAACCGCCTCCACAAGCCGACAGGGTCAGTGCCAAGGCTGCTGAAAGAACGACAGCCTTAGATGCGTGCGAGTATCGCATCTTATTTCTCCTCAACATAAGGTTGCTGCTTCTGCGTTTCGCAGAGCCGTGCGCGTGAGCGTGAGCTATAGCACGTAGTGAATGAGATTACATCAAAAATTGCGAAACAACCAATGAATATTCATGAAAGCAATGCTTGAAATCCATTTAGTCGTTCGTTGAACAATATTCTTACCGAGTCAACTCTTGTTCAGTCTCAAATAAAAATATTCATCATTGCGGGGTCATGTAAAACAGTTCCGACACTTGAGAGGAACTCGCTTGCTTCTTTGCCATCGACCACTCTGTGATCGAAGGACAAGGCCAGCGTCATGGTATGGCGAAGCGCTACTTCATCTTGATACTCCCAAGGCCGTCGCTTCACTTGGCCTAGTGCCAAAATGCCCGCCTGACCCGGTGGCAAAATCGGCGTACCGGCATCAACACTAAACACACCAACATTCGTAATCGAGAAAGTGCCACCGGTCAGTTGTGCTGGAGACAGCGTTCCGGCCCGCCCCTGCTCAATAATTTGACTCAGAGCTGAAGCGAGTTGAGCCAATGGCATCCCTTGAGCTTCCTTAAGCACCGGGACCAGCAATCCACGATCGCTAGCAACCGCCATGCCAAGATTCACAGAACCAAACTCAATGATCTCGTCTGCCCCCTCATCCCAGGTGGAGTTCAGCGACCGGTGAGTCTGCAACAATCGGCTAACAACCAATACCGTCAGCGTAGTGATATTCAGCTTCACGTCCTTCATCAAGGGATGCGAACGCAAGCGCTGAACCAACTCCATCGATTCGGTGACATCGATGGTTAAGAACTCGGTGGCGTGTGGTGCGGTAAAAGCAGAAGCCACCATGGCCTTGGCAGTAGCTCGGCGTACCGCGGTGATCTTCACATGTCGATCGCCGGTTCCAGGAGCAGTGAGCGGTTGGGGCCTGGACAACTCAGTTACCTGGCCACCAGCATCTATTGCTTGCTGAACGTCTCTGCGCAGCACCAGACCATCCTCGCCGCTTCCGGCGAGCGCCGAAATATCCACTCCGTGATCTCGGGCGAGCTTTCGCACCGGAGGAGTGCAACGAGTCACCGAACGTTGAACGCTCGCGTGGTTGGAAGCAACCGGGGCGGCACTAGACCGTGAGTTTCGCACCTTGCGCTGGGGTCGGGCACCGGTAGACGCAGGAGCACCATAACCAACGAGCGTAGGGGTGCGCTGCGCTCCCGCTGCTTCATTTGGCTTTCCAGTCTCAGGTGAGCTTTGAGTGTTGACCTGATCACCGAAGGTAACAAGTGGCCCACCTACCTGCACTACTTGTCCTTGCTCAGCGTGGATTTGCTGCACTACTCCGGCAAACGGCGAGGGAAGTTCGACAACGGCCTTGGCGGTCTCCACCTCTGCAATCACCTGGTTTAAGGCCACGTGCTCGCCCACTTTGATTTTCCAGTTCAACACCTCAGATTCGGTCAGGCCCTCTCCAAGATCTGGAAGCTTAAAAGTCTGATCTGTCATCACTTGGCAGCTCCTTCGGTAGCCTCATGGTGGTTCATGACGGTATCTACCGCATGCATCACCCGATCAAGGTCAGGTAAATGATGGCTTTCGAGTCGGGAAGGAGGATAGGGAATATCGAACCCGGTGACTCGCAACGGCGCATGCTCCAGGTAATCAAAACAGCGTTCGGTAATCTCGGCACAGATCTCTGCGCCAAGGCCGGCCGTTCGGCTAGCCTCGTGGACTACTACGAGCTTGCCGGTGTGTTGCACCGATTGCGCGATGGTATCCATATCCAGCGGATCCAGGCTACGCAGATCAATCACTTCTAGGCTGATGCCTTCGTCCTCGGCGGCTAGTGCGGCTTCGGACAAGGTGTAGGTGGTCGGCCCATATCCCACGACCGTCACATCCTTACCTTCTCGAAGTACTTTCGCCTTAGGTGATGCATCTGGGTGCACTTCACCGAGCTGAACATCAGTCTTCTCGTGATATCGACGTTTTGGTTCAAAGAAGATCACTGGATCATCACAGGTAATGGCCTGACGGAGCATTGCGTAGGCATCTTCCACACTGGAGGGCGCAAATACGCGAAGCCCTGCAGTGTGTGCAAAGTAGGCTTCCGGTGATTCCGAGTGATGCTCAGGAGAACCGATGCCGCCGCCATAAGGAATACGCACGGTCACCGGCATCTTCACTCGGCCCCGCGAACGGTAATGCAATTTGGCCAACTGCGAGACCAGCTGATCAAAAGCAGGATAGGTGAAGCCATCAAATTGGATCTCCACCACCGGGCGGTAACCTCGGTAGGCCAAGCCAATGGCAGTTCCCACAATTCCCGATTCGGCTAGCGGTGTATCCACAACACGGTGTTCACCGAACTCTGCTTTGAGCCCGTCGGTGACCCTGAAGACACCACCTAGGGTTCCGATATCCTCACCGAGCAAGATGACTTTTTCATCATCGCTCAGCGCATCGTGTAGAGACTTGTTTAATGCTTTGAGCATGGTGGTTGCCATGATCATTCACCACCCTCAAAGTCAGCCAAATAATCCAAGTACTGCTTTGCCGACCGTTGGGTTGGTTCGTGCTCTTCTGCATATACATTGGTGAAGAGTTCTTCAGCCTGCGGATCTTCCATGCTGGTGATGGCGGCACGCAGTTTTGCCGCCATATCGTCAGCAGCATTTTCCGCACGCTGCTGATAGGACTGAACGTCCGCACCAAGTTCATGCAGGTACTTCACCAACCGGTCGATCGGGTCCTTGGCTTTCCACTCTTCAAGCTGCTCGGCCTTGCGATATCTGGTGGGATCATCGGCTGTGGTGTGTGAACCCATGCGATAGGTAACGGCCTCAATGAATGTGGGGCCTAAACCGTGCCGCGCATGAGCAAGTGCTGCCTTGGTGGCCGCATAGACGGCCAGGATGTCGTTGCCGTCGACCCGCCAGGTTTTCAGCCCAAATCCATGGGCGCGGTCGGCAATCTGCGTGCGGCTTTGCAAAGCTACCGGCTCTGAGATGGCCCACTGGTTGTTCTGGCAGAAGAAAAGTACGGGCGCTTGATAGCTGGCTGCAAAAATCATCGCTTCATTCACGTCACCCTGGCTGGTGGCGCCATCCCCGAAGTACGCCACTGAAACCTGTTTGCCACCATCAAATTTGATGCCCATACCGTAACCGGCTGCGTGTAGCGCTTGAGATCCGATGACAATTTGTTGACAGGCGATGTTGACTTCGTTCGGATCCCATCCACTGGCTTGAGCCCCGCGCCATACGCTGAGCAGGTCCTCTGCCTGCACTCCCCTGGCCCATGCGACACCATGTTCGCGATAGGACGGAAAAATGAAGTCATCATTTTCGGTGGCTCGTACCGAACCAATTTGTGCAGCTTCCTGACCGAGCAATGGTGCCCAGAGCCCCAGCTGCCCCTGGCGCTGCAGGGCGGTGGCCTCGTTGTCCATGCGGCGCAGCACGATCATGTCGCGCAAAAAATCCGCAAGGTCAGCTTCCTTGAGCTCTTTGAGGTGGTGGTCAAGTTCTTCGTCTGGGATTCGTTTCCCGTCGACGTTCAGCAGCTGATGCGTTGGTAGGCATCCGGCGGCTACGTCCATGTGCTGTGTGGACACGATCGGCATCCTTACTTTCACGTAGTCGTTGGCGAGATTCCTCATCGAACCCCGCTAAGTGTGATGCTACTCACGTAAAGCAAGTCGCACAATGGTCAGCGAAAAATTAGCGCAAAACGCCCTATTTATCCCCATCAGCTAGTGCTAACGTGCTCATTATGCACCTCTTAGACATGACAGATCGACGAATCTTGCTCGCGCTGGCCACCGCCAAAAGACGTACCGGCTCCGCGATCGCGACCGCGTTGAACTTGGGACGAAATACGGTGCAGACTCGCCTAACTCGGTTAGAGAACGAGGTTCTAGAAAATCCGGACCGCCGCATCCCTCCAGCCGCGTTAGGCTACGGCTTGCTCTCCTTCATCGAGCTGCACGTCGATCAGCGCTACCTCGAAGAAATTACCGCCAAATTGGCCACCATCCCAGAAGTCCTTGAAGCTCACGGCCTGACGGGCAATGCCGATATTTTGGTGCGCGTCGCGGCCAAAGATGCCGAACAGCTTTTTGGCGTTCATGGCCAACTGCTACATATCGAAGGTGTGAACCGCGCTGACTCTGCCCTGTCGATGGCCCAGCTGGTGCCTTATCGAACTACCGCCCTGTTACGCCACTGCATCAAAAACTCCAACTAGCTGTGCGCACAAAAAACTCTGGGAACCAACTACTGCCGTTGGTTCCCAGAGTTACTTGTTATTCAGTTTGACCTTGTTTTAGTGGTCGACTGCCTTTTCAGCACCGACGCCGGTAAGTGAACGAACTTCCATTTCAGCTGCCTTGGTTCGATCTTCAACTCCCTTGTCGGTAATCGAGCCGATCCAACCGAGCAGGAAGGCCAGCGGAATCGAAACGATGCCAGGGTTGGCCAGCGGGAAGATGGACATATCGATACTTGGGATCATCGAGGTTGGCGAGCCAGAGAAGACCGGCGAGAAAATAATCAGCAACAGTGCCGATCCCAAACCACCGTACATCGACCAGACTGCACCGCGGGTCTTGAAACCCTTCCAGAACAGCGAGTACAGGATAGTTGGAAGGTTGGCCGAGGCAGCCACGGCGAAGGCCAGCGCCACCAGGAAGGCCACGTTCTGCCCCTGAGCACCAATACCACCGGCGATAGCGAAGACACCGATCACCAGCACGGTACGTCGCGCCACCTTCATTTCCTTCTCAGGGGTGGTCTTGCCCTTAGCGATCACTGAAGCGTACACATCGTGAGCGAAGGAAGCCGCTGCGGTGATGGTCAAACCGGCCACCACAGCCAAGATGGTGGCGAAGGCTACGGCCGAGATCAGACCCAGCAACACCGTTCCGCCTAGTTCGTACGCCAAGAGTGGCGCTGCCGAATTCACGCCACCTGGAGCAGCCTTGATCCGATCTGGTCCAATCAATGCACCAGCACCGAACCCCAGTACCAGGGTGAACAGGTAGAAGGCACCGATCAACCAGATCGCCCACACCACGGATTTACGAGCTTCCTTGGCGGTAGGCACCGTGTAGAAACGCATCAGCACGTGTGGCAAACCAGCGGTACCCAGTACCAGTGCCAAGGCCAGCGAGATGAAGTCAAGCTTCGAGGTTTCACTCTTGCCGTACTGCAATCCCGGGTTCAAAATTTCTGGGTTACCAGCAACTTCGGCGGCCTTACCCAAGAGTTCAGAGAAGTTGAAGCCGAAGATCGCAAGGGTCCATACGGTCATGATTAGCGCACCGGCAATGAGCAGGCAGGCCTTGATTATCTGCACCCAGGTGGTGCCCTTCATGCCACCGACCAGTACATACAGGATCATCAGGGCACCAACGATCACGATGACCAGTGACTGACCCAGTTTTTCGTCGATACCCAGTAGCAGGGACACCAGTGCCCCGGCGCCAGCCATCTGGGCCAATAGGTAGAACACACAAACAGCCAAGGTGGAAATTGCTGCTGCAATACGCACCGGGCGCTGCTTGAGACGGAAGGAGAGCACGTCGGCCATGGTGAACTTACCGGTGTTGCGCAATAGTTCAGCAACCAACAGCAATGCGACCAACCATGCGACCAGGAAGCCGATGGAGTAGAGGAATCCGTCATAACCATTGATGGCGATGGCGCCAACAATGCCTAGGAAGGATGCTGCCGAGAGGTAGTCACCGGCGATCGCGGTGCCGTTCTGCGTTCCGGTAAAGGAACGTCCACCAGCATAATAATCGGCGGCGGTCTTGTTGTTTTTAGAGGCCCGAAGCACGATGACCAGGGTGATGCCCACGAAAGCGACAAAGATGGCGATATTCACCAGTGGATTGCCCACCTTGGTGGACTCGGCTGCCCCTTGAGCCAGGAGAGTTAGCGACTGCATTTATTTCACTCCCTGATCTTCCAGACGTTCGCGAATGCGCGTTGCCTGCGGGTCAATTTTCTTATTCGCGTAGCTCACGTACGCAGCGGTGATTGCAAAGGTAGAGACGAACTGCAAGAGCCCAAGGAGGATACCGAGGTTGACATTGCCCCAGACCTTTATGGACATAAAGTCGTGGAAATAGTCAGCGAGCAAGACGTAGGCGAAATACCAGACGAGGAAGAAGATGGCCATCGGGAAAACGAAGCTGCGATGAGTTTTGCGCAGTTCTTGAAATTCCTCGGATTGGCTCTCTTTGACGAAATCGACGTCGCCGGTGACGTCGTGTTCCGGGTTGGCGCTCATTGAGGCCCTCCTTGAGCGAGTTGAAGATGTGAGCGAGCCCACATCAATGGTGTGACTCAATTCACTATTGGGCATGAATCCTCGCGCGACTAGGCCTATTGACCGCTCCGTGGTTCAACGGGCTGTTTTATGCGTTCAACGGCACACACCATCGCGCTGAGCGCACACTGAGATCGTGGGCCGTAGGATGTGAATATGTCTCCCGCCCTGCAAATCACCCTGATCGTGGTCATCGTGGTGCTCGGCATAAGCATCGTGGGCTATTTCGGATTTAGGATCTCGCGTTCCACCAAGGAAATGGGAACCGACGCTGAAGAAGCCACCTACAAAACGTTGCACCACATGTCGGTAGCGGTACCTCATCTGGAGCGTGGCTTGACCGAAGAAGGGGCGGCCAAAAGCGCTAAGGCACTACGCAAGTTGCTGAATTCTCAGGTGCTCTTGATTAGCGACAGCACTCGAATCTTGGCCACCGACTCCGGCATCGAGTTCACTGCCCAGTTGGAAGAAGACGCGGCGAAGGCCTGCACATCCACGCTGAGCACCGGCAAAACGCAGGTGAATCATTCTGCTTCCATGGATATTGTTTCCGCCCCAATCATGGTGGGCGATCAAGTGGTCGGTACGGTGGTTGCCCTTTCACATCACGCTGGAGCCAGCTTTGTTCGCGCGGTCTCGGAGGTCGCCGTTTTTGTCTCCGCTCAGGTTTCCACCGCGCAGCTCGATGAGTCCAAGGCAATGCTGCTTGAAGCCCAAATGCGTGCCCTGCGGGCGCAAATCTCCCCACACTTCATCTACAACTCGCTAAACGCCATCGCCTCGTTTATTAATACCGATCCGGCCCGGGCTCGCGAATTGGTCATCGAATTTGCCGACTTCACCCGGTACTCCTTCAGGCGTCGCGGTGAATTCACCACGCTGGCCGAAGAGCTAGAAGCCATTGACCGGTACCTACTGCTTGAAAAGGCAAGATTCGGCGAACGGATCAAGGTTGCCCTACAGATCGCCCCGGAAGTTCTCCCCACCCAAATCCCCTTTTTAGCCTTGCAACCATTGGTGGAAAATGCGGTGCGCCATGGGCTGGAGGCCCGCCCCGATGGTGGGGTCATCTCCATCACCGCTATGGAGGATGGTTTGCACGCGGTGATCACGGTCGAAGACGACGGGATGGGCATGGACCCCGAGCAACTGGCCAGCGTCCTAGCCGGCACCACGACCACCATGCATGTAGGCCTGCGCAATGTGGACCTGCGGCTACGCCAGTTGTATGGGAACTCCAACGGACTGATCATCGATACGGCACCGGGCGCTGGAACACTGATCACCCTACGCGTACCGAAGTTCCGGGCGCCGGACACCACCGGCGCCCAGACTTAGGACTCGGGTTGTTTAGAAATACTATGGAAACGGTAGAATTTTTGCATGATTAATGTGGTGGTAGCCGATGACGAACTCCCTGCAGTGGAAGAGATCTGTTTCCTGCTGAGCCAAGATTCGCGCATTGGCAAGATCCACCGCGCTACCTCCGGGGCCGCCGCCCTGAAGGCCCTAGAAGAAAACGAAGTGGACGCGCTCTTCTTAGACATCCACATGCCAGCCCTCTCCGGGCTTGATATCGCCCGGGTAATCTCCCGCTTTACCCATCCCCCGCTGGTTGTTTTTGTGACCGCCGATGAAGACCAAGCGCTGCAAGCCTTTGAATTAGCAGCCATCGACTATGTCCTCAAACCCATCCGCCCGCAGCGTTTGGCCGAGTCCGTTCGCCGAATTTGCGAACTTGTTGATGAAACACCAGCCAAGCCGGAAATGATCACGGTGGATCAAGGCGGCATCACCAAGCTGATCCCTCGCAGTGACATCGGTTATGTTCAGGCTCAAGGCGACTATGCACGGCTGCACACCAAGGAAGCCAGCTATCTGATCCGGGTTCCGCTCAACGATCTGGAGGCCCAATGGGCAGAATCCGGATTTGTGCGCATCCACCGTTCCTACTTGGTATGTATGGAGAAGATCGAGACCGTGCGACTGCAGACCGGTAAGGCAGCGGTGATCGTGCATGGAGCGGAGTTGCCCATTTCCCGACGCGCCCTGCCGTACCTGCGTGAGCGTCTGGCTGCCAACCGCGTCCGTCCACTCTAGGGATCTGCGGAGCCTGCGTGCAGAATCCAGAAGCCGAGCATCATTCTCAGCCCGATAGTTCACCGGTCAACGATTTACCGGGACGGTTTGCCCAGCAGCGCCCGCAACGAGTGCGGGTGCAAGCACCACAAGATGCTTCGCTCTCAGTCACTCGCCAACCACCTGAGCATACTGCCGAAGAATTCTACGTCAGACAGCTCATTCGTTCGCAGTTGCGCCTAGCTTGCGCTGTGGCGGCCGGGCTGCTGGCCCTGCTGGTGGGCATCTGTTCACTGCTAGTGTTCTGGCCTGTGGTCTCGGATATCGAGCTCTTTCACATTCCGCTGCCGTGGTGGGTGCTCGGGGTAGGGATATACCCGCTGATTATCGTGGCGGGCATGCTGTACACCAAGGCTGCAGCACGCAACGAGCGGCGGTATCGGAGTATCAGCCGTGGCTAGTTTATTTTCGGTGGCGGCCCTTATCGTAGTCTGCGTAACCACCATGCTCATTGCCTTCTACGGTCTGCGCATCTCCCGCACCACCTCGGATTTTTACGTAGCTTCACGCACCGTGCGGCCGTGGTGGAACGCCTCGGCGATCGGCGGCGAGTATCTCTCTGCCGCCTCCTTCCTGGGCGTGGCAGGACTCATCGTGCTCTCCGGAGAATCGGGCTTGTGGTTCCCGATCGGCTACACAGCCGGTTACCTCATGCTTTTGCTCTTTGTCGCCGCTCCCCTACGCCGATCCCGCGCCTATACCATTCCGGACTTCGCGCAGATCCGCTTCGAGGATTCTGCGCTGCTGCGCAAACTGACCACCTACCTGGTGGTGGTGATCTGCTGGCTGTATATCGTCCCGCAGATGCATGGAGCGGCGCTGACCCTCTCTATCGCTACCGGGCTCCCGGGCTGGGTAGGGCCAATTGTTGTGGCAGTGGTGGTTTGTGTGACCGTACTATCCGGCGGCATGCGCTCGGTCACCTTCGTCCAGGCCTTCCAATACTGGTTCAAGCTGGCAGCATTGGTGATCCCCACCCTTTTCCTCTTGGCCCGAGCTATCCCAGAACATGCTGCCAGTGAACGAGCCCAGAGCCTTTCCACCCAGCTGGAATCGGTCACGACGATGAATATGTACGAGACCATCTCGATCATCTTGGCCCTGCTCTTTGGCACCCTTGGCTTGCCGCATGTACTAGTCCGTTTTTATACCAATCCCACCGGATCCAGTGCCCGCACCACCACGGTGATCGTGCTCTGCCTGCTCTCCGCGTTCTACCTGCTGCCCACCACCTTGGGTGTGTTAGGTATCTTGTACACCCCAGAACTTGGCGCCGCTAACGAGAGCGATGCGACGATTCTGTTACTGCCAGGCAGACTGCTTGACGGTGTGGTGGCCGATGCATTGACCGCGATTGTGGTGGGTGGCGCCTTTGCTGCGTTCCTCTCCACCACCTCTGGTCTCGTGGTCTCATTAGCCGGCGCGATCTCTCAAGAATTCTTCAACGGCACCGTACGTGGTTTTAGAATCTCCACGATCCTTGCCACCGCCCTGCCCGTGCTCATCGCGGTACTCACCAGTTCACTGGCCCTTGCTGGAGCCATCGGCAACGTCTTTGCCTTTACCGCCTCCACCATCTGCCCGTTACTGCTTCTCGGGATTTGGTGGCGCTCGCTTACCGCGAAGGGGGCGATTGCCGGCCTGCTCACCGGCGCCATCACCTGCGGTCTTTCGCTGTCCGTAGGCATTTTCCTGCCCACGATCGATCTGTGGTGGGTTCACCTTCTGCGTCAGCCTGCAGCGTGGAGCGTACCACTGGCCTTTGTGGTGATGATCGTGGTGTCGCGCGGCACTCGACGCGCGGTTCCGCAGAACACCGATCGGGTTATGGCGCTCCTGCATGTACCTGACCCGTCGAGCAATTCATAAAAATCTTCTCCTGACGGCCACGAGCCAGATCTTCCTCTCCCCATTCGCTAGTTTCATTGTCTGACACAAGAATTTATTGATGCATGCATCAAGGAGTACAGTGAATGTATGAGCTATTTGCTACCTTGGGAACCCGATCAAGCCGATGGGTCATTGGCCCGTCGCGTCGCAGCTCATGCTGCGCAACGTATTGTCGAACGCTCCATACCCGCTGGACATCTACTCACCGAGGCCGAGCTGTCCCTAGAAATGGGAGTCAGCAGAACGCCATCTCGTGAAGCAATGCTCCAGCTGGCTCGATGGGGCTTGGTCAGACTCATGCCCAAAAAAGGCGCTGTAGTCACGGCAATCACCTTCGAAGAACGCAGAGACCTACTTGCTACACGCGGCCTGTTCGAGCGTGGAGCATTAGAAGCGCTCACCTCCACACCCGGAAAACTCGCCGAGCTTTCCAGTTCACTGAACGAACCGCTCCAAGCACAGCGTGCAGCCCTCGCGTCCGGAGATCTTTTGGGTTTTGCCAGTGCTGACTTCGCTTTCCATGCTGCGCTCGTTCAGGCTGGGGGCAACAATGTGATCACTGACCTGCTCACCGAATTGGCGCCCCGGCTGGCAAGGCTCACCTTCGAGGCTGCCCTTGAACACCCGGAGCAACTAGCCACCTACCTCAAAGAGCATGAGAGATTAGCCGATCTGGCTGGCCAAGCCAATGCGACCGAATTTGCTCAATGCCTCAACGCTCACCTCACCAAAGCTCATTTCCCGAAAAAGGCGAATTAATTGTTCACGTCCACCAGAGGCAAAACCGGATATCTCTATGTCGCCTGCGCCGTATTCATGATCGCTTGGGGCGGAAATCACTTCACACCGTTACTGCACCTATATGAGGTGCTTGAAGGTTTCCAGCCATGGCAAGCCAATTTGTTGCTGGGCACCTATGTTGGGGGCCTGATCCCTGGCCTGTTATTACTCGGTCCCTTATCTGATCAGCACGGGCGCAAACCCGTGTTGATTGCTGGGACGGTGATCAGCATCTTTGCCAGTGCACTTTTGGCCCTTGGTTCTCATTCGTTGCTGTTGCTTTGCCTCGGGCGACTGATGTCAGGGGTAGGCGTGGGAGCGGCTATGTCGGTTGGTTCAAGCTGGATCAAGGAACTTTCAAGCCACCCCTTCGACACTCATGCTGGTCCCACCGCTGGCGCAAAACGTTCATCTTTGACTCTGACGCTCGGATTCGGTCTGGGAGCAGCTGTCAGCGGAGCCATGGCTCAGTGGGCCCCGATGCCCGAACAAGCGCCCTACCTCATTCATCTGGTTCTCTCACTCGTAGCGCTGGCCTTCTTACTCAGGGCCCAAGAGTCCCTAGCACCAGCACAACGGACTGAAGGTGCTTGGTATAAGGATTTACGAATCCCCTCGGCATCTCATCATCGATTCCGTAAGGTCATCATTCCCACTGCCCCATGGATCTTTGCCGCTGCCGGAGTCGCATATGCGATCATCCCCGCGGCCGTCCAAGACCGACTTGGTACTTGGAGTACGCTCTACGCCACGGTGCTGACCGTGCTGACATTGGGAACCGGGGCGTTGAGCCAGAATTTGGTGCCGTGGATCGCAAAAATCACTGGCGGTCGGGCACTACCCGTGGGAATGACGTTGATGACCATCGGAATGTTGCTCTCAGTACTGGTCGCGTGGGTCGATGCCCCTGTACTGGCTTTGTGTGTGGCCGTGTTGCTAGGTGCCGCATACGGCATCTGCACGGTAGCGGGCTTAATACAGGTGCAGGCTATCGCCACAGCACAAGATTTGGCCGGCCTCTCAGGCCTGTACTACTCACTGGCCTACAGCGGGTTCTTGCTTCCGACCCTTCTGGCGACGCTACTTCCGTTGATGTCCTATGCGGTTTCGCTTGCCTTAGTCGCCGCGGTCTGTGGCATCTGCGCCATCTACTGCGCACGCAGCTTGCGAATCCCAAATGCGGCTTAGCCTAAATACCGTGGGCACCGAACGATAACATTCGGTGCCCACAGAAAATATTCAGTTGGTGGTGCCTGAGCTAGTCGATGGAGGCCATCAGCTCAACCACACGGTCTAAGAACGCATCAACCTGCGACTCTTCATAACCCTCAGTGCCTTGAGCCGAGCGGAACTCCACCCGACGCACGGCATCCACAGCCATCGGTACGTCGTTTTCGAAGTAGTCGATGAGCTGGTCGCACAGGCGATCCACGTCTTCAACGTTGTAGCTAGCTGCGTTGGACCGCGATGGGCGACGGAAGCGCTCGCCCTTGGCACGGTGCAGACGGCCCCGAAGGATCGCTGCGAGGCGTCCAACTTGCTGTAGCCAGACTTCTTCGCCTTGGTGGCTGATCAAATCATCGCGTTCCCGCTTGGCAAATACGTCTTCTAGTCGGTCCAGCGCTCCGTCAACTTCGCGCGCCTGATAGCCACCTTTTTGCGGGGCAAACGTGGTTCGCCGAATCAGGTGGCTAGTGACCACACTGTCGTCATTGCCGTCGCCGTTAAAGGTAGCGCGGGCACGGCTGAGGAACGCATCAACCTGCTTTGCGTTGTAGCCAAACTCCGCATCCGGCACGCGGGAAAACGGAGCATCTTGCTGCTGCGACACGACAGTTCCTTTGTCTCTCATCAGATGTCAGTGGCATATCGCCGCAAGGCGATACCCACATATTCTAGTTGTTCAAACTACTTCTTGGCTCAATGGCCACACCAGTACCGGCAGGCCAATGATGGATCACAACACCGCGGCGGCGAGCATATGCGAAATCAAGTAACCCAGAGGAATCACAAAGAGTACCGAATCCAGTCGGTCCATAATTCCGCCATGTCCCGGTAGCAGGTTGCTCATGTCCTTAATGCCCAGTTCACGCTTGACCATCGACTCCGCAAAGTCGCCTGTGGTCGCCGCGATTGTGGTGAATAAGGCCAGAATCACACCGGTCCACCACGGCATATCCAGCCAGAAGTACATGGCTCCGGCACCGATGGCAGCCGAGCCGAGTAGCGAGCCGGCAAAGCCTTCCCACGACTTCTTGGGCGAGATCTTTGGGGCCATCGGATGTTTGCCGATCAGCACTCCAACAATGTATCCGAAGGTGTCATTGGCGACCGCCAGAAGCAAGATCGTCGCGATTAGCCACTGCCCGTCTTCCCCGTCGAGCATCAACAGTGCAAAGGAGAGCAAGAGCGGAATCCAGCTGATGATGAACACGCTGCTCATCACCGAGGCCACCGCACCCTTCAGACCTTCCATCAATCTGAAGAGCAGCGCGATCAGGATGCAGGCGACAAAGCTGAATCCGAGGGCTTCTATTCCGCCCAGCACGGCACTGACCGGCAGCAGGATCGAGGCCAGATACAACGGCACCTGTGGGACTGCGGTTTTAGCGTGAGTTGTTGCTCTGGCTACTTCCCAACAGCCGATGCCGCTTAGCACGGTGACGGCGAAAACCAGCAAGGGCTCCACCCAAAACAGTCCCACCAACACTATGCCCAGCAGAAGAACTCCGACGCCGATAGCTGCCGGCAGATTCCTCCCGGCACGTGAGGCCTTGGGTTCGGGGTTGCCGATCAGTAGCTCGGGCGGGATCGCCGCCTCTTGCACATCGGGCTCACCGGTTTCAGCAAGATCATCAGAATCAGTGTGTGGCGGGGCCGGCACACTAAGTTCGCCCTGCTTGGCCGGCGCGGTTTCCGCACTGTCTTGATGGTCTGTCTCGGTAGCACCTTGGCTGGCTTTAGCTTGCGCCTCGCGCAACGCACGAGCTTCTCGCCGGGTCATTGGCTGGGCGATACCGGATGCCACTGAGGGCACCGCCGAAGCGTTGCCCTCAGTGTTCTCTGTCGAGCCTGGCATTAGACGTCCAGCAGCTCAGCTTCTTTTTTCTTCACGATCTCATCGACCGATTCAACGTGCTTCTTGGTCAGCGCGTCCAGGTCCTTTTCTGCACGAGTACCTTCGTCTTCACCGATTTCGCCGTCCTTGACCAGCTTGTCGATGGCGTCCTTAGCCTTGCGACGGTGGTTACGTAGCGCAACGCGAGCGTCTTCACCCTTGGCCTTTGCCAGCTTGACGTATTCCTTGCGACGTTCCTCGGTCAGCACCGGAAGGGTCACGCGGATCATCTTGCCGTCCGAGGAAGGGTTTGCGCCTACCTCTGGGTCACCCAGAGCCTTTTCGATTTCACGCATGGCGCTGACGTCGAATGGGGTGATGGTGATGGTGCGTGCTTCAGGTACCGCAAATGTGGCCAGCTGCTGCAGCGGGGTTGGTGCACCGTAGTAGTCAACCATGACCTTCGAGTACATACCTGGGTGGGCGCGACCGGTGCGAATTGTCGCGAAGTCCTCCTTGGCGGCATCAATGGTGCGTTCCATCTTTTCGGCGGTCTCCGCCAGCGTTTGATCAATCACCGGTACTCCTCAAGTACTTCATCTGTGTTTCCGCAACGGGAAAATAAATCTACTTCAATCCTAGGCCACGATCACCGATTAAACGGTGACGGTGGTACCGATCCGCTCGCCACGGATGGCAGCAGCGACATTTCCTTCGCCTTCCATGCCGAAGACCAGCATGTCCAGCTGGTTGTCCTGGCACATGGTCATGGCGGTTTGGTCCATGACACGGATGTCATTAAGCAGGGCTTCGCTGTAGGTCAGGGTAGCCAGCTTCTTTGCGCTGGGATCCTTCTTTGGGTCCGCGGTGTACACGCCATCAACCCCGGACTTAGCCATGAGTACCTCATCGGCGTCCACTTCCAAAGCACGCTGAGCGGCTACGGTATCGGTGGAGAAATATGGCAGACCTGCGCCGGCGCCAAAGATGACAACGCGGTTCTTTTCCATGTGGCGAATGGCCCGGCGTGGAATGTAGTTCTCGGCGACCTGTGCCATTGCAATGGCTGACTGGACGCGGGTTTCAACACCGCACTGTTCCAGGAAGTCCTGTAGTGCCAGGCAGTTCATGACGGTGCCCAGCATGCCCATGTAGTCGGCGCGCGAGCGATCCATGCCGGCAGCCGAGAGTTCCGCGCCTCGGAAGAAGTTACCGCCACCGACAACGATGGCCACTTCGACTTCCCCAACGGTCTGCGCGATTTGCTGGGCGACGCCGCGGACGGTGTCTGGGTCTACGCCGACCTTGCCGCCGCCGAACACCTCACCGGAGAGCTTGAGCAGGACTCGACGACGTTTGGTTTCTGGGGTGGTTGTCATTAGTAGTCTTTCCTGGTTCTCGGAATCAAGCTGTGGGTAGTACTTCCCAGTTCCCAAGGTATCTTGAGATCCGGGCTCGAGAAAAGGGAGGCGAGTCACCGAGTTTTTCTCGGTGCTCACCTCCCTTTGTCTCTGGTGCGGTCAGGTTACCCTGCCCGCCGTTCGCTAAAACGTGTTTTTAGTGCCTGAAGCTCTAAAGCTTAGGCGCCAACGCGGAAGCGAGCGAAAGCAACTGGCTTGGTGCCAGCTTCTTCGAAGACCTTACCAACGGACTTCTTTGCGTCCTTAGCGAAAGCCTGGTCAACCAGAACGATCTCCTTGAAGAAGCCGGTCAGACGGCCTTCAACGATCTTGGTCAAAGCAGCCTCTGGCTTACCTTCTGCGCGAGCGGTCTCGTCAGCGATACGGCGCTCATCGGCGACCTTATCTGCTGGAACCTCTTCGCGTGAGAGGTAAGTTGGAGCCAAAGCAGCGGTGTGAACAGCAACATCGTGAGCAACGGTAGCAGCAGCTTCGCTGTCAGCGTCCACAGCCATCAGAACGCCAACCTGAGCTGGCAGATCCTTGCTGGTCTTGTGCAGGTAAGCTGCAACCTTTGCGCCCTCGATGCGAGCTACGCGACGTACAACGATCTTCTCGCCGAGGATTGCGCCCTCTTCGATCACGGTGTCGCCAAGGGTCTTGCCATCAAGTTCGTAGGCCAGCAATGCTTCTGCATCTGCTGCACCGGAAGCCACAGCGGCATCCAGAACCTTAGCAGCCAGTGCGATGAACTTCTCGTTCTTTGCAACGAAGTCGGTCTCGCAGTTAATCTCGACCATGACGCCGACGTTGCCTTCAACCTTGGCAGCAACCAAGCCTTCAGCGGTCGAACGGCCTTCGCGCTTGGTAGCGCCCTTCAGGCCCTTAACGCGAATGATCTCGATGGCCTTCTCGGCGTCGCCGTTAGCCTCGTCAAGAGCCTTCTTAACGTCCATCATGCCAGCGCCAGTGCGCTCGCGCAGTGCCTTGATATCAGCAGCGGTGTAGTTTGCCACGTGCAATCCCATTCAGCTAGGAGTTTCAAGTTTGATTTGCTTGTGGGACGGGTCGGTTCTCCGGCCCGTCCCACAAGACTTAGTCGAGTCAGCCTCTTAGTAACACGCTAGTGTCCCAAGGCAAACTCTTAGAGTCACGCAGGTGACTACTTGGCTTCTGGTGCCTCGGTTGCAGCTTCTGCAGCAGGAGCTTCAGCCTTAGCCTTCTCGCCCTCAAGCAGTTCGCGCTCCCACTCAGCCAGTGGCTCAGCAGCACCCTCAGACTTGCCTGCAGCCTTGTTGTTCTTGGCGATGAGGCCTTCGGCCACAGCGTCAGCAACAACGCGGGTCAGCAGGTTGACGGAGCGGATTGCGTCGTCGTTGCCTGGGATTGGGTAGGTAACTTCGTCTGGATCGCAGTTGGTGTCCAAGATAGCAACAACTGGGATGCCCAGCTTCTGAGCTTCGTCGATAGCCAAGTGTTCCTTCTTGGTGTCAACGATCCAGATAGCCGAAGGGGTGCGGGTCAGGTTACGGATACCGCCGAGGTTGTTCTGCAGCTTGGTCAGCTCGCGCTTGAGCAGCAGAAGTTCCTTCTTGGTGTGACCGGAGCCAGCAACGTCCTCGAAGTTGATCTCTTCCAGTTCCTTCATGCGCTGAACGCGCTTGGAAACGGTCTGGAAGTTGGTCAGCATACCGCCGAGCCAACGCTGGTTCACGTATGGCTGGCCAACACGGTTAGCCTGCTCAGCGATGGATTCCTGAGCCTGCTTCTTGGTACCAACGAACAGTACGCTACCGCCGTGAGCAACAGTCTGCTTCACGAACTCGTAAGCACGGTCGATGAACGACAGCGACTGCTGCAGGTCAATGATGTAGATGCCGTTGCGCTCGGTGAAGATGAAACGCTTCATCTTTGGGTTCCAGCGACGGGTCTGGTGGCCGAAGTGAACGCCGCTATCAAGCAGCTCTCGCATGGTTACGACTGGCATGTCGCAACTCCTTTCAGCAGTGGCGGACCGGGCACAGGTGCGCCCGCGGTAACTGCTCTTGTTTGTTTGGGTTGATGCAGATAGCCATTGTGGATACCCGCCCTAGTATGCGTGCCGAAGATGCTTGGCATCTCGCCTTCGATCCACCGATTCTCTCGGACCACTGGAATCTCAGGCCACAGCCGAAGTGGCCATGGAAACTCATACGCGAAGTCAATCCCCCATCAGACGAATCCAATTTTGGACACACCTATGACAGGAAACTGCTGATTCAAGTGTACTACAGACAATGGGCTCGCAGGCACCGAGAACAGTGATCTAGAGCCCACCGACTTACCCACAATTCGCGTTCGACTAATACTCCTACCTCACCTGAAGGCACAGCGTGATTACATGAAAACCAAACGCATTTTCTACCTTGCACTGGTGCTGACGTTGAGCTTCATATCGTCGTCAGCCTCAGCAAGCCCGCCAACATCAAGCCCGGTGCCGGCCGCTCTAAGTACTACCGCAGGTTGGCGATGGCCGCTGAATGGAGAACCAAAGATCCTGGAACCTTTCGATAAGCCTGCCCAAAACTGGCTACCTGGCCATCGTGGCGTTGATCTGGCAGCGTCCGAAGGCGCCAAGGTTTTAGCCCCGCAGCGCGGCAAAGTCACTTTCACCTCAAAAGTGGTGGATAGACCGGTAGTGGTAATCGACCACGGCGGAGGTTTTAAGACGAGCATCGAACCGGTCACCGCCACGGTAATGGTGGGTGACATCGTCGATGCTGGGGACCAAGTGGGAACCGTGGCCACCGGCGCTCATTGCTCTGGGCGGTGCATCCACTGGGGCGTGAGATTGAACGGCGAATACGTTGACCCGGTCCTACTCATCCGCGACATGCGGCCATCGATCCTGTTGCCGTTGCACCACTAAGCAATGTTGCACAGCCTGTGCTTCATGCTATTCCCTCGGTACGATGAAGATCCTTCACTAAAGGAAGCAAGGAGTCTAGAAGACTATGAGAAAAGCGTTGGTCGTTACCGCATGCATCGTCGCCTTGATCCTTGGAGTTATTTATAATTTTGGCAAGACGGAACCAAACCCAATTTTGGAATCATCCCGTTCGTCCTATTCGGTCTAGCGTTCATCGCAGGACTGATTTGCCGATTCATTGTGGCTTATCGTTCCGGAAATCCAAAAAGGGGCTTTGAACCACTGCGGGACGCCAACACAACTTTTGAGAATCTAGTTTTAGGCAGGAAGTCCGAAACCGACCCACGCGTTATTCAGCACCACGTTCAAAGTCCGTTCAAAGATCCTGCCGACTAAAAATAGAAATCGCCCGGTAGCTTGTTAACACAAGCTACCGGGCGAAATTCATTTGTAGGGAGTATGGGACTTGAACCCATGACCAAGGGATTATGAGTCCCCTGCTCTAACCAACTGAGCTAACTCCCCACATGTGCTCAACACCAATCGGCGAAACCACACTCGAAATATTCTAGGGCATCACTAGCCAAAACACCGATTTGGCGCTCCCGTGCCGGTCACAAGACTTAGTGAGTCGTGACCTTTTCACCTCGGTACAGGGCTTCAAAAGAGTTCATAGTTTTCTTCTGCGCGTGATTCATCACCTTACGATGCCCCGCTTCACCGAGCTTGGTTCGCTCGGTTTCGTCCAGGGCCAGAATCCGATCCAGCTTGTCAGCTAGATCCTTTCGGTCACCTGGCTTGAACATGTACCCGTTCACGCCCTCGTCCACCAGGTGCGGCAGGGCCATCGCGTTGGCCAGCACCACAGGCTTGGAGGCCGAAAGCGCTTCAAGGGTGACCAACGACTGCAGCTCTGCGGTACCTGGCTGGCAGAAAACGTCACACCGTAAATAAGCCTGGCGAAGTTCCTCGTCGCTCACATGGCCTAGGAAACGGACACGGTCTCGAATCTGTAGCTCGTCCGCGATTTTCTCCAAGTGGACTCGCTGCTCCCCACCACCGACGATTTCAATAATGGCGTCGGGCACGTGGGTCATCAGCGGTAGTGCCTCGATGAGCTCGTTGATGTTCTTCTCAACGGCCAGGCGACCGGCAAAGAGAATCGTGGGGAAATCGTTTTTGACGATCTGCTCCCCCGAGGCCAACTCATAATTGCCCACTTCAATACCGTTAGACAACGGCATGACGTTCATCAGCTTAGCTCGTTCGCGCATCGCTTTGGCAGCCAGCGGAGTTGGAGTTGTCACTGCATCCGCACGGCCAAAAATCTTGCCCATGTCCTTCCACGAGTTATGCGCAACGATGCGCTTGAACCATCGTGGGAAGGGAAGAAACGGATCTAGATTTTCGGGCATAAAGTGATTCGTCGCCACCGAGCGCACCCTATTTTTCTTGGCCCATCCGATAGCACGCTGGCCGATCATATAGTGGCTCTGTGCGTGAATGACGTCAGGTTTAATATCGTTCAGTAGCTTGTCGATCTGCCGATTGGCTTCCCAGGGGAATACGATACGGAAGTACTCGTGGGTTGGAACCGAATGCGATTCAAGGCGATGAATAATCGCCTCATCGCGAATTTCGGTGAAAGTCTTCCCCTTGTCACCACGTACTGCCAGTACATGAACCCGATGTCCACGGGCGTGCATTTCGGTAGCTAACCGATAGCAAAACATCGCTGCGCCGTTGACGTCTGGCGGATAAGTGTCAGCTGCAATGACAATGGTCAGTGGTTTTTCCTCGGCCACGGGCATCCTTAGTCGTTCACAAATTTTGGTTGGATGAAAAGTCTGTAGGTTTAGTCTATTTGGGCTCTTGCAGTTCTTCCTCAGCCTCGGATTGGTTCCGACGCTCGATCACATCCGGGTGGTAGCGAGAAAGAGCAACCACTCCGACAATCGCAAAGCCGGCAGCAACGACCATCAGCACCGAAACAATTAGCGGCACATCCGGACGCAACTCACCCAAAATACTTGCTCCGATGGCTATTCCGATGATCGGATCAATAACCGTCAATCCGGCAATAACAAGTTCCGGAGGTCCTTTTGAGTAGGCCTTTTGCACAAAATATGAACCCAGTAGGCCAGCGACCACCACGGCGATTCCAGCAATCCATGGAAGCTGCAAGAAGTTGCTGTTTCCGATGCCCAGCACCGCGACCGCAATGGTTCGGACCAACACTGCAACAAACCCAAAGAGCACTCCGGCGCCGATAATAAAGAAGATCGCAACCAGCTTGCGGTGGAACAGCACCGTGGCCAACCCCACGATTACTACCACCCCGGCGAGGATCAATTCGATCAAGTGAGACTGTTCTTCGGTGACGGCATGGTTGCTATTTGTTGCGGTGACCGCCAACAGCACAAAACCCACAGAGCCGATCATGCAGCTCAGTATCGCCATCACCGTAGGACGATTCATCGAGATCTTGGTTTCTTTGGCATTCACTACGGCAGTGACGACAAGCGCAATAGCGCCGATAGGCTGCACCACGGTCAGTGGCGCGCTGGCTAAAGCAAAGACGTTGAGCGACATGCCTAGGATCATCAGCAACAAACCGGCCATCCAGACCTTGTTACTGGCGACTTTTCCTGCATTCTTCAGCGTCAGTTCCAGCCCGTCCACAGATTTGCGTACCGCTTTGGACTGGAAATGGGCGCCGAAGGCAAGACAAAAGGCACTGCATAGTGCCGCTGCAATAGCGATCCAAACCATGTCAGTGCCTTTCTAGCCTAAATTGTTCTTATATGACGGGACGGTCCCACTCGCCCAGGCGCTGTTGCACCGCCCCGTCAGTAGAAAACTTAGGAGCGCTTGAATAAAGCGCGGATTACAGCCCCGAGTGCCACCGTGGAACCGGCGATCACTACGTAAGGGCGTGCTTGCTCTAGTCGTTTACCACTGGCTCTGTCAGCCTCCGATTGATCTTCGGAAGACGAAGACGCAGGTCGGACGAATCCACGAGCCTTGGCAGCTGCACCGGAAACCTTGTCTCCTGCGTTCTGCGTAAAGGTACGTACCTTGTCGATCTTGGCCAGTGGCGCTTGAACGCTCTCACCCAAGTTGTCTCGCAGAGCCTGAATCTGACGGCGACGGCGACGGGTACGAAGGATGAGCTCGTCGGCACTTGGTGCCGGTGGCTTTGGTTCCTTCTTCTTGTCTTTGCCTTCGTCATCCTCAGACTTCTTCTTCATTGGCTCGTCCAGGGTGGTCACGTCGAACTCGCTACCGTCCTTGAGAACGCCGAAGTCATGGCGGAGACCGCGGATTGCTGCTTCCGGCTTCAACGGAAGAGCCTTCTTGACCTTCGCGTATCCAACCAATCCCAAAATTCCGGCGACTAGTAGGAAGAACCCGGCAATAATCAAAGCGGCAGCCCATCCGGGCAACCAGATGGCCAGAACGTTAACCAAGGTAACTACGACGGCAATAACAAAAAGCAGAACCACGACCACTGCTGCACCCGCGAGTGCTGCGGCCGTGCCTAGGCTGATTCCTTTGCCCTTGAGTACCGTAGTTGCAAGTTTGACTTCATCAGAAAGCTGTTGGGGAACAAGCTCCTTGAGGCCATCAACCTGCGACTTAGCACTTTTCACGCTCGACTTAAGGCTTTCGTCAGCTTGCGTCGATTCAGCTTCAGTCATGGTTTCTCCATATTCTCGATCGCGCAGCAACCGGATATAACTTACGCTAACATTCCGGTTACCTTGAACGACTCAGTCTTCAGGCGTAAAACCCATAGCTCAATCTCATGCTCTGGGTGTAACTGTTAACGATTCGAAAGTCTATCGTCTAATCACCTGAGGTTATAGGAGATCCAGCCGATGCGAAGAAACCACTTAAAAATAGTTTTCAAACGCTGATGGCTTCCCCGCACTAAGAACTTGCCCGAATTGCATTGTGTCTGAAGAATTTTTCAGGACTTTCACGATTGGTAGAAAGCCAATTATCCGGCGATCGGCTACAACGGATGGTGCTCTGGTGGTAGCTACGCTCGGCACTATTCGGTACTACGTCAGCCTATTCACGGTCGTTTGCAATGCAACTGCAGAATCCGAAGTCGCAAACGGATGCCCTTTGATGGACGCCTAACGTTCTACCATGGGTCGCGTAGGCTGAACTACATGGCTGATGCAGCAAATACGGAACCCTCGGCAAACCCCGCTCGATTCTCACTAGCTCAGCCATTTGATTGGTCACGACTCTTCTTCTTGCTTCAGGCGCTTGCCGGCGCAGCCTGGTGGATTATGGTCTTCACCGTCGAAGGCATCCGCGTTTCGACTCTCGGGGGGCTAAATCCTGGGGTACTGGTCTGGATGGATGTGCCTCTTTTTGTAGTTGGTTCATTGCTATTGGCATTCGGTTGGCGCAGATTCGTTTGGATTGTTCTGCCGTGGATTCTGCTCGTCACCGTTTCGCTGTTCGCCTACTCTCTGATTACTCGAACTGCCGGCATGGGTGCGCTACTCATGATTGCTTCCGCATTTTGTTCGACATTTTCTGCGTTCCAGTTAGTGCTTGGGAGAATTCCCACCGAATATTTGCTGCACGGTCCTTTTGCTTTTTGTAGCGCTCCGCCCACCGATGTTCACGGTAACCTAAGGCGCACAGTGAAGCAGCTCCTGGTCTTTTGGACGCTCTTTTTGGCGGTCATTCCGGGAATCATTGTGGTGGTCGAACGGAGATTGGAAATTTCTCTCGAGGGCTCGATGACCTTGCTCGTCCTCGGACTAGTCCTTTTACTCTTGGCCAGTGCTCTCGGGATTTGGTCCGCCCTGACCATGTCAGCTCGGGGCAAAGGCACGCCGTTGCCATCAGCAATGCCTCGAAAATTGGTGATCTCCGGGCCCTACGCGTTCGTGCGTAATCCCATGGCCGTTGCAGGAATCACTCAGGGCGTTGCCGTGGGGCTGATCTTGGGCTCATGGCTCGTTGTTGCGTACGCGCTAGTTGGATCGCTGCTGTGGAATTGGCTAATACGTCCGGCCGAAGAAGCTAATCTGCGAGAAAATTTCGGCGAAGAATTTACGACTTATCAGCAGCGCGTCTCATGTTGGGTTCCGAAGATGCGCCGGATCTCGGCCAAGCGATAGCAAAAAGATAAGGCCTCGATCCGTTTCAAACGGATCGAGGCCTCAATGAGCTCCTCCAACTGGACTTGAACCAGTAACCCTTCGATTAACAGTCGAATGCTCTGCCAATTGAGCTATGGAGGAATGCAACGAGTAATACTTTAGCACTGGCCAAGTCAGGTTTTCAAATCGGTGAGCTCCAACGCTCAGGAAGCAGATTTACCCCCAAATTTTCCACGATTTCCTCTGCTATTCAGGCCCTCGTCGACACCAACGCCGAGGAATCATTATTTGTGATCTGACACATATTCCGCCAAGTCCAACAGTTGTTGCGCAGAGCGTTCCCAAGAGTAAAACTCTGCGCGTTGAACGGCGCGGCGCGAATAGTCATCCCACACTGATCGCTCACCCAATTTTCGAACCTGAGCAGCGAATTCTTGCGCATCATCAGGATGGGCATAAAGGGCAGCGTCTTGAGCAACTTCTTTAAAGATTGGCATATCGGTGACAACCACCGGAGTGCCCATGCTCATGGCCTCAACAAGAGGTAGCCCATAGCCTTCTTCTCTGGAGAGAGTGACCAGCGCGGTGCATTCACTGAGCAATTGCTCGTATTCATCGTCACTGACCCCGTTGTGAAACACCACGCTGGCGCCCTCAGGAATCTGTTCCACGAGCTCTTCTCGACGCTGACCGTTAATACCGCTCAGCAGGTGAAGTTCAAATTCAGGTAGGTACTCCATGCCACGAAGCAGGGTTTCAACGTTCTTGTACTCCATAAAGGAGCCCATGTAGAGCAGGGTTTTCTTGGGCTGTTCTGCCGGGTTTCGGCGAGCAAAATTTCCGGAAGGAGCGTTTGATACCAGACCGATGCGTTTTTTGGTCAGTCGGTGTTGGCGCATGAGATCTGCGGTGGTGTTCGAGACAGTAGCCACCGCATCGGCACGATTAAGCAAGAACCGCTGCGGCCAATAAACCTGATGGAAAAGGAACCAGCCAGCACGAATTGGCGCAGGCAAGAACTTAGGCGCGTGCGGATGCGCATAGTAAATCAGGTCGTGCAGGGTGAGGATTACCGGAAATTTTCGCCCAATCGTACCCATGGTTTGCATCGGCGAAAAGACAACATCGGGCTTGAGCTTATTGATCTGCAGTGCGACCAATGGTTCTAACACGCTCGTTGGTGCGCTCACCTTCAAATATGGAACCTCAGGGAGCATCGCCAACTGGCGCGTGTCGTTGATCAGCATGGTGACGTCAGCGAGCTTGCTCGCTGAGGCAATCAGTCCTGCGGTATAGCGACTAATTCCGTCATGGTGGGTGATGCGGGTATATCGGGCGTCGATAACTAGTTTCACGTGCGCGGTTGCCTTAAATTTTCGGATCCAATGTTTTCCAGCCTAGCGTCTTGGCCGAAGACCCATGCTCCAACTGCAGCAAAGCAACGCGGCTAGGGCAGCAACACCCCAACCAGTGAGCGCCACTACCGTTCCGAAGCCACTTCCCAGTACACCACCGAGCAGACTACCCAGCGGGATCGCGCCAAAGGTAAAAAGGCGTCGTGCGCTCAGGACTCTACCCAGAAGTTTCTCTGGAACGATTTCCACCAGCCAGCTCGAAGCGGAGACATTAAATAGCAGCGTCGCACTGCCCCACCCCAGTGCATGTAACGCCACGAGAGCGATACTCCAAAATTCATTGGTGAAGGCGGCCACTACGAGCACGGCCACCAGGACCATCTGGGCCAAGGTCATACTGAACAACAATTCTTGGGCGGAATATCGTACCACAACCCTACTGGCCAGCAGAGCTCCGATCAGACCGCCGACGCCTGCTAAAGAAGCATAGAGTCCAAATCCAAATTCGCCGAAGCCTAGGTCTTTGATGATGAAGATAGCTTCCACCGAAGATCCCATCGCCAAACCGAGGTTGGAAAGGCCCACGACAAACGTCGTCATTCGTAGTTCACGGTGTTGAAGCAGATGACTTACACCGGCGAACACTTCCCTCTTGCCTTTGGTACCTGCTCGGGCCTCGGCTACATTCGAGCTTTCCCTGATCCCAGCAAGATGAGGGCGAATGCGTACTGCGAGTAGTAGCGCAAAGATGGCAAGAGCCAGCGATACGCCAAGCAATGCCGGTGCGCCCAAAAGCGTGAACCCGGTTCCGGCGAGCGCCGGAATGATCACCGTCATCGATTGATCTGCAGCGCTAAGCCGAGCGATGAGCTTGCTAATGCTGGCAGTTCGAGTTTTGGGATCAGCTCCGATGATTCGCGGTACCGCTGAGGTTTGTGCGGTTTCAGAAAATACGTTGCAAGCCCCGAGCAGCGTACAAAGCAGAAGCCCGATTCCAATACTCATCTGACCGCTAAACGCGAGCACCATCAGGCAAAACAGAAGTGTAATTTTCCCCGATAGGCCAATGCGTAGCATCCGCAGGGCAGAGTACCTATCCACCCAATGGCCGGCCGGAATAGCGCATAAAACGAACGCCAGAGACCCCAGGGTGTTCAGCAACCCCATTTGCATTGCACTAGCGCCCAAGGTGCCAACAAAGAGTAATTCAATGGTGATGTCGCTCAGGCTTCGCCCGGCAGCATCGGTGGCATTCGAAGCAACCAAATGCCGTTGGCTACGGCTGATAGTTGCAAGCTCATTCGCTGCCACAAGCGCCTCCTAGTTTCTTTCGCCTGAGCTTATGCAATTCGATACAACTGCACAATCAACCGATTAGCGAAACTAGGAAATTGGCTAACGTGAGGATTTTCCTCCGCATGAAGCGTTTGAACTGAAATAGATGAAGCTTCAAATATCAGGTCAGGGGTCAATTTATCACAGTAGATACTTCAGTCGCGCAAGATGTCGAAAAATCGCATTTTCGCATAGCGCCGAGTTACTCGGCTTGCATTAACTAATTACTTTGTGTTGTTAATAGAATCTTGTTAGGTGAGCCTGACCAAATACTTTCGATCCTATCTGAGGAGCATGCTCTTGGGTACTTCACTACCTACCCTGCAATTCCCTGATGTTCCGTTGCCACTCTATGACGAAGCACTGCTGTGCTCGGACACCGCGGCAATCTATGAAAACGACTCCCGCAACGCTGTAGCTTCCGTTGCCACCAAATTTGCGACAGTCAATGCCCCGACGACTGGTCCAAGTCCAGAGCAGCTGGCTAGCAAGATCAATCAGGTTGATCTGACTCTCCCATTGGGCAGCACCGCGGATTCATTGGCTGAGCTTGATGACCTCTATTTGAACGACGCCGTGTATTTTCACGACACAAAATATGCCGCCCATCTGAACTGCCCTGTGGTTATCCCGGCGGTTGTGGCAGAAAACTTCGTCACCTCCATCAACACTTCGATGGATACCTTCGACCAGAGCGCCGGGGCAACGCTCATCGAACGGAAACTGGTCAACTTTACCGCTGAGCTCATCGGTTATGATCCTGTTCAGGCCGACGGAATATTCACTTCCGGTGGCACCCAGTCCAATCTGCAGGCGATGCTCATCGCGCGCAACACCGCCACGGCTAAACTTCAAGGATCTTTGCCCGAGCGGCTAGCAAACCTCAGGATCTACTGCTCCGAAGACGCCCACTTCTCTATCCGCAACGCGGCAATGCTTCTCGGCCTGGGCTACGACGCTGCAGTGGCCATCCCTACCGACGCTCAGCACCGCATGGATGCCCATGCGCTGAGAACCCGCATCGTGGAAGATGTGCAAGGCGGATTGGTGCCGATGGCGATCTCAGCCACCAGTGGCACGACCGATTTTGGCGCCATTGATCCTCTGCCCGAACTACGCCAGATCGCCAACGAATTTGATGCCTGGTTCCATGTGGATGCCGCCTACGGCTGCGGTCTCCTGCTCTCGGAACGTCACCGTCACAGGTTGGATGGAATTGAGCAAGCAGACTCGGTCACCGTGGATTATCACAAGTCCTTCTTCCAGCCCATCGGCTCAAGCGCGCTACTAGTCAAATCCGCATCGAGTTTTGAATCGATCGCTCACTATGCCGAATATCTGAACCCAGCTGCCGAAGCAGCAGCTACCCCAAATCAGGTTTCCAAGTCCTTGCAAACCACCCGCCGCTTTGACGCGCTGAAATTATGGGTCACCCTGCGCTCCTTGGGGGCCGCGCGCCTCGGGGCGATGTTTGATCAGGTCATCGCGCTGGCCGAGGACGCGCAACAAGAAGTTGCCATGCGCTCCCAGCTACATCTGGTGACCGACGTACAACTAAGCACTTTGGTCTTCGCATTTGAAGACCCGGAGCACCCACTGACGCTGAGTGAGCATAACGCCGTGGCCAATCAAATCCGTCAGCGACTGTATTCCAGTGGTGAAGCCATGATCGCGGCCACCACCATCAAGGGTAAGAGACTACTCAAACTCACCCTGCTTAATCCGAACACGACCCTGTCTGACGTCAGCGAAATCCTCGATGCCATTTGCCGCATCGGCACCCAGATCCTGGCCGAACTCACCACCGGAGAGAAATAATGAACCAGCCAAGTCAACATTTCGACGTCATCGCCATCGGTGCTGGACCCTTCAATTTGGGTTTCGCGGCACTGACCGACGGTGTCGAAGACCTCCGTGTTGCTGTGCTTGAGGCCAGCGAAGAATTCATCTGGCATCCGGGCATGATGTTGCCTGGTACCCACCTTCAGGTTCCCTTCATGGCTGACCTTGTTACGTTGGCAGATCCGACAAATCAGTACTCGTTCCTGAATTATCTCAAGGCGACGCAACGAATCTACCCGTTCTATATCCGCGAAGACTTCTATGCGCTGCGCCAAGAGTACTCCAACTATCTCGCGTGGGCCGCAGAAAACCTTCCCAGCGTCCGGTTTTCTCACCGCGTTCTAGATTCTGAATACCGCGACGGATGCTATCACCTTTCGGTGTTGACCGAAGAAGGAGTAAGCCACTTCAGCGCCGACAAGCTGGTACTGGGCACCGGCACCCAGCCCTATATGCCACCGGTTATCGCCGAAAACGCGGCCCAAAATGGCCAAATCATTCATTCGGGCCGGTACCTCTTTGAACGTGAATCGCTGTTGAGCTCTTCCACCGTCGATTCTCGTGATCAAGTGCACTGCGTAATCGGTAGCGGACAAAGTGCCGCGGAGGTTTTTCTCGATCTGCTGCATAGCAAGAAGGACGAAGACCACCTGATCTGGGCCACCCGCTCCGAGCGGTTCTTCCCGTTGGAATACACCAAGCTCACCTTGGAAATGACCTCGCCCGAATATATTGATCATTTCCATTCCCTGCCGATGGCCAAACGCGATCAGCTCAATGCCGAACAAAAGGGACTCTACAAGGGCATTAACGCAGATCTGATTAACCAGATCCACGAAGAGCTCTACGAGCTCAGCATCAACGGCCCCACCAATGTGCATCTACGCACCGGGTGCGCAGCAACGAGTTTCACCGCCGCCGATCAGGGCATCAACGTGCATTTGCACCATGAACGCACCGATGAGCAGCTGAGTTTTGTGGTCGACAACCTGGTCTTAGCTACCGGCTACCGGGCCGGGGTTCCCGATTTCCTCAACGGAATCAGCCAGCGCATCGACTACCTCACCGATGGCCGATTCAACGTGGACCGTCAATACTCCATCGGCCTAGCGCAGGACATCTTCGTGCAGAACGCCGAGCTTCACACGCACGGTTTCACCGCGCCGGATCTGGGCATGGGTGCCTACCGCAATTCGGTCATTATCAATCGCATCGCCGGACGCGAGGTGTACCCGGTGGAAGAGCGCATCGCCTTCCAAGAATTTGGCGCCGCTGAACTTGCCAATTTGCCCACCGCCTCCCCCGTCAACTCGCACGTCTAAGGACACTGACTTTATGACCACGTTTACTTTCCGCTCTGTCGCTCTGCCACAGGACACGGACCTGCTGCACTCATGGATCGCTACCGAACACGCCGCCTTCTGGGGCATGCCCACCGCGACGAAGACACAAATCGCTGACGAATACAGCAGCCTTCTGGCCACCGCTGATTATGAGGTATTGCTCGGTCTTGATAGCACCGGCACCCCGCGGTTCCTCGTCGAGCTCTACGATCCGGCTACTTCCCCGCTGGCTGCGGCCTACAACTATGTGCGTGGCGATCGCGGTTTACACTTCTTGGCTCCCGCCAGCGATCAGCCGCAACCGGGCTTTACCCTGGAAGCCATGACTGACGCGATCCAACACGCCTTCGCTCAGCCAGGTATCGAACGCATCATCGTTGAACCCGACGCACGTAACAAGGCCATCCATGCGCTCAACGCTCGGGTAGGATTCCGCGCAATTCGTCCGATCCAACTGACCGAAGCCGACGGATCAACCAAGGCCGCATTGCTCTCAATCTGTACCCGCAACGAGTTTGAAGCCGCAACCGGGCGTGCTTTGGGCTCCTCCTTCCTCAGCCCTGAACGATGGGAAATCGCCAACCGCCACGTCTTGGCCAAAGCCCTCGGCGAGTTCTCGCACGAACGTTTGTTAGACCCGGTGGAACATGGCGAAGAGAGCTATTCACTGCAAAAAGATAGCCATCGCTACCGTTTTACCGCCTCAAGGTACCAGCTCAATCACTGGCTGGTGGATCCCGAAAGCATCGTGCACGAAAAATTTGTCCAGGGTTCGTGGCAGCCTTCGGACGTCGACGTGATCGACTTTGTCACGCTCTTTAGTCAGGAGCTCACACTCGCCGAAGCACAGTTGCCCACCTACTTAGAAGAGCTTGGCTCCACGCTGTCCAGTCACTGTTATAAGCAGGTGCACACCACCCACGATTCCGCTGCACTGGCCCAGTTCCCCGGCACCGCGGCGCAGTCCTTCCAGCTGATCGAATCCTCCATGACAGAAGGCCACCCGTGCTTTGTGGCCAACAATGGTCGAATGGGTGTGGATCGCAGCGACTACCTGCGTTATGCTCCTGAAACCGGTGCGGCGCTAAATCTTGGTTGGGTTGCTGCACACACATCCCGAGCGCAGTTCGACTCCATCGACACCCTAGATTACGACTCGTTGCTCGAGGATCAGTTGGATCATGCCGAACGCCAACGCCTTAACAACCTCTTGAGCGCTGAATTGACCGGAACCGGAGTATCCACCGCGGACTACATCTTCATTCCTGTTCACCCTTGGCAATGGGAAAATCGGCTAGCCATCACCTTCGCCAACGACATTGCCCGCAAGAAGCTCGTCTGGCTTGGTACTAGTTCCGACGAGTATCAAGCACAGCAGTCGATCCGCACCTTCTTTAATCTCTCGGACCCGACCCGCCACTACGTGAAGACTGCGATGTCGATCCTCAATATGGGATTCATGCGCGGGTTAAGTGCCGAATATATGAAGGTCACCCCTGCCATCAACCAGTGGCTTGGTGAGCTCTTTGAGAAGGACCGGGTACTTTCCACCCAACCGGTGGCGCTACTGCGCGAAATCGCTGCCGTCGGTTACCGCAACCCGCAATTTGAAGCCGCTACGTCCAAGAGCGCACCACAACGCAAAATGCTGGCTGCCCTATGGCGTGAATCGCCGATCAGCCTGCTTGAAGAGGACCAGAAATTGGCCACGATGGCCAGCCTCTTGCATGTTGATGCCCAAGGTTGTTCTTTCGCCGCTGCATTGATTCGGCGAAGCGGCATAGAACCAAGTAATTGGCTTTCGCAGTATCTTGATGCTTACTTGGTTCCGTTGGTTCACTGCCTGACCGCTTATGACCTAGTATTCATGCCACATGGTGAGAACGTGATCATGATTCTTGAGAACGGCGTCGTGAAGAAAGTGCTCCTGAAGGATTTGGGCGAGGAGATCGCGGTACTTTCCGACCGGGTTGAGTTGCCCGATGAAATCCGTCGCGTGCGCACCGGTGGGGATCCGGTACTCTCGGTCTTTACCGATGTCTTTGATTCCTTCTTCCGTTTCTTAGCCCCGCTCTTGGACCGAGAAGGCCTCTTGGCGCAGGACGAATTCTGGAAAGTTGTTGCCGATCGACTTCTGGCTTATCGTGATGAGCACCCGGAATTCGCGCTGGACTTTGATGCCTTGGGACTTTTCGAAACTTCCTTCCCGCTCTCCTGCCTGAACCGGTTGCAGCTACGCAATAATCAACAGATGCTCGATCTCACCGACCAGTCCGGTGGTCTGCTCTACGCCGGCGATTTGGAGAACCCGTTGACGGTGGTAGTTCGAAGCGTCAACTAGCACTCAACAAGAAATTGCACCACGTCGCACAGTAATCGTGTGGCGAGATAATTTTCAGTCAGCTCCGAAAAAGTCCCTGCATTGAACAATGTTCAATGCAGGGACTTTTTCGTGTACATTAGTGTCGTATTGAACACCGTTCAAGTCGAAACCGCTTCAGTTTAGGCGGCCAAGGTACAAGGCGAAGGAACCCATGAGCATCTCCCCGCGGCACACCACCACGATCGATTTCACCGAACTGGCCACGAGAATCGAGCAGGGCCATGAGCTCAACGCCGAAGAAGCGCTGGAGCTGCTGGCCACTGCTGATTCCGCTACCTCTAGGCTTGTCAGCGCCGCCGGAATGCTGCGGCGCAAGCACTTCGGCAATACGGTCAAAGTCAATTACCTGGTGAACCTGAAATCGGGATTGTGCCCCGAAGATTGCACCTATTGCTCGCAGCGGCTGGGTTCCAAGGCCGAAATTCTGAAGTACACCTGGCTCAAGCCCGAAGAGGCGGTACACCAAGCCGGCTTGGGTATCGCCGGCGGTGCCTCACGAGTGTGCATGGTTGCCTCGGGCAAAGGCCCAACGGACCGGGATGTTGACCGCGTCGCAACGATGATTGGGGCATTAAAGGAGGAGCACCCTCAGGTTGAGGTATGCGCATGCCTGGGCATCCTGAAAGAGGGCCAGGCCCAGCGACTCAAAACCGCCGGCGTCGATGCCTATAACCACAATCTGAATACAGCCGAGTCTCTTTACCCGGAAATCTGCAGCACCCACAGCTTCGATCAGCGCGTCGCCACGGTTGAGCAGTCCAAGTCTGCGGGCCTCTCCCCCTGCTCGGGGCTCATCGTGGGACTGGGCGAAACCGCTGAGCAGCTGGTTGAGGCAATTTTCGCCTTGCGCGCTTTGGATGCCGATTCCATCCCGGTGAACTTCCTGATGCCTTTTGACGGCACCCCTCTGGAAGGCACGTGGAACTTAACCCCGCTGGCCTGTCTGCGGATCTTAGCCGTAGTGCGATTAGCCTGCCCAGACAAGGAACTCCGGATGGCCGGCGGACGCGAAATGCATCTGCGTTCCCTGCAGGCCAGTGCCCTGGAAGTTGCCAATTCGCTGTTCCTCGGCGACTACCTGACCAGCGAAGGACAAGACGCGAAAACCGATCTGGCCATGATCGCCGATGCCGGTTTTGTGGTGCTGGGTCAAGAGGGTCGGAACCCCGCCGGCCTCGCCCAAGCGCTGGGTGAGGCCGCGGCCCATGCTTCGCGCCAACCGGAAGATGCGGGCAATGCCGAGGTCAGCGGGTGCAGCGGATCCTGCTGCTCTGCGAATGCAGCCCCTGCCTGCGGCAGCGGGTCTTCGGGCTGCGGCCCTGCCGACTCTGAGCCGGTGTTGCGCCGCCGCGGTGCCGGGACGCAGCAGATCCCGAACGCATGATCGCCACCGAACCGGACTTGCTCGCCCGGGATGCCGGGCTGCTCTGGCACCCCTATGCTCCGCTGGATGCCGGAGCCAGCTATGCGGTCACCGAAGCACGCGGCACCCGGCTGGTCTTGGAAGATGCCCGGGGCGAACGCCGTGAGGTCTTCGATGGCATGTCCTCATGGTGGTCCGCGGTGCACGGCTACCGCAATCCGGTGCTGGATGCCGCCGCGCGCGGGCAGCTTGAGCGATTCAGCCACGTGATGTTCGGCGGGTTGACCCACCGTCCGGCAATCGAACTGGCCGAACGCTTGGTCGCTATAGCACCCGAAGGGCTGCGCCATGTGTTTCTGGCCGACTCCGGGTCGATCAGCGTTGAGGTGGCACTAAAGCTCGCCTTGCAATATCAGGATTCCAAAGGCCGCTCAGGACGGCACCGCTTCGCAGCGTTGCGCGGCGGCTACCACGGGGATACCTTCGCGACCATGGGCATCTGCGACCCAGTGGATGGCATGCATGCAGCATTCGCTCCGCTGGCCACCACGCAGGTATTCCTGCCCAAGCCGCCGGCGGCACGCCGCACCGAGCAAGGTGGCTGGGAGCAGAGCGAATCTGCGATGCAGCAGTGGGAGCAAGAAACCCGCCGCCTTATTGCAGCGCACGCTTCCCAACTGGCCGGGATCGTGTGCGAGCCGGTGCTGCAGGGAGCTGGAGGCATGCGCATCTACGCCCCGGCGGCGCTGCGGATCCTGCGCGGGCTGGCTAATGAGTACGACCTGGTGCTGATCGCCGACGAGATCGCCACCGGTTTCGGGCGCACCGGGGAACTGTTCGCGGTGCAGTATGCCGGGATCGAACCGGACATCATGTGCGTGGGAAAAGCCCTGACCGGAGGCTACCTCACGCTGGCCGCGATGCTCTGCACCACCAGAATCACCTCGGCCCTGGCCTCCGGCCGCGGTGGCACCGGGGCCGCACTGCTGCATGGTCCCACCTTCATGGGCAACCCACTGGCCTGCGCAGTGGCTTGCGCCTCACTCGATCTGCTCACCGGCGCTCCGGGAACAGATTCCCCGGGCCAGGAACCGTGGCGCACCCAGGTTGCCGCCTTGGAATCCGGGTTGCGCTCCGCACTGGCTCCCGCCACGCAGCTTGACCGCATAACGGATGTGCGGGTACTCGGCGGGGTTGGGGCCATCGAGCTCGACGGGCCCGTGAACGTAACGGCACTGACCCAGGCCGCGGTGGACCGCGGACTGTGGGTGCGGCCCTTCCGAAACCTGGCCTATGTGATGCCTCCGTACACCAGCACCCCCAGCGACATCGCCGCCCTAGGCCGGAGTCTGATCGGCGCGCTGGAACAAATCCATGGCTGAGCCCGCTGAACACTGGGAGGCCTGGCTGGGCACCCGAGCACGAGTGCGCGAACGGCGCGGCCTGCAGCGCAACGATAGTCTCAAGTGCCGGGTCTTCGATCTGGCGTCCAACGACTACCTGGGTTTGTCCGCGCACCGGCAGGTACGCCAAGCCGCGGCCGATGCCGCGCTGGAGCACGGCGCGGGCGCCGGTGCCAGCCGGGTGGCCGGTGGAACTTCCGCTGTGCACCGGGAGCTAGAAGCCGGGCTATGCGACTACGCCCACCGGCAAGCGGCGCTGGTTTTCTCCAGCGGCTACACCGCCAATCTGGGGGCGCTCAGCGCCCTGGGTGGTCCGGGCAGTCTGTTCATCCTCGATGCGCATGCGCACGCCAGCCTAATCGATGGCGCCAAGCTTTCGGCATCCGCGGTGGCTACCGCTGCGCACAACGACCTCGCAGATGTCACCCGCCTGCTACAAACCAACCGTGAGGATCCGCAGGGCAAGCCGCGGGTGCTGGTGGTGGTCGAATCCGTCTATTCGGTCTTCGGGGACGCCTCGGCGTTGCCCGAGCTGGCAGCATTGTGCGCGCAGTACGGTGCCCTACTGCTAGTGGACGAAGCCCATTCGCTGGCCGCCACGCCACAGGGTTCGGCGGTTCACGCGGCCGGGCTGGCTGGTGCTTCGCATGTACTGTCCACCGCCACTTTGTCCAAGGCGCTGGGTTCCCAGGGCGGTGCCGTACTCTTGGGCGGACCTGGTGCCCAGGCGCTGCGTGAGCACTTGGTCAACGCGTCGCGCACCTTCATCTTCGACACGGGGCTGTCCCCTGTGGCCGCGGTCGCGGCACTGGCCGCACTGCGCTTGGCCACCCCGGAGCGGCTAGCTGCCCTGCAGTCCAATGCGCTGCTGGTTTTCGAGCAGTTGCGCAGTTATTCGCATCTGGCTGACCGCGTAGACGCCGGGGCTGGAGCGGTCCACTCGGTGCGGATGTCCAGTTCCGCCGCGGCATTCAGGGCAACGGCCAAGCTGGCGGCCGCGGGCATTGCTGTGGCCTGCTTCCGCCCGCCCAGCGTGCCCGACTCGATTTCCCGGTTGAGGCTCACCGCCCATGCCCAGCACCAGGGACCGGAACTTGAAATTGCCATCCATACGGTGGCTCGAACCATCGCCGAGGAGGATTGATGAACTGTCCCTATGCCGCTACGGCGAGCGCCCTGGACCAGGCCCCGCTGGCAGGTGACTTGCCGGCCGCCTACCCGGCCGCCATCAACCGGCGCTACCGGAGTATCGAGGACCCTGCGACGGTGCGCGCCATCCTGGCCCGACCCGAGCACTTCTCCCCCGCCAATGCGCTGGCCACCGCGGTGCCCCTTGCCCCGGCGGCGCTACGCATTTTAAGTCGGGTGAAATTCGCGTTACCCGAGGTGCTGGCCAGCGCCTCGGGACCGGAGCATCTGTCGGTGCGGCGGACTACCGCAGGATTCTTCAGCCCGGCCAAGGTTCGCGCCCAGCGCGAGCAGATCCGGACCCGGGTGCGCGAAATCTGCGCCGGCTTGGATACCCGACTGCGCCGAGGCGAGGTTCTGGATCTGGGCACCGAGCTGGCTGCGGTGATCCCGGTGGAAATCATGGCTCGAATGATCGGACTCCCGGTGCCGCCGCGCAGCAGCTTGAAGGCCTGGAGCCAGGATTCTCTGGAGCTGTTCTGGGGCTGGCCCGAAGAGCCACGACAGCTGGAATTGGCCCGCAGCGCAGCCCAATACTATGCCTGGCTGGACGGTGCTGTGCATGAGGCGGTGCAACGCGATGACGAAAATCTCTGCGCTCAGCTGCGCCGGACCGGGATTGGCGAGCGGCAATTGCGCTCCCTGGCCTATTTCCTGGGCATCGCCGGGCAGGAAACCACCTCGATGCTCATTTCCACCGCATTGCACGCAGGCCTTCGCGATCATCGCTGGAGCGCCTTGGCCCACCCGGACACGGGCATGGATTCGGCGCGACAGCTGGTAGACGAGGTGCTTTCCCGGGCTTCCTCGGTGCCGACCTGGCGGCGGATTGCCACTAGCGCCATCCGGCTCGGTGACCAGGAGTTCCAGGCCGGGGACGAACTGGTCTTGCGCCTGTCCGGAGGAGAGCTGGGCACCGCCGCTGATGCCTCGCTGGCCTTCGGACACGGTATCCACCGTTGTCTCGGCGCCGGGTTAGCCCGGATGGAAGCTGAATTGATCCTCGCCGAAACTGCGCAACTTCTGCCGGCACTTGCGGCCGATCCGAAGCCCGTGCGATTCGGCTACTCATTATCTTTCCAGGCCCCGGATGCGGTGTTCTGCCGCTACCCGGATGAATTGAGGCACCCATGATCCAAGTCATCACAGGAACCGATACCGAAGTTGGCAAGACCGTATCCACAGCCGTGCTGGCGGCCAGAGCATTGCAGCACGGGCAAAGCGTGGCCATCTACAAGCCTGCCCAAACCGGGGTGCAGGGCCAGGTACCCGGCGACGCGCTGGACGTGGCCCGCTGGCTGGGGCATCCCGAGAAGCTGACGGTTTCCGAAGGTGTGCGCTTAGCCGAACCCATGGCACCGGCGGACGCGGCCCGGTGCGCCGGATTGGATCCTGCGCTAGCCCTGCCGAGTCTGGACAGCCATGTGCAGCGGATCCTCGAAATGGCGGACAGCCACGATGTGGTGCTCGTCGAAGGTGCCGGCGGGCTACTTGTGGAGCTGACCGCGCAGGGGCAAAACATTGCGGATCTCGCCGCAGCGCTCGGTGCGGAGCTCGTGGTGGTGGCTCGACCAGATCTGGGCACCTTGAACCACAGCATGCTGACCTTGGAGGCCTGTCTTGCGCGCGGCTTTGATCACGGGACGCTATTGCTGGGCAGCTATCCGGCGCAGCCCTCGGCCCTGCACGCCCGGTATCTGGAGAACTTGCGGCAGATGGCCGTTAGCTGCGGCTGGCACTTCGCCGGGGCACTGCCCGCGAATCTGGTGGCGGATCCCGCCGGCAGCCACAGCGTGTTGCACCGGGTCGCCAGCGTCCTAGATCGGTAACCGGCAGCCGCCTTGCCTCTGCTTAGGCCGACAGGTCGCGAGGCAGGGTCAGAATTTCTGCCCCGGTTTCGGTGATGGCGATGGTGTGTTCGGTATGCGCGGTTCGGCAGCCGGTGGAGCTACGCAGCGTCCACCCGTCCTTATCTACAATCAGTCGATCCGTGTTGGTCATAATCCATGGCTCCAGCGCCAGTAATAGCCCTGGGCGTAGCTTATAGCCGCGTCCGGGGCGACCATCATTGGATACATGAGGATCTTGGTGCATGGTTGAGCCGATGCCATGCCCACCAAATTCCATATTGACCTTGTATCCGGCAGCCTTGATCACCGAACCCATAGCGTAGGAAAGGTCGCCGATCTTGGCATCCGGTCCAGCCGCGGCAATACCTGCGGCCAGGGCACGCTGGGTGGTCTCAATGAGCTTGCGATCTTCGTCGGTTCCTTCAGCCCCCACCACAAAGCTAATCGCCGCGTCGGCAGCGATGCCACCGAGCTTAACCGCCAAGTCTAGGCTCAGCAGGTCTCCCTCAACCAATGCATAATCGCGTGGCAGACCGTGCAGTACCGCGTCATTAACTCCGGTGCAGATATAGTGCGCAAAGGGACCGTTACCGAAGGCCGGGGCGTAGTCCACGTAGCAGGATTCGGCACCTGCTTCCAAGATCATTTCCTTGGTCCACTGATCAATTTCCAGTAGGTTGGTACCAACTTGGACTCGCTCTTTGAGCGTTGCAAGAATAGTGCCGACCAATCGGCCGGTTTCGCGGGCTTTGTCCACTTCTGCAGGCGTAAGAATTTCAATCATGCCAATAACTATACCGGTCATATAGTACCGGTACTATAATTTTCTTATGGTCAGATTACCGCTCACTGCCAACGAACTTGAACAAGGAAAGATCCTCGGATCGATCCTGCGACGTGCCCGCGGTGAACGCACCATTCTTGAGATCGCTCTCGAAGCTGGCCTCTCCCCCGAGACTCTGCGGAAAATTGAAACCGGACGAGTGCCTACTCCCGCTTTTTCCACCATCGCCGCCGTCGCAGGGGTACTGAATCTCTCGCTGGATGAAATTTGGTTGGCGCTAAACCAACAAGACACCGCGACTCGCGCGGTCCAACTCGCCCAGAACTAACACCGGAATAAGCAACCGATACCGCTTGTTGCTTCAAGCATGAAGAACATCGGATTCTTGTCATTCGGCCACTGGACCGACCATCCGCAATCGGGAACACGCAACGCCTCGGATGCCTTGTTGCAGGCCATCGACCTAGCAGTGGCAGCCGAAGAACTCGGGGCAGACGGCGCGTACTTCCGTGTCCACCACTTCGCCCAGCAGTACGCCTCACCGTTCCCATTGTTGGCTGCCATTGGCGCTAAAACCAACCGCATCGAAATTGGTACCGGTGTCATCGACATGCGCTACGAGAACCCGTTGTACATGGCCGAAGATGCGGGTTCTGCAGATCTCATTTCTAACCGTCGCCTTCAGTTGGGCATCAGCCGTGGCTCACCCGAACAGGTCGTCGATGGCTGGCGCCACTTCGGTTTTGAACCCGAGCCGGGCCAATCCGACGCCGACATGGGCCGCCGCCACACCGAACGACTGCTCGAAGTGCTCACCGGTGAGGGCTTCGCCGAACCTAGCCCCAGCCCAATGTTCACCAATCCACCTGGGCTACTGCGTATCGAACCGCATTCGCCAGGTCTGCGCGAGCGCATTTGGTGGGGTTCGGGCTCCAACGCCACCGCGGTCTGGGCTGCCAAACTTGGCATGAACTTGCAAAGCTCCACCTTAAAAGACGACGAATCGGGCAAGCCTTTCCACGTTCAGCAAGCCGAACAAATTCAGCTCTACCGTGATGCATGGAAGGAAGCCGGCCACCAGCGCGAGCCACGCGTCTCAGTCAGCCGCAGCATCTTCGCCCTGACCGACGAGCGCGACTGGCAGTACTTTGGCCGCGACCGCTACAGCTCAGACCAGATCGGCAACATCGACGAAAAGACGCGCGCAGTTTTCGGCAAGTCCTACGCCGGTGAACCCGACGAACTGGCAAAAAAGCTAGCAGAAGATGAAGCCATCGCCGCTGCAGACACATTATTGCTGACCGTGCCCAACCAGTTGGGCGTCGAATACAACGCACATGTCATCGAGTCAGTACTTAAGTATGTGGCTCCACAGCTCGGCTGGCGCTAGATAAACCGAGAGTGCTTCCCAGAGAACAATGATGTTACAATGAGTTCATCATGATCAGTCCGTTGCCTTTAGGCGCGGACTGATTTTCTTTCCGCAGGAGAGCTGATGACTGAGTATGCGAAAAAGTGGCTGTCCCTAGAACAACAGATCGACCGATTGGTCGCACGGGGACTTAGAATCGAGGACCACTCCCACGCGATTTCAGTCTTGCAAGCGGTCGGCTACTATCGACTCACCGGTTATCTTTACCCCTTCCTAGAGTCGGAACGATACATAGGGAATGATGGTCGCGAGCGCACCCGCTTGTTGGGCAGATACCGTCCAGGTACCGCTCTGAGCCATGCCGAGGACATAATTGATTTTGACCGTCACTTGCGGCTATTGGTTCTGGAAGGCGTAGAGCGCATCGAAGTCGACATCCGAATGCAGACAGGCTACATCTTGGGACGTACCTCGGCCTTCGCCTACGAAAACGCCGATTGCTTCGACAGCTCATTCACAAGTCAAAGTACCGATAGCCAAGACCCGCGCCCCAGCAAACACGTCCTGTGGCTGGATCGCGTCAAAGCGCGCCGAGACAGTTCCGATGAACAAGTCGTCTCGCATTTTCGCGACAAGTACGACGATCGCATGCCGATTTGGGCCCTCACCGAGCTACTCGAACTGGGGCATCTTTCAACACTCTACCGAGGAATGCGCCAGAAGGACGCCGAAGAACTCGCGGTCGCGTTCGGTGTACCCAAAAAGAAGACAATGACCAGCTGGCTTGCTAGCTTGAATTATGTTCGCAACGTAGCGGCTCATCATGCACGATTGTTCAATCGAAAGTTACAGAACGCGCCTTCCAGACCACCAAACGGGACGATTCCTATGCTTGACCACCTTCGGGCGGCTGACGCCCCAAAGCAAGACTTTGGGACCTACAACGCGTTGGCAGTGATCGCATACCTCTTGCAATCGGTTGACCCTGACTGCGGATGGATCAAACGCGCTAGTGACTTGTTGAAGCAATTTCCGTCCTCGCATGCGCTGACGGTTCAGTCGCTGGGCGTCCCCGTGGGTTGGACGAAACTCGAACTCTGGAATAAGTGACTACGAAATCCAGGTCTCACATAAATGAAGAGCCCGATTTAGATCCTTTGAACATAGCCAAAGATGAAACCATCGCGGCAGTAGATATTATCCTTTTGACCGTATCTATCCAACCAGGCGGCTAGCAGGAAGAACATACGATCGAATCGGTGCTCAACTATCTGGCTTTCTAGCTAGGTTGGTCCTATCTCAACCATTTCCGGTATCTGTGCCAGGCTACACTCGGTCCATGAGTAAGAGGAAAGTACCCGGGGAGAGCTTCAGCTACGGACCATTACCGGTGGAAGTACAGAACGCTCCGGGGCTCAGCGGTGACGATGATCTGCGGCTGACGGTAGATGGCGAGATATTTTCCGTCCGCTCGACGAGCCATGCTTCAGTCCATTACACGTGGATCTCCGGACTTAATGATGGATATGGGTTCAGCGCTCTCGGCACTGATCAGGCTCCGACCGTCGAACAGCACGAAGCAGTCATCCGCGAATTTCTCGCAGACATAAATCCTGCCACCGGCTTCCTGCAGGACTAGGGATATGTCAGGCACACTGTTCTGAGGCATACAGCATTGACGGCGGATCTGCCCTGCTTATTTGCGACGTACTGTGGCGCAATAGTTACGCAACGTCGAAGGACCATTAAGCCATCAAGTCCCCCAGCGCTAGGCTTGGAACAAAGACCTCATAAACATGACTACGCAGGGAGAACGACATGTCCAAAGCGCTGAAGGTCGCCTTCATCAAAGCAAGCTGGCACGCAGATATCGTTGATCAGGCACTGGCCGGATTCACCGCCGACATCGACGCGTCTGGCACCGACTACACCATCAGTACCATCAGCGTCCCGGGCGCCTACGAAATGCCACTTCAGGCTCAGCGTCTTGCAAAGACCGGAAAGTATGATGCGATTGTTGCCGCCGCATTGGTGGTCGACGGCGGCATCTACCGCCACGATTTTGTCGCCCAAGCAGTAGTTGATGGGCTGATGCGTGTCCAACTGGATACCGATGTTCCAACCTTCTCGGTGAGCCTGACCCCGCATCATTTCCACTCCAACGATGAACACCAGAACTTCTACTTCGAGCACTTCCTGAAGAAGGGTGCCGAGGCAGCTCGCGCAGTTCGAGCCGTGACCGCTATCGAACTCTAGCCACGAGGGTTCAGAATCAGGCGTGCTGTTTTCTCCACACCGCATGGATTCGGCAGCACGCCTGAACTGTATCTATCTTGTCCCCCAGTCTCACTAAGCTGTAGGACATGATCGATTTTAATAATTCCTCCGTCTTCAAGTTGGGCCCTTGGGATCTTGCACAGGTCGCACCAGAAATCATGCCCATGTTGGTGAACGGCGAAGAACTGCTTGCCGCTTTTAAGGGTGCTCGCGACTACGTGGTTTTCACCAACAAGCGTCTCATTGCAGTTAATGTCCAAGGAATGACTGGCAAGAAGCGCGACTACACCTCGCTGCCCTATTCAAAAGTCCAGTCCTTCTCCGTCGAGACGGCAGGAACCTTCGACCTCGATGCGGAACTAGATCTTTGGTTCAGCTCTTTGGGCAAGGTTCGCTTGGAGTTCAAGGGCAAAGTTGATATCCGTGCCCTGTCGCAGTTGATCGCCAGCTACGTGCTGTAACTACGCTGGAGCGCAAATAACTTTCCTCATGCGCCCACCATCAGGATTCCTGAATAACTGTGTCCACTGGGCAAGCCTCCTTCTCAGATTCACTACCTTCGTTACAGAATGCTTGTATGCACACCACAGCAGAACGTTCTCAAGGTCGCGATACCCTGCGCTATGTGCGCCTCATGCTGCTCGTGGTTCCTTTGCTCTTGGTCGTAGCAATCATCATTTACGGCTTGGTCAACCACCGCATCGAGGACTCGCTCAGTTCCTACTATCTGGGTCCTGCCAGAGATCTGTTTGTGGCCATGTTGGTGACCACCGGTGCCCTGCTGGTGGTGTACAGCGGCGAAGAGCTGGAGGACTATGCACTGAATTTGGCGGGGTTTTACGCCATGTTCGTCGCGCTGGTTCCCACCAAACTCGGCGAGACACTCTCCACGCTTTCCCCTGGGGACCAAAGCAAATTGATCCTCTCGGTTCGCGTTGCGATCATTGCCGTGTTGGTGGTGAGCGCAGCATTTGTCTGGTTGGGGGTTAAAACCAGTCGTTCCCCTCATAAGGCCCTGGCCCATAGCTCCTTGACCAAGATCTTGGGCGGGATCAGCACCGGCCTGCTCGCCGTGTTTGTCGTGCTGCTGCTCTTCAGGGCCATCGAAGGAAAGACTTTTGCGTGGGTCCATGCCAGCGCGGCGTTTTTGCTGATCTTCTCCATGGGCATCGCCATTGCCAGCCACTTGGGCCACGCGTCTATGTGCCCGGCGGATACCAGCGGCGGTACTCCGAACCGCTATCGCGTCGTTCTTACACTGATGGCGCTGGGTTTGATCGCCTGGCCGATCCTGGTAATCGCCGGCGTTGATGAAGCCTTGTTCATCGTCGAGTGGTTCCAAATCGGGCTGTTCGCCTACTTCTGGTACGTGGAATCACGGCGCCTGTGGGATCCTGTTGAGTGAAAACAAAAGATCCCGACTCGCTTTCGCGAGCCGGGATCTTTTTGTAAGCTCCTCCAACTGGACTTGAACCAGTAACCCTTCGATTAACAGTCGAATGCTCTGCCAATTGAGCTATGGAGGAATGCAACGAGATATAACTTTACCGAAGAATCTCGCTAATGCAAAATCGGCACCTTAGGTGCCGCGCAGGATTCTCCGGCGCATCTCCAGCTCCATTAATTCCCGGTTGATCTGGGCGTATTCCTCGCCTTCCGGTTCCATCTCGGCGCGCTGCAACCGACCGATCAGCTCAGCCTTCCGGTGTGTGATTTGAAGCTCAATCAAACCATTAATGATGTCCGCGCAATAACGCTTCAGGCTGTGCTCATCCGAGGCAGGAATACTGGTCACCGCCAACTCAGAAACAAAGCTACGTAGCTGCTCCGGCACTTCATCTCGGATCACTTCTACCCACGAGGTGGCCGAAGCTCCGGCGCTGGAAGCAGCAACAATTCCGTCATGCACCGCCGAATGGGCCGGTGCCATGAACCGTGCCTCGTAGAAGGCCTGCCACTGCTCGTCCTGCAGACGCTGTGGCTGCTGGATAACTACTTCCAGGGCCTGGCGCTCCAGGCGCATCACTGGGTCGCGGTGATCCGGGCGTTCAAAAGCCGGCGCAGCCACGGGCTGCTCGGTGCCCTGTGCCGGAACCGGCATCTGCTGCTCGGCATTCTTGGGCAGCCGGGCACGTTTGATCGATGCACCCACCGAGCGGTTGACGTCCTCGTTGTTCATGCCCAGCCAGCCGGCCAGCTCTCGCGCGTAGGCCGGACGGATCGCCGAGTCACGGATCTGCGCAACGATCGGCGCGGTCTGGCGCAAGGCCTGCACGCGACCTTCAACCGTATTCAGGTTGAACTTTTTCAGCTCGGCGCGGATCGCAAATTCGAACAGCGGACGCTTAAGTGCGATGAGCTCGCGCACTGCCTCGTCCCCGCGGTGCAGACGCAGATCACAGGGATCAGCCCCAGTTGGTTCCACGCAGACATAGGTCTGAGCGATAAAGCGTTGGTCTTCCTCGAAGGCGCGCAGCGCGGCTTTCTGCCCGGCCGCATCGCCATCAAAGGTGAACACTACTTCGCCTCCGGTCCCATCATCCTGAAGCAACCTACGAGCGATCTTGATGTGGTCGGTACCAAAGGCGGTACCGCAGGTAGCCACCGCGGTTTTGATCCCTGCAAGGTGGCAGGCCATCACATCGGTATAACCCTCGACCACAACAATCTGGCGGTCCTTGGAGATCTGTTTTTTGGCTAGATCCAGGCCATAGAGCACCTGCGACTTTTTATACAGCGAAGTCTCCGGGGTATTCAAGTACTTCGGGCCCTGGTCGTCCTCGTACAGCTTGCGAGCACCAAAACCGATAGTCGCCCCGGATAGGTCGCGGATCGGCCACATCACCCGTCCACGGAAGCGGTCGTAAATCCCCCGGTTGCCCTCGGAGAACATGCCGGTGAGTTTTAGCTCCTCATCGCTAAATCCCTTGGAGCGCAGGTGTTTGAGCAGCGCATCCCATCCTTTGGGGGCGTAACCTACACAAAACTGCTCGGTGACTTCAGCATCAAAACCGCGACCGCTTAAAAACTCGCGACCTGCGGTGCCTTCTTCGGTGGCCAATTGTGCGCGGAAGAACTCCTCGGCGATCTTATGCGCGTCTACCAAGCGCTGACGCTTGCCGTAGTCCTCGCGGCGCGGGCCCGGTCCCCCATCCTCGTAGTGCAGCTCGTAATTAATCCGGGCCGCCAGCACTTCCACGGTCTCGGTGAACGAGGAGTGGTCCATTTTCTGAATGAAGGCGATCACGTCGCCGGATTCGCCACAACCGAAGCAGTGGAAGGTGCCTAGCTGAGGGCGGATGTGGAAGGAAGGGCTGCGCTCGTCATGGAATGGGCATAGGCCTTTATACGAGCCGATGCCCGCGGATTTGAGCGTGACATAGGATTCGACGACCTCGCGCAGGTCGGTACGATTACGTACCTCGTCGATATCTTCACGCTTGATCAGCCCTGCCATGATTCCCTTCTAAAACAGTTGTGCTTCAGGGGCTTCGCCCTTGACCAGATATGAATGCCACTCGGTGGCCGAAACGTCGGTGAGCGAGGCGACCTGGTCGATCACTACGCGTAGCTGACCAGCCTCGTCGGCCGCATCTTCCCAGTCAGCAGCGAAGATCGGCTCCAAATTATCCTTACCCGTCTCCATCAAGAGCCCCACCAATTCGCTGAGCAGTGCTCGTTGATCCTGGTAGAGCGGCTGACGCACCTCGGAGGTCATCACGTAACTGGCCGCGATCCCCTTCATCACCGCAATTTCGTTCACGGTTTCTTCCGGCACCATCAGGCTCGCGTTGTAGCGGGTCAAATTCTCAGTCCCGTAGCGTTCGCGGGTGGCCTCCAACGCGGCGGCGGCAAAACGCCCAATGAATTGGCTGGTCATATCCTTCAGGCCGGCCATGGAACGGCGCGAACCATCAAAGTGCGAGACCCATTCATCGCTGGCTTCTAACCGACGCAGGGCCGCTTCAATCTGTGCCTCATCGGTCGCCGGAAGATACCAATCCCGGGTGACCTGCAGGGCACGATCGCGCGGTACATCCTGCTTAAGCCAACGCAGCTGCAGTTGCCCGCCAACGATGGCGTCCTCCACATCGTGGACCGAGTAGGAGATGTCATCGGCCAGATCCATCACCTGGCCTTCCATGCACACCACACCGGCGGCCGCCTCAGGCACATTACGCAACCAGTTGAAGATCGGGGCATCGTCCTGGTACACGCCAAACTTCTTGGTCTTTTTGCCGTTGGCCTCAGGGGCATCGGCCTTCAACCACGGGTACTTACAGGCAGCATCCAGCGAAGCGCGCGAGAGATTCAGCCCGGCCGAATGCCCGTTGTGCCTAAAGGTCTTGGTTTCCAACCGGGTCAGCAGGCGTAGGGTCTGCGCATTACCTTCAAAGCCGCCGATATCTGCCGCGAGCTTATCCAGCGCCTTCTCACCATTGTGGCCAAAGGGCGGGTGGCCCAGATCGTGCGCCAAACAGGCGGTATCAACTACGTCCGGATCACAGCCCAGCGCGGCGCCTAATTCGCGGCCCACCTGAGCCACTTCCAGCGAGTGGGTGAGCCGGTTGCGCACAAAGTCGTTCTGGTTGGGAGCGACCACTTGGGTCTTAGCGCTCAACCGGCGCAGTGCCGACGAATGTAACACCCGGGCACGATCTCGCTCAAAGGCAGTGCGGTAGGACTTCTTTGCTGGCTCGGGCACCCACCGTTGCGCATCGGCGTCGGTGTATCCGGGAATCTGAGTCATGTGTCCTAGTCTAGTGACTTTTTTGGCGTGCGCGGGTTATCCACCGCCAACGGTTAGCCTCCGGAAATATCCAGTTCTGCGGCCTTGATCATTTCGCGGTGCGCATCGGACATCTCTCGGTTATCCAACCAACCGTCGGGCACGTGGGTCTTCTTCGGGTGACCGGCGCGGCCACGAGTACCCTCGGCGGCATCACCCGGGTACGGAAGGTCTAGATCTAGCTGATCGAGCAGCTCACGAAGGACCGCCAAAGACGGCACCTGGGCCAGCTGCGAGCGGATTTCCCCACCCACCGGGTAGCCCTTAAAGTACCAGGCAATGTGCTTGCGGATATCACGCATGCCCTTGCCCTCGTCCTCGAAGAACTCGGTGAGCAGCTGACCATGGCGGTACACGGTGTCGGCCACCTTGCGTACGCCAGGGCGGAAGCGATCCGCGCGGCCCTCAAAGGCTGCCTGAAGGTCGCCAAAAATCCATGGGCGTCCCTGGCAACCGCGGCCCACCATCACGCCGGCGGCGCCGGTCTGTTCGACCATATTGATCGCATCTTCGGCGCTGAAAATATCGCCATTGCCCAGTACCGGCAGGTCATCCATGGCTTCGCGCAGGGTGGTGATCGCATCCCAGTCCGAGTGCCCGGCATAGTACTGACCGGCGGTGCGGGCGTGCAGGGTGACGGCCGCAGCGCCGTGATCGCGGGCGATTTTGGCCGACTCTAGGTACGTCAGGTGGTCCTTGTCGATGCCGGTGCGAATCTTCACGGTCAGCGGGATATCGCCCTTGGCGGCCTCAGAGGTGGCGGCCTCGATAATCGAGGTGAACAGGTCGGTCTTCCATGGCAGGGCCGAGCCGCCGCCCTTGCGGGTCACCTTGGGCACTGGGCAGCCGAAGTTCAAGTCCACGTGATCGGCCAGGTTTTCATCCACGACCATGCGTACCGCAGCACGAACGGTGCCCGGGTCCACGCCGTAGATCTGGATGGAGCGAATTTCTTCATCCGGGTCGTGCGAGATGATGCGCAAGGATTCCGGGTTGCGTTCCACCAGGGCACGGGCGGTGACCATTTCGGTGACGAACAGCCCGCCGCCGTATTCGCGGCACAGCCGGCGGAAGGCGCGGTTAGTCACCCCGGCCATGGGCGCAAGAACCACCGGGGTATCGATGGTGAGCTTGCCCAGCTGCAAGGGTGGCAGCTTCAAGGTGGGAGTGTCATTCGGCGCATCAGTCAGGGTCGTCACCTATCTATTATTGCCGATTTCCGCCCGCGCGTAACTGAGATCTTCGTCAAGCCCCCAGCACTACCGCCAAAATCACGGTGAGAACGACCACCAGCCACGGGGCGATCTTCCACACAGCCAGCAGCACAAAACCCAGCAGGGCCAGCACAAATGCCTGCGGACTGTGGATCGAGGTGGTGAACACCGGATCGTAGAGGGCGGCAGCCAGGATGCCCACTACCGCGGCATTCGCCCCGCGCATCATCGCCTGCCCCTTCGGCCAAGCGACCAGGCGCGAAAAGAAGGGCAGCGCCCCGGCGAGCAGCAGGAACCCGGGCAGGAAGACCGCCGCCAGCGCGATCGCCGCCCCGAGGATGGAACCTGCTCCCCCATGGGACAGCACTCCCAGATAAGAGGCGAAGGTGAACAGCGGGCCGGGCATGACCTGGGCCGCGCCGTAGCCGGTGAGGAACTGGTCCTCGGTGATCAGCCCGGGGTCGACCAGCTCGCTATGCAGCAGCGGAAGCACCACATGCCCGCCGCCGAAGACCAGCGCCCCCGACCGGTAGAACGCGTCGATCATCTGCAGCACCGGCGCCCCGGTGGCCGCGGCGATCAGCGGCAACCCCGCCAGCAGCAAGGCGAAGATGCCCAGGCACCAGATCCCGACCGAGCGCTTGACCCCGATATCCAGGACGCCATCCAGCGCGCTGCCCGGTGCGCGGCAGAAGAAGTATCCGGCCACTGCCCCGGCCACGATGGCCAGCAGCTGGCCGGCCGCCCCGCCGATGAGCATCGCCGATCCGGCGGCCAGCACCGCGATCAGCGCTCGGGACTTATCCGGGGCCAGGGTTTTGGCCATGCCCATCACCGCTTGGGCCACGATCGCCACCGCTACGATCTTCAGCCCGGCGATCACAGAGGCTCCCAGCGGCGTGGTGAACATCGAAGCGCCGAAGGCGATCGCCGCCATGAGCACGGCGGAGGGCAGCGTGAAGGCCAGGAACGCTGCCAGCGCCCCGCGCCATCCGGCACGCTGCAGCCCCAATCCGAAACCGACCTGGCTGGAAGCCGGACCGGGCAGGAATTGGCTCAGCGCCACCAATTGGGCGTATTGCGATTCATCAACCCAGCGGCGCTTGACCACCAGCTCGTCGCGGAAATACCCCAAGTGGGCCACCGGTCCGCCAAAGGAGGTGACTCCGAGCTTGAAGAAGGCGCGGAACACTTCTGTGGCCGTGCCGCGATGATCGTGCGCTGTATGCATGGATACGAGCATAGGTCAGTAAAGCGAACAGCAGGTAAAGCAATGGGACCCGGATAACCGGGTCCCATCACGTGCGGCAGCTTCTAGGCGTCGCTAGCCACAATATGCGTTGTCGAAATGACCGTGGCCTGCTCAACGCCTGCCAGCGCATCAATCAGCGAAGCCAGAATGAACATCGAAGAGTCCACTTCCACCTTCACCGGGTATTGATAGATCAGCATGGCAACCATGTCGCGGACCGCTTCGGCTACCTCCTCATCGGACAAAGCGGGGTTATGCCCCACCAAAACATCCGATGGCGCATCCTCGCGGGCCGGAACGTAGCTCACGGCAAAGGCCAGCGGAATACCGCCTTCGCGCTTGGGCTTATCGCGTAGCACCAAGGCAGCCTGAGCTGAGGTGTGTTCGTCGAGCAACATGCGCTGCGCCGAACCCACGGTCATTTTGGCTGGGTCCCAGGACTCGTGCACCGAGTTATAGAAGTCCATCACCAATTTGGTCAGCTCAACACTGCCGGTGGACAGCTCCTCGATGACCCGATCGTTGGTATCAAAAACCGGCTCAGCTAGGGCTCCGGGCTCCAAGATAACATCTCGCGAGACCTGAATTTCGCTCAGCCCCAAGGACTTGCAGAATCCTGCTGCCGCGGTGGCCGGGTCACCGGCAGTCACCGTGTAACGAGCCTTGAGCTGCTGCGCCTGATCGGCAGGGATCGCCTTGCGCAGCTGCGCGACCAGTGCCGTACCTACGCCACTGCGGCGCTGTTCGGCAGCTACTTCAACGTACAACCACAAACGTTGCGGGTGCAGCGAAGAAGCGAAAACCACGCCCGCGCCGATGGCCACACCATCAACGCTGGCCACCAAAGTGCGGGAAAACGGCGCATCGCTATTTTCGCGCAACATCGTACGGTCCTGATGGGCCTGCGGCGAGCGCGGATCACCAAAAACCTGCAGCAGTTCTAGGTCATCCCCATTGCGCCAGCTACGAAATTCCAGTTCGTTCATCGGGCTCTAGGCTCCGTTCAGACGCTCGGAAAGGTAGGCGGTGACTTGGTCGAGGGAAACGCGTTCCTGCGCCATGGTGTCGCGTTCGCGAATAGTCACGGCCTGATCATCCAGGGTATCGAAGTCAACGGTGATGCAGAACGGGGTGCCGATCTCATCCTGGCGACGATAACGGCGGCCGATCGCACCGGCATCATCAAAGTCGATGTTCCAGCGCTTGCGCAGCTCGGAAGCCAGTGCCTTAGCCTTTGGCGAGAGGTTCTCGTTGCGGCTCAGCGGCAGCACGGCGGCCTTCACCGGTGCCAGACGTGGGTCCAGCTTGAGCACGGTGCGCTTATCCACCCCGCCCTTGGTATTAGGTGCTTCATCTTCAGTGTAGGAATCCACCAAGAACGCCATCATCGAACGGGTCAAACCGAAGGAAGGCTCGATCACGTAGGGGGTGTAGCGTTCGCCACTGGCCTGGTTGAAGTAGGACAGCTCGGCGCCCGAGGCCTTGGCGTGGGAGGAGAGATCGTAGTCGGTACGGTTAGCGACACCCATCAGCTCGCCCCACTCCGAACCCTGGAAACCGAAGCGGTATTCAAAGTCGATGGTGCCGGCCGAGTAGTGTGCACGCTCATCTTCTGGCACGTCGAACTGGCGCAGGTTCTCTTCCTTGATGCCCAGATCCAGGAACCATGCCCAGCAGTCCTTGACCCACTGATCGAAGTACTTTGGAGCATCTTCTGGTGCGGTGAAGAACTCGATTTCCATCTGTTCGAACTCGCGGGTACGGAAGATGAAGTTACCTGGGGTGATTTCGTTACGGAAGGCCTTACCAACCTGGCCGATGCCAAATGGTGGCTTCTTGCGCGAGGCGGTGAGCACGTTGGCGAAGTTCACGAAGATCCCCTGTGCAGTCTCTGGACGCATGAAGGCCAGACCTGCCTCGGTATCCACTGGGCCCAGGAAGGTCTTCATCAAACCGGAGAAGTTCTGCGGTTCGGTGAACTGACCTTTGGTGCCGCAATCAGGACAAGCGATCTCGCTCATTCCATCCTTAGCAGGACGACCCTTCTTTGCTTCGAAGGCTTCAATCAGGTGATCCTGACGGTGACGCTTGTGGCACTGGATGCATTCAACCAGCGGATCAGTGAAGGTAGCAACGTGCCCCGATGCTTCCCAAACGGCCTTTGGCAAGATGATCGACGAGTCTAGACCCACCATGTCTTCGCGTCCGCGAACAAAGTTCTGCCACCACTCGCGCTTGATGTTCTCTTTTAGTTCGGTACCCAGGGGTCCGTAATCCCATGCGGAACGGGAACCACCGTAAATTTCACCAGCCTGGAAAACGAATCCTCGACGCTTTGCGAGGGAAATTACCTGGTCTAGCTTGGACTGTGGCGCCATATCAACTCCAATGGAAATTACGAGGCCGCTGGTTGCGGTCCGTAGAAAAATACATACCGTTCAAGGGTATCGTTTCCGCGGCCTAGAGACTAAGCGAATCCGGGTAACGCGAAAGTGAATTTCCCCGCTCTTAGATACCGTGGACTTGAGCAGCACCAGTTATAGGGAAGAATAGAAGCCATGAGTGCCAACGAAGCTTTTGACCTAGAAATCCGCGACGAATCCATCCGCTTGGGCCAGTTGCTTAAACTGGCGTCCCTCGCCGAAGATGGCATCCACGCCAAGGAGCTTATTTCCGAAGGCGTCGTTACCGTTAACGGCGCGGTCGACACCCGACGTGGTGCGCAGATTCGCCCCGGCGACATCGTCTGCGTCAACGGAGAATGCGTGAAGGTCGCTTCTGCGCGGTAGTTAATACTGTTCGAGCACGGTCTTTTTGAGGAATGCGTTGACGTCTCCCAGTTCTTCCATACTGACCGAATGCCCGATCTGCGGGTAAGTTTCGCTGGTTAGCTCAACGTGCTTGGAAATCCATTCCAAGGTGTAAGCAATTTTGTCGCGAGTAATGACCGGGTCCGCAAGATCTCGTCCCCAGAACATTGGCAACGGCGATCCAACTAGTTTACGATCGTCGAACATCTGCAGATCGCGTGGCTCTACGGCGAATCCTGAAAGCCCGACCACCGCCTTGATCGAATCACGTTGGTAGCGTGCCAGCGAGGTGGCCATGGCCATCCCCTGCGAAAAGCCGAGCAAAGTAATCGACGAATGCTGTTCACTCAAGGGCTGCAGAAGTGACCAGAGCGCCTGCACGCTTTGACCCACCGCTTCCGTCGAATAATCGATGTCCTGCGTTAAAGGGAACCAGCTGTAACCCGGTCCAGCCTTCAAGGGTGCGCGCACGGACAGATACGTGAATTCCTCAGGAAGATACCGAGACAGACCCATCAGGTCTTGCTCATTGGAGCCATACCCATGCAGGAAGACTAGCAACGGGGTGCCGAGTCGGGAATCGTCGTTGCGGGAGATGATTGCGACCGGAGCTGTTTCGTATGAAGTCATGATTCCAAGCGTATCGGCTGAACGAAAAATATATTCACTTCAGACCAAGACCAGAACTATCCAGACGCACTAGCTTGTGGCAGGCGTGAAAAGCCAAGGTTTCCCTCTTCAGCACCATTACCTTAAACGTGCTTAGTGAACGAAAAATATGTTCACTTCATCTTGCGTCGAAAATGCCCAGTGGCGCCAGCTCACCCATGACGTGAAACTATGAGGCTCGCAGCTTCCGTGCTGTTGCCTGTATACGTGTTTACGGTGAATGGGATCTGTGCAGTGAACGAAAAATATGTTCACTTCGGCTCATGAAGAAAATGATCTGAACACGCTAGCCGTCCTTGGACGCAAAAGCCTAAGGCTCACAGCCTGAACGCTGTTGCCGGATGCGTGATGATGGGTGATAGAAACCTACTTAGTGAACGAAAAATATGTTCACCCAAGAACCGTTAGAGCTGGATCAGTCAGCTTGCTTCTGTTTCCGGATGCTCAAGATCCATGGGATATCCTAGGACCCGATTGATATCCGGAGTCATCCGCACCGAAGGTTCCGCTGTAGATTCGGTGGAGCTCCGATCGCGATCTTCGGTACCGCCCGGTCGGACGACTAGGTTCATGCTCTCCGGAGTGATAATGGTTTTCAGTCCGTGGGGCGTAACCCATTCCTTGGTTCCATCCGCCCGCGCAACGACCTTCCACCCCAACGCGTGCTTGAACATTTGATGCTGTTTGCAGAGTAGGTGAGTGTTTTCCCGCTCAGTCTTCCCGCCATGAGCCCAGTCATCGATGTGGTCAATTTCAGATCGATCAGCACTACGTCGACACCCCGGGAAACAACAATGGACATCCCGCAATCTCAGAAGATCTTTCAAACCCTGAGTTGGGCGATAGTTCCTGCGTTCAACGTCAATGACAGCTCCGGTCCAAGGGTCCGTGAGTACGCGATGGAAGGACGGTGCGTCTTTTGCCAACTCCAATGCCAGAGATACCGGAATAGGCCCGTAGCCTTCCAAATCAGCCAACGTCTTATCTGGATTGACCAACATATCCAAAGCAGGAATTGTAATGGACAGTCTTGGCTTCAACGGCGTTCCTTCAGAACCGGGCCATCCGTGGACCAAGGCATCTGAATAAACATCCGCCAGTAACTGATCTGTGGTTCGAGTGTCTTGCGGATCGTTATTCTGATTTGCCACCCAACGCAACGTACTAGAGAGAGCTTTAATGACGTCGGCTCGATGATAAAGCTTCAAGGTGCCCATGCCGTGTGCGTCGTACCATTCAGTGACTTTCCTTGATTGTGCGGACTTCTCATGGCGTGACGCTGCCGCCTCTGGGTTCATCCGGTCGTGGAATCGCTTTGCCTTTTGGTAGATAGTGCTGTCGCTAGCCGTCTTGGCCGCTTCTAGTAGCTTCTCTTCCATGACGCTAACCTGTTCCGGCGTGAGATCCTGACAAAACCTAACGATGTCATGTGCAGCTTTCTCGGTGATGTCACCTGCGGCCAAGGCGGTGAGGGTGTTAGTACAGACGTGTCGAAGCCCCTTGGCGACAAACATTCTGTGGCTAACTTTCTGTGGAGTTTCGCGAAGAGCAACGGCCGCTTCAGCTATGAAATTGGAATTGATCGTCTCGTCATCGCCCGGATCAACACCATAGAATTCAGCACTCCGCTGAGCTTCCAGGTACTCCTGAGGTGAGTTTGCTTGTTGCACTGCCATCATGTCAGCGAATGATTGGTTGACTTGTTCCACCGAGTCCGCCAACAGCGTGGCCGTTAGCGCGTCAACCGAACTTCGCAACTTCCCAATTTTCTGAAGACGAATCAGTGCGTCTCCCGGACCATCTACGGGCCCAGCGTTGTAAAGCTCATCAATCAGTTTTTTGGCCGGACCGTTGTACATCTGGTGATCGAGCTGATTAGCGAACGAGGAGTCCACGTGGGATTCCTTGCGAGTGCCTGGAGGGCGCAGCGGGAGACGATTTTCATCGTCGTATTCTTCTTCGTTTCTTGGATAGCTCATGATCAATTTTCCCACCGAGTACCGACAATTTGTACTACTTATCTACTCACTGTGGAATTAGATTCGAAAGCTAGTTCTAACCCTGAGACTGCTGTCAACAACATGGCCAGACAGAAGCATTTCGAGCTTTCAGTGAGCTCGTTCGAACTCTTCCCAGTTGGCAAGTTCAGGTGGTCGCCTACTGCGATATCGATGAATTCCAGGCTGCCTCAACCATTTTTTGAAGCTCTTCCAATCCCAGGCCCGCCCTTTGCGCATCGAGAGTTAGATCCCGAACTTCAGCCAGTAATGGTGACTCTAGCGTTTGACCCGCGTTCACTTTGGTCCCGTTGGCCCGTCCCGTACGCACCATCCCTGCCGCTTCAAGTTCTTTATATGCTCTGGCGACGGTCCCTGTTGCCACACGGAGGTCTCCTGCAAGCTGGCGCACCGTAGGCAGCTTTGTATCTTCGGCCAGCGCACCACTGTAGATCAACGCGGCGATCTGCGCCCTGATCTGCTCGGAGGGACCATTTTGGTTGGCTGGGTCAATTACGATCACGCCGACGCCCCAACCCGACGCTGCCATTTTTTGGAACCTGCCCCATAGGCTACCGCTACCCAGGCAACTAAATAGCCCAACAGTAAGATTCCAACGATAAGCAGCAGGACGGCAAGCCCCCCGAGCGACCAGGCGAAGGCAACTTGCCACGGGTCGTAAACAACCCCACCGGTTGAGCCATCGTCCATCTTTTGCCCCACGGTATATATGTGATTAGACGCCATGGTGTACACGACCGTTGCCGCCATCGAAAGCAACGGAACCATCTGCAGACAAAGGAAAGCACTAAAGCCCGAGCTCAGAACATATCCATTGTGGGTGCGAACTACATGATCAAATTCGGCCAGTCCTGGGTTACGCAAACTTGGACGGCGGGCATTACCAAAAAGCGCAAACAAGGTCAGTCCGAGACCAGCAACCAGCAGAACTACGACAGGCACTGTGTAATACCACCCTGGAAAAGGTCCCGCTGAAGCTTGGCCAACCAAGTTGTCAGTGACGATCATGTTGCCATCCACCACCGAAGAGGTGACAGTTTGATAGTCGATCTGCCTGTAACGGCCACGATCATCCACGGAGGAAAGCACCCCCGCGCCGAGAATTCCCACCAGGGCAACCGAGAATAGAACGATTGGAACAACAAGCCCCCATGCAGGACCGAACATTCGCGTGGTTCGAGGTACCAACGATGCACTAGCGGGACCCTTTTCGCCGAGTTGCCGTTCAGATGCTTCGAAGGGAATCGGCCAACACAGCAACACCAGCACGACCAAGACCCAAATTCCCGCAGGGGCAGCCACCAATACCAGACCGCCGGAAGTGATAAACGCCTGATGAATTAGGACTGCCGCCACGACTCCGATCACCCCGAGAATAAGAGCGGACAGATTACGAGCACGAAGTGCTCTCAAGATGCGTTCGGCCAGCGCCCGATCGGCCTCTTTAACTGGCATCGCATCGATCACGCTGATTCGTCGATGCGGCAAGAGGCCAATACGCAGCAGAACTAAAAGCACAACAGCGAACCCAAGTAGTGCAACGATCAGAATCAAGTTGCTCACGGTCGGTCCTTTCGGGCAGGGAGCCCGATTCAGCTCCTCTTGTATCAATGGACTAATACAAGCAACAACTACACCTTGTGTCAATGGGTTGATACAAGAATTCTTGCACCAAAGCGCCCTACACAACTCTTGGTTGCAAATTGGTAAATTTTCGATTCGGCACTACGCGTTTAAATGCTTCGATGCTTGACTAGTGGAAAGACAAGTTCATCAGGTCATTTCACAAACACATACCGGAGCAAGGGTCCATGAATAGTTTCGAAGTCATAGAGGATTACTCACAGATCGACCCGAGTCAGATCGACGACCTTAGTTTCATCGATGAGACACCATCCACCGGCTCAACTTTTATTGACACGGCCCTTGCGCTCATGCCGTGGCTGATCGGCATTTTCCTAGTGATCTTCGTGGCCGCGGTGGTCTTTATTATTTACGCGCAGGTGCGTAATTATCAGAAGGCCAAGAGCGCTGGGCTGGACCCGCTAACCTTGCAGACCGATATGGCGGCGCGGTTGGCTCAGTCCCAAGTGCTAGCACCGGCAAAGAGTATTGAAGCGAAGTTGGCCGAACTTGATCAGTTGCGATCGCGTGGAGTGATCTCCAGCGATGAATACGCGCAGGCCCGCCTAGATGCGCTGAAAAGCTAGCGGTGGCATAGATCATCCTTGAGGTTGATTGACGGATGGTTACCATAGGGTAACAATATGAATTGTGCCTAAAGACTTTGACTTAGAAACGACCAACTCCACCGAAAAGAACCTGCACCCATGGCGCCGCTATGTCGCCTTGGGCGATTCGTTCACCGAGGGAATCGGCGATCCGGATCCAGCCAATGCTGGTGCGCATCTTGGCTGGGCAGACCGTTTGGCTCAGGAGCTAAGCACCTCGGTCCCTGACTTTGCCTACGCAAACTTGGCGATCCGCGGTCGGCTAATCGGGCAGATCGTCGACGAACAGCTAGAACCAGCGATCGAGCTCAAGCCAGATCTTATCTCGCTGTGCGCGGGCGGTAATGATGTGCTGCGACCGGGCGGGGATCCGGATAAGATCGCCGACATACTTGATGACGCAGTAGCAAAACTGAGCACGTCCGGCGCGACGTTGCTGATCGTCACCGGGCCGGATATTCGTGATACTCCGGTGCTGGGAAGCATCCGTGGCAAGGTCGCGATCTATAACGAGAACATCCGCACCGTGGCCGCGCGCCACGATGCGGTCGTCGCCGACATGTGGGCGCTGCGCGAACTGCACCAGCCACAAATGTGGGCGCCGGACCGCCTGCACTTCTCGCCGCTGGGGCACCAACGCATCGCCGCGATGGCGCTGGACGCGTTGAATGTTGAGCACACGCTGGACACCACGGTTCAGCCGATTCCGGATTTGCGCACTTGGCGCGAAGCTCGCATCGAGGATCTGCAGTGGGCACGCACGCACTTGGCTCCGTGGGTATTGCGCCGCCTGCGTCACCAGTCCTCGGGTGACGGAATCACCGCAAAGCGCCCGTCGGCCACACCATTTACCACTTCTAAGCCCAACGATTCCCTGGGCGCCGGCGACAGCGCGCAGTAGTTTTTAGCGCTTGTAACTAGCGATCAAAAACCTGGCTGCGCAAAACACCTTCGAGCTGGTGCGCATCGGTGAGGAACCCATCATGTCCGATCGGCGACTCGATGAAGTGCACCGGCACCGGTGTTGGCAACGCTGCGGCCAGCTTGTGCGACTGCTCAGGGAAGTACAGCCGGTCCGAGGTGACAGCGACAACAACTACGTTCGTCTGTGCCAGTCGTGCCAGCGCTAAGGTCAGCGAGCCGTGGCCACGGGCCACATCGTGACTCATCAGCGCCTCGGTCAGAAGTAGATAGCTGTTGGCGTCAAAGCGGTGGGCCAGTTTGCTGGCCTGATGGTCTAGGTAGCTTTCGATCTGGTACCGGCCACGTGGCCCTTCGAGGATCCCAGTGGGCTGTTCGCCGGGTTGTGCGCTGCGACCGAACCGGGCTTCAAGCTCCGACTCAGAGCGATAGGTGATGTGCGCCAGACGCCGGGCCAGGCCTAGCCCGGCATCGGGACGCGCATCGGTGTTGTAATAATCTCCGCCGGCAAAGTGCGGATCCAGCCTGATGGACTGGGTCTGCACCTGCGCGAAGGCGATCTGTTCCGCGGTGGCTTGGGCGCTGGAAGCCATCACCACCAGGTTTTTCACCTGCTCAGGGAATTCAACGGCGTACTCTAGGGCTCGCGCTCCACCCATGGAACCACCAATCACCGCATGCCAAGAGGTGATTCCCAGTTGGGCAGCAAGGCGCGATTCTAGGCGCACCGAATCCTTGATGGTGACAAAGGGAAAGCGTGAGCCGTAGGGCTGGCCATGTTCATCCAGGCTGGCAGGCCCGGTAGATCCATTGCAACCGCCGATCATATTCACGGCAAGAACGAAGTACTTGTTGGTGTCGACCGTGGCCCCGGGGCCCACAAATGAGTCCCACCAGCCAGCCGTTGCGCTGTCTCCGGAGGCGACGTGCGCATCGCCGGTCAGTGCATGCATCACCAGGACCGCATTGGAGCCGTCGGCGGCCAGGGTGCCCCACGTTTCAAATCCGAGCTGAACCTGTGGCAGGTAGCCCCCAAATTCGAAGTGGTACTCCCCCACGGCGCTACGGCGCATCATGCCGTCTTGGCCGTGGGTGAGCTGCGTATTTTCGGTGGTCACTGTGTCTTCATTGGTTGCAATGGATGGCATACCTAGAGCGTTTCCTGCAATTCCTTATTATCTGGAGCCGAATTTTCAAGTTCTGCCACCGCGTTGAAGCCTAGCTCCAAATCGGCCAGGATGTCCTTGATATTTTCTAGTCCGACGCTGATGCGGACTAAGCCCGGGCTGACACCGGCGGCGATCTGATCGGCCTCGGAAAGCTGCGCGTGGGTGGTGGACGCCGGGTGAATGGCCAACGAGCGAACATCACCGATGTTGGCCACATGGGAGTGCAATTCCAGCGCATTCACGAAGGCCTGACCTGCCGGAGCACCGCCGGCCAGCTCAAAGGCGATCACCGAACCGGCACCGTGTTCCGAGTACTTTTTGGCACGTTCAAACCATGGCGACGAGGCCAGCCCCGCATAAGCCACTTTCTGCACCTCGGTGCGGGCTTCTAACCAATTGGCGACCTCACGGGCGTTTTCACCGTGGCGCTGAACACGCAAGGACAGGGTTTCCAAACCCTGGGCAATCAGGAACGCGTTGAACGGCGAGACCGCGGAGCCCAGGTCACGCAGCAGCTGCACACGCGCCTTGAGGATGTAAGCCAGGTTGGCGCCGAGAATCCCGTTCACACCCAAATCGCGGGCGAAAACCAAGTTGTTATAGGACTCGTCCGGGGTGTTAAAACCGGGGAAACGTTCTGGATCTTTGGCAAAGTCGAAGTTGCCCGAATCCACGATTACCCCGGCGATCGCATTGCCATGACCGCCAAGGAACTTGGTCGCCGAGTGAATGACGATGTCGGCACCGAACTCGATCGGGCGGATCAGGTACGGGGTGGCTAGGGTGTTATCCACCAGCAACGGCACCCCATTTTCGTGGGCGATCTTGGCGATTTCTTCAATATCCAACACGTCCTGGCGTGGGTTGGAAATGGTTTCGCCGAAGAAGGCCTTGGTATTTGGGCGAACCGCGTCGCGCCAATCCTGCAGGTTATCCGGGTCGGCCACAAAGCTGACCTCGATGCCCAGACGCTTCAGGGTGTGCTTAAGCAGGTTCTGGGTGCCGCCGTACAAACTTGGGCTGGCCACCAGGTGGTCGCCGGCTTCGGCAAGGTTCAGGATCGCGAAAGTGGTGGCTGCTTGGCCCGAAGCCAGCAACAGTGCGCCAACGCCACCTTCAAGATCGGCGATCCGGGTTTCCACCGCATCGGTGGTTGGGTTGCCGATGCGGGTGTAGATCGGCTCCAGTTCCTGGAGCGCAAAACGTGCTGCGGCGCTTTCTGCTGTCGGGAAAACGAAGGATGTGGTCTGGAAGATCGGAAGGGCGCGTGCCCCGGTGGTCGGATCGGGGGTCTGTCCGGAGTGGATCTGACGGGTTTCAAATGACCAGTTGTTGCTCATGGTTTCCTCCAAATAGTTCTGTGACTTTGGGGTAGACCACTAAGAAGACACCGATGAGAAGAGCCCGATCGAGAGGTCTTCCAGGGTTACCCGCGCTTGTCCTTAGTCGCCTTGTACGGCTAAGGGCCAGGTCTTCACCCGGGGCACCCCACCGCGGTTGGAGGGTTGCCGCCCAGTAAGCCGGGGCTTGTTACTGGGACTCATGACCTATTTCTAGTGTGCCCGAAAACCGAAGATTTTTGCAATATGACAGCGGGCACGGGGTCTCAATCGGTCATATTTCGCGGCATCGGCGATTTTGTCGCAGAGAATTCGATTGCCACTTGCAAATTAGGCTGGCCTAAGTAGAGACTGCCATCACATGTTGCCATGATGGCATCATGATGAGGCTAGATCACGTAAGTTATGCCTGCGGCCCTGACGGGCTGCTGCCAACCGCGCAAAGAATCTCCGAGGCCTTGGGTTTGGAGTTCGTTAAGGGAGGCGTGCATCCTCGGTTCGGGACGCGCAATGTCATCTTCCCACTCAAGCACGGCCAGTATCTTGAGGTCGTCGAAGTACTCAATCACCCGGCCAGCGACAAGGCCCCCTTCGGTCAGGCGGTACGAGCTCGTTCGGAGCTTGGCGGCGGCTGGATGGGCTGGTGCGTTTCGGTGGACGATCTATCGGGCGCCGAAGACCGCCTGGGTCGCAAATCGGTTCCGGGTAACCGCAAATTCCCCGATGGCCGGGAGCTGACCTGGCAGCAGATCGGCATTAAAGGTTTGATCGCCGATCCACAGTGCCCGTACCTAATTTCCTGGGACGAGCAGGCCAAGGATCTTCACCCGTCCAAGGCTTTGGAGCCGACCGGGGCGATCAGCGAGATCACCATTGCCGGCTCACGTGAACGTGTGTTGGAATGGTTGGGACAACCCGAAAATGTGCACCTCGGCGCGGTGACCATGGACTACGAGGCGCCTAATGGCACCCCGGGAATCATGACCGTCACCTTCGAAACCGAAAATGGTCCAGTAGTTTTGTGACGCGGGTGTTGTAGTACGTTGGTAGGCGGGGACAATGGCGTCCCCACCTACCATTTTTTATGCGCTGGAATCAAGATTTAGCACCCAGGCGCTTGCCCAAGACCACAGTCTTTTGGTCCTCAAAACCCAATCGCTGATAAAACTTGAGCACGGCCTTGTTTTCGTTGCGCACCATCAGCTGGACCTTAGGTACAGCCCGCTCGGTGAGCCAGTCGCTTGCGGCTTCAACCATCTTCCTCCCCAGGCCCGCGCCTTGGCGTCGAGGATCCACGGCCACGTAGTAGAGCCAACCGCGGTGACCGTCGTGGCCAACCATGACGGTGGCGATAACCTTTTCATCCTCGATTATGGCCAGCACAGTGGAGGTGGAGGTTTCCAGAGCGCGCCTGGCATCGGCGTAGGGATCATTCCAGGGCCGCGTCAGCCCGGTGCGCTCCCACAACGCCACAGCGCCGGAAATCTGCTGGGTACTCAGCTCGGAAATCTGCATTATTACAGTTTAGGTGCTAGCTCCCGATCCCGATGGCCGGGCCAATCAGCGCGTACCCAACAAAGCCGATGGCGTCTAGCAGGAAGTGCGCGATCACCAGCGGCATCACTCGGCCGTACTTGTGATAGACCCAGCCAAAAACCACACCCATGAGCAAGTTGCCGATCATTGGCCCCAGACCTTGATACAGGTGGTAGCTACCGCGAATCACCGCCGAAGAAATGATGGTGGTCCATAATCCGAGGTTCAGCTTCTTCGCGTAGGTGAAAAGGAAGCCGAGCATCAGTACTTCTTCGAGCACCGCATGGCGCACCGCCGAGAGCAAGAGCATCGGCACGCTCCACCAGTAATCCCCTAGGTTGGCCGCGGACAGCGCCGTAGTAATGCCCAGTGCTCGACCGGCGGCGTACACGCCAAGGGTGCCAAGTCCCATGGCTAGGAACAGTCCAGCACCAAGCAAAGCGTCCTTGCCTGGCCGCCGCAGGTCAATACCGATCTCGTGGATACCGCGACCGGTGCTACGTTTCATCAGGTAGAGGGCCAGTAGCGCCGGCACCAAAGCAAAAATAATGTCGAGCAGCTGGTAGCTGAAGTCGAAAAATTCGCGGTTGCTCAGCTGATTATTCAGCGAGGTAGTTTGTTCGCGCAGTGGCCCGCGGGTGAGCTTGTCGGCCAAACTCAGGATCGAATACACCGCACTTTGGCCCAAGGACAACGCAAGTACCAAGACGACCTCAAACCTGAGGGTCTTGCGGGTTGCTTTCTGCTCAATTTGTTCAGCATTCACGTTTTCGATCATAGGCTGATCTGGCTTTGCGCGTACTGAGGAAGCGCGTGGCAAACCTGCGATAGCCTGAGATCAAGACCGCCAGCAAGCTACATGAGAAGAGTGCCAGTGAGCCGACCTGCCACCAATGAAGAATTGCAGATTGCCCGCCAGCTTTGCCCCGATCTCTCATGGGATGACGCGGCAGTAAACGAGGGCGGGCAGTCCCACAAGGTGATCATTGCCAACCCGCAGGCAGTCATTCGCATGGCACGCACGCCGCAAGCTACCGAGCAGATGCCGCGCACCTTGGACCTTCTGGACCGCCTCGAAAGCCAGTTGGATTACCAGATCCCGGTGGCCATCTCTCAGATCCTGAGCGTTGATGGACTGAGTTCGGTGGCGATGTCATTCATTCCAGGCAGTGCCCACGAACCGCACTATGGAGATCCGCAGGTGCTGGGCAAGGTAGTCAAGGACTTTGCTGAGATTCCGTTGGAACCCATCAGCGATCACCTGGCCAAACCATTTGCCTTCCGCGGCCCATGGACCGAAGAACGCCAGCAGCAGTGCTACGACGCACTGCCCGATGAACTGCGCCCAGCGGCCAGAAGCCTGTGGGCACAGCTTGATGAGTTGGCACAGGTGCCCCCGGCACTAGTTCATGGAGACCTGGCCGGGCACAATATGCACTGGGTTGGCGAAGAACTGATTGGCATTCTGGACTGGGATCTGGCCGCGGCTTGGGATCCTGCGCTTAACACCGCATACCTGAGCCTGTGGCATGGGCTGAAGATGGTGGACTTGATTGCGCCAAATCCGGACGAAGCCCGCCGTGCGAAGATCTGGCTGGGTTTGATGAGTTTGGAACGGCTTTCAGATACCCTCTCGCGCACCGATAACCCAAAGATGGGCAAACTCATGCGCAAGATCGGTCCGCGGATACTGAATGCGGCGGAAGCTGTTCTCGTTTGACGTTCAATTCCCAGATCACTTCCCCGCAGCAAGCAGCGGAAGAGCTCGCGCTGAATCGTGGAGCGCACGACCTGAGGCTATTGGGTGCAGGCGTGGAGTTCCTGTTTTTCAGCGCGAGGGCAGAGACACGGCGTGAAGGCTACCGCGTACCGCGCGCACGTGTTTTTGACACCATGAATAATCCAGGAATTCAGGCTTTGGAGCTCCAATGCAAAGAACTGAGGCTCAGCGCCTGGGCCTTAGGGCATGGTGTGCCCTCTGCGAATCCGACGGAGCTGGTGGATCAAGGCGGGTATTCGGTGCTGGTCACCGAAGTTATCGACGACGACCAGACGCCGGTAAACCAGCAGGCGTTGGGAGCTGTCCTGGCCAAGATGCACCAGGTTGAGCCACTAGCTAGTGAAGTAGCCCGATGCCCGGATATCTATGATTATCTGGCTCAGCGCATCGGTGATCGTCATTCGAGAATTATTACCGATCATCAGCTGCCAGCCTTGCCTAAACCAACTCATCTGGCCAAGGTGCTCCAACGTTCGTTGCACCGGGTCAGCCAGCTGCATCTGGATATTCGCCGGCAGAACATTCGTGTGGCTGCCGGTGAACCGCGGGCATTGTTTGATTGGAGCAACGCACTCACTGCTGCTCCAGAACTCGAGATGGCGCGTATTCGCGAATACGCTCAGATACCAGAAAACGCTCTGGACTACATGGACATCCTTGCCGGCTACCGTGCTTATGGCGGAACCATCGATGAGTCCACGACCGCTTGGGCGGTGCTGCGTCTGGATGCTGCTCTCATGCTGGCCGGTGTTTTCACCTCGGTGAGCCCGAACGAAGAACTTGCCAGTGTATTCCTCAATAGGGTTCGGATCCTGCTGCAGGATCTATAGGCTTCTCGCAGGCACAGGAGGCTTTGCCGCAGGGTTATGCTTAGAGTTGGTATCTAAAATGAACTCGCGTCAGATGTACGTGGCACGCCCTCAAGGCACTTTTTATATCTTCAAATGGCGCAAGTACACCGCGGGAATTAAAACCTCGAGCGGCTCAGGAACAGTTTTCTCCCCAACCGGAGTCCAGTTTCGAGTCGTAGCTTCCTAACCGAGGAGAAACTATGACACTGAAACATGCATTCGCTCTCACGATCATCGTAGGAGCTTCAATGGCATTCACCGGTTGTTCTGCCAGCGATTCCAGCAGCGCGGGAACGGCAGCTACGGAGTCGATGATGCCGTTGCAAGACCACGAGCTGGCTGCCATCAGCACGGTAGTTGAACAAGAGGACCAGAATATCTCCCTTGCTATTCCGCTCCGCGGCGGCGACTATACGATTGCGCTCGAATGCTCGGGCAAAGATAAGTTGTCCACCATCGCATGGCAAAGCGATGATGAAAAAGAGAACGGAGAAATCAGCGTGCCTTGCACAATTGAAGGCGCGAAAGTCCGCGAACAGATTTCTCTTAACGGCTACTCAAGTTCGCTCACTTTCGTCACGAGCGAGTTGCAAGGACACGAACTTAAGGTATCAATTGCCTCAACTGCGAATTAGCACTTGATGATGATCCCTCGCGTTGTCTTCGTCGATCAGGATTTAGCGAAACATCACTTTTCTCGAACGCGTTGAAAACGCAAAATGCCCACCTGAGCATCGTGCTCGGGTGGGCATTTCGGCGCATCGTCGCCGATGCAAGGAAGATTTAGCTCAGGGCTGCGATTGCTGCATCGTAGTCTGGCTCGGTGGTGATCTCAGGAACGACCTGGGTGTAAATCACCTTGCCGGTCTCGTCCAGGACGATGACCGAGCGGGCCAGTAGGCCTGCTAGTGGACCGTCAACCTGGGTGACGCCGTAGTCCGAACCGAAGTCCGAACGGAAAACCGAAGCAGCCGAGACGTTCTCGATGTCTTCTGCGCCGCAGAAGCGGCCCAGTGCGAATGGCAGGTCAGCGGAAACACACACAACGGTGGTGTTATCCAGGCCGGCAGCCAGTTCGTTGAAGCGGCGAACGCTGGCAGCGCAGACGCCGGTATCAACCGATGGGAAGATGTTCAGGACAACGCGACGGCCAGCCAGCGAATCGCTAGTCAGGTCCGCAAGGTCGGTGTCGGTGAGGGTGAATGATGGAGCCTGCGAGCCTACGGCTGGCAGTTCACCAATGGTCTGTACGGGAGTTCCCTTGAAAGCAGTATTAGCCATGGTTCTTGTTTATCACGAATGCCTATTTCACTGCCAGATTTTAGATGAACGCGCGGAAACAAGTCGCGGGTTGGCTGGCGCATGGAATACTTGCCAGCATGAGCGTTAGCAAGGACTACGATTCCTACGCAATTAAGATGCGCAACCTGACTATGGCGGGAACGGATCTTGAGACTGCAGCACGATTCGTTGATATGTTATGCCCACGGGGCTCGAGAATTCTCGACATCGGTTGCGGCATCGGCAATACGGTCAATGCGCTACGCCAACGAGGACATCAGGCATTCGGCATCGATCCAACGCAGCAGGTTCTGGAGGTCGCCGGTGAGCTATTTGACGATACTTGGTTTAGGCAACTTGGTGCTGGGGAGCTGAACTTGGAAACTCTTCGAGCGTGTGGACTACCGATTAGTTTTGAAGCCATCGTTCTTGCGGGAAACGTTCCAGCATTCTTGCCCGCAGAAGAGTTCGCGGGATTGTTCTCCGTGGCTCAACTGCTACTGAGTGATTCAGGCGTGTTAGTCATTGGAACAAGCGCAGTAGCTAGAGGTGGAACGGAGCAACAAGACGAGTTGCTTGAGCGATCACAATTGCGGCTAGTAGGACGATTCTCAGATTGGCACCTATCTACTTTTGATTTCTCAGCCGATTGGTGCGTCAGCATGTACGCCAAAACCCAGAAAAGAACGGGTTTTACCAAGCCAGATGGCATCTTTGTCTTGCCATCATAAGTAATTTTACAGGCAGTGAGCCTCCGCCATGATTGTTGCCATGCGTTGGCTAGGCAAGTGGTTCAATGAGAGCGATTGGACACGAGATCCAGAGCTGGATATTTTCCGGGACTCGGTCTGGGAGCTCACTCTCGATGGTCAAGTCCGTGGGTGGCTGACTACTTCGGTGAGCATCATGCGCTCTTTCCCCTTCTTATGGGAGAAACAAGAGTGCCTTTGGTGGCAGACCCATTGGGCCGACGGTCAGCACGATCTTGTCGAGGAAGACTATGGACCGGGCTGGTACACCGTGAACGAGCTTCGAGATGGTTACGTTCTAGTCGACGATCCAAAAACGCAAGCCGAAGCCAGATTTGAAGCAAATCCAATGACGGGCGCAGAACGCGACCGACTGTGGAAGAAGCTGGATCATGGCTCTAATGGTTAATGCCCTTCATGCCAGATCTCATTGAATCAGCCTTACCGCACCAGTTGACCCGCCCGATACACGCTGTGAGTCAGGTTCATCCCGGGACGGTAGGCCAGGTGCGCTGCCACTGGCGCATCAAGAACGTGCAGGTCTGCGCGTTTGCCAACTTCGATGGACCCGACCTGGTCCTGGACGCCGAGGGCCAGCGCTCCCGAATAAGTGGCTGCCTCGATGGCTTCGGCAAGCGTCAGGTTCATTTGTAGCACCGCGGTAGCTACCGCGAAGTTCATGTTGCTGGTGTAGCTGGTGCCGGGATTGCAATTGCTCGCCAGCGCGATAGGTATCCCGGCGTCCAATAGCTCGCGACCTGGGGCCAAAGGCTGCCGGGTGGACAAATCGCAGGCGGGCAAACAAGTGGCGACGGTTCCGCGCTTCCCCGTTCTGGACGTGCTCTCCCAGTTGCTCCAGCTTCCGGCGAGCGCCTGGAAATCAGAATTTTCAAGGTAGTTGACGTGATCCACCGAATGGCTGTGGAACTCAACGGCCAGTTTGACGCCAGGTCCGTGGCCCAACTGGTTTCCGTGGACTTTGCTGGGGATGTTTTTCTGCTGGGCGGCGTGTAGTACTCGACGGGATTGCTCTTCATTGAAGGCGCCACGTTCGCAGAAGACATCCACAAAGTCGATGTGCTCGGCTACTGCTTCCAGCATCTGACCGGCGACGAGGTCGGTGTACTCATCGGCGTTGGAATTTGCGGGTACCAGATGGGCACCGAGGAAGGTCAGGGTGTCGACTAGCCGGCGGCCTAGCTGTGCATGGCGAATCTCCTCAGCCATCTCCAGACCGTAGCCGGTTTTGGTTTCCATCCAGGTGGTTCCCATGCGCAGGGCCTCGTGCCGACGAGTAGCGACTAGATTGGTGAGCTGTTCGTTGCTGAGGTTTCTGGTGGCTGCGGTGGTCACCGCGATGCCTCCGGCGGCATAGGATTCGCCAGCCATGCGGGCGACAAATTCTTCGGCGCGGTCTCCCCCAAAGATCAGGTGGCTATGCGAGTCGACCCAGCCAGGCAGGACAGCCTTGCCGGAGAGATCGGTGACAGTAGCGGCCTGTGGCGCATCGGATGCGCAGCCAATCCACGCGATCTGCTCGTTCTCGATCAGCACCGCCGCGTTCTCCACCACGCGTGAAGACGCATCAACGGTGGTTAGTTGCCCGATATTCGTCAACAAGGTTGTAGCCATGGGATGAGCCTACTGGCTTGGATAAAACTTGTGGCTCGCCTCGCTCTTTTCTGATCCGGGATTTCAGACGCAACAGATTCAAACCCAGCAGTTTCAAACGCAGCAAGGGCCCCGGAAAAATCCGAGGCCCTTGCTGGGGGTCAACCGCGTTTTAGCCCTTGGTGGCACCGGCCAGCAGGCCACGCACAAAGTAGCGCTGCAAGGCGAAGAAGACCACCAATGGAATGATCATCGAGATGAACGCACCAGCGGTGAGCAGCTCCCAGGATTGTCCATAGGTTCCGGACAAGTCCTGCAACGCCTTGGTGATCGGCAGTCCTGCGCCAGAGGTGAAGACCGTGGCGACCAGCAGGTCATTCCACACCCAGAGGAACTGGAAAATGCCGAAAGACGCGATGGCCGGCATCGACAGTGGCAACACGATCTGCGCGAAGATCTTGCCGTGCCCGGCGCCGTCCACTCGGGCAGCCTCAATGACTTCCTCGGGGATTTCAGAGATGAAGTTATGCAACATGAAGATCGCCAGCGGCAATGCAAAGATCGTGTGCGCGATCCACACCTTCGCATAGGCTCCATCCAGACCGTTAACACCTAGTCCGGGCAGGATGTAAAGACCGCCGATCTTCACGCCATCGGAGAACAGCTGAAGCAGTGGCACTAAGGCCATCTGGATCGGAACAATCTGCAGCGCGAAGACCATCACAAAGAGCGTATTGCGGCCCTTGAAGTTGATCCAGGCGAAAGCATAGGCGGCCAGGCTTGCCAGGATGATCGGCACAATAGCTGCCGGGATGGTGATGACCAACGAGTTCAAAAACGCTTTGGAGAGTGGCAAGCTATCACCCGAGGTGAAAGCCTGAGCGTAGTTATCCAGCGTAAACGAGGGGTTAGCCAGCGCGGTCCACCAGCCGGTGGTCTTGATGTCATCGGCCTGTCTAAAGGATGAGACAAAAAGACCAAAGGTCGGGATGGTCCAGATGGCGGCGATGATGAAGGCTGCGATGGTCGCACCACGGGAGGTGGTCGCCTTGCGCAGCTTGCCGCTGGTTTGTTCGGTGGCCTTGAGCAGGCGACGAGATGATTCACCCACGGCGCTCATCGGATGCTCCTTTGCTTCTTGTGCTGACGCACGTTGTAGATGATGATCGGCAAGACCAGGATGAACAGGATCACCGCAAGGGCCGAGCTGTACCCGGTACGTGCGCCGAGTTGGAACTGGCGAACCATTTCGAAGGCGAGCACCGTGGTGTCCGAGCGGCCACCGGTCATCGAGGAAACAATGTCGTAGACCTTTAGCGAGGCGATCGAGATGGTGGTCAGCACCACGATCACCGAGGAACGGATGCCCGGCAGGGTGACATTGGTGAAGCGTTGCCATGGGCTGGCGCCATCTAGCGCGGCAGCTTCGAGCTGTTCGGCTGGTACACCCTTGATGGCGGCCGAGAGGATCACCATCGCAAAACCTGACTGCGTCCAGATCAGGATGATCACCAGGAACAGGGTGTTCCAAGGTTCAAGTCCCAACCAGTCAACCGGCTTGGCGCCAAAGGCGGTGATGATCGCGTTCAGTACACCGATCTGTTCGCCCTGGCGGGTGTCGTAGAAGAACTTAAAGATGATCGATGCGCCGACAAAGGAGATGGCCATGGGCATGAAGACTAGGAGTTTGAAGAACTTCTCGCCGCGGGACTTATCAATGAACACCGCGTAGGCCAGGCCGACGATGGTCGATACGATCGGCGCGACCAAGACCCAGACCAGGGTGTTCAGCAGCGCGGTGAGGCCATCAGGGCTGGTGAAGACCCAGGCGAAGTTGGCCAGGCCCACAAACCCGGAACCATCATTGGCCATGAAGGCACTCATGGCGGTGCGGATCGTCGGATAGATCAGGCCAATTGCCAACAAGGCCATGGCCGGAGCCAGGAAGCCGCTCAGTTGTAGCAGCGAGCCGGCACCGTCGCGCGAACGGCGATCAAAGTAGAACAGGATTGCGCCGGCAACGGCCGCGATGCCGGCTACCCACATCACCGAGTTGTACAGCCCTAGTGCTAGCAAAATGATGACCGGGACGAGCACGGCGGCAAGTAAACGAACGATGTTAAAGGCACGGCCACGTTTGGTGGCGACCTCAACAAAGGCGAGGATCACGGCGATCAGGACTGCAAAAGCTAGCAGTACGATCGGGATCTGGCCCAGCGGTGGCACACCGGCAAGCCACTGGAAAAATTCAGACATGGTCTTAGGCTCCTACAATCACGTCAACGGCCGGGAGTCCCGGCCGTTGACGACGAACCAGGTGGTGACTAGGAGTCATAACCTGCTTGAATATTCTTCAGCACCTCTTCGGTGGACTTGCCGTCGACCCAGTCAACCAAGCCCTTCCAGAAGGAGTCCGAACCGACGCTCTTTGGCATCAGGTCAGATCCGTCGAAGCGGAAGGTGGTGTTTGGATCCTGGAGCAGTTCCACGGCGCTGCGCAAAAGATCGCTGCTGGCGTTCTTCGGGTCAAGGCCCGAGTTCGCCGAGATCACGCCACCGAGGGATACGCGGCTGTTCGCCCAGTCCGCGCTGGCTATGTATTCCTGAACCTTGGCGGTCTCCTCATCGTTGGAGAAGGCTGCGACAAATTCGCCGCCACCAACAACGGAGACGGGATCATCGGCCTTGGCTGGAGGGGCGACGAAGGCCCAGACGTCTCCGTCAGGTCCCACGGTAGCCGTCTTACCATCGGCGTTCTTCGATTCCGCGAAGTAGCCTTCGAGGAAGGAACCCTGGTGGGTCAGTGGGCAGGTGCCCTTGGCAACTGCGGTGGCAACATCACCAAAGGCGGTGGAGTTGATCGACTTTACGTCGCCGTAGCCTGCGTTGACCTGCTTGGGATCGAGCAGGATCTTGCCCACGGAGTCAAAAGCGCTGGTGATTTCTGGTGAGGTGAATTCCAGATCTCCGGCAACCCACTTGTCGTAGGCGTCGGTGCCGGCCTGACGTAGCACGGCGTCTTCGATCCAGTCGGTGCCTGGCCAGCCCGAAGCTTCACCGGAGGCAAAGCCGGCGCACCAGGCAGGCTTGTTGGTCTTCTTCGAGATCTCGGTGCCCAGGTTGGTCATTTCATCCCAGGTCTTCGGAACGCTCACGCCCCATTCTTCAAACTGCTTTGGCGAGTACCAAATGTAGCCCTTAACGTTGGCCATCAGTGGCACACCGTACTGGACTCCATCAACCTTGCCGTAGTTCTGCCAGTCTTCGGACCAGTTGTTTGACAGCTGGGTTTGGACGCCTTCGGGAAGTTTCTGCACCTTGCCCTGGGCCACGGTGGCCTGCAGCAGGCCTGGCTGGGGGAAGACGGCCAGGTCCGGGGTGTCGCCACCCTGGACCTTGATGCCGATCTGGGATTCAAAGTTCTTATCGCCGGTGTAGCGAATCTTGATGTTGTTTTCCTCGGACCACTTGGCCCAGGACTTTTCGAGCAGCTGAGCTTCGGTGCCGGTCACCGGGCCGTAGATGTCAACAACTCCGTCTGCCGTGCCGACAGAAGGTGCGGCGCTTCCTCCGCCGGCATTGGGATCGTTAGGGTCGGCGCCACCGGAGCAGCCGGCGAGCAGCAGGCTGATTGCTGCTACAGAGATGGCCGGCGCGAGCTTCAGACCGCGTTTCGTTTTCTTCATGATGCCCTCCACGTCGAGAAGTGCCTGACCGGCAAGGATGGCCTGGCACGAGTGATCCCCTCAATAGTGACCTAGATCATCGACGCGCGTCAACACCTGTGGCAAAACTGTCCATAAATTTCGCGCGCCCACTACTGCGGGGCCGGGCCCGAGCTTTCTCGAACGCTCATAATCGGGGCGATCAGTTTCTGCACCACACCGGTGGTACGCCCCTCAATTTGCTGCACTAGGGCATCGACCGCGGCATGGGAAATCTGCTCCCCCGAAGGAGCGACGGTGGTCAGCGCCGGGGCAACCATCTCTGCCGAGCGGTCCCCCACGCCCAAGGCAATCACCGAAAGATCTTCGGGGATGCGTAGCGAAGCCATGACCGCAGCGTTGACAAAACCGGCGGTAGCAAATTCCTTCAGGGCCAGCACGGCGGTAGGCCGTGGATCCATTTTCAGGTAGGCCTCCAACGCCTCGCGGCCACCGCGGGCATTGTTTTCTACCGGGACTTCCTGCATCTGCACACCGTATTCGCGCGCTGCGTCACTGATCGCCCTGGCGGTGCGGATGGCAGGACCATTTCCGGCTTGCTGGTCTTCCTCCGAGACGTTGATGTACATGATCGAGCTGTGCCCAAGTCCGGCGAGATATTCCACCGCGATGCGGCCGGCTTCGGCAAAATCGTTGTCCACGTAGGACACGTCGTCGCTGTCATCCGGTCGACCGATGGAAGCAAAGGGCACCTTGGCTCGGCGTAATACGCCAAAGCGCAGATCGTTGATTGACACTTCCATCATCAACACCCCAGCCACCAACTTCTGGCCGACCAGACTCTCCAGTCCCATCACGTCGGTCATCGGATTTGACCACAGCAGCATGTGATAGCCCAGCGTGCGGGCACGCTCCATGGCCGCGGTGACGTACTCGAATTCGGTACTTGAGTAGCCGTCGACACTGGTGGGAAAGTGCAACGCGAGGATACCGCGACGTGCGCCGGCCAGGCCCTGGGCAAACGCATCCGGGGTGTAGTTCAGCTCCCGCATGGCCGCTAGGACTTTGGCCTTGGTGGCATCCGAGATGGTGCGACGACCACTGATTGCGTAGGACACGGTACTGGGAGAAACTCCGGCTAGGTGCGCCACATCATCCCTTGTCGCCATCAGTCCTCCGCCTTTGGTTGTGCCGAAACGTAATTTCTATTGAAACACGTCGGCAGTTAGCCTACAGCTTCATCGGCTGGCAACAAATGCTTGGACACAGGCTTCAATGTCCTGCGCCGAGTGCGCGGCGGAGAGCTGGACACGGATGCGGGCCGCGCCCTTGGGCACCACCGGGTAGCTAAAGGCAGTGACAAATACGCCCTGGTCGAGCATTTTGGCAGCTACTTCGGCTGCCCTGATGGCATCGCCGAACATCACCGGGATGATCGCGTGCTCACCCTCAAGCAGTTCAAATCCTTCTTCGCTCATGCGGCGGCGGAAGAGCGCTGCATTCTCGAAGAGCTTTTCGCGCAGGTCATTTGAACCCACCACGAGGTCCAATGCCTTGAGTGTGGCGGCCACGATCGATGGTGCCAGTGAGTTGGAGAAAAGGTATGGGCGGGCCTTCTGGCGCAGCATGGCAACAATTTCGCCGCGACCTGACACATAGCCGCCGGAGGCTCCGCCCAGGGCTTTACCGAAAGTGCCGGTGTAGATGTCCACGCGGTCCGAGACCCCTGCGTGCTCTGGAGTTCCGGCACCGGTTGCGCCCATGAAGCCCACCGCGTGGGAGTCATCGACCATAACCAGCGCGCCGTACTTTTCGGCCAGATCGCAGATGGCTTCAAGTGGGGCGAGGTAGCCGTCCATGGAGAACACGCCGTCGGTGACGATGATGGTGCGGCGTGCGCCTGCCCCGTCGTTGAGCTTTGCTGCGGCCTGAAGTTGGGTTTCCAGATCATTCATGTCCTGGTTGGCGTAGCGGAAGCGGGCGGCCTTGGACAGGCGGATGCCGTCGATGATCGAGGCGTGGTTCAGCGCATCGGAAATGATGGCATCTTCCTTGCCGAAGAGCGATTCGAAGACTCCGCCGTTGGCATCAAAGCAGCTGGAGAACAAGATGGTGTCTTCGGTGCCCAGGAACTTGGATAGCTTGGCTTCCAGCTCAAGGTGTGCATCCTGGGTGCCGCAGATGAAGCGCACCGAGGCCATACCAAAACCACGTTCGTCCATGGCCGACTTCGCGGCGTCGATGATCTGCTGGTTATCTGCCAGGCCCAGGTAATTATTGGCGCAAAAGTTCAAGACCTGGCGGGCCTCGGCGCCCAGCGAGCCGGCCATGATGGAGGCAGACTGGGCTGAGTCAATGTGGCGTTCGGCTTTGAACAGCCCGGAGGTCTTCAGCTCGTCGAGTTCCGCGGCCAGGTGGTCTTTGAGATCGGTGTACATAGGGAGTGCTCCTTGTTGGTGCGAGAAATTCTTAGCCTGCGTAATTAGCTTGCGAAAACGGTCCAGTCCAGCACGACCTTGCCGCCGTGACCGCCGCGGGCGGCTTCAAATCCGGCTTGCCAGTCGGTGGCTGGCACAAAGTCGGTGACCACCGAAGAGATGCGTTCGCGCATGAGTTCCGAAGAAGTGAGCATGGCACTCATTGCGTACCAGGTCTCGAACATTTCGCGGCCGTAGATGCCCTTAAGGGTGAGCATGTGGGTGACCACTTTGCCCCAGTTGATATCGATAGAGGAGCTAGGCAGGCCGAGCATGCAGATCTTGCCACCGTGATTCATATTCTCGATCATCTCGGGTAGGGCGCTTGCGTGGCCGGACATTTCCATGCCGTAGTCAAAGCCTTCGACCATGCCCAGCTCACGCTGGGCTTGGTTGATGCGGGTGGTGCCGACATTCACCGTTAGATCCACGCCCATAGCCTGGGCCAGTTCGAGGCGTTGATCCGAGATATCGGTAATCGCGATCTTGCGGGCTCCAATATGGCGTGCCACTGCGGCGGCCATCAGACCGATGGGTCCGGCTCCGGTGATGAGGACATCTTCACCGATCATCGGGAACTGTAAGGCGGTATGCACGGCGTTGCCAAAGGGGTCAAAGATCGCGCCGAGCAGTGGGGTGATGCGTTCATCGCGGTGAACGTACACGTTGCTTTCGGGGATCACCACATATTCGGCGAAGGCACCATCACGCTGAACGCCGACCGAGTCGACATTGATGCACATTTGTTTGCGCCCGGCGCGGCAGTTGCGGCAGATCCCGCAGACCACGTGGCCTTCGCCGGAGACGCGTTCGCCGACTTTAACGCCGTGAACGAAGGAACCGACTTCAACAACTTCACCGTAAAACTCGTGCCCCGGAACCAATGGGGTATTGAGAATGGCTTTGGCTGCGTCATCGTAGGCTTCGATGTGCAGATCGGTTCCGCAGATTCCGGTGGTCATGACACGGATTTTTACATCGTGCACCCCGACTTCTGGTTCTGGTCGGTCCACGAGTTCCAGCCCAGCGTGTGGCCCGGACTTATACAGTGCTTTCATGCGTGATCCTTTGGAGATGGCCGTCGGGTTCACACACGACGGACTGTGTTGCTTCCAGTGTCGCACCACATGCGAAGAGAAAATATATTAGAAGAAGCGCGAATCACTGATCTCTTGATTTAGCATTTACTTCATGGAATTACATCAGCTACGGATTCTGCGAGAACTGGCGGATCTAGGCAGCGTCAACGCGGTGGCGAAGGCGCTTTTCGTCTCCCCGTCGGCCGTTTCCCAGCACCTGACTCAATTGCAGAGGGGGTTCTCTACACCCCTGACCCAGAAAGACGGCAGGCGCTTGGTATTGACGTCCGAAGGCAAACTGCTCGCGTCCGCAGCGGCCTCCGTTGCTTCAACATTGGCCGAAGCTTCAGCAAAAATTCGTACCGTAGAGCAAGATAAGAATGTTCCGATCAAGATCGCTGGATTCCATTCCATCGGACAAACTATTTTTGCGCCGCTGCTCGCATTGCCGGAGGCCCAGTTGCCTCCGTTGCACTTCTTTGATGAGGATGTTTCCCAACACGATTTCCCTGCGCTCACCTCGACCTATGATCTGGTGTTGGCCCACCGCATGCCGCATACCTCACCATGGCCAGAAGACCGCATCACCGTGATCCCGTTGGCTTTCGAACCACTGGACATTGCCATCCATCAGGATCATCCACTGGCTAGATTCGAGCAGCTCACCCCACAGCAGGTTATCGACGAGCGGTGGGTCGTTTCACGCCCTGGCTACTCCCCCGCCGATGTGCTGGAAACTATTGCCGCCCTGGCCGGCAAGGCACCAAATATCGAGCACCGGGTCAACGATTACGCGACCGCCGGGGCGCTCGTTGAAGCCGGCGATTGCCTTGGAATTCTACCGAGGTTCACCGCCAGAAAGACCCTCGATAAGTCGGTGACTTTACGACCAATTAAGGGGCTAAATTCTGGTCGACAAATCGACATTTTACTCCGGGCAGAGCATCTACACCGAAGCACCATCAATGACGTTATTGAAGCTATTCGCACGGCCGTGCAGCAACTGGTTACGGGCTAGTTAACGAGCAAAGCCCGCCCTCAATTGAGAGCGGGCTTCGCTAGTGCCATGCTGTTAGCCGTTGAAGGTGTCAGGGTTTGGACCGGTACGACCATCACGATCAAGCGCATCGATGCTGGCCAGCTCATCGGAGGTCAGCTCAAAACCGAACAGGTCAAGGTTGGCGATGATGCGGGACTCAGTGACCGACTTTGGAATGATCACGCGACCCTGCTGCAGGTGCCAGCGCAGGATGACCTGTGCCGCAGAAACCTTGTGGGCTTCTGCGATGGCGAGGATGGTTTCGTCGGTCAGCATTGCGCCCTGAGCCAGTGGGCTCCATGCTTCGGTGACGATACCGTGCTCGGCGTTGGCAGCGATCACTTCGCGGTTCTGCAGAGCCGGGTGCAGCTCAACCTGGTGCACGGCTGGAACGATGGTTCCTTCAGCGATCAGCTTGTTCAGGTGCTCTGGCTGGAAGTTCGAAACGCCAATGGCACGGATCTTCTTGTCGGCGTAAAGCTTCTCGAAAGCCTTCCAAGTATCCACATACAGGTCCTTTTCTGGAGCTGGCCAGTGAATCAGCAGAAGGTCCAAGTAGTCCAGACCCAAGCGCTCAAGGCTTGCTTCGAAGGCTTCTAGAGTCTGCTCATATCCCATATCTGCGATCCAGATCTTGGAGGTGATGAACAATTCTTCGCGGGCAATACCGGACTGCGCCAGAGCCTTGCCGACCCCTTCTTCGTTACCGTAGATGGCAGCGGTGTCGATGCTGCGGTAGCCTGCCTTGAGCGCTGCGTTCACCGCAGCAGTGGTCTCCTCGTTGGGAACTTGGAAGACTCCGAAACCTACCTGAGGCATTTCAACGCCGTTGTTCAGGGTGATGGTTGGGATAGCAGTAGTCATGTCTAACTCCTAAAAATTGGTTGAGGGACTGAGGAAAACTATTGATTAGCTAGCTGGAACTAGCTGAGGTGCCGATGCCGAGGCCTTCTTGGCCAAGCCCATGGCGGCAAGAATGACAATCAGCGCCACGAGGGTGATCAGTGCACCAATCCAGATCGGCGAGGTGTAGCCGAGGCCTGCTGCGATACCCAGGCCACCGGCCCAGGCACCTAATGCGTTGCCAACATTGAAGGCACCGATGTTTGCGCCCGAGGCCAAGGTTGGCGCGTTTCCGGCGTACTGCATGATGCGGCTTTGCAGGCCGGGAACGGTACCGAAGCCAAAGCCGCCCATAAGCAGCAAGGCGATGACGGTGGCGATCGGGTTGCTCGCGAAGAATCCGAAGAGGACAAGGACGACCAGCAGAGCCGAGATGAAGAAGAGCAGGGTGCGGTCGATGCTCTTATCGGCCATGCGACCGCCAATCCAGTTACCAACAAAGAGGCCTACGCCGAAGAGCATCAGCAGCCAAGGCACGGTGGTTGCGCTGAAGCCGGTAATTTCGGTCAGCGTGTAGGCGATGTAGGTGAAGGCACCGAACATACCGCCGTAACCCAGAATGGTGACAGCCAAGGACAGCCAGACCTGCAAGGAGGTGAAGGCACCGAGTTCTTTACGCAGGGAGATTCCTTCGGCTGCGTGCTTAATAGCCGGAACCAACACAAGGATTCCGACCAAGGCCAGAACGCCGATACCGGAGATTGCCCAGAAGGTGGATCGCCAGCCGGAGTGCTGCCCAAGCAGGGTGCCAAAAGGAACGCCTAGGACGTTGGCAGCGGTCAGGCCGGTGAACATGATGGCGATAGCGCCGGCTTTCTTATTGGCTGGAACCATGTCGGAGGCGACAACCGAACCAATACCGAAGAAGGCGCCATGACATAGGGCGGCGATCACGCGGCCGATCATGGCCACTTCGTAGGTTGAGGCCAGTGCGGTGAGTGAATTGCCCACGATAAACAGAACCAGCAGGCCAACAAGCACTGGCTTGCGAGGCAAACGAACAGTTGCTGCGGTCAGGCCCAGGGCTCCAACCACTACGCTCAGCGCGTATCCCGAAATGAGCCAGCCTGCAGCGGCCTCGCTAACAGCGAAGTCGTTAGCGACGTCTGGCAACAGGCCCATGATGACAAATTCTGTAAGCCCGATACCAAAGGCACCGATAGCCAACGCAATAAGACCGAGCGGCATAGCGTTACTCCTGATAGACTAGATAAATTAGTTGCACACGCTTGTTATTGCGCGATGGATACTATCGTTGCACACGCAACTAACCAGCGCAAGCAAGTATTTTTGGAGGAACTCATGGGAATCGCAGATAATGCTGTCGAAATCCGTGCTCGTGGATGGCGCACTTTGGCGTCATTGCACGGTTTAATCGATGCTGCACTTGAAAAAGACCTAACTGCCCAGGCTGGACTTTCTGTGGTCGAGTACACATTATTGGACGCCTTGAACCGGCAGGATGGCTGGCATATGCGTATGGCGCAGTTGGCCCGTGCCACAGCCCTGAGCCCCAGCGCAACGACGCGCCTGGTCACCCGGCTGGAAGATCGCAATCTGCTCTCACGCGTGCTGTGTGCCGATGATCGGCGCGGCATTTACACCGAGCTCACCGCGATCGGCCACGAGCTGTATCAGAAGGCCAAGCCCATTCACGACGCCACCTTGGAACGCGTATTGAAGCAGGCAGAGGAGCAGCCCGAACTGGCGCCGCTGGCCCGCATTCTCCACGAGTTCTCTGTCGCCTAGCCGCTCGCCGAGCCTGCACGAAGGGTCAAACTTGTCGCGTCCAAAATTTTCCGCTGTGCTCTTTGATTGCGATGGCGTACTGGTTGATTCCGAGTCCATCACGAACGCAGTGCTCCGCGAGATGCTCATGGAATTGGGCTGGAACATCAGCCAAGAAGACTGCATCAGAATCTTCATCGGCAAGGCGTTGAAAGATCAATGGGAACCAATCCTGGCGAATACCGGATTCCGCATTGACGAACAATGGATCGCCGAATTCAGACAGCGCCGCGATGTCGCATTGCGCGAAAACCTGACTGCCATTCCCGGTGCCTTGGAGGCGGTGGCTCAAGTTGCTGGCCTGTATGACAACAAGATTGCGTGCGCGACAGGAGCTGATCGCACCAAAGTAGAGATGCAGCTTTCCATTACCAAGATGGCGCCATATTTCGGCAACCAGGTCTACAGCGGTATGGAATATGCACGAAGCAAGCCAGCGCCCGATGTGTATCTAGCAGCCGCCGCCGGCTTGGACATTGATCCGCGTCAGGCAGCGGTCGTCGAAGATACGGTCACGGGTGTGACCGCTGGCGTTGCAGCCGGAGCCACAGTCTTCGGTTACTGCCCGGGTGGACCCATCAGCAGCACCGAAGAGAAACTCTTGGCGGCCGGCGCAACCAAAGTGTTCACGAATATGGATCAGCTGCCGGGCCTTCTCACGCTGAAGTAATTGGCTTGGGAATGCTTCAGCCTTTGCAGGCAGAGCAGCTCAACCCCATGGATCCAACGTGAATCCCTTGCTTAATGGTCCACGTCCGGCTAACCATGCAATAAGCTCGGTACGCGCTTCCACGCTTGCCAAACGTTCGGGAACAGTGGCCAGTAGATTGCCAAGATCCCACGCTGCGTATTCGTCGGGCCACTGGCTTGGCGAGTATCCCAGTCCAAGATCTACAAGATGCATCTGCACTTCTCGCAGGCGATGCGCCGGGCAACCTCCAACCCCGTAGTGCCCGCCGCCCATGAAATCTGCGTTAGGCCATTCAGCCTGTTCACTTTGCTCAAGAAGACGGTCTAAACGATGAATGCTCACTTCAAGGTCCGCCAAGATTTCAGAAGCTGAATTCCGCGCACCATCCTCAATTTCTTGGCGACGCTGCTCGGCACCATTCGCGTATTTGGGAAGGTCCTCGCCATTCAGGGCTCCTTCAAGACGCCGTGCATGTGCATCAGCATTTCTAGCAAGGTGCGTCAGCACATGGCCCACGGACCAACCAGGCAATTTGCTGTCTCGTTGCATGCTCACGTCGCTGAGGCCAGCTAAATGCTCCAGTAGCTCTTTGTGGGATTCGAGGCACAATTGTGCAGCAAGGCTCGGATTTTTCTCGAGATCCATGACGGTCCTCTCATTGACCAGATTAGACAGCACTGGGTTGCTTGGTTTGGATTTAGCTTACGGTCTGGGACGCCCCAAATGGAGTGCTTCTGGACCTACTCGGAACTACCAAGAAGCACCTCCAAGGCCTCTCGTCCAACAATGCCTAGAAGATCATCAGTGCCAAGATTTGCGGTCAACATCGCATACCGCAGCCCCCAACCCCTCGCGCGTTTCCACGTTGGGCTGCCCTCCGCGATACCGTAGCTCTCGAAAGCCTTAGTGATCCCTTCCAGACTGAAATGCATCCAAAACATACCCAGATCCGAGGCAGGATCACCAACGCATAGGTCCCCATAATCAACCAGCGAGACACTGGGATGCCGCGGCTGTTCGCCAACTACGGTGTTATGTGGATGCGGATCACCATGCAGCCACACTGGGGCGTCCATGTACGCTTCGACCCCTAACGCTTCCTGCCACAGCGCCAGAGCTCCGGGCTGCAACGGTGATTCCAAATTCGAGATTTGCTCGCGAGTCCGTGTATCCAGCAGCGCCAGGGCACAACCGCGAAAGCTGCTTCGCGGTTCCGGTGAACTTGCAGGTTGATGAAGATCCCGCAGCAGCCCCGAGAATTCTTCCGCATATCCATCGCGCTCCTGGCGCGCTAGTTGTGCAGCGCTAGTTCCAGGAACGTAGCGGCAAATTGAAAAGGTAAAAGGGTAGCTTGCGGTGGGCTGGCCTTCAAAGATCGCCAGGCCAATATCCACGCCGGTGTCCCTTTCCAACAGAGGGAGCCAACGGCGCTCTTTGACACCGATCTCCTCCCCCATCTGTCGCCGGGGCAAACGGATCAGCAAGGTATCTCCGAGGCGATAGACCTCGTTGTCCCAGCCAGTGGCCAGGTAGGTAATGTCTTCATGGGCCCATTGCGGAGCTTGTGTTGTTATCAACTCGCGCACCAACTTCAGATCAATCGCGACTTCAGCGTCGGGCATGGCTGATTTGTTGGCGGGTGCGTGGCTCATCGTTCAATCCTAATCTTCCGTTTGGAACGGACGGCAGAAAAGCGCCCTTCGTGCCGTCACGAATTGAAGCGGGCCAGAACTCGGATGGCAAAATGACCTTCAAAGCCACGTGAACGTTGAGGAAGCCTACCGCTATGCACGAATTGCTCGTTGTTCGATATGCAAATCTTTCTGCCCAGCTTTGGAAGAACGGCAAGGGAGTATCGCGTACCCTCCTCAGTGATTCGGATGCACTCGGTGAGTGGACTTGGAAAGTAAGCGTCGCTGAAATTTCTCAGTCTCAGCCCTACAGCCAATATTCTGGAATTCAGCGGATTCAGGTAGCACTTGGGCCTGGCGAGATAGACCTGACCATTGGTGGCCAGACGCATCGTCTCCATGCAGGTGAGCACATAGCGTTTGCTGGCGACGATGAGGTTTCCGTTGCACCCCTCGGAGTTGGGTTTCAGGCCCTGAACTTGATGTTCCTCGGCAAGAAATGGCAGGCTAGCGTCTCCACGGAGAACTCGCTCAGCGAGATCTCGGGCAACTACGCGGTGACAATCCTCGTGGCATTGGACAACACCTGTCGAGTTGAGAATGAAGATCTTGCCCGATTGGATGCACTCGTGGTTCCTACAGATGCATCGATAACCGTTGAGGGACGTTTTCTTCGTGCAACTTTGATCCCTTGGGGCTCCGACACCAATTAGTTGATGCCTAGGTGGTCCGGGACGTTGTGGTTTTTCTACCTGCTATTTCCATCGATGACCAGGTTCGCCACGGCCCGAAAGAAGAAGCACCCGCAATGAGGACTTCTTTCAACCTGTTCTGGCGGGTGTATCTCGTGGTTCTGCCTTGTGCCCATGGCAACGCTAGCTTTCGTCTAGACTCGGGGCATGAATTCATCGGCACCGAACGATCAGATTCTCGTTCAACTCGTACTTGAAAAGTTTGACCAGCTCTTCGAGACCGTCAACGATATTCCAGACGAAGTGATCAATAGTTGCTCGCCGATAGAAGGCAGCAATTCTCCGGTGCAGATTCTGTTGCACTGTTGCGGCATGATGCGTCGCTGGTCTTCAACAGTGAATCTCGGCATCACAGTCCCCCGTGATCGGAACGCTGAGTTTAGCGCGAAATTGGCCAAGCCCGACGCGTTGAATCTCGCGTCCGAAACCAGAACAGCATTCGTTGCAGACATTTCGCGCACCGAATTGCACCAATCTCCCGCGGCCTTGCCACCGGGTCGCGAGATCGAATATTGGATGGCCACCTGCGAAGGCGTCCTCATGCATGTCTACGAAGAGCTTTGCCAGCATCTGGGGCATTTGGAAATCACTCGAGATTTCTTGTGCCGCCCCGCCACATGAAATCTTGAGCGCGAAGTCAGATTTCCAAGTCGTACCAGTCGAAGCTGGTCGATTCGCCGGACTCCCAATCCTGGCGGAGAATTGCGTAGGCGACCGATGCCAGTCTTGTACCATCCTCGACGGGCCAACTCATCCGATAGTGGGCTTCCTTGAGGAAACCCGCCTTATGGAACACCTTGCGCATCGCAATATTGTCTTCTCTGGTTTGGCCCTCGAATCGAACGATCTCCGGGTATTCCTTGAAGACCATGGCGCACAATTCCTTCAGAATGGGGGTTCCCAGGCCTTGCCCGCGATAGTTCTCTGCCAGGCGCAGGTCAAACATTGGGGTGTCGTCTTCCAGATCTTCAAGCACAACCATTCCCAAGCGTTCACCGTCGCCAACAATCCAGAACCCTTGGCTCTCATTGTTCCAATATCTGCCACTATCAACTACCACTTGTAGCTCCGGTACTGACCAGTCCCGGCGGACATGGAATGGGAAGCTGTTACTAGATAAAAACGCGATAATTGCGCTACTGTCTTCTGCTCCCATCGCTGTGAACGAGATATTCATGGGTCAACCCTATACGAATCTTGCCGCGTGTGGCGGGCAAAGCCAGGACTCGTTTGCACCGAATTCGCCATTGAGCAGGCGTTACACAATCATGTCACTCTCAGTGAGTCCAGCACCTCTTGTGTCGAAACCACCTGCGCGAACCCGTCGCCATGCAGATTCGTCGCCGTAACTTGCATCAAAGTGGCCGCTGGAATGACGCTGCCGTCGGGGCCAGCTAGGTCGAAGGTGCGAGTAGCGTCGAGAGGAACAACGACATCAAAGCCAAGATTCCCACCCATGCGCGCGGTAGTTTCTACGCATAAATTGGTTTGGATCCCGCAGATGACAATCTGATTGATCCCTCTGGACCTAAGCCACTGCTCCAAATCCGGCGAACCATAAAAGGAGGAGTTCACCGTTTTAGTCACCACCACATCAGGGGTAAATGCTTGCACCGATTTGTGAAGATCATTGCCGGGCCCCTCAACGAACAAGGGTGAGTTTGGATTACGGCTATCGTGCCTGACGATCACTATTGGCAACCGGTGTGCAGACCACGCGGTAAGGAGGCGATCAACGTTTTTCTCGCATTCGGGGTAATTAACGGTTTCTCCCCACGAGGCGTCGTAAAAACCCTGCTGCATGTCGACCACGATCAATGCTGGTTCATAATTCCTTCTCATGCTTATAGTTCATCAGTGATACGGGGACATCAACAGTGGCATGAATGTCATGGTTCGATAAGATTACGCCATGACGATCGTGGGAATTCTCATCGGCCCGGGACGGCGTGCATTCGATATTGCTGTTATTCGAGAAGTCTTCGATGACCGTTCGGATCGTGGTCTCCCCCAACCAACTGTTCGACTCATTGCTGCCGAGAGCATCACTGATTTGGACCCGTTCCAGTCGATACGGAGCACCCATGACTTCACCTCGGTGGAGGAACTGGACATCCTTGTGGTCCCAGGGAGCGAAGATCCGCTTTCTGAACCGCCGCAGCAAGATGTCTCCGCGGTCGCAAGAGCTGCAGCTGCCGGTGTACTCGTCGCTTCATTGTGCACAGGGGCATTCACTCTGGCTGCCGCAGGACTGCTCGATGGACGTAATGCGACAACTCACTGGCGCTTTGCCGATGAACTCGCCCGGCTCTATCCATCAATCCAGGTCCAGTCGAGGGATCTGTATTGTGGCGAAGACAAAGTATGGACCTCGGCTGGAGTCACTGCAGGGGTTGATCTCTTGTTGCATTTGGTCCGTGAGAGTTGGGGAGCCAGCGCCGCACAGACCATCGCTAAGGCGATGGTCACCCCCGTATTTAGGCCCGGCACTCAAGCACAATATGCGGATACCAGTTTTCCTGCCAGTTCGGCGCCGTCCGCCGAGCAGCTACAGTTGCAGGTCACAAAGGATCTTCAACGACGGTGGAGTATCAAGGAGCTCGCAGCTACCTGCGCAATGTCACCCAGAACATTTCACCGATGGTTCTCTGCGAATCTGGGAACCACACCGGTTGCGTGGCTCAATGATCTGCGCGTACGCGAAGCGCAGCGTCTCCTTGAACAAACGGATCTGTCGATTGGTGCCATAGCTCGCGAAGTCGGATTCACCTCTGATGATCTGCTGCGCAAGCACTTCACGGCTCGTCTAGGAATCACACCGACAAGTCACGCGGCAGCGTTCCGTCAATTACGTCCCTGACGAACTGAGATTTGCCGGTGGTGTAAGCAAGCCGGTCATGGCCAACGGCTTCTAGCCAAACCAAGTTTCAAATCGGCGTAAGCGCGGGCTAACGACGCGTCTGCTCTCAGCCGATCACGGAACACCAAATGCTCACGTTCCCAAGTCGAGCCAACTTCGCACACGTGAACATGAACTGTTCGCAGTTCACCCGCCGGTGGCCGAAAGAAACGATGGTCAGTTTCTCGTTGCCACAGAACAAGCCCTAGGGTTTCGAGGCCGCGACGGTATGCGGCTTCCTTCGAGATATCCGGAACAGCTATTTGGAGGTCGAGGACTGGCTTGGCGATGAGACCTGGAACGGCGGTCGATCCTATATGTTCTAGTGATTCTGCAGTAGAACCGACAGCTACCTTGATGCGCAGCATCTAGTCAGCTGCTTGGACGCCCCACGACGGATCATGTTCAACAAGATGGACAGGCTCACCCCTTGGCCTATCGAACCATTCGCTATTCACTTATTCATTATTCATCGACAGCAGATGCCCGAAAATGCCGTTCCCGGAAGGTTCCAAATTGCCTTACCCCACCGGCTCCCCGTTTTCACCCAACACCGCTTCTCCGTCTGTGTGCAGCGGGTTCTTGGTCGTTGGCATCCAGGCGCAACGTGTCTGCATACCAGTCGCCGATTTCTCATCCCTGATCAGTACCGTTGACAACGCCCACTGGCCATCTTTAGTGACCGTGCCAGCAGCTTCCGGGCCGGCCATGTAACCCATCATTGTCTGGCGTTGCAAAGGCATCTTACTCTTGGCGTTCGGAGCAGCATAGACCGGGATCGAGACCGAAATCGTGTCACCCTCGCCCTCTGGATGGCAGTAACCACCGTATCCACCCAGTGCATCTGTGCGCACGAGGTAGTGCTGGTCATCGCCGGCGTACTGCTTTACGCCTACGGTTCGAACTTGTTTTAGTGGCCCGTTCTCGGAGCAGGCAGTATCTTTGAAGTCGCTGCGGAGGTACTCAGTGACCTTGACGCCTTGCTTGGCCGGCGCCACGCTCTTAACGGTGGATCCGCAATTATGCGAATAAGCGATCTCGCCAGGAACCTGAACTGGCCCGTCCTCGGTCGCTACCCATGCAACAAAATGTTGCCAGTAGGCGTTGCCGGAAGTGCTGGTGAAGGTTGCGACAGCGTCATCAACGCCGTCGGCATTCAGGTCCGCGTAGACGATCTTCCCCAGCGCATAGTTGTTGAATTCATCGCTGGCTTTCGAGTTCTTCAGACGAATTTTCGAGGCTTTGCCATCAAGTGCCATCGGATCTGCCCAGGTAGTATTTCCAAGATCAGCATCTCGCAGGGACTTGATCTTCGGTTCTTCCTTGCTCGGTGAAGGAACAACCGTCGGCGTTAGAGTCTTGAGGTCAGATTTCGGTTCGCTACATCCAGCAAGCAGCAATCCGACCGTCGCCATCAAACTGAAAACCTTTACTCCACGAGATGCATTGATCATATTCAGATACTAACTGAATATATAAACGACTCATAAAAACGTGTGCTATCAAGAACACCTGCGCGTAATGCTCGTTAAAAACGCCTGCCTCGGACTTCACTATTGGAAGTTCGAGGCAGGCGTCGGCGTTTGGAGTCTGTGGACTAGAGTCCCAGCTTCTCCATCACGATTTCACGAACGCGGCCGGCATCGGCCTGTCCGCGGGTAGCCTTCATAACAGGACCCATCAGCGCACCGATAGCCTGCATCTTACCGCCCTTGATCTTCTCAACAACGTCAGGCATGGCAGCCATGGCGTCATCCACGGCCTTGCCCAGTGCGCCATCGTCGTTGACCACAGCAAGGCTGCGCTTCTCAACGATTTCGCTCGGGGTGCCTTCGCCGTCAATGACGTACTCAAGAACCTGACGGGCGATCTTGTCGTTGATCTTCTTGCCCTCGATGAGCGAGTTCAGTTCAACGATGGTCGCAGGAGTGACACCAAGATCCGAGATGTCCTTGTCCGCAGCCTTGGCCAGACGAGCGATCTCACCCATCCACCACTTGCGGGCTACGGCAGCGGTGGCGCCAGCGGCAACGGTCTGCTCGATTTCGTCGAGCACACCGGCGTTGACCACGTCGCGGAATTCCTTGTCCGCGTAGTTCCACTCAGCCTTCAGGCGCTTGCGGCGCTCAGCTGGTGGCTCTGGCAGACGGCCGCGTAGCTCTTCGATCCACTCAACGGTGGTGACGATTGGCACCAGGTCAGGCTCTGGGAAGTAGCGGTAGTCATCGGCATCCGACTTCGGGCGGCCCGAAGTAGTGGTGCGAGTGTCTTCATGCCAGTGGCGGGTTTCCTGAACGATCTTCGCACCGGAATCCAGTACTGCTGCGTGGCGTTCGATCTCGAAACGCACCGCGTGCTCCACTGCGCGCAGGGAGTTGACGTTCTTGGTTTCGGTACGGGTACCGAACTTGTCAGCGTCCTTTGGCATCAGCGAAACGTTGGCGTCACAGCGTACGTTGCCGCGTTCCATCTTGGCATCGGAAACACCAAGGTTCTTCACGATTTCACGCACTGCGGCCACGTAGGCCTTGGCCAGTTCTGGGGCGCGCTTGCCGGCGCCGGTGATTGGCTTGGTCACGATCTCAACCAGTGGAACACCTGCGCGGTTGTAGTCCACCAGAGAGTAGTCCGCACCCTGGATGCGACCGGTAGAGCCACCCATGTGGGTCAGCTTGCCGGCGTCTTCTTCCATGTGGGCGCGTTCGATCTCAACGCGGAAGACTTCGCCATCTTCCAGCTCGATGTCCAGGTAACCGTCGTAGGCAATTGGGTCTTCAAACTGGGAGGTCTGGAAGTTCTTCGGGGTGTCCGGGTAGAAGTAGTTCTTCCGGGCGAAGCCGCACTTCTCGGCGATCTGGCAGTTCAGGGCCAGGCCAATCAGGATGGAGTACTCTACTGCGGTCTTGTTGACCACCGGCAGCACGCCAGGCAGTCCCAGGTCAACCGGGGTGACGTTGGTGTTCGGGTCGTCGCCAAAAGCGTTCGGCGCGTCGGAGAACATCTTGGTCTTGGTGTTCAGCTCAACGTGGACCTCAAAGCCCAGGACCGGATCGTAGCGATCCAGTGCTTCGTCGAAATCGACCAATTCATCGGTGTAGTTGCTCATGATCTAGGCCTCCTGCGCGATCGAAGCGGAATCAATGGCTGGTGCCTGCGAGATCAGCGAGTGGCCCCACTGCTTTTCCAGCAGGGCTTCAAGGGCAGCGCCGGCGCGGTACAGGCGTGCGTCCTCGAAGGCCGGAGCCAGGAACTGGATACCCACCGGAAGATCCTCGGACAGGCCGCCAGGCACGGTAATGCCTGGAACACCGGCGAGGTTCGCCGGAATGGTTGCCACGTCGTTGAGGTACATGGCTAGCGGGTCATTGTCGTTCTTACCCAGCTCGAAGGCCACGGTTGGTGAGGTTGGGGAAACCAGCACGTCGGCCTGCTCAAACGCGGCGTCGAAGTCGCGCTGGATCAAGGTGCGGACCTTCTGCGCCGAGCCGTAGTAGGCGTCGTAGTAGCCGGCACTCAGGGCGTAGGTACCCAGAATGATGCGGCGCTTAACCTCGTCACCGAAACCGGCGGCACGGGTAGCAGCCATCACGCGCTCGATGGTCAGTGGACCCTCTTTTGGAAGCACGCGCTGGCCGAAACGGACACCGTCGAACTTAGCCAAGTTGGAGGAAACTTCCGAAGGCATGATCAGGTAGTAAGCGCCCAGCGCGTACTTGAAGTTCGGGCAGGAAACCTCGACGATTTCAGCTCCGGCAGCCTTGAGCAGTTCTAGGGATTCATTGAAGCGTGCCTGCACACCTTCTTGGTAGCCTTCGCCGGTCAGTTCCTTGATCACACCAACGCGCAGACCCTTCAGGTCGCCGGTGGCACCAGCTTCAGCGGCTGCAACGAGGCCTTCAAGGTCCTTTGGCAGCGAGGTGGAATCCTTGGGATCGTGCCCGCCAATCAGCTCCTGCAGGTAGGCCGAGTCCAGCACGGTACGGGAGACCGGGCCGATCTGGTCAAGCGAGGAGGCCATGGCGATCGCACCGTAACGCGAAACCGCGCCGTAGGTTGGCTTCACGCCCACGGTGCCGGTGACAGCACCTGGCTGACGGATGGAGCCACCGGTGTCGGTGCCCAGAGCCAACGGCGCTTCGAAGGAAGCCACGGCAGCGGCCGAGCCACCGCCGGAACCACCGGGGATGCGATCCAGGTTCCACGGGTTGCGAGTCACGCCGTAAGCGGAGTGCTCGGTGGAGGAACCCATAGCGAATTCATCCAGGTTGGTCTTGCCCAGCATTGGCAGCTTGGCTGCTCGGATCTTTTCGATCACGGTCGCGTCATACGGGCTCATCCAGCCTTCGAGCATCTTCGATGCTGCGGTGGTTGGCTGACCCTTGGTGACGATCAAGTCCTTAATGGCGATCGGCACACCGGCTAGTGGGTGCAGCGCCTGCGCCTCGGCACCGCCGGCAGCGCGGATAGCGTCGACTTCTGCGGCTACTGCAAGTGCTTCTTCCGCGTTCACGTGCAGGAAGGCGTTCAGTGCACCGTCAACTTCTGCGATGCGGTCCAGGTGAGCCTGAACGGCCTGAACCGAGGTGACTTCGCCGGCGCGGAGCTTGGCGGCCAGTTCGGTGCCTGAAAGTTTAATAAGGTCGTTCATGAAATTATTCACCGTCCAGAATTGCTGGGACCTTAAAGCGGTCCGAGTCCGAATCTGGGGCGTTGAGCAGAACTTCGTCAATGCTCAGCGTCTGCCCCACCGTATCTTCACGCAACACATTGGTCAGCGGGATCGGGTGGCTAGTGGCTGGAACGTCGGAGGAAGCGACTTCGCTGACAGAGGCGATGGCACCGACGATAGCGTCGAGTTCACCGGTCATTTTGTCCAGCTCTGCGTCGCTCATCTCGATGTGGGCAAGGTGTGCCAAGTGCACAACGTCCTCACGGCTGATGGCAGACATATATCTCCCTAGAATGGCGATTGGATTTCATAGATAAGTCTATCCCGTGCACGCCACCCAAAAAGCCGATATACGGCCCATTACTTATGCTGTGCGCAATACCAATCCACGCAGTTCTTGTCCCAGCGCGTTCTCCCAGTAGCCAATGATGCCATCTGCCGTGGGCGCACCGGAGACCGGTTTGCGGATAATCAGAGCATCTTTACCAGCTGTTTGGCCGTGAACGATGATCCGTGGATCGTCGGTGAAAGACTCACTGTGATGTTGCGGTGTGCTGTTACCGGCCAGCAGAGCGCGGGCTTGGGCGGTGAAGAGAGGATCACCCTCGGCATCGTAAATGTATCGCTTGCCTAAAATGGCATGCTCGCTGGTGCCGAGCAGATACTTTTGGGCGCCGGGCAGCGGCGCATCACGATAAGTTAGCGGCACATGGTAGACCACATCGGAGGTGTCGGAATGGTCCGCGTACATGCGCAATTCCACTCCGACCTCACCGCGCGGGTCTTCGAGGCGGAACCCACCGATATGCTCAAGCTTTGGGGTGCCATTGCCGGTATAGAACTTCTGCTTGGGCAACCAAGCGGAGACCAACTCGTTTTTGGTTGGCGACATACTGGTGTTGTAGACAATTCCCATGAGCTTAGTCTGTCAATTGTGTCATTGAGGCACAAGCCATAACTATTTCACACCGGCCTCAAGCATGGCCTTGGCCAGTGGGCCTGCGGTCTGTGCGCCACCGTTGCCTTCGGCCACAAAGGCTGCAATAGCTAGGTCACCCTGGGCAACGATGGCCCACGCGTGGGCATTGTGCTCACTGTCGTACTCGGCGGTGCCACTCTTACCGATGATCTTCGCTCCGCTTAGGGAGTTAAGGTCCTCTAGGGTGCCGTGGTCGATCACTTCAGCCATCATGTCGGCCAGCTGGGTTGCTTCATCCTCGGTGAGGCTGGAGGCAGGCTTGGCCACTTCCTTAGGCGCCGGGGAAGTCACCAGCTTTGGCTGCACCGTTTTTTTGGCCTGAATGGAGGCGACAACGGTGGCCATGCCCAGCGGCGAGGCTTCCACAACGCCCTGGCCGATCATGTTGGCGGCCTGGGTGGTGCCTTCGGAATCATCGGGCACGGAGCCTAGAATGGCCCCGGTCCCGGTGCCGTCTTCGCCGGTCAGCCCCAAGGCTGCGGCAGCTTCGTTTAACTTTTTGGCGCCAATTGTGGAGCCTTCATTGATGAACACGGTATTGCAGGATTGGGCGATCGCTTCAGAGAGTGGGATGGTTCCCAGCTTGGAGGCGGGATAGTGGTCGTAGTTCTTAAAAGACTTGCCGTCGATCGTGGTTGTCTCGGTGCATTTGACCTTGGTGTCGGCGGTGGCCCCATCACGAACCATGGCCAGTGCACTGATGACCTTAAAAGATGAACCAGGCGCGTAGGAACCTTGCAATGCGGTGTTTAGTCCGGAACTCACAGGGCCGGATGCGGCAGCCAAAACGCTTCCATCGGAGGGGCGGATGGCAACAATGCCCGAATTTGCGTCGGCATCGGCCAGCAGCTTATCGGCAGCCTTCTGCAGATCCACATCCAAGGTGGTTTCTACGTCCTTGCCCGCGACAGGCTTAGAGCTGAAGAGCTGATCTTGCGCTTCGTCGTCTTTGTTGTAGCGCGAGATGCTCAATCCATCGGTGCCCGAGAGGGTGCCGTTGTAGGCAGATTGCAGTCCGGAAGTTCCAACTTGGTCGCCGCTCTTGATCTTTCCGTCGGACTTCTTGATGATTTCCGCGGTGGCTTCACCCACTGAACCCAGCAGCGGACGGGCGAATTCGCGGGTGGGGGCCAACGGAATTTCATCGTTGGTGAAGGTTGCCCCGTCGATGGCGGTGATTTGAGCATCGGTGACCTCGCGGGTGGAATCATCGCGCAGCACAATGGCTGGGACCCAGGCTTTCTCCCCCGCGGCCATCACCGTTTTGACGTACTGGTCTTCATCGATATCCACCAGCTTGGCCAGTTTGGTCGCCGAGGCTTTCCAGTTTGCCTGCTCCGTGCGGGTCTTATCCAGACCAACCCGAATTACCGGCCGGTTGGTGACAATATCCGAGCCGTCTCCCGCGGTGATGCTGCCGCGGTCGGCCACCTCGACACTGGATTTGAGGTAGTCGCCGGTTTGCAGATCGGGGGCCAGAATCGTTGGGTCAAAACGTAGCTTCCACGAATCGGCATCTTTATCGAATTCCCAGACTGCCTTGGTGGTGTAGCTCAGGTCTTTGTCGGTGTCATCAACGTCCCACACGGTGGTGATATCTGCCGTCGCGGTTTTCACGCCGTCAGTTTCTTCCTCGTCCTGAGCCACGGTAGTCACTGTGCTGTTGTGTTTAATTTCGCCCATGGAACCAAAAGCGGTCTTTTGTTCCTTGGCCGCGGCATCTGCGTCCGAGCTGGCGAACTGTACGCCACTGAAGTCTCCGGAGTTAATAGCCGACACCAAGGCATCGACCGACGGTGCCGGATCCGGTGTTTTGGCGCTACAAGCACTCAGCGAGGCTAGGGCCAGGGCGGTAACAGACAGGGTGGCAACACTACGACGAAGAGCACTCATGGAGTCATTCTATTCATGCTCACCTGTAGGTTCCCAATGTTTAGCTTGAGCCTACTGTTCGAGGTCGTACCGATAGACCACAAGTTGGATCTCGGTCCCCGGCACCAGCCAGTCACGCTGTGACTGGTGGATGAAACCCATCGATTCATAAAGGGCCCGCGCCGAATGCCAGCTCTCACCCGTGGTCAGGCTGACCGCGGTGAGCCCCGATTCTCGGCGAGCGCGGTCAATGCTGGCCTGAACCATGGCTTTTCCGATGCCACTGCGTTGAGCCTTTGGGTCAACGCTGAGCATGCGGATTTCTAGTTCGCCGGGCAGGGCAATGTCGGCATAGCTGCTGCCGTGCTGGATGAGGGTCATGGAACCGAGAATTTCGCCGTGGCGTCGCACAACATAGATTTCAGTGTCCTTAGCTCGCGCCGCCACTTTCTGCACAAACTTCAGATACTGATGATCTGGACTATCAAAGTGCCCGGCCGCGAAGTAGGACTGCGCGGTGAGTTCTCCTACGCGCTGGTAGTCCTGCACCGTTGCCAGTTCTATGAGTAGCTGACCGCAAGTGGCGGTGAAGTGTGCGGGCTGATTCATGATGGTTCAAGTGTGGCACAAATTCCTAGGTCTACCCCCTTGCGCCAAGGTTTGTTAATAGAGTTAACTAACCTCATGAGTTCCAACGCTAAGCCGCGCCACAATCCGACCATGTTGCGACATGGTGGCGCCCTGTTGCCCTCCGACGGCAGAGAAAATAACCTGGCGCTGGTGTTGCAGATCTTGCTGGAACATGGAGCACACACCCGAGCCGAGCTCTCGCGCGTCACCGGGCTGACCCGGGTAACCATCTCAGAGCTCGTGGCAGAACTCCTCACCCGTGGCCATGTGGTCGAAACCGGCCAGCAAGAAGGTAAGCGACCGGGCAAACCGGCAACCTTAGTTGATCTGAACCGTTCGGGGCTGCGGATCATTAGCGTGGATCTCTCCTCGGTGCTCCCATTCACCGCAGCCATTATGGACCTGAATGGCAAGATTCTGCACAGTTTCGCTTTGCCTGAAAGCCACGAAACCGCCACCGGGGAGCAAGCCACCGCACAAGTACTTGAGCTCATCGGCCAGGCCCTGAGCCACTGTGACCTTCCGGTCTTGGGGATCGGCATTGGAACACCAGGCATCGTGACCGACAAGGGAGAAGTACGTTCGGCCGAAAAATTTGGCTGGGTCAATTACGATTTGCGCGGCACCATTGAACAGGCCACGGGCCTCAACACCCACGTACTGAACGATGCGGACTGCGCGATCCTCGCCGAGCACACCTTCGGATCCGGAAGTGAACATATGCTGTTATTGCGTCTCGGGAGAGGCGTGGGCTGCGGCGTGATCACCCACAACACCCTTGTACGCGGTGCACAGTTTTCCGCCGGCGAGCTCGGCCACGTCAAGGTTGACCCTTCATCCACCCAGAGATGCAGTTGCGGCGAGCAAGGTTGTTTGGAAGCCTACGCTTGTATCCCGGCCATTAAGCGGGCCCTCGAATCCGGGGAATCGAGCGACGAGGTGGGGCAACTAGTTGGCGCGTCGTTAGCCAGCGCGGTAGCACCGCTGATCTCGGTCCTTGATATTCGCAATCTTATTTTCACCGGACCTCAAGACGTCGTTAACGCTGCACTGGCTAACTGGTTACTGGCAGCGCTCAAGGAACGTTCGCGCACTGCCCGAGCCGATGATTTCCAGCTGAATATCAGCCAGGAGCCTGAACATTTGGTGCTCCGCGGAGCGGTAGTTAACGTCCTTTTTCACGAACTTGGCATCTCCTAACTAGCATCCACTAATCACCATCAACAGAGCGGAAATTCACCATGCGAGTGCTCATTGGTAACTCAGCATCCCAGGTGGCAAAGATCGCTGCCGAGAACGTATTGGCTGGGCTCACGGCCCACGGTTCTGGCAACACACCGGTGCTAGGCCTAGCCACCGGCTCCTCTCCCCTAGGGCTGTACCGCGAGCTGGCTCAGGCAGTGCGAGAAGGAAAGGCAGACTTTTCTGCGGCCCGCGGATTTGCCTTGGACGAGTACATCGGCATCCGGGCAACGCATCCGCAGTCCTACCGCCAGACACTAATTAGTGAAGTCTGCAATGTCATCGGCCTTCCGGAACACTTTCTGTTCACACCCCAAGGTCTGGGCGAGACTATCGAAGAAATTGAGGCGGCCGCCGCAAATTACGATCAGGCCATCGCCGCGGCCGGTGGAATTCAGGTTCAAATTCTTGGTATCGGAGCCAATGGGCATCTGGGTTTTAATGAACCCGGATCCGCCCTGCGCTCACGTACCCGCATCAAACGTTTGGCCGCCAAAACGCGCCAGGATAACGCTCGATTCTTTGAGGGTTTGGAACGAGTTCCTACCCATTGCGTCACGCAGGGGTTGGGGACCATTCTTGAGGCTGGACGACTGGTATTGGTGGCTACCGGAGCTGGCAAGGCTGAAGCAATTGCGGCCGCCGTTGAAGGTCCGCTCTCTGCTTCCTGCCCTGGCTCGGTTTTACAGCTACACCCCGATGCTGTTGTGGTTCTTGATGAAGCGGCGGCTACTGGCCTCAAACTGCGGGACTACTATGACGATGCAGCAGCCGGACTGTCCAACATGCAGTTGCACCTAGACTAGAATCAGTGCTCCGGCTGGGGGCTGTGACAGACTGAAACACATGGCCGTATATTTTGAATGCCTCACCACCACCGATATATCAGCTCAGGAGTTATTCGAAAAGTCACTGAGTATCGATGCACATACCGGTTCCATGGTGGACTCCGGCGAGCAGGCCATCGCAGGTGTCACCAGCGGTCAGATCGGTCTTGGCGAGCAAGTGACGTGGAAGGCCACACACTTCGGGATTCCGTTTCGGATGACCTCAGAAATTGTGGAGCTTAGTGCACCGCGTCAATTTACCGACCAACAGGTGCGTGGCCCGTTCAAGAAGTTTCGACACGAGCATATTTTCTTTGAGACGGCTCAAGGCACGGTCATGGTGGATAAGATCCACTTTGAAGCTCCGCTGGGGCCACTGGGATGGTTAGCCGAACGGCTGGTGCTTTCTTGGTATATGCCCAAACTGATTCGGGTTCGTAACGCCTACCTGGTCAAGGACGGGCAGTAACTAGTGACACCGTTAGATTCCTCGACCAGCACGGCGGATCCAGTACGCAAGATCGCGTTGATCACTTCGCACGTGCTCTCACCAATCGTTCTGGCCACCTTGTTGCTGTTGCTTTCACCGGTACGAGACGCCTCAATCAGCTGGATCGAAGCGCTGGTGGCAGGGATGTTCACCACCATCATTCCGTGGATGATTCTGGCGGTCGCCAATATCCGTGGCAAGGTCACCGACATGCACGTGACGGTACGTGCCCAGCGCCATCGAATTTATGCGATGACCGCGTCGATGATTGTGCTCGGACTACTCGTCCTGTGGCTCATGAATTCGGGCGTCGGAATTTTCCGCGAAGTCCTGTGCATCTTGTTGGGTCTGGCCACGGTGGCAGTGATCAACCTGTGGTGGAAGGTCTCCGTGCACCTGGCCGTAGGTAGTTACGTCATCTTGCAAGCCGTGGGTCATCAAGTCGAGCTCATACCGGTGGTACTACTGTTCATCGCGATACTCTCGTGGTCACGGATTCGTAGTTACCAGCACACCGCCACACAGGTGTGCGGCGGTGTGGCGGTTGGCGTAGTCATTCACTATGCCCATCAAGGTTTAGCTCTAATAATGAACTAGCTCTCGAAGGGGCTAGTTTGTTGGCTCGGTGAGCTTGGCCGGATCCACAAAACCGGCGTACTGCCAGCCCGGGGTGGTTGCCGGTCGGCCCACCTGGCATCCAGCTTCTTCAGCGATCAATGCACCAGCAGCCCAGTCGTACTCATTGGTGCCATACTCGGCATAAGCATCCAGCGAGCCCTGAGCGACCAAGCACAAGTCCAGTGCGGCCGAACCGATACGTCGTACATTGACGTAGTCGGCGAGCATTTCTTCCAAAACACGGGCCTGGAACTGACGTCGCTGTGCGTCGTAGCCAAAACCAGTTCCCAGAATCTTCGCGGGAGCGTCAACCGGGCCGGTAAGTTGGGTGAGCTTGTCGGTGCGCAGATCGCGTTTGAAGGCGCCTAATCCCTTACCGGCAAAGTACTCCACTTGTAGTGCCGGGGCGACGATCGCCGCGGCAACCCAGGTTTCAGTTCCATCTTCTTCAAGCTGACATGCACCTACCGACGAGCAATAGTAAGCGATGTTTCGAACAAAGTTGATGGTTCCATCCAACGGGTCAATGCTCCAACGAACACCACTGGGATTTAGCGGCTTAGCACTGGGGTATTCTTCACCGGTTAGCTCGTCGTTGGGTCGCGAGGTGGTGATCGTGGCACGGATCGCTTCTTCTGAGGCTCGGTCAAAATCGGTCACCCAGTCCCCGAGAGCCGATTTATCACTGATGTTGAACTGCGCTTCGTCACGGCCGGCTAATACTTCTGCGCCAGCTGCGGCGGCGCGACGAGCCACTAATACCAGTGGGTCGTGAACAATTGCGTGATCCATCTTTAGCCTTCCGTTGGTGCGGCGAGGGCAACCTCGCGCGCTGCTTCTGGTCCTTGTTCAAGTAGCACTACAAATCCGGCTTCATCCAGCACTGGCACACCAAGTGATTGGGCCTTATCAAGCTTGGATCCGGCAGATTCTCCCGCTACCAAAAAATCGGTTTTCTTCGAAACACTGCCGGTGGCCTTGCCACCGCGCACGATGATCGCTTCCTTGGCTGTATCTCGTGAGAAGTTCTCCAAAGTTCCGGTCACCACGATGGCCAAGGCTTCAAGATTTTTGGTGATGTTTTCGTCTTGCTCGTCTTTCATCTTCACCCCGGCTGTTTGCCAAGCTGAAACGATGTCACGATGCCACTGAACCTTAAACCATTCGACCAGTGCCTCGGCAATGATGGAGCCAACGGAGTCAATTTCGCTGAGCTCTGCCTGCGCGTTGGGAGAATTCAAAACCTCAAGTAGCGCATCCATAGAACCATATCGAGTGGCGATGGCTCGTGAGGCGTTAGGACCTACGTGACGAATGGACAGAGCCACCAACACCCGCCATAGTGGATTCTCTTTGGCTTTCTCTAATTCGTCGAGCAGTTTCATGGTGCTGCGCGTTGGCGCCGACGGCTTTTTCGCGGTGGCCTTGGAGTAGAAGTACGGAACCAACTCAAATTTGCCGGTTCCTTCACCCTTCACCCGCTTTTCACGCCAAACCTTCACCTCGCCCAATTCTTCGAGCTTGTCCTTGAGGTTGAAGAGTTCTGCTTCATTGTGCAGTGGGCCAGGTCCTGCAGGGAGGATCACTCCGCCCTGGGTGGCAGGGTCTTCGCCCGGCCCGCTGGTTAAGGCAGCTGCGGCTTCATAACCCAGTGCTTCAATATCCAGTGCGCTGCGTCCCGAAAGGTAGGCAACACGTTCGGTTAGCTGGGCTGGGCATGTTTCAGCGTTGAGGCAACGAATATCAACGTCGCCTTCCTTTGCTGGCGCCAGGGGTTCACCGCAGGAAGGGCAGTGTGTGGGCATGACGAAGTCACGCAGGTCGGTATTGCCTTCACGTAGCGGCAGGACTGGCCCAACGATCTCTGGAATTACGTCGCCGGCTTTACGCAATATGATGGTGTCGCCAATTTTGACGTTTTTGGCAATCACTACCTCTTGGTTGTGCAGGGTCGCGCGAGCCACGGTGGAACCGGCGACAAGTACTGGCTCCATGATGCCGAAGGGAGTTACACGACCGGTGCGGCCCACCTGGACCTGGATGTCCAGAAGTTTGGTATGCACTTCCTCTGGAGGGTACTTATAGGCAACGGCCCACCGCGGAACTCGGGAGGTGTAGCCCAGTTGCTCTTGAGTGGCTAGGTCATCAACTTTGATAACAATGCCGTCAATATCGTGAATGAGGTCGTGGCGTTTTTCGCCGTGTTCGGCTATGTATTCCTTGGCCTCGGCGCGGGAATCTACGACCCGTCCGTAGGGCGAAACCGGCAGGCCCCAGCCGCGCATCAGCTCATAGGCTTGGGATTGTTCGGTCAACTCGAAGTCACGGCTGCGCCCCAGTCCGTGAACAAACATGCGCAGTGGGCGCTTGGCGGTTTGCTCCGGGTCCTTTTGGCGCAGGCTACCGGCAGCAGCATTGCGCGGGTTAGCCAAAGGTGCTTTGCCTTGGGCGATGAGCGTCTGGTTATAGGCGTTGAAGTCATCGGTGGCGATAAACACTTCACCGCGGACTTCAAATTCTTCTGGCCAGCCTGCACCGGTCAGCTGTTGCGGAATATCGCTAATGGTCAGTGCATTGTGAGTAACATCTTCACCAGTGGTGCCATCGCCTCGGGTAGCAGCTCGCACCAATTTGCCATTCCGATAGGTCAAGTTCAGCGCTAGACCGTCGATTTTGACTTCGCACAACCACTTGACGGGATTTTGTGGGTGCAGGCGTTGGGCATTTAGCTGAGCTCGTTCAAGCCAGGCCTCGAGCTCATCGAGGGAAAAGACGTCTTCCAGCGAGTACATGCGGCTGGCGTGGGTCACCGATGCGAAGGCGGAAGAAACCTCGCCTCCGACCTCCTGAGTGGGTGAATCCTGACCCGCCAAAATCGGGAACTTCGCTTCCAACAGCTGCAGCTCATGGAACAGTGCGTCGTACTCTACGTCGGAAATGAGCGGGGCGTCATTCTGGTAGTACGCATCGCGGTGACCACGAATCTGTTCAACCAGCTCTTCGTAGCGGGTCTTCTCAGCTTCCGGTGGAGCATTGGTAGTCTCAACTGGGGTTACGGAATTTTCACTCACATATCCAATTGTGCCCCACCTATCGCCAGAAGCGATGACTTGACCTGTTAGTTTTCGGCAGCCAATACGTCTATGACGATCACCGCGATATTATCGCGTCCACCAGCTTCCAAGGCGGCACCGGTGAGGACCTTAGCAGCCTCCGCCCGGTCCTTAAAGTTGACCATGATGGTCTGCAAAATGTCTTCGGTCAATTCGCCCGAGAGCCCGTCGCTGCACAGCAGGTACCGGTCGCCGATGCGCGGCTGTAGCACGGTGACTTCGGGCTGACTTTCCGCCCCGGCGCCCAAAGCGCGGGTGATCAGATTGCGGTGCGGGTGATTGCGCGCTTCAAGCTCGGTGATCTGCCCGGCGTCAACCATTTCTTGGACGGCCGAATGGTCACGAGTTAGTTGTTGTAGCGCCCCGTCACGTAACCGGTATCCGCGTGAGTCGCCGACGTTGACCAGTAGCAAGTTGGGAATTTCTTCGCTCACCACAGGTAGTTGGGTGGTATCAGGTTCGGCGCTCACCCGGTGATTCTTGAGCATTTCGGGAGTGATCTTTGCGATCACGTCGGTGTTGACCTTCATAGAGAAGCTGGAGGTCCACGGTGGTACTGCGGCTACCGGTGCGGTCACCGTATCACGGCCCTGATCCGGTGCCTTGATCTGCACCAATGCGCACAAGGTTGTCCCACCACGGGCTTCTAGTGCTTCACGAATTCGGTCATCGGCAAGTTGTACTTGTCTCTGTACTTCGGCCACCGTCGGTAGCTTGCGAACCGAAGTTTTGTTGGCGAAGGTACAGATTTCCTGCATGGTTTCTACTGCGAGCTGGCTAGCAACTTCTCCGGCTTCGTGCCCGCCCATGCCGTCTGCTACCGCATACACGATGTCATGGAGCAAGATTCGGTCTTGGTTTTCAGTGCGTCTGCGCCCTACATCGGTTAGCCCTGCAGCAGAAAGGATGAAGGGTACCGGGGTTGATTCGGTGGTCATTAGTCAATCACCAGTCCTTCTCCCTCGCCGCGCGAGAGTTCATAGGGTTGGATATCTCCGAAACCGCGGATCGACGTAATTTCTTGGGCGGTAAGCACAAAGCGTGCGTCATTGCGCAAGGTGTTAGCGGTGATCGGATCGGTGAGCACCATCCCGGGTTCAGCTAAAGAAGTCAGACGAGCTGCCATATTCACGGTCGGTCCGTAAATGTCGCCGAGTCGTGAAAGTACCCGGCCCCACACCACTGCCCCACGGGTTTGCGGGAAGAGCTCGTCCTTGGCCAGTTCACGCGAGAGCGAGAGGGCGATTTGGGCTCCAGCCTGTGGGGTTTCAGCCACATAGAGCACTTCGTCACCAATGGTTTTGACTAGTCGTCCGCCACCCACGGAGATGATTTCGGCGCATTTAGCCTCGAAGCGTTGAACAAGCTGGGCTAGGGTACGTTCGTTCATTCGCCGGGAGAGCGAGGTATAGGAAACGAGGTCGGCGAAGCCCACAGCACGAGCCAGCGGCAAGGGAGTACCGCCGTCAGCATCCGTGGTGTCCTGTTTGTATGCTGCTACTCCGGTCTCCACACGCAAGGCCATGCGGTGTACAGCGGAGTTCAGCTGACGACGCCAGGAGTACAACAGCAAATCTTCGATGGCCGGGATGATTTCTGGAAGCATGCCAAAGAGCTGGCGGCGCGCTTGGCGGTCGGACATATTTTGGTTGGCGATCATATCCTCAACCAATGCTTCGATTTGCCAGACGACCATCCGGTCGGTCATCTGCCCGACCGAACGCATCAGGGAAATCGCGGTTTCTTCGGTGAGTTTGCCTTCACGAACCATGCCCACCATGGTGCCCAAGGCTGCCTTGTCCGCTTTGGTGAAGAAGACTTCATCGTCGCTGAGTTCGGGGAAGCCGATGGCGCGCCAAAGCTTACGTGCAGAGTGCAAGGAAATGCCGGCCTCAGCAGCGACCTCGCGGCGACGGAATTCGCGCTGGCCACCGATCAGCCGATTTTCCAAGGAAGCGACACCATCACGTACCGCATCTGACGTGTGTGCTGGAATACGCAGTGGACCTTCCATCGCCTGGGCTAGTTCCAGGATGGGATCGGATTCCGCTGGGGTATCAGGGGTAGGGTGTTGACGGGCGCCGGCGGCAGCCTGCGCGGCGGACTGTGGAGAATCCGGCCGGGGTTGATTAGTGTGCTCGGTACTCATGCCCCCATGCCCTCACTGTTCGTCGTTTCGCTGTGCGCCGCGCTCTGGTTGTTGCGTAGGTTGGCTATTGTTTCCATGGCCAACGAGCGGAAGTACCCTACTGCCGGTACATGGGATACGCGGACATATCCCTGATTCATGACGATATCCAAGGTTCCAGCGCGAGTCATGGCGTTGTTCTTCTTGGCGTAAGCAACAAGATCACGAACCGTAAATAATCCTACAGATTGCAGCTGGCCTTGGCTGTAAGTCGAACGGAACATGATCCGTTCGGTAGTCAGTACCACTAGGCTGCGTGACCAGCGGATCCAGGGTAGTACGACCCAGATAAGTATGAGCACTGCCCACAGCACAACGCTCACAATCATCCAGACATTGGCGTTGTTGGCCAGCCAATCCGAGAGGTCATCGCGAGATAGATAGCCTAAGGCAAAGGTGCACAGGGCAGTGAGGATGAGAAACGCGGTAATCGGCTGTCGCAGTACTCGGGAGTGCTCACGAGTCTTGATAACCACTCGCTCCCGTTCATGTAGCGGCAACTTCATCGTACGGGTCCTCGCCCCTCCCCTTACAGACACAGTGCTTCGATCAGTACCTTCAATAATAGTCCCGGCACTAGGCCCAACGCCTATTAGGCGTACTTTCCATCGGCGCGCCGCACGTGGTGCACGTCCCCGGCCAGCACCTCTCGTCGTTTACCCGTGGCCTCTTCCAGAACCAGTGCACCATCGACACCAAGCTGCACCGCTCTAGCCTCTAGTACCGATCCGTCAGGAAATTCCACGCGGACTTCGTGGCCTAGGGTCGCTAGTTTTTCACTGACCAACTGGTGCAAAGATTGACCTTCAAATCCTGGCAACGGCATGTGCACAGATCCGCCAACCTGGCGGAAACTGCGGTCCAATGCCGCTAGTTCTTTCAGGTACTGGGCCAGCAGTTGGGTACGGTCCACCGAGTGCGAACTGGCAAGCCTGAGCGAAGTCGCCGTGGGGACAGGTAGTTCTTCTCGGCCCTGATCCACGTTCATTCCGGTACCAATGACTACGCCGTATCCACTGGAGACCGGAACCATTTGGGCCAGGATGCCACAGATCTTATATTCTCCAGCGAGCAAGTCGTTGGGCCACTTGATCCCCACCTTCACGCCCGTGACCGATTGCGCAGCGCGACTCCACGCCACAGCAGCAATCATTGTGTACCAGCTCAAAGCTTCGGTGGGAATACTCGCGCCAGGAACAACTAAGACGCTCACGGTGATGGCGGAGCCAAGTGGCGTTAGCCAACTACGCCCAAGTCGACCTTTTCCGGCCTGCTGATGTTCGGTGTAGTAGACACTGAGATCGCCTGCCTCGCCGGTAGATGCCAGCGCGGCGAGCTCGATATTGGTCGAGCCTGAGACTTGTTTGAGCTGCACGAGCCCTAGGTTCAACTGATCGGTGAGCTTGGCAAACTCAGTTGGGTCAATTGCAGCACGGGCGGTGCCAGAGGAATTATCCATGCTCTCAACCCTATGACACCTTCTGCCCGTCGACCGCTTGCTTATAGGAAGATGTCTTCTACTAGGGGAACGTCCGGATTCAACGTGTATTTATCCAGGTCGGTCACTCCAGCAAGTTTCAGCACCTGTCCATCGGTGAAGAAGTTTCCGCTGAGCGTTGCTGGCGAAGAACTTAAAATCGCCATGGCGGCATCGGCAACGATTTGAGCATCGCGGGCTCCCTGAATCATTTTCTGCCCGCCGGGCAAATTGCGAATGGCCGCGGTGTCGATGAGGGTTTCCGGCCACAGGGAATTGACACCAACCAGATCATTTTTGAGTTCTTCGGCTAAGCCAAGTGTGGTCAGTGACATTCCGTATTTAGCCATGGTGTAGGCCAAGTGCTCGCCGGCCCACCGAGGATCGAGATTCAGTGGTGGCGAAAGCGTGAGGATATGCGCGTGCTCGGAGGCGCGCAGGTAAGGCAACGCGGTTTTGGACAGTAAGAATGTTCCGCGAACGTTGATGTCCTGCATCAGGTCGTATCGCTTCATGTCGACCTGGTCGGTTTTGGCGAGGTTGATCGCTGAGGCGTTATTAACCACGATGTCGATGCCACCAAAAGTTGCTACCGCTTCTTGCACTGCTCGTTCTACGTCTGCGTCGACACGGACATCGCCAACTACTGCTAATCCTCGTCCGCCGGCCTGATTGATTTCTTCAACGGCGGTATGGATCGTGCCTTCTAAACTTGGGTGTGGATCCGAAGTTTTGGAGAGCAATACTACGTTGGCACCCAGAGCGCCGGCGGCTGTGGCAATAGCTAGCCCGATCCCGCGACTTCCACCGCTCATCAAGATTGTCCGGTTCTTCAAGTTTTGCGCAACTGGGTTAACCTGAGTTCGAGATTCATTAGTCATGTGATCTAGGTTACGCGATGATTCTCCACTAAGCTACCGATCAGTAACTTATTCTGGCGTGCCACGCAGTGGATATCTTGGCAATTTGTAAGATTCCTACAATCAGAACTCGCGTTTCCCCAGCTAGACTGACTTAGATGGCATTTTTCTTGTGCTATTCCTACACATTGATGACAACTCGAGGGAGTCGAAGGTATGACGCAGGGCAGAACCGAGGCAGACGAAGCAATCGACCTGTCCACCACCGCCGGCAAACTCGCTGAATTCCGCCGCCGCCAGAAGCTTTCCGAAGCACCGAGCGGTCAAGCAGCTATCGAAAAGCAGCACTCGCGCGGCAAGAACACCGCTCGTGAGCGTATCGAGATGCTCATGGACGAGGACTCTTTTGTAGAATTTGATGCCCTGGCCGTTCACCGTTCCACCGCGTTTGGAATGGAAAAGAAGAAGCCACTAGGCGACGGTCTAGTCTCAGGCTACGGCACGGTTGACGGCCGCTTGGTTGCCGTTTATTCCCAAGACTTCACCGTCTACGGCGGCTCGCTCTCACAGGTGAACGGCGAAAAGATTGTTAAGGTTCAAGAATTCGCACTGCGCAATGGCTGCCCAGTCGTCGGCATCCTCGACGGCGGTGGCGCTCGCATTCAGGAGGGCGTTGCCTCCCTGGCAATGTTTGCCGACATCTTCCGCAATAACGTTCACGCTTCAGGCGTTGTTCCTCAGATTTCTTTGATCATGGGCCCTTCGGCCGGCGGCGCGGCGTACTCCCCCGCACTGACCGACTACGTGATCATGGTTGATAAGACCAGCCACATGTTCATTACCGGACCCGACGTCATCAAGACCGTGACCGGCGAAGAAATCGACATGGAAACCCTTGGTGGCGCGCGCCAGCACAACGCCAACACCGGTACCGCAACATACCTGGCAAGCGACGAAGAAGACGCGGTGGAGTTCTGCAAGGAACTACTAGACTTCCTGCCTTCTTCTAACCTCGCAGATGCGTTGATTGCAGAATTTGATGAGGATCTGGAAATCTCCGAGGACGACCTCGCGTTGGATACCTTGATCCCAGATTCCGCTAACCAGCCATATGACATGCGCAAAGTGATTGAGTCAGTAGTTGACGACGCGCACTTCTTCGAGATGCAGTCGCTCTACGCGCCGAACGTGATGATCGGTTACGCCCGTATTGAAGGTCGCACCGTTGGCATCGTGGCCAACCAGCCAATGCAATTCGCTGGAACCTTGGACATTGCTGCATCTGAGAAGGCCGCCCGCTTTGTGCGCAACTGCGACGCTTTCAACATCCCAATCCTCACCTTTGTTGACGTCCCTGGCTTCCTGCCAGGTAAGGATCAAGAGTTCCAGGGCATCATACGTCGTGGCGCCAAGTTGCTTTACGCCTATGCGGAAGCCACCGTTCCCAAGCTCACCGTGATCACCCGCAAGGCCTACGGTGGAGCGTACATCGTCATGGGCTCCAAAAAGCTAGGCGCTGATCTGAACTTGGCATGGCCTACCGCGCAGATCGGTGTGATGGGCGCGCAGGGTGCAGTCAATATTCTTTACCGTCGCGATTTGGCAGCAGTTGAAGCTGAAGGTGGAGACGTCGAGGCTCGCCGCAAGGCCATCATCGATGACTATGAGGCGGAACTACTCAACCCTTATCAGGCTGCCGAGTTGGGCTACGTTGACGCGGTCGTTGCTCCAAGTGACACTCGCGTGCAGCTGGTTCGCGGGTTGCGAGCGCTACGTGAGAAGCACGCGGTGTTGCCACCTAAGAAGCACGGCAACATCCCACTGTAAGTAGCAACCCGCCGCATATTCGAGCACTACCAAGGAGCACAGTAATGGAACAGGACGCCGCGAGAACCGCAGTCCCACAGATCCGTGTCACCAAAGGTAAACCAACCGCCCACGAGTTGGCGGCCGTTACCGCACTGCTTAGCGCCATGGGTAACACCGCCGCATCGGCCCCGGAGGTCCAAGCACCTGCTCGGAATCGGGTTAGCCGTCTGCGTAAGCGTCGGGCTCTGACCCCGCGGCTTGGCTGGACCATCGGTCGCCGCTAGCCAACGCAGTCAATTTTAATATTCAGTCAAGGTCTGTCGCATTCAGCAATGAGAGCGACAGACCTTGGCTGTTTTCGTGCTTAGGATTAATCGCGCGGATCCAACGGGTAAAACTCTCCCGATGAAAACAGAGATTTATATCAATGAGTCGACGTAAAACTCTTCAACAAATCTTTCATATCCACTAGTGTTGGCTCCATGACATCATCATCCTCGCACCGCGAGCCCTCAGCGATCGATAAAATCGCTGAAGACTTCTTCACTAAGAGCCTTGAGCTCACCCCCGAATGGGGCGTTTCGCTTGGTCTGCCCGGCTTCGAATCCGGCTACGGAGACTACTCCCCTGCTGGCACTACCGGTCAGATCCGCCTGTTGCGCGACACGCTCAGCGCATTGGCTAACGCCACCGCTGTAGACGCCGTCGACGAGGTCACCCTCGACGCGATGACCGAGCGACTAAGCCTGGAGCTGGAAATCCTCTTCTCCGGGCGCACTGAGCTAAACAATATCGCCAGCCCACCCCAGGAAATCCGCTCCATCTTCGATTTGATGCCTCAAGATTCTGCCGAGGATTTTGGCTTCATTGCTCAGCGGTTGGAAAATCTTCCTGCGGCCATCGACGGATATGTCGCTTCCTTGCGTGATTCCGCATCAAATTCTCTGGTCGCCGCCAAACGACAGATTCGCATTGTGACCACTCAGTGCACCGACTACGCCAAAGACGACGGATTCTTTGATCAGCTCGCGGCCTCAGGCACAAGCATCGTTCCTGATTTAGAACAGCGGCTTAAAGCCGGTGCTATCGGAGCAAAACTTGCTTACCGACGATTGGCAGAATACCTAGAGAACGAATTGCTCGCTCAAGCACCAGAGCAAGATGCAGTTGGCCGGGAATACTACTCATTGATGTCGCGCCGCTTCCTCGGAGCCACCGTTGATTTGGAAGAGACCTACGCTTGGGGGGTGGCCGAACTTGATGCCATCATTGCCGAACAACAGCGAGTAGCTCAACAAATCAAGCCGGGCTCAACCATCGAGGAAGCCAAGCGCGTCCTGAACGAAGACCCAGCTCGAAAGCTTAATGGCACCGAGGCACTTCGTGAGTGGATGCAGGGCAAAGCCGACCAAGCGATCGCCGACTTAGCTGGTGAACACTTTGACATACCAGCCCCAATGGACCGCATTGAGTGCATGATTGCACCCACTGAAGATGGCGGCGTCTACTACACCGGTCCGTCCGAAGACTTTAGTCGCCCCGGTCGCATGTGGTGGTCAGTTCCACCAGGCGAAGATCAGTTCACCACCTGGGCTGAGCTAACCACGGTATATCACGAAGGTGTTCCTGGGCATCACTTGCAGATCGGCACCGCTCAAATGCAGGCAGCCACCCTAAACAGCTGGCGCCGATTGATGTGTTGGGTTTCGGGACAAGGCGAAGGTTGGGCGTTGTATTCGGAGCGTCTAATGCACCAGCTTGGCTACCTAGATGATCCCGGGGACTACATGGGCATGCTTGACGCCCAACGACTGCGCGCAGCACGTGTTGTTTTTGACATCGGAGTTCACCTAGAACTTCCGGTACCTGCCCAATGGGGCAAGGGAACATGGAATGCAGAAAACGGTTATGAGTTTCTCGAAAAGAACTTGGACCTTTCCCGAGGGCAGCTCGATTTCGAATACAACCGCTACCTCGGCTGGCCAGGACAGGCCCCGTCCTACAAGATCGGCCAACGGCTCTGGGAGCAGATTCGCGACGAGTACGCTGCATCTGAGGGTGAATCGTTCTCACTGAAAGACTTCCACACTTCGGCATTGCAGTTGGGTTCAGTTGGTTTGGACACCCTCAAGCGCGCGTTGCTTAAGTAGACGACACATCAAAACGTTGGGCTCCGAAAAACATCATTCGCTGCCCAACGTTTTGATGCCTTATGTTTATGGCTGATAGCTGGAAATCTGGATCAGGTTTCCGCAAGTATCATCAAAGGTTGCCACAAAAACGGTGTCGGCATCCGTCGGTCCCTGAGTGAATTCCACACCTAGCGCACTGAGTCGCTCAAATTCCTTTTGGACATCATCCACTGCAAACGACGTAACAGGAATTCCGTCAGCCTTGAGCGCTTCACGATACGGTGCGACTGCACGATGAGCTGCCGGCTCGAGTAGTAATTCTGTGCCATCCGCATCATCTGGCGACACCAAGGTCAGCCAGCTATATGGACCGGCAGGCACATCATGCTTGACCTTGAACCCAAGAATCTTTGTATAGAACTCTTTGGCTTTAGCTTGGTCGTCGACGAAGACGCTAGTGATGTAGACGCGCAAATTTTCAGTTCCTTGTTTTGGCGGATGTTCTGATGACTCTCAGCTTTCCATACCTGCACTACACGTCAAGGCGTGTTCATGCTGTCTTTCTTTTCAGAAGCTATTGAAAAACGATCGAAAATCATCGAAACTCGATCTATGCAACATTTTTTGATTGTAGTTCTTCGCATCGCGCTCACCTTAATCTTTCTAGGCAGCTTGTTAGGCCAGACGGTTATCCTGCCCCAATACATCAGTGAGGTCACGGTCCAATACCCCGAGATGACGTCCCTGTCCACTACGTACCGATGGATTGTCACTGGTGGAATTACCTGCTTACAAGTGGCACTGATTTCAATCTGGGTACTGCTCTCAAAGGTTGAGCGCGTGGAGATTTTCACCGGTGGCTCGCGCCGTTGGGTTGACATTTTTATCGCCGCTTCAGCGCTGGCCACTGTGCTGGTGGTTATCTTGGGGTTCCACTTGCTGGTCATCGTCGGCGTCGGCGGGCCCGGAGTATTGCTGGCAGTTGCCAGCGGCACCCTCGGATGGGCCACTGCAGGTCTGCTTATGCTGGTGATTCGTGGGGTCATGACCTCAAGTAATCATGCCCGCTCGAAGGGCCTGCCACATTACGGATAAATAATCCATCTTGCCGTCGATACCAACATTCTGACAGTGCCAGTTGAAGTAGGGGGCAGAGCATCACGGCAGTCGCTTATCCAGCGGAAAATCGCCTTTCAAACCTCAAAAACCTGGCAAAAAATATGCTAAATGCCACAATGACTTTGTATTTGTAACATCAGGTAATCTAGAGTTCATCACTGCTTGGCCCGCAATCTAGCCTTAAAAGCATGTCTAACTCTGCACCTTCATCCAAACTTCCCAAGTGGATGACCAGCTTCGGGCCACAAATCATTGCCGCCCTCGTTGTTGGCCTAGCCTTGGGGCTGATCGCCAAGTACACCGGCAGTACCGCCGATGAACCAAACGGTCTGGGCCGCTTCCTTTCAATCATCGGCTCCAGCTACGTATCACTGCTGCGCACTGCTGTAATTCCCCTGATCTTCTTCGCAGTCGTCGCCTCAATTGCAAACCTTTCCAAGGTCACCAACGCTGCACGCCTTGCTTGGCAGACCCTCTTGTGGTTCGGAATTACTGCCCTCGTATCGGTGACCATCGGTATGATCTTGGGCGTGGTATTCCAGCCAGGTGCCAACACCGGTCAGAGCGCTCCGGCGGACTACGAAGGTAAAACCGGCGACTGGCTCGGCTTCCTCACCGGGCTGATTCCGTCCAACTTCCTTGGACTGGGCGCAAGCACTTCTGTGACAGATGGTGCAGCCACCACCTCGGTCAGCTTCAACGTTTTGCAGATCCTTGTTGTAGCCATCGCCGTTGGTGTTGCTGCGCTCAAGGTTGGCAAAGCGGCCGAACCATTCCTCTCCTTCTCCGCTTCCGCGTTGGCCATCATCCAGAAGGTGCTGTGGTGGATCATCCGCGTTGCACCTATCGGTACGGTCGGCCTGATCGGTAACGCCGTGGCTACCTACGGCTGGGACACCATCGGTGCCCTGGGTAAATTCACCATCGCCATTTACGTAGGCCTCGCATTGGTGCTCTTTGCGTTCTATCCCATCTTGGTACGCAGCCATGGCTTGTCGATCAAGCAGTACTTCTCAGGCGTCTGGCCAGCGGTACAGTTGGGCTTCGTTTCACGGTCCTCCATTGGCACCTTGCCACTCACCCAGCGTGTAACCGAGCGCAACCTCGGGGTACCTTCGGGCTATGCGTCCTTTGCCGTTCCGCTGGGTGCAACCACCAAGATGGATGGTTGCGCTTCGATCTATCCAGCCATTGCCTCGGTGTTCGTTGCTCAGTTCTTCAACATTGACCTGAGCTTCACCGACTACCTGTTAATTGCGATTGTTTCGGTCTTGGGCTCAGCTGCGACCGCAGGCACCACCGGTGCAGTAGTGATGTTGACGTTGACGCTGTCAACACTGGGCCTTCCATTGGCTGGTGTCGGACTACTTATGGCCGTTGATCCAATCATTGACATGGGCCGCACCGCACTGAACGTTGCCGGTCAGGCACTGGTTCCAACCATTGTCGCCAAGCGTGAAGGAATTCTCGATCTGTCGATGTACAACGCTGCACGCAACGGCAACCCGTTTGCTGAAGATACCTTCGCAGATGACAACTCCAATGCTGAACCAGTTGCTACAAAGTAGCTTCTGATTTCATCACAGAAGGCGTCCGAGTCAATGACTCGGACGCCTTCTTCGTTAACAACCACCTGCAGCACGTTTCAATTTGCACAGCGTGCAAGTTTGCACGTAGTGTAATTATGTGACTACTCAAGGTGTCGGCACTCGCCGCGAGCAAAATAAACTGGCTACAAAACAGGCCATCGTAGACGCTGTTGCGCAGCTGCTTAAACAAGGACCTTCAACGGCGCTCACCGCGAATGAGATCGCCGATTCTGCTGGCATTTCCCGACGCACACTGTTTAATTATTTCCCCACAGTGGACGCTATCTTCTCCTATCCTCTGCATCAGCTACTTGATGCCATGGTCGACTCCCTGGCCGAACCTTCCGAAACCATCACCCTGCTGGATTCCATCTTGCAAGGACTTAAATCGGATGAAGTAGCCCAGTTGCTGGGACAAGTCGCCTACTTCGGCGTCTATCTCTGCGCCGATGACGCAAACATCTACCACCCGGCCAATGGAAATGAGTGGCAACAGGCCACCAACGATCTTTACTCCAAGGTTGTCGCACGCTATCCGCAAGTCGACAGCTTCGCAGTGCGAGTGCTCACCCATTCCGTTTTAGGCGCCGGTCAGGCGGCCTTTGAGCAATGGTTGGAACAGCTTCCTGCCCCAGTCAGCGACAACATGGACATTTCCGATGATCTCATCGCCGCTTTCCATGCCTTGGTCACTAAAGCAATGAATACCTTGGACCAAGGCTTCGCCTTGCTCCCGATCAACAGCACAAGCACTAGCACCCCGAAGGGCATCTAAGCTCATGGCATCAATCCTTTATCGCCTGGCTCGGTGGGCACATCTTCACCGCTACCGCGTCATCTCGATGTGGCTAGCCGCGTTCATTTTCATTGGCATTTGCGCCAGCCTGTTCATGGGCCAGCTTTCCAATACGTTCACGTTGCCCGGCACCGAAACCCAGCGCACTTTGGACCGCATGAAGGAAGAACTCCCAGATTTAGCTGGTGGTTCTGGTTCCATCGTTTTCCGCGAAAGCACTGGCAAAGAGCTGAGCCCCGCACAGCAAAAGTCCATTGCCGAGTCACTCGAGCAGCTCTCCATGCATCCGCAGGTCGCCGATGCAATGAGCCCCTTCGAGCTGCAAGCCAAGCTGGATGATGCACAGCCAGAATTGGACAAAGCCAATCAGAAGCTCGTAGACGGCCAGAAAAAACTTGATGATGCAAAAAAGAAAATTGCCGATGGCAAGGTTCAGCTCAAGGACGGCCGGGAGGATCTAACCACCGGGTGGGCACAGTACTTTGACGGCGAAAAGAAGATCAAAGACGGCGAACCTCAAATCCTGGCGGCCGAAAAGAAACTTGCCGACAGCCGCGCACAGCTAGAAGCTGGTCAGAAAGAGCTCGACTCAGGTGCTTCAAAACTGGCCTCAGGTGAAGCGCAGTACAACAAGGGTCTAGCAAAATACCAGTCCGGCAAGCAGACCTACGACTCGGGCCAAGCACAATACAGCGCGGGAGAGAACAAACTGGCTGCCGCAGAAAAGCAGCTAGCTACTGGCCAAAAGGAATACCAAGCCGGACAAAAACAGCTACTAGGCAATTCTTCACGCAGCGAGTTTGAATCAAAGCTGTCTACCGGCAAGACCCAAGCAAACGAAGGTTTGAAGAAGGCCGAAGACGGCCTGGCCCAGGCCACCGCCGGAGTTGAAAAAGCTGATGCATCCATCGCACAGCTTAATGAACAGATCTCCGAGACCGAAAAAGCGCTGGAGCAAGCCAAGGCCGACGAAGATGAAGAGGCTATCGCCAAATACACCGCGACCTTAGAACAGCTCGAAGCTGGGCTAACCGAAGCACAGAAGGGCAAAGCTACCGCTGCCGCAGGTGTCCAGCAGGCCGAAGCTGGCAAGAAAGAAGCAACGGCCGCTCTGGACCAAATCGCTCAGGGCGAAGCTGGATTAGCAAAACTGGATGCAGCAAAGAAAAAGCTCGACGCTGGCCAAGCCCAGGTGGACTCCGGGCGCAAGGAACTGGAGGCGAACAAGACCAAACTCTCTACCGCCAAGTCTCAACTTGCCCAGGCCAAAACCAAGCTCGATAGTGCCAAGGCGGAAATCGCGGCCAACAAGGCCAAGATCAATGAAGGTCAGGCAGAACTGGATGCTGGCTGGGCCAAGCTCAATGCCGGTCAACAGGAATTTGATGCAAAGAAGGCTGAATTTGAAGCCGGCAAAGCACAGTTAGTTACCGCCAAGCAAAAGCTTGAAGCTGGCGAAAAGACCATCGAAGAAAAGACCGTCGAGCTTAAACAAGGCGAGGAAGATGTCAAAAAGGGTGAGAAGGAACTAGCCTCCGGCCAGGCCGAATTGCAGTTCGCTGCACGCCAGGTCGGCGCTAACTCCGATATGCGCTTTGTTTCCGAGGATCAGAGCACCGCGGTCTCGCAGGTCAGCTTCAAGGTACAAACTGATGCGCTCACCCCAGCAGACCGTGAGCAGATCAAGGCCATCGCCGCGGGACCTCAGGCCAATGGTGTGGAAGTCCTGTTCTCCAAGGAGATCATGCAGGACATGTCTCAGGTCTTTGGCTCATCAGAAATCATTGGTGTGGTCATCGCAGCCGTTGTTCTATTGATCATGCTGGGGACAGTCGTTGCAGCGGGCCTACCATTGGTTCTGGCAATCTTGGGTGTTGGCGCCGGTGTAGGCACCACCATGGCCTTCTCTTCACTTATCGACATGGCTTCAATTACCCCTGCTCTGGCGTTGATGCTGGGTCTTGCCGTGGGCATCGACTACGCCCTGTTCATCATCCACCGGCACCGCACTCAGTTGTTGGCCGGCATGGAGGTTGGCGAATCCATTGCACGCTCGGTGGGTACTAGCGGCAATGCCGTAGTTTTTGCCGGCTTGACCGTGATTATTGCCTTGGCTGCCCTGGCAGTTCCAGGCCTTCCGTTCTTGACCGTATTGGGCCTATCAGCTGCCTTCACGGTGTTCTGCTCGGTACTTCTGAACATCACCTTGTTGCCAGCCTTGCTCTCGTTGGTAGGAGAACGTTTGGTCTCCAAGCGTGCTCGCGCCAAGGCGGCCGCGCAGGAAGAAAGCCCTCAGCTCAAGGAACCTCTTTCCGCACGCTGGGTCCGTACCGTGACTAAATTTGCTGTACCTGTGACCTTGGTCGTCGTGGTGCTCCTGGGAGCTATCGCCCTGCCCGCCTCACAGATGCGCACCGCGCTGCCCGACGGCAGCGCTGAGCCGGCAGACTCGCAGGCCTTCCAAGCCTTTGAGCAGACCAGTGACAAGTTCGGTGCCGGTTACAACGGTCCGCTGTTGGTTCTGGCAGATCTGCCCGAAAACCTGAGCAAGCGTGATGCCGAATCGAAGTCTCTGGACGTTGCGGACAAGATTCGTGACTATGACGGCGTGGTTGCCGCCATCCCGGTAACCATGACCGATAACCGCCGTTTGGCTGCTATCCAGGTCATTCCGACCGGCGGACCGTCCTCGGAACAGACCGAAGCCTTGGTTCACCAGCTACGCGACGATAAATCCAAGATTGCTGATGCGACAGGTGCTGAAATTTCAGTTACTGGCCAGGTGGCGGCGCAGATCGACGTGTCCGAAAAGGTCACCGATGCTTTGGTTCCGTACCTGAGTATTGTGGTTGGTCTGTCCTTGATCTTGCTCCTGTTGGTCTTCCGTTCCGTGATCGTTCCACTCTTGGCTACCGGTGGCTTCCTACTCTCATTGGCCGCTGCCTTTGGCGCGAGCACCTTGGTCTATCAGTTCGGCTGGTTCTCGGGCATCTTCGACGTGAACGTCCCAGGACCGCTGCTTAGCTTCCTGCCGATCCTGCTCACCGGCATCCTGTTCGGCTTGGCCATGGATTACCAGGTCTTCCTGGTCTCGGCCATGCGTGAACGTTACGCTCATGGAGAGCCGGCCAAGGACGCTGTTCGTTCTGGCTTCTCAATGGCGGCCCCTGTGGTGACCGCAGCTGCACTGATCATGATTTCGGTCTTTGCCGGCTTCATGTTCTCGCATCTAGCTATGCTTCGCCCGCTGGGCTTCGCCTTGGCTTTCGGGGTGCTCTTCGATGCGTTCATTATTCGCATGACGCTGATCCCAGCGGTGATGCATTTGCTTGGTGACAAGGTTTGGTACCTCCCGAAGTGGCTGGGCAAGATCTTGCCCGATGTTGATGTGGAAGGATCGAAGCTGAATCAGATGCTTGAGTCCGAGGATTCGGGCACTGATGATGGATTTGATGATGACTACACCAAGGAACGCGTCTCGGTATGAGTGAACAAGAAGAATCATTGCCTCGCCTAGTCTTGGCTTCAGCATCGTGGGGACGCAAAAAAGTGCTGACCGATGCAGGCTTGAGATTCGAAACTCAAGTGTCCACCGTTGATGAGGATGCGGTACTTGCCAGTGCTGAGTCCAAATTTGGTGAGCAGACTCCTGCGCAAACCGCCCAGCTACTGGCCAAGGCGAAGGCTGAAGATGTGGCAGCAAGCCAGCATCCTGCTGGCACTGTGGTTCTTGGATGCGATTCGGTCTTTGAACTTAACGGCGTTGCTTACGGCAAGCCCCACACCGAGCAAGTAGCCCGCGAACGTTGGAAGCAGCTGCGCGGCGCTACCGGTGTGTTGCATTCCGGTCACTGGCTGATCGATACCCAGAATCCTCTGGATGCTCAAGGCCAAGTGTCTTCTACGGTGGTTCATTTCTCCACGGTCACTGATGCGGAGATCGAGGCCTACGTCGCCAGCGGTGAACCCCTACCGTGTGCCGGAGCCTTCACCATCGACGGGTTGGCCGCCGCCTTCATCGAATCCATTGAAGGTAACTTCCAAAATGTGGTGGGGTTGGATGTCTTTGTCCTTCGGAGCCTGCTGGCTCAAGCCGGAGTGCGCATCATAGACCTCTGGAAATAACCGCACATTACGCGCCTAGGAGCTACTGCTCCTGGGCGCGTAGTTCTTTACTGGACATCGTCGTACCGTGGCCGAATCCGAGCTGGCGCATCTGGTGCGTTTTACAGGCGCGACACTTGAGGTACTGGGTGATTCCGGTGGAGGTCTGGTGGCTTGATACAACCTCCCACAGGTGTTGATGTTGGATTGTTGCACGGCTCTGGAAGGTCGTCAGAGTCTCATTTGTGGTCGTCATAGAATCAGCATGATGTAATGTCCTTATGCAACTCAACCCTTACGGAGAATATGCGGTATTGCTTGCAGGATCGCTAGCCAACCAGTGGCCAGAAGACCGCGATCAAATTGAAGCGCGCACCCGCGAGGTCGGAATGACCATGCCCTTTCCGCGGCGAGCCGAGGACTACCTCGAAACCCGGAGGGTCATCGATGACTGGCTGCAAATTGTTGACGCACCAACCGATCAGTCACGCGCCGAGCTGCTCAATCTGCAAATGGCACAGGCTTCGGCTTACCCGCGCATGATCGATCACGATGGCGAAGGCTGGCATCTGCATTACCGTGACAACGGTCAAACTATGCCGCTGGTTCTGCGTTCGGTGATCGCCGTAGGCACAGCCCTGCATTTGACCACACGCGGGATGCACAGGCTGCGCCGCTGCGAAGCTGAACCCTGCACGCAGGTGGTGGTTGATGTGACGCGCAATGGACGGCAGCGCTATTGTTCGGTTCGCTGCGCTAACCGGGCAGCGGTGCGACGCCACCGTGAACGACAAGGCTAGCGAGGTGGCGACCTTGGCTAAAAGGTCAGAATATTCTCGTGAATCTTCTTCCAGCCCGCAGCTTCAAGCGCTGAAGTTTCTGCCTCCGAACGCACCAACATCATTCTTGCTCCGGGAGCACTGATATCCACGATGACATCTGACCCGCCCGCTGCGCCGCAGCCACCCACATTCGATGTGTCCGGGTTCTTAGTGAACTTAAACAGGCAGACGGACTTTTGGTCTTGTGAGGTAGCGACAAAATAGTCAGCGTTCTCGTTTGTTGTCAGCCAGCGCACTGACTGCGCGTCAAGATCTTCGAGTTGTTCTCCAGTTCCCGGCCATTGATCAGCTGGATTGGCGTCCTGAGCTATGGCGGGGATACCTGTAGTGCTTGAGCAGGCTGAAAGAACGGACAGCCCCACGGCCAGGAATGGAAGACTAATTAACAATCGGGGTTTCACATGCGCTTCCTTCGCTCTAAGTTGCTCAATAACCTAGTGGGTCGCCACAAGAACCGCTAGACACCTGGCACCGCACTAACCGCAAGGTTAGTTTTGTAGGATTCCTCCAAAGTTTCATGCGTAACACCCGGGTTTGGCGGGTTAACTACATATAGTTCCCACAAAAACGATAGGCTCCTAGATGAGAAACCCTATTTTTTGAAGACAGGTTCACGATGAATCAATTGACGAAGGTGCTAATCGCCAACCGCGGCGAGATTGCAGTGCGCATTATCCGTGCCGCACGCGATGAAGGAATCGAGTCCGTAGCGGTCTACGCCGACTCCGACCGCGATGCACTGCACGTGCGTTTGGCTGACGAGGCCTACGCGCTCGGCGGCACCACCGCCGCCGAATCTTACCTTCGCATTGAGAAGATTTTGGACGCTGCACAGCGTTCGGGTGCCGACGCAATTCACCCGGGTTACGGCTTCCTCTCGGAGAACGCCGAATTCGCCCAGGCAGTTATCGACGCCGGCCTGACCTGGATCGGCCCATCACCTGAATCCATCGACCAGCTCGGCGACAAGGTCAAGGCACGACATATTGCTGAAAAGGTTGGCGCTCCCCTGGTTCCTGGTACCAAGGATCCGGTAGCTTCGGCTGAAGAAGTGTACGCATTCGCCGACGAGCACGGCCTGCCACTGGCCATCAAGGCTGCCTACGGTGGCGGTGGACGTGGCATCAAGGTTGTGCGCAACCGTGAAGAGATCGGCGAACTTTACGACTCTGCAGTTCGCGAAGCAGTAGCAGCTTTCGGCCGCGGCGAATGCTTCATCGAGCGCTTCTTGGATGCGCCGCGCCACGTCGAAACCCAATGCTTGGCGGATGCCCATGGCAATGTCGTGGTGGTCTCCACCCGTGACTGCTCCCTGCAGCGCCGCAACCAGAAACTGGTTGAAGAAGCCCCAGCGCCATACTTGAGCGAAGAGCAGATCACCCGCCTCTACGAAGCTTCCAAGGCGATCCTGCGTGAAGCCAAGTACACCGGCGCAGGCACCTGCGAGTTCCTCGTGGGTCAGGACGGCGTGATCTCCTTCCTCGAGGTCAACACCCGTCTGCAGGTTGAGCACCCAGTGTCTGAAGAGGTCACCGGGATTGACCTAGTGCGCGAACAGTTCCGCATTGCCCGTGGTGAAGAACTTGGCTACGGTGACCCAGAAGTTCGCGGTCACTCCTTCGAATTCCGCATCAACGGTGAAGACGCTGGCCGTAACTTCATGCCAACCCCCGGCACCATCTCCAAGATGAACCTGCCATCAGGTCCTGGCGTTCGTGTTGACTCAGGTATTGAACAGGGCGAAAGCGTTTCGGGGAACTTCGACTCGATGATCGCCAAGCTCATCGTCACCGGCAGCACCCGTAAGGTTGCAGCCTCCCGCGCCCGTCGTGCCTTGGAGGAATTCCAGATTGAGGGCATGGCCACGGTACTGCCATTCCACCGCGCAGTTATGAGTGATCCGGCATTTGTTCCGACCGAAGGTGCTTTTAAAGTTCACACCCGTTGGATTGAGACCGAGTTCGCCACCGCCATCGAGCCGCACCCGATGCCGGGCGCACCAGGCGAGGCCGAAGACAGCGAACGCACCAGCGTGACCGTTGAGGTAGATGGCAAGCGTCTAGAAGTTACCCTTCCCTCCTCCCTTGGTTCCATGTCCTCTGCTGGATCCGAGCAGGGTGGCGCTAAGAAGAAGCGCAAGTCCAGCCGCAAGGCGGCCTCAGGTTCTGCTGCCAATAGCGCCGAGCTTCGCTCCCCGATGCAGGGCACCATCGTCAAGGTGGCCGTTGAAAACGGGGCCGAGGTTGCCGAGGGTGACTTGATTGTTGTCCTTGAAGCCATGAAGATGGAGCAGCCAATCACCGCTCACCGCGATGGTGTAGTAAGTGGCTTGGAAGTAGCCACCGGCGAAACCCTGTCTTCCGGCGCCGTGATCGCTTCGATCGGCGACGCTAGCTAGTAGCCCGTCAAACCACGGTGGGGTTCCTACGTGCCAAGCACGTCGGAACCCCACCTGTTTTTTAACGCTCGATCACTGACGAACAAGCCAATCGGAGAACGTTTCTTGTCCCAACCGGGCGGAAGCCTGAGGCAAAATACCACCGTTGCGCATGGCTTTGCCCATGGCGCCGGGAACTGGAATTTCTACGATCTTTGAAGACTTTCCCTGGTGCTGCAAATACTGGGCGAACAGATCCGGCATGTTTTCTTCTTGTGGACCAGCCAGGTCCTGAACCACCCCTTGGGCCGGCTCAATGGCAAGGTCCACCAGCGCGGCAGCCACTTCACTGCCCGCGATGGGTTGCAAGCGCATCTTGGGAGCCATCTGCACCGGACCAGCACTGAGCCGGTCGATATTTTGACCCACAAACTCGTGGAACTGGGTGGTGCGAAGAATGGTGTAGCCACCATCGAGCATCTGCAGCATCCGCTCTTGGGCGGCTTTACCGGCGTAGTAGCCCGAATCAATCTCGGCGGCCCCCACGATGGAGAGGGCAACGTGGTTTTGCACTCCGGCCTCGCGGCCGACGCTCACCAGGTTGGCAGTGGAGGTCGTGAAGTACCGCATGGAGGCCGAGGCGCTGGTGGTTGCGCTACCCGAGACATCGATGACCGCCTGGGCATCAACTAGCCACTGCTTCACCGAATTCTTATTGGTCAGATCGCACCCCGCTGAGCGTGAAAGGACTACCGGCACGTGCCCTAAGGCGGCGATCTTTTCGACGACCTGACGACCTAGGGTTCCGGTGCCTCCAGCAACTGCAATACGCATGAGCTCTCCTTCTTCTCCTCGTTGTTCCCTCCTCCCATGCTTGCACATCTTAGATGCCGATTAACGATCGAAGGCCCGGAAAACATGAGACTGCAATGTTTTCCGGACCTTCACAGAGGTAGTCAAATACTTACTCGACGAACTCTTCCATGTCGATATCTGAGGTATCGCGTGTGAGGTACAGTGAGGCCAAGGTCAGCACTGCGGCCACCGAGAGGTAGATACCAACACCGACGGTGTTGCCGTTACCGGCCTTCCACAGCGCCACAGCGACGAAGGAAGCAGGAGCTGCACCAATCACCGAGGACATGTTGTATGCCACCGCAGAGCCGGTGTAACGCACGTTGGAAGGGAACAGCTCCGGCAGGTAGGCCGCCATCGGGCCGAATGTCAGACCCATCAGGGTAAAGCCCACGATCAGACCAGCCATGGCAGCGCCCTGGCCCGGACCGAAGAACAGGGTCCAGGTCAGGCCAAAGACCAAAATGCCGGAACTGACCCAGATCAGGAACTTACGTCGACCGAACTTCTCGGCCAATGGACCGGAGACTACGGTGAAGATACCAAAGAAAACTACACCGATGATCAGCATGGTCAAGAAGGTTGGTCGTTCAATGCCCAGACCCGGAACGAAGCCGGCAGCATCAAAGGCCTTACCCTTGGCCTGCGCTGCCGCGGCAGCCTGCTCAACGCTTGCTGGCTGGGTGCCGTAGGTCAGGGTGAAGGAGGTCATCAGGTAGAACAGCACGTAGGTTGCCAGCATGATGAAAGTACCAGCCAAGGTTGGACGCCAGTGCTTCTTCAGGGTCACCGCGATCGGGGACTTAACAACCTTCTTCTGATCCAGAACCTTCTGGAAGGAAGCGGATTCAACTAGCTTGAGGCGAACCCACAGGCCAATCAGAACCATCACGGCCGAGAAGAAGAACGGAATGCGCCAGCCCCAAGCCTGGAACTGCTCCGCTGTAGTCCAGGTCTGCAGACCCACAAACAGCAGGTTAGCGATGATGAAACCAATCGGGGCGCCCAGCTGAGGGAAGGTGCCATAGATAGCTCGCTTGTTCTTCGGAGCATTCTCCGTAGCCAGCAGTGCAGCGCCGGACCATTCACCACCCAGGGCCAGACCCTGAGCAAAGCGCAGGATCACCAAGGCCAGCGGGGCCAACACGGTCCAATGACCGGCAGCTGGTGGCAGGAAGCCAATGAGGAAGGTAGCAATACCCATCAGCAGCAGCGAGGCAACCAGGGTGCCCTTACGTCCCATCTTGTCACCGTAGTGACCAAAGACTACCGAGCCCAGCGGACGAGCCAGGAAGGCGACACCGAAGATCGCGAAGGATGAGAGGATCGCGTTGATAGCGGTGGCGTTCGGGAAGAACAACGCCGGGAAGACGAGCACCGACGCGGTGGCGTAGGCGTAGAAATCGAAGAATTCGACGGTGGTGCCAATCATGCTGGCGAACAGCACGCGTCCGCGTGAGTTCTCCTTGGGCGCCACCACCTGGTTAGCCTGCGACATTGAGGCTGCTCCTTAGAGTGAAAGTACGAGTTGGTCGTTCATTTACGAATGTCACAATCTTAAGCCTCGATGCTCAGTATTCGGATATCGATGTCCACCATTTGGACACTCTTTGCTCGCCAAACGTTCAACAAAGCCTCAAGCCCCAGCTATTTAGTGGATTTTCGTGGTTCATATATTGAGACGCGACTAACACCGCCACGGCGTCGAATCACGAAACGACGGGTAGCTCCGCCTTGATTAACTACAAAAGTGACTGCCAAGAACACCGTTCTTGGCAGTCACTTTTGTGAGTAAAGCAGTATTTACAGGTGGCGATGCAAGCGTCGCGCCGCTTCGCCCAATGACCCGGAGAGTGATGGGTACACGGTGAAGGTCTCAGCTACGTCATCAACGTGCAGACCGTTCTGAACTGCCAGGGCCAGCGAGTAAATCAGCTCACTGGCGCGAGGTGCAACCACCACGCCACCGATCACAGTACCCGAGCCCTTGCGCGAAACGATCTTCACAAAACCGTGCTCAACGTTCATCATCTTGGCGCGAGCGTTGGAGTTTAGATCCACCTTGACGATGTTCGCCTGGTATTTACCTTCGGCCACCGCACGCTGGGTAACCCCAACGGTTGCAATTTCCGGAGAGGTGAAAACGTTCGAAGCAACCAAATCTAGATTTAGTGGCTTCACCGAGTCACCGAGCAAGTGAGCTACGGCAATCCGACCCTGCATCGCAGCTACCGAAGCCAGCGCGAAGACGCCGGTGCAGTCACCGGTGGCGTAGATGTTGGTAGCAGTCGTGCGCGATACACCGTCGACCTTGATGTGGCCGGACTCGGAGAGCTGGACGCCAGCTTCTTCCAAGCCAATATCTGCGGTGTTTGGAATTCCGCCCACCGCTACCAAGCAGTGGCTCCCTTCCAGCACACGACCATCGGCCAAGGTCACGTAAACCTTATCTCCCTTACGCTCCACACCTTCGGCGCGGGCCTGAGAAACAACGTTAACGCCGTTCTGCTTAAAAGCATCTTCCAGCACGCCAGCTGCGTCCGCGTCCTCACCTGGAAGCACACGATCACGCGAGGAAACTAGGGTGACCTTGGCACCAAGCAGGTTATAGGCCGAAGCGAACTCAGCACCGGTCACACCGGAGCCCACCACGATCAGGTGCTCAGGCACCTCATTCATGTTGTAAATCTGGGTCCAGTTGAAAATACGTTCGCCATCTGGCTTAGCGGTTGGCAATTCACGCGGATGGGCACCCACGGCAAGAAGAATTGCGTCCGCATCGAGGGTCTGCTCAGAACCATCGGGGTGTGCAACAGCCACGGTGTGGTTATCAATCAGACGGCCTTCACCAATTACGATGCGCACGCCGGCGCGTTCGAGGCTGTTGCGAATATCTGAGGATTGCTCTTTGGCTAGGTCCAAGAGGCGGTGGTTGACTACCGAGAAGTCGGTGACTGCCGAGTCCAGTCCGTCAACGTGGACGCCAAAAGCTTCGGCTTGCTTTACGCGGCGCACTGCGTCGGCGGTAGCAATTAGGGTCTTGGACGGTACTACGTCGGTCAGCACCGCCGAACCGCCCATGCCGGCACGCTCTACAACGGTGACGTTGGCACCCAGCTGGGCTGCAACACTGGCAGCTTCATATCCGCCAGGTCCGCCGCCGAGAATTACTAAACGGGTTGCTTCATTACTACGATCTGCGCTCACAGATTCCATTGTTCACCATGTAGGTTCATTGCGCACATTTTATGGCGTGATCTTCGACGTGTTTTTGATTCTGAAGCACAAGCTTCACCTGACAAAAACCCCCGGTACCGGTAGCCTATTGCCCGTGACTGATACACATAATGACCCACAGGCTCTAGCAGCACAGGCTGCACAGGTAATCGCCGAGCAGACCAATGTTGAAAAACACGACATTGCGCTAGTGCTGGGCTCCGGATGGGGCCAGGCCGCCGAGCTGGTTGGCGAAACCACCCACACCCTGGATGCCACCACCATTCCCGGCTTCCACGCCTCGGCCGTACCGGGCCACAAAGGCACCATTTCCTCGATTCTGACCGACAGCGGTAAGCGCGTACTTGTACTTGGCGCCCGTACCCACTTCTACGAAGGACGTGGCGTACGCTCCGTCGTTCACCCCATCCGCACCGCTGCGGCTGCGGGATGCCAGACCCTAGTACTGACCAACGGCTGCGGTGGCCTCAATGAAAATTGGACCCCCGGTACCCCGGTCATGATCTCCGATCACATCAACCTCACCGCCACTTCCCCATTGGAGGGCGCTACCTTTGTTGATCTGACCGACCTGTACTCATCGCGTATTCGCGAAATTGCCCGCGAGGTGGATTCGAGCCTGGATGAAGGTGTGTACGCACAATTCACCGGTCCTCATTACGAAACCCCTGCCGAAGTACAGTACGCCAAGAGAATCGGCGCTGATTTGGTCGGCATGTCCACGGCATTGGAAGCGATTGCTGCCCGCCATGCTGGTATGGAGATCTTTGGCATGTCGCTGGTCACCAACCTCGCCGCCGGCATTAGCCCGGTTCCGCTGAGCCATGAAGAGGTCATCGAGGCTGGCCAGGCGGCTGGCCCACGCATCTCGAAGCTGCTGGCTCAGATCATCGCCAAGATCTAAGAAACCTTGGGCGGTATAGGCAATAATTGACGCTTTTCTCAAAGGGAAAACAGTGAACCATACAGATAAGATCGCGCTACTGAACGAGGCCGGTAAGTGGGCAGCTCAAGATCCGGATGCTCAAACGCAGGAGGAGCTTAACCTGCTCATCCAGCGTGTCACTGAGGGCGACGCTCTTGCATTCGAAGACGTTGCTGACCGTTTTGGTGGCGTACTTGAATTTGGTACCGCTGGGCTTCGTGCCGAACTTGGTGCCGGACCCCTGCGCATGAACCGTGTAGTGGTCATGCGTACCGCCGCAGGTATCGCGCGTTTCCTCAAAGAAAAAGCAGGCTCTGCCTATACCCCCAAAGTAGTCATCGGCTTTGACGCCCGATTCAATTCGGATGTTTTCGCTAAAGACTCCGCAGGAATTTTCACCGCTGCTGGCTTTGACGTTTTGCTGATGCCTTCACCGTTACCGACTCCGGTCCTCGCCTGGGCAGTACGCGAATTTAGCGCCGAGGCCGGTGTCATGGTGACCGCAAGCCACAACCCTCCACGCGATAACGGCTACAAGGTTTATGTTGGTGGACGGATTACTGACGAAGCAGGACGAGGGGCGCAGATTGTCTCCCCTATTGATGCACAGATCGCTGCGCTCATTGACCATCAGCGGCCAGTAACTCACATTGAACGCGCAGAATCGGGATGGGAAGTATTACCAGCCGTGGGCCTCGAAGGCGACATTGAGGCTGCATACTTGGCAGCGATCCATCCGGTCATCGCCGCGGACCAGCCAGAATCCGCGACCCGCAAAAACCTACGCGTTGTGGTCTCAGCCATGCACGGCGTGGGTGGACACACGATGAAGCACGCTCTCATCAATGCCGGTTTTAGTGATGTTCACATGGTTGCCGAACAAGAACAGCCTGATCCGCTTTTCCCCACCGTGAAGTTCCCCAACCCTGAAGAACCAGGTGCCATCGATCTTTCGTTACAGCTGGCTCGCAAGGTTGAGGCAGATCTGGTGATTGCTAATGATCCAGATGCTGACCGTTGCGCTGCGGCGATCCTTGATGATGGAACCTGGCGGATGTTGCGTGGAGACGAAGTCGGCTGGCTCTTGGGCGACCAAATTTCAAAGACCTTGCCAGAGGGCAAAAAACTAGCTAACTCAATCGTCTCTTCGCGCATGCTGGCAGCCATTGCCAAAGACGCAGGGCGCGAGCACGAAGAAACCTTGACCGGCTTTAAATGGATCTCCCGCGTAGAGGATCTGGGCTTCGGCTACGAAGAAGCCTTGGGGTACTGTGTGGCACCAGATTTGGTACGAGATAAAGACGGTATCTCAGCTGGCATCGCACTGGCGGACCTAGCTGCGCAGCTCAAGAGCAAAGGAAGCAGCATTTCTGCTCGCCTTGACGAGTTAGCCGCCCGACACGGAGTGCACGTCACCGACCAGCTCTCGTTGCGCTTCACCGATCTGGCGCAAATTCCGGTACTGATGGATCGCTTCAGGCAAGATGCACCTGCATCATTGGGCGGTTCCGAAGTTTCCGAGGTAACTGATCTGTCCAAAGGCACCGAAAAGCTACCGGCAACCAACGCGATAGTTTTGCATACCTTCTCCGGTGCCCGAGTGATCGTTCGCCCTTCGGGCACCGAACCAAAACTCAAATGCTACCTAGAAACGATTGAGCCGGTTGACCAGTTAGAACAGGTTCCAGCAGCTCGTGAACGTGCTACCGCACAGGTACAGGCCATCAAGCAGGAATTGGCAGCCTACCTAAATGCCAACTAGGCTTACCCCTTCGAGACTTTCATTTGCATTGATCGAAATCTGATTTGTTAGAGGAAAAGATGACTGAACTTACCGCCCGCGACATTGCAGGCTACATTGATCACACCCTGCTGGCACCTAACGCTTCCCGTGAACAGATCGTGCAGATCTGCGAAGAAGCCAAGAAGTATGAATTCAAGTCGGTCTGTGTCAACCCACTGTGGGTTTCCACTGTGGCCCGTGAGCTGGAAGACTCCGAGGTCTTGACCTGCTCGGTGATTGGCTTCCCACTGGGCGCTTCGGCCACCGACACCAAGGTTTTTGAAACCAAACACGCGGTAGCTGACGGCGCTAACGAGATCGACATGGTCATCGACATCGCCGCTGCGCTCCGTGGAGATCGCGATGCACTGGTCAATGAGATTTTTGCCATCGCTCAGGCTGCCCACGAAGGCGGCGCCATCTTGAAGGTCATCATCGAAACCTGCTTGCTCACCGATGAGGCTAAGGTCCTGGCGTGCGAAGCTGCCAAGGCCGCAGGCGCGGACTTCGTGAAGACTTCTACCGGTTTCTCCACCGGTGGTGCCACCGTTGAAGACGTAGCATTGATGCGCAAGACGGTCGGCGAAGATCTTGGTGTTAAGGCTTCCGGCGGGGTGCGCAGTGTTGAAACTGCACGCGCCATGATCGCCGCCGGCGCGACCCGTCTGGGATCAAGCTCAGGAGTTGCTATCCTAGAAGGAGAGCAAAGCGGTTCCAGCTACTAGGACATCGCACCGATCTGTTTGATCAAGGAGAAAAAGTGTACTCGAACGGCAAGAACACTGCCCATTCAGGTGAAGGCCGCCTTGTCGGCAACATTGTTAGTTTTGTGATCTTCTTCGTGATGTTCGCAGCTGGCATTTTCGTCTTGGGCTACTGGGAATTGAACAACGCTTGGTTGCCAACTCTCGCTGGCTTCGCACTGATGTTCCTAGCTTTTGCTATCCCAATGCACCTGATGAGCTACTCCGAGAAGGCTGAAGCTCGCATCGCTGCTAGCGCGGCACACCAGAAGTAACTTTAGCTTTTCAAAGTTGGGCGGTCCTTTCGGGGCCGCCCAACTTTTTGGTTTAATCACCAAGTGTTGATTCACTTCGGCAATAAGCTGGAGGTATGAACACGTCATGGGATCAACAGGTAGATAACTTCTGGAATACCAGCGCGGGAAAGGCGGCTGCAAAACTACGAGCCGGACTCGCGGACCTCCTACGAGGCATGGATCCCAATGATCCACGAGTCTTGTTTGAGATTGCTTCGCTTCACGATTTCCTCGGAGAAGAAGCGCAAGCGGTACAACCGTATCGCCAGGCGCTGCAGGGGTCATTGCACGGGCAAAAGCGTGAAGAAGCACTGATTCAGCTAGCCAGCACTCTGCGGAACCTCGGGGAAACTGAGGAAGCCATCAGCCTCTTGACCCAGGTGCCCACAGATTCTGCGCTTCACACCGATGCCCAAGGTTTTTTGGCGTTGGCGCTATTTGATGCTGGCCGAGAAGCCGAAGCTGTCGTAGCAGCCGTCACCGCTTTGGCACCAAAAGCTCAACTCTATTCCAGAGCTTTAGACGCCTATGCCCGGGACATTTCTGTCCCGGGCGTAGGCGCTCACAGTTAAATCTCCCGGGCCAACGATCGTTATGCTTGAGCGGTTGGTGCCGGGGTCGGTTCAAAGATCGCATAGAGCAGTTTCTCCGCCCATTCCAAGATCTCTTCGTCGGCCAAATCCCGACCACCAATGGGTGAAGTTTTCGGTTTAGGCAAGAAGATGGAATTCAGCGCTGGCTTATTCGCTGCCCCAGGATAGAGACGTTCCAGCCGCACCTGGCGTGAGGCCGGAAGATCTTCGATCTTAGCCGGTGCAATCTTGATATTGTTACCAATTTGCTGGATATCGTGAATCCCCACTGCGCGGGCGCGGATACGCAAAGCGGCTACCCGCATGAGGTTTTCCACCGGCTGAGGGAGCTTGCCGTAGCGGTCTACCAGTTCCTCACGAACTTCATCCAGTGCTTCGTTGGTTTCTGCTGAAGCAATATTTCTATAGGCTTCCAGGCGCAGTCGTTCACCTGGAACGTATTCATGCGGCAAGTGAGCATTGACCGGCAAGTCAATCTTCATCTCGGTAGCTTCTTCCTCGCCCTCACCTTTGTAGTCGGCCACCGCTTCGCCGACCAGACGCAGATACAGGTCGAAGCCCACGCCAGCGATGTGGCCAGATTGCTCCCCACCGAGTAGGTTACCTGCGCCACGAAGTTCCAGGTCCTTCATCGCCAGTTGGTAACCGGAGCCCAACTCGTTGTGTGCAGCGACGGCCTTCAAGCGTTCAAGCGCCACTTCACCCAGTGGCTTTTCAACGTCCCAAAGGAAGTACGCGTAGGCACGCTCGCGGCCACGACCCACACGACCGCGCAACTGATGCAGCTGGGAAAGACCATAGTTATTGGCCCGGTCCACAATCAGCGTGTTGGCATTAGAAATATCAAGGCCAGTTTCGATGATCGTAGTGGAAACCAGTACGTCAAACTTCTTCTCCCAGAAGTCCTGAATGATTCGTTCTAGTCGAGACTCACTCATCTTGCCATGAGCCACTTCAATACGAGCTTCAGGTGCCAGCTCTCGCAATTCCGCGGCCACCCGCTCAATGGACGAGACCCGGTTATGGACAAAGAATACCTGACCATCTCGCATCAATTCGCGCTTGATAGCTGCAGAAATCTGTTTGTCACTGCGCGGGCCTACGTAGGTGAGCACCGGGTGACGTTCTTCTGGAGGTGTAGCTAAGGTTGAAGTCTCGCGGATACCGGTCAGCGACATCTCCAAGGTACGCGGAATCGGCGTCGCACTCATGGCAAGTACGTCCACATTGGTACGCATCTTCTTGAGCTCTTCCTTATGCTCAACACCGAAGCGCTGTTCCTCGTCAATGATGACCAATCCAAGATTCTTGAACTCAACATTCTTGGAAAGTAGTCGGTGGGTGCCAACAACAATATCAACGCTGCCGTCCTTGAGACCGGCCATGATTTCTTTTGATTCCTTGGCAGTCTGAAAACGCGAGAGCGTCTTCACACGTACCGGGAATCCTGAATAGCGTTCGGTGAAGGTCTGCTGGTGCTGCGACGCAAGTAGCGTGGTTGGTACAAGTACGGCCACCTGCTTTGAATCCTGAACGGCTTTAAAAGCGGCACGAACAGCAATTTCAGTTTTGCCGAAGCCCACGTCGCCAGAAATCAACCGATCCATCGGGATTTCCTTCTCCATGTCGCTCTTCACCTCATTGATGGCGGTGAGCTGATCCGGCGTTTCAATGAAAGCGAAAGCTTCTTCTAGTTCGTTCTGCCATGGGGTGTCCGGTCCAAAAGCATGGCCTCGGCTGGCCATGCGCGCCGAGTACAGCTTGATCAGATCTCCGGCAATTTCTTTGACTGCCTTGCGTGCCTTGGACTTAGTGCTGGCCCAGTCCGAGCCACCCATCTTGGACAGCGTTGGGGCTTCTCCACCAACATAGCGGGTGACCATGTGGAGTTGGTCGGTGGGAACGAACAGTCGGTCCCCGGGCGCCCCACGTTTGGAAGAAGCATATTCAACAACCAAATATTCACGTTTGGCATCTTTGCCAGAACCGTTGACCTTGCGGGCCATCAGCTCAACAAATTTACCGATACCGTGTTGCTCATGAACGATGAAGTCCCCGGCCTGAAGGCTCAGTGGGTCTACTGCATTGCGTTTGCGCTTAGCGGTGAGCTTGCGACCCTTACGATTCGGGTAGGCGCTAGAGCGTCCCAGTAGATCAGCCTCAGTCAGCAATCCAAACTTGAGTTCTTCGAAGACAAAGCCTCGACCAGCAGTTGCTTGGGTAATTTCGATCAGGCCCGGGGTTGGGGCTTGATCAAGAGTTTCAACACGATGAGCAGGAATGGAGAATTCTGCAAACAGCTCCGATAAGCGCTGGGCAGGGCCTGGGCCATCGGTGGCTACGACAAATCGCCATTGGTCTTTGACTCTTGAAGCGATGAATTCCATCATCGCTTCAATATCGCCCTGGTATCCATGCGGTTCACGCGCGGGGATGCGAATCGTTGAGGCTCCGAGGTCCAGCTCTTCGTCTGCACCCATGGCGGTCAGCGCCCACCACGAAACCTTTGCGTCTTTGGCATGCTCCAAAGTTTGAGAAAGCGAGGCAAAATCGCCGGTGGCTAGTTTGCGTTCGGAGCTTGCGGTGTTTAGATCCAGCGGGGCCGTGGCACCGTCCGAAGCAGACGCCCAAGCTGCGGCAAGGAATTCTGCATTGGTGGCGTTGAGGTCCTGAGCGCGGGCACGCACCCTTTCTGGTTCCATGACTAGGGCGATGGAAGACTCCGGCAGTAAGGACAAGAGCGGAACCATCTGATCAACCAGCAATGGTGCCAAAGATTCCATTCCTTCAACGGCAATGCCACCGGCAATCTTGGTCAGCATTTCTTCGGCTGCCGGGAAGTGATTCTTGAGGTTTGCTGCGCGACTCATGACCTGCGGGGTGATCAGCATTTCCCGGCAGGGTGTAGCGATGATTTTTTGGGGACCGGGATCATCGGTGGAGCGTTGATCCGCGATGGCGAAATAACGCATGGAATCAATCTGGTCGCCGAAGAAGTCGATACGTACAGGATGGTCCAGCGTTGGAGGGAAGACATCGATGATTCCGCCGCGCACCGCAAATTCACCGCGATGGGTCACCATATCCACGCGGGCATAAGCCGCACCTGCCAGATCCTTGATGACTTGATCGAAGCCAGGTTCTGCGTCCAGCTCCAAAGTCACAGGGCGCAGCTCTCCCAAGCCTGCCACCAATGGCTGAAGTACGGCGCGAATCGGTGCGATGACTACGTTGAGCTTCTCATCGTTATTGTGTAGACGGCGCAGCACTTCCAGACGGCGTCCTACGGTGTCACTGCGTGGTGAAAGACGCTCATGTGGCAGGGTTTCCCATGATGGGAATTCAGCAATTTGCTCGGCTGGCAGGTAGGCATTTAGTGAGCTGGAGACTTCCTCAGCTTCACGCCCTGTTGCCGTAACAATCAGGGTCACACCACCGTGTTTGCTTGCACTCAGTGCCTGACTGATCTGGGCAGAAACGATTGCGCGCATGCCTTGTGGGGCAGCGATTTCCAGATCTTCACTGCGCGTGGAAAAGCTGTTGGCTGCACTTTGTCGGATGCGACGGAAGGATGGCTCCTCGCGCAGGAAATCATGAAGTCCGCTTAGGCTCATGGGGTTTTCGAATCCTCTCGTGCAGGCGTTTGAAGACGAATACTCAACTATGTTTCTGAGCGAAATCGACACCACGAACACCGACCGCAAAGATATTCCGCGGCCGGCTCAACGCCAATATGTTGTTTTAGGTGTAGTCCTAGCCTACCTAATACAGCCGACCAGATAGTGTTAAAGGTGTCCGTCTCCGGGGACGCAATTTTTTGCTCCTCGGACAGCCAATTTTCCAGAATGGGATTAGCTTCTATGGCATTGAACGCAAGCACTCAGATTGCTCACCCTGCACAGCAGGTCATCGCTACGCTCAGCGATCGTGACTTCGCCGAGCATCTGACTAAGGTCGCCAACGGTACTCTGAAAGAATTCACCGTCAATGGTGATGTCACCGGTGCATTCACCTTGACCACCGTGCGTGCAGTACCAACGGACCGTGTGCCTGATTTTGCCCGCAAGTTTGTTGGCGCGTCGATTGATATTACCCAGGTAGAAAAGTGGAGTGCCCCTGCTGCTGACGGGAGCCGCGATGCAACGGTACAAATCACCGTTGGTGGCGTTCCAGTGACAGTTAATGGAACTGAACAGTTGACCGCTCAGGGCGAGGCATCACAGTTGGCCGTTGATGCCAAGGTGACTTCCTCGATTCCTTTCATCGGTGGCAAGCTGGCTTCCGCAGCTGAGCCATACGTCGGCAAGGCCCTGAACCTGCAGGCTGCGCAGGTCGACGCGTGGCTCTCCAAGTAGGACAGCGCTCAAAAATATAGTTTTCAGTTTCAATCCCCGGATGTGCGAATTTCGCAATACATCCGGGGATTTGCAGTCTCTGGTGTCGTTCGCGATAGGGTGGAAATAGGTGTGCCGGGAAGTCTGGTCGGCGTGACATATCCATTTAACGAAGTAAGCGAGTTGACGCATGAACAAAACTCCGTCTTCGGGTTCGTCAAAGAACCTGTTTTCACGCCCAAGCTACAAAGAATCAGTGCGCATCGGAGATATCCTGCGCAAGGAAACCGTCGGTGGCATGGTGCTTATTGCCGGCGCATTGCTGGCTTTGATCTGGGCCAACACTCCCCTGCGCGAATCCTATTTTGCACTGCGCGATTTCCACTTCGGTCCCACGCTCTTCGGCGTTGATCTGAACCTGTCTATCGGCCATTGGGCCGCAGACGCATTGCTCGCGGTGTTCTTCTTCCTCACCGGTCTAGAGCTGAAAAAAGAATTTGTCATTGGCGACCTGCGCAATGTCAAAACCGCTGCGGTTCCGGTGGCGGCGGCCTTTGGCGGCGTGCTGGTCCCGGCGTTGATCTTCATGGCCATTGCAGCCGGTTCCGGCGGCGGCGCGGAACTGCTACGCGGCTGGGCCATCCCCACGGCCACTGACATTGCCTTCGCAGTGGCCGTGCTCGCGGTGATCGGCTCCGCCCTGCCTGCAGCTTTGCGCATTTTCCTGCTGACTTTGGCGGTGGTCGATGACTTGATTGCCATTGTCATCATTGCTGTGGTCTTCACCGATGAGCTCAAGCTTTCGTACTTGGGTCTCTCCCTGATTCCGATCATTCTCTTCACGGTTTTAGCCCGCTACCTTGGCAAGTTCTTCGCCAAGAACGCTTGGGCCGCGTGGGTCATCTTGTTGCCACTGGGCATCATCACCTGGATCTTCGTCTTCGGCTCCGGCATCCACGCCACCATTGCCGGCGTGGTCCTGGGCTTCTGCGTCCCGGTCAAGCGCACCGATGGACGGGAGGGCGCCGGATTGGCAGAACAGTTCGAGCACCGTTTCCGTCCGCTCTCCTCAGGTTTCTGCATCCCGATCTTCGCCTTCTTCGCCGCCGGTGTCACGGTGGTTTCCTCGGAGTCCGGTGGCGGCAGCGTCCTTGCCGACCCGGTCTTCTGGGGCATCGTTGCGGGCCTGGTGCTTGGAAAGCCAATTGGCATCATGGGATTCACCTGGTTGCTGACCAAGTTCACCAAGGCCTCATTGGACAAGGACGCTCGATGGGGCGATCTGCTGGGCGTGACGCTGCTAGCCGGTATCGGTTTCACCGTCTCGTTGCTGGTCTCCGAGCTGTCCTTCGGATTGGAATCCCCACATTATGAGCACGCCAAAGTGGCGATCCTGAGCGGTTCGTTCATTGCAGCGATCCTTGGCGCCGTTTGGTTGGTTCCACGTAACCGCGGATACCGCGAAATCGCTGAACGCGAGGCTCGTGATGCGAATCAGGATGGTATTCCTGACGTTTACCAGCAGGATGAAGAAACTCGCTAGGGTTCACTTCTAAAGATTAAAGAAACAACAGTGGCGCTTGTTCTCCATGATGGAGAACAAGCGCCACTGTTGTCGGTGAAGGTTACTTGTTGGCACCAAACATGGCGGCCTCAGCGGCAACCCAAGCGAGCATCGCACACTTAACGCGTGCTGGGAACTTGGATACGCCAACGAAGGCGGCAGCATCTTCTAGGACCTCTTCATCAGGTTCGAAGGTGCCCTTGGATCGCATCATCTCTCGGAAGATCTCCAGCTTGTCCAGGAACTCTTCCTTGGTCATTTCTGGAAGCATCTCGCTAAGCACCGAAGCCGAAGCCATGGAGATAGAACAGCCATCGCCTTCCCAGCTCATGGACTCGAAATGGTCCTGGTCGTTCAGTTCCACACGGACACGGATCTGGTCACCACAAATAGGATTGTGCTGATGGGATTCGCCATGTAGCAATCCCTCGGTGTTTTCCACCAATGGTGAGCCAATCCGACGTTTTGAGTGGTCGAGAATGACCTGTTGGTACAACTGATCTAATTCATTCATTTAGACTCCAAAGTATTCACGCACGGAGCCCAGAGCATCAAGCAGAGCCTGGATGTCGTCTTCCGTGTTGTACAGGTAGGTGCTGGCACGAGTGGTGGCGGTGACACCGAGGGCTCGGTGCAGAGGCTGTGCGCAGTGGTGGCCTACACGCACAGCGATGCCACGCGAGTCCAGGTACTGGCCAACATCGTGAGGGTGCACGCCGATGACTTCAAATGGAACCGTGCCGATGCGTCGAGCGTCGCTCGGTCCGAAGACGCGCACGCCTTCAATCTGGGACAGCCCGTCAAAGAGCATTGCGCCTAGGTGTTCTTCCCATTGGGCGATGCGGTCCATACCGATTTCCTGCAGGTAACTCACCGCGGTAGCTAGACCGTGGGTCTGCGCGATGCGCTGGGTCCCGGCCTCAAAACGCTGTGGGGAAGGCAAAAATTCTGCGTGCTCCATATCCACCACGGTGATCATGGATCCGCCGGTAAGGAATGGTGGCATTGCGTTAAGCAGTTCTTCACGTCCGTAGAGGGCGCCGATTCCGGTGGGGCCGAGCATCTTGTGTCCCGAGAACGCCATGAAATCAACGTCCAAGGCTTTGACGTCCACTGGCAGGTGCGGCACCGACTGGCAGCCATCCAACACGGTCAGCGCGCCGACCTTCCGGGCAGCGTCGACAAAGCGCTGGGTATCGGTGATAGTCCCCAAGACGTTGGAGACGTGAGTGAAGGCAACCAGTTTGGTTTTCTCGGTAACCAATTCATCGATCAAGTCGTAGCGCAACGATCCGTCTTCGCTGACGGGGACGTAACGCAACGTAGCACCGGTACGGAAGGCCAGTTCCTGCCAAGGAATAAGGTTGGCGTGGTGCTCAATTTCGGTGGTGAGAATTTCGTCGCCAGGACCGATGCGGAAGCGTGCAGCGGCATCTCCTCCGCGTCCTAGCGAGGCGTTGGAGATGGAGTAACTGATAAGGTTCAACGCTTCGGTAGCGTTTGAGGTCCACACCAGCTCATTGGTTCGGGCACCGATGAATTTGGCTACGGTTTCGCGTGCCTCTTCATAAATTTCGGTGGCTTCGACGGCCAAGGTGTGAGCACCACGGTGAACTGCAGCATTGGCGTTCTCATAGTAGTGCTGTTCAGCTTCGTACACACAGCGTGGCTTCTGGCTGGTGGCACCAGAGTCCAGGTACACAACATCGGTACCGTTGACTTGATGTTCCAGAATTTCAAAGTCTGCCTTGATTCGCTGGACCTCGACGGCGCTGAGCGAAACATTGGCTTCTGGCTGACCGGTCATCGTCTCCACGTGGTCCTCCGAATAATTGTCATGGGATGCCCTGTTTCAGTGAGGTTATGAAGCCACTGAGGGATTAGGCAAGGTGTACATTGGGTAATTATTCCACTCTGTCTTCAGAAGTACATCTAAGTTTGGCCTTAGTAAGTAACACCTCAAACGGGTCCTATTTAACGTTTCAAGGATCGCGCTGAGCCCAGTGGGTCTTCGCGCGATCCTTGAACACCAATTCTTGACAGCGTTGAGTGACAACACTCAAGAGTTAGTTGGTATGGAATTTTGTTTGCGCCGCTTCGAGCCCTGAACTCATCAACAGTTCTACAGCGTCAGCGCAATTATCAATCAAGAACGGAAGATTCTGCTTCTCGGTCTTGGAAAAGTCTTGCAGGACCCACTTTGCGGTGTCCATGCGTCCAGGAGGTCGTCCCACCCCGGCGCGAACGCGCAAATAGTCTTTAGATCCCATGGCTTTGGAGATATCGCGCAGTCCGTTATGTCCGCCTTCTCCCCCGCCGCGTTTGAGTTTGATGGTATCGAAAGGAATATCGATCTCATCATGCACGACAATCAGGTTCTCTACGCCGATTCCGAAGAACTTGGCAGCGTTAGCTACGGGCCCACCGGAGAGGTTCATGAAAACCATAGGCTTGGCCAGGACGATGCGTGGACCACCAATGCCCATGCGACCTTCAACAACTTGTGCTCGTGAAGAATGGGTTTTGAATTTTGAGCCGACGCGGTTAGCCAGTTCGTCGAGCACCATTTGCCCGATATTGTGTCTATTGCCAGCGTAGCCGGACCCGGGATTCCCGAGTCCGGCTACGAGCCAAGTGCCATCACTCATGATGCTTAGCTAAAACCTAGTTCGCTGGAATTAGGCAGCGATGATCAGGTCAAGGTGATCAACGGTGCGGTTCAGCGCGTGGATCTGGATGTCCTTGACGGTAGCCTTGACGGTCTTACCTTCAACGTTCAGAACGAGCTCAACGCTGCGGTCACGAACAGCAAGGGTGGTTTCGTGGATTGGCAGCAATACGTGCTGTGGCTCCGAGCCTGCACCGTAGATAACTGCTGGGATCTGGCCGTCGCGGCGAGCCTGGCGGGCAGCGCCCTTACCGAAATCGGTGCGTACAACGGCGTCAAGGTTGACAGATGCCATGATGTTTCTCCTTAGGAAATGAATGCTTCGTTAAGGCCCTTGCGTGGACTCGGGAAGCATCTAACATCTAAGCGAGAAAGAGCTTTTCCGGCCTTGTCGATAACGGTCCCACCATTTCTGGTGTTTCCCTCGCCTGGGCACAGTCAACAATTCTACCAGCTGATTTCGTCAGTGAGAAAAGCTGTAGCGAAGACCACTAAACGAGATCCTTTTGGTTCACTCTGCTCGGAAAATGAATGTGTCTTCAGGTGAAAAACTCCCCCACCACACAGACCGTTCCACTGACGGGCTAGGACGCTAAGGCTAATTCCTAAATGCCAAAGAACTGGCGGGCCTCTACCAGGCCCGTGACCACTAAATCTGCAGGATCGCTCGGGACCCAATCCGAGGCATCAAGGCGCAGGCGGTCAGAGATTACGACTTCGCCGTCGAGTACATCCCGCGAGATGCCATCGTGACGATAGCCAAGCCTACGCGAAACGCCTTGCGAACCAACGTTTTCTTGGAACACCTCGGTCAGCGCGGTAACGGCGCCCAGTCCCTCAAAAGCAAAACTCAGCAAGGCCCTCCGAGCCTCAGTCCCAATACCCTGTCGGTGAAAATCGAGACCAAGCCACGACTCCGTTTTTACTTCACGAAGTACCGGAAAATTGCGTGCCTTTAACGTGACCATGCCCACCGGTTCACCTTCACGAAATACGCCCATTTCCAAAGCCCAATCCTCCACGCACCATGCACCCCGGCGGCTCCAATGCTGCTGAATCACGTGCAGTGCCCGCTGCTCAGGAGGGAGACCTGTCCAAGGTGTCAAGAAAGGTCGCTCTCCCTGCTCGTGGACGCCCTCAGCCGCGATCTGAGCCAGTTCGGATAACTCGTCATCGTTTGGAACGCGGAGTTCCAAACGCTTGGTTACAAGTTTCAATTGGACGAGAGGCCAGAAACGGTTGAGCATTTCACCAGTATGGCACGGCTCTGTTCGTCGACTCATGGTAACAAGCGCGAGAGTCACGGGCTTACCGCCACCGCTACCTCGCGGGTGGTTTCTTTACGGAAAACCGCGTCTCCACCGGGCCATGAGAACCGACAAGTCCCCGTGAGGAACAAATTCCTGTCTCCCAGAGGACTCATTTAGGTTGTGAATTGTTACTGATGCCACAATAGACTTACAGGATTGTAGCTAAGTTCCCTGCTGCCACAGGTCCGCAACCAAACAAACTGAGAAGGCAACGAACATATGACGAGCCACGTAACGACTCGGCTCACGTCGACCGTGCCGCTTATCGTCTTGGTTGTCATCTCTTCACTGGCCATCGTCGGCGACGAAGCTGCCTCCATGTCTATGGTGCTTACTGCCGTGGACCAGGGCCAGCCCTGGATGGTCACGTGGTTCTCCCTCTGCCTTGCCATCCCGGCGATGCTCCTCGCTCCCTTTGGAGGAGCGATCGTCGATCGCTACGATCCCCGCAAGATCTGGGTCGCTTCTCTGGCGGTGCAAAGCCTGTGCATCGGCATCGCCGCGTCGCAGGATGATTTCTGGTCTCGCCTCATGCTGCTGGCCGCCTCCAATGCCATCAACATTCTCTCCAGCAGCGCGGCGTTCGCATTGCTGCCTGCGCTTATTGGCCCCATCCGTATCGAGCGGGCAAACTCCCTGATGGCCGTCGGTTCCTCTCTGGCCTACTTGATTGGACCAGCACTATCTGCGTGGCTTTTCAATAAAGTCGGCGCATCACTGATGCTGAGCGTTAATGCCGTGACCACTGCGATTCTCGCAGCCACGGCGGTGTTTCTGATGCTGCGAGCCGATCGGCCGGATTCCAAGGCAGACGGCTCTTGGAATCTCTTCGGCGGGGTGAGTGAGGGCTGGGCGGCCATCCGCTCCTCGCCGGTTGTCACGGCCACGTTGCCGTTGTTGATTCTCATCATGATCAGCACTTCTATCGAGGCTGTCGCGGGTGTGTTCTGGTTGAGGGAAATCTCCGGATCTGACGCGCTTTACGGCTTGGTCTTGTCCTGCTGGGCCGCCGGTTCGCTCATCGGCGCTTATGTTGCCGGTACCAAACGTCTGGCACCTCGTACCATGCTGCTCATCGTGGGCGGCGGGCTTTGCATGGCGTTGGCGATATTGACAGAAGGGCTGGTACCGATCGCCATCGTCATCGGTGTGGCCTTTGCTATCGGTGGTCTGGGCAATGGAACGCACAATGTCGGGGTACGAAACCTGATCTTTCAGCAGATCCCCCAAGCTCACATCGGAAGTGCTTGGGCCTACTATCGTATGCTCACCAGCGCCTCGGTGGCCGTCGGCTACGTCGTTGGAACCCCACATACGACGGAAGACGCCCGGGGAATGGTAATCATTGCCGGCATTTGTGCGCTGGTCGGTGTATTGGTCGCCATTGTCGCTGTGCGAATGAGGCGAAGAAACTCTGTTACGCAGGAAGCTCCCGATTCGGAGGGTCAGGCTGATCCGGCCGCGCAAATTTCCGAGTGACTCGTTATGCATGATGAACGCGAAGCACGGGCCGCCAAAAACACGTATTGTCGTCACGTATAACGATACGAGAAATTTGTCTCGAAGGTGGTTCCCCTTATAGGACACGGTAAATAGTGGCATAACCACCACTGGCCGGCACCCAACGGGTACCGGCCAGAGGCTTTGCGAAACGAGGGCTGCTAGGCGCGGCCGTCAAACAGGTTCGTGACCGAACCGTCGTGGAAGACTTCCGAGATCGCGCGAGCGATGGTTGGAGCGATCGAGAGTACCGTCAGGTTATCGAAGTGCTTCTCTTCGGGAATTGGCAAGGTGTTGGTAACAACAACTTCACGTGCACCGCAATCCGCCAAACGTTGAGCAGCAGGATTCGAGAAGATTGCGTGGGTAGCTGCGATGATGACATCCCTAGCGCCGGCTTCCTTCAACACGCGAACGGCGCCTGCAATGGTTCCACCGGTATCAATCATGTCGTCAATGAGGATCGCGGTGCGACCTTCAACCTGACCAACCACGGTCTTGGACTCTGCCTGGTTAGGCACGGTCAAATCACGGGACTTGTGAACGAAGGCCAGTGGTACGCCACCCAAACGGTCTGCCCACTGCTCTGCCACGCGAACACGTCCGGTATCAGGGGAAACCACAGTAGCTTCGTTAACATCGATCTTCGTCTTGATGTAGTCAGCCAGCAGCGGGAAGCCGAACAAGTGGTCAACCGGACCGTCGAAGAAGCCCTGGATCTGCGCGGTGTGCAAATCGCAAGAGATGACGCGGTCTGCGCCAGCAGTCTTGAACAGGTCAGCAACCAGACGGGCCGAGATAGGCTCGCGACCGCGACCCTTCTTGTCCTGTCGTGCGTAAGGGTAGAACGGAGCCACGACGGTAATGCGACGAGCCGAAGCACGCTTCATCGAGTCAATCATGATCAACTGTTCCATCAGCCAGTTGTTCGTCGGTGCTGGGTAGGACTGCAGCAGGAAGACATCCTTACCGCGGACCGATTCGTCCGAGCGCACGTAGATCTCGCCATTGGCGAAGTCATAGGCGTTCAGCGGAAGCAGTTCGGTGCCAAGTTCCTTGGCTACCTCAGCGGCTAGTTCCGGGTGTGCACGTCCGCTGGCCAGCACCAGCTTTTTGTCGACGTTATGGCTGATTTCACTCATTAGTATGCTTTCTCGCTCGCTTCGCTATCACGTATGAGGTTGTTGTTGAGGAAATAAAGTCCGTGGCCGGATTACTCGGTGACCGAGGAATTCAGTGAAGACTTGAATGCGGCGTCAGCTGATGGGGTTCCCGGGCGCTTTTCAAGCGTCCAGCCCTCGGAGTTGCGCTGCGGAGCCACAGACAGTGCAAGGGCACCGGCCGGGACGTTTTTACGGACGATGGCGCCTGCTCCGGTGTATGCGCCGTCCCCGATTTCCACTGGGGCGACAAATACCGTGTTGGAGCTGGTGCGCACATGCGAACCAATCTTGGTTCGGTGCTTCTTTTCGCCATCGTAGTTCGCGGTGATATTGCCACACCCGATGTTGGTGAATTCACCGATTTCAGCATCCCCGGCGTAACCGAGGTGCGAGAGCTTAGACCCACGACCAATCGTGACATTTTTGGTTTCGTAGAACGCACCAATTTTGCCGTCTGCTCCCAGGTCCGTTCCCGGACGCAGGTAAGCAAATGGACCTACCGAGGCACCTTCTGCGATGCGTGAATCCGTCGCGTCGGTGCGCTTAACAGTGGCACGCTGCCCGACGATAACGTTGGTCAATGTGGTGTCTGGGCCCACGGTTGCGTTGTCGCCAATAATCGTGGTGCCGTGCAACTGCGTGCCTGGCTTGATGGTGGTGTCTTGACCAATCATCACCTCGGCATCAATCCAGGTAGTTGCTGGATCAACGATGGTGACACCCTGACGCATCCAGAATTCGGTTTTGCGCTGGTTGTAAATGCGCGCCAAGTTGGACACCTGAACGCGATCGTTGGCTCCTTCAATCTGCCAACGGTCAGCGATCTGCGAGGAAGCAACTCGCCCACCACGGCCGCGGGCAATAGCCAACACATCGGTCAGGTACATCTCGCCCTGCGCGTTATCGGTGGTGACCTCGGTTAGCGCCGAACGCAGCATCTGTGCATCGAAAGCATAGATGCCGGAGTTGATTTCCTTGATCAGCAATTCTTCTGCTGAGGCATCCTTCTGTTCGCGGATTCCGGCGACGTCGCCGTTCTCATCGCGCAGGATACGGCCGTAGCCGTTGGGGTCATCCAAGGAGGTGGTCAGCACGGTCACCGAATTACGGTTGGACTCGTGGGTAGCCACAAGATCCTGCAGCACTTCGCTGGTGAGCAATGGCACATCACCGTAGGTCACCACGACGGTGCCTTCAAGGGCCGGATCAACGACTTCAAGGCCCTGGGCCACGGCGCGTCCGGTACCCGGAATTTCATCCTGATCAGCAATGGTGATCGAAGGGAATTGGCTAAGGATGTGTTCGGCGACCAAGTCACGCTGGTGGCGGACAACCGCAACGAGGTTTTTTGGTTCCAATGCGGACGCGGCATGAAGTGCGTGAGCAATCATGGAGCGACCTGCGATTTCGTGCATAATCTTCGGCTTAGCCGACTTCATCCGGGTGCCAGCGCCGGCCGCGAGGACGATGACTGCTACTGGTGCATTGACCTGATCGCTCAAGTGCGTTCTCCTGCAGATTAGATTCAAGGTTTTGGGCAGAGAAGAAAACCCTTAGACAAGTCTAACGTGCGCAGGCAGATTGGCTGAACTGGTTAAAGAATAAAAGCGCCACTTGCGTGACGCTTCTACTGTGGTTCCGCCCCTAGGATTCGAACCTAGAATACACAGCTCCAAAGGCTGGAGTGTTGCCATTACACCAGGGCGGAAAACGGCTCATGTGGTTGGTCCCCACAAGCACGCTAATTATTCTGCCACGATCGCCCCCTATGAGTGAAATCGCAAAACGCCATGGCTAAATACAGATACATGAAGCGGGATCAACTGGCGCTTTCTAAGCCCGATTTGCACCCGGTACGTAAAATGGAAAACGTGGCTCATTTACTCGGGGGCGAAGCCCTACATCTGGAATATCCCACCCATACTGTCTTTGACTCGGTGACCATCGGCATTTCCGATGGAGACCGCATCGGCTTGGTGGGACGCAACGGCGAAGGCAAGTCCTCGCTGCTCGGCATGCTCTCGGGCAAAATCGAGCCCAATTCTGGTCGTGTCACCTCACGCAACGGCCTACGGGTGGGCGTACTTGATCAGTCCGATACCTTGGATCCGGATGCCACCGTACACTTCAGCGTGGTCGGCGACATGGAAGATCACCAGTGGGCCGGCGAAGCACGGATTCGCGACATCATTGCCGGACTCGTTGCCGACCTTGACTGGGAAGCTACGGTAGGTACGCTCTCCGGCGGCCAGCGCCGTCGTGTTGCCCTCGCCGCATTGCTAGTTCAGGACTGGGACGTGATCATCCTCGATGAGCCAACCAACCACTTGGACGTAGAAGGTATCTCATGGCTGGCCCAGCACGTGAACAATCGCTGGTCCAAGAATTCCGGCGGACTGATGGTTGTCACCCACGACCGCTGGTTCCTCGACGCGGTGTGCACCACCACATGGGAAGTACATAATCAGATCGTTGAGCCTTTCGAAGGCGGCTACGCTGCCTACGTGTTGCAGCGCGTAGAACGTGACCGTATTGCCGCGGTCACCGAAAACAAACGCCAGAACATGATGAAAAAGGAACTGGCTTGGTTGCGCCGCGGCGCTCCTGCTCGTACCTCCAAGCCGAAATTCCGCATCGAGGCTGCCAATCAGCTGATCGCTGATGTGCCACCTGCGCGTAATCCCCTGGAACTGCAGAAGATGGCCACCAGCCGTTTGGGCAAGGACGTTATTGACCTGCTGGATACCGAAGTATCCTTCGGCGCCAAACAAGTCCTCAAACCTTTCACCTGGCGCATCGGCCCGGGCGAGCGAAGCGGCTTGTTAGGTGCCAATGGCGCAGGCAAGTCCACGCTGCTGGGCTTGATCGCCGGAACCGTGGAGCCTACCGGCGGCAAGATCAAGCGCGGCCAGACCGTGAAGCTGGCAGTGCTTGACCAGCAGTTCCGCGAGCTGGAGCAGATCGGACAGGACAAAGTTCGAGAAATCCTGGGGCGTTATCGCACCACTTTTAATGTTGATGGCAAAGACCTGACTCCTGCACAGCTACTGGAGCGGCTCGGCTTCTCTTCAGCGCATCTGTCAACCAGGGTAGCTGAACTTTCCGGTGGTCAGCGTCGTCGCCTGCAGCTACTCATGATCCTCATGGATGAGCCCAACGTGATGATTCTCGATGAGCCGACCAACGATGTTGATACCGACATGTTGGCAGCCCTTGAAGACTTGTTGGACTCGTGGCCGGGTACCTTGATTGTGGTCTCCCACGACCGGTACCTTCTGGAGCGCGTCACCGACCAGCAGTACGCGATTCTTGGTGGAAAATTCCGCCATGTTCCAGGCGGCGTGGATGAATACCTCAAGCTACGTGCCGCGGAAGGCTCCACCGGTGGTTCCAACCCGTCGCAGGCACAAGGTGCTTCGGCTCCCGCCAAGTCAACCGGCCCCACAGGCGCCGAACTCCGTGCAGCTCAAAAAGAGTTGAATGCCAACGAGCGCAAGGTATCGCAGCTCAACGATAAGATCGCCAAGGTTCACGCCAAAATGGCAGACCATGACCAGAGCGACTATGAAGGTCTGGGAAAGTTCACCGCCGAAATCGATGAATACCAAACCCAGATTGATGAGCTGGAAGAGCGTTGGCTGGAACTAACGGAAATGCTTGAGTAATTACTTCTAGCCCCGCCGTGTGATTGTTGGCCCGGAACCGTAATGGTTCCGGGCCAACGTCGTATTCTGCCTCCGGTGCCACTGATTCGAAGGGTGCATGGGAGACTCAGATCATGGAAATTGTGAGCCTGACCGGTCGCCTTATATGCTCCAGCCAATCAGAGGCAGATACCGTGAATCAGCTCTTGCCTGTCCACGTGCAACTCACGAGGGCAGAAGCTGGTTGCCTATCATTCCAGGTGACACCCACCGAGGATCCTTGGATATGGAATGTCGCCGAGCAGTTCACCGATCTGCAAGCCTTCGAAGCGCATCAACTGCGGGTTCGCGCTAGCGCGTGGGGCCAAGAAACAGCGGGGATCAAGCGCGAATATCGCGTTGACGGCTTGCCGACTGCTGCCGAGTAGTCCGTTTCCCTAAGGTTTGCCGGTGATCTTATCGGCAATGAGGGCCAGTGGCGACGAGTTTTCGCGGCCTTTGAGTTCGCTTCGGTCGGCCTTGCCGTAGGCCGCATAGAGCCCTTTCGTGGCCAGCCAGCGTAGCGGCTCCGGCTCCCACTTGCGCACCTGATGATTGACCCATGGCAATTGGGTTAGGCCCGTCTCCTGCCCCAAGATCAAGTCTCGCAGAGTCCTACCAGAGAGGTTTGTGGTTGCCACGCCGGTGCCGACATACCCGCCAGCCCAGCCGATACCGGTCTGCGGATCGAGCCCCACGGTTGCTGCCCAATCTCGTGGCACGCCGAGCACACCGGACCAAGCATGAGCAATTTTTGTCTGTTGCGTTTGCGGGAACATCCGGTGCAGGATTTCTTGCAATCCATCGACCGTGCTCTGCGGGGTCTGACCATCCATGTCGGTGCGCGAACCATACTTGTAGGGCACTCCGCGTCCGCCAAAAGCAATCCGGTCATCGGCGGTGCGCTGGGCATACATATACACGTGAGCATAGTCGCCCAGGACTTCGCCGGCGCTCCAATTCAGTTCATCCCAGACTGATTCGGGTAATGGTTCGGTGACGATCATCGAAGAGTTCATAGGTAGCCACAGTCTCTTATGGCCGGCCAGTTGGGCTGTGAATCCTTCGGTGGCACGGACAATGTATGTCGTATTGAGAGTTCCACCATCCAACTCGAGCTGCCGAGGACGGATTGCCATGACTCGCGTATCTTCATAGATTTTCACACCGAGGCGTTCTACTGCCTCAGCGAGTCCGCGCACGAGTTTTGCAGGATGAATCCGCGCGGCATGCGGATGCCACAGGGCCGCACGTGTCCCGGCGACGTTGATCTTTTTTAGCGCCTCAGTGGAATCCAAGAGCTTGGTTCCGCGGTGTTCCCAGGACTTGTTCGCTTCCGCGTGGGCTCGCAATCGCTGTTCCTGTGCCGGAGTGTAGGCGACCTCGAATTCACCGCCACGAAGAATATCGGCATCGATGGATTCGGCCGCACAGACGTTGATGACTTCATCTACGGTGCGATTCATGGCCAGCTGGAAATCGTTGATCTGCTGAACCGAATGCGTTTTGAGGTAGTGATCCGGGCCCGCCGTGATGGTATTGGTCAGCCACCCACCATTGCGCCCTGAGGCTCCGTAGCCAACATGCCGGGCTTCGAGAATCGCGATATCCAAGTCTGGATTGGCTTTGGCCAGGTAGTAGGCGGTCCACAGGCCGGTGAATCCGGCACCGACGATAGCGACATCCACGGTGTTATGCCCGCGAAGTTTCGGCCTTGGATTCGGGACCCCGATTTGTTCCCACCAATGCGATACCTGGCCGTTGAGCATGCGTGGACCACCTGAATTCCCTAAATGAATCGCTTTCAATTAGCACTTGGGAATCAGCCTATGGCCAGTTTCATTGCACGACAAGAGCAATCGAGGAAGTTAACTTTGCAGTTACATTCGACGCAAGTGCGCTCAAAGAGCACACTCAGTATTACTCGCTGTGCGTGATGCGCGCACCAGCTGCGGGTGCGGTGACACCGATGGTGGCAACTCCCACTTCGTCACCTAGCTGAGCCATCACTTCTTCGGCGTGCTCGTCATCGCGCACCAGCAGGGCCAGCGTCGGGCCCGACCCAGAGACCATGGCACGCAAAGCACCTGCGCCTTCAGCAAGGTCGCGCATGGTGCCCAGCTCCGGGGCCAGAGCCAGCGAGGCCTGGGTCAGGTCATTGGCTAGCACCTGGGCCAGTGCCGGTGCGTCCGAGGCCATCAATGCTTCGATAACGGCTGGGTCGATTTCCTGCGGAACCTCGATGTCCATACCTGCGCGCAGACGGTCCAACATTCCGTAGACGCGTGGGGTAGAAAGCCCGTAGCTTGCGGGAATGAGAACCCAGTGGGTTTTTGCACGCGTGAGCAGTGGAGCTAAATTGTCTCCGATACCCAGGCCAATTGCGGCTCCGCCCATCAAGGCGAAAGGAACGTCGGCGCCGAGTCGGGATCCTAGACGCGCCAGCTCTTCGCGGTCCAGGTGGGTTTCCCATAGCTCGTTGCAAGCGACCAATGTGGCGGCGGCATCGGCCGATCCCCCACCCATACCGCCAGCGATGGGAACGCGCTTAGTAATGTGCAGGTTCGCGCCCAAGGTAGTTCCGGTGTGCTCGCGCAACAGCTGAGCTGCTTGGTACACCAAGTTGCCTTCGCCCAGCGGAAAGTTTTCTGGATCATGAACTACCGGCGAATTTGGTTCCAGGCTCAATTGCAATTCGCCGTCGGTACGCAAGGACGCTTCAATTTGTTCAGTCAGGGAAACCGCAACATACAGACTCGCTACCTCGTGATATCCGTCTTCACGAGGCGGCCCAACACGAAAATAACAGTTAATTTTTCCCGGAGCGGTGGTTATGACTCGCTGCTTGGCCAAGGCTAGTCCTCGCTGTCCGCTAGGTGCGCGGAGACTTCTTGAGCCGCCTTAGCGATAGCGATGTATTGCTCAATATCGAGTTTTTCGCCGCGTTCCTTCGGGTCAATGCCGGCAGCTACCAAAATCTTCTCGGCACGTACGCCAGAGCCAGCCCACCCGGATAATGCGGCTCGCAAAGTCTTACGGCGCTGAGCAAAGGCAGCATCGACGATGGCAAAAACTTCCTTGCGGTCTGGTGCATCACTACGGTCCTTATCACGGGTGAAGGACACCAAACCAGAGTGAATCTTTGGTGCTGGCCAGAAAACATTCATCCCGATCACACCAGCCTTACGCATGGTGCCATACCAAGCACCTTTGACTGACGGAATTCCGTAAATCTTATTACCGGGGGTGGCACTCATACGGTCAGCGACTTCATCCTGAACCATAACTAGGCCATTGCGTATGGACGGAAAGTGTTCCAGCAAATGCAGAACAACGGGTACGGCAACGTTGTAGGGAAGATTTGCTACCAACGAGGTCGGTTCCCCTGGAAGCTCGGTGACCTTCATGGCATCACTGAGGATGACCGTGAGGTCCTCTTCACGCCCCGGTCGGAACTCTGCCATCGTTTGTGGCAAGCGCTTGGCCAGTGGTGGATCGATTTCCACGGCGACAACTTTTGCAGCTGCGTCCATGATCCCTAGGGTCAGCGATCCAAGCCCGGGTCCAACTTCCAACACGGTCTCGCCTGGGTCAACGTTGGCAGAGGCGACGATGCGACGGATGGTGTTTCCATCAATCACAAAGTTCTGCCCCAACGTCTTGGTAGGGCGGATTCCCAGCTCTTCAGCCAGACGACGGATTTCGGTGGCCCCAAGTAGCGGCAAAGATTCCTTAGACATCACAAATCCAATTCTAGTTCAGCCAGATGATTCCAAACATAACAACGCGACGCGCCCACCGTGATGGTGGACGCGTCGCGTTGATTAGCTACTTTACTTTTAGCGCAGCCCCAGCTTGGACGAGCATGCTGGCCAGTGGCCCCAGCCACCGGAAGCGCGAAGCTTTTCAGCGGCAGAAATTTGCTCCTGTGGGCTTGCTTGGTGAGGCAACGGTGCGTACTTGGTACCGCCAACTGCTCGCCATGAGGAAGCCGAGAACTGTAGACCACCGTAGTAACCGTTACCGGAGTTGATAGCCCAGTTTCCACCGGATTCACACTTGGCCAGCGCCTGCCAGGTTGCAGAAATGTTGCCGGTGCTTGCCTTCGGCTTCGAGGAGGTTTCTTCTTTCTCTTCACTCTTAGAAGATGAAGATTCCTTCTTGGCTTCTTCCTTTTTAGCTTCGGCCTCTTCCTTAGCCTTAGCTTCTGCTTCTTCCTTGGCGGTGTCCTTGGTACCTACGTTGACTACTTCAACAACAGGTTCCTTGCTGACCTTCGACTTGAGAACTTCTTCCTCGCCCTTCTTGCCGTTGCGAGTTTCCTGACGCAAGGTTAGCTCGCGCTCACCCGTCTCGCCCTTGGTCTCTACTTCGGTTTCGCCCTTTTCCAAGGAGTCGTCTTTAACTTCCTTGGTATCGAAGTCAATGTCTCGAGTTTCGTCCCAGGTTTTGACGGAGACGTCAATAACCTCGACCTCGGTACCAGCTGCGATGGCTACGCTGTCCTTGACGTTTTTTTCTTTCTTACCGTCGACCTTGACGTTAATTTCGTCGTTGTCATCTACTTTGATTTTCTGCTCTGCCAGCAGTTCTTTGATGGTCGACGAAGTGGTAGCTACCGTTTTCTTCTTGTCATTGACAATCAATTTAACGTCTTTTGGAGTGATCACTTCGAGTTCATCGCTCAGAGCAGTCAGCTGCATATCCTCGTCAAGGGAAACCTCGGAACCCTTATCAAGATCCAGCTGAGCAACAACATCAGCCACGGTCATGCCGGTGGTATGTACGACTCGCTCAGTTCCGTCAACGGTTACTTCCACTGACTTATTGCGCTTGATATCGATCTGCTGTTTGTCCGACAGTCCAGTTTCTGGTGCTGCAGAGATTTCGTCGCGTTCAGCCAAGGAGATTTCTTGCTGATCTAGCAGTTCCCCAACAGTTGATGCACGGGTCGCGACTTCTTCAGACTGTCCATCGACCGAGATCACTACGTTTTTCTGTCCGGCAACGTAGAAAACGGCACCGGCAATAACGACTGCCACGGCGAGCGCCTGAGCTAGGTACTTAACCCAAGTTTTCTTAAGCAAGTGAGTCACGGTAGTGAGATCCCCATCGTTTATTGGCTCAGTAGCTAAATGCTTATTCAGCTTTAGGCTTGAGCATGGCAGCACCCGCTGCGTGGTCAACAATCAAATTCTTTGCCATTTTTTCGCTTGGTAAACGAACGAAAAAACGACTGCTTAGACGCAACGCCGCCACTTTACAGGACAGGAATTATCTCAAACATCTCTTCTACCGTAACCGAATCGTTATATTCATGGCAAGCGTCTTGTAACCGGACGCACAGTGAGTACGTTTAGAATTCTCCGTACACTTCGCGGGTATTGGAATCAATCTGTGCGCAGAAATCCGCCAAGTCTTGTTTGAGAGCTTGTGCCATGAACCTGGTGGTGTAAGGGATCATGTAGCTCGCATTGGGTCGTCCGCGGAAGGGATGCGGAGTCAAAAATGGTGCGTCTGTCTCTACCAGTAGCAATTTCGGATCGGCAACCTGCAGGGCTTCTCGAAGCGCATGTGAATTCTTAAAAGTCACTGTTCCAGAGAACGACATGTACCATCCGTTGTCATTACAGATCTGCGCCAGTTCCTGGTCTCCCGAGAAGCAGTGAAACACCACCTTGTCCGGAGTCGGGGAGCTTTTGAGAATTCTTACGACATCTTCATGCGCGTCACGGTCATGAATCTGCACGGCCTTTCCATGATCGACGGCAATGCGTAGATGCTCTCTGAAAGACAGCTCTTGAGCATCGCGCCCGTCTTCTGCCGTGCGGAAGTAATCCAGACCGGTCTCCCCCAATGCACGAACGCGTGGGTCCTGGGCCAGTGCCTCGATCCGCTCGATGGCACTTCTCAGATCATTACTTTCAGCTAGTCGCGCCGCATCATTTGGGTGAATGGCGACGGCAGCCAAAATATTCGAATATTCATTGGCTAGCTGAACAGCGAATTCGGATGACGGCACATCACAACCTACTTGGATCAGGCCTTTAACACCGACTGAGGCTGCGGTCGCCAGGGCCTCAGCGGCTGATACCTTGACCGTGCCGTCCAAGAAATCTAAATGTGTGTGGTTATCAACCACTGCGACAGGCAAAGCTTCTGGCGCTTCTGGGTACTGCAGGTTTCGCTTGCTGCCACCTTTTTCGTTGTCGCTTTTGCGCACGCGGCCTTCATTGGCAGCAAATGCTTCCTCGGCCGTTGGACGATAAGCCTCAGGGATACGGTTGACGTCGGTATCTGGCTTCTTTGACACGTTAGTCCTTCACATTCGGTTACAACGGCTCATCAGTAATTTTATGCTGTCATCCACGTGAGCATGCGCCACTATTATTATTCGTCATGGCTGCTTTTAGTCTCTTTATCTGGATAAAAGATGCCCATATGATAGTCAGCAAGAGTTTGTTGAATACCTCAGGATGCGAAGTTGCTCGCGACTGAAATACTGCGCAGGAGGAACTTGGATGAGTGCTAACCCCACGATGCCGTCATTAGATTCAACATTCCACACCAATTGTGAACGGATCTTTGGAGCCGTGCAAAAGGTGATCACGGGCAAATCAGAAGTCATCACCAACGCATTGACGGTGCTACTGGCTCAGGGACACTTATTACTCGAAGACGTCCCCGGTGTTGGCAAGACCATGCTGGCCAAGTCCTTGGCAAAAAGTGTCAATGGTACAGTTCACCGAATTCAGTTCACCCCGGACCTGCTCCCGAGCGATGTCACCGGCGTATCCGTATATTCACCGCAGACGCATGAGTTCACATTTCATCCCGGCCCGATATTCGCCAATATCGTGATTGCTGATGAGATCAATCGTGCGAATGCCAAGACCCAATCTGCACTACTTGAATGTATGGAAGAAGCGCAGGTAACGGTTGATTCTGTCACCCACCATCTAGAACATCCCTTCATGGTCGTGGCCACTCAGAACCCCATGGATTCGGAAGGTACCTTTGCCTTGCCCGAAGCCCAGCGTGATCGTTTCATGGCGCGCATCACGCTTGGATACCCCGAGCGAGAAGCAGAAATTTCTATGATCGCCGGACACCACCAGCATGAACCGATAGAGTCGCTGGTCGCTGTTCTTCAACTGGTAGATCTGCAGCAGATGATTGAACAGGTCAGTTTGGTTACCGTCACCGAACGGTTGGGCTCTTATGTTGTTGACCTAGGCCGAGCTACTCGTACCCATGCCCAAATACAACTTGGTGCCTCTCCCCGTGCCTTGCTGCAATGGGTTCGTGCGGCTAAGGCTCGCGCGGCGATTAATGGCCGTGATCATGTCCTGCCTGAAGACATTCGTAGCGTGGCCCAGATGGTCTTGAATCATCGATTGATCTTGACTCGGCGGGCCGTTGCCGACGGGGTAGATATTTCGCAGATCATTCAAGAGATTCTCTCCAATACCCCCGTGAGCTAGAGGGCCTGCAATGGAGAAGATACCCCGCTATGACTCAACGGATACTTTGTCTTGGGTGAGGTCTGAAAGTTCTACGCCAGTGGCTCTACGTCAGCTGGCCTTGGACCTTTTCACCGTCCGGGGATGGTGCACCCTAGGCGCCGGTGCTCTCTTGGTGTTTTGCGCTTTCCTTTTCGGTCGTCATGAATTGATGGCGGTGGGGGTCTGTCTTGTGGTGTTGGCTATTCTCAGTTGGGTTCTGACCTCGAAGCTACGTGGCAGCACACAAATTCAGCGTGAACTTGTTTCTGCCGAACCCAGTGTTGGCGATGTAGTCCGGATCCGCTTAGGTGCCACCGATCCCGCATTGATTCAAGAAAAGCTTCCTGAAGAGTTCGGTCGAGGACCTGTGCTGAACGCGCCAGGATCCTGCGACTACGAACTGCTCTTTGGCACCCGTGGAATCCACCAGATCGGTCCGGCACAGCAAATTATCACCGACTCATTGGGCCTGATCCGCGGGATGGTCGACGTTGGAGACTCCCTCAACGTACCGGTACGATCCAGACTTATTGATCTTCAACGTATCGCTAATCTTGGCGAGCAAGTTCTTGTTGGAGAAGCCCGAGCCTCGCAGAGCTCCACCGCTGATTACTATGATGTCGCAATCCGCGATTATCAACAGGGCGACTCCATTCGGCAGGTGCATTGGAAGGCTAGTGCGCGTCAAGGCAAACTCATGGTTCGTCAAGAAAACCATGTCGCCACAGCACGCGCGTTGCTCATCTTGGATACCCAAGCGGAGCACTGGTGTCGCACCGGTGCAGACCTTCATCTAGTAATCCCCCAAGGTACTCAGGAAGATCTCGCTAGCAGTCCCCGATTCGAGACTGCACTGTCGCTGGTGAGCGCCCTCGGTCTTCGTTTCGCCGGCAACGGTTTTGACTTATCGTTTAGAGATCTATCTGGCACACCGCTTGTCTCTGACGGGATTGCTTCGGGTTCTCAAGAGTCGGCGCTGTCGAACTTTGACACCTTCCACGCCGCTACGGCGACGCTCGCTTTGACACCAAACATCCAGTCCTCACAGGGGACAGAACTATTGGGATCAGAGCTCTACAAAGACTTGTTGGACTCGCGCGACGAACCGGTGATCATGGTTTTGGGAGAACTTACAGTTACCCAAGCCCGCTGGCTGGCAGGGCTTGCACGCACCGTTCGACGTGTGGACTTATATTTCATCCTCACCCACCCAGAACGATACGAAGCAGTCCAACAAGAACTCTCGCGAACAGGCTGGAACATTCATTGGCTACCAGCAACATCTGGCGTCAGACAGATGCGGGGCGAGTAATGGGTATCGAAATGCAAGAAGCGCCGACCACCAGCTCTACCCAGGAACCATCGAGCAACAAGAAACCTGGACTGTGGGCCTCAGATCACCTACTCGCCCGTGCTCTGGGCGCGCTGTGTCTAGCAGTATCAGTCCTGGCCGGCACCGCGTCGCTGACGGGCGTAGTAGAAGGCACCTCGTGGATGCCCTCGCTGATCTTCCCAGTTGTAGCTCTTCATGTTGTTTACGGGCTCATCCGCGGGATTCGGTTGATCCGTTGGCTGGCGTTGCCTGTGGCTCTACTGATTGTCCTGGTAGCAATCTTGGGTCATGATGCTATGGACGCCAATGAGTATGGCATCTCCAGAACACAATGGTTTTTCTCCTCGCTTTCTGAAGCGGGATTACAACTGGCAACTCAAGTTCCACCGGTTGCCAGCTCAATATATGTGGACTTGGCGATTCTGGTCTTGGCCCTCGTAGTTAGTATCTTGACCCAAATACTTGCGACGTTCCGACGTACGGCATTATTAGTTATTCTTCCGCTGTCCTTTGCACCGATTGTTGCTTCCCTGTTCAAACAGGAAGGTGCCGGAATTGGCTATATCGCGATACTGATTATTGGCCTACTAGGCTATGTCGCGTTACTGCCTTATACCTTCGCTTCGAGAACTGCAGAACCTGAAGTGCGAGGATTCACCAAGGTCAAGTCACTGAGCGTCTTTGGAATTACGGCCCTAGCATGTATTGGTTCGTTGGTTGCGGCCAGCTACTGGATGCCGGGCTTTCGTGCCGGGATGTTCCCCGAAGGACAGCGTCCGTCAGGAGAATTGCTCGCCAATAACGTTGACCCGCTGATCAATCTGGGACGAGATCTTCGTTCGAACGGCAAAAAGCCATTCTTGACGTACTACACCAGTTCCGAGCAAGCCCCCTATCTACGTACCCAAGTGATCAAGAATCTCTCTGGTCAGCGGTGGGAACCAGACGAGGATCTCTTCTATTCCGAATACGTCGGGGACACTGCAGTAGGTAGTGATTTTTCTGCGTTCGGTAACTCTGAACAGGTACTTCGCATGACCTGGCCTAATGCCAATACCAACCCGCTGCTCCCATTACCGACGCAAAGCTATTATGTGCGAGGGATTCAAGGTGACTGGCGTTGGACACACGAAACCTCCGTGGCCAGGCTCAGCGGGGAGGCGCTAAGCGCAACCAAGGATCTTACCGTCGCTTATCAGGACCTAGAAATCACCTCGGACCTAGTAGACGAGATCGCCAGCTGGGAGATGGGTGAGGAATCACCGGTTTCCAGTGAGTATTCCCAACTTCCGGCAGATGAAGATCAAAGCCTACAGCCTTTGCTACAGGCCACGCTGAAGGAAGCCTACGGAACCGAGAGATCGCCGCAGACCGCATTGAGCAAAGCAACGGCGATTCAACATTTCTTCCGCTCCGGCAAATTCACTTATTCGGAGCGCACTCCTTTGCGCGAAGGCTACGACGGAGCAAACGCTCAGGTGGTTGAAGCATTCTTGAACCGCAGGCAGGGTTACTGTGTTCACTTTGCTTCGGCGATGGCGCTATTGGCACGAGAAGCAGGAATCCCCTCGCGCATCGCAGTTGGCTATGCACCTGGTGTTGCAACCGGTGAATCTATAGGCGCCGTGGAATCCGGAGCTCCCGACATGTTTGGTGCAACGGCCAAACCTTCCGGCGCGCTCAAGGGCTACACCGTCAGTGGACAACAAGCCCACGCATGGCCAGAGCTTTACATCACCGGTATCGGTTGGGTTCCATTTGAGCCGACTCCAGGTCGTGGTTACACGCCGAGCTACGCTCCAGAAGCGACTCAACGTGCCGCACCTGAGCAAAGCACAGCCCCTGAAGTTCCAACGATTCGCAGCACTCCAAGCCGCACCGAATCGGCTTCCCCGTCGGCTCCTGTCGCCACGGCTCAAGCTAATGAGCAGGAATCATCATGGTGGTCATGGTGGTTACTACCTGCGGCGCTGGTACTCATGGCGGTAGCTTTGCTGGTTGGTCCTTGGCAGCGCAATCGTTTCCGACAGGAACGCCTGAGACAAATTCGGTCCGGCGGTCATGGCACGGCCTCAGCCCTCTGGGATGAATTACTCAGTATTGGCGCTGACGCAAGGCTTCCGGCAGGAGCTCACGAGTCCGTTGGGGATTACACGGTGCGATTAGCTTCTGATCACCCTGCGATCGCAGCAGAACTGCAGGAAATTCAACGGGTCGTAGAACAGAGTTTCTATGCACAACGACACCCCACCTCCGCCCAGAGCACGGCACTGTTGGGATCCTTGGACACCATCGAGGATCGTCTACGCAATCAGCTTCCTCTCTGGCAACGACTGACCACGTTTATTGTCCCGCCGTCTTTGAGCTCTGGAATGGGGCGCAAGAAGCACTCCAACCAACAGCGCAGAACGCCAAGTTAAAAAGTTGATGCCCGGCCAATGGCCGGGCATCAATGGCATCTAGAGATGCAGAGGTTACTTCTTTGCAGCGTATGGATCAGCGATGCCGATGTACTGCACGGTGGTGTATTCAGCCAAACCTTCCGCGCCACCTTCGCGGCCCAGACCCGACTGCTTCACGCCGCCAAATGGTGCGGCAGCGTTGGAGATAACGCCAGCATTGAAGCCAACCAGACCGAATTCGATCTGTTCCGAAACACGGAACATGCGGTTGAAGTCCTGGGAGTAGATGTAGGAAGCCAGACCGTACTCGGTGGCGTTAGCCAGCTTGATGGCTTCTTCTTCCGAGGCGAACGTGGTTACCGGAGCAACTGGGCCGAAGATTTCCTGGGTCAGGATCTTGGCGTCGTTAGCAACGTTAGCCAGCACGGTTGGCTGGTAGAAGTAGCCTGGGCCTTCTACTGGTGCGCCACCGGTGACGGCGGTTGCGCCGGCACTCACTGCAGCTTCAACCAGGGCGTGAACTTCGTCGCGGGCCTTCTCTTCGACCAGTGGACCTACGGTGGTGCTCTCTTCGGTACCACGTCCTGGCTTCAGAGCCTTCATCGCTGCAGCGAACTTGGCGGTGAATTCCTCTGCAACATCGGCGTGAACCAGGAAGCGGTTGGCCGCGGTGCAAGCTTCACCCATGTTGCGCATCTTGGCTGCCATGGCGCCTTCAACAGCAGCATCCAAGTCAGCATCCTCGAAGACGATGAATGGTGCGTTGCCACCAAGTTCCATCGAGGAACGCAGTACCTTATCTGCCGCATCCTTCATCAGCTGCTTGCCCACTGGGGTGGAGCCGGTGAAGGAGACCTTGCGCAGGCGGTCGTCCTGCATCAATGGACCGGAGATCTTCGAGGCCGAAGCGCCGGAGACAACGTTGAGCACGCCCGCTGGAAGACCAGCTTCCATCATGGTAGCTGCGAAGAGCTGGGAGGTCAGTGGGGTCAGCTTGGCTGGCTTGAGCACCATGGTGCAACCTGCAGCTACTGCTGGGCCTACCTTGCGGGTAGCCATGGCCAGTGGGAAGTTCCAAGGGGTGATCAGCAAGCATGGGCCAACTGGCTTGTGATGAACCAGGACCTTGTTCTTGCCTTCTGGGGTCGTGACGTAGCGACCGTAGTGGCGCACGGTCTCTTCAGAGAACCAACGCAGGAATTCTGCACCGTAGGTCACTTCGCCGTATGCCTCGGCCAGTGGCTTGCCCATTTCAAGGCTCATCAGCAGGGCGAAGTCATCTTTGCGTTCGGTGACCAGATCAAAAGCGCGACGCAGGATTTCAGCGCGTTCGCGTGGTGCGGTCAAAGCCCATTCGGCCTGTACCGCATCGGCTGCATCCAGTGCTGCCATAGCATCTTCGCTGGTGGCGCTGGCAAGGGTTAGCAGCTTTTCTCCGGTGGCCGGATCGAGCACATCAAAGGTGCCACCATCCGAGGCATCGCGCCATTCACCATTGATCAAAAGACCGGTTGGAACCTTGGCAAGCAGTTCTGCTTCACGCTGGGCAGTGATCGACATACGCGCATCTCCTGAAACTCTAAATGAAACTAATCGTCGTTGATGCCTACGCTATTCTTGGCACAAGCTCGATGTAAATCGCCCTATGCACTATAAAAGCGCAGATTCATTGTGCAATCAGCCTATGCGAATTTTGCTAATTCTTCGCTTCGTGACGTTGCGCCAAGACAGCTTCGTAGAGGTCGCGTTTTTTGGCACCAAACTTTTCGGCCACCTCGGCCACGGCTTGCTTCATTCGCGTGCCTTGTTCAACGAGCTGCGCGACCTTGGGTAGCAGTTCATCGATAGTGGCAGGCTCGGCTTCTGAGGCACCGTGGATGACTACCACGATCTCTCCACGTACCCCAGGTTCCGCCCAACTCTTCAGGGCGCCAAGCGAGTCGCGACGAACCTCTTCAAACTTTTTAGTCAGCTCACGAGCAACCGCGGCCTGACGCTCCGCACCGAAGGCTTCAATAGCCGCATCGAGGAAATCGTTCAGACGATGTGGGGCCTCGAAGAAGACCATGGTGCGTTCCTCGGTGAGCAAGGAATCTAAGCGCTTGCGCCGCTCCCCTGCCTTACGTGGCAGGAAACCTTCAAAGGTAAAGCGTCCGGTGGGCAGCCCCGAAAGAGCTAGTGCAGTCAACACCGCTGATGGACCAGGAACCGCAGTCACCGTGATTCCGGCGTCCAATGCCGCGGCCACCAAAGGGTATCCCGGGTCAGAGACTGCAGGCATGCCAGCATCAGAAACCACCAAGATGGTGGCGCCTTGCGCAGCAAGTTCAATGACTTCCGAAAGCTTATGCGCCTCATTGTGTTCATGCAGGCTCATCACCTTCGCGGTGATCTTAATGCCCAGGGCGTGAGCCAGGTGGTGGAAATTTCGGGTGTCCTCCGCGGCGATGATATCCGCAGTGGACATCATCTCCCGCAAGCGCGGGGATGCGTCGGATAGATTGCCTATCGGGGTGGCGCCCAGGACGATTACGCCCTCATTCTCTGAGATCTGCACATTCTTAAGCCTACGCGAAGTAGGAAAAGCCCACATTCTGTACTTTCCGCCGGTAGCATGAATTGGTGATGGGGACCTCGACTTTACACTCCGCGAACGCCGGCCACGTTCGCTCAGCGCACCAGGCCTACACATTGCAGAGCCTAAAAGCTCGGCTCTTGCCCACCGCGATGGCCGCCGGCCCACTGATGTGGATCATTCCATTAGCGGTGACAGTGCTTGCTGGCCTGCTACGTTTCGTGAATCTTGCCCATCCCCACATGCTCATCTTTGACGAAACGTACTACGTCAAAGATGCGTTTGCGCTTCTTCAAAGTGGCTATGAGCGCGAGTGGACTGATGACAGCGATGATCAATTCATTGCAGGCAATCCGCAGTTAAGCACAGATCCCTCTTTTGTTGTTCACCCCCCATTGGGCAAATGGCTGATCGGTCTGGGCATGCTGCTCTTTGGCGATTTCAACGGGTTCGGCTGGAGATTCTCCACGGCCCTGTTTGGAACACTAGCGGTTCTACTGGTGACCTTATGCGCACGGTTGCTCTTCGGTTCTCATACGCTCGCAGGTATCGCCGGTTTGCTTATGGCCATCGATGGTCATTCCATCGTCATGTCTCGAACCGCGTTGCTAGACATCTTTTTGATGTTCTTTGTGCTGGCTGCCTTCTACGCACTGCTCAAAGACCGGGTCCACGGGCGCACACAATTGGCCCGCAAATTATCTGTTCCAGAAGGAAACCGGCCCGACGAGTTCCTATTAAGGTACGGACCAGTACTGTGGTGGCGCCCGTGGCGCCTGCTAGCCGCGATCATGCTTGGCTGTGCCGTGGGCATCAAGTGGTCGGCTTTGTCCTTCGTCGCGGTGTTCTGCATCATGGCAGTGCTCTGGGATTTCGCCGCACGTCGTACCGCAGGAATCCATCAGTGGCAGCGAGCAGCCTTAGTCAAAGACGGAATCTACTCATTCTTCACGATGATTCCACTGGCCTTTATCACCTATCTCTCCACCTGGGCTGGATGGCTAATGACTTCCGGTGGCCGCTACCGCCACTGGGCCGAAGAGAATCCTGGCCAGGGTGTGAGTTGGTTGCCTGCTCCCCTACGCTCGCTGTGGCACTATCACCAAGCTGGCTATGAGTTCCATACCGGCCTGAACTCAGAACACGGCTGGCAATCCTCCCCTTGGACTTGGCCGTTCGCCGGCCGCCCAGTGCTCATTTATTTCGAAGGCTACGACAAGGGCGCCAACGGTTGCGATCTAAGCCGCTGCACCGAGGTCATTACCGACCTACCCAACCCCCTCTTGTGGTGGGCCTGCTCCATTAGTATGTTCCTGCTGATCTTGTGGTGGATTGGTGCACGTGATTGGCGGGCCGGAGCTATCCTTTCTTCGGCGGTCGCCGGCTTCTTGCCCTGGCTCATGTATCCAGAACGCACCATGTTCTTTTTCTACACGCTGCCGCTGGTGCCATTCATGGTTCTTTCCTTGACGTATATGATTGGCAAGTTCATTCCGCGGGACCCGTACTTGACGCTTAGGTACCGCACGCGCATTGTCATAGTCACTCTGGTCATGGTTTTGTTCCTAGTCACTTCGGCATTCTTCTGGTCAATTTGGACCGGGGAAATGATTGCGGATGAACTGTGGCGCCTACATGTGTGGATCCCTAGCTGGGGATAAACACCGGAATGTATAGGTCTTTGAAGCCATGAAATAGGCCACTTTGATGATTGTCGATTCCCGAAGGATTGAGCTTCCATGCAAGAAGTAACCGTCGAGCTACTCACCGAGCTACCGCCCGAGTTTAATACGACGAACCTACTACTTGACCGCGTCGCCCGCGACCCCGAAAAGCCACTATTTAGCGTGCAGCGCCAGGGTCAATGGCACGATGTCAGCTCCACCGACTTCCTCAAAGATGTGAAGCGTCTAGCCTCCACCCTCATCAATGACGGATTACAACCAGGCCAAAAGGTCGCGATCATTTCGCGCACGCGCTATGAGTGGGCTCTGGCTGAAGAGGCAATTTGGTTTGCCGGCGGAGTCTCGGTGCCCATCTATGAGTCCTCCAGCCCCTTCCAGATCGAATGGATCCTGCGTGACTCCGGAGCCCGCGTTGTATTTGCCGAAGATCATGAGCTGCGCTCCAATGTCCGTCGCGCCGCGGCCCAGCTGGGCGAAGAAGTACGCACCCACCTTTTTGAAGGTTCCGATCAGGCCGATAAATCATTGATCCCTTCGGCCGGTGTGCACGAATTACTTGTCCCGATTCAGCGTGTCAACGAAGAATTAATTGAATCGCGCCGCGCGTCGATGAAGCTGAGCGATGTGGCCACGATGGTCTACACCTCGGGCACTACCGGGCGACCAAAGGGCTGCAACATGTCCCATTCCAACTTCGCGATGGTGGCTCACAACCTTGCCGGCAGCATGCAGGACGTTTTAGGCACCGAACGTCGAACACTCATGTTCTTGCCGTTGGCCCATGTATTGGCGCGCGCGGTGCAGCAGACCTGCATCCATGGTGGATCGATCATTGCGCACTCTAGTTCTATGGCTACCTTGACCCAAGATATGGCAGCGGTGAAACCCGGTTTCTTGCTGGCCGTACCGCGCGTTTTTGAGAAGATCCGCACCACCGCCTTAGCTACCGCAGAAAGTAGCGGCAAAGGCGAGCTGTTCTTGAAAGCAGAAGCTGTGGCTATCGAGGTCTCCAAGATCCGTGATGCCCGTGAGCGTGGTGAAAAACGACGTTTCCCACTCTCGCTTCGCGCTCGCCATGCACTCTTCAACAAAGTCCTATATCCGAAACTACGCAATGTTTTTGGTGGGGACTGCGGTTACGCAATCTCCGGGGCCAGCGCCCTGAACCAAGACCTTGCACACTTCTTCCGCGGGGCTGGGATCAAGCTGGTGGAAGGCTACGGGCTGACCGAGACCACTGCCCCTGCAACGGTGAATCAGGCCTTCCGCACCCGCGTGGGTACGGTCGGACGCCCAATCCCTGGCACCAGCGTGAAAATCGCGCAGGACGGGGAAATTCTCATCAAGGGCATTGGCGTATTTTCTGATTATCACAACAATCCCAAGGCCACCGGGCAAGCCTTTGACGCTGATGGTTACTTCAAAACCGGAGACACCGGGGTGCTGGATGATCAGGGATTCCTCAAAGTCACTGGACGCAAAAAGGAGCTGATTGTCACCGCTGGCGGCAAAAACGTCTCCCCCGGACCGTTGGAAGAAATGGTGCGTGCTGGACGCATCGTCGCCCATTGTGTATTGGTCGGTGACCAGCGACCGTTCATTGCCGCCTTGGTGACCCTAGACCGTGAAGAACTGGTCTTGTGGGGTAAGTCCAACGGCCTTGGCGAGCTGACTCTTTCTGAAGCTGCCTCGCATCCTCAGGTTATTGCCGAGGTGCAGAAATACGTTGATACCGCTAATCTCACCGTCTCCAAAGCGGAATCGATCCGTAAGTTTGTAGTTCTTGACGAAGAATTCACCGAGGAATCAGGGCACCTGACCAACTCGCTCAAGCTCAAACGCCAAAGCGTGATCGAGCAGTTTGATGAGCAGATCCAGGCTCTCTACACAAAATAGAATCTGGGCTTAAGCAATTTTTGGTGCCGCACAATAGTGCGGCACCAAAATTGCTTATGGGGTATTTCTGCGCTTAGCCACCTAGGCCGAATGCTCGGGCCTCTTGACGAAGTCGCGCTGCTTCACGTCGGCGCCCGGTGGGCCAGCAGCTGATGAGAACTATGACAACCGTGGCAATAACTAGTACTGCGATGCCGATGGCACTATCGACCCAGAACTGCTCAGGGTACAAGCGGATCAGGGTGTCCTTGACGCTGAATGTCCAGGAACCTTCAGAGAAGAACAACGCGTGGAACTGGGTGAAGAAGTTCTCCCAGCCCATCAAGGCAGCAACCATCAACATAGCGATCATCACCAGGGTGAGAATGGCGCCAGAGAACAGCGCACGGCGTACTCCACCGGCATAACGCTTGGCCAAGTACCAGATGCCAACAATCAAGATGACGGCCAGGATGAGACCCAACACATAGGCGAAGCCAATTAGATGTTTGACGTCCACCATGTGTTGAACTTCGCCCTGCGTAAACATGGCTGAACCGGTTGATAGCTTGAGCCCAGATAGGTACTCCGGGCCGGCAAAGTTATTTAGATAGTCCAGGCCGTAGCTGCCATAGGTCAGACGTTCTGGGTCGCTAAAGCCAAAGAGATCGCTAGGGAAACCTGGTCGGCCATAGGACAGAGCCAAGAAAGCCGGTGTGGCGATCAGGCGAATGGCAGCAATCAACGTGAGGACTGGGAAGATCAGTGCAACAATTGCCTGGGCGGTACGCCCCATAGGTGGTTTGGAGTTCAGAGCACGCTCGCGAGCTACACGTCGTTTCTGTGCTGCTTCAGATCGCTCCGGTTCCGGTTCATAACTTCCAAAAACGCGATTGCGGGCCTGCGCCACGGCTGCCTTGGTGGTTGGCAGTGAACCAGTTTTTGGTGCAACTGCGACCGGTGGCACCTGTTGAGCGGTGGTCTTAGCCTCTGGTTCTTCCTGCGGCTTAGCCTTTGGCTGCACCGTGGTAGCAGGAGCTGGCGAATCTTTCTTCGTCTTTTGTTCTGCTTCAAGTTCGTGAGGAAGTTTGATGGCGCGAATAACGTCTTCCACTGGCTCTTGTGCTTGAGTTTTTGCCGCTGGTTTCGAGGCAGCTGGCTTCTGTTCTGCAGACTTCTGCTCAGCTGGCTTCTGTTCTGCAGGCTTTTGCTGTTCTGCCTTGGCAGCCACCGGCTGAGTCGCGTTTGGTTTCTGCTCCGCTTGCTTCTTATCTGCAGGCTTCTTATCTGCAGGCTTTGCGGCAGCTGGCTGTGTGGCTGATGCTGGTTTGCTTTCAGCTTCAGGCTTGCCAGACATTGCGCGGCGTACAGCTTCTTTGCGGGCAGCCGCATCAGCCTGAGCTTGGTTCTTATGAGCTTCCAGACGCGCGGCAAGCTCTTCTGCTTTTTGGCTCAGTGGTGCCTTGGGCGCTGGCTCCGGGGTAGCCGGTGCGGGCTGGCCCGCTGTTCCTTGCCCCTCGGATGGGTTTTTCGCCGCCTCAGCCATGAGCAGACCTCCTGCAATTCGCGCGATGGTGTGGTGTTATGAATTTTTGGTAGGCCAGACAGGGCCCACGCGCTTTTAGCTTATCCACCGCCGGGGCTCAACTGCCGGATTACCACACCTTATTCACGTACCAGCTACTAGGTAAGCAGGACGTCAGCCTCGAAATGAGTTGGGAGCGAGACTACTGTTCTTCCTTGGGCAACATCGACAATCGCACCCGTGCGTCAAAACGTTGGCTACCAATCTCGCGTGAACGCACCGACTCCGATGACGTATTGGCCGAGGCACGTGGCTCGCGCACCGCGTCTACCAAGGCATTAAGCTCGTCCTCGGGTTCTAACGCTTCGGGAATGGCTCCACGAATCAGCGACCATCCACTGGGAACAGTCAGGCGTTGGGCATGTCGAGCACAGAGGTCATAGCAGTGTGGCTCAGGGTAGGTGGCCAGCGGACCGAGTACCGCCGTTGAATCGGCATACACATAGGTGAGGGTGGCACGAGCCGTTTCACGGCACGCTGGGCGAGAACAAAGACGAAGACCTTCCACGCTGTTCATTCTACGCGTGGGATCCTCAGATCCGCGGGATCTAGCCGGGTTTTGCCCACGAGCCGAACCCGAAGCTAGCTAGAGCGATAGGCTGGGTGGATGAACTCCAAGTTGCCCGGTATGCCCAGCGGCCCACGGCGCAGTCGTCATGGTCGCTCACGTCGTGGGCCGTTGGTGCCCATGCACCTACCGGCCTTCCGATCACGTCCGGAACGTTTTGATGATGCGGTGATGGCCAGCGCTCAGCGGTTATCCGAACGCTGGCCACGCGAAATTGAACTGATCGATTTCCTGATCGAACCGGTGCCGGACGATAAACTGATCAATCAGGCTCACGCGGTTTCCGATCGTATTCCGTTGGCTTCTTCAAGCCCAGCAACGCGCAACCAGCGTGCTGAAATCATTATCTACCGGTTGCCCATCGAGCAAATTGCCGATAGCACCGTAGAGTTGGTTGATCTAGTCCACCAGTGCGTAGTGCATGAAGTAGCGCAGCTGTGGATGAAACCGATCAACGATATTGACCCGTCCTACTTCCCCGAAGATCCCGAAGACTTTTAGCGCTGATTCTCTACGTGTAGCTGCGCTGGAGCGTGGGTAGCGAGCATCAAACGTACCGCACCGATCCACACCAGAGCTGAACCCACCAGGTGGCAGACCACTAATAGCTCAGGCAAATGCGTCACTGCCTGCACAATACCGATCAGACCCTGAGCTGCGAATACTAGAACGTACAGTTTGGCTTTGCGAGCAACCGAATCAGCATTTTGTGCGGTAGCTTTGCGCCAAATAATCACGGTGATCACTAACGCGAGAAGAGCAGCGGCACCATGAATGATGGTGATACTCAGCCAGTCGAAGCCCATACGCGGAACATCTGCCGAATCTCCAGCATGTGGTCCCGAACCGGTGACGGCTGTTCCGAGAACCACCAGCACTGCATTGACTACCAGTGCTGCGGTGCCCCAAACCTTGAGCTGCTCGGTGCTCCGTGGCGCTTGCCTCAGTTCAAGGTTCTGCACTTTATCCCAGGTAATTGCCGCTGCGGTCAGCAGCAGTGTCGCCGCAAGGAAGTGCCCTGCGACCATGAAGGGATTCAGTTTTACCCACACAGTCACCCCGCCGAGCACCGCGTTGAGCACGACCAACCAGAACTGTAGCCAAGCCCAACGGGTAATGGCTGGAACTGGTTCGCGCTGAAGTCGGGCCGCAATGATGACCCAACCCACCGCAACGCACAGCACCGTGGTGAGCATGCGGTTGGCGAACTCGATGGTTGCATGAATGCCCATCTGGGCGGTGGGGGCCAAGGACCCGTCGGTACAAGCTGGCCAATCGGGGCAGCCCAGACCGGATCCAGTGACGCGCACTACTCCGCCACCTACGATGATCAAAATGGCTGCGGCCAACGCCGTGAAGCTGGCCGCGCGCAAGGCACGGCGCTCCAAGGTAACTCGGCTAGCAAGCCAGCCGAAGGGGGTAATCATAGAATTGTTCCTTGGTGACGGTCCGCTACCCGCCGATATTAACCACAATGCCGTCGCGACCGGCATTAGCCTGAGGCATCGAAGCCCAAGCAATCGAACGATCCGAGCCGAGTGCTACCTGCGCAATGTAGGTGTTGGCATCGGTGGAGAAGATCACGGCTTGAGCATCATCAGAGACTGATTTTGGATCAAAAACGATGGACGAGCCGGCATCAACCTGTAGTTTCTTGGCCTTCTGCAACTTGCCGTCCTTTCTCACCACTGTAGCCTCAACGGATGAATCCGAATCCACAGCAGCCAAAACGAACTTTCCAGTGCCATTGGCAGATACTGGCATGGCCTGAGTGCCGGCCAGAACGTTGGAGCTGGCAGCCCACGCTGTATCAGAAGAATCTTTCGGATTAGCACCGCGCACCATGCGCACCGCCGCGGTGACCGGCGCATCAGCTTCAACCACCACGGTGTAATAGCCGCCAGCGAGCTGTTTCAGATCCACCACGTTGGTCGCATTTGAAGCAGCTGCCAAGTTCTCGTCAAAGCTAGCTGCAACTTCACCGTTCTCACCCAGCACCTTCACCTTGTAGCCCGCGCCCGAAGATCCGGTCGCGGAAACGTGAAGTTGCGGAACCAAAGACTTATCATCTTTGCTCAGCGAGCTGATATTTTCCTTGCTATCGATCCAAACCCCAGGAATCACCTGGGTGTTGGAGGCCGATGCATTGGGGCCAACAAAGTCCACGCCCGAGGGAGTCAATCCGCGAAGCGCAGCCTGCTGAACGCTGGCAGTGATCTTGCCACCAACGCTGGTGACATCTGCTGAAACAGAGTTCATATTCTGCGCGTAACCGCCAAGCACTAGGGCTTTGTCCTCCCCCGGAGCAATCACGATGTTCTGCAGGGTAGGAGTATCGATCAATCCATCTGGACCACGTAACTGCAGGGATACCTGAGCGGTGGTGTGCGTCGGGTTAGATACGTGCATAACACTGGTTGAACCAGTGTTGGTCTGCAGGCCAGTGAAGCGCCAGTTGGAGGCCGGCGCCTGACAGGTAGCCATGGCCAAGCCTTCAAGGTCACCATCCGAAGCTTGGTAGCTGCGCAGGGCGCTACCCTCTGAAGCTAGTGAGCCCAGTGGCTGCAACGAGTAGGCCTGGACTCCATCAACGTTGTTCAAAGTTGAAACCTTGCTCACGCGCCCGGTTTGGCCAGCATCATCTGCACCGCGAGCTTCAGCAGCTTCGGCTTCCTTGATGCGCTCGGTCAAATTGCGTGGCGAGGATCCATCTAGTTTGGCCACCCAAGAACCGGGAACACGCTTGGCCAAATCGGAGACCGCAATCGCACGGACGTTGCTGCTGACTTTCTTAGCACCGGCAGCAAACTGTGGATCCGTTCCATCAACGCCCTTAAGCAGCTGTGGAGTTGGAGCACAGATACTGGTGGCATCTCCTGCAGGAAGATTTGTCACCGCTGCTGGCAGGGTGCTTTCTGCAGGCTTCGGAGCGATGATTGATCCACCAGCAACCACTGCGCCGGCTGCAATAACTGCGGCCAGACTCAACATCACGGCGCCGGTCTTCTTTCGAGTCCCCGCGGTTGCCGCGTCCTTGCTGGCCGCCACGCGAGCTTTTTCAAGCTTGCGACGACGGGCACTGACCTTCTTATCATTGGTTTCTACAGCAGGTGCTGGGGTGGCAGGCTTGGACTTATTGGCCTGTTCTTCCTTAGCAGCCTCGGCAGCTCGAACCTTTTCCAACTTACGGCGACGCTTCGCGGCGCTCTGGTCTTCGGGCCCCTGTTGCTCAGGCGCCTGATTCTTCTCGGACGTGGCTTTTGAGGCGGCAGCTGTAGCGGCAGCTGCAGTACCTGCGGTGGCGGCCTCAGCTTTAGCTTCTAGAACCTTTGGTTCTTCGGTAGAAGACTCAGCGTCTTTTTTCGCCGCAGTTTCCGGAGTGCTTCCGGCAGCTGTCGCTGGGGCGGGTTCCTGCTTGGCAGGTGCCGGAGTTTCAGTTTTCGACATTGCGGCTTCAGAAGTGGCCGCCTGAGACTTCTGCTGCGCAACAGGCTGGTCGGCCTTTGGCGCTGGGGCAGCCTCGTTCTTTTCCGAATCTGCAGCGGATTTTTCTAGCGGCTCACTGATGACAGTTTTCTCAGTCTTTTCAGACTTATCGTTTTCAGCAACCGGCGCTGGACTGGCCGTCGGCTTTTTCTCGGTCTTAGCAGCCTTCTTATCGTCCTTGGCCTTCTGCTCCGCTTCGGCTTTCTGCTGCGCTACTCGTGCTTTCTCGACTTTCGTCTCAGCCTTTGCGTTAGCTTCTTGCTGGGCTTTATGTGTCTTATCAGCTTCGGCCGCAGTTTTTGCCTCGGCCTTTGCACGATTCGCTGCTTCCTTGGCCCGAGCCTTTTCTAGCTTCGCGTCGACTTTGGCTTTGACCTTGGCAGCTTTTTCTTCTGCACGGCTCAGTGCCGCAGAAACTGGATGCTGGGACTGCGCAGGTGTTGACTGCTCGGCTTTGTCAGCAGAATCCCCTGAGTTAACGTTCTTCTCGTCGCTCACTACTTCTTCTCCTGCTCGGCTTCATCGTCCGAAATTCGGTCGTTGAGCTTCGGGGTCAAGTTTTCTCGGATCTTGCTGGCCCGTTCACGAGCTTCTCGACGGCTCTGTGGACCGGAGCCGTGAGCCGTTGATGGACTCTGAACTTGCGCGGCCGCCAACACTTTTTCGCCGTCGAGCACTTCTTGGTCCTCGGTGCGAGGTTCGCGGAAGCGATAGTCGCTGTTGCGGTAGTTGGCGAAACGTCGTGAGCTTGGCACCGGAATGGCCAGCAGCACGGTAATTAACAACACCAGTGCACCAATCACCAGCACAGGAATGTCCATGCTTTCCTTATGCGTCAGCGTTAGCTCTCCCCCGGCATTAGGAATCTCGAAAGCTTGAGCCCAACGGGTATCCAAGTTTTCAGGGTAGGAGACCGTACGAAGATTCTGGTTATCGATAATGGCGCTGAGCTTTGTATCGGCCGGTGTCGAAAGAACGAGGGTTCGTTTTTCACTAGATTCCGGCAGCGTCAAGTTGCTGATCTTGCCACGATTTGCTGGTAAGACGCTCACGCTGCCTTGCTCATCAATGATGCGAGCGAAGCCAGCGCCTTGAGCTTCACCTGAAGCCTTGTAGTCCACCCGCCACAGCCAACCGCTGTCAGTCTGCCCCACGGCGGCTAAGCCAGTGGCAGCATCCAGGGTGCGTACCACAGCTGGCACTGATTCACCGGTTTCGTTCAAGACAATGTAGCCGATACCCAAGTCCCGCAGTGAGGAACGAGCGTCCAGCGCAGATTCGGAGAGCAACATGGCTACTGCCTTACTCTGCACCGATGAGGTAATCGAGTTTTCGTTGCGCTCTGGATTCAGCAGGCTTCCTGTGAGGGTCTTAACCTGCGAGAAACGGCTGATCCCATCAAGGGTTTCGCCGGATCCGGACACTAGCTGGCTGTCTATTTCGCCGGAGGAGCGTGGGCTGAGAACCAAGGTACGGTCTTGGAATTCCGAACGTCCAGCATCTGCCGCGGTCGCAGGCAGGGTGCGTGGCTGCGAGGAAGTAACTTGCTGGGTATTGACCAACTTCGTCAAGGACTCAGATGCAGCCGTGGGGTTCAACGCGGAACCTAAAAGAACGGTCCCGGAGGCCGCTATTGCAATCACGCTCAGTGCTGCCATCAACGATATTAAGGATCGCGGGGCGTTTGCTCGCAGTGCGCGTGGTTGGTTTTCGTGCCGCAATGCTGCCAACGCGTTGGCGGCGGCGGCGATCAAAGCAAACACGGTGAAGGAAACAAATGGTCCGGTGTATGCGCTGACCGCAGAATGCGACTGTAGGCTCACCGGAATGAACCCAACGGCCCATCCGGCTGCCAACGAAATCACACCAGCCCACAAGAACCGACGCGAGTTTCGACGCATGGTGGCGCTGAGGCTGAACGCCGAGCTCAACGTACCGATCACTGCCATGATGATTACCGGCGCACCGATCAGCAAGGCTGCAATCAAAGCCCACGGTCCGGCAGGCAACATGTCCCATCCGACCAGACCAACTTTGGCGTCAAAGGCTTCTGGGAAACCCAAGAGCATCTGCCATGGCGACGCTGGGGTGAACGCGGTAGGTGCTCCCGGTTCGGTGAACAACAAACGAGGTTCGCTGATTGCGGCAAAGAGCAATGGCAGGTTCCACACAATGGCTGGCAATGGGATCCACCACAAGCTTCGAGCGCGGTGAATCGATGAGAATGCCAGCGCATAAATCAATACGACTGCAGCCAAGAAGAACGCCATCGAGCCGGAAGAAATAACCCACAGCAATAAGGCAGCACAGGCTGAAGCGGTCCAGGCAGAAGCTGACTTTTCCTTGAGTGACTTCGGCTTGGCGCCTTCAACAGCTACCTGTGCGTTCATCGCACGGATGACAGCCATGACGAACACCGGCAACACAATATGAACCAAGGCAGAACCGATTCGCCCGGCAGCCAACGATGAGGTCAACGACGGTAGCAGTGCCCAAACCAGGGCGGCAAAGAATCGAACGGAGCGCGAACGGCTGACCGCTCCAATCCCCCACCATGCGCTCAACGCTGCCAACGGCATCGCGGCTAGGAAGAGGTACGGGGCTACCTGGTTGGCATGGCCGAAGGTGATCACCGAATACAGCCAGAATAGCGCGTCAGAATTATCAGGTGGCGCGCTAAAGCCTGCGCCAACGTTCTGCCACCAAGACAGCGCATTGGCTCCGATTTCCCTGGTGGTTTGCGAAAAGGGTCGCAAGGCTCCGCCCGATAGGGCGCCCGCTCCTAGCACATTGCGCCAAGCAATGAGCGAAACGGCAGTGGAAATCAACAGAGCAAAAATCAAAGAAAGTACCGCGGTGGTGCGCGGCGGGCGGGCGATGCGAACAAAGTCTGAGAAATTATCACCGCTGGGTTCGACCATGGCGTCGGCGCCACTGCCATCCCCATAAACATCTGCATCATCACGACCGGTGTGTAGGTTGCGACGGTATTCGCGCACGGCCGAGGATGAGGTCATCAGCTTGCGCACCTGGCGGCGCGGGATTTCACGCACCTCACGGACATTACGTCGCGAGGCAGATAGCTTGCCCGGGGTAAATAGCCCGCGCAGCGTTGCGCGCAAATGACCAAAGCCGTGACCCGGGTCCTTGGCCAGCAGGGCCACCAAGAAGTGGCCGATACCGCCGAGTAAAAGACCGATCCAGAGGAACGGCAAAGTCAAAGGTGCTGCGAACTTCAACCGCTGGAAAACTTCCGAACGTTTGGCTTCGCTAGGGCCGGCCAGGGAGTCAATAACTTCAACCTGGTGGTACATTTTCGCTTCGGGAACGATGACAACACGGTAGCCAGCCAAGCGGTTTCGCCAGCACAAATCCACGTCGTCGCCACGTCCGGGAATCGCTGGGTCAAATCCGCCGAGGTATTCAAAAACCTCGCGGCGAATGAACATACCTGCAGAGGACACCGCAAAGTAGTCACTGCGTGAGTCGTACTGACCCTGATCAACTTCGTCGGTATCGATCATGGTCAGTCGCTGGGCCTTGCGGTCCACGCTCAGGCCAACTTCAACCAGGTGTCGTGGATTCTCGATGTCCAGCAACTTACAGCCGGCGATTGAAACCGACTCTGAGGCTTCGACCGCACGGGTCAACGCTTCGAGCGCGTCAGGGGCTGGCATGGAATCATCGTGGATGATCCACAGCCACTCATCGCGGCCCTCTTTTGCTTCAGGTAGCTGTGCGACAGCCACTTCCATCGATAGGCCCAAAGAGCCCTCCTCGGCTTGCAATAATGCAGCGTTGGAAGGCAGATTGGCACGCAAAACCTCAAGGGAAGCGTCGGAGGAAGAAGCGTCTACTCCGACAAAGCGTTCGATAGGCCGCGACTGGTTTCGCAGTGCGGCCAAAGTGCGTGGTAAAAAGTCAGCGCCATCGTGCGAGGCAACGATGGCGGTGACGTGAATTGGCGGACGAATTAGATTGCTCGTTTCCGTAGACGGCGACGTTCGCGCTCTGAGAGCCCTCCCCATATGCCGAAGCGCTCATCATTGCTTAAGGCATATTCTAGACATTCTGAGCGCACAACACATGCGCCGCAGACGCGTTTCGCGTCTCTAGTCGATCCACCCTTTTCAGGGAAAAATGCTTCCGGGTCTGTTTGTGCACACAGTGCACGGGCTTGCCAGCCCAGTTCTCCTTCATCAACTTCTCCGCCGACACCCAGCCAGACAGCCTTGATGTTCTCGCGTACTTCGTCGTCCTCGTCAAGCTCCGGCGCCCAGGATCCAACACTTGGAATCTCTTCACCATCTACGGCTGAGTCGTGTTCCTTCAGGAAATTGTCGGCTGCGGTTTCAAGATCAGCTGCGACAGCTACGCGTGCGGACTCGCCAGCTTGAGGGTCGACAAACCAGTCGGATGGTGCGTCTTCGAGCCCATACTGAGCGGACGCAACAGCCGAGGTCGAAAATTCGGAGTACCCCTGCTCCAGATTCGCCATGGTGATGTTGACCTTTCGATTGGTTTGAGTGGATTGGGCCGTCTATGGCACCTACCCATCCGGCGGCATTTATTCCATCAAACTAGAGAATGTGATGGATTCCGCCGGACTCACCATCTAATTACATCCGTGTAACTCCGCTAGAGTCAAGTGGGGAGGTCATTCTAAGAACAATTTTCAGGAAACTCCCGGCACAACACGCCGTCAAAACGGGCATATGAGACGGGCGAGTCATCACTTGCCTGAATTCTCGGTGAATTCTCAGTAACTAGTTTTAAAGGACGATCTATGAGTAGCAACCAACAACGTGAAACTTTCGTCGAGACCCTCTTGGCAACCCGACGCTCCTCCGCGTCGCCCTGGTTAACTTGGTACTCGCACAGCGGTGAACGAATCGAGCTTTCCGGACGTGTTTTTGACAACTGGGTGGCTAAAAGCGCAAATCTCCTGGGCGACCTCTACGACCTCGATGAGCAATCCGTCGTGGTGGTGGACCTTGATGCCCACTGGAAATCATTGGTCCTCGCCCTAGCGGCACTGCATCACGGTGCCACCCTTGTTGATGCAAATCATCAGGAGGCACGCGGCGCGACCCTATGGATCACGGCCGCGCCTAACGATGAAAATATTCCAGCAAGCAGCGAGATCCTCGCCGTGAACCCGGCAGCTCTCGCGCTGTCCTTCGGTTCAGATCTTGGGCCTGTTGCTGAAGACTTTAATGCCACGGTACGTTCCTACGCCGACCAGTTCTATCCCTCGCCCGTAGCTGCGCAAACTCTAGCTTTGGCCACCGGTGCCGGTCTGGCAGTCGGAATCCAAGAGCTTTTTGACAAGGTAGCTGAGCCCAAAGGCACCATTTTGGTGCGAGCTGATCAGCCCGTACTTGCCCTGCTCCCCTACCTGGTTGGGCAGTGGAAAGCCGGGGACGCAGTGGTACTCGTTGAAGATAATTTCCAGGTCACCGAACGTCTTCGGGATGGTGAACGCATCACCTTCGACTACAACGCTGGAAACTAACGCAAAATCTCAGGTGTCGAACCGGTGTCGGAGCGCGGGTCAGTTCCCTTGGTGGAATTCGACGCGCCCGCGCCGGTTTCATTCTGCGCGCGACCTAAAATTTCGTGGTCGTGAGCGAACTCTTCTTCCTGATCCATTTCCTTACCAAAGACCCAGAAGCGGTAAGCGAAGAATCGGAAGATGGTGCCTAGAATCAGACCGACCACGGAGCCTGCAATGAAAACAGAGGTCGCATCGGTCAGGCCCAGCCAGTACTTGGTCACCCAAACACACGCGGCAGCAATGCCCAGACCGATGGCGTTCATGATGATGAACATCACCAGCTCGCGCACCACATTAGCCTGACGCCGGTGCCGGAAGGTCCAGTAGCGATTGGCAACCCAAGAGAAGATGGTGGCCACAACACCGGCAACGATTTTTGCTTTAACCTGAGAATCGCTCATCGAGCCATGAAGTAGCCAGACATAGATGCCCGAGTCAATGATGAACGCTACGCCACCGACAACACCGAACTTCGCGACTTCTCGCCAAAATAGCGAAATGAGTCCGGCAATTTTTGATTTGATGCGCTCGAGCAAGGGTCCTCCAGGGAATCGAGTTCCCGTCTGGCTAGCAGTTACAAGGCGCGCAGAGCAGTACTCGAAGCACGCGATCTAGTTATTTTATCGGTACTTTCTGGTGATTGACCGAATTCTGAGAGTAATCAGACATCACGGATGCGAATCTAAGCCGTGATTTCGATATTCTAGATATCGTGAGCTTTCCAAAAATTGGTGTAATTGGTGGCGGGCAGCTGGCCCGAATGATGGCCCCTGAGGCCCTGAACCTAGGTTTTGAACTTCATGTTCTCGCCGAAGGGCCCGAGGTTTCGGCTGCCCGAAGTGTTCCCGATGCACCCATCGGTGACTACAAGGACCTAGAAACCCTGCGCACCTTTGCCCAGGGTAAGGACGTGGTCACCTTTGACCACGAGCACGTCCCCAATGATTTCCTCACCACACTGATCAATGAAGGCGTGAACATTCAGCCACGCCCGGCAGCTCTGATCCACGCGCAGGACAAGTTGGTAATGCGCGAAGCCATTGAGCGTCTGGGTTTGCCCAACCCCGCATGGGCCAAGGTGGAAGATGTTCAGCAGCTGATCGACTTCGGCGATCAAACTGGCTGGCCTATTGTGCTCAAGACCCCCCGTGGTGGATACGACGGCAAGGGCGTTCGCATGCTTGATAACGAACAGGACGCCAAGGAAGCAGCCGACTGGTTCGCCAACGGCCCCCTGCTTGCAGAAGACAAAGTCGATTTCTCTCGCGAACTGTCCGCTATGGTCGCCCGCACCCCCTCCGGCGAAGCTAAAGCGTGGCCGGTCGTTCACACCATCCAAGTTGATGGCGTATGTGACGAAGTCATTGCACCAGCTCAAGATCTTGACCAGGCCACCGCTGCCGCCGCAGCCCAGGCCGCTCTGTTGATCGCTAATGAATTTGGCGTCACCGGAGTGATGGCCGCCGAGCTATTCGAAACGCCCGACCAAGGAGCCGGCTTCGTCATCAATGAATTGGCGATGCGCCCGCACAACACCGGTCATTGGACGATGAACGGTTCGGTCACCAGCCAGTTCGAACAACACTTGCGTGCTGTACTGGATCTTCCACTGGGTGAAACCAGTGAGCTGGGCGTGACCGTCATGAAAAATTACCTTGGCGGAGCCAACGAAGACCTTTACTCGGCCTTCAGCGCAGCACTGGCCGCGGCCCCCGAGGTCAAAGTCCACGCCTACGGCAAATCGGTTCGACCAGGTCGAAAGATCGGGCACGTTAACGTCGTGGCTAACGCGGGGCAAAGCGTAGATGAACTTCGCTCCCAAGCTAATAAAGTAGCCGCGCTCATCCGTGATGGCGTGGACGCTGAACACTAATCTTTATACCGTCGAGAGCCACTGCACCTAGGCGCGGTGGCTCTTACACTTACTTATCCCAAGGAAATATTCTGATGTCTGTTGCACCACTTGTCGGCCTTGTCATGGGTTCGGATTCTGATTGGCCAGTTATGCGTCTTGCCGCGCAGGCTTTGGCCGAGTTCGGCATTCCGTTTGAAGCTGACGTAGTCTCCGCACACCGGATGCCCAGTGAAATGATCGAATACGGCAAAAAAGCTCACGAACGTGGACTACGCGTGATCATCGCTGGCGCAGGCGGTGCAGCTCATCTTCCGGGTATGCTCGCAGCCGTTACCCCGCTTCCTGTCATCGGAGTTCCAGTTCCACTGGCTAAACTTGATGGAATGGATTCCCTGTTGTCCATCGTTCAGATGCCCGCAGGAGTCCCCGTAGCAACTGTTTCCATCGGCGGCGCACGCAACGCAGGATTGTTGGCTGTACGCACTCTCGCATCGGGAACCGATGAGCTTGCACAGGCGTTGCAGGTAAAGTTGCTTCAGTTCGCAGATTCTCTGCGCGAATCGGCCCACGCTAAGGGTGCTGCACTGCGCGAAGAAGTTGCCAACGAGAATTTCGCTTCCTAGGGAAAGTCATTTAAGTACATGGGTTCTGCCAATCATCGCGCACAAGGTCCGTTGCGCAGTCCGGAGACAATAAGCGCTCCGCAACGCAGCAAACGTGCGCTGATCTTGGTCCTCTTGACCATTTTCTTCCCGGGCAGCGCTCAGCTCGTTGCCGGAAACCGCAAGCTCGGACGCCTCGCGGTCACCGTCACTATGATTTGCTGGGTGGCCATTTTGGCCATCGTCGCGATCTACTTCATTAACCGCTCGGTCATCCTTGGCTGGGTCGCGCACCCGAACTTCCAGATGTTCTTGATCGTCGTACTCTCAGTACTGGCTGTCGGTTGGTTCATCATGTTCATCAACACCTTGGTGATCATTCGGCCAAAGATGTTGGCGCCGGGTATGCGGGCCATCGTCACCGTATTTACCCTTGCTGCAGTTATCGCCACCAGTGGTGTGTTCATCTATGGTGCCTCGATACTGAACACCGGACGCGAAACCATCGTCTCGGTCTTTGATGAAGGTCCTGCCTTTGATCCGGTGGATGGCCGATACAATATTGCTGTCTTCGGTGCCGACTCCGGTAGTGATCGTCAAGGGGTGCGTACCGACTCGGTGGCGTTGCTCTCGGTAGATGCCAAGACTGGCAAGACCTTACTGATCTCGATCCCACGTAACTTCCAGGGCGCTCGCTTTGCCGATGATTCCCCGATGAAGAAGATCTGGCCAGATGGCTACAACTGTGGAGATGAATGTATCTTCAATGCCATCTATCGCAACGCTACCGACGAGCACGCTGATGCGTTCCCAAGCACGGTCAAGAACGTCGGCGCGCAAGCAGCGATGGATGCTCTGGAAGGAACGACCGGTCTACCGGTTCAGGGTTACGTCATGGTGGACATGGCTGGCTTCGAACAATTTGTTGATGCCCTCGGTGGAGTCAACATCGATTCGGGCGGCTGGGTTCCATACAACGGCAAGCGCTACGAAAACAGCACCATCCGCACCCACTGGTTCGCCCCAGGCAACCAGACCTTTACCGGCAAGCAAGCCCTGTGGTTTGCACGTTCCCGTGACTTCACCGATGATTACCACCGCATCAAGCGCCAGCAATGCTTGCAGCAGGCCATCATTAAGCAGTTCACCCCGCAGACCATTCTGAGCAATTTCACCAGCATCATGTCTGCCGGTGAACAGCTGGTAGAAACCAACATTCCTGCTGGTCAGCTTGGTTCGTTCGTGTCCTTGGCCGAAAAGGTATCCTCACAGCCGATGGCCCGACTTACCCTTGGTGCCCCGGACTTCGACCGTACCTTCTCCACCTACCCAGATTTTGATGAGCTTCAGAGCCGAATTCAGACAATGATTGCCAAGCAAGGTGAGTCAGCGACCAAGAAGGCGAAGAAGACTACTTCAGCTTCTCCAAGTGAAGATTCCTCAGATTCCTCCAAATCTGAAGAGAGCTCCAAGAGCGCTGAAGCAACCGAAGAGTCTTCGGATGCTTCTGATATCAACAACGCACCAAAGTTGTCCAACAACGGCGATGCAGAATTCACCCAGCCTGACGGCAGCCCTATCACCGAGGAATACCTGGTTCAGCTGGAAATGGCTGGAGCAACAACCAGAATTTCTCAGATTGCTGCCAACAACGACGAGTGCACCGTTCCTTAAACCAACCTTGCACTCCTGACCAACGGTTAGACCCCCGACCGCAACGAAACCCAATCACTGTTTACGAAAGGCTATGGTCAACAAACGTGTTCGAGTTGAATAACGCGATCAGGGACTACCACTGGGGATCTGAATCTGAGATCTCTGACCTGCTCGCTCTGCCTGCGGAAATCACTCCGCAGGCAGAGATGTGGCTCGGTGCCCACCCCGGATGCCCAAGCCGCTTGGCAGACGAAGATCTTGCCCTCAATGACTTTATTGCCCAAGACCCGCAGCATGTATTGGGCGCTACGGTGGCACAACGGTTCGGGCGCTTGCCGTACTTGTTCAAGGTACTCTCCGCTACCGAACCGCTGTCCATTCAAACCCACCCAACACTCAAGCAAGCTCAAGAACGCTTTGCCTTGGAAAACGCCAGTGGGAAAGCGTCGGACGCTGCAGACCGTAACTACAAAGACGACAATCACAAACCCGAGATGCTATATGCACTCACCGATTTTGTGGCTCTTTCTGGATTCCGTCAACCAGCTCAGATCATCAAAGACTTGCGGTTGATATCCAAAGATCTGCCGGAGGAAAATCACGGCGAGATCAACAAGATCATTGACCTCTTGCAGGGCACCGATGCGCTGGCCAGCACCTTTGAGTACGTTCTGGTCGCTGGTACTCCTGTGGCCCAGACCGTGCAAGAAATCTGTGCTGCCATCGAGACCTCAACTGAACTCAGCGCGAACGTTCACTTCGCCGAGTTGGTGGCAATCAACAAAATCTATCCTGGCGATCCCGGTGTTCTGGTAGCGCTATTACTGAATCTGGTGTTCCTCGAACCAGGTCAGGCCATCAGCTTAGGTGCTGGAAACGTGCACGCATATTTGCGTGGACTGGGCATCGAAGTCATGGCCAATTCGGACAACGTACTGCGCGGCGGACTTACCAGCAAGCACATCGACGTCCCAGAGCTCCTGGATGTCACCATCACTCAGCCCTCCCCCGCTCCCATTTTGGAGCCGGTGGCACTTGATAATCATGACCGCCTGTACAAGCCGGAATTCGAAGAATTCCAATTGCAGGTACTTGATCCAAATAAGCCCGGGCTTGCTGCAGACTTGCAACTACATGGAGCGGCCATCGTCTTGTGCACTTCTGGTGAGTTCCTGATCAAGACCCAAGAAGGCCAGCGGAGCATTACCCGTGGACAGTCATTGTTCATCACCGCAGCTGAGCTGCCCGCCTCAGCTACTCTTCAGGGTGAAATAAGCGGCCAGCTCTTTGCTGTCAGCTCACAAATTGACTGACCCTACTCGTGGGATCAAATGCTTGGAAGTAGTCGTTAAACATTTCCGCCCATGGACTTCGGTGAAGTCCATGGGCGGAAATGTTTCTCTTACCGAGATTTAGCGGGTGTAAGCTTCCCACTTGTCCTGGTGGTGTTCACCTTCAACGAAGCGGATGGTTCCTGACTTCGCACGCATCACGATCGACTGGGTGCTGATGCGGTTGCCCTTGTAACGCACACCGCGCAGCAGATCGCCATCGGTGATGCCGGTAGCTGCGAAGTAGCAGTTATCCGAGGTCACCAAATCATTAGTGGTTAGAACGCGATCCAGCTTGTGGCCCGCATCCAGTGCCTTCTGCTTCTCATCGTCATCGGTTGGCCACAAACGACCCTGGATGACGCCGCCCAGTGCCTTGATAGCGCAAGCGGTCACGATACCTTCAGGGGTTCCGCCAACACCCATCAAAGCATCAACACCGGTGCCTTCACGAGTCGCTGCAATAGCACCGGCTACGTCGCCGTCCATGATCAGCTTGGTGCGAGCACCTGCAGCACGGATCTCTTCGATCAATCCCGCGTGACGCGGACGATCCAAGACCGTAACGGTAATCTGGCTGATCTTCTTGCCCTTGGCCTTAGCAATCAGGTGAAGGTTCTGCTTCACTGGCAGACGCAAGTCAACAAGATCTGCGGCGTCTGGTCCGGTAACCAGCTTTTCCATGTAGAAGACGGCCGACGGATCAAACATGGATCCGCGGTCTGCTACAGCAAGTACCGAAAGGGCATTATTTAGGCCCAATGCGGTCAAGCGGGTTCCATCAATTGGGTCAACGGCTACGTCGCACTCGGCACCAGTGCCGTTGCCAACTTGCTCGCCGTTGAAGAGCATTGGAGCTTCATCTTTTTCGCCTTCGCCGATAACAACAACTCCGTTGAAGTTCACGGTGGAGAGCAGACCACGCATGGCGTCAACGGCAGCGCCGTCGGCAGCGTTCTTGTCCCCGAAACCAACCCATGGCGTGGAAGCAATGGCGGCTGCTTCTGTAGCACGCACCAACTCCAGCGCTAGGTTGCGGTCCGGCTCCGCGTCGGTTACCGACAGTCGCGAAGAAAGTTGGGCATACTTGTTCTTTTCGGTCACGAAAGATCCCATCACTGAGTCGTAGTCATTGCACCTATGCAAACACTCACATTCTATCTCTTTCCAAAATCACGTGACAGTTCGTGTCGAAGGAGTCCCGTCCTGCCTCAAGTGGGGTTGGGCACGCTGGTTCGAATTACACAGACTCTTCGGGGAGAATAGAAGACGTGCAACTTGAGAACAACAATGGGAACAACGTGCCTGCGAATGAAGCAACAGATCACAACGCTGAGTCGACTTCGGTTCCGCGACGCGATCTTAATGATCCCGAAGCGACCTTCGAGGATCTTCCATTCAAGCCTCAGCTAACCGAAAAAGCTGCCAAGCGCGCTAATCAGACCTATAAAGGAATGATTCTTTCGGTGGGGTTCACCTTAGCAATTCTCATCCCGTTGATCTTGCTCAATCCCGCTCCTAAACAACAGGCCTTCAAGAGCGACGTTAACCTGCAGCAGACTGCCGAGCAGACTGAGTCCGTTGCCGGGTTTAAGATTTTTGCACCCGACCTAGCTGATAATCAGTACTCAAACTTTGCGCGCTGGCAGGCCAATAATGCTCAGGGCGTTCCGTACTGGGAATTCGGCATTGTCGCCAATGACAAGAATTTTGTTTATGTTCGCCAAGCCGGCAAAGCAAATCCAACCTGGATAGCTTTAACCACTGACGCTGCCGTACCGACTGGAACCAAGACTATTGGTAGTTGGGAATGGGAAGAGCGAGTTAAAGACGAGACCACGTACTTGATCACGGAACGCAAAGATTCCACACTCATCCTCTCGACGGACACGTCCACCGAAGAGCTGGAAAACGTTGCCAAGCTAGCGGAATCTACTCTGAACTAGTTCGCACTATGACCGCCACCTGACGAAACATATTCGATATTCGAATAAGTTCCCGTAGACTTTGGATTATGTCATCTGAAACAACTGCTCAGTCCTTGTCACCCTACGAGGCCTGGGAAAAGCTACGCGCGGGCAATTTGCGCTTCGTCAATGAAGAAACTGAGCACCCTAATCAGGACAGTGCACGTCGCCAGTCTTTGTTGACCGGCCAAGAACCTTACGCGGTAATCTTTGGCTGTTCAGATTCTCGACTGGCCGCAGAGATCATCTTTGATGCTGGTTTGGGCGACATGTTTGTTGTGCGTACAGCTGGTCATGTCATCGACCCGGCCAGCCTAGGCTCGTTGGAATTTGCAGTTGAGAGCCTGAATGTCCCGCTCATCGTGATTCTCGGGCACAACTCTTGCGGTGCTATCACCAGCGCCATCAAGGTTAAAGAATCTGGCGATATGCCCAAGGGCTTCGTCCGCGACCTGGTTGAGCACATCACCCCGTCGGTATTGGCAGCTGAGCGCAAGGGCATTACTGACGTAAACGGTACCGCGGTTGAACACGTCAAGCAGACCACCGACCGCCTTGTCGACCTGTCCACCATCATCGCTCAGGCGATCGAGGAAGGTCGCACTGCAGTGGCTGGCGTGGCCTACCACCTGCATGACGGCCGAGCTCAGTTGGTCTCTTCTTTGGGACTTGACTAACCATCACACACCCACCGTAAACCGCCTTGTAGATCGGTATTTATTCCCGATCCTATAAAGCGTCACGGTGGGTTGTGATGTTCACATCAGAGCCCTGTATTTCCCTCACTGTTCAGGCGTAGTCTGGGCGCATGACCTACAGTGATGATTTCCGCATTGAACATGACACCATGGGCGAAGTCCGAGTTCCGGCTCAGGCCCTTTACCGCGCACAAACCCAACGCGCGGTCGAGAATTTTCCAATCTCCGGCAAGACCTTAGAGTCATCGCATATCAAAGCCCTTGCGCAGGTAAAGAAGGCAGCAGCGGCCGCTAACCTTGCCTTGGGTGTATTGGATGCTGAACGTGCCGAGGCTATTTCAAATGCGGCACAAGAAGTCGCCAGCGGCAAATACGATTCTCAGTTCCCCATCGATGTTTTCCAAACCGGTTCCGGCACCAGCTCCAATATGAACACCAACGAGGTTCTCGCCGAGCTGGCCACACGAGCATTGAAGGAACAGAACAGCGACACTGAGGTTCATCCCAATGACCACGTGAACGCTTCCCAGTCCTCCAACGATGTCTTCCCGACGTCAGTCCACGTGGCGGCCACCGGAGCTTTGATTAATGATTTGATTCCTGCTCTAGGACAACTGGCCACGGCGCTGGAAGCTAAGTCCACCGAGTTCAAGGACGTCGTAAAGTCCGGCCGAACCCATCTTATGGATGCGACCCCGGTGACTCTTGGTCAAGAATTTGGCGGCTACGCTGCTCAGGTCCGCTATGGCATTGAACGTATCGAATCCGCCCTGCCTCGTGTGGCCGAAGTTCCATTAGGTGGCACCGCTGTGGGCACCGGCATCAACACCCCAGAGGGTTTCCCACAAAAGGTTATCGAGTTCCTCCGCGAGGACACGGGACTGCCCATCACCGAAGCTCGTAATCACTTTGAAGCACAGGCCAACCGAGATGGGCTTGTGGAGGCCTCGGCGGCTCTACGTACCATTGCGATTTCACTGATCAAGATCGCCAACGATCTGCGTTGGATGGGTTCGGGCCCCAATACAGGCTTGGGTGAAATTTCCATTCCAGATCTCCAGCCGGGTTCTTCGATCATGCCGGGCAAGGTCAATCCAGTCATCTCAGAAGCCACCATCCAGGTCGCCGCTCAAGTCATTGGCAATGACACCGCCATTGCTTGGGCCGGAACCAACGGCGCATTTGAGCTGAACGTCGGCATTCCCGTGATCGCCTCGAATATACTGGAATCAATTCGCCTTCTGTCCAACACCACCAAGGTGATGGCGGAGAAGATGATTGATGGCATTCAAGCTAACGTAGAACGCGCTCGATTCTTGGCTGAGGCTTCGCCATCTATCGTGACTCCGCTGAACAAACTGATCGGTTACGAAAACGCTGCAAAGATCGCCAAGAAGGCAGTCGCCGAAGGGCTAACCGTTCGCGAAGCCACCGTAGCGCTGGGCTTTGTCGAACGTGGCGAAGTTACCGAGGCGCAGCTTGATGAACTACTTGATGTTTCCACCATGGTTGGTAAACACTAATAGTTACTCAAGCAACGACGAGTCGGCCCGTAATGATTCACAATCTCATGAATCATCACGGGCCGAAACTATGCAAGATTGATCCAATAACGTCGAACTGAATCGACGGAGCCAAAGCGTGGTCCTACTTCACTGAAGGCTCGAACCTTTTCAAGTACTCCCCCACACGATTCGATGGTTCTCGCAGAAGCGAGATTGGAGTCATTGCACGTGATGAGGACCTTCGGCAGTCCAAGGTTGCGGGCCTGCTGAAGAGAACCGGCGAGCGCAAGCTTGGCTAAACCCCTGCGCCGAGCGCTAGGACGGATGCCGTAACCGATATGGCCGCCAACTTCCCGTAGATACTCATTTCCCAGATCGTGACGCAGGCTCACTGCGCCAAGGTACTCGTCGTCTTTGACGACCCATAAGGTGCTTTGCGAGACAAATCCCGGCAACGGCGTGAAATCTGATCGCGACAGGTCGTTGAGTAGTTGAACCCACGAAGCAAAATCATGAGGATTTGTAAGATCCCAACCATACTTTTCTGCAAAGAAAACTGATGCACCGTCTTGATCAGCACCATTCCATTCTGCAGTGCTCTGCAAAAATGATTCATGCAAGTCAGCTCTTGGTTCAATAAGCTCAATACCGTTCATGGACTTAGCCTAGTACACGTCAAATAGGCCATCCGCTCTTTGTTGATTCGTAGAGAAAATGTTGCACATCACTTAAGTTGCACTCTATCAACCACAGTGCAATACTGCACTATATGAAAGATAGTGCAATGAGTGATAGGGATATGTCTTGCGGGGCACCAACACTGAGCCAACGCATGCAAAACACCAAGACTGCGATCACCCGGCATAGCCGAGAGCTGACCGCAGAATCGGGCTTCAACGGTTTTACGATTGAAAATGTTTGCGAACGCGTCGGCATCTCTCGTCGCACCTTCTTCAACTACTTCCCCAGCAAGCTCGACGCAGTCTTTGGTCACGAATCAGACGCTATGCCAGAGGGCACCTTCGAACGTTTCATAGCAGCACGACCAGAAGGCATCGAAGGCTTTTCGCCAACACTGTTTTCTGATCTCGTTGATTTGACCTTGGAACGGCTAAGTGTCGATGAGAGCGAAATCGTGAGCACCCACAGCTTCTTCTCGATAGCTCACCGCGAACCCGAATTGCTCCAGCACATGGTCCAGACGGGTCCGAAAAAGGAAGCTAAGTTCCGTGAGCTGATCGCACAACGCGAAGGAGTCGATCCTCAAGATCCACTCATTGGCTGCCTGATGCATATCCTCAAGGACACTTTCCTCCAGGCCATCGACGCCTACGCTGCAGGATCTGGTAAACGCTCACTGAGCGAAGAATTCTTGGACTTGATCACCAGGGTTCAAAACGCCATGAGCCAGCCACTGCAGCACGCCAGTCACACCACAACTGTTTAACCAAATCTCGCAAGGATCATAATGACTACAACCACCAGTCCCCGGAAAACCCCGGGCGACGCGCCACTGGTACTGACCCAGCGGCGCATTTGGATCATCTTCTCCGCCTTGATCGCAGGCATGCTCCTGTCTTCGCTGGACCAGACCATCGTTTCCACCGCAATGCCTACCATCGTCGGCAAGCTCGGTGGCGTTGAACACCAAGCATGGATCACCACTGCTTACCTGTTGGCCACTACCATCGTGATGCCGATCTACGGCAAGTTCGGTGACGTTCTTGGCCGCCGTAACCTCTTCCTGATTGCTATTGCGCTGTTCACTCTGGCTTCAGTGGGTGCAGCTTTCTCGACGACATTCTGGATGTTTGTCATTTTCCGCGCCGTTCAAGGTTTGGGTGGCGGCGGTCTGATGATCCTGTCTCAGGCCATCATCGCTGATATCGTGCCAGCCTCCGAACGAGGCAAATATATGGGTCCGCTCGGCGGCATCTTCGGGCTCTCCGCAGTCGCCGGCCCACTGCTAGGTGGATTCTTCGTTGATCACCTAACTTGGGAATGGGCTTTCTACATCAACATCCCAGTGGGTATTGCTGCCTTCGCCATTGCCTGGTTCGCCTTGACTCTGCCTAATAAGAAGGCTGAAAAGAAAATTGACATCTTCGGTGTACTACTACTGTCGATTGCTACCACCTGCTTGATCTTCTTCACCGATTTCGGTGGTTCCGCAACCCACGGTTGGGACGCTCCAGAGACTTGGGCATGGGGCGCGGGTCTTGTAGTTGCGGCTTCGCTGTTCGTCTTGGCAGAAGCTAAGGCAGAAGATCCAATCATTCCGTTAGGCCTGTTCAAGAACAAGGTCTTCATCAATGCCACCGCCATCGGTTTCACCTTGGGCATCGGCATGTTCTCGGCAATCGCCTTCGTTCCAACGTTCCTGCAAATGTCATCGGGCACCTCGGCCGCGGTCTCCGGCCTGCTGATGGTTCCAATGATGGTCGGCATGATGGGTACCTCCATCTACTCCGGTATAGCAATCTCCAAGTCGGGACGCTACAAGGCTTACCCAATTGCCGGCACCATCGTCACTATTGCCGCAATGCTTGCCTTCACTACCTTGACCGCCCAGACCCCACTGTGGCTCATCTGCGTTTACCTATTCGTACTGGGCGCCGGCATGGGCTTGATCATGCAGGTAGTTGTTCTCGTCGTTCAGAACGCGGTGGATCCGGAAATGATCGGTACCGCGACCTCCACCAACAACTACTTCCGCGAAGTTGGCGCTTCCCTCGGTGTGGCAATCTTCGGTGCCCTGTTCACCAACCGACTCTCCGAGAAGCTATTGGACGTGTTCTCCGGTGCTGGCGCTAGCGCGGCCGATGCTGGTCAGGCAACCTCCACTTTGGATCCGCAGACTCTATCCTCATTGCCCGATGCATTGCGTGATGGCATCGTTGACGCCTACGCAAGCTCGCTAGCGCCAGTGTTCTGGTACTTGGTTCCATTCCTCGTTGTCGCTTTCGGACTGGCTTTGTTCCTCAAGCAGATTCCGCTCTCGGACACCGCCGGTATGGTGGCCCGTGGCGAAGCTATTGGCGGCGAGGAAGCAATCGCTTACGAAGAGTCCCACCGTGTACAGAATGCAGATTCAGCACAGCAGGCTCAAGAAGCTGAGGGCGCGGTGCTCGTGGCCGAAAGACCAGCAGATGACGCCGAGCCCACTGACACCAAATAGGGCTGCTATAGCTGCTCATTAAAGTGTTCAAGGCATCTTGGGTGCGAACCATTCACGGTTCGCACCCAAGATGCTTTTTTCTATGGCCTAAGCGAAATACCCACCTGGTCGCGGATCCAGCGACCAAGCTAAGGCACGTTCGTGCAGCGGGGGTAGTTCAGGGCGATCATCCAAAGCAAAGTAGCCGACTTCAAGATTTTCGTCGTCGTTGATCTGTGCCCGACCCGATAAGTGCTTTGCCCTAAAGACGATGTCCAGATATTGGGCATGATCCCCATTGGGGTACACAGTCGGCGCCGTGACCCCCACACCAATCAATTCAGTGACCTCACATCTCACCCCGGTCTCTTCAAGGACTTCACGCACCGCGGTCATTGATGGTTCTTCGCCCGGGTCAATTATTCCGGCTGGCAAGGTCCACAGTCCGTTATCTGCCCGACGTACCAGTAAGACGTGATCATCTTTAAGAACGACAACTTTCACTCCTGAGAGCCACAGCATTTCGTGTCCAACATGAGTTCGAAGACGTGTAATAAATTCAGGAGTTGCCATGATTTCATCGTGCCACAAGTAGGACCGCAAGAGCTCCAACGATCATGAACGGCCCGAAGGGAACAGCAGATTTTAGCGTCAGTTTCCGAGCGATCACTCCCCCAAGAACCCACAACGTGGCCAGGAGAAAAGTGAGTAAGGTGGCCAAGAACAAGGAGGCCAACGAATAGTAGCCGAGATTTAGCCCGAGCACACCGGCCAGTTTCACATCCCCCATGCCCATCGCCCCGGCTGAGATCAAGCTGATCACCAGGTAGGCACCGCCAAGTATTACGAGACCAAGGACGCCTCTAATGATGCCTTGCGCATCAGAGCGCGCAATACCGAGCGCGAGCATCACCACTGTGCTGACGATCAACCAAAAGCCCACCAACCGATTGGGCAGACGATGACTGGCGATATCCGCTTTTGATAATAAGAAGCCGAAAATTAAGAAGCACAGCAACTGCAACGTTATAAGGACACAGGGAATCGGCCCTTCGTGGAAAACGTTCCAAATCTGTGACATGTAAAGAGCATAGGCAACATTGTTAGCCAACGGGTGGAACTTGCTAACCCTTGTGAATAAACTGCTCGCTTCTAGAATGGAATTATGGACTTACCCTCAGCTCCGTTGCACTTCCCCGAGAATCCGATTCCTGATTCAGCCGGTCGGCGAAGATTCCGCGCGCTGGCTCGTTCAGCACCATGGCTAAGCACTTCCCTAAACCTTGAGATTCAAGTTCCCTCAGTCTTTGATCGACAGCCATTGAATGAGAACGAAACCGTGAAGGTCAAGATCCGTCAGCGCGAGGCCATTGTTGTCCACAACAGTGTTGGCGAGATGATTTTTCAGAAGGAAACTTTCAGCCTGCCCAGAAGCAGAGAGTATTTGGCTTCAAAAAACACGACATGGCAGCTGTCCTCCCAGCTCAGTACGCCTGTGTTTACCGAAGATCAGTTGGTCCTTCGGCGTCCAAAAATTTCCGGATACGGTGAGCTTCTGCCGCTGGATTACTGGCAAGGGGTTCTGGACCCGGTGGAGATCGCCGGGGAAGAACCGGCTTCCTTAGATCTGGCGTTTGATCACCCTACCTATATTCATGAGCTGGCTGAGTTGACCCATCACGGCCGGCGAGCGCTAGCAGCGGTCCTCAGTCCCGGACACACCTATAAACCTGCTGTTGCCGGCTACCCACTGGTCCCCGCGGGGAGCAGAACTTTGGTGGTACTGGATCAAAGCACAGGGATCTGCTTGCTGCGTAAGGTCTTGCAAAGCGATAATCCTTCCGACCCAGCACCCGACTTGATCGCACATGTCATCGCCCAAGATGAGTACTACATCAACTCTCAGTTCCAGTCGGTGCACTGGTTAGACCAGCCAGTAATCCATCCCTAGGACCTGCGCAGCTTATCCCGCATACGAGATGGCTCCTGAGCCCTTGAAACATTTTCAAGGGCTCAGGAGCCAGTTTTCGATTGATACTTAGGCCAGTGTCGGTGAGTCGAGCATTTCCGTGACCAGCGCGGCGATTGCAGATCGTTCAGATCGAGTCAGGGTTACGTGGCCAAACAGCGCATGTCCCTTCAGTTGCTCTACTACCGCAGCCACACCATCGTGTCGACCGACGTGCAGGTTGTCTCGCTGTGCCACGTCGTGAGTCAACACAACCTTGGAATTCTGACCGATACGCGAGAGCACGGTCAGCAGCACATTACGTTCCAGCGATTGGGCCTCATCCACGATGACGTAGGAGTCATGCAGCGAACGTCCGCGGATGTGGGTAAGCGGAAGGACTTCGAGCATGCCACGTTCCATGACTTCATCGATCGCGTTCTTGGACACGATCGAGCCGAGCGTATCGAATACTGCTTGCGCCCATGGCCCCATCTTCTCGCCCTCAGAACCAGGCAGGTAGCCAAGCTCTTGGCCACCGACCGCGTACAACGGACGGAATACCGTAATCTTGCGGTGTTCACGGCGTTCAAGCACCGCTTCCATACCCGCGCAGAGGGCCAATGCTGATTTGCCGGTTCCGGCATTTCCGCCCAGCGATACGATGCCTACTCCGGGATCCATGAGCAAGTCCAAGGCGATGCGTTGCTCTGCGCTGCGCCCATGCAATCCAAAGGCCTGCTGGTCTCCACGTACCAACTTCAGTGTGTTGGCATCGGTCTTTCGAGCCAAGGCACTGCCCCGAGTTGAGGTGATGACAAATCCAGTATTGACCGGCGCGTCAGCGACCTCTTTGACGTTCAATAGCTGTTCGTGCTCATAGAGCGTGGCCATCAGCTCTTCATTCAGTTCAAGCTGCTCGATGCCGGTCCAGCCGGTAGAAGCGATCAGTTCATTGCGGTAAACCTCCGCATGCAAGCCCATGGCAGATGCCTTGATTCGCATTGGCAGATCTTTGGTCACCAAGGCGACGTCAAGTCCGGAGTCCAGAAGGTGCTTGGCCACTGCCAAAATACGCGCATCGTTATCTCCTGAACGCATTCCTACCGGAAGTACTTCTGGAGCGATGTGGTTCAGTTCAATTCGAAGTGTGCCACCGGAAGAAGAGACCGGTACTGCTTGGGCGAGTCCACCGTGATTGGCGATCAAGTCGTCGAGCAAGCGCAAAGCTTGTCGCGCAAAGTATCCAAGTTCTGGATCCTTACGTTTTTGCTCCAGCTCGGTGACCACAGTCAAGGGAATCACCACGTGGTGCTCGTCGAAGTGGAACATCGCTTTCGGATCTGAAAGCAAAACCGAGGTGTCAATGACGTAGGTTCGTACACCCTGTTCGGCAGTTCGGCTCATGGCAGCGCACCCAATCTCGAATCCGGCGTGGGGGCTGTCCCCACGCGTTTGTGGGGAACCCCAGCACCGGATGTCCAAGGCGTTTCCGGTAGTGGTACCGGCAGGCGCTGCTTTTGGTCATCTAGTGTGGAACCCTTCAATCAACCAGGGCTTGATGCCCCGGCCTTATGAATACCTTAGACCTTGAGAGGTCATCAGAAAGCAACAGCTGGGTAACGATTGTTTTAATTCTAGGCGCCGAACCTGCGTTGACGATCGGCGAAGTCTCGCAACGCTCGAAGGAAGTCGACACGACGGAAATCAGGCCACAACGCTTCACAGAAGTAGAACTCTGAATAGGCGCTTTGCCAGGTCAAAAATCCGCTCAGTCGTTGCTCACCGCTGGTGCGGATCACCAAGTCTGGATCCGGCTGGCCCTTGGTGTACAGCGCTGATTCGATGTCATCCGTGGACAAGTTTTCGGCCAGTTCTTCGATGGTCCGACCGTCATGGGCGGCTTGCCCCAGTAGTGCTTTGAACGCATCCAGAATTTCACGGCGTCCACCGTAGCCAATAGCCACATTTACGTGAACTCCGGACCTGTTGGCGGTAATTGTTTCCAGAGCTGAAAGTTTATGGGCAAGTTCCGGAGGCAAAAGATCTTTGGCACCTACCTGCTGAACTTTCACGCGGTTCGTTTCGCCTAAACGATCCAAGGTTCCGCCGATGACTTCCAAGAGGTCGCGCAGTTCACTGGCCTCACGGTTGAGGTTGTCGGTGGAGAGCATGTAGAGCGTGACCATCTTGATGTTCAGCTCTTCACACCAGTCCAAGAATTCGAGGATCTTGTCGGCTCCGGCCTGATGCCCGGCCAGCGTTGGCGATCCTGCGAGCTTGGCCCAGCGACGATTGCCATCGACCATTACTCCGATGTGGTGTGGGAGCTTGTCGGCAGGTAGTGACTTCGCCAAGCGCCGTTCGTAGTAACGGTACGCAAGGTTGGGAAGCTGCACCGTGGCACTGCCTTTCATTCGAATCAAAATCTCTAGGTTCTTAATCTACCGCGAATCCCCGATACCTTTGCGGATCTTTGAATCTAGGTACCGGGCAGAGGCCGCTTTCTTCCAATTTCGGGAGGCTAGCTATTGTGGCTCACACGCAGCACCTGTAGTAGATCTTCAAGGTTTGTCACCGGCATTTGGCACACATGTTCACGACACGGTTGAATTTTCAAAGCGTCGTTCTCACCGGCCAACGAAGGATCATGGTGGGCGGTAAGGCCCAGCGCCCAGATGACCTTGCGTATTCTTATACCCAGTGCGCTGTGCATGTCGGAAAGTCCCACATAGTGCACTGCACCGGTCACAATACTTTGCACTCCCAATGCGGTAGCTACCTGCGTCGGTGCGTCACCTGCTAAGGCGGCGGCATGAGCGCTGAGGGCTCGTGCAGTTTCTAGGTCGCTTGCGCGCGAGGCAGTGTATTGTCCGTGGGCCATCGCGATGATGGAACGATTGGCCAGTGCTTTGGCGTAGAGGGCTCCGGCCGCTGGCAAGGCGTCATCTAGGACACTTACGGCAGCCACGTTGTTACGTTGTGCGGCGACCCGAGCATCAGCTTGTACCGAATCTCGGGGAACCGCATTCTCTGGATCTATAAAATCTTTGGCACGGTCCAACAATTGGTCAGCCCGCTCGGTCCATAATGTGTCCGCGGTTGCATGGCCCAGGGCAAGGAAAGCCCCCGCCAATGCTGCATAGTCTTGCAGCGTAGCTTCATTTCCGGTCGCCGCACGCGAAGCAAAGCTTACGCGAGCCAGCTGTCGAGTTGATGCGTCCCAGTGCGTTTGCCATAAGGACTGCCCCACTAATTGAGCTAGCTCTAGTGCATCGGAATCTTCGAGCAGCACCGCCGCGTCACACAGTGCCTCAATCGCTAGTGCGTTCCATCCAGCAATAACTTTTTCATCGCGCACTGGCTTAATACGCGAACCGCGGAAAACCCGTAATGCCTTCATCAGTTCATCAAGGACCGCTTGCTCTGCTCGGCGGGGCACGCGGGCGAAGGAGAAGCAGAAATGCTCCGGGTCTTCAGCGACGGGTGCAAACCGAACCAGGTCTGCAGGCAGCGTGTGCGTGAGTGATGAGAGGATCTGGTTAATCTCCTCACGGCTGTAGCTGTAATAGGCACCTTCAATTTGGGAGCCGCCCCTGCTGGAATCCGCGTCCAAGGAGGCCGCAAAAGCAGGAGCTGAGGTGGAATCAACTAGCAGTTCGTCCTGCAGGAACTTGATAATTCCACGCGCACTGCTGGTGGCCAGAAGGGACAGTGCGTGCGCCCGGGGCGCGGACTCACGCTGTGTATCGGAGGCGACTTCTGCGGCCAATACGGCAGTTTGGGCCGCGAGTGAGAGCAGACCGGCGTTGTCGTAGAGCATCTTTTCGAAATGTGGAACCGACCAATTTTCATCCACACAGTATCGGGCGAAGCCACCATCGATGTGGTCTTGTAATGCTCCCAAGAACATTGCTTCAAGGTGGGTGGCCACGGCTCCAAATGCTTCTTCAGCAGTTTCGGTGCGGGTAAAGACCGAATGCCACAAAGTTTTCAGCGCCCAAGTCGGAGGGAATTTGGGGGCTGGGGTAAAGCCACCTTTGGATTTGGTTGCAGCCAGCCAGCGTTCGGTGGCGGTGGCTAAGGCCTGAGTGGCCGGCGCTGCAGTTTCCAGTTTAAGTAATGCGCTTTGGCGCGCACCTAACTCAGCGAGGTGGTCGGCCAACATTTGGGCTTGATCTTCTAAGCCGTCACGTTTGGTTTCCCACGCTTCGTGCACTGCCTGGAGAACTTGTCTGAAACCGGGGACTTTGCCGCGTGGTTCTCTCGGGTAATAGGTACCGGCATGCACTGTGCGACCGTCCGGCATGGCGAAAATAGTCATGGGCCAACCGCCAGCGCCAGTGAGCGCTTGGGTGGCCATCATGTAGGTGTCATCCACCATTGGGTGTTCTTCACGATCCACCTTGATGGCCACAAAATTCTCGTTGAGTAATTCTGCGATCTGCGGATCGTCAAAAGACTCGTGGCTCATCACATGACACCAATGGCAGGCCGCATATCCGATGGAAAGCATCACCGGAACATCGCGTAACCGTGCCTGTTCGAAAGCTTCATCCCCATAGGGGAACCAGTCGACTAGTTGGTGTGCATGTTGTCTAAGATATTGGCTGGCGGCGCCAGCAAGTCGTTGAGCCACGCCATAATGCTATCGCGCAGATCACACACTTGTTTACCGGTCTTCGTTGGTCTTAGGGTCGATCGGCTCTTCGGGTTCCTGGAGCTTACGTTCGTTGCCCTTGTTCACCATTTCCTGCTGCTTGGCTTCAGCCTCCGAGGTGTAGCGCACGCGACGCACCCGGCGGACCATATCGCGGATCAGGAAGATTACAGCGATGACCATCACCGCGGTAAAAATGAATCCAAGGAATCCGGGACCGTAGTCGCTAGCGGTCTCCGTGCCCAATTTGGTGGTCTGTGAGGCTACGGCAAGGGACGCGAAGATCGTATTCACGGGGAACGGACAACTCTTTTCTACAACTTGGAAGTGCTTAGTGCTATCTTAGTCCGGCGAACAGGTCTGATTCGGGCAACTCGGTCGCCACCTTGGAAGAGATCAACGTGTAATCCTCCCATGGCCAATGTTCTGCATAGACGTGTTCTGGGACCGCGAAGAAGAAACCTTCCGGGTCAATCTGGGTTCGGTGCGCCAGCAACGCCTGATCTCGCTGCGAGAAAAAGTCCGCGCAGTGAATCTGAGTCGTGGTGGTATGTGGTGAAACCCACTTGAACATCTGGTTATCTTCGTCGGCTTCCCACTGGGCAACACGTTCTGTGTAAGGGGATTCAATACCGGCCTCGACCATGGCGTAGTGCAATGCACGGAAACGGTCAGGAGCAAAGGCGCGATCGTAGTACAACTTGCCCACCGACCAAGGCTCTCCCAGTTCTGGGTACATCTCTGGGTTATCCGCGTGTTCGAAGGCGAAGGTTGCAACCTTGTGACTGTGGATGTGGTCTGGGTGCGGGTAGCCACCGTTTTCGTCGTAGGTGGTGATTACGTGTGGGCGGAACTCACGGATCAGCTTGATAATTCCAGCGGCAGCGACCTCTACGGGCTGCAGCGCGAAGGCGCCAAAGGGAAGCTCCGGCAACGGGTCACCTTCGGGCAGGCCCGAGTCGACATAACCAAGCCAACGGTGCTTGATGCCCAGTACAGATGCGGCTTCGGCCATCTCAGTACGGCGTACCCCTGGAAGGTCGCGGTGGGCGTGAGCCAACTCCCCGGCAGCAGCATTAAGAATGTCGCCACGTTCGCCACCGGTGCAAGAAACAACCATGACCTCAGCCCCAGCATCAACATAGGCGGCCATGGTGGCAGCGCCCTTTGAAGATTCATCATCCGGGTGCGCGTGGATCGCCATCAGACGCAGGCCCTGCGATGGGGCAATTTTCTTCACGTTGTGAATCTCCACTTATCTACTTTCCTTCGCCACTATGCTGCACAGCCGAAAATTCTCATCGCTGGTCACCACTCATAACAACTGATACTCGACTGCCGGTTATTCCCAATTGCCCTCAGGCGGTAAACTTGTCGAAGGAACCAACATACGGCATTCCCTGTTCAAATGCCGCCAAGGCATAGAGAGTGGTGCAAGACAAGTAATGTCTGATCCAAGCTTAACGGCTCGCTACAACAACCCCAAGAAACGCAGCCTGAGTAAGAAAACGCGCAATTGGCTCATCGGTTCTGCGCTGAGTATTGGTGTTGTCGGCGCTGCCTACATTGGGTTCAACAATTACAGTGCAATCACCGCTCAGGACATACACTATGATGTTGTTTCTCCAACGTTGACAAAGAGCAGCATCGTGGTTGAATACAACTCGAATGATCGCGTCCAATGCGATATTCGCGCAATGAATGAGTCCAAGGCTGTAGTCGGCTACAAGACCGTATTGCTTGATCCAGGCGAGCAGTCAGGCGTGATCAAGCAACAAATCGATGTTGATCTTCACACCGATAACCTCGCAGTGACCGCCGGAGTTGAATCCTGCTATAAGGTTCCGCAGAACTACAAGGGCTAATATTTCGCCCATTCATTCCCTAATAGCTGAACCTATTGGGCTTAACGCGTTTTGGCGACTACTATCGTTGAAAAGATACGTTTTGCCCCGCATCCGCAAATGAGTCAGTTGCGTACTGTTTCATGAAGCTGGCGGGGTCTTTGCTTGCATCGATAGAACAACGTAAGCCCGCAAAACCGTACCGAATTCGACTTCGTCGACGCCACCTCACTGGTGGCGTTCGGCTTTTGTGGCTCATTGAGCTCCAAAGTTGCCGCGAAGTCCTAACAGACCAAAGGAAGTACAACGTGAGCACCAACAGCAACGAACCTGTCGTTTGGCTGACTCAGGAAGCCTTCGACCGCCTCCAGAACGAACTGACTTTCCTCGAAGGCCCGGGACGCGCCGAGATCGTTGCCCGCATCGAGCAGGCCCGCTCCGAGGGCGACCTTAAGGAGAACGGTGGCTACCACGCCGCACGTGAAGAGCAGGGTAAGGCAGAGGCCCGCATCCTGTACCTCAAGGACCTATTGCGTCGAGCAGACGTTGGCGAAGCACCTGCCGACGACGGAATCGTTGAGCCGGGCATGATGGTTGTTGCCAACATTGCTGGCGACGAGACCACCTTCCTCTTCGGTTCCCGCGAGGTCGCTGGCGACACCGATTTGGAAGTTTACTCGGAGCAGTCCCCTATTGGTGTAGCCGTTCACGGTGCCAAGGTTGGCGACAAGCTTTCTTACGTGGCTCCTAACGGTCGCGACATCAAGGTCGAAATCATTTCGGCTAAGCCTTACGAAGCTTCCTAATAAGTCTTCTAAGGACAAAGTCGATGGGCTGCTAACTCAGTGAGTTAGCAGCCCATCGACTTTTAAGTGTTGCCCTTAGCCGACCGATCCGCCAGCGTTGTTGGTGATCTGAGGGTCAAAGCCTTCAGCACGTAGGTTATTGAGCACCGCTTTGGAATGCTCATGCCCCTTGGTCTCCAAGTCGATGGTGATGGCCACATCACCCATGGACAGGGAGCCACCGATGCGGGTGTGGTCCAGTCGGGTCACGTTTGCATCTGAATCTGCGATGATGCGTGAGATCTGAGCCAGTGCGCCGGGACGGTCTGGAAGCATCATGCGCACAGTCAGGAATCTTCCTGCGGCCGATAGACCACGCTGAATGACTTTGAGCATCAACAGCGGATCAATGTTACCGCCGGAGAGGATTACTGCGGTGGTAGCTGGGTTGATCCCATGCGCCTCTAGACGGTTTTCCAGCAGCGCAGCCACGCCCACAGCCCCGGCTGGTTCTACAACGAGCTTATTGCGTTCCAGAAGCACCACCAGGGCGCGAGCCAAGGCATCTTCGGATACGGTCACCACATCATCGACCAGTTCCTTGATGATGGTGAAAGGTAGCTGGCCCGGCTTGCCCACGGCAATGCCGTCGGCGATAGTGTGCACGGTGTCTAGTGGAACCAGAGCATCCGCCGCCAACGACGGTGGGTAGGCAGCGGCATTTTCTGCTTGGACGCCGATCACCTTGATTTCGCGGCCCATCTGCCGTGCTTTTTCTTTTAAGGCAATCGCTGCACCAGCCAACAGTCCGCCGCCACCGACGCCCATGAGCACCGTCTCGACTTCTGGGAGCTGTTCGAGCAGTTCAAGCCCGATGGTGCCCTGTCCTGCGATGATGTCTGGATGGTCGAAGGGGTGAACGAACACCGCGCCAGTTTCGTCGGCGTAGCGCTGTGCTTCTGCTAGCGCTTCATCCACCGTATCGCCGAAGAGCACAACTTCTGCGCCATGATCCCGGGTGGCGGTGAGCTTAGGCAGCGCCACGCCGCGTGGCATGTAGATGCGTGCCTTGATCCCCAGTTGGCTGGAAGCCTGTGCGACGCCCTGCGCATGGTTGCCTGCCGAAGCTGCAACAACGCCGCGGGCCTTTTCTTCGTCGCTGAGTTTGGACATGCGCACGTAGGCGCCACGGACCTTAAAGGATCCTGCGCGCTGCATGTTTTCGCATTTGAGGAATACTTCGGCGCCAATGTGCTGCGAAAGTACGCGGGAATGCTCTACCGGAGTCAAAGCAATCACTGGCTTCAAGACCTTGGCAGCGGATTCGATATCGGCTAGCGATACTGGCAATTTAGTTTCTGTGGTCATGACTTAGTCCTCGTCTGATGTGCGATCAGGATGCCGAGTTTCCGGCGAAGTAGATTGTTCGGTCCGCACCAATTCTTCTGGTGCGCTGGCCGCTGGGCTCGGAGAACGAGCCTCGGTATTGGGGTGAATACCGTAGTGCTCTAGCACTACCGGGTCACTCTCCCAGGCTCGGGCCGAGAGGTATTTAACAACGGCATTGAGCACGGCCAGAAGCGGCACCGCGAACAGCGCGCCAGGAATTCCGGCCAACATGGTGCCACCGGCTACTGCCAAGACCACTGCCAGCGGATGTAAGCTCACAGCCTTGCCCATAATCAGGGGCTGAAGGACATTGGATTCCGCTTGTTGTACCAGTAAGACCACGGCCAGCATGATCAGGGCATTAACCCAGCCATTGGCTACCAGAGCCAGCAGTACTGCCAACGCTCCGGTAAATAAGGCACCGACTACCGGGATGAACGAGCCGATGAAGACTAGGACGCCCAGTGGCAAGGCCAATGGAACACCCAAGAAGAAGGCGCCTAGTCCAATACCGATCGCATCAATCAATGCTACGAGCATCTGCACACGAACGTAGCTGACCAAGGATGCCCATCCTCGCGTCAACGCACCATCCATGGCGGGTCGAGCTCGTCGTGGCAACAGGTTAACGAGGAAGAGACCAATTTTTCGACCGTCGAGCAGGAGAAAAATCAGCACAAAGAGTGCCAGCAATGTTCCGGTGAGAAACTGTCCGATGAAAGATGTCCAGCCCAGTGCCTCACTGAGAATATTGGTGGCGTTGCCACGCAGCTGGGCGAGGGCGTCATCAAGAACGCTTTGCAAATCAGCGTTGGTCAGTTTCAGCGGGCCGTTGAACAACCATTCTTGGACTTGCTCGATCCCGAAGAGTGCCTGACTCCACAAGGCGTTGAACCCTGTGGTCAGTTTCTGTCCGGCCATGGATAGTCCAGCAATCACCAGTGCCAGGAAGCCAATGAGCGTAATGCCCACAGCGAGTCCGCGAGGTACAGCCATGCGTCGGTTCAGTGCATTGACCACCGGTGACAGAAGCCCGGAAAGTAGTGCTGCAACCAGAACCGGGATCACCAGCAACGAGATCTTTGACAGTGCCCAGACCAGTACGCCCAGTGCGGCGACAATGATCAAAAAGCGCCATGCCCAGCTTGCAGCTAAACGTACCGCGTATGGCATATCTTCGGCGCTCTTAAAATCAACAACTTCAGCGCGGGGCTCTGCAGGTTTCTCTGCGATCTTGCCCGGAAGGGGGACACGTATGCGTCGTAAACGTTCCAACCGGCGATTCTTCATGGCTCTACGTTACCGCGACTAAAACCAAGCCACCGGATCCATGTCGGAATTGTGACAAAAAACAAGGAGCAGTGCCCGATTTGGGCACTGCTCCTAATTTTCTAGTTCAATATGTTTAGTCGTCGCCACGCAGGATAGCCAGAATGCGCAGGATCTCTGTGTACAGCCAGATCAAGGTCATGGTCAGGCCGAAAGCACCGCGCCACGACATGATTGCTGGGGCACCCTGACGCGAAAGTTCTTCGATCATGGTGAAGTCCGAAACCAGTGCGTAGGTAGCTAGCAGTACGGCTACTACGCCGATTACCAAGCCGAGAACGCCGTGGCGCATGCCGAACATTCCGTCAACAACACCAGTCATTGAGAGAACGATGTTGAGCAGCGAGAATACGATAAGACCAATCATGCCAACCATGAAGATCTTGTTCAGCTTCGGAGTCATGCGGTACTTACCCGAGCGGTACAGCGCCAAGGTTACGCCTGCGACACAGACGGTCGCCAGCACCGCCTGAATGGCAACCCCTGGATACATTCCGTCAAGGAACTGTGACAGCCCACCAAGGAACAGACCCTGAGCGGCGGAGTACGCAAGGATGAGTGCCGGCGATGGACGCTTCTTGAACACGTTAACCAGACCGAGGACAAAACCGACCAGCGCGCCAGGAAGCATCAGGGCTGGCATGACCCATCCAGCGGCTGCGCCAATGACTACAAGCGCAAGGCAGAAGATCGTCTTGTTGATGGTGTCGCCGATGGTCATGCGACCGGTATCAGCGCTGGTGGCCGATGGCTGCTGATACATATCCTGCAGTTGATCTGCGCTCATGTTGGCGTTGTCACGGAATCCGACAGGACTTCCTGACTTGGTTCCCCAAGCATCAGATTTGCTGTTAGACCCAAATACCGGGTTGCTCAACGTCATTCCCCCAAAGGTTGCGATTATGCAGGCTCGCTGCGAGCGAGAGTTCTTTGTTGTCAATCCTATTGAGCAACGCTGTGAATTGACTCAGTCATAAGGATGATATTCGCTGATTTCACACCGAATAAATACTCTCTGGGCGATATTCGTGGAGATTCGCTCTGGATCACTCCCACACTGCACTCACGCTGTTCGTGATACGACTAAGGCTCCTACTCCCCCGATTTATCAGAGAAAGTAGAAGCCTCAGTAATGGTGCCCCCAGCGAGACTCGAACTCGCAAGCCTTTCGGCAGCTGATTTTAAGTCAGCCGTGTATGCCAATTCCACCATGGGGGCAAGACACTCAAATCTTACGTGATCAACGAAGAAAATAAGAAATTTGCACTTCTTACGTGTGCGAGAGGCCGATATTTCGGCCCCTCGCTACGAAAGTCGATCAACTAAGAATCAGAATTACTTCTTTGGCTTAGCCGACTCTTCGAAAGCCGTGCGTGGTGCCTCAAGATTGTTTAGCTGCAGGCCGTCACGCTTGAAGAAGATGGCAACCAACCAGTCGCCAACAACGCGGAACTTGCGCTCGAAGGTTGGCATGGCCATACCGTGGTAACCGCGGTGAGCCATCCATGCTGGCCAGCCCTTGAGCTTGATGCCAACAACCTTGGCAACACCCTTGTTGCGACCGAAGCCAGCAACTGCGCCAAGGTTTGAGTGCTTGTATTCCTTGATGGTGCCAACGCCGTAGCGGGCAGCATAAAGGTTCTTTGCCAAGAGCTTTGCCTGGCGCACAGCGTGCTGAGCGTTAGGAACACAGGTTCCATCTGGCAGACCGCCGGTAACGTCCTTGACTGCCGAGATATCGCCAGCAGCCCATGCACCTTCCAGTGCGTCGCCGTTAGCATCCTTGACGCGAAGGTCGGTGCGGGTCTCGATGCGACCGCGCTGCTCGATTGGGAAATCGGTAGAGCGAACCATTGGGTTAGCCATAACACCGGCACACCAGATCAGGGTGTCAGCACCGAATTCGCCGGCCGAGGACTTGTCGCCCATGTTGATCAGCTCAAGGTTGCCGTCCACAGCGCTGTTCAGCGAGGTGTTCAGCAGAACCTCAACGCCGCGGCTGCGCAGGTGCTCGACTACCCACTCAGCCTGCTCGGCGGTAACTTCAGGCATGATGCGGCCCATTGCCTCAACCAGAACGAAGCGGGCTTCCTTCTGATCGATGCGGTCGTTGAGCTTGATCAGGTCGCGAGCCATATCCTCAAGCTCTGCGATGGTCTCGATACCGGCGAAGCCGCCACCAACAACGACGAAGGTCAGTGCGCGCTTGCGAGCTACTGGATCAGTCATATTCGAAGCGGACTCGATGCGCTCGGCAACCTTGTTGCGCAGTGCGACAGCCTCTTCGATGGTTTTCAGGCCGATGCCGGTCTCGGCAAGACCGGTGATCGGGAAGGTACGGGTGACCGCACCAGCGGACATCACAACATCGGTGTATTCCAGCTCAAACTGCTCACCGTTATTTGGAGCAATGACAGCCTTCTTGTTGGCGTGATCGATGCTCAGCACTCGACCGTTAACCAGCTCAGAGTGCTTCAAGTGCTGGCGGTGAGAAACCACAACGTGGCGTGGTTCAATCTGGCCACCGGCAACTTCTGGCAAGAATGGCTGGTAAGTCATGTATGGGTTTGGATCAACAACGGTAACGATACCGCCGTGAGCCTTGACCTTCTTCTGCAACTTCATCGCGACGTACAGGCCAACATAGCCACCGCCAACGACAAGAATGCGCGGGCGCTTCTGGGAGGATTCAATGATCGACATACTCTTGATTCTACGCGGATTTTCCTAGTTAGTGAAAACATTCACTAACTATTTCGGTCAGATGCGTCACGGTGACTTCCTTGACTTGCCTTCGCTTGCATCCGCCGCCTTAGGAGCCAGCCGATCCGAACGCAAAAACGGGAACGAAACTTGGATGTTTCGTTCCCGTTTTCATGCGACGAGCTATTTATCCTCTTCGGGGATGTCGTCAAAAAGATCGTGTTCTCTGGCGGATTTGCCCACCTTCAGTGAACTCAACGACGCAGAAGCCACACTGGCCGAAATCTTCTCACGGCGCTTTCGCAACAAAGTGTGAAGGCTACCGGCTAGGATCAGCAGAACCAGCAATCCCCCACCGCCGACCACCAAAAGCGGTTGCAAGATCGGGGTGGATTGCTCGGGTTGGATTGGAGTTGGGGCAGCAACTTGTTTCAGCGACGACTTTTTCATCGACACACCTGGAGCGGGCACTTCAGTATTCTGAGAAACGTTCCGGCGGTGCACTCGAATCCATTCCTCGATAGTCCCCAGAGGATTCTCGGACACTGAGGGCACATTGTTATTCACCGCAGCGTTGGCGTTGATCAGTCCGTAACCATAGAGGTTATCAACGCCGGGCGCACCGGTATCACGTGCGGTCTTCAGAATCCGGTTGATGACATCAGGCGCCTTCATCTCTGGATACTTGGAACGGATCAGAGCGGCAACCCCGGCAACCAAGGGAGCGGCGCCCGAGGTGCCGGACCAACGAGCGTATCCGTTATCTGGCAAGCCACCGACAAGCTGTTCGGCCGGAGCAGCAACCCCAATGGAAATGCCTTCTGTGGAGGAATCCTGCGAGGCCTTTCCGCTTTCATCCACACCCGCAACGGTTAGCACACCAGGAATCGTGGCTGGTGCCCCGACCTGGCTCATACCACCTGAACGATTACCGGCTGCAGCCACGATGACCACGTCATGATCTTCAGCGTACTTGAACGCTTCGTCCCAGCTCTCGGGCCAAGCGGGACTAGTGGATCCCAAGGACATATTGATGATCTTGGCCCCGTGATCGACGGCCCACTTCACCGCACGAGGGATTTGGTCTTCAACTGGAATCTCGGCGGGGTTTCCCTCACCCATCCACAAGGAAACGGAGAGTAGCTGCGATGCCGGTGCTACACCGAGGACGCCGTCGCTACCGCCGCTGGCTTTTGGAACATCCTGGTACTCGGGTTCTTCGGGGATTTCGACTTTGTCGAACGTGGAATCTTTGTTGTCCTCGTCCTCTTTGGCCTCTTTTTCACGCTTCTTGTTTTCGTCTTCCGCCGACTTTTTGGCCTTTTCCCACGCCGCCTTGAGTCGTTCGTTTTCGGACTCAATCTTAGTGATCTCGCCCTTGTTGTTGCCGCGTCCAGCCAGCAAGGTCGCTACCAACGTGGCGTGCTCGCTCATGACACCAATAGGCTTATTGCCCTTTTCAGCTCCTGCGCCAGACATGTCGACTCCGCCGGTCACTGCTCCTTTGAGGTCAGTGTGCGAGCTGTCTATTCCCGTATCGATTACGGCGACTGTAACGCCCTCACCCTTGGTAGCCTGTTGTGCCTCGGTGACACCAAGGGACTTCAGCCAGTACTCCGAGTCACGCATATCGTCGGCTTGGGCCGGGGTGAGTCCGGTCAGCATGGCTAGCGTAAGGATCGCAACGGCAAGTGCAGAGCCGTACTTTTTCAGGCTCGCGTGTTTCTTAGCGCGCAGAGCTGAACTCAAGAGATCTCTCCTTGGATGGTTCCGAAAGGCGGACTAGGCGTTGAAAACTGCAGTTGCAGCAATTCCGTCGAGAATATCGTGTTCCGATGCAATTAGTCGCATCGGGCGATTTCCGCTGGTGGTTTCCAAGTAATGAAGAATGCGCTCAACGATCGCTGCGCCGGCCTGAATTACGTCCACACGTCCAGGATGCATAAAGCCCAATGCTTCGCGTTCTTCGCGCGAGTAGGCAAGCATATTTTGTGTAGCGGTCCGCATCTGTTCGAAGCTCAGTTCAGCACCGTGAATTTTTTCAGATTCATAGGTTGAGAGTCCCAGAGCCTGAGCGGTGAGTGTAGTGAAAGTGCCAGCCACCATAATGACTGCATCAACGTCAGAAACGTCGACGTGATCATTCAGGGTGCGCAAAGTTGAATCTATGAAGTCCACCGCTTGCGGTGCCTCTAGTCCAACCTCTTGGAATCTTTCGGTCACTCTAACGCAGCCCATGTCTAGGCTCTTGGCCGCTAAGGGTCCGGTGGAATCGCCCAAGACGAACTCGGTGGATCCACCACCGAGGTCAATGACCAAGCTCTTGCCTTCTTGTCCGGCGCGCACCGAAGCCGCCCCGTTGAAGGACAACGAAGCTTCTTCATCACCGCTGATGACCTCAGGGGAAACGCCGAGGATGCGTGTAATCTCCTCAGCAAAAACCTCGCGGTTGGAAACATCGCGTGCAGCCGAAGTCGCAACAAAACGAATGGCTTGCACCTGGTGCTCATCGCACAGTGCTTTGTACTCTTTGACCGCGGCGAAAGTACGTTCAAGGGCTTCCGCCGCAAAAGCGCCGGTAGCGTCAACACCCTGGCCCAGTCGCACAACACGCATGGTGCGCACAACATCAACCAGAGTATTTCCTTGCCCCGTGTGCACCACGTCTGCAATGAGCAGACGGATGGAGTTGGTTCCGCAGTCGATTCCGGCGACGCGCATTAGGCGTCATCTCCAGCAGCACGTTCCGCTGCTTCGCGCTGAGCTCGTTTGGCGGCACGCTGAGCGCGCTTCTGGGCCGGATCCTGCATTTCCTGGGTTTTCACGTGGCGCGAGCGGTCACGGCTTGGCGCTTCCGACTCGGTATCCCACGCACCAACGCAATAGCATTTATCCTTGGTCCACCATTCCGAGATGGCTGCCAAAGCTTCATCACCCAGCGGATTAACACCTTCACCAGCGGCCAGAGAATGACCGACTAAAACGTGCAGGCACTTCACGCGAGTAGGCATGCCACCGGCAGATACACCATCAATTTCAGGTACAGCACCGGTACCAGAACGCTCTCCGATGGCGGCGCGGTTGGCCAGGTAGGATTCGTGGGCTGCTACATATTCGGCGGCCAGCGCAGAGTTTTCGCCCAACCGCTCGTTCATCTCATTCATCAAACCGGCAGCTTCAAGACGCGAGACAGCTGCGGTGATTACCGGATGAGCCAAATAGTACGTGGTCGGGAAGGGAATACCCGATGAAAGTCGCGGAGCAGTCGTGGCGACCAGCGGGTTTCCGCACACGCAGCGAGCACCGATTTCCACCACGTCACGCACCGGCCGGTTAAGCTGGCGCGAGAGGGTCTCAAGGTCGGCATCACTAGGTACGCGCCCGGCAGCGTCAAGGGCTTCGCGGATTGGCTGTTCAGTCACGGGTATAAGTTCTCTTCAGTTCAAGTGGTTAGTCAGTGGCGGAACGACGCACCGAGTCAAGCAATGCATCAACCCAAGGAAGTTCTTGACGCACTTCAAAAGTGCTGCCATTGCCATCGGTAGCTGTGTCATCATCTTCTGGGCGGTCACCCACAACCATGTACAGCTTTTCGCCTGGCATAACCAAGTTTATCCGTTCACGGGCCTGCTGTTTGATGTACAGCGGATCATCCCACCGTGCGATTTCGGCTTTGAGATCGTCGCGCTGCCCTTCGAGAGTCTCGATGGAGGCATTGAGATCATTCAGCTCGGACATCTGCTTACGGTAATAGTTGACAGTTGGAACCAGCATTACCGCGAAGAACGCGAGCACCACCAGCAACGCTGCGATTCGTCCGGAAAAACGGTGTGCTGCTACTGGTTCTCCCTCAGGTACCGGTTTATTAGTTACCGGTTTTTCCCCTGGTTTACGGCGCACTGCGGCCGAGAATTTCATCCGGTCATCACGCCGGCGTTCGTTCTGTTTTTCCTTGGCACGCTCAACTAGTGGCAACTTCGATTTTTGCGAATAGTTGCCCGAGAATTTCTTGGAGCGAGGTGACGCATCTGACGCTCCATCTTCACTGAGCTGATGCTTTGGTGCAGATTTTGGTTCGGCCGAACGGCTTGCAGTGCTGGCACCAGACTTGGGTCGAGGCACAGCGGGAGCCTTTTTGGCGGGAGTCTGAGGTTCGACAACGCGCAACGCATCGGTGGGTGGTTCCGCCATTGAGTCTAGGCCGGAATCCTCAGGCGTCTGTGCAGGAATATTTTCAGACTGCTCTACCGGATCCGGGGTATTACGCCGAGGCATGCGTGGCGGTCGCTGTGCCATACTCCCCCAATTTCCCATCATGCGTTCGTACAAGTTCTGCCGTGGAAACGGCACATATCTCCATTAAATAACGAAAAGCTCGCCGGTATCCACTACCGACGAGCTTATTCGCTTTAAATGTTAATTAGCTGTTGAAACGCGGGAACGCGTTACGACCAGCGTAAACTGCCGAAGCACCTAGGTCTTCCTCGATACGCAGCAACTGGTTGTACTTTGCTACGCGCTCGGAACGAGCTGGGGCACCGGTCTTGATCTGACCTGCGTTGGTAGCAACGCAGATGTCAGCGATGGTGACATCTTCGGTTTCACCCGAACGGTGTGAGGTGATGGTGGTGTAGCCAGCGCGCTGAGCCATGGTCACTGCATCGATGGTCTCGGTCAGGGAACCAATCTGGTTAACCTTCACCAGCAGCGAGTTAGCGGTGCCCTTGGCAATGCCATCGGCAAGACGCTCTGGGTTGGTCACGAACAGGTCGTCACCAACGAGCTGAACCTTGTCACCGATAGCATCGGTCAGGGTCTTCCAGCCATCCCAGTCGTTCTCGTCCAGTGGATCTTCGATGGATACCAGTGGGAAGTCAGCAACGAGCTCAGCGTAGTAGTCGCTCATTTCCTGAGCGGACAATGCCTTGCCCTCGAACTGGTAGGCACCGTTCTCGAAGAACTCGGAGGAAGCAACGTCCAGAGCCAGAGCGATGTCTGCACCTGGGGTGTAGCCAGCGCGGGTGATTGCCTCGGTAATCAGTTCCAGTGCAGCACGGTTGCTTGGCAGGTTAGGAGCGAAGCCACCCTCGTCGCCAAGACCGGTGGACAGGTTCTTTTCCTTCAGAACGGACTTGAGGTTGTGGTAAACCTCAACGCCCCAGCGCAGACCCTCGGAGAAGGTTGGTGCGCCCAGAGGAACGATCATGAATTCCTGGATGTCCACATCGGAGTCGGCGTGGGAGCCACCGTTGAGGATGTTCATCAGAGGAACTGGAAGTACGTGAGCGTTCGGGCCGCCGAGGTACTTGTACAGTGGCAGGTTCGAGCTCACTGCTGCTGCGTTAGCAACTGCCAGCGAAACGCCGAGGATAGCGTTAGCGCCAAGCTTGCCCTTGTTGCTGGTGCCATCCAGATCAAGCATGGCCTGATCGATAGCACGCTGGTCCGTAGCGTCTAGGCCTTCAAGTTCGTCAGCGATCTCGTCGATGACAGCCTCAACGGCTCCAAGAACACCCTTGCCCAGGTAACGATCCTTGTCGCCGTCGCGACGCTCAACTGCTTCGAACTGACCGGTGGAAGCACCGGATGGAACTGCTGCACGGCCGTGCGAGCCGTCGGAAAGCAGGACCTCAACCTCAACGGTTGGGTTGCCGCGGGAATCAAGAATTTCGCGCGCGTGAATGGCGTCAATCAATGCCATGAGTATGGGCTCCTTGTAGAAAGGTGTGGTCTAAGGGAGGTCAGCCAGCAGTCGCTGAAAAGACCGTCGGCGCCTTTGCCAGTCTCTAGCCTAGCGCTTCGAAGGTGATTTAGGCGATACCGTCGCTTCTGTTTCAGCCCCATAACGTTTCGCCAAGGTTACGCGTAGAACAGATTCGGCATCTAAACCCAGCTCTTGGGCCCTAGCAGTCAGGGCTAACAGTTCGTTCGCGAGGCTGTCTTCATCGGTAATTCGATCCCGAATATCCTGCCCAATAATCTGCTCATCGACCTTGTCAGAGCCTGCTCTGCTGTGACGGTCTAACAATTTTTGCGCCAGGGTCAACGATGGCAGAGCTGCAGGTAGCCCAGCATTCTTGCGTACTTTCGGCAGATCTTTTCGTTCTGCCTGCTTGGCAGCGTCCCAGACCCGGATAATCTCATTCACGTCCTGAGTAATCTCGTCACGGACGTTTCCGTCAGCGTCAAAAATGTGTCGATTGCGTCGAAGTAGTTTTTCGTTCAACGTCTGCGAGATATCTTCAAGCCCAAACTGCCCCTGCTCTTCTTCAATCAGCGCATGCAGCACAATCTGAAAATACAAGTCCCCCAGTTCTTCTTTGAGTAGCTGTGGGTTGTGCTCGGAAATTGCGTCGAGGACTTCGTAGCTTTCCTCGATCAGGTAAGTGCGCAGTGACTCATGAGTCAAGGCCCGGGTCCACGCGCATTTTTCGCGCAGGATTTTCACGGTGTGAATCAATAGCTGTGTCTGTGTTTTCGTCTGCGCCATATGCTCCATGCTAGCGAACCACCTCTGTTCAGCTTCTGTTCAGCGATGACAAAGGCCAGTCCCACAGTGAGTGGAACTGGCCTTCTCCAGTGATTTTTAAGCCGTGCTCGAATTAGTCGGCGACGTTCTCGTATTCGTCTTCGTCGAATTCGCCTGGTTCGTCCTCGTCATCCAACAGGCTGTCGTAGTAGTCGTTGATGTATTCAACGAGCAGCTCGCGCATTTCCAGTGGAACGAAGGCCGCTTCGGCAGCATTCAGTGTCAGATCCAGCAGGTCTTCGAGGTCGTAGTCAAAGCCTTCAACGAGCAACTCGAACTCATCGGACAGGCTGGTACCTGACATCAGTCGGTTATCTGGAGAGATGGTGACGTTGAAGCCGGTCTGAACCAACAGGTCGATTGGGTGGTTGCGAATACCTTCACCAAATTTGGCGGTGGCACCGGTCTGCAAATTCGATGACGGGCAGATCTCCAGTGGGATGCCACGTTCACGGACCCAGTTAGCCACCGGGCCAAGAGAGACCAAACCGGTGTCATCGCTGAGTTCTTCGCCGTTTTCGTCAATGGCACCGAACTCAATTTCGATGTCTTCAGCAACACGAACACCGTGGCCTAGGCGCTGAGCGCGTCCAACCAGGATGGCGTCCTTGATGGAGTCCAACCCGGCGGCTTCGCCGGCGTGAATGGTGGTTGGGAAAAGGTTTTCGGCCAGTAGGTCGAAGGCCTCTTTCATCCGTGATGGGGGGAAACCATCTTCTGGGCCGGCGATATCAAAAGCGACCACGCCGTGTCCGCGATGGCGGAGGGCAAGTTTGGCAATTTCTACGCTTTGATCGCTCTGACGCATGGCACTGAGCACCTGGCCAATCTGCATTGGGTGGCCTTCAGCGTTCAGGGCTTCGCACGCCTGATCCAAGCCTTCTTGGACGGCGTCAACAACGTCGTCCAGGCTCAACCCTTCACGCAGGTGCTGCTCTGGAGCGTAGCGAACTTCGCCGTAGATCACGCCATCTTCTGCGAGGTCTTCAACAAACTCTCGGGCGACGCGGATCAGCGCCTCACGAGTCTGCATCACGGCCAGGGTGTGCTCGAAGGTTTCCAAGTAACGTGGCAGAGAGCCAGAGTTGGCCGATTCACGGAACCAATCGCCCAAAGCTTCAGCTTCGGTCTCGGGCAGTTTGTGGTTTACCTCAGCGGCCAGTTCAATGATCGTTTGAGGGCGCAAGCCACCGTCGAGGTGGTCGTGTAGCGAAACTTTAGGCAGATCCCGGAAGTCGAACTCGGGATCGTAATCAGTATGAATCAATTCTTCAGTCACACCACTGAGCCTAGTCGTTATTTCGGTGAACTGACAGCTCCAGCAGGTAAAGATCTGCGAGCCACAATGTGACCCTGCTCAATACTTGAGGTTACCCCTCGTTATTCGTGGGCGGAACGGTCTGGTGGTGCCGGTGTTGGTGATGTTCTTTGGCCTGCTCAGCGCGGCGGTGATAACGATCCAGCGCCCAAGAGACGATCCGATCGATAATGAATCCAAGCACCACAGCAATAACAATCGAGATGCCAATTCCCAAAAGTTTATTGTCGTGCATCCAATTTCCTGCCAACGCTCCGATGCTCACCGAGTATGCAGCCCACGTCAGCACACCGATGGTGTCAAAGAGTGTAAAGCGGCGATGACTAAAGCCGGTGGCTCCGGCGGTGAGGTTCACGGCGACGCGTCCAACCGGGATGTAGCGGGCGGTGAAAATCAGTAGTGCCCCTGAGGTTTCTAACTTTTTCTCTGCGTAGTGCAGTACACGTTGCGCACGTCGTCCGCGCATCCAACCGAACCCGCGGGCACCAAGCTTACGACCGATGGCGTAGGTGATCTGGTCACCAGCAAGGGCGCCGGCCGCGCCAAGAACACCCACCAGAATGAGGTTCGGGGATCCGGTATGAACTCCCACTGCGGCCAATGAAACCAAAAAAGATTCACTGGGTACCAGGGGAAAGAATGCATCTATCATGCAGAACAAAAACAACAGTGGCAGCACCCACCAAGCACTGGCCGCCTGCGTAATAGCCTCATTGACTAGTTCCATACGTTCTTACATCTTCTTTCCGCCAAACGCTCACAGCGTTGTCCACTACCTCATTTTCGCTCGAGAATCTGCAGGTTCGCATCATACTCGTGCGTCAATGTGGACTTCTTCCACCCGCTACCTAGGTAGGAGACAACTGATCAACGAATAACGACCAGCAAATGGTTCCCGGTCCAGCCAACGATGCCATCAGGCGACTTCATGAACGTAAAATTCTGCGCGGAAGCCAAAGAGCTGGGAACCCGTTGAAAGGTTCCCAGCTCTTGGTAGGCGTGCCGATGTCGCTTAGCTTGCGGCGATTCGATCCATGATCAGTCGCATATCGGGACGGTCGTCTTCCGAGCCAATGATAATGGCATGCTCCACTAGCTCGATAGCACGAGCCATCTTTTCCGGAGTATCGGTGAGCAAGGTAGCGATCGGCTGGCCACGGCGGACCAACGCTCCTGGCTTCACATGCATACGAACACCGGCACCGGCTTGGACGCTATCTTCCTTCCGAGCACGACCTGCGCCGAGGGTCCACGCAGCCAAACCAATATCCATCGCATCGAGCTTGACCAGCACACCCTCGGCTTGAGCCACAACGGTGTGCGATTCTTTGGCTACCGGCAACGCAGCATCCGGGTCGCCACCTTGGGCCTTGATCATGGCGCGCCAGCTGTCCATAGCGCGCCCGTTCTGCAATGCGGCGCGCACATCAACGTCGTGGACGCCGGCACCGGCGAGCATCTCCACTGCCAACGCAACGGTGAGCTCCACAACGTCCTCTGGTCCACCGCCGGCAAGAACTTCTACCGACTCTTCGACCTCAATGGCGTTACCTGCGGTCAGGCCCAAGGGTGTTTCCATGTTGGTGAGCAGCGCAACCGTGTTGACCCCGGCATCAGTACCAAGGTTCACCATGGTCTCAGCCAATTCACGAGCCATGACCTCATCTTTCATGAAGGCGCCAGAGCCAACCTTCACGTCCAGTACCAGTGAGCCGGTGCCTTCAGCGATCTTCTTGCTCATGATCGAGGAGGCAATCAGTGGAATCGCTTCAACGGTCGCGGTCACGTCACGCAAGGCGTAGAGCTTCTTATCGGCTGGAGCAAGACCCGCGCCAGCTGCACAGATGACCGCACCGACATTTGAAAGCTGGGAGAACAGCTCCTCGTTGGACAGGTTGGCGCGCCAGCCCGGGATGGCTTCAAGTTTGTCCAGGGTGCCTCCGGTGTGGCCCAGCCCTCGGCCCGAGAGCTGCGGAACGGCTACACCAAAGCTGGCGACCAATGGGGCCAGTGGCAAGGTGATCTTGTCCCCCACCCCGCCGGTGGAGTGCTTGTCCGTCGTGGGAAGCTTCTGACCATGTGGGGCAGCCAAAGACGAGAAGTCCATGCGTTCACCGGAGTTGATCATCGCAGTGGTCCAGCGAGAAATTTCTGAGCGGTTCATGCCTTGGAAGAAGATCGCCATGTTTAGTGCCGACATCTGCTCTTCAGCAATGACCCCACGGGTGTAGGCATCGATGGTCCAGTCGATCATCTCGTCGCTGAGCACAGCCCCGTCGCGCTTAGCACGGATGACTTCAACTGCACTGAATGGTTCGGTAGCCATACTAGGCACCTTTCGTTCTCGTGTTGCTCGTTACTAAACGTTGAGGTTTTGTGGGCCAAAGGCATCGGGCAAGAGATCTTCGATCCCCACGATGCCGCGAGCGGTTTTGATTCTCAGGTCTGCTCCACGGTGTTCAAAGAGGATTTGGCGACAGCGCCCGCAGGGGGTGATGAGCTCCAGTGCGTTCTCTTCGAGCTGCCCGAAGCACACAAAGTATTCCAAGGTGCCTCCGCCGGTGGCGAAGAGTTCTCCGACCATGGCGCATTCAGCGCACAGGGTGACACCGTAGGCGGCGTTTTCGACATTGCAGCCGGAGATGGTGCGACCGTCGCTGGTCAGAGCCGCGGACCCTACCCGGAACTTCGAGTAGGGTGCATAGGCTTTAGACAGCGCGGCCGCGGCAGCAGCTTCAAGCTGCGACCACGGCGCGGTGTTGGTAGTCATATGTACCGGTTATTCCTTCACGTACGGTTCGCCGGCTGCCGCTGGTCCGCGAGAGCGTCCCACCAGACCAGCCACTGCGAAGATGGTGACTAGGTAAGGCATCATGGCCATGAACTGGCTCGGCACCGGAGTACCAATGATGGTCAAGATGACCTGCAGGTTATCGGCAAAGCCGAAGAGCAATGCAGCCAAGAAAGCGCCGATCGGGTTCCAGCGACCAAAGATCACTGCAGCCAGGGCGATGAAGCCGCGACCGCCGGAGATTTCCTTGGTGAAGGAGTCAATGGCCACCAGGGTGAAGAAGGAGCCACCAATACCAGCGACAATTCCGCCCAGGGTTACGTTCCAGAATCGGGTGCGGTTCACCTTGATGCCCAAGGTGTCTGCGGCCTTCGGGTGCTCACCCACGGCGCGCACGCGCAGTCCCCATTTGGTCTTGAACAAACCGAACCAAACGATGAATACTGCCAGGTACATCAGGTAGCCGATGACCGACTGCTTGAACAGAATTGGGCCGATCACAGGGATGGCTGACAGGCCTGGAATATCGATCACTGGCAGGTGAACTGGCTTGTTGTATAGTTCTGGATCTTCCTGCATCACGGTGGTGAAGAGGAAGCCGGTGATACCGGAAACCAAAACGTTGAGCACCACACCGACAATGATCTGGTTGACCACGTACTTGATGGAGAACAGCGCCAGAATCAGCGATACCAACGCGCCGGCAATACCGGCGGCAATCAGACCCGCGAAAGCGTTTTTAGTCAGCGAGGAGACCAGCGCTGCGGTAAAGGCACCGCCCAGCAACTGACCTTCAATCGCAATGTTGACTACGCCGGCGCGTTCGCACAGTACGCCCGAGAGTGAGCCGAAGACCAGTGGCACTGCCAAAACGACGGCACCGGCGAGCAGGCTAGCCAGTGAAATCGTGGTGATGTCCGCGCCTGAGACAACCCAGATCAAGAAGGAGAGGACAAAGAGAACCGCGGCAATGGCGATCATCCAGGTTGCCACCAACTTGCTCTTCTTGCGTTGCAGCCATGAGTAGACGGCCAGGCCGATCAGCAGCAAACCGATGACGATGTTGCTGGCCTTTCCGGGGAAGACAAGCTCTGGAAGCTTAAAGGCATCACCAGCACTGTTGAGCTGGAAATGTGCGCTGTCGCTATTGCCCAGCAGTCCAAAGCAGAAGAACACGATGACAGCAATTGCTGACAAGATGATTGGAGTCTTCTTACTGGGCAATACGTTGATTGCCGGTTGCAAGGTAGAAGCGGTCACTTGGCACCTGCCTGGGTAGTTTCGAGCTTTGCATTGCGCTTCTTCTTGCGGTTCATGCCGAAGATCGCCTTGACCAGTGGTGGAGCAGCGATGAACAGAACGATCAGGGACTGCACCACAGAAACAATGTCAATTGGGGTACCGGTGGTGATCTGCATATTCACCGCACCGGCCTGGAACGCGCCGAAGAGCAGACCAGCGAAGAAGGTGCCCCACGGAGTGGAACGGCCCAACAGGGCCACGGTGATCGCATCGAAGCCCAAGGAACCAGCGATACCACTGGTGAGTACCTTCTCGGTACCAGCCACCTGGGCTACACCGGCAGCACCAGCCAAAGCGCCGGCCATTGCCATCGCAATAATGGTGCTTCGAGCAACGTTGATGCCTGCAGTCTTTGCAGCTTCCGGGTTGTGACCCACTGCGCGGAACTCAAAGCCCACGGTGGAACGCTTGAACATCCAGGAAACGAAGATGACCAGCAAAACTGCCATCACGAAACCCAGGTGCAAACGGGATCCGGGGATGGACGGGAAGACTGCTGTCGAGTCAAGAATCGGGGAAATGGGGTTGGTTCCGCCCGGACGACGGAAGGCTTGGGTGTTCATCAGGAAGTCGATGAAGTACACGGCCACGTAGTTGAACATGATCGTCAGGATCACTTCGTGCGCGCCGGTTTTAGCCTTGAGCAGACCCACCAGACCGCCCCAGATAGCGCCACCGATCAGGCCGAAGACGATAACCAGCAGCAGGTGTAGGCCCAGTGGCAGGTGCCAAGCAAAACCAACGTAGGCGGCCAGTACTGAACCGATGATGATCTGACCCTGAGCACCGATGTTGAACAACCCAGCGCGGAAGGCCACAGCGACGCCGAGACCTGCACAGATCAGCGGGGTGGAAACGGTCAGGGTTTCCAAGAAAGGTTTGAAGCCTTGGGCCGAGTTGTAGATCGCGCCGTTGAACAGTGCGACATAGCTTTCGGTAGCCGCGCGCCACAGCTCGGAGAGGAAGTCTGTAGGACGGGCGAAGAAGTACCCGGCGGTTTGGGCGACTTTCTCATCGGTGATGGCGATCAGCAGGCCGCCGATTACTAGCGCAACGATCACGCCGAGCACCGAGACGAGGCCCGGGCCTTGGGTGATTTGCTTGAGCAGGTCGTTGCCCGGTTTCTCGGAATCGGGAACAACCGGTGCTTTAGTTTCGCTCACTGGCCTTCTCCTTCCTGGTTCTCGCTTCGCTCGCCAGCCGGTGCTGCTTCCACGGGCTCATTATCTGACTTAGTAAATTCTGCTTGTTCTGCGGCTTCTTCGGCGCTGACCCCGGCCATCATCAGGCCAAGGACCTCTCGCGATGTATTGCCTGGAACAATGCCGTTGATCCTGCCCTTATAGAGCACCGCAATGCGGTCAGCTAGCTCCATAACCTCGTCCAGCTCGGTAGAGACAATCATCACCGGTGTGCCTTTGTCGCGCTCGGCGACAATGCGGCGGTGCAGGAATTCAATGGAACCCACGTCCACGCCACGAGTTGGCTGGGAGGCAATGAACAGCTTCAAATCGCGGGAGAGCTCGCGAGCCATCACGACCTTCTGCTGGTTACCGCCCGAAAGGCTGGAAGCTGGGTTCAGCGGGTTATCGGTGCGCACGTCAAAGTCTTTGATCTGCGCGGTTGCATTCTTTTTGATGGCATCCAGGTTCATCGAGATACCTTTACCAAACGGGGCTCGGTCATACAGGTCAAGCACCAAGTTCTCTTCAATGGAGAATTCAGTCACCAGGCCGTGCACCGAGCGGTCTTCGGGGACAAAACCGAGGCCGGAGCGTAGAACCTGTTTGACCGATTTGCCGACCAATTCTTCGCCAGCCAGCTTGACCGAACCTGCGGTCACCGGTTGGGTTCCGAGGATGGCTTCGGTAAGTTCGGTTTGACCGTTGCCCTGCACACCGGCCACGGCGAGAATCTCACCTTCGTGGATATCGAAAGTGACCGAGTTCAGCGTCGTCGTACCGGCAGGATCAACAACCGTCAGATCCTTGACCTGCAATACTGCATCGCCAGGTGTGGCGGGAGCCTTGTTCAGATTCAGTTCCACGGCGCGGCCTACCATCAGGTTAGCCAGCTCGGTGGTCGAGGATTCCGGGGAGACTGAATCAATAACTTCACCACGGCGGATCACGGTAATGACATCGGAGACAGCGCGTACCTCACGCAGCTTGTGGGAGATAAAGACGATGGAAGTGCCGTTGGCCTTGAGCTGGCGCATAATTTCCAGCAGCTCGTCAGTTTCCTGCGGAGTCAACACTGCGGTTGGCTCGTCAAGGATCAAGATCTTGGCCTCGCGTACCAAGGCCTTGATGATTTCTACACGCTGCTGCACACCAACGGGCAGGTCTTCGACAATCGCGTCCGGATCAACATCAAAACTGTAACGATCTGAGATTTCACGGATCTTCTTGCGGGTGTCCTGAAGGTCCAGCACACCGCCGGCTTTGGTGGTTTCGGCGCCCAAAGCAATATTTTCAGCCACGGTGAACACCGGAACGAGCATGAAGTGCTGGTGCACCATGCCGATACCGGCGGCCATGGCATCGCCTGGGCCAGAGAACTCGACAGGTTTTCCATCAAGCAGGATTTCGCCCTCGGTCGGCTGGTACAGACCGTAGAGCACGTTCATAAGCGTGGATTTTCCAGCACCGTTTTCGCCGAGCAGACAATGAATCTGGGCGTCATCGACCATAAGGTCAATATTTTTATTGGCGTAGAAAGAACCGAAGGCTTTCGAGATTCCCCGTAGTTCGAGTTTCACGATTCCACCATCTTCATAGTTCGTTTGCGAGGTAGTTTAGCCCGAACACCGCTATGGTCTCTAGGCAGTCATAAAGCGCGTCACCGACTCGCCGTGCAACGGCGAGCAGTGACGCGCTGAATGGTTTAGTTGTCAAAGCCTACTTTGGGCTTGCAGCAGATTCGACCTTCAGGTCACCCGAGATGATCTGCTCCTTCAGGGCTTCGATCTCCTTCTTGGTGTCCTCGCCGATGCTTGAATCGAAATCGTGGAATGGTGCCAGCGCGACACCTTCGTTTTCCAAGGTGCCGACGTATGGAGTGGCGTCGAAGTTACCCTCAGCGTCGGCCTTGATCACGTCTTCAACAGCATTGTCCATGGTCTTTACGACCGATGTCAGCATGAATTTCTTGTAGTCAGGTGCAGTCAAGTAGCCATCGGAGTCAACCCAGATAAGTTTGGCTTCTTCTCCGCCCTTGTTAGCTTCTGCCACTGCAGCGCCAGCGCCCTTGCCCACTGGGCCAGCAACAGGCATGATCACATCTGCACCAGCAGAGATGAAGTTCTTGGTGATCTGCTTGCCCTTATCCTGCTTCTCGAAGTCGCCGGAGAAGGTACCGTCTTGTTTCTTCTTGTCCCAGCCAAGAAGCTTGACGTTCTCGCCCTTGTCCTCGTTGAACTTGGCAACACCGTCAGCGAAGCCGTCCATGAAAATGGTGACGGTAGGGATCTTGATGCCACCGAAGGTTGCAACCGTACCGGTCTCAGACGCCGCAGCTGCAGCATAGCCAGCTAGGTAGGCCGCTTGAGCGGTGTTGTAAATGATCGGCTTCACGTTCTCGATTGGATCCTTGTGCTGGAAATCCACAATCGCGAAGTTGCTATCTGGGTTCTTGGCTGCGGCATCAGCGGTCGCATCGCCTAGCAAGTAGCCCACAGTGACGGTTAGGTTGCAGCCAGCGCTCGTCATGCCTTGGAGGTTGGTAGCGAAATCGGCGTTGGTCTTCGACTCGGCCTCGCGAGTCTTGATGCCGAGGTCCTTTTCGGCGTTCTTCAGGCCGCGGTACGAGGACTCATTGAAGGACTGGTCATCGAATCCACCGGAGTCGGAAACGATGCAGCCAACGTAGTCCGGGTACTTGCCAGCTGAGCTGGACTCTTCCGGTGCAGCGCCGCAGGCGCTCAGTGCCAATGCCGAAATGCCGAGCATAGCTGCAGCCACGCCGGTCTTGCGCGAAACGAAGCGCATTAGTTCCTCCAAAGTCGGTGCGAGATCGTAGGGGATGAAAGACACCAGTCGCCCAGGTTAACCAGCCTCAATCCAGGACTGATTCGAACGCCCCAAATGCCGTAGCATTCCCATCGTTTCCATAGCCTATCGGAGATATGTCACAGGTAAAGACGACAAAGATTACAAACAGATAACTAAGTGGCTTCAAAACGGCAAGCGCTTAACGTCAACGCCCAAGTCACTGAGTGATTTCACAAACTGTCAAAGAGTTGTTAAAAAGTTTTGTGCCAACTGTGACCAACGTACTACTTGGCGTTAGCCTCTCGAACGGCCTGCACGGCAGCCGCCGTCATGATACGCACACCGACGCCAATGCATGATTCGTCGGGAATGTAGTCCCCGCGATGCAGGTCGTAGGTCTTACCGCCTGGGGTGCGCGTCCCTAGACGCAACATGGCCCCGGGAACTTTCTGGGTCATCCACGCGAAATCTTCCCCGCCCATGGACTGCGGGGTCAGCTCGATGGCATCTGCGCCAAACTCGCGGCGAGCAGCTTCTTCAATCAATGCGGTTTCAGCCGGGGCGTTAACCACCGGAGGAACACCACGAGTGTGCTGCAGTTTGATCTCCACACCATAAGGGGCGGCTACCTGACGAACTGCGTTATCCAACAGCTCGCCCGCTTCGTACCAAATATCCCCATCCAGACAGCGCATGGTGCCTGCCAAGTAACCGGTGGCAGGAATCGCATTCGGTGCACTGCCGGCATGGATCTGGCCCCAAACTACGGAGACGGCAGAGCGAACATCAACCTTGCGCCCCAGCACGGCCGGGACCTGGGTGGCTATCTGGCTCATCGCAAAAACGATGTCTTCGGTCAGATGCGGGCGCGAAGTATGTCCCCCGCGACCGTTGACCTCAATGCGGATGGTGTCGCTTGCAGAGGTAATCGCACCGATGCGCGTACCGATATGGCCCGCATCAATGCGTGGATCACAGTGCAGGGCCAGCACGCGTGGAACCTCGTCAAGCAGTCCTTGTTCGATTACCGACAGGGCCCCGCCGGGGAGCTTCTCTTCAGCTGGTTGGAAAATGACACGGACCCGGCCCTGAAGCTGTCCCTGCTTCTCGAGCTTGGCTAGGGAAAGGGCCACGCCGAGCATGACGGTGGTATGAATGTCGTGTCCACAGGCGTGAGCCACTCCTTCAACCAGCGAAGCGTAGTCAAGGTTGGTTTCTTCAACCACCGGCAAGGCATCGATATCAGCGCGGAAGGCGATTCTGATCGGGCCTTGACCAATGTCAACAAAGGCACCCGTGGCTTCCATTGGCTGTGGCTCAAGCCCGGCAGCGCGCAGCGCTTCGAGGATGCGTTCAGTGGTTTGGTGCTCCGCGAAGGACAGTTCCGGATTACGGTGCAGTTCCCGCCGAAATGCGATCAGCTGATCGATTAACGGCAGGGTGAAGGCACTGACGGAAGCAACATTGTCATAATCATTCACGGTGGACACCCTTCGAACATACTCGTCCAACAGCCGCAGTTAACATTTTTTCGTAATGTTTGGCCATCACGCGAAACAGTTCAGGCCAGAAAAAAGGTGGCACCCACCGGTCTACCGATAGGCACCACCTTGGATTTTTCCCCTAGCTTTCGCGGATCAGCTCGGCACAACGCTCACCGATCATCATCACGGTGATGTTCGGATTCACAGTGACCAATTCGGGCATCACCGAGGCATCTGCTACACGCAGACCACTCACGCCCTTAACCTTCAGCTGAGGATCAAGTGGGCTCATGTCATCTTCCACAGCACCCATGCGCACGGTTCCCGCTGGGTGGTACACGGTGTTGTGGGTGCGCTTGATGTAGTCGAAGATTTCCTCATCGCTCTGCGTCTGCTGGCCCGGGAACTGCTCTTCGCCGGCCCACTGTGCCATCGGCGACTGGGCAACAATGTCGCGCGCCTTGCGGATACCGGCAATCATCACGCGGGCATCATGACCCTGCTCATCGGTGAAGTAGCGAGGATCCACCTTTGGCTTGTCACGGAAGTCGCTGCTGCGTAGTCGAACGGTACCGCGCGACTTGGCGTGGGTGACGTTCGGGGTCAGGCAGAAAGTGTTCTCCCCGGTTGGATAGCCCTGACGCAGGGTGTGCATATCAAAAGGCACCGAACCGTAGTGCATCATCAGATCCGGACGGTCCAAGCCTTCTTCAGTCGGGGTGAAGATGCCGATCTCCCACCACTGGGTAGAAGTTTCTGGCATAGGCTGCTTCGCTTCCCACTGGATCACACCTTCTGGGTGATCCTGCAGGTGTTCGCCAACGCCCGGCGCATCAACCAGCACCTCAACACCGACGGACTTCAGGTGCTCGGCCGGGCCAATGCCCGAGAGCATCAACAGCTTCGGCGAGTCAATGGCGCCGGCGCTGAGCACAACCTCACGGCGAGCGCTCAACGTGGTGGTGCGGCCAAACGCTCCGTTAGCTACATCCACGCCGGTGCAGTTCTTGTTCTCATCAAAGTTCAGCTTCTTGGCCTGCAACCCGGTCAGGACCGTGAAGTTCTCGCGTTCCAAGATCGGGTGGATATAGGAGACCGAGGAGGAGGAACGGGTTCCGTCTTCGCGGCGGTTGATCTGGAAGAAGTTGGCCCCGTTGATGACCGTCTGGTTGTTGTTGAACTTGGCGCGAGGAATCCCGGCCTGCTCACAAGCATCCAGCAGTGCCACACCGCAAGGATCATTGGCCGGCACGTTCATGAGCTTCACTGGGCCGCTATCCCCGTGGTGCGGAGCGTCAGGGCCAGCGTCTTGGTTGGTTTCCAACTTCTTGTACAGGCGGTAGGCCATATCTGAGTTCCAGCCGGTGGCGCCGAACTTGGATTCCCACTCGTCGATGTCTTCGCGTGGCGCCCAGAAGGCGATGCACGAGTTATGGCTGGAGCAACCACCCATGACTTTGGCGCGGGCGTGGCGCATGAACGAGTTGCCGTTTTCCTGCTCTTCAATTGGGTAGTCCCAGTCGAGGCCGGATTCGAGCAGTTCCATCCAGCGGTCCAGCTGGAGCACCTCATCATAGTTGCGATCATCTGGGCCAGCTTCTACCAGCGCAACCTCAACACTGGGGTCTTCGCTCAGTCGTGCTGCCACGGCTGCTCCTGCGGAGCCGCCGCCGATAACGATGTAATCGAATTCCTGCTTCATAGTGCTCCTTACTTAAACCATCCGGTGACCTGCGGTGCCAGGTTCTGGTAAATATGCTTTGCTTCTTGGTATTCGCCTAGTCCGGTGGGGCCCAGTTCGCGGCCTACCCCCGACTGACCAAATCCGCCCCATTCTGCCTGTGGCAGGTAGGGGTGGAAGTCGTTGATCCAAATGGTGCCGTGGCGCAATTTGGCGGCAATGCGCTGAGTCTTGGAGGCGTCCTGAGACCACACCGCGCCAGCCAGACCGTAGTCAGTGTCATTGGCGATGGCCACCGCTTCTTCTTCGGTGCTGAAGGTTTCCACGGTCACTACCGGGCCGAAGGCCTCATCAATAACGACCGACATGCCTCGCTTCACCTGATCCAGCACGGTGGGTAGGTAGAAGCTTCCGGCTTCAAGTCCTGCACCATCTTCTGCGCTGGCTCGACGACCACCGCAGCGTACGCGCACACCTTCAGCGATGCCTGCCTGAACATAGGCATCCACCTTGGCCAGGTGATCCTCAGAAATGAGTGCGCCGGTTTCGGCCTGCTCATCGAAGGGGCCGCCGATCTTGATGTTCTTGGTGCGACGCACCAGCTCGTCAACAAACTTTTCTGCGATCGACTCTTCAACGACCAGTCGGGCACCGGCCGAGCACACCTGTCCGGAGTGTACAAAGGCCGCGTTCAGTGCGTTGTCTACCGCGGCGTCAAAGTCTGCGTCGGCGAAGATCACGTTCGGGTTCTTACCGCCAAGTTCCAGCGCTACCTTTTTCACCGTGCCGGCCGCGGCCGCGGCCACCTTGCGTCCGGTGACCAGACCACCGGTGAAGGAGACCAGGTCCACATCGCGGTGTTCAGAGAGAATCGCTCCGGCGTCGGCGCCGGTACCGGTGACTAGGTTGGCCACGCCCGCAGGTAGGCCGAGCTCGTCGAGGATCTCCATCATCAAGATGGCGGTGGAGGGGCTGAGCTCTGCTGGCTTGAGCACAAAGGAGCAGCCCGCAGCTAGCGCCGGGGCGATCTTCCACGCCGCCTGTAGCAGTGGGTAGTTCCATGGGGTGATCATGGCGGCCACGCCCACCGGTTCGTAGGCGATCCGGCTGAGCACATTGGCATCCCCTGCATCAACGAGACGTCCGGCGTCCTGACCGGCGAGCTTGCCGAAGTAACGGAAGCAGGCGGTGATGTCGTCCATATCAATTTCGGATTCCACCAAGCGCTTGCCGGTATCTAGGGTTTCAGCCAGCGCAAATTCGTCTTTGCGCTCTACCAGCTTGTCCGCGACCTTCAGCAGGAACTCTCCGCGCTGTGGCGCCGGAACCTGAGACCAGACACCTGAGTCGAAGGACTCGCGGGCGGCTTTGATGGCGCGCTCGGAATCTTCTTGGGCCGCTTCGGAGACGGTGGCTACCGCAATCTGGTTAGCCGGGCATTTGATGGTGCGCGTGGCACCACTGCTGGCGGCTTCAAAAGCACCGTTGATAAAGAGTGTTTCCCCGCTGTTCAGGCGCGGATTCTGGTTGCTTGGAAAGCTCATACTTCCTCTTCTTTCGGGGTCGTTTCAAAATCTGTTTCCCAGTGAGTTTTCGAGGCCCCACTGGCGTTGATCTGGCTTGGTGCAGCGAGCTCGGTCTGTGCTTCGAGGAAGACCAAGTGCGCCTCGTACTGGTCGAGCACGTCGCAGATCAGCTGTTCTTTGGTCAGTCCCATCAGGTCATAGCCGTGACTGCCTTCCTGCGAGAAGACCTCAACGCGGTAGTACACGTTCGTCTCGGAGGAGACGCGAGCGAAGCTCGGAATCGGCAGTTGCACCGGGTACACCTGATATTTGAAGGGACGTTCTTCACCGTTGGCGACCACCAAATCCAGCGAGTTTAGGTTCAGGTGCTCAACCTTCTCGATCTCCAGGTTCACCTCGGCACCACGTACGGTGAATTCTTCACTGACCTCTTGCAGTGCCGGCAGTGCCGTCTCAGCCAAGAACCGTTTGGTGGCTTTACGCCCCGGGTAGGTCATCGCACGGGTCATGCGCTGCTTCCAGTTACGCCGGTCTGAGGTGGATCCCATGCGGCTGGTCAGGACCTTGTGCATATTGTTCCGGTAACTGTCAGCCAGCGCGTTTTCCATGCGCAGGGACTTGAATAAGCCCAGCATAATCAGCACCAGCACAAAGGAGAACGGCAGACCCATAATCACCGTGGCGCCCTGCAAGGTGGGCACCCCGTCAACAAAGAGCATGCCTAAGGTCAGCAGGCCCGTGGCCAAAGACCAGAACAGACGGACCGGCTTGGAGCCATCGGACTGTGGGTCTTTGAGGTGCGAGGTGAAGTTGGCCATCACCAGCGCGCCGGAGTCGGCACTGGTGACATAGAACAGCAGGCCGGTGAAGGTGGCGATCGCCGCGGTGACCGGGGCAAAAGGCATCTGCTCTAACAGTGAGTAGAACGCCCGCTCCGGGGTATTCATCGCGACCTCGCCAAAAGCGGTATTGCCCGAGCGGACTAGTTCCAGTGCACTGTTACCGAAGATCGAGATCCACAGCAGGATGAAAGCAAATGGAACCACCAGCACGGCAACAACAAACTGACGAATAGTGCGGCCACGTGAAATACGCGCCAGGAACAAACCAACAAATGGTGCCCAGGCGATCCACCATGCCCAGAAGAACAGCGTCCAGCCGTTCAGCCATTCATCTGGCCGCTCGTAGGCGAAGGTATCGAGCGCCATTGAAGGGAACATCGAGATGCTGTCGCCGATATTGTTCACGATGCCGTCAAAGAGGTACGCGGTGGAGCCGGTGATCAGGATAAAGAGCATCAGCGCGATGCATAGCAGCACGTTCAGTTCGGAGAGGCGGCGGATGCCCTTCTCCACACCGGTCAGTACCGAGATGGTGGCCATGATGACCGCGATGACGATCAGTACGATCTGCCAGGTACGGTTCTCCGGGATGCCGAACATGAAGTGAAGCCCGTAGTTCAGCTGCGCCACACCAATACCTAGTGAGGTGGCGATACCAAAGATGGTGCCGAGCATCGCCGCGATATCTACGGTATGACCTACCCAGCCTTCGGTGCGCTTGCCCAGGATCGGGTAGAGGGCCGAGCGGATGGACAGTGGCAGGTTGTGTCGGTAGGCGAAGTAACCCAGCGCCAGGCCGATCAGTGCGTACAGGCCCCAGCCCAGTAGTCCGTAGTGGAACAGCGTCCAGGCCATCGCCTGGCGCGCGGCTTGTACGGTGGAGCCTTCGATGGCCGGTGGGGCAAGATATTGGGTGACCGGCTCGGAGACCGAGAAGAACATCAAATCGATGCCGATGCCGGCGGCGAAGAGCATCGCCGCCCAGGTAAACATGTTGAAGGTGGGGCGTGAATGATCCGGCCCCAGACGGGTCTTACCCACCTTGGAGATCGCGATGCCCACCACGAAGATCAGCACGGAAACCACAATCAGTGTGTAGTACCAGCCGAAGTTTTTACCAATCCAAGACACGGTCGTGGTGATGACTGTGCTCGCCGATTCGCGGTCAAGCATCGCCCAGAGGGCAATGGCCAGCACCGAAAGTGCCGAGCCGAAAAACACCACCTTGTTGATTCTTGTTTTCTCCGCTGGCGGTGGCGTTCCAGACGGAGAACTACTTTCGGTTTTGGATAACTCGTCGTTCATCTTGGCCGTAGTCATGTCTTCCAACCTATCAACACACTGTCCCTGTTTGGCCAATTGGTTGGTACAAAAAGGCGCTGATTTTGACGCAAAAGATCAGGTCATACGCACTTGGATAATTCGCATCACATTTAAAATTGCGTCGAGGTCACACAAATAAAAAACGGGTCATACAACGATTTTCCGTTGCATGACCCGTTGGCGCGATGCGCTATAGGACCTCGGTGGCTCCGTCAGCTTTTAGCGCTTCCACGGTCTGCTTCACCTTCTGCGCATGCTCCTTGGTGGTCACCAACAATGCATCCGCGGTATCAACCACCACCACATCTTCGATCCCGACCAGAGCAATCACTCGCGGGCGATCCGAATAAACCACACCGGTAGCATTATCGGCATACACGCGCACCTGCTTATCCCCCAGGTTGATGATGCCCTCTTCAGCACTGGCCTTGTTCAATCGGCCGATCGCGGCAAAGTCCCCTACGTCATCCCAGTTAAAGACACCAGGGATCACCGCAACATCACCGGCCGCAGCAGCCGGCTCCGCCACCGCGTAGTCAATGGCGATCTTTGGCAGATCAGGCCAAACTTCGCGCATCACCTCATCACGCGACTCGGTCTCCCACGCGTCAGCGATCTTCATCAGCCCGGCGTGCAACGCAGGCTCATTGGCTTCAAGGTGCGAAAGCATCAGGCTCACCGGTGCAACAAACATTCCGGCGTTCCAAAAGAACCCGCCGGAAGCCAGATACTTGCGCGCAGTGTCCTCGTCGGGCTTCTCTACGAACTCCACCACCCCACGAGCGCTCGGCGCCTGTGCGACATCGAGCAGTTCACCGGTGCGGATGTAACCGAACCCGGTGGATGGATGAGTCGGATGAATCCCGATGGTGACAATCTTTCCGGTCGCGGCAGTGTGGATCGCTTCACGCAAGGCGTCTTGGAAGACCTGCACCGGCTCAATGACCTGATCGGCAGCAAAGGAACCCATGATGATATCCGGGTCGCGACGATACAGGATCGCTGCTGCCAGTCCGATGGCCGCCGCTGAGTCGCGCGGCTCTGGCTCGAGCACCAAATCTTCATCGCACAACTCAGGCAACTGACTGACCACTGCACCACGGTGAGCGCCACCGGTGACGACCATAATGCGTTCGCCAGCCAAAGGCACCAGGCGGTCATAGGTAGCACGAATCAGCGTCGATCCGGAACCGGTCAGGTCGTGCAAAAATTTGGGAGCCGAAGCCCGGGAGAGCGGCCACAATCGGGTGCCGACGCCGCCGGCGGGGATCACGCCGTGGAATCTGGCTAATAGGTCTGCATTCACGCATTCCAGACTAATTCATTCGGTGGATAATTCGGTCCATTGACATCTTTCATTGTACGGAAATACGAACGCCAAATATGCCGTAATCACGGTGAACAATGGCCTTTTGGCGCATATTTCCCACTATTCGGTGAACATGCTCACAGGAATGGGACACGAAATAGATTGAGGTGTGTCATGTGGTTTAGACTCGCACAAGGAACGCTCGCACAAGTGCGTCAAATCTCATTGTGTGCAATATACACATGCGCCGTTGCGAGCCTTGGAGGTTAAGTTCAGTGTCGAAGACTTCGTCAGGCACCCTTTACCGCGGCCATGAAGGCATGTGGTCCTGGGTGGGACACCGAGTCACCGGTGTCGCTATTTTTCTTTATTTGCTGGTGCACGTACTCGACACGGCAATGGTCCGCGTTGATGCCAATGCCTACAACGCAATCATCAGCACCTACCAGACTCCATGGATGGCTTTTGGTGAAGTCGGTCTGGTGGCAGCAATCCTATTCCACGCGTTCAATGGTGTGCGCCTGATCCTGGTGGATTTCTGGAAGCAAGGTACCAAGTACCAGCGCCAGATGCTCTGGGGCGTTTTGATCGTTTGGGTCATCGTCCTCGCAGCTTTCACAATCCGTCACCTGTCGATCGCATTGGGAGGCCACTAAGCCATGAGCGTTTCTATTCCTGCTCCACGCAGCCAGCGCATTGACCCTAAGTACAAGCGCGGACCAAAGTCGCACGGCAGCTTCGAGAAGCTTGCTTGGCTATTCATGCGCTTGTCCGGCGTGGTCCTGATCGTCCTAATCTTCGGTCACCTGTTCACCAACCTGATGGTCGGCGAAGGTATCTCCGGCATCAGCTTCGGCTTTGTCGCCGGCAAGTGGGCCGCACTGGTCTGGCGCGTCTGGGATCTGGTCCTACTGTGGCTAGCTATGCTGCACGGCGCTAACGGCGTGCGCACCATCATCAACGACTACGCAGAAAAGCACGCAACCCGTGCTTGGCTCAAGGGCATTCTATACGTAGCCACAATCTTCATTATCGTGCTGGGCTCCCTGGTGATCTTCACCTTCGATCCTTGTGTCACTGGTAGCGAACTCGCTCAGTGCCTGTAAGCCCACCGAAAAGTTTTTTAGAAAAGAGAGCATCAAGAATGCAGGTACATAAGTACGACGTAGTCATCGTCGGTGCCGGTGGTGCAGGTATGCGCGCAGCGATCGAATCCGGTCAGCGCGCACGCACCGCAGTGCTAACCAAGCTTTACCCAACCCGCTCGCACACCGGTGCAGCCCAGGGTGGTATGTGTGCAGCACTTGCCAACGTCGAAGAAGACAACTGGGAATGGCACACCTTCGACACCGTTAAGGGTGGCGACTACCTGGTAGACCAGGACGCAGCAGAGGTTATGGCCAAGGAAGCCATCGACGCCGTGCTCGACCTGGAAAAGATGGGTCTTCCCTTCAATCGCACCCCAGAGGGCAAGATCGACCAGCGTCGCTTCGGTGGTCACACCCGCGACCACGGTAAGGCCGCTGTACGCCGCGCCTGCTACGCAGCAGACCGCACCGGTCACATGATCCTGCAGACCCTGTACCAAAACTGCGTGAAGCACAACGTTGAGTTCTACAACGAGTTCTACGTACTGGACCTGCTGACCGTTGAAGAGGATGCTTACCGTGAGGACGGCACCGCCTACAAGCAGAAGCGTGTAGCTGGCGTTGTTTCCTACGACCTGGCCACCGGCGAACTGCACGTGTTCCAGGCAAAGTCGATCATCTTCGCTACCGGTGGTGCCGGCAAGGTCTTCAAGACCACCTCCAACGCACACACCCTGACCGGTGACGGCATGGGCATCGCCTTCCGTAAGGGTCTTCCACTGGAAGATATGGAATTTGTTCAGTTCCACCCAACCGGCCTTGCTGGCCTGGGCATCCTGCTTTCCGAAGCAGCCCGTGGTGAAGGTGCGATCCTTCGTAACTCCGAAGGTGAGCGCTTCATGGAGCGTTACGCTCCAACCATTAAGGACCTGGCCCCACGTGACATCGTGGCCCGTTCGATGGCCAACGAAGTACGTGAAGGCCGCGGTTGTGGTCCAAACAAGGACTACGTCCTGTTGGACCTCACCCACCTGGAACCAGCACACATCGATGCGAAGCTTCCGGACATCACCGAGTTCGCTCGTACCTACCTGGGTGTAGAACCATACACCGAGCCGGTGCCAGTGTTCCCGACCGCTCACTACGTCATGGGTGGCATGCCAACCAACATCGACGCAGAGGTCCTGCAGGACAACGACACCGTTGTTCCAGGTCTATACGCTGCCGGTGAGGTTGCTTGCGTTTCGGTTCACGGTTCGAACCGTCTGGGCACCAACTCGCTACTGGACATCAACGTCTTCGGTAAGCGCGCCGGCATCTCGGCTGCTGAATACGCTAAGACCGCGCAGTTCGTCGAGCTTCCAGAGAACCCAGAAGCATTTGTTACCGAGCAGCTCTCGGCACTGTTGGATTCCAACGGCACCGAGCGCGTGGCAGAGTTGCGCACCATCTTGCAGGAGACCATGGACGCCAACGTCCAGGTATTCCGCGACGAGAACACCTTGAAGGAAGCTCGTGGTGTGGTTGAAGAACTGCGCACCCGCTACAAGAACATCGGCATCCAGGACAAGGGCAAGCGCTTCAACCTGGACCTGCTCGAAGCCGTTGAACTCGGCTTCCTGCTGGATCTGGCCGAGGTTATGATCGTTGCTGCCCTGCACCGTAAGGAATCGCGCGGCGGTCACTACCGTGAAGACTTCCCGAACCGTGATGATGAGAACTTCATGAAGCACTCGATGTCCTTCCGCGACGCCGATGCGATCACCGAAGACATCCGGGGTATCCGCATGGAAACCAAGCCGGTCATCTTTACCCGTTACCAGCCAATGGAGCGTAAGTACTAATGAGCACCGAACTGCCAGAACCAGCGTCAAAGATCGAGCTGAAGCCAGGTGTTGGCGGCGGCGGAGAAATCCCAAGCTTCGACATCACCCTGCGCGTTCGTCGCTTCCTTCCAGAAGCTACCGCCGATGCTTACTGGGAAGACTTCAAGCTGACCATGTACGGCACCGACCGTGTGCTGGACGCCCTGCACAAGGTCAAGTGGGAGCACGACGGCTCGCTGTCCTTCCGCCGTTCCTGCGCCCACGGCGTCTGCGGCTCGGATGCCATGCGCATCAACGGCCGTAACCGCCTGGCCTGCAAGACCCTGCTCAAGGACCTGGATACTTCCAAGCCGATCACCGTTGAAGCCATCAAGGGCCTGCCCCTTGAAAAGGACCTCATCGTTGACATGGAACCGTTCTTCCAGTCCTACCGCGAGATCATGCCATTCTTGATCTCCAAGGGCCACGAGCCAACCAAGGAACGCTACCAGTCCGCTGAGGATCACGCGAAGTTCGATGACACCACCAAGTGCATCCTGTGCGCCGCGTGCACCAGCTCCTGCCCAGTGTTCTGGACCGATGGTCAGTACTTCGGCCCAGCGGCCATCGTGAACGCACACCGCTTCATCTTCGACTCCCGCGATGATGCCGGCGATATGCGTCTGGAGATCCTGAACGACAAGGAAGGCGTGTGGCGCTGCCGCACCACCTTCAACTGCTCCGAAGCATGCCCACGTGGCATCCAGGTGACCAAGGCTATCGCCGAGGTAAAGCAGGCAATCTTGGCACGCACCGTCTAAGACTGCGCTCAAGAGCCCGGACCAATCCTATGGATTTGGTCCGGGCTTTTTGCATGCCTTTAGTTCCTTCGCCGATCGTGGCACGATGGGTAGTACTCGCCTTATTTCCCTTTGAGCTAAGGAGTACTAATGGCCAACAACAAACCCGATTCAACTACTCAAGCCGGAATTCCGGCGGTCAGCGACCGTAACTCGCTCACCGTAGGTGCAGATGGCCCCATCGTTTTACACGACCACCACCTGATTGAGACCCTGCAACATTTCAACCGGATGAACGTGCCCGAACGTCGACCGCACGCCAAAGGCTCCGGGGCCTTCGGGGTCTTTGAAACCACCGAGGATGTCTCGGCCTACACCAAGGCGGCACTGTTTCAACCCGGGGTAAAAACCGACATGCTCGCCCGGTTCTCCACCGTCGCTGGCGAGCTGGGCTCCCCCGACACCTGGCGCGACGTGCGCGGCTTCGCACTGAAGTTCTACACCACCGAGGGCAATTTTGATCTGGTCGGAAATAACACCCCGGTCTTCTTTGTCCGCGACCCGATGAAGTTCCCGCACTTCATCCGCTCGCAGAAGCGGCTGCCCGATTCCGGGCTGCGCGATGGCACCATGCAGTGGGACTTCTGGACGCAGAACCCCGAATCCGCCCACCAGGTCACCTACATCATGGGCCAGCGCGGCCTGCCGAAAACCTGGCGCGAGATGAACGGCTACGGCTCGCACACCTACATGTGGGTCAACGCGGCCGGGGAGAAATTCTGGGTCAAGTACCACTTCCTGAACAAGCAGTCCGAGAAGTTCGAGACCATGCGCGGTGCGCAGGCCGAGGAGCTGGCCGGGGCCGACGCCGACTTCCACCGCCGCGATTTGTTCGAGGCGATCAAGGCCGGCAACTTCCCACAGTGGGACCTGTACGTGCAGGTCATGCCCTACGAGGACGCGAAGACCTACCGTTTCAATCCCTTCGATCTGACGAAAACTTGGTCCAAGAAAGACTATCCGCGGATCAAGGTCGGTACGATGACGCTGAACAAGAACCCGGAGAACTTCTTCGCGCAGATCGAGCAGGCGGCGTTCTCGCCGGGGAACATGGTCCCGGGCATGGGGATGAGCCCGGACAAGATGCTGCTGGGCCGCAATTTCGCCTATGCGGACGCTCAGCGCTACCGCATCGGCACCAACTTCCAGCAGCTGCCGGTCAATAAGCCACAGTGCCCGGTGCACTCGTACAACTTCGAAGGGAATATGACCTACGAGCACACCGGCGATCGCAGCGTCTACGCGCCGAACTCCTTCGGGGACTCGTGGAGCGATGAAACCGGTCCGGCGGAGAACTCCTTCGAATCCGACGGCGAGCTGGTCCGCGAGGCCTACACGCTGCGCAAGGACGACGGGGACTTCGTCCAGCCCGGCATCCTGGTCCGAGAAGTGATGGACGATGCACAGCGCGCCGAGCTGGTCGAAACCGTCACCGGGGCGCTGGACGGCGTGATCGAGCCAGTGCTGTCCAACGCGATCGAGTACTGGAAGAACATCGACGCCGACACCGGAGCGAAGATCGAAGCCAACGTCCGCGCCAAGTAATGAAAAAACGCCAGCCGAGAGGCTGGCGTTTTTTGCTAGGCACCGAGTGCGATGTCCTCGCTGAGGTTCCATTGCCCGCCGCGGGTATCGAAGAGCTGCACCCGATCGGCCTCAAACACCATGTCCACCGTGGACAAGGCCGCCTGCGCGGCATCCAAGTGCTGCGCTGGCACGTTCTGCGCGATGGTCAGGTGCGGATGGTAGGCGAAGGAGGATTCGTGGCGCAGGGCGTCGCCGAGCAGCTGCTGGTGCAGCTGCCAGCACTGATCGGCGCCGGAGAGCAACGGCAGGTACACCACGTCGCTGGCAGGGCGGAAAGACCGCGCCGCCCCCAGCTCGATGGTGAAGGGCTGCATCCGGGTGGCCACGTCGCGCACGTGCGCCGCCGCTTTACCCCAGGTCGTCAGGTACGACCCAGACACCAAGGTGATATGCGGGGCAATCGGCGCGGTGGCTTCTCCCCCAAATTCTTGGCGCCAGGCACGCAGAGTATCCCGGTGCGGTTGCGGCACCGGGATCACTACGCCCAGGGTGTATTCCATTAGTTCCCCAGTGGCGGCAGGAAGCCGACCTTCTCGTACACTTCGGCCACGGTCTTCGACGCCACTTCGCGAGCCTTAGCAGCGCCGGCCAGCAACAGACGGTCCAGCTCTGCCGGATCGTCCAGTAGCTCCAATGTGCGCGTGCGGATCGGAGTCAGGCGCTCGACTACGGCGTCTGCCACGGCGACCTTCAGGTGGCCGTACATCTTGCCGTCGAACTCCTCGACCAGCTCGGGTACTTGGCGTTCGGTCACGGCGGCCAAGATGTCCAGCAGGTTGGAGACCCCTGGCTTTTCCTTCTTGTCGTAGGCGATCACGGTACCGGTATCGGTCACCGCAGACTTGATGCGCTTGGCGATCAGCTTCGGCTCGTCCAACACGTTGATCAGGCCAGCGGGCGACTCGGCCGACTTGGACATCTTGGAGGTAGGGTTTTGCAGATCGTAGATGCGTGCGCCCTCCTTCGGGATGAACGCCTCCGGCACGGTGAAGGTTTCGCCAAACCGGTGGTTGAAGCGCTTGGCCAGGTCGCGGGCCAGCTCCACATGCTGACGCTGGTCATCGCCCACCGGAACGCCCTGTGGCTGGTAGAGCAAAATGTCTGCGGCCATCAAGATCGGGTAGGTGAAAAGTCCCACGCTGGAAGCATCGGCCCCACCCTTGGCTGACTTGTCCTTAAACTGGGTCATGCGGCTGGCTTCACCAAAACCGGTAATGCAGTTCAGTACCCAAGCAAGCTGCGCATGTTCGGGGACCTGGGACTGGACGAAGAGTGTGGTCTTGTCCAGGTCGATGCCGCCGGCAATGAACTGTGCGGCGGTCTTGCGGGTGCGGGCGCGCAGCTCGGCAGGATCCTGCTGCACGGTGATCGCGTGCATGTCAGGGATGAAGAAGAACGCATCATACTCGTCCTGGGTTTTGACCCAGTTGACCAGCGCGCCGAGGTAGTTACCTAGGTGTAGTGAGTCGCCCGAAGGCTGCATGCCCGAAAGTACGCGGGATTTCATGGTGTTTCCTTAAAACTGGTAGTCGACGACCAGCGGTGCGTGGTCGGAGAAGCGCAGGTCATAGGCCGAGGCGCGGTCAACATGGGACTTGATGGCCTTCTCGGCTAAGCCCGGGGTGGCCATGTGGTAGTCAATACGCCAACCGGCGTCGTTGTCGAAGGCCTGCCCACGGTAGGACCACCAGGTGTAGGGGCCCTGTGCGTCGCCTGCCAGCTGACGGGCCACATCCACGTAGCCCACCGCGCCGAAGAAGCCGTCGAAGTAGGCGATCTCCTCGTCCATCACGCCGGCGCGCTTATTGTGGTTCGGCTTCCAGTTCTTAATGTCCTTTTCGGTGTGTACGACGTTGAGGTCGCCCACTACCAGCACGTGGTCCTTCTGCGCTGCCAACTGTGGCAAGTGTTCGGTCATGCGCTGTAAGAAACGGTACTTGTCATCTTGCTTTTGCGTGCCCAGCTCGCCGGAATGTACGTAGGCGGAGACCACGGTGAAGATTTCGCCGTTGACCTCGAAGTCGGCTTCTACCCAGCGTCCGGAGTCGGCAAAGTACTCGTCGCCGATGTTTTCACGCACTGCTACTGGCTCAACGCGGGAGAGGATCGCTACTCCGGCGCGGCCTTTATCCTTGGCTTCGGCATGCAAAATATGCCAACCATCGCCGATCAATTCGCGCATCACCTTATCCGGTGCGCGCACCTCCTGCAGGCACAGGATGTCGACGTCACGATCCGCGACCCATGCGGCCATGTCCTTGCGGTAGGCGGCGCGAATGCCGTTGACGTTGACCGAGGCGACGCGCAGGGCGCCGGCGTTCTTGCTCAGAATTTCCACGCTGGTTGGTATCACCATTCAAGCTTACAAAACTCTGCGCCCGAAAACGTGCTGATCACCCCTGAGCCGAAAACAAAAGGGCAACGCGTGTGCGTTGCCCTTTTGGCTTAGTCGATAATCTCGCCGTCCATTGGTTTGGCCGGCTTGATCATGTCCCGCGCATTGGCGGCAGTCATCTGGATCGTCTCCAGTGCCCGATCGATCATGCCCTCGGATTCGGCGATGGCCGCCTCACGCTGTTCGGAAATGACCCGGGCCTGCACCTGGACGATCTTGAAGGAATGATCCAGCTTCATATCGCGCTGACTGGTGGATTCATCCACGATCACGGTGCCGGACTGGGCCCGCGGGGTGGCCGCAGCGGTGGCTTCGCGCAGCGAATTGTTGATCTTATCCGCCCCGCGCTTGAGGCCAAACATCATGAAGGCGGCCAGCAGCAGCCAACCGGCGGAGATGATCACGACAAACCAGCCGACGATCGCATTGGAGTTGGCGGCGAAGATAACTGCCACCAGAAAAACAATGACCATGACGGACATTGCCAAAGTTGATGCGTTGAGGGTGATTTTTTTGCCCTGCTTCGCGCTGCTGCCTAGAGGTTCCATACCTTCAATTCTCGCACCACCGGCGCGCGGTGCGCTAATTGAGCGCCCGCGCTTTCGCCCACAGCGTGGCTCGCCGAACACCTAGTTGAACAAGCTCTGCAGGTCTTGCCCGGAAAGGCAGGCGCGAATCAACAAGTATCCACCGATGCCCACCACCCAGCCGAGGGTTTCTTGAGCGTAGCGTGCGGCCTTCTCCCCCAGTTTGCGCATCCAGTTTTCGATCCGTTCACCGGCGAGCGCACGGGCGGCAACCAGCACCAGTGCCGGGACGATCATCACCAGGCAGTATCCGATCAGTGCGAGCAGCTGCACCCCGGTGCCCCAGCCGGTACTTTGCATCACGCCCACGGCCGCTAGGTACGGAAGCATGGTGGGAAGTTCTAAGAGTCCGGCGAATAGGGCCAGCGCGATCAACCCCGTGCGGGTATCCAGTGCAGTTGCTAAACGGCTGTGTAGGCGTCGCGGGAGCTGTTCGGTGGCGACCGGTGTTTGCGCACTGTTAGTTCCCTCAGTTTTCTTTAGGGCACCATTTTTCTTCCGAGCGTCAGCTTCCTTTTGCGCATCGGTACGGTAGGTTAACGCCCAAATAATCATCACCACCCCGAGCACCACCCCTGAAATCCTGAAGAAACGGTGCTCAAAGATACGGGGATCAATCAGTAGTAGCCCACTACGCAGTAACACCCCGATCACCCAGTAGAACCCGGCAAGCACCAACAGGTAGATGATGACCTTGGCGATCACCTCACGGCGCCCGCGCAGCAGGAGCAGTAGCGGGATGATCAGGGTGCCGATGCTGGTCGAGTCGATGAGCGCAAGGATGACTAGGGAGAGTTCGGGATTGCTCGTCATGATGTCCATGACTTCCACTGTTCTACGCTGTTCGGGCTTGCGGTATCGGCCAATGGTCTGTGCCTTCTCCTCCTTAAGGGGGATACCTGATGACCGACAGTTCGGGGATGCTGGAAGCATGAACTTCATTCGACGGATCGGCAGCGGAGATAAGGAACCCGAGGTCATCGGCACTTACCTAGTGCTCACCGTCATCTTGCACCTTTCCGGGATCGTCAATTCCCCTTCTGTCGCAATCCGCGGCTACGAGTGGATTCCCCTATTACTCATCGGTTTGGCTGCGATCCTGATTCGTCGCCGAGTGCTTCTTACGGCCACAGTAATCATGTTCCTCGCTGGCATCGGGTTGCTGCTCGTGGGGAGTATAGGCGGTTACTTCCTGATCTTTGAATGCGTCTTCGGCCTATTCCTGCTCGGTTCCACCCGGCTTCGAACCTGCGGGCTAGTGCTGTTGTGTTTGGGTTCCCTCGCGCTGGGGATCGCCACGTGGCTTAACACCCAGAACCCGCAGGAGGTAGTCCTGAGCCTGTTCATGGCCGGTTTCATTCTTTTTACTCCGATGCTCTGGGCGGAAAATGTGCGTACCGCCAAGGAGCTGGCGAAAACCGAAGCGCAAAGAACACAGGCGGTGCAGTTAGCTGCGGTAGCACGCGAGGACCAGTTGGTGGCGGAGCATGATTTTTCGCGGGTCCAGGAGCGCACCGCACTGGCCCGTGAAATGCACGACGTACTCTCGGCCCGGTTCTCGTCTATCGCCCTGCTCTCCGGAGCCTTACTTCCTTCCGCGCCAGATTCCGTGCGTGAACCCCTTCAATGCATCCGTGATGAGTCCGTGTCTGGTTTGGAGGACATGGTCGCGATGGTGCGGATGTTGCACGAGGGTGGGCCAGCATTGCAGGCACGGATCGAGGATTTACCGGACCTGGTGGCGGGGTTCGGCAGCCAAGTACGTTGGGAGTATCAGGTGGCTGATCCCCAAGACTTTAGCCCGGCGGTTCATACCGCAGCGCACCGCACGGTGTCTGAACTACTGGTCAACCACGCCAAGCATGCTGCCGGGACGACCTTGGAGCTGAGCGTAATTCAGGACGGGGACTTGGCCATCACGGCGCGTAACCCGGTGGTAGCCAATCCGAGCACCGCGCCGGGGGCCGGGATCGGGCTAGAAAATATTCGCACCCGCGTGCAGGCCCTGAATGGGTCCTTCAAGGTACACCGTGGCACAGAGTTTGTGGTCACGGTCCACTTCCCTGCAGTATCGGAGAAAGCATGAAAGTACTGATTGTTGATGACCATGCCACCGTGCGTATGGGCATCAGGTTGGTATTGCAGGCGGCGGCGGATGTGGAAGTTGTCGGGGAAGCTGGTGACGGGCGTAGCGCGATTTCCATGGCTCGGGCGCTGAACCCGGATGTTATTTTGATGGACCTGCGCATGCCGCGGCTCGACGGCATTGAGGCCACCAAGGTGCTGCATGAGAGCTATCGGGTGGTGGTGCTGACGACTTTTGATGATGACCAGTACCTTTTTGGGGCGTTACAGGCCGGGGCACACGGGTTCTTGCTCAAGAGCGCTGAACCGGAGGCGATCATCATGGGCGTGCGGGCCGCCGCGCGCGGCGAATCCGTCCTCGACCCGCAGGTGACCTCGCGGATTGTGTCCCGGGCGCTGGCTTCGCAAACGCTGGCCTCGGACACCGACTACACGTTGCCCGATGACTTAACCGGCCGGGAGCGCGAGGTACTCGACGGGCTGGCGCAGGGCTTGAGCAACCCACAATTGGCGCAACTTTTGGGCATTGGGCAGAGCACGGTGAAGTCCCATGTCTCTCAGGTGCTGGCTAAGCTGGGGGTCTCCACGCGCTGGCAGGCGGCGAAGATCGCCTACGGTGCTACCAGCTCACCAGGCAAAAAGGGTGGTCCTGCGGATCCAGGTACACCCTGAAGGTCTTGGTGCCTTCGCCGGTGGCGCGGGCGCCTAGGTGCAGGACCTGTTCTTCGGCGAGGTCCAAATCGGCGACTTTCACATCCAGGTGGGCTTGTTGCGGGTGGATGTGCCCGGGCCACTGCGGGGCAACGTACGGGCTGACCGCTTGGAAGGCCAGCCCCGGCCGATCCGGGGCGTCGCCGATCGATACCCAGTCCGGCTCGTTATCGATCCGGACCATGCCTAGAAGCTGTTCGTAGAATGTGGCCAGTGCATCGGGGTCTTCACAATCGATGACCATGGCCTGCCATGTGCCAATCATGTGGCCATTATGCGCGCGAGTTATCGCCTGCGTCTACCAGGATTCAGCCATTGCACAGCGGCAGTGCTCGATCAGTGCCTGCACGCGGGCCGGGATGCGCACCGAGTTCGGGGTGATGGCCACAACTGCGTTGAGGAAGTTCGGGGTTTTGAGTTCGCGGAAAGCTAGCGGTCGGCCCTCCACGGAGACCTGCGTGTTATTCGGCCGGCGCATGAGTAACCCGTAGCCCAGTCCGCGGCCGACCATGGCGGAGACCAGGATCATCTGCGGGACGGAGGCGACGATCTTTGGGGTCAGTCCCTGGGAGGCGAAGAGCTGGAGCTGGTGGTCGGTTCGGGCTCGTAAATGATCAGTGGTTCTGCAGCCAGGTCCGCCAATTCCAGCGGGCGCTTAAGCTTGGCCAACCGGTGCTCTGGGCGCAGTACTACCTGCATTTCGCTCTATTCTCTATCGGGCTGGATCTAACCTACGGCCCGCAGGCAGCCCTGTACTCCGAGCTCTTCCCCGCCTCGGTACGCTTCTCCGGGGTGTCCATCTCCTACGCGATCGGCGCGATTCTGGGCGGCGCGTTTGCTCCGACCATCGCTCAGGCGCTGGTGCAGGCCACCGGCGGCACCACCGCGGTGGCTGTGTACCTCTTGGTGGTCGTGGCCACCTCCGTCACCGCGGTCTCGCTGATTCGCGATCGCGCCGGAATCGACTTGTCCTTCCGCAACCAGGCGGAGCAGGAAGTGGGCGCCCTGATTACCGATAAGCGCACCGTCGAGTCAGTGAAAACGGTTCAAGAGGTTTAAAGGTTAGGACACAGCAGGGGTCCGCTCGGTGTGCGGACCCCTGCTGTGTCTTAAGAGATTACTGGAACGAGCGAGTCGCCTGCTGGTTGATCCGCTGCACGGTGCCCGGGATCGTGAACAGGTCGATAATCAGCAAGATCCACAGCACGGCCAACGGCACCCAGCCAATCAGGATGAATGTTGTCGCCCAGCCGATAATGCCCAGTGCTAGGTAAACAACGCCGGCCACTACCTGACCGAGGTAGAACTTGTGGATGCCTAGCTGGCCCAGGAAGAACCACAGCACGTAGGCCAGCAGAGTGCTCTTCTGGTTGACCACCACGATGTGGTTGTTAATCTGGATGGGGCGTTCATTCTGTTCGTAATTCTGTGTCATGTGTCCCTTTAGTGATGATGCGATGGCCGAAAACCCGACTCACCTCACTTTATCCGACGAGTGGAACATCCACTATGACGTTTACGTTGGGTACACAAAAGCCCGCATCGTGAAATGCGGGCTAAAGGTGCTTAGCGAGCGTTACGCTCGGCGGCTTCCACCACGTTATTCAGCAGCATCGCGCGGGTCATCGGACCCACGCCACCCGGGTTCGGGCTGATCCAGCTGGCCACCTCGGCTACCGCCGGATCAACATCGCCGGTGACCTTGCCGTCCACGCGGGAGACGCCCACGTCGAGCACGATCGCGCCAGGCTTGATGGCGTCGGCCTTGACGATGTGAGGCACTCCGGCGGCGGCGATGACGACATCGGCCTGCGCCAAAAGTTCTGGAAGGTTAGTGGTGCCGGTGTGCGCCAGGGTGACCGTCGCGTTGACGTTGCGGCGGGTCAGCAGCAGGCCGACCGGGCGGCCGATGGTCACGCCGCGACCGAGTACCAGCACGTGCTTGCCGTTCAGATCGATATCGTGACGAGCCAGCAGGTCCACACAACCCAGCGGGGTGCACGGCAGCGGCGAGGACATCGGGCGGTTCACGTTGGCCACGAGGCGGCCGAGGTTCATTGGGTGCAGACCATCGGCATCCTTGGCAGGATCCATGGCCTCCAGGATGACGTCCTGATCGATGTGCTTAGGCAGGGGCAGCTGCACAATGTAGCCGGTGCACTCCGGGTTTTCGTTCAGTTCCTTGACCTTGGCGAGCAGCTCGTCCTGAGTGGTTTCCTCGGGCAGATCCACGCGGATGGACTCGATGCCGACCTCGGCGCAGTCCTTGTGCTTGCCGCCGACGTACCACGCGGAGCCCGGATCGTTACCCACCAAAATGGTGCCCAGCCCGGTGCTGTGACCGTCGGCCTTCAACTTGGCCACACGTTCAGCAAGTTCCTGCTTGATTCTGGCCGCGGTGGCCTTGCCGTCGAGAATGCGTGCGCTCACGCGTGTCCTTCCGTAGGCGCCTTGATGCCAAGGCGGGTGGTGTGCAAACCCAGGCGCGCGGCTCGCACGATTAGCTCCCCGGTGGTTCCCCACCTAACGCCAGTCACGCGTTTAAGTGTATCGGGAATCAGGGCGCGTTCCACTTGGTTACCTATGACGTGTACTCAACAATTGTGATCGGCGCCGGACAGGCCGGCCTGTCTGCCGCCTACCATCTGGCCAAGCGCGGCGTGGACTTTTTGGTGCTCGATGCGAACTCCGGGCCCGGGGGCGCGTGGCAAAACCGCTGGGACTCGCTCACCTTAGGCGCCGCACACCACATTCACCCGTTGCCTGATTTCCCGCTACAAGTTCAAGACTCAACGCGTCCAGCTTCTGCCGTGGTTAAGGAGTACTACGGAGAATATGAGCGGCGCTGTAACCTGCCGGTGAAACATGGCTCCACGGTCAGCACGGTACGGCAGGTGGACGGCCACTTTGAGGTGCACGCCGATCAGGTTTATACCGCCCGCACCATTATTAACGCCACCGGCACCTGGACCAATCCGTTCTGGCCGGTCTATCCCGGGCACTTTGACGGGTTGCAGGTACATACCAATGGGTTTGTTGCGCCTTCACAGTTTGCGGGCAAGCGGGTGTTGGTGGTGGGTGCTGGGGCCAGTGCCACCCAGTTCATCGTGCAACTGCGTGAGGCCGGGATCGACACGCTCTGGTCCACTCGTAGTGCGCCGGATTGGCGGGATTCTGTCGGCACCGAATGGGGTCTGGAAGTAGAGCGTCAGGTCAATGAGCGCACTCGGGCCGGGTTGCCGCCCAAGTCGGTCGTGGGGACCACCGGGCTGTTGCTCAATGCGAAGATGCGGGCCGGGATTGCCTCCGGGGCGCTGATTTCGCGGGGGAAGATCGCCCGCTTGGAGTCTGACGCGGTGGTGTTTACCGATGGCTCGCGGGAACAGATTGACGCGATTCTCTGGGCCACCGGGTTTAGGCACGCGCATCGGCATTTGCGTGAGTTGAAACTGCATACCGCGGCCGGTGGGATCGTGATGGCGGAGGATGGTGTGAGCGCCGCGGCGATGCCGGGGATGTTTCTTGTCGGCTACGGCGCCTCGGCCTCCACACTGGGTGCCACGCGGGCCGGGCGCAAGGCGGCACTGGCGGCTTCAAAATACCTTGCTGGGCTGTCGGTGGACGCAACGTAGCTCACTGAATTGGTAGAAAATTGTTGGCGGGCGCTACCTTAGAATTCATGAACCAGTACATCGTCACCCTGTCTTGTCTTGACCGCCCCGGCATTGTCCACGCGATTTCGGGAGGTCTGCTGGGTGCCGGTTGTAACATCACCGAGTCTCAGCAGTTCCTCTCCCCTGAGACCGGCACGTTCTTCATGCGCATCGCGGTGGACACCGAACAGTCGCTGGAAGCTACGCGTGCCGGCCTATCTCCTATTGGCGAGCAATTCGAGATGGACCTCTCGGTGGCTGACGCCGGTGATCGGGTACGCACCATGATCATGTGCTCCAAGGCCGGGCACGCACTGAACGACTTGCTCTTCGCCCAGCGGGCCGGAACCCTGGCCATCGAGGTGCCGGTGATCGTCTCCAACCACCTGGATTTGAAACCCATGGCAGACTTCTACGGGGTGGACTTTGTACACCTGCCGGTGACCAAAGAGAACAAGGCAGAAGCTGAAGCGGAGTTGCTGAAGCTGGCCGAAGAGCATGACATCGAACTGGTGGTGCTCGCCCGCTACATGCAGATCCTCTCCGACTCACTGTGCGAGAAGATGGAGGGGCGCGTGATCAACATTCACCACTCCTTCCTGCCGTCATTCAAGGGCGCCAAGCCTTACCACCAGGCCTACGCGCGCGGCGTGAAGCTGATCGGCGCCACCGCGCACTACGTCACCGCGGATCTGGATGAGGGGCCAATCATCGATCAGGAAGTCACCCACGTCTCGCACACCCGTACCGCCGAGCAGTTGGTGGAGCTGGGGCGCAGCGTGGAAGGTCGTACCCTGACTCGCGCGGTGCAGTGGCATGCCGAGCGTCGCGTGATGCTCGACGGGCAGCGCACCATCGTCTTCTCCGGATAGAGTTAGGTGGCATGAGCCACATTATTACTATTGATGGGACGACCCCACAGGTCGGCGAGAACGTATTTGTTGCACCAACCGCCGTGCTCAGCGGGGATGTAGTGCTCGCGGATCAGTCCAGCGCCTTCTACGGGGTATCGGTGCGCGGGGATTCGGCGGCCATTCGCGTGGGCGAAGGCACCAATTTGCAGGACAACGTGGTGCTACACGCCGATGCCGGTTACCCCTGCACTTTGGGTGCGGGCGTCTCGGTGGGGCACTCCGCGGTAGTGCACGGGGCCACCGTGGGTGATGGCTGTTTAGTGGGCATGAGCGCGACCATCATGAATGACGCGGTGATCGGTGAGCAGTCGCTGGTGGCTGCCGGCGCACTGGTGCTGGAGGGCACCCAGGTTCCCCCACGGTCACTGGTCGCCGGAGTTCCGGCCAAAGTCCGCCGTGAACTGACCGAGGCGGAAGTCGCCGGGTTGAAGGTGAACGCAGAGCACTACCTAGAGCTCTCGGCCAAGCACCTGGCGGCTAACTAGCAGCGAATTCCACCTCTAGCTCTCCTGCACGCCAACGGGCGGTCATCGACTCTGCCATAGCTTCAGCTTCCAGGGCCTGGCTCGGCGTCATGAAATAGGTGTTGATCCGCAATTTCTGTTCGGGGTCCAGTTCCCGGGAGAGCAAGACAAGTGGACGGCTGCCGGGGATTTTGACCGTCCGGAAGAGCGAGCAGTGCCGGGCGATGTGGTGGATCGGGCAGTTCAAGTCCGCCGAGGCGATGTCCGTGCGCCCGCCTTTCTCCCATGGGTCCAGGTGGTCCAGTTCGCAGCGGCTGGCGGGCATGGAGCAGCCCGGGTAGGAACAGCCTCGGTAGGCGGCGCGGATGGCTCGACCTTGGGCCTTGGAGAATAAGCGTTGGCTTCGACCAAGGTCCAAGGGTAGCGAGGCGCCACTGAGTACCACCGGGTAGATGCCGGCGTTACACAATGCGGCCCTTGCTTCGCCTGGGGTCAGCGGTATGCCCGTGGAGCTGACCGCAAAATCCTGGGCTTGGCTTTGCATCTTTTCCCAGTTCATCACGATGCTCACTTGGGTTGATGGTAACTCTGAGCCCGATGACTTGGTCATCAGCAGAGCCATCAATCCGGTCAACCGGCGACGTTCGGGCTTCATATCTTCCCAGACCTCGGGTGCCAACTGAGATCGCTCGGTATCCTCCGGTTCAGCCTCGGCCTCATTCGCGCCGGTTGCATTCCCGTCGGGCGGGGCTCCCGGCGGGGAGCCGCCGGCCCATTCGGGCATCGACTCCTCATCGTCCCAGTCGCTGGGTTCACCGGTGAATTGAGATTCGGCGTCCTTGAGCCGTTCGCGATTCCCGGCCACCGTGGCGGGGTTATCCAATGTGGCCAGATAGGCCTCGATAAAGGCAGCTTGTGAGGGCAAGAGACGCAGGACGTACTCCACTAGGCCATGGCGCATGCCTCGTTTGAAGATGCCAATGCTATCAAGCAGGGCTTTGAGTGGGCGTTTGCCGGCTTTGACTTCAGAGACGAGGTCACTGATGTGCTTGCGGGCGGACTTGGGTTCAGAGCGTAGGAAAGCCATGGCGTCGGCCTGGAGTTGCTCTTTTTTCTTTTGACCGGCCTTGCCTGTGCCCAAATCTTTGCGCGCGGAATGGAGTTTGGTAGCCGTGGCGGCTACGGGCTGTGGGTCAACCGATGGATCGGCAAACTCTTGGGCGAGTTCAGGCAGCCAGGGTTCGGTGCGTTGGCCGGCCTCATCAACACCGCCTATCAGGCAGTCGGCCAGGACCATGCGGGCACCGGCGGTGCTGCGCGGGATGTCCAACCAGTCATACATCAGCGAAGTGGCACTTTTGAAGTGGGTGCGCCCGGTGGTGGTGTGGCCTTCGGCAGCGTGAATTTGAGCCAGTGTGGGGTTGGTGCCGGCGTCGGTGATGGCTTGGAAGGACGCCTGGTCAAGTTTGTGAGCGCCGGTGCGGCGTAAAGCGTCGGCAGCCTGAATCTGCGCGCGCATTTGATGCTGAGCGGTGTGCTCGGTAAGCAAGGCGTAGTAGGCGGCGTGGCCTGGTGGAAGATCGGCGGTGGCAAGCACAGCGTTAGCCGAGGCGATGAGTTCGCCCGCCTCGACCAAGTTCTTGAGCGCCTGTGCTGTGTCCATAGATACGAGCATGCCCCGCGGAAGGGATCCGTGGGGCATGCCAGCACAAGGTGTGGATAAACTTAGGCCGCTTCCACCGGAAGCCAGAGCTCACAGGTAGCGGAGCTGAAGTCGGCGGCCCGATCGAGCACGGCGACAATGGACGGGCCCGGACGTAGACGCCACGGGTTGGACGGGAACCACGAGGTGGCGGTGGCCGCCCAGAGTTCTTGCAAGGCCGCAGGGTAGGGACCGCTTACGCGGAAGACCACCCAGTGACCGGCCAGAACCTCGATGGCGTCGAGGTCTTCGGGCACCGGGCCCTCAGGCACCGCGACCCCGTGCAGGTAGGTCAGCTCACTGCCTTCTTGGTAGTCCGGGTCGACCTGGTCACTGACCTGCAGCAGCCCAGCCGGATCGGCCGAGGAGAGTGATTTGAGCCGGGCGTGCTCGGCCACCGGGATGGAGGCGATGTGGTTTTGGATGTGCGGGTTGGGTCCCTGATGGATCAGCGGGACCTGTGCGGCATATCCGATGAGCTGGAAGTCATCTCGTTCTACTATTCGTGCATCCATGGGCTGTTTCCCTTCAACGTGCAGGCTGAACCTGATAATTGGTTGGCTTCGAAGGGGGCCACCATGCTCGCGGATCTCTGCCACGGACGCGCCATGCACAGCGCGGAAGGCGCGAGAAAAAGCTTCGGCCGAACCATAGTCGTAGCGGATCGCGATGGATAGCAGATCATCACCGGCCAGCAAGTCCGCGGCGGCTTGGGTCATGCGCCGGCGGCGAATGTACTCGGAGACCGACATGCCGGCCAGCGAGGAGAACATCCGGCGCACGTGATATTCGGTCGTGCCTTCAGCACGCGCCAAATCAGCGAGGTTGATCTGCGTACGCAGGTTCGCCTCGATGTGCTCGATGAGCCGATTAAGAATTCCGATCATGTCTCCACCCTTCCCTATTAACTATTGCTGTGGGAAGGGTGGTGCCGCCCGATAATCGCGGTTCGAAATTATCGAGCGGTTTCCAGAGTCTTTTCGGACGCATTGAGAGATGACGCTGTCCGAGACGCGGCTCCAGCCGAAGCGGTACGGGCGGCAACTAAGCCACGGGAAAGGTCAGCGATGAGATCTTCGACCTCTTCGATACCCACCGAGAGGCGGACCAGATTGGCTGGGATTTCCAATGGGGTACCAATCAGCGAAGCGTGGGTCATTTCGCGCGGGTAACAGACCAAGGATTCGACTCCACCTAGGGAGACCGAGAGCTGGAAGTACTCCATGGACTCGGCGAAGGCGCGGGCTGCTGCTTCATCGGTCAAGGCCACCGAGACGATGCCACCAAATCCGCGTTGCTGTCGGGCAGCCAATTCATGCCCCGGGTGGGATTCTAGGCCCGGGTAGTACACGCGGGTAACTTCAGGCTGGGCATCAAGCCAGCGGGCCAGGGCATCAGCTGAGGCGCAGTGGCGTTCCATGCGCAGGCCCAGGGTTTTCAGTCCGCGGGCGGCCAGGTAGGAATCCTGCGGTCCGGCCACCGCTCCCCCAGCGAACTGCTGGTAGCCCACGGCTTCGGCCAGGCACTGCCCGCGGAAGATGTGGTCGGCCACAATCACCGCGCCACCTAATACGTCGGAGTGCCCGCCAATGTACTTGGTGGTGGAGTGCACCACCGCGTGGGCGCCAAAATCTAGTGGGCGCTGTAGATAAGGAGTAGCAAAAGTATTATCCACCACCAGCAGGGCGCCGTGCTCGCGGGCGATTTCAGCCCATCCGGCCAGATCGGCGACGCCCAGTAGTGGGTTGGACGGGGTCTCGACCCACAATAGTGCGGTGTTTGGCTGCACGGCAGCACGTACCGAATCCAGGTTGGTGATGTCCACCGCCGAGGAGGTGATGCCCCATTTGCTGTGTAGCTTGGAGATCAACCGGTTGGTGCCGCCGTATCCGTCGGCGCCGAGGATGATGTGATCGCCCGGTTCCAGTACCGCGCGCAGTAGGGCGTCTTCGGCAGCGATGCCCGAGGCGAAAGCGAAACCGGCGGCGCCACCTTCTAGTGCGGTGAGCTGAGCTTGGAAACCATCGCGGGTTGGGTTGGAGCCTCGGGAGTATTCATGCCCGGTTCGCAGGACGTTAATACCGTCTTGAATGAAGGTGCTGGTCTGGTAGATCGGTGGGACGACCGCGCCGGTGTGTGGGTCTTTTTCCTGGCCGGCGTGTACGGCCTGGGTGTTGAAGCCAGTCATTATGCTCCTTGAGTTTGTGGGGCCAGAGCTTGCTCGAGGGCAGCGTCAAGGGCCTGGGTGATATCGGCAAGCAGGTCGGCAGGGTCTTCGAGCCCGACCGACAGGCGCAGGGTGGAAGTGTTCAGTCCGGCATCGGCCAGTTGGGAAGCTGAGAGTCGGCAGTGGGTCATGGTGGCCGGGTGCGAAATCATGGTGCGGGTATCGCCCACATTGGCGGCCAGTGAAATGAACTTCAGCGAATCAATGACAGCGGAGACCAAAGATGGGTGGGCCAGTTCGATGGCCAGCACACAACCGGTACCCTTGGGGGTCAGCTTGGCGGCCAGCTCGTAACTTGGGTGCGACGGCAGGGACGGGTGATGGATGCCAGCGATGCCCGGATGAGCGGACAAGCCTTCAATCAATGAAGTCACGCTGCGCTGCACGTGCGCGGCGCGCACCGGCAAAGTTTCGATGCCGGCCAAGATGCCTTGGGCGCTGGCTGGTGCCAGAGCCGGACCCAGATCGTGCAGGAATTTGGAGCGAACCAGCATGGCGTAGGCCGCTGATCCGTGACGTTCCAGTAGCGAAGTGTTATTCAGTCGTACGCGGGGTGCGGCGATTTGTGGCCAACGAGTAGCGTCGGAGAAATCGAACTTGCCCGAGTCCACCACGATGCCGCCCAAGACCGAACCGTGTCCGGCCAAGCCCTTGGTGGCTGAGTGCACCACGATGTCCGCACCAAAGTCGAGTGGGCGAATGTTCAGTGGAGTAGCCAGGGTGTTATCCACGACCACCGGGATGTTGTGTTCGTGGGCGATAGCTGAGATGGCGGGAAGATCAGCCACTGTACACAGCGGGTTGGAGACCGACTCCAGGAAGAACGCGCGGGTGTCGGACTCGATAGCAGCTGCCCAAGCCAAAGGATCAGCTTGGTCAACAAAGCTGACGCGGATACCGAAGTCAGCGAAGGTGTCGGTGAACAAATCAACGGTGCCACCGTAGAGAGAGGAGGAAGCAACAATGTGCTTCGGCCCCTGGGTCAGGGCCAATAGCGACAGGGCCACGGCGGACTGGCCGGAGGCGGTGGCGACCGCTTGGGCACCGCATTCAAGGGCAGCCACACGCTGTTCAAGGATTGAAACGGTCGGGTTGCCGGTGCGTGAGTAGGTGAAGCCAGATTGACGCAAAGCGAATTTTTCAATCGCTTCTGCGTGGGACTCAAACTGATACGCAGCGGAGTTGTATAGCGGTGGCACCATCGGGCGGAAATCTCCGCTCGGACGGTAACCTGCGTGGATCGCGTCGGTTCCTTGGCTCATGGCTTCCTCTCGTTTCTCAGCGAGGGAGTGCACCGAACTATGAATCGTACCGAACGGGTACGAGGCACAGTGCGCTAGGTAAGCGTTCGGGACTGCTCCATCGTCTCTGGCATTAGCACCTTTCGGTTCCCCGATGGTTGCTGCGACGTCAACGAGCCAGATCTCTTAGTCGCTCTTGATGGGTTGTTGTTATTCCATGGTTGGCCATGAGCATTTATCGATGCAAGCGCTATTGAAGCTCGGGCTTCATAGAAGGCCACCGCGCTTCATATGTCGCGAAATTGTCATGATGACGCTGTGTCCCAGACCCCTTTATGACAGAGCTAAGGAGTGGAGAAGCCTGAATTTTCAAGGATTTAGGCCAAATTTATGACGCCACGAAGGGTGAAGATGACAGAGTATTACAGTTTTAGCCCAGTACCTCGACGTCGAAACTGGCCACCACGGCACGTACTTCAGCCAGGTAACGCTGGGCTTGCTCGGTCAGTGGAATTCCGGCGTGATCGATCCAGCCGATCTCAATGCGCTCATCAATGTCCAGCGGGATAGCAACGATAGACGGGTCAAGTTCGTCGCTGATGATGCCGGTGGAGATGGTGTATCCGCCCAGACCGATCATCAGGTTGAAGATGGTGGCGCGGTCCGAGACCTGAATTTCACGTTGGCTTGAGCGGGTGGAGAGTACCTCTTCGGCGAAGTAGAACGGGTTGTTCGCTCCCTGGTCGAAGGTGAGCCGCGGTAAATCCTCAAGGTCTTCCAGCGTGGCCTTCTTCCGGCTGGCCAGGGGGTTGGTGCGGGAAATGAAAATGTGCGGGTCAGCCAAGAACAGTGGGTGGAACACCAGTCGTGATTCACGCAAAAGCTTGTCGATGACTTTGCGGTTGAAGTCGTTGCGGTACAGGATCCCGATGTCACTACGTAGGGTGCGTACGTCTTCAATGATCTCCTCGGTGCGGGTCTCGCGCAACGAAAACTGATACTCCTCGGCTCCGCTGGCTTGGACCATGCGCACAAAAGCATCGACTGCGAACGAGTAGTGCTGGGTGGAGACACCGAGTAGTCGTCGAACTGAGGGCCGGCCGAGGTAGCGGTGCTCTAGAAGTTCTACCTGTTCCAGGACCTGCCGGGCATAGCCGAGGAATTCCGCGCCTTCGGCGGTCAGTGCCACTCCCCTAGGTGAACGGACCAGCAAGGTGCGTCCCACCCGTGATTCGAGCTCTTTCATGGCCGCGGACATACTCGGCTGAGCGACGTAAAGCAGATCGGCTGCAGCGGAGATTGACCCCTCGGCAGCGACTGCGGTGAAGTACCTCAAATGTTGGAGTGTTAGACCATGCGTTCCCTGAACCATAGTTTGAGTCTATATCAATCCATAGTTATATCGAGTTACCTGATATCAATTTTGAGACTGCATGATGGACGCATCGACCTACTCCCGGCCTGCGCAAGGCCCCAGCAAGAGATTGGCCATCATGGCAGACGAATTCAGCTTCAGCATCAGCACGACCAAATTTGACGAAAACTACACCCCCTCAACCGATTCGCGCACCACCACAAACTTCGCGAATCTGGCCCGTGGTGAGCACCGTCAGCAGAACCTGCGCAACGCCCTGACGATGATCAATCGCCGCTTCAATTCGCTGGCTCACTGGGACAATCTTGAAGGCGACCGCTACGAGCTGGAGCTAGAAATCATCTCCGCCAACGTGCACTACACCCGCGAAGGTGTAGAGCAGCAATTCCCACTTCTTGAGGTTCTAGACACCACCATTGTGGACCGCCTCACCGGCACCCGAACCCACGGAATGGTCGGCAATAATTTCTCCTCCTACGTTCGCGATTACGACTTCAGTGTGGTGCTTGCAGCAGCCGCCAACGACTCCGGCGCACCAAAGTTACGTGAAGATTTCGGTGACCTTCATGGACAACTTTTCCAACATTTCTTGGATTCTGAAGCTTATAAAGAGCGCTTTAACCAGCTGCCAGTGGTTTGCATCAGCGTCTCCACCTCCAAGACTTACTACCGCTCGGGCAACAGCCACCCAGTGCTCGGCCTGGAATACCAACAGGATGAGCATTCTTTGACCGATACCTACTTCGGCAAGATGGGCCTGAAGGTTCGTTACTTTATGCCTGCCGGCGCGGTAGCCCCACTTGCTTTCTACTTCCGCGGTGACTTACTCAATGACTACACCAACCTGCAGTTGATCAGCTTGATCAGCACCATGGAGACCTTCCAGAAGATCTACCGCCCGGAGATCTATAACGGCAACTCGGTGGCTCCTTCGGTCTACCGCCCATCCTTGAGCGCACAGGACTTCGCTCCAACTCGCATTGAATATGACCGTGAAGAACGCACCCGCCTGGGTGCCAGCCAGGGTAAGTACACCCAAGAGCACTTCATCGCACCAAATAAAGAATTACTGACCCAATTCTCCGCGACTTGTCCACTGCCAGTCGCCTAAGAATCGAGAGACAAATAATGACTTCAAAGCTAATCCCCACCTCAATTGTCGGCAGCCTACCTAAGCCTTCATGGCTTGCACAGCCCGAGGTCCTCTGGTCCGATTGGAAGCTTTCGGGCAGCGAGCTGACCGAAGGTAAGCACGACGCGATGCGTGCAGCTGTCTTGGAACAAACTCAGCGTGGCATTGACATCATCAGCGACGGTGAACAGACTCGTCAGCACTTCGTGACCACCTTTATCGAGCACCTGAGCGGTGTTGATTTCGAAAAGCGTGAAACCGTGCGTATTCGTAACCGTTATGACGCTAGCGTGCCTACCGTAGTGGGTGCCGTAGAGCGCGAAAAGCCAGTCTTTGTTGAGGACGCAAAGGTCTTACGTTCATTTACCGATAAGCAGATCAAGTGGACCTTGCCTGGCCCAATGACCATGGTTGATACCTTGTATGATGCTCACTACCAGAGCCGCGAAAAGCTGGCTTGGGAGTTCGCCACCATTCTGAACCAGGAAGCCAAGGAACTCGAAGCTGCTGGCGTGGATGTCATCCAGTTTGATGAGCCAGCCTTCAACGTCTTCTTTGACGAAGTTGCTGACTGGGGAATCGCCGCTCTGGAGCGCGCTTGCGAAGGACTCAAGGCTGAAACTGTTGCTCATATTTGCTTCGGTTACGGCATCAAGGCCAACAACGATTGGAAGGCTACCTTGGGCGCACAGTGGCGCCACTACGAGAAGTCGTTCCCACTTCTGCAGGCTTCAACCATCGATACTGTTTCGCTGGAATCCCACCACTCGAATGTGCCCATTGAAGTTGTTGAAATGGTGCGTGGCAAGAAAGTCATGCTCGGTGCTATCGACGTGGCCAGCGAAACCGTGGAAACCCCAGATGAGGTCGCACAGACTCTGCGTAAGGCACTGGAATTTGTAGATGCCGACAAGCTCATTGCCAGCACTAACTGTGGCATGGCGCCATTCCCACGCAAGGTTGCACTGGAAAAGCTCAGTGCGTTGAGCGCCGGAGCCGCTGTACTGCGCGAGGAGCTTGTCGGTGCCAGCGTCTAAAGTCACGATTGACGCAACCGACTCACTGCCAGCAGAAGACTTCAAAGCAGTCTTTCGTGGGCACCCCGGCGGGGTCAGTGTCATTACGGCCGATGCTGGAGACGGGCCGGTTGCCCTGACCGCAACATCGGTGGCGTCAATCAGCGTAGATCCGCCATTACTGGTCTTCTCAATCTCGGCACTCTCTTCTGCCTCTGACGTACTCTCTCGTGCTCAGACAGTCGTTGTTCATTCCTTGGATGTCCACGACATTGAATTAGCAAAATTGGGCGCTACCAGCGGTATTAATCGTTTTGCGCAGGACCAAACGTGGACTCGATTGAGCACCGGAGAAACAGTCTTTGACAACGTGCGCGCTTGGGTACGTTGTGAAGTAGTGGAACGCATCCAGGCAGGGACTTCAACGGTCATCGTGGCTCGCGGACTGCAGTCACACATCGCACGAGACGCCCAGCCAGGCGAGCTTGGTGACGCTTTGGTTTACCACAACCGTTCGTGGCACCACTTGAATGCCGACTCGCATTTAGGGCACTAATAGGCAAATAGCTGATGCTGGGAACCACCCGTCGGTGGTTCCCAGCATCAGCTATTTAATTCACGCGTTTATGCGTGGACTACTTCGCAGAAGCCTTGCGGGAGCGCGCCACAAATACGGCACCCGCGAGGGCCAGCAGCGCACCGAGTCCTACGGCCCAAGCGCCGCCAAAGCCGGTGTCAGCAAGAACAGGTGTTTCAGCTACGCTAGCCTGCGTTGGCTTCTTCACCGATTTGGCCTTGCTGACAATCGACTTACTGATTGCCGCGGCAGGCTTGATCTCTGCTTCGGCTACCGGACGAGCGCTTTCTGAAGCGACAGGCTCTTCAGCCGTCTCAGGTCCGCTACTTGAGCCACCTGTGGTTTCTGGCGTGATACCTAGATACAGTTCGAGGTAGTACGCGAGCTGTTCAGGATCATCGGCAAAAATATCCTCCAGGAACTCCTGAAGATCCGCGGCTTCCTCGTCAGTTTCGATGCTGTCAACAATCACTGGCAGCATCTGAAGGATGAGCTCAACCCCAGAGTCGCTGTAGAAGTACTCTTCCCATTGGGCCTCATCCCATTCGAGGCTCTCCACCGGAAGGGAACCGAAAAGTGATTCCCAAACGGCCTGCTCTTCTTCAGTTAGTTCAAAGTCATCCTCTGCCGAATACTCCTCAGCCAACAGCTCATCGACCTGTCGAATGTACTCTTGCCCAGCTTCGGAATTTTCAAATTCTTCCCACTGAGCATCACTCCAGTCCTCAGCGCCATCAGGCAACAATGCGTCGACTTCTTCCCAGCGGTCATCCAGAGAAACTACCTCGGAGGAAGTGAAGGATTCCATTGATGGCTCAGGTGAAACAGGTGCCACGCTCTTGGCCACCGGGGCGACTGGTTCCGATACTCTTTGCACCGGCCCTTGAGCTGTTTTGGTTTGTTCCGCAGCTGGCTCGGACGCTGGGACCTCATTTGAGTCTTCAACCTGAGCCTCATTGGCTTCGTGGGTGACCTTGGCCGACTTGCTAACTTCAGCAGTGAGCTCAGATGTAACGTCAGATTCTGCCGAAGCAGCTGATTCCGTCACCGTGGGTTCTGATTCTTCGGCCACCTCGGAATCGTCAGCAGCCGCCGAAGACTCAGCTGGAAGGATGCTTCTCTCGGATTCAACAACGTTCACTACAGGAGACTGAAACACAACTGGTGCCGTCTGCGCGTCCGCTGACGTTGACCATTCCGTTGGAGTAGAAACGCCTTCCTCTGAAATCACTTCCGCAGTTGCGGCCGGGTCGCTAAGCAGCAATCCCGTGATCATTGCCGTGGACATTACTGCCGCGCCTAATTTAGTTTTCAATTATCCTGCTTCAAAGAATGCGAATCGGCACAAAAACCTCACAACAGAATAGATTAGCGATGATCGCTAAAGCCGTCTTGTCCCGTGTCGAAAAATTGATGATTAGGCTAAATCTAGCTCATTAGCCAAAGATTCAACAAGAAATTTTTGCACACAAAACTCGTTGCCTGCAAGCCTAACCAAACATGGAATATTCGAGATTGCTTTTGCCTCCTACTATTGCCTAGAGGCCCACTAGCATGCCGTCGACCAGCGACTGAAAAACTGCTGGAATCTGAGGCTCATTGGAATCCTTTTTCACGGTGGAAATTCGGTATGGAGCGCAGTTTTGGCTCTGCCACCCCGAGCAACCTTTCAACCTGCCACAAGTCGTGAAAATAACTGATTGACGGGACCCTAGTTATCGCATTGGATCCTGAAAGGCGCGGCGTTGACCGAAGGCAAGCAAGTCACCGTATGCGCAGCAATGCTGGAGCAGTCCCGCCGGCACTTCGTCACCACCCTCATCCTGCCTTATTGACACGCCTTTAACGGTCGTTTATGACACTCCGATGCGACGGCTTGGCCGAAAAACGCCGACAGTTGAAACTCAACTGATTTTCAAGGTCATTTAATCGCAAAACCCAGTGCCACAAACCATGTGTCAAAACAGTGACCAATTCACGATTATTGATACATTCAGACTATTGGGAACATGGGTAATGATCTATAAAATATCCTGAAATTCCATCAACGCCAGATATCTTTAATGGGACGTTCAGGCATGCTTGCTGGGCGCTGCAACTCGCCCCTCGCGGCATCAGCAAACCACCCGAACCAGCGGTCTATAAAATCCTTGGGTTCGGACCGATCAAGAAGAGTCACCGGCCAGGCAACTTGGCGGCTTCCTATCACACCATCCAAAGCGTCTTTGGCCTCATAGGGCAAGCAAGCGAACGGTTCAACTGGCGGCCGCGAATTCTCGAATATTGGTTCCATGAAGGCCAGTTCGTACCAACCGAACTGCCCAGGTTCAAAGGCATCGCAAAACCACAATGAATGACTTCTTCCAACCCAGTCGCGTCCCGGCTTTCCGAAGTCCAAGCTAATACTCGACGCGGCTATGATTTTGAAAGGCGAATCCCACTGTTCGATCGGTTCTACGCGTCCAAATCGTAGCTTTGCAGCACCAAATTCCACTTCTAAGCGCGGAGCCGCGTTACCCACGTAATCGACAAACCTAGCTGTGGGAACACAGTCAGCAATCTCTTGCTCCATGGTTGAGACTACGGTCTCCAGCATCCTTCTAGCCCCGTTCACGCGCTCAATAAACCGGGTCCTCTGATCATGTTCGGCCTTTAGTTCCGCTTGCTGTCGCGCCCTCGCGCGAATGTGCCCGTGACTGATCTCGGCAAGGCTAGCTAAACTTGGCCGAACTTGGGTCTCCTTTATACTTTCTAGACGGGCCAAGAGTGCCTTGGCGCGAGGACGGACTTCCATGTCTTTGTACAGGCACTCTTCAACGAGAATTCTCACCCTTACCGGTCCCACCTTGAGATCCGCTGGAACAGATTTCAGATGTTGTTCACGTAAGTCTTCTCGAGTATTTCCGTCAAAAGGAAGAGCGCCGGAGAGGAGTCTGTATGCCAAAACCCCAAAAGCATAAATGTCTGTGGCACCAGTTGCGTGTCTGTGTTCCCATTGCTCAGGCGCAGCATACTGAGAAGTAAAGTGCGCTTTGCGAGTACTGTCGGCAGTGTTCGCGTTACCGTACCGCGCGATTCCAAAATCCGCCAGCTTCCAAGTCCCCTCGTGGAACAAAATATTCGCCGGTTTTAGATCTCGATGAACAATCTCGCCATTAATCTCTGCAAGAGCAGTGGCAACATCTTTAAGGATCTTCAAAACCTCGCTGACCTCTAAAGAATCCGCCTTTTCTTCAAGGTACTGGGCCAACGACTGATCCGCACGCGGCATGACAATCACCCAGTAGTCTTCATGTTCACCCACATCCAGGATAGGTATAGTCCCCTGGAACTTGGCTGCCCCCGTCGAATCGCCAATCAAAATTTCTCGTTTAGCTCCAGGCTCCTTCCGAACGCATTTGGCCACGGCGTCATCTCCGTTAGAAGATCTAACTTCAAGCATTTTTGCAAATCCCCCGACGTCGGCTTTCAAAGGCCCCAACACCGTCCACACTTGTTCTTCGAGTACGAATTCCATGACGCTAATGCTAACCACCGTGCAAAAAAGAAGCTAATGATTCAAAGAAATACGCACAGAAATACGCGGCGAGGGTGCAGAACCCGCGAAAAATTTTGAACCGAGAAGAGAATAGAAAACGCATTAAATGAATTTCTGGCTGGGACACGCTCGAAGCTTAGCGAGTGGGTCGCGGATTTGGAGATTACCGGTCTAAGTCGAGGGGCGGCAGCAAAAAACGAAAAGGTCGACCGCTAGGTCAGTTGAGCAGCCTGACGTCCCCGGAGTTCGCCTATTGCTTCCAGGTATCTGGGCCTTCGATCTCAGCCCCTCCGGTATTGATCGGCAGGCGTTGCGCTTCTGCCTGCACTGCGTCGTTGGCGGATTCTAAAGTAGCACTGGGGCCAGCCGCGATTGTTGAGACGGACAGGCATTGACAGACCAGTCCATATGATAACTTCCATTTCCTGCAAGGCCTCGACTTTTCCGTGTTCGATGACATGCCCGGAGGCCGGGGGCTAATTTTGATTGATTAGGCTCTCGATTGGAGAAGAGCAGATTTACACGGTCCAGTTCTTGGGGATTCTGCGTTGGATGATCGCTCAAGGCTAGTATTAGGAGTAAAGAATTTTACCGTTCCGGCAGAAAACGAATGTTTGGGGGAGCATGCTACTTACGGCCAATTGGCGTGAATGGTACCGTTTTCGCCATCTGCAGGCTTGTTTCGAGTCTGGCACAAAATTCGAGGATTACGTCTCCGAGATTTTAAGCATTTATCACGACGACTTCCTAAACCCTGCACCTTCAGGATCGCTTGGTGACGGAGGGTGCGACGGTCTGGCGGAGTCTGGAACGATTTTCTATGCTTGTTACGGCAAGCGACCAGGAAGAGACGCAGAACGGGAACTTGCGAGAAAAATCGAGTCTGATTTCGCTCGCGGATTCGCAGAGTGGGATACCTTCCACACATGGCGTTTCGTTACCAATGCACCCGTAGGGCCGCTGGCAGTCAGATCATTTACCGCGCTACAACAAACTCATGGGGTATATTCCGCACGCCCACTCACGCTGAGAATTTTTAAGTCTGACGACTTGTGGACGCTAGTAGTAGGTACGTTTAGTTTTTCCGAGCTCAATTCTCTTTTTCCAGGTGCACCGGGCGTTGAAAACATCGAACTAGCAGATCTTCTCCCTTTACTCGACACTCTCGGCAATTCTGATCACGACCTAGACATCGACTCACCCATAGCCCCCGTGCCATCGAATAAGATGGACTTCAACGATCTCCCTGAAGCAAGTCGCATCGAATTCAATGCAGGACGACTACTTGCTAGACGTATCAACCGATGGTACGAGGAGTCTTCAGATCCTGATCTCTATGACAAGCATGGAAAAAGATTCAAGGCGCTCTATCAAGAAGCTCTTTTAGTTACCCAAGTTCCAGCGGAGATTCTTGAAAGGCTCTATGTATCAGTAGCTGGGCCTAATTTCCGAATGGATGGGCGACGTGCAAATGCGGCGTTTGCGGTGGTTTCATATTTTTTCGATGGATGCCATATATTCGAGGATCCAACACTAATTCCAGATTCTGCTTAAGGAGTGGTTTTGCTTCTTCCGACTAAAGGGGTCTCACCCGAGCGAGCCTTGCTAACCATTGGATCTGAAATATTGGAAAATTTACGAAATCCTAAGTCTATCTCTGCATTATGGGAGTCATTCAATGACTCGCCTTCGCGTGACAGCGGAACTACCAGGATCACATTCGATTGGTTCGCACTCGCTGTCTCGACACTTTACGCCATCAAACTTATTGAAGAGACGGATGCCGGCTACATTAAGAGGGTTAATGTTCCTTAAGCAACTAACTTCGTCCGACCAGCGGTTCAAAACTATTCATTTCAAGGATGGATTGAACATTCTAGTCGCTGAACGTACTGAAGTATCCGACCAAGGCGACAGTAGAAACAGCATTGGTAAGACCAGTTTTGTAAAGATCATCCGGTATCTCCTCGGTAGCGAATTACCCACTGAGTTCAAAGTGGAAGAGCTTAAAGGGCACTCGTTCAGAGCCACATTCGAACTCCCGTCGGCCACAGCGGGGCTGCTCGACACAGTTCACGTGGAAAGGCCAGCATCTCCCACAACACGACTGACGGTTTCTGGGTGGTCGGGCTTAGAGACGCGTAATCTTCACGTTGATGAATGGCGTTCAGAACTTGCTAGTCGAGTCTTCCTAATTCCTGAGGGCGCTTCTCGCCCCACCGTTGGACAATTATGGGGACAACTCATACGGAGCTATTTTGGAAACCCTATAAAAGGCCATCCAGCTGAAACTGATTGGGAATCGGGCGTTAAGCTTGGATTCATGCTAGGGCTAGCACCAGAAATCTTATCGGTCGCAGGAGACGTCGCCCGACTAACGAAACAGGGAAAAGTAATTAGAAGTGCCGTGAAGGAGGGCGCACTCACCAATCTCTCGTTAGATTCGCCGAAGTTACGTGCTGAAATAGCCACTGCTCGCCGTCAGCGCGACCGAATGCAAGATGATCTTCGGACCTTTAAAGTTGATGATCAGTATGCAGAGCATCAGATAGATGCCGACAGATTGAGCGCTTCGATTCAGAAGCTAAATGACGAAGCCTTAGCTTTTCAACGACGGGCACGCGAGCTAGAGCAAGCTCTAGCGGACGAAATCAATGAGTCTGAACATTCTGAACTAAGCACCAAGCTATTTAAGGTCTATTCGGAAATCGGTCTCATTCTCCCAGATGTGGTTAGCCGACGATACGAGGAAGTAGCTAATTTCCACCAGTCTATCGTCCGCAACAGGCGCTTATTTCTGGCACAAGAGCAGGAACGAGTTACGACGCGCTTAGAAGCCATCAATGTTGAGCGACGGAGTCTAGACAGTCAACGATCGGTCGCTATGGAGTTACTGAACGAGACAGTAGCTCTTGAAACTTTCCTTACAGCCCAGCGGGATCTCGCAGAGCAGGAAGCAAAGGTCGCTGATCTGGGGCGTCGACTAGAGGCCGCGGATTCAATCAATACAATCAACGACACCGTCAAGCTCAAAACTGCGGAATTGATCGCATCTGTGCGGGCGGAACTTCAAGAGCGAGAAGAAAACATAGACAAGGCGATTTCGCTTTTCAGTTCGCTTGGATCTGAGATCTACTCTGACAGAGAATCTTCGCTGCTAATTGATCCTACCCAGAACGGGATACTGGGTGTTACCCCTCAAATCTCCGGAGACTCAAGCGTAGGGGTGCGAAGTGTCGAAATCTTTATGCTAGATATGGTATGTGCCATTACAGCCATGGAAATAAACCGAGGGCCTCGCATTCTTGTGCATGATAGCCACCTATTCGACGCGATCGATAGTAGACAAGTGGCTTCATGCCTCAATATTGGTGCACGGCTAGCTGAAGAACATGGTTTTCAATATTTAGTAGCCCTGAACTCCGATTTTCTCGATACGGTTGAAATTCAAAGTGACGGAGCGTTCGATGCAGCGCCATACCTCCTAACTACCAGACTTACCGATGAGACCGATACAGGTGGCCTATTCGGTTTCCGTTTCGGATAGAAAAGAGTAAGCAACGCATGATTAACGATAAGGACCTATAAGATCGTCAGTCTTGCAACCTATAGGTTGCAAGACGTCTCATCGCACACCGCTCCCCATCGAAAAATTCGCGGACATTCAATGGTCCAAAATTCTCGCAACTATGTGTTGCAACTACTGGCGTAGAATCATGTCAACACCATTAGTTGCGAGACACTTTTAAAGGACCAATGACCAAACTGATCGGCTACGCCCGCGTATCCACCAAAGCCCAAGACGCCGACAGGCAAATCCAAGACCTCCTCGCCGCCGGCATCCGCCGCGATGACCTCTACATCGATCATGGACTCTCCGGTGCATTGGCGAAGCGGCCAGGCCTGGATAAAGCACTCGACGCATTACACCCAGATGACACCCTAGTGATCACGACCTTGGACCGGCTCGGTCGCTCCACCCAGAAAATGCTCGAACTCGCCGAACAGCTACGCGAGCGCAATATCGGGCTGCGGGTCCTGAACCTTGGCGGTGGCGACGTGGACACCAAAACCCCCATGGGCGCCATGGTCTTCACCGTCATGGCCGCCCTGGCCCAAATGGAACTGGAGATCAAACGCGAACGCATCAACGACTCCGTGACCAAGCGCCGCACCACCGGCGGGGACCTCGGCGGCCGGCGGCCCACCTTCGCCGAATCACAGATCCGTACTGCCACAAAACTCATCCAGGCCGGCGAACCAGCTACCCAAGTTGCCCAAGACCTAGGAATGTCCAGAGCGACCCTTTACCGGCGGATCAAAGAACTTCCATAACCACCCCGCGCTCGACAAGGGTTACAGCGCTTCTTCCCCTTGCACACTGTTCTAGAGCCCGTGTCACCCGTCGGAGCAACAGACTATGCTGAGTAGCATACGATACAACCCTTCCACGACTGGAGCTGGAGCTTGGCCAGAACAAGAAAGACCACCGCCGAAGTTGTAGACCTCCTACGCAACGGCAAGGGATTACCCACTGCTGCAGAGGTCGAGAACCACGCTATCCGGTTCTACCCTCGGCACTGGCTGAACCGGTGGGACGAAAACATGCCGGACATTCCTTCCATCCTTCAAAGCGGAGAAAAGGACAGCAAAGGCCGACTCACACTGAGTCGAGGCGACCTATTCGCTCTAGGTACCAAGGTGAAAACTGCACAAGATGCAGTCAACTTCTACGTCGCGGTCTGTTCATGGGGCGCCGGCACTAAAGCCCGCGATATCTACCGTCGAATTCCAACATTGAGCGAACCAGACGTTGGAGAAAAACTCCTCGGCGGAATCATGCTCGCCCAAGACCCGAACGTCGAAGCAGAGGACGCCTACCGAGCTTTCTGGACAAGTGATCAGTACAGACTCAAGGGTCTAGGCCCGGCCTTCTACACCAAGCTTTTGTACTTCGCAGCTGGCCCCACGGATAGCAAGAAAATGCGCCATCTCATTCTGGACAAGAAGGTCGCTGCTTCCGTCGGCTGGCCGGACAAAGCCTGGTGGACTCCATCGGATTATGGAGACTACCTAGAACTCATCAACAACGTCATGGAACACCTACCCGAAGCAGAACGGTCCGACTGCCTCGAAATGCGACTGTTCAACCCATAGTGCAGCTCAAAAATCTTCCCGATAACGCTATGATCTCAGTTCTGGGCCACGAGCTTTCGGTTCAGTGTTTCGGGGAACCGAAAACGTTGAAAAACCGCCGTTCGAGCGATTGCTTGAACGGCGGTTTTCTTCATCCCAAAAACGATCTTTACTGGATTGCAGCCGCGTTACATCTTTATCGGCAACATGGAACTATCTCGCTTCTTAGGCTTGCGCACTGAATCCTTTGGCCCAGGCACAACAAGTCCGTTTTCCACTAAATTGTTCGTCGTCAATTTTCGGGAAAGAATGACGTCATTTAACAATGACTCTTGCGATTCTTCAAGTGAAACAAGCTTTGTCAGCACCTGCAACAGCTCGCTAAGCTCACGAGACCATTCCATTTCCCATGTAAATGGATTCTTCTCATCGAGGGGCGAAGATGTCTTTCCACGCGGGTTAGCCTTCCGGTAGCCAAACCAAGAATCCAGAACGCTGACCCCGCCAACTTTATAGTTGAAAACCTCTCGGGTTACGTTGCTCCACCGCCCTGAACCGACCACAAGATCTTGAGTTTCGGAAATATACTTGAGTTCCGCAGGTAGGCCACCACCAACGGATTCTTCGTACCGTGGAAGGACTATTCCAGCATAGAAACTAGGATCTTCTTGCCCAAAGGCACCGAAAGTCTGCTGAATGAGAACTTCACGTCCAAGGCTCACAGCTCGATGCCAAATATCTGGTTCTCCTGTAATCGGTACACGAATCCCAGGTGTGTTTAGTTCGTCTGAGAATTGTTCTACAAAATGGGGATGGGATACGACCGCAGCAATGTACTGAATGATGTCATGGTTTTCTAGCGGCATGTTGAGGCTCTTGCTAAGTGACGCTGTAAGACCCTTCGCAAGGTTATATTCCCCCGAAGGATGCAGCATTGGAAGTGTACGTCCACCCCTGTTGTTGAACGCATTGATGTCCGGCATGAACGCGGAAAAATGTACGCCTGGGCCAACTTTAGGATGGATGCTGTGCTGTTCGATCACGTAGACTTGCCCGGTTTGTCGAGCTTCCCACAATGGCGGACGAGGCATGTCCAGTAGTCGTCGATCTGCAATGAGCCATTGACGGTCAAAAGCGCGAAACGTCATTCTGACTGTCTTTGGCACGGTGATCATGGTCTGGTCGGCAATCCTATTAAAGGTATTCTTTTCGGTGTCATCGCCGGGGAGTGGGCTGCGACCTGACTTATAAATACTCGAATCACGTGTTTCTTTGAAAAGAATCTTTTTCTTTTCTGAATCACCTTCGAGAATCAAATCATTCAGTCGATGTTCCAAAATACTCTTACTGGGGCTGATCACCCAGTTTCTGTTTGGTGTCACGCCAGTGGAGAACCATGGGAATATATCGCTTAAAGCAGGGTAGGTATCCCAATCGGACGAGGCGGCGGGCGTAAAAGGGGCATCCCAGTCTGCTCGCGTGGTTCGCCAGCTTCCATCATCTAGATCAATATTTGCTAAAGCCGAGAATTTGGTTTCTTTGGTTCCGTGAAAATCAATGTATTTGATTTCGGCTGGCTTTTCCTCCGAAGTTCGCGGAACTCTAGCAAAAATACCGATGGCAACTGGGGTTTCAATACCAAATACTTGATTTTTTGCGGGTGGACGTTTGCCTTCAGGCGTCAGATTTATGATCCAGCCGTGGGAAGCCTTACGCCTTAGATATGCGCGCATACCTTTGAATCCTGGACCTGTGAGATACCCAGTTGCGGTAATGAACGAAATGATTCCCGTGTCGCCATTCTCTAAGCCTCGGTGCGCGGTTGATTCGAAGGCCTTCCAAGTTGCCCAGCGCCAGAAATAGACGTATAGGTTCGAAAGTGTAAATTCAGCACGTCCGTTTCCATTTTTTTTAAACGCATGCATTGGTGTCTTGTTTGTTTGTGGATCAATACCATTTTCGATCCACCCACCTCGGCCGCCTGCCCGGTCATCATATGGTGGGTTGCCAATCACCACTTGAACGTTGGTGTCTCTCTTCATGTCATTTGCCTTTTGGCGCTGCCTAGCAATTAGTTTCAGCGAGTATGACAGTTCACGTTTGCTCCCGCTGTTAGGATCCTCCAATGTGTCTGCTACGAACAGGTTCATACCATTTCCGGGAATCGATGCCTTCAGCTGACCGAGTTCCCCTGATAAGCGCAACTCTGCTACTGAGAACGGGCCCGACTGAAGTTCAATCCCATAGAGACGGGACATGAGGGAAGAAGCCGCTTCCGAAGCTGCTCCAGGGCCGTATTGTTTGGCGGCGGATTCGGATACATGGCGGAGAACCGATAGAGGGTAAGTGCCCGTCCCCATCGCTGGGTCAACAATCGAGACGTTAGGGTCACGCAAGCCCTCGGGCCTGCCGAAATACTTCTTGAGTGCGTCATCTGTCAGTCGCACCATGCCATCGACCACTTCGATCGGAGTGTAGTAAGAACCTGTCTTTTCCCGGCGTGAGGGGTCGTAAGAACCTAAGAAATGTTCATAAAGATGAAGGTAGATATCCTGTTTTCCGGAAGATAGACGGTGCCAGTCAACAGCGGAAAGCGTGCGAGTAACAGTTTCCACTGCTGCACCAGTGGGTGAAGCATTAATGTGTTCGGTGAGTAGCCCCAACGAACGTCCCATCAATGTATGGCCGGTGGAGAGCATATTGGCCACTTCGTGGAGCTGGTTTTCCCCGAGGTCGATACCCTCCGAAATTGCTAGGACAAGGGCGAAAACGACAGTCTGAGCAAATCCATCCGAAAACTCGTCATGAGTGGCATTGGGGAAGAGCATGGCTCGCCAGTCTTGCGACAGGCCCAGAAATGGTTGAAATTCTTTATCAGCGCCATTCCTCACGGCGCGGTCTTCACGACGGAGTTCCTCGCGGACTTCTTCCTTAAGCATGCGGGCCAACGGTGCAAGTGTGTCAACAAGTTTAGAAACCGAAAAGATTGGAGTTGGTTTCCATCGAAGGAAATTGCTGATGACTTGCTCTACCTTCGGTTCGGCTGTAAGTACACCGGCAAAATTTTGAAGACTTTTCGCGTGTATGTATGCAGGATTATCTACCAATTCGCCATAACGCCATAATCGCCATTCAGTGCCGTTGGTGTGTAGTAAGTTGGGGAGCTCACGTAGTTTTCTCCACTGTTTCCCGTTATGGGACTCAGGAGTATAGGTTTCGGGGTCGAGAGGTGTTCCTGGCGCTTTCAGCTCGACGTGACCTGTCAGTAGTCCTTCCACTCTCACTCCGAAGTCAGGGCGAACCGACCCCCCCCATCTCGCGCACTTCGTTGTGAGAAACGACTTTCAATCCCAGCCCATTGCCGACACCGCCGATAAGTGCCTCAATTGGAGATGCTAGGGCCGCCTCAGGTTCTCCGGGACCATTCAATTTAGCTCGGACAGCTATCCCGTATTGCTGAACCAAAGAAGCAAAAGATACCTCTGCCAAGTAAATCCCCATCCTTACCACTTAGTTTAGTTGTGCTTTGGATCATTCTCTCAGCAAATACCGATATAGATTCAATCTCACCTAGCTTCAGGTCTTGTCAACACTATTGCCCCATTAGAGGCTGCGCACGGGTTGCGGTCCCCCGTTGCAGGTGAACTCAGGGGCCACAGTGGGTCGAAACTCCGAAAAGTAGGCCAGCGACTAGGTAAATGATCAAGTCAAACACTGGATACAGGGGAAACACTGAAAATGGCACTTAGACACACCAGAACAGATCTTCGCTAAGTCCCTCACGGGCATCAGCATTAATTGCGAAGTACTGTGTTACGCCGCCTCATACCTCAGTATTTGTCGTATGTCACAGATAAGGTGTGTTAATGCTTCGCAAAATAAATCTTCAAGACCCATGGCGGTCTTTAGACAAGAATTTTTGGCCCGATGATCTTCCAGCAGGTCGGCGCACCGTCGTCTATGGTCATAATGGCAGTGGCAAATCCACCTTGTCGGAACTCCTTCTCAGCCTTTCTGAAGACTCTTCTCTCACGAATGTTATCTGGGAAGATGAACACAAAACGAATACCAAAATCGGTTTTGGAGAGTCCGCCGGACCGCAAGCAGTTGCAGTCTTTACCCGCAAGTGGGTTGAAAAAAACCTCGCGGACTTTCTCGACGGCGATAGTGCGTCCGCCATCGTTACCCTTGGCAAGGATGCCATCGATGCGAAAGAAGAAGAGAAAACACTAAAAAGTGAGTTCAGTCAGTTGCGGGATGAAGCGGAAAAGGCAGAAAAACAGGGCAAGGAAACAAACCAGAAAATAGACAAGCTTGCCAGGGAAGTGCAAGACAGGACGATTTCCGAACTCCAAGAATTTGATCGCGCCCATTTCACAAGAAATCGGTACTCACTCCCAAAGATCAAAGACAGGTTGCGTGCACACGAAGGAAGCTTCCCTGACAGCAACAAGCATGCTGAAGCGTTAAAGCACCTTGCGGAGGGTGTTCCCGCCCAAGTTCCTCTCATCGCTGAACCACCAGTTGGGTCCATTCCGAACTTGTCAGAGCTTTCACAGCTACTAAAAGAAACCCCAACCCGAATCGCTCTAGAAACCCTAGAGACGAATTCCAAGGCCCAATCCTGGGTTGAACAAGGGCTCGAATTACACATCGGTATTGACCATTGTCTCTTCTGTGCAGAGCAACTTACTGAAGTACGCCGCGCCCAACTTGCCCAACATTTTGACGAAAGCTGGCTGCGTATCCGCAGCAAAGCTAAATCCCTGCTCGAAGCAGTCACTCGCGCCAAGGATGCTCTAACCACCTGGTATGCCGGAATTCCCACCGAATCAGCACTAGCTAGTCACCTCAAAAGTACTTTCGAGACTGCGAAAAAAATCCGTACAGGTAGCGCTTAACAAGTACGTCCAATCTCTAGGGTTATTAGAAAACGCGCTCACCGTCAAAGTTAATGATCCAAGCACGACCCCGGGTCCGCCAGACTTATCAGCTCTCGATACCGCGCTACCAATATCAGCGCTGGTTAGCGTGATCATCGATCATAACGAACAGGTGCTCAGACATGAGACGGTAACGGGCGACCGCAAACAACTAGTTCTCAGCCACCTACATGGCTCACGAAGCGCCGATTTCTGCGAATTGGAACAGTCGGCGCAAAAGTTCCTGGCTAAAAAGCTTGAATGCGATGCTGCAGCGGCCAAAATCGAGCGGCGATTGGAAGAGATCCGTCAAGCCCGGTTCACCACCAAAGACATGGCTGACACTTTAACGAAGGATCTGGCACAGGTATATGGAAAGGACCATCTGAGCGTGGTCGTTACCCCGGATGGAAAATCTTACAGTTGTCGTCGGGGCGACGCGCCAGGGAAGAATCTCAGCGAAGGTGAGCGAATGACTCTCTCGCTACTGTATTTCCTTCGCAGTCTTCAAGATGAACAGGCAGCCAGGCCGAATCTCTCGGAGCGTGTCGTTATCATCGATGATCCTTCGAGTTCTCTGGACCGCGAATCGGTCTTCGCTACCCACCAGTGGCTCGTCGACACTTTGAAAGATTTTGGTCAATATATAATTTTGACACACGATTTCAGTCTTCTGAGGCTCACCCTGAAATCACATAGTAATGCATGGGGACAGTCTCTTAAAAACATAAGGAACCAGGACGCTGAGGAAACTCGCTTTCCTAAGGTTGCTTTTTTGGAAATGTATTCTTGCGAAATTGATGGGAAGCGGAGATCCAAAGTTGGCCAGCTTCCAAGTGCTCTGCTCAAGAGCACTTCTGAATATACGTATCTGTTTTCTATGGTTATGTCTGGGGTCATTGACTCTGCAGACCATGAGCGGCTGTTCCTCCTACCGAATGCAGCGCGTCGGGTGTTGGAAGTTTTTGCGAGCTATAAGGCGCCGCATCGGACCGATTTTCGGCAGCAGCTAGAGGTTCTGATCTCAACTAAACCGGGCGAACCATTTCGAGACGTTTATGATTTCTGTAACCGCTTCTCTCATGGTGAAGGTGGAGAGACATTAGAATTGCTTGACGCGCGAGCCGTGCACCGTCAAATTCGCCGTTGTATGGAGTTTCTAAAAGCAATTGATACTGAGCATTTCGAACGAATGTGCAAAGCTACCGATCACGATCCTAGCGTATTCGCATAGATCGTTTAAATATTTCGAATGCTACGCAGGGCCGCACTACGAGCAGATATAGGAGTAGCACTTGGTTGGGTCCCTTTAAACAGTCCAGCAGCTATGCGATAGCTAACTGATTCTCTCTAACCCATTCATCCCAAAACCGGGACGGCGTCAACCCATCCAAAGACCCATGGGGGCGCTCATGATTGTAAATGTCCTTCCATTCATCAGCCAAATACTTCGCTTCCACCATAGTGTCCATAATTTCCCCGGAAAGCTGTTCACGTCGGAACTGCGCATTGAACGACTCAATAAAACCGTTCTGCCTCGGCGAACCCGGATCGATAAACGCAGTGGACGCCCCCACAGCGTTGCACCAATCCACCAGCGCGCCAGCAGTGAACTCAGGACCGTTATCACACCGCACAAACGCCGGCTGAATCCCAGTTTCAGCAATGATGTCCTCCAGAACAGCAACCACATCAGCAGCCTTGAAAGACCGCCGCGGAATAATCGCCAATGCGGTCCGCGTGTACTCATCAATGACATTCAAGAACCGGATATGACGGCCACAAAAGGTGACATCCGACTGGAAATCAAAGCTCAGTACATGCATCGGATACGTTGCGGTCAACCGCTTTTGCTCGCCGGCTCCAGGGCCGGTGCGGCGCTTCTTTCGACGCCTAGGCTTACAGACCAGGCCTTCTTCTCGCCATAATCGTCTGATGCGCTTGCTGTTCAAGACAGTGTCTTTCCCCCGTTCGGTGGCCAGCAAGTGCCAGCGGGCTTTGCGCCATCCCCACGTTGGATGCTTAGACGCGATGGCCCTCAAGTCGGCTCGTAGCTGCGCTTCGTCAAAGCTCATCGGTGATTTTTCTTACGTAGTGCAGAGCGGTTCTGACCCAGAACTTGGCAAGCGAAGCGTTCGGACGCCCCAAATTTTTCCATCGCCATCCGGACAGCGCGGCGGCGTGGTTCGGGGCTTAGAATTTCCCCTTGGCTACCTCGGTCAGAATGTCGTTGGCGAGCATCTGATCAGCGAGCAACTTCATGAGGCGCGCGTTTTCCTTCTCCAGCTCCTTGGTACGTTTGCTGGCTTCAGCGTTTTTCTCGGACCCGTACTGGTTGATCCAGCGGTACCAAGTAGCTTCAGTGATCTGCAGTTCCTTGATGACCTCGATCATCGAGTGTCCGTCGTTGAGCATCTTTTGTCCTTGACGGACTTTAGCGATGACCTGATCTGGTGTGTGTCTGCGTGCCATTGTTTCTGTGATTCCTCCTGTGTCCATTGTCGGACACGAGTACTCACAAACTCACTGGACTACTTTCCGGGGACCCAACCAGCATCGCGAGATTACTACGCAAGTCAAGTCCATTTTGCGTCTGGCTAATAGCCACAGATCCGTCTGCAAACACCATACGTTCCACGGTCTCACCACTCAATTGTTGAGTGGTGTTCGAGATCGGCTTGGACGATTCAATAAGCGAATCCCAAGCGATCCCCTTTTCGAGTTTTTTGATTAGCTGGTCTTGAGTTTTCAAATCAACGCCTAGATCACGCAGCCCCGAACGAATTTTTACTACGTCTTCCTTGGGTAGCGCCACGCCTGCAGCCAGAGATGGTGCCGAGCTGGAAATGAAGAGTACCCCAGCGAGCAAGATTGAAATAACACCTCGAATTCTCATTTTTTCGCGTTACCCCTCTTCTTTCTAACATTGGTGATGATCAATCCAACTACAACCACCACGACAGCAACGCAAACGATTATTGAAATCAACGCTCCAACCATTGGCAACTCCTTAAAATCAAGTAGACTAGCTTACCTTACGAGGTTTTATATTATCATATTTAAATCATCATCTATACTTATTGATATCAAAATGACCGACAGTACGTTCAACCCATCCAGGAAGTATTATCGATCCCTGATACTCAACTGTTACTAAAAGTAGAGCTGACCAAAGACCGCCGAGTCGATCGTCATTTTGATGAGTCAACCGGCAGCCTTTGGTGTTGTTAGCTTGCTACTGGTTGCGAATAATTGGCAGAAGCTTTCCGGCTTCGAACGGTAAGTACAGCTCCGGCAAGTGCCAAAAGCAATCCAACTCCAGCCGCCACAAATCCGCTAAAACCGGTATTGGCGAGCCGAGGAGCCGCCTCAGCTGCAACTTTGCTTGTCGATTTTTCGTGAGCCACAGGGGACTTGCTGACTTCACCAGCAGGCTGGATCTTTGTTCCTTCAGTCGGACGTTCACCCTCAGAAGGGGCAGGCAGGACCTCAGTTTCGGGTCCTACGTAATCTTCTTCGTCTCCCTGCTGAATGCCAAAGTAGAGCTCTAAGTAATAAGCAAGCAGTTCAGGATCATTAGCGAAGACCTCCTCAAACAAGGCCTGCAGGTCTGCGGCGTTCCCATCGCTTTCGATGCTCTCGGCAACAAATGGGAGTATCAGATCGAGAAGCTCAAGTCCGTTTTCAGTCTGGAAATACTGAACCCATTGCTCCTCATCCCACTCAAGGAACTCTTCTGGGAGCAACTTGTTGAACGAATCCCAAAGCGCCATCTCTTCATCAGAAAGCTCGAATTCGTCGTCCAAAAATGATTCTTCGGCCATGAGTTCTTCGTGCAGTCGATTGAGCTCTTGACCAGCCTCAGTGTTGTCGAATTCTTCCCATTGAGCCTCATCCCAGTCGCCACTACCCTCAGGCATGAGCGCTTCTAGCTGCTCCCACCGAGGATCCTCGTCTTCGACGGCGACGTCCTTCTCCGATTCCGTGGATTCGAGTGACGGGCCTGGCTCAGCTGGCGCTTCGCTTGCGGCTACTGATTCATGAGCACCCACTCTCTCTGAATCCGTAGTGACTGACTCTTCAGTCTCTCCAGCTGATTCGCTTTCAGCTGGCTCGGCCTCGATGACTTCAACGGACGGCGCTGGCGTCGGCGATGCAACAGGTTCTTCAGCCACTGCAGTTGCTTCGGATTCAGCAAGGTCAATTGCTGATTCTTCGGCTGCAGATTCGTTGCTTGAAGCTTCAGATTCGATTTCTGGGGCAGAAGTTTCCGTCGGAGCACTTGCCGTTTCAGATGATTGAGCAGGAGCGCTAATCACCTCTTCTGAAATTTCGGTAGCTTGCGCAGCATTTCCGCTGAGTACTAATCCGGAAATTAGCGCTGCTGAAAGTGCTGTTGCACCCAACTTATTTTTCAATTATTCCCGCTTCAAAAATGTGCGAATCGCCACAGAATCCCGCCATAGCGAAACCTGCTTTTATCAACAAGATGAGATCTGGCCTGTAGCAATGCAGAGATGACAGAAACAAATGTAACGCATCAAACATAGGTTGGCAAAGGTGTAACGGTAACGATTTAGAACCTATTTTCAGACGGTCGAACAAATAATACTGAGGTGTCAGCTGAATTGGTTGTGAGACGCTTTCGAAGGACCACTAACAAAGCTGACCGAATATGCCCGCGTATCCAACGAAACCCAAGACTCCGACCGGAAGATCCAAGACCTCCCCGCCGGCTTCTGAGATGATTACGTGTTCCCGATACAGGCGAGCGGCTTGCTCGTTGTAACAGTCGATGAGCCAGCCGACATCCGGCTTAACTCTGTGGTTACTGACGTTGGTTCCGCTTGTTCCCGAAGGCCTGATATGACGTTAAATTCACGCGGCGGGAAGAACAATTCTTGACCGTGCAGTCGTTCAGCAATATGAATAGCATGCGCGACAGGTCCGATCACAGTCCACGGAACCTCTACGCTCATGCCTTCAAGAATAAGATTCCCGTGCTCGTCAGTGGCGGATTTGAAAGTCTGACCCTCGATACGAAAACTCGTCGATCCATCGTCGCTAGTGATTTGAGTACAGCATCGTCGTTTGAGCGCTCTGACTTCTTCACCTCTCGCCCCGCTGAGCGTGGCGGGCAGCTACGAAGCAATTGTAGGCGTTTCTTCTTCTCTGCTGATTGGCAGTATTGCGGATGCCTTACCCTTCCTGTTCAACGCCTCGGTGATCATGCCGCCGCTGATCAATACCGCACCGGCGATCGCCAACAGCGCGCCGACCAGCGGATCGAAGAATAGCGCGGCAAGGCCAAGGGCAAACACCGTCCAGCCAAGTCCTATCAGTATGGTCGTACCGACAATCCCATTGTGATTCATGAGTTCAGTCTACTAATTATTTGATCTTCAATCTGGAGTGAAAGACACAGAGTAATGAGCCGGTCACCAGATTCACCATCCCTGTGTGCCAGCGGACACAATAGTCAGAGCACCCGAAAGGACATTTTCTTATGATATTACGTGTATTGCTTCCCTGGCAGGATCTCGTCGACCGTCTACAGCATCCGGGAATCGAACCGATCCTCTGGCACATCAATGATGACCCCAATGACGCCCCGCCGGCCGACGTGCTGGTCACCGAACGTCCGAGCAAGCCTGAGCTTTGTTCAAGGGTCTCCCGCATCAAGGGGCTGAAGCATGTCCACCTGCTCTCCATCGGATACGAGTGGGTTCTAGAGCATCTTCCTGAACACGTGTCATTGACCAATTCCACGGGCGCCGTGGAAGATGCCACCGCCGAACACTGCCTCGCTCTGGTTCTGGCATCCCTGCGCCAATTGCCACAGGTCGGACAGCAGCAGCGCGAGCGGCAGTGGACTAGGACATGGACGGGCTCGCTGCACGGGTCCAAGGTGGTGCTCCTTGGTGCTGGTGGAGTCGGCAACGAGATCCGTGGGCGACTATTGCCCTTCAAACCTGCCGAGCTCACGTCATTTGCCCGAACGGAACGAGTCCACGAGCAGGGCTATCCAATCTATTCTCTTGATCGGCTCCGGACTTTTCTTCCCACTGCCGATGTGGTGATTGTTGCCCTGCCGCATACCAAGGAAACCGAACAGCTTATCGACGCCGAATTCCTCTCGACAATGAAGGACGGCTCGGTACTGGTCAATGTGGGGCGCGGGCCCATCATCGACACCGATGCCCTGTTGCCTGAGTTGCAAGCCGGCAGGCTGCATGCGGCCTTGGATGTCACCGATCCTGAGCCGTTGCCGGCAGACCACGCACTATGGAGCGCACCGAATTGCGTCATCACCCCGCACATGGCCGGAGACACTGGGCAGTTCATCTCGATGGTCTCAGAAATGGCAGTCAATCAGGTCATCGCCTTTGCGCACGGTGAAGAACTCGCTAATACAATCATCAATTAACGTCGCGTCCTGATGTTGATCACCTAGGCTAGTTTCTACGATGGATATCAGGGCAAAAGCACACCAAAACGGCGGCCGCGACCGCGCTATCGCCGAGCAAGACAATACGGGTGAAGACGAGTTCCGCGTAGATGTTGAACGAATTCGTTTCTCCCCTTACTTCTCGCGCTTGTCATCCGTGACGCAAGTAATCCCTCAGGCTGGTTCAGGCACTCTGGTTCACAACCGCCTGACGCATTCGCTCAAGGTTTCTGCTGTTGCACGCTCTATCGCCATTGGCTTCAGATCAGCTGATGAAGCTACTAGGCGACTTATCGACGACTTGGGTGGTTGTGACCCCGTTGTGGTTCAGGCAGCTGCTGCAGCCCACGACTTGGGACACCCACCGTTCGGGCACCTAGGCGAACAGGAATTAGACCGCGTCGCCCGAGGCATGCTGGGGCTCTCCGATGGTTTTGAAGGAAATGCCCAGAGCTTCCGTATTCTCACCGCGTTGGATAGTTGTAGTGCAACACCTCGCGGGCTAAACCTCACCAGAGCTGTCCGAGCGGCTGTATTGAAATATCCCTGGACACGTAATGAGTGGCAGGCCAAGGGACCGACCTCCCCTGAGCTACTCCCCCGCGGAATCGGAACCGATCCCACTGCTGGTGCGATGAAATACTCCGCCTACGACATCGAAGCTGCAGAAATGGCAGACGTGCTGTCGGTATTTCCGGGAATCGCCCAGTATCAGCAGACATTGGAATGTTCAGTCATGGATATTGCTGATGACATTGCCTACGCAGTGCATGATCTTGACGATTTTTACCGCGCAGGAATTTTGCAATACACCAGCGTCTCCGCAGAGCTTCGAGCCTGGCTGGACCACGCACACCAGTTCAAAGCCCTGAAGACCGCAGACCTGAATCAACGCCAGCCTGGCCATGCTCTAGAGCTAACGTGGCGTCGACTCGTTGCGAAGGATCCTTGGATTGCCAACCCTGATGCGTTCCGTGATTCAGTAGAGCGTGTGGGCCACGATTTGGTTGATGGACTGTTGGCGGTCCCCTACGACGGTGGGCTACAAGCTGACCGTGCAGTCACCTCATTTACCCGTCGTTGGATTGAACGACTTCAAAAGTCGGTCACTGTTGAGCGAACACCAATGATTCGAAGCGGTCATATCCGTCTAAGCGATGCAGCATGGCATGACGTGGTTGTTCTCAAATTTGTCCACTCACGCTTTGTCCTTGATCGTTCAGACTTGGCTGTTTATCAGCGTGGGCAAACCCGAATCATCCGCTCATTGGCGGAAGGCTTTAATACTTGGCTCAATGATCCTGCAGACGCAGGACGTGCACCCCGCCGTCTCCTAGACTCCGTTGAAGCCACCACAGAGGAATACCGGCAATTGCGCGAAACTTCACCTGAACTATTCATGCAGGCCGGACCAAATGAGATTCAGCGTTTGGGCCAGGCACGCGCCATTGTCGATTACATCGCTTCTTTCACTGATGCCCAAGCTGTTTCGTTGAACTCACTACTCACCGGAACTTCGGACAATCTTTGGGAGGCTGGGCGCGGCTTGTAGGCATGTGGAGCAGGCCCTGACGCAGTTCGGTTCAGACGGCCAGAGCCAGCTCTTCAGCAACGATCTTCTGCATCAACGTATGAGTCCGTTCAGGACTGATTCCTGCATTAAAGTGGCGGGCCATAAGTATCGCCATTCTGTCTGCGGCTTCGTTGAAGCAGTTGCCGTTGTGCCCTCGGACCCATACGGCACGGGTCTGCCCTCGGCGACGTTCCAGCGCTATTCCAAGTGCGACCTCATGAGCACGACGAGAATACGAATCTGAGTTCGCGATGGAATTGATATATCCCACCAATGCTCTACAGTCGCTAAAAATTGTCAGATCTGACTCCAAGGGTGTGTGTCGAATCGCCAATAACGCACCGGTAGTTTCAGCCATCAATGGACTGCGCGAAAAATTCCGCGGAGCAATTTGCGAGGCCCAATGACCCTGCATTGTCACCATTGCACCTGCGCCCCGGTCTCTTCTGTGGTGAGGCAAGGATCCATCGGTGTACGCGATAACCGATGAACGCGAAAGATACGCCTCCTTGAGGGGCGCGAGCGCTTCGGTATTTGCCTGATTCGCCGCCTCCACTTTGGTGCCATAAAGCCAGGGAGGGTTCAGGCAAAAGACCGGGTTTGCTGCCAGTTCAGCATGCCCCAATCCATCACTATTGGAGATCAGCAGGTCAATTGACGCTGGAGTGCTAATGCGGGCGGTGCCAGTGAGTGCAGCTAAAGAGTCCAAAATGGCCACGTCGAGATCACCGTTCTTACACGTTCCCGAGAGGGTCGTGACAGGGCGATGAGTGGAATCACAGAGCGTCACCGAAAAGTCGAAATGAAGACCCCGCTCACTGCGTTGCGCGTGATGGCCTGCCAACTTGATGACCGATGAAAACGGAACGTAGGCATGCTTGGCTCCTGACGGATCGCAGGTGTATGCCGAGCGTTCCACCGCTGCGAGAATGCGTGAAGTCTGAGTCTGTCGCTGCTCAGTAGCGAATCGGCGCACACCATCGGAGTCGAGAACTATCGATAACTGTGATCCTGAGACAGGAACAGGCATCATTCCTCCTTGCGCGCCTAGATGACTTGGAATTGATCCTACTGTCTTACTCGGACAAATTGGTTTCTTTCCCGTTAAATAATCACTATCTCTCCGCGCAAAAGGTGAATACACTGAATTCAATATTTGAATCATGCCCGCCGCAGCAAACGAACATATTATCCGCTGCACTAATTTCGTTGGTCGCCGCTTCATTTCTCGGTCTGTGATCAGTTGGAAGCTCGGCAGACCATCTTTGGATCTAGGAGCAGATGCGTGATCGCGAGGAGTGCGAGCATATCCACGCTGCAACCGACGCTTGTAACTGTATTGTCAGGATTTCAACCCACTTTTCGTCTTATTTGTCCTTCAACGCGCTTATGCTGAGATCGACGAAATGCATCGCCACTTCGTGGATGAATAATACGCACCGCGGAGACGACGGATTTCCTTGAATGCACTTTTGTCGCTGAATCAAAAAGACAACTGAGCAATAGTATCGGTCAGGGTAATCGGCCAAGGTACCTTGCCGCCACTAGATCGCTGGAGGAGTAATGCTAGAGGGAACAAAGAGGTCGCACGGATTTGATCCTGTACTTGATCGCATGGATCGTAAACAGCTCATTGACCATTATTTGCGGGTGTTTCCTGATGCAGGTCAAAGCGCTCTTGAATCTAAAACGCGGAGCCAACTCATTGAGGAGTTGTTGGAACGTAGGGAGCTAGAACAAAGGCCTGCTTCCTCGGAACACGAGACGTATCCACTTCGCAGGCCTCGGAAGCTGACCGGCTCGGGTGAGATCTCCCAGTATGCAGGCAAACCGATCTTTTGGAGTTGGGAAAAGAATGTTCGTGGCACGGCGTCTTCACTCGCGGGTGCACCGGATTCCTACGAAATGAACTTCACTCAAACTCTTGAGCAGGATTCGCTCATCCTCACAGCAGTCAACAGTTCCCCACCATTGATCCTGAGCCTGGAACGGGTGGAGTCTGCGACTGAAGGCGTTGTCGAAGTTGAACGGTTGTTTACGTTCGCTAGCCCAATTTCCGTACTGGAGGTCGAACAGCGGCTCGGGGCGAAGCTGCCTCGAAGGTCGCAATATCTCGGAGAATCAGTTGTTGGACGGGTCTTGAGCGTCATTGGCGAGTTGATGGTGTCGCCGGCTCCAATTTTCTTGGAGGCTGGTGATTGCTCGGCCCGAGTAACGAACTCCGAAGAAGACGCGATTCTTGCAATTTCTATCCTTCAAGCGTCCTTCGACAACGAGCTCGAGTGTGAATCCTGTGGTCAAGCGGACGTATCAAATATAGAAGCGCATCTAGTGCGTCCGTCGAATGAATGGATCGTTTTGGAGATCCAGGATCATGTCGATGACGTAATGCTGGTATGTCCCGATTGCCACGAAATGATCCATGAATCTATTGTGGAACAGGCTAAATCTTCTTCTAAGCCTTCTTGCCCTGAATGCGGCGAACTCAACCCACGTACATATATTTGGGGCATGCCCGCCGGCATGCCTGATGAAGAAGAATTTGTTGTCGCAGGTTGTGTCCTTCCATCCGGTCCGTTGCCAGATTGGCAATGCCGAGCATGTGGGACGGACTACCTTGTCCAGAAACATGACCCTAGAATGAATGAACCGGGATTTGAAGCCCTGTTGCGGTTATCGACCGAGCAACTAGATGATTTTTTCACAAGAAATTGGCAACAAATAGCAAATCTGTGACGCTGTTTAGATTTTGGCTAACTATTAACGCCACGAACGCTGTCAGACTATATAGTTCGATATGTTATGGCCTGATTCAAAGCCAAGCGACCAATCATGATTGAAGCGGAGATTATGGAATCATTGCTACCTCTTAGAATTTTTGAGGCCGTTCGCCTGCTACACCGCCTGGGATATGCCGGACTACGCATCCTTCCCGGCATGAACGCTTCGGGATCGGCTTGGAGAATTATCCTATTCAACGTCTCCGAATGGGACAATCGCGACGAGTTCGGTGGGCCGTACCATGCTCGTGAATCTTGCGTTTACTCAACGGGCGCGGAGAACATATTTAACAACACCGTTCAGTTCCCCGAAGATGTAAGCCACGTTCGCGTGGCCGAAGCAATTCTTGACGGTATGCCTTCGCTCCAAAGGACCTCCCTGAGTCAAACAGGAAACGATGAATACGTTCGTTGGTACGCCATGCTGGCGTCCCAGATCAAAACCCTGTCCGATTTGCCGGTAGCCTATGCTGACTACTTTGATGACTCAGAAGGCTGGGAGCTCGGTTGGGGAAGTAAACGACGATTCCTCCCTCCACCTGCCTACACCGCCCAAGTCGACGAACCAGTTGTTTACCCTAAACGCGACGAACACTATGTACTACTACTTTGCGCCCAGTATCTTGGCTCGCAATGTGAAAATCAGAAAACTTTCTCATGGCTCCTTGGCGACCCAACGGAAAAGACTGGCAAGCAGAAAAAACTACCGGTCGACGGTTATTGGGAAGAGCATGATCTGATCGTCGAATACCACGAAAAACAGCATTCGGAAGCGGTACCATTTTTCGATTCGAAAATCACCGCAACAGGAATGAACCGCGGAGAACAAAGAAAAATTTACGATGCCAGAAAGACCCAAGAAATTCCCAAACATGGCATCAACTTGGTCATCATCGACTATCGCGATTTTGATCATCGGAAGGGGAAAATCGTGAGAAACCCTGAAAGTGATCTTTTGGTAGTTGGCAATCTACTGAAACAAGCATCCAAAAACTCACGTCCAGGGGTCACCGCTACTTTTGCTTAGCCCCATTTGGCGAACCGGTCAATTTCCTGGCATGTTAAACCGCTGGCCCCAATCCTTGAGGATTGGGGCCAGCGGCTTAGCTATCCGGGAAGACTACTTGGTCAGCAGTTCCAGAGCTTTGTTCAGCGTTGCGCTTGGGCGCATGACAGCCGAAGCCTTGGCTTCGTCTGGACGGTAGTAACCAGCGATATCCACAGCCTGACCCTGAACCTCGGCAAGCTCGGAAACGATAGCTTCCTCGTTCTCGCCCAGTGCCTTGGCAACAGCGGAGAAGGCCTCAGCAAGCTGAGCATCCTTATCCTGCTTAGCCAATTCCTCTGCCCAGAACTTGGCCAGGTAGAAGTGGCTGCCACGGTTATCCAGTTCGCCTACCTTGCGCTTAGGCGACTTGTCTTCCAGCAGGAAGGTGCCGGTTGCGGCATCCAGGGTGTCTGCCAGAACCTGAGCGCGAGCGTTGTCGTTGTTCACGGCCAAGTGCTCGAAGGAAGCTGCCAGTGCCAGGAATTCGCCCAGCGAATCCCAACGCAGGTGGTTTTCGCTGATCAGCTGCTGCACGTGCTTTGGAGCGGATCCACCGGCACCGGTCTCGAATAGTCCGCCACCAGCCAGCAGTGGAACAATCGAAAGCATCTTTGCCGAGGTGCCCAGTTCCAGAATTGGGAACAGGTCGGTCAGGTAGTCACGCAGTACGTTACCAGTCACCGAGATGGTGTCCTCGCCCTTGCGGATTCGATCGATGGAGTACTGGGTTGCCTCAACTGGGGACAGGATTTCGATGGTCAGGCCATCGGTGTCCAGTTCCTTGAGGTACTCGTTGACCTTGGTGATCAGCACGGCGTCGTGTGCGCGCTTCTCGTCCAACCAGAACACAGCAGGGGTCTGGGAGGCACGGGAGCGGTTTACGGCCAGCTTGACCCAGTCGCGAATGGCAACGTCCTTGGTCTGGCATGCACGCCAGATGTCACCGGCGAAGACCTGGTGTTCAATCAGAACGGTGTCGTTCTCATCAACAATCTGAACGTGGCCGTTAGCAGCCAATTCGAAGGTCTTGTCGTGGGAACCGTATTCTTCAGCCTTCTGAGCCATCAGACCAACGTTTGGCACGGTACCCATGGTGGTTGGATCGTAGGCGCCGTTGGCACGGCAGTCATCGATAACAACCTGGTAGATGCCTGCGTAGGAGGAATCTGGCAGAACAGCCAAGGTGTCTGCGGTGTTGCCCTTGGCATCCCACATCTTGCCGCCCAGACGGATCATGGCTGGCATGGAAGCGTCAACAATAACGTCCGATGGGACGTGCAGGTTGGTGATGCCCTTGTCGGAATCGACCATGGCAACTGCTGGACCTTCTTCAAGGCCCTTAGCGATCAGCTTCTCAACACCGGCGCGAACCTCGTCAGAGAGTTCATCCAAGCCGCCGAGGATTGCTGCAAGACCGTTGTTTGGGTTCAAGCCGGCTGCTGCCAGCTCGTCGCCGTAGGTGTCAAACAGTTCGGAGAAGTAAGCCTTCACCACGTGACCGAAGATGATTGGGTCAGAAACCTTCATCATGGTGGCCTTCAGGTGTGCTGAGAAGAGCACGCCCTCTTCCTTGGCGCGAGCAACCGAAGCCTTGAGGAACTCCGAAAGTGCAGCTACGTGCATCACGGTGCCATCGATGACTTCGTCCTTGAGAACGTCGAATGGCTTCTTCAGAACCTTAACTTCGCCATCTTCGCCAACGAAGCGGATGGAGATCTTCTTGTCTGCGTCGATGACAACGGACTTCTCATTCGAAGCGAAGTCGTCAACACCCATGGTGGCGACGTTGGTCTTCGAGTCAGCGGTCCATGCACCCATGGAGTGTGGGTACTTGCGAGCGTAGTTCTTTACGCTCAGTGGTGCACGGCGGTCAGAGTTACCTTCACGCAGCACTGGGTTCACTGCAGAACCCTTGATCTTGTCGTAACGTGCGCGGACGTCGGTCTCTTCATCGGAGGAAGGATTGTCCGGGTAGTCAGGCAATGCGTAACCGGCGGCCTGCAACTCAGCGATAACAGCCTTGAGCTGAGGAATGGATGCCGAGATGTTTGGCAGCTTGATGATGTTAGCTTCTGGGGACTTGGCTAGATCGCCAAGTTCGGCCAGTGCGTCGGAAATGCGCTGTTCTTCGGTGACATAGTCAGGGAAGGTAGCGATAACGCGGCCTGCCAGCGAGATATCGCGGGTCTCCAGTTCCACGCCTGCGGTCGAAGCGAAAGCTTCAACGATTGGCAGGAACGAGTGGGTCGCCAACATTGGCGCTTCGTCGGTATGGGTGTAAATAATCTTTGCCATAGGTTTGGCGTCTCCCTGAACGTCGTGCGGAAGCGGGGTTAACCGCCCGGAACTCAACGTTCCAAATCTACCCGATTTTGCTCTGCACCACACTTCCACGGGGTGCGAATGACCTTTGGGAATCTCATTTTTGCCCCGAAATACCGGGATGAATAGCATGGGAGCACTTTGTCACATTTAAGTTAATCTCCCATAACTCAATGCTGCTTCCGGCGCTACTCAGGAAAGCGCTAGGCCAGTGGAGGAAATTTGCACCATCTCTTTGACCGCCTGCTCAAAGAATTCGGAAGGCACAGCGCTAGTTCCAGATCTTTCAGCTTGAGTGAAACACTGCCAAGCGACGCGCCAGCTGGACGCGACCATCTCAGCAATCAATAACGCCTGCATTTGTGTAACCAAACCCCGGTCGACCAGCGACCGACTCAGCTCAACAACTAGCTCCTGTTCCCTACTGGTCGCGATTAACAGCAGCTTAGGGACAGAGACCATCAGGCGCGTCACGCGACGGAATTCATGCTGTTCAATTTCGGCAGAAAAATGATCCCTGCACACTTGCAACAGAGCTTGGAAGATCGATGCCGGAGTAGCGCCCGCGGCAAGTTCAAGGCCCGTCAACGCGGTAACCAGCTCGCTCTGCCCAGGGACGATGGCTGATTCTTTGGAATCAAAATAGCGGAAAAACGTGCGATCCGAGATGCCCACTTGCTGCGCAATTCGTGAAACGGTCGTGGCTTCCAAACCGAACTCTTCAACAAGGTCCAATGCAGCTGCTTGAATCTTGCGCGAGGTCTCAGCCTTGCGCTCATCTCGAATCCCCATGCATTCCTCCATACCTGTTAACCTCTAGCGATCGTCTCATAAGCCGGAAGAAAACTAGTTTCCTGTCACACTCTGACACTTTTCCTCACGAAATTGTGTCACTCTATGACACTATTTGACAGTTGAAGATTCCCAGAAAGAGAAAAAGTGACGTCAGAACCTACAAAAACTGAGCCCCAAGCTTCACCCCCACAGTCCGCTCAAGCAGCGTTGAGCACCAAGGCGCTCACCGGCATTATTGCCGCGCTCGCGTTGGCAGCTTTCATGATGATTCTGAATGAAACAGTGTTGACGGTGGCACTGCCAGGAATCATGGCTGATATGAATATCACCGCAGCGACCGGCCAGTGGCTCACCACCGGCTTCCTGCTCACCATGTCAGTGGTTATCCCAACGACCGGCTTTTTGCTACAGCGGTTCAACCACCGTTCGCTGTTCATGTTTGCCATCATCAGCTTCTTGGTGGGTACAGTCATCGCGGTCATTGCCCCGAGTTTTGCCTTCTTGCTCTTAGCCCGCATCATCCAGGCGCTGGGCACGGCCATCATCTTGCCGTTGCTCATGACCACTACCCTCACGTTGGTACCGGTCCACCTGCGCGGCACCATCATGGGTTTAAACTCCATCGTCATTGGCGTGGGTCCTGCGATCGGCCCCACCGTTTCAGGCGCCGTAGTGCACGCCCTGGGATGGCACTACATCTTTGCGATGATGCTCCCCATCGCTGCGGTAGTGCTGATCTTGGGAATCATTTTCTTCAAGGTTCCATCTAATGCGCGCAACATTCGAGTGGACGGCTTGTCAGTTGTCCTCTCCGCACTGGCTTTTGGTTTCTTGGTGTACGCCATTTCCAGCATCGAGCACGCCTCGACCAACCCGGCACTGACGATTCTCAGCTTTGTCATTGGCTTGGTTTCGCTAGCGATTTTCATCAAGCGACAGCTAAAGCTGACCGGTCAGGTCCGCGAACTACTGAACCTCTCCGCCTTCAGCTCCCGAGGGTTCACCTTTGCGATCATCATGATCATGATCGCCTTTGGCACCCTGCTCGGCTCGTTGATGATCGTTCCGTTGCTGCTGGAATCAGGCAAGGGGATCGATTCTTTGAAGATCGGCATGATGCTGCTTCCTGGCGGTGTTGCGCAGGCGATTGCCTCTCCCATTTTCGGCCGCATCTATGACAAGCACGGTCCACGTCCAGTCCTGATCCCAGGTGCCATCATGCTCGCCGCCGGCCAGTGGCTTTACACGCTGATCAACGCGGAAACGCAATTGTGGATGTTCATGATCACCCATATCATCTTCTCCATCGGTCTGGCACTGCTGATGACCGGGTTGATGTCCTCGGCCATGGCGACCCTGGATCCGCGGCTCTTCGGCCACGGTTCTGCCATTTTCAACACTGGACAGCAATTAGGCGGAGCCATCGGCACCACCATTTTCGTCACGGTGATGTCTGTGATCTCGAAGGCGAAAATTGACGCCGGTACTGACCCTGCGCAGGCCCTGTTCTCGGGCGCTCATATCGCGTTCATCATCGGTGCAGTGCTGGCAACGATAGGGATCGTCTTCGCTGTGTGCATCAAGGGCTCTGCTCCAGCACAGCGTCGATAGGAATCGGTGGGGCTTGAGCATTTCGTGGTGCGAAGTGCGGGCCACGTTGCTCGGGCGGTGGAACCTCTGGTGGTAGCTTGAAGGCACATCGGGGACTACCACTGACCTTGGTCTTCCTCGCATTCCGGATTCTCCGGGTCAGCAGAGAGGACGCAGCATGGCAACGACGCCAGAAGCCGACATGAGTGATCTAGCGATCGCTTCACGAACGGTGCTCAAGCCCATCGCAGACATTGCCGCGAATGCAGGGATTGAACACGAGGCAGTGGAACCCTACGGACGCTACAAGGCCAAGGTCGATCTCTCGTTACTCACGGGAAATAGGGCACGCCGCGGACAGGTAGTCCTGGTCAGCGGAATGTCTCCGACTCCTGCCGGTGAGGGGAAAACTACCATGGTGGTCGGCTTGGCCGATGCCTTGGCAGCAACCGGGGCAAAAACCATGATCGCCCTGCGTGAGCCTTCGGTGGGCCCGAGCTTCGGCATGAAGGGCGGGGCCACCGGCGGAGGCCAGTCGCAGGTGCTGCCGATGGATGAAATCAATCTGCATTTCACCGGGGACTTCCACGCCATCACCAGCGCCAACAACCTGCTGATGGCGCTGGTCGATAACCACCTGCACCACGGAAACCAATTGGGCCTCGACCCGCAACGCATCACCTTCAAGCGCGTCCTGGATATGAATGATCGCGCCTTGCGCACCGTGGTGATCGGACTGGGCGGGCCAACAGATGGCGTCCCGCGCGAGACCGGATTCGAGATTACCGCAGCCTCTGAAGTCATGGCAGTCTTCTGCCTAGCCACCGGTCTTGAAGATTTGCGCGCACGGCTTGGCCGCATGACCGTCGGCTATACATATGAGATGAAACCGGTGACCGTCGATGACTTAGGCGCAGCTGGAGCCTTGACGTTGCTGCTCAAGGACGCGATCAAACCGAATCTTGTACAGAGCATCGCCGGCACCCCAGCGTTCATTCATGGTGGGCCCTTCGCCAACATTGCCCACGGGTGCAATTCGGCTATCGCCACCAACACTGCTCGATCTCTGGCGGACATTGTGGTGACCGAGGCAGGCTTCGGCACCGATCTTGGGGCCGAGAAGTTCATGGACATCAAGGCTCGATATGCCGATTGCGCCCCGAGCGCCGTGGTGATCACCGCGACCATTCGTGCCTTAAAAATGCATGGTGGAGTTGCCAAAGAAGAGCTCGGCGCCGAGAACATCGACGCCGTGCGCGCCGGATTGCCCAACCTCGCTCGCCATGTCTCCATCATCAAGAAGTTCGGCATCCCACCGGTCATTGGCATCAACCAATTCAGCAAGGACACACAGGCTGAGCTCAAGGTCGTCGCCGACTGGGCGGCCGAGAATGCAATTGCCTGTGCGGTGGCCGATGTCTGGGGTCAGGGTGGCGCAGGGGCCGGCGCACTGGCCGAGGCAGTAGTGCGGGCCATCCAGTCCCCTGCAGATTTCAAGCACCTGTACGACCTCGATCAAAGTGTAGAAGAGAAAATTCTGACCTTGACGCAAGAAATCTACGGTGGCGAAGGCGTCGAGTACTCGGTTAAGGCGCAGCGAATGCTGGAGCAGATCCATGCCAACGGCTGGGATCGATTGCCGGTCTGCATAGCGAAAACGCAGTATTCCTTCTCCGATGATCCTCAGCTGCTCGGCACCCCGCAAGGATTCAGACTGCAGATCCGCGAATTGATTCCCAAAACCGGCGCGGGCTTCATTGTTGCCATCACCGGAGCATTAACTACGATGCCGGGGCTACCCAAGGTGCCGGCTGCCCTGCGCATGGGTGTTGACGGTCAGGGGAAAGCAGTAGGCCTGTCTTAAACATCCCCAGTAGCGCGTTGAATTTTTCGAAACCTTTCTCAGATTGTTGAACAATTATCGAAAGTAGGGCATTCTTTTACCAAGACATGTTCACGAGACGGGGATCACAATGCCATTCATAGACCTGAATTCCGACGTAGGCGAATCATTCGGCAACTGGAAAATGGGCGATGACGCCGCCATCTTCACCTCCGTCTCCTCTGCAAATATCGCTTGCGGTTTCCATGCCGGAGACCCAAGCACCATCGCACAAACCTGCCGCGATGCCGTCAGTGCTAACGTCACCATCGGAGCGCACGTAGGATACCGGGATTTGGCCGGCTTCGGCCGTCGCTTCCTGGACTGCTCGGCGACCGAGCTCGCCGACGACGTCCTGTACCAACTCGGTGCCTTGCAGGCTCTAGCTCGCAGCGCCGGCGCAGAAATCAAGTACGTCAAGCCCCACGGCGCCCTCTACAACACGATCGTGCACCACGAGGTACATGCCCAAGCGGTCATCGATGCCATCAAGGCTTTCGGCACGGACCTTCCGGTGTTGCTCCTGCCTGGATCGCTCGCCCTACAGAAGGCTGAGGCCGCCGGGCTACGCGGCGTTGCCGAAGCTTTTGCCGACCGCAATTACAACCCAGATGGCACCTTGGTCTCCCGCCGCGAAGCCAACGCGGTACTGCATGACCCCGAAGCGGTCACCCAAAATATGATCCGTCTGGCCACCGAAGGAACCATCGTTGCTGTCGATGGCAGCACAATCACCATGCCAGCCGAAAGCATCTGCCTTCACGGAGACACCGCAGGAGCAGTGGCCATGGCTCGTGCTGTCCGCGCCGGATTAGAAAACGCCGGAGTACAGATCCGGAGCTTCGCGTGAGCATCCGCGCTATCCACCGGGCTGGATCCAATGATCTGCTCGTCGACCTAGACTCACTCGATGCCGTCCTTGCGCTCAATGCCGCTTTGGAATCTGCTCCCCTGTCCGGACAACGCGATCTCTTGGCCGCTGCCCAGACAGTATTACTGAAGTTCGATTCGCCGCAGAGCGCCGAACGAGCCCTGACGGCATTGCCAGAACTTGAAGTCACTTCTGCAGTGCAGAACGCGGGCAAGCTGGTCGAGGTACCGGTTCATTATGGTGGTGAGGATCTGACGTCAGTCGCCGAGCTGACCGGACTGAGCACCGAAGCAGTCATCAATGCCCATACAAGCCAGAAATGGCGGGCAGTATTTGGCGGATTCGCTCCCGGCTTCGCCTATCTGCTCGGCGAAAACCACGTCTTGAATGTCCCACGCCGAAACTCCCCGCGCACCAAAGTGCCCGCCGGAGCAGTGGCCCTAGCCGGCGAATACTCGGCTGTTTATCCGCGCCAATCCCCCGGTGGCTGGCAGTTGATCGGGCATACCGATCTGCAAATGTGGGATCTACAGCGCGAAAATCCAGCGTTGATCCGACCACAAGATACTGTGCAGTTCATCCCGGCTACCCAGAAAATTTCGGTGAGCCACGCGCCCGCCGCACGAGACGAAGCGCCAGCGCAGGCACCTGGCGGTGGCCTAAAAATCATCGATGCAGGGCTGCAGTCCCTGCTCCAGGATGCCGGACGCATCGGTTACGGAAACCTCGGAGTCGGCGTCGCCGGAGCGGCAGACCCCGCCGCATTCCACCAAGCCAATCGACTTGTCGGCAACCCGGCAGGCCAGGCGGTCATTGAAAATCTGGGCAGCCGCATCACCCTCGAAGCCAGCGGGGACCAAGTTTTGGCACATACCGGGGCGCAAGCGCAGCTGTGGATTACCCCGGCTGAGGATGACCAGCTACGCACCCCACGGCAGGTCGCCAGCAACGCTCCCTTTGCACTACTGAACGGCGAGCGCCTGAGCATCGAGCCCGACGGCCTGGGGTTGCGCAGCTACCTCGCGGTGCGTGGAACCATTGCGCTCACACCGGTTCTGGGTTCCCTGTCCACCGACACACTCTCTGGGGTTGGCCCCGATCCACTGGTTTCCGGATCCGTCATTCCGGTCAAGCAGCCGGCCATCGGACGTATAGTCGGCAATCCGCAGCCGAGCACGCTACCGGTTCCCGATGAGCAGGGGGTGTACCAGCTCAGGGTGATCGCCGGACCTCGCACCGAGTGGTTTGGCCCATCCGGGGTGCAACAACTGACCGAACAACTCTGGAATGCCACCAGCGAGTCGAACCGCGTAGGCATCCGCTTGTCGACCGACCAGCAGCCCTTACAGCGTGTGCTCTCCGGGGAGCTCGCCAGTGAAGGCGTCGCCAGAGGATCCTTGCAGGTTCCACCGTCGGGCCTTCCTGTGCTGTTCCTCGCTGATCATCCGGTCACCGGTGGCTACCCGGTGATCGCCACGGTGATCGCTGAAGACCTCAGCGCTGCAGCGCAGCTTCCCCCGGGAAGCAAGATTCGTTTTGTCCTCCAGTCCCCCGCCGCTTTGACGGCCAAGTAACTTCTTAGGATTGTCATGAAAAAGGTACTGATCGCCAACCGCGGCGAAATCGCAGTTCGCATTGCCCGGGCGGCCACTGATGCAAATATTAGTTCCGCAGCAATTTACTCGGACCCAGACGCCGACGCCTTGCACGTACGGCGTGCCGACGAGGCATACCCGCTGCATGGATCCACCGGCGCTGACACCTACTTGAATATCGAGAAGATCATTGAGATCGCCCAGCGCTGCGGGGCCGACGCGGTACACCCTGGCTATGGTTTCCTTTCGGAGAACGCCAACTTTGCCCAGGCGGTGATTGACGCTGGGATGAAATGGATCGGCCCCTCGCCGCAGGCCATTGAGGAACTGGGCAATAAGGTCACTGCTCGTCAGATTGCCGTTCGTGCCGGGGCACCATTGGCACCAGGCACCGATGGTCCTGCCGAAAATGCTGCAGAGGTTCGTGCCTTTGCCGAGGAATATGGTGTGCCCGTAGCTATCAAGGCTGCCTTTGGCGGTGGCGGCCGCGGCATCAAAATCGCGTATTCGCTCGATGAGATCTCCGAGGCCTTCGAGTCTGCCACGCGTGAGGCCACCGTGGCCTTTGGCCGCGGTGAATGCTTCGTGGAGCGTTTCCTCTCCAAACCACGACATGTTGAGGCACAGGTTCTGGCTGATACCCACGGCAATGTTGTCGTCGTTGGTACCCGTGATTGCTCGCTGCAGCGCCGTCACCAGAAGCTGGTGGAGGAAGCACCGGCGCCGTTCCTCAGCGATGAGCAGCGAACCCGCATCCACGAATCGGCGAAGGCGATCTGCAAGGAAGCTGGCTACGTTGGCGCCGGCACCGTCGAGTACCTGGTTGCCCACGATGGTCTGATCTCCTTCTTGGAGGTCAATACCCGTTTGCAGGTGGAACACCCGATCACCGAAGAAACCGCCGGCGTGGATTTGGTGGCAGAGCAGTTCCGCATCGCTGATGGCCTGCCGCTATCACTGAGCGAAGACCCAACTCCCCAGGGCCATGCCTTTGAATTCCGTATCAACGCCGAGGACCCTGCCCGCGGATTCCTTCCAGCTCCAGGCACCGTAGAGCGCTTCGAGGCACCCACGGGCGCCGGGGTGCGTATCGATTCTGGTGTTCGCAGCGGTTCAATCATTCCACCGTTCTACGACTCAATGATTGCCAAGCTCATTGTGCACGGAGCCGACCGCAATCAGGCGTTGCGTCGAGCCCGCCTGGCTCTGGAGGAGATCACCATCGCCGGCGTTCCGACGGTCCTACCGTTCCACCGTGCGGTCATCGACCACGAAGACTTTAATGGGGAAAAGCTGAAGGTCTACACGACCTGGATTGAGGACGAATTCCTCAATGAAGTCGAGGCCAGCGATGAGATGGATCTTGACCAGCAAGATACCAGCCGGGAAACGATCACCATTGAGCTCGATGGCAAGGCGGTCCAACTCGGATTACCCGCCGCTCTCACCAACGCCTTGCGCAACCCATCGGGTGCTGGTTCCTCCCAGACAGCTCAGACCCAGGATACTGCCGAGCAAGATGCTTCCTCCGTACTCAGCCCAATGGATGGCAATCTCGTGCGCTTCGCAGTCGAAGACGGTGAGACCGTTTCCAAGGGGCAAACCGTCGCCGTGGTTGAAGCCATGAAAATGGAGTCTGCCGTAGCGGCCCATCGCGACGGAGTATTCACCGCAGGCAGTATTGACGTTGGGGCTGCGGTACGTCGTTCCGACGCGCTGGGCAGTATCCAGTAACTGGACCTCCGCCCGTTCTATTTTAGGCAACGAGTTGGGATAAATTGGACTAATGAAATCCAGCAGCAATGTCTCCAAGCTTCCGGCCAAAGCGCCCCATGCGCACAGCAGCGTTTGGGCCGCGAACCTTTTGCGCACTCGCATCGCTGAAGGTGAATTGTTGCCCGGAGACAAGCTGTCTGAACAGTCCTTGGCGGAGTCATTGGGGCTTTCACGCAATACCTTGCGTGAAAGCTTCACCCTGCTCGACAGTGAACTGATCATCACCCGAATCCCCAACCGCGGGGTTTTTGTTGCGTCTCCCGATGCTGATGATGTGCGCGAAATTTATGCGGTGCGACGCACCATTGAGCCTGCTTGCCTGGCTTGGGGTCCAGAACTGGATTTGGAGCAGCTGGGCAAGATCATTGTCGAAGCTCGTGCGGCTTTGGCGGCCAAAGACATTCCACGAATGGCTAGTGCCAATCAGGCGTTCCATCAGCAGCTGGTTCGATCCTCTGACAGCGCTTTGGTCCAAGAGCTCATGGGACGTGTGCTGGCCAAAATGCGTTTGGTCTTCCACGCAATGAGCGACGCCCCTGATTTCCACTCGCACTATGTGGAGCAAAATGCCCGCCTGGTTGAACTACTGAATAAGGGCCAACGCGATGAAGCAGCCACGGCCCTGCGCGGGTACTTGGACAAGGCTGAAGCAGAGTTGCTCGAACACATCAACAAGGCATCCGAATAGCGTCAACGCTGGTTGCGCCTCCGTGTCAGTCTTGCGATTTCTGTCTCACCGACAACATGGCCATTGAGCTTCTTCAGACTTCGCTACGCCAGATCCACCGTCGTTGCGCTTGACCAATGAGACCTGACTGGCCTGGCACGAACAGTCGAAATATTCATTGTGATTCCGCCACTTTTAGCGCCCCCGGCACCTTGCAATGAGTTCTTTTCGCGGATGGGTCATCACGATGAAAATCCAAGGATATTCACCTGCCAAGTTGGCTGCACGATTGATATTTCGACCTGCCTGCACCTAGCTTGTCGGCGTATGGTTTAAGGCAATCTTGCGCGTTCCTGGCTAGACCAAGGACCGCACCCTATAGTCGTTGCTGAAAGGTTCCGCCCTGTGAACTTGCCCGTTGCCGAATTACATATCCATCTCGAAGGAACCCTGGAACCCGAGATGATCATGTCACTGGCCGCCAAGCATTCAATTGATCTGCCCTACAGCTCAATCGACGAGCTGCGGGCACAGTATGAGTTCAGCAACCTGCAGTCATTCCTGGATCTCTTCTACGCCAACATGCTGGTACTTCGCACCCGCGAAGATTTCTACGAAATCACCATGGCCTACTTGCAGCGTGCACACGCTTCAGGCGTGCGCCACGTGGAATTGTTCTTTGACCCTCAGGCCCATGTGGAGCGCGGCATGGACCTGCGCGATGTCATCGCCGGGATCCGTGACGCATTGAGCGAAGCGCAGGATCGCTGGGGAATCTCACACAAACTCATCGCCTGCTTCTGGCGCCATGCGCCGGCCAGCGAAGCGTTGGAGCTTTTGCGCCTAATGATCGCGCAGAAGCACGACATCGATGGAATCGGCTTGGACTCCTCCGAACTGGGATTCCCACCAGAACTCTTTGTTGACGTCTTCGACCTAGCCCGCAAAAGTGGTTTGCACGTTGTCGCCCACGCCGGCGAAGAAGGCCCAGCCGACTACATTTGGCAGGCTTTGGATCTGCTCAAGGTAGAGCGGGTGGACCACGGCATTCGCTGCTTGGACGATGAGAAGCTGGTGCAGCGACTCGTTGCAGAACAGATGCCGCTGACCGTCTGCCCGCTGTCAAACATCCGTCTGCGTGCGGTGGACACCATGGCGGATCATCCGTTGCCATCCATGCTTGAGGCGGGACTGAAGGTTTCGGTGCATTCCGATGATCCGGCGTATTTCGGCGGGTACATGGACGCCAACTTCGCTTCGCTGATGAAGGCTTTCAATTTCAGCACCGAGCAATTGGCACAGTTGGCCCGAAATTCTTTTGAATCCTCGTTCATTGACGATTCTTCGAAGAGCGAGCGGTTGGCAGAAGTAGAGGCTTGGGTTAGCCAACACTAGAGAAGAATTGCGGTTTAAATAAGTGCTGCGGTGTTCTTCCCGGAAGGGATGAACACCGCAGCACTTCGTTGTTATGGCACCTGATATTGCGAATCTTTGATGTCGGTGATCAGCATGTGGCCAGGTGCATGCCCGATGGCCAGCGATGGTTTCGACTCCATGACAGCTGCTTGTGGCGTGACGCCGCAAGCCCAGAACACCGGAATACTACCTTCGGGAATTTGCACCGCGTCACCAAAGTCTGGCTTCGACAGGTCAGTAATTCCCAGCTCTTCCGGATTGCCTATATGTACCGGCGCCCCATGCACCGCTGGATATCGCGAGGTAATCCGAACAGCGTCCGCTACCTGCGACGCCGGTATGGGCCTCATCGACACCACCATTGGACCGGAGATCACCCCAGCAGTGGTGCTGCGCGCAGTGGTCTTATACATGGGCACATTGACACCCTGATCAATGTGCGCGACGGAGATTCCGTTGTCCATCAAGGCTGACTCAAAGGTGAACGAACAGCCAATGATGAAGGTGACCAAATCATCGCGCCAATACTCGGTCAGGTCGGTGGGTTCGGCAACCTTGACCCCATTTTCATAGACCACGTACTTCGGAACATCGGTTCTGATGTCTCCGCCAGCCAGTAGTTCGCCGGACACTTCCCCTGCTTCAAGCACGCCCAGCACCGGGCAGGATTTGGGGTTGCGCTGGGCAAAAAGCAGAACATCAAACGCTAGTGCTCGCGGCACGATCATGAGGTTCGCCTGCGCATACCCAGCGCTGATTCCAGCGGTGGGAAGCACTTGGCCTTCGCGGAAGAACTCACGAGCTTGGCTTGGGGATAATGCCGAACGTTCGGCCACGGTCATGTCACTGATGTTACTCACGGTCTACCTGCCTTAGCCCTGCCAGAGCGCTGCTAGCCCGGCCAACGAGTTCCATCCGAGGAACACGCTCAACAGCCATGCGAGCACGCCCACCAGAAGCAGGACCTTCGGGTACTTATAGCCACCCATGAGATCCCGACGACGCCACGCAACCCACAGTAGAACTGCGAAACCGACAGGCAAGATCAAGCCGTTGAATGCTCCGGCGAAGATCAGCAAGGTTGCTGGTGCCTTACCCAGGAACAGGTAGATGATGCCGCAGACTGCGATGAAGGCGACCGTGATCAAATTGCGGGTTCGTTCTGAGGTGGTCCGCTTGGTGATGAATGAAACCGAGGTGTAGGCGGCGCCGATAACGCTGGTCAGAGCCGCAGCCCACAGGATGATGCCGAAGGCTCGAATACCGATATCGCCTGCGGCGTGGCCGAAAGCTTCAGCTGCCTTGTTATCGCTGGCCAGCACCACGCCGCCGGCAACAACGCCGAGGATCGCCAGGAACAAGAGCACTCGCATGACACCGGTGACGATGATAGCCAAGATCGAGATGTTGGAAATTGATTTGACGTGCTCAATACCGCTGGTGCCCGAGTCGATCATGCGGTGTGCACCAGCGTAGGTGATGTAACCACCAACGGTGCCACCGATGAGGGTGGTGATAATCAGGAAGTCGATTTTCTCTGGCAGAACCACGTTGCGCAGAGCGTCACCGACCGGTGGTGCGGCGACGATAGCTACGTAAAGCATCAACAGGATCATGATGGCACCGAGCAGCACGACGATGCGGTCCAGAGCCATTCCGGCTTTCTTGGACAGGAAAATCAGGATTGCGACGACAGCTGAAATCGCTCCGCCGATCTTGGCATCCACACCGAGCATCGCGTTGACGCCAAGTCCGGTACCGGCGATGTTGCCGATATTGAAGACCATGCCCCCGATGAATACAAGGGCTGCCAAGAACCAGCCCACACCAGGCAGAACCTTATTGCCAAGTTCTTGAGCGCGCATGCCCGAGACGCCAATAACGCGCCAGACGTTCAGCTGTACCGCGATGTCGACGAGGATCGACACAACAATAGCGAAGGCGAAGGCCGCGCCGATTTTCACTGTGAATTCGGTGGTCTGGGTAATGAATCCAGGCCCGATGGCGCTGGTGGCCATCAAGAACATAGCGCCTAGCAGGGCGGTGCGCCGCGCTTTGGGGCTCATTTCAGTCTTTGACTCAGGAAGTGCCATGATGACGTTCCAATGCGATAGTGGTGACAGCTGTCACAGAATCAATGTAACCCACATGACATTACAGGTTGTTGAACAACCTTGGCAAGATGTTGTTGAACAATATTTCTCCACTTTTTAACGAGTGAGGTGGATGCGCTGTTCATTTGCATACTCAGTATCCATATTTAACGTATACTCAGTATGTAATCATTTCGCATCTCCCACGCACCTTCCGGAGGTCCCTTGTCTATCCGACATTCTCTTCTTGCCCTATTACACGACCAGCCGATGTATGGATACCAGCTACGCAGCGAATTCGAAGAACGCACCGGTTCCACCTGGCCACTGAATATCGGACAGGTATACACGACCCTTGACCGGCTGGAGCGCGATGGCTTGGCCATCAAGGACGGCGATGACGGAGAAGGTCACGTGGTCTACCGAATCACCGCGTCGGGCAAGGCCGAAGTTTCCCAGTGGTTTGCCGCGCCCGTTGTTGCAACTAATCCACCCCGCAACGAACTGGCCATCAAGTTGTCCCTGGCAATGACCCTAGACAATGTGGATGTAGAAATGCTCTTGCAGGCGCAACGCACTGCTTCGATGCGCAACTTGCAGACTTATACCCGGCAGCGCCGTGAAGCAGCGAAGTCGGACTCCAATGACTCGCAAGATGTTGCCTGGATTCTCGTGCTGGATTCACTGGTCTTTGGCGCAGAGGCCGAAATCCGCTGGCTTGATCACTGCGAAGGCTGGCTGCGCAAACATCGCTTCCGCACCTCAAAGAGTCCTGCCTCCCACGCTGCAGAACCGACCAATGCGACGAAGGAGCCGACGCGATGAGCGATCAGGTCCTACAGCTACGCAAAGTCTGCATGACATACGGCAACGGAGCGAACTCCGTGGGTGCTCTACGAGATATCAACTTAGACGTGTCTGCTGGCGAGTTTGTTGCAGTGATGGGCCCTTCAGGTTCCGGCAAATCATCATTGCTGACCCTGGCAGGAGGTTTAGAGAAAGCCACCAGCGGTGATATCTACGTTGAAAACACGCCATTGGGTGCGCTGAACATCAATGAGCTGGCACGCCTTCGTCGCCGAGCTATCGGCTACGTCTTTCAAGATTTCAATCTTGTGCCGTCTTTGACGGCGGTAGAAAATGTCGCTTTGCCCAGAGAGCTAGATGGCGTGCCGTCCCGCAAAGCCCGTCGCCAAGCCATGGACGCACTGCGTTCCGTGGGCATCGACGAACTGGCGGACCGATTCATGGACCAAATCTCAGGGGGCCAACGTCAAAGGGTAGCCATCGCCCGTGCCATAGTTGGCCAGCGCCGCCTGATTCTGGCCGATGAACCAACCGGTGCGCTAGATACGGCCTCCGGCGACGGAATCATGGAAGTACTGCGTCATCGAGCAGACGCCGGTTGCGCGGTTGTCTTGGTGACCCATGAAGCCCGACATGCCGGTTGGGCTGACCGGGTACTTTTTCTCAAGGACGGAAGAATCGTAGACCAGGCAGCACAATCCTATGATCCTACAGATCTACTGGAGCTTCCTGCCAACTAATCATGTCACTGAACCTTGAACCACAACATCGTGCCAAAAAACAGCAACTAAAACTCGCGCTTCGAATCTCTTGGCGAGATATCAAAAGACATCGTGGCCGTTCAACACTTATTGCGGCGCTCATCGCTGTGCCCATCATGATGATTTCGGCTGCACTTGTCGCCGGATTCAGCAAGATGCCCAGCACCGAAGAAACCATAACCAACGAATTTGGCCAGACCGCCGGTCGCGTCAGCCTCCAATACTCGGACCTCGCCGGTATCTCCCAGAGTCCCAAGGGTGATTTGAGTAGCGTTATCAGCGATGCTGACGCAGAATCTGGACAACGCAACGGAACTCTAGATGATTTCAAAGATCTGGTACTACCTGACTACGACGTGCTGCCCCTGAGTAGCATCAGCCTGACGACCGAACGCGAGCACGCTACGTTAAGTTTCGACGCGGTCATCGGAGACGTCCTTAATCCCGCTTTCGATGGGAAATACAAGCTGCTTGAAGGGCGCAAAGCCACCAGCAACATGGAAGCTTTCGGAACCCCAGGCTTCATGCAACGATTCGACCTGCAGTTAGGCGATCGATTCTCGACCAATGCCGGTGAATTCACCATGGTCGGTATGGTGCGCGATAGCAATTCCAACGATTCGTTTCCTACGTTCTTTGCCGCGGCGAACGACCTACCAGAAAACTTTGTGCTCGGCCCCAATGAAACCAAGTATTACCTTCTCGGGCAGAAACCTGCCACTTGGACGCTGGCAACCGAACTGAACCAACGCGGAGCAATTCTGACCTCCGCTGAACTGCTGCGCAATCCCCCACCTGCCGAACAAGTTGGAGCATCAGCGAAGGACTTCGCGGATGCGCCGAGCGGCAATGGCCTCGACCTCATCATGACGGGCGCTTTGATCGCTTCTCTGGCGATGTTGGAAGTGGGGCTGCTGGCCGGTGCAGCATTCGCGGTAGGCACTCGTAAGCAGCAGCAAGATCTTGCCCTGCTTGCGGCAACAGGTGCCGAAGCGGGTACACTCAAATCCGTGGTAAGCGCCAGTGGCCTATGGCTAGGCCTGATCGGAGGCATCGCTGGTACGCTGGCGGGCACGGGCGTGGGCATTGCCTGGGTACTTTGGAAACTCCACAACGGAGAAAACCTGCTTTGGCTGCACATTCCCTGGCCACTGATGCTTGGAGTCGTCCTGCTGGCACTTATCGCCGGTGTTCTCTCCGCCTACGGTCCCGCCCGTATGGTGGCAAACCAAGCTTTGAATGTTGCGCTCAAGTCGGGCCGAACAACCAGCAATCACAGTCGCAAGAGTCTGCGGCGGGGTATATTCTGGCTGGCTCTATCACTCTTGTTGCTGGCGTTATCCGCTTCGCTGTCCCTGTTTGAGATCATTCACGATTTTGAACTACGCAGTTACCTTGCCCTGGCCTTGGTCATTATGAGTAGTATCGGATTGATCAGCTCACTCATCTTGCTGACAGCCCCGTTGCTCAGGCTAGTGGCTGCAAAATCGGCTTGGCTTCCGCTTCCACTACGTTTGGCGACCCGCGATTCTGCTAGGAACACCGGAAGAACCGTCCCCGCCGTAGCCGCGGTACTTGCAGCTGCAACACTATCTAGTGCCATATTGATCTACTGGTCGAGTTCTTCGCATACTGAGAACGATAATTACCAGTGGAGTTACAACCTCAACCAAATGGCGTTGCCGCTGACGGTTTTTGAGTATTCACCTAGCTCCATCGGCGCTATGGGAACGGCATCTTCCGACGCGCTCACTACTAGAAAGATCAATGCCGAGGAATTGTCGAGTGCTGCGCTCAAGGTTTTGGGAGATGGCACTAGCGCCGCAGCCATCCAGGGTGCTTTCGACCAGAACGAATGCGCCGGACTAGATCCAAACTCCGTTGAAATCGATGGAATCATGCATTCTCCAGATTGTTCGACGTGGGCACTCAAGGAACCCGTTGGCCATCAATGTTTCGTAGCTACCGATGGGAAACCTATTGATCTGCAAGATTGGCGGTGTCGGGGATCCATGGCCAATGATTCTGGTTCCAGCAGCCTTCCCACCATCGTTGTCGGAGGTGAAGAAACCCTAGAAACCTTGCTCGGACGAAAAGCCAGCCCAGAAGCGTTGCAAACTTTGACCTCGGGCGGGGCGGTAGTTAGCAATCCGGTGTATTTGAACGCGGATGAGACAACAACGTTGATTTCCTACGACGCTAATGCCGAGCCCCAAGAATCGGTAGATACCGCCGAGCAAATGTCTTCACTACGGACCTCGTTCAGTCCCCAACACAGTTTCCCGTTGTTGGCCACCGTTGAAGAACCGACCAAACCCATCCCCTACTACGCGGTTATTTCGCCGGAGACTGCTTCAAGAATTGGGATGCCTTACGATGAGCGACTGGTGTTGCTATCTCTGAACGAAGTTCCCAGTGATGCAGTCAACGACACGCTACTGACCGCACTGAGTGAGGTAGCAGGAGAAAACTACGGACCAGAAAAACTGGAAACCGGTCCGAATTCCAACGTGACCTCCGCTTTGTGGCTGCTGGTTGGCGTTTCCGCCTTGGTCACTTTCAGTGCTACGGGTATTACCGCCGGGTTGGCGTTGGCCGATGGACGCGAAGACCATTCGGTTTTGGCCAGCATCGGCGCGGACCCACGGCTACGCAAGTCGCTGTCAGCGGCGCAGCTGTTTTTGACCTCCGTAATCGGCACGCTGTTTGGAATTGTGGCTGGCATTGTTGCTACAGGAACACTGCAGCTGCTCTTCCGGGACATGGCACTAATCATTCCGTGGACGCAGTTGACGATCATGCTGCTAGTTGTCCCCTGTATAGGTTCTGTAATGGCATGGTTGCTTACCAAGGGACGGCTACACGTTTTGCGGCACAGGACGCTGGCCTAGACGGATCGCTACTAACCCACCCGATGAATTGCGCATGGCCCGAGCTTCAAGAAGTCTTGAACCTCGGGCCATAAGTGTTTAGAGCAGGGGTCTGCTCAATTGGATCCTTAGAAGTGGTTTTCGCCGGCGATGCAGACTTCGCTACCGGTGATGAAGAGACCTTCTTCGCTGACCAGCAGGTCCACAACCTTTGCTACCGAACTTGAAGTAGCTCGCGCGGCAACGGAACTCTTTGCCCAACAGTGCATCGAAGCAACCACGGTTGAAAGCATCGCGGACCAGACCGGGATTTCACTGCGCACTTTTTACTGCTACTTTCCCACTCAAGAACAATCTGTACCCCACTACTGGCAAGTGGGCACCGAAACCTGTCAGTAGACCCTTCGATATGAGTCCGCAGGATCCCTCGGTGCGCACGTCGACAACGCTTTGGCTACGACCTTAGACGTCGGCGCTATTGAGATGGGCGACAACGGCTTTGAAGTGGTTTGGCGAAGGGTCAACACGCGATCCGAACCTGCTCAGGAGAGGGGTGCCACCTGCGCTATTCGCCTGGCGCGCGAAGCCATCTTTCTATAACCATGGTGCATAAAAGAACTCAGGCCATGAACGCGCGAAGCGTTCATGGCCTGAGTTCTTACGGCTTGCTACCGTGTGCTTCTAGTGGAAGAAGTGACGTGCTCCGGTGAAGTACATGGTGATGCCAGCTTCGTTCGCGGCAGCAACAACTTCCTCATCGCGTACCGAACCGCCTGGCTGTACAACAGCCTTCACGCCGGCATCAATCAGAATCTGCAGCCCGTCAGCGAATGGGAAGAACGCATCCGAAGCGGCAACTGCACCCTTGGCGCGCTGCTCAGACTCGCCAACGGCGTTCTCGGCGCCACCGGCAGCATCTGCACCGGACTCGACCTTTACTCCCAAGGTGTTGGCACGTTCTACCGCAAGCTTGCAGGAATCGATGCGGTTGACCTGGCCCATGCCAATGCCAACTGCTGCACCATTGCTGGCCAACAAGATCGCGTTGGACTTCGCGGCGCGCACTGCGCTCCATGCGAACTCTAGATCAGCCAAGGTTGCGGCATCGGCGGCCTCGCCGGCGGCCAGAGTCCAGTTAGCTGGGTTATCGCCCTCGGCGTCAATCCGGTCGCCGGCCTGAACCAGCATGCCGCCGGAGACCTGACGGAACTCGTTCTTGTTGCGTCCGTAGCCCTCTGGCAGTGCCAGTAGGCGGATGTTCTTCTTTGCCGAAAGGATCTCAACTGCTTCGGGTTCGAAGTCTGGAGCGATAACAACCTCGGTGAAGATGCCCTTGACGGTTTCAGCCATTTGTTTGGTCACCGTGCGGTTGGCAGCGATGACACCACCGAAGGCGGAAACTGGGTCGGTTGCGTGCGCTTTACGGTGAGCATCTGCGATTGGGTCAGTTGCGTCATCCGAAGCGACAGCTACACCACAAGGGTTGGCGTGCTTAACTACCGCTACTGCTGGCTTTTCGAAGTCGAAAGCGGCGCGCAGCGCGGCATCAGCATCAACGTAGTTGTTGTAGCTCATTGGCTTGCCATGCAGCTGATCAGCCTGAGCGATACCGGCCGGTGCTGCCTCGTCAACGTACAGTGCTGCCTGCTGGTGTGGGTTCTCGCCGTAACGCAGTGCAGCAGCGCGTTGCAGGGCAACGCCTGCATAAGCTGGCCAATCGATGACGCCATCGCCATCTTCATCAAGGAACTGGCTTGCGGTCCACGAAGCTACAGCAGTGTCATATGCTGCGGTGTGCGCGTAGGCCTTTGCGGCCAGGCGCTGACGGGTCTTCAAATCGAAGCCGCCTTCAGCAGCGGCAGTGATGACCTGCGAGTAGAAGTTTGGATCTACAACGATGGAGACTGCTGCGTGGTTCTTGGCAGCCGAACGAACCATTGCTGGGCCGCCGATGTCGATCTGCTCAACAACTTCGTCCTGGGATGCGCCAGAAGCTACGGTCTGAACGAATGGGTATAGGTTCACGACGACCAGATCGATCTGATCAATATCCATCGAAGACAGGGTATCCATGTGCTCGGACACGCGGCGGTCGGCAAGGATGCCGCCGTGGATACGTGGGTGCAGGGTCTTGACTCGGCCATCAAGCATTTCTGGTGAACCGGTCACCTGCTCGACCTCAGTCACAGGGATTCCGGCTGCAGCGATCTTCTTAGCGGTAGAGCCGGTGGACACCAGCTGAACGCCCGCGGCGTGCAGCCCGGCGGCCAGCTCCTCCAGACCAGTCTTGTCGTAAACGGAAATCAGTGCGCGACGGATTGCGACTTTGTCCAGCACGGTCTTACTCACGAAATTTTTCTCCCGGCGGTGAGAATGAATGGGTCGGGCAGCGCACAGGCCACCGCCATCATTCTAACGAAGGCGCGCGCGTATTATTCAGTTCGTGTCATGCCCCTTCAACGAGCTGCGCAAGCTGCGGGAAATACCTAGAAAGTTGCTTCTCAGTAAGGCAAAGGCGCAACAATTTCTCAGCATGATCTTCATCCGCTACATAACAGACCAAGTCCGCTGACGTTCGTTGTTGCAGTTCTTCGCGCAAACTCTGAGCCACGGATACCAACGTGTGATAGTAGCGTTTGATAGTGACTTCCCACCCTTCGTGGGCAGCTAGGTCAGTCATTGCATCAGACCAGATGCTCGCCGCGGGATCCTCACACAAATCTATTGCTGACCAGTGCCAATCGCTTGGTTCCCACTTGTCTGAATAGAAACTTTCGGAATCGTCTGCGTCGAGTCCAGCTTCGAGAGAAGCTAACACTTCATCCAGATCTTCGTCGTCGATTGGTTCAGCTTCAGGGTCTTCGGCTTCTTGGTCATCCGAGTCGGAAATCACTATGGTCTCTTCATCGATTGTGACGTCCTGAGGTTCTTCTGAACTCTCGAAGTCCGCATCCTCGCGGTCTTCATAGTCGGCAAGATCATCGGCGTCTTCGCCTCGCTCCACCAATTCTTCTCGTGAAGCAGCGTTGCGATCACGTTCCAGAGCCTGGATCGAATTCAGTGCCAGCAACGGCATGGCGATGTTTTCACTTTCTTCGGTGCTCACCCCGTGAAGGGCAATGGCATAGAAGTCTTGGTCGGGGTGTCCACTTATTACTTCCGCCGCGTGCCGAAGGGCGGTCACCCGTATCGCCTCTTCGAGAGCGGTCCAATCTACTCCCATGTCCAGAGAGTACTCCCAACTAAGCCCCGACAACAGACCTTGACGCACCACGCAAAGAAGCGTAGGGAGCTACGATCAGAGAGTACTTTTCGGTTATGCTTCGACGCGATACACACAACTTTGACTCGCATTGAGAAAGGCGCACCTTCGTGTCTTCTGCTCCTAGCCCTTCGGGCACCACCATCGTTCAAGAACTTCCGTTTAAGTGGAAGGTTCAAGGCGCCATTTTTATCATTGGTGGCTTGGGATTCATGTTTGATGCGTGGGACGTGACCCTGAATGGTGCACTCATTCCTCTGGTTGCCAAAGAGTGGGGGCTGGATCGCCCTACCGCAGCGCTGTTGGGCACTTCTAACTTGGTTGGCATGGCCTTGGGCGCTTTTGTATGGGGCGGAATCGCCGACAGATTTGGTCGCAAGAAGGCCTTCAGCCTGACCTTGCTGATGTTCGCCATATTCACTGTCCTCGGCGCACTCTCGCCGAACTTCGGCTTTTTTGTGGCTTTCCGCTTCTTGGCAGGTCTTGGCCTAGGTGGTTGTATCCCAGTGGACTACGCGCTGGTTGGCGAATTCACGCCGGCCAAACTACGCGGTCGAGTACTCACCGCCATGGATGGTTGGTGGCCCATCGGGGCCGCGCTGTCTTTCTTTGTGTCCGGCTGGGTCATGGCCACGGCGGATAACTGGCGTTTGATTCTAGTAGTGATGATTCTTCCCGCATTTGTGGTCTTCTTAGTACGTCGTTCAGTTCCAGAATCTCCGCTCTACCTAGCTGCGAAGGGCCGCGACGCTGAAGCACGACAGGTTATCGACCAATTGGTTCAGCGTACCGGTGCTACTGCTCGCGATTACGTCATTGAGCAGGTGTCCCAAGAACGCCCAGCGCGCTGGTATGACCAAGTCGTGTCGTTGTGGCGTTATTCGTGGAAGATTACCGCAACCAGCTGGCTACTATTCGTCACCGTTCTACTGGTGTACTACCTTGCACTGACTTGGCTTCCTTCCATCTTGACCGAGGCCGGCATGGCGCAGTCTACGTCCTTCTTTGCCACGGCAGTGATGGCTTTGATGGGCTTGATAGGCGTGGTGATTGCCGCCTTGCTGGTGGAACGGGTTGGCCGCAAATGGCTGCTTGCCGTCTCTGCTCCGCTCTCCGGGCTCATCCTGATTTTGGTCGCAGTAAACCTCAAGGTTCCAGCTGCTGCCGTTGGCTGGGTGTTGGTCTTCGGAGTGGTGGTTCAGGTAGCCATTCCGGTGCTGTACGCCTACGTTTCCGAAATGTACCCGACCGAGCTTCGCGCCAGTGGCTTTGGCTGGGCCTCGACCATGTCACGATTTGCTGCTGGCTTTGGGCCCCTACTCTTCGCTGCATTGTGGCCAGTGGTAGGACTACCAGGACTTTTCGCTGGTGCCACGGTGCTGGTCTTTGTGGCCATCGTGTTCATGGCGAAGTTCGCGCCAGAAACCAAGGGTCGCCAGTTGGGGTAATGAACAAACACCCTTGCGGCCAGTACAATTGAAAGATCGTCGTCACTTCCTTGGCGGTAGACCTTGCCTAGCACAACGACGGGAATAAATTGATGCAGTTTGACCAGTTGAGTCTTAAGGACAACGGGTTTACCGGGTTCCGTTCCGTGGCCTCATTGGAGATCAACCGCATCCCTCAGCATCAAGGAATTTTTGTTCTCGTAGCACCTAAAAACTTTGAACCCCGCTACCTGAACCGCAGCACCGCTGGAGTGTTCAAGAAGAAAAATCCTTCACTCAAATCTGAGCAATTGGCAGCCGAATGGGTGGCAGGCGCCGAGGTTCTCTACATCGGCAAAGCCAGTCCCGGCAGCCAAGGCAACCGAGGACTACGCCGACAGATCCAAGAATTTGTTGACTTCGGAAATGGCAAACCACCAGGACACTGGGATGGTCGACTGATTTGGCAGCTAAAGGGAGCTGGGAAGCTACTCGTGGCCTGGAAAGAAATGCCGCCCGAAGAACTGAACCCCACCTTGGCTTCATATCACTCAAGCTTCCGCGAACAGTACGGCAAACTACCTTTCGCCAACCTTGTTCATGCCCGCTGAAAACTTCTCAGGCTAAAAAGCCTAGAAAATTTCGGTGACCGCGCGGGAACTGGGAGAAACGTGTGGGGCGGATGCTACAGACTTTTCTCAACTGGTAAGGCGGTAGTATTCTCTGGTTTCAAACCATCTAACATGATGGCCACCAAGCGTTCTTGAAGTTGCGGCGCCTGATCTTTGAAGGCCCGCCCCAGCGGTCTGGTTGCCGCACCGATAACGGTGATCAGTTCCACCCCGTTTAGATCCGCACGCACCAGATTAAAGCCCTTCGCCGCTTCTAAGACTTCGCTCACTGCTATGGCGCACTGACGTTGCACGGTGAGTACTCGCGTGCTCAAGGTGGAAGGCAATGCGGTACCTAGCGCTTCGCTGAGCGCCCCCAGGTTGAGGTTGACCAGCTGATCTAAGAAATTTGACCATGCGTGTTGGTCTGTAGAGAGGTCGGCCTGGGCTTTGTGAGCCGCGTCAAGAATCTCTTGAAGGGTCGTTACCGTGACTTCTTCAACTAGCTCGGGTCGGGCTGCGAAGTTGCGATACAGGGTACCGATTCCGACGTTGCTCCGTTCAGCAATTACGTCCATGGCCACGTTGGCTCCGTGCTGGGCAAAGAGTTCTCGTGCCGTGCGCAGGATCGTCTCACGTCGTTGCAGTGCATCAGAGCGCATAGATCGATTGTGCCTTTCCACAATGGTGCGCGTCGGCGAATGTCTCTCACCGGCCGCTAATCGAGCCTTGGATAGATTACCCGATGGTAATGATTCGAGCTTCAGCGATTTTTCCAGAAAAGACGCACCGTTGCCACCACCGTAAGTCTTTTGCCAGAAATCTATCCCCACGCCCTCCAGAAATAGCATTTCATCAGATATTTTTCGATAGTCTGGCAGTGAACTGCCCCGCTGACTTTCGGGGATCCGACCTTCGAAAGGCCGCCATGCACGATGACACTTCCCTGACCACCGGTCGAGTCAAACGAGTACTGCAGGAAAGAGTTTTGCCTGCCATCTACTCGGACTCGATTCCATTGGAGGTGTCATGGCACGAGCTTCCGGGTGAACCGATTGCCCCTGCTGAAGCTCTGGCTTTGAACTACACGTCAACAGCGGTCGGCACCCAATGGGGTGCAGCTTGGGGCACCACGTGGTTCCATCTTCAAGGACAGGTTCCAGCCGAATGGGCTGGTCGCCGCATCGAAGCTGTTATAGATCTTGGCTTTGATGTGAATATGACAGGCTTCCAATGCGAGGGCCTCATTTACCGCCCCGACGGCATCACCATCAAGGCTTTGAACCCACGCAACCAGTGGGTGCCTATCGCCGAATCGGCAGCTGGCAACGAGTCTGTAGATCTCTATCTTGAGGCTGCATCCAATCCGGTACTGCTTGATCATCACCCGTTCTTGCCCACCGAGCAGGGCGACATTCTCACCTCTTCGTCTTCCAAGCTCTACACCCTACGGCGCGTGGACCTTGCCGTCTTTGAGCCAGTAGTTCAAGACCTGGCCTTAGACCTCGAAGTGTTGTTGGACCTGCAAGAACAACTACCGCAAAGTCCGCGCAAGATGCAGATCCTTCAAGCTTTGGACAACGCACTTGATGTTCTTGATCTTCAAAGCATTACCGCTACCGCTCAGGCTGCACGTGATGAACTCGCCTCGGTACTAGCTGCCCCGGCAGAACACAGTGCCCATCAAATTTCTGCCATCGGCCACTCACATATTGATTCCGCTTGGTTGTGGCCACTGCGCGAAACCATCCGTAAGGTTTCACGCACCGCTTCTTCGATGGTTGAGTTGCTCGGAGATGAACCCGATTTCCTCTACGGCATGTCCAGCGCCCAACAATACAAGTGGCTCAAGTCCCACCGCCCGGAAGTTTGGGATCGGGTCAAGCAAGCTGTTGCTGATGAACGTTTCCTCCCCTTGGGTGGCATGTGGGTCGAGTCGGATACCGTCATGCCTTCGGGCGAATCGCTGGTTCGCCAGTTCCTTTATGGTCAGAAGTTCTTCCGCGATGAATTCGGGGTGACTTCCAAGGGCGTATGGTTGCCCGATTCCTTCGGCTACTCCCCTGCCCTGCCCCAGCTGATGCGTCGTGCCGGTTTTGAGTGGTTCTTTACTCAGAAGATCTCTTGGAATCAGCAGAACAAGTTCCCGCATCACTCCTTTGCTTGGGAAGGTATTGATGGCTCACGCATTTTCAGTCACTTCCCGTCGATGGATACCTATAATTCTCAGCTCTCCGGCGAGGAAGTGGCCAAGGCTGCACGTCAGTTCCGTGAAGCGCGTGTCACCAATAATTCCATTGCCCCGGTGGGGTGGGGAGATGGCGGCGGTGGAACTACCCGCGAGATGGCCGGCAAGGCCAAGCGCTTAGCCAATTTGGAAGGCAGCGCTCAAGTCCGCTGGGAGCACCCCAACGACTTCTTCGACCGTGCCAAAAAGGAACTTCCCAACCCGCCGGTCTGGGTGGGCGAGCTCTATCTGGAACTACACCGCGCGACGCTTACCAGCCAGCACCAGACCAAACAAGGCAATCGTCGTACCGAGCAATTGTTGGTTGAGGCCGAGCTATGGGCCACCACAGCGACGCTTTACACCGGAGCCGACTACCCGTACGAGCAGCTCGACGAGCTGTGGGAGACCGTGCTGTTGCACCAATTCCATGACATCTTGCCAGGCACGTCCATCGCCTGGGTACATCGTGAAGTAGTGGACCGGTACGCGCAGGTCATCGAGCAGGCCGAGGCATTGATTCTCGCTGCGCAACAGCAGTTGACCGGTTCCGGTTCCACGTCCATAACCTTCAACGGTGCAGCCTTTACCCGCAACGCGGTAGCTTTCGGGCAGGCTAAGTCCTTGCAGATCGTCCAGGATGATTCTGTGCAGGTTTCGGAAGCTGACGGTGGCTACGTCTTAGATAACGGTGTTGTCCAAATAAGTATCAATGCCCAAGGCTTGATCACTTCGGCGATAGATCTGGCCACTGGTCGCGAGTCGATCGCGGCTGGCCAAGAAGCAAACCTCTTGCAATTGCATCAGGACTTCCCAAACATGTGGGACGCCTGGGATGTCGACAAGTACTACCGTAATCAGGTAACCGACCTGCGCGAGGTAGATTCACTAGAACTATCCACGACACCAAGCGGTGCAAAACTCATCACCGTGACTCGTAGCTTCTCCCAGTCAAAGCTCGTACAAGAACTGAGCTTGGCCCCAGGCTCGAACACCCTTCACATCAGCCAAAGCACCGATTGGCATGAGGCCGAAAAGTTCCTTAAGGTCGCATTCCCCATTGATGTTCGTGCCGAGCAGACCATCGCGGAAACCCAGTTTGGTTATCACAAGAGAGTCACACATGTGAATACCAGCTGGGAAGCGGCAAAGTTTGAAACTTCGATGCATCGCTTTGTCTTGGCCGAAGAACCTGGCTTTGGGGTAGGCCTGATCAATGATTCGATATACGGCTTTGACGTCACTCGTGATGCCAAGGATGCACAGGTCACCACCACGGTACGCCTATCTTTGCTACGTGCTCCGCGCTTCCCGGATCCACACACCGATCAGGGCGTACAAACCCACCGTTATGGCCTGGTCATCGGAGCGGATATCGCGGGAGTTACCGAAGCCGGCGCACTTCTGAACAGTGATGAACGCGTGGTCTTAGGAGCACAAGAGGTATCCCCACTGGTTTCTATCTCCGGCGATGGACTGGTGGTTTCCAGTGTGAAGCTAGCTGCTGACCGCTCCGGTGACCTGGTGGTGCGTGTTTACGAGTCGCTGGGACGTCGTGCTCACGGAGAGTTGAAGATCAACGCCCAACTGGGCTCGGCCAGCACAGCAAGCTTGCTCGAAGAACACCTAGATGACGGTGCAATCGAGCTGAGCGAGGGTTCGCTTCAGTTGGCGTTGGGCCCCTTCGAGGTGCGCACCGTGCGGCTGACACTCAAGAAGTAGCAACCGGACCTTCGTCGTTTACCACGGCGAAGGTTCGTAGTCCTTCAGGAAGCAGCCGTAAAGGTCAATTCCGCGTTCTCCATCCACGATCGGCTGGTAGACACGGGCAGCCCCGTCGATCAAATCCAGTGGCGCATGCCATCCTTCGGCAACCATGCGGACCTTGGAGTCATGCGGACGTTCGTCGGTGATCCACCCGGTATCCACCGCCGACATCAAGATGCCGTCGGTTTTCAGCATCTCTTCAGCGCTGGTTCGAGTGAGCATATTCAACGAGGCCTTTGCCATATTGGTATGTGGGTGGCCAGCACCCTTATACCGACGCGAGAACTGCCCCTCCATCGCAGAGACGTTCACAATGTACTTGCGACGCGCATCGCTTGCGGCTAGAGCCGGGCGTAGTCGTGAGGCCAGCAAAAACGGTGCGGTGACGTTGCACAACTGCACTTCGAGCATTTCTAGTGCGTCAACATTTCCCAAGATCTGAGTCCACGAATTTTCGGTGACCACATCTGGAACAAGGCCGCCGGCGTCGATCGCCGTGCCTGCGCTGATGCGTTCTAGCGTTGCCGAGCCTGCCTTCATCGCTAGGTCCGCCAATTGCTGCGCGTCATAGGTTCCCGAGGTTGTCGGGGCCAGCAGGGCCGAGTCTTCCAACCGGAAGGCACTAGCTAAGGTCTTTGGATGCTCGGCTGGAGGATTAGCTTCACCCCAGAGTTCCGGTCCCCCGTTATTGGACAGAAGCTCGCCGCCCAGTGGTTGTCGTTCGGATTCGATCAGGTGCTGATAGGAGTTGCTGGTTCGACGGACCGTCTGGGCGGCATTGTTAATCAAAATGTCCAGTGGGCCCTGCGCGGCAATTTTATCGGCCAAGGAAATAACCTGCGCTGGATCTCGCAGGTCGATCCCGACGATGCGCAGGCGATGAATCCACTCTCCGCTGTCTTCGATCGCAGCAAAACGTCGCACCGCGTCTTTAGGGAATCGGGTGGTGATCGTAGTGTGGGCGCCGTCGCGCAATAATCGAAGCGCAATGTGCATGCCAATTTTTGCGCGGCCACCGGTGAGCAGAGCACGTTTGCCGGTCAGGTCTGCGTGCGCATCACGACGTTCACGTCCAGCGGCAGCGCAGTCGGGGCAGAGATAATGGTGGAAGGCGTCCACCGTGGTGTAACGCTTCTTGCAGATATAGCAGCCACGTGGCCGGCGGAATTCACCGGCGCTGGCACCTTGGGTCGGCGTGCGCAGGTCAAGCCCCATGGTTTCGTCATCCAGGCGCTGGGGCGAACCGGTAGCAGTGCTGTGGATCAGAGCGCGGTCTGCAGAGCTAATTTCTGCGCGCTTCTGAGATTTGCGGAACCGTTTGGCCGCCTTGAACATGTTGCTCGTCGCACGGCGTACGGCAATATGACGCTCGTCAGCAGAATCCAACTGATGCACGACCGAGAGCACTTTGAGTGCGGTGTCTAGTTCCGCTGCGGTAAACAATTCGGTGGGCGCGGCCGATTCAGGCTGTGGTTTTTGCTCAGTCATCTCGCCACCAATTTTACGCCGTGTTAGGAAGCTATTTTCCCGCGGCTAAGTCCGCGAGGGTGGCAATCAACAGGCGGCGCTCAACTACCTTGATGCGCTCGTGCAGCGTATCTTCGGTGTCATTCTCTTCAATGGCCACCGCTTCTTGGCGCAGGATTGGACCGGTATCAACACCGGCATCAGCGATATGCACGGTGCAGCCTGTGACTTTCACGCCGTAGGCCAGAGCATCGCGTACCCCGTGTGCACCGGGGAAAGAAGGCAGGAGGGCTGGATGGGTGTTGATGTAGGTGCCGTCAAAGGCGTTAATGAATTCTTCGCCAACAATGCGCATGAAGCCCGAGGAAACTACATAGTCCGGTGCGTAGGACTGGCACTTTTCGGTCAGCGCATGATTCCAGTCGCTGCGATCTTCGTAGTCTTTGAAGTTCACAACAAACGTTTCAATGCCAGCTTGCGCAGAGCGTTGCACCCCGAAAGTATCGTGCTTGTCGGCCCCGACTGCGGCAATTTCTACATTGGGCAGTTCACCGGCCTGTACCGCGTCAATCACTGCCTGAAGATTAGAACCGGTACCTGAAACCAAAACCACAATGCGCATGAACTCAATTCTACGGTTTGGTGCTGACAGATTTTTCATTCGGTCAATATTGTTGCTTGGCTCAGTCGCAAACTACTAAATCTGCGCATCTGGATGCATGATGAACGCATGAGTGGAATCGTTCCTGATCAGAAAAATTGGACCTTTGTATTGGACTCTGTCTGCCCCGAGTGCGGGTACGACGTCCGTTCGGTGGGCCTTAGAGACGTAATTGAGCAACTTCCTCACGGGGTGGAGCGTTATGTCAAAGTGCTAGACAGGCCCCAGGCACGGGGTAGAACTAACCCAGCCCGGTGGAGCGATCAGGAATACGTCACGCATGTGGCGCACATGTTGGTAATCATGAATCAGCGGTTAGATCTGATGCTCACCAAGGATGAACCTACCTTCCCAAACTGGGATCAGGATCTGGCCGCTGAGCAAGGGAATTACAACGCTCTTGAACCAATGGATGTCATCTCGCAGCTACGTGAGGCTGCCAAAAACTATGCAAACAAATTGGATGCAATTCCCGCGTCCTCGTACTCACGGCGGGGCCTACGCTCGAACGGATCAGCATTCACAGTTCAAACTTTGAATCAGTATGCCTGGCACGATTTTGTGCATCATCTATGGGATTTAGAGTCTGATAGCCGCTAGCACTCACGCTTCGGAATTGGCGGCTTCGCTACAACGCTGACGTAGCGACTTTTCCTTGCCATACGAATAACCGTTGAGCTTCATTCAAAGAGACGACATCCAAATGGTTGGAGCTAGGACTTCGGGTGGGCCCACTATGCACTACGCAGCAGATGGCAGCGTCGAATTCTCAAATGTGAGCGTTGTTCGCTTCGACTAAAGGACTCACGCCTGCTGAACTTACACCAGGGTAAAGCAAAGGCTGACGGAATTTTTCCGTCAGCCTTTGGTGTCTCTAGTCCCTAGCCTTCAAGCACTGGGTCGGTCTCAAACAGTGGAGCAATCAGGTAGCCGATCGCTGTACCAACACCGACCTGTAGAGCTAGCGCACCGGCAGTCAGCCAAATATTCGGTCCAAGGTCCGTCAGTCGTCCGATGGCCAAAGAACCGGACACCAGCCACGAGCCGAACAGGCTCAGCACACCGGCGACGATTCCGGTGAATACTGACAGACACGCCGTCGATGCTCCCAGGGAAAGCAAGTTGAACGGAATGCGACGGGCGAACCAGTCCTCTAGGTGGTTCTCTCCCCCACGCAAGAAATACCAGCCCGCAAGGATTCCGGCGGCCACTGGAATGAGCATGAACAACCAATGATTTGACGCGTCACCCGAGGGAATGGATGCCAGCATAGGAATAGAAGGTAGAGGACCTACGGTAGTTTCTAAACTCGATAACGTGCTACCCGTACCGAGGGTGAACCCACCGCCGCTGACCCACGACAAGACCCAGAACGAAGCGTTAGGGATCAACGCCAATTGCACCAGGGTCAATGCTGCCGAACCAATGGGCCCGGGACGCAATTCTTGATACACATTGGCAACTTCAGTCCAGTGCAACCCCAGGTTGATGGTCAGCAGCAAACCACTGATGCCTACGGCAGCGACGTAGCCCAAGAAACCGGCTACGACTACATGCCACACATAAGATCCAGCCCAGCGTCGGTGAGGTGAAAGTCGCTGAATATAGGACGCGATATCAACACCAAACAGGCGCGCCCAAGATCCGGCTTCGCGGCGTGCTCCAATGATCAGGCCCAGGGCCGCAATGATCAGCGGAATGAAAATTGCGGCAAAAAGATTGACCCGCGCATAGCTATTATTGACGAGCAATCCCACCACTGCACCAACAGCTCCGTAGGCGGTGAATGCCCCTAGTAGCCCTTGCCACAACTGATCGGTGTACGAGGCACGTGCTATGCGTCGTCCTGCACGCAAACAAAATGCAAAAGGAAGCAGCGAAAGTCCCAAAGGAATGAGCGTCAACCATCCGGAAACGGAGCTCGGGTCCTGGCCAGTGCCAAGATTCAACACTTCGATAGGAACGCCGTGGATCATCAGCCAGAGGAACCCGGCGAATTGCAAAATGACGTTAAAAGAGTCTTCCAAGAAGCCACCGCTGAAGTACACAGCGACCAACGGCAACATGATCAAGGCTATGCAAAAGACAACGGATTGCAGGATCTCAAACACACCCTGCAAAGCAAGGGGCATTGGCCAACCGTTGCGCAGACGCAACATCACGGCCTTCATGGGTTTCTTTTCGTGACTCATCATTCTCAATGTTGCCACCATTAGTCTCGCCGGGCACCCAGCGACGCGCATCCTCGCCCTGAGCGCTTGCCTAGAACCGAAGCGTCAGTAGCTTTTGGGAGCCTTCGCACTTACCTCGTCGCGAAAACTTGCTGCCAGGGCTTCGGTCGCACGAGCCAACAACGCAACGTCTGCACCCACTCCGACGAAGTCCGCTCCTGCGTCCATATAACGCCGCGCAGTCGCCGAATCGAAAGCGTTAACCCCCGCATATTTGCCGGCCGATTTGGCCGCTTTGATCGAGGTGAGCACCGCGTCGACCACATCTGGGTGGTTCTGCTGTCCGATGACGCCCATGGACGCCGCTAGGTCAGAAGGACCAATAAAGATACCGTCGATACCCTCCGTGCCAAGAATGTCTTCGACGTTTTTTACCGCTTCATCGGATTCAATTTGAACGATCACAGTGATGGTCTCATCGGCGCGCGTCAGGTAGTCCGGGATTCGATTCCATCGGGCCGATCGGGCCAGAGCCGAGCCAACTCCGCGCACTCCCTTGGGTGGATAGTGACAAGCAGCCACCGCATTGGCAGCTTGTTGCGCGTCATTGACCATCGGGATAATCAATGACTGCACGCCAAGATCTAGGAACTGCTTGATCAACACCGGATCATTGACCGCGGGACGGACCACCGGAATAACTGGGTAGCTGCGCACAGCTTGGAGCTGAGCCAAGATACTCTGCAGATCATTCGGTGAATGTTCACCGTCAATAAAGATCCAGTCGAAACCTGCGCCGGCACAAATTTCTGCGATCAGTGGGGAGGCTGAACACACCCAGATACCGGTCAGGCTGTGTTCGGCGCCTTTCAGCGCATCTTTGAACGATGAATCTGGTTCTACTGAAAATGGCATGTAACAGTTCCTAGTGCTCCGTAGTCAGCAAAGACAGTGTCGTTCGCGTTAACCCACATCGGTCGGGTAAAGGAACCTGCAAGAATCAGTTCTCCAGCCTTGAGCTTATCGCCGTGAGCTGCGATCTTATTGGCCAGCCAATACACCCCGGCGGCTGGATGGTTCAGTACACCTGCTGCCACTCCGGTTTCCTCGACACTCTGGTTCTTGAAAAGGATGCCCGAGACCCAGCGCAGGTCGACGGCATCTGGTTTGACCGGGTTGCCACCTATGACCATCGCTCCCATAGCCGCGTTGTCGCTGATGGTATCAACGATGGTGCGCCCTTCCATCTCAATTCGGGCGTCAAGGATTTCTAATGCCGGGATCACGTACTCGGTAGCTTCAAGTACATCGAAAATGTTCGCCCGCGGACCTTCGATATCCTTCTTCAACTTAAAAGCGAGTTCCATTTCGACGCGTGCGCCGGTGAATTCAGAAAAGTTGAAGACCGCCCCGGAGTCATGAACCATGTCATCGAAGATGATTCCGTAGTCGGGTTCGGTGATGCCGGTGGCCATCTGCATGGCCCTAGAGGTCAATCCAATTTTGCGCCCGACAAGGGTTCGCCCGGCAGCTTCACTACGCTGGCGCCAGAGGTTCTGCACGCGATAGGAATCTTCCACTGTCATTTCCGGGTACCGTGCGGTCAGACGCGCTACGGGAGTGCGCGTACGGCCGGCCTGAACCAGCTCATCGGCAATAGCCGTGATCGTTTCCTCGGATAGCATCAGCAATGACACCTTTCACTTCAGTTCATACCAAGGTGAGCCGCCAGTTTTCACTTCGATGAACTGGCTCACATTTTTTGATCGTACCTAGCTTCCGGTCCCAAGGCACATCGTACTAACATTTCAGCACCTGTTATTTGCCCGCGGGCCGCAGGTTTGCCAGGAGAGTTTCGAATGGGAGAGAGGTCATCCCATCGTTGGGATCCGCAAATTCGCTGACAGACGGCGCGATGGATCGAGTGTCACCTAACTCGTCGTCACCCTTCAGTGTGCCGTCCTTGGCGCTCAGAGAAATAAGAACTTCGTGGGCCACTCGGCGAGCGCGCTCGGTGAGCGTTCCGGTGATCCCTTGTCCACCAAAATCTTCAGAGGCGGCAAAGACGGTGGTGGGCATGATGTCCGCTCGCAGGTAGGCAAAGATTGGACGCATGGCATAGTCGATGGCTAGCTGATGTCGCTGGGTTCCGGCGGTGGCGGCAAGGACCACAGGTTTCCCCATAAGGGTTTTTGGATCAAGGATATCCAGGAACGATTTAAAGAGTCCTGAAATGGAAGCGGTGAACACCGGTGATACTGCGATGAGTACATCCGCCTCGGTCACGGCGTTGATGACGCGCTGCAGATTCGGTGAGGCGAATCCGGTGAGCATATTGTTGGTGATTTCCCCTGCATACTCGCGCAGTTCTATATTGTTCAGTTTTGCCCCAGTTCCAGTAGCTGCCAGTTTCCCAACGATACTTTCCCCGATCTGACTCCCCAGCATGGAAGAGCTTGATGGCGAACTAAGACCTCCGCTGATCACTACGACTGACTTGCTCATGATGTCCATCCTTCTACTTTTATATGCGTATGCATGTTTCAACATTTTCGATTGTTGAGTTATTCCCATCCTTCGTTTAGGTCGCAATAAGATATTTTCAATATTGTGACGCTCGTAATGCTCTTGATATGATGGCCCCATGAGCAGCAAGAAACCACAGACCGAAAACCAGCGTGACATCGAAGAAGGTGTCCGCACCGATTTCAGAAACACCATGTCCTACGGCAGTTACCTGAATCTGGACCAGGTCCTCTCCGCACAGCAGCCGGTCAGCGTTCCGGAGCACCACGACGAAATGCTGTTCATCATCCAGCATCAAACCAGCGAGCTGTGGCTCAAGCTCATGCTGCACGAACTCATCGAGGCTCGTCGACTGCTCGGTCAAGACGACATCGGCAAAGCGCTCAAATGCCTCGCCCGGGTAAAACACATTCAAAAGACCCTGACCGAGCAATGGTCTGTTCTGGCTACCCTCACGCCGCGTGAATACGCACAGTTCCGAGGTTTCCTCGGTTCTTCCTCGGGGTTCCAGTCCTTCCAATACCGGGCCGTGGAATTCATTTTGGGCAACAAGCATCAGGGCATGCTCAAGGTTCATGAATCAGATCCCAAAGCTCACGAGTTGTTGTCCAACTTGCTTCATGAACCAGGGCTTTACGACGTATTCCTGGCCGCTCTGGCACGTCGGGGTTATGACATCCCAGAAGAAATTCTTTCCCGAGACTTCACGAAGCCATGGACCTACCAAGAAGCGCTGATTCCCGTTTTTAAGGAAATCTACGAATCAGAGGACACGACGTGGAGCCTCTACCAAGCATGCGAAGATCTCGTAGACCTCGAAGATAATTTCCAAGCTTGGCGTTACCGCCACTTGCGCGTTGTTCAGCGAACCATCGGCTTCAAGCGTGGCACCGGCGGTTCATCCGGAGTTGACTTCCTCAAGCGCGCACTCGACCTGACTTTCTTCCCAGAGCTGTTTGCGGTGCGTACAGAAATTGGCAACTGACTCTGCATTATCAGCTTTCAGCCTCGACGATTTTGAGGTCCGTTCCGGTAGCGCAACATCAATTATTCGCACCATCATTGGCCTATATATAAGGAATCATTCAGAGCCGGTTCCACGTACTGAATTATTGGAGCTGGCCCAAGCAGCCGGAATATCTGCCCCAGCGGCCCAGACGGCAATTTCCCGCCTGATCGACAGGAAGATTCTGGAAACTGCAGATTCAGCCCTGTTGAACGTCCCAGGTGCAGCGCAAGCGATGTTTGAACGGGGAATTCGGCGGATCTTCACGCCACGCGAAATGTCCGCCAGCGATCAGTGGTGCTTGGTGACCTATTCCCTTCCTGAGAAACAACGAGCGCTGCGCCACCAAATCAGAAAACACTTTCAGCAGCTCGGCGGCGGCCTAGTATCTTCGGGTCTTTGGATTTTTCCCGAGTATCTTCGCGAAGAAGTCACCGCAGTTCTTGTTGCGCTCAACGCTCGCTCGCAGGCAACCCTCTTCACTGCCGACCGGCCGTATTTTCCTGAAAGCGCTCAGCAAGCAGCCCAGCAATGGTGGGATCTGAAGTACCTCAGTTCCCTACACCAGCAGTTCTTGGACGCCACGGTGGCACTTGACTCGCAGGTCACAGACCCGAGCGCCGCCTATTTCGGTTATGTGCACATGGTTGATGCATGGCGCGCTTTGCCGTACCTAGATCCCGGGTTGCCTTCCTATATGTTGCCGGCACAATGGCCGGGCGCTGCCAGTCGGGACCGCTTCTTATCACTGTCTCGAGTATTCGAGAATCCAGCCAAGCTCTTCGCCGATTCAATTTCTAGTGCTCAGAGCCAGAGAGGGTGATCCTCCCCGTATCGCGGCGGCGATGCAGGAAAATCTAGCGACTGCCCATTAACTTCAAATGGTGGCAGTGCATATTCGAGGTTTCCGTAGGGACTTAGCTTATGCCCCAGTTCTGGCAGCTTGAGTTCCTCCGGTGGCTCAACTGCCGTTCCAAAAGCAAATAACGCCTCGGCAGTTCGGGCCAATGAAAATCTAACGTGACCCACGATCCGATGTTCCACCCTCGCCTGGGCCATACTGATGATCGCGGCAGCCAGTCCATATCCAGTCGCGTGGTCAAGGGCCTGAACGGGCAATGCTCCAGGGGTTCCATCCTCACTGCGATAAGCATCAGCAATCCCGCAGGCAGCTTGCACGATGCTATCGAACCCACGCCGGGCGCTACTCGGACCGTCATATCCCCAGGCGTTCAATTCTGCGATGATCATGTTCGGGTATTTCTCTTGCAACTGCGTAATCCCTAATCCAAAACGTCCTAGGGAACCTGGTCTGTAACCACAGATCAACACGTCGGTCTCTGCTAAGAGATCATCCATGACGGATTTGTCGGCAGGATTAGAAATATCCAGAACGGTACTGCGCTTGCTGAAACCAGTATCAATGTGTTGCTCAGTGAGCTCCGGGAATCGTGGACCATCAACCCGCAGAACTTGCGCTCCGAAGGCTGCAAGAGTTTTGGTGGCCGTGGGGCCAGCGATCACTCGGGTCATATCAAGGACTTTCAGCCCCGATAGAGGCCCGTACCCTTCGGCGTTCGGCTCCCACACGCTCTGCCCAGTTCCATGATGGTGAGAAAATTGGGCCCAATGCCCTTCTTGTGCCGCCTTGCCTGCCGCTGAGCCCAGCCATTGCTTTCTACTCTGAACTTTTGCGGCAATCCCACCAGCATCAACGATGAGCTCTTGTGCTTGGATCGAGGTGAGCTTCTGTAAAGCGTCAGCTAAAGAGACCCTGCCCTGCGCTCCGAGAGCTTGCAACAGTCGGTGCTCGTGATGCGGGTAATTCGCGTGAGTCCTGACCCAACCATCCATGGTTCGATAAAACCCTGAGTGTTGGGCAAACCCTTTGACTCTGTTGCCGTTGATACGCAGGTGAGCAGTCGACCCGAAGGCTGCAGCAACCTGCTCAGCGCGCGCGGTAACGGGTCCGAACGTACCTCTCAAAAGTTGCGCATCTAGGGATTCGATCGCGTCAGCGACCAGCGCAACAGATCTCAAAGCCAGCTGCTCAACATTCAATGGGCCACACCACCAAGAATGCGGGCGTCTTGATTGTGCTGACTCTGTAGTCCTGAGCAGTGCGGATTGTTCAAATCCGCTGCCCAGAATTCCCCTAGCTGGGCTTTGACCCGTTCCTGTATTCGGCATGGCATCAGAGTACCGCGCCACATCTGACCCGTCGTCTTTGTTCTTAAACGCAAGAAAGGTCCACAACATGCCTCATGACATGTTGTGGACCTAACAAGTGGTCTAGCGAAAAATTAGTTCGCTGGAACGTTCAGGGTCTGGCCTACCAGGATTACGTCTGGGTTGGTCAGCTGATCGTCGTTCAGTACGAACAGGCCGCGCCAGTCGGAAACACCGAGCTGCTTAGCGATCTTGCCCAGGGTGTCACCGGACTTGACGGTGTAGTTCTTGCCTGAGTCGGTGACGTCGATGTTGAAGCTAGGAGCCTTGGCAACCTCTGCGGTGCGCTTGCCCGAGGTGCTTGGTGCAACCTGCTTGGTGGACTTGACCGAAGCATTGGTCGAAGACTTGGTCTCAGCTGCCTTTGGAGCAGTGTAGGTCTTCTTGGTTTCAGTCGAGGTGGTCGACTTCTTTGGAGTCGAAGTAGTCGACTTGGACTGAGTCGAGGTGGTCGACTTGGTCTCGGTCGAGGTGCTGCTCGAAACCTTTGGAGCCGAACCGCTGATGCCAAGCTTTGCGGTACATGCTGGCCACGCGCCCCAGCCCTGTGCAGCCTGAACCTTGGTTGCAACGCGGATCTGCTCAGCCTTCGAAGCGTTCTGAGGCATGCCCGAACCGCCGAATGCCTTCCAGGTCTGCAGGGTGAACTGCAGGCCACCGTAGTAGCCGTTACCGGTGTTGATGGACCAGTTTCCGCCGGACTCGCACTGTGCGAGCTTGTCCCAGGTGCCTGCGCCAGCTGCGTTTGCTGGTGCGGTGGTAGCGACGATTGCGCCACCGGCTACTGCTACGGCTGCCAACGAGGCTCCGCCGCGACGGATCAATTTCTTAGTCTTCTGCTGGATCATGATTCTCCAGTGCTCTTCCCGCGCTCAGGTCGTCCAAGACCATCTTCGTGCATCGCTCAGCGTCGCATTTCGACGTTGTATGAAATACTGCCCTGGTGAGCGATGTGGAAGTCCCGGCAGTACCTGTTTCCCCATAACACAGCGAGTGTTATCGAAACGTTATAAAGACCCTAACCCGAACCCCCACCGTCTCCGCAACTCAGGAAACGCCCAGATTCCGCGAAAACACAGGTCACGATCTCCGCCAAAAAAGTTTTTTTGAAACTTTTTTCGCCCTTAAACTCCTTGTGAGCGTGCAAGATTGTTACATAGCCTGAGTAGATTCCAAACAACTTTGTGTGATATGGGTTTCACTTACATTTTTCGGGTGTTTCGTTGCCTCAAACGAGGCTCGAGCCTCGCTATTTGCGCGGGCACGATCTAGCACTTTCGCAACTTTCAAAACCACCCTGTTTCTTACCTAGCTTGGACGCCGGCACTTGGCTGTCTAAGGCAATTTTGGTGTCTTGCTTTTGCGTCGCCAGGGCACAAAGTACACGGCACGGCACCAAATCTCCTAGTCACTGACGGAGCATTTAGGTAGTGTGATGTGCGAAACCAGTTCACCGCACTAGCTAATTAGTTTGTCAGACAGGGGAACCCGATGCCCAGCCAAGGCAGATTCACCAAAGAGCACATGCAAGAATCGCTTTCCTGCTTCCCGCGTGCACTGCGTGAGTTTTTCCGAAGCGATGGCCTAGACGTCGCAGCATCGCTCTCCTACTTCATGGTTTTGGCAATGTTCCCCGGCTTGCTTGCGTTGGTCTCTCTGCTGTCACTAGCTGGAGCCAGCGAAAGCGGAACCAAATGGATCATGGACATCTTGGAACAGGGCCTAGCTCCAAACGGACGTGCTGCTAGTGGGGACTCGCAACAGTTATTGGACACAGCAGAGCAACTGCTAAATGGACTCGCTTCTCAAGCCGGCGGAACCTTCTGGGTGATCCTTGCCGGTTCACTCGGTGCCCTATGGAGTACTTCTGGCTACGTCACAGCTTTTAGTCGAAGCATGAACCGGCTCTATGGTGTTCCGGAAGGACGTCCACAGTGGAAGCGCCGTCCTCAGATGTTTCTCATTACCATCTTGATCATGCTGGTCGCGGTGATTACCTTGGTCCTCCTGGTGACTTCAGGATCTGTAGCACGAGGTATCGGTAACGTCTTCGGTTTGGGCGATAGTTTCGTCTTGATACTGAACATAGCCAAGCCACCGATCATGCTGGTCATGGTCTTGCTGGTGCTTGCACTGCTCTACTACTTCACGCCAAACGTTAAACGTCCAAAATTCCGTTGGTTCTCCGCTGGCACATTGACTGCACTGGTCATTCTTGGTCTGTCTTTGGTGGGCTTTGGCATCTACCTTTCACAATTTGCCAGTTACTCGGCCACCTACGGCGCTATTGGTGGTGTCATCATTTTGGTGCTGGCCTGCTGGATCAGCAATATCGCCTTGCTATTGGGCGCCCAAGTGGATATCGAGTTCACCCGCCTGCGCCAGCTACGCACTGGCTTACCTGCGGCAGAGGAAGTTCTATTGCCTCTGCGCGATGACACGTTGGTCGCCAAACAAGAGCTAGCAAACTACAAGGATCTTGTTCATGCGCAGGAAGTTCGCATCAAGCATGGTGGTGATCCACTAGCAGATATGGATATCGACCCAGATCGCAGAGTCAAGAGAAAGACCAAATGGTTGCCTATGGGTCTCGTTGCGGTAGCAGCATGGGTAGCCTCACACGCGAGTACGAAAAACGCACTTCAAAAGAAGCAGGCTCGTAAAGACTCAGAACAAGGTCAATAGGCTTAGCGCCGAGAACCACAGGGCGATTGCCCCCAAGAGCAAGATGATCAAGAGCCACAGGGTTGCAAAAGTATTAGTTGACCGAGCAATGAGGTAGGCATCAGATTGCTCCAAATCATGCCTTCTGAGAGTGTGTACCGAAAGTAACTTGATGTAGTCACGCAATCCTGCGATCAATAAGAAACCTGCAATCAACAGCGACAAATAAATGTAGGCTCCCACCGGTGCAAAGAACACGACCGCCAGTGCGAGCACAACACTAAGCGCGCAGACGACGAAAGCCGGCCAGTTGCGAACGAAGACCAGTGCCAATAGGAAAAACAGTGCGTAGATTCCCAAGGCTCGACCTGCATAACCAGCAGAAATAGCCCAGAACATGATGGCTGATACCCACAGCGGTGCTGGATAGCCAAACAGCCCCGAGACGATCACCGAAAGTTTGCCGCGCCCTTTACTAACCACCTCACCTGAGTGATTCCAGCCCAGCCGCAACCCGGTGACATACCTTCCGGTCAAAAGCGCGGAGACTATATGGCCAAGCTCGTGAACCAGTGTTGAATACAAGCCAGTGAAGCGCCAAATGGGCATGGGTATCACCGCAAGTAACACCACGGCCAAGACGATCAGCCACTGCCAGAGATTCAACTCAACGTTGACCGGCTGGGCCAAACGATGCCAAGTATCAGCAATGTCCACGTTCATTAATACTCCTCTAAAACCACCGGATCCCATCCATTCTTACCAGTACAGTTCGCACCTACGTCGTTCGACCCAGCAAGAGAACAGCGTTCTATGAAACATCACAGGTGTTAGGCATAGTCTGCATAGCGAGATCTTGCGCAAAATATCTGGAGGAAATTCATGTCTCGATTAGCTTCAACTGCCTTGGCAATCACCGGACTAGCCGGCGGCTATGCAACAGGCCGTGCCACAAAGAAGCGTGAGTTGGCAGCAGTGGTACTCGGCGCCGCAGGCGTTGGCTCTTTCCTGATGTGGAAGAAAGACGCCGGAACCGGCAAGGCAGTAGCGCTCATCAGCGCCTACGTCGGTGGTTTTGGCGCCTCCCATCCACTGGCAAAGAAAATTGGTGCTTGGCCAGCCGTCAATAGCGTCACCGCCGGAGTTGCGCTGCTTTCTTTGCTCATCGGCGGAGCCAAGAAGTCCAAAGACTAGCAGTTAACAGAACGTCGATTCTGTCGGGGTCCGGTGCTACGTTGACTAGGTAGGTATTAGTCAGCGAAAGGCGCCGGCCCCGTGTTCTTTTTGGAAGATCAATTCATCTTCTCTGCCAGTGACCTTGCAGTGGCCGTTGACTGCAATTTCCAGTCGCTGTACAAGCTTGACGTGAAGCTCGGGCGACGCCCAGCGTTCGAAGACGTCCGTGATGAAATGCTCGAACGCACCGCAGTGCTTGGCGACGTGCATGAACATAACGTGTTGGCTGAACTGATCAATACCTACGGCGAATATGATCCGGCCAATGGCACTGGAGTTAAGCAGTTCCATGAGCGGCCAACGATGAGCCCCGAAGGACTACGCGCGGCACATGAACAAACCATCTCTGTGCTACGCAGTGGTGCTGATGTCATTTTCCAGGCGACTTTTTTCGACGGTTCCTTCATCGGTTTTGCCGATTTCTTGGTCCGTCAGCCTGACGGGTCGTGGGCGGTCTGGGATACCAAGTTAGCTCGCCACGCTCGGGTCAGTGCCCTGCTTCAAGTGGCCGCCTATGCGGATCAGATGATCGCAGAAGACATCCCTATTTCGACGAAAACCACCCTCGTGCTCGGCGATGGCACCCACTCAGTGCATCGCGTCGATGAGATACTCCCCGTCTTCAGGGCGCAGCGTGCTCGCTTCCTCAAAATGATCAACGAGCATCGTTCAGCACAGACGCCGGTGCTCTGGAACTCCGACCAAATCCGCGTTTGTGGACGGTGCGATTACTGCGGCGAGCAGGTGCAGGCAACACACGACGTTCTCTTGGTCGCTGGCATGTCCATGACGCAACGCGAAAAGCTGCGACAGCGCCAGATCTTCACTATTCAAGAGCTGGCCGAGGTTAAGGCACAGCCAGGAACATCGCTAGCCCGGATGGTTGACCAGGCACAAATGCAACTTGGTTTGGGTCAAGTCGATGGTTCAGTGCAAGGGGTAAGCTTCAGGGTCAAATCCTCACAAACCATCACTTCGCTGCCAGCGCCCAACCCGGGTGATATTTTCTTCGATTTTGAAGGCGACCCGCTGTACCAGGAAAAAACCGATGGTTCTTGGGGTTTGGAGTACCTCTTCGGCGTCATTGAACATGACACCGGCGAACCGGTGTTCCGACCTTTTTGGGCTCACAACCGCGCCGAAGAACGCCAAGCCTTCCTAGAATTCATCAGCTACGTGCAGCAGCGTCGCCAACGCTACCCACAGATGAAGATTTACCACTACGCTGCCTACGAAAAGTCTGCACTGCGAAAGCTTTCTCAGGTCCATATCGCCGGTGAAGAGGAAGTAGATGCCTGGCTGCGCGAGAACCTACTCGTGGACCTCTATGAAACCGTGCGCAACTCACTAGTTGTCTCTACCCGCTCATATTCCATCAAGAAGCTCGAACCCCTATATATGGGATCCCATCTACGTGGCGGGGACGTTACCGATGCCGGCGCCTCCGTCGTCGCGTATGCCCATTACATGCAGGCACGCGCGGCCAATGATGAACCCACCGCCAATGCGGTGCTGGAATCCATTGCTGACTACAACGAGTACGACTGTCTCTCAACCTTGCGCTTGCGCGACTGGCTTCTGTCTCTGGAAGAGCATCACCCGGCATCGGCGCCTGAGCTGCCCCTGTTAGAAGAAACCACCAACGAGTACGAGCCGACCCCCGAGGAGCTACGCCTCCAGAAGTATCTAACCTCCCTTCCCCAAGGACAGCCACTGAGCGATGATGATCGTGCTATCGCTATGGTTGCCGCTGCCACCGGTTACAACCGTCGCGAGAAAAAGCAGTTCTGGTGGGAACACTACGACCGGCTCTCGGCACCTGTGGATGAATGGAGCGATGTTCGAGGAGTCTTTACGGTGGACAGTGCGCAGGTGATCGAGGACTGGCATAAGGCCACACCAAAGGCGCGCACTTTCACTCGAATCACTAAGCTGAAAGGCACCTTGGCTGAAGGCTCATTGCTGTCCCCCGGCTCGGCAGTCTTTGCCATGTTCACCGGCCCACTTCCTGAAGGTATGGAAGTAGATGAGTCGCTACGTGGCGGTGCTTTTAATACTTCCGTCGTGGAGGTCGGTGAGGGGTGGCTAATTGTCGCCGAGAAGTCCACAGCAAAAATCCCACCCTACGGTTCATTCCCTGTTGCGCTGACTCCAGACAAACCGTTGATGACCAAGAGCATCGATGACGCGTTGAATGAAATTGCGCAAAAGGTTGGGGCCACAGTACCGACACTGCCCCAGCAACCGGGAATCGATATCCTTCGTCGTATTGCACCACGACTGAAGTCATTGCCCGCACCAGCTGAGCCAGTAATGGCGGATGGTCAACCGCAAATCTACTCGGCCGTAGTTGAAACTCTCAAGGATCTTGATAACTCGTATCTTGCGGTCCAGGGGCCTCCGGGTACTGGCAAGACCTTCGTAGCTTCCCACGTGATTCGTGAGTTGATCGATGCCGGTTGGAAAATCGGTGTCGTTGCTCAATCACATGCAGTGGTGGAAAACGTCTTACGTAAAGCCGTTGAAGCCGGTGTCGATCCCGAAGTGGTCGCCAAAGAAGTCAAACACAAGGATCCTGTTCCATGGGCGGGGACTTCAAAAGATTCAGTTGCGCAAGCTTTGAATTCCGCCGACGGCGCTTTGGTCGGTGGCACTGCGTGGACTTTGACCGGTTCCAAAGTGCCGGCCGGATCGCTGGATCTGCTGGTCATCGACGAAGCCGGACAGTTCTCTCTGGCCAATACTTTGGCCGTCTCGCGCGCTGCGCGGAACTTGTTATTGCTCGGGGACCCACAGCAGCTGCCTCAGGTCACCCAGGGTTCACATCCTCAGCCGGTGGATGAGTCTGCCTTGGGATGGCTCTCCGCTGGTGCACCCGTATTGCCTTCCGAACTGGGTTATTTCCTTGCCTCCTCATGGCGGATGCACCCCGAACTGTGTGCCAAGGTCTCAGCTTTGAGCTACGACAACCAGCTGTTTTCAGCACATGCTGCCGGACTGCGGGTTCTCGAAGGCACCCCGGCCGGAGTCAGCACGCGTATTGTAGAACACCGTGGCAATACGGTCAGTTCGAAACAGGAAGCGGACGCGATCATAGACCTCATTCTTGAACACCTAGGTCTGCCATGGAATCCAGGACCAGGCAAAGCTGTACGTGCGTTGGAGCCCAGTGACATTCTTGTTGTCGCAGCCTATAACGCTCAAGTGAACTTGGTCCGCGAAGAGCTTGCAGACCATGGTCTTGAAGCGGTCAAAGTTGGCACGGTAGATAAGTTCCAAGGTCAAGAGGCCCCAGTCGTCTTAATGAGCATGGCCTGTTCCAGCGCTGATGATGCCTCGCGTGGCATTGAGTTCTTGTTGAATCGCAATAGAATCAATGTCGCGATTTCTCGCGGTCAATGGAAAGCCGTCATCGTCCGTAGTGAGCGACTCACGGATTATTTGCCTTCTTCCCCGGCTGCGTTGTCACAACTCGGCGCCTTTATGGCTTTGTAGACTTTTTAGATCGATCCAGCGCTTTTCGCGCTGGGTCGATCACCTTGTCGACGTCGAAGAAGTTCGCCAGTACAGGACGATCACCAGCTTTTTCTTTGGCGAATTGAAGCCCGTCAATGTTAATGCGCATCTGTCGTTGGTAACCACCGACCTGTTGCATCCACGACTCTGTAGTCCCGTCCACCCCATAAAAGTAATCAAATCCCTGACTTTTCAGGTATTCGTAACGAGCACCTGAATAGGTATTGGTTTGAGCGATATCAGCACCGAAGGGATAGATGTATTGATCCGTGGGACCAACGATGGGCTCAACTTCCTCTTTCCATAGTTTGGTGTCACTTTGAAGGCGCGCCATGCTCACTGAGCCCGTATTCAGATGACCCCAAGAGTGCGAGGCAAATACCCACCCCGTATTTTTCATAGCTTCAGCAATGGCCGTTGCGTCTTTTTGATCCTTTGCAAGATTCTTGTTCTTCGGATATTGGCTTGGTGAGGTGCGGTAGCCAAATTCACCGTTATAGCCCGTCATTGCTACAAGGCCCCGGGCGTCGCGGTACGTGAAATCAGGATGTTCGCCGACAAAGTCATCAACCATCGTGGTGACGTCAAAAGCACCAAGCTGCTTCTTCCCGGCAGCGTCGACGTACTCGTTGCGGACCTTGCCATGATCATCCAGCACTAGTCTGCTAGCGAATCCATCGCCGTCCATGTACTCGTAGTAGCTCAGGTCGTCAACCGATAAGACCAGCGGCTTTTTACCCTTAGGCAGCATGATCTTTCGATATTCCATCTTCTTCTGCTTGTTCAGCGCTGCAAAGTCTTCAGGATTAACCAGCACATAGTCCCTCTTATAGAGCTCCTGGAGGATCTGTGAGAATTCCTTCTGGGTCACCATATAGTCCTCGTATCCGCCCGAACGACTGTCTTGGTCAAATGCTCGATCGGTGTCCACGATGAGCGAATGGAAAAACAGGTGCGGGATCTTCTCCGGATGCTCCCACGGCGTAGTTTGCTCTTTTTCCTCTTCAAGGCCTCGGGCCATGGAGTTGAGTTCATCGCTAGCATCGTCTTTGGCTAGCTTGATCGCAGCATCGTAATCGTACCCATCAGCCAGCCTGTTAATCTCTGCTTTGACACCAGCAATACGCTGATCATCATCGCTGGTAGAGGCATTGGTCGAGGGGCTTTGCTGGTCACCTGGGTCACTGCAAGCAGCCAGAGTCATCACAAGACAGATCGAAATTACCGCCGAGAAGAACTTCATTGATCCTCACCTCCGTGCACCGCACCTAGCTTTAGAGATTTTCAGAAAACCGGTCGTCATCTAGTAAGTGCGACCCTACACAGAATGGCGATACGACGACAGTCTTTCACCGGCGATTCTTCCGGATCTATGAGTTATTGCCACCCTGGCTGGATAGATACACATTTTCTGTTGAGGCCAATGACTTAGAATTGATTGGTTAGGCGTCCTAAAGATCAAGGAAGTACATGCAGCCCTCGCACCGCGCGAATAGTTTGTGGCTTCAGGCTCAGCAGTTCAAAAGCTCAGCAGCGTATCGTCTATTGACGGCTCAACCCTGGGCGGTAGCTTTTATCCGCGCCGAATTCACTGCGGACCGCTCCCGAGTTGCGTTGGAACTTTTTCACGCTTCTCTCGATTCTTTCCTGAAGCAAGCGCGTAAGAGCGATGAGCAGATCTCCCAGTCCTACTCTGCACAGGACTTTGCCGAAAGCTGGGTCAAGCAAGGCATCTTGGCTCGTCCACTGATCGATGGACGCTTTGTTTATGAACCGAGTGCTCAAACCATGCGGTCACTACGTTTTCTGGCAGATTTTTCGACCGACGACTCACACCTGAACTCCTCTCGCCTGAACACCTTGCTTTCTTCCTTGGAATCGTTGGTTCATGAAACCGATCCGGATCCAGAAGCTCGAATTCGCGCGCTTGAATCGCAGATCGCTATTCGCCAAGCCCAAATTGAGCAGCTACGTAGTGGTGATGAACCCGCGGTACTCTCGCGAACCACTGCATTGTCAGCTACGCGTTCACTCTTGGATTTGGCTTCCAGTTTGCCAGCAGACTTCCGTCGTATGCGTGATGGTGTCCAGGACATGTTGCATTCACTGCGTGAAGGTATTCTCGATGCTTCCACAGCTAAGGGAGTGGCTGTAGGCCAGGTGCTCGAAGCAGACCGTCAGCTACGTTCTACCGCCGAGGGTGAAACTTTTAGTGGCTTCACCGAGTTCCTTAATTCTCCCGACGCGCAGCAACGTTTTCGTTCGGCCCTTGCTGAAGTACTCGAACGCGACTTTGTGGACGATTTGGATGCCACCGAACGCCAGATTCTCACCAATTTGTTGCGTGAACTGCGCCGGCAAGCCGCCGAAGTTCATACCTCTTATGGCAAGCTCTCCGAATCCTTACACGCCTTTGTGCAGTCCGAAGACTACAAACAAGCCGAGTTGCTACGGCAAGCGGTTCGTGAGGCAGAACTTGCCATCAGCAAGTCCACAGCATTGAAACCGCGCCGTGGACTGGCCCCGATAGATCTATACACCCCGCAGTTCATGACACTTTTCGGGCTCGGAATCTACGATCCTTCCGAGCATGTAGCGCCGCCACCGTTGGCCCATGCTCCCGAATTCAACGAGTCCGACATTGTCCGCAATCCGAGCACCCCACAAGCCAATATGAAGTTCTTGCGGTCCTCGATCACTGCACATCTTGAAGCGTCAGCTGACAATACGGTGGATTTGGGCACGGTCTTTGACGCCTTAGAAGATGAACACCGGCATTTAAATTCCATCCGCGCGCTGGTGGAAATCGGCCGGACCAATGGCGAAACGCTCAATGAGAGCGAACTGATCAATATTGAATTCCAGCAACTTGACGGCTCGATGAGAACCGCAATCCTCCCCGCCCTACACTTCACGAAGGAGCCGCTATGACCACGAACGATGCCTACGCCGCACCGATCACCGAACCACTGTTCGACGGTGATACCGGAAACTTCTCTCTTGTACTGCGCCAATTACTGGTCCGTCTCTTGCGGGGACCCTACCTCGATGGATCTGTCGACGCAGCAGCTTGGCAGTTGCTCCTTGATCAGCAACAAACCATCTCCGATTATTTCTCGGAAATTTTCTTGTCTTTGACCCTGGACATGGATCGAAAAATTGCGATGCTCACGCCGGCACAAATTGAACAGGTGCATACCGCTCCCATTGCACCTCGCCGTCCACTCAAGCGCGATGAAACGCTCTTGGCTTTGCGCTTACGCCTGCTGCTAGAACAACACTCCGGTAGTGGAACAGATGCGGTGGTTTCCCGGTCAACGATGCACGAAATCCTTGCGGAACACCGTCAGTCAACCGATCGTGATGACAAGCGTTTCGCAGAGTCCTGCGATGCGGCTATTGGCCGCCTGCAGTCCTTACGTTTGCTGACCAGCACTGAGTTGGAGAACGAATTCCGCATTTCTCCTGCGTTGGCGATGGCTCTGCCATTGAGCAATATCCAAGACATCCCTCGTTATATCGCGGCAATCGATGCCAACGAACCAGCATTCAATCTCACTGCTGACGACAATGACGAACTAGTTGAACAGACCCCCGAATTGGTGCAGGAGTAATCGATGAGCATTGAAATGACTCTTCCCCTAGGCGGCGCGATCAATCCAGGTCAACATCGACTCAGCAGGGTTCAGATCGTTAATTGGGGTACCTTCCACGGACTTCATGATCTTGAGGTGGACCGTGCTGGAACTCTTGTGACAGGGCACCCCGGAGTCGGCAAGTCGACCTTGTTTGACGCCATGGGTCACGTTTTCTTCGCGACCCCGCGCCTGAACGAATCTGCCAACGACGCAGCCACCCGCGAAGACCGCCGTACGACCTTCTCTTATATGAGAGGTCGTCAGTTCAAAACCAGTGAAGGAACCGTGTTCCAGCGCCCGGGGGCAACTTGGAGCGCCATCATCCTTAGCTACGACGATGGAATGGGCAATACGCTCACCGCCGGTGCCGTTTTCGATTTGCCGGATGCAGGTCTGGAAGGCCAGGTTTCTAAGCATTACCTCTTATGCGAAGGCAAGGTAGACATCGCGGAGCTAGAGAACCATGGTCCTCGCCGTTTCACGGTCTCCTCGCTGTCCAAGGCGCTGTCACCGACCGAAGCTTTTGACACTCACAAGGCCTTCATCGAACGCCTGCGCCGACGGCTCGGCGTGGAAAGTGACAAGGCTTTCGCGCTGCTACGTACCTTGCAAAATGGTAAAGGGCTTGCCAAGGGCGTGAACCTTTTCTTCCGCCACGAAGTCCTGGAAGAACCGGCAACACTGAAAGCCGCGGCCGCTGCAGTAGAAGACTTTGCCCACCTACGTGGCATTTACCGTCAGCTGGATACAGCTCGTGCACAACGCGATGCACTGGCAGAAGTTCCTGCTCAGGATCAGGCTTACCGCGTGTTAGCCGAACAGATCACTCAGACCCGTCAGCTGCTGGACAGCGATGTGCAAAATCTGGAAACTCAGGTTCGTCAGCTGGTCTTGCGTAATGACTTGAGCGCTCATCAAAGTGAATTGGCAAAGCTGCAAGCTGAGGAACAAGAGTTGCGTGCGCGCAAGGAACAACTGGATGATCAGTTGCAGTCCCTAGAGGCCGCACATGATTCGGCAGGTTCCGCTTCGCTCATGCTCCTTGAACGTGAAGCCGATGTTGCCCGTAAGACGTTGAGCGAAAAAGAGAACATTGTTCGGGCTTTGCAGCAGCAAGCGTCTGATGCTGGTTTAACCTTTGAGTTCACGGCGACCGGTCTTGAAGAGCTCCGCGCGAATGCTGCACGCACGTTGCAGCAGCTGACCTCGATTACCCAAGATGCGCAAACTGTCGAATATGAGGCGATGGCCAATTTGGTCAATCTTCGCAAGCGTGCAGAGTCGCTGGATGAGCAGATTCGTTCGTACCAGCGTCGGGCCAGCAACATTGACGAGCGGGCGATTGCCGCCCGTCGAGCCATCGCTTCGGCCTGTTCACTTCGTGAAGATCAGTTGCCCTTCGCCGGCGAACTGATGGATGTTTCCGCGGACGCTTCCACGTGGCGCTTGGCCGCTGAAAAGGCGCTTCATTCCTTGGCGCGAACCTTGTTGGTTCCTGGTGAATTGCTCTCGCAGGTGACCCACGCCATCGATCAGCTTGATGGGCTGGGTCGAGTGCGTTGGACCGATATTTCGCAGCAACCAAAATCAGCAGATGCTGGACCCGCCGATCTGGTCACCAAACTCGATTTCGCTCCAGGAGACGCAGGCCGGTGGCTAAAATCAAAAATTACCGCAGACTATCCGTTGGTTTGCGTTGATAATGATTCCGCGATGCATGTTCATCCCAAGGCCATTACCCCGGCCGGAACGATCAAATCTGGTGCAGGCACGTTCGAGCGAGATACCCGCGGGCTGCCGGCCTCCGAGTATCTTTTGGGCTTCACCAATGAATCAAAGATCGCTGAGTTGCAGACTAAAGCCGCGCGACAAGAGCAGGAAATTATCAAGGCGCAGAAGGCCGCCGATGAGCGAAGCGCTGCGAAAAACCAAGTTGTTGCCAAGTCCCAGCTGCTCAAAGCCATCATCGCTGACGAACGCAGCTTCAGCCAGCTTGATTCATCCGGTGCGCTGGAGGCGTTGCGTCGCGGTGAGCAAAAACTTGGCGATGCCCTGTCCTTATCCGGTGATTCCTCACGCGTCCGGCAGCAACTAGAAACTGCCAAAGCTGAAGCAGAAAAACTCGTGGGCGACTTGGCACTGGTTCGCTCACGGATCCAAGATCTACAGCTACAGGTTGAGCGGGCTCAGCAAGTCCTGTCCACCGCGCAAGAACCAGCAGCGCAGTGGGAGCAGGAGATTCCGCTTTCGCTACGTCAGCACCAGTTGCTAGGTCCTGTTCTGGAACAGGTCATCTCCGGTAGCTGCCCGCCAAGTGAAAAGATCAGCGAGGCTTTCGCTGAGGTCAAACTGCAGCTGGGCAGTCAGTTGAACTCTCTAAGTAGCCAGCGACAAGAAGTCGGTAGCGCGTTGAGCGAAACCTTCCGTCGTTTTGCTCGGGACTTTGGCTCCTCGCACGCTCAGACGCATGGAACCACCCCCGAAGCGGCCGAGCACTACGCACAACTTCACGAACAGATCGTGGCTGACGGTTTACCTCACCATGAGGCGCAGTTCCGTGAATACTTCGCCAACCGCTCCTACGAACGTTTTAGCGATCTCTTGCAGCTTCTGGATGAAGAGCGTCGAATGATTTCTGAACGCATCAAACCGCTGAATCAAATTCTGGCTGAAGTCACTTTTGAGCACGGATCAATCCTGCGCTTAGAAGTTGAAAACGCCATTCCTGTGGAAGCCGGAACCTTCCGGAAGGAACTCAAACAAGCCCTGCAAGAGGCTTACACCACCAAGGATGAGTCGTCTCTGGCTACTTCCTACCAAGCATTGGAAGCATTGGTCACCGCGCTCAGCGACCCAGCGATGAATGCTTGGCGTTCAACGGTTCTCGATGTCCGACAGCATGTAGTGATCAGCTGTAATGAGCACAAACCCAATGGTGAAATTGAGACGGGACTTGAGCCTGGAACACTGTCTGGAGGTGAAGGGCAGCGCTTTACGTCCTTCATCATGGGTGCAGCATTGGCCTACCAACTCGGCTTTGCCTCGGCCGGATTCACTTCTTTCGGAACCGTGATGATCGATGAGGCCTTTATTCAGGCTAACTCTGAATATGCGGCTGCAGGCATACGCGCTCTTCAGGAGTTCGGTTTCCATCTGGTGCTTGCAGCGCCAGAGGACAAGATCGACTTGAGTCGGCATCTGGGCTCGATTACGGACATCATCAAACACCCGGGATCGAATATCTCGGGCTTTGTGACTACGGGCCGTTCGCCAGCAATGGCAACAACAATCACCCTACGCGGCTAGCGCCGATCAGAGACTTTAATGGCCGGTTCACGTGAACCGGCCATTAAACGTTAAGTCATCGACTCTAACTCATGCATGAACGGATTCGATCAGGAATCATGCTCACCCGAGGTAGCAACTGTTGTGGCGTGAAATCTGGGTCGATGCATTCTCTCCAGAATTTTAGGTGCTCTTGATCAATCGGGTGTTCTGAGTTTTGAACCTCGATCCCACCTTCGCCCTGCATGCTGTACCAGTAAAGGTAATCGACTCCGTCCAGCGTCTCGCTGAATATGGTCTCGATGTACATCTTTTCATCGTCCAACGTTTTCAATACGGCCGGTAGATTGTCATTGAGCAGTTTCATCCACTGGTCAACTACGGAGCTTTTCCCGGTCAATACTCTGAAGCGAGTAAGTTCAATATTCACGACGTCAATCTACCAAACGGCAAAAAGTCAGTGCTTCTGACATGGAAAAGGGTGGGACCCGTAGGCAGCTCATGATGCTGCTCTAGGTCCCACCCTTCTATCCTTGGTTCCTACTCGGTCGCCAGGCCTTCAACCGGCGACAGCTTGGAAGCTCGTCGGCCAGGAGTGATGGAGGCAAGCAACGCCGCGATGATGCTGATCGCAAGGACCGCAACAAGCTGCCACCATGGAATGGAGTAGGTCATCGGTCCCATCGCAGATAGAGCAGCGCGCGCACCGAGCAAGCCGTAGGCCACACCCAGGATCATTCCGAGCAAGGCAGCGACACCGCCGATTAGCACGGCTTCGGTCGCAAGCATGCTTCGAAGTTGCTTCTTCTTTAGTCCCAGGGCACGAAGTAGCGAGTTCTCACGGGTCCTTTCCAACACCGATAGGCTCAGCGTATTCGCCACACCAATCAAGGCAATCAGGACGGCAACAGCCAGTAGCGCAGAAACAATGGTCAGCAGTACGTCGATGATCTGAGAGAACATCGACTTCATGACTACACCACCGTCAATCATCGAAGAATCAACGCCGGTGATATCTGAAATTTCGGTGACCAACTCGTTGATCTTAGAACCGGAAATTCCGTCATCTACCTTGATGGTGATCCCGGGGTACTCGTTATCGCTCTTGATACCCAACGACTTGAAAGTCTCTTCGGCAATTGGGTTACCAGCAAGAAGAGCGCCCGAATTTTTGACCTTCAGCGTCTTGTTGCCAATCTTAATTGTTGGCTTTTCGTAGTCCCACTGGGAGAACACGAGCTCCCCTGGCTGTGGAACGATCTTCTGATCGAGAACCGTCTTGGAGAATGATTCAGGATCCACCGAGAGCAAGCCAATGTTGATCGGCTCCTCTTCGCCTAGGTCAACCGGTACGTCAGTCACAACGAACGTTGAGGTAGCAGTGACCCCTTCGACCGCGTTGATTTTCTGAGCAAGTTCTTTGGCCTTGGCATCGTTCACGTTGCCCTCGTAGAAGGATACGTTCATATCCACTGGGTACTCACCGGCAATGGCATTATTCATGCTGGCTTTGGCGGTCTGCCCACCAACCATAATCATGGTCACTAGCGTTACACCAATGAGCAGGGCTGTAGCAGTCGACGTGGTGCGACCAGGGTTACGCACCGCATTCAGTGCAGCAAGACGACGTGCGGTCGAGTTACCCGCAACAAGCTTGCCGATACCGGCCACGCTACGTGGTACGAACAAGGATGCCAGCATCAGGATTCCAGGGAAGGAGAGCAGCCCACCAAGGAATGCGATAAGCAGATCACCCTTGAGCGCACCATAAATCAACAGCGCCGCACCGAGAGCGGTCAGCAAGGCACCAAAGATGATGCGCACGATGCCTGCACGGTTCTTCATGCTTGCCGCGTCAAATGGGCGAAGCGCCGCTAGCGGAGCCAGCTTCATGGCTCTACGAGCTGGCAAACTCGCGGCGATCACCGTCATGAGGATACCCACGATAATTGGCACAATGAGACCAAATGGGGTCACTGCTAGGGCGGCATATGACATTGCCGGAACCGTTGCATGCAGGATAGCGATCAGGCCTGCAAGCAAGGCAACCGCAAGCACAACACCAACAACCGAGGCCAGCACGCCGATGACCAAGGCTTCTAGGAGCACCGAACTGCGGATCTGCTTGCGCTTGGCACCAAGAATTCGGAGCAGAGCCAATTCGCGGGTGCGCTGGGCAATGACTACCGAGAACGTATTAACAACAACCAGGCCGGTAACCACCAAGGCAATCAGGGCGAAGATCAGTAGAATCATGGTCAGCTGATCGGAACCACCAGTCATCTGAGCTACATCGTCAATCACCTTTTGATCCGCGGTAACGACCGCGATGTCCTTCATCTTCTTCGTAGCGAAGTAATCAAGAAGTTCATCTGTGACAGCATCCAAGGAAGCATCACCGTTGATCACGATACTGTCGAACGAAGCCTGCTCACCAGCAATGTGACTCCACGCTTTTTCACTCATTCCGGCTAACGCATAGGCCGAAGTGCGTGGGTTAGCTGAAGATCGTTGAAGACCAACAATCTTTACGTTCTGTGCTTTGCCTTGTTCATCGTCCAAAGCAACTACATCGCCCACCGAGACACCCATCGTTTCAGCGTGAGCTTCATCGATCATCATCTCGTTATCGGACAGCGGAGCACGGCCTTCCACCAGTTCCAGCCCACCCAGACCCTGTTTAGGGTCAACAGACTGGATCTGAACTGTATAACCGTTGTCTGCCGTGTGCATCTGACCGTAGACATAACCTAAACCGTAGGCCTTTGAGACACCACTCAGGGCACGGATGTCAGCGACCGTATCCGGGGAAAGTGTGGACATTTCCTCGGCGTCGGGATCCAGGTCTGCGTCGGCGTACGCCACCAGATCGGCATCTTTATATGCCTCGCCCAGGGAGTTTTTTAGGGTTGCTTGCGTTGATGAGTTGACCGCCAGTGTTGCAGCGAGGAATGCGGTACCAATGGCAACCGCCAACACCACAGCAATATAACGTCTGGCGTACGTTTTAATATTTGAAAGCGCTACATGCAGCATTATTTACTCCGCCAATGAGGCAAGTGCCTCGGACACGGTAGCCACGGTAGGCCCCTCGATGGTTCCGACGAGCGAGCCGTCTTTCATAAGCAGCACCGTGTCGGCATAAGATGCGGCGACAGGATCGTGGGTCACCATGATGATGGTCTGGCCCATTTCGCGAGTGGACGAGCGCATCAACGAGAGAACTTCGGCGCCCGTGCGCGAATCCAAATTGCCGGTCGGCTCGTCACCGAAGACCACCTCGGGTCGAGTGAGCAGAGCACGAGCCACGGCCACGCGCTGCTGTTGGCCACCAGAAAGTTCGTGTGGTTTGTGTGTCAGTCGCTCGCGCAAGCCCAAGGCATCGATGACCGTGTTGAACCAGGCCTTGTCGTGCTTCTTTCCCGCCAAAGACAGTGGAAGTAAGATGTTCTCTTGCGCAGTGATGGTCGGAACGAGGTTGAAGGATTGGAAAACGAATCCGATCTGTTCACGGCGCATCTCTGTGAGCTGATCGTCGTTGAGTGAAAGCAGGTTCTTGCCGCCGATGATGATCTCACCACTGTCCGCGGAATCCAGGCCGGCTAGACAATGCATCAATGTGGACTTGCCGGAGCCGGAAGGGCCCATGATGGCAGTGAACTTTGATCGTTGGAAGGCGACGTCAACACTTCGGAGTGCTTCAACGCGAGTGGAATCGTGTCCATAAGTCTTTGTGAGGCCGCGTGCAGCGACCGCATATTCATTTTTTGGCAGGGTTTCAGAAGTCATATCAAAAGAATATAAAACATCTAGCCAGAGGGGCATCAGTCAGCAGGAGTGAATTAGTCCACCGTAGCATCATACTCAGGTATGACTCAGCTAAGACAAAACTAATCCACAGCCCACTGAGGCGTAATCTAGTGGCCCTGATCCTCGCACCCGTGCTGATGTTCAGTACTTTGATGCGCTGGCGGTTCAATCTGAAAAGTCGAATGTTCGATACTGACTGCGAAGTGATCCGCTACGCACTTTTGCAAGTCCTTGAGCAGCTCCCCTGCCACCCCTGAGGAAAAAGCTGACTCTTCGACGACTACGTGCGCGGTGAGCACCGGAAGATTTGAAGCGATCTGACTGGCATGTAGATCATGAACTGCGATCACCCCTGGCTGATTCTCCAGATGTTCGCGCACCGCAATCAGGTCCAAACCTCGGGGAGTAGATTCCAGCAAGATATGAGTCGTTTCGCTCAACAGCTTCAGGGCACGAGGAACGATCAATGCACTGATGATTAATGCAGCAACGGAGTCGGCCTGCATCCATCCGGTACTAGCGATAACAATGGCCGCCACAATTACCGCGACAGAACCTAGCGCGTCATTCACTACTTCAAGAAAAGCTGCACGCATGTTCAGATTGTTATTGCGTCCGGAGGAAATGATCCACATAGACAGGACATTTCCGAGTAATCCGATCACACCAAAGACCAACAGTCCCGAGGACTGGATCTCTTCTGGTGCAAATAATCTGCGTGCCGCATCGATGGCCGCGTAGATGCCCACAGCCAACAAGAGTGCGGACTGCACAGTTGCAGAGAGAACCTCAGCGCGACGAAAACCCCAGGTTCGTTTCGTAGTAGGTTTTCGGGCAATTAGATTGGCCGCGGTGAGCGCGAGCAGTAACCCCAAGGTGTCGGTAAGCATGTGTGCCGCATCAACCAGCAGCGCCAACGAACCAGTAACGATTGCACCGATAACCTCTGCCACAAGAATGGATGCGGTGATGCCAAAGGCCCATGCCAAACGAGTGCGATTTGCCTCCGAATGATCGTGAGTATGCCCGTGCGAATGATCATGGCTCATGACTGCCCCAGTTTCTCGTTGCCCACGTGCGCTTCTTGCCAATGATGCGCAGTCTGCTTGGGGATCAGTTGCCGTGCCACGAGCAACAACTGATCTAACTGCGTTGGATCACCAAGCGAGTAGATACTCGCCCTCCCCTGGGTTCTGACCTTAACCAGATCCGTATCACGCAGGCAGGCCAAGTGTGCACTCACGGTGCTTTGCGCAAGTCCGAGGTGATCAGTCAGTTCCCTAACCTTATGCTCGCCAGTCTTCAAATGCTCGAGAATCAGCAACCTGGTTGGATCCGCGAGGGCATGAAATAGTGCGGCCTCAGCCGTCTTTTCATCACGACTCACTATTGCATCGCTCACTGACTCTATTATCGCCATATAACGATGATAGATGAGTTCGGACAGTTATTGAACCCGCGCACTGAACATCACGTCACATTCGCCGAGGTCCTATTCGAGTTTTTGCTCAACAAGCTCAAAAGGCCCTGAGAACGACGGTGATCAACACAGCCGCCCAGCGGTGATCGCGTAGACTTCATCAGGTTTCCGAGAGTAACTAAAACGTGAAGCATTTCTTCACTACACGCCTTTGACCTCACGCAATGCAAAGATTGGTTCATGACTGAAGACCTTGTTATCGGCGAAGATGGCCTTGCCCGCCCGCATTGGGCGGCGTCCAACGACATGCTGCGCAACTACTACGACACCGAATGGGGCATGCCTGTCGTCTCCGAGTCTGGGATCTTCGAACGACTAAGCCTCGAATGCTTTCAGTCCGGCCTATCTTGGGCCATCATTCTCTCCAAGAGAGAAGCCTTCCGGGAAGCCTTCGAGAACTTCGACCCGGAAAAAGTCGCATTGTTCACCGAAGATGATTTCAACAGCCTCATGGAAAACACGGGAATCGTCCGCAACAAGCTCAAGATCCGCGCAACGATCGCCAACGCAGAGGCAACTTTGATGATGCGTGAAGAGGGAGGGCTGGCAGACTTTGTTTGGTCTCATAAACCCGAAGTAACTCCGAGACCACGGTCCTTTGATCAGATCCCCACGCAAAGTCCTGAGTCAAAAGAATTGGCAAAGGCTCTGAAAAAGCGTGGCTTCAGATTTGTTGGCCCAACAACGATGTTCGCACTCATGGAAGCAATTGGAATGGTTGATACGCACCTGGTCGGTTCTCACCGGCGGAATACTTCAGGCATCTGGTCCGCATAGTCATGACACTTCATCTGGCATCTACAGGCACATTGGATGTGGAGCACACCCTCAGGGTGCTGAAGCTTCATTCCTTGCCGTCGCAGGAACGGATTGATGAATCCACAGCGCAAGTACACCGGGTCCTGCGCTTGGATGATCACTTGGTAGAAGTGCGCCTTACTCTGCAAACAATCGGAGTATCTATCGAGCATGATGCACCGAACGACCTCGTTCCCAAGCTGCGCACTACCATCGATCGCTGGCTTGGCCTGTCCCAAGATACGTCGTGCGCCTACGCGTCCGTTCACGAACAACCTACGCTTGCGCGGTTGGCGCGAGCCTCGAACAACTTGAGATTGATCAGCTACCCCACGATATTTGAGGCGTTAGCAACGACCATCATCGGGCAACAAGTTTCCCTCGCAGCAGCTCGCACGCTTGCCGGCCGATACGTGGAAAAATTGGGCGAACTACACCCTTGCGGACTTCGAACGTTCCCCACCGCGCAAGTCACCGCGTCGCTGGACCCGTTGCAACTTCAAGCAATTATCCGATGCCCTCTAGCGCGGGCAACGACTTTACATACAGTTGCCAGTTGGTATCAAAACTTCGGCAGACAGCTGGCCGGCCAGGACCAACAGTTTCTCGCCCAGCTATTGGCATTGCGCGGCGTAGGACCGTGGACCAAAGATTACATGGCCTTGCGTGGGCTACGGATGCCGGACGTCTTTCTAACATCCGACTTGGTGATACGCCGTGCAATAATAAACGCTGACGTACGCCAACAGGACATCGATCGACTGCCCACCCCAGCACGCTATCTAGCAACACTTCTTCTATGGGACTACGACGCTCGAGGGCAGGTTTAACGAAAAAGGAATCTACCAGGCTGTGCAATCCTGGTAGATTCCTTTTCGCGATCCGGATAGCTGAGCAGGCCACCGGATCCATTCCCCTATTTCAAGCCGGCCAAGCCGACAGCCAGGTTGAGGCGAGCAACCTCAATCCTTAGCGAACTAGCCGAGAGGACTCGGTCAAGTTTGTCGCTTCTCCCGACCACACACGGGAGAAGCTCTGTACTAAGCATAACCCAATTTACCCTAATAACGTCAATACCTAGTCACCTAATATCTTAATATTTTTCTTAGGTGAGTCTAACTTAGGCGTTGCTACTTTCTGAGCGTCTCCGTAGAGGCCACATGACTAGGGATCCAAAGCTTCGTCTGCATTACTAGTCGGCGAAAATCTTGCCCACGTCGGTACGCTTCTCGGCTTGGAACGCGTCTTCCTCGCGACCGTAGGCCCAGTATGCGGACAATGACATGTCCCGGCGATCAACCCCGTGTTCGTCGTAAAAGAAGTGACGCAATTTCTTCATGACTTCTCGCTCGCCGTGAGCAAATACCTGCACACGACCACCGGGCCACGGATACTCACGAACTGCGTTCTCCAAGACAGTATTCGATGGCGTGAAGGGAGCGTTGCGATGCACCCAGCGAACTTCAACGCCTTCCGGATGCACTAATTCCAGTTCATCGGCAGCGTCAGCAACCTCGATGATGACTACGCCTTTCATGTCATCAGCCATGGTTTCAATTGCCCGGCTAATGGCAGGAATCGCCGTTTCATCACCGGCAAAGAAGTGGAAATCAAATTCCTCGCGTGGCAAAAACTGACCAGCTGGTCCGGCAAAGCAGATCGAAGAGCCGATCTGCGTGTCGCGGGCCCATTTTCCTGCCAACCCCTCGTCGCCGTGAACCACAAAATCCACTTCGATGGTTCTGGCCTCATGATCACTGCTACGCACGGTATAGGTACGACGGACAGGCATGTCTTCTGGTGCCAACCTGGTGCGTAATTCATCCATGTCGTATGGCAACGGTAAGTCCAGCTCTGGCTTGGCAAACAAGAATTTGACGTAGCGATCCGTCACCTCTTTGTCGACAAAGTTTGCGAATCCAGGACCCCCGAGAGTTAGTCGTATCAAATGTGGTGCGATCTGTTCACGCTTGAGCACCTGCAAGACCACTTGAGGCCGCGAAGTCCGCGATTCGTTTTGTATGCGACCGCCAGCTGGCTGAGTCATGTCATCACTCCCTGTCTGAATAAGAAAAGATAACTCAATCCTAATTGACGGCAGCGTAAGAGTTTATTTCGGAAAAGTTGAGGCGCCTTCGAAGGCACTCAGCCCCTGGCGTTCTTCAGCGCTCAGTCGTTGAACTCGTGAAGTACGCGGATCAAAGTAGGCCAGCGTGGTTGCGGCTTTGACGCATAGGTAGTCCTGTACTGGATCACGAAATTCGTAACAGATCTCAAAGCTTGCCGGCTTGATGTTCGCAACCCATAGATCAACGTTGACCGGGACGTTCCGGTACTCCAAAGGTTTGGAATAACGTACCCGGTGTTCCACTACCAAGATCTGGATCCCGGCAGGAACTGCCGAAAAGATTTCCGCTTTCGGTTCCATCCCTGGGGCGCCGGTACCTCCGGGGACACCAAAGCCTGCAATACGCGCTTCTTCCATCAACCTGATCAGATTGACGTTATTAACATGCCCGTAGGCATCCATATCTCCCCACCGCATGGGGACTTGCACACGAAGCACCGACTCAGCCACTATTCAAACTGCTTTCTACATGTACTTGGCGTCGTCATTAACGAGTCCAAGCTTTACCAATTGATCAAGGATTCTTGCACCGTCAGGCTCGTAGATCCAGTGAACCCCTGGCGTGGTGCGGCGCAACTCATTGGAACGACCACCTGCGAGCACAGCCTCCGACGGTGTTAGCTGACGAATCACGATCGCTCTGACTAACTCCGGATAACGGCGGGCAAATTCGGCATAAATCGCAGGATCATGCTGGCCATCGTCTCCCACCAGAATCCAGGAGATTTGCGGAAATTCTTGAGCTAGTCTGCGTAGCTGGTCTACTTTGTGCTGCATACCGCTACGGAACCAAGAACGTTCGGTGGGCCCCCAGTCGGTGAGCAACAGTGGCCCCTCGGGATAGAGATTACGGGACATGAATCGTTGCAGGGTTTGAGTAACATTCCAAGCACCCGTGGACAGGTAGATCATCGGTCCCCGGGGGTGGTACTGTCGAACCTTCTGGAGCATCACTGCCATACCCGGAGTAGCTACTCGTGCGTGCTCGGATAATACGAACGAGTTCCATGCCGCTAGCAAGGGCCGGGGCAGCGCGGTCACAACTACAGTGTCGTCCACGTCGCTGATGACACCGAATTTCTGGGACTGATCAATGACCATAATTCGTGCGGTCGCCTGATCACCACCATGGGCATGAAGGTGGACTTCCTGCCAGCCAGCAGGCAGGTCAACTGCGAGTTTGACGTCAACAACGCCGCCACGGTCCGCTTGGACTACAAAGCGTTGCTCACCTACATCGATACTGACCTTCGCAAAGGGAAGAATCGGAGAGATGAAATTGCGGAATCCACGGATCCCGTCAGCGATCACTTGAGCCTGTTGCTGCCCAAATTCGAAGGCACCCGGACCGGCCAAAACCACACGCGCAAGAACACGGATCCATCCACCTTCAGGACCCGTTGAACCATAGCCCGTGTAAGGAAGAATCACCGCCACATGGCCCTTTGCCTGCGCCCGATTGGCACGCCAGCCATGGAATTTGTCTTCCATGCGTGAAGCTACGTGACGAGTTCGCTGATCAGTCGAAATGTGACTCATGTTCACAGTCTTTCATGCCACCTGCCGGGCTAGGAAAAGGACGATCGCTCAATGAGCGTAATTCATGGCACCATTCATTCGTGAGTTGTCATTCAACTAGGAATAAGGGTAGAAACCTTCGCCACTCTTGCGACCCAATAATCCGGCTTGAACTTTCTGGGAAATGAGCGGATGGGGTTTGTCTGCCTCATCGCCTGTTTCGGCATATGTGGCCTGAGCAATGAAATCAATGACATCCAAACCCACCATATCCATGAGTTCAAAAGGACCCATCGGATGTCCTAGCGCGGTCTTCGCAGTGGTATCGATGTCTTTGATGCTGGCGATCCCCTGCTCCGCGAGGTTCAACGCTTCAGCGTTTATAGCACCCATCATGCGATTTGCGATGAACCCTGGGATCTCCTTGTTGACCAGCACCGGTTGCTTGCCCAATGCCGTCGCAACTTCGGTGACTGCCTCGACGGTTGTGTCGCTCGTTTGCTCGTTGCGGACCACTTCAACGCACTTCATCACCAAGGCTGGGTTGAAGAAGTGCATGTTGCACACCTGCTCTGGTCGGCCGCTGGCCTGAGCGACTCGCGAAGAGGGCAGCGTTGAAGAATTGGTTGCAAGAATTGCATGAGCTGGGGTGTGCTCCCCGAGCGTCACAAAGATTTGTTCCTTGATGTCCAGGCGTTCCACGGCGGCTTCGATTACTAAGTCCGCCGTACCTGCGCTCTGTACAAGGTTGGTGCTTTGACTCAACCGGGCCAAGGCAGCTTCCGCGTCGCTCTTTTCCAGCTTGCCCTTGGAAATTCGGGAAGATACCCACGATTCAAGTTCCGTTCGGGCGTCCACTAGAGCTTGCTCAGAGATGTCTTGAAGCACGGTGTGATAACCACTCAATGCGCAGCTCATAGCAATTTGCCTGCCCATGGTGCCGGCACCGATGACCAGAATACGTTCAATCGTCATTGATTACTCTCCCCTTTGTCATGCACGTAGGTGGTGACTTCGAATTTACATCTTCGTGCAGCAAGTTCCGTGTTTATTGCACCACGGCCATCAACATTAAAACTATGGGTTCCAACTCGAAAGCATTGCCCTACCAGGATGAGTGGTCGCGGTGGAAGTTGGCCTAGCGGAACGCTGGTATGCCGGTGAGCTTATTACCCAGAATCAACGAGTGCACTTCATCGGTCCCCTCATAGGTGCGCACCGATTCAAGATTGTTGGCGTGACGAAGTGGCGAGTAATCCAAGGTGATGCCGTTGCCACCAAGGATGGTGCGGGCCTCACGGCAGATCTTGATTGCTTCGCGGCAGTTGTTCAGTTTGCCCACGGAGATCATATGCAGATCTAGATTTCCTGCGTCTTTCATCCGTCCGATATGCACAGCGAGTAGGAAGCCCTTGTTAATTTCCAAAGCCATGTCGACCAGCTTCTGCTGCGTCATTTGGTATCCAGCCAACGGCTTATCAAACTGCAAGCGTTGCTGCGAGTACGCCAAGGCATCTTCAAAGGCATCACGCGCAGCCCCCATTGATCCCCAAAGAATCCCGTAACGCGCTTCGTTCAAACAGGAGAAAGGTCCCTTCAGTCCGATGACCTCAGGTAGCACTGCTGAGCCGGGCAAGCGGACATTATTCAGATCGATATCGCATTGAATTGATGCGCGCATCGAAAGCTTTTGCTCTATAGGGGTTGCGGTGAAGCCCGGGGTGTCGGTCGGAACCACAAAGCCGCGGATCCCCTTTTCGCTCTGCGCCCAGATCACCGCGACGTCCGCAATATTTGCTAGACCGATCCATCGCTTGGCTCCGTTGATCACCCAGTCATCACCGTCACGTCGAGCAAAGGTCTGCATATTCGAGGGGTCAGAGCCAGCGGTCGGTTCGGTCAGGCCAAAACAGCCAATAGCTTCACCGGCAGCCATCTTTGGCAACCATTCTTGTTTTTGCTCGGCCGAACCATGTTTGTAAATGGCGCTCATCGCCAGCGACCCCTGAACCGAAACAAATGTACGCAGCCCCGAGTCGCCCGCTTCCAACTCGGCACCGGCGATTCCATATTCAACGGCTGAGCGGCCAGCACAGCCGTAACCGTGCAGATGCATGCCCAGTAATCCCAGCTTCGCCATCTGCGGAACGATCTCCGCCGGGAAATGGGCATCGTTGTACCACTGGGCAATGTTTGGTTTGATTTGTTCTTTGACGAAGCTACGTAGGGTCTGACGCAGGGCCAGTTCTTCCGTGCTCAGCAGCGAATCAAAGTTGATGAGATCGCCCGGGTCAAGGACGTGGTCGGCGTTGTTCATTTTTGCTCCTTGGAGGTTGTTTTATCGTTCGGGGGCTCGCACTGGGGCGATCTAGGCATGGGCCGTATCTTCGAAAAGGTTTTGGTGCTGCCCGTGGGCTGGTGGCGCGCTGCGGTATTGGGCACCGGTGCGAGATAACCCGATGGGGCTAGCAATATGTGTCGTTCTTAGCCCGGTAGTGGGATCTTCGATGATCGCCACCGGGTCAAGGCCTAATTCCTGAGCGAAACTTATGGCTTCTGCAATGGAATTGACCTTTCCTGCGGGCACGGCGGCCTTCATTAACCGTTCAGCCCAACTAGCTGCATCGCGCGTCGCAGTTACCGCCTCGATCAAGGTTTTCAGTTCTGTACGGTGTGCCACTCGTTCGGTGTTGGTCGAGAATCGAGGATCTTCGGCGAGCGCAGGTTGGCCCAGCTGTTGACACAAGGCCACAAACTGGCGGTCGTTTCCTACTGCGATGGCAACGACACCGTCACTGGTTTTGAATGTTTCGTAGGGTGCGATGCTTGGGTGGGCATTGCCCAGGCGGGCTGGCGATTTTCCAGTGGCTAGGGTGCTGCTGGATTGGTTGGTCATGCCAGCAAGCACTGACGAGAGCAGGTTGATGCTGACTCGTTGACCTTGTGAACTGTTTTCTCGTTCTCGAAGGGCCAGCAGTATTCCAGCTACGGCGTTTTGTGCCGCCAGTACGTCAACGAGTGCCACCCCTACTTTGCTGGGAGTTCCCTGGGGTTCACCGGTAATGCTCATTAGCCCACCGACGGCTTGGACGAGCAGGTCAAAGCCTGGGAAATTTGCGCCCTGATGCTCGCCAAATCCTGAGATTGAACAATATATGAGCCTGGGGTTCAGTTTTTCTAGGCTGGCGTAGTCCAGACCAAATTTGGCCAAGACACCGGGGCGAAAGTTTTCCACTAGGACATCAGCATCTTGAATCAGTTCGCGCAGTCGTTCCCGATGTTGTGCGTTGGCGAAGTCTGCAATGACCGCTTCTTTATTGCGGTTCACCGACCAGTAGTAAGTGCTCACGCCTTGGGCTGTCACCGGCGGCATCCACCCACGGGTTTCATCTCCACTATGACTTTCTACTTTGAGCACTTGAGCGCCGAAGTCTGCCAGAGTCATGGTGCACAGCGGTCCGGCGAGAATGCGGGAGAGATCGATGACCTTGATGCCCTCTAACGGTTGACCCATTTTTCACCTCATGTTGCTGGACCACAATCTTTGTTACATGTTGCATGCTACTCTATGTTGCACAGCTCACCTTTGACAAGGATGTAAAAACTATCCCCTAGGAAATCAAGTCTTCTAGGCGATCCAAGAATGGCTGAGGCTCAAGCCCCTCGGTCCTAGAACAGATGGAGCGGATCAGCATCTGGGCGGTACGCAAGATATGCTCGCGCACGGCAGTCGCTGCTGCCGCAGAATCCTTGGCTAGGATGGCAGCCATGATCTCTTCGCGATCGCCAGCGAGCTCTTGAGAACTACGGGCATAGGGCACCGTAGTTTGCCCATGAGCAAGCACTAGATTGCGTAGCTGCCCCGCCACGCCGTCAAGTTTTTTATTGCTAGCCAACCCCAGTAGATAAAGGTGAAATTCCTTGTCTGCTTCTAAGGTTGCACGACCATCACCACTGCGCCCGATTTTCAGCATCTTTGCGTGTAATTCGCTTAGCCGGGTACGGTCACTGTCGCTGGCATTGATGACCCCGCGGGCAGCTGCAGGTGGCTCAATGGCCAACCGCAATTGAAAGACCTCCACGATGTCTTCCAATGAAATCTGGTTGACCCTGACACCACGATTTTTGGCAACCGTCACGATGCCTTCTTTTTCGAGTAGTTGCAATGCCTCACGCACGGGGGTACGCGAGACACCAAGTTTTTCGGAGATGCCGATGGCCGAATAATGTTGCCCCGGTTCCATCTCCCCTGCAACGATGGCAGCCCGAATCATCGTAGTGACCTGCTCGGTCAGTGAAGCTTTGGGCGTGATCGGTTGCATGCTACTCATGTGCAGAAGCTTATCCTGATTCACCTTGGTGACAAGTTAGCCGTACGCACCGGGCGCTAAAGGCCAGTACGTTCCACGCGGTGTTTCACTGCTCACCGTCCAACGCGTGATGATCACGCCATGCGCGATAAGCTGACAGGGTGAGCGAGCAACCAGTAATTTGCGCAAGTCCCTACGCCGAAGAACTACGCTTGGCCGCTGTCGACGCGGCACGAAGTGCAGCACTGCTATTACAAGCTACCTTCCGCACTTCGGTAAATGTCGAGCACAAGGCTAATGCCCATGATCTAGTGACCGATATTGATCGGCGTAGCCAGCAGATCATTACCGACTCCTTGCTCGCCGCGGTACCAGGTTCTTGGGTGCTCGGTGAAGAACAGATCTCGACGCCCTCAGGTCTTAGCACTCCGGGATCCGTGCAATGGATCGTTGATCCCATTGACGGGACCAGTAACTTCGTCCACGGCATCGCCTTCTTTTGCATTTCCATTGCCGCAGCGATTGACGGCCAACTGGTCGCAGCGGCGATTATCGACCCCATCTCGTCAGACGAATTCACCGCGAATCTCGACACTGCACTACTCAATGATGTTCCCCTAGTACCGGCCAAGCGTCCCGAACAGGCCCAAGCTAATTTGATGACTGACTACCCTGGTGCCGAGTCCCTGAGCGACGACGGGGATCTCGCCTTGCAACTCTTTGGCCAGTGGATTCAAGACTTCGCTACGGTGCGCAGAAAGGTCAGTGCTGCCTTGGCTCTTGCGCATGTGGCTGCGGGTTGGTGTGATGCCACCATTGGTTTTGATACTAAGGTGTGGGACGTGGCTGCCGGGGCGCACCTCGTGCGTATGGCCCACGGAACTTTCCGCGGATTATCCTACGGTCAGCAGGGTTTGGCTGATCATGAATGCCCCGGATTTATTGCCCAAGGACCGGGCGCTGATTACCCCTCACTGTTGAATGCGGCCCAACAGATCCATGAGAAACGCACCGGCGGCAGGGCCTAAGTAGGCTGAGATTTTCTAGGTTCTGGCCCGACCCCTCGGTTTTTGTGCCGAACGGACGTATCATGGCGGCATGGAACCACTATTCCACCGGACCGCACACTCCGCCGTGCGGCACCATGGAGGCGGAGGAGTGATCCTGGGAGGTCTCGGAGCGATAGTTCTCTTCGGTGCCTTCGCAGTGATGTTGGCAACTCAGTCCTCGGACTGGGAGCCACTGCTCATCGGTATCAGCATGGGCGTTTCCGCAGTGCTCTTTGGCGTGGTGTATCACTTCACGCACTAGAGCCTGACGATTCTAGATAAGGCTGTGGCCCCGGAGGCTAACAATTGTTAACCATCCGAGGCCACTTTACTGCGTCGGTAGCTGGTGTACCTTTTACAGGTGCGTCGGGGCGAACATTTTGAGCAGGGTCTTGACCACAATGACGTTCGGTCCTTGCTCAGCCAATGCTTCCTTCAGCGCTTCCCCGATCTGATCGACAGCTACTTCGCGGGCCGGAACCCCGAAGGACTGGGCCAGTGCGACGAAATCTGGTCGAGCTAGCTCGGTGGCCGTTGCCTTACCGAAAGCGCCTTCCATATATTCGCGCAGGATCCCATAACCACCATCGTCAACAATCAGCCAAGTCACCGGAGCTTGGTGCTGTTTTGCGGTAGCCAGTTCCGCGATGGAATACATCGAGGAGCCGTCGCCACTGACCGCCAGAACACGTTCTCCGGTACCGATCGCCCCACCAATAGCAGAGGGGAAACCGTAGCCTAGGCCACCGGCGCCCTGTGCCGAGTGGAACTGCCCGTCCTTGGCGTCCCAGCAGCTCCAACCCCAGTAGGCCGCGATGGTCATATCCCAGAAGGTCTGCATCGAAGCTGGAACCGCAGCTCGGATGTCGGCCATGAACTTTCGCTCTTTATCCAAGTCCTGAGCATCAAGGCGTGCCTGAATTTTCTCCAGGGTTTGCGCGACCACCTGTTGTGGGCTCAGACCGTGCCACGAAGCCTGCGATTGGTAGCCCGCTTCCTTCAGCTCGCGATCCAAGAACTTCAATGCCTCGCGGGCATCGGCGCGGATGCCTAGTGCGGGGGTGTTGGACTCTAACACGCGTGGTTCCGCGTCGATCTGAATCATCTTGCCGCGTGGTTCGAGGGTGAAATAGTTGCTGGTCACTTCGCCCAGGGCCGAGCCGATCACCAACAGTACATCGGCATCTTCCATGACCTGCGTGGCGTGACGATCTTCCACCCAGGACTGCAAAGACAGTTCATGGTTCCACTTGAAGGCTCCGTTGCCACCGGGGCTAGAGAGTACCGGCGCCTGCAGGGTTTCGGCGACAGCAAGCAATTCTGCCTGTGCACCGGCACGACGCACGCCGCCACCAGCGATAATCGCTGGGCGTTGTGCATCGGAGAGCCACTTGATCGCTTCGCGGATCAGTTCTTCACGAGGTGGGTGTTCGTAGGCTTCAGCCAGTGCGTCCTGTACCGGAGGAACCATCACCTCGGCGAGCAACACATCCTGCGGAACTTCTACCCATACTGGGCCCATTGGCACGGTGATGGCCCGAGCCCAAGCGTCCTGAATGGCCGATGGAATGCCCGAGGCATGGTGCACGGTTTGCTGGAACTTGGTGACGTTGGCCGCCGAGGCCTTCTGGTCATCAAGCTGGTGCAGCATTCCTTTGCGTCGTGCGCCCAGTCCATCCAGTGGAATCTGACTGGCAACAACCACCATAGGTACGCCGGTGGCGTAGGCTTCCTGCAACCCAGCCAATGAGGTCAGCGCCCCGGGGCCGGTGGAGAGGAACAGCACCCCGACTTCACCGGTGGCCCGCGAATACCCGTCGGCGGCGAAGGCTGAGTTGTTCTCTACTCGCGAAGAGACGAACTCTAGATTGGAACGCGAGAGCGCGTCGAATAGCCCCAAGGCGTGCTGCCCGGGGATGCCGAACACGGTTTTGGCTCCCAGTGCGGTGAGGGTCTCGATGACCAGGTCGCCGCCGTTGCGTTGGGACTGGGTGCTCATTACTTGTTCAGTCCCTGATTTGCGCGGAAGTCGCTAATGAGGCTGATCAGGTCATAGGTGACGTGGCTTGCTGCCACACCGGTCAATTCGGCGTGGTCGTAGGCTGGAGCAACTTCTACAATGTCTGCACCAACAATGTTCAGGCCGCGCAGGCCACGCAGGATTTCGAGCAGCTCGCGGCTGGTGATGCCGCCGGCTTCCGGGGTTCCGGTGCCTGGCGCGTGGGCCGGGTCCAGCACGTCGATATCTACCGAGATGTACAGTGGGCGGTTGCCGATGCGGTCTCGCAACTTGTCCACGATCTCGCGTACGCCCTGGTAGTAGACATCCGAGCTGGTTACGATGCCGAAGCCGAAGCGCTTGTCGTCTTCCAGGTCCTTCTTGCCGTACAGCGGGCCACGGGTACCCACGTGGCAGATCGCTTCGGTGTCCAAGATGCCTTCTTCAACTGCACGACGGAAGGGCGTGCCGTGGGTGTATTCGGCACCGAAGTAGGTGTCCCAGGTATCCAGGTGGGCGTCGAAGTGCAGCATCGCGACCGGGGCACCGGCACGCTGGGAGGCAGCGCGCAACAGTGGCAGGGCGATGGTGTGGTCGCCACCGATGGTGACCAGCGAGGACCCGTCGGTGGTGAGTTCTAATGCTTCATGCTCAATGGTTTCGATGGCTTCGTTGATATTGAAGGGGTTCACCGCAAGATCGCCGGCATCTACTACCTGGCTCTGCGCAAATGGCGAGGTGTCGGTGGCTGGGTTGTAGGGGCGAATCAGGCGCGAGGACTCACGGACGTGATTGGAGCCAAATCGTGCACCTGGGCGGTATGAAACACCGGTATCAAAGGGGACACCGATGATCTTGATGTCCGCACTGGAAACCTGATCCAGGCGTGGCAGACGTGCGTAGGTTCCGGCTCCGGCGTAGCGAGGGATCATTGCTGCGTTGATCGGCCCAAGCTTGCCGTTTTCTTCGATGCGAACTTCTTTCATGTTCCTGTCCTCCTGGCACTGTTCCAGCAACTACCGTAGTTGCCTTATATGAAACTTCAGTTTCCTATTATGCTATTTTGTTGGCGAGGTCACGTCAAGACTTTGAAACTCAAAAGGAGTGGATGACGCGAAAGTCCGCTAAAAACAACAAAACCGCAGCCTTGAAAGGCCGCGGTAATAGTGTGCAGGTCTGCGAGTCGGGAAAGAACCGCTAAGTGGTAGGTTCTTCGCTGACGTACTTCTTGGTGGCATTGACCAAGCTTCGATCCAGTTCGTGAATCCCCAGGCAGAACCCCGCGGATAAAATCAAGGATTTGATCATCAGCTCAGATGGATCATCAGCCACGTAGACCAGCTGAATCGGACCGCACAGCACTAACAGCACCAATGTCCAGAAGCCATAGGCCCACGACACGTGAGCCTGAGCCATCTGGGGGAAACGAGCACGCCGTCTGATGGTGCGCATTCCGATAAAGATAATCACCACGGCGATGATGACAGCACCAACAAAAAAGAAGTTGCGCTGGGTACGAATCCACGTCAGCGTGGTTCCCACGAGCAAACCGATGAGTACCGAAGCCAACCAGCTAATAGAACGTAGCTGGTCACCGGTGCCAGTATTTTGGCCAGTCCTCACACCACTCCTATCGCTCGCAGCACAGTGTGCGCATTTGGAACACACCTTCTTAGAATACGCGCCCCAGCCCAGTGGAACGCGTAAGGCTCCCCGTTTAGAGGACCAAGGTCCATGTCACCAATGCCACGTCATCAGATTCATTTTCCCAACTGTGTGGCTCGCGCCCCGGGAATGTCATGGTGTCCCCAGCTTTCAGTTCAACTCGCTGATCCGGTAAGACCAAGGTGAACTTCCCGGAAATCACATGCAGGACTTCCAGCTCACAATCCACCGAATACAGCTCCGCTTCCCCTACGCCTCGCGGTGCAATTTCAGCTCGAATCATCTGCACCCGCTTTTCACTGCGTGGTGTCACTAGTTGCTCGGTAATCCCGTCACCACCCAGAGATACCCGTGGTGCTTGGTCCAACCTGACCAACATCGTTTCTGGAACTTCAAACAATGTGCCCACGTCAATGCCAAGCACTTCGCACAACTTCAAAAGTGTCGACACCGATGGGCTAGTAAGGTCACGCTCCACCCGGGAAAGAAAACCTTTGGTCAATCCAGAAAGTTCTGCAACCTGGTCAATGGTCATCCGCTGTCGTTGGCGCACCCCACGCAGTCTTGAACCAATATTGATCGCGGCACCGCTGGATTCCACGGGCAGGGTCTTCATGCTTTCGCTCCATCGACTAAGTTGTTGCGACGTATTCGGCGCCGGACTGCCTCATCCCCTAGTGAATGGGCAGGTTTACCAATAGTAAACAGACTCCCATAAACAAGCGTCAAATATGTAGCAGACCACACCAGAAGCTAGTGCACAGTTCACCTCCCTCACTAGACTCAGCACATGGATAACAGCAAAGAGCTCTTGCGTGAATACCTCAATGACGCCCGCGACGCGGTGCTTTACAAAGCTCAAGGTCTCAGTGAGCAAGCTGCCCGCACACCACTCACGCCGACCGGAACCCATGTCCTTGGGGTCGTTCATCACCTAGCCATCACCGAGTACGGATATTTCGGACCATGCCTCGGGCGGCAGGTCGATAATCCTTATGTCCAAGAGCTGCTAGAAATCGATGACCCGCAAGCAGATTTCCTGCCACCAGCACATTTGAGCGCCAACGACATCATTGACTTATACCGCCAAGCCGTCGATTACTGCGAAGCAGGAATCGACTCCCTGCCCCTAGACGCACCAGCAGAAGTGCCTTGGTGGAATCGGCGCCGACACACCACCTTGGAACAACTCATGATTCACATGATCGCCGAGACCTCCCGTCATGCCGGCCACCTAGATATCGTGCGTGAACAGCTTGATGGTTTCACCGGACTACGTGCGCAATCACCTAACCTGCCGCCATATTCACAGGACCAGTGGGCTGCACAGTACGCTGCACTCAGCCAAATAGCCAAGCAGTCCGCAGCGCCCGCCGATCAGGGTCAAGGAAATATTTCAAGCTGAAACTTCACCGTGCGCCCAGCGCTGGAGTAGCATCACAAGTGTTGCTTCACGAGACACGGCGTTAAGCTCCGACTAGCCGTGCACCAACCCCAGATTCATGGGTGGTTCGGATGACGAAGCGGTCCGAGCGTAATATTGCGTCCGGGCAAGAACTTCAGCGAGAGCGCTTCACATGGCATTTTCAGTCCTGCCTATTATTGATCGTCAAACCGGACAGGTTCAGTTCAAAGCCCAAGACCGGTGGCATGTTCTCTACGTCTGTGATCCTGCGCGATTAGAACAGCTGATCACGCGCAGCTCTTCTCGCCCCACCTTTGAACCAACCACCTCGCAGCTGGTGCTGCATATTGCATCTATCGGCCACCCCGAGGGCCGAAGCGTCGCTTTTAGCCTTGCCAAATTCCCAAGCCTGACGCCTCTGACTAAAATGAATAGCTGATCCGTTCACCGAGTTTCGATGCGTTACTCGACCTGCCAAGAGAGCTGTTTTCGTGATGCCGAACCAGTCAGCAACCGAACCTACCCGCGCCCAGATCCAACGGTGGCGCAAATACCTCGCCGACGAAATCGCCGAAGGCGCCATCTATCAAACCCTGGCCCAAAAGAAAACTGGGCAAGAAAAACAGATTCTGCTGGGACTAGCCGCTGCCGAAGCCCGGCACGAAGAACACTGGCGCCAAAAATTAGGCGTACACGCCAAGACCGTGCGCCCATCCCTTCGCCGCACCGTTCTGCGTTTCCTGGCACGCAACTTCGGGTCGGTCTTCGTTCTGGCCATGGCCCAACGCTCGGAGAGCAAATCCCCCTACCGCGATGATGACGATGCGACCGCACAAATGGCAGCCGACGAACAGGTCCATGAAGAAGTCGTGCGCGCTCTGGCAACTGCCGGCCGCGCACAACTCTCCGGGAATTTCCGCGCAGCAGTCTTTGGCGCCAACGATGGACTCGTCTCCAACCTAGCGCTGATCATGGGTATCGGAGCCACCGGCGTTTCGGCCACTTTCGTCCTCTTTTCGGGCATCGCAGGCCTGTTGGCCGGGGCCTTGTCAATGGCCGCTGGCGAATTCGTCTCGGTACGTTCCCAGCGCGAGCTACTCACCGCATCCCGCCCCACCCAAGTCACCCTGACTGCGGCCCCGGATCTGAATCTGGATGCCAATGAGTTGGTGCTGATTTATAAGGCCCGCGGAATGAACGATGAAGATGCCGAGCACCGCGCTGCCGAACGCATGGGACTATTCACCTGCGATTGCAATCCCACCTTCTCGCTGAACCCAGAAGAACGCTCGGAAGAGCTAGAGAATGAGCACGAAGAACTCGGCTCAGCCACCGGAGCGGCAGCTACCTCCTTCTTGCTCTTCGCATCGGGCGCGGTCATCCCGATCCTGCCTTATATATTTGGCATGGCGGGCCTACCTGCCGTAATTCTCTCGGTGGCCCTGGTGGGCATCGCTTTGATGCTGACCGGTGCCGTCGTAGGTCTACTCTCCGGGGCGTCACCACTCAAGCGTGGCCTGCGACAGCTGGCCATTGGCTGGGGCGCGGCGGCAGTGACCTATTGCCTGGGGCTGATCTTCGACGTGAAATTGGGCTAACGGCCAACAACACACACGGAACAACCAACTGCGCAATAGGCTACGGACACTGTTGCGCAGTTGGTTTTTAAACACCTACCAGCGGGTGCGCCGGCGAAGCGTGCTCATCGAACCAATAAACTCCATCGCTTCTTGGGCGGTATCCACTAACGCGATCTTTTGCTCCATGACCCTCTCAGCGGCTAACGCCTTGAGTAATGGCCACGCCGGCATAGTCTCAGTCCAGTATTTTCGGCCGAGCAAAACCATCGGAACCACGCGGGCCCCGGTGGCATAGTAGTTTTCACAGGCATCTTGGAAGATCTCCTGTACCGTCCCCGCGGCTCCTGGCAATACGATCAGTCCACCATTTGCCTGCTCCAGCAAAATTGCTTCCCGAATGGAGTTGGTGAAGAACTTGGCGATTTTCGTCGCGAAGAGATTTGGTGGCTCATGCCCATAGAACCACGTCGGAACGCCTAAGGACTCATGATTGCTCGGGAATCGGTCGCGAACGGCGAGCGCCGTGCGGGCCCATTGCGTGCGTTGGGCAATGGCATCCGGTGCGGTAGCCAACAGTTGCAGAGCAGATTCCATTTCTTCTTGGGCGTAGTCGGCAAGCCACGCTCCTAGGTTTGCCGCTTCCATGGCTCCTGGTCCCCCGCCTGTAGCTACTGCGTAGCCGGTCTGAGTAATGAGTTGGCCTAGCTTTACGGTCTGCGCATAGTGCTCTGATCCGCGGGCCATGTCATGTCCGCCCATGACACCGATCAGGGGCGAGTCTTTGAAGACGCCGTCGTACACCTCAGCGACCATCGCCTGACCGATGTGGTGGTCATGCAAGGTAGTGGCCATGGCACCTTCTGGGTCCGTGGCGTTGGACGTTGCATGTTGTTGCGAATAGGCATAAATTTTGGCGTCCGGCACGTGTTCATAGGACTGTTCGCGGATCCCGGAATAGAGTTCTTCGGGTGTGTAGAGCTCGCGGGTGCTGGTATCAAATGGCAGCTGAGCCCCGGAGCTCATGCATAACCCTCCGGTGCTTTGCACTAATTGGCGACCGGTTTGAGAGTACTGACAGTCGATGAATATGGCATCGGATAGGTCCAATGAACGCAGGACTGTATCTCGTTCGCGCAGATCCACAGAATGAACTCGCCACCCGTGACCACGAGCTCGATGGTCAGCCAAGGCTTCGGCGGCCAATCGGTCGAATTCGGTCAGTGATGTAATGTTCACCGCGCGGGCCGGCAGAAAGGGCCAAATATGGGACATGCGACAACGCTACGTCATAGGTGGGGATTATTCACACAGACCCTCTTCAACTTTCACCACGGGCCGGAACGTGAAACGATGAGAGGATGAGTAACTCTGTTCCACCAACCATAGACGCCCGTCACTTGTTGGCCTTTTTGGGCGACGTTCCTTTCTTTTACGGAAAGAACATAGCTGCTGAAGAAAATTCCGTGGTTGACGTGGAATTTGATGAATCCTCTGGACAGATCGAGGGTACTGTCAAGACCTCCGGTGAAGAGTTCTCTCCGATGATCCAGGTGCAGCAGATCGATAATGAGTGGAAGATCGAACTGTGCGAATGTTCCTGCGATAAGCCAGGGATCTGTCCACATATCGCTGCGTTGGCCATTGTCTCCAACAAGATCGCTTCAATGCCTCGTCTGGTGGTCGTTCCAGATGAGAAGAGCTCGGCTGCTTGGGCTACCCAGATTGGCTCGTGGTTTGAAGAGTCTGAGCCAGGCCCCGCCGACGGATTACTCGGTTCACAAAACGATCCGGTCGTGCCCATGGGGCTGCAGTTCATGCTGTTTGACTCGAAGAATGCCACCCAGCAACAGCAGTGGATGCCTACCGGCACCATTCCTCACCCGACGCGCAATAAGCGTTTCCGCCTAGGTGTGCGTCCGATGGTTCGCAACACCGAGGGTCGTTGGGTTCGCGGTCAGCTTCGCTGGACCACCCTTGGTTTTAAGACTTACGGCTGGAACTTGCTGCGTGCACAGCACCACTGGTTCACCCGTTTTGCTTCCATGGCCCGTAGCGACACTCAACTACAGTTCAAGGTTGATGAAGACTGGCTGTTCATGGATGAATATGCCTCTGAGCTCTTGTGGCCTTTGCTTAGCGAAGCGCAGGAATTGGGCATCGCGCTGATCTCAACGCGCAATGAACAGCGCATTCGCATTGTTGAACCCGCAGCCTTCAACATGCAGGCTTCATTGGAAGAGGAGCAGCTGAAACTGGGCGGCGTGCTGCATATTGATGATCAACATCTGCCTCTTGATTCTGATTCTCCTAGTGGCACGATCGCGGATCATGGCTTCTACGCGCAGTTAGCCCAGCCTGATGAAATCTGGTTGGCTCCCAGCACGGAACCCATTGCTGCGGCTCACCGGCGTTGGTACGTGGACCGCAGGGAAGTGCGGATCCCTTCCGCAGAGATGGAAGAATTTTTTGAATCGACTTACCCTCGTTTAGCGCGCCGCTTCGATGTGCGCAGCGCCAGCGAAGGATTACAGCTTCCTGCGCTGCGGCCGCCGTACGTTCAGGCCACCGTCACCTACAAACGCGATCTGAATGAAAACGGTGAGTCTAATGATTCTGCGACCCTGGATTTCCAGGTCCGCTACCCCGGTGTCCCCGATGATCAAGAAGTTCACGATTTCGAAGCAGAAGAAGAACTTCGAGTTGCGGTGGACGAAGTTTTCCAAGAACACTCCGAATCCGGCAACCCAGATCTTTCGCCTAAGTTCTACTCGCGCGAAAACGTTATTTCCTTCGTCTCTGACATTCTGCCTGCCCTCGAACAACTGGAGAATCTCAAGCTTCAGGAAAAGGGGACGCGCCCGATCTTCAGACAACTGCGCGAACTCCCCCAGCTAAAAATCAACGCGGTTAATCATGAGCGGACCGACTGGCTTGATTTGGGCTTGCTGATCACCGTTGGTGACCACGAGGTTACTTTCTCGCAAATCGTCGCTGCCATGAGTAATGGTCAGATGAAGATCAAATTGCCCGACAACACCTGGTTCTCTTTGGACCAACCGCTCTTCGCCAAGCTCAAGGCGTTGGTGGATGAAGCCCAAGCCCTGAACGACAAGCCAAAGGAAGGCGATCTCAAACTCACCGTTTTCCAGATCTCCATCTTTGAAGAACTTGATGAGCTCGCCGAAGGAATCGACGGTGCTGACCTGTTCATCGCACGTATGCGCTCATTGTTGCGCGTCGCCGAAGGTAAACAGGCCGAAGTCCCTGCGACCTTGAACGCGCAACTACGCCCGTACCAGGTCGAAGGTTTCCGCTGGCTGACTCGTCTCTATGAAGGTGGTTTCGGCGGAATCTTGGCCGATGACATGGGGCTGGGAAAGACGCTTCAGACCATCGCCTTGATCCTGCACGCTCACGGTTTGTGGAACGATGAGCAGGCCCGCGCTCAGCTACCAGCAGCACAGCAAGAGCGTGCACCATTCTTGGTGGTGGCGCCGAGCTCGGTGGTCTCCAACTGGGAAACCGAGATCAATAGGTTCGCACCTAGCCTGCGCGTGGTGAGCGTAGAAGGAACCCTGAATTCCTCGCATCAGCTTCGTGACTTGGCTGAGAACTACGACGTTATCCTCACTACCTACACCCTGTTGCGTTTGAATGACGAGATGTATGAAAGCCAGCGCTTTGCCGGTCTGATTCTCGACGAGGCCCAGTTCGTAAAAAACCGTTCTACCAAGGCGCATCGCACCGCAGTCAACCTGCAGACCAATTTTAAGCTTGCTGTCACCGGTACTCCCATGGAGAACAACCTGTCCGAGCTAGGTGCCCTGCTCTCATTGGTGGCCCCAGCTTTGTTCTTGAACACCGGCCGCTTCAACCGTCAGTTTGCGCGCCCCATTGAAGTTTTGGGCGACAAAGAGACGTTGGCACTGCTACAGCGCCGCATCAAACCATTTATGTTGCGTCGCACCAAAGAGTCCGTAGTTCTCGACCTCCCGCCAAAGCAGGAGCAACAGGTACTGGTTCGTCTCTCCGATGAGCACCAGCATGTTTACGACACTCACCTGAACCGCGAACGCCAGAAAATCCTGCACCTGGTTGAGGATCTGGACCGAAACCGTTTCACCATTTTCCAGTCGCTGACTCACCTTCGTATGTTGGCCCTGGAACCATCGCTAGTTGATCCGGAGCTCTCGGAGGTCCCCGGCTCCAAGCTGGAAGCACTGTTTGATCAACTTGATGACGTGCTCGGCGAAGGCCACCGCGCGTTGGTGTTCAGCCAGTTCACTTCCTACCTGAAGGTGCTGGCGGAGAAGCTCACGCAGCGTGGAATCAATTTTGTGTACCTAGACGGCAATACACGCAACCGTTCCAAGGTCATCGATCAGTTCAAGGAAGGCGAAGCACCGCTGTTCTTGATTTCGCTCAAGGCCGGTGGTTTCGGGTTGAACCTCACCGAGGCCGACTACTGCTTCTTGCTTGATCCTTGGTGGAACCCTGCAGTCGAAGCTCAGGCGATCGACCGTACCCACCGAATTGGGCAGACGCGCCAGGTGATGGTGTATCGGATGATTTCCCAAGGCACCATTGAAGAAAAGGTCGTAGCACTCCAAGAGAGCAAGCGAAAGCTGATTTCTACCGTGATGGATGAAGCCGATGGGTTCTCCAAAGCACTGACCGCACAGGATATCAGAGGGTTACTCGAGTAACAGGTTGATTAAATCTCTAGGAATAAGGACCCGTTGTAGGCCAGACACGATATATTCGTTAAGACACTTGGTGTGCGCTACTCCACACATAGCTCATCCAAGTGTCACTGGCCCGAGCGGATCCTCGTCCGGGCGAAACGAACGATAAAGGCGGTAATAACCGTGTCCCTGATTAAATCGGAGACCATCAGTACCCCCGACGATAACTGGATGCTCGCATCGGTTGGTACTGAAAGTGATCGTGTGGTTATCGAAGCTGGAGGCCAACGCTTGTCATTGGACAACGATCGCCTGCTGGAAAAGGTCAAACAAATTCTGGCGTCTCCGCTCGACGAGATTTTTTACAACCCAAAGCACAGGATGCTACTGGTCCCTGGAGCATTTGCGGTCATCGGTTCCTCATTCCTGCGTATCGATGCGGATGCTCAAGCGACTGTTGGCCTACGAAGCTAAGGTTCGTCTTTGTCTGCCCCAAGGCACCTACTCGGTGCGCTTGGGGCATTCTTGTTTGCACCTGAGATTCAGTGCACCGTCCCACCGCGCAATAATAGGTGCTCCGAGGGGGAATTTCAGGCGATTTTCTGCAGATTCTACGGCGTGTCACTTAGAGGCCTTCGCCACACTTTTCACAATCTTGCGCCGCCACGGTCAACACAACTCAATTCGCTTGCATGCCTATTATCAACAACGGTTTTCGCCAGTGTCGAGGCTGCGAATCCGCGAGACTTAGCCTCCGATAATGAGACGTGGGACACGCTTTGATTCGGGGAAAGAATAAGTTACTTGGTAGTGTAGATAACTATCCGCCAAAGCGTTTCATCACTCGGAGCCCTGGATTAGTCGGTTTTTCGAGTAGAAATCTATCGATTTCGATGAGTCGCCCGGTGTTCAAATGTGACTGCACGGAGTAACTTTTGACTCAGTGAAACAGTGTCCTGGACACCGGCTAAACGACAAGATCAAGAAAGATACGAGGAGTGAAGCTATGGAAGCCGCTAATCCACGCAAGAAACGGTTCTCACGAAAGCGTCGCCTTAAAGTAGAAGACGTCAACGTCGTTGACGACTCAATGCTGAAGAAGGCCATCGGCGGTACCGTCGTCGGTAACCTCATGGAATGGTACGACGTGGGTGTCTACGGCTATCTTGCCGTCATCATCGGTAAGTTGTTCATGCCGGACACCGTGGACCCAGCAATTCAGACCCTGTTCAGCCTCGGCGTCTTCGCCGTGACGTTCGTTGCCCGCCCACTAGGTGGCGTCATCCTAGGACAGCTTGGTGACCGCGTCGGCCGTCAGAAGATTCTAGTTTTCACCCTACTGATGATGGCACTGGCTACCTTCGGTATCGGTATCCTCCCGGATTACTCGGTATGGGGTGTAGCAGCACCAATTCTGCTCATCGTGCTCAAGCTCATCCAGGGCTTCTCCACCGGTGGCGAGTACGCAGGTGCTACTACGTTCATTACCGAGTACGCACCCGATAAGCGCCGTGGTTTCTATGCTTCGCTGCTGGACCTTGGTTCGTACATGGGCTTCGCCATTGGTGCGGCCTTTGTTTCGATCCTTCAGCTCACGCTGAGCAACGATGTGATGGAAGGGTTCGCTTGGCGTATTCCGTTCCTCGTGGCGCTGCCATTGGGTGTCATCGCTTTGTGGTTCCGTTCCAAGATTGAAGATACTCCAGCATTCCAGGAGGCTCAGGAGGCAGCCAACCGCGCGAGCAAGGACGCTAAGAACGCTCCCGAGGCACCCAAGGGTGTTATTGATTTGATCAAAACCTACTGGCGCGAGCTACTCACCGGCTTCGTTCTGGTCTCAGCTGCTAATACCGCCGGATACGCGTTGACCAGCTACATGCCGACGTATCTCACCGAGACTCTGCACTACGACCCGGTTCATGGTAACTTGCTGACCCTGCCAATCCTTGTGGGTATGTCCCTGTGCATTCCGCTGACCGGTAAGCTCTCGGACAGCATTGGTCGTCGTAAGGTGCTGTTTGTTGGTTCGGTCTCGGCAATCCTTCTGGCCGTCCCTGCGTTCTTGTTCATGATGCACGGTGCGATCTGGTCCACCCTGGTCGGTCTGGCTCTGCTGGCCTTCCCCGTGACCTTCTACGTAGCCAACTTGGCTTCGTCGTTGCCAGCATTGTTCCCTACTGCCTCGCGTTACGGTGGCATGGGCATTTCTTACAACTTCGCGGTGGCGATCTTCGGTGGCTTCGCACCATTTATCATGCAGGCCTTGGTCACGATGACTTCTTCGTCATTGGCACCAGCGTTCTGGGTTATGGGCACTTCGGTGGCCGGTTTCATCGCCATCTGCTTCCTGAAGGAATCGGCGCGACGACCACTGCCAGGTTCCCTGCCTTCGGTGGCAACCGAAGAGGAAGCGATCGAGCTGGTCAAGACCCAGGAAGAGAATCCTGACCTTGATGTTGAAGAGCTCTTTGAGCAGGTTCCAGCCCTTGAAGAGAGCTACCAGCAGGAGCTGAATGATGGTACTCAGTCCGGCAAGGACATGACGCCACAGGCTTAGCTATAACCTAATAACAACAATGCAGGGCGTTGCGAGATGATCTCGCAACGCCCTGCATTGTTGTTAGGCCCACCGGCTTAGGTGTTGATTCTGACAGCCACCGGGCAAATAAATGCCCCAGATCCATAAGGATCTGGGGCATTTATTTAGCTCTAAGTTAGCTTAGAGAGCTGCGAAAACCTCGCGCAGCAAGCGTGCAGTCTCCGAAGGAGTCTTGCCGACCTTGACGCCAGCAGCTTCCAGTGCTTCCTTCTTGGCCTGTGCGGTGCCAGCCGAGCCGGAAACGATGGCGCCTGCGTGGCCCATGGTCTTGCCCTCAGGAGCGGTGAAGCCAGCCACGTAGCCAACAACTGGCTTGGTGACGTTGGCCTTGATGTAATCAGCTGCGCGCTCTTCAGCGTCGCCACCGATCTCACCGATCATAACGATGGCCTTGGTCTCTGGGTCAGCTTCGAAAGCAGCCAGTGCATCGATGTGGGTGGTACCAATAACTGGGTCACCGCCGATGCCGATTGCGGTCGAGAAGCCCAGATCGCGCAGTTCGTACATCATCTGGTAGGTCAGGGTGCCGGACTTGGAAACCAAGCCGATTGGGCCCTTGCCGGTGATGTTATTCGGGGTGATACCAACCAGTGCTTCACCTGGGGTGATGATGCCTGGGCAGTTAGGACCGATGATGCGGGTGATCTGGTTGCCGTCGGCGTCAACCTTCGACTGTGCCAGAGCCCAGAACTCAGCGGAGTCCTGTACTGGGACACCTTCGGTGATGACTACAACGAGGCCAACCTCGGCCTCGATAGCCTCAACAACTGCGTCCTTGGTGAACTTTGGTGGCACGAAGACAATCGATACGTCAGCGCCGGTCTCGGCCTTAGCCTCAGCCACGGTGCCGTAAACCTTGATGTCCTGATCACCATGGGTGACGGTGGTGCCAGCCTTGCGGGCGTTCACGCCGCCAACAATGTTGGTGCCAGCCTTGAGCATCAGGGCGGTGTGCTTGGTGCCTTCGCCGCCGGTGATGCCCTGGACGATGACCTTAGAGTCCTTGTTCAGGTAAATGCTCATTGTTCGCTTATCCCTCTTACTTCGCTGCGTTGGCGAGCTCGGCAGCCTTATCGGCGCCCTCATCCATGGTTGCTGCCAGGGTGACCAACGGGTGGTTGGCCTGGGCCAAGATGGCACGACCCTCTTCAACGTTGTTGCCGTCCAGGCGGACAACCAGTGGCTTGTTCGCTGCATCACCCAGGGTGTTGAGCGCGCCAACGATGCCGTTTGCGACAGCGTCACATGCGGTGATACCACCGAAGACGTTGACGAAGACCGACTTGACCTGTGGGTCGTTCAAGATGACGTCAAGGCCGTTAGCCATAACCTCAGCCGAAGCTCCACCACCGATGTCAAGGAAGTTAGCTGGCTTGACCGAACCGTGGTTCTCGCCAGCGTAAGCTACAACGTCCAGGGTGGACATAACCAGGCCAGCACCGTTACCGATGATGCCTACTTCGCCGTCCAGCTTGACGTAGTTCAGGCCAGCAGCCTTTGCCTTAGCTTCCAGTGGATCGGCTGCGCCCTTGTCTTCCAGCTCTTCGTGAGCTGGGTGGCGAACCTCAGATGCGTTGTCATCCAGGGAGACCTTGCCGTCAAGTGCGACGATGTCGCCGGCGCCGGTCTTTACCAGTGGGTTAACTTCAACGAGGGTTGCGTCTTCTTCCTTGAAAACAACCCAGAGCTTCTGGATGGTTTCCGCAACCTTGGCACGCAATTCTTCAGGGAAGTTTGCTTCTGCCACGATCTCCGCAGCCTTCGCGGCGTCAATGCCTACGATTGGGTCAACGGCGACCTTAGCTAGAGCCTCTGGGCGCTCAACTGCGAGCACCTCGATCTCCATGCCACCTTCTACCGAGCACATGGCCAGGTAGTTACGGTTTGCACGGTCCAGCAGTACCGAGAAGTAGAACTCCTCAGCGATGTCGGCGCCCTGAGCAATCATTACCTTGTTCACGGTATGGCCCTTGATGTCCATACCGAGAATGGCAGATGCGTGCTCGAAAGCCTCATCGGCAGTCTTAGCGACCTTAACGCCGCCAGCCTTACCGCGGCCACCGACCTTGACCTGTGCCTTTACTACAACTACGCCGCCGATCTTCTCAGCTGCGGCCTTGGCTTCTTCCGGGGTGTAAGCGACGATACCGGCAAGCACGGGAACACCGTGTGCCTCAAATAGATCGCGCGCCTGGTACTCATACAGGTCCACGGGTTTGTGTCCTTCGTTCGAAGTTCATGCTGACTCGCGGCATGGCCACGGACCGAAATCCATGCCATACCTAAGAGAGCGCACCGCAACAAACGGACGTCATAAGGCGCCGTAGCCCGTGCGCACCTCTCAGACTATCCCGACTTCTTGAAAGTTCCCACTTTTACAACACGTAGAGAAACTCGGGAATTTGCGCGAAAAGCCGGGGAATGTGACGAAGGCAACACAATTCTTCGCTTACTTATTCGACAATTTCGAGGGGCGCATAACGCAACAACAGTCGCTTTTCTGAATCTGGGAATTGAACCTTAGCAACTGTCTTGTCTCCTGCTCCTTCCAGAGCGATAACAGTTCCCAAGCCAAACGCGGAATGCTTCACCGATTGCCCAACCTTGGGAATAGTGATGTCCTTGTTTTGTACGACTCGTTGCTTGGCTACCGGGGCGGCACTGGTGCCACGAGCTGGTGCGGAGGATGCAGAACCGGCTCCCCAATGAGAACCACGTTCGTATCTGCTGGTGGCGAAATTCACCGCAGAATTGCCAAAGCCGAATCCTCCGCCAGTAGAACCCTCACGCTTCCAGTCGATCAGTTGTTCTGGAATTTCTTCCAAGAACTTGCTTGCAGGGTTGTACTGGGCTTGACCCCACAAGCTTCGTTGCTCTGCTCTAGAAAGGTAGAGGCGCTCACGTGCACGGGTTAGGCCAACGTATGCCAGGCGACGTTCTTCTGCTAGTTCCTTTTCATCGGTCATTGAGCGCTGATGCGGGAAGACACCGTGCTCCATACCGGTCAAGAAGACCACCGGGAATTCCAAACCCTTGGCAGTGTGCAGGGTCATCAAGGTGACCATGCCTTCCTTCGCCGCCATGGCCGCGCCTTCATCATCACTGGGGGCTTGTGGAATTTGGTCTGCATCGGCGACCAGAGCCACCCGCTCTAGGAAGCCACCCAAACCGCCTTCAGGTTCATCATTGACGTAGTCTCGAACGACTGCCACCAGTTCGGCGAGGTTTTCTACCCGGGACTCATCCTGCGGGTCGGTGGAAAGGCGCAGCGTCTCTAGATATCCAGTTTGTTCCAACACCGCTTCCAACGCTTCGGCAGGGCCAGAGCCTTCCGCGACGGTCTGCAAGTCATCCATCAAGGAAACAAACGCGGTGGTCATCTTAATTCCACGGGTTCCTAATCCGGGTGCCTCGTCCGAACGGCGCAAGGCTTCCATAAAGGAAATACGCTCGCGTTCAGCCAGAGCAGCCACCGCGCCTTCGGCTCGATCACCAATGCCTCGTTTGGGTTCGTTGAGGATTCGCCGAACATTGATGTCATCGTCAGGGTTCACCAAAGCGCGCAGATAGGCGAGCGCGTCTTTGATCTCTTTGCGGTCATAGAACCGAGTTCCACCAACCACTCGGTACTTCAGGTCCACACGCATGAGTTGTTCTTCCAACGCGCGTGATTGTGCATTGGTGCGATAGAAGATGGCAACGTCGCCAGGACGAACGTCGTTTTCATCGTTGAGTCGCAAGATTTCTTCAGCGATCCAGCGTGCTTCATCGGACTCGGATTCGCCGACGTAACCGGTAATGAGTTCCCCGTCGCCGCTGGCGGTCCATAAACGCTTGTCGTTGCGGTCCGGGTTGCGCTTAATGACTTCGTTGGCGGCTGACAGAATCGTTTGGGTGGAACGATAGTTTTGTTCCAGCTTGATCGTTGCTGCGTTCGGGTAGTCTTTCTCGAACTCAATAATGTTACGAATGTCGGCGCCACGAAAGGCATAAATCGACTGATCGGAATCGCCAACAACCGTTAGTTCTCCCGGCGTGGTCTCCCCTTCAACTCCAGTAAGTTCACGAATCAACGAGTACTGCGCGTGGTTGGTGTCCTGATACTCATCGATGAGCACGTGTCGGAAACGGCGACGGTAGCTATCTGCCAGACGTGGGAACGCCCGGAACATGTATACAACTTGGCCGATCAAATCATCGAAGTCCAGCGCGTTAGCCGCACGCATGCGCCGCGTATAACCGCGGTAGACCTCAGCAACAGCCCGAGAGAACGGGTCGTTGGTATTAATCGTCGCCGCATAGTCCTCATCATCGATGAGTTCATTTTTCAAAGAAGAGATCTTATGAGCTATCGCTTTGGGCGTGAATCGCTTCGGATCTATTTCCAATGACTTTGCAACTAGGGTGATCAGTCGCAATGAGTCAGTCGAGTCGTAGATGGAGAAGCTGGACTTCAGCCCGATGGTTGCCGCTTCGCGACGCAAGATCCGCACACACGATGAGTGGAACGTGGAAATCCACATCTTTTTCGCTTTGTCTTCGCCAATGAGCTCGGCCGCACGTTCGCGCATTTCGGCGGCGGCCTTGTTGGTGAAGGTAATAGCCAGGATCTCGTGTGGACGGGCACGACCGGTCGCCAACAGGTATGCGATACGGTGAGTTAGCACTCGGGTCTTTCCTGAACCTGCGCCGGCAACGATGAGCAGTGGGCCGCCAGCATAGCGTACGGCCTCCTCCTGTTGGGGGTTCATGCCGATCAATAATTCCTCTGCAGTCGGCATGACTGGCTGTGCGGAATCCGAAGCGAAATCATCAAAAAGAAAATCCATGATGTAGCCAGTCTACGTGTCCATACGGACACTTTCCGGTGGCCGTTGAAAAGTGCAGGCCAAGGCACAGGCATAATGGACTGTATGGCAAAGAAGGTCAAGAAAACCAAAGAATATCGCAAGGCAAGTCATTTTAACGCGCAAGAGCAACAACTGCGCGCGAACCCAGTAGCCGCTCGAGTAGCAAGAAACGGTTCTCAAGAAAATAAGTCGAACCCGATGCTCCTGATATCGGTTGGTTTAGTGGTTTGCTTGGCTCTATTTGTCTATTACCACGTACTGACCATGGTGCAAATGAAAGACTTGAGCGATTCTCTGTCCATGCCAGATCAACGAGTCTTTGGCTACACCGTTGCAGACATCGAGGCCTTGCGCTCAGCGATGAATGCCGACGCTATCGGCCAGCTTAACTATCTACACAAGACCGCCGGGTTCCTCTTTCCGATGTTTACTGCCGTTTTCTCCATGCTGCTGTTCATCCGATGGATTCCCAACCGCCAAAGGCGTTGGTTAGCATGGCTGGCCCCATTGGGCTTTGCCGTCATCGATATCTGGGAAAACTTCGCGATTGATGCCCTCTTTACTGGCGAGCTCTCCCCCGGTCTGGTTGCTCTGGCGTCCATATTGACCACTATCCGATGGGCACTATTGATAATTACTGCTGGTCTTATCGTCGGTATCGGCGGGGTACGCGCCAATCGCGCACTGAAACAAAAGATTCTGGCTATCCGCGAGGGAACCGAGTAGGAACAAGCGTGAGATTTACCCCCAGCATCCTAGTAAGATAGTGTTGTTGGTGTTTTCACGCCCTCGCCTCTGTAGCTCAGTTGGATAGAGCGACCCTCTCCTAAAGGGTAGGCCATCGGTTCAATTCCGGTCAGGGGCACATATAGAGCTTTGTTTTCTGATTCGTTCAGAAAACAAAGCTCTTTTCATATCCGGGATACAACTGTGGGGCACATTCATCAAGAATGTGCCCCACAGTTTTTGAGTAGATTTTTCGACTAGCGAAGCAACAGTGCCGTTGCCTTTGGTGATAGTGAAGCATCCATGACGACACAAGCGCCACCGACTGCTCCGACATTGGCGCCGAGATCGGAAGTGCGCGTTTCAATGTCGTGAACGCCACGCAGCGCGAATCGGCGTTCGACGGACTCGCGTACATCGTTTTCAACGAGTTCGCGGACCTTGCCCCACTGCGGGCCACCGAAGATGACTTCGCGGACATCCAGTGAGTTGGCGAGCTGACCTGCAACTTCGGCAACTAGAGCCATCGACTCGGTTACCAGTTCTTTGGCTACCTTGTTGCCGCTATTGGCCAATTCGTACAGCTTATTCATGCCTTCTGCACGCTGTTCTGGGCCGACGATCTCGTAGCTTGGCAGATCCAGACCGCGTTCCTTGGCCTGTGCCGAGAGGTACTCGTACGAAGTACCTGCTGCGAGGCAATCATCGGCGCCACACTCTTCACAGACGATTGACTTGTGACCGGTGGAGTAGTGTCCGATTTCGCCAGCATTGTTGCTCGCGCCGTGGTGAACATCGTTGTTGAGCACAAGACCTGCGCCGAAGCCGTGGCCACAGTAGACGAAGACGAAGTCGTTGTTCTTCTCTTCCTTCGACTGCCACAACTCACCAACAGCGGAAGCGATGGTGTCCTTTTCGATGATGACCTGTAAGCGCAACAGCTTACGTAGTGGGTTGACGAGCTCTACATCAGCCCAGCCGTCCAGCAGTGGCGGATTCAGAACGATTCCCTCTTCCACGTTAACCGGACCTGGAACAGCGATACCTACACCAACGATGTGCTTCTTTGGCACACGAATTTCAGCAATCAGTTCCTTGACGGTGGTGGCCATCAGCTGGATGGTCTCGTTAGCGACCTCCAAGTTAGGAAGTTCAACACGACGTTCACGCAATACCTCGCCACGCAGGTTCATCGCCACGAAGGTGATGACGCTCGGGTCTAGGTGGATGCCAATGGAAACCAGGCGGTTGCCTTCAAGCTCCAAGACGGTGCGAGGCTTGCCTGGCCCGGATACAATCGTTCGGTCTTCTCGGACAATTCCGTCATCCAGCAAACGACGGACAACATTGGAAATGGTCTGTGGCGACAGACCAGTGGAACCGGCAAGTTCTACACGGCTGATGCCGTCAGGCGCGCGTCGAATTGATTCGAGAATGACTGCCTGGTTGAAGTCGCCCAAGCGGCCTAGATTTGTACCCCGTCGCATTATTGCTCCATTGTTCTGTAAAGTAGATGGATCGATCTTTCTGTTCCAACAGATTCACTGTCAACCAGCTACTGGTCTGCCATACTGCGAGTAAGTTGACCACTGGGAGAAACAACTAAAAACGTTGGAGATCCAATTAAGCACGTTACCACTATTAATGTGAGGATTCACGCGATATTGTGTTTTAGTGAAGAAAATTTTGACGATATCAGCCGCACGATTAATCAACAGTCGAGGAGAAATCCTCTTAGTGCGAAAGCGTGGCACCTCAAAGTTCATGCAACCAGGCGGCAAGCCAGAAATCGGCGAGTCTGCGTTACAAACCGTCATTCGAGAAATTCACGAAGAACTCGGCCTCTTGTTCACCCCTGAAAAGCTCACCTTTGACGGTGAGTGGGTCGGACCAGCGGCCAACGAGGAAGATACCTCCATCCATGCATCCTTGTTTTCAGCGCGCTTTGATGGGCAGCTCACTCCCCTAGCTGAACTCGAAGAAGTGCTATGGATAGCACCAGAAGATGCCTTGCTCCGAAAGGACATCGCACCACTACTTCGTGACTTCGTGCTCCCTCAAGCAATCAGCAGCGCCCAGAAGTGACCACCTGTACAGATACGAACGATAGTAGTCTCCAACGCCTAGCTGGCCTGTAGGAATTCGTCCCATGCCGCATCGATATGCTGCAACCCGGAAACCAAGTGTCCCCCAACCCGCGGTCGATGAGGCGTCACCCGAAGTTGCCAGCCGAGCTGAGACAACATCTTATCGGCCTTACGGCTGTTGCAGAGCAGGCAAGCAGCCACCAGATTCTCCCAAGTGTTCTGCCCTCCCCGGCTTCGTGGAATCACATGGTCGATAGTGTTCGCAGACTTACCGCAGTAGGCGCAGGTAAAGGCATCTCGACGCAAAACGCCCCTACGCGTGACATGTTGCATGTCTCGGTAGGGGCGTCTTACATAGCGCTTGAGCACGATAACAGTGGGTCTGGGTAACTGCCCGTGGGAACTGCGAACTGGTGAATCATCATCTTGGAGCACGATGGTGGCTTTATCTGTCATGACCATGACCAAGGCTCGTCTAAAAGTTACGACCGCTAAGGGTTCGTATCCTGCATTTAATACCAGTGTTCGCATGTGTCGTACTTCCTTCTTGGACCGATTGCTACCATCTGGCATTGATGGAGCTCGCGTCCTTATCGGAGTGTCTCTAGAGATACCCTATGCGAAGACCAAGGTGATTTGGGAGTCTTGCGAAAGAAATCCAGCATTTTTCACCTTACGGATATTCTTCGTTCATCTTTTTAAACGAACAATGGCCATCGCACGACATTGTCGTCCGATGGCCATCGAAAAAACTGGAATTAGCCAGCTAGGGTGTAGTAGCCGTACAGCGGGTTACGCGATACGTCGTGAACCAAAGTGCCAACGCTTGGGTTCTGTGCACCGATCATCTTGCCACCACCGAGGTAGATGCCAACGTGACCGCCACCGTTCTGGAACACAAGGTCGCCTGGCTTAGGGCTGCTCGTGCGCTTGAACTGGCCCGAGCCAAGGATGGCCGAGGTGCCGCGGGCGATGTTGATGCCGTGCTTTGCGTAAACGTACTTGACGAAGCCCGAGCAATCCCAACCGCTTGGAGTGTTGCCGCCCCATACGTATGGAACGCCTGAGTACTGAGCAGCGGTAGCAGCAATTCCGGATAGACCAGCGACCTGCGATGAGGACTCAGTCTTGGTTTCGGTCTTTGCTTCTGCCTTTGGAGTGGCAGTCTGGGTGCTCGTTGCGCTGCTACGGCTCGAACGAGTCGTAGGAGCCATCGAATCAGACGAATCTGAATCGGAGCTTGCCGACGCGGTCGACGTCGAAGAAGACGATGCGGTCGAAGTCGACGCGGTCGAAGTCGAAGCCTGGCTGGTGCGAGTGGTTGGCTCGATGTTATCTGCTACTGCGATAACAACTGGCTTTGGCTTTGGCTTCTCGTCAGCGGTGAAGCTGGCACGCTTGATGCTTACCGAAGCATCCTTGTCGGCAGCAACGCTAACCGACTTGACGGCTACGCGCTCTGGGTTGATAGTGTCGACAGGAGCTGCCGATACATCGCGTGGCGCGGTAGCCTGGCCTGGAACACCCAGGGTAACGATCAAACCTGATGCTGCTGCTACGACGGCAGCCTGACGACCTACCGAGCCAGCGTTAGACGCTACGGCCTGGGAAATCGCCTGTAGCGAATTGGTACGTGCAACGTCGGCGCGGCGACGTCCATGTGCATGACTCTTGGTCAAAATAATGCCTCTCCTTGATACCTACGAGGTAAGCTGTCGGGTTCGAAGTGGAGTTACCTCGGTGGATTCGAAGTTTCCTTCTCTATCCACTTCACCCCTAGGGTTATTAGCCAAAGCTAATGACCCGATAATGGTTCCCCCGCCACTGCCGTACGAGTTGTGTAAAACTTGCTCATTGCGTGTTGGCAGTGCTCGGTTCTCACGCAAAGATGCCCATGGGTTCCCCATGGCACGGGTATAAGCCTATAGGATGATTTTTGAAATGTCACGTTTTGATCACGAAATAGTGACGAACGTCGTTATAACCAACCTGCAGGGTCTTTGAACTGGCCGTCAACGATCACTTCGAAGTGCACGTGCGGTCCGGTTGAGTTGCCGGTAGTTCCCGACAAAGCGATGAGATCTCCACGCTTTACCTTGTCGCCAACCTTGACCAATACCTGGCTGTTGTGGCTGTAGCCGGTCTCTAGTCCGTTGCCGTGATCTAACGTAACGCGGTTACCGGAGTGCCCGGCCCAGCCAGCAACTTCAACAACACCATCGGCGGCTGCGTAGACTTTGGTTCCACTAGCAACGCCGTAATCGGTGCCACTGTGAATCATGAAACCTGCACCAGTGGGATTCTTGCGGTGCCCGAAGCTCGATGTAATACGCTGGCTGTCTACCGGAGCGTCAAGCAAACCGGCGGTTTCCTTGATCGTTGCGACGTCGCCGCCCGAGGCAGTCATGATCTCAGAGAACTTATCTTCGCTGGCGACCTTCTTATTCACCTTCGAGGAAAGCGCTGCGCGCTCCACAGAAATTTCCGTGTCGCTCGCTGGTGCTTTGACGTCGATAACGGCGGAAGTAGCTGTGCGCTGTTCGGCAGCGACTGCCTTGTCTTCTTCACCGGTGCTACCAGAGAGTTGTGGAGCAACGACGGCCAACGCCAAACCTGATACCGCAGCAACGGCAGCGATCTTGTGGCTGAAGCCGGCGCGGCTTGACTTACGATCCTTGTGCTTGACCGTGGCGATGAACTCGACATTGCTATCAGTATCAACCGACGCCGCTGGGGCAGTCTGGGATTCTGTGCGTTGCGGCAGCGAAACAACGTTGCTCTGAGCATCCTTGGCTGCAAGGTCTTTTTGAGCTGGCGCTACACCGTAGCGCTGAATGGAGTCGAAGCGACGACCCACAAAGTCTGCATTTACCGGCTTGACCGGGGTAATTGCGGGAGCAGCAGAAGCGGCGCGTGATGCGCGGCGTCCGTTGGCCCGCTGGGTAACGGAGGCGGTGATCTCAGTAATCACATCAATCTCGGTATCCGCAGCGCGACGTCGTCCCGCAGTCTTGGTTTCGACCAAAACATTCCTCTCACTGTTACGCCTACGAAGTTAGCTGTCGGGTTCGACGATGGAGAATTGTGTCGGCCTGTAAATTACAGAGCTTCACCCCAAGGCGTTTGCACGCCAAAATATTGGGTCCCCCGCTGTTGCCCTCAAAAACCATTTACCTACTTCTGACGCAGGGCAACACTCGGCGGTGGCGACAGAGGCGGATGATGCACATCAGAGCGATGACATCAAAACTAAACGTTACCGGTCATCCGGTAAAGTTACAATTTCGTTATCTAATTTGAGACCGAACGAACACGTGTCCGCTGACTTCAATTGGAAGCTCCAGCGCACCTTCGATGCCCTGAACACGGACAACTACGTAGTCGTCGGCGCGCTCCAAAGTGACGATGGCACCGGGACGAATCCCACCTTCGTTCAGTTGTCCAAGCAGGATTGGGTCCGTTTGAATCGGCTCGGCCAATCGTTCAATGGCCACTGGGCCAATGTTGCCGGCCAGCAATGCGTCATCCAAGTTCTGTACTTCATGTGAGATTTCAGCCACGCTGGGCCCACCAAGTACCTCAAGACCAGGAATGGGGTTGCCGTACGGGGAGACAGTCGGTTTACCCAGTAGGTCGTAAAGTCGACGCTCCACACGTTCACTCATCACGTGCTCCCAGCGGCAAGCCTCGTCGTGAACGTATTCCCAGTCCAGGCCAATCATGTCTGACAGTAGGCGTTCGGCCAGGCGGTGCTTGCGCATCACGCTTGTTGCTAATTCATGACCTTTTTCGGTCAGCGCAAGGTGTCGATCCGAAGAAACTACGACCAAGCCGTCGCGCTCCATACGGGCAACGGTTTGCGACACTGTAGGACCTGAGTGACCAAGACGCTCCGCAATTCGGGCACGCAAAGCCACGATCTCTTCTTCTTGTAGTTCAAGAATAGTGCGCAGATACATCTCAGTTGTATCGATAAGATCAGACACGGTAGCCGCTCCTGGAAGTCACAACAATTAAGTTCGCTCGATTTTAACGTGGCGTATATATCCCACTCTACTTGGTCTATCAGACCAAGTAGTGATGAAACCCGCCGCACAGTCGTCGTAACCGACTGTCTCGCTTTTCCCTCAAGCTCCGCAATTTGCGAAGATATCTATTGAAACGCCAAGGCCATCCTTCTATATTCCGAACCTTTGGTATCGGTGGCCAGACAGGCACTTCAAACGATCGCTACAAGAGGAGCGCGATGAGCACGGACATCCAAATTCCACAAAACCTACTGCCCGCTGATGGTCGATTCGGTGCGGGGCCTTCCAAGGTACGCGCAGAACAGGTTCAGGCCATCGTCGATGCTGGAGCCAAGTTGTTGGGGACTTCCCACCGTCAGGCACCGGTAAAGAATCTTGTAGCTTCCGTTCAAGACGGGCTCAAAGAGATGTTCAACGCTCCTGAAGGTTACGAAGTTCTGCTTGGTGTTGGTGGTTCCACCGCATTCTGGGATGCTGCAACATTTAGCTTGGTGCGTAATAAGGCGCAGCACCTGTCCTTCGGCGAATTTGGATCCAAGTTCGCCAAGGCCACCGACAAGGCTCCCTTCTTGGAAGCATCGTCGATCATCGTGGGCGAACCAGGTACCGTTCCTGCCCCTGTGGCAGAACCCGATGTTGACCTCTACGCATGGCCTCACAATGAGACCTCTACCGGTGCAGCTGCACCGGTAAAGCGCGTTGCTGGCGCCAACGACGATGCGCTGATCGTCATTGATGCCACCAGCGCCGCCGGCGGATTGGATGTCGATCTGGCCGAAACCGATGTTTACTACTTCGCTCCGCAGAAGAACTTCGCCTCCGACGGCGGACTGTGGCTTGCTTTCGTCTCCCCTGCTGCCATTGCTCGCATCGAAGAAATTGCTGCCAGCGATCGCTGGATCCCAGACTTCCTGGATCTGAAGACCGCGTTGGATAATTCGCTGAAAAACCAGACCTACAACACCCCGTCGCTCACGACGCTGGTAGGTCTAGACGCTCAGGTTAAATGGATCAATTCCAATGGCGGTCTCAAGTGGGCTGCACAGCGCACAGCTGAATCTGCCGGTCTGGTACAGGCTTGGGCTGAGGCTTCGTCGATCGCTTCCCCCTACGTGGCTAATCCAGAGCACCGTTCGAACGTTATTTCCACGGTTGATTTTGATGAATCGGTGGATGCTTCGGCCATTGCCAAGGCGCTTCGTGCCAACGGCGTGGTTGATGTTGAGCCATATCGCAAGCTTGGCCGCAACCAGCTGCGAATCGCGACCTTTGTCGCGATCGACCCAAGCGATGTTCAGGCCTTGCTCAATTGCATTGACTACGTCATTGAGCAGCTCTAAGGCGTAGCTAAAGAAGCGGGAGCTTCGAAGATCAGTATCAACTGATTCTTCGAAGCTCCCGCTTCTTTCTTAATAACGATCTAGCTGTCTTTGCGCGTACGGTTTCGTTGCGCAGCCCGGCGGCGGGCGGCCGTACGTTGAGCAGTTCTACGGCGTCGAACTTGACGTCTTGCCGGTGACTTGTGCGTTAGACCTTGGCCATCCTCCGAGGCCGCGTCCTGATCAGCTTGCTGTTGCTCTGATAGTTCTTTCGCTGTTGAAGCCTCTGTTGACTCTGCCTCTAAGGATTCTTCAGCTGACTCCGCAGAATCCTGTGGTTCGCCATGCTCGCCTGCCGCTTCAGATTCTTCGGCCGCCTTTGCAGCTTCGATCTCTTCCTTGGCCAAACGGTCCGCCCACGGAACCCAAGCAGGGGCTAACAGCGAATCTTCGCCGGCAATAATACCGACTTCGCACACCGTGAGATCCTTGGTTTTGGCCCGTGGAACACGTGCGATCGTCGCGAACCAGGTCCATCCCTCATACCCCTTTTTATGGGAGACAAATCTATGGGTGACAAGTCGCTCACCTTCGGCGGTCACCCCGAGGTATTCACCGATTTCGGACGCGCTAGCAATCTCTGCGAGCGCGACACGAGCAGGATCTACTGCGTCGGCGAGGATGGTGTCCAGCTTTGGTTTACGGGCCATTATTTATGCGTCCAGATCGTCGGCTACCGCACGAAGTACGGTAGCAACCTTCTTGCCATATGCCTGTTCAGGATAACGCCCCTTGTGCAAGCTATTGGAAACGTTGTCGAGCAGCTTGATGAGATCCTCGATGAGGACCGCTTCTGCCTCCGGCTTTTTACGCTTGGCTCGGGCAACCGATGGGGCTTGTTCAAGTAGGCGCAAACTCAGCGCCTGCGGTCCACGTCGCCCGTCAGCAACACCGAATTCCAAACGGGTTCCAGGGCGCAGATCGTGTACGCCTTCGGGCAACGCGGCGGCGTTGACGTAGATCTCTTTGCCGTCTTCAGCGGTAATAAAACCGAAGCCCTTGGCCTTTTCATACCATTTAACCTTGCCGCTAGGCATGATCACTTACCTCGTTCGTTCTTAGCTAAGTTGCATGACCGAGTCTTTCACTACGCCATGCATATTCATACGTACGATGTCGCGGAGTCACAGCCGGGATTCTTCTTTGCTTCTTGCCGGGTACTCAACCTACGAAATCGCTTCAAGTCCTATATCTAAGATTATGTCATCTCTAGAGCACAATTCATCTTTGCGTGCTTTGCTTTGCCTGACGAGTTGCTCCTACGGCAACGACGCTAAACTGGAACTCGTGAGCACTACATCCAAAACCATGACGGTCCTTTCACGTTTAGCGATCATCATCGCAGTACTTTCGGCGCTGGCTTTAGTTGGCACGCTGGTTCTTTATTTCCAGAACATCGCGATCCCTGCAGTGCTGATGGCGTTCTGCGTTTGGGGCCTACCACTGGCCTTCGCCCTGGCTATCGTTGTCGTCATAGGTAACATCGCCAAGCGTCGCAACAACTAAAAATCAAAATCAGCTCTCACTCAGGCGACTCCCAGACTTCTTGTGCAAACTGGAGTCCATGAGTGCAAAACCGACTGAAGCAAAACTTCTCGTAGTTGATGACGAACCAAATATTCGCGAACTTCTCTCCACTTCGTTGCGCTTCGCTGGCTTCGAGGTTGTTGCAGCCGCCAATGGTCGCGAGGCACTTGCAGCCGTAGAAGCAGACGAACCGGATCTCGCGGTCCTTGATGTCATGCTCCCGGACATGGATGGTTTCACCATCACCCGTAAGCTGCGCGCCGCAGGCCGCCACTTCCCCGTTCTTTTCCTTACCGCCCGCGATGACACCAGCGACAAGGTCACTGGTTTGACTGTCGGTGGCGATGATTACGTCACCAAGCCATTTAGCCTCGATGAGGTCGTCGCTCGTATCCGCGCAGTACTGCGCCGCACCTCCAGCGGAGAAGAAGAAAGCGCCACAATCGTGGTCGCCGATTTGGAGCTGAACGACGACGCACATGAGGTCACTCGTGCCGGTGAGGTCATTGATCTCTCCCCTACCGAGTTCAAGCTCCTGCGCTACCTGATGATGAACCCTAACCGTGTGCTCTCCAAGTCGCAGATCTTGGATCACGTCTGGGAATACGACTTCAACGGCGACGCGTCGATCGTTGAGTCCTACATTTCCTACCTGCGCCGTAAGGTTGATCGTCCTGAGTGGCCAGCGTTGATTCAGACCAAGCGTGGAGTGGGCTATCTGATGCGCACCCCAGATCGTCGCTAGGAATTCTTCAAGTAACTCTAAGGCCTTGTAAAGTCAGCATATGAAGTCGATTAGGTCCCACTGGCGGCGTACCTCAATGAGGACCAAGCTCGTTATCGTCATGCTCGTGCTGATGGTTATTGCTATTTTTGCCACCGCACTCAGCTCAGCTCACACGCTGAAGATTTCGATGAGCAAACAGATCGATGCGCAGCTGAACGCTTCATGGCCCACCATGGCCTATGGGCTGAACAAGGCCTACATTCATTCGCTGAATGAAGATGGTTCGAGCACAGATTTTGATCCGACGCTGATGGGGCTAAATAGCTCCTATGCCGACATCCGCGATGCCGACGGCACCCTGGTGTACATCATGCCTCGATCCCGGGTTGCACCAACTACGGGGTCAGATCAACCGCTGCTTGATCCGCAACAGATCCAAAAGCTCTCAGAACATCCTCTGGTGCCCGCCACCGTGCCCGGAAGCTATCGCAACTCGGCAGGGTGGCGCACGATGATGGTGCCACTGCAGAGCAGCAACCTAAACCTGTTTCTGGCCCTTCCGTTGGATCACGTGAATACCACCGTGCGACAAACTGCCGTGTTGGTGTTGTCCACCGGCATGCTCGCGACCCTGCTGATGTCGATGATCGCTTACGGGCTCACCGGTCGGTCACTGCGGCCGCTGATCAATGTGGAGCGCACAGCCTCGATGATTGCCGAGGGTGACCTCTCCCAGCGTGTGAAGGACTACCCCGCCGAGACCGAGGTTGGTCGGCTCTCCCGTTCTCTGAACGCCATGTTGGCACAGATTGAAAAGGCCTTCTTGGATCGCGAAGCCTCGGAACGAAAAATGCGCCGCTTCGTCCAGGATGCCTCTCATGAGTTGCGCACTCCGCTGGTGACTATTCAAGGCTATTCCGAGTTCTACCGTTATGGTGGACTGGCAGATCCTGAAGCCATGGACTCGGCCATGGGCCGCATTGAGTCCGAATCCAAGCGCATGGCTCGACTGGTCGAGGACCTCTTGATGCTTGCCCGACTTGATGAGCAGCGCCCCATGGAAAAGCAATCAGTGGACTTGCTGGTTCTGGGTCAGGATGCCGTGGAAGATACCAAGGTTCGTGCCCCAGATCGTACGGTGAAGCTCGTGGGCCTTACTACTGAGCGCCCGAGCCCCGCCAGTACGGTTGGCGACGATGCGCGAATTCGCCAGGTCATCGCCAATCTGCTCACCAATGCTTTGCGTTACACCCCCGAAGGTACGCCGATTGAGATTGCGGTCGGCGTGCGCTCTCTGGTGGCTGGTGCCATGGATGCGGTCATTGAAGTCCGTGACCACGGACCGGGCATTCCCCCTGATGACGCCAAGCGCATCTTTGAGCGGTTCTACCGTGCAGATAGCTCCCGCCAACGCGAAACCGGTGGCTCGGGGCTTGGCTTGGCCATCGTTGCAGCCATCGTTCAACAGCATGGTGGCTCCGTGGCTTTGTCCGATACCGCTGGAGGCGGTGCCACCATGTCCATCTCGATGCCATACGTCCCGGTGGTTGAACGGCCCGAGCCAGAAATCGAGGACGAGGATTCCGCTCGGGAATAACCATCATCAGGGTTATCCACATCTGGCGCAGGCCCTGAACGGCATCGTCTGCTTTCTTTCTACCTTGGTTGTATCGACCAATCGATACAGCCTTGAAGGAAAGGAAGAAGTCCATGAGTACGTTCTCCACAAATACCGGTGAAATGCAGGTCAAGTCTCAGGCAGTCATGAACACCATTGATCGTTTGCGTCATGAAGTTTCTACGATGCAAATGAATCTGGACCAGTTGCAAGGAACATGGCAGGGATCGGCCGCAGCTTCGTTCCAGTCCATTGTGGCCGAATGGCGTTCCACCCATGTTCAGATCGAAGAGGCGCTAAGCAGCATCGCTTCGGCGTTGAATCATGCCTCGATGCAGTACGAGGAGGTTGAACAAGTCAACACCTCACTGTTCCGTTATTAGCCCCGGACTACGCCGCGGCGCGTTGATCAGTAGGCTTAGCTCATGAGCATTCTGATCGACCCGCCGCGCTGGCCGGCGCACGGTACCCTCTTTTCCCATTTGGTCTCCGATGTTTCTCTTCAGGAACTACATGACTTCGCCCGGGCGCAAGAAATCTCATCGCGAGCCTTTGACAAGGACCATTATGACGTTCCCCAAGAACGTTATGACCAGCTAGTCAGCGCAGGTGCGCGCGAGGTTAGCGGAAGCCATCTGGTTCGGTCGTTAGTCTCCTCAGGGTTGCGGATCCCCGCCAAGCACCGTCCGGAAAAGTTAGATGGTATTTTGCTCACGCGTTGGGGTCGGACTCTGCCTTCCGAGCCTGCTCTGGGTAAAGAACTGCTCGAACTTTGGTCCCAAGCACATCGCTTCTATCACGACCGTGTTCATCTGCTCTCGGTACTTGAAGCCATTGATCAGTTGGCCCAAGGTGCAGTTTATGGTGAAGAGCTACTGCAACTACAGCTGGCAGCATGGTTCCATGATGCCGTGTACGAGGGAACAAGCGAGGATGAGCTCAAGTCCGCGTCTCTTGCCCGTAAGCTCCTCAGTGGGATCCTCGATCAGCGCTCCGTGTCTACGGTTAGTGAACTGATCATGCTCACAGCAGGGCATACCCCATCCGACGCCGATAATCTGGGACGCATACTGTGCGATGCGGATTTGGAAGTTTTAGCTCGGCCTGAGCCGGCTTATCAGCGTTATGCGCAAGCCATTTATCAAGAGTATGAGCATCTACCCCGCGACGTTCTGGCTCAGGGACGCATCCAGATTTTAGAAACGCTGATTGCCAAGGGCTCGATTTACGGAACCTCACGAGGAAAGCAGCTGTGGGAAGTAGCGGCCCGAGAAAATCTGAATCGTGAGCTGATTCTTTTGCGCGGCTGGCTCTGACTGCTTCGTCAGCACCGTTTAAGCCACTGATGGCCTGGTACCCACGTGGGTACCAGGCCATCAGTTGTAGATGAACGCTACGGGTGCAGCGGGTGGCTTATTAGAAGCCGCCCATTCCGCCCATGCCACCCATGTCATCGCCACCAGCTGGTGCAGCGCCAGCAGGAGCTGGCTTCTCTGCAACAACAGCCTCGGTGGTGAGGAACAGGCCAGCAATGGAAGCAGCGTTCTGCAGTGCCGAACGGGTAACCTTCACTGGGTCATTCACACCAGCTTCAAGCAGGTTGACGTACTCGCCGGTAGCGGCGTTCAGGCCGTGGCCAGCGGCCAGACCCTTGACCTTGTCAGCGACAACGCCTGGCTCAAGACCAGCGTTCAGTGCGATCTGCTTCAGTGGTGCTTCGATGCCAACACGAACGATGTTCGCGCCGGTTGCCTCGTCGCCATCCAGCTCAAGCTTGGCGAATGCTGCTGCGCCAGCCTGGATCAGTGCAACGCCACCACCGGCAACGATGCCTTCTTCAACGGCGGCCTTTGCGTTACGCACGGCGTCTTCGATGCGGTGCTTGCGCTCCTTGAGCTCAACCTCGGTTGCAGCGCCGGCCTTCAGTACAGCGACACCGCCGGAGAGCTTTGCGTGGCGCTCCTGCAGCTTCTCGCGGTCGTAGTCCGAGTCGGTGTTCTTGATCTCGGCTGCGATCTGAGCCTTGCGGCCTTCGATAGCGTCGGCTTCGCCGCCGCCTTCAACGATGGTGGTCTCGTCCTTGGTGATAACTACCTTGCGGGCAGTACCTAGAACTTCGAGTCCTACGTTGTCCAGGGACAGGCCGATTTCTTCGGAAACAACCTGGCCACCGGTGAGCAGTGCGATGTCGGTAAGCATAGCCTTGCGGCGGTCACCGAAGCCTGGAGCCTTGACGGCTACAGACTTGAACAGACCACGGATCTTGTTCAAGATCAGGGTGGCCAGGGCTTCACCTTCAACGTCTTCGGCGATGATCAGCAGCGACTTGTTCGACTGCATGACCTTCTCCAACAGGGTCACCATGTCCTTGACCGAGGAGATCTTGGAGTTCACGATGAGGATGTATGGGTCCTCAAGAACGGTCTCCTGGCGCTCGGTGTCGGTGACGAAGTAAGCAGAGATGTAGCCCTTGTCGAAGCGCATGCCCTCTGCCAGTTCCAGCTCAAGGCCGAAGGTGTTGGACTCTTCAACGGTGATAACGCCCTGCTCGCCGACCTTGTCGAGAGCTTCAGCGATCAGGCCACCGATTTCCTTGTCGCCTGCGGAGATCGAAGCGGTAGCAGCAATCTGCTCCTTGGATTCGATCTTCTTTGCAGCAGCAAACAACTCAGCGGTGACGGCTTCTACAGCCTTGTCGATACCGCGACGCAGTGCGATTGGATCGGCGCCTGCTGCAACGTTACGCAGACCTTCCTTGACCAATGCCTGAGCAAGTACAGTTGCGGTGGTGGTACCGTCACCGGCAACATCGTCAGTCTTCTTAGCAACTTCCTTGACCAGCTCTGCGCCGATCTTCTCGTAAGGATCCTCGAGATCGATTTCCTTAGCGATGGACACACCGTCGTTGGTGATAGTAGGGGCGCCCCATTTCTTTTCCAATACGACATTGCGGCCGCGTGGGCCGAGGGTAACCTTTACCGCGTCAGCGAGGGTGTTCAGTCCGCGCTCGAGTCCGCGGCGTGCTTCCTCGTCAAATGCAATCATCTTGGCCATAGTGGCTTTCGGTCCTTTCGGGACGATTTTGCGAAAATGCAACCGACAGACAGCGCCCGCGACGGACGAGTTCACCGGTGCGGCATCTGGCCAGCGACCGTTTCAGCTCTCGCTATCTGAGGTATTTTCCGCACTTTGCGTGGATCCGTTCACGCCGTGGCTCAAGCATTCGGTAAAGAACGCAAAAACCGACCGGCGTTAGCAGTCGCAACGCAAGAGTGCTAATACAAATATTGGCACTCTCGCATTGCGAGTGCAAGCCGATCGGCTCTGAGCGAATCGAATTGTTACTGAATTATTTTTTCAGTTCTAGCGGGTCATCGGATCCGAGGACCACAGTAACTCGGTTGGGAATGTTCTCGGTCTGCAAAACTTCATCAATATTCAGTGCCTCGGCCGCTTTTTCCGCTGTGGTGCGCTCGGCCTCTGACATGTAATAAACAGTTGAGGTTGCTGCTGGCTTGTTCCAGTTATCGGTGATGACATTCGTGAAGCCGGCCTCCATGACTGCCTCTTTGCCCGCATTGGCCACCCCAGCAACGCTGGCGCCGTTGTAAACACCCAAGCGCTGATCAAAAAGCACATCGTCGTCATCAATGGTGCTTGATGGCGATGCAGATTCGCTGGGGGTTGGTGCGCTTGATTCAGCATCTTCGCTTGGTTGCGAGCTTTCGCTCGCAGTAGCCCCGGCAGCGCTGTCTTTGAGCTGAGGACCAAAAATGAAGGAGGTCGCACCAATGATCAGTACAACCACTGCAGCGAGCACTACCCACAGCAACTTGCCTTCGGTCGACTTTGAGGTAGCAGACTGTGCCCACCCATGTGCGTGATGTGAACCCACACGGGTGTTGAACTCCGGTACGCGATCAAATTCGTCACGCGGGTAGTTGGTCATTCTTGTCCTTGCTCGAGGTCTAACTGGTCGCGGCAGGCTGGGTTATCTCCCCGAGCCGACCTTACCGCCCACACGTCGTTTTGTTGAACGAGTTCTGCGCAGTCGCTTTACCAGCATCGGGTCGTAGGCCATGGCCGCATCCGTCTCTATCAGCTGATTCAACAGCTGATAGTAGTTGGTTGGGGACAAAGAGAACTGCTTGGTGATCGCTTGCTCTTTGGCTCCTGCATACTTCCACCACAACTTTTCTAGGCTCAGGATCTGTTGTGAACGCTCGTCGAGTTCCGAGTCTGGGTTCATCACAAAATCTGCCAGTAGCTCATTCTCAGCCACGCGTTCTCACCCCTGCTCCGAACCTAGTTTTTCTGCGTTTTGGCCATGCTTGTACTCCACCGTTGGTAGACATACCACCGATATTCTAACCAATCCGTGTGCCTATCGCCGTGTGGCCGGGCACAGGCACGCCAGAAAAACGGCACAATGGCACCTATGGATGAAATGCAACAGGCCCTCTTCGATGCTCCACCACCACCGAAACTTCCGGTTTATGTTCCCGAAGAATTTCCGTTTTTTCATGGGGCGCAATCCATGTCAGAGACCGGTTTTATTGCCTCCGACTGGGTTTCGACCCTATCCACGGTAGATAAGAATCTTCGTGAGCTAGCAATAGAATTGGCTGCACGATCGACTCAGGGCGAAGTCATTCTCCCCGAGCCTAAGGTGATGTTTCGCGCACTGACATTACCTTTAGCCAAGGTCAAAGTTCTCATCATCGGCCAGGATCCGTATCCAACTCCAGGCCACGCCAACGGTTTGGCCTTCGCCGCGAACAAAAATGTACGCCCGCTACCGCGCTCGTTGAATAACATCTACACAGAATTACACACAGATCTGGGCATCACCCCAGCACCTCATCCTGATCTGAGCGCCTGGCAAGATCAGGGAGTGTTATTGCTCAATCAGGTACTTACTGTGGCCGCCGGCCACGCGGCAGCTCACCAGAAGATCGGTTGGTCCCCAGTTCTCGAAGCAATCCTCACCGCGATCAATGATCGCGCTACTCCTCCGGTCTCAATTCTTTGGGGCAACCATGCTCAAAAGCATTCAGCGCTGCTTTCCAATACGCCGCAGATCCGCACGGCGCACCCTTCTCCGCTGTCCGCATCGCGTGGGTTTTTTGGTTCAAAACCGTTCTCAGAAACCAATCGGCTCCTATCCCTTCAGGGACAGGAGCCGATCAATTGGTCTTTACCGTTGAGCTAACGGCGTCGGATTCGACGACGTTCACGTCGAGCATTTGAGGTCAATGGGCGGCACAGCGTCTCCCCGAAGACCACGCCCCCGGCGATCGAGAGCATAATCGCCATAGCATTGAACATTTCCACCAGTCCGGTAGCCATATCGTCAATATTAATAACGATTCCGTACATAGCTCGGAAAATCATCAGACCTGGAAGCAAGAACATCACCGCGGGAGTGGCGAGCACTAGCTGCGGAGTCCGCAATTTATCTGCAGAATAACGTGCAGCGAATCCGATGACGGTGGCTACGACAGCTGGCATGGCACGCTCTCCCAACCCCAACTGCTCAGCAAGCATTTGCACCGCGTAGCCGACAACGGCAATGGCAGCCGTGGGCAGCAGGAGCCGCAGTGCACTTTGCTCAGAAACGGCACCGGCAACAATCGCTACTGCAACGAGCAGCATCAAAAGCCATGCAGGGTACTGCGTCGTGACGATCTGGTGCACGTCAACTTCTTCGCCACCCAGAACGTCGGAAATCACCAGGGCGGCAGCAATACCGCTCAGGATTGCACCATAGGTCAAGCTTGCCGAAAACAATCGACCCACAGCAGTGACTGGGAAGCCGTTGATGGCATCTTGAAGTGCAGAGACAAATCGCCCCGAAGGTAGCAACAGCAAGATGCCTCCCGAAACCACCAATGCGGGGTCCATCGGAGCATGAAGCTGATGGCTGATCAAAGCGATTCCGGTAATGACCATGGTAGACACAGCAACGGTGAAGAATTCTGGAACGCGCCAGCGCGAACCATAACGGCCAATCTGTGTGACCAAGCTGGAGGAAACCATAGCTACCAATGCGCCAGGCCACGAGCCGCCAATAAACAGCACGAAGGCAGCAGCGAACAATCCTCGGCCACAGGCGACCATCCACCGAGGAAAGGGCTTTGGCTTTTTGGTGATTTCCTTCAGCCGCTTAGCCGAAGCCGTCCGTGAAACGCCACCGGCGATGATGTCTGAGACCAGTTCATGGACCAAGACCAGACCGGCATAGTTAGACGTGTAGGAACGAACCACACGCAGTACCGAGTAACTTTCAGCGTCTGGTGGGCTGTAGTTCAGGTGTAACGACTGGTTGGTGACATCAACGTCTAGGTGGCTTAGCCCCAGCGCTGCGGTCACGGCGATGATACTGGTTTCCACTTCCAAGGAACCAGCCCCATAGCGGACCAGGGTCTCCCCTAGATCCAACGCGAACTCCATGGTGCGGCGGGAGGAAGCATCCTGCTGATTATTGACTTTGGGGTTGGCGTAAGGTGTGCCCTGAAGTCGCTCAACAATATTTAGCGCTTCGGTCGGTGGAGTATCTGAAATCCACATCTTGGCCAACAACCGTCTAGCCACAGGGTTGGCACGGGTCGGCATCAGGGTGATGCCTTCGTCGGTGGTGTGAACTTGACCTGTGCGCCACTCGATGTCGGAGGCATCTGCTGCAGCCACGTTGGCACTCACCGCTGTGTTCAGCGGAAGTTCGGAGGCCACCGGTGCTTCTTCCAGCGGTTCTTCTGCGTGGAAACCCATGTTGATTTCACTGCTAGAAATCCGTGGCAAGGCGATAGCCGAAGGTGCTGGATCTTCGCCCTTTGGCCCTGAGTGCATGCTGTGCTGTTCGTCAGATCGTTGCGCCACTCTTTTGCCCCCTCAGCCTACGATTCCTCATGCAATTTACGATACAACCGATGGGCAATAACTTGTGGCGAACGGACGTAAATCACTAGGTAGCGCCGAACACATTTTGCCCGATTTTAGATCCTGCGGAATATAGCGGATAGTGGCACGGTTACACCTGAACGAACTTATATGTCTTTGCATGCAAATTGGAGAATGAACATGAGCCAGGAACCGCTGCTACCAGAAATTGGTGCCGAGACATTCGGCGACATCTCACAGGACGCCGAAGGTAACCTACTCAGCCACGCGCAGGTCATCCGCAACGTGATCGCAGAAGGCCAAGCAGCGGAAGCTGCCGATCTAGATTTCTTTGGGGTGGGCGAACATCACCGTGATGATTACGCAGTTTCTTCACCGGAAATCGTCCTAGCGGCCTTGGCTAGCACGACCCAAAAGATCAAACTAGGCACCGCAGTCACGGTCCTATCGAGCGATGACCCGGTACGGGTCTACGAACGTTTTGCCACCCTGGACGCCATTTCCAATGGTCGCAGTGAGATCATCGCCGGTCGCGGCTCTTTTGTAGAATCTTTCCCACTCTTCGGCCTAAACCTCGACGACTACGAGAAGCTTTTTGAAGAAAAACTGGACCTCATGGCCAAGCTTCGCCATGGAGATCCGGTGGTGTGGCGCGGCGAGCACCGCGCAGCCTTGCGCAATACCCAGGTCTACCCCTTGCTCGAAAACAGGCCGGTGACCACCTGGGTCGGGGTTGGCGGCAGCCCACAATCAGTGGTTCGCGCTGCACGCCACGGACTCCCACTATTTTTGGCGATTATCGGCGGGCAGCCCTCTGCCTTCGCCGGCCTCGCCGACCTCTACCGACGCGCATTGAAAGAATACGGCCATCAGGAGCAGCCCGTGGCCGCTCACTTCCATGGCTTTGTGGCCGACAGTGACGAGGAAGCTCTAGAAACCCTCTGGCCTCATTATCAACGAACCATGAACCGTCTAGGTTCTGAGCGCGGTTGGCCACCGGCAAGCAAAATGAGCTTGCAAGCAGCCATGGGCCCACGAGGCGCCATGATGGCCGGAAGCGTTGAAACCGTGGCTGCCAAGCTCGCATCGGCCACCAAACTGCTAGGCCTCTCGCGCGCAGATATCAAGTATTCCGCTGGCACCCTGCCCCATGAGTCAATGATGCAAAGCATTAAGCTTCTAGGTCAGGAAGTCAAACCACGAGTGCACGAACTGCTAGCGGTCTAAACACCAGACATCGCTTATGACTAGAAACAAGGCGAGGGCCTCTTGTTTTGCTCGATCCCTGCAGGTGCCAAACCAGGCCTCTTCTTGTCGAGAGCAACTCACTAGAGGAAAGGTCGATGCCGGGATTTGACGTCGCGTCCAGAGAATTCATACGCATCGTAAAAATTGACTGTGGGTCATGCCAGCTCTTTGGTCGAGATACCTGCCCATGAACTTCATGACCCGGTCAAAATGCTCGATGCCGACGGCACAGTCTCGGCCATTATCCTTACCGGCCCACATGCTCAACGGTTTATCGATGCTGCCGTGATCGGGATAGCCCGCGCCAGGGACAACAGGTGACTATTAGAACCATTCTGGTGCAGAACACCACCATCGGGCTCAATCCAAGCTAGGCCGCGTCCACAAGAGATTCCGGAAGATGAACCGAGATTCTATCGTCTTGTCGCCGTGTACTTCGATGGCAGTCGGGAAATCACTGGAGGCCTAACATTGAAGGTTTCGAATTTTTCACCCGAATCCCCGCCAAAGAAGCTCAACAGCTTATGCATGAGTATCTCTGAATTCTGAAGGCTGAAGGTGAGATCCTGTCCGAGCTACCAGGCCAGTATGCTCAGGGAGCCCCGACCCGCACCATCGAAAGGGATGAAGCCGGCTAAAGGATGACCTCTAGGTGAGCACCGGATCTGCACAAAAGAAAAACGCCACCATCAATGGTGGCGTTTTTGTGGATCTTACTGGACTCGAACCAGCGACCTTTCGCGTGTGAGGCGAACGCTCTAACCAACTGAGCTAAAGATCCAAAGTGGGCTTTGACCACAAGATCAAGCACCTCATCGATCTTAGCGTTTGCGTACTTGCAGACCAAATCCACTTCCCCGCAAGCAACTTGCACGGCCAACTCTCTGCTTGTCGATCCGACTGGTGATTAGAGCCGAAAAACAGCGCCAGATAGTTTATTTTCTCTTCACTTAAAAGTACCTGTTTTCACTTGTCAAAACGGGACTAGAGACTCCATAATTTTTCTAGCTCAGCGAGCTGAAACTGGACCCCACAAGGAAGTTGCCGGAAGCCACCGGCATCGGTCCCCTCAAGGCCAACGAAACCGCGAGGTAGGTAACCGCCTATCTAGCAAAGCCTTATTTTCGTTCGTTCTTTTTCTCTAGGACCGTACCCAGTGTTTGAAAACCTGAACTTTTCCCTGTCACCACTGCGCCTTCAGCCAGAGCAGCGTGAAGAACTAGCGCGACTCTACCCCGAAACAGACCAGCGCTGGCACCAGAAATTTGACCGCCTCAGACTTCTGGTGACGGTCCGTGAGCGTGGTTCCTTGGTCGCTGCTGGTCTGGTGCACGACTCGATCGTGGCACCCACCGATTCGATGAACGCGGTTGAATTAGGCTGCATGGCAGTACGGCCGGAATATCGCCGATTGGGCATCCGCCAGCACGTGACTTCCTTACGTCTAGAGCATGCCGTGCGCTCAAGAAAGACAGCGATCGTGGTGATCGATGCCCGAAATCCCGCCTCATGGGCCTACTACGAGCGCTCCGAACTGTGGGAACGCGAGCGCAGCTTCGAACACCTCGGGAACCTCAAGTTTATTTACCGCGCCACCGAGGCAGCCTTCATGTGGGTGGAGAACTTGCCTCAGGCTTCCGAGGATCGGCTCACCATCATAACCCCGGTACCCACCGCGCAACAAGCGGTGGATTCTATCGGAACTCTTGCGCTGTCCGCGGTGGGTGCACCAGTATTCGGTATGCCACTGCGCAGTGGCGATCAGGGGTCGGTATTACCAATGATCTAGTTTCTAGAACAGCGCGTCCTGTTGCTCATCCACCGACTCGTGGCCGGGCAACGGGGCAACTTCACCGGCACGGCGAGCGCGAGCAGCTTCATGTAGGTCGATGGGTGTCACCTTCAATACTGCGTCCACCATCGCATTAAGAAACTGCGGTGTGGCAATGTCCTCGGGCACCGGTGGGTGCACACATCGAACTTCTGGGTCTTGCGCGTCATCGTCCCAGTCAACAAGTAACAGTCCGGTGGCGGTGTAGCCAAAGCCGTCGCCAAAGTCGCGTAGCTTGCGGATCATGTCAACTGTTCTACGAAACGCCGCAGGTTCACTTTCTAGAATGGTGGCCCGCTGCACAAAGAAAAATCCGACAGCAGCCAAGGGGTAGCGTGCGCGAAGATTTGCCGCGTCGCCATAGGCTTCTTCGTAACGGTTGGACAAGTTTTTACCGAAGGATGAGGTCATTGCCTTGGTGCTCAGCAGCAGCTCCGGTCCGGTAGACCAATGGGTCATCACCACGTCGGTCTGCTTCATGTAGGCACGGCCAAGGATTCTTGCGTCGGTGCTTCCGGCCTTGCCATTCATGATGGATTCATGGACTTCGTCGGCTAGGCGATCTGGCAGCTTGCGCAGCAGATCCAAGATGTCGCTAGAAAGCACCCTCGGGGCTTCGGGCCTAGGCCAGACAAGGTCAGCATCAAAACCGGCACGACGAAGTTCATGGGCCAACCACGCATCAACGCCTTGGGCAAAGCGGCCCGATCTGGTCACCGCCTTGGTGCGCACCGGAATGCTTAACAAGCGTTCGAGCACGGCGAAGGAAGGATTGAATTTTTCGGTGACCGCCCCGTTGTTCAACCACGGCGAGTCCTTCGGCGCTGACATCAGCGTGGTATCAAACTCCGCGAAGGCCAAGGTCTTTTCAAGAACAGGATTTGCCACGTTTAGCCCTTCACCGCTTTGCTCCGTGCCTTCCGGCGCGCCAGCATATTTTCTCGTGCCGCACGGATTGCTTGCTCCCCATCGGTATCTAACTCAAGCATGCCTCGCAGAACGATCTGGTCCACCAGCAACGTCGCTTCTTGCTTTTTTCCTTGGGCCAGTAACTCACGCACCGTAGGTTTGATCTCTCGCAACTTCTCTGCGTGGGTCTGGACCATGGAGATTGCAGGCACCGGGAGTACGTCAGCCTCGCGAGGTTCGATCTTAAGGATGCCACCACCATAGGAGCGTCCGACCATTTCCGCGCCGAGCATGGTCAGCGTATTTAGTGACGCCAGCGGCAACAGTTCGCGGCCTACCTCGCGCACATCCGCACCAAGGTAGACACCATGGATCGAGTTGATGTGGTGCACACCGGCCTCATTGGTGGTCAGTCGTGGCGTATCCGCGTTCATGTAGGTCATGAACAAATCCGGCACCGAAAGCACCGGCACTCGCCACCACGGCGAACGCACCCGACATTTGTAGGCTTGATCCACCCCTTGTAGCTCACCGCGAGCGATGAAGCTTTCACCGGCGGCACTTGGATCGGCCGCAGGCCTGAACAGGTACGTTGCCAGACCGTGTTCGCCCAGACGTCGCCACGCAGTCTCATCTAGTTCCAGCCCCCGCAGGTGCCGGGAACCGGGAGGCGAAATACGGATCAGCTCGTGCTGTTCCAGGTCCAGCTCGGCGACTTGCTGCTCGGTCAGCGCGAACCATTTATTGTTTCCGGTCACCGCCCCCAGGGAGGTTTCACCCCAGGCTTTGAGCGTACTCATCTGCCCTTGGGCCAGTGCTGCGGCCAGGATCCCTTGGGCTTCGATGCCCACCAGAGAGCCGGTCCAGCGCTCGGTCTTGTGCGTTGGTACGTGTTGGGTGCCAGCGCCTAAGGACTCCAGCTCCTGCGCATTGCGGAATTGATGCAGATTAAAGTGACTGGCCGGCCCCAGCTGGTAGCCCTCGGCCAATAGCAACACGACCTCTTCCTGCGCGTCAGCAAATAGCCGTTCCTCAAAAACAGCTAAGTGCAGGTTCGCAAATCGTTCGAGCAGCATCTCACGAACTGCTCCGGCATAGTTCACGAACATCAACTCTGCCGGAAGTACCAAAGCCATTCGACCACCGGCAGCCAGGAAACTGGTTGCATGCACCACGAAGGCCGCCCAGATGCTGGCCAGTTCGCTCAGCTCCACCCCGGAGTCCTTAGCAGCACGTCGCGACAGTTGCCGTTCGATCCCACGGTGCAACTGATAACGGACGTAGGGCGGATTACCGATCACGACGTCCATGTCGCCGGCCCCGGTCATCTCAAAGAAGTTGGCCTGGGTAATTTCAGCTTCGATCCCCTGGGCCGCCAGGCGTTCCTGCGCTTTGTCAACACTTGGTTGATGGAGCTCAAAGCCAAAGAGCTGCGCAGAACTATCCGTTGTTTCCAGTTCTCTGTGGGCCGCTTCAAGGAATTGCGCTTCTCCGCAAGAAGGCTCCAGAATCCTGGTTCCGTGGTCCGCCAAAGCCCAATGCGCCATAAATCTGGCGACAGGTTCGGGGGTGAAGTAGGCACCGCGCGCATGGCGAGCGGTGGCCTGTTCTTGTACTTCTTTACTCAACACGCATTGATCTTTCCATGGCGACCAGACAGTTTGGCTGGCCGCTAATGGCCCTAGTGGGCGGTTTCGGTCTTGCCCTTGTTTTTCAGCTTTCCGATCCCCAGAACGATGGCCGTGATGATCGACCCCATAATAAATCCGGCAACGCAGGACAGCGCAGTGTTCACGCACCAACCCAGGACCGCACCAGCGGATCCGGTGGCGTGGTGAACTGCCTCTTCGAGGTGGTGTACAAAGCCATATGGTGCATGGAATCCGAGCTCGTCCATACCCACAAGAATCAGGTGTCCGCCCACCCACAGCATGGCCACGACACCGACCTTGCTTAAGACCGACATGACAATAGGCATGCCCTTAACGAGGCCTCGACCAATCTTCTTCGAAAACTCCCGCGGCTTTTTCGCCAGATGCAAACCGATGTCATCCATTTTCACGATCAGGCCCACCGCTCCGTAAACCACCACGGTCATCATGATGGCGACGACTAAAAGGATCAGCGCACGGGTCAGGAATGGTTCGTGTGCCACCTCGTTAAGCGAGATCACCAAAATTTCGGCGGACAAAACCAAGTCGGTGCGGACCGCCGAGCCGATAATTACTTTCTCGTCGCGGTCTTTGCCCTCTTCACCCGGGCCATGGTGCTTGATCCAACCCAGGGCTTCAAGGAGCTTTTCCGCGCCTTCAAAGACTAGATAGGCGCCACCCAGCATCAGGATTGGGGTCAGCGCCCACGGAGCGAAGTATGAGAGCAGCAAAGCTACCGGCAAGATAATCAGAAGCTTGTTGCGGATCGATCCGACCGCGATCTTCCAGATGATCGGTAGCTCGCGCTTCGGCGAAATACCATCCACGTACTGCGGTGTGACCGCGGCGTCGTCGACCACTACGCCCATGGCTTTGGTGCTGGCCTTTGCCGCGCCCATGGCCACGTCGTCCAGGGACGCTGCGGTGACTTTCACCAGGGCGGCAACATCGTCCAACAGCGCTACAAGGCCTCCGGCCATTATCGGCTCCTTCTAAAGCTGAACATTTAGCCGTCGTGGCTCTGCTCATGTGTTGTGGTCTTGAAATAATTCTAGCGGGGATCCGCACAGGCCTTCTGAAGGCGCGACGCTGCTTGGCGGGATGACGCAGGTACAGAAAAACCTCGGAGACATCAGCACTTGAGCCAATCTTCCGAGGATTTAGTGGAGCCCCCTACCGGATTCGAACCGGTGACCTTCAGTTTACAAGACAGACGCTCTGGCCAGCTGAGCTAAGGGGGCGTACCGGATAAGAATATCCGAAAACACCGGTAGACCGCGAATCGAGAAACACTGCGCGCAAGACAAAGGGGAAGAAACCCGTTGACGAGTTTCTTCCCCTTTATCGAGGTGCGAGATCAATATCGAATTTTACCGAATCTCACACGGATGTCTAGAGCAACAAGCTGGATTTACTTGTTGGCCTTGATGGCAGCTTCAACTTCGGTTGGGAAGTCATCGGTGCCCAGCTGGAATTCCTTGCCCTGAATGAAGATCGATGGAGTTCCCTTCACACCGTCGTACTGACCTGCTGCGGTCGCGTACTTCACGAATGGACGGAACTTATCGCTATCGATGCAATCCTTCACCGATTCGTCAGCACCGTTGTCGATCGCCATCTGCGCCAATTCGGAGTTCTTCATTTCACCCTCTGGGTAGTGACCCCACAGCGCCTTGACGAACTTCATGTATGCGCTTGGGCTCACGTCAGCAACACAAGCCAAAGCATTGCCGCCACGTGAGGAGTAATTGGTTGGCGATCCGCCGTCAAGGTATCCCACATTGCGGTACTCGACGTTTACATCTCCGCTAGCCAGCCAGTTATCAATCTGATCGCCGTAGGTTGCTTCGAAGTCTGCACAGTGAACGCAGTTAGCGTCCACGTACATGGTGATGTTGATCGGCTCGCCCTTTTTGGCCACGGTCAAATCGCGTGGCTTGGCGGTATCTGGCACCGTTTCCGGCTGCTCAAGCTTGCTAATGTCCACCTGATCAGCGGTCTTCTGTGCGACCGTATCCGAGGAGGTGACAACAATGCCACCCGCCGCGGTAGCGCCCTGAGGTGTCGCGCCAGCGTCTGCAATCTTTGCATTGTTGTTGCGCACGATCAGCGTCACAACCAGCGCAATGACCAATACGACAGCAGCTAAAACCCCGAGCTTGACCATTAGGGACTTACGCTTCTTGGCAGCTTCTTCGGTCGCGCGCAGCTGGGCAGCTTTTTCGCGTGCACTGGCGTTGCGCTGCGCCTTCGATGGGCGCGGATTATTCGTAGACATAAATGTGGTGGTTCCTCAGTCAGCGGAGAACGGTCATCTGGATCAAGCTTAGCCAATCGGTCAGGCAAATATCCCTGAAAAGTTCAGATTGCCCACCCTTCACAGGACTCACATAACTTCCGCACACAGCGCCCAAAGCAGTACCGAAAGCATTACTTGAGCATTCAACCAAGTCACCCGGGACTCTCTTCATTGCGCATCAACGCCTCGCCACCTCACGTCACTTAACGTGCCATACCTCACTAAACCAGCAAGAATTCAGTATGATTTGCTTCAGAACGACTTTTCACTAGGGTCGTTACCAAACACCACGATAACTGAATACAAAGTCATTCACTCAGAACCGACGAGTCCGCACCGCGACGGTGCACAGTTTGATCAAACCAGGAGGTTTAAAGTGGGTACCCCAGAACCAAACAACACCAGCGAACAGAATTACGACCTAGTGGTCGTAGCCAACCGACTGCCCGTTGACCGGATCACTAATCCAGACGGAACCCAGGGTTTCAGGCGCTCGCCAGGTGGTTTGGTCACAGCACTCGCACCGGTAATGGCCTCCTCCGACGGAGCTTGGGTTGGATGGCATGGGGGCATTGACGAAGAACTAGATAGCTTTGATAAAGACGACATTCATCTGGTCCCAGTCCCCCTGAGTGAAGTTGACCTTGAGCTCTATTATGAAGGTTTTTCCAACTCCACCCTATGGCCGCTCTACCACGACGTTATTGTTCCCCCGGAGTACCACCGCACTTGGTGGGATCGCTACAAGAAAATCAATCAGCGCTTCGCCGATGCCGTCCTGAAAATTGCGGCACCGAACGCTACCGTCTGGGTTCACGACTATCAGCTACAGCTGGTTCCGCAAATGATTCGCTTGGCCCGCCCCGACCTGAAGATTGGCTTCTTCCTTCATATTCCGTTCCCAGCCGCCAGCCTTTTTTCACAGTTGCCGTGGCGTACCCAGATCCTGCAGGGCCTGGCCGGCGCAGACCTCGTTGGCTTCCAACGTGAAACCGACGCATCAAACTTCCTTCGTTGCCTGCGTAGATTTACTGACTACTCAACCAAGGGTGACGTGGCAACGCCATCCGCAGACAATCAAATGCAGAACCTGTGCCAAGCCAAGGCGCATCCGATCTCCATTGATACGGAGCAAATTGCCAAGCTTTCGCGCGATCCACAAATCATCGCCAGAGCCGCGCAGATTAGAAATGAGCTGGGCAATCCCAAGACCGTCATTCTTGGCGTGGATCGGCTGGACTACACCAAGGGCATCCGCCACCGTTTGAAGGCCTATGGAGAACTATTGGCCGACGAGCAGTTGCGCGCAGGCGACGTCTGCCTGATTCAGGTTGCAAGTCCCAGCCGCGAGAACGTTGATACCTATGTGGAACTACGTGATCAGGTGGAGCTGATGGTCGGGCAGATCACCGGTCAGCACGACACCCTGAGCCACACCACACTGCGCTATTTACATCAGTCTTACCCGTTGCGCGAGATGATCGCCATGTACCTGGCTGCAGATGTTTTGCTCGTTACCGCCCTGCGCGATGGCATGAATCTGGTGGCCAAGGAATACGTAGCCGCCCATCAAGACGGGCGCGGAGTGCTAGTGCTCTCCGAGTACACCGGCGCCGCCGATCAGCTCACTCAGGCTGTGCTCGTGAATCCACACGACATCGACGGTATGAAGGATAAGATCATCGCCGCCGTGAACATGAATGAAGCTGAACAAGAAAAGCGGATGCGTCGCATGAATCGGCATCTGAAAATCAACGATGTGACTCGCTGGTCAGAAGTCTTCTTGGCAGAGCTGGCTGAAATTGGTGCTGCAACCTCGGCCAACGCTGGCGTCAAGTAATCCAGGAGTCCTTGTAGATGACAACAAGAATGGATGTCGCCTTGTCTGAGATCAACGCCGACCTGCACACTGCATTAGCAACGTTTGCAGCCCACGAACAAATCTTGGTGGCATTAGACTTCGACGGCACTATGTCACCGCTGGTGGACCGCCCCGAGGACGCTCGTCCTTTGCCTGCCTCAGCGCTAGCTTTTGAAACCTTGAGCCAGCAACCAGGGGTCCATACCGCGCTGGTGTCTGGACGCAATTTAGCTTCGCTTGCTGCTGTTTATCCAGAACCGATGCCACAGATTTGCATTGGTTCTCACGGAGCTGAGCGGCGACTGCCTGAGAGTCTACGCGCGCATTGGGATGACCAGCCACTCACCATGGTTCAGTCTGAGCGGCTGAAGTCGCTGAGTCAGGCGCTGGAAATGGTTGCCAAGACCCACGAAAATGTCACCCTGGAATATAAGCCTTCAGCGACGGTCCTCCACGTGCGCCGCGCAACACGCGAGGTTGGCATTTCTGCCATAGCCGAAGCTAAACATGCGCTCAATTCTATTCATGGAGTCAAACTTCTGGAGGGTAAATCTGTCCTGGAAGCTTCAGTACATCAAGGCGATAAGGGAGAGAGTTTGACGTGGCTGCGCGAATTGTTACAGGTCGATGCCGTGCTCTTTGTCGGTGATGATGTCACCGACGAAAACGGCTTCAAGGTACTAACTCCTGCCGATCTAGGCGTTAAAGTCGGTTCGGGCACCACCTTGGCACGGCATCGTATCGGTTCACCACAAGATTTACCAGATCTTTTGCAATTTCTGATTTCCGTGCGAAACTAAAGTGTCCCAACTCACTTTCACAATGGATCGTCGGGCACGTACCTGCCCGTGAAAGGATTGTCATCATGGCAACTGTGACCTTTGATAAGGCCACCCGTATCTACCCAGGCGCGCTAGTACCCTCAGTAGATGCAATCGACCTCGAAATTCAAGACGGCGAATTCCTCGTACTCGTTGGCCCATCGGGCTGCGGTAAATCGACCACTCTGCGCATGCTCGCAGGGCTGGAAGAAGTGGACTCGGGTCGAATTCTCATTGGCGACAAGGACGTTACCAACGTTCCTCCCAAGGACCGCGACATCGCAATGGTCTTCCAGAACTACGCGCTCTACCCACATATGACCGTCGCTGAAAACATGGGCTTTGCCCTGAAGATCGCTGGCGTGGACAAGGAAGAGCGCAACCGTCGCGTACTAGAAGCGGCGAAGCTTCTTGACCTCGAGCAATACCTGAGTCGTAAGCCAAAGGCACTCTCCGGTGGTCAGCGTCAGCGTGTGGCTATGGGCCGCGCTATCGTTCGTTCTCCTCAGGTGTTCTTGATGGATGAGCCTCTGTCTAACTTGGATGCCAAGTTGCGTGTGCAGACCCGTACCCAGATCGCTTCGTTGACTCGACGCCTCGGCGTCACCACCGTTTATGTGACTCACGATCAGGTGGAAGCCCTGACCATGGGTGACCGCGTTGCGGTACTCAAAGACGGTGAGCTGCAGCAAGTTGGCACTCCACGTGAACTTTACGACCGTCCACGCAACGTCTTCGTTGCTGGCTTTATCGGCTCCCCAGCCATGAACTTGGTCAAGCTGCAATCCTCCAATGGGCAGGTTGCTTTCGGCGACACACTGATCCCAGCTCCAGGCTCAAACGGTGGCACAACCTTGGGTTTCCGTCCCGAAGACATCGAAATCGTCGGTGCTGGCCAGGGAGTGGAAATCGTAGTTGATGTTGTTGAAGAGCTCGGCGCTGATGCGTACATCTACGGTTCAGCTGAACTAGCCGGAGAATCGCAGATCGTTGTCGTTCGTGTAGATGGACGCACTCCACCAGCGCGTGGACAGCGGATTAACATCGCCCCGCGTACGCAGCACTTGCATCTCTTCGATACCGAAACTGGCGCTCGTCTAGAAGACATCTAGTCAATGAGAGAAGCCGGCAACCAGAAAACAAATCTGGTTGCCGGCTTTCTTTGTGGGCTAGCTACAAGTTAAACATCGAAGGCCCCGAATTAGATTCGGGGCCTTCGGCAAATTATGCCCGGCGATGACCTACTCTCCCACACCCTCCCGAGTGCAGTACCATCGGCGCTGTGGGTCTTAGCTTCCGGGTTCGGTATGGGACCGGGCGTTTCCCCCACGCTATGATCGCCGTAACTCTATACCTCATGGCTAACCATGGGAAAACTACGGTGTCATCCGCGATTGCGACAACTCCATAACTATATCAGTCTGAAGGCCTCTATACCAATCCGAGGGCCCCTAGAAGGAGTGGCCTTCACCATAGGCCGACACAGGGTGCACAGTTCGTCGCTTACAAGAATGGAGCAGTGGTGGCAACGCTTTTGAATCAAGAATTCATTGCTCAAGCCTGAAGGACGAATACCCACAACGCCTGCTGCCACAGCAAATTCAGTGGTTGCCAAAATAACCCTTGTCTAGGGACCCCTCGCCCACAGCGAGCACCACATGAGCAACCATGCCTGGTTCACGTGTGCACTTCGTCAATCAGTGCGCTCGTTCTATCTAGCAAGTTCCATCTAGCAAGTGCGACCAGCCAACGATTTCAAGCGGGGCGTTGCTAACTACTACTTCGTTTTGATGCCAGTGGTCCGTCCCTGCATCTACGACAGTCAGGGGCGTACTGCACCCACGCACAACTTTCTTTAGATCTCTCCGTGGCTTCACCCTGATGGTTCATCGTCATAGGCGGGCGCCACGGTGCCCGCCATTCATAACGTACTGTCGACACCGGCTGCCTCTACTGCTTGCAACAGTGAGAAAGCGCCAGTTGCTGGCCGGCTGGTCAGTGGTCTTTAAGCAGGGAAAGAAGCCAAGCCCAAGCCTGACCCCT
>NZ_VHIN01000021.1 GCF_009805585.1 Glutamicibacter sp. JC586 | reverse complement strand
GCCGCTGAACAGCTCACTCTTGTGCTTGTCCATCACGCGACTCCCATCAAATCTCGTAGTTTCTTCATTCCGTCTCGTATGCCGGATTGAACCGTGTCCACTGGTATTTGGAGATGCTCGGCGATCTCACAGTGCGTTAGGCCTCCGAAATAGGCCAGTTGGATCGCCTCTCGCTGCGCTTTAGTCAGCTGGCGGAGGGCCGTAGTCATGCGTTCGCCCTCATTCTGGAATGCCGCCCCATCTTCCAAACGGTGATCGCTTTCTTGAGGGGTTCTAGCATCGATTATCAGGTCAGGTTCCGGACGCTGTGATGTTGAGTGGATCTGATCCACGGCGCATCGGTGGGCGATCGTCAACAGCCACGTTAGCGCGGTAGTTCGCCGGGGGTCGAAGCTAGCGGCATGCTGCCAAGCATCGACAAAGATTTTTTGGGTGACTTCCTCTTTATGACCCTCATCGCTTAGCAGACGGCTAACTAGACCGAAGACTTGAGGGGCAAATCGATCATATAGCTGCTCAAAAGCTGCCTCGTTTCCTCGTGCTACTTGAAGCACGAGAGCTTCATCCGGCGTATAACCGTCGGAGGGTTCGCTTGATCGATTCGGAATCATGGATTCAAGGATCTCACACCGCTAAGGATCATTTGTCTCCCCCTGACATGCGTGCAGGCCGGGCCGTGGGTAGACAGAAGCCAGAGAACGAACAGTAGCTAGATTCCAACCGCTCATTCCCTGGCTTCTTCAAAGGGTGGTCCTGTGTTACTTCTTTGCTGGCGGCATCAGCACCGAATCCACGAGGTAAACGGTTGCGTTGGCAGTCTGGACTCCGCCGCAGATGACCTTGGCGTCGTTGACCATCAGATCATCGCCGCTGCCGCTGACCTTGACCGTGTCGCCTTCCACAGTTTTCAGGTCGCCGGAGAGTTCATCGGGGGTCATCTGCCCGGGCACCACGTGGTAAGTCAGCACCTTGGTGAGCATGTCAGCATCTTCGGTGACAGCCTTCAGATCCTTTTCCGGAATAGCCTTGAATGCATCGTCTACTGGGGCGAAGACCGTGAATTCATCGCCGTTGAGGGTATCGACGAGGTCAACGTCCTTGTTGAGTTCTCCTGAGACAGCCTTGGTCAGAGTAGTCAGCAAGGGGTTATTGGATGCGGCAACGGCTACCGGGTCTTTAGCCATGCCGGCGACTGAGCCATCGCCCTCGGGCACTGCTTCAGCGTATGCGGCACATCCTGGGCCGACCAGGTTAGCTGCTGGATCCATCGCGGACTCGCTCGACATCTCAGTCTCTTCCGGCATTGAGCTGCTTGGCGCCATGCTCGATGCCGAGGCCTCACTGCTTGGAGCGGATTCGGAGGCGTTGTCCATCGAGCAGGCACTCAGTCCGAATGCGGCCAACGCGGCAATCGAGAGCAGTCCAACCGTCTTGCGCTGCATGCTTTTCATGTCGTTCTCCTTGCCTGGTGACCCACGAGGGGTCAGTCGGTTTCCAAACCACGGGTTTGGTTTGTCATGAGGCATTCGACGCCATCGGCAGTACGGATTGGATTTCTCTGAAAAAATTTTTTGCTCGATGGCCCAGCCATGCAAACAACGGCACGTTTCCCATTCAAAGGGTCAGTTCAAGAGAGGTTTCGGAAACCTGACCCTGTCCAAAAACAGGAATAATTCGATGCACATCTCATTTCTGTAGCCCTCGAGCGACAGCTGCGCCGGCTGCCAGCCATGCCCGCTGCGTGCTCGGGCGTAGCGCGTCATAGCGAAGAATGCCGTCCACCATAGCCGGATCAAATGGGATCGTTGCCACAGCGCGGGCCAGGGTTTTGTAGCCGTCTGCGACGCGCTTCACGTCGGCGGTGGTGGCTTTGGAATCAGCTTGGGTCACTACGGCGACGGCGTTTTGTGCCAGGGCGTGGGCCTTGTCGTTCTGCTGTCCGAGCGCTTCCAGCAGCAGCGCGCCGGCTTCGGCGTGGTCATCCCGGGTTGTGGTGGCCACGACGAGCTGATCGGTGTGGTGAATCATGAGCCGCCACATCGGATCTGATTCGTCGTTTCCTGAGTCAATGAAGATCAGCCAGTAGTACTTCGAGGCCACCCGGTGGATCACGTCCACGTCGGCTGCGTCTACGCGTTGGGCGCTGGCCAGCTCCATGGGTTTGGAGCGCTGCCAGTGCTCGTCGCGTACGGTACCTTGAGGCCATGACCAGCTGGAACATCTCAAGGCACCCCGAATGGGACCAACTGCTACTCGCCGGGATCACAGTCCGGGAAATCGCCGAACTTTGCCACCGCGGTCCTGCCACCATCCATTACCACCTGCGACGACGCGAACATTATGAACCCGGTTTCCGCGCCAAGCACGAAGCGGCAGTGGCCTCACGCAATAACAACAGGCCCTCCAGCGTGTGGCGGCGTCAGGCTAACGAACTAGCAGCCTTCCACGCCGAGCACACAAGGCTTCCGCGCAGTACCGGCGACCGGGCCGAACGTTCCTTGCACCATTGGCTGGCGGCACAACGCAAAGAGTTCCAGTCCGGCCAGTTGCCTGCAGCTAAGATCCTGCTTCTGCAAGACGTTCCCGATTGGCATATCGACCCTCGGCAACGCGAACTCGACGAACGATGGAGCGAGCGTTTCGAGGCGCTCCGCGAATTCGTTGCAGAAAGCGGCCAGTTCCCGCGATACCGGACCTACACATCTGAAAAGGAACGTTCTCTGGGTGTCTGGCTGCATAATCAGCATCAACGCCGCACCGAAGGGAAACTTGCAGCATGGCGGCATGATGCCTTGGATCACGAGTTTTCCGGGTGGCGAAGTTACGCCTGATCGCGCCACAGGCTGCCGGAAGTCGATGCCAATGAACCAAATCCAGTAAATTCTGGTTTATCCCCAAGGCATACAGATCTAGCGAATATCCTGCTGCCCACAGTGGTCGTGTTGACTGCTTAGCTCCGGCAAGGCATCGGGCAAGTGTGCGAAAAACCCAACCATTTAATCCAAAATATGGCTATACTACTGCTGTTAGTACAGTCACATTTTGGAAGTGGGGCCATGATCAGAAAAACCCTAATGCGGATCGCTATGTCAGCCTCGGCGTTGGCGCTTACTGCCGGAGGTCTAACCGTTGCAGCATTGCCGGCCCAGGCGGGATATTCCTATCTCTATCCCACTGACTACAAGACTTTCAATGCTTGCAACACCAAGCGTCTGACGATGAACTCTTCGTGGACGCGAGCGAGCCAGTGCTTTATCTACTACGACACTGATCGCAACGGGAATCGCGTTGGTCCGAACGTCTGGAAGTTCTCAGTAACGGTCAAGACCTACTGATAGGGCTCCCGAACCGATCGTCCTGCAGGGGCAAGGTTGTCATGGGAATGTGTGACCGCGTCGCCGCCGATATTCCTTTGAGATCTTTTAGCTGCGGGGCCCCGATGCAGGTGCGAGGCTAGCGGACAGAGGAAACATAGTCGCGGATCTTGTACGGCTCTTCGTCGGTGAAGGTGAAGAAGAACGTTTGTTTCCCTTCACCTGCCCAGGATTCCCCGTCTTCGGTGACCCATTGCCAAGTGGCAGTGATCGCGATGGTGTCTTGCTCGTGGTGCTCAGTCATGAGCTTCACCGTCGGTTTGCTGGTTGCTTTTTTCTCAGCGGCGTTCAGCCATTCAACACCTGTGGCGGGTCGTTTCGGGGCGATCACTTCTTTGGCGCGTTCCTTGGTCATAAGTTTGCGGGCGCGCATTTCAGCTGCGGTGCGGTTGAAATCCTTAGTAGGATCCCACGTGGTCATGATCGTTGCTGCTTGCTTAGCTAGTTCTACTCTGGCAGGGTTTTCGTCCCCGTGATCATGGGATTGCTCACCGGCACTGCTGCTTTCACTGGGGTTGCTGCTTGGTGACGAAGCAGGAGGGGAAATGACCGGGACGATGCTTTCTTCGGGGCCCTGGGTAGCTGGGGTGCAACCGGTGATGGCTACTACGATCCCTACAGCGGCCAGGCCTGAGAATATTTTCGGGTGTTTCATTGGATGTTCACCTTTTGCTGTCGAAGGATCGGGATCGGGTCATAAGTTTTGCCGTTGTTGACTGCGGGCCGGTCAAACACACTAGTTTTCGGGTTGTTGATCTGGAAATGGATATGGATGCCACTGGAATTTCCGGTCGCCCCTGGCTTGCCCAGTGGTGTGCCCTTCTGGACGATGTCTCCGGTTTTCACCATGAGCGAGTGATCTTGTGCTTCATGGAATTCAAAGACCAGATACGGGGCTTCGGTCATTTGAGCGAAAATATAGTTACCGTACGAGCCATAAAGCTGATCTGGTGCTCCGACGCTGACGTAAGTAATTTTCAGTTCGGTAGGAGCATAGAAGTACGGGTCTGATCCGGCCAGGTCAATACCTTCATGTTTCAGGAGGAACGGCTTACCCACGCAGCTAGATAGTGGGCATGCACGTGCTCCGTAAGGTGACGTGAGTCGAGAGCTCGGCATGGGGTGCGCCCATTCACCGGTGGAGAGGTCGCCGAAGTCGAATCCGCCTGGTGCTTCACAGTCCGAGGAATAGTCCATCTGTGCGTTGTCCATGATGGTTTGAACGTAGTGGCGAGTTTCCTCAAACGGTGGGATACCACCGTATTTTTGGACGTTGCCCGCTCCGGCGTTGTAAGCGGCAAGGGTGAACTGAATCTTTTCTTGCTCGTTGCTGGCCAAATCCGCGATTTGTCCGGCGAGGTGTTTCATGTAGCGGCCTTGGGCATCAAGACCAGCAAACGGGTCGAAAGGGTCTTTGACGTTACCCCATTCCTCCCAGGTTCCGGGCATGAACTGCGCGATACCTTGTGCACCGGCGGGGGAGGTTGCTTTGGGGTTCCAGCCAGATTCCTGTTCGATTTGCGCGGCGATGATGCCCACCGGCAGGCCTGCAGTTCTAGCGGAGTTCTCGGTAGCGTCTCTGTACTGTTCGGGGATCTTCACCGAGGATTCATCCTTATTGCTAGCGTCCCCAATGGGTGTTCCCTCGATGAGGCAAGGCGCGTACGGATCACTGTCTTTCTCGTCCCCTGCACCGAGAAACAGGATGATGGGGGTGATGACCAGCAACAGGAGAACACCTAGGAGTGCCAGGATGATTTTTACGCCGCTGCCTCGTTCTTCAGCCATGCTTCATCTCCTTGGAGGACCGCGGTTGCACGCATGCTCTCTTGCATGCTTGCTCTCTTGCAAGTTTGCTAGCTCTATTGCTTGCTGGGGTTACGGGGTCTTGTTGGATCGGTAGACAGTCGTGTTCTCCAACTGGGTTGCCACCAAATACACCGCGTCATCGGTGACTAGGACTGGGGCTGGATCTTCGGTGCGATAGTTAGGCCACGTCTTCGGCTCGGCTTCGGGGTTACCCAGATCCATGGTGACGGGGCCGTTATTCGTATTCGCATAGACCGTAGTGCTGTGAATGGCTGTGAGGTCCGCTGATGGCAGATCCACTAAAGCGCTTTTATCCCCGTAACGGATCCCTGTTGCACCGATAGCTGCGGTTTTAGCTTCCTTGTCCACTAGCAGGGGTTCGGTGGCGGTGGGGATGGTACGTGGTGTGCCGGAAAACAGCATTGACCCGGTTTCAGTATTTAGGACTCCCATGACGCGTTCTGTGTCATCCCACGCCAACAATGTGTAGGTGTCATCCAGTAGCCATACCCGTGTCGGATATTTTGAGGTGTTGTCCGGCGCTTCAAAGTTCTTTTCGTCCAGGATCGCACCCTGATTATCCAGGGTGTAAATCGTGGTGGCGCTGATCGTAGTGATCGTCCCATCGGCTGCTACATCTAGCACGGTGGAGCCGGGTGGGATCATCACATCGTGCAGTGCGCCTGCGGTATCAGGCACGCGGATGTACCAGTCCCCCAATTCGATGTAGGGGGTATGAGTGTCGGTACGAGCGGTTTGCCCCGGTTCCAGAGCGATCATTGTAGGGGCGACGCTGGGGGTGTCGTAGGGCATGTCTACTGGCCAGAGGCGTAGTTCGTTGCGTTCCGCGGCAGCATAGACTAGCTTGCCGGCCCACGTGCCCTGATGGATGCTGGAGAGGTTTTCCGGTGCTTTGTCCCCGCGCCATACCGGTTGACCGGTGACCGGGGCACGTCCAGTCACGGTGCCTTCGGGGTCAGCGGTCAGCAACCGGTCGGGGCTGATCAGGTTAACGGTGGCACCCACCTTAGTGGGGTGGCTCCACGCAGCTGTCGCTGAGTGCTGCGGGGGTGGTGCCGCGGGCAGTGTAGCTCCGACCCCTTCTGGTGTGTAAGCCGGGGCGCTCGTGGCGGGTTGGCTGGCAACAACTATGGCAGCAGTGACACCACCGAGAGCGAGCATCCCCATGATGCTCGCTCCGGTGATGAACAGGCGCTTAGTGCGTCGCTGCTTTCGAGTCTTGATGACTTCTTCAGCTTGTTGCTGTTCGGTAAGGTCAAGAAATTCACCGTCAACAGCAACAATCATGTCCCACGCTTGACCGTTAGAAACATCAATAGCTCGCGCCCGCACCATGCCTAGATGCTGGTTGGTGAGTTTTGCGACGATCGCTCTTTTACCCGCATCGATAAAGTCTTCTCCATCGAGCACGGGAACGTGTGACCCATCAAGGGTCACCGCTTCCCTGTCTTCGCTGATCTGCAGGGTGTAAACCGGGAAGGCTGGAACTTCTGCCGGATCAATACTCGTCATACACTCACCTGCCATGGCTTCCTGGGTTAGTCGGCGGCCTCATCACTGGTCAGCAAGAAGTCCCGCACATCTTTCTTCCGATACCTGCGCACCCTGGATCCGATAGACACGGATTTCAGCCCGTATTCACGGTTCCATTTCAGAACGGTTTGCGCCTTGACGCGCATGATGTCAGCGATCTCTTCCGTCGTTGCCCACTCCGGCAACTGCGCAATCAAGTCGTCGACTGCTTCTGGATCGTTCATGACCACACTCCCAATGTACTTAAGGAAGAAAACACGTCAAACCTGTTACGCGGCATTTCCCCATTTAGTAATTTTTTACGTTTTTATGAAACTTGCACGCTTAGCGTGATTGACTGTGTTTTCTATGCGAGTTAGCGTAAATAGTGAATTACTACTTACCGATGATTACTTTACTGAGGTGAGAGCACATATGTCAGCCCTACCAAACCCATTTACCGCAACAAAACCAATTAAGACCTCCGAAACCTTACCCGACGTTCGAGACGAACTCATGGGCAAGGACCTGCTGGTCACCGGACCAACGACACCAGGGCTCTCCCCCACACTGGAAGCACCACAAACCCCGTGGCCGCACCAGGACATCGGAGTTTTCGAAGGCCAAGCCATCATGGGCCTGCACGGTGGAGCCGGCGCCACGACCCTCACAGCACTGCTCGGGCCCGCCGCCGCGGATATTGGCCAAGCATGGCCGCACTCGCACAGCACCCGAACCCAGGCAACCTGGCCTCTGCCAGTGATCGCCGTAGCCCGCACCGATCACACCGGGCTATCCGCCGCAGAGCGGTTCATCCGTTCATGGGCCAACGGGCAACTGACCGACTCCAAGCTGTCAGCCCTCGTCCTCATCGAGGCCGGGCCCCGCACCAGCGAAGCCCGCAAGAAGGCCACTAAGCGCCTGTTGCGCATGGTTCCACGCGGCGTCCACATCCCATGGATGGACTCCTGGCTAGACACACCCCCAGATCCGAACCGACTACCTGGACGGATCAAACGAATCATCAAACTCCTCAACACTCCCACCCAATAGAAAGAGACACACCCATGCTGTTACAGACCCTAGCTTTCGGTCTTGACCTAGCCGCGACGATCCCTAACCCAACCCCCGAACAGCCACCAGGCACCGAAGGGTTCACCACGATCCTGAACTGGATCGCCTGGGCCGTGATCCTGCTCGGCGTAGCCGGATTCCTCGCCTCGTCAGGCTTTCTGGCTTTCGCATCCTTCACAGGACGCGAAATCAACGGATTCAAGGGACTGGTCATCTCGTTGATTGTCTGCATCCTGGCAATCAGCGCAGGAACGATCATCAACGTCTTCGTCTAAGCACCGGTGAACCGTCTAAGAGAAAGAGAAGATCCTCATGGCTGAAACTGATCCATTAGGCAGAAACTGGAAACTCTGGGGCGGCATCCTCGCCCTCATCGTGGTTGTGGTGATCGCAGGGTTAATATTCTTCCCCCGTATCAACCCGGAACCGGAAGCGACTACTACTGAACCGGCACCGACGGTGCCAGTTCAAACATCTTCACCTTCTTCCTCCCCATCGGCGACGGCCTCGGCTTCTGAACCAGCCACCGGGGATTGCCCTGCTCTAAGCACGGATAATTCATTCCCGAACGATGCACCTGCTACGGAGTGGAAACGCCACCCCGCCGGGATGCTATTACCGGTGAATTCTGATCATGGGCCAGCGAAGATGGACGGCGATTTTTGGCGGTGCTTCAGCCACACACCAACCGGCGCAGTCTACGCGGGAATTACGCTGCTACTGGACATTTCTGGAGCAGGGGTACTTGAAGCAGCCGCCGAGTCACCGGAACGCGATGAACTATTCAAAGAGTGGCAGTCCCTAGAACAACCTTCAGAGTACCCAATAATTTCTGGCTACCGCATCATGAATAGCTCAGAAAATGCGGCATCCGTTGAGTACATAGGCCCAGCCGGTGATCAGTATGTGTCAACTCGTGTCGATCTTCTATGGGATACAGAAGCTAATGACTGGCGATTGGATCTTTCATCTGGCGACCCAGCTTGGGGTATCGCCAATGATCCAAGCGCATATACCGATTTAAAGTAGGTTTCCAATGGCACAAGCAGCAGGATGCGCTCCCTTAGATTTCATCTGCAAAGGTGGCGAGGGTCTAAAAAACCTTGCCGATAGTGCGATTACTGACTTCGTGCAATCCCTGTATGACGGTGCGGTGGGATTCGTTGCCCAGGTGTCCACGTTCTGGATGGATACGCCGAGCCCCGACGTGGATAACGCTGCTGTCATTAGTTTGCGTGATGACATGTCCTGGTACGTTGCAGGATTCGCGATCCTCGGATTCCTCATCGGGCTGATCAAACTCGTCACGTCCCAAGACGTGAAAAACAGTCTCATCGGTTTAGGGACACCGATTGTGAACCTGATCCTCGCTACCACCGCTTACGCAACAGGCATTAGCTTATTGCTCACGGCTTCCGATGAGTTTTCTAAGTGGATTGTTGAGCGCTCTACCGATGGAAACGTGGATCTAACACAGATGTTGACCACGAGTTCAGCGTTGATTTCCAGTCCAGGCCCAGCATTTTTGATGTTCATCCTGTTGCTGCTCGGTGCAGTCATCAACCTGTTGTTCATGTATTTCCGTGACGTAATGTTCCTGATCCTCTCCGCTTTTATCGTGGCTCTGGCTGCGGCTAGCGGTTCAGAACAAGGCCGCCAAGCATGGCGTAAAGCCAATGGGTGGCTGATCGCGCTTTTGCTGTTCAAACCGGTAGCTGCGGGTATTTACTCTTTGGGATTCCGCATGCTGGTTGAAGGCAGTACCCCTGAGGGCTCAGAACCATCGATTACTGAAGCGATGCATTCCACGCTCATTGCCTTGCTGATCTTGTTGTTAGCGGCCTTAGCGTTGCCAGCGTTGATTAAGTTCATTGTTCCTGCTGCTGGTGTGGGTGCTGGTGCATTCTCTGGTGGTGCGGCTCTTGGTGCTGGTGTCACGCTCGCTGCTGGTGCAGCGGTTGTCGCGGGTACTGGCGGTGCGGCCGCTGCTGCTGGTGGTGCTGGTGCGGCGATGGGCGGCGGCGCTGGTGCCTCCGGTGCTGCTGCGGCTGGTGGTGGTTCGACTGCTGCTGGCGCAGCCGGTGGCGGTAGTGCAGCTAGTGCTGGCGCGTCGGCTGGTAGCGCCGCTTCTGGTGGTGCAGCTGGTGGTGAATCTGCGGCCGCTGGTACTACAGGTGGTGGCGCGTCCGGTGGTGGATCAGCTGGAGGTGGTGGTTCTTCGGCCTCAGAAGCTATTAGTGGTACCGATGGCGGTTCTTCTGTTTCGGGTGCTGCTTCTAGTGAGGGAAGTCCCGGATCTGCTTCTAGCTCTGGTTCCGGCGCTGCTTCTGGTTCTAGTGCTGGGTCTTCTGCCAGTGGTTCAAGCAATTCAACGTCCGGCACAGGCTCTAGCAGTTCTCCTGCTGCTGGTAGCGGTTCTACTGCTTCTTCCGGGGCCTCGAATAGTAGCGCGGGGAATCCTGGATCAGCCTCTTCGGGTTCCAACCCTTCGGGTGCTAGTTCCTCTGGTTCTTCTACTTCCGGCAGCACAGGTGCCGGTGCCTCGGGCGCTAGTTCTTCAAGCTCACCACAAACCAGTGGGCCTTCAGGGGCCAAGCCCACCAGCAAAGCCAACGAGGCAATGCAGAAAATGGGCGACGTGAAAGGCCTCGCTAACGGGGCAAATCCCAGCAAGCTCGTAGACGAGGACGGCGAATAATCATGGCCACCACCGATGTACGGATTGAACCGAACACGTTCGGGAACCTGACCGTTCCTCGCCGCTCAGGCCTCTTGGGCCTGTCCATGGGGCAAAGCCTGATGCTGGTGCCTGTTGTTCTCATCGTCATTGTCACCGCTGCGCGTGGCTGGATCATGGCCGCCGTCGTCATCGCGCTGACCACCATCCTCGCGGCCGTGCTGCTGCTGGTCACTAAGAAACAAGGCCGTTCAATCTATGGGAGACTCATGCTACGCCTAGCTCAGCGGCAGAAAGTCGCATCCAAAAAGCACGTCTATCTTTCCGGCCCCACCGGGTTCACCCCTGATGGCCAAGTACGCCTACCAGGTTTGATGGCCAAGTCCCAGTTGACTGAATCCGTTGATTCTTACGGCAACCCTTTCGGACTGATCCGCTTATCCTCACGTGGCCACCACAACTACTCCGTAGTCCTTGAATGCTTCCCCAACGGGGATAACCTCATTGACCAGGCCGACGTAGATAACCAGGTGGCGCACTGGGCGAACTGGCTGACCCAACGCGGCCTGGATGAAGGCATCCGCGGAGCTTCGGTCACTATTGAACCTTCCCAGGACTCGGGCCTGCGTCTGCAAAAGCTGCTGGCGGATAACCATCGCGAGGACGCTCCCGAATTCGCCCAGCGTGTCGTGAAACGCATCGCCCAGACTGATCATTCCACCGCGCCTGAGGTCGTGGCCCGCATTACCCTCACCTTCGACGGCCGCCGAGTTGACGGCAAAGCCGGGGATCGGGGCATGGAAGAAATGGCTGAGGAAATCGGCAACAAACTCCCAGGCATTATTTCTGGGTTGGCAAACACCGGGGCCGGGGCCGTACGCCCGAACACGGCCCAGGAAATCATTGATTTCACCCGTGTCGCTTATGACCCGACCACGGCCGTGGCGGTGGAGGAAGCACAAGCTGCCGGTGGTACCGGGCTGGCGTGGGAGGATGCTGGCCCGTCGTTCGCGGTGGATGCGTTCGACCATTACCGGCACGATCGGGCGGTGTCGAAGTCGTGGACGATGTATGAAGGCCCGCGCGGCGCGTTCATGTCCAACTCGTTGGCTCGTCTCACCGCCCCGAGCGAGGGAGCGCTGCGCAAGCGTGTGACCCTGCTGTACCGCCCAATTCCTGCGGATCAGACTTCCACGGTGGTGGAGAACGAGCAGAAGGATGCGATGTTCTCCGGCTCGCAGCAGCGCGTTTCCGTGCGTGCCCGCCAGCGTTTGGCGGCCGCGCAGAAAACAGCCCAGGAAGAAGCTCTAGGTTCAGGGTTGACCCGGTTCGGGCTGATCATCACCATCAGCGTCAAAGATGAGACGGAGCTGCGAAAGTTTGATCGCACCGTGCCCGGCCTGGTGTCTCACGCCAAGCTGCGGGTTCGTGAAGCGTTGGCGAACCAAGCGGTCACGTTCCAGGCAGGCTTGCCGCTAGGCATGGTCGTGCCTGATCACATGATGATCCCCGACGAGCTGAAGACGTGGTTCTAATGACTCCCTTAAAGCTCTCAAACAAGCGCCCCCAGCGTCCTGCCCCTGCTGACCTCACGCAGCCTCATAGTCTGACGTTGACCAAGCGCGATGTGGCCCGCTTGGAACGCGCTGCGAAGAAGGCAGCGCCCAAGCCAGTCAAGGAGCCAGGCTTGCTCTCTCGCCTGTTGGCCGAGGGCGCCCAATCCCGGTACACCCCATCGGATGCGGGCTGGAATCGGCGTGGTGGCGGGCCGGTGAACTACATCGAAAACCCGGTAGAGATTCAAGGTTCAGCGGTGCAGGTGTGCGGGTTCTGGCCCTTCGTCAACGGTGCCGGATTGCCGACCATTGGTGCCCCGTTGGGCCGCCATTTGCTGCGCAACACGCTCGTGACCGGCGATCCGATTTCGTGGTTCCTCAACGGCATCATTTCTAACCCTTCCGCGTTCATCCTCGGCCAGCCAGGACTAGGTAAGACCTCGCTGGTGCACCGTCTCTTGGCGGTGCTCTCAGCGTGGGGTGTGGTGCCGATGATCCTTGCTGATTCCCGCCCTGATTATGTGCCGCATATCCGCGCCCTGGGCGGGCAGGTCATCACCTTCTCCCCCGGCCAGGGGCATCTGAACCCGTTGGATCTTGGGCCACTGGTGGCCAGCTTGAACGAGATCGACGACGAAAAAGCACGGGACATTGCGATCCAGGAGATGATCAGCCGCCGCCGCTCGCTGATGGAAGGCATCGCCTCGATGATGCTGGGCCGGCCCTTGAAGCCTCACGAATCCACCTGCTTGTCGGTGGCGATCAACGAACTCGATCCGAACCTCACCCAAGCGCCATTGATCGGTGATCTGGTGGATTTCATTCGTTCCCGGCCCGAGGTGCTGCGCCAGAACGTGCTCGCCTACGATGATGACCACGAATACGACCAGCGGCTCCAAGCCCTGCTGGACGCGCTGATCAACCTCGGCCCTTCCGGCGCGTATGGGGACATGTTCTCCAAGCCTTCGGATGCTCACATCACTCCCGGGGTGCCGGTGGTGTTCGACATTTCCGGGGTCAACGAAAACGACTCCGTGCTGGTCGCTGCTGTGCAGTCCCTGTGCTGGAACCTCGGATCAGCCACCGTCTCTGCCGAGCAGCACCTGGCGGCAGCGGGCAAACGCCAGCGCCGCACCTACTTCCTGGTCATGGACGAGCTATGGCGCATCCTGCGGGCATCCGATGACATGGTGCACTTCATCGACACCATCACCCGCCTGAATCGCGGACGCGGCATCGGCCAGGTCATGATCACCCACACCATGAACGACCTCAGGCTATCCAAAGAGCACCTGACCGCTACCGCGTGGGGGTTCGTGGAACGCTCCGCCCTGGTCTTCCTGGGCGGCTTGGCTCCCTCGGAGATGGGCAACCTGGAAGAAGTGTTCGCCCTGTCTTCCAAGGAAAAAGCGTTGATGACTGACTGGACCGGTGAAGCCGTGGTTGATCCGAAAACCAACAAGGCCTCCCGCCGGCCCGGTGCAGGACACTTCATCATGAAAGTCGGCAAGAATCCCGGTACTCCGTTCGTCACGCAGCTCACCGACCTGGAATTCGAAATTTCGGATACCAACCGGGCCTGGGAGATGGTCAAATAATGTTCAACGCTGATCCGCGCTCAGGGCGCAAGAACCAGCCAGCCAACGATGAACTGCTGTGGATCATCGCCGGCGGCATCCTCACCTTAGGCATCATGGGCGTGCTGTTGTGGACGCTCGGCGCGATCCTCGACCCGAACGTGCCTCAGTCCTCGAATAATCCAGTGCAGATCCTCATGGATCAATCACGCGGCTACCTGCCGGTGGGCGGGCTGCAAATCGCTGTGTTCGCCCTGGGCCTGCTGCTCCTGCTGGCGGTCATCGTGATGCTCGTGGTGGTGTGGCGGCGCAGCCGGGGCACCAGCTCCCGTATTGATCATCTGGCCAAGGAAATGGCTCACGCCAAGGACTTCAAGGCCTTGGAAGAACCCGCAGCCCTGGCGGATGCCGAACGCCTCGGCGCACAAAAAGCCGGCATCGGCGTGCCGTTGGCGAAGCTGGTAAACAACAAGGCTAGCTTGTTTGCTTCCTATGAGTGGGTGCAGATCTGGTTGATGGGGCCACGAGCCGGTAAAACCTCCTGCGTGTGCGTCCCCCAGATCCTCGAAACTGGCGGTCCGGTGCTGGCGACCTCGAATAAGCGCGACATTGTGGATATGACCCGTGGCCCGCGCGCCCGGGTGGGCACCGTGTGGGTACACGACGTGCAGGGCATCATCGGTGAAGAACGGTCCTGGTGGTGGAATCCGCTGTCGTTCGTCACCGATATGGAAACTGCTGAAAAGCTCGCTGACGTGTTCTTGGCTTCGGCGACCGATGCGGGTGCCAAGCAGGACGCGTATTTTGAGTCTGACGGTAAGCGGTTGCTCTCGCATTTGTTTTTCGCTGCTGCTGTGGGGCGGCGTCCGATTACTGATGTGTTTGCGTGGGCGCAAGATCCTGAGGATTTCACCGCCCGTGACCTGCTCAAAGACCATGATCACCTCGCCTTGGCAAACTCCTTGGAGCAGATCCAGAAGCTCACCCCGAAGCAGCGTGACGGTGTGTATGGCACGATGCGCCCGTGGGTGAACGTGCTGTCCTATGACAAGGTGATCCCGTGGATTCGCAATAATGGGGTCAATCGCCCCGAGTTTGATCATCGCAAGCTGGCCACCGGCACCGATACCTTGTACTTGGTATCTAAGGAAGGCGGAGGCTCCGCCCGGGCGATCACCGCAGCCCTGGTCATGGCCGTCATGACCGAAGCGGAGAAAACCGCAGCCAGCCAGCCTGGGGGCCGGCTAAAAACCCCACTGACGGCCGTGTTGGATGAAGCCGCGAACGTGGTGCGCTGGCGCGAACTACCGGACGTGTATTCACACTACGGTTCCCGTGGCATCGTCGTCTCCACGTTCTTCCAGTCCTACAGCCAAGGCGTGGAAGCCTACGGCGAAAAGGGTATGAACAAGCTCTGGGGCGCGGCCAATATCCGAGTCGCCGGTAGCGGCTTGTCTGACGATAAGTTCTTGCCGTTCCTCGCCCAGCTCGTCGGTGAACGCGACGTACCCAAACGCTCCTCCAGCACCAGTAACCGCACCGGGCGGTCGGTATCCAGTTCGATGCAACGCGAACGGATCTTGGACGTGGCCGACTTGGCTGCCTTGCCACGAGGTCGGGCAATCCTCACCAGCTCCGGCCTGCCCGCAGGGCTCATCGAGTTGCAGCATTACTCGGCCAAGCCTTACACCCAGGATGTGAAGGACTCGCAAAAATACTATGAACAAACTGCTGTTGAACGCAGCATCAGCTAAGAGGTTCCGCCATTAGAGCCCCCCTGGGCAGCTCTAATGGTGACAGTTGCCGAGCAACGTGGCTTGCTGCTCAGCAACTGTCGATAGATGAGTCTGATCCGCTGAGAATTTCTACTTAGCTGGTTTCAGAACCAATGCCGATCCGCCACCACGACGAGTGGGTTCAGCAACGGCGGTTTGCAACCCGTTCGGACCGAACTCGATGGCGGTGGCCGCACCAATTTCGGCTTCGGCGGTAAAGGAATCACCCGACGGGTAGAAATCGTGGCCGAAGAGTTTTAGTTTGCTTGCGTACTGTTCGATGAACTCTGGTTCGGCGGTGACGCTTGGTCCATTCCAAGGTGCTGCGCGAGGGGCAGCGACGGCCTGGGAAATGTTCATTCCACGATCTACACGGTTCACCAGCGTTTGCAGCACGGTAGTAATAATGGTCGATCCACCAGGCGAGCCCAGGGCCAGGTATGGTGCGCCATCTTTCAGCACGATCGTTGGTGACATAGAGGAACGGGGGCGCTTATTCGGCTCGATCCGGTTAGGTCCGGTCGGGCTAAAGTCGGTGAGTTCATTATTCAGCAGGAAACCACGTTCAGGGACAACGATGCCTGATCCGCCGGTCTGTTCGATGGTCAACGTATATTCAACGACGTTGCCCCATCGGTCAGCGACGGTCAGGTTAGTGGTGGAGATGTTTTCAGTGTCCGTCTCATCGCCGGATGCCACCGTCGAGGTCGGGCATTTGCCGTCGTAGGAGGTGACATCACCCGGGGCGAATGGTTTGGTCCCGGCGGTCGCCGAATCAATGTTGCAGGCGCGTTCCTGGCCGAAGAGCTGGTCGGTCAGGGCCTTTTGCGGAATGTTGACGAACGCGGGGTCGGCGACGTAAGCAGCCCGGTCCGCGAAGGCCAGCGAGGCGGCCTCAACGTAGTGGTGAAGGACTTCCTCGGTCGGCATGCTCTTCAGGTCATAACCTTCCAGAATATTCAAGGCCTCACCTACCGTGGTCCCACCGCTACTGGAAGGAGCCATGCCGTATACGTCCAGTCCGCGATATGACACATGGGTCGGGGCGCGGTCGATGCTCTTGTATGCGGCAAGATCATCGGTGGACATGAAGCCCACCGGTACAGGCAGATCGGTGTCTCCAGAGAGCGGTGGACGGGTCACCGAATCCACGATGTCTTGGGCCACCTGGCCGGTGTAGAACGCGTCCGTTCCCTTTTTGGCCAGCAGGCTGTAGGTCTTGGCGATGTCGGGATTCTTGAAAATGCTGCCGACGGCAGGTGCGTCACCTCCGGGCAAGAACAGGTCCTGGGTAGAAGTGAAAGTATTGAAGCGCAGCTTATTTTCGAGGGTCTGATCGCGGAAGGTTTGATCAACCACAAATCCTGCTTTCGCGACCTTGATGGCCGGCTTCAGGGTCTGGGACAAACTCATCGTTCCCCAACGTTTTAGCGCACGGTCCCACGTGGCTGGGGTTCCTGGTACGCCCACTGCCACCCCGCTGGTGACCAACTCCGGGGTGAAATTGTAGGGTGCCCCGGTGGCAGGATCGTTGAAGGCATCCGTGGGCATTGCCGATGGAGAGGTTTCGCGACCGTCGATGGTTCTGACCTTGCCGGTTTTGGCGTTGTAGTATACAAAGTAGCCGCCGCCTCCTATGCCAGCGCTGTAGGGTTCGGTGACGCCCAAAGTGGCAGCCGCCGCGACCGCAGCATCAACCGCGTTACCTCCCTTGCGTAGTATGCTCATCGCGGCCGCCGAGGCTTCAGGGTCCACGGTGCTGACCGATCCACCATAGCCGGTGGCGGTGGGTATTTTCTCGACCTGGCGAGGTTGTGCAATGGCCGGGCTGATAGCAACGGTGCAGGTCGTGGCCATGGCCGCTAGGACTGCTATCGCCAGCAATCGTCGTTTGAGATACAGCATTGTGCCTCCTAGATGTGATGGTGTGATGGGTGGAACAGCTGTGGCAGCTAGATTCGACCGAGAGCCGTGATGTCTGCGCGGAAGTCGTTGATGGTTTCTTCGCTGGCGGTGGCCTGCGTTTGTGCGATGGCTTCGAGATAGTTAGCGGTATGCAATAGTTCCGGGGCATCGTTCTTGGCAGTGCCGTAGACGGACTCTTCGAGGGCACATTGGGAGGCCTTGCGGGCCGCAAACTCAATATCGGCCGGGGAAAAACGCTCGGTGTGCTGGGCGAGGATGGCTAGATTTACCAGATCACGAGCGGATTCTGGGATGTATCGAGCCCAGATAGCTTGGCGTGCGGCAAAATCGGGAAGTCCGATGGGAATGACATAGTCGAATCTGCCGTGGCGCAAGAATGCATGATCCAGAGACCGGATGAAGTTGGTGGCACAGATCAGCAACCGTCCCTCCTTGGCACGGAAGGCCGGGATGGTCTTGAGCAGTTCGTTGGTCACTGACTGCAGGGGGGAAGGCGAAGTTTCGCTGCGTCGTGCGGCGATCTCCTCGACCTCGTCGATGAACACCACAGCATGTTCTAGGTGTGCGATCTCGCTAAAGGTCTGGCGCAGGGCCGCGGCGAGTCCGGACGGATCGGCTGCCAGACGGGAGGGGAAAACCTCGATAAAGGGCCAGCCCAAGCGGGAGGCTACGGCCTTGGCGAAGGTGGTCTTTCCTGTCCCAGGAGGCCCGAAGAGCGCAACGGCTCGCGGTGGGATAACCCCGAGCGACTTGGCGAGTTCCTCTTGAGCCAAGGGAAGGATGAGTCGTCGCTCGATCAGTTCTTTTTCCGCACGCATTCCGGCAACTTCATCCCATAGCCCGCGGGGCATCAGCGTGCCACCGAGCCTTAAAAGAGTCTGGGTGGTTTGTGGGGGTACCGGCACCGAGTGTTCAAAGTAGACCACCTCTTCCTGGGGTTCAAATCCGCTGTTGTGAAAGGCCTGAAAACGGTCTTCGCTCGCTGGTAGTAGGGCGCATAGTTTGGCGACTTTGGTGCCACTAAAAGTTTCTTCGAGTGCGTTGAGCAGGCAGCTACCAAGACCCTGGTTTCGCCATGCCGGGGCCTGACCGAGCATGAGGATCCACGCTCGATCTTCTTGGATTCGGGCGATGGCTGCGCCCACTAGTTCGGTGCCAACGAAGGCCCCAACGCTATGGCCTTGAACTCCGGCAGTCAATACATCGGAAATGCTGTACACAGAGTGCAGGTGCCCGTCACGCGATGCGTGCCATAGTTCGATCAGTGAGTCGAGGTCTTGGGCTTGCAGATCTTTGATGCGCCAGGGGTGCAAGGTGTCTCATCCTTCAATCGTTGAGGTTGGTGGGTAAAGAGAAGGCGCTGTCCAGGGTGATTCTCTACAGCGCCTTCACCGGTGTTTGCCTTACCTAGCTGGCGGCGACGGAGTCCATCATTTCGATCAAAGGCGCAAAGAATTCTAGGTCCTCAGCGGTGCGATTTTCGAGCACGCTGAAGTAAACTACCGCGGTATCAGTATCAGGGTTGACTAGCAGGTACTGGCCGCCCCAGCCGCCGTGACCGAGGAATGTGCCATTGGTGAACATGGCACGGTTGTAGCGCATGTAACCACTGGCAGTTTCCCACGTTGGACCCACGGTTGACTTGCGGGTTTCTTCTATGAATTGAGCGTCTCCAACCTTCCGCCCATCAACACCTTCGCCGCCTCGGGCAAAGAGCAAACCATAGCGGGCCAGGTCTCGGGCTGTCAGTGCAACTCCGCCGGCAAGGATGGGAACCCCGACGCGGTCGCAGCTGATATGGAAGCACCCTTCATATCCGGCCGCTTCAACAATTTCGAGCAGCCAATCCCGCAGCGGACGGCCACTTACACGCTCGACAATCCAGGCTAAAATCTCGGTATTGGCGGACTTGTAGTTCAGCTCCCCGCCATGGTTCGTCAGATCGCTGCCGGTGAGCCCACACAGGAACTCACGCAGCGGCTTCTCATTCTGGCCTTCGCGTGGTGGTCGCCAGCCGATGGCAGCATCCATATCAAAGACCAAAGAGTTTGGATCACTCCAGTCCTCGGTGTAGTCGTTCTCGATGTTCATATTCGACACATCGCGTACCGTGGCATTGGCGTAGGCAGAACCGATTTCTGGAAGATAGATACCGACCTTTTCATCAAGGTCAACCAGGCCGTCGGCAACCACCCGACCGAGCATGAGGTTCAGGTGGGTTTTCGTGATGGACTGGACGGAATGAGTTTGCTGGGGGCCAAAATCTGGGGCATAAGACTCAAAAATTACCCGGTCGCCACGGACCACGGCGAAGGCAGAGAAATGCGATACCGCGAGGAACCGTGACACATCTGAGCGGTCGCCAATCTTCCAGTTAATCTCCTTGCTCAACGGACTAATACCTTCGGCGCGCAGAGTCATTGAATAGCGGGTGGTCGTGGGCAGATTATGCCAACCCGCACGGCGATTGTCCGAGACTTCCCAGTTGGGCTTGTCGTCAAAGGTGACTGCCAGATCAGGGTTAGGGATTGAAGAGATGTTCAAGTTATTGGGCCTTTCATGGGTGAGCGTCGTGGAAGGAGCTTAGAAGACCGAGTCCACAAGATTCTGGGTGTAAGAGTGGGCCGGGGCGTTCAACAATTGCGCGGTGGGGCCCTGTTCAACGACCTTGCCGTGCTGCATGACGATCGCTGAATCGGTCAGGTAGCTGACCACGTTCAGATCATGAGAGATCAAGATGAGCCCGATGTCCTGTTCTTCACGTAGGTCGCGCAGCTGGTTCAGGATCTGCGCTTGAACCGAAACATCGAGTGCAGAGGTTGGCTCGTCGGCCACAATGACTGATGGCTTGGCGGCCAGAGCACGGGCGATTCCGACGCGTTGGCATTGTCCACCGCTCAGGTCCTCAGGACGTTTGTTCAGTACCGATCCGGTGAGTCCCACCTGCGACAACATGTCACGTGCACGTTCTAAGGATTCGGCTTTACTGGATTTCTCGCTGACCTGAAAAACCTCTGCCACCGTATTGAGGATGGTTAGTCGGGGGTTCAAAGCGGTGTAGGGGTTTTGGAAGACCATCTGTACCGCGAGCCGCTGCGGATCACGGCGACGTACAGACTTCCATGGTCGACCGTGCACCGTGACAGATCCTGAGGTCGGGGTGGACATGCCAACCAGCAAGCCGGCCAGTGTGCTCTTGCCCGACCCACTTTCGCCCACGATCCCGATGGCTCCGCCTGCGTGAAGGGCAAGGTTGATGTTGTGTAGAACTGTTGGACCGGATCCGTAGGCAAAACTAACGTCTGAGGCGAGTAGGACTGGTTCATCAGTAGCGTGTTTCATACTTCACCTGCGTTGTCTAATATTTCGATTTCATCTGCTCGGTAACAAGCCACCTGATGTGAGGAGCCGACGCTTTGAAGCGTGGGCACGTTCTGAAGACAGGAATCTTGTACGAACTGACAGCGCGGGGCAAAACGACAGCCGGTAGGCCAGGCATCGGGGGTGGCCGGTGTGCCAGGGATGCCGATGAGTCGTCCGGTGTGTTCCAGTGAGGGCCGAGCTGCGAGGAGGGCCTTGGTGTACGGATGCCGTGGATTTTGTAGCAGTTCCTTGGTGGGGCCATATTCGACAACCATGCCCGAATACATCACGGCAACATTCTCTGTGGCCGCCGAAACAACGCCTAGGTCATGGCTCACCAAGATTAGCGCCATATTTTCTTCACGTGTCAGCTGCCCGAGCAGCTCGATAATATCCTTCTGCACCGAGACATCCAGGGCAGTAGTAGGTTCGTCGGCGATCAGTAGTTCTGGACGCCCGGCGATGGCCAACGCGATCATCACGCGTTGACGCATGCCGCCGGAGAGCTGATGCGGATACTGCTTCATCACGTGTTCTGGCTTATGCAAGCCAACTCTTGCCAACAAATCAATGGCACGATCTTTGGTACCAATCCCGCCCCCGGTACCCAAGATCTTAATTGTTTCAATCAAGTGGGTGCCGATGCGCATGAGTGGATTCAGCGCCGACAGTGAATTCTGTGGTACCAACCCAATGATCCGACCGTAAAGCTTCGCATAGGCCTTCGGATCGGTCAGGTCTTTGCCGTTCAACTTTAAGTTACCCGCGCTGATGCGCCCACCAATGGTGGACAAGGAACCGGCTACGGCGCGACAGGTAAGGCTCTTGCCAGAACCCGTCTCGCCCACAATCCCGACAGCGCTTCCCTTGCCGACGCTGAAATTAACGCTAGAAACAAGTTGGCGACCATCGATTTCAATCGCGAGTTCTGAGGCTTCCAATAAGGTGTTGGTCATGGCAACAGGGCCCTTCTTGAAGTGGAAACAAGCGAATCGACGACCATCATGACTCCCGTGCCGAGAAGCAGTACGACCCCGACAGTGGAGAATGAGATCCACCAGGCCTGGGAGATTACCCCGCGACCTTCGTACATGATGCTGCCCCACTCAGCGGTAGGCGGTTGGATACCGCCTCCCAAGAATGGTAGCGCCGCGATGAGGGCCACAATACTTAGGAGGTCAGAGACCGCAAAGGTGGCGGTGGTAGGCCATACAGAAGGTAACAAGTGCTTAGTAATCACACGCGTGCGCGAATAGCCGAGCAACCCTGTGGCCGAAATGAAGTCTTCTTGTCGCAAGATATGTGTACGCAAACGAGCCAGTCGAGCATAGGTGGTCCAGTTCACCAGCCAGGTGGCGGCCAGCACCGAAGGCGCGCCTGGCGGCAAGGGCGGTATGGTCGCTTCTGGACCAACAATCAATACGATCATGAGTACCAGGATGATGAATGGAAAGGCGATCAGTCCGTCGGTGAAGCGCATGACCACCACGTCGAGCGCCTTCTTACGGCTCGCGCCTATTACTGTGCCCAGTATCGTTCCGAAGACCAGCGGAACAATAACCCCCAGTACCGCCAAGGTCAGATCCAGTCGACCGGCCGTGAAGACGCGGATGAACACATCGCGCCCGACTGTATCGGTGCCGAATGGATGTGCCAGGGACGGTGGCTCAAGCGGGGCCGCCACGAGGGCATTCGGGTCAGTGGTGTTAAATATCGGGATAAAAATGGAGGCGAGAACCACCAGCGCAATCAGTGTGATGCCTACCCGAAGCTCCAATTGCTTGGGACGGGTTGTAGGTTGCGCGGAGGCCAAGCCTGGGACTTGGGCTGCTGCAGTCATCAGTGGGTCTTTCTTAAGCGAGGGTCGGCGGCCATATTTGACAGGTCGGCCAGCAGGTTGAATACCACGATGGAGACGGCAGCGAGCAACGCGATGCCTTGAACCACTGGAAGGTCACGGCTAGCCATGGCTTCTACCAGTCTCGATCCGAGCCCTGGCAAGGTAAAGACAGCCTCAACGATTACCGCCCCGCTAACCAAAGCACCCGCGTTCAATCCCAAGAGAGGGATCACCGGCAGTATGGCATTTGGAAGTACGTGGCGCATCACGATGCGACGCCGGGGTACACCTCGCGTGCGGGCAGCCTGGACAAATGATTCACCAATGGTTTCCAACGCAGCTTGACGTACCGCCCGCGCCACCAGCGAGCCGAGGTAGGCGGTCAGGGCCAAAGCGGGAAGCCAGAGGTACTTTGCGTTATCCGGCCACTCTCCAGCCCAACCACCGGCCGGGGCTATCCCTAAATTGATGGCAAAGATGTAGAGCAAGACCAACCCCGCCATGAACCCTGGGGTAGCAAGCAGAACGGTCATGACTAATCGGCCAGCCAAATCGAGTTCTGGTCGTTTGGTCAAGGCGAGCGCCAGGCCTACGGCGATGCCGCTCACCGCGGAGAGCGTTAGGGCGATGGCCGCCAGGGCTGCGGTGACCGATAGGGACGGAAGAATCAGTGAAATGACATCCTGACCGCGGAAGGCAAATGAAGTTCCGAGGTCACCGCGAAAGAGGTTGAGTACTGCATTCGTCAGTTGTTCAAATAGTGGCAAATCCAGCCCAAGTTCACTATTCAGCGCCTTGACCGACTCATCGGAAGCTCGCGCACCGAGTATGGACCGGGCGGGATCTCCAGGAACGAGGCGGATCAACACGGTAGTACCGATAGTTACGAACAGTGCCACGAGTACGATCTGCAGGATACGCCCCCAAAATGTGCGAACAATGGCAATCATTATTTGAGCTCCGGTACTGCTGGGTTAGCGAACATGATAGAACAAGTTGGCGTTCAGACCGAAGTCTTCAGCTGGGATTCGGCTGGCGGAAACCACCATAAAGTCGGCAATCGGCACTAAGGGTAGATCTTCTTCAAAGAGGGTCTTTACCTGTTCCAAGGTTGCGGCCAACTCGTCTCCGGATTCGACTTTCAGCCTCTCAAGCAATTCCAGCATTTTGGGGTTCTCATAGCCTGAACGCAATGCTTCGATGGTGGGGCCAAGAGTGAACTGCAGGGAAATGGCTGGGTAGTCTCCCTGTTCGAAGTTGCCGCTTGCCAAGATGTCGAAGTTGCCGTCTAGAGCAGCCTGGTTAAAGACTGCCTGCTCAATATTCTCAATTTTCACATCGATTCCAAGTGGCTTGAGGTTCTGCTGGACGATCAACGCACTGTCACTATCACCAGAGGTAATGAATCGTAGGGAACAACCGTTTTCGCATTTGGTTCCCTTCAAGAACGCTTTAGCAGCTTCAATATCTGCAGTGCTTTTCAAGAAGGGCGTATTATAGTCGGACTGGCTCGCGAATAATCCGAGCCCCATGCGGTTCATGCCAGCCGAGACGATCTTGTTGATCTGCTCGCGGTCAGTTGCTGCAGAGATGGCCTTCCTGATATTTGCATCGCTGAGAACACTGTTTTTGCGGTTATTCAACACCATGAAGGATTGACCGTTTGCGGCATAGGTTGCGCGAGCCTCAACTGGGTCGGTTAATTGTGGGATCTGTTTTGGAGCGATCTCTTCGGCGTAGTCAAGCTGACCGGATTGGACTTGGGCCAGCCGGGACACCGGGTCGACAACCTTCTGGAAGACGATAGTCTTCGTTTCTGGTGCGGGTGCCGGGTAGTTCTCGTTGGCCTCCAGAATCATCTCAGTTGGAGAGTTTTTCTGGATTTTGAATTTGCCAGAGCTTGGCAGTGGCTCACCCTGGTACAGCTTCTGGCCGCGCGCTTTGATTTCCGAGGCGGGAACGATGATAGACCCAGGCAATGACAGCGCGTAACCCAGTGAGGGGTATGGATACTTCAGGTCGAAGGTAACTGTGAGGTCGTCGGTGGCAGTAACCTTTTTAATTGGCGCAAGGGTATAACCGTAACCGTTGGTTTCATCCGCCAGATAGTGTTTGAATGAGGCTTCCACATCTTTGGCGGTCAACGCACTGCCGTCGGAAAACTTCAGGCCCTTCTTTAGCTTGACGACGTACTGATCATCTCCTTCGGTTACTGACTCAGCCAGCCCCATGCTGACATCCTTACCGTCGGGATTTAGGGTGGTGAGGGTTCCGCCAAAGAGATTTGCTATGCCAACCGTGGCAATAGAGAAGTTTTGCGCTGGATCCAAGTTTGTCATCAAAGCACCGACGCCCACCTTGATGGTTCCGTCAGTGGAATCGGTCGTGGTGGCGCTTGGTCCGCTGCAGGCGCTGACTGCCAGCAAGCCTGCCAGTGCCAAGAGCGTTCCGGTGGTCTTGAATGTTCGACGCTGGCGTTTTGTACTCCCGCGAGAGGTGAGGGCATTTGAGAATGCTGACATGTTCAGTTCCTTTGTTTATCTTCGTTTCCAAGGGATCACCAGCGGTGACCAATGGAGAGCTCAAGGTTGATATGGCTTGGTATTGCAATCAAGACTTCTTGTCATCCAACTAGAGCTAAAGCCCATCCAAACCCCTGCGATTCTCCTGAGATTTGGAGACGTTGGGCTCGGATGCGAACCCTTTTAAATTCATAAACTAACTGCGTTTCAAGTTTGCGAACGGGGTTTCACCTGCTCGTTTTCCATTTACAGTTTTGGGTTAACTCAGCAGGAATTTAGGATTGCGAACCATTGTAGGCTGATTCGTAGGACGGTGACGGGTAATGCATGTCACTCAGCGTAAAGCGATCATTCCCCCGGCACAAGCCCGTTAGATACGATGAAAAGCATAGGGTGAGCCTATGTATTGAACAGTTTCGCCGGGGCAGGATCAATTTTGGGCAAAGTCGTACCCACTAATCATTCACGCCAAATTTCGGCGCTAGAAAAGCTCACGGGACGATGAGCAGAAGGGTTAACCGGCACAGGTTCCGGCGAGTCACAATTGCGCTGGTCACCGTAACGAAGCACGCTGACATTGTTTTAGCGAATCGGCAGTTCTTGTTCGGGGCGAACCTTGGCCATCAGTGTGCCCTCGGCCAACTGTGCAATTTTTTGAGTGGCAGGGGAGAGATAGGAGGACTCACGCTGCACCAATGCGAGAGTGTCGTAGAGCGGTTCTGAAAAAGGAACAATCTTCAGGTTTTTTGGAAAACCTGGTCCCTCGGCGATTGTTCGACAAACGATGGTGCCAGCCGCCCCGGTGGATGCCAGGCTGAGAGCCGTTTCAACATGCTCGACCTCAATGTCAGGATCCAGACGGAGCCCTTTGAGGCTAGCGCGTTCCTGAAGCTGCTTTCGGGTTGGGTCATTCCATCCGGCGTAGGCGTCGTAGAGCACAACCTTGGAGGAGGCGAACTCCTCGATGCTCATCGGTCCTTGGCGTGGGCTTCGAGTGGTTGACACGTAAACCACCTCATCGCGGAACAGCGGTTTGATCACCAGGTCTTCGTCCGGAACAGGCAGGACTACCAGTCCTGCCTCAATCTCTCCGTTGGCTACTGACTCGGCTACGACCGATGAGTTCAGGCCAACTAGGCGAACCTTGACCTTGGGGTAGCGCTTGTGAAATCGCTGCACCAAGTCAGAAAGGTCGTAATAACTAGCATTCCGCATCACTCCGAAAGTGCATACGCCGCCGTCAAGGGAGGATATGGACTTGAGCGCCTGAATCCCGTTATCGAATGCGGTCACTGCCTGTTGGGCGTGCTCACGCAGTTCGACTGCCGCATTGGTGGGTTTGAGGCGTCGACTTCCTCGGGTGAACAGACTCAGGCCCACTTCTTGTTCCAGGCGCGAGATCAGTTCCGACACCGAGGCCTGACTGGTATCCAAGTGGTTTGCGGCAGCAGTAAATGAGCCGAGGTCGTAAGAGGCGAGAAAGGCCTTGAGCTGGGTGAGTGTCACGGCAAAAGTCTATGACAGAGGCTCAACTTTCTGTTGATGAGAAAAGTTTTTGATGAAGCAATCGCCAAAAGACCGCATTTGTAGTGAGCTGGGACATGGTCTAATTGAGGTTAACTGACTTGATTTTCCCGCAAATTTGAGCGGTTCATGGGTCGATGAAGGTTGAATTTCCATCGTTTCACCCGATGGTTTCTATAGTGAAATATCGGGTTGTGCGATTGTCGAGTCTTCCTTAGCGTTAGTGCCATGCAAATCAACGAAGCCGACAAGGCATTCATCAACGGAAAATTCGAAGCTCTCAAGACTCCAGAGGTTGGTGGCGTTCCTGCCCAACGTCTGCCAGCCGTGATCGAAACGGTTTCAGCAATGCTCAGCGACATTGAAAAGAACGGCATCGATGCCGTAATCAAGTATTCGCAGAAGCTAGATGGGTGGGAGGGGAAAGATATCGAAATCAGCCAGGCACAGCTTGCGAAGACTGGCGATGAGCTTTCTCCTCAGCTGCGCGAGGCGTTGGCCGCGGGTGCAGAGCGAACTCGGTTGTTCGCTGTTGAACAGCGAGAGCACCTGACCGACTTTGAGACCGAGATTCTTCCCGGCGTCTTCGCTGGACAGCGTTACACCCCGGTTCCACGCGTGGGAGCATACCTGCCTGCAGGTCAGTTCCCGATCTTGGCCAGCGCATTCATGACGGTGGGTGTCGCGAAGGCTGCCGGCGTACCAACGGTGATCGCATGTACTCCTCCAACCAGCCCAACCGGTGGTCACCCGGCAGTTCTGCACTCTGCGTACCTGTCCGGCGTTGACCGTGCTTTCGCTGTAGGCGGTGTCCAGGCCTTGGCCGCTATGGCCTTTGGCCTGCTCGGGGAGCAACCTGCCGATATCTTGGTAGGCGCAGGCAATGCCTATGTCACCGAGGCTAAGCGTCAGCTCTTCGGTCGCGTTGGTATCGACCTGTTAGCCGGTCCATCCGAAGTTGCAGTCATCGCTGATGAAACCGCCGACCCAGAACTGGTTGCAGCCGACCTGCTTGGTCAGGCCGAGCACGGAGTTCTGTCCCCGGCATCGCTGGTCACCACCGATCGCACCTTTGGCGAAGCAGTCATCAAGCAGATCGAGAAACAGCTAGAGACGCTGGCGACCCGCAACATCGCAGGCCCAGCATGGCGTGATTACGGCACCGTATATCTGGCCGAGAATCGCGAAACCGCAGCTGAGATCATGGATATGTTGGCCCCGGAGCACCTGGAAATCCAGACCTCAGATGACGCGTGGTACCACGACAATCTGAAAAACTACGGTTCCATTTTCCTGGGTGCATGGTCCACCGTTGCCTACTCGGATAAGGGAATTTCGGGCACCAACCATGTCCTTCCAACCGGTCGCGGTGCTAAGTCATCAGCTGGCTTGTCGGTGTCGCGCTTCTTGAAGCCATTGACGTTCCAGCGTGTGGAGAAGGAAGCCACCCCTCGCCTGGCCAACTATGTTGCCTCAATCTCCGAGTTTGAAGGTATGGAGGCGCACCGTGCGACCGCTACCCTGCGTTTGGACCGATTCAATAGCTAATTGAGCGGCTTGAGTTGCCAACGGGCAAGCTTTGGATTTGTGCCTCCTGCGGATCACTTGGCTTGCCTGTTGGTTTTATTAGCCGATTTTAGCAGGAGCATCCGACCGCCTGTGAGTTGTTATTTTATTCGCGATCGGACGCAGAAACACGCGCCTGAGCTAAGGCGCCGTCGAATTCCGAATTTCTAGGAGTATCTTATGTCCTCTTTAAACGCAGTGCAGACCATCGAGTCGCGCTCAGATGATGCGTCGCAGCATGAGGAAGTTATCGTCTGTGACGATGACTGTCATTTCTGCACCGGTCCGGAAAGCGACTAGTTCTTAGCAACAGTCCGTTGCATGTCTTAATTAATCTGATTACGCTTCCACTGTTTATCTCAGTGGACGATCTGAGCCTCCATAGTGGGCGCTCTTTTCTTTGCCCTGGAGGTTACGCAAGAAAAATTCAAGTCTCTGCAGAGTCCAGAAGACCGTCGTTCGGCTGATATTTTCCAAGCAAAATGCGTGGCGATCTACTGCAACATAAACCATCAATTATAAGCAAAATCGCTGGATGGCCGGAGGTGGGCGATCAGGGTCTTGAGCAGTAAGAGCGGAAAATGATGCATAAAGTTAAACATAAGTTTAACTTATGCCTTTTCTAAGATAACTGTCCGTTGTCTTATGTAAGTGCAAATCTGTACACTTCAAAAAGTGTTCAGTGCCACATCGTAGTTGCCGGCGCCGAATAATTTGTCTGCCACACAAGGGCACAGATCTGCGATACCGAAGATGGAGCAAAAATGACACAGCAACAAGACTGGGATGAATCTCAGCGCGGGAGCCGTCAGGTGACCACCGAAATCGAAGGACACAAGCACCCCCGGTCCAATGGTCTGGCACATACTCTCAAGCCACGGCATCTTTCGATGATCGCTTTGGGCGGAGTCATTGGAGCAGGTCTATTGGTGGCTTCTAGCACCGCCATTCTCTCTGCGGGCCCCGGCGTTATCTTGACCTATCTCGTGGCGGGTGTGCTGGTCGTTCTGGTGATGCGCATGTTGGGTGAAATGGCATCAGTTTCACCTGAAACCGGATCGTTCTCCGCCTACGCGGGCCGTTTTATTGGCCGTTGGGCAGGTACCTCGGTGGGTTGGTTGTACTGGTGGTACTGGGGAGTCGTCGTCGGTATCGAGGCAACGGCAGCAGCCAACATCATCTCCACCTGGCTACCGGATTTCCCTCAGTGGGTAGCTGCGCTGGTCGTCACTCTCGTTTTCCTCGGGATCAATCTTGCCTCGGTTAGGTCCTTCGGCGAGCTGGAATTCTGGCTCTCCTCCATCAAGATCGCCGCTATTGTGGTCTTCCTTATGGTGGGGTTGATGTTGATCTTCCATATCATCCCGAATGACTCTGCCACCCTAGGAAACATTCGCGGCGAAGGTCACGGAGGATTCCTTCCCTTTGGTATCAGCGGTTTGCTGGCCGCTCTGCTTCCTGTGGTTTTCTCGATGTTCGGAGCCGAAGTGGCGACGATTGCCGCCGGTGAATCTGAGCACCCGCAACAGGCGGTCCGCAAGGCGGTCAATTCGGTTGTTACCCGTATCTTACTGTTCTACATCGGCTCAATGATCGTGTTGCTGATAGTGGTTCCGTGGGATTCATTCACCTCGGGAACCAGCCCATTTGTCACTGCGTTGAATGTTGCAGGTATTGGTTGGGCTGGCACCGTGATGGATGCCATCGTTCTGACCGCAATTCTCTCCACGCTCAACGCTTCGCTCTACACCTCCTCGCGTATGGCCTTCTCTTTATCCGCACGCAAGGAGGGACCGGCAATTTTGGCCAAGGTCTCCAAACGTGGAGCGCCGGCGGCGGCCATATGGTTCTCGGTACTCCTAGGACTGATCTGCGTGGTCTTGAACTACACCGCACCAGATTATGTCTTCACCTTCTTGGTCAACTCCACCGGTGCTCTGGCCATCTTGTTCTGGATCGTCATCGCGGTATCACAGCTACGAAGCCGCAAGATCCTGCTGTCCCACGGAGTGGATGTGCATACGGTCTCGGGAGTCATCCGTATGTGGGGCTTCCCGGTCGTGAACTGGATCGTGATTTGTGCGCTGAGTGCACTGCTGGTGTACATGTTCTTCGCCGGCGAGCAGCGACTGCTGGAGATTCTGACCAGCGCCGTTGTCACCGTGCTGGCTGTCATCGCTGGCTTCATCGTTCAGCGTCGTTCGAAAATTTCAGTTTCAGCGAACTAACTACCCCTGAATTTTTACAAAACCATTGACCAGCCCAGCTGGTCTGAGCAAGAAAAGGAACCATCCATGGCTACCAACATTAAAAACGCCCAGGTCGAGGTAATCGCAACCACTTCTTCGGACTCGGTGCGTGAAACTGTCGCTTCGGTCATTGCCGACATTCGCGAGCGTGGCGACGAAGCCGTGCGCGAATACTCGCAAAAGTTCGACAAGTTCACTCCGGGCACATTGCGCTTGAGCCAAGAAGAAATCAGCGCTGCGATCGCACGCGTTCCAGCGCAGACCATCGAGGACATCAAAACCGCGCAGGAGAACGTGCGCCGCTTCGCAAAGCTTCAGCGTGAGTCGCTGACCGACTTTGAAGCTGAAGTTCAGCCAGGTGTTTTCCTGGGCCAGAAGAACATCCCAGTGAACTCCGTTGGCGCCTACATCCCTGGCGGCCGTTACCCGCTGCTGGCCTCAGCACATATGACCATCGTGACCGCCAAGGTTGCCGGTGTTCAGCGCGTTGCTGCTGCCACCCCAGCGCCAGACGGAAAGATTCCAGATGCATCGATCGCCGCGATTCACCTGGCCGGTGCCGATGAGATCTACCTGCTCGGCGGCGTGCAGGCAGTAGCAGCACTGGCTGTTGGAACCGAAAGCATCGACCGCGTCGACGTTCTGGTAGGCCCGGGTAACGCCTTTGTTGCCGAAGCCAAGCGCCAGCTGTTCGGTGAAGTGGGCATCGACCTGTTCGCAGGTCCGACCGAAGTGCTAATCCTGACCGATGACTCGGCAGATCCATTCCTAACCGCAGTAGACCTGCTCAGCCAGGCAGAGCACGGGCCAGATTCACCAGCAATCCTGGTCACCACCTCCGAGCGAGTTGGCCATGAAGTTCTCGCCGAAATCGACGAGCAGCTCAAGAACCTACCAACCGCTGAAATCGCGGGAGCTGCATGGCGCGATCACGGCCAGGTCATCGTCGCCGACGATCTTGCAGAGGCCTACAAGATCTCCGATGAGTTCGCCAGCGAGCACGTGCAGATCTTCACCGAGGACCTGCGCGACGCCCTAGAGAAGCTCACCAACTACGGTGCCCTCTTCTTGGGCGAGAACACCTGTGTCTCCTACGGCGACAAGGTCATCGGCACCAACCACGTGCTTCCTACCCGTCACGCTGCTCGCTACACCGGCGGCCTGTGGGTCGGCAAGTTCCTCAAGACCGTCACCTATCAGGAAGTGACCAGCTTGGATGCCTCGGCTGAGCTTGGTGTGCTGTTGGGGCGTGCCGCTCGCGCTGAAAACTTTGAAGGCCACGCTCGTTCCGGCGACGCTCGCGCAGCTCGCGCAGCAGACACCCTGCCAGAGTGGGCTGCAGCCAAGGACCGTGCATAGTGCGCCAAGAGCATGACCTGCTCGGTACACGAGAGGTCCCGGACTCTGCCTACTGGGGAATTCACACGCTACGTGCCACCGAGAACTTCCCTTTACCCGTTGAAACGGTGGGTCAGAGCAGGGAACTAGTCCGTGCTTTGGGCCAGGTCAAGTTGGCTGCCGCACTGGCCAATCGAGACTTGGGAGTGCTTGACGAATCGACGGTTGCGCCCATCGCTGCTGCTTGCCAACGAGTGATTGACGGGGAACTGGACGACCAGTTCCCGGTGAGTCTGATCCAGGGTGGTGCTGGCACCTCGACCAATATGAATGCCAATGAGGTTATTGCCAATGCCGCGTTGGAGCATCTTGGTCACAGTTTTGGACAGTACTCGGTGCTGCACCCCAACGAGCATGTAAATCAAGGACAGTCGACCAACGACGTGTATCCCACGGCGCTGAAGCTCTCGACGATCTACACGACACACCTCTTGATTGATTCCTTGGAACGGCTGGCAGCGGCATTCAAGGTGAAAGCCGATGAATTCGCCGACGTGGTGAAGGTGGGTCGTACCCAGCTGCAAGACGCGGTACCGATGACCATGGGCCAAGAGTTTGGGGCCTACCAGGTCATGATTCTTGAAGATATCGCACGGCTACGCGAGGCGCTGGCGCATCTTCATGAGATTAATCTAGGTGCAACAGCTATCGGCACGGGAATCAACGCGCATCCAGATTTTGCTCCGGCAGTGCGAGAACACTTGAGGAAAATTTCTGGTCTTCCGTTATTGACCGCGCCTAATCTCATCGAGTCGACCCAGGACTGTGGTGCTTTTGTACTCATGTCAGGGACGCTGAAACGTACTGCTATTAAGCTCTCCAAGGTCTGTAATGATTTACGGTTGCTGTCCTCTGGACCACGAACCGGTTTTGGTGAGATTAGCCTGCCGGCGATGCAAGCAGGATCCAGCATCATGCCCGGTAAGGTGAACCCGGTCATTCCCGAAATGGTGAATCAGGTGGCGTTCTCCATTATCGGAAATGACATGACCATCTCCATGGCTGCCGAAGCAGGGCAACTGCAGCTCAACGCATTTGAGCCGATCATCGCCTACAGCTTGCTACGTGGCTTGACGCATTTGGCAATAGCAGCTGATTCCTTGGCGGTAGATTGCGTGAGCGGAATTATGGCGCATCCACAGCGGCTTAGGGAACTGGCCGAAGCCAATATTGGCATGGTGACGGTCTTTTCACCGGTACTCGGTTACACCACGTCCACGGCCATCGCAGCCGAGGCGTTGGCCACCGATTCTCGGGTGACCGATCTGATTGTGGAACAGGGGCTGCTCACACGCGAAGAAGTTGACCACTTTGTAGAGCGTGCGCTTAGCCCAATTCCCGGGTAACGAGCACGAATGACATCACAGCATCCGGCCGATTATTTCGGCCGGATGCTGTGGCATTTAACTGTACAGGTTAAAGGGTGACATCTAGGAAGCGCTCGATTTGGTTTTCTGTAGCCAGAATTTCTGCCGTTCCATCCTTGCCCTTTTGATGCTCCATTAAGGAGTCAACTGCCAGGCGTGCCAACTCACGGGTAGCGGGAGAGAGTATAGTTCCAGTGCGTTTGACTAGCGCGAGCACATCAAAAATTGGGGTCTCAAAGGGAATCGTGTGAATTCCAAGACCTTGATCTAGGGATGAAACAGAGGCTTGGCATAAGATCGTGTCGCCGAAGCCCGCAGCAACCAATGAAATCGCTGTTGAGAGGTACTCAACTTCGATTTCTGGCATGACCGACTTACCAATCAACTGGGCTTGTTCATTTAGCTGGCGTCGCACGGGATCGGTCGACGGGTAGTGAGCATCGTACAAAACCAGATCAGTGGCCAAAAAATCCTCGAATGCACGAGCCGAGCTTACTCGTTGTTTCGAGGCGCTGGCGCACAGAAGCTCGTCCCTGGCAATTGGCAGGATTTCGAGTCCCTCATCATCAATTGGGAGGGTGAGCAGACCGGCTTCCAGAACTCCGGATGCTACGTCTGACGCAGTTTCGGAACTGTTTTGGCCGACCAGACGAATGTTGACCTTTGGGTACTGACGCCGGAACTTCATCGCCAGATCAGTTTTGAGATAGTAGTCGGCGTTTCGCAAGAGGCCGAAGGTCGCTGTTCCACCGGCCAAACTCATCTGCGACAGGACCGCTTCTCGCCCTTGCGCAGCGGAGGCTACCGATTGTCGCGCATGTGGCAGAAGCTGCTCGCCGGCAGCGGTCAACACCAGAGAACGAGAACCTCGATGGAACAGTGGGGCTTTGAGTTCCTGTTCAAGCCTGCGGATGAGGTCTGAAATCGCTGGTTGGCTCATATCCAGGTGGGCGGCTGCGGCCGTGAAAGTCCCCAGTTCAGAAGCGCATAGAAATGCTTCGAGTTGCGTCAGCGTCATAATTTAATCTTATGTTCCAAATGTCCCGCGGGGAACAGCGTTTGCCGATAAGTGCCCAGCGGAAGCTTTCGCTCAGTTGGGGTGTGAAGAAGGCGGAGCGCGAATCCAAGAGCGTTCAAAACGTCACAGCCGAAAGCCACGAACAAATCCCTATGGCTCGCTATGGGACTCCTGAGGAATATGCAAGTGTGGTTGCTTTCCTGTCCAGCAACCAATCCTCATATGTCACAGGTTCGGTAATTCGGGTCGATGACAGATACGTACCAAGCATCTAGCAGGACAAACAAGAGTGGGCTTGAAACGATAGAAATTCGTTTCAAGATCACCCTTGTTTGTCGTCTCACTGGTGAGACGTCACAGTTGCACGTCTCGTTTACATGTTGTTGAGGACTCTAGCCCGGGAACGTTTAATCATGTTCTCTAGTACCTCTATCGCTACTTTCGCATCGCCGGATAAAGCGAAGTCAACCAACTTTTTATGGTTCAGAATGGGTTCGGACAGGTCTCCATGACCCTTCAAATACCCGCGATTTGTTACACGAAGAGTCTTGTGTACCGGCGTACGTACTGCCTGGAAAATCCTTAAGTTAACACTGTTATTAGCTGCCGTCGCCAAGGCCAAATGAAACTCAACATCGGCTTGTTCAAAAGCTTCAAGACTATGTGCGGACTCAGCCATTCGATCAACGGCCTGGATAATCCGTTTTTGGCTTCGCCGAAAATTCCCTCGGCAACGCATTCGATGTACTAGCACTCTAGTATCAATCGCGTATCCAATAGATACCAGCATCTCTTGAGGAGATTAAGCAGCACCGAGCCAACCATCAAAATGTGACTTACCGGTACTCACACTCAGTACCAACGACCCTTTGCCTGGCTTTGTCTGAAACAAACCAACCCCAGCTAAAGAGCTTAAGGCTGTACGCTCACTGGCCATTGAAGCCTCAAACTGACTTGCAAGATCCCGCTGGGAAGGGAGCATCATGCCGGGCTTATACTTGCCGCTAATAATCTCTTGGTATAGCACTTCAGAAATATTTGCAGAAGTGCTACCGGAACTCTGATGCATACCTATCATTTTAGGCGAAACCCCCTCATCTCGACGCTTTAGCACTCACTGAATCCTCAGCACGCAAGGCTTGTGCATCACTTTTCTCCATACGAGTCCGCAGCAATACCTTTTCGAGTCCAGCTAAGACATGACCTAGTCACAAGGCGCTCACGGCGCAGGCTATTGGTGCTCAAACTCATGAACTCATCCGCCGTGGTCAAGAACTGTCGAGAGAAATATCAGCGCGAGCTACCAATGGAACGGAAGTATCCGTCCGGTGCTTGATGCACTGAGAACATCTCGGGAAGCTCCGGGTGCATCACCTTGTCGTACGCGTGGAACGGGCCATCCTGCGCGGTGAGCCTGTCCATCAGCGGGTAGAAGTAGTCCCGATAGAACACCAGGATCTGCTGCGGGCCATCCCACCGCATCTGCTCCCACGTCTCCCACAACGCGGTAACCACCGAATACACTTCCGGGTACTCGTACCAATTCGGTGCCCACGCGCGTCCTGACGGCCCCTGCTTGCGCAGGTAACGCGGCAGCGCATACCCATGCAGCCACTGTTCCGCGTCCTCATAGACGAAGGAACGTTCCGCTGCCTCCTGGCCGGCCGCTGATGGCCCGGGTGCTGGCTCGCTATCCTGTCCGCCATCCAGATCCAGCTCGTCATCGTTCGGGGGAATTCCGATCATCGCGACAGCTCCTGTCCCTGAGTCCGTGCGGACGCGGCCCCGGCCATGACTCGTTTGCGGTTCTTCATGGCTGTCTGGGGGTTAGCGGTGGTTGGTGCCAATGGGAAATCAGCGTCTTTGCCGCCCTTCTCTTTCCATACCGTCAGCAGCCGTTGAGCAGCGGGGCTGTTCTGGTTCTGCGCTGCATCAACAGAACCAGGTTTTGCCCCATCGGCATGACCAGGAGCTGCGGGAGCCGCAGAATTTTCAGTTGGCTCACCCTGTTCTTTGCCGCCAAGCACCGGCTCTTGCTCGGTGCGCTGCTCGGCCGCGTCAGCGTGAGCCTCATCAGCCTGTTCTTCACCTGTTGCGCGCTCAGCCACTGCCTGGTGAGCTTCTTCGTTCTCCTGCGCCTGCTCGGCTGCTACCGGGTTGCCTTCGGCGTTCTCCCGCTGGCCGGCCAGGTAGTCATCCAGCGCATCACGCAAGGCTTGGTGCCGGTCAGTGGCCGCCGTGGGGTGATCCCGGTTAATGTCTTCCACGTTGATGCCGAACTGGTTGCGGATACGGTCAGCACCAACCATGAACGCCTGGGAAGCTGCTTCGTGCCGTCCAGCAAGTTCGCTGGCCACGATCATCCTGTCGGCAATCGCCTCGCTGCCAGCGCTCTTCCAGAACTGCGCTGAGGATAAATCTCGGTGAACCATCTGAGCCACGTTGCGTTCACGCTCTGCTTCCGCATTGGCCTCGGACAGCCGCATTTGTGCTCGGCGCTGGGCGTTCTCGGCCATTTGCATTCCCGAACCCATCACAGCTCGGACTATGCTGCCGAAGTCTTGCATCATTTCTGATTCTTCTTGGTTTTCCATGGCGTTTCCTCTCGTTAGGTTTGGGCCTATCGTTCGTAACCTTGGTCATTCCCTGGTCCAGGCTGTGCCCCGGCGTCCCAATCCCGGTAGGGCACATGTGGCTGCTTCGGCGCACCCACTTTCTGTGCGTCCTGCGCCTGGATACGTTTCATTTCAGCATTCACGATGCTTTCAGCATCATTGATCAGCCGATCAACCCCAGCGACAAAACGGGGCCGATCCGTGGCCATATGGTTCTGCATCATCACGCGGCCTAAACGCCCAGCTTGCTTCGCCAAAGCAACCCAACCATAACCGCGACCAGACCTGAACCGTTCATTCAAACGAGCCGCATACCGTACGTTGCCACCGCCCTGCGCAGCACGTGCGTAGGACTCGGAAAGCTGGTTGAAAGTCCCTGGCTTGTTGCGCTCGAACTGCAACGACAAGCGGGCATAAACATTCGCCAACGTATCCGGTCCCGTCTTGTGACTCATCATCCGATCCAGTTGCTCCGCAGACACCGGACGAGCCACCGCCTTGCGATGCTCGCGCGACTGGTTCGAGGAATGCAAAGACACCAAATACGCGTCCCCCGCAGCCCGATCCCTATTCCCGTACCGGGCGTGAATATCATTCCAAGCCAGTGTGGAATCGAGCTTGGATGGTGCATACCAAATCACCTTGTCATCGCTGCCACGTTCACCTAGAGACACACGATAGCCGCGCACTTCACTGTTCGATCCAGGCTTGAAGCTCGGAGCGATTCGCACGCCCAAATCTTGGGCATGACGAACATACTCTTCCGCACTGTTCGCGGTGGATAATGCGGCCCGCAAACGACGACGCAACTCGAACTTATCCGACAGCGCGTTACTTCCGCGCTCGGCCCTCGCACGTTCTGCCGGCTTCTCCCCTGCCAGCCCCTTGCCGTGTTCCTGGGACTCCAAACGTGGCGACCCGTACTCAACTTCTAGTTCGCGGCACGCGACCTGGGCGCGGTGAAAATCATTATGTGTGTTCGCCTTGCTCCCGTCCTCACGGACCATCGACACCACCAAGTGAAGGTGGTCGTTGCCGTTCTTCGATGCGCCGTGATGAATCGCTACCCAGCGCGATGATTTCGCACCGTCCGGGTCAATGAAACCCATCTTTTCCACGAAGGATGCCGCGATCTTTTCCCATTGTTCATCGGGCACTGAACCGTACCCGGATTCAACAGCCAGGGAGCAATGCCACACGTGCGCATCCTTCGACCCGGTGCGGATCTTCTTGCCGTTTTCATCCTTGAAGAACTCGCCGGATTCTTCGTCTTTCGCATACACCGGCTTGGTCACTTCCGTCCCGTGCACTTTGCGCGGCGCATCCAGCAGCTCGGCAATTTCAAAAGCATCGTACTTCGACAATTCAGCGCCAGGAGCGTAAGCGAAAGTCACGCGATCATCTCCGGCAATGAGCCGCTGATTTTCATGCTCATTAGAGCGGCCAGGCCCGACCAGGTAATTCATCAAACCGGCCATGCGGCCACCACGAGTGACATTCGGAATCATGACGGCTCTCCCACGATCTTCAACGACTCCAAGACCTCATCAATGCGCGCCACCGTCGCACGCAGATGCTCCAAGGAGCCATGCAGCTCGTCCTTGATTTCACCGGTTGCATTTGCGACACGGGCAATTTGGTTAATGTTGTTTCCCGCAGCGGCAAGGCCGCGCTGCAACTGGAACAAGGCTGTCAACAAGTCCCGCCGTTCGGTGACCGTTTCACCCTGAAAAGCGGACAAGGTTGATTCAACAAGAAGCCGCTGAACGCTCACTCCAAGTTCGTCGGCGTGAACGCGTAAAGCGGTGTCCTGGGCGACGGAAAGCTTCAACTGGCGAACGACCCTACGGCCACCGCCGATGTTCGCCTGACGTTTCCGCTCAGCCACAATCATTCCTTCCAGCCCAGTGCAACACCACAAGAATCAACTGATTCAAGTGTCCCATGCCCGCTGCACGCAGTAAAGCGGCAAGCCGACTTAGCTATGCTAAGTCTATAGCTTGCTCCGCCTGGTCGGCGGGGCACTTCGTCTTTAGCGGGTGCAACATGCGTTGGCATCAGAAGATGCCCGCGCTACGCTGGAAGCATCACCAGTTCGCCAGATCGGCCTAGCCGAGGTGGCGTAGTCCTATCGGAAGGTTCAAGCCATGAGTGACGCAGCAAGCCGCATCCTCGAACAGCTCCAAGCGCAAAACGACCTGCGCATGCAAGCCGCCAACGACATCGCCCAAGCCGTCGCCGCGCGTGTGGAAGCCGAGCAGCAGCTAGAGCAAGCCAAGGCCACCGAAAAGCAAGCTTTCGCCGCTGCATTGAAGAAGGGATGGACGCAAACCGAGCTGAACAAAATCGGCTCGCCATCCCGTCGCCGGCCTCGCAAGAAGGCCGACCAAACGGCTGCACCAGCAGAGAGTTAAACGAGCACATGGCAATGGGCCGGCACTCACCCAAAGGTGAGTACCGGCCCACTTTTTAAACCTGGTTACGTTAGGTAGCCTCCTGCCCACATGGGCACGAAAAAAGCCCTCCCGCTCCGCTGCTTTTTTCGCACACATGATGGACAGCAGGAACCAATCGACCGCCCGCACACAAGCCACAAGCTGCGGTACCTGAGTTCACTTACGACGAGTGATCGCGGCCCGTGCACGGCCTCTAGTAATGGCAACCCGCCAGGATAAAGCTCCCTGAATCGTTCGGACTTTATTCTCCGATTCCAGTACCTCGATCCCGGCCGGATCGATTAGACTTCCCGATAGTTTTCGGCACCCCGTGGCCCTTGGGAAAACCTTGCCGTGCCGTCGCTGCACGACGCGCCATGAGCTTGCCATCCTGCTTCACTTGATCAATCTCAGGGATCGCAGAACCTCGACGGAACTGCTTGAAACTGGCAACCCCCTTGCCATTCTCAGCCAACCACCTTGCCGCTTCCTCGGTAGCAGACTTGCCCTCCGGCGTGACCAAATTATTCGCAAAATCAGATGGCACCGGACGGCCGCCAAGCTGACTCTCTCCGCGTTCAAAAGCATCGCGCCCGGCCTGCCACCGGCCATAAATTCCGGCCTTGGACTCCTCGAATGAGGCCTGCACGCTCACCACATCGTAGGTGTAGCCGCGCTTGTCCAAAGTAGCGGCAACTTCCTGCGCCGACCCTTGCGATTTGAGCACCGTATCAATGACATAGTTCGTGCCGTCCTTGCGCAAGTCTTTCTGTAGCTTGGCGCTGAGCATGGACGATTCTTCATGCACCAACGCAGCAAACTCCATTGGAGCGAACTTGTGCCCCTGGGCTTCAAGCTCTTTCACCAATGGCGTTTTCAGACGATCCAGGTTTCCGCTATCCAGCTCGTGCTGGATGATCTTCTCCTTGAAAATATCCGGGTCGCACTGAACGTAACCAGGAACATCATTCAAGCGTTCGCGCTGCACAGTGCCTTTGCCAGCTCCGGGCGGCCCAGCCATCACAATAGCTTTTCCCTCGTGCTTGATTTCTCCGCGCTTAGCAGAGTCCTCAATCACTTCTTGCATCCACTTCTTGTGCAAGAGTTCCCGTTCCGATGTGGCACGAGGCCGCGATCCGCTTTGGATGAAATACTGCCCTTGCCTGATCGTCGAGTATGCCCCGCGCGGATTCATATCAGGATCAGCCAGCACCTGGCGCAGGGCCGCGTAATGTCGTTCTATTGATTCGTCGTTAGCCAACGATCCGCCCTTCGGTTGCTCGCCGCCTAATCGGCCGTTTTCGTCAACACTTCATCGTAAGTAGCTGCATCAATCAGCTCATGCCGCAGCGCGTCGCCTACTTCTTCCCACGTACCGTCCAGGCTCTCTTCGTACTCACCATACTCGTTCGCCCAAGGGGTCGGCTTGTACGGCCACGCGACCAGCACACGCACCAGCTCCTCACGGCTGATATACCCGGCCGCGTACCGCTGGCACACCTCATAAGGACTTGCAGCGTTGAACTCGCCCACCACTTCCGGTACCGCCTGGGCACGCTGCAACGCCTTCGCCACCGCTGGCTGAGACATGCCCAGTAGCGCCGCCATCTCGCGCTGAGTCATACCACCCGCAGCAGCCTTCAAAGTGCGCTTATAGTCCAGTGCATCAACCTCTACACGTTGCCGCGCCCTCAACAACAGCGCGCGCATTCCATCATGCTGCGGACGTTCCATTAGCTGGCTCATAACAACCTCCTAAACCTCGAAACGAACATTTCCTCACTTCAAATATAACATTGGTTATATTTCTAAATCAACGATTTTCGCTCGATAACGAACGGTAAATACTCGCTGCACTGACACCAAGAATCTTGCCGATCTGCGCATAACTCTTCCCCTCTTCGCGCAGCTGCCGCGCTGTGTCGATGCGGTCTGCATCCATGACGCGCGGCCGGCCTCCGACGCGGCCCTGGGCGCGCGCATGCGCCAAACCCCGGCGGGTGTTCTCCCGGATCATAGAAACGCGCAGCTGCGCCATAACCGCCATGATGCCCACAATGGCTTCGCCCATCGGCGTAGATATGTCCACGTCCAAAAACGGCTCAGTAAGACTTTTGATCCTCACGCCACGCTCCCCCAGCTCGCGGATAATCTCAATGGCCATTCGCTCTTCACCGGCCACGCGATCCAGGGCACGGATGATCAGCGTATCCCCCGGCTTCAATTGCGCCTTGCACGCCACCCACTGCGGCCGCGCAGCCTCCCTGCTCGACTCCCCACGGTCAGTAAATATCTGCCCTGCTCCGGCCGCGCGCAGCTCGGCCGCCTGCGACTCCGGGTTCTGCTCGCGCGTACTAACTCGCGCATATCCAATGACTGCCATATCAAAAACGGTACACAGCCAGGTTGTGCAATGAATCAGTTTTGAAAGACGTTTCTGAAACAAAAAACCCCGGCGTGTCGCCGGGGTTCGCTGCGCGTTTCAATAACGACCGATTTCAGGACAAGACTATTTGCCATGATGGCTTAGCCGGTTGTTTCGTTTGCCGCCCGGTCATGGGGCTTTTTCTTGGGCGGGGTATACGAGAATGCGACATCTTTGAGAACTCGGAGTTTCGACCAGCTTCCAAATCAACGTCTTGTGTGTTTCGTATGAGGACCGTCTTAAGGGCGTACCTAAAATAATCACCTGGTGCTAACCGGCAGGCAGCGAAAGATAGGATGCGACTATGTCCACAATCCCTCCGAGTGTTCAAGAAAACTCCCGCCGCAAACTCTCAAAGTTCCTCAAACGCTCCAGGCCTGGATTGGGTGAGCCAATTACCAGCCTGAGGGACGAGAGCGGTCGCATCCCGATTATCGAACTCACTTGGATCCGGCTCGACGACGATACCTGGCGCATCAGCGGGATCGAAGAGCATCAACTCGACAAGCGACTAGTGGACTCCACAATCGTTGAGTGCCGCGTGTTCTTCACCCAGGGCGAGGACTGTCATCTGCCAGGGATTGTCACAGCGCTTCAAAGTCTCGTCACGCCCGAGCAGGCAAAGGCTAGGCGCTTCTTAAAGCAGCATGTCGCTCAAGTAGTCACAGATTCGCGCATTGGCTCGTCAGGCCCGATATTTCACTCGGGCCGCCTGGAGATGGACAATGGATTGGGTCCTGGCATCTTGCTCGGCAGCGATTTGATCGCGATGGATTACATCTACGGGATTGCTCTGCACGAGGACGACGAGCGTCTAGCGCGCATAGAGAACGTGAGTATCGAATCAGCGTTACAAGCTGTCGTCTACCACTTCAACGATCTCCTGCACGTGATCGCGAACCTTCGCGCTCAGATCGAACATGATCTTCAGATGGGCTACTTCGAACTCGAAACTTAAGCCGATTGCACCAGACCGATTTTGAACTGTCGGACATGTACCCACCCGTTAAGAATTCCCCATCGCGCACGGAAGAGATGTGTAGACGTCGTGTGAACGCAACCGCGATAGAAGGTCTTCGCTTTCAGAGGTCGCTCTGAGCAAGAGATCAGAGTTCGTCGAAGTAGGGTTCCTCGGATCCAGGAAGCAGCCGATGCGACGCAATGCTGAATCTCTCGTCCCAATCCTCCGGCCTGTGAGGCCACGCCTCAACCAGCCATTTTGGCGGCTTGGTCGAGTATCCGACGGTGACTCTTTTAGCTTCCAGTTCCCAGAACGACGCGCCCGGGTCGAATAAGCGAACCCCTTCAAAATACAGGTACTGAAACGGGCGGGTCTTTGACGCTTGCACGATCCCCTTGAGCGAGCCAATCATGATGAAACTTACGACCTCGGGCCAACCGCCAGCAGGTGCCACGACCGCTATGGTCCCCGACTGATAGATCGCGACCTGGTCCAGCTGGCTCAGCCGGTCCCAGGATGTGGGATCTGAGGCGCTCTTCACGCGTCGCAACGCCACCTCGCGTACTGTTTCCGGCATGTGCTTGAGCAGATCGAGAGTTCCTCCTTCGATCTCGATATCTTGCAAGCGGGGAGACGCAACGAGCCGCTCGGTGACTCCTCGCGCGTACGGAATGAGCAATCGAGTCAATGCCATGACCCCACGTCCCGCACCGCCATAAGATAGGACGCCGTCGCAATCATGAACGATTAGCCACGAGAGTAACGGCAGGTTCTCAATACCCGTCAGGTCAACGTTGCCGCCATCATCCAAGTCGATTGAAACAGCTTGAACATCCGGCGCAATGGCACCGACCTCGTCCGCGAACAAACCAGTTTCGGGCAGCCGTCGGATCTTGGCGAACCGAAGCCTTGCATAGGCGTCCTCGGACATGCGGACTTTTTCCACTTTGTTGTTCCAAATCAGCCCCGAAGCCGACTCATGCCTAACCGACATACCTATCCTTCCCCTTGCATTCGGATTTCTGCCGCTTCGGCACGACTATAGCTAGTCAGACCCCCAGAACACAGGAACCATGGTGTTGTCGCCGGTTGCTACGCACCGCAAACCCTGCCAACATAGCCCTACGCCGGAACCTTCCTAGCCCTCACATACGAGATCAAATGCCAGATTACAGCCATGACGGGCTATATCCTGATGTCAGGAATCCTGTGTTTCGTGTGGCATTCCACTTCTGACTAACGCCTAGCATGCGCCGGTTAGCGTTCCTCATACGGTGCGATGAACAAGGCAAGCATTGCTGTGTTTGAATGAAGCGTGAAAGCTTCCAGAAATACTGTTTACATGATGTTGGGACTCCTGCTGACGCTCGCAGGAGCGGCAGGTGGTTTCGTGATGTTCTTGCAGCCGTGGAGGAGCTGTCCTGAGATTGATGACAGTTCTGCGGGCTGTCCTGCGACATCAAATGATTTGGGCCTACTTGGCCTTGCCATTTCCGTACTCCTCGTAGGGGTATCGTTCTTGATCATGTCCAGGAGGTCAGAGCGGATTCCGCTCGACGCTGCCGGCCCCTTTGGGAAGCTCGACTAGGGTCCGATGCCGAGTCTCCTCAGAAATTGAGTGGCGCTCCGCATCTACCTTGCACCGTCCCGGTGAGGGTTCCTCTTACGGGCGGCAGTGCTGTTGACTATGGACAGAAGTGCTGACGACTTCGGAAACTGACAAATGGTGCGATCTTTCGGATGCATGGAACCAAAGCCAATTTGGTAGGACCTCTGACTGTAGGCTTTTGCAGTCCGAAATCTAGCGATACTTTGCCAATACGGAAAGCTAAAGTCGGATCATAAACGGTCGCTTTTGCTTCGAGCATAGAGTCGTTCGATCGATCTTTATATAAAAGAGAGGCCGCATATGTTGCGGCCTCTCTAGTCTTAGAATTTAGTACGCGATGACGCGGTCCACACCAATCTGCGCTCTTACTGGCAGCGGTACTACCGACGTCCGCTGTCTGTAGCCGATTGCTCTTTCTCATCAGTAACAATAATGCCGCAGTGGCTATAAGTTGGCCTCAGTTTCTCTGCGGCCTCGCTATGGTTTAGCTGCAAAACCGCGGAAGAACATGCCGTCACTGAGCTTGTCCGGACGGACGTCAAGGACGGTTCTGCCTAGCTCCTTGCCCGTGATCCTGTCGTAGCGGACAATTCGAAAATTCGTCCCGTCATTGTTATCTGCCAAGACAATCACTTCATTCTTAGTGAAGACGGCCTTGGACGTGGCACTGTCATTCCTGTACCCCTCAACGGTGAACCGTTGTTTGGTGTTTCCATTTTTCAGGTCTGTAGACATGATTGAGTTCCCGGCGCCAAGCCATTCCAATGCGCCGTTGTTTACCGAGCCGCTGGCGACATAAGGGAATCCCGTTCCATCTTGGCGAAACAGTGTCAGGTTCTTATCCTCTGTGACTAGTGGGTGGCTTTCGTACTTTCCGGTGTCTACATCCCAGCTGGACAGTACTGGTTGCGCGGAAGCATCCAGCCCACCGCGCTTGGCATCGGAGATATAGTAGATCTTCCCGCCTATACAAGGAGCGTCTTCAAGGGTGATGCCTTCACGGGCCTCGTTAGAGCTACCCACATTCTTTTCTTTCCCGTCCGCAGTTCCCGTGAGTTGATTCAAGACCATGGGTTCCGTTTCGGGGTTACCTGTGGTGGAGTATGGTCCTGTGCCAATTCCCATCCCGTAAACGGCCCCATCGCATTGGGAAACAATGAAGTACCCGCCTTCGATTTCTTTTTTGGTGCTGGTGGTTCCAGATGTGGTGACGACCTGGGTAGTGTAGCCCGTTTCGCTGAAGCCCAAGTTATAGATGCCGACTGCTGTATCGGAAGAGGTGGCCAACATTCCGTATTGGCTGTCGGTTTTCTCACTGCTGATTGTTGTCAGGCCAGCATTATCTAACCGGTAGTCGTTTCTTGTATCACTGAAAAACAGCCCTGCTTCGTTCCATGCCATGGAGCAGGTATCCATGCCCCATGTCTTAATTTCTGAGAAGGAGCCGTCTTGGTTCGCAATGACCAACTTGCCGTCCTGGTGCTTCCCGTCCATTGCCGAGCTTTGTTTACTGAAGCAAAGGGCATATTTCCCTTCGCCTAGTTTTTCAGCTTCTGGGGCTCCCCAAACGCTGGAGGAACAGCCTGAGAGCCCCATGCCAAGCGCGGAAAGCGTAACTAGGATAGCTGTAGCCGCTCTTCTGCGGTTCATGAGAAGTGTCCAATCTGATGGCGACTGGGCCAGCCCCGGTAGGGAGCTGGCCCAGTCCAAGCTTGGTTGAAGACTTTAGAGGGTCTTGTAGGTGATGGTCAGGGAAGAATCCTTGATGTTGAAAGGATAGACCCCCAGACCACCATTGCCATCTAGGTCGATGCCTGAAGCAGCCTTGTAGGCTGCCCAAACCAGCTGGGAACAATTCATTTTCGGAGTATTGATGTACTTGTTCGAAGCAAAGCTGCTGCTGTATTCCCTGCCGCGAAGATACTTGTAGGAGTGGTCAGCCGCAGCGGATCGCTTGGTGGTAGTCGTCTTGATGTACTGCTTCACGGCGCCTTTAGCTACCTTCACGGAGCTTGCTGAGATGGATCGACTGACTTTGTCAGTTCCTGGGGCCTCAACGATGGTTGTTGTGTTGTAGTAGATTCCCGTGTGTCCATGCGGGTAACCCAACGTCGATGCAGGGGTAACGAAAACGTCGCCTTTACGGCTAGCAGAGCCTAACACCAGCGTTCCGCCTCCGCTACCGCTTGCTGGTGTTCCCACTCCGTCAATTGGCGAAGGGGACGTGGCTTCTGCGACGGATTCCTGGCTTTCGCTCAGAGCCTTATCAATGGCCTGGTTCAGAGTTATACCTTCATCGGAAGCGACCTCGCTCAGAGATGCTTTCAATTCGGACGCTGTGGCTCCCGGATTCAGCTTAACCAGTTCTTCAAGTGAGCTGCTCTCCGTCGATGCTAATGCAGGAAATGCCGAGCCGATGACGAGAAGACTAGAAGCAGCCAGCCCCGCCACAATCTGACGTTTTTTCATCAGGTGAACTCCAATGCGTAGATGCGACACTCTATCCATGTCGTGGATAAAAAACTTACGGAAAGGCGGCGGCTAGTTACCTGAAAAGTATCAGTAATTACCAATTTGACTAGGGCCTTATGCTAACCAGCAACCATGAGGAAAGATTTTTATCAATCGACAAAACTAATACTATGACGCTTTTGGATAATTTCAAGACCTATTTTTAATTTTTTTCTTAGTGGCCAAAAGAATATGGCGTTGTGGATTTTTTTAATCTGGAAATATTTGAGTGCTCGGTTGCAAAAACAGTCGTTTATGACACGCTCATCCGCATGCTGGGCGCAAAATCTTCGACAGTTGAAAAATCAACTGCTTTGGAGGCTCGTTTCGTCGCAAAACTCAATGCCAAAAACTATATGCCGATACACCTCTGCTCGCACGAGTATTGATACATTCAGACCCATTAGACACCTTCTCGGGTGTTATTTTCAGAAGCCGTCCGCACTGCTGAAGCCTGGATTGATCGGGAAGGCACCCAATCTCCGAAGGGCGCCCATGACGGCGCGCCTCGGGCTGGCTACAATTCTCGGAAACAAAGGAATTCGAACGACTCGCCTCGAGAACCAGCGGGAACAAGAACACATGGCTGCGGCTACTCATTATCCAACCCGTAAGGATCAGGGAGTTTAGATGCCCTGTAACTCCCGGTAAAGGAAAAGGCCCGTGTGTGCTTTGGCAAGAATCTAAGATGATTCCATGAGCAACGATGATCAAGCCGATTCCCACAAGACGTCCCGCGACAAGGATGATCCTAAGCATGATTCCAAACACAAGCCCAAGCACATAGTCCACATAGATGACATCAAAGCCGAGGTCCGGAAGAAAACCCAAACCGCCGCTGAAGCCGAAGGCATGTCAATTGAAAAATATGAACAAGTCGAGAAGGCAATTGAAGAAGGACGGGATGGTGACTACACGGATGAAGAACGGGAAGCCGTGGAAAAAATCCAAGAGTCCTTCGACGCAGAAACACTAGCTCAATTTCAAAGAGTTATCCTGAAACCCTGGCTCCAGACATACGTTGCCAACGATATGTTCGAATCCCAAACATCGAGCATTGTGCAGAACTTCAAAAAAAATTTTGCTCCCCAAAAATCCTGGAACACGATTCAGTCATCGTTCGCTTCAAACTTTTCAAAAAATCTACCAGCCGGTGTGGCGTTTAGCGCCGAAACATTGAGGGCAATCCGAAACTTCACTGCACCAAACCAGGAATTTCTTAAATCGACGCCTTCGCTAATGCATACTTTCGATCGGATGAGGGAAACCCTGCAAGGTTATGCTCGTGCTGCGCAAATCGCAGGCTTCGCCACTAATACTCAGGAATTCCTTACGACTGACGCCGCACTCCGCTACCGCTGGAACCGACCGGTGTGGCACTACACGAACGGACATGCCTTGCTCTCCATCATCAGAAACGGAAAACTATGGGCTTCCAGCCCCGAGAACCTCAATGACTCTTCAGAAATGACGCACGGCTTTGACGTCATTACGGAAGCCTTCCGCAACAAGATGGAGGAAGCGAAGAACGATCCAGACTACGATCCAGATAAAAGGAGCACGGTGGAAACGGTGCTTTCTGAGGTGTTGAACAAGGGCTATTTCGACAGCATCATCAACGATGTCTATTATATTTCTGCGTCCGCAGAACACGATAGCCTGACTTTGTGGAGGAACTACGCTGATGGTGATGGGTTCGCTATTGGCATTGATACCACCGTCGAATTGTCCGCCGAGGGGAATGCTGTTGATGAGGCGAAGGACGGCGAACATATCCGCGCTGACGTTCCTCTGATCAGCGGTTGGTACCGGGTCAGCTACAAGAAGCGCGAAAAGCAGAAATTAGCACAAGAGTTCATCAAAAGCGCCATAGCAGACATCGGCAAAACCGCTGTACGAGACCGATCTGATCTTGAGCAAGAACTTCGGAAGCAAGCAATTATTCTTGCATCAGTGATGAAGCACGAGGCATTCAAAGACGAACGGGAAGTTCGGTGGATCACAACGAACTTCACAACATTCGATTCCGTACATTACGAACACGGGCGCAGGTCCATAGTGCCAGTACTGCACGTTATGACTTCCTCAGCCGAAGGTGATCAGCCCCTCCCTTTGAAGGGACTCCGTTGCTCACCCATTCCGAATGACAGCATCGTTCGAACCATGCAAGGAATGCTTAAGCAGGGAGGATATATCCAGGCGAGCAGCAACGTTAGAAAATCCCAGCAGCCATTCAAGGGCTGATTTCCATGTGAGAGCCACTTAGTGTCGCAGGCCTAAAAATTGCTATAAACGGGGTCCACAGAGCCTTGTTCGAGACCCAAATTTCAAGTCCGATCCAGGGTTCGTCTGCTGCACTTTCCGCTCCTGGTATCTTGCACCCTATTCGTTGCGCGACACGTAACCTTAGAGCAATGAACACTGAATTGAAAGCGGAGCCATGTTGAACAACGGATTTGGAAATTTAGGAAGCGCTTCAGCAATCAATGCAGCGCAAATAGCAGCAGAACGGGCAGAGTCCGAAAATCAGCGACAAATGGATGCTAGCTGAGAATTCATTAGACAAAACCGCAAGGATCAATCAACAGCGCGAGCGGAAGCTCAGCTAGTCGCGCAGACGGAACTGCTAGCCGCACTTGGAACGCTCTGTAGCGATCAGTTCAATACGCTCGCGGTTATGAGAAAGCTCAGCGAGGATTTGGCGCGTGAGCAAAGACGCACGAAGGTCTTCGAAGAAAAGCAACAGAGCTTCAACCGGCGGATGTCTTGGGCAGCGATCTTACTTGTAGGAGCCGCAGTGATCGTACCTTTCTGTACTCTGCTCATTGAACAGACAATCGGCTGATAATCCGCGCATGATGAATCCATACTCTCGGCCACCGCTCAACCATCGTGAATTGATTTATCACGATGGTTATTGGGTAGATTTTATAATATGCAATCCTCACCTTTGACCTGGATAATCGCAGGCTGCGCTTTGATATTTACGGTCGTGTCATTTTGGTGGCTGAATGAACGGCCTGGAAAGCTGAAGGTCTTCGCAGTAACTACCTTCGGTGGCTTCATAAGACTGGACGGACTTCGGCTCCAGTTGCCTATAGTAATTCACAACACCGGTGCTAAGCCTTACGTAATCCGACATCTACAACTACGTGCTACAGACGCGGACTCGAAGGTATTCCACATGGAAGCTCAGTCATTTCAAAAAACACTTGACGCTACCGACGAATCATTCGAAGATTTCGCTCACGCCTACGTGATACCAGGGCGAAGCGTAGTCACGCGATACGTGCGCTTTACTACTGAAGAATTGCCCCATTTGATTCCCGGGCAATCCTCAGAATTTGTACTACGAGCCCTCCTCGACGAACGGGAACACTGGACCGGACTAAAAGTTCTGAGTATCCACACGGGAATTCTTACAAATAAGTTCATAACGATGAGCAATCATCCGGGGCATTGGAAGAAAGATACACAGGCGAACGGACTAGAGCACCAGCTACGGCTAATGTTCGAAAAGGGATATAGAAAGTACCCACAGCCAGACAAGCCGAGTCACCTGCTCTAGCCACTAAATGGCGCCCGCGGGGCACCTATCGACTCAATATTGCACAAGCAGTGTGAATTTCAAGGGTGCCTTGATCGATCGTCTTACATCCCATAGGTTGCAAGACGTCTCACCGCGCATCACTCCCCCACCGAAAAGTTCGCGGAAACTCAAACGTCTAACATTCTCGCAACTATGTGTCGCAACTAATGGCGTAGAATCATGTCTGCACCATTAGTTGCGAGACACTTTTGAAGGACCAATGACCAAACTGATCGGCTACGCGCGCGTATCCACCAAAGCCCAAGATGCCGATCGGCAAATCCAAGACCTCCTCGCCGCCGGCGTCCGCCGCGACGACCTCTACACCGACCATGGCCAATCCGGGGCACTAGCCAAACGACCCGGCCTAGACAACGCCCTCGATGCACTGTACCCGGAGGACACCCTCGTGATCACCACTTTGGATCGACTCGGGCGCTCCACCCAGAAAATGCTCGAACTCGCCGAACAGCTACGCGAACGGAATATCGGGTTACGGGTGCTGAACCTTGGCGGCGGCGACGTGGACACCAAAACACCTATGGGCGCCATGGTCTTCACCGTTATGGCAGCCTTGGCCCAAATGGAGTTAGAGATCAAACGCGAACGCATCAACGATTCCGTGACCAAACGGCGCACCACCGGAGGGGACCTCGGCGGTCGACGGCCGACCTTCACCGAATCGCAAATCCGCACCGCAGCAAAACTTATCCAGGCCGGCGAGCCGGCAACCCAGGTCGCTAAGGATATGGGGATGTCCCGCGCGACCCTCTACCGGCGCATCAAAGAGCAGGGAGTCTAGGGCAGTACAGTATTCTCCTTTACTTCGCCATCGGGCCATTGCGTCTGATGAATTGCATTTATTCATACGCATCGTCAAACTAGGAGAATCACTCACTCGCACCCTTTTTTGAAGGATTCATGACACAATTTCCCAGCCCCATGCCACCTGACCGCAATCCCAAAAAAAAGGGGGGAAACAGGCCACTCATCTTCGGCATCCTAACTGCAGTTTTAGTTCTCGTTCTGCTGATCTTTGTTCCGGGCGCCCTGATCTTTTTTATGGTCGTCGGTTTCATCGCGGCCTTGATCGGTCTGTTCATTGGCAAACTCCCCATTCCCGGCGTTACTAACAGAAAACGCGTCGCAGCGGTGCTGGGCAGCACTTTTGTCCTGCTCCTGATGGCGTTAACGAGTTTGGGTCTTCGCTTAGGGACAACAGACCCAGCCCCTGCCGTGGCTCAGCCAGAGGCCCCGGCCATCGCTGTGACCGCAGAATCACCCACTCCGACCCCTTCCGAAACCATGCTTGCTGATTTCCTCGGGCAATCATGCGAGGGCGATGAGCTCGTCATGGAGCAGGGACCAGATAAATTGTTCTGCGATCAAAACGCGGCAAAGACCCTGGTATGGACTAGTTCCGAGGATCACGACGCGGCAATAGCAGCTGCCAAGGAGGCCGAACAAAAAGCCGAAGCCGAGCGAAAAGCGGCCGCCGAGAAAAAGGCTTCTGAGAAGGCTGCAGCTGAAAAGAAAAAGGCGCAACAAGAAGCAGCCGCGAAGAAGAAAGCTGAAGAGAAAGCTGCGGCGAAGAAAGCCGCGGAAAAAGCAGAAGCTCAGGAAGCTGCTGAAGAAGCTGCCCGGTTGGCAGAAATCGAATCTAAGGAAGAAGTATATAAAGCCCCGGCAAAGGCTCCGAGCAACGCCTACTACGCGAACTGCACCGCAGTCCGGGCTGCAGGTGCTGCACCAATCTATGCTGGAGACCCAGGCTATTCCCGCAAGCTGGACCGTGATGGCGACGGCGTAGGTTGCGAGTAAAACCAACACTAGTAAGGCTAGTTCTCACCTCGATGCTTTTAGCGGGCTGTACCGCGCCTGCGGCAAGCATCGAGGTGGCCCCTACCGAGGCATCCGCTCAGTTCCCCGAAATAGTGATTCGAGCTGAAGCTCCAGAAATCACGATCTCCACCGAAGCATCCACCGCACCCGCGACAAAGAACGAAGCACCATCAACGCTTGGACCAATCAAGAGCACGGCGCCAACATCGAATGCGGAAACAGCATTGGATCTTCTCGATGAAATCGTGGTCAAAGGCCGAGCTCCACAAACGGGATACGACCGCGATTTGTTCGGAAACGGCTGGGGCGATCCAGACCATAACGGATGCGACACGCGAAATGACATCCTGGGCCGCGACCTTATGGTGAGCTCCTACAAGCAGGGGACACGAGATTGTGTAGTCCTCACTGGCATCTTGCAAGATCCATACACCGGTAAGACAATCGATTTCCAGCGAGGGCAAGGCACCAGCAACGACGTACAGATTGACCATATTGTGGCGTTATCCGACGCCTGGCAAAAAGGAGCGCAACAGCTCCCCGCGCAGCGAAGAATAGAGCTCGCCAACGACCCAATCAACCTTATTGCAGTCGATGGGCCGACCAATGCCGCAAAGAGCGACAGCGATGCAGCGTCATGGTTACCACCCCAAAGGGACTATTGGTGCCAATATGTGAGTTCCCAAGTCACGGTCAAACATAAATACGGCCTATGGATGACCGCCGCCGAGCACGAGAAAAGCAAAGAAGTGTTGAAGCAGTACTGCTAACGAGGAGACTTCTATGATTCAGCACCTTACGAGCAACCATGCCCACCGAGTCCCAAAATCGCTAACGCAACATAGTGGGACATAGCAATATCGGCACCAGGTTTCGGGAATCTAATAACGGCGCGATCGCGCCATTCAAGCACTCAGCTCGGATGGCGCGATTTTTCATCCCAAAAACGATCGTTAGTGGTAAATGCTCAGGACTAGTCCTGCCTTCACTTATAGAGCCTGCTCATAAGGAATACGTTAAGAGCCATCTTCGGGTTAGCAGGAACCACATCGGAATCCGTGAAAAGCTCCGCGACATTTACTCCTTCATACTCCTCGACAGGGTAATTTGCCGTCTCATCCCTTCCCCATACTGCGACTTGAGCATCTTCGAACGCGACCATTAACTGCTGTACATCATTAAAACTTCCTCGATACTCAACGTCCGCGGTTTCTCCGCCTAGAACAAGTGACCGATGCTGCTCAACATAAGGACTCGATTCCATCCCCAGATGCTCAAGACCCGGCACGATCTCCAGATTCTCCAACAGGATCAGGAGCATTTCATCAGCATCGATCGCATCTGAAAGTTGAGCAATTTCGACTTCTTTCACTTCAACAAGCTCAACCGATTTGATCCCCAAGTCAGAGATTTCGAATCTGACCTCTCCGTACACCGAAGCATGTTGACGAAGATCCTGCTGCCTTTCGAGAATCTCCACCTCGTCTGCAGAAATCCATCTAAAGGATGGTGCGAGCACATTTGTCACAAGGCAAGTATCGGCAAACACGAGTCCCGCTACCGGATCAACTCGCACATTATAGAAGCCAGCTAGGTAACGTTGGCCGAGAGCAGTCAGTGAGCTTATTGGATCACCAGGGATCCCGTAGAGTTTGGCTTCAAACGATTCCATCTTCAAATCTTCAAGATGGTTCATAAGGTGTAAGACACAGCTTTTGATCAGCGCGTCCGACGCCGGTCCCATCTTAAACAACTGCTCTTGGAGAGGTCGTGGCTCAGGAAACGATTTGACTGAGTATTTCCACTCGTCCAGAGCACTTTTAAGATCTTTATCTCTACTGAGGATTACATACTCATCAGCTTGCTCACCAGCGCGCTGATAATACGCACGGTAAATGGCGCTATCTGCTGCGCCGGTTTTGACTCGACCCTCTTTAGCTTTAGTTTCGCGTTGTCGACCCGGAGCTCGAAGTAATATTTGATCTTTCAAGGCGTCTGAGGCGACCTCATTGATTGGCAGGATAGACACGTGCGGGCCAAGTGACTTCACTTCGCTTTCCACATAATCAAGCGCGCTAGCGAGCTCCGCCGGTTGATGAGAAATTTCATACCCGGCTTTGTTTAAGATGGTCGCTTGATCGTTGAACTTACCCCGCGCTTCATGTAAGTGCTGCGCCCATTCCCAGATCACCGGTTCAGCGATCCAGATTTCCATTTCGCCGTGAAGCTTAGCCTGAACGCTAAGGGTCTTCAGCGCCTTTATGTTGAAATGACCTCGCCCCATAGCATTGGTATCGATGCCGATGGCGCGAATCTTAGCCACCCACTCTTCCGTGACATTGTTCGTCTTGTTCTTCATAGATCCAACCCTAGGCCCCAAATGAAAAATGCATATCTTTCTGTCGGGTGAGCCCCATAGCCTACACAATATAGAATATAGATTCTAAGAAAGTGTGCTGTGATGAAAATTGATCGTATACAGGTATGTGAGCTGGCGGACCCGCCGCAACGGGTGCTCGCAATGGCTCTGGACCGTGTCCCGGCGGGCTACCCTTCCCCAGCCCAGGACTACTCAGATACGAAGATTGATCTATCAGAGATGCTGATCCGCGATCAAGTCTCCACGTTCATTGTGCGGGTGTCTGGTGAGTCGATGCAGGGCGCGGGGATCAGCGATGGGGATGAACTGATCGTTGACCGCAGTGTGCAGCCACGCGATGGGCACGTGGTGATTGCAGTGATCGACGGGGAAATGACCGTCAAGCGTCTCTCCACTGGCCCTGCCGGGGTGGTGCTGAAAGCAGAGAACCCGGATTATCCCGACCTGCGCGTGGCGGAATTGTCAGACTTTAGGATTTGGGGTGTAGCCACCACATGCCTCCATCACCTCTAGACTCCCCCGACCCGGCACAGCGGGGCGAATACATCGCGCACGTGGACGTGAACAGCTTCTATGTCTCCTGCGAACGGGTCTTTGACCCGAAGCTCGAAGCCCGCCCAGTGATCGTGCTGTCCAATAATGATGGCTGCGCGGTCGCGCGCAGCAGCGAAGCCAAAACCTTAGGCATTGAGATGGGTGCGCCCTGGTTCAAACTCGTTGCCGGCGCTGAGCGCCTCGGGCTGGTTGCGAAGTCCTCTAATTACGAATTGTATGGGGAAATGTCGGCCCGCGTCATGAAGCTTTTGGGCCGCTTCTCGGCTTGGGTGGAGGTCTATTCCATTGACGAGGCGTTCCTGGGTGTGTCCGGCACCTTGGATGAGCTGCAAGCCCTCGGTGAGCGGATCAAAGCGGAGGTGTTCCGGCTGACCGGGTTGCCGGTGTGCGTGGGGATCGCCAAGTCCAAGACACTGGCGAAAATGGCGAACAAGACCGCCAAGCACATCAAAGAACTGGGCGGGGTGTGCGTGTGGGATCGCGCCCCCGCACAGACCACCGAGAACCTGCTGGCGCGTCTACCGGTAGTGGAGGTGTGGGGCATCGGCGCTCGGCTGACCAAGCGGCTGCGAGCGCTGGGGATCTGGACGGCTAAAGACCTGCGCGATGCGAACGAGATAAGAATCAGGGATAAGTTCTCTATCGTGCAGATGCGCACCGTTTTAGAACTGCGCGGGATTCCCTGCATCCCGATGGAAGAAGAACGGGTGATTAAGGATCAGTTGATCTTCTCCCGCAGCTTTTCTGATCCGATCACCGACCGAGTGGTGATGGAGCAGGTCATGGGGATCTATGCGCAGCAAGCCTCAGCACGACTGCACAAGCACCAGAAGCAAGCCAAGATCCTCTCGGCGTGGGCGATGACCAGCTACTACAACCAGCATCAGGATCACCAGCCGGCGATCACGGTGAAACTGCCAGGACCCACGGCTGATCCGGTAGTGCTCACCCGCGCAGCGAAACAGCTACTCCCCCAGATCCTGGTGGGAGTGAAGTACGCGCGCGCTGGCGTGGTGGTCATGGACCTGCAACCCTGGGCCATGCAGGAAACTTTTGACCCGTTCATTTCAGCGCATGAGGCCAAACAGATCGGTCCTTTGATCCAGCAGATTCGCTCCGAGCACGGTGTGAAGTCGATCGGTTTAGGCGCTGCCGGCCTACAGCAGGGGCCGGCGTGGGAGATGCGGCGGGAGATGATGAGCCCGCGCTACACCACGCACTGGCGTGAGCTACTGACAGTGAAAGCAGCCTAAGGGTAGCGATGTTTATAGACGGCTATGGCCGCGCGCTTTGCACTAATACTTGCGCCGAGTCCCACGAAGCCCAGTAGCCCTAGCACAACAACCAGCCCTGACCACAGCACCAAAACCCAAATGCTGGGAGCCACGCCAGCGAGGCTTCCGCCCGCGAACAAAATTGCTACCCCAGCCAGAATCAAGGTGAAGGCTTTGCTTATTTGGTCGTAAGCTCCGGAGTCGAATTCGGTTTTGGCAATGAGGTGTTCGAAGGGATCGTTCATCGGTGGTTCGCTGAGCGCTTGGAGTTCTTGGTTAGTACGGCGCGCGTGCTTTTCGCTGACTCTGCCTGCTTTACTTTGCCGCATCTTCTGCGTACCTCCCATTTTTCTTGTCGTTTCCATGCTCATTATTAGAGGCCGTGCATGAGCCACGATCCCCTGTCGTAGGCGAACTCAGGTACCGCAGCTTGTGGCTTGTGTGCGGGTGGTCGTTTGGTTCCTGCTGTCCACGTGGGTGCAGGAAAAGCAGCGCAGCGATTGGGCTTTTGCTGTGCACAGGTGGGAAGGAGGCTTAACCGCGTGGCCTGGGTTACTTGGCAGTGGGTTCAGGTGAGGGCAGGGTTTCCATCCAGCATGTAGCGTTAATCGCCGTCTGCAACGCATCTAGGGCGTAGGAGACGGCCTGTTTGGTGTCCGGGTAGTCCTTGTTCCATGAGTCGGTGCTCATGGTGATGCGCCCGGTCTTAGCGAGGGCTTCCAGCTCGTCGGCCAGCGCTTTGAGGTCTTCGTAGATCTCTGAGGCGTTGCGCGTCATGGCTCTTTTCCTTGGTGGGGGTGGTGGAGAGCTTCGGAACCAAACTAATGAGCTGGTAAACAGGTTCCGAAGACTTCCCCATTTGTGCTTTTAAAGAATGCGCGCTGAGATACACAGAGCCAAGAAAAGTCATCGCCCATCGCAATTTCTACGGGGAATCGTCGAGTCGCGGAGGATCAGAACAAGCAAAATGGTGGGTTTGCTAGTCCACCCTATTCAATCTTTCATTCATGAAAGAAATATTTATTTCTTTCTTTCGAACTCGGCCCACTTTTCTGCAACTGCTAGTTCAATTGCTTCATAAATGGGGATCTTAGCCTCAGCTTTAACTCTTGCCAGGGTATCCATCGTTTTTTCGGACAATCTGTTACTGAAAGGCACCCGCACGACTTTTCGCTCAGGTGATACCGCAACTGGTTTCGCTATCTGCTTCTCCGGTGTCGGCGCAGATTCGACAGGATCTACGTTTACATCAGGGGCAGGGCGTGGCACGCGGCGCCTCCCCGAAGCTGGGCGTTCCGGTAGTTCTTGGTTCATTTGATAATTGTCCTTGCTAGTTCCTTATAAGCTGCTAAGACCGGAGCGCCCTTGCGGTAGTTCCCATACCACTCCCCCGCCAAGCGAACATCTTGAACGATGGTCCGTTCTGGAACAAGCGGGGTCAAGAGCAGTCCCGTTTCGCGAAGCTCATCTACAGAGCTGATTGCTGCCCGCGGTGTGATCGTGTCTTTATATCCTCCGACAACAATCCCAGCTTCCCTCAATCCTGCGGTTAAACCGAGGCGTTTCCGACTGGCCAAGAACTTATCGACTGTGATTTTGGCGCCCTCAAATCCGTCTATTCCATCAACGGTCGGCTTAGCGGCGTATACGACGGTGTCAGAAGCGTTCAAAGCACTTTGAGTAAGGGGGCCACCTTGACGGTTAGGGCAATCAATTACTACTAGATCCGCTGAGGAGCCGAGCAGTGAAGTTTTCAATCGTATCTCCAGGTGGTCGGAGGTGTCCTTCTCGCGGTTGGATACCGATCTCGATGAAGGCAGCACACGCAAATTTGGGCTCCAATGAGAAGATACGGCCAACTCATCGGCCCAGCCCTCGGGATCTTCATCCGCAAGTATTGCACCGACATCCAATCCTGACTCGCGTGGTTGAACCGCCGTCCATTTCGTGGTGGCCGCTCTAGGATCCAGGTCAATCAGCAACACATTCTTACCAGCTTCGGCAGCCACCATCGCGAGCGAAACAGCAGTGGTTGTTTTGGATACGCCACCAGACTCGCTATAAACCATGATCGTTTGCATGGTTTGATCGTACATGAAATCAATCTTTCATGCAATAAATAAATATTTATTGCATGAAAGATTGAACGTTATCGGAGACAGCGGGGGAATCAAGTATTTTGCAGCGCGCATGGAAGCATTGGTATGTAGTTCTTCACGAATTGCATAGAGCTCCTACTAGATATGGGAAGGCGCCTTGGCTCAAGGCGATCAACGGACAGGTGGGGTGTTCCCGCCTGCACGCCTTCGTATGCTGTCCAGTTAGATCCATACATACAATAATTCTTTCATGAAATAAATAAAGATTTCATGAAATCTCTGTTGTGTCTCACGGAATACGAGTCCTATGGCTTTTACTTTCCCGAACGAGATTTTGCTAGGACAGCTCTGACTTTTGCTGCGCCGTGTGTTGCTGCGGTTTGGTGTTTTGTTTGGTTGGCGGCGTGTTTGGCTCGGCGTTCTGCTGCGGCCCGCGCGGCTGCGCGGGCTTGGTTGCTGGCTGCTGCTGCTCGTTGGGATCGGCTGAGCATAATTTCTCCGGTGGCGGTACGCCACTGGTTGAGCCGGTGCAGGATCGCTGCGCGCAAGATCCGGCAGTAGTCGATGTAGGACTGAGTTTCATGGTTGTGCTGGGGGAGTGCTCCCCAGGCTTCTTTGCCGTGCAAGCCTGGTGTGGTGCGCCATTCGAGGGCGTACTGGATATCTGAGATTGTCCATCCGGTGGAGAAGAACGGTTTGAACATGTTGAGCACGTTTTTCTTGGAAAAACGGGCAAAATCTGGCATCCGACGCAAGATTTCAGCGGCAGCTGATAGCCCCTGTCCTCTAGAGCTGATCGTTCTGTGAGCTGGCCACAGTTCGACTGGTCGATTATCGCTGTGGTGAGTTCGCACGGCGGAGCCGTGCCCAAAAAGGTTTTCAGTGCCGCGTAGCGGCTCATTGTGAGTGTTTTTCTCGCGCGTGCGCGTGTAGGAACTTACTTCGTAAGTGGTTAACCCCCCTACGGGGAGGGGTTCTAAGTTATTTCCACAGGCCGTGTTGTTGGGGGTGTGGTGGGTTGGGCGGGTTGTGGTGGTGTCTTCGGCGTCCTGGGGGCGTAGTCCGAGGCCGATGGGGCGGCACACGACGTAGACGGGGGCTTCGTTGGTGGCTGGTTGGCCTGCTTTGGCGGCGTATTGTGCGCTGCGGCCGGAGGCGACGATGCCGAGGATGCCGTGGGTGCGCAGGAAGCGCAGGGCGTTGCCTACGGTGGCGCGGGATACGCGTGCTTTGGTGGCAATGGTGTCCCAGGTGATGCGGACGGTCATGCTGTCGTGGTCGGTGTAGCGAAGGAGTACCCAGAGGACGGCGAGGATGTTGCGTTTGCAGTCCGCGCGGCGACATAGCAGTTCATCGAGGGATCGTGTGGCGCGCCATGCTTGGGCGGTGTGATCGATCTTCTTGCTGCCGTGAGGGATGGCCCAGGCAATCGCGCGGGGGGAGGTTTCCTGGGCGCGTGAAACGCGCTTGATGTGTACCGGGGCGGGGGTGTGGGCGTGTTTGGTCGCGAGGGCTTCTTTGGCCGCGTTGAACTGTGTTTTCCCCTTGGCGCTGAAGGTTTGGGGGGTTTCTGCCTTGGTGAAAGGGCGGTGTCCTTTGGCGGTGTGGTCGAGGATTGCGGCGATGCGGCCATCGGTGGGGCGGGTGCACCAGCGTGGTTTTGTGGCGTGGATCGCGGTGTTTTGCGGCGTTTCTTTGGTGCTGGTGCTTGATTGGGCGCGCGGAGGCGCTACTATAGACACATAAGTCCTTTTCTCTTAGGAGGGTAAAGGAAGGGGAGCGTCCGGCTTGGTAACCGGAAGCTTAGTGGTAAATCGCGATCTGAGAACTTTGGCGAGTAGGCAGATCGGATTCAGAATTTCAGTCCCGCGCATTGCGCGGGCTTTTCTGTTTAAGGCTTGTCGATAGGCAGCTGGCCTTCCTTGCTATCGCTTTGGGGAACCCAAGTTGGTACACCGCGTTCATCGAGTTCCAATGTCTCAATCATTAGGTCGAAGAAAGCTGCTGCAGAGTATCCGGACTTTTCGGCCAATGCCGCGAAGTAGTCTTTGTTTTCGCTCTCGACCTTCCAGCCCAATGGCTTTGGGTCTTTCAGCGCGCCTCGCGCGCGAGCATGTGGGTTCCTCATACATCCACCCTATGATGACGCCACCATGCAGAGGTGTGCGACACGGCTTAATTTTTTAAAGATTCCAGTTACTCCCTCTCATCAGCTCTTTAAGTAGGGGAGAAAGCCCTAGATCACCAGCATGTGTCGCTGACAGAGAGTGCACTCTAAGAAACAGCGATACAGAAATTCACGCTAACAGCGTCTCTAGGAGAACCCTTGGCCGGGTTTCGCTCGAGAAAAGTGATATTCCTGTCGACACCGTTTGCAGTGTCGGCCAAAGATGGAAATCACACATTATCGTTCAAAGGTACTAGGGGTGAGCTGGTCAAGTTTCTGAGACACAATCTTTGATTTTTCCTAAGTACCCTCAAGCCGCAACAGCCTGAGAAATCCTCTCCTCATACACATCCAGAAACGCCTGAGGGCTCAAACCACCATTGGCCGTATGAGGACGCTTCCGGTTGTACCAAGTCTCGATGTATTCCATTACCGCAGTCCGAGCCGCCAAGCGGCTGATGAACGCCCGGTGATGGAACATCTCATTCTTGATCGTTGAAAACGCTGACTCAGCTACGGCGTTATCCCAACACGCCCCAGTGCGGCCCATTGACTGCCGCACCCCGTGCTCCGCGCACCACCCCTGGAAGGCATCCGAGGTGTACTGCGTGCCTCGATCGCTGTGGAAAACGCTGCCAAGACGGATGAAACCCCTCGATTCAGCCATTTCCATCGCGTCAATGACCAACTGCGTTTGCATGTTCTCGCCCATCGACCAACCCACGATCCGACGCGAGTACAAATCGATCACCGTCGCCAGATACAACCAGCCCTCCCCGGTGCGCAGGTAAGTAATATCGCCAATCAAATTCGCGCCAGGACGTGAGGAACGGAAGTCACGCTTGCCGAGCTTATCGACCATATGGTTCTTGATATGCGCCGTCCGAGCCTGATGATCACGCACCGTCGTGGTCTTGAACGCGCACATCCGCTTAGCCTGGATGCCCAGTTCCTTCATGATCGACAGAACCGTGGATTTCGGGATCTCTTCGTCCTGGTTATTGCGGATCAAATCCACTAATTGGCCGGCACCAGCAACCTGATTGAACGCCTCGTATTCGTCTTGAACTAGTTTCGTGCGGTGCGCCCGCAACAGTGTAGCTTCGCTCAACTGTTCGGAGGGGTTCAGCCACCGATAGTAAGTAGCTCTGGAAACGCTGAGTTTCTGGCACATCCACTTCACCGGATACTGGCCGGTATGGGCTCTGATGAAGTTGAAGACGGCGCTTATTTCTTGCTGTTCGACGCGAAATAGGCGCTGACATCTTTTAAAAATTCGTTCTCCCGTTTCACCTCCAGCAGTTCCTTGCGCAGCTTCTCGTATTGCGCCCACTCCACAGGACTCCGCTCTTCGGTTTCAGCTTCGGGGTGCTCGGCGCGGTAGGCACGGACCCAGTTGCCCAGGGTTCCTTCGTTGATGCCTAGGGATGCTGCGACCTCGATGAGGCTCTTCTGTGAAGAGATCACCAGCTCGACCGCTTCGGCACGGAATTCCGGGGTGAACTTCTGACGTTTGGTCATGCACTCATTCTCCTACGAACGCGTGTCTCACAACATCATGACAGCTCAGGGAGTGCACAGACCTGTTATCCCAGTTTTTCTGCGCTCGCTAGGTGTAATGGCGCGGCAGACAGTGGATCGGCTGATGGTGAATAGTTCTTTCATTTCGGCCATGGTGTGTTTGGCCTTTGCTGCTGTTGTAGAGAGCCTCTCGGGACATATCTCTATCCTTAGCGATTGGGTACGCTATTTCACGGTCTGGATGATTTTTGCTCAGGTGGGGATCTGAGATACAGCAGAAAATCAGACTATCGTTGCTGGGGTTGGCGAGAGGTTTAAGACCTAAGGACGAGTTCGACGCCTAACCTGGCGGATTAACGGCAAGCACCCCGATCATTTCCCTGACGAGAGGAAATGATCGGGGCATGCTGTGCAGCGGAGAGACTACTGATTTCGCAGGGGCACATTGCGGCGATTTGCCACCCCTCGCGTCAACTGGTCCGCAGTTACCGTCTCCACCCGGGACAGGTTCCTCTTACGGGACACCGCAAGTAGTCCATTAAGAATCGACTACTTGAGCCCATTTAGTACGAACGCCGCGTACGTAGCGATGATAGCCGAAGAAAACCACAACCCTTTTCCTAAGAGGTCGACCGCTTTTGAACCTTCGTGGGCCCATAGTCCACACCCGGCAGCGATGACACCCATCAACGTGGCGGATATTGCCAAGTATGTAAAATCCTCTCGCATGTCATTGCCGATGAGGCTTGGCACCACCACGCCCGCGACTGTTATCGCTATAAGAAGTAACAATGCACAGAATGCTTGCTGGTTGCTGAGGACAAACTCTCGGTGTTTCTCATTTTGTGATGCTTCTTCGGTTATCCGCTGGTTTGAAAGGCGGGAGAGAACCATATCCCAAATTTCTTCCTCATGCGACGGCTTGCTGTTTGGTGAGCTGGCGCGACGGTTCTTCAACTCGTCCCTGTGAGCCAGAACTGATTTTTCAAGCGGGCTCAATTCCGCAAGGTTTTTTTCGGCATGCGCACCGGACTGAGTGGCCAACTATTTTCCTATCTATTACGTGTAGAAGCACATAAATTCGTTCACCACGAGGTCATCAATGCGCATCGCTTGCTCTTAAAAAGTTGTGTGCCCGTAGACAATCTTGTCTACGGGTACACAATCCTATTACGGAAAATTTTTCAACAGCCTGTCAAGTTGAAGGCCTGCTTGCAGGAGACATAGTGGAAGTTCCAGCCTTCTTGAAGGCAAACTAGGTCTATGAAGCTCACATACAAGAACGAGCAGGACATCGTTAACCTCGTGTCACACATCGATGATTCAGCTGTGTGTTTCTATCCTGCGGAGAGCGTATTGGCCCACAAATTCCTGGCGTCTCTTCGAAGCGGGAACCTTGACCAACGTGAACGCCCCGATTTCGAGGACCTCTCTGCATCGTTGCTCTTAGAATCGATGATCGTGGACGACCACCCGCGTCCAGGAAAGAAAGACAAAACGCGAGCACGCGAAGGTGCGGTACTTCGCGAAATTAAGGAGCTTGGGCTGGCCGTCCACTCAGAGGCGACCGTTGTGGCAGCGGTGAGCAGCGGACTCCCTACCGACCAGGACCACAATTATCGGTCCTACATCTACCAGTTCAAGCGCACCATTTCGGATCATGCTCGCAAAGTGGAGGTGTACCACGCAGAGCGACGCGGGTTCGACCTCGGGTTCCTCGTTCTCGACGAGAGCACAGCTTATTTCGAATCGTTGGGCTCATTTGGACGAACTGGACAAGGTAAACCCCACTATTGGTTTGCCGATTCAGCCTTTACAGACGTGATGGTGCAATCTGGAGTAGACTGCTTCATCTGGGTGACGCCTTATAAGGTGTTACCCACACTCGACGTCGGCGAGATTTCGCTCCCCACGGTCGCCGTCATCGACGTTGCTCTTTTAGCCAAGACGGAGCCCCACGTCTACAACGTACAGCGGATGATCTCTGCTGAAATATGACGTGAGTGTTGCAACGTTCCGTGTGTGTAGGAGCCTTAGCATGGGGTCTCTTTATTTCGTAACATCGGCCTTGTTTTCTTTGAAAATGCATTTCTCACCAGTTGTTTCTTCTAAACGGTTCGTTTATAGCGAGAAACGATGGTTGACTGGGTTACTCCAACCCTTTTGAACATAAGGAAATTATGAGACTGGTTGCTGTTTCGCTAAAGAATTTTCGTGGGTATCAGCAAGAGCAGTGGATCGACTTCGGCGATCTCACCACTGTGGTCGGACGAAATGACGCGGGTAAGTCCACGATCCTTGAGGCGCTAGACATTTTCTTCGGAGGCGGTGTTGTGAAAGCGGACAACACCGATAAGAACGTATTGACAGACGACAATTACTTCGAAATCAGCTGTAAATTCTCAGAGCTTCCTCCCAGCCTCATTCTGGATTCACAGGCGGAAACGACTCTCGGTGCGGAGCACTTGCTTGACGCTGATGGGCACCTGCACATCAGGAGACGGTGGGTTTGCACTGGAGCGAAGCCAAAGGAAGAAATTCATGCGGTCTGCCAGCATCCAACGAACGACGGTCTAAATGAACTGATTGTTTTGGGTAATGCCGCGCTCAAGAAGCTGGCCCAGGTTCGCTTAGACGCTGAAGCTTATGCAGCCGTCAACAAGTCAACTAATCCTCAACTGCGGACAGCGCTTTGGGGAACTGAAGAGTTGGTTTTGGAAGAGACTTCTGTGCCGCTGAGTAAGGAGGACGGAGGGAAAATCTGGCAGAAACTAGCCACCTATCTTCCTCATTTCGCCTTGTTCCAGTCTGATCGGAAGAGTACCGATGCTGACGACGAGGTCCAGGAACCAATGAAGTTGGCTATCGCTGCGGCCCTAGCCGAAGAACCTGTAAAGGAGCTCCTTACGCAAATCGTCGATGCTGTACGGACGCGGGCTACTGAACTGGCCACACGCACACACACGGCTCTGGCTGAGATAGACCCAGCGTTGGCTGAGGGCTTGATTCCAGATTTCAAGAGCGATCCACGCTGGAACAGTTTGTTTTCTATAGCATTGCAGGGTTCTAATGGTGTTGCCATCAACAAACGCGGTTCTGGTGTACGTCGTTTGATCCTGGTAAGTTTCTTCAAAGCCGAGGCTAAACGAAAGCTTGAAGAGAACGACAAGACGTCAGTAATCTACGCTCTTGAAGAACCAGAAACATCTCAGCATCCGCGTAACCAGCGGATCCTACTGGACTCATTCAGCACCATGGCAGAGGCAGCCGGAACACAGCTGATCCTCACCTCCCACAGCCCAGGTTTTGTTTCGCATCTGCCAGCGAAGAGTCTTCGTTACGTTCGTAAGGACCCCAATACCGGTGTGCCGGCTGTTTCCGAAGGCACGGATGAGACTTGGGCTGAGCTTGCCGACGAGCTTGGAGTGCAGCCGGACAACCGTGTGGTTGTCCTGATTTGCGTGGAAGGCCCACACGATGTGACATCGCTCCAACGGCTGTCCGAGACTCTGCACAATAGTGATCCTGAAAAGTATCCGAATCTCACTAGAGACCCTAGGTTTGCCTTCGTCCCGCAGGGCGGTGGCACTCTCGGACAGTGGGTTAGCAATCGCTATCTCATGGGGTTTGACAGGAAAGAATTCCATCTCTACGACGGTGACGTCGAGGAATACAGAGCTGCGGCAGAAGCGGTCAACGCTCGCGACGATGAATCATACGGCATCGTCACAAAGCGACTCATGATGGAAAACTATCTGCATCCGGAAGCGATTTATCAAACGTTCGGCGTTCGAATCCAGGTTAGCGACCAATGCAATGTGCCGGAACTAATTTCAGAAGCAACAAAAAATACGCCGGGCGTCCGTCCAATGAAAAAGGGCAACGTCAAGGGACGTCTTGCAGATCAAGGCTTTGGATGCATGACAACAGCACAACTAGATGAGTGTGATCCAGATGGCGAAGTTAGAGGATGGTTTGAACATCTTCACAAAATGGCTCGATCATAAAGTGAACATGGGTTTGTAATCTGACGAAGTGAGTGTCCAGTAACTGGAACTGGGCACCACTTTTCGTTGTCGGAGTCCGTATGATTGCTAGGAATTCCTGATACTCAGTGCGCAAAAGTGATGGCCCACACCAAATCCTTATAACGCCGGCGTATATTCGCCGGAAACCTGCACAGGATCAGGCCTATTCCTCTGCATGGCCTGTGCGATCCAGGGAACTTTGGCACCCATCTCAAATAATGCGGTTTCCGATTATCAGTTACACACAGAACAGCACTGGCGACGAGGGAAAACCAAGCACGATCATGGCCATTGTTCGGTGATGTTCACCTTAGTTCTTGTGAGTGCATGTACGTTTTCGCTAGCTCGGCGAACTTCCCTTCCTTTCCCGAGTATCCGGCGGATTGGCGCAAGCTCATCGAAATGCCGCTACTGTTCAGCATTGCAAGCCTTTGAAGTATCAACATTTTTCAAGCTAGCAAATCATTTCTGATGTGCTCTTCATCGGCACTGGTTCTTGATTCGACGATAGAGTGTCGCTCAGGACATTTCCATGTCTCTGGCGGCCTGGGTTGCTGGCTCGCCAGTCTGGAGGAGCTTGGCTGCGGTTCGGATTTGGGAGTCGGTGAAGGTGGGGCGTCGGCCGCCGAGATCACCACCGCTGGTGCGGCGTTTGGTGACAGCGTCGGTGATGCGTTCGCGTTTGATCTCCAGCTCCATTTGGGCCAGGGCAGCCATGAAGGTGAAGACCATGGCGCCCACATGGGAGTTTTGGTATCCGTGTCCCCGCCACCGAGGTTCAACACCCGTAGCCCGATATCCCGGCTGCGCAGCTCTTCGGCCAGTTCGAGCATTTTCTGGGTGGAGCGCCCGAGCCGGTCCAAGCTCGTGATCACCAAGGTGTCGTCCGGGTGTAGCGCATCGAGTGCTTCGTCCAGGCCGGGGCGTTTGGCGAGGGAGCCTGACTGGACGTGGTCGAGGTAGAGGTCATCGCGGCGGATGCCAGCCGCAAGGAGGTCTTGGATTCGCCGGTCAGAGTCCTGGGCTTTGGCCGATACGTGGGCATATCCGATCAGTTTGGTCATTGGTCCTTCGAAAGTCTCGCAACTAATGGTGTTGACACTGTCCAACGACAGTAGTTGCGACACATGGTTGCGTGAATTTCGAATCGTGAAGTTTCCGCGGATTTTTCATTTGGGGGAGCGGTGTTCGATGAGGCGTCTCGCAACCCTTAGGTAGAGCGACATTCAACGCTGCGTGCCAGGCGCAATCATGTCGAGATTCTCTACAGTTTTTATTCCGCGTTGCCAGACTTATTGCTAGCCTGGCCTCAGACCAGACCGGGCATTTGGTTTCGTTCCCCCTAGTCGAAACCAGAACAGTGGTCTTGCTTCAGTGTCCAGCCTCCAAGTGGACATGGAAGCCCTAGAAAACAAGAGGTCCTTACCGCTCTGCTGAGAGCGGTAAGGACCTCTTGTATCAATGATTCACGGAAACCAGGAGTTTGACGTACTCGTTCTTTGGCCGTATCTGAGACCTGGGCTTCCTCCATGGAATTTCTTGCGAGATGGGTGTTGGTTCGTCTCGGAAAATTCGACTCAGAACTTACACAGACAATGTTATTTTGTTGCTTGGTTCGGCTTTCCTGGGTAGAAAATCAATGCTGATGTGCTTTTCTACGAACTGAGAACCGAGGGCTTGTTCCAAGTCTGGAATGAGAGTTTCCCGAATGAGGTTCATTCCGTCCAGTGCCCGGGACTCTACGCGCAAGGTATAGCGAGCATAGAGCACCGGATGCTGGGCTTTGCCGCTAATCCGGATTTCGGCATCACTAATCTCCGAAGAGTGCCGAGCAGCTTGCTGTGCTGCACGTGCGATGGTTTCTGTTTCCATGCTGCTTATACCGTCGCCAGTTTCAGATCTGTAAATGAAAGTTCTCTTACTGGGCTTTTGTGGAAACGCTGAAAGCACACTCAACAAGGCGAGAACGGTTAGTACCGCTAGTGCTCCGGCAGTAAATGTTGCCAATTCAGGCATCTGAATAGGCAGTGAATCACGGATACGCGAAGGCCCTTGAGCGCTTTCAACTGTTCTAGAGGTCCAACTCGTCCACGCTATTGCGCCACCCGCCAGGAGCAGAAGCAAACCTACCAACGCCAGCACGGCGCGTTGACGAACACCGTTTGGTTTCCACAAATCTACTGCCCTCCTCGAGCGCTAGTATGAGTTTCGATGCTGAAGTCCTGTGCCAGTGGGATAGCATCGAGCGCCGCTTTAACGTTCTCATGCACCGCCTTTGAAATGGCGCTAGTTTCATGAACGGGCGTTGAGATGGCGATGCGCATTCTGTTTCCCCGTAACACCGGTGACGCATCATGTACACCGTCGGTGCGTTGCGCTTCGTATCGTGCAAGGCGGGTTAGACCATGATTCTCGAGCACCCATTCTTCACGCGATGCTGGAGAGTCCCAGGCCAGCAAGGTCGTCTTACGCCTTCCCGGACTCAAAGCTACGACAAGCAGAACTAGTCCTAGGATGCTCACGCCAATGGCACTTCCAAGAACTCTGTTATCGTCCCACCCAGTGTTTTTAATGGCGTCTAACCCACCCGAGATCCAGCCGGGCCATACGCCACTAGTTAGCCGGATCAAGCAGACGACTAATGCGGTTACTGAAATTCCTAGTAGCACGAGAGAGGTGCTCACCAAGGTCGCAGTGCGAGCGCTCCGGACATGCCAGAATCGATTCATCGTAAAACCCTCTCCCTCGCTGTAGACGGTTTGGCATGAAGCCAGGCAACCTGAATATCAACTTGGACTGATGCGACCCCCAAGTACTTTGTTAGCTCATCAATCACTTGTCGCCGAATCGCATCACAAGTACGCGGAATGTTGAGCGGGTAGCGGATCCCAACTTTGAGTGCCACGGCTACAGTGCTTCCAAGTACTTCAACAGTTGCCTCAGGTTTTCCCTCGATACCATCGGGTTTGCTTAGATGCAGAAGCCCTCCGGAACTGGCGCCGACTCCAGGCACCTTGGAAGCTGCCTTAGCGGCAATCTTTGAATAGACCTGCGTATCGACAGTTGTTAAACCTGCGCCATTGTTATCTATTGCCACGAGAGTTACCTCCGACGGCTAATGAAAACACGCTCCCAGTCGACGCGCGTCTGCAGAAACCAGCCGACCACACCACCGATGAGCACGAAGAATGCTACGACTATGAACTGGGTGAATGAGCCGAATGCTATGAGCAGTCCGGCCACTAGCCCTACGACTAGTCCCCACCTGAGCTGATTCATGGTTTTTCCTTTCTTTGTTCACCGGTGGTGCAAAGGCCTACTTCAGGTCCTCGCGCGGCTCGTCATCTTCGTCGTCTTCTGGCAGGTGCACATCGGTCACATCGATATTCACTTCAATGACTTCCAAACCGGTGGCACGTTCAACTTGAGAGACAATGTTGGAACGGATGTCGTTCGAAACCTCCACGATGGAGAAACCGTAAGAAATGACGATGGAGACATCGATCGCGGTCTGTTGCTCACCCTTCTCAACGCTTACGCCACCGGAAGTATTTGCCGATGCTCCTGGGATGCGTTCGGCAAGTGAGTTGAAAGTTCGCCGGGCAGCATTGCCCATAGCGTATACGCCGGGCACCTCCCGAGCTGCAATGCTGGCGATCTTCTGGACCACGCGGTCTTCGATCGTGGTCTTACCCAGTTCGGTGTGCAGCGGACCGGAAAGCTGTTCCTCCGATGCTTCATGGTTTCCTTGACGCTTTTCCTGGCGTTCCAGTTCCTCGCCGGTTGGCTTGATGATCTTGTCGTTCGACATTGGCTGTGCCATGTTCTTCGCTCCTTTATCGAGGGAAACTTTTTCGCTTACACTCATACAGACGAGGTCCGTACCCATATCCTCACACACAAGATAGGTGATCTGCATCACATAAGGGGGTTGAGTGGACGAATTAGAGCGGCTGGCGATCGTGGGCCGATCCCGTGAGGGCGATCCAGAAGCTTTCGGGGTGCTTGTTGCCGAATTAGCACCGGGGCTCGGGAGATATTGTCGTTCCTTCTTTGCGAATTGGCAGGACGCGGACGACGCTGTGCAGGAAGTTTGGATCAAAGCGTGGAAGAACCTGCATACGCTCAAGGCTAATGGTGCCTTCAAGACGTGGATCTTCCGAATGGCAAGGAATGTTTGCTTGGATCGAATTCGTTCTGCTCAAAATCGGGTTCACGTTGTAGATGCTGAAGAATTCTCTGGCCAGCCGGCGCCGGAGCATCTTTCACCCGAATACTTGGCCGTACAACGAAGCGAGGTTGACATGGCGTGGGGTATCGTCGCTAAGCTTCCTTCGACCTTGAAGCAGGCTTTTGTTCTGGTATGCCTTGAGGGAATGACCTATGGGCAAGCAGCCGCAATCGCCGACACGTCAGAATCCACTATTCGCGGACGGGTCGCCCGGGCGCGCAAGGCAATCATTGAGGCGGTGTCATGAAAAATCTTCCCTGCGGACGCACGATAGAGGACGTACTTCATAAGCTTGATGACGCACCAGACCTGCATGAGCTCGAATGCCGATGGTGCCATCAAGAACGACGCCGCCTCAAGGACCAAACCGCTACTGTCGTGGATCAGCTTAGAGGCGAAGATCGCTCCGCCGACGGCGCTGACATAACTAGCACTGTCCTGGCCAAGATTTCAAAACTTCGACCTATGCAGAGGACTTGGGAAGCTGCCTCACGCGACACGGGAGAAATTGTACGTGTCCCCGCGAGCGAGATCATCAGCAGCATTAGGCAGCAGTTCTCGCGATCCCAAACTGCCCAGTTGAACTACACCGAGGTTAAGGCCACGGACACGAAAATACCTCATGTTCAGTGGCTGGTTAGATGCACCGTCAGCATGCTCACCGAAGCTAACGTTCAGCAGATCGAACGGGAGGTCTTAGAGCATGTCCAGAGGGGCCTTGGTGCCCAGCTACTCATTGAACGTTTACGGTTGGAGATCACGGTCGAGGATGTTCATGGAGAAATTCTCGGTTATTCGGAGATCGGAACCTGATTATTTCGATCCAAGAGTAGCCGCTGCATTAGAGATGCTTACTCTTTGGCGTTGCGCCCCAGCGCCCGATATACGGTGCTGCGGCTGACACCCAGAACTTCACCAATTTGCGCGACCGTCATGTCCTTCTGCTCATACAGCCTCTTCGCGGTGCGCAGCTTGTCGGGGGAGAGGGATGAGGGGCGGCCTCCGGTACGGCCACGGGCGCGGGCCGCGGCTAAGCCGGCATTGGTGCGCTCACGGATGAGGTCTCGTTCAAACTCTGCCAGGGAAGCAAAGATGTTGAACACTAGTCGGCCACCGGAAGAGCTGGTGTCGATGTTCTCCTGCAGGGATTTAAACTCGATTCCTTGTTGCTGCAGCGCGTCCATGTGGTTAATCAGGTGACGGATGGATCGGCCGAGTCGGTCCAGGCGCCAGACTACGAGAGTGTCACCGGGGCGAATCTGGTCCAGGAGCTTATCGAGCTCTGGCCGTGACTCGAGGGCACCGGAGGAAGTGTCTGTAAAAATGCGATAGCAGCCGGCGGCGGTGAGTGCATCGTGTTGGAGTTGTGCGTCTTGGTCGCCGGTGGAAACTCTGGCGTATCCGAGGAGGTGTCCCATGAATCTAAATGTATCAATACCCGTGGGATGGTCACCATTTCGATACATAGTTTATGACACTGAGTTTTGCGACAAATCACGTTTAAAAATGTGTTGATTTTTCAACTATCGAGGATCTTCAGCTCAGCTGGCAGGATGGTGTGTCAAAAACGAAAGTTTTTGAGATTGATGTCCGACCCTTTGTTTTTCTGCTGTTTTCCTGACGGTTCCGATTTTTCGATGGGTAGGACAGCAACCCCAGTCCGAGGCCGGCCAGCACCGGGGCAGACTGCGCATGTCTAGATTGGTGACGACTCGTCCCGGGCGGGATGAAGGTTTTCTATACGGTGGTTGATAATCAGCTGATGCGGGGATCTGTGAAGCGTTGCTACTGGCTGAGCACGCGGTGGATGCCGGCGGGTAGGTGCCCAAGCACCAGCGGCGGTGAATCGTGGGACGTGACCTTGTGACGCGAACGGACCCCATAAAAAGTTTCGGCGGGGTGTGTCATGCTGAACGAAAGTGAAATCAACCGGATTTCAGAGCGCAAGAAGGAGTGAGATGGCACCTCTTCCAGGAAACGGGCACGGATTCATCGCTTGGGTCAGGAATAGTTTTGGCACCGAGATGGTTACGGTCATTCATCAGTCGGAGCATGGCACAGAAGAGCGTATTGAAGTAGAAGCCCAGGTGCAGCCCAAGGCGGCCTTCTTTGATGTTGATGCGCCGGTCTATGAGGGCGACCGGTTGGAGATTCCCGATCCGCGCGGTGGAGTGCAGCGTGTTTATATCATCGACGTGGAAGTGAACCGGGCCGATGGACGCATACGAGCCGATATGAGCCATATCAAGGCGACATTCAGCACCTCAGCACCCCAGAGTAGACCCCCAAGAGGACATTCGGGCACCGTGATATACGGAGATCACGCCATTGTTGCTTCCGGCTCACGGGTGGCGATTGCCACGCACGGAGGGCATGTGGTGCAGCATGAGGAAGTTCCTGCCGCCTTCACCGAGCTGGTAGCTGCGGTCCAGAGTGCGTTGGACCTGCTGGAATCCTCGGATTATTTCGGTCCGGATGATCAGGAGATTGGTCGAGATGCAGGATCAGTCATTCTGCAAGAAGTTACTAAGGAAGAGCCGGACCAGAAGAGCCTTAAAGGGGCACTAGCGACATTGCGGGGTGTTTTGACCGCTGGGATGACGTCAGCCTCGGGCGCGGCGGCCAGTGAAATCATCAAGCAGCTTTTCGTTCCTGGTAGTTAAATGACGTGGCCGCAACTGCGGCTGCGCTAGGATGCTGCCTTATCCTCTGGTTTTGTTTATAACTATAAAATCAGTCTTTTCGTACTGAAGCATCCCGCAGTCATCACGGGATGCGTCAGGGTTTAAGCACATCGTAGGCAAGTAGACCTAGAACGATCTATAGTGAGACGCGAACTTTTGTCTTGCAGCATTTATCTATTGCGATTTGTCGTGATGTGACTCTTCCAGCAATCATCTGCTGGGATAGTTGGAATGAAGGTTCCACAACAATTTCTTTCTCACGTGTTGAGTACAATTAGCGGATGGAAGATGTGGATTCACCCGTGAGGATAAAGTTCTATGGCACACGGGATTTAGCCAATGGGTGGCTTGCGGAGAATGCAGTCGCTTTAATCCAGAATTATTCCTCGGGGCGAAAGATCATTTCGCTTAACGATGCTCTCGAACTCCATAATGCGCTTGAATTTGAAAAGAACAACATCTTCCCGAATTTCCTGACTACGCAAGACCGTACAGAGTTAGGTCTGTCGGCGCGTGAGTCGCGACGACTAGTCGCCTCTTTCTTCTCAAATATTGAAGCGTCGAACCTTAAAGAGCATTTGAACAAGATGGACTTTCAGTATGCCGACGACCTGCTCCTCCTCATCGAAAGGCATGGAGTCGCTAAAAGGGTTGGCGGTCAAATGCTGTTTGAGGCCCTGTCAGATCTTGCACTACCTCTGGAGGTCATGCTTGCAGATCGTCAATTCGTAAACCGGAACGACCGGAGACTTCGAGAGGTGATGCTCTCCGATGCCCAAAACGGAGAGTTACTGGTCCGCATGCGGCTGGTCAAAGATTCAAATCCTTCATACCATCTTCCCACAAGCTTGAGCGGGGAGGACTTGCAGCAGCTTTTGAGCGCTTACATCGGAAGTGCTTCTCCGCATCTCAATTATGTTCAAGCGATTGCGGAGAGCAATGACAACGATAGTTTTGGTGTAACTCCGAAAATACGGTTGGAAGCGAAGAAGCGTCATAAAGACCTTATTGAGGAGCTCCTGGCCGAAAAGAGGACCAATACAACGAATACATATCACGGAATCAGCCTGGATCCGGAACAACGAAAGCCAGTGATCGACCGCGTTGAGCGTAACGAGAACAGCGTGAGCTACGTCCGATCGTTCAGTGAAAAATATTTGTTATCTTCCATGAATCCGGAGCGAATACTTCTAAATTTCGCTTCGGTGCTGGGCTTCGTTGAACGAGGACTACTCACAATGCCATCGTTCAAAGGTCAGCTGGGAGCGCTCCGTGCACTCTTAATCTCAGGAAAAGACGCATACCCCCGAGGGAGCGCGTTCAACTATGTTGATGCGCTCACCCTTAACGGGACTCATTTTTACTCAGATTTCCTACATCAGCACAACATCGAAGTAGAAGATTCCGTAGCATGGTTCTTCCGAGAGCATTTGGTTGACAAGTTCGGCGTAACTAACTTCTACTTCGCGGCGTCTAGCCCTAGCAGTTCGTTCCTTGAGCGATGTCGGCATATTTCCGCAGAGATGGAGAGTATTGCAAGACAATTCAGCTTATACTGCGATGAAGGTGTCCTGGATCCTGAACTTCTACAAATGACCTCTGTGCCTCGGCCGTGGGCTGCGATCCCAAGCTTTGCGGAGCGCAAATATTTGCACAGGGGAACCAATCATAGTTGTGATCGGGCTATGCATCTGCTTTTTAGTGATCAGTCTGGAATGACCTATATAAGCAGTGAACTCAAGGCCTCGAACTTCGTCGAGCTGATAACAGAGAACGAAGTTTCTTACGAGTTAATCCGCCCTCATCAGAAGGAATCTCTCGATTGGTTGGTCGAAGAAGGTTTGGTTGTAGTCGACTCTGATCTGCTGGAATTTGCGCAGCCACTGCAGGTTCTGGTGCTAAGTGACATCAACAACCGTGAAGCCGCGGCTTACGGTCACTATGGTACGGATGAGGCTTCGGCGGCGCTAGCACTGGTGCAAAAGGGGTGGCTCGAATTTAGTTCGACGCTGTTGACAAGACCTGAAGCTAGTTACTTCAACTATTTTTTGAACAAGAGCGAATTCAGCAATGGTCCGGACTTGCGAAATAAGTACGCGCATGGGACTAATGCCGACCCCGAGGATATAAGTACGCATAGACAGTCCTATTTCCAGCTCCTCAGGTTGCTCATGGCATTGACCCTGAAGATCAATGACGAGTTCTGCTTAGCAGCCGAGGCTCAACCATCAACCACGTCTGAGAGACCCTAAGCTTATGTAATTGACCCCTAAACACGTTGTGCAGCTAGCACCTCTCTTGCTCACAACTGTCCTATGAAGGCGGGGCCCCGTTCAAAAATATCCTTTGCCGCGGTACCCCTAGCCATGCTAGTAGCCGCGATTTGATTGCAGTAGGTGCCCCTTAAACGGCATTCCGGCCTTATTATTGCGCAGACACCTCAGCACATCAGCATGCTTTCAGTGAGTTCGCATGTTCCGACGATACAACAGCCTCAACTTGACATAACTTCGGTTATCAGCTTCAACCGATAGGAGCGAAAGTAATTCCTGAGCTCCAGTCCAGCGATGCGCCCGCGCTGCCGAATCTAGACCTGTGCTGTAGCGATAGGGGATCGGCTCAAGGAAAGCTGTTTGTGCACACAATTAAACTCTCAGCCGTGTTCTCGACGATCCCTACAACAGCAATGAAGCGACTCGACAGCTGACTTTACGCAATAGCAGCACCGCAGGTTCTTCTCGACGCAAAATGGTATTAGTTGGCAGTCACTACAGTGCTCTTCGTTGTGTAGCCCTTCTTTATTGCGCTCACCTTGACTGTCAGCTTCTTGCCTTTGTCAGCTTTAGTAACCCTGTAGCCGCTCTTGGTTGCGCCTTTGATGTTCTTGCCGGAGCGTTGCCACTGGTACGTCACTTTCTCAGCAATGGGGCTATAGGCGCCGGATGACGCTTTTACGGTCTTCCCCACGATCTTCTTGCCTGAGAGAGTCGGTTTCTTACTCACCTTTAGCGTTCCCGGTGCCACTGTCTTGGTCGCTGTACTTTGAGTGACCACGGTGTTGTAATAACGGTGGGTGAACTGTGTTTTTACGCTAATCTTCTTCCCCAAGTCGGCGGGAACAAGAGTATAGGTGCTGCGATTCTGCTGGAAAATTTCCTTTCCGTTGCGCAGCCAGATGTAAGTAAGTTTCGCATCCTGCTTGGATACCGTTCCCGGTTTGGCCGTCAGCTTCGACCCCACCTTAACGGAGCCAGAGATGGTCGGTTTCCCGGATTTCAGATTGCCATGATCGATCTTTACGGATTTGGAGATCAGCTCGACCGGCTCCGCATGTGCGCCAACGAAAGTTACGACGGCGTGCACCCGCTTCAAGTTCAAGGAATCATCTGGGATGAAGGTGGGACCAGTAGCGCCCTTGATCGCAGTAGTGTCGTCTTTGAACCACTGATACGTTTTCTGGGCATGGGGGAACACGGTCGGATCCAACGCAACACTGAGTTTCTCCGTCACGAATCCGGTGCCGGTCAGCTTGGCAGGGGGGTGAGCGGACTCAGAGGCCGGGATCGGTAGGTCGTACCCGGTGGACAGGCTAGCGGAAGGGACATAGACAATCTTCTTGTCCCAAGAAGTTTTCTCAACGCTGGTGTACTTTGCGGTGATCTTCTTCCCGGCATCAGCGGGGGTCAGCTTATAAGTGCGCCCGGTAGCACCAGGGACCGCGACAGCATTGCGAAACCACTGGAAGTTCTTTTGCGCATAGGAGCCCCAAGGTATCTCCAATTCATCACCGACGATAGCGAAAGGAGAGCCAGAATTGTCCTTTCGTGCTGTGCGGTAGTTGACTCTCAACGGGCTTGACTTCGCGGTATCAAATACGTCGGTGACCAAAACAACGTCTACATCAGACGAGGCCAGGGAGGAACCCGTGGTTGCATCGGAAGTTGCGACCATGACGTTACTGCCGGCCACCATGGGCAGCACGGACGTGGCAGTAAATTTCGTGTAAACGGGCTGTGGATCAGCGGCCCAGGAAGGGCGGTGCGGAACGATGGCTCGGCCATCCACACCGACAATTGGTGCGAAGGTCAGCGTCTTGCCCACCCACCCCTTGGAAAGCGAAGCCGTCTCATTGGCTTTGAACTCTTCAAGCAGAGGCATAGCTGCCACCCAGGAGTAATCCTTGATGCCCGCGTCTTGCACGGTCAAGCTGGTTAGCTTTTTCATCTTGGTCAGAGCAGTCCGCGTGGCATCAGTGACACCGGACGCTGGCAGGAAGGTGACCCAAAGCTTCTTCAGGTTGGGCAACTGAGCCACAGCAGCAACCGCCTCGTTGGTGGCGCCGTAGATTTCCACAGAAGTCAGCTGTTGCATGTCCTTCAGACGCTCCAGCCCAGCTATGGTTGATTCGTCCTGGTTCAGAATCCTCAGCTCGGTCACCGTGGCGGGAACATCCAGATCCGCCAATGATTCAACCTCAGAGCATTCCATATGGAACGGGCGATCTTCTTCATCGCTCCATGACCAGCAACTGTGCGGTGGGGCCGCCTGAGCAGCCGGCGCGAGGCCTCCAACAACGAGAGCCAGCGCAGCGCTGAAGGCCAATGTTGTGCGGTGAAAATTCATGTGCCCCTCGGGATGCTTAGATTTGAGAACTGGGTAAATCTTTGCACAGCTTTTCGGATCAGAGTATTCGCGGGAGAAACTTCGCCTCAGAATACGAGCACATTCCACGGTTAGACTAAAAATCCGCCGAATATCAGCGATACCATGGCGCGCTTCAGCCGACCAGGGTCGGAGCAGGCACACGAGCCTGTTCATGCTTTACGGGATAAATCGCCTTTAGCTTTACATAACGGAGGTTATCGGCGCAGAGAATTCGCTCAGGGGAGTGGGCACCAGGGATAGACCAAGATCGCCAAAAGACGGTGTCAGTAGTGGTATTTGGCTTGAAGAATCGTTACTGCGCGGTCATCAGCGATATACACCAGTCGGTTGACGTCATCGATGCGGCGCGACCAGGCGCCAGCTAATGCATGCTTCAGCGGTTCGGGCTTTCCGATGCCTTCGAAAGGATCGTCGCGGAGCACGTCCTCGATCAGCACGTTGATTCGTTTGAGTGTTTTGCGATCCTGGGTCTGCCAGTAGACATAGTCTTCCCATCCACCGGCGGTCCAGGTCAGAAGCCTGTCGCTCACGGTTCGATGAGCCCGTGTTCTGCAGTCTGGTCATTGCGTGCCGCTTCCAAGGCTGCGAGCAGACGTACTGCGTTTTTAGGTGAGCGCAGTAGGTGGCTCGTCTCAACGAGGGAGTCGTACTCGTCTTTCGACATGAGCACTGCGGACCCACGCTTGGACATGATCTCAACCTCGGTGTGGTCCAGGTTCACTCGTTCAATAAGACCAAACAAGTCGCGTCGCGCTTCGCTGGTGGTGATTGCCATGCCGCCTCCTAGTGGTACTAGATATGGTACCACTCTAGTTATCCTCTCAGGCAACTTCAAGAATGAAACGGCAAACTCAGTAAAGCTGGAGACACCCTGAATGAGGGACTTACGCTTTTCTACAGTATGTAAAATTCAGGCATGGAAAGCATCAACCTAACCCCCTTCGACGCAGTCATCCTCATGTCCTTCGGTGGACCGGAGAAAGATGAAGATGTTCTTCCGTTTCTGCAGAATGTCACTGCGGGGCGAGGCATCCCAGACGAGCGACTAGTCGAAGTAGGTGAACACTATT
>NZ_VHIN01000004.1 GCF_009805585.1 Glutamicibacter sp. JC586 | reverse complement strand
AGTGTTTGTTGTTTGAGAACTCAATAGTGTGCCAAGTTTGTTGATACCGAATATTTATTTTATTTGGTGAATACATATTATTTGCTTGAGGCATTGCACCCCCGTGTAGTGTTCTTGAGTGTTTTATTATTCGCCAGGACTTCATTGGTTTCGCCCTTATTTTCCGAGGGGGAGCTGGTGGCTTTTTATTTTTTTATGGAGAGTTTGATCCTGGCTCAGGATGAACGCTGGCGGCGTGCTTAACACATGCAAGTCGAACGATGAAGCCCTGCTTGCAGGGTGGATTAGTGGCGAACGGGTGAGTAACACGTGAGTAACCTGCCCCCGACTTTGGGATAAGCCCGGGAAACTGGGTCTAATACCGGATATGACTTCTTACCGCATGGTGGGTTGTTGAAAGATTTATCGGTGGGGGATGGACTCGCGGCCTATCAGCTTGTTGGTGAGGTAATGGCTCACCAAGGCGACGACGGGTAGCCGGCCTGAGAGGGTGACCGGCCACACTGGGACTGAGACACGGCCCAGACTCCTACGGGAGGCAGCAGTGGGGAATATTGCACAATGGGCGAAAGCCTGATGCAGCGACGCCGCGTGAGGGATGACGGCCTTCGGGTTGTAAACCTCTTTCAGTAGGGAAGAAGCGAAAGTGACGGTACCTGCAGAAGAAGCGCCGGCTAACTACGTGCCAGCAGCCGCGGTAATACGTAGGGCGCAAGCGTTATCCGGATTTATTGGGCGTAAAGAGCTCGTAGGCGGTTTGTCGCGTCTGCCGTGAAAGTCCGAGGCTCAACCTCGGATCTGCGGTGGGTACGGGCAGACTAGAGTGATGTAGGGGAGACTGGAATTCCTGGTGTAGCGGTGAAATGCGCAGATATCAGGAGGAACACCGATGGCGAAGGCAGGTCTCTGGGCATTTACTGACGCTGAGGAGCGAAAGCATGGGGAGCGAACAGGATTAGATACCCTGGTAGTCCATGCCGTAAACGTTGGGCACTAGGTGTGGGGGACATTCCACGTTTTCCGCGCCGTAGCTAACGCATTAAGTGCCCCGCCTGGGGAGTACGGCCGCAAGGCTAAAACTCAAAGGAATTGACGGGGGCCCGCACAAGCGGCGGAGCATGCGGATTAATTCGATGCAACGCGAAGAACCTTACCAAGGCTTGACATGTGCCAGACCGGATCAGAGATGGTCTTTCCCTTCGGGGCTGGTTCACAGGTGGTGCATGGTTGTCGTCAGCTCGTGTCGTGAGATGTTGGGTTAAGTCCCGCAACGAGCGCAACCCTCGTTCCATGTTGCCAGCACGTAGTGGTGGGGACTCATGGGAGACTGCCGGGGTCAACTCGGAGGAAGGTGGGGATGACGTCAAATCATCATGCCCCTTATGTCTTGGGCTTCACGCATGCTACAATGGCCGGTACAATGGGTTGCGATACTGTGAGGTGGAGCTAATCCCTAAAAGCCGGTCTCAGTTCGGATTGGGGTCTGCAACTCGACCCCATGAAGTCGGAGTCGCTAGTAATCGCAGATCAGCAACGCTGCGGTGAATACGTTCCCGGGCCTTGTACACACCGCCCGTCAAGTCACGAAAGTTGGTAACACCCGAAGCCGATGGCCTAACCACCTTGTGTGGGGGGAGTCGTCGAAGGTGGGACTGGCGATTGGGACTAAGTCGTAACAAGGTAGCCGTACCGGAAGGTGCGGCTGGATCACCTCCTTTCTAAGGAGCTAACCATTTTTGGTTGCCCATGTCTGTGCACGAGTGTTGTACGGGTGGGTTGCTCATGGGTGGAATATCAATGAACTCAGTACTGGAAAACATACATACTTTGTGGCCTGCATGATGTGGGTTGTGTGGTGTGTGTGGGGTACTGGCTGTGGCTGGATGATGTTTATGTGCTGATGAGTACGCAGTGCCTGGTGTTTGTGACCTTTGGGTTGTGAGTGTTTGGTGGTGTTGGAAAGTGGTGTGTGGGTGTTGTGTGGTTTGTATGGTTTGGCATGCTGTTGGGTTTTGAGGCAACAAGCCTCCTCACCATGATGATGAGTGACTGTTTTTTGATGCACGGTGTTTTTGATGCTGTGTGTTGGGGATGGTTGTTGGTTGTTGTGGTGTGGGGTTCTTGGTGTTTCGGTGTTTGTCCTGTGTTTGCTGCTGGCATGCCTGGTGATGATGGCCTTTGTGGGTTGTTGTTGGGGTGTGTTGGTGGGGGTGTGGGGTTGTTGTTTGGGAACTGTATAGTGAACGCGAGCATCTTGCAGATGAGATGAGTCCTGTGGCCCTTTTCCTTGGGTTGTGGGGTGTTTGAGTCTTGTCTGTGTGATTTTGTTAGATTGTTTTATTGCTCATATCTTGAGACTTTGATGTTGTGTTGAAGTTTTTAAGGGCGCACGGTGGATGCCTTGGCATCAAGAGCCGATGAAGGACGTGGGAATCTGCGATAAGCCTGGTGGAGTCGATAACCGGACGTTGAGGCCAGGATTTCCGAATGGGGGAACCCCGCACCATGTTATGTGGTGTGACCTGCAGCTGAATGTATAGGCTGTGTGGAGGGAACGCGGGGAAGTGAAACATCTCAGTACCCGCAGGAAGAGAAAACAATAGTGATTCCGTTAGTAGTGGCGAGCGAACGCGGATGGGGCTAAACCGGTTGGTGTGTGATAGCGGATAGGCGTTGCATCATCGGGGTTGTGGGGTTGACATGTACCAGTGCTATCTTGCTGGTGGGATGAGGTGCAGGCGTATAGGTGAATCGGTTGGAATGCCGGACCATAGAGGGTGATAGTCCCGTAGGTGTAATGCGTGTCTGCCGTTCTAGTGTTGATACCCGAGTAGCACGGGGCCCGTGAAACCTTGTGTGAATCTGCCAGGACCACCTGGTAAGCCTGAATACTACTTGATGACCGATAGTGAATCAGTACCGTGAGGGAATGGTGAAAAGTACCCCGGGAGGGGAGTGAAATAGTACCTGAAACCGTGCGCTTACAATCCGTTAGAGCATGACCCTTGTGGTTGTGTGATGGCGTGCCTTTTGAAGAATGAGCCTGCGAGTTAGTGTTACGTCGCGAGGTTAACCCGTGTGGGGTAGCCGTAGCGAAAGCGAGTCTGAATAGGGCGTTTGAGTGGCGTGATCTAGACCCGAAGCGAAGTGATCTACCCATGGCCAGGTTGAAGCGCGTGTAAGAGCGTGTGGAGGACCGAACCCACTTCAGTTGAAAATGGAGGGGATGAGCTGTGGGTAGGGGTGAAAGGCCAATCAAACTTCGTGATAGCTGGTTCTCCCCGAAATGCATTTAGGTGCAGCGTTACGTGTTTCTTGCTGGAGGTAGAGCTACTGGATAGGCGATGGGCCCTACAAGGTTACTGACCTTAGCCAAACTCCGAATGCCGGTAAGTGAGAGCGTAGCAGTGAGACTGTGGGGGATAAGCTTCATAGTCGAGAGGGAAACAGCCCAGAACGCCAACTAAGGCCCCTAAGCGTGTGCTAAGTGGGAAAGGATGTGGAGTTGCTGTGACAACCAGGAGGTTGGCTTAGAAGCAGCCACCCTTGAAAGAGTGCGTAATAGCTCACTGGTCAAGTGATTCCGCGCCGATAATGTAGCGGGGCTCAAGCACACCGCCGAAGTTGCGTCATTCAAATATTTACCTGGCCTTTGGGTTGGGTGTTTGGATGGGTAGGGGAGCGTCGTATAGCGGGTGAAGTCGCGGTGGAAACCAGCGGTGGACGCTATACGAGTGAGAATGCAGGCATGAGTAGCGAATGACGGGTGAGAAACCCGTCCGCCGAATGATCAAGGGTTCCAGGGTTAAGCTAATCTGCCCTGGGTTAGTCGGGGCCTAAGGCGAGGCCGACAGGCGTAGTCGATGGATAACGGGTTGATATTCCCGTACCGGCGAAGGACCGCCCATACTGAGCTGTGGATGCTAACCATGACGGATCATGACTGTTGTAGCCTTCGGGTTGCGTTGTTGTGTGGTGTGGTGGGAACCGATGCAGTGAGGTCAGCGTATTAACAGGTGTGACGCAGGAAGGTAGCCGAGCCAGGCAATGGAATTGACCTGGTCCAAGGGTGTAGGAAGAGTGGTTGGCAAATCCGCCGCTCATGTTTCTGAGACCTGATAGGCGCCCCTTTTTTGGGGTGATTCGGTGATCCTATGCTGCCTAGAAAAGCATCGGCGTGAGGTCCCAGTCCGCCCGTACCCCAAACCGACACAGGTGATCAGGTAGAGAATACTAAGGCGATCGAGAGAATCATGGTTAAGGAACTCGGCAAAATGCCCCCGTAACTTCGGAAGAAGGGGGGCCTGCCTCGTGATCAGCTCTTGCAGTTGTGAGCGGGTGTGGGCCGCAGAGACCAGGGGGAAGCGACTGTTTACTAAAAACACAGGTCCGTGCGAAGTCGCAAGACGATGTATACGGACTGACTCCTGCCCGGTGCTGGAAGGTTAAGAGGACCGGTTAGCACGTAAGTGCGAAGCTGAGAATTTAAGCCCCAGTAAACGGCGGTGGTAACTATAACCATCCTAAGGTAGCGAAATTCCTTGTCGGGTAAGTTCCGACCTGCACGAATGGAGTAACGACTTCCCCGCTGTCTCAACCATGAACTCGGCGAAATTGCAGTACGAGTAAAGATGCTCGTTACGCGCAGCAGGACGGAAAGACCCCGAGACCTTTACTATAGTTTGGTATTGGTGTTCGGTGCAGCTTGTGTAGGATAGGTGGGAGACTGTGAAGCTTGGACGCTAGTTCAGGTGGAGTCATCGTTGAAATACCACTCTGGCTGTATCGGTCACCTAACTTCGGACCATGATCTGGTTCAGGGACAGTGCCTGATGGGTAGTTTAACTGGGGCGGTTGCCTCCTAAAATGTAACGGAGGCGCCCAAAGGTTCCCTCAGCCTGGTTGGCAATCAGGTGTTGAGTGTAAGTGCACAAGGGAGCTTGACTGTGAGAGTGACAGCTCGAGCAGGGACGAAAGTCGGGACTAGTGATCCGGCGGCACCTCGTGGAAGGGCCGTCGCTCAACGGATAAAAGGTACCTCGGGGATAACAGGCTGATCTTGCCCAAGAGTCCATATCGACGGCATGGTTTGGCACCTCGATGTCGGCTCGTCGCATCCTGGGGCTGGAGTAGGTCCCAAGGGTTGGGCTGTTCGCCCATTAAAGCGGTACGCGAGCTGGGTTTAGAACGTCGTGAGACAGTTCGGTCCCTATCCGCTGCGCGCGTTGGAAATTTGAGAAGGGCTGTCCTTAGTACGAGAGGACCGGGACGGACTAACCTCTGGTGTGTCAGTTGTACTGCCAAGTGCATCGCTGATTAGCTACGTTGGGAAGGGATAACCGCTGAAAGCATCTAAGCGGGAAGCCTGCTTCGAGATGAGATTTCCATGCACCTTTGAGTGTGTGAGGCCCCCAGCTAGACCACTGGGTTGATAGGCAGGATGTGGAAGCAAGGACTGAAGACTTGTGTAGCTGACCTGTACTAATAGGCCGATGACTTTCAACACACAATAAATA
>NZ_VHIN01000020.1 GCF_009805585.1 Glutamicibacter sp. JC586 | reverse complement strand
TCACTAGTCCAGGAGGACAATACATTGGCTATGAACCGTAGCGAACTTGTTGCTGCTGTTGCAGCGAAGACCGAAAACTCCCAGGTTGCCGTTAACGGTGTTCTGGATGCTGTATTCGAAGTTTTCGTCGACCAGATTTCCCAGGGCGAAAAGGTAACCATCCCAGGTTACTTGGCTGTTGAGCGCACTGACCGTGCAGCTCGCACCGGTCGTAACCCACAGACCGGCGAAGCAATCCAGATCCCAGCTGGCCACTCGGTCAAGCTGACCGCTGGTTCGAAGCTGAAGGCTGCTGTTGCCAAGAAGTAAGCTTCT
>NZ_VHIN01000003.1 GCF_009805585.1 Glutamicibacter sp. JC586 | reverse complement strand
CAAGTCGGGGTTAGGTTCTTCAGCCATAATACAAACGATATGCTCTTTTTCGGTGACGTGTTGTAGGACATCTAAGAGGTAAGTATTCAATGATGTTTAGCGGGACCGAAGCTTATCGGACCCCGATGTCCCTCTGGAATGCTCTAAAGGGTGTTGCTTCTCTATGGGCGGTATGCACAAAGTAGGAGCACTGAAGACTATAAAATTCATCGTCCGCAATGTTGAGTCGGTGCTGAGAAGCTAAATTTTATAGGAAATACTTAGACTATGTACTTCTGCTATATAGACGACTCGGGTGACTCTAAAACAGGATCAACGATGTCAGTAATTCTTGTAGAAGATCGACACTGGTCAGGTCTTCTTGCGGAATGGATCGCCGGTAGGCGTAAGGTCCATAATGAATGGGGCTTGGGGAAGAACACAGAAGTTCATGCGAACAAGCTCTTTAAAGGACGTGGTCGTTTCTGTGACACTGAGGAACAGAACGATGCTTTTAACGACAAAGCAAGAGCAGCTGCAGCACGTGTGCTACTTAATAACCTTGCTAATTATGAGAACTTCACCTTGTGGAATTTCGGTATGGCAACCACAAGAAACCACGAGCTGTATGAGCGCGTTATCGCTTACATTGAAGAATGGGCTACTGCCCAAGACACTTATGTAACTGTCTTCTATGACGGGCTGCAAGGGTTCAAACATCTGCTTGAAGATGATGAAATCGAGCCCTCGAAGATCAAAGAACAATGGTTACTTGCAGGTCGTAACGCATCGGTCTACCGATCTGTACATCGAGAGCTGGACATAAAGAACCGGCGCGTCCTTGAAGATGTGATCATGCTAGACAGTAAATATAACCAACTAATCCAGGCCGCAGATTTAGCCGCATACTGCTGTTACCACAAACATCTTCAAGATCATCCAGAGATATGGGGGAGGAGAAATCGAGCTCTTCCCAATGCTGCCAGAGCTCATATGGCATTGCGCGGTCACTGGGCTGAAGGATCCGATAATGGAATGATCTGGTTTGGCTGAGAAACCTAGTTAACGCAAGAACCCCCCAAAAATGGAGGGTTCGCGAGATGCAAGACCCTCTGTTCAGCCACGAGGGCTGCCTAGGGCCTTGCACTGATAAATCTACCAGAGATGCAGAGCGAATGGAACATCTCGCTCTGTATTTGAGTAAGAATGCTTTACAGAAGTTCAGAGACCTTCGCTTTGCTCTCTTAGAGAGAATGTATCATTTCTCGTCTTTCGGGAAGCAAACGGACCCGTACGAACAGCAAGGGCCCCCTTTTTGTACGGGGTCACTCCCTAACCGTTAAGTCCTTTTCCACCGTTTCCAGAATGGAACTGGGGGTAGGTCAGACTGTAGGTCATGACCTAGGTCAGTTGCCTCGCCTGACCTAGGTCGTTGACTTAGGTCATTTTGGGATGCTTGATGCTCTTTGGATGGCTCGATCATTCGCATTGCAAGCTTCAACGATTCGACGTGTTCCCCTCGCTCTTTGAGCAAGATTTCAAGGTTTTCGCGCTTCGCTCGTTCGATTTTTAGTTCTTGTTCCAGCTCACTGATGCGGTTCAGTAGATCTTCTGACCTAGGTCGTTGACCTAGGTCATTTTTATTTGATCTAGGCCAGTGACCTAGGTCAGTTTCTGGGTGATCTAGGTCAGTTTTCTGCTCGGGTGGAGCAGGTTTTCCTGGTTTCAAGCCGGCCAAGACAAGGTCTTGGACTGGGATCGTCCATGCGCCGCCTGCCCCTTGAACTGCGTTGGGGAATTTACCTTCGCGTAGTCGCCGTTTAATGGTTGAGGGGGAAACTCCGCATTCTTGGGCGGAACGATTAATCGTCCAGGACGGACGAGCGCTCTGGACCACTAAGCTGCCTGATCTTTTTGGAGAGCATAGTGAACAGCGCTAACTGCTATGCCGACCTCTTTCGAGATGGCCCTCATAGAGAGTCCAGCTGCACGCAGCTCTTTAATGCGCTCATGACGTTGGGCAGCTCGTTGTAAATAGACTTCACGAGGTTCAGAGGTCCAACGTTGTGCGGTACGGGATGACATGCCGACTTTTTCAGCAAGCTCGCGAGCTGTCTTTCCATTGCGAGGGATACGTGCATAGACCTGAGTCATTCTGTTGCCCCTTTCCAAACTTGCGCGGATTTATCGCGTCGACTTAGCCCGCTTTTCCGTCCCCGAGCTGATTGCATCGCGATGAAGTTAGCTTCGTAGACGGCTGCACCGTCAAGCCACATGCGTGATTGGGTGACGATCCATCGATGAATGGATTTTGCTATCTGGTGCGCTTCATTGTGGGGTAGAGGTTCAGGGAACTCTGAATTTAAATGATGAACCTGATTGCTGATCGCTGTCCATAGTCCCTGCACGTCACCGAAATGATGGCGTACCTCGCGGTAAGCCCAAGTGCGTGCGGTTTCAAAAATCGAGCAGTTGCGTCCTAGACCTACAGGGTTTTTCCGTCGCGTTTTAGCCCAGGTAGCTGGAGGCATGAAGCCAGCGGTACTGAGATGCTCGTCGAGCTCGCTGAGAGTGTAGAGCTTGTCCGTGTACCAAGAAGCGTTCCAACTCTCGTGGGTGGGGTTCTTGGTGATGAGTCCGCTGTAGCCTTGGTCCCCGTCTACAGAGCGTCTCAGGGCTTCTGTAACCGCTGTGGCGTAGGCCAGAGGCTTGCGGCGGGCGTATTCGGTGCGGGTCACGGGTTCTTTGAGCGCCCAGACGGCATGGGCATGGCCATTCTCGGGGTTCTCTACTACTGCGTTAGGTAGCCATGCAGCGCGATCCCAGAGCGCGCGGAGGAGCGCATCTTCGTGGTCAATATCGACTATGAGGAGGTTCGACATTGCTCGTGGGTTGGTTTCGATATATCGCTTGCCTAGGGCTTGGGGCCGAGTGTGGCGATAGATGCCCGCTCTGAGGTCATCGGAAGCTAGAGGCCGCAGAGGTAGCCATAGCTGCTCCCAGTCCGAGCTGGGTGTATTGGTCTCTACGGTCATGAGAACAGCCTTTCACCCCGACGCTGTATATGCGTGAATTTGAGTGCGGCGTGTTCTAAGTACGTCGCGAACCAAGTCAGATGTTTCCGCGATCTAGGCGCTGAGCGTAGCGAAGTCCGTCTGCTCGTCTTCTGGAGTCTCCGTTCACGCACGGCCAACTGCCTACCCTCCCCCTCACCCTCCGTACTGGCCTAACACGCGAACGGCTGCGCCCCCTCTACCTTCTTCCGTCTTCCCTCCGTTGCTCCGGACTAAGTACACTCATGCCCAGTCGGGAGCGCGAGCGGCTCATAGGCATGGAGCGGGGTGTGGGGCGGCGTGAGTCCACGATCTTCACCCCTTGCGTCTGCGCCAGGGCACGCTTCGCAGGTGCCCTGGAAATCAACCTCCGCTGCGCTGCGGTTGATGGGCCGGCCCCGCGCCCTCCGCGTATGCACTTGGGGGTCGTCGGTCCCGTGTCCGGCCCCCTGTTTGCGCGCGGCATTTTCCTCCACGGTCGGACGCGCGCAAACAGATGCAAGGTATGATTATCCGTAACGGAAAACTGTCGTACCGCTCGTGCCTCGCTGACAGTTTTCGTTCCGGCTTATCGCCCCTTGCTCCTGCGGAGGGCTTGTTCTCGACCGCTTTGCGGTCTCGGAAGGACGGTTGTTATGGCGTTGTTTTCTCGGAAGAAAACACCGGCCCCGGATCGGCCGCGGAACCCGTTTGTTGAGACTCCGGAGCAGGAAGCTGCGCGGCGTGAACGGGAAGCTGCGGAAGCTGCTGCAGTCGAGGCCGCGCGGGTGGTTTATGAGCCGCGCAAGGGTGGCCGGCCTACGGTGGAGAACCCTCGCATGAAGCGTGTTTCCCTGTCCCTTTCTGACCAGGAGCACGAAGCCCTGGTTGCTGCGGCTGGAAGCCGGCGGGTGTCGGTGTGGGCACGGGAACGACTGCTCGCGTCACTAGCCACGGACCCCACCCCGGGCGCTGGCGCAGAGGTGGCGCGGCTGCGTGCGGATCTGGGCCGGGTTGGCTCAAACCTGAACCAGTTGGTGCGTGCGTTGAACTCCGGGCAGACCGTACCGAGTGCTGAGCTGCTGGACGCGGTGCAGGCAACGCGGGAGGAATTAGCGCGGGTGCGCGGTGAGCTGCCGTGATCGCGAAAATTACGCGGGGCAAGAATCCTGGGGATATTGGCGCGTATTTGCACGGTCCGGGCAAAGCGAACGAGCACACTTACACTGCTGCTGGGCAGCGGGTCTCTGGGGGTGTGGTGGTTGGGTCGAATATCGGTGCCGAGGGGCAGACTGATCCGCGGTGGTGGGCGGGTGAGCTGCGTAAGGCGTTGAACACGCGCCCGGAGATCAAGAACCCGGTTTGGCACGCCTCCCTACGAAACACCGCGACGGATCGGACGCTGAGCAATGATCAGTGGGCTGATATTGGGCAGTCGTTCGCTGAAGACATGGGGTATGCGGAGCATCCGTGGGTGATGGTGCGTCACGGGGATGACCACGTGCATATCGTGGTTTCTCGGGTCAGCGATTTGGGGGAGGTGTGGCATGCCAGGAACGACCGCCGAGTAGCACAAACAGCCTGCACAAACCTTGAGAAAGATTATGGGCTGGAGGCTGCTCCGCGCCGTAGGGAGGCGGTGAAGCAACCGGTGATGGTAGGCCGGGAAAACGCCAGGTTTAAAACTGATCTGGTCGCCGCGCAACGTATGCAAAAGGAGCGCGAGGCTCAGGAAGTAGCGGAGAAAGCTGCACAGCGTGCCAAGTGGCGTGAGGCAACCTTCCCTAATCCGTCTACTACTAGCGGACCTAAAAAGGGATTGCGGACAGAATCGGAAAAGTACGTTCCGCCTCAAGTGCAGCAGGCCCGAGACGAGGGGTATGAACGCTAGCGAGTTGTTAGGGAATAAGTAGGACGGGATCTCTTAGCTGCTACTCTCAGCTTCGCTGAGTGCATCAATCCGATTAGCTATTGTTCTTAACCTCTGTGAAATTAGCTTGGGCGGATCAGGGAACACCCAGCCCTTTCCTACTGCATGAGTACCTTGGATAAGGGGTGAAGAGATAAGGTCTAACAAAGGTTTTATAGATGCCTGAGTTGGTCGTGGCTCTACTACGTCTCTGAGCAAAAAGTAGATTTGCTCAGCGCTGAGAGCGCCTTCCGTCTCGCCGTCCGGGTTGTTAAATTCGCGACGTAGACAGTCGATCACCTCTATGAGGAGTTCTACTGATCGTTGTTGTTGTCCCCAGGCTGTCTCTAAAGCAGACCATCCATCCTCTTTGCCCGAGAGGAAATCTGTAACGACGTCAAGAGGGGCTGGAATGCGATCTTGGTTGTCGAGAAGAAGCTTCAAACGTGCTAAGTCAAGAAGGACAATATTGTTCTCGTCCGCCCAGCTGACTACACGGCCTACGAAGGTAGGACCTACGAGAACGGCAAATTTAGCTTTGTGTTTCGTGACGTGATCTTTGAGTGCGGGAAACTGCACCATATTATCGGTGATGGTGCCTGAAGCGCTGGATTTGGCATCGACAATGAATCGCTGGGTCTTTCCAGGGCCATCAGTGTAGTGGACGAGGACGTCTGTTTTTCCCGGTCCGCCAAGATGCTCTGCGTGGTATCCCAGAGCTTCAAAGCATTGTTGGATGGCCTTCTCAAATCGTTCGGGATTTTTCGAGTCTGTGGCAGCTTCGGTCACCTCCTGGCGCAGGACGCCTGAAGCGGTAGTCTCTTCTACTACTGTGGATGGTTGATTGGGCACTTCCGGTTCTGAAAGAAGAGACATTTGTTGCGCTAGTGCGAGTCCGTCCTGCGTGGCACGAAACTGACCTGGAGCGAGTTGTTCAATAGCCGAGCAGGCAACTAACAAATGTATGCGCGAGCGAATTTCCGAAAGGCTGAGCTGTGATCCATAAGCACGGTTAATGGTTTTTTGAAGCGTAGGGACGCGGATGACTTCTTTCATATAAGGGATGAGTTCCCCGACAACAAATATCTTTGTGTGGGCTATGGCGAGTAAACCCCATCGTTCCTCAGAGTTGATCCATTCGCGTGCATTGACAGTCAATCTGTAGCCGTTTAGAGATACTTGTTCGACCAGGCCCATTGATCTGAGCGCGTATAGCGCGCTGATGCCGGACGAGTCTTTGACCCCGAAATCTGCTGAGCACCGGGAAACAAATTCCTCTTTGGTTGTCTCCGGGTCGAATAATAGGCACAGGTGCTTAATGCTTTCGTAGATATCACGAACGTTAGATCGCGGAATGTAACCGAAAGCATTTTTTCTTTTTGACAGTTTTTCATCGTTCATCTGCGATGCTTCCTGAGCAATGGCTGCAGGAAGAGTGATGTTAGATGTTGCCTGGGGGTCGAGCTCACGGCTGACATCCGCTGGCTGAACAATTTTTAAGAGTGGCAGGACGTCTTCACCCCTCTTAGTAAGGTGGATTGTCCGGTTAAATGTGAGCTCAACATACTTAAGGGATCTGAGCCACCCCACCCGTCTTCGCACCGGATCCAAAGTCTTCCAATCCAGTTGGTACTTCGCGCTGGCTTCCTTATAAAGCTCTTCGTGTGTTATGCCAGGGCGATCACGAAGGATTTGCAGGATTTCGCCAAATAGACGAATTCGCGAATGAATGAGGCCCGCGAGGAGGCGGTCATCCGCGGTGGATAGCCATTGAGCAGCGGTCTCGCTGATTTTGACATGTCCCTCGCCGTTACTGGCTAAGATTCCGCTTGATCCGAGATTTCTGGAGTACCAGCCCACGGTACGCACGCTGCCGTCGGGACTGGCGATTTCAGTATTGTACGAGCCGTCCGTTTCTTGAAGTTTTTTGAGGAATTCTCTGAGGCGCTGCACTTGATCTTCAATACTGCCCCCTAGCCACGGACAGCCGCCATATCTCACAGCCCAGTCCCGCGGCGTTGGTAGTGAAAGATTAGTGCTCAGCAAGTCGGGGTTAGGTTCTTCAGCCATAATACAAACGATATGCTCT
>NZ_VHIN01000019.1 GCF_009805585.1 Glutamicibacter sp. JC586 | reverse complement strand
TGTCCATTGTCGGACACGAGTACTCACATAGTCACTGGACTACTTTCCGGGCACCCAACCAAGGACTCCACAGTTGGCTCGTGGCCAGGTGAATCGGTGTAGAAGGCTTGTTCAAGGTACGTCTTGCAAGCCCCATGTTCAGTAGCAATAGCGTGGGCAACGCTGGAACGTAACGCGAGCTCGTTCTGCGCTAGAGGCCACGCGAGACTGATGCGTAATTCTTCATCTGCATCGTAGATCATGCGGATTAGCTCGAAAGTGCAACCAGCACTAAGGAATCCTTTCCTGCATGGGGTGCGATCTGGAAATAACGAAAATAACCCGAAAATCTGTGGAAGTTCGACGAAGCAAGAAATCTCTCGCAGGCGGAAACGTCGGATACGTAGAGACCGCGATGGATCAATAGTGAAACTTGTTGATCCAAACTTAGATACGGTTTCACGTGGAACCTCGAAGAATAAGAGGCCCCTCCAATTTGCGCTTCGTTGAGAGGCTTAGGAGGGGGTCGATTAGTTCTAATTTAGCAAAAGATGCCGCGCTCAATCAGAAGCCTCTCCGGGTGTGGATTTCGCGATGATCCACCATTGACTGTGTACTGAATATTTGACTCTTAGAGAGCCACCAAAATTGTGGTTCAGAGCCACCCAATATCCACCTTCAGAGCCACTCTTTATAAACTCCTCCCACCATGCATAGACAGTGTGGTGGAAGGAGCCATTTCCAATGGTACGAAAGATCAACGCGAAGCGAATACTCCAGTTTCGTGCCGAGGGATTGTCAGGACGCGCCATTGCGTCCACCCAAGGCGTTTCACGCAACATCGTTGCCGAAGTCATCAACGCCGCCGATTCAGCCGCCCGCAGCTGGGATGAACTCCAAGGCCTGACCGAAGAAAAGGTCTATCAACGGCTGTTCCCTGGCCGCAGCGAATACGAAAGCGTGTTCACCCAGCCGGACTGGCCCAATGTTCATAGAGAACTCGCCAAAGTCGGCACCAACCTGAAGCTACCGGAGCAGCGTTCATGGGCTACGACCGATTCTGCAAAACTACCAACGCTACGTCTTGGAACATGGCGCCACCTCATGAGTGGAACATAAAGCCGGCGTCAGCGTCGAAGGGGACTGGTCCGGGTAGGCCGACCAGCCGGCCACGATCATCTTTGGCTGGTGCTCGATGGCCAGGCGCTCAACCTCGTCCATGTCCACAACGTTGGTCTCTTCGTTCACACCGTAAAGAACGATGTTGAACAGGCGACCGGAGAAGTTGATCTTCATACCGTGGGTCAGGTGTCCACCGTGAGCCAGGTTCAGACCCAGCACGGTGTCGCCCGGGCGAACTAGTGCGTGGTAGACCGAAGCGTTTGCCTGAGCACCTGAGTGAGGCTGAACGTTGGCGAATTCTGCGCCGAACAGAGCCTTGATGCGATCGATGGCCAGGGTCTCGATGACGTCTACTTCTTCACAACCACCGTAGTAGCGACGACCTGGGTAGCCCTCGGCGTACTTGTTGGTTAGTACCGAACCCTGAGCCTGCATAACAGCCTGGGCGGTGTGGTTCTCAGAAGCGATCATTTCCAGGCGACGCTGCTGACGAGCCAGTTCGGCGTCTATGCGCAGCGCCACCTCCGGGTCCAGTGTGGCAAGGTGTTCGGTCAATGAGCTGATGGTTAGATCCTGGGTGCTGATCAACGATTTCTCCCCAATGTACGAAGTGCAGACAATTGATACATCAAAAGTTCATGACAGGGCTATGAGTCGAATCCTGATGAGTCATTAGGAAGGAATGACATTCCTGCCCAGGAGATGGCGCAATCTGCTCGGCGGCTACACCCCACAAATCGGTGGCACCCCTCCGGTCGCTCGCGCTAGCTAGGCATGGATGGGCTGTTGACTAGGGTAGGATGAGACCGCAGACCCAACGCGACTCGCTGACCGCAGCACTGTTCTGGAGCCAAGGTCCTGCTGCCTCCTTGATCAAGGATGCTACGAACTACCTTTGCTCGACCCTCAACGCTCTTGTCGCACCTCAAAATGACGACAAGCAACGTTTGCCTGGGCGCTTGAATACCGACCCTTCGCCCAGGACCTCTCTGCCAGCCCGGGCTTAGGCGCTCGGGAAGAAAACTCAGGAGTAGCTTTGCCCCGTTCCCATTACGCGCTGGCCCTGGCCGCCAGCGCTCTCCTCGTCTTGCAGCCGCTCGGACCAGCTGCAGCCGACGAAACATTGACCGTTTCCAACCCGGCGTCCACCAGCGATACCGGGGCGTGGGCTTCGAGTTCCGTGGCTATTCCCAAAGGGCAAAGCCCGCGTTCGGTACAGGGGCTGATCGAGACCACCGCCAGCAGTGGAGAAATCCAGCTGCGTGTCGGCCAGAAGATTCTCAAGACCTTCCCAGCGCAACAGGCAGGAGAGTTCGCGATCGACCTGGATGAGTCGGCGCGCGCGTTGCTGGCGGACGGGGAAAGCGACGGCCGCCTGAGCGTGGGCGCAAGATGGGTCCCGGAGGACGCTGCCGGGCGTTGCCTGACAGAGCAACCCGAAGAGGTCAGCCTATCCGGCCTGCGCATCAAGGTCGAGGGCGAAGCGGCCGCCCCGCAGGCGATCGCCCAGTTCTTCGCCATGTCCCCGAAGCGCGTTTCCATCCAGGCCGCCGACCAGTCCGCAGCGGCCGCGATGACCGCTGTCCCGGCGATCGCCACGGCATTCAGCGATGCCGATGTGTCCTGGGAAGCCAAGAACCCTGATCTGACGGTTCGCTTCGACGCAGCGGGCGGGAAACTGAAGCTGAAGCTGGACCGGGCGGGCACGACCCTGACCGTGTCCGGGGATGCACAGGAATTTGCGGGGTTGGACTCGGTGCTGCGCACGGAGGCCATTAGCCTTGCCACCGGCACCGAGACCACCGCCGAAGTCACGCCGGACGAGCCGGTGCGATGGGCGCCGCCCGAGGAATTGAGCCTGAAGGATCTGGGGCTTGAGAATCCACGGTTGGAAGGATACGGGCAGTCCTCGCTGTATACCGGGGTTGACGAAGCGGACTTCGGCGCCAGCATGAACAGCGTGCAGATCCACCTCGCGGGAACGCACAGCGCGCTCCCGCGCAGTGCCGAGGCGGCATTGAACGTGTACTGGAACGACAGCCTGGTGGGTTCCTCTGTGCTGGATGCACAGGACACCTCCATCAACACCGACATAGCCGTGCCCGAAAGCTTGGTGAAGGGGCGCAACGGCCTGCGGATCCAGCTGGATGCCGCGGCTGTCGGAGCCGAATGCCGCACGGCCGGATCGCTGCCTGTCCAGGTGCACCTTGACGGCGCGGCCAGCTCGATCACCCCGGCTTACGGCACCGGCACGACCCAAGGCTTCGAGATGATGCCCCAGGCCGCTTCAGGCCAGATCGGCCTGGCACTTGGCCAGTCCGCGGAACCCTCCGACGCCTACCTGCTGGCCACGGGCCTCTTGGCCTCCCTGCAGCAGGCCAGTGGTGTTCCGCTGCAGGTCACGCTGCTGCCGGAAGAGGAGGTGGCGTCCTCCCCGCTCAGCGCTGTTGTCGTCGGGGCCTCGGCGGACACCATCAATGAGCTGGGCGCGCCACTGCGCCTGGAGGCAATGCGCACCATCGACGCGCAGATGCTCTCTGCCGGGGTCGGCACCGAGACGCCATACGCGGCACTTCAGGCATTTACCAGCAACTCGCGCACCATCCTGGCCGCCGGCGGCTGGGCCCCGGATGATGCCACCGGCGCGGCCGAGGCATCGCGGACCGGTGTCAGCTCGCTCTACGCCGATCTGGCCCACCAGGTGCTCGCTTCCGAAGGCGGATGGTCCGCGCTCTCGCGCAATCTGCTCATCGCCCAGCCGAATGCCGAACCGGTACTGCTGGAAAGCAATTCCGTCGTGCCCCAGCCATCGCGCACCGATGACTATCGGATTTATGGGTGGTGGGCCGTCGGCGGACTGGCTGTGCTGGTAGCACTCGGTGCTGCTGGCGCCCTGGCATACCGGCGCACCAACCGCAAGGCGCGGGCGCAGGCAGAAGCCGAGGCGAAGGCCGCCGCCCCATCTGCTGCCCACGATGAGCTCTAGCTCCGCGGCGGCCACCGCACCGGTGGCGCCAGTTCGGCCCACACTGCGCGGCTGGCGGCGCGCCTGGCAACTGTTGGATGCGCCGCCGGAGGACCGCAAGGTCCCCGGCACCCTGCTGATCGCCGGCTTCGCGCTGGCAGTATCCCTTGGGGCCAGCGTATATACCGTCAGCACCGGCTGGGCGCTGGCCTATTCGGATGCGCAGAGCCACCTGACGATCGCCCGGCGCATCGTTGATTCCATGGCTCCGGGCTTCGCCCAGTTGGGCACCGTGTGGCTCCCGGTGCCGCACCTGCTGCTGGTGCCGCTGGTCCAGCTCGATCCGCTGTTCCACTCGGGGTGGGCCGCCGCGCTGCTGGGCAGCTTCTCGCTGGCCGGCACCGCGGCCGGCCTCTACCGTATTGTGGCCAGGCTCGGTATCGGGCGTGCCGGGAGGCTGGCCATGATCCTGATGCTCGTCGCGAACCCCAGCGTGCTGTATCTGTACACCACCGCGCTCACCGAACCGGTGCTCCTGCTCTTTCTCGTTGCGGCGCTCGCCGGTCTCACCCGGTGGGCGCTGGGCACGCGGCGCATGAGCGCAGGGGAGCTGGCCATCTTCGCTGGCCTGCCGACGGCCGCGGCCATGCTCTCCCGCTACGAGGGCTGGATGCTGGCGTTGACCGGGACCATTTTCGTGATCCTGGTGACCATCAGGCGCACCCGCTCGTTGCGCCAGGTCATGATCATGGGCGCCGGATTCGCCTGGATCCCGGCATTGTCGGTGCTGTGGTGGCTGGCCTACAACTGGGGCATCTATGGCGATCCGCTGGAGTTCATGTTCGGCCAGTATTCGGCCAGCGCGCAGCAGTCTTCCATTAGCAGCAGCGGCCTGCTGCCCACCAAGGGAAACCTCGGATTGACCCTGGTGACCTTCCATGCCTCGGTGCTGGGAACCGCGGGGACGCTGCTGCTGGTCTTGGCGGGTGCCGGATTGCTCCTGGCCGCCTACCGCTGGCGCTTGTCCACGGCCGGACTGGTATTCTGGCTGACCGCCAGCGCCTACGTCTTCGCGGTACTCAGCATGTACATGGGCCAGACCGCCATCAACAACGCCCACTCCTTGCCGAGCACCTGGTGGAATAACCGCTTTGCGATGACCGCCATGCCGCTGTATCTGGTGGCCGCCGCGCTGGCCGTGGACCGGGTATTCGCGCGCTTTCCGGCGCACCGGGCAAGGGCGGTGCTGGCCGGGGTGCTGCTGGTCGCGACCGTGCTGCAGGCCAACTGGTGGGCCAATGGGCCGATAGCTCGTGTCCCCGTGCTGGCCGAGGCGCAGATGAGCCGGGACTCGACCCGCTACTCCACCGAGGCCGCGCGCTGGCTCTCCGAGCACTACGACGGCGGGTCGGTGCTGATCGATGAGAGCGCGCGTGGCAATTCGGTCATTCCACTGCTGGGGATCGACATCTCGCAGATCTACCTGCGGGCCTCGGGGGATTTGTTCGACCAGGCACTGGCCAATCCGGCAGCGCACGCACGCTGGATACTGCTGAACGTCGAGGAGGAAGGAGCCGCCATCAACTCGGGCCCGGTGGATCTTGTGGACCAGGCGTTGACCAGGCTGCCGGCAGTCCGGTCGCAGTACCACACCGTCTACAGCTCACCCACGCATGCCGTGTTGCAAAGGAACGACTGATGAATACTCCCTCCATGCCCCTGGGGCAGCTGCTGATCGAGCATGGCCTGGTGGATCAAGCGGCGATCGACCGCGCCCTGGCGGACCAGCGCCGCGAAGGCGGCCTGCTGGGCCGCCACCTGCTGCTCAATGGCTCGGTCGACCGCCGCGCGATGTACCGGGTGCTTGCCGCGCAATGGCAGACCGAATTGGTGGACTTGGTGGCAGATCCGCCGCAACTGGATCTACTGGTGCAACTCGACCACACCTGGGCACTGTCCTCCGCATGGATACCCTACCGTTGCGAGGGTGAGAGCACGGTCATCGTCACCTGCGAGCGTCCGACCGAGCTGATGCTGGCCGACGCCGAAGAGCGTCTGGGCACACCGGTGCGGGTTGTGGCGGCCACCGACTGGGACATGCAGCAGGCGCTGCAGTCCGCGTTCCGCCGAGAAATGCTCTATGACGCCTCCGATAAGCTCTCCGCCGAGGAACCCTCGGCGTCAGCGCGCGTGGCGCTGACCACTTGGCAGAAAGTGCTGCCTGTGCTGCTCGCCGCGGCGCTGGCCGCCGGTTTGCTCCTCGACGTGCGGCTTACGTTGATCATTGTGCTGTTCATCGCGAATATCAGTTTCGCCTCCAGCATCCTGTTCAAGACGCTGGCCAGCATCAACGCCCCGATCCAGCGGGCCCGCGAACGCCTGGGCGCGCGGCTGCTACAGCGGTGGCGCAAGGATCTGGGGGTCGCCGTCGATAGCGGTGGACGCATCCCGGATGATGAATTGCCGGTCTACACCATCTTGATCCCGGCCTTCCACGAGGCCAATATCATCGCGAAGCTGCTGGATAATATCGGGGCGCTGGACTACCCCCGCTCCAAGCTCGAAGTCCTCCTGCTGCTGGAGGAGGATGACGCGGAAACGATCGCGGCCGCCAAGGCCGCAGCTCCGCCAATGAACGTGCGGATCCTGGTGGTGCCCCGAGGCGTGCCACAAACCAAGCCCCGCGCCTGCAATTACGGGCTGGCGCTGTCCAGCGGCGAGTTCTGCGTGATCTACGATGCCGAGGACCGCCCCGAACCAGACCAGCTGCGACTGGCCATTGCTGCTTTCCGCGAGGATGAAAGAATCCGGCGCGATGTGGATCCCACCGCCCGACCGCTGGTGTGCGTCCAGGCGGCCTTGAATTACTTCAATGCCGAGCACAATGTACTCACCAGGATGTTCGCTGTGGAATACTCGCACTGGTTCGATTCCATGCTGCCGGGCATGGAGGGCACCGGCGTCCCGTTGCCGCTGGGCGGCACGTCGAATCATTTCCGCTCTGCGCAGCTGCGTGAGCTCGGCGGCTGGGATCCGTGGAATGTCACCGAGGACGCGGATCTGGGACTGCGCGCCAGCGTGCGGGGATTCCGTGTGGGGATCATCGACTCGACGACCTGGGAGGAAGCTTGTTCCAAGGTTCCGGCGTGGATCAAGCAGCGCACCCGGTGGATCAAGGGCTACATGATCACGGCCGCCGTTAATATGCGTCGGCCCCTGCGATTCGTGCAGCGCACCGGGCTCGGGGGAGCCGTGGGCATGATCGGCCTGATTGCCGGGACTCCGCTGGCGTTCTTGTCCTACCCGCTGGTTCTCGGGTTCACGATCTTCACCTATGTCGGTGTCCGGTTTATCGGGCTGCAACTTCCCACGGGTTTGCTGGGTCTGGGCTGGGCGACCATGCTCTTTGGAAATGCCATGATGATTCTGGTTTCGGGGCTGGTGTCCTGGCGACGCTACGGAGCCAGGGTGGCGGTTTTCGCGGTGCTCAACCCCGCCTATTGGGTCCTGCACTCCATCGCCGCTTGGCGTGCCGCGTACCAGATGGCACGCACTCCGCATGTCTGGGAGAAAACCCCGCATGGGCTCGATGAGGAGGAAGGCTTCGCCCTGCCAAGGGCGAAGGCCCGGCGTTCCTCGACGCCTGGAGAACCTTGAGCCCTGCGCAGCCGTGGGATGCGTTGATGGAGGTGCTACTTCGCCTGATCGCTATTGATTGACCGTTGCCTGCGGTTTGCAATGGTGCTGAGCACAAGGGTCACGACCAAGCTGGCGGCGATGGCCAGGGTCCATCGAAGAAGCATCGGGATATCGGTCAGAATATCCAGCGCCGCATTGGCGGCGAACGCGACAATGACGCTGGGGATGACAATCATGTAGGTACGCATGAGGTCGACTCTTCACGGGATCCGTCGAAAAATCAATGGACTGGCCATTATTTGACCTGGTTAATCTGAAATCACCTGCCTTGGCCCAGCAATGGTGTGGCGGCAGCATCGAAGGCCCCTGAGCGAAGAAGACGTTGCCCAGGATGCCAATGGTGCCACGCCCCGTCCTGCAGGGTTCATGACCGGCGGCACACTGGCCATGCGTGGTTTCGCACGCAGTTCGGGAACCAAAGTTCGAGGAAATGGAGGGTGGAGGGAGCGGATTGCCCCGAAGCAGCCTTCAAAAAGCTGCTTTACGCCTGTAATGCAACGAGCTCCTTATCCGTGGCGTTGTGTGGCGAATGATTCGGAGGGTTTGCGGCCGATGTAAGATCCATCGCGCAGTCCTCAGAGACGAAAACGTCTTGGTTCCGCCGATCGGCTTCATGGGTTCTGATTGACATGCGACCAAAGCCGATTCTGGTGGCTTTCCGGTCGTCGAGAATGTCTCGCAGCTAGCGGCGCAGCTACGATTCCGCGTCATCGGTTGCGACACATGGTTGCGAGAATTCTGGACCATTGAGTTTCCGCGGATTTTTCGTTGGGGGAGTGAATGTCGACGAGAAGTATTGCAACCTATGGGTTGTGATACATGCGGTAATCTTCCGGTGAGTATATAGGTCAGCGGGCAGTCGTCAACCATTTTTTCTCTATGCCGTAAACCTGATTAGCGACGTGCAGTATTACTATGAGGCTGTGATGAACTCTTTTGGAATGCTGCTTGGGGACACGGCTATTGGGCTGGTGCATGACGGGATTGCAGAAAATGAACTGCTCTATGGGCAGATGATCATAGATGAGAACTATGGTCCGTTGCTTGTTGTGTCGTTCCCAGATGACATCTTCGGGGAAAAGGATCCGCGCTGGTGGAAGCACGATGATGTCATCCCGGAAGTGTTGAGTTTCCGTTCGGTGGAGGGGAGTGCATCTTTCCTTGATTGCGTCGTTATCAGACGGAAGCGACGTTTTTCCGGCGTCTCGGAGATTACGATGCGCCCCGCAGCAGTCATCTATGATTTGATCTCAAAGACTAAAGATGGGCCTCTTGAAGCAAGCCAAGTTACTTCTACTATTGAATATTTAGGTGAATGGCTTGATCAGGGAAGTATGACTACTCGGCTTGAACAAGATGGTTCGGGAAAAGTAGTAGCATACGAAGTTCGTGTGGAAACGTCACCAAGCACGAATCTTACTCTTTCGAACATGAGTGTAGAGCTGTCAACTCCTTGGCGAGGACGTTCTAATCATGGCCAGGCAAGCATCGAAACTAACGGTCAGATAAGTACCATCGCAAAGCGTCCACTCCCAGTGGATGATCATCTGAATGTCCATAAGCGTTTACGCGATTTCTTAGTTATCTCCACAGGCAAGCCTGTAAAGATTTCTGATCATGAGCTGAAGTTTGAGGTTGAAAGCGACTCACTAGAATTTACGCATTTCAGTACCGCTCATGAACAGTTCGCTGCTGAACACGACGTGCCCCGTGGCGTGGATCATTTGATCGATTTTAATGAAGTAGTGACACCGAAATTAGAGGCGTGGCTAGAAACTGATTCTTCACTTGCAGGCAAAAGCGGAGCTCTTATTCAATTGCTAGAACGAGAGCATTTCACTAGTACTGATCGAGTAATCTATGCGGGGATGACTGCAGAGAGCCTGGGTAAAGAACTACCTCCGGTTCTCGGCGATACCTTCACATATAGCGGGAATCCCAGCAAGAGTCATCCTGGATTCCCGACCCAGTACACATACGTATTACGCTGCATAGCTCATTCGAGGCTGGACTTTACCATCTCTCCATTGAGTATCTACGAGGCGAGTAAAGCAATTGCCCAAAACTACAACAAAACTAAACACTACGAACCTTCGAAAACCCCGGAGCCTTCAGTATCGATAATTCTAGGCAGAGTTCTTACTGTAGCCCTACGGAAATTGATGACCCGGGCGGTGCGCTCCAAGTTGCCAATGTTCTATCCTGAGGCGTACGATCGCGAAGCACGTTATGCAGTTGGAGCGCTTGAAAACATAGGGCTAGACGAAAACGGGTGGCCTCGCTACAAGGTCGTTACAGAAAATATCGAATCCTAGTACTCGTGCAATAACTATTTTTTGCTACATAATTTTCGGCACTGGGTTTTGCGACGATCCTGACGGAAAAATCTGTTGCTATTTCAACCGACCCGTTTTCCGTATCGCGTCCCGTGGAGAATGTGTCATAAACGACCGGTTTTGATCAAGCGGTATGGATCTGCCTAATCGACCGGCAATGAGGCTTATGCTCACATCCGAGTCGGTATCATAGTCGAATCCGTCAACATATTTCTCAATTATTTCTTGCCAAACAAATTTTTTGATTCGAAATACTCATTAGTTTAAAAATCTCTTGACTTTCCAATTTTCTCTATGAATACTAAGCGAACGCATAAATAGTGCGCATCCCAGCTTATAGAGCATGGAGGATCTTGTGAATCCTTTTCAAGACCGACGCAAGGGCAAAATGCTTTTGTGCGGAGCTGTAACCCTGTCATTGGTGGTACTGCCCTCATTTTCCGCAGTAGCTCAGCCAAATCTCGTTCCTAGTGTTTCTTCATCAAAGTCTGCGAGTTCTAGTTCGCATGAAGAAACAGTGGTTCAGCTTGGCGCAATCGAGGCTTACGGCGATGCCGCGGAAGTGGTGCTAGATGCACCAGGAGCATCTTCGTCATCGCTCGCTAGAATGGCCCAGCCCCTTTCTGATACGGCCGAAGAATCTGTTTCAGTCGCGCAAGAAGAATTGGGCGAAATTTCACTCACCTTAGGCGAACCTGCCGCCGGTGGTTACAACTCAAGCGTAGAAATTGAGTCTCCAAAATTGGTGTCCTCAACCGAGACACAGCAAAAAGTAAGTGCGATGGTGACTTTTAGCTACCATCTTCAGCCGGATGACAATGGATACTCTGGCCCGTCTTCTTGGGCAGATGAACATCTGTTGACCTTGGAGAAAGGTAATGAAGGCTGGGCTGTCGTTGCTGACGAAGTGGTTCCTTATGAAGAGAGCAGCCTGGCTGCCGATGAGAGCGACCCTACCCCCGAGCCAGAGGAAATTCCGATGTCTCCTGATCTGAAGTCGGATGACGATAAGCCCGGCATTCCGATCGAAGACATTGCACAACCAGCCGATGGAACAATCGGAGTACCAGCCGCAGGATACTCCAAGCAGAACAGCATTAATGTTCAAAACTTCGTCTCTTACGCGATTAGCCGCACTTCCGGAAGGTACGCAAAAGACGGCACGGCCTATGTCAACGGTACATATCCGAAGTACAACAACAACTGCGCTAATTTCGTTTCTCAGGTGCTGGACCAGGCGGGATGGTACCTGACCGGAGGCAATTCTACTCAGATTCATGAAAAGACGAAGTGGACTTTCAACCTTGCCGGTATTGCAGGGGCAACGAGAACTTGGACGAAGGCCAGCAATCTCTATTCTTACTCGCTGAACACCGGTAGGTACAAGTTCCTATCGAACGTCTGGAATGCACGTTCAGGAGACTTAATCTTTGTAGATTGGGATCCAAATGGATACCCAGACGGGTACATTGATCACGTAATGGCTGTCACAGGACGAGCAAACTATGCCCCAAGAATCTCACAAAAGTCATCGAACCGTTCGAATATTTCCCTCGAAACAACGGTAGCCTTAGCCAAGCAGCAGGGTAAGAAATACACCTGGTACGGACTGGATCTCCGGTAGAAAGCGGTTGGAATGAATGATTTGTGGAATAGCCAGCCGCTCTCTTTTTGGGTCCTCGCTGGAGTGTGCGGAATCGGGTTGATTTCAGTCGGACCGCTACTTTGGTCTTTTTCCAAGTCGACCCGCAACGGCAAAATACTCGCGGTTGTGGGGACTCTTCTCGTTGCAGCTTCTCTAGTGGTGTTAGTTTACCCTGTCACCATTGATGGTGCGATGTGTGGTCGGGGAGCTGGTGCTACAGGCTGGGATAATCCTCCTTCCTATGGTGGATATGAATGCAGGGACGCACAGTGGAGGGTGTTTTGGGCTGGAACGGTGTTGCTCGTACTGGGGGTTGGATCTTCAGTTGTTTCACTATTTCCACATTTCAAAGCTCGTTCACGTGATTATTCGTTGAACCACTAAGCTCGTAGTTTTTGGTGCATTTGTGAGAACCGCTGCGGTGATTGGTATTCCTGGATGGATGCTATTTACCGCAGCGATTTTCTATGCCGCTCTGTTTGTGCTGTCTCGTTTTCAGTGGGCCTGCATGTGTAGGGAATCGAAAACGACCGTTTTTGGACTCCGTATAAGGCCCCTTCACCGGGCATTTTCTCGGGCGGGGTATATGGGAATCTGAAATCGTTGAAAACTCGGAGTTTCGAAAACTTACCAAGCCAACGGATCGAGTGTCCCGTATGGCGACCGGCTTGCGGGACGGTTCCAGATGGTCTATCCGGACCTACCCTTTTCGGAGACTGCAACTGTTTCTGTGGCAAGGGCACAAGCGTGTTAGCTGGAACTGAGACGACAACGGGATAATACATAGATGAGCGATACGCGGAGAAAAATAGGTACCCTCGACTTGAACCCAGCGCTAGAACACCTTCGGGTGCCCGAGAGTGATCTCTGCTGGTGGTGTGGAGACATTGCCACCACTGCAGAACATAGAATCAAAGCTTCAACGCTTCGTCGGGTGGCGAGAACGGACGACGGCACCATTGCGCCGGACAACGTCTTTAAGAAGAGCTCGGACTACGAGGCGACACTTCAGAGCCTCAAAAAAGGCGCTCAAATACGTTGGCGCAAGAACCTATGTGCCAACTGCAATAACAATAAGAGCCAACCGTTCGACCGATCTTACGACCATTTTGAAGCTTGTCTGGTGGAACACATCGATGAGATATTCGGGTGGGAACGACTCGATTGGCAAACAGTCTATGGTTCCGACTGGCAGGAACGAGCACGGAACCTTGCTCGGTACTTTGGCAAACAGCTTGGTTGCATGCTGGCTACCCAGCAACTTCGAGTACCTGATGAACTCATTGAATTCCTCAATGGTTCAGAACGCTGCCCGTCTGTGCTCTTCATGCTGCAGATTAACCCCCGTGCTGTTGAAGCGCACGAGAAGATGCGTAGCGATGGATTTGAAACCGGTCTATCCGATTTCGTTGGACTACTTGAGGCAACTGCCTACGAAACTAGAGGTGTCTTCTCCGGAATCGACTACGGCTACCACATTGGGTATTTATGGTTCATTGCGCAGTGGCGAGCCGACGCCGACGTTACTTCGTGGTTCGACTACCAAGAGATTGACCTGCCCAGGCTTTCCAATGAATAGAAATGATCAGCCCTGGCACCATATTTATGGACTCCCACAAGGGTTGCACCTACGGAAATTTAGCTAACGCAGGCAACATCGATCTTTCCAAGGCTCGATTGGCTGACAGTAGGCTGATCATCGAACTACGATGAGGCCCATGACAGATACGTTTTCCCGCCATTCATGGTGATCCCGCAGCCATCGACCAGCTCACCGTTCTAAGATCGGCGAGACTGGATATCTCCGATGGCGGTTGCTGCGGCAATACCTATGTGTTTTCGACGGAGCAACGGGCGCAAACGGATTGGACTTTTGGCTGCCAGGGGGCCGAACTGATCGTCAGCGCCGCGGCCGAGCCCATTCTCCGTGCGGCAATCCTCGATTGCAGTTCGCGGATCAAACCGCCGCGGTTCCGGGTCATCAAGTATCCCAACACACCTGACCGGTGCCCTTGCAGCCGGTCCTCCGGCAAGGAATGAGCAGCAACACTGCCGTTCCAGGGCATTAATGCCTTGGGATGACGATGGGGCATAGCGACCGATACGAAAACCGCATGTCCGGTTAGCGTTGGACTGCGGGACTCGGGAACCGCTATCGGACAGGTGAATCAACTGCCCTCCCAGAGCTGTCAACTGCAGTCACAATCCTTCAAGCGCACGGATACGCGGGAATCGGGCTTCGAGCCCTCCAACGTACTCATCCCAGGGTATCCCAGCCGGAGCCTGCCCTGCCATCGATGCCGAGGGCTGGTCGCGATATTGCTCCTCGATCGAGGTTCCGGTCATCTCCATGAAGATCTCCTCGGGCACGTATCGAATCTCTTCCGCGTCCATCACCACGGCCGGGTCGTTAAGTTGCCCGTTGCCCAGCAGCGTCGGATCCGCGAGACAGGAGTGGTAAAAGTCCCGACCCTGCGCCACGACCCAAGTGCGCACGTCGGTGAATTCATCGTCACCGCATCCACCTAGCAACAAGTACGCCACACCCCACAGCTCCCAGGAGTACAAGGCATTGGTCTTGAGGACGAACAGCCGGTCGAAAGCCACGATCTCTGGCTGGGTGGATTGGCGCAGTTCTTTGCGCAGTGCCTCGGCCAGACCCTCAGCATCCCCGTCACAGGATTCCCGTGCCCGGCCGATGATATGCCAGAACCTCTGCTCGGTAATTTCTTCGCGTGCAAGCGCGGTGGCTTCGATATCGGCCTCCTGAGCGGAAAAGTCCCCTTCGACGACAGGTTCGTAGTAGCCCTCAAAGAGATTGCCAGATCTTCCCTCGGGGTCTAGATCGGCAGCCAGTCTTTCACCGAGACGGACCCGATCAGCCCAATCATCGGGTCGATCGGGCCAAATCTTGTACAACCACCGAAGGTTCTTGCCGTATCCCCTCACGACGATGCGTTGGGCTTGAATGTCCCAGAAAGTTTCGGGATCCAGAATTTCGATGTTATCGAGGACCAGAAGGTTCAGTTCTCCTTGGCCAGAGAAGTGGGCGAGATTACGCACCCTCGAAACCTCCGAGAACTCCAGACGTTCAATGCGGCCAAAGGCTCCAGCTCCGGCAAAATCGACCTCTGGACACCGCACTATCCCAACGCGGTCAGCTTCAAAGTATGGCTTGAACCAGGAATCACCGGCCGAGATTCGAGGACTGACTAACTCAAGCACGCCAGGGGCGTCTTTGTTAGTGAGCTTCCTGTCCAGCGTCGATAGTGCATCCTGCGTCGCGTTGAAAATCCAGATGTCGTTGATCTGGGGTTGCCGGAGCACCGGGACCCAACATTCATGCCACCGAAACCCAACGGCTCTCACCGGGGACCAGTCGTATCCAGCCGGAAGGCTCGTTACCTTTGCGTAAAACACACCCACAGACCACAGCGGTCCTAGCTCGGCCAAGTTCTTTAAGTCGATGGCGCTGTATCTGTCGTAGATCAAATCCCCGTGGTCAACGGTACTGAGGTAAGAGGCCAGCGTTGATGTTCTCATTCAGTGGTGTCCTCACGCGTTCAGGGTCAACTGTCGTTCTAATGTAGACCATAAATAGCGGGCGGGCACCCGAATTTGGCCCTTGGCGCGTAGCCGCAATCGTCCGACCATCACCGAGCTATGGCTGGGCCCTGCGAATCCGCGGCTGCTCGCTCATATTCATCCCGCAGAAGGTTCCCCTTACGGTAGTTCGGGGCAGTGCTGGGGACTATGGAAAGAAATCCTGAGGACTTCGGAAACTGACAAAACCCCGGCGACACGCCGGGGTTTTTTCTTTCAGAAACGTCTTACAAAACCGAAACGTTGCACAACCAGGTTGTGTAGCGTTTTTGGCATGACAGTCATTCGATATGCGCGAGTGAGCACGCGCGAGCAGAACCCGGAGTCGCAAGCGGCCGAGCTGCGCGCGGCCGGGGCCGAGCAGATATTTACTGACCGAGGGGAGTCGAGCCGGGAAGCTGCGCGGCCGCAATGGGTCGCGTGCAAGCCGCAATTGAAACCAGGGGATACGTTGATCATCCGTGCCCTGGATCGCGTGGCCGGTGAAGAGCGAATGGCCATCGAGATTATTCGTGAGCTGGGGGAGCGCGGCGTGCGGATCAAAAGCCTTACCGAGCCATTCTTAGACGTGGACATATCTACGCCAATGGGCGAAGCCATCGTGGGCATCATGGCGGTAATGGCGCAACTGCGCGTTTCCATGATCAGGGAGAACACCCGCAGGGGATTAGCGCACGCGCGCGCCCAGGGCAGGGTCGGAGGGCGGCCGCGCGTCATGGATGCAGATCGCACCGCCACGGCGCGGCAGCTGCGCGAGGAAGGGAAGAGCTACGCGCAGATCGGCAAGATCCGTGGTGTCAGCGCAGCGAGCATCTACCGTGCAATATCCGCCGAAAATCATTGAATCACAATGATAACCAATGTTATATTTGAAGTGAGGAAATGTTCGTTTCGAGGTTTAGGAGGTTGTTATGAGCCAGCTAATGGAACGTCCGCAGCATGATGGAATGCGCGCGCTGTTGTTGAGGGCGCGGCAACGTGTAGAGGTTGATGCACTGGACTATAAGCGCACTTTGAAGGCTGCTGCGGGTGGTATGACTCAGCGCGAGATGGCGGCGCTACTGGGTATGTCTCAGCCGGCCGTTGCCAAGGCTCTGCAGCGCGCACAGGCTGTGCCGGAGGTTGTAGGTGAGTTCAATGCTGCAAGCCCTTATGAGGTGTGCCAGCGGTACGCGGCCGGGTTTATTGACCGTGAAGAACTGGTGCGTCTGCTGGTTGAGTGGCCATATAAACCGACCCCTTGGGCGAACGAGTACGGCGAGTACGAAGAGAGCCTGGATGGTACTTGGGGAGAAGTAGGCGACGCGCTGCGGCATGAGCTGATTGACGCTGCTACTTATGATGAAGTTTTGATGAGGACGGCCGATTAGGCGGCGAGCAACCGAAGGGTGAATCGTTGGCTAACGACGAATCAATAGAACGACATTACGCGGCTCTGCGCCAGGTGCTGGCTGATCCTGATATGAACCCGCGTGGGGCATACTCGACGGTCAGTCAAGAGCAGTATTTTACTCAAAGTGGATCGCGACCGCGTGCCACATCGGAGCGGGTGGTTGGGTCCCTTTAAACAGTCCAGCAGCTATGCGATAGCTAACTGATTCTCTCTAACCCATTCATCCCAAAACCGGGACGGCGTCAACCCATCCAAAGACCCATGGGG
>NZ_VHIN01000018.1 GCF_009805585.1 Glutamicibacter sp. JC586 | reverse complement strand
GGGGCAACCGCAACTGGGATCCTTACCTCACAGACACCGTGCGCGAATTCGCCGAAAGGACGGGAGGTTCACGATTCCTTGCTATCGACACTTCCGCGTATTCTTGCTACTCCTCGTGCCGCCAGTATCGTGAAGATTTCGCCCACACCCAAAATGTCTTGGCCCAAGAAGGTATCGAGGTATCTTTCGAGAAGATCCGCCAATACTACAACCATCCCGGCTTTGCCTACGCGGAACTGGATTGCGTGCATCGCGGACTCACTGCATTGATCCAGAAAGTCGGGGTACTGGATCCGCAGAAGCACCGCTTACTCTATGTCACTCATTCGATCCCTCTAGCAATGCAGGAAGCCTCTCAGCGGCAGACTGTTGGGTATCGTGAACAGCATTTGCAGCTGATCGAATGGATCAATCAAGAACTGGGAGAAAAGCAACCATTGAATGCTGAGCTTGTCTTCTGTTCTCGCTCTGGTTCACCCCAGACTCCGTGGTTGGAGCCTGATATCAATGATCGACTTGAGGAGCTCGCTAGCTCAGGAGTGGAGGGTGTGGTTGTTGTTCCCCTGGGATTCGTATCCGATCATATGGAAGTGAAATACGATCTTGATACCGAGGCGGCACAGACTGCCAAAGATCTCGGACTTGATTATGTGCGGGCAGCGACTGTTGGAATTGATCCGATATTTGTGTCGGGGCTTGTCGATGCCGCTCTGGAGCGGGCGGCTCAGTATCGCGGGGAAAGGGTCGATTCTCCGGCGGTCACTTCCGAAGGCCCGTTGAGCCCAGGTAGTGGATCCTGTTCTACGACGTGCTGCATGGGAAGGGCTCCGAAGCCGACAACACCTAACTGGGATTCTCTGACGGAAAGTAACTGATCCTAGCAACCCGAGGGGTATCTGCGGGTATGAAGCCTTGTGGAAATTAAGGTCAGTGCGGGTTCTGAACCATGTTGGTTCAGAACCCGCACTGACCTCCGCCAGTGTGACGTTGGTTGAGAAGAAATCGCCCCGCAGAGATGCTTCATTGAAACAAATCATCACGCACGGCCGTGGACGGCACACCATGGCGGCCCGTCATCTCATGCTGTCTAGCGGCTTATTTTTTAGCGCAGGTCGGTATCCACTGAGAACAATCCCCAACAGCACAATGGCCAAGCCTGGGAAGAGGCTCCAGACCAGCGGCTCGCCTAGGAATATTGCTCCGAGAATCACTCCCACAGCTGGTGTGACTTAGGTGGTCATCGTGGCATGGGAAGCGCCGCACATGATAAGTGTTCGCCCCTGGAATCGTTGTCACCGGGCGGAAACGCCGCGGGCTGATCCTTTCAATCCCTTATCGGCGCATCGAGACAGCCACTGTTTTCTGGTTTACAGGCTCACCTTCACGCGCTCACTGGGCGGCCACTCGCGGTGCACAGTTGACCTGATCGGATTCGTTGAATATTTCAGCGACTCGCTGATCCCGGTGGCATTGCGCTACAGTCCGCGGGCTTGAGCCAGCTTGCTGACGCGCAGACCAGTTGTAGTATCCAGAAGAAGAGACTTTTAGTAAGCGGGCCATTCGCCGGATGGAGTAGTTCTCCTTCTGAGCGTGCATCAGTTCGAACCGTTCGGATGTTGATGCTTCGACGCGAAGAAGGACGCAGCTTTTCCCAAGAACCGGTTGTCTTCCCGCAGCTCGAATACTTCCTTGCGCAGGCGTTTGAGTTCGTCACGCTCGGACTCATCTAACGCTCCGGGTGGGTTCGCCGTCCAGTCCGCGGCGGGAGCGTTGCTTTCTAACCCATGTTCAGCTCTTTAGCGACCGCGGTGATGGTTCGCACGGTATCGATGACTAGGCCTGCTGCTTCACGGCGGTACTCTTCGGTAAAGGACCTGCGCTGTTTTCTCATGTTGCTCATTAGTGACATCCTCTCAAATTTGGGATCGGTTGATCCCGCTTATTCGGGTGTCCACTAATTCAGGCTAACCTCAGACCCAGTTCACCTCACGGTAAGTGCCGGCCCATTATTTATTCCTGGTTCCGTGGGTAGCCTCCTGCCCACATGTGCACGAAAAAAGCCCTCCCGCTGCGCTGCTTTTCCTGCACACACGTGGACAGCAGGAACCAAACGACCGCCCACACACAAGCAACAAGCTGCGGTACCTGAATTCACTTGCGACGAGTGATCGTGGCCCGTGCACGGCCTCTAGGAATACAATCCCGCACTCGAATCGTCGACTAAACAAGAACAGAGAAGACCTTTACGGCCTCACTGCAAATCCCCTAAAGAAGAGACCGCTACTGAGATTTGCCGGATCGTCATCCAGCGCGGCCCGCCCCACTTCTTCGCCGGTGGACCGGTCATAACGCAAAATTCTGTAGGGAGAACCATCATTATTATCTGCCATAACGACAACCTCAGTATCAGTGAAGATCGCCTTGGATGAAGCGGAATTATCGCTATATCCTTCAACGCTAAATTTGCGTTCCGTATGTCCCGTCTTGATGTCCGTGGACATGATCGAATCCTGAGCCCCGTACCACTCAAGCTTTCCGTCCTTCAGTGACTGACGGGTTACTTGAGGAAGGCCCGTACCATCTTCACTGATGAAAGGGTCAGTCGCTTCATCTGAGCTCAGGGCCTTGCTCTCATACTTGCCGGTCTTGGTGTCCCAAATCGATAAAACGGCCTTAGCAGCAACATCCAATCCACCTCGTCTCTCGTCAGAGATGTAGTAGATCTTTCCATCAAGGCATGGCGCATCATTGAGTACCGCGCCCTCTCTAGCCCGAGTACTGCTACCGACAACTTTCTCCTTGCCATCGTTCGTGCCAGTTAATTGGCTGAGAACCAAAGGCTCAGTATCAGGATCACCCGTCTTCGAATATGGACCGGTAGCCAAACCTATCCCGAAGACCTCCCCCTCGCACTGAGCAGCAATGAAATAGCTACCTTCAACTTCGGCTAAAGAGCTTCCGGAACTGGTAGTGGTCACAACCTGAGTCGTATACCCAACATCGCTGAAGCCCAGATTATAAAGTCCCACTGCAGTATCCGATGTGGTGGCAAGCATGGCGTATTGACTATCAGTCTTTGCATTCTCAAAACTCTTCAAACCGTCGGCATCAAATAGATAGTCAGTTTTCATGTCGCTGAAGAACAACCCCTTATCTGTCCACTCCATCGTGCACATGTCCATGCCCCACGTCTGCACTGCCGAAAAAGTACCATCGCTATCTGCCAGCACAACCTTGCCATCGCGACTTTCCCCATCCATGTCACTGCTCGCAGCACTGAAGCACAGTGCGTATTCGGCATCGCCTAGAGACTCGGCTTTTTGGGACGTTGGATCAGCTGATGAACAGCTAACCAGGGTAAAAACCGTGGTCGCCACTGCCGCTGCGGTGATGATACGACGTGTGTAAATCATGGAATGTTCCATTCTGATACAGAGTTTGGGCCGGCCCAATCCCAGGCCGGCCCAAATACTAGTTTCCAGTACGTTTAAAGAGTCTTGTAAGTCACCGTCTTTTTGGAATCTTTGATGTTGTAGGGGTAAACGCCCAAACCGCCATTGCCGTCCAGATCAATCCCCGTCGCAGCCTTGTAGGCCGCCCACACCAACTGCGAACAGTTCATCTTCGAACCGGTCGTCGACTTGTTCACGGCAAAGTTGGAGTTATATCCCTTGCCGCGCAATTTGTTGAAGGCATGGTTAGCAGCCTTGCCTCTGTTGGTCGATGTAGTTGACACGTATTGCTTCACCGCGCCCTTACCTACCTTCACCGAGCTGCTCACGATCGATCGACTGTTCTTTCCAGTCCCGGGAGCTTCCACAATAGTTGCGGTTGAGTAGTAAATTCCTGTGTGGCTATGCTGAACGAAGAGCGTTGAAGCGGGAGAGACGAAAAGATCACCTTTTACGCGTCGCAGCGCCTAGGGTGACAGTACCGCTGCCTCCACTACTGCTGGCGACCGAAGCGCCGCCTCGACTAGCCAGAGAGCCGACCGATTTTGCTTCCCTCACCGAAGCCTTGCTCTCAGCCAAAGCCCGATTAGCGGCTTCATTCAAACTGATGTCTTCATCCTGCGCGAATTCACTCGGTGAATCCCTCAGTTCGGTGACCGAGGTTCCATGATTGAGACTTGCCAGCTCATTCAACGAACCGTTCCCCGTATCAGCCAACGCCGGCATAGCCGAACCAATGACCAGCTTGCTCGAAGCGGCGATTCCCGCAGGCATATGCGTTATTTTCAAAACACAACCCCTAGCACGTAGCAGTGATGATCCCAGTAAGCCGTTAAACATGAATATAATGAAGCGCAAAAAACGCATAACGCACCCACGCACATTCAACGATTAAGATTCCTGATCTGAAAAGAAATAATATTTCAGATCAGTGGATAATATGATCCTAGCTTTAGGTACGTCACCGCGGAAGACTCTCTGGAAAATTTTTCGCAGATTTTTATATATGTTCACGTCAGGCTTCAAACCAACCCCACCGAAGCCTGAGACAAAACCACCGGGAAGAACCTTCAGCAATGCGCTCCAACCAAATACGCGTGATAGCCACCCATGCACTAATCTCAAAAACGGTCGTTTCTGGTTCCTGGGTTGATCCGTCGGATACTTTCCTCTCAAACCCGGTACGGTATCCACGCTTATCTCTGGCGATATCAGTTTTCAGGGAGCAAAAAGCAGCCTCCGACCCGCGATTCGGTGACGTCGACGGGCCTAGGCATCGCAGCGTCTCGGTCCAAACTGCGGGCAAGGTTTCTCACTACTGCAACCTGCTCCTAAAACAAAAGTGTGGTCCATTCAAAGAATGGACCACACTATCGGGACCTTGTGACGTGACTTGCAAGGCAAGGTCCGGACCGTCAAAAATTATTTCTGGCCGGTGATGTCTTTTGCTGCGTCTTTCGCGTGTTCGCCGGCCTGCTTCGCGCGAGCTTCAGCCTGGTCCTTTCCTCCGTCGGCCTGCAACGAGGGATCGTTCGTGGCCTTGCCAGTTGCTTCCTTGGCCTTGCCAGCCATCTCCTGACCCTTATTCTGAATCTTGTCACCCAAACCCATGATGCACTCCTTTTCGTTGAATTACTGGATAGAAAAACTGTAGCGACCGCAAGCACATCTCGTTTCAGGCTTGACGTTTCCTGATAGTCGCCAGGCTCGGGGGACGCCCCTAACCTCGCTACTACGAATATTCAAGAGTGATTCCAGCCCTTTCGCTCACGCTTGCTGCGGCGCCAAAATCACCGGTTCCAGCGCCTCCAACACCACTGCCTACACGGTCAGCTCCGTAAAAGTCGACTGGCGACGAATCGGTGTCGGACCAACAGGTGGGGCGCACCCGAGGACCTAAAGGATCTACGAGCAGCGCCGCTGCCCAAGGGCACTGAGGAAGTCCCCATCGCCGAGCACATACCTGGCATGACCGGCGTGGAGACGCGTAACCACAAGTAGGTGATCGAAAACGACATACAGCCGGCCTCATAGTCGTAACGCCCCACAAAGGCAAAGGGCGCGGAAATCGCAATTCAGGCAAATTCCGCTGCCTTATTGCCCACACCTTCTGGACTACAGATCCAAGGTCGCTGAATCCCCTGGACGGGCCGGTTCTCCGGTGACCTTGCCCTTGACCCAACTGGTGGCCAAGCTCAGTACCCCGCCGGGATTTTCCCAGTATTGCGCGGAGTCGGATTCCATCTGGATGAGCACGATCTCCGGGGATTCGGGCTCGTGGCTGAAGAACGTTGCCACCGCCGAATTCCACAGTTCCTTCTTCTTGGCAACATCCGTGACCAGCTTGGCCTTGCCGCTGAGCGACACCCAGCGCTTGTCATCCGAGAATGCAGCGTTGACTTCCGGATCTTTGGAGACCTGCTCGGCCACATCCGAGGAAGCGGCGGTGAAGAACCACACGTCCGCGTCGCTGCCCACCTCGGTGACGCTCAACGGACGGCTTTCCAGCCCGTCTGGCCCATGCGTCGTTAGCATCGCAATTTTGGTGTCCTTGATGATCTCGACGAGCTTTTCCACGTCGTCGGTGTGTGTTGCTTTATCGTGCGCCACGGCATTCTCCCCTTGAGCTCGTCCGTCAGGTACCCTCTCCACGCTACCGCGCCCTGGGCACAGAGCAACGGGCTTCCAGCGAAGGCTCAGGTTCTCCTAACGGTCCGGAACCCCTATCGGTCACTGGAACGGCGTCTAAGGTCGTGATCGAGTCCGAGAATCCGGAACAGGATGCCATGAGCAACGCTCAGAATTACAACCTCATCAAAGAACAGGGAGTGAGCTGAATTTTTCACTCCGTGCCTCACCGCTCGTTCCCTGCACGGGCAATCTACCAAGGCATGCTTGTAATGCCTCGTCTGAAGGAATCGCCCCAAGCTCACGCAAGGCCTTCTTTTCCGCGAAAGCAAAAATAACGCCTTATTACCCCGCCAACCGGATCCTTGACTCAACGTAGTGTGAGATCTTTTGCCTCCTACCGACTGAACATGGCACTAAGCAGAGTCGCGTTCGCTCCCTTTTGCGCTCCCCACGGTTAGGCTTCGTCTCGAGAACCGGAAATTGAATGGGCTGGAACATCAAGATTCTCTACATCCGCAATCAGTTCGGATACCGATGGATAGCGTTCTGATAGATTGTGCGCCACACATTTTTGAACAATACGGTCCACATCGTTACTACCAATGGCTATCGATTGACGTCCAGTAAAGATGAAGGAGAGGACATGGCCAATTGCGTAGATTTCGTACAGAACACTGTAGTCTCGAAAGTTATCCAGCGTCGGGTCAAGGATTGCCCCACGCATTTCCGTGTGAGCACGGGTAAAGGTGGATTCATGCTCTTTGACCAGGCCGAAGTCAGAGAGCTTGACTAAGACGGCACCGCTTTCGTACACCTTCATCAGAACATTTTGCAGGCTGATATCGCGATGCAATAGTTTTTGACTATGGATATAGCTCATACCGTAAAGGAACTGCAGGGCTATCCGTTTCCGGGTTGAAAAATGCAAGTTGTTGTTGCGTTGGGAGATGTACTGACGCAACGTTGTATCACAATGCCCCATTCGATATTCGTTGCGTGATTCGTCGTACTTGGAGACCTCAAGAATGTAGGGCAAGCTGAGATTCTTCATCACGTCGAATTCCTTGCGGAAACTGAATCGTCCGGGGTTTTATGCCGTTCTTATTTGAGAGAATGGAAAGCATGCCCAAGCAGTACACCCCAGAAGTCAAAGCCCGCGCAGTGGCCTACGCCCTAGAACGCCTTAACCGATACAAGTCGGTCTATGCCGCGTGTGCTGACATGGCACCGAAGCTGAATGTCGGTAAAGAGACCCTGCGCCGTTGGGTCCCCGAAAAGTAGTCCAGTGACTATGTGAGTACTCGTGTCCGACAATGGACA
>NZ_VHIN01000017.1 GCF_009805585.1 Glutamicibacter sp. JC586 | reverse complement strand
ATGATCATTGCTGTTCGCGTTCACTATGCGGTTACGAGACAACAACCTTGATAACCACAAAACAAAACACAAGACGTTTTAACACCGAAAAACACATTCACCAAGTGGTTTGTGTGCTTCGTGATTGTTACGGCGGTCATAGCGTGGGGGAAACGCCCGGTCCCATACCGAACCCGGAAGCTAAGGCCCATTGCGCCGATGGTACTGCACTCGTGAGGGTGTGGGAGAGTAGGTCACCGCCGGACTTAACTTAATAATGTGTGGTTTGAGGCCCTGGACACAGAAGTGTTCAGGGCCTCACCCGTTTAACCAGCACTTTATGACGGTGCTACGAGACGTCGTTGGGTACTATCTGGCCCTTCGCTTTCAGGCCTTCTCTAAAGAGCTATCGAGTATCTGAAGATCTCTTGACGTTCCGCCCGGTGCGGCTCTAAAGTCAACGCACGCACTGCTCGTTGACTCAGGAGCATTTTCATATGGGGCATCTAACCTTTGCTATCAACGTCACCCTTGATGGCTGTACCGATCATCGAGTGGGTATCGCTGACGACGAGACTCATGCGTACTTCACTGACCTGATGGACCAACACGGTGCAATGCTGTGGGGGCGAACAACGTACGAAATGATGGAAGACTACTGGCCGCTGGTGGCAAGCGGGAAAATAGATGTACCTCAGGCGTTACTGGATTGGGCAATGAAACTTCAGGACAAACCCAAATATGTAGTTTCCTCCCAGCGCGAGAACTTCCCGTGGAATAACAGCCATCACTTGAATGGTGATTTAGCAGTCTCAGCTCAGACGCTGATAGAACGCACTCCCAAGGGGGTGCTGTTAGGTAGCGGCAAACTCGCCGCACAATTAGACCAACTTGGATTGATTGATGAGTATCGTTTTCTGATTCATCCGATTATCGCTGGGCACGGCCCACGCTTGTTTGGTCACCTATTGACGGATGCGCGGCATCTTAACCTGTGCGAATCGCAGAAGCTGAGTAACGGTGTGATAGCTGCAAATTATCGTCGCACATAATAAGCCGACTAGCCCCTGCATAGGATGCAGGGGTTAGTCGGCGTTACATGGTGAATGATGAACTAGTGGCTTGTGGCCTTCTGCCCCATGAGTTCTGCCAAGGTGGCCAGAGCGCCTTGCTCGTGCAAGGACTGAAGCGTCATCAGATACGGGGTAGTGAAGCGTTCGTCGTTGACTACATCTCCGAACAGGTCTTGCTGGCGCAGGAATGCCAGGGGATCTTCGCTGTGCTTGGACGCAGCGGCGTGGACTTCCTCGGCGAGCCGGTCAACGATGGTGATCGGCTCTCCTGACTCATCTGTGCCTTCGGCATAACGAGCCCAGCTGGCCACGATGGCCGCTGACAGGGTGACGTCGCGATTGGCGGCGAGGTTCTCGCGCACAACCGGCATGAGCCACTTGGGGATGCGGTCCGAGGAATCGGCGCAGAGTCGGGCGACGGTATCGGCCACGTATTCATTGCTGTAGCGCTCAATCAATTTGTGCTGATAGGCATCCAGATCTACTCCGGGGAGTTCACGAAGGGTCGGCTCGGCCTCCTGCTTCATGTAGCGCAGCAAGAAGTCTGCAAACAGCTGATTACGGGCCACATCGTGCACGGCGCGGTAGCCGGCGAGGTGTCCGAAGTAGCACAGGCCCTGATGGGTGGCGTTGAGCAGGCGCAGCTTCATCAGTTCGTAGGGCACCACATCATCGACCAGCTGCACGCCGGCTTCTTCGAAGGGTGGGCGGCCGGCAACAAATTTATCCTCGAGCGCCCACTGTTCGAAGTCTTCGCAGACTACGGGCCAAGCGTCTTCGATGCCATAGCTCGCGGTGACATCCTCACGGTCAGCATCGGTGGTGACCGGGGTAATGCGGTCCACCATGGAATTCGGGAAGGACACGTTGTGTTGGACCCAGTCACCGAATTCGGAATCCAGGGCCGAGGCAAAGGCACCAAACATCTTGTGCGCCACCTCGCCATTGCCCTGAATGTTATCGCAGCTCATGACCGTGAACGGTGCGATGTCGCGTTCACGACGCAGCTTGAGACCGGCGCTGATCAGCCCGAAGGTGGTGCGCGGTGAATCGGGATTGGCCAGGTCAGCGGCGATAGCCGGGTTTTTAAGGTCAAATTCTCCGGTTACCGGGTTCACGTTGTAACCGCCTTCGGTCACCGTCAGTGAAACGATGCGGATGGCTGGGTCGGCCAGTTGTTCGATGGCTGCGGTGAGGTCATCGGGCGCGTAGTGGAAGTCGAGGATCGAGCCGATCACATCGACTTCGCGCGAACCGTCGGGATTCTTGAGAACCAGGGTATACAAACCGTTGCTGTCCTTGAGCACGTCGCGCATGCGCTGGTCACTTTCCATCACGCCCATGCCGATAATGCCCCAGTCCAGGGCCTTGCCCTGGTTCATCAGCCGGTTCAGGTACATGGCCTGATGGGCGCGGTGGAACCCGCCGACACCAAAGTGCACAATGCCTGCGGTGATTTGGCTGCGGTCATACTGTGGGGTGGAGACTTGGGGGTCCAGCTGGTTCAGGGTGGTGTTGTTCAGTTTCATGGTTTTAGACTCCTTGGTCAGGATCACAGAGGTTTAGTGGGTGTCCAGCGCGATTGTGGGGGCCACGCCGTGGAAGCCTGGCTGGGTGCCGCGCAGCGCGTGGGACATAATGGCCGCGACCAGGTAGAGGCCGGCAAAGAGGAAGACCATGCCCGCGGCGCCGAGCACGTTGTAGAGCAGGGCCACTAGTAGTGGTCCGGCGAAGACGGCCGCACCGATACCGAGGTTGTAAGAGGCCATTGCGGCCCCGGGATGTTCGGGGGCGAGTGACACGGCGATGGCTGAGAGCGGCACAAAACCTGCCAAGCCGATGCCGAAGATCGCACCGATTACCAGGGTCAGCGGGTAGGCGAAGGCAAAACCGTTATCAACTGCCCAAGCTGGCACCACGTACAGCGCTGCCATGGAGATTGCGCAGAGCACTGCCCCGAACCACACCACAACTTTGGACCAACCTAGCTTGTCACCCAGGGCGCCGAAGAAGAGGTTGAACGGGATGTTGACCGCATAGATCACGGTGGTCAGGATCAAGAACTGACCTACGCTCCAGCCGAATCGATCCACAAATAGGGCAGGGAAGAAGATCGCCATACCGTAGGTAGGAACCGAATTAATGGTTCGAGTGAGCATCACCATGAGGGCCTTGCGGTTGCTGACCAGAAGGCGCAGGCCAAAGCTCATGGTCTTGAAGACCTGCTCGGGGTTGGCGACTAATGGTCCTCGTCCAGTTTTCTCTTTGACTCCGATCAATGCGATGCCCGCCCCGATGATGACAAGTGCCAAGGAAACCCAAAGGGTTTGGTAGTAGCTGAGCGAAAATAGGTCCAAGGAAGCGCTGGCGGTCAGCGCACCGAGCGTGGGAAGCCCGGAACTAAAAGCGACGTAGAACCATCCGATCGCCACGGCAAGCCGTTTGGCGTTGGCGGTGGCTGAAATCCAGACCAGAAATCCATAGGCAAAAAATGGGTAACCAAATCCGCGTAGGCCGTATGCGATGAAGATTAGCGGCATGCTCGAGGTGTTCAGCGCGACGCCCAAAAAGAGCAATTCGAAGATGACCCAGATGCCGGCACCGATGATCATCACCTTGCGCGGACCCCACAGGTCGGAGAGCGAGGCGGAGAGGAAGGCCGCGATCGCGACGGCCACGCCATAAATTGTCACGAGGGTGCCGGCCAATGGGATGGAAAATCCGTGTTCACCGGTCAGATACGGAGAGAGGATGTTGGTCTCTACGCCGTCGCCGATCATGAAGATCATTAGGCCGACAAATCCCCACAGCAGCGGACGGGGCAGCCCTAGACGATCAAAGATCGTTTGCTGGGCTGGCGTTGAATTCTGGGTCATGACGCTCCTTTGCGTTCGGCCAAACCGGTGTGATCAATGGAACCAATCTAACATCAATAAAACAAACTCAACAGATTTTTTGTTAAAAACTTCGGAAAAGTGATGTTTTGAGAGTTGCGACGCAGCATCTATCATCAGAGATGTGGCAAATCACGAATTCGATGTTGAAAATGATGCACCCGGTTCCATTCAGGGACTGCACCCCGAGCTGAGGCGCGATGAGATCACCGCGCACGTGAATAAAGTGCGCAGTACCCGGGTAGAAGAGCTCGCGGAACTCTTCTCGGTCAGCGCTATGACCATCCACCGCGACTTGGACTATCTGGCCAAAGAAGGTCGGATTGAGCGCATCCGGGGCGGCGCCCGCGCGATCACCGCCCGGCTGGCCGAACGCGACGTGCGACTACGTCGTCATCTGAATTCAGATCTTAAAGACCAGCTTGCTGCCACCGCGGCGCAGCTGATCGAGCGTAATTCGGTGATCGCGCTGGATGACTCCACGACCGTTGGTGCCATTGGAGCCCACCTGGAAGAACGCGAACCCTCTACCGTCATTACCCACTCGTTGGCATTGATGGGTGCGGTATCGGCGATGGCGCATATCGATATGGTGGGGCTCGGCGGACAGTACTATGCCGAAACCGACTCTTTTCTCGGCTCCATTGTGGACGAGCAAGCCCAAAGGCTGATGGCCGATGCAGTGTTTGTTTCGACGACCGCAATCAAGAACAACGCTCTGCTACACCCCGATGCAGAGGCGGCACGCACTAAACGCAGCCTGCTGAAAATGGGGCGACGCAAGGTCTTAGTGGTGGACTCCAGCAAATTTGAATCGGCAGGGATCTATCACGTGATGGATCTGGCCGAATTTGATGACGTGGTCATCGACGACGGACTCGATGAGGCGTTATTAAACCAATTACAGGGGCTGGGCCCACGAATCCACATTGTCAACACCTCTGCAAAGGCGCAGTCATGAAACCAACTTATGTCCTGGGCATCGACTCGTCGACCCAATCCTGCAAGGCGCTCTTGGTCAACGCAGCTACCGGCGAAGTGGTGGCCGAACAGCGCAGCGGGCATCCGCAGGGAACCCAAGTTGATCCGCAGCACTGGATCACGGCTTTAGAAGAAGCCACCGAGGGATTGTTGGAACGAGCCAGTGCGGTATCAATTGCAGGGCAACAACACGGCATGGTGGCGCTGGATGAGCAGGGCGAACCCGTACGTGAAGCCATGCTCTGGAACGACATTTCCTCCGCGCCGCAAGCCAGAGAACTGACCGAAGAACTTGGTGGAGCGGCCGCCAGTGCGCGGAAGATCGGTAGCGTTCCGGTGGCCTCGCTGACCGTGAGCAAACTGCGCTGGCTGCGTGATCACGAGCCACAGAATGCAGCGCGTACCGCCCAGGTCCTGTTGCCACACGACTACCTCACCTGGCATTTGGGTGGACGCAAGGAAATAGTGACCGATCACGGGGATGCCTCCGGCACCGGATACTATGACCCGGCTGGACGTCGCTTCTTGCCAGAGCTCGCCGCCAGTGCGCTGGGACATCCGGTGACGTTGCCACGTTTGGCGCAGGCCAACGAGGCGGTAGGGCGCACCGTCAGCGGGGCGATGATCGGGGCCGGCACTGGAGATAATATGGCGGCCGCACTGGGACTGGATCTGCAACCGGGGGATGTCTGCATCTCGATCGGGACCTCCGGGGTGGCCTCCGCCGTGGTGAGTCAGAGTGTGCACGACGGTAGCGGTATGGTCAATGGCTTTGTTGCCGCCGACGGAAAGTACTTGCCACTGGCCTGTACCCTGAACGGAGCACCGGTGCTGGACTTTGGCGCACGGATGCTGGGGGTGGGACAACAAGAATTCTCTGACCTGGCCCTAGCTGCCGAGCCCGGGTCCCAGGGAGTTGTGTTGCTACCGTACTTCGGCGGGGAGCGTACCCCTAACAGGCCTGAAGCTACCGGACTTTTGCAGGGACTGCGAAGCACCACGACTCGAGAGCAGATCGCCCGTGCTTATGTGGAAGGGCTGTTGTGTTCCATGAAGGATGCGGTAGCTGCGCTGGAGGCAAGTACCAAGGTGGCGACGCGACGGATCTTGCTGATCGGCGGAGGTGCACAGTCCGAAGCGGTACGCGTGATCGCCCCACAGATTTTTGGGGTGGCCGTTGATGTTCCGCAGACCGCAGAATACGTGGCGCTGGGTGCCGCACGACAAGCGGCCTGGGCCCTTAGCGGTGACGAGCAACCACCGGTGTGGGACATCGCTGATTCCACCGGCTACCAAGCGACACCACGCCCCGAAATTTATGCTCACTACGCCAAGCTACGTGATGACACCGAAGGCTGGGAATAGCACCAATATCGCGTAGCGTAGGGATTATGGATACGCGCTTTTTTGCCCACCGCGGCAGTTCCCATAAGTACTCGGAGAATACCCGGGCCGCCTACTTACAAGCCATTGACGAGGGTGCGGACGGGATCGAATGCGACGTCCACTTGAGTCTGGACGGGCAAGTGGTGTGCCATCACGATCCCACGGTGGATCGTACCTCTGATGCCTCCGGATTGGTCTCGAGCTTCACCCTAGAGCAGCTGAAGGCCATGGATTTCACCGGAGTGGTTCCCGCCGAAGTGCCGGTGGAGTACGGCACGGAAAATGAGCAATTGCTCAGCTTGGATGAGCTATTGGAGCTGATCGAGCAGCGCGGGACTCCGATAGGCCTGGCCGTGGAAATTAAGCACCCCAGCCCCTACGGATACCTGCTCGAAGATCGCGTGATTCAGGTGTTGCAGACCCACGGCTTTGATCCGCAAACTGGTCGTGCCGGAAGCCGCGGACAGATCGCGGTGACCCTGATGAGCTTTGAACCAAACTCGTTGCGCTATCTGGGGCGCACCGTGAATACCGAGCTACTGTGCCAGCTGATGACCGAGGTGAACCCCGAGTACATCCAGGAGCTGCTTGATTCCGGACAGGTCGCTAGGGCAGCGGTGTATTCGGTGCTCTACCGATCGGTGGCCGAAGGCATCGAACTGATTAACGCGGGCGGGGCCGGTGTTATCGGATCGGGTGTCGCCTGGACGCGGGTGAATGAACAGATGGTTCGAAGCTGGCTGGAGCAAGGCCTCAAAGCCAGAATTTGGACCGTGGACCGTGCCGCAGACGCACAGTATTTGATCGATCTTGGGGTCGGGGAACTCACCAGCAACCGTCCGGTAGAACTTCGCAGGGAATTGGAACAGCACTAGAACAATGAGCACCTACAGCACCGAACAGGTCAACCTGTACCTACAGGACACCTATGTTTTTAGTACCGAAGCCACCGTCATTGCGGCCGGCGAGGACGAGCAGGGCAATTGGCTGGCAGTTAGCCCCAATATTTTTCATCCGCGCGGCGGCGGACAACCCGAGGACTCGGGCACCGTGGACGGGCAACAGGTCGCGGTGCAGCGCAGCGAAGATGGGTTGGTAATTCTGCGCGGGGCCGAAGCGAAGCCGGTCGGAGCGCAAGTGAGTACACAGATCGACCGCGAACTGCGCTTGAAGCATGCCGCCTTGCACACCGCCGGGCATATCGTAGGTTTCGCCGGGGAACAGCGCGGATGGCAGCACAAGGGACATTCACATTTCCCCGGTCAGGCGCGCCTTGATTTTGATCCTTCCAGCGTGGATTTACCGTTGAGCGATGACGCTGAGCGCGCTGTTGCTAAAACTTGGCTGCAGCAGCGAGTAGATGAGCTGATCGCTGGTGGCGCACAGATCACCACGAGTATGGATGAGCAAGGAACCCGAACCGTCACCATCCACGGAATCAACGCCGAACTATGCGGCGGAACCCATGTCAGCCACGTGAATCAGTTGACAGGTTTCAGCATTGGCGAGGCCAAGGTCAAACGTGGGGTCTATAAGGTCCGCTACGAGGCCAGCCACGGTGACTAAATTTTTGACCCCGGCAACCAAGATGGGATTGTCCATCTCGATCGCCACCGGGTTGTACGGTATCTCCTTTGGCGCGCTGTCGATCGCTGCGGGTTTGAACCTGTGGCAGACGGTCGCGCTGAGCGCGCTGATGTTCACCGGCGGATCGCAATTTGCCTTTATCGGCGTGATCTCCGGTGGCGGGGCAGGCCCGGCAGCCTTTTCTGCTGCCTCACTGCTGGGTGTGCGAAATGCCGTCTATGGCATGCAGATCAAACAAACGCTGCGTCCGCGGGGAGTGGAGGTACCGTGGATGGCCCAGGTGACCATCGACGAATCGACCGCGGTGAGCTTGGGACAAGTGCAGAGCTCGGAAAAACGACGTGGTTTTATCACCACCGGGCTCGGAGTCTACATTTTGTGGAATCTGTTCACACTGGTGGGCGCATTACTGGGTGAACGAATGGGAGATCCGGCAGTCTGGGGACTTGATGGTGCCGCGGTGGCGGCCTTTATTGGTCTGCTGTGGCCCAGGCTAACCTCGGTGCAGCCAGCGATGATCGCGGTGGCTGCGGCCATCGTGACCGCTCTGGCCGTGCCATTGACCGCTGCCGGTTTGCCGATTTTGATTACCGCCCTTTGCGCAGCGCTCTATGCGGTGATGACGGTGCGCAAAAAACCTAGGGCCACCGAGCATTCGAAGCTTGAACGAGTTAATGAGGATCGGCCATGAGCGAGTTAAGCTGGTGGGTTCTGGCGGCGTGCCTCACGGCCTACGTCATCAAACTTTGCGGCTATTTTGTGCCGCGTAAGGTGCTCGATTCTCCATTGATGACCCATGTAGCCTCGACGCTCACCGTGGCGTTGCTGGCTTCGCTGGTGACGGTTAATGCGTTTACCTCGGGCCAGGAATTGGTGCTTGACGCGCGCATTGGAGCCTTAGCTGCAGCGATTATTGCGTTAATTTTCAAGGCACCATATTTGGTGGTGGTGCTCGCTGGTGCGCTAGCTGCAGTGCTACTACGTGCCACCGGGCTAGCGGCCTAAGGGCTAGAGGTGCGAGAGTAGAAGCATGATTGTTGCTTTTTCTGTAGCCCCTAGTAATGACAACCCCAACGGCTCGGTCCACGATGCCGTCGCCGAAGCGGTGAAGATTGTGCGAGATTCGGGTTTGCCTAACCGGACTAGCTCCATGTTCACCGAAATTGAAGGCGAATGGGACGAGGTCATGGAGGTAGTCAAACAGGCCACCATGGCCGCCGGAAAGTTTGGCTCGCGCGTTTCTTTGGTGCTTAAAGCAGATATTCGCCCCGGTTATGAGGGCGAAATCGATGCGAAAATTCAGCGGCTTGAGAAGGCTATTGAAGATAGCAAGTAGTGATCGTTAGCGCGCGGAGCGGTGTTCGCTGAAGCTACGTTCAACCTCATCGTCGGCGTCCTGGTCAAAAGGTGGCGACTTGATGATGAAAAAGTATACGGCCACCGCGCATAAGACGGCGGCTGGCGCCCCAACCCAGAGTGCGTACTCGGTATTGCGAACCAGACCTGCAACCACCGGGCCGATGAGCATTGGAACGATGTAGTAGTAGTGCTTGGGGGTAGCTGGACCCCAGAAGCGTTCCAGCTTTGAGATGAGGCTGAATCCGGCAGCCAAAAGCACGCATCCGAGCAGAATGACCCAGAGGGTCGAAGAGAGGCTGATAGTCAGGGTCAGGGAGCCAACCAGTCCGGCCGTCAGATAGGCGTACTTCGTATTTTGATGCAACCCTGCTCCCATCTCTGCCTCAGTTCGTCTGTTCCTATATGAGTATTTTTTCAAACACTTGGAGAGTTCGCAATCATACTTAAGTAGGAGGGGTGCCGTAGTCTAGAAAAGTGCCACAAATGAACGACTACCGAATCCGGCTGGCTACCGAAAACGACGTACGCCCAGCACTGGAAATGAAACTTCAATCCTGGCGTGAGGCCTATGCCGCGCTACGCGAACCATCATTTTTTGATCACCATGAGCGAGAGCTCGAGGGCCAAGTGGCCTGGTGGGAACGTGGCCTAGCATCCGGCGCGCAATTTTTTATTGCCGAAGATGCACAGGGGAAAATTATCGGCCTTGCCGGTGGCACCCCCACCATTGAAGAAGACCAAGATGCCGGGGTAGAAATCGAGCTGGGCATGCTCTACGTTGCCTCGCAGTACTACGGCAGTGGGCTGGGCGCACACCTCATGGAATTAGTGCTCGGCCAGCGCGAGGCGTTGGTCTGGGTGATCGAAGGCAATGATCGGGCTCTGGCCTTTTTTGAAAAGCACGGCTTTAAAGCAGATGGAACCACCGAAGCCTTGGTAGGTACCTGGCAAGGCCTCAATGAACGACGGATGGTGCGCGTTAATGGCTAGGGATGCCAAGGACCCGTTGCTCGGTGAATTCCCGATCGACACCGGAACCGCCATTATTGAAGCAGACCCCTACGGCGGCAACCGCTACATTCTGAAGGTCAACTCGGTGCCCTCCTCGCATATTGACCTGGATGATCCTACCTACTTGGATTTCGAGTACATGCGTTGGATGGAACCGATTTTTACTTTCGGATTCCCGGCCCAGGACTATGACGGCCGCGCCCGCAAGCTGCGAGTTCTGCATTTAGGCGGTGGTGGCTGCTCGATGGCCCGCTGGGTTGCTGCCAGCTACGAGAACGCTCGCCAAGTAGTGGTGGAACTAGACGCCAAGCTCGCCGAATTAGTGCGAACATCCTTTGACGTGCCGCGTGCGCCGTTGGTGCGCCTGCGCGTGGGGGACGCCGGGCAGGTGCTGCCTACACTCAGCGACGAGAGCCGCGACGTGATTATCCGCGACGTCTTCGCCGGAAGCACCACCCCACGACAGCTGACCACCGTTGACTATGCCCGGCACGCACAGCGGGTCCTGGATCATGGTGGCGTGTACATCATGAACTGTGGAGACACCGCGGATCTAGCCGGAGCCAAGGCCGAAGCTGCCACCCTACTAGAGGTATTTGAGCACGTGGCGATGATCGCCGACCCACCGATGCTTAAGGGGCGTCGCTACGGCAACATCGTGTTCCTAGCCAGCGACGAACCGCTAAAGCTCGGCGCCGGATTTGAACGTAATCTGCGCACCGCCCCGTTGCCAGCGCAACTTGTCTCTGGGGCCGGCGTGCAACGTTTTGCCACCGGGGCTACCCCGATTCGCGACTAGTCGGAGGGTCCTAACTGGTAGCTGGAGCCGTCGGCTGCACGCAACAAGAGCGCGTGGTCGACCATGAATCGGCGCAACAGGGCCACATCCTGATGGAAGACCCGCAAGCGTTCATTAAGCTGTTCTTCGCGCAGGCGCTCGCCGTCGGTAATCACCGCATCACGGATGTAGAGCATCACTGCGTGGCGGTCTGCTGGCTTGGCGGGCATGGTGCTTAGCTTGTGCCCGGTGAAAAAGCGTTGGATGCCGCTAGACTCGGGTTTCTGCGCGGACGCTTGTTGTAGCGTCCGATCCAAAAATTGCTCATTGATTTTCCACTGCTCTGCTTCGTGGGTCAACAAGCCGATCTTCTGCCAACGGGCAAGATCCTTGCTCTGCGACTTGCTTGGTGCTGCCGGTATTTGTGTGCCCGCGAGTACTTCGCCCAGCAGCTGACGCATGGAAGCATTTTTTAGACCCGCGGCTACCTGGATCCATTGGTTCGCCGGTTGCTCATTCATATGCACCATCCTAGCCAGCTGCACTCTCACCGGGGGCACAACAGCCCGCCATGACTAGGTCATGACGGGCTGTTGTCGACGGATCCTAAGGGTTTAGACCCCGGCCCACATCTCAATCAGGCCGATGCCGAAGAACAGCACAAACGCGGCGGAGACAACCCACATCAGTGGGTGGATTTCCTTGGCGCGGCCCTGGGTGGCGCGGATGAAGACGTAGGAGATGAAACCTGCACCGATACCGTTGGCGATCGAGTAGGTAAATGGCATCAGGGTGAAGGTCAGGAACGCTGGCAGCGCAATGCCCCAGTCATTCCAGTCGATCTTGGCGATCTGGGTGATCATCATGAAACCAACTACAACCAGTGCCGGAGCGACAGCTTCGAAAGGCACCAGGTAGATCAGTGGGCTCAGGAACATGGCAACGATCATCAGCAGGCCTGTGACCACCGAGGCCAGACCCGTACGTGCGCCTTCGCCGATGCCCGCCCCGGACTCCACGAAGATCTGCGCCGAGGAGCTAGAGGTACCGCCACCGACGATCGCGCCAGCGGCATCAACCATCAGCACCTTGTCCACGTTCTCGATCTTGCCGTTTTCATCCATGGTGCCGGCCTCGGAAGCCAAGCCCACCATGGTGCCCATGGCGTCGAAGAAGATCGACAGCAAGATCACGAAGGCCAACAGCGAAGCGGCGGTGAAGCCTAGCTTGTTGAAGGCGCCAAAGATATTGACGTGCCCGATCAACGACAGGTCAGGCAGGGTCCAGTTAGGCATAGAAGGAACAACCAGCGACCAGGTACCGGTCTTGAAGGTGCCAATGTGGAAGATTGCTTCAAGGATGTTGGCGATCACTGCCGAGACGACGATCCCGATCAGGATCGCGCCCTTAACCTTGCGAACTACCAGAGCCATGGTCAGCAGCAGGCCAATGATGAAGACCAGAATTGGCCAACCCATCAGTTCGCCATCAAAACCAAGTCCTACCGGCACAGTGGTCTTCGCGGCATCTGGCACACGCTGCACGAAACCAGCGTTTACCAAACCGATCAGGGCAATGAACATACCGATACCAACCACGATGGCGGTCTTGAGCCCTGCCGGCACCGCGTTGAAGACCGCGGTTCTGAAGCCGGTGAGCACCAAGATGAACATGACAACACCGGCAACCAATACCAGTCCCATGACATCAGGCCAGGTAAGTTCCGGGTTGGTGGCCACAGTGATGGCCACAAAGGCATTCACACCAAGGCCCGTGGCCATGGCGAAGGGATGCCGGGCCCAGATGCCCATGATGATGGTCAGGATGCCGGCGACAAAGGCGGTGACCGCGGCAACGCGCTGGATACCCAACTCGCCACCCGAAGCGTCAGCACCGGAAAGTACCAGTGGGTTCAGGACAACGATGTAGCTCATCGCGAAGAAGGTGGCGATGCCGCCGCGCACTTCGGTAGAGAACGTGGAACGGCGTTCAGAAATCTTAAAATAACGATCTATGCGCGCGCTCATGGAGCTCTCTGGCGCAGTTTTGGTGGAGGAGGACATAGAAAAATTCTATGTTGTTTTAGTTGCGTATTGATACCTAATCTCCAACTAACTAGGCGCAATCAAAAATCTTTAGACCCAACTCACACCTCTAAGTGCCAAACCAAGTACATTGGAGGTAAGAGAAGTCACATTCATGGTGAATGACAGTGAAGAAGGAGCGATTCTGATGAGTGATCAAACGCCAGTCGCAGCAGAGAAAATCGAAGGCATCGTCGTCGGTGTTGACGGTTCGCAACAGAGCAAATGCGCTTTGCGTTGGGCAGAGCGAGAGGCGGTACGCCGTGGCAGCGTACTAAATATTGTCTCGGCCTACACCATCCCGGTTTTTGCTGCTTCCTCGATGGATGCAGGCTACTCAACTTTGGATGATGACTTGATTCGCGGCGGAGCGGAAGAAATCGTTCGCCAGGCCAGGGCCGAGCTTGAAGGCAGTACTGCAAATATTCGCACCTACATCGAGTCCGGAGATCCGGCCGGTGTGCTGCTGGACCTGAGTCAGGATGCGGAGCTAGTGGTCGTAGGTACCCGAGGACGGGGTGGCTTTGTCGGCCGTTTGCTTGGCTCGGTCTCATCGGCATTGCCGGCACACTCCAAATGCCCAACCGTTGTGGTGCCATTGTGCATGTCTAAAGAGCAAGAAAACGGTGCAGAGAATAATGTCGACCGCAAAGCGGTGGTAGTGGGTATCGATGGTTCGGAACGTGCTCGTTCGGCAGTGCTAGCTGGCGCGGATGCGGCGATGGCCATCGGCTTGCCGATTCGACTAATTTGCGCGGTGCCTCCGGTGGGTGCAGCGCTTGCATGGATGCCAGCGACCATTGACCAGGAAGCGGTGCTAGAAGACGTCCGCTACCAGATGGGGGTAGGTACCAGATGGTTGAATTCCCACTACCCGGATCTGAAGATCGAAACCGACGTGGTTTCAGGTCCTCCGGTCGAGGTGCTTATTCGCGAGTCTGAACATGCAGTGCTTACGGTAACTGGTTCACGAGGCCGTGGCGGGTTCACCGGTATGCTGCTGGGCTCCACATCGCAAGGCGTGCTGCACCATTCAAAGGGGCCAGTGATGGTGGTTCCTGATTCGGATGATCCGCGCCTGGAAGACCGACACAAGTTTGATACTCGCGCTCAAGAGCAGTAGCGCGAGAGTTATCGCTAACTAAAAAGAGCAACGGCCACGCACCCAAAGGGTGCGTGGCCGTTGCTCTACGTTGGTAGCTGCTTAGTAGCGGGCGGCCTGTGAGTAGAGGTTGTTGACCCAGCTCAGTGGCGTTACCGAAATACCAGCGCTTGGGTTACGGGCGTGAACTACATTGCCGTTACCGATGTAGATTGCCACGTGGTAGAACGATGCTCCACCGTTGGAGGAGGAGAACACCAGGTCACCTGGGCGCAGATTGCTCAGCGACACGTGCTGTGGAGCGCTAAAGAACTGCTGAGTGGACGTACGTGGAAGGCTAATGCCCGACTGGCTGTACGCACGCTGCGAGAAGCTCGAGCAGTCAAATGCGTTTGGACCATTGCCACCGTAAACGTAGTACTTGCTTGGATCGTCAGCGGTCTTCAAAGCCCAAGCGAAGGCTGCTGAATAGCTACGGCCTGAAGACTCTGGCTCAGGCTCAGCGGTCTTGGTTGGTTTCGGCTCTGCAGTTTTAGTTGGCGTTGGCTTCGGGGTTGGCTTTGGAGTAGCCGTCTTCGTTGGTTTCGGCTCTGCAGTTTTGGTTGGCTTTGGGGTAGCCGTCTTCGTAGGCTCAGGGTCAGCCGTCTTGGTCGGCTTAGGCTCTGCAGTCTTAGTCGGTTCCGGCTCGGCGGTCTTGGTCGGTTCCGGCTCGGCGGTCTTGGTCGGCTCCGGTTCCGCAGTCTTGGTAGGCTCTGGGTCGGCTGACCTAACAGGTTCAGGTGCAAGGGTCGGGGTGACGGTGTCCACCTCTAGGGCCTTCGGCTTGACCGTTGCTTCGTCTTTAGAGTCTTCGCTTGGCTCAAGTTCCTGTGGTGCTGCTACAGCCAGTGGCTTGACAGCTTCAGGCGATTCTTTGGGAGCTTCAGCGGTGTCGGCGGTAGCGATGACTTCCTGGAGGGCAGCTTCCTGCTCTTCAGCCTCTTTTTTCTCAACTGCCTTGCGGACTTCAGCTTTTTCTTTCTGCTGCAAAGTAGCAAGGTTGCTGATTAGTTCATCGCGAAGTTTCTTTTCCGGATCAACAGCGTTCTCGTAGGTGCTCAAGGTGCTGTTGGCGGTGGCCGCAGCTTCATCGTATTTAGTGGCAGCGTCTTGTGCGGCACTTTGGGCTGCGTCAGCGTATTCCTGCCACGCGGTTACCAAGGACTCTGCTTCAGACGCGGTGTTGACTGACTTAACCTGCTGCTCGCTCAGCGCATCGATCGTGGCGGCCTTCTGGAACAGGTCACCGTTCTGGTTGTCATCCAGCAGGAGACCCAGAGTGGAGTTCCCGGCACCATTGCGGTAAATGTCCGAGGCGATCGCGCCCAGGTCCTTGCGGCTCTGTGCCAGATATGTCTTTGCGTACTCAAGCTGTTTGACTGCCTTTTCGGCGTCGGCGGTGCGCAGGTCGCGTTCTTCGCCGGCAGAGAGTAGTGACTCTTGTGCCTGAGCGGCTTCGTTTTCAACTCGTTGCATCTCGGCACGGCTAGAAGCCAGTGACTCTTCGATGCGAGCGATCATCGCATTGGTCGAGTCTTTGTTCTTCTTCGCTTCCTTGATCTCTGCATCTGTAGGCAGAGCGGATGCGTTAGGTGCTGCTGCGATAGAGATTGCGGTAGGGAACGTAGCAACGGTTGATGCAGATGCAGGTAGAGCACCGGCAAGGCAGGATGCTGCTAGGGCAAGTGTGCTTGCAGCGACACCGAGCGTGTGGCGAGTAGCCATATCGTTCCTCACTAAGTACGTGGATGACGTGGAACCTCTAAACGAGACTTTCTGAGGTAGAAAGATCACGATTCGGATAAGGCTCCAGATAGCACATTAGGCTAATCGCGACACACTTGGCAACACTGTTCACATCAGTCACATGAATCCCAAACATGTAATTTATCAGCGGTTATTCGGGGTGATCTGCGGGAACATGCGATTGGTCAGCGTCAACTTTCTGAAAGAAAGCTTGGAAAAATTTTTAGAAAGCGTAGCCCGTTGCGTTACACCAAAGGCCATTGATGAAGCTTTGGTAACGCGAACCACGGAACTCGAAGCGTGAATCATGCCGGTCCCAAAAAGTGGATGCATTAATAGGGAGCGTTTGTGAAAGTGGTGAAGCGAACGAGCGGTCTTGAGCTGCCCTGGGGCTTGGCGCAGGATAAATCGTGTGGCATGCCTCTCGTTCAATAGGCTTCTCACCACGGAACTTAGTGCAATTTGTGAGGCAGATCTCAAAACAAGTTTTTGCTAATTTTGGCTCAAGACCACCCCAGTGCATGCAATTTTTCGTCGTCGATACCGAAGTGGTGAGCCACTTCGTGCATGACCGTAATGCCAACTTCGCGCACCACTTCATCGTGTGTTTCGCATGCTTTCAAGGTTGGGTTCTTGAAGATTGTTATGCGGTCGGGCAGGGCTCCAGCACTCCACCCTGCGTCTCTCTCGGTGAGGGCGGTCCCCTCGTATAGCCCCATAATTTCAAGGTTTTTTGGCTCTCCGGGGAGTGGCGTGTAGTCATCTTCAATGAAGAAGATGACGTTTTGCATCATGGCGAAGATGGCGTCGGGGATGGAATCAATGGCGCGCTCGACTAGCTGTTCAAACTCGTCGTCACTGATGTTCAAAAGCATGATTTCAGCCTAGGTCAGAGACCTGAGATCAGAGTCAAAATTTCGGTCAGGGCGCCGATTTTGCGAAATCAAAAAACCTACGTATAGTTATTGGAGTCCGCTACGGAGAGGCAACAAACCGAAGCGAACAACTTAGGCCCCCATCGTCTAGCGGCCTAGGACACCGCCCTTTCACGGCGGCGGCACGGGTTCGAATCCCGTTGGGGGTACAAACAATCATTCTGTGATTGTTAGATGAAGAAATTCATTGGCTTGCGAAAGCAAGGCCCTGTAGCGCAGTTGGTTAGCGCGCCGCCCTGTCACGGCGGAGGTCGCGGGTTCAAGTCCCGTCAGGGTCGCATACAAACAGAAGCTCCGGTTGTTCACCGGGGCTTTTGCTGTATCTGGGGAACATCAGTTGGCCCGACCAAGATGCCTCGGACCCAACCAGCGGTTACTTAGCCGGCGATACGCTGCCGCAGCGCCAGTCATGTCTCCATCTTCCATTGATTGAAGGCCGTCCATCAGATCGCTCGCTGAATCATCGGGCCATACAATTTCTGCCAGTAAGCCATAGTCCAGTTCGATGATTGAGCGGTCATCAAAAGATTCTAACCAAGCTCCAAGGTCACCCAGCTCTTCAAAGAGCTGAGAATGAGGTGCGTGGGTGACCAAAGTCTGAACGGCCCAAGCTAGACGTTCTACTGCCTGATCGAAGCCGATATACACGCGCACAGCTTTCAATCGATCGCCATCATGAACGGTTTCGCATTCGTCGTCTTCGCGGAATAGGGCGAACCAACTAAGTGGAATTCCCCAGGACGAAGTGCGGGTGTGTAGATGTGTGAGATCTGCTGCCAAGCGTTGAGGGTCGATACGCTGCGAATTGGCTTCACGCGAAACCGGCGGAACCAAAAGATCAAAGACCTCTGGGCGGATTGCTTCCTCGGCCTGCTCGGCAGCCAAGACGCTACGGGCCTGTAGCTGGCCGGGGCAGTAACGAGTGTGCTCGGTACCCTGATAGTCCAGTGTCTTCACGCTACGGAAGAATTCTGGTTCATCATGTGGGAATGGGTCAGAGACATTTCGCAGGGTGCGTTGCCACAGACCCTGATTTTCAAAGTCATCCCATTGATCAGCGGTACGCGCCGGTGCCCTGAGGATGATTGACTGGGCCCAGTCTTCAAAGGTATCTAGTGGTTCGTAGACCCGAAGAAAAGCGGTAGCAGAAGTGAGTTCGCTGATGGGCCCAGTCAGTTTAGAATTCATAATTAGTCGGACAGCTCCACAATGACAGGAGCGTGATCGCTTGCGCCCTTACCTTTGCGTTCTTCGCGGTCGATGCTCGCTGACGTGACACGTGCGGTCAGCGCGGGTGAAGTTAGTGAGAAATCAATGCGCATACCTTCGCCCTTAGGGAAGCGCAGTTGCGTGTAATCCCAGTAGGTGTATTGTCCCTCGGTGTAATCTCGAACAACATCCTTGAATCCAAGGTCCTCGAAGGCAGCGAACGCGGCGCGTTCTGGTGCTGAAACGTGGGTTAGCTTGTTTTCAATGAAGAAGTCGATATCCCAGACATCTTCATCTTTTGGAGCGATGTTCCAATCGCCCATCAAAGCGATCTGCGCGTCAGGATTTTCCTCAAGCCACTGACCGGAGCGCTGCTTTAGCTCATTAAGCCAGTGAAGTTTGTAGCCCATATGCTCGTCATCAAGTGCTCGGCCGTTGGGGACATATAGACTCCAAACCTGCACTCCGCCACAGGTGGCAGCGATGGCGCGAGGCTCCTGAATGGGGTTCTTGCCACCCTTGCCGAATTCCGGCTGACCTTCGAACGTGCGCTGGACGTTTTCGAGACCTACGCGGGATGCGATGGCTACGCCATTCCACTGATTTACGCCAAAGTGCGCTACCTCGTAGTCATTGTTTTCAAACAACTCCCACGGAAAATTTTCGTCTTTGCATTTTGTTTCCTGAATAGCCAGGACGTCTACGTCGTTGCGCTGCAGCCAATCCTCGACACGATCGGCACGGGCTCGTAGAGAGTTCACATTCCAAGTAGCAATCTTCACAAGTTCAACCTATCAAGTTTGCGAGACTGTGCCACTTCAATTTACTTGGAAGCCCGAGTATATTCTTAGGCAAGCCGTGACGCCATTCGCTACTAGGAGGCAAGGTTGCCTGAAATTCTGACTGAACGACGCGGGCATTTGGGTTTGATTACCCTCAATAGACCAGAAGCACTCAATGCGCTTAATACTGAAATGTGTCAGACCGCCTTGGATGCTCTATTGCAGTGGCGTGATGACCCTGACGTTGTTCAAGTAGCAGTGTGCGGTGCCGGGGAGCGTGGATTGTGTGCTGGTGGTGACATCGTGGCCATCTACCAAGACATCAAAAACCGCACAGGTTTTTCAGAGAGTTTTTGGCGTATTGAATACCAGCTCAATGTCTTGATCAGTGAGTATCCCAAGCCATATATAGCCCTTATGGACGGGATAGTTCTGGGTGGCGGTATTGGGATCTCTGCCCACGGTAGTCATCGCATTGTCACCGAGGCGAGCAAATGTGGCATGCCGGAAGTTGGTATTGGTCTATTCCCAGATGTCGGGGGAACGCACCTGCTAGCTAGAGCGCCCCAAGCTGCCGGTCGGTTGGCTGCCCTGACTGGGGCAAAATTTGGGGCTGCCGACGCTATCTTGCTCGGTTTGGCTGATTCTTATGTGCCGCAGGCGAAATTGCCGCAGCTGCTTCATGATTTGGAGAGTGAGCCGGTGGATTCTCTAATGCGGCGCTATGCCCAAGTTCCACAGCAGGGGTTCATGCACGAGCAGTGGGTTCAGGCCTTCGCTTATGAAAACCTTCGCGAAGTCGTTCTTGAACTGCGAAATCACCGTGAACCTAAGGCTCAAGAAACGGCTCAGGCACTACAAGCAGCATGCCCAAGTTCGGTTCGTCTGACAGGTGAGCTGATACGACGGGCAGGTGAAGACTTGCGGTTGGACTTACAGCGAGAATTCCGTGCCGTCGTTCACCGGTTAGATGATCCGGACTTTGCCGAAGGTATCAGGGCTGCCGTTATCGATAAGGATCGAATACCGCAGTGGGTGGAATATCTTCCCGGGCTGAGTCATGAGCAACGCACCGAAAGGCAGCTCGGGCCCCTACCGGGCGCGGAACTTAATTTTGCGCTGCTAGAGCACTAAAAAGGCCGTCTTGATCAGGAGGCTACTCGAAGTCGCCGGAGGCTTTGCGAAAGCGAGAGAGGATCTCAAACAAGTCGGTGGCGTCAGAAGTAGTGAGGTTGCTCTGTGAAAAAAGTTGTTTGTTGAGATCATCGCGGGCCTGCGTGAGTACACGTTGACCTTCTGTGGTGAGCTCCAAGAGGCGCGTGCGTCCATCGGTGGGGTGCGCCATGCGGCGTACCAAGCCGGTAGTTTCTAAACGATCCACCGAGTTAGTCAGGCTCGTGGCATGAACTTGAAGTAGTTCGCTGGCCTGGCTCATGGGAAGTGAACCGCGTTTTGAAAAACCCAAAAGGGCGAGTACTTCAAAGCGAGCAAAGGTTAGGCCATGAGGTTTGAGGATCGCATCGGCTCGCTGCAAGTAAATTGAAGCGGTGCGCATCACCGCGGTGATCGCCGCCATTGGCTCGGCTTCAGCGGTCCACCCGTGCGAAATCCACTGCTCCCGCGCTTGGGCGATCGGATCGCGTTTTAAAGGTGAAGCCATTGATGTACCCCCAAATATGAAGACTTAGTCCACCAATATACTTGGACTTCCAAGAGAACGAAAAGCTACGACCCCACCTAGGCAAAATGAAAAAGTTTCAACAAGTACTTTCCAAATTGGAAAGTACTTGTTAGATTGGAGGTGTTCGAAGGCACCATTAGATGAGGAGCAGGGCAATGACGATGACATTCAACACTTGGTATCTCGCAATTATCTGCGGTTCGGGGCTAGCATTCATGGTTTTGGCGGTGATCGGCTATGTCACTGGCCTCACCTACCTGCTGAGCATTGGTGTGGCCTTCTTTGCCGGGGCAACCATGATCATGACGACTTTCTATGCAGGCCGTCAGCACGATGCACGCGCCAAGGTAATCAAATGAACCACGAAAAGAAGATGAACCCGAGTGAGCAGCTGGCTGCACTTGAATCTGCGCAACAGAACATGGAGCGTGCATCTGTTTATGGGGCCAAGCTCCTGGGTGTGTATTGCATTGTTCTAGGCCTACTGCTCGGCACTTTGGCAGCGTTACTACAGGTCTATCGCCCTGAGGAAAACTTCGGGGGTTTCATCGTAATCACTGCTCTCTTTGTCGTAGCTGTTGTAGCAATCTCGCTGGCTTACGGAAGAATGTACCGTTCCCTTCCGCGCGGGTACTCGAAGCTGTATCTCCGGGGATTTTTCATCAGCATGGCTTTGTATCTTGTCGCGGTGATGCTGCTCAGTGCCGGTTCGTTGGGCTGGATTGTTACGGCCTTGACCTGGATAGCCGTTGCGGCGCCGCTTTGTCTGACTGGCGTTGTGATGGTGCGCAAATGAGTGCGCATGCCCGAGAACGGCTCAATGATGACTTCTCTAACCCTGTCAGGTTGTCGCTGATGGGAGCCTTGCGGGCCGTTGATGAAGCTGATTTTAAGACCCTAAAAGAAACGGTGGGCGTATCCGACTCCGTGCTTTCCCGCCACCTGAGCGCCTTGGAGAGCGCGGGTTACGTGAAAATCAAGAAAGGCTACGTAGGCAAAAGGCCTCGTACCTGGGCGAAGCTAACTTCGACCGGGCACCAGGCCTTTGCAGAACACGTTCAAGCACTGAAGGACATCACCGGGCTGGTTTAACCCTTAGGCCCGCCACCACTTATCCCAATAGGTAGCGGGTACCGCGCGCTTGTGGCGCGAATTCACAAAGCGCTTCTCAATGATTTGTGCGGCCGCAGCGCTGACTTCTCGACCTTCAAGGTAATCATCGATCTGTTCGTAGGTCAGCCCAAGTTCTTCCTCATCGCTTCGCTGTGGCTGACCATCAAGAAGGTCGGCCGTTGGCTTCTTGGACCAAAGTAGTTCTGGAGCGTTAAGCTCACGCAAGAGAGCTTGGTTCTGACGCTTGTTCAGGCCCGCTAATGGCAAAAGGTCCGCTCCACCGTCACCAAATTTGGTGAAGAAGCCGGTGACCGACTCTGCAGCGTGATCGGTGCCAAGCACCAACATTCCGCGGTCGCCAGCCAACGCATACTGCACGATCATGCGGGTGCGAGCCTTGACGTTGCCGCGGTTGAAGTCGCTGATCTTCTCGAGCCCAGCGTCGGAGATTGCATCATCGAGTGCCGCGACGGGCTTGGCGATATTCACTTCAGCTTGTTCGTCGGCGGCGATGAAATCCATGGCCGCCGCAGCGTCCGCGGCATCCTGCTGGACGCCGTGGGGCAGTCGTACCGAGACAAAGCGAGCCTCGCCGCCGGCCTCGCGGACCTCTTGGACTGCCAGCTGGGCCAGTCGCCCGGCCAAGGTGGAATCAATGCCGCCAGAAATCCCCAGTACGAACCCCTTGGCGCCGGTATCGGCGAGGTAGTCCTTGAGGAAATCGACCCGGCGGCGAATCTCCTGTGCCGCGTCGATTTCTGGAAGTACGCCCAATTCTTCAATGATCTCTGCTTGCAATTCACGCATGTCTTTAATCCTAGGCAGTGCGGGCAGGCGCAGGGCCATCACCCTGGCGTATATCGGGAAATTTAATCTGTTCTCAACAAAGTGCGCCGAGGCAGGCTAGGGTGATGGTTGTTCTTCTTCGGGTTGCCAGCCTAGATTGCGTGCGATTTTTTCCAGGGCCACTACAACTGCGTCGTATTCGGAGCCATCGAGGTCTTCGCCGAACTGCGTGCGGATCTTTTCCACTAGCTCGCTGAGCTTAAGCAATGAGATGTGTCCGCGGTCGGTGATCGAATACTGACCGTTGTGGGCGCTAACCCAGCCGGATTCAACCAGCTCGGCCAGGTGCTCGCTCAGTGACTGTGGTTCATCCTCCGATGCGAAGAACGGGGAGAGCCCGGCATTCAGCTGCGCCTCGGTGGCCGGCTGATGCTCCAGTAGGTTTAATACCTGCCATTGCCGGCGTGTCACACCGTGTTCTTCTAGAGTCGCTGCAAACTGCTCGTCAATCAGCGAATCCACCAATTTTAACCAGTAACCCAAGGGGCGTTGTGCGTTCATAAAATCAGCCTAGCGATGATGCCGACTAGAATCGAGAGTATGAGCGAAACCGGCGCCCGTGCGCGACTAAAAGAACTGATCCAAGAACTAGCCATTGTGCGTGGCAAGGTTATCTTGTCTTCGGGCAAGGAAGCCGATTACTACATCGACCTTCGTCGTGTGACCCTGCACCAAGAAGCTTCGGGTTTGGTAGGCGAGGTCATGCTTGACCTGCTGGACGAAGCAAAACTGGAATTCACCAACGTTGGCGGTCTGACCATGGGTGCAGACCCGGTGGGCACCGCGATTATGCATACCGCCCGCGGCAAGAACCGTGCCATTGACGCCTTCGTGGTGCGCAAGGCGCAGAAGTCCTACGGCATGGGCCGCCAGGTTGAAGGCCCTAGCGTTGAGGGACGTGACGTGATCGTGTTGGAAGACACTTCCACCACCGGTGGCTCGGCACTGACCGCCGTTGAAGGCGTGCGCAAGGCCGGCGGCAATGTGATCGCTGTAGCTGTGATTGTGGACCGCGACACCGGTGCCAAGGAACGTATCGAAGCTGAGGCAGGCGTGCCGTACCTGTTCGCCTACGGCAAGGACGAGCTGGGCCTGTAGCCAGTTAGCATTTTTCAATAAGTGAACCCGCCACACCAACCGGTGTGGCGGGTTCTCTTTTTAGTTTGACTGCCTGGTGGCTACCGGTGCGGTGGTATCACGCAGAACAAGTACTGCCGGTAGCTGCTGTGATTCGCTGACCTCCTCGCCTTGAAGTAAGGCGAGGAGCATTTTCACCGCATGGCCGCCCATATCGTGCAGGGGTTGACGTACTGTGCTTAACATCGGGGTCGATTGAGCCGCCGCGGGGATGTCATCAAATCCGATAATTGACAGGTCCTCGGGGATTGAGAGCCCTCTGTCGGTGGCGACTTCCAATGCGGCGAGGGCAGAAATGTCGTTGGCTGCAAAAATTGCGGTAGGTGGCTGTGGCATATCCAAGAGTCGCTGGGTTGCTTCGAGCGCCGTGTCGTGCTGGTAATCGCCAGCTTGAATCAATTGCTCATCCAATTCCAACCCAGCGTTTTCTAGTGCCTGGCGGTATCCTTCTTCGCGCAGTTGCGAGGATTTCAAATCGTCTCGACCTCGAATATGCCCGATGCGACGATGGCCCAAAGAGATGAGATGCTCGGTAGCTTTGGCAGCTCCTACCGAATTGTCCACATCCACCGTCAGGGGAGTGTCGGCGCCTGCTTGTGGGTCAATAGCTACCACGGGAACTGAACCATTTGGAATCTCTACGGTGGGAGTGACGATGATGGCGCCATCAATGAGGGTGCCGCCGAGCCGCGAGAGAGAACGGCGTTCCCAGCCGACATGTCCTTCGGGGCTCAGGTTGCCAGCATAGGCCATGAGGTCGTATTTGGTGCCCCGTAAAGTGGCGGAGATTCCGTTGAGTAGTTCAAGTGCGAAAGGCTCAAACTCGGCGACCAGAATGCCGATGATGTTAGTTTGCGAGCTACGCATGGAGGATGCGACTAGTGAAGTTTCGTAGCCGAGGTCGTCAATGACCTGATGTACGCGGGTAATGGTTGTCGGCGCGACCCCGTAGCGACCGTTGACCACTTTGGAGACCGTCGATACCGAGACCTCGGCGACTCGAGCAACATCGTTGATGGTAACCCGGCCCGTTGAATGGTTTTCGACAGGGGTTATCGGCTGGTCGGAGGCGACATTCGAGCGTGGTTGTATCTTTGGGGACTTCACCCGACTAACAGTAGCGCATAATTCCGCGAAAATAGTGGAGTTTATGGCCTTGTAGCAAGTGAATCGCAAATTTCCGATAACGTTTTCGCGAAGGATTTCGAAAACGTTATCGAAAACGATTGACATGAGCTGTATCACAGTGCAATTCTTGGTGAAGTCAAGTCCTGCCGCGCAGAAGTCGACGGGTCTCACATCATCAATGCAAAGGAGCACACGCATGGTCTCTAAGTCCCGTACCGCGAAATTTTTCGCGCTGGCAGCCACCGGTTCGCTACTCTTTTCTGGCTGTGCCTCAGGCTCGGAGAATCCAGAAGCCTCCGGCGACAAAACCACCACGATCACCTGGTGGCACAATTCGAACAATGGCGAAGGCAAAGCCTATTACGAAAAGGTTGCTAAGGATTTTGAAGCTGCGCACAAAGGCGTGGACATCGAGGTTCACGCCATGCAGCACGAAGACATGCTCACGAAACTAGATGCTGCATTCCAAAGCGGTGACACCCCAGATGTTTATATGGAACGCGGCGGCGGAGAACTTGCCGCCCACGTCGCAGCCGGGTTGACCAAAGACCTAAGCGACTCGGCCAGTGACGAACTGAAATTCCTCGGTGATACCGCAGGTGGTTGGCAGATCGACGGCAAAACTTATGCGTTGCCCTACTCGCTGGGCGCCGCCGGCTTCTGGTACAACAAGGCGTTATTCAAAAAAGCTGGCGTGGAGAAAGCACCAGAAACCTGGCAGGACTTATTGGACGCCAGTGACAAGCTCAAGAAGGCTGGTATTACCCCGATTTCGGTTGGAGCCGGAGACAAATGGCCGGCAGCCCATTACTGGTACTACGCCGCGGTGCGCGAATGTGCCGAACAAACGTTGTCCGATGCGGTAAGCAACTTGGACTTTAGCGACCAGTGCTTCGTCAAAGCCGGGGATGATGTGAAGCAGCTGATCGACGCTGAACCATTCAACCCGGGATTCCTGTCCACCCCCGCACAGTCCGGTCCAACCTCTGCCTCGGGACTGCTGGCTACCGGTAAAGTTGCCATGGAGCTGGCTGGGCACTGGGAACCAGGTGTGATGCAGGGGCTCACCGAAGACGGCAAGGGCCTAGGCGAAGATACCGGCTGGTTCTCCTTCCCCGCCATTGAGGGTGGACAAGGCGATCCCAAGGCACAGCTTGGCGGCGGTGATGCGTGGGCAGTAGCTCAAGACGCCCCGGATGAAGCCGTTGAGTTTGCCAAGTACATGGTTTCCGAAAAGGTTCAGCGCGGATTCGCCGAACTGGATATGGGTCTACCGACCAACCCCGAGGCTAAGGATGCAGTTGCAGACCCGGCCCTGGCATCGATGCTTGATGTGCGCGATAAGGCACCCTACTTCCAGCTGTACTTTGATACGGCATTTGGTGCTTCGGTAGGTGGGGCCATGAATGATCAGATCGCTTTGCTCTTTGCCGGCAAGTCGGACGCGCAGAAGATCGTTGATGCCAGCCAAGATGCCGCTGATCTGGAGAAGTGATTCTCGCCGTGGCTCAAGAAGTTAGTTACGTATCAAACTCCGTCGGTAATGACGCTGCTAGTGAGCAGTTGCGCCAGCCGCGCCCCGACAAGGTGCAATCTCAACAAGCGGTTGGGCGCAGGCGAAAACCGGCCGATAAACGCAAGACGCTAGAGATCCTGTTCTTCATCTCTCCAGCCCTGATCCTCATCGCCGTGTTCATGCTGTTGCCCATCATTCAAGCTATTCGTTTCTCGGTCTACAACTGGAAGGGCTTCGGCCCTCTGGTGGACTTCGTCGGACTGAAAAACTACGCACGCGTGTTGCAAAATGAAGTGTTCACCGACGCGATGATTCACAACCTGATCATTATCGGTGGGTCCATCGCTTTGCAGCTACCCATCGGTTTGGGTATCGCTTTGTTGCTGAACCGTAAGATGAAGATCCAGTCTCTCTTGCGCACCATTATTTTTGTTCCTTATGTGCTCTCCGAAGTCATTGCCGGAGTGATCTGGTTCCAGCTTTTGCAGCCACAGTACGGGGTAGTGGACACCATCATGTCCAAGCTGGGAATTCAAGGACCAGCTCAAGGTTGGTTAGGTACACCCGAGCTAGCGCTGTGGACAGTGCTGGCCGTGTTGACCTGGAAATACCTGGGGCTTGCCGTCATCTTGTTCTTGGCCGGACTGCAGGGTGTTCCCTCAGAACTGTATGAGGCGGCTGAAATTGATGGGGCGTCTTGGTGGCAGATCCAACGAAAGATCACCATTCCGTTGCTGGGGCCGACCCTGCGCACATGGGGATTCTTGTCCATGATTGGTTCATTGCAGCTCTTTGACATGGTCTGGATTCTCACTGGAGGAGGACCCGCTAATTCAACAACAACCATGGCCAGCTTCCTGGTTTCTGAAGGAACCAAGCGGCAAAACTTCGGAGTGGCTGCAGCTGCCTCAGTGGTGCTATTCATCGTCGCGCTGATCCTCGCGATTTCCTATCAGCAGTTTGTTCTCAAGCGAGACTCGCAGCCAGATGAAGATCGCACTAAGTCCAAGAAGGTCAAAGTATGAGCGCCATCCTGGGCACCGGCCCACAACACACACCAATCCAAGCGCTACGAGCCAAAAAACGTGCCAGAAACCAAGGCGGCAACGTATTGGTTTATGCCATCGCATTAGCGGTTGTAGCACTGACCCTCGGGCCGGTACTCTACGGAGTTCTCGGAGGGTTTCGTACTAACGCTCAGCTGGCGCAAAACCCCGCGGGGCTTCCCGCCCCATGGGTACTAGATAACTATCTTGGAGTCCTAAAAAATCCGGACTTTTGGCGCTACGCGATGAACTCAACAATGATCGCGGTGACTACGACCCTGATCGTGGTGGTCCTTGGGATCATGGCAGCCTACCCGCTGGCCAGATACCAGTTCCGTTGGCGCGAACCGATCTTCATGGTCTTTGTTCTGGGGCTACTTTTCCCAGCCACCGTGGCCATCGTTCCGCTATTTATCCTGATTACCAGAGACCTCCATATGGGCAACACCTGGTGGGGCGTGGCCCTGCCACAAGCCGCCTTTGCTTTACCGATGACCGTAGTTATTCTGCGTCCGTTCTTGATGGCGCTGCCACAAGAGTTGGAAGAAGCCGCGCAACTTGATGGAGCGAGCCGCATCGGATTCTTCTGGAGAATCTTGCTGCCATTATCAGGTCCAGGCATGGTCACCGTCGGGGTACTTGCCTTTGTCGGTTCGTGGAATGCCTACCTGCTCCCATTGCTCTTGCTACAAGGCGATATGCGGACTCTGCCCTTGGGTGTCGCCGATTACTCGTCGGAACATTCCGCGGATACCGCTGGAGTTTTCGCTTTCACCGCACTGGCAATGATCCCAGCCTTGATCTTCTTCCTCGCCATGCAAAAACGCATCGTTAATGGGCTGCAGGGAGCGGTCAAGGGCTGATGCCCACAGGCTTCCATCGCCTGATTACCTTCTTTGAAGAATAGGACTTTCATGAAAACTGCCGAGCAGACCTGGCGTAACGTAAGCCTGCCAACCGATCAGCGTGTTGCCGCGCTGTTGGCGCAAATGACCCTCGAAGAAAAAGCTGCTCAGCTAGGGTCCTACTGGATTCGCCCGGAGGAAGAATCCCACGACAGCGAAGCGAATGTCGCTCCGATGGCGGATACCTTCGGGGCAGGACCTAGCTTTGAGACCGCAATCAAAAATGGCCTAGGGCATATCACCCGAGCTTTTGGCACCGTGCCGGTGGACCCAGCGCAGGGAAGAGAACGATTGGCTGAACTTCAAGAACAAGTTATGGCTGCCAACCGTTTCGGGATCCCGGCTATTGCTCATGAAGAGTGTCTGACCGGTTTCACCGCGTTGGGCGCAACCTGCTATCCGGCATCAATTGCCTGGGGAGCGAGTTTTAATCCTGAATTGATCGAGGCCATGGCTGCACGGATCGGTGCGGACATGAAAAAACTGGGCGTTCATCAAGGCCTGTCACCGGTTTTGGACGTTGTCAGAGATTACCGTTGGGGACGAGTTGAAGAGACTATCGGCGAAGACCCGCACCTAGTGGGGGAACTGGCAGTTGCCTACGTAAAAGGCCTTCAAGGTGCTGGCGTCAGCGCTACGCTAAAGCATTTTGCAGGCTACGCAGCTTCCCAAGCAGGACGTAATCACGCGCCAGTTTTCATTGGCCCACGAGCTTTGGAAGATACAGTGTTCCCCCCGTTTGAACGCGCAGTGCGTGAAGCGAAGGTGGCTTCGGTGATGAATTCCTACGCAGATATTGACGGTGAAGCTCCTGCGGCTAGTCGCCGGCTCCTGACCGAAGTGCTGCGCGAACGCTGGGGATTCACCGGTACCGTGGTGGCGGATTACTGGGCCGTCAGTTTCCTGCACAGTATGCACGAAATTGCAGAGAGCGACGACGCTGCGGGCTTGTTGGCGCTGACGGCGGGCATGGATGTAGAACTGCCTGAAACTATTTCCTTCGCTAATCTTGCTGAAGCAGTACGAGCCGGCCGACTAGATCAGGACATATTAGACACTGCAGTGAGTCGAGTATTGACTCAAAAAATTGATGCGGGGCTGCTGGATTCTGAATACACCCCGCGAGCTGACTGGCAGGGCGACGACGTTGAACTGGACTCGGCCGAGAATCGAGAGCACGCTCGGCGCATGGCCGAAGAATCCATTATTCTCCTACGGAACGAGCAAATTCTCCCACTGCAAAATCCAGCACGAGTAGCTGTCATTGGTCCCAGTGCAACACAGCCGCGCACCCATCTGGGCTGCTATTCATTTACCAACCACGTGTACTCCCGCTTTGCTGAGCAGGACGATTACGGTGTGGAAATGAAATCCATACTGCAGGCCCTTCAAGAATCTGCTGCGCTCGCCGGAAGCCACATTGAATACGTACGTGCGGTGGACTTCACCGATCTGGACGACTCCGGCATCGCCCAGGCAGTTGAAGCAGCGAAGGTAGCTGAGGTCGCAGTTGTGACTGTCGGAGATCTTGCCGGACTCTTTGGCCGAGGAACCTCTGGCGAAGGCTGCGATGTGGTGGACCTGAAGTTGCCAGGACGACAAGCAGAACTAGTTGAAGCGGTCTTGGATACTGGAACGCCGACGGTTCTAGTGTTAGTGACCGGTCGCCCGTACTCTTTGGGGCAGTTCGCCCAGCGAGCAGCGGGCATCATCCAGTGCTTCATGCCAGGTGTGGAAGGAGCCACCGCGTTGGCTGGTGTGCTCACCGGGGAGGTGAATCCTTCGGGCAAATTACCAGTGCAGATACCGGATCATGTGGGCGGGCAGCCTGGAACCTACCTGATGCCCAAGCTGGGCTGGCATTCAGATGGCATTTCAAATCTAGACCCTCGTCCGCTGTTTCCCTTTGGATACGGGATTTCATATACAAGTTTCAAGGTATCAAGTCTTCAGTTATCGCAGCGAGAGATTTCTACCGAGGGAACTGTAGAAATTAGCGCGACGGTTACCAATACTGGTGATCGTTCTGGAGCTGAAGCGTTGCAACTGTATTTGTCGGATGAGTTTTCTCAGGTAGTGCGTCCTCGTCGCTGGTTAGCTGGTTTCGCCAAAGTTCAGTTGGAGGCGGGGGAGTCTAAGCGTGTCTCTTTCCGTGTACATGCCGACAGAACATCATTTACCGGACTGGCTGGACGACGGATTGTTGAACCGGGAAAGTTCACGGCGACCGTTGGGTCCAGTAGTGAAGACCTCTCACTTCAAAGCTCATTTGAGATCGTCGGGAGAGTCCGAGAAGTCGGTGAAGGTAGGGTCATGGATACACCGGTGTCCATCATCTAGCCGTTGCGATTTTTCAGGCCATGATGTGCCGCCTGTGCGGGAGAACGGAGGTATTCATTTCTTTGTCTATTGAGTACAGTTCGAGTCCAAGCCCGATGTAATCAACGGGATCGGAACTTTGGGATGGATCAGATGGACGCAGATGTCATCATTGTCGGCGGTGGCCTTGCCGGCCTCGTGGCGAGCAATGAACTCGTCAAGGCCGGCAAGAAAGTGCTGATCGTAGAGCAAGAGAACGCGACGAACCTTGGTGGTCAGGCCTTCTGGTCATTCGGCGGCATGTTCATGGTTGATACCCCAATGCAACGCCGGTTGGGTGTGCGCGATTCCTTCGACCTCGCTTGGCAAGACTGGCAAGGATCAGCCGGATGGGACCGGTTGGAAGGGGAGTACCCTGAGGATCTGTGGGCGCAACGGTGGGGACGTGCTTATGTTGAATTTGCCGCGGGCGAGAAACGAGCGTGGCTCCAAGAACAGGGCATCAAGTTCACACCGCTAGTTGGCTGGGCTGAACGCGGTAATTTTGAAGCCCAGGGACACGGAAACTCGGTGCCACGCTTCCACGTTCCTTGGGGCACCGGTACTGGCATCAGTGAACCTTTCGCCAACAAAGCACGCGAAGCCGCTGAAACCGGCACAGTGCAGTTCGCTTTTAGACATCAAGTTGATGCGCTGGTCTTCACCGGGGAGCAAGTGACCGGCGTGCGCGGTACGGTGCTCGCTGATGATCAGGCTAAGCGCGGTGTACCCTCCAACCGCCAGAAAATTGATGAGTTTGAATTCTCAGCCCAAGCGGTAGTGATCGCCAGCGGTGGCATCGGCGGTAACCATGAACAGGTCAGAAAGTGGTGGCCACAAAGTTTGGGAACACCGCCAAGCAAGATGATCTCCGGGGTGCCCGAATATGTGGACGGGCGCATGCTCGACATCGCTACCGACCAAGGCGTGCGCCTGGTTAACCGCGACCGCATGTGGCATTACACCGAAGGTTTGCAGAACTGGAATCCAATCTGGCCATCGCACGCCATTCGGATACTACCTGGACCGTCGTCATTGTGGCTTGATGCTCGCGGGCGTCGGCTCCCTGCGCCGGGACTTCCCGGGTATGACACTCTCGGTACGCTCAAGCTCCTAAGGACCACCAACGACCTCGTGGACTATGACTACTCGTGGTTCATCCTTGACCAGTCAATTATCAAAAAGGAGTTCGCCCTCTCTGGGTCGGAGCAGAACCCTGACATCACCAATCGCGACCTGAAGTTGCTACTTAAAAGCAGGCTCGGGCGGTCGGCAACCGGGCCGGTGGAAGACTTCAAAAACCATGGTGAGGACTTCGTGGTAGCAAATACCCTTGAGCAACTAGTCGCGGGGATGAACAAGTTGGGCGGGGATGGCCTGCTGAATTTTAAGGACATCGAGAGCATTGTGATGGCCCGCGATAACGAAGTTGCTAACCCGTATTCAAAAGATGCACAGACCATCGGAATTCAAAACTCTCGCCGATTCTTGGGAGATAAGTTATTCCGCACTGCCAAACCCCATAAGATTCTCGATCCAGCCCACGGTCCGCTGATCGCGGTGAGACTATGGGTGGTCACACGAAAGACACTTGGTGGAATTCAAACCGATCTGGAGGGAAGGGCACTTGGCGCGAATGGTGTGCCGATCCCAGGACTTTACGCCGTCGGAGAAGCCGCCGGGTTTGGTGGTGGCGGCGCCCATGGTTACAACGCGTTGGAAGGAACATTCCTTGGCGGTTGCATCTTTACCGGGCGAACTGCTGGTCGGTGTTTGGCCCGTTCGCTCTGAGGTGCGCTAGAGAGGATGAAACAACAAAAGGAGCGACCAGAAATCTCTGGGCGCTCCTTGAATGTTGCAGTGCTTACTTCTTGGCTTCCTTAGCTTCAGGAGTACTCTTGCCCTTGGCTAGTTCCGCGTGCAGGTTTGCGACCGATGGGTACTGCAGATCTGGACGGAAGGGGAAGGTGTCCATATCTTCGCGAGCAGTGATACCGGTGAAGACCAAAGCGGTGAGCAATCCGGCTTCCATGCCTGCGACGATATCGGTGTCCATGCGGTCACCAATCATGGCGGTGGTTTCCGAGTGTGCATCAATACGGTTCAAAGCGGAGCGGAACATCATTGGGTTTGGCTTGCCCACAACATATGGTTCGCGGTTGGTGGCTCGGGAAATCAGCGCAGCGATAGCTCCGGTGGCCGGCAATAACCCCTCGGCCGATGGTCCGGTGGCATCCGGGTTGGTCGCGATGAACTTCGCGCCACCTTCGATCAGGCGGATCGCCTTGGTGATCGCTTCGAAGGAGTAATTGCGGGTCTCGCCGAGAACCACGTAGTCAGGGTTCTGGTCGGTCATGATGAACCCGGCCTCGTGCAGTGCGGTGGTCAGGCCGGCCTCGCCAATAACGAAGGTGCGTCCACCTGGACGCTGGCGGGCCAAGAATTCTGCGGTGGCCATCGCTGAGGTCCAGATATTCTCCTCTGGAACATCTAAACCGGAAGCGAGAAGTCGCGCTCGCAGGTCGCGCGGGGTGTAGATGGAATTGTTGGTCAGCACCAGGAAGCGCAGGTTGTTTTCGCGCCAGTAGCTCATCAGCTCGGAGGCGCCCTTAACGGCCTGATTTTCGTGGACGAGAACGCCGTCCATGTCAGTGAGCCAGCACTGGATGTCGTGGACAGTACGGGCAGCGCGGTTGGTAGTCGTCACGAGGTGAAGTCCTCCCTGAGGAAATTGTGGTGGGAGCTATCTGCGTTGAAAGATTCCCCTGCTAGTAAAAAGACTACACAGCCTTGGGTGATTGCGCCGTGAACAAGGGCACGATTAGAAAGAACTACGCTTAATAGTGTGAATCAAGAAACGCAGGAACCAGCAAACGACCCCAACGAGCAACACATCATCGGGGTTGGGCCTTGGGAAGGGGAGCTTCCCACCGACGATAAGTATGATCCTGAGCTGCTGGCCAATGGCGACCGCCGAAATGTGGCGGATAAGTACCGCTACTGGAGCATGGATGCGATCATCGCAGATTTAGATGAGCGCCGCCATGATTTCCATATCGCCATTGAGAATTGGCAGCACGATATGAATATTGGCACCGTGGTGCGAAGTGCCAATGCGTTTTTGGCCAAAGAGGTGCATATCATTGGTCGGCGTCGTTGGAACCGACGCGGCGCGATGGTGACGGATCGTTACCAACATGTGCGTCATCACCCAACCGTTGAGGATTTTGTTATCTGGGCGCAAGCCGAGGGTCTGACCATTTTGGGCATTGATATTTTCCCTGACTCTGTGCCGCTAGAAACTTATGACCTGCCGAAGAACTGCGTTTTGGTGTTTGGCCAAGAGGGCCCGGGTTTGAGCCCCGAAGTGCATGCTGCGGCCAAAGACACCTTGTCAATTGAACAGTTTGGATCGACGCGTTCCATCAATGCGGCATCTGCCGCCGGAATTGCCATGCATGCGTGGGTTCGCAGGCATGTCTTCGGTCAACAGGTGGGCTAACACAAAAATTAATACTCGTGAGTATTAGTCGAGCATCTGGATTAGTTACATTTTTCAGCTTACTCTGGAATCCAGTTATGGAAATGTGATCTGGGAGTGAGTGGCTGTGAAACGTCGTCATCAAGTGAATCATGACCAAGCGCGCCACAGATTACCTGGCCGGAGAAGGCCTTTGCTCATCTGGTCAACCTCGGTGACCGCTGCGCTTGGGCTGACCGGCGCCCTGGCCTTTCCATTGGTGGCACAATCGGCAGATAGCCGTCAGGGAATCGCGCCCGTAGCCCTGGATGCGGTTGCCGATTCCTCGTTGGCACATGCTCCAGTATTCGTAAGTGTGGATGCTCCGCTGAATGCCTTTGGTGCGTCGGGGAAGAAACTGGCCATCGATGGGCGCCCGGTGGGAATGGTAGAAGGGGCCGCTGAGGGCTCAGAGACCGTGGACTTTGACGCCGAGGAAGAAGCCGAAAGTAGTCAGGCTGCCGCAGAGGAAGAAACGGCGAGTACCGCACTATTGGCCGGTACCGTCGGTGACATTGGAAAGCTACCGGGGGATCTGCAATTAATGCATCCGGTAACTTCGCGCCAAATTTCTAGCCCTTATGGTTGGCGTTCAAACCCCACCGGTGCGGGCAATCAGATCCACATCGGCCAGGACTATCCCATCTCTTGTGGCTCCCCGGTCTATGCTGCTGAGGACGGAACGGTCATCGTTTCAGGATGGGCGGGACACTCAGGCATGCGTGTCACCCTTGATCACGGATCTAATGTCCAAACCGGCTACAGCCATAATTCAAAGCTCATTGCCAAAGTGGGGCAGAGCGTTAAACAAGGTGAACTTATTGCCTTGGCCGGAACCACAGGAAACTCTACCGGCTGCCATGTGCATTTCGAGGTCATCATCGATGGACGCTGGCATGACCCGCGAAACTACCTGCCGCTGATCCCTGGTCAACGTCAGGCCATGATCAATTCACAGCGTCTGACAGTGGGCGCCAACTCTGCTCCGAAGGGCGGCGGTTCCAAGAGCACAGCACCATCTACCAACCAGCCGGATCCGGACATTATTGTCCCGGAGAACGACACCCCGTATATTCCTAGCCCAGCTCCGAAGCCACGGCCGACACCAACCAAGACTGCTAAACCGACTACTCCTAGCCCCAGCCATACTGACAAGCCCACCGCAACAAAGAGCCCAAGTGCGCCAAGTGATCCAAGTGAAAGTGACACTAAAGCTCCAGCGCCATCTGTGAAACCGACACCAACGGTGAAGCCCTCACCATCTGGCGTCACAAAGACTCCCGAACCTTCTAAAGAAGAGTCTTCGGCGCCAGTGGAAAGCAAGCCAACCGTTAAGAGCACGCAGCCCGCAGAGAGCGGCTCACAATCGCCAACGACTGCAAAATCGTCAACAACGAAAACTGGTCCAAGCGACACTGGCAGCGCTAGTAGTTCGGTGTCTCCCACCGAATAATCGTCTAGTACAAACTCGGCGGCCGTGAGTAGCGAGTAGTTCTCTGGATACTCATGGCCGCTGTCTTTGCAAATACAGGTTCTTTAACGTGTCACGATATGAGATTTTAGGTAGAGATAGTGACCTAGGCGATAGGATGGATGGCGAACCGCCGTCAATGGAGACGCGAAACCTCGCTAATCACCAGGAGTGAAGCATGCCTATCGCAACCCCCGATAAGTACAATGCCATGATCGACGCCGCCAAGGCTGGCGGTTATGCATTCCCAGCAGTAAACGTCACCAGCTCGCAGACCCTGAACGCCGCAATTCGCGGCTTCGCTGAAGCAGGATCTGATGGCATCATCCAGGTTTCCACCGGCGGTGCCGCCTACTGGTCCGGCGCCTCCATCAAGGACATGGTCGCAGGCTCGTTGGGCTTCGCAGCCTTCGCCCGCGAAGTAGCTAAGAACTACGACGTAAACATCGCACTGCACACCGACCACTGCCCAGCAGATAAGCTGGACAGCTTCGTACTGCCACTGCTGGCTGCCTCCGAGGCAGAAGTTGCTGCAGGTCGCGACCCATTCTTCAACTCCCACATGTGGGACGGCTCGGCTGAGACCCTGGAAGAGAACCTGCGTATCGCAGCAGAGCTGCTGCCACGCACCGCAGCTGCCAAGCAGATCCTCGAAGTTGAGATCGGCGCTGTTGGCGGCGAAGAAGACGGCGTAGAGAACGCTATCAACGACAAGCTGTACTCCACCGTTGAGGATGCTCTGGCAACCATCGACGCACTGGGCGCCGGTGAAAAGGGCCGCTACATCACCGCGCTGACCTTCGGTAACGTTCACGGCGTCTACAAGCCAGGTAACGTGAAGCTGCGTCCGGAGATCCTGAAGGATATCCAGGCTCAGGTTGGCGCCAAGATTGGCAAGGAAAACCCATTCGACCTCGTCTTCCACGGTGGTTCGGGCTCCTCCGAGCAGGAAATCGCTGACGCAGTTGCTTACGGTGTCATCAAGATGAACATCGACACCGACACCCAGTACGCATTCACCCGTCCAGTCGCCGGCCACATGCTGGGCAACTACGACGGCGTGCTGAAGATCGACGGCGAAGTTGGCAACAAGAAGACCTATGACCCACGCGTCTGGGGCGCCAAGGCTGAAGAGTCCATGGCAGCTCGCATCGTCGAAGCAGCTCAGCAGCTGGGCTCGGCCGGAAAGTCGCTGAAGTAAATATGGTCGGCGAAAACCTGTTGGGCATTCCAGAAACCCTGCTCCCCGAGGAGTCCGAGGTCTTGGCACGTCTTGAAGCTGGCGACGAGCCAGTGGACCTGGCGGCCAAGTTCCCCTCCTCCTCGTTGGTGTGGGCATTACTGGCCGATGAAGCACATGGCGAAGGTCGCACCGTGGAATCCTACGCGTTTGCTCGCGTTGGCTACCACCGTGGCCTGGACTCGTTGCGCAAAGCCGGTTGGCGTGGCCAGGGCCCAGTGCCTTGGAGCCACGAGCCTAACCGCGGTTTCCTCCGCTCGCTCTATGCGCTGGGCCGTGCGGCCGCAGCCATCGGCGAAGCGGAAGAAGTTGATCGCATCGGCAAGTTCCTTGACGATTCCGACCCTGCAGCTAAGGCTGCGATTGAATCTGGCGAGTAAGTATTTTGTAGCCTAAACGGCGGCTCATCTCCGTGGGAGATGAGCCGCCGTTTGGCACGTTAAAGTGCAGCAAAAAGGAAGTATCAAACAAACATCATGGGTGTTCTGCAAGCAGGCGATGCACTGGGATCCAGCTACAAGCTGATCAAGAAAATTGGCTCCGGCGCCGTCGGTGAAGTGTGGCGTGTAAGCCACCTACGCGGAGGTCTTGACCTCGCCGCGAAGCTCTTGCGTCCCGAACATGCACAGGACTCGGACCTAGTGGAAAAGTTCATCAAAGAACGCTCGGTGCTCCTGAGCTTGCAGCACGAAAATATTGTTGTTGCCCGAGACCTGGTGGTTGAAGGCGATCAGCTGGCCATCGTGATGGATCTGGTTGAAGGTGGCACTCTCAGGGACGCCTTGCAATCACATGGCACATTGGTGCCTGGATCCGCCCTTGGCTACACGATCCAAGTGTTGGACGCGCTCGCCGTGGCCCATCAAAATGGTGTCACCCATCGCGACATCAAACCTGATAACGTGCTGTTGGACCACGAGATGGCCAAAGTTTCTGACTTTGGAATTGCCTCAGTGCTTCAAGGCGCCAAAAAGAGCACCTCAGGCATGCTAGGCACGCCGGCCTATATGCCTCCGGAGCTATTTACCCGAGGCGAAGCCGGCACTTCGGGGGATATTTACGCCACGGGGGTCCTGCTCTACGAGTTGCTCGCCGGACGCACACCCTTCGCCGGTAGCGGCAACGATTACACCCTCTCGTTCCGCCATGTCTCGACCGTTCCGCCACGATTGGACCTGCCGGAAACACTGTGGGACGCGTTGTCTTCAATGTTGGCTAAAGACCCATCCGATAGGCCTGACGCCAGCACAGCGGCCTACCAGCTGCGTGAGCTGGCCAAGAAGTACGCAGACCTTCCCGCTCTTGTGGTGACTGAAGAGCCTACAGAATTTAGAGAACTGGAACGGCCGGCAACCGTTATCCGCAGTAGTGAAAAGCTGCAAAGCACAAGTGAGCCCGAAACGTCCCAAGCACAAGAGTCACCTGAACTTCCGGATTTGGGTATTCCCTCGAACCACACGGTCATTCGACCGATGGGAACCCGGAAGCCGGCGGTCCCCATTGAGAAGGAGCCTGAAACTGATCAGCGAAGCCAGGTGAAACGTCCTGATTGGCTGACAACCAAGGCGATCTGGCTACTGTCCACGGCAGCTTTTCTGCTTGTGGTTCTCATACTAGGAATCATCCTGATTCCCGGTGCAGGAGGCAAAGGAAAGGCAAACGCAGAGAAACTGACTGCAACGCAGCAAGACCAAATTTTGCCGTCTGGCCTGGGCATTACACGACGGGCCGTTTATGACTCGCAAACTGGCGACGTTGAACTCACCGTTACCTATTCGGCCCAGAAGACACCTCTACGCGGAGAATTCTTTGAATCCTTGCCAGCATCAGGGGACGGAAGTACGTGCCCCAATGCAACGTGGGATGGTGCGAAGGCTGTCCGAAACCAACAAAGCATCAATGGGGTCGCCGGCGACTGCGGGTGGCAACTGACTGACGTGGCAGTGCCTAAGCAATCAACAGCGGAAGCTAGGGCAAAGTTGCACCTTGAAATGGCTGACCAACAGGCACTGGACGAGTGGTTGAAATCTGCTGCGGAAGCAACACAGAAGGCAATGAGTGACCCAGCCACTCAGGGAAGTGCCTATCCAATTCAGCGATTGCAGGATATTGCGGTGAAGTCCCCCACCCGGACGGTCAGCCAGACTCCATTACCGGTGAAGCTCATTCCGGTGTGGCCATCTGGGCCTGACGAGCTCAATCCAATTTACGCTAGCCCCGCAACAGGAAAACCAACTGCAGTTCTGCAATCGGTATCGCAAGGAGAAGCGGGAGTTCGCTTCGCCGATGGTTGCTCGGGTGCCTTGGCCGTGTCCAAAGACGGTCTAGTCGTTACCGCGCTGTCGGTGTCACCTCAATGCACTGTGCGGGCGACGGTAGGGAACTATACGGACCTGCAAAGCAACCCGTTCAGCATCACTACGCGCTAGACCGTCTCAGGCCGTAAAGTACTTGATTTAAACAGTACCGGCCACGTTGCAGTTCTTGGACTGCAACGTGGCCGGTGCGTTGGACTTGGTCAGCCGTTGTTGATGGGCGTAACCGTGTCTGTGTTGGTTTCCTTAGGGAAGACCAAAGGCCGAGCATAATAGGCTTGGTCCCCTTCAACCCATTTTTTCTCAGGTCTGACAGGTGCACCAGTTGCGAAGCGGTCCACGACCTCTGCGACTGCTTGAATCGAGTTCAGCTCGTCCTGTCCGAAAACGACTGGTTTATAGCCGGGGTAGGTGCGAGCCGTGTTATTGGACTTTTTGTGCGCTTTGCGTCGTTGCCCATTGGAATCAACCAAGATTGCCTTAGCTGATGGATCATCTAAGAGTTGAATCCAATTCTGCTCTTCGAGTGGTAGCGTCGCATCTTCTGAGTAGAAGAAAACATAACCTTGCTTAGGCCCGCCAAAAACATCGATTCGTGAACCCTTATTGAAGGCACTGAAACGAGCACGTTTCTTGCCGTTCAGAGCGGCAAGAAGCGCCTGCAAATCTGCGGGCGTTGCGATGGAATTTTCAAATTCCATGCGTCCTTCGCGCCACCACGAGATCAGGCGATCCTCGTCTTTGCTCTGAGCTGAGAGAACCCCTCGTCGCTGTTCAACGGTTGTTTCTTCTTTCCGAAATTCCCTGGAGATGGCGATTGGCACGCCTACAACCAGGCCCATGAAGCTGGCTATCCAAAGGAAGATTACTCCGGTCGACGAAGCGTTGTCTGCTAGACCGATGGCAACGAAAAACAACGCGAGGTCCGCTAAGAGTGCCACGACTCGTGGAAGGTATCGAATGAGCGCCATGGAAATAGCTGCTCCCAGAACTAGCCCGAGCACGATACCGACTATGGGCGGGAAGAATCCGGCGAAAAGGTTTCTGAAACCAATGTTGCGAGCAAACGTGAAGCACGTGATGCTGAGAATGAGGATCACCGCTGCACGTGCACGTTGGATGACACCACTGGCCGTGCGACGCTTTAGCGAACTAGTTGGCTGCATGAATCGGTGTCTGCTGGGTGCGATCGAAACGTGCACCTTCAGGGTTGGAAGGCAACAGCATGAGTACTAGGAGAATGATTCCGCCAATACCGGGAACCAGCGAAATAAAGTACCAAGGCCCGGGGCGGTTAGTGTCGTGCAGACGGCGCCAGGCGACGGCTAGGCTAGGGACGATCAAAGCCAAAGAGATCAGAATCATGAGCACTAGGCCAATGTAAATCCATACTGCGTCGGGGCTTTGGATCCCGCCTGGGCCTCGAGTGTACGTTTCGAAGTGTTCGCCATCGGTGGTTCCGTAAGGTACCTCCACCTGGTATTTATCAGCCCACGCCTGTCCTCGGGCAACACCGATGCACATGAACACTGACGGAATTAGGTTGAGAACGAAGGTAAAGAGCGCCACGAACCAGTACTCGCTACGCGATGCACGTCCGCTGAAAGTCGCGTACTTCTTGAAGTAACGAGAAACGGCCTGTCCGAACGATGCCCCATATAGAGGCTGATCCAAGGGCTGTTCGGTATTTGTTGGCTGTTGAAAAGTTGGAGTTTGTGGAGTTGAAGTCATGAGTGTTGAAATCCTTCTGCGGTAGGTGAAAGAGGGTGGCGGGTTGAATTACTGTTCCTTCGTGTAACCGATCTTCTCCAGCGCATCGATAGTCTTCTGAAGATCAACAAAGTCCGTCTTATCTGCGTCCGTGGAATCTCCCTGAAGGATGTCAAGTTCTTTCAATTTGTTCAGGTCTGCTTCGTCGAAATTCACTTCGGTGTATTCGAGGGCCTTGGAGTTACCTACCGCGTAACGGTATTCAACGCCAGCTAGATCTTTTGTCTTTTGCTGATAGTCGTAAATTGCACCTTTGATCGCATCCGCGTTGGCGCCCATCTTCTGGAAATCGATGGTGTTAGAACCGTATTGTTCGATCACGCGGTTGTCCTTGGAGACAAGAACCATTTCTGACTTGACTCCGTTTTGGTCGGTGACCATCTTGACTGCTTCAGTGCCACAACCGGTGAGCATGGTGGTGCCGAGCAGTAGCGTGGCTGAGCCGATGATTAGCTGACGTTTTTTCTTTGATGGGCGAGTGACGCTCATATTCTTCTTCCTTATCTGTGTCGGCGATAGACCAGCCATCCCGACCTACCTGACTTCTTACAAAAACTGATGGTCAGTAGTAGCGCCTTTGTGCTCGGGGGCGGAAGGGCTAATACTCTGAATCAAGGTGATATGTCCGCCGGAATGCGCGTAGCCGCGTCCTGGCGTTAGCGCCACGGGTGTCTTACCCGGCATATCAATGCCAAAAATTGGCTGATCCTTATACGGATCCGGTTGCAAGAGGACACCGGTTCCGTAACTGCGCAGGATCTTCTGCCAGCTATAGAGGCTCCTGAGCTCTGCACTGCGACCAGCAGCGATAACGCATACTCCTTCGGGACCGCTCTTGAGCAAGTTTTCTATGGCGGAGCCCTGGTCATCGAGTTTCTCGACGTCGTCAATCAACAAGAACCGAGGCCCGTCGAGGAACAACAGATCATTGACAAAGCCACTGATATCACCGTTAGTAGCGCAGACTTTATCAAGTCCAGCTGCGCTTAGTGGGGAGCGTTTATCGCAGATCGCCCAGACTTCAGGATGCTGTAAACCGCCGACCGGTACTTCTTGGAGCAGCTGTGCCAGTGCCATCAGCAACGTCGACTTGCCTGATCGTGCAGGTCCACCAATGAGCACATGTTCCTGCGGATAAATCTCAAGGAAGACCGGCGACAGGTCACTCTCGGATATGCCTACGGGAATCTTCCACGGTTCCCCGGTGAGGGATGGAACAGCGCCTAGTTGCGCGGGCGTTAGTTCCGTAGGCAGGTTGCGAATCACTGGCGGTCGCGCCGGACGGTGCCCCCAACGTTCGTCGATCAGTGCTACCGCGTCTGAAAGATCAGCATTGACGGAGGCAACATGCATCTGGAGCAATTCATTAATACTTACACAACGACCCGGCACGGGAGCCGGGACATTGCCCTTCTTAATGCCTAGCGCGCTGTACTCATGGTAGTCAGAGAGCTTAAAAACCCACTTCTGAGTCGTAATAGCGTTCATCGCGGTCGGAACACGATTATTAATCGAGCTAGTTACAGCGAAGTGCAGGCCAAGTGCTGGCCCCTCAGCGTAGGCGCGCATGAATTGTTCCATGAGGGAACCGGCCGAACCATAAGCATCAAATTCTTCGCGGAGAGCTACAAAGCCATCTACTAGGATGACGGTTTTCTTGCGACGGCGTGGATCGGCCTTCCGCGCGGAAAGCTCATTGCCTACAAAGCGCAAGAAGCGTGCCTGACGTTCCTTGCTTCCTTGGTCAGTTCCGACATAGGCCAGCGTGTGTGGCAAATGAGCTAGTGGCCGCAATGCACCTGCGCCTAGATCCAACACCATCAGATCAAGCTCATCCGGGTCCACGTTCAGTGCGGCAGTTAATGCCAGTGAACACAGCGTGGTACTGGTGCCCGAACCAGGTATACCAACTAACAGGAGGTTACCTTCGCGAAGATTCCAGCCGGTTGCAGTTTGCCGCTGCAGCTGTGGTTCATCGCGTAAAGCGACTTTGAGGATGTCGTCTTCGAAACCGCCGGCGGTGTGGATGGCCTCGACACCCGTTCCGGAGACGGACTCGAATCCTTGCAACTCCACCCGTTGGCCCAGAGCCTCTGGCCAGACGAATCGTGGTTTTTTCAGGCCCAGCTCATCATTGGCTTCATTGATGGCTTCAATGAGCAAATCAAGATCGCTGTCTTGGCTGAGCACCGTGTTGGTGTTCACCGGCGTGGTTCCGGCTGATCCGAAGTGTCCGGGTTCGAGGGCCTGAAGGGTAGGACCACTGCTAATCACTGCACGGCCCGTCACGAGCGCAGTCTGTACTGCGGTGATGTCGTCCTGCCCCAGTTTTACGTAGCTGCGTCCCATCTGCTTGCGGCTAATGCTGGCCGCTGCGGGGACACCAATAACGTTGTTGGAGTCTTCTCGAGACTGCACTCGAAGGGCGACGCGCAAGTTGGTATTGGCAAGAATATCCTCGGTGACGACACCGGCCGGGCGCTGGGTAGCGAGAATCATGTGCACGCCGAGGGTACGTCCCACAGCGCCAACTGAAACCAGCGACTTAAGAACGTCAGGGAATTCTTTGGCCAACATGGCAAATTCGTCGATGACCAGAAGCAACCGTGGCATAGGTTCTTCAGGGTCGGTCTTGAGATAGGCATCAAGATTATCGATGTCTTCACCAGCTGCAGCGAAAAGGCGCTGGCGGCGTTCCATCTCTGCCTCTAAGGACTCCAGAGCACGAGTGGCGAGCTGTTCATCAAGATTGGAAATGGTGCCAATGGTGTGGGGGAGCGCCTCACAAGCGGCGAAGGCGGCACCGCCTTTAAAATCCACCAAGATGAAGTTGAGTTTGTCCGGGGCGTTGCGCGCTGCCAATCCAGCGACCATCGATCGCAAGAATTCGCTTTTACCTGAACCGGTGGTACCGCCGACGAGCCCATGGGGCCCATCCTTGACCAGGTCCAAGGACATGATCCCCGCTTCGCTGATTCCGATGGGAGTTTCGAAACCCTTGGATGAAGCCCAAAGTTTCCTAATTTGTCCTGCATTGATCTGTTGCAGACCCAGCAGATCAGGAAGCTTGGCTAGAGATGGCAGGCCGGCGCCGGGGACAACTAGTTCAGGGTCGTCAAAGCGAGCGAGATCTTGGGCGGCGTGCTCGGCGCAGGCTTCGCTAAGCCCACTAATGGTGACGTTGTCAACGCTTTGCTGGGCATGGCGTTGTTCCACGGTCGCTTCGGCATCGTCACGAACATGGATGACCGTATTACAAGCCGCAGGTAAATAATGCTCTTCGGTGGCAATGACGATACCTGAGATCTTGTGCATTGCCGGGCCGGGAGACTTGTAGCCGGTCTCCACCGAACGGCCATGACCCAACAGGGATCGAGCCGGAGCGTCTCGGCCTTCGGTCAGGACTTCTGAATCCACCACCATGAGGGTCAAGCCAGGAATGGTCGCGTCAGTCGCAGCCTTTAGGTCTTTGAGAAGTGCCTTGCTACGTTCATTCTGGTCCGAGAGCCACAGTTCTTGATCGTTACTGCCGTGGCGCCGGGTATGGGGCAACCAGGAAGTAAATCCCCAGCTATCTGCCCGACCCCGGTCGCAGAAGACAGCTATGCGAAGGTCGGCTGGACCGATGTGGGTTGCGGCTTGAACGACCAGGCTTCGAGCTAGTGCTAGTGCCCCTTGACGGTTACCAACGATGCCCACGACACCAGCGTTGGAAAGGTCAGCAATAACCGGGGCAGCCGCTAGTTTGTTGGCCTCGTAAATTGCGCGGGCCTCTTTGTCTAGACGTGACACATTAGTACCCCTAGGCAATTCAGGCTTCCAATAGTTCTCACCGGTACCGGCGTTTAGCGCCAAGACTTCTTCATCCTGAGCTCGTCGTTGCCACAGTCGTGTGGTTGGGAATCGAGCGGTGCGCATAACAACCGTGGTATCGGGAACCCATTCGCGTAAGCGGGCGGCTTCCTGTGCAGAGGTTTGTGCCAGTTGATCTTTGAATTCCAGGAGAGCTTGGGAGAATCGAGCTTCTTCTTCGGCGAGATTCTTTTTGTGCCTTCTCTTCTGCTCAAACCACATGCCGATGGCCATCACGGGACTTAACAGTGCAAACAGTGCGTAACGTGCGTTGCCCATCATCATGACCATGGCACCGGCCATGAGCAAGGGAGCGATGACGGTGACGTAGCTGAACTTTGACGCAGGGGGTACGGTCTTGCGCTCCGGGACGGTAGCTGGAGGATGCTCAGCTGGTCGGCCAGGTCGAGGGGGCCGGTTAAAAGGCGCAGTATGGGAGGAAGTGAGATTGTGTAACGAACCAGGTTTTGGAGCCTTATGCTCACTAAAATCTGGCCTGAGTAGGATGCTGACGCCACCGACTGTGATAATTGCGGTGTCCGAGATTAGTGTGCCGTCTTCATCGGAAGGTACCGTCTCACCGTTAACGAACGTTCCGTTCGTAGATTCTGAGTCACGAATTCGGACCGCAGACCCAGACTGGTCATCATTTTCAACTTCGAATGAGGCGTGCTCCCATGAAGCGCTTTGCGTTTCTAGTCGGATGTCTGCATGAGGGGAACGGCCCAAAAGTACCCGACGATGCCTAGGAAGCTCAATAATCTCACCACTGCTCAGCCCGCCAGAAATTGAAGCGGTCCATCCAGAGAAGTCAGCTGCCATGGTGTTGGGGCGGCTGCTAATGACACTGCCTTCGAGCAACTTCACCTCATTCAGCGGGGCGTCCAATTCAGTGCGAGTGTCATCAATGTAAATGTCTGCGGCTAAAGTGTCCGCTAGACCAACTTTGATAAGTAAGTCTTGCAGTGTCGTCGAATCATCGGCTGCGTGAATATCACGGATCATCCGCTGACCGTCAAAGTCGAATGCGATACGCATGTGGGTTAGCCCCTCCTTGAAGAATCCGACGCAACCGGAAGCAGCCGTATAGCAACTGCTTCTTGCAATTAGGTAAGTGCCCTAGCCATCAGTGCGGACGGCGAACCATTGCTGTGCCGAACCGTCGGTGCTGTTCACTGTGCGCAACCCCAAATCTTGATTGCTCAACCGCAGCTCTTGTGGTTGGTCAGTGAAAGCTTCGCTGGTGTCAAAATCCAAAGTGCCATGGGCTAGCCCCTCACCGGTATCCAGTGACAGTCCGCGCAGGTTCTTGGCGACTTTTTGCGGTTGGGTGCTGTGCGCGTCCTCGATGGCACGAACCAAGGCAACTACCGCATCATGTGCTCGTGAATCCGCTACCGGGGCCACGTCAGCAAAAGGGCGGTCCCCAGCCAGGCTCAGGGTCTCTTCATTGCTAGCCATCTGTTGCAATACGGCCAGATAGCTGTTCATGGCTTGACCCGAAGCACCAGCGTCGAGCGCGGCATCATCAAAACTTTGACTTCCCACCGTGGCCAGCTCGTTGGACAAGCTGGCGTTTTCTGCAACCATGCTCGTAGCAAAGACCGGGCTAGTGGCCTCGGACGACAGCGCGATAGGAAGATCGACTTTGGCCTTTTGCAATGCCGTCACCAACTGTGCCTGCCGGCGGGCAGTGCCATTGATTACCACAGCATCAATTGGGAAACTCCGCTCCGCCGCTGCCAAGGACTTTAGTGCTTTGGCCAGTTCGCCCAAGTCCTCAGAGGAGCCAACCTCGCGTACCTGACCAGCGGTCAAACCATCCAGCGGCTGACCGCCAGCGTTAAGCAGCATTGGGTTGGTAGCTGGCTGAACTACGTGGTTCAGCTTGTTGGCAACTGCAGCATTACTTGCAGTCGTGCGGTAAACATCAGAGTACTGATCTATGGAGCCGGTGTAGTACGGCAGAACCACAGGAATGCCGGATTTTTGCGCTTCATCGAGTGCGGCTGAAACATGCTCTCCTGAAGACGCGATGATGATCCCGGACACATTTGAGTTTTTCAGCTCTTCCACTGCTTCACGCGCGCCCTCGTCGGTGCCACGGTCATCGCGTGTTTCCACCGAAACAGCCGTTCCGCCCAATTCAAATCTCTTGGCTGCGACTAATGCCCCGTTCGCGGCGTCTTTCCATTCAGAACCTGCGGAGTCGCCATAGGATACGACCAGCCCGATGGACGCATCCTTTGGAACTCTGGATGCTTCCAGCGCCAAGGTAATCGGTGCAGCTGATATCGGTTCCTGCCGTTGTGATGGTCGGAAGAGAGCACTGCCAGCGACAACCAGACCAATGACAATGAGGAATGCCGCGCCAAGAATCAACTTTGCTTTCGGAGAGGTACGCGAGGACTTTTTCTTGTGCTGTCTTTCCATTAGGAAGTGCCCTCCACGTGGAACGAATACAAGGTGGTGCTTTCTGCCCCTTGCGGAACGTCGATTCCGAAGGCGGGCAGTTCGCTTGTCGCTTGCATGGAGGCTTTTACCTGGGCTTGTCGGTGCAAGATAGCGGAAACGTCTTCTTCCCGCAGGTTTGCGTACTCCTCGGCGGTTTTGCTTGCCAGCGCAAGTTGGTAGTCAGCAGTTTCTGACAACGCTGCGCTGGTGCTTAACGACCCCAGGAGTCCCGAACCATTAACCTTGCGGTTACCCAAGTCCAAGATCACCTTGTTCAATGAAGCAGATAATTGCGCTTTAGCACCTTCCATGTCACGAGCTGACTGACCGGAGGACTGAGCGATGGCTTCTAACGCGCTAGCTGTCTGGTCGTCCATGCCGGTGCCCAGTGCTTCTGCCTGCCTTTGCAATTCGGCACGTTGCTGTTCAACGTTTTTCTTGACGCCGTTTTCAACGTCGTCAGAAGTGGCCAGCAGGCCGGCAACGGACTGGTCAAATGCCTTGATTACTGCCTCGCGACTGAGATTACCTTGATCAGAAATGACCCGGACTTGATCGTTGATGAGTTGCGCGGCGCTCGCCGATGAATCGAGGGCAGCCTTTGAGAAGGCTTCGCGAATCCGATCTTCGAGGGCCTTCTGCTGCAGATCTAGTTCAGAGAGGCTTTCGCCGAGTTTGGTATTGGCCTCAAGAGTCGTTGTAAATTCCTTCTCAAGCTTCTCCACGGCAGGAGAGGGGGCTGGAGAGCCCGAAGCATCAGCGTTGTTCAGCTCGTCGAGTTGTTTGCTCAGTTCATCAAGCTGTTGAGAAAGATCCTTGAGGTTTTTGCCTGCGCCATCGTTCTGGCTTGAAGTGTCGGTCGCTTCAAGAACAGTGCTCCAATCTTCAGACTGGCGGCTGAGCTGCACGTCCATGGGCACCTTGTCGGCAGGATCCTGATCATCTTCGGGAACTTTGCCGGTTGGTAATGCCGATTCTGATGGTTCTGGTGAGCTGGTCGGAGAAGGATCTTCAGGGATATTTCCTGTTGGTAGTGGTCCGTCAGGTGATTGTGTTGCCTTGGTAGGTGAAGGCTGTTCCTCCGGAATGTTGGCAGTGGGAAGGGCTGACTCGGAAGTATCTTCAGACGGGGCTGGTTTGGAATGTACCCATGCCGCTGGCTCAGCGACGTCGAGCTGCTTGTCCGAGGGGGTAGGGGAAGCCGAGGGCGAAGTCGAAGGGGTAGACGTTGCGCTTGGCGACGGAGTAGCGGTAGGTGTCTGTGAAGGAGTACTGCTGTCTTGTTCTAGCGGTACCTGAGTCGGGGTCAAAGGCGATGGAACAACATCCTCAGAGGGTGTTGGCTGAGGTGAATACTCGGGTACTTCCGACTCGGATGGTGTAACTGTGGCGCTCGGAACAACGGGCAAGTCTTTGAGGCAATCGGCATCCTGCGTCAGATGATCCAGAAGCTTTTTTGCCTCTTGCGCTGAGAGTCCACCTTCGTGATCGGGCTTCTGCGCCAAAGCACAGATCTGGTCAATCAGTTCTTTGTTCTGTCCCTGCATTGAATTGGTCTTCTCAACCGCTCCGATGCGTTCAATGTTCTTCTCAGCGAGTGCGTGAAGCTTATCTAATGATTCGGTCATTGTTGATAGCTGCGCCTGCGACAAGTCGACCGAATCTTTTAGGGTTTCGAGATCTTCGGGCTTGATCTTTTCGTCTTCTTGTTTGCGCAGTGCGTCGAGGTCCTTTGCGGACTCTTCCAAGGACTTGGTCAAGTCCTTATGGAGTCCCGTGGTGTTGCCGATGAGCTCTGGCTGAAGATCAGCGATTAGTTTGTCTCCGTTGACGACCAGGCCGATGAGTTCTTCTGTGATTTTTATTGAGGAATCACGGAAAGCACATGTCATCGATGGTTCGGTGCAGTTCTGCTCAGTTGGTTCAGCCGGACCGATGGAATTTGCCAAGGTCTGTGAAAGGGAATCTCGGCAAGCAGACGTTGCCTGGGCATAACCGTCGAGTTGTGATGAGATCTGGGTCAGGCTGGAGTAAACACTGTATCCAGCATCAGAGCTATGGACATTTGCGCCGCAGGTTTCACCTGAGGACTGCATGGCACGCGATGGTGCAGAGGTATCTCCGAGCATGGAATCCATGGCAGAGACAACTTGTATGAGTTGCTCATTCGTGGCCTTGTTGGCGGCCTCAGTATTGGCAGTGAGGTCATCACTAAGCTGCTCGACTTGGTCGTGTACACCTTCCATGGTTTTGGTTAACGACTCACTGTTAGTCTTGAGGCTCTTAGCGGCGTCTACGCCAAGAGTGCCTGAAGCTGTATCTAGGTTGTCGCGAACGTCAGTCATCGTCTTGCCTGCTCGCGCCAGCACATCATTGACGGACATAACTAGAGAGATAGTTCGCTCTTGCATTTCCAATTCGGTTGAACTGTTGCTTTTTACTCCAGCTGTGAGTGCCCCCGCTGCGGACGGGTCAGTATTCATGCCAGGTTGCACAGCGATATCAAAGTTTGGAACTTCAAAATTCTCCACATCAGCAGATAGCCGCAGTGTTGTTTGAGCTGGCGAAACTGGTGGTGCGAGAAGGGTCGCCCATTGAACGACAGTCGCCGGGGACTGTCCATCTTTGCTGCTATTTGCAGGAGACGTTGTACGTGTTGAAGTGGAGATTACTCCGTTGGTTCCGGACTCATTCTTATCATCCGTAGGGGCGAGCTGATCAACTCGAATCCCAGGTAATTCAGCGGAGGCCATCACTGTTAATGGTGCGCCTACCAGAGCAGGATCAGTTTTTGATTTGCCTGCTACATCGTATGAGACGTCTTGTGATTTGACTGTTAGGTTTTGAACATTGAGTCTGATTTCGACTTTGCCGGTGTACCCGGAAAGGTCTTGAAGGTTTGTGCCCGTGGACCCATCGTCGGTTCGGTACGTCGTGCTGATCCGGATTGGTAGATCCTTGACGAGCGCAGCGTTCATTTTCTTGTGCTCGCTGGACATCTGTCCGTCTTGGCCCACCAGCACAGCGTCGCTCATGATCTGGGTGATGGAAGCGTCGGGCGCTAGAGATACTTGTACGCCTTGAGAAATGTTTACTGGATCTTTCACTGCAGGCGGCGCTTGAGTGCACCCCGCAACTAGCGCAATGGCTGCAAGGGTGGCTGAACCAAGTAATAGCTGACGCTTCATTCTTCTCCTGATAGACAAACCAGAGTTAGTCTAATGGAACCTCTGTGTTGAATCGAATCTTGTCATATTCTTCCACGGGAGAGACTTAACTTGAAGGTTCAAATAAATTTGCTGAGATCGCTTCCCTACTGAGGGGATTCACGGGAATCCTCCTTGTAGCGATCACATAGCCACTAGTTAATGGCAGATTTGCTGAAAAATGATGTTACAAGTCAATGTAGTGGATGAATTGCGCGACCGAGGATGCTGCGTTAGATTGTAATCAGTCGACCAGTTGGTCGAATAGGTGCCGATCAACATGTCCTAGTGAATTGATAGTTAACAAGGCGTGTTTGTCCGCAATCCATTCGTTAAAATTTGTTAGGAGCTGAGATTCATGCCACCACGCGTGCTATCAACCGAAGAAGCCAAAACTGCCATCACGCAGCTACAGAACATCATCACCGGTGGATTCACCGATCAGATCGACGCACTGGACTCGCAGGGCCGCATCCTGTCTGACCCAAATATCTGGGACGGAAACCTTGCTTCTCAGTTCCGCAACGATACCTGGCCGGAAACCAAGGCAGCCCTAGATAAGGCCCGCACCGAGCTAGAAGAACTGCACCAGCAACTCGGCAAGATCTCGCAGGACATCTTCTCCGCTGGCGGTAACGGCTAGTTCCTGTCTATGACAACGAAGCCACCGGCCCCACCTCAGGTCGCCGGTGGCTTCGCTACGCCTCTGTTCTTCATTTATCTAACGCGACAGTTCAACGTAACTGATCCCCAGGAGTTCCACCCATGGCTATGCACGGCAACGAAGACCTCACTTTTAATTTCAGTACTGCAGAAACAGTTGCTGGTAAATTCCGGTCAGCCGCGCAAAGTGTCAGAGATCAGCACTCGCAACGGAACTCCCTGGTTACTACAGGTAGTGAAGACTTCAAGGGTGGCTTCGCCGATGGGTTCAAATTCAACGCTGAAACCGCGTCATCCGATGCCACCGAACTTGCAACTCAGCTCGACAACGTCGCTGCAGCAGCGGATGACCTGGCGCGGCAAGCTAAAGAAGAGAATGACCGGCGTCGGGTCGCTCGAGAGTACTTCGAGCGCAAGGAATCCTGGGTAGGGAAAGTCGAAGAATTTTTCCATCTTGAGGGCCCTGCACCCACTGGGCCCAGTTCTGCGCCAGTGTCTCAGCCCGCACCAGTAACTCCAAAGGGTATGGCTCGTCAGAGCCCGCTGGAACTAGCCACCGCCTCCAACGGTGTCTCCTCTGGTAACCCAACCAACCTACGCTCATATGCCAGTGGTTCTTCAAGCCTTAACGATGATCTGTCATCTCTTCCCGGAACCCTGAGGACACAACTCACCGACTTCGCCTCCCAATGCAAGTTCGGAACCCTGAATGCCGACGGCGTCATCACTGCATTCAACGACTGGCTATCAGCCAATAAAAACGACGTCACCTGGGCCCGCTCCGTCGCTGATGCTTTCGAAGCCGCCGGTGGCGAAGGAACCGTATCCACCGTCTCCAACGCGTCACTCTTCGCTGCATTGAAAAATGCTGGTGTCGGCGCAACGCGTAGCGATTTGAAAGTCCCTGCCGCCGAGGTCAAAGGTGGCGAAACCACCACCGGTTACGCATCTGATCCGATCAATACCGCGACCGGTAACTTCATCGAACCTGAACTCGACCTCACCTTCGCTGGCGCAGCCCAAGCCTTGCGTGTTGAACGCATGTACAACAGCATCTCGGAAACCAACGGGTCCTTCGGACCCGGCTGGGACAGTATCTTTGATATCCGGCTGAACCTCACTGCTGAAGGTGCTACCTGTGTCATGTCTGACGGCCGCGAGCTCTTCTTCGCTCGTCAAGGAGATGGCTGGGACCGGGCTAACGCGGCTAACTACTGGCTGAACAAATACATTATCAACGGTACGGAACTGCTCGTCGTCGCCGACAATGAGGGCGCCCAATGGGGTTTCAACCACGCTGGAGCTTGGTTGTTCGCTACTCAAGGTGAAGGCACCCGCATTGAGGTGCAACGGGACGAGCGTGCACGCGTTTCCCGATTGGTGCATGAATACGGTCGCTGGGTGAGCATTGAACGTCTCACTACTGACACTGCGGAAAATCAGGGCAATTCAGGCGATCCGGAACAGCGAATCACTTCACTCACTACTAGTGACGGTCGTACAGCGAGCTATGAATATAACTCCGCCGGTCAGTTGACCTCAGTGACCGCAACCGGTGCGGGCACTCGACGCTACGAGTGGAATGCAGCAGGGCTGATCTACAAGGTTATTGATGCTCATGGTGTAGTTGAGGCCGAGAACACCTATGACGAGAAAAACCGCGTCATCACCCAGATCTCCGAGTTCGGCCGCATCACCCGATTCTCCTATCTTCCGGGTTTGGTGACCAGTGTTTCTGACGTGGATGGGTCACGGTCCAACACCTATGTTTCTGATCCTCTGGGACGTTTGATCAGTGTTACTGATGGCCATGATCAAGAGCAACGCATGTCCTACGACGCCCATGGCAACCTACTGAACGCTATTGAGCGTGACGGTGGCGTGACCCGGCATCAGTATGACAGTCGCGGACGCCGAATTCGTACCAAGACCCGCGATAGCGGTGAGCTCACATACGGGTACGACGCCAATGACCGTATTACTACCATGGTAGCCGGCAACGGGGGAACCACCACTTTTGAGTACTCAGACCCAACGGCCGAAGTAGCTGGGGCTGTTGTTGGGGCGACTCGTAACCCGTCGGTCATTATCGACCCCATGGGTGGGCACTCGCAGATGACCTGGAACGATGGTTTACTGACCAAGGTCGTTGACCCGACCGGTGTCACCATCACCCTCGACTATGACGACCACGGTGATCTCACCGCGATCACCAACGCGTACGGTAACGTGGCCACTTTCGAACGAAATGGTGCAGGGCAACTCATTCGGGCCATCAGCCCCTCTGGTGCTGCCACCGTATTTGAATACAACACCGTGGGAAACCTGATTCGCCTCACGGATGCTGAGGGCGGCACCTGGCGGTATGAGTACGGTGAGAACGCCCGCATTAGTGCCAGTATCGACCCGTCTGGTGGACGCACTACCTACGAATATGATCCGGTCCATGGTCACCTAATCTCCACTATCGACCCGCTAGGCCGCGCCACCGAGCAAGCCTACGATGACCTCGGACGCGTCGAGGCAGTCACGCTAGCCAACGGAGCACGCTGGTCTTTTGAGCATGATCTGCTCTCCCAGCTGAGGTCTGTAACTGACCCGCTGGGTGGGGTATGGCGTAACGAATACAGTGTCAACGGGGACCTGACTGCCACTGTGGACCCGACCGGAGTGCGCGAATCAGCATCCATTGACCAGAAGACAAAAACACTGACCGTCGCTGATGCGTTCAGCAAAGAAACCATCAAGTTTGATGAGTTCGGGCGCCCAGTACAGTCTGTGGCCCCTGATGGTTCGGCGGAAGTTATGGTCTACGACCTCGCTGGACGTGTTGTTGAATTTTTGGACGGCGAAGGGCACCTCACCAAGTTCACCTATGATCTCGCTGGCCGCATGGTCCAAGAGATCTCGCCCAGCGGGGCCGTATCCCGGTACGAGTATGATGCTGCCGGGCGTCCGAGTGTGATGACTGATCCGTCCGGTGCCCAAGTGCGGTTGGAATATAACGAGGATTCCCTCGTTATTGCACGCCACTACGCCAGCAGCGCGGAGGCGTCTGAAGATCAGTGGCAGTCGGAGTACACGTTCTATGACAAGGTTGGCCGGGTCATCGCCCAAGGCGCGGCACGCTTCGAGTACGACGCGTGCGGCCGCTTGACCGGGTTGCAGGACCCGATCCACGGCACCCGCCACTTCCAGTACGATGCAGCAGGCCAGTTGACTGCGGTGGCGAACGGTGTGGGCGGGGTGACCCGCTACGAATACGACGTCACCGGCAATCTGATCACGACGATTGACCCGTTGGGCAATGTCTCATCACGGGAATACGATGACGCCGGCCGCCTGATCGCGGAGATTGACCCGCTGGGACGAAAGACTTGTGCTGGTTATGATGCGGCGGGTCGTTTGATCTGGCAGCGCACCGGGGACGAGCAAGAGTTGCGGTGGACCTATGACCGGGCAGGCCAGCTGAAAACCGTGGGGACTCCGACGCGTGTGTTGGCTGAGTATGCTCGTGATGCCGCCCGCAGGTGCGTGAGCATTACTGACCACACCAGGAGTGCTGGTGTTCCGGTGGAGCACGTGCTGCGGTTTGACGGGGTCGGCAACCTGCTCTCGCATACTCGTGATGGCCAGGGCCCGTCGTGGGCGTATGACAGTGAGGGTCGGGTTGTGTCGGTCACTGACCCGACCGGCATCACCGTGTCCTATGGCCATGACCTAGTAGGTCGAGTGACCGTGGTAGAACACCCGGTGTTCGGGCAAATTGTTTACACCTATGACCATGAAGGGCAGCTGGTTTCTACTGCTGCTCAGCCGAAAGATGCTTTGGATCAGGCGGTGACCCAGTCGTGGGAGTACGCCTTTGGTGCTGTTAGTCGTCATGAGGTTTCTGGTGGTGGCCAGGCACCGGTGGTGACCACGATTGCTCGTGATGATCTGGGACGTATCGCCAGCGTTCAGTCCTCTAACGGGGTGAACGCCCAGTACGCTTTTGATGGTGCGCACCAGTTGGTGGGCGTCTATGAGGTGACCGGTAGCGACAGTGCATATTCTTCAGAAGAAAACTCCACAGGAGCGGCTTCTGCAACCAGCACGCCGGCAACCAATACGCCTGCGACGGTGTTGAGTTCTGAGTGGGTGTATGACACTGCTGGCCGCCTGATTCGTGAAACCGACGGCGGAAGGACGACTGAGTATGTCTATGATGCTGCGAGCCAGCTACTCTCCCGCACCACCACCAGCCCTGGCGGAACAGTAGAAACCGTCGCTTACGCTTACGACGGGGCGGGGCGGCGTATCAGCGAACGTTCTGACTCTTCGGAGCGCGTCTTCTCATGGGCCGCCACGGGCCGGTTAAATAGCATCACCACCACCGTCTTGGATCCTGCCACCGGCGCCCCCGCTGGTGAACCGGTGACACAGGAGTTGTGGGTTGACGCGCTGGGTGACCTCGCCCAGATTGATGGTGCTGATTTGTGGTGGGATACCACCGCAACCACCCCAGAGTTGCTGGCTGTTGGCGGGGTCTCGGTGACTCACGCACCGGCAGGCAACACCATCGTCGATGGACACGTGTCGGTTGCTGGTTGGCGTAGCGCGCACCCTTCGCATCCCGCAACTCCGTGGTCGCAGAACGCTGTACCCGGGCTCCCCTCAACTCCTGGAACCGGAATGGGGACGGGCACTGGTATCACGGGTATCCCTGGGTTGCCGGAACATGTTCAACTCACTGGTAACGGGCAGCTGAACGTCCAGGGGTTGGACTGGCTCGGCGCACGCCTGTATGACCCATCAACCCGTGGATTCCTGAGCACTGACCCGTTGGAACCAACCACCGGTGCTGGTTGGGCATCAAACCCATACTCCTACGCAGGTAACGACCCCGTCCATCAGATCGACCCACTCGGGTTGTCTCCAGTGAGCACAGAAGAACTCAAAGCTTATTCGGAAGCGCGGCAAGGTCAGAGCCTTTGGAACCAGGTAAGATCTGGCGCGGCTTCGGTCGGGCATGCGATCAGCGACAGCTTTGTCGGGGACGCAGTTCGCGCAACCGGTAACTGGATAGAGAAACATCCATACATCGCAGGCACTGCTCTCATGGTTGGTGGCGCAGCATTGATGTTCACCGGCGTGGGTGGACCTGTGGGACTGGTAATGATGGGCGCAGTCACTGGCGGGATGACCTCAGCCGGGGCATCACTTGTCGCTCAACAAGCGACAACAGGAAAAGTTGACATGAAAAAGGTCGGAAACGACGCGTTGATAGGAGCTGCTGGTGGCGCGGCATCAGGTGGCATCGCCGCAATCGCTGCCAAGGGGGCAAGCGCATCAATTGGTGCAATAAGATCGGGGTCCTCGCAATTCGTTCACAAGGCTGGACAAAAACTACTGAGCCGGCCCGTGGCCCGCGGAGTCATCTCCGCAGGAGGAGGCGGCGCCGCTAGCAATGCTACAGCTTTGTATAGGGATGGTGAGCCAAACACATGGTCGGACTACGTACTTCAGACGGGGCTTGGGTTCGGCCTTGGTGCGGTCAGCGCCGGTGGCGTAGGCTTGGCTTCTTCGAAAGTTTCTGGAATTATTTCGCGCAAACTACCTAAATTATCCGTGCCGTTCACACGCGGACGTCATTCAACTCACGGCCGACGTGCAGACCCGTTGGTAAGATTTAATTGGGCCGGGTTCTCCGGAGAACAACTTACTGATCGTTTTGCGGGTGCAGGAATTGGCTATGGATATACACGCTTAACAAGCGAGCCTGCTGACAAGGGTCAAGATGATTCGGTCGAAACAGAAGGTATTAACTCTGCGTTGCAAGGGTTCGCGCGTGGTTCGTCTGGAACCATTTCGGGGCGCCACTAGTAGAAGGGAAGGTTCAAGTTGAGAACCTTCATGTCCAACGTCAAAGATTTTGCAAAAAATTTATACCGGTTACTACAAATCGTTTGGAAAAAAGCAGGCGATGCAATAGTAATGACAGCATTTATGGCTCTAGCTATTTTCATGACTCTTTATCTGCTGAACCCATGGCTGAATACTTTGGACCGACGTGGGTGGCAGTGTGAAGTTGAGTCTGCGCAAGTCGTTAGCGGTGGTGATGGTTTCCGGACCGGAGGCGCGGCGCCCCACATAGTTGTAAAGACCAAGAATTGTGGCCGGATCAATGTTGACGGTAAAACCGTAGACCCGGATCGACCTGAACTTGCAGCGGCCAAGTTTAAATCGGGCAGTCAATGGATCTTTGAGATCGGCTGGTATTCGAGATACATCGGAATGCCGATAGAACGTCGTTCGCCCAGCTCACAGGAATACCACAAGTTGAACGAATAAGTTCAGTAGTGAGTTGCATTTTAGTCGGGTATGACTAGGTAGTTAGGCCTTTCAGCGGTGCCCGGTCTGTCAGGGTTGAGCGAGATCGGTCATTCATAGCAACACCCCACCCGGACAGACAGTGAGGTTGCTGGAACATGTCCAGCTCACCGGTAACGGGCAGCTGAACGTCCAGGGTTTGGACTGGTTGGGCGCACGATTGTATGACCCATCAACCCGTGGATTCTTGAGCACTGATCCGTTGGAACCAACCACCGGTGCTGGTTGGGCATCAAACCCATATTCGTACGCGGGTAATGAACCGATCCATCAAATCGACCCACTCGGCTTGTCTCCAGTGAGCGCTGAAGAGCTCAAAGCTTATTCGGATTCGCAGCAGGGTTGGTTGAATAAGACTGGGCATTGGGTTGGCGAGCATTGGGAAGTGATTGCTGGCGTTGGCTTAGCGGTGGTTGGTGTTGCTTTGACTTGTACTGGTGTTGGTGGGCCAGCGGGTATCGCGCTTATGGCAGCTTCCGGTGCAATGATCGGTGGTGGCGTTTCTATGGCCAGCCAGGAGCTCATGACGGGGGCGACTGACTGGTCAATGGTAGGAAAAGATGCATTGGTCGGGGCCATTACGGTTCCTCTTATGAAATTCGGGCCCAAGCCGTTATCAATGCTGACAGGTCGCGTGGCTAACGTTGGCAAAAAGGCATTCGGCGGTGTTACTAACGCAGCGAAAAATCTAGCTTCCAGAATTCCAGGAGTAGTTCAGAAAGCCAAGGGAGCAATGAATGGAGCACGGCAAAGCATCAGCACTCAGGCTCAGATTCTGAAGGCAAAAGCTGCAACAACCTATCGTGATATTGCCACATTTGCTAAATCAGAGCTCAGACACGCGAGGAACGGCGCTGGCTACATCAAGAACGACATCACTAGACACTATCGTGCGCTATCAAGCCAGGCGAGATCCCGTGCGCAGTTGGTTACCAATCGCGTGAAGACTGGTACCTCCAATTTCTATAAGGAAAACTGGACGGACATGTGGAAGAGCAGTGTAGTCAATTCCCAAGTCGAAGGGGTCGGAAACTTAGGGTGGTCCTACATCACTGACGATAGGAGCCAACCTGGAAGCGGATTCACGTTCAGAGAAGGTTTAGGAGCCTACGCAGGAGGTTTTGTTGCCGGCGGTTTAAGTGGATTGGGTCCACTCGCGAAGGTGGTTCCTGAACGATTCGCTGGCATATCCAAGGTAGCGCCGTATGGGCTCAGCATTGGTGGGGGGGGCGAAGCTGGTCTGTACACGGAGAACGGCATCACAGGCGAGGATGTTTCGATTGCGGATCATTTCTGGACAGTAGGCGGAAGTGCCGCAATGACCCACTTCCCGGGTCCCAAGGTGGATGACCCAACACTTTCGCCAAGCCAACAACATCTTTCTCCTTCATTGATTGAATATGGGGGCTATGGCTTCGGTGCTAAGATGGCGAGCGCAAATGTTGATGCTGCTAGATTCATACAAGAGCAATTGACGGAGCAAGAAGAGTGACAAATGAGCGGTGAAGAGCCAGTAGCTGGCAAGCTAGATCTCCAACTGAATGGAGTGGAATCTGAAAAGAACGCAATACTGTGTGCTCGAATCGTATTGGTGTCTGCCGTTACCTGCTTGGTTCTGGGGGTCTTAGGCGTACTTGTTATACCGTTCGATACAGTAATCGAAAATGTAGGAAGGCGAGGCATGAGTATGGGCACTTATGCCTTTGCACTATTCCCTTTAGCAGCCTTTTCGATGTATTGGCAATTCAAGCGGGGCATTGCAGAGGTTAAGAAGAAAGATGATAGCCTCAAGACCTCTGTCGCCACATTTCGCGTAAATGCCATAGTGGCTGGCTTGGCCGGTGCATTTTTTGTAGCTGGGCAGATAGTCGGCCTGTATATCTTTGCAGACGCTGCAGGGATGCTCTGAGTCGACGAAGAATCCCAAATGGATTGCTGACCCCTTTTTGGAAGGGGCCTTTGAGAACGGTATCCGTGTACGCTCAGTCAGATTGTTATCTAGCGCTAAAGATCTGTTTGCTGCCACTGTCTGAAACTACTGGTTTATTGGGACTGGCATAGTCGTAATGCCAATACCTATGCGTTCGTCGGAGTCTCTTTTTGCATTCGTCGTTTCTGGCAATTGAGAAAAGGTAATTGGGATGTACGCCCTGCTCATGCCTCCGATCGTTGCGTTCTTATTTGCTAACTCTTACAAAAGGGGAAATGCAGAAAACAAAATGAAAGGCGATGAAATAGTGACGAGGAGAAGCACCAGATCGATTTTTTCGATACTGAACGCTCTCGCTGCGCTACTAATCGTTGCCATTCAGATCATGTTTTTGCATGGCTTTGCAGAGGCTGCAGGAACGGTCTGAGGCAGCCCAACCGGAGTGCTTGTTTCAGATGCTCTGTTGTGGGGCACTTGACCGGTTGCTGAACGCCAGGACTACATGGGTCGCGCTCGTGCTCTCTCCATCGTCGTGGTGGGAGCCTTTGTAGGCGTTCAGGCGTGTCTTACTCTCGAGTTCATGACTACAGGTGAGAGTCAAAGAGCATATCGAAGGCTGCGACTCGACCCCGTGCACAACGCGCCTCTAAACGGAATCCAAATCGGACGCAGACATGTATTCGGGAATCGTAGCTCCTCAACGCGATGAAAAATATAAAGACCATGTCTACCCAAGAGGTACAGAATAGATATCTGTCCTCAGGAGCCTGTGGCGGAAGCCAGAAGGAAATGAGCCTGACACTCTTCCGCAAAAGGGACACAGCTAAATACGCCGCCTCTACCTCGGTGAAAGTAGTAATGGAAACAAATCTAGACCACGCATTTAAGACTCTGATCAGGCTATTGGGCAGGCACGACCAATTTCTTTAGAGAGAATTGGACAGACATGTGGAAGACAAGTGTGGCTAATTCCCAGGTGGAGGGTGTGGGCAATCTGGGGTGGGCATACGCCACTGACGACAGGAGCCAACCGGGTAGCGGATTCACGTTTAGAGAAGGATTGGGGGCTTATGCCGGTGGCGCAGTTTCAGGTGGGCTCGGTGGTTTGGGGCCCCTTGCAAAGGTGGTACCTGAAGGATGGGGCGGAGCTTCAAAGCTCGCCCCTTACATGATAAGCATTGGTGGCGGTGAAGCTGGCCTATATACCGAAGCGGGTATTGCTGGTAAGGACGTTGCTTTCTGGGACCATGCGTGGACAGTGGGGGGAAGCGCCGTGATGACTCATTTCCCTGGCCCTAAAGTTGACGACCCTTCGCTTCCGGCCAATCAGCAACATATGTCACCATCAATGGTTGAATATGCAGGGTATGGCTACGCCGCGAAGATGGCGAGTGTCAATATTGATGGTGCTGAGTTTGTCACAAGCGAATTGACGGGGCAGGGAGACTGAATAGTGAACGAAGATACCCCACCAGTAAAGAAGAAGCTCCAACTGAATGGCCCGGAATCCGAAAGAAACGGTATTCTCGTTTCCAGAATCATGTTGGTGACTGCAATATTGTCTGCAGTCCTAGCAGTTGCTGGACTGGTAATTATTCCATTCGGTACTATGCTTGAAGATGTGGGGAGGCGAAATGCAAACCTAGGGACATATGCATTTGTTATTTTTCCGATTGGTGCTTTTATTCTCTTCCGTCAGGTTCGGAAGGGCGCAATAGAAAATCGAACCAAAGGTGATGACGCCAAGACTTCGATTGCAATGCTGAACACCGGTACGGTATTCACCTGCTTGATTGCAACAATGTTTATCTTGAGCCAATTAGCCTTCATGTATGGTTTTGCTGAAGCGGCAGGGCTTATTTAGTGAGTCTGGAGTTGCGGTCTTAGTTGATCCTACGATTCCCTTAGATGTCGATGAAGCTAGTTCGTTGCTCGGTGCTGGGTGCGAAGCTGGTGATCGCAACATCATGACAATTCACCGGGTTTGAGCATCAATGGGCCGTGGGCACTGGTGGATTGATGTCCCACTTCCCTGGGGCTAAGTTCAACGATGAAGCACGACCAAGTTTCGGGGCGTATCTTGGAAGCAGTGATGATGGCTTAATGGCCGGCACCAGCTTGGAGTCTCTTAAGTTCGCGGGCGAACAAGGCTATGAAACGGTGAAGGAAGATCACGCACAATATGACCAGTGACGACCAACCGACAGTTACTAATAATCTTCGTGTGAACAGCGATGAGGTTTACGCAAATGGGAAAAAATCCATAAAAATCGTATTGGTAGGCGGAATTGTAGCCTCGATCTTGGCCGTGGTCGGATTTATATTCATTCCTCTTGGAACAGTGGTTGAGGGAGCAGGAAGACACGGAAATGGCCTTGGAACGTATACGTTGCTGGGTATGCCGGCTCTAGCCTTTGTCCTTTGGAAACAACAAAAGAAAAGTTTAGTAGAAAATAGGTCAAAAAGCGACGATGTTTTGGCTTCGAAGAGCTCTGATATCTTCTTGTTGATCCTCTCAGCAGTTTTCTCCCTGGGTTTTGTCGTTGTCGAACTCATAATAATGCATGGGTTGGCATCTGCGGCGGGCATGCTCTAGCGTTTGTCGCCTCACTGAGCATTATTCGAAGGCCGTGTGCAAGGGGCTATGGCTGGGGCAGATCAAAATCGGATTCAATGACCCAAACCCGACCCTTGCGTCGATCCGCGTGTGAACTTCGCCGAGCATTGATTTGCGGGTATGCCAAACACCCGAATCACTGACGCTGATCGCCGACTGCTCGAAGACAGCAACAAGATCGCACCGCACAAGCTCGTGGGTTCTTGAGTACTGATGCTTTGGAACCGATTACGGGTGCTGGTTGGGCGTCTAATCCTTATTCGTATGCGGGTAATGATCCGGTGCATCAGATTGACCCGTTGGGGTTGCAGACCGTGAGCGCTGAGGAGCTCAAGTCCTACAACGATGCCCAGCAGAGCCAGAACATCTGGAATCAAGCGAAGTCATTTGGCCATTCTGCGTTGGAAGGAGCGAAGAGCACCTTATCTTCCATCCGGCATGGGCTGAAAACTGCTGGTAAATGGATTGGTGAGCACAAAGGTGTTATCGCTGGTGGTGCTATCGCTCTCGCTGGGGTCGCATTGATGTTCACTGGGGTTGGTGGGCCGGCTGGTCTTGCGCTCATGGCTGCTTCAGGCGGGATGATCAGTGGAGGCATGTCGATGGCTAATCAGGAGCTTTCAACGGGCAAAATCGACTGGTCTACAGTAGCAAAAGACGCCGGCGTCGGAGCTCTTTCTGGTGCACTAGGTGGTGGATCTGGTGCATTTATCGCTATGAAAACTGCTGGGAAGACGTTGAGTCTTGGTTCGAGAGCTGCAATCGGGGCTGGTAGTGGCGCTGTCGAGGGGGCTGCGACCAGTAGCGTGGAGCGACTTATCAAGAACGACGGAAAGATCGAGACCAGCGAACTTGGAGCGGCAACCTTGGCTGGCGCTCTGCCCGGTGGGGTCACAGCGTACAAGCCTAAATGGCTCAGCTGGGATACCATGAAAACGTTCAAGTACGGGTTCTACCGATCGGGATATAATCACAAGCCGGAAATTCTCAACCGAGTCGGAAACGACAACCGGCCATTCGGCGAATTCTGGTCACATGATGTACCGCAAAATCTCGCGCAGGTGCGCAACGATAAAGCTTTGCCGTTGCACTGGCAGTCAAAAAATCATGAGGAAGGCTACAATCCAAATTACGGGCCGACTTCGTACACTACGAGATACCAGGCGGAGTTTAAGGAATATACAGAAAGGTATTCAGGTATCGTAGCGCCGCAACGCGACGGAAAATACCAAGACAAAATTTACCCTGGTGGAACGGAGCAGATGTATATCCCTAAGTATCAATGGGAAATCCCGCTAGAAGGTGAGACTAGAACCTTGCCTCAAAAGGGAACAATAATAAATTCATCCCCACTACCGCAATGAGAATTCAGATGGAAACTGAGCTAGACAACGCATTCAGGACTCTTGTCGAACTCTTGAAAGAGATTGATGAATGCAATTTTTCACGCGCAATAGATGACGTCTATCGGAAACTGCTGTCTAATCCATCCAAAGAGCAGACTGCTAAGCTTCGTACCGAATTGAGGAGCTTGCTTGCTAGCCGCCCAGGTGGAATCGTGGAAATGTACTTTCCGGAAAATGCTAAGAAATCTCGAGAATTAACTAATGCGACGAATGTAGTCAGGTCGTTTGCAAGTCGAAGGCTGATGGAATTTATCATTCCCCCATCCAAAATTTAAGACGGAAAGAAATGCAGTCATCAGACTTGAAACTTCTTGATCATTTTCAGGTCCCCCGGCGTTGAGAGTGAGACCAGTCTCTGAAGTGACACTCTCACGCAACCTGCAAAGGAATGAGGAAACAGTAGGCTACGTCGCCGCTGAGTTCGTCCAGTAAACGGTGGACCGGTTATTTTCACGCACCACCAGCAGCATTGATGGAACAGTGGAAACCGTTACCTATGCTTATGGCGGTGCTGGCCGGCGTATAAGTGAGCGTTCTGATACGACGGGGTGCGACTTTGAGTGGGCCGTCACCGGCCGGCTGAACGGCATCACCACCACGGCCTTGGATCCTGCCGCCGGTGCACCCGTTCGTGAACCTGTGACGCAGGAGATGTGGGTTGATTCGCTGGGCGACCTCGCAGGGATTGATGGCACTGATTTGTAGTGGGACGCCACCGCTGCGACCCCAGATTTAGCCGCTACGTATGAATGAAAAGACGCGGTCGATGCGAAACTGATTTCGTGGGCCTTGCGCATGACGGCCTTGCTGTATGTCTGGTGGCTGAGCGTGTAGAAAGCAAAAGGTTTCACTATCTCTTTTATTATCTTTGCCTTGATGTTTGTATGAGTTGGTTTGATCGTAAGCGGTCCGCGGCTAAATACGAGGCATTGCCAAGACTGGAAGCGCGAGGTCGTTTCTGCTGCAACTGTTTCGGGTGGGATGGGGCTTCGTGGAGGTGCTGCCGCGCCGCTTGTTGTCGTTCATACGAAGAATCGCGGAAGGATCAACGTTAGCGGTAAGACTGCAAATCCGGATAATAAAGACCAAGTTGCGGATTCCTTCGAGCCTGGACGCTAATAGATCTCGAACTCGGTTGGTACACGCGGAATTTCTTGATGAAGGTCCTGCAACTTCCGCCGAGCGTTCACAGGAATACCATCGAGTAAACTGACCTGCTCGGAACGAATTGGCGAGCCACTAGCAACGCCGACGCGTGCCTGATCTCCTGCTGCTGGAGCTTGGCCCAGACTCCCTCCCGGCTTCCACAATGCCTCGCAGGCGATCAGAAACCAGTCTGAAAATTTAGTCTGATTTCCAAAAACCTCAAGTCAAGTGCTTCATCGAAATATGAAGGCATTCTCATCTAGTTCTACTTTTGTCTTCATCCTGTTCTCCTAAAGTTCATTTAGAAGTGATCATCGCTTCATACTTTTGAAAGGGATAAGAATGTTGTCTTTCTGGACAGGACTAGCCTCAAATGTCATCGGCATTACCGTGTTGGTGTACTTCGTATACTTCCGTCGACACTTCCGCCGTGACCTCGTACTTGCATACATCGCCTTGAGCATGGGCATCTTCGCGGTCACCTTGCTGCTCTCCGGCAGCGGAGCCGGCATGGGGTTGGGTCTTGGCCTCTTCGGCATCCTTTCAATCATCCGCCTTCGCTCAGACACGCTGACTCAGGAAGAAGTCGCCTATTATTTCATTTCCCTGGCCATTGGTTTGGTCAACGGCCTGCACCCGGACCCGGCATGGTTGGCCCCGTCCGCTACCGCAGCCCTGGTGCTGGTCATGTTCCTGGCGGACCACCCAAGTTTCGCCCCACGGACCGAACGCCAGACAGTCACCTTGGAGAAGTCCTACGCCAAGAAGGCTGAGCTCCAGACGGCTTTAGAAGAGCTGCTTGATGCCAAGGTCCTGCGCACCGTGGTTGTTGAGCTGGATATGGTTCGAGATCTAACCATCGTTGATGTTCGATTCCGCACCAATGCCGCTTCGTCCACTAGCTCGGATAGCAACCACGCTAAGGCGCAGAACTATGCAGGTACTTACGAACTGGCTAAGGGACAGAGCGCTGCCCAGAATTCCTCAGTGCAGAATAGAGCCAAGCAGGAGACGTGGTCCTAATGACTGCCGTGGATAGCCGTATTCAAACTGACCGGGCGATAAAGGCTCGTGAGGCGTTGGAAGAAGCAGTTGCCTGCCGAGAACCGATCAGCTTGGAAGAAGTGGTGTCTGAAGCCGCGCTACAAACGCGTGTTGATAAGAAATTCTTGCTCACTCCACAACAGTTCACTGCATTGTCGGAACGCCTCGGCGAGAAGTTCAAGATCATGCAGATCGAGGGTCTTCGCACTTTCCGCTATGAATCTGTGTACTTCGATACCGAAGACTTTGACCAGTATCGGGCGCACCGGCAAGGCCGACGCAGACGCTACAAGGTCCGCTCCAGAACTTACGCGGATACTGGACTGTCCATGTTCGAGATTAAGACCAAGGGTCTGCGCGGGGCAACCGTGAAACACCGGATCCAGCAAGACCTGGATGCCGCAGGCGAGCTGACTGAAGAGAACCTACAGTTTCTGGAATCCGTGTTAGACAGTGAGTACGGTCAGGAAGTCCCAGAGCTGCAACCTGTGCTGGACAGTTCCTATACACGTGCAACTTTCGTGAACCCCATCGATTCCGAACGCCTGACCTGCGACGTCGAACTGGAATACGCCAACTCAAAGACTCACCTCAACGGGCCAGACTTGATTGTTGTTGAGACGAAGTCTGCCGATGGCCGCGGAGCCTCGGACCGGGCGCTGGCGGAGCTGGGAATCAGGGAAGTGTCCATGTCCAAGTACTGCATCGGAGTGGCTCTGCTCAATCCGCATCTGCCGGCAAACCGCTGGAGCCGGCTGCTGCAACAGAACTTTGTCCCGGATCCCACCTTGCGCTAAGCCTCGCGAAGGCTAGTTATTTTGCGGCTGCCAGCCGGTAGCCGAAGCCGCGGACAGTCTCGAAGCGTGCAGAGCCGAGCTTATTGCGAAGGTAGCGTACATACACGTCAACCACGTTAGAACCAGGATCAAAATCGTAGCCCCACACCCGCGAAAGCAGCTGCTCCCGGCTGAGTACCTGGCCGGGGTTGCGCAAAAAGGCTTCGGCCAGGGCGAATTCGCGGGCTGAAAGATCCACTTCGGTTGAATCCACGGTGACCCTCCGGCGCAGCAGATCCATGTGCAGATTTTCGTGGGTCAAGGAAGAAACCTCAGGGGCGTTGTCTTCGGTCCGCAAGCGCAGCCGCACTCGGGCGAGCAGCTCATCAAAGTGGAATGGCTTGGCCATGTAGTCATCCGCGCCGTTTTGCAGCCCGGCGACAGTGTCTTCAACACTTCCGCGAGCGGTCAGGATGATGACCGGAGTGGTGATCTGTGCTGCCCGCAATCGGCGCAGAACGGAGAACCCGTCTTCATCCGGCAAGCCTAAATCCAGGATGATCAATTCATGCTCGCCGTCGAGTGCCTGGGTGAATCCGTCGTGGCCCGTCTCTGCAATGGAGGAAGTCAGCCCGGCAGCCCGCAGCCCTTTGGCGACAAACGAGCTGATGCGGGGTTCATCTTCGACGATCAATATTTGGCTCATGCTTCCTTGCTTCCAGTCGACAGCGGCAAATCAATATAGAACGTGGAACCCTTGCTTGGCTTCGAGTTTACCCAGACGCGGCCACCGTGGGTTTCGGCGATGGCTTGCACAATATTCAATCCCAACCCGGAGCCCGACGAGCGTGCAGAGTTCTGCCCGCGTCCAAAGCGTTCAAAGATGCGTTCCAGGTCCTCTGATTGGATGCCACTGCCGGCATCGGAGACCCACCAGCGCAGGGTGGTCTCTCCATGTCCAGTGCGTAGGATCTCGTTGCCCAATGCGATGCGGCTATCATCCTCGGAGAATTTCACGGCATTGGCGCAGAGCTGCAGCATGGCCTGGGTCAGGCGTATCGGGTCCAGTTTGACGGTAGCCTCGGTGCGGTAATCGATGCGCCATTGGCGCTGGCCGAGGCCGCGGGCCTTGTCCAAGATGTCATCAAGCAGCTTGCCCACCTGGACCGGCTCAATCTGCAGGAAGTCCGTGCGGTTGGACTTGGCGAGCGTCACTAGGTCATTGATCAGCAGGGACATGCGGCCCAGCTCGTCCATGGCAATATCGCGGCTCTGCTTCACATCCTGCGGATCATCAGGATCCATCAATTCCAGGTGGCCGTTGATGATGGTCACCGGTGTGCGCAGTTCATGACCCACATCGTCCAGCAGCTGGCGTTGGGCTTTGAGTGCGCCGTCAATACGGTCCAGCATTTCATTGACTGTGACAGTTAGGTCCGCAAATTCGTCGTTGCCGGAGACTTCAATGCGTTGGGAGACGTCGGTTTCAGAGATCTGCTGTGCGGTGGTCTGCAGTTTGCGAATGGGTTCAAGCATTCGCCCCACCACAAGCCAAGCCGCTAGAGCTGAGAGCACCATGACTAACGCGCCTACGGCGCTGTAGATCATGAAGTTCCGGTCATTGGCGATGGCCTCGGCTGAGTAGTCATAGGCCAAGACGAAGGAGCCGCGCTCATGATCGGCCGGAAGGCTCACTGGAACGACAACGGCCCGATAGGTAGCGATATCCGTTTTTACGGTGCCCAGCCGAATGTGGTTGCTGTCTTGGACTTGGAAGGCCCAGTCGATGAATTCGGGATCGTCTTCTAGTCGGGTGCCCACGATATCCGGCGCAGTCCAACGGACCTCCTTGCCAACAAGGGAGACCATTCCCTGTTTGGGTGAGGGTAAGGTGCGCTGCATAGCGATGTAGAGCAGGTCTTCAGCGTGCTCGAACCTTTTCATTGTTCGCGGGTCGACACCCGTTTCGGTCAGTACGCCGAATTCCTTAACGGAACGGGAGAGGGATTCATCAAGACGTTCATTGAGCTCGTGGCGTTGCACAGCGAAGCTGGCGGCACCCGCGGCCACTAGGGCTAGGCCAACTAGAAGCAACATGCCGGTGAGCACGCGAGCGCGGATGGACCATCGGCGTTCGGGTGCTTTAGTCATCGTCATCTAGCTCGTCATCGTCGTCATCAGACTCGTAATCGTCATCATCATCGTCGTCATCGTAGTTTTGGTTCCCTGACGGTGGCAATGGGGTGACGGTTTTCTTAGGCGGAACCGGAGCCGTGGGTTTTGGTTTGGGCTTGACCGTCGGCGTGGGCTTAGGCGTGGGTTTCTTCGTAGAGCTACTCGGCTTGGGGGTGGGGGATGGCGTGGGCTTTGCGGTCTTGGATGCGGAGGGGCTTGGCGATGGGGTTGGGCCATTAGGTACTCCGCTGGTCGGTGAGGGGGACTCTTCTTCGAAGATGAATCCTTCACCTAGATCTTGATCCGAGGGGCCGCCCAAGGCGCGGCTGATCCCGAAGGCTCCCAAGCAGATGATCGCCACGACGGCGATGGAAGCCACGATGCGGCGCAACGTTTCCTTTCCCATGCCACCCATTGTTCCGGATGCAAATGAGATCTAGATGAGAGATGCCACTAGATGACGGGGCAGGCAGACCTAGCGCAGGTGCTCAAAGATAATCACTGTTTGGGTTGAAGAAAACGCACGGTTGGATCCGAGATGAGCCGCAACAAAGGTGCGCAGATCATCGATGCTCCGGGTAGCTACCCGGACTAATAGATCAGGCGATCCACCGAGCACGAAGACCTCTTTGACCTCGGGCAACTGCTGCAGGGACTTCGCCGAGGAAAGCAGCCGGTCCCGGGCCGAGGGGGAGACGAGCACGGAAATCATCGCGTTGACCGTGACGCCAAGCAGTTTTTCATTGATCGCCGCGTGGTAACCGGTGATGATTCCGGCGGTGGATAGTGCCTTGACCCGGCCGAGGCACGTCGAAGGGGCTATGCCCACCGTGGCAGCGAGAAGGTTATTGGGAATCCGGGCGTCTTTGCTCAGTTCCGAGAGGATCGCCAGATCGGTCGCGTCAACGCGAACAGGATTCGGAACGGCATCGCCTTGCACTTCCCAGAGAGAATTTTCCACGGATATCTCATTTCATTCTTTATGAAAGTTCTGAATCAGTCGCGTGATCTTGTGTTTGATTCTACGATAACTACAGCGTGGAGAACTGAAATCCTAGGAGAAAAATGTCTACCGAGTTGACGCGTCAAGCCTTGTCCCAGCTGGATGCAGCGGATCCCTTGACGGCTTTCGCTGACCGTTTCATCCTGCCGGAGGACACCATTTACCTTGATGGAAACTCTCTGGGAGCTCTGCCCAAGGGCGCTGCCGAAAGGGCAGCTCAGGTGGTGAGTGAAGAATGGGGGCAGGGCCTGATCCGCTCATGGAACACAGCCGGCTGGTTCGACCTGCCACTGAAGCTGGGGGACAAGCTGGGAAGCTTGCTCGGCGGAAAACCCAATGAAACGGCCATCACCGACACCACCACGCTGAACCTATTCAAGGCATTGGCCTCGGCACTGCGCACGCAAAAAGCCGATGCGCCACAGCGCCGGGTGATCCTGACCGAACGCGATAATTTCCCCACCGACATCTACATTGCCGAAGGCTTGGCAGACCTGGTCAACTCGCTGTCTCAGGAGACCGGCGTTGCGTACGAGGTGAAGCTCATCGATGACGAGGATTCATTGCGCGAGTCCTTGAATGACAGTGTTGCCGTCGTGGCGCTGTCGCACGTGAATTACCGGATCGGTGCCATGTGGAACATGGATGAGATTACCGCTGCGATCCACGCTTCAGGCGCGCTGGTGATCTGGGATCTGGCCCATGCTGCAGGGGCTATGCCGGTGGATCTAAATGCTGCGGATGCCGACTATGCAGTGGGCTGCACATATAAGTACCTCAACGGCGGACCAGGCTCGCCGGCCTTCATCTGGGTCAACGCCCGCCACCACGAACGTTTCTGGCAACCGCTGTCTGGATGGTGGTCCCACACCAAGCCCTTCGAAATGTCACAAAGTTACACCCCAGCCAATGACATCCGCCGATTCATGTGTGGCACCCAGCCCATGACCTCACTGGCCATGGTCGAGGTAGGACTCGACATCGCCTTGGAAGCAGATATGACCCAGGTGCGCGCCAAGTCCCTTGAGCTAGTAGATCTCTTCATTGAACTGGTTGAGACGCGTTGCGCTGGTTATGGGCTGGAACTGGTGACCCCACGCGAGCATGTTGCGCGAGGCAGCCACGTCAGCTTCCGCCATGAGCATGGCTACGAGATCATCGCCGCGCTGATCGACCAAGGGGTCATCGGCGATTACCGGGAACCTGAAGTCCTGCGCTTCGGCATCACCCCGCTGTACCTGTCGCGCACTGATATCTGGGATGCCGTGGAGAAACTGCGTGAAATTCTGCACACCAACGCATGGCAGCGCGAAGAGTACGCCGTACGAAATGCCGTGACCTAAGCGGAAAACCAGCGGCGATCCCAATAATCAGCTCCATCGCTAGCCAGTTACGGCCAGAGTAGGGTTATACGCAGCGTGGCATACTCTGATGCCGTGCCGTTGTAGGCGATTGAGGGGAATATAGTTGGGCAAGCAGCCGGTACGCGCCACTGATGTCGGGTCGGGCCTGAAAAAGTCACTAACCCCGGCGCAGATGTCCATGATCGCTCTGGGCAGTGCCATTGGCACCGGGCTTTTCGCCGGCAGCAAGCTGGCCATCATGATGGCTGGACCCTCGGTGATCCTCAGCTACGTGATCGGCGGGGTGGTGGCTCTGCTGGTGATGGGCGCGCTCGCCGAAATGACCGTGAAGCAGCCGGTGGCAGGGTCCTTCGGCGTCTATGCTGAACGCTATCTTGGCCGTTTCGCCGGATACCTGACCAAATACCTATATTGGTCCGCATTGATCTTTGCGGTGGGCACCGAGGTCAGCGCTGTTGGCGAGTATATGCAGTACTGGTTCCCGCAGATCCCTGGATTATTGTGGGTGGCCATTTTCTCTGTCATTCTCTTGGCAGTGAACTTCTCCAGCGTGAAGATCTTCGGAACCACTGAATACTGGTTCTCGGCTATCAAGGTTTTTGCTGTTCTTGCTTTCATCATCATTGCCCTGTGGCTGGTCTTCCATAATTCCCAGGACCAGTTTGGCGTGCACAACTACAGTGCCGAAGGCGGGTTCTTCGCCAATGGATTACTCGGCACATGGAGTGCGGTCATCGTTGCGATTTTCTCGTATATGGGAATCGAGGCCATCTCGATTGCTGCAGCGGAAGCGCATAATCCGAAGGTCGCGGTGCGCAAGTCCTTCAAGGTGTCCTTCCTTCGACTCTTACTGTTCTACGTATTCACCATGGCGCTGATCCTGGCGGTGGCACCCACTAGCGAATTGATTGCCGGTGGCTCGCCTTTTGTCACCGTGATGTCGCAGGTGGGTATTCCTTTTGCTGATTCGGTGTTGAATTTTGTGCTGATTGTTGCCGCGCTCTCGGCGATGAACGCCCAGCTGTATGCGGCGACCCGCATGCTGCATTCGCTGGCTGATTCCGGTCATGCGCCACGCATGGCGTATCGGACCAATCGTGCCGGCGCACCGGTTCATGCGGTCTGGATGTCCGCCGGTGGCATTGCCGTGGCCGCGGTGGTGTACGCGCTGGTCCCGGACGGTGGCTTTGGCATCATGCTGTCATTGGCCACCTTTGGGGCGTTGGCTACTTGGTTCATGATTCTGATAACCCATGTGTCCTTCCGACGCAGGGTTAAACAAGAAGACGAAACCCTAGAATTCAAATTATTCGGATACCCGGCCGCCTCCATCTTTGGCGCTCTTCTGCTGGCCGCTCTGCTGGTGACCTCGTTCTTTGTTCCGCAGTTCAAGTACACCCTGATCTTCGGCGTTCCATTTGTGATCGTCATGTCGATCATCTACCGGCTAGTTTTTGCCAAGAAAAGTCAGTAACCGCGCGGCTGAATGACTTAAGGGTTTCGTAGTCGGAAAAAGGACGTACCGACGATTTGATGGGCACCAGGAATTAGCAAGATCTTGAGCTTTGCGTTGAACTCTACGACTTGACCGGGGAAGTGATCCAGCGCTTTCGCCAAAAACTCTGGCTCTTCTGCCTCCAAGATCCACTGCTGATCATCAGCGGTAATTGCCAATGTTTTGGTGGAGTGGTCCAACCAGAATTGCGCGCTAATCCAGTCAGAAGCGAAGCGGGAAGAATTTTGGGGGCGGGTTAGGGTTCCTTGAATAGAACGGTGCATTGCAGCCGAGACCTTTTCACTTGTTGTTCTTGCCGTGGCGCTTTTGCGCTGGGCCGCTTCTTCATCCGAACCACCCGCCGTACAACTGTGGGGTTGGTGTCTGATCAGTCGGAGCTTTGCGAAAACCACCGGCAGGTGGCTTCAGCGATCAGAACTCGTGAAGCTGATTCCATGCTACAAAAGTCACCAATCTAGGCACAAGGTTTTTGTTGAGGGTCGCAACGTGAGTTCATCATTACTTAGTGTTGCTCGGCGTTGGTTCGCCGACGAGAAACTGGACCGGCACTAAGATCGTAGGGGTGCCATCTAGTTTGCTGACACAACCAATCTTCAAGGAGCGATAGTGGCCAAGTTGTATTTCCGCTACGGAGCAATGAATTCTGGCAAGTCCACGAGTTTGCTTCAGGCTGCTTTCAACTACGAAGAACGCGGCCAGCGAATCCTGCTGGCCAAGCCAGGTATCGATACCAAGGGCGACAACTCGATTGTTTCGCGGCTGGGCATCAAGCGCATCACCGATTTCACCATCGGTCCTGAGGATCATGTCCGGGAGCAATTCGCGGCCCAGAGTTCGGGAGATGACCCGAACGCGTTGGTGACACATGTTGATGCTCCGCCGGTGGCCTGCCTGTTGGTGGATGAAGCGCAATTCCTCACCCGTGACCAAGTGGATGATCTGTTGCGTATTGCTGTGCTGGATGACGTACCGGTATTGGCCTATGGCATCCGCACCGATTTCCGTACCCATGCCTTCCCGGGTTCAGCCCGACTGATGGAGCTCGCCCATTCTTTGGAAGAGCTGAAGACCATTTGCCGCTGCGGCCGCAAGGCTATGTTTAACACCCGTCGTGTTGGCGAAACTGTGGTCTTTGACGGCGACCAAGTCGCCATAGACGGGGAGGACGTTTGGTATGAGTCGTTGTGCGCTACGTGCTACCTCGAGGCTTCCGGTGGGAAACTGAGCTAGGTCTCAATCGAGTGAACGTTAGTTAAAGTGAAGAAGCTCCCTTGTGCCGCAGCAGTCGCCGGGAGCCCAGAACCTTGACGGGCCTAAGCCGGTACCAGTTCAGTTTCTTCAAGAACCAGTATAGGGCTCTTGCCCGAGCTGTCAGCTAACCAGCCCGGCCACAGCTCGTTGCAGGCCCCAGTCGAAGCCATCAGCCAGAGGCGCATCAACATCCAACTGCACAAGGTTCTGGCGGAAGGCGATAGAGCCGAGGATGTGGTTGAGCAGCAGTTGTTGTCCGTGGCGGGCGTTCTCGGAAGACAGCCCCGAAGCTTCCAAGAGCTCACGCAATTGCAGAACTGGGGCCAGCTCGGTGGCTTGCATAGCGGTGGCCACTTCAATGACTTCAGGACTGTCTTGGATCGGCAGCAACGCTAAATACAGCCGGCGGCACAGCTGGAGAATGGCGTCGGCAGGAGTTTTGAAGTCCTCAACATCCACCGAGAGCTGCGGGGTATTAAGCAGCTTGGCTGCGACCTGGGCCAGCAGCTCCTGCTTGTTCTTCACGTGCCAGTAGAGAGCACCAACTTGGACATCCAGCTCTTTGGCCAGGCGACGCATGGACAAGTCAGCCAACCCGAACTGTTGCAGGATGTCGACCGCGGTATCCACGACCGTTAACTGAGTCAATGCCATAAGACCAAGTCTAGCGTCAGTGACTCTAGCTCTCCTGTTGCTAACCGTTGACGAGTTCCGGGGCTACTCCCGATAGGTTTTCGCACTGTGTTGCTAGACGCTCGATCAACACCCTTAGCTGGGTTGCAGCAGTTTGCGGGTGCTCCGGGTGCCACTGCACGGCGGTCACTGGTGCCGTTTCGTGAATGACGGCTTCAATGATGTCATCGGTGGACATCGCCGCAATCTGCAGTCCGTGGCCCAACTCGAGGATTGCCTGGTGATGGGTGCACTTGTGGCTGTCGTTCGCAGACAGGGCCTCTGCAAGTTCAGGGATGATCGAGTCGAAACGGGTATCAACAAATGGATCGCTGCCGGTGCTGCGGTGCGCGTCGGCGTTCTCCAGATGCTGGATCAAGCTTCCGCCCAAGGCCACGTTGAGCAGCTGCAAGCCGCGGCAGATGCCCAACAAGGGTGTCTTGGTGGTGATGGCATGCTGAATGGCCGCGATCTGGTTCCGATCCGAGGCCACCTCGTGAGAGCCACCGCCGGGGTAGGACGACGTGCCTCCGTAAAGGGACGGCTCGACATCTTCGCCGCCCATGATGATCACCGCGTCCGAAGCATCAACAATCTGCAGCATCTGCTCAACGCTCAGATCATTGCAGGGAACTAATGACGCGTTGTGCCCGGCATCAATGATCTGGCCGATGGTGTTTTCGTTGAGCTCATCAAGTTCCAGCTGGAATTGCGGGTTGTGCTCACGGGACTCGCGAATGTGCAGGACCGAGAAATTCATAGGTGCCAAGACCAGCTCCAACTAATGCGTTTCGGGCCGATAAAACTGGCCCATGAAGGTTGATGCATCCCACGCTACAAGTAAGGGATTTCCTAACGGAATCGCAGATGTTTCCTGCGCATTTCCACAAGTTCATCTATAGCGACAGACTAATAAAGCCATGTCGACCCCTAATAATTGCCTTCTAGAATACCGTCTGACAAGGCGCTCCCCAAGAAAAAGTCTGAAGATGACCGTCCTTTTACAGACAATTCACACAGCCGATATTTGGCCGGTGAAATGAAACATTGTGTTCCTTGTTGGAAACGGATTCGAAAGCCCCATGGAATCTCGCCTCGATAGTTTGAAACCACTCGCACAAACAAACTTCGAAAGGGGCGCCCATCATGGAAGCCGCTGACATGGCATGGCTCCTGGCGGCATTCGCCATGGTCCTGCTGATGTTCCCAGGACTGGCAATGCTCTACGGTGGCATGCTCAACGGACGTAACGTCCTGAACATGATGCTGATGGTGCTCAGCGCATTGGCGGTGACCGGCGTTGTCTACGTGGTCATCGGCCACGGACTGGTTCTAGGTGACTCCGTAGGGGGCGCCGGAATTATCGGCAACCCCTTCGAGTACACCTTCTTCTCTGACTTCATGAGCGACGATGAGGCCGGTGGCACCTTCTGGGGCGCCTTCTACATTCTCTTCGCTGCCATTTCCGTAGCACTCGTCGCTTCCGGTGCGGCCGGACGCATGAAGTTCGGTGCCTGGCTGGTCTTCGTGGCCCTATGGATCATCCTGGTCTACAGTCCTTTGGGTCACTGGGTCTTTGCCCTTGACAATCCGGAAGCTGGAACCATTGGCGGGTGGATGCGCAACCAGTTAGGCTTCCACGACTTTGCCGGTGGCACCGCGGTGCACATGAACGCCGGTGCTGCAGGTCTGGCTCTGGCCGTGGTTCTGGGTAAGCGCAAGATGAGCCCGGGCCGTCCACATAACTTGCCGCTTATGATGATCGGCGTGGGTCTGCTCGCTACTGGTTGGATGGGCTTCAACGGCGGTACCGCCGGCGGAGCGAACTTCATGGCCCAGTACGTCATTCTCACCACTTTGCTAGCCCTGTGTGGTGGCATGCTGGGGTTCATCACGATCGAACGTGTTCGTGATGGGCATGCCACCATGCTGGGTTTGGGTACCGGCGCCATTGCAGGCATGGTCGGTATCACCCCAGTCGCTGACGTAGTGGGTCCCATCGGCGCCATCATGGTGGGTTTCCTTTCCGCAGCGGCTGCCGCGTGGGCCATCACCTGGAAGCGCCGTCACCAGATTGATGACTCGTTGGATGTCTTCGCAGTGCACGGCATCGCTGGTATCACCGGCTCACTGTTCGCAACGTTCTTCGCGAACCCGAAAGCGCCTGGGGAAATGGCTGGCATTTTCTTTGGCGGACACTTCGCCGAGTTGGGGCACGAGCTGATCGCGATTGCTGCCACCTTGATTTACAGCTTCTGTATGACTTTCGCTATCGCCTGGGTGATGAACAAGATCTCCCCGATTCGTGTCAGCGAGGCCGAAGAAGAAGCCGGGTTGGACAATTCCATTCACGCTGAATCCGCCTACGACAGCCGCCAGCTTTAGAAGCCCGGACAGAAAGGCTCTGCCATGAAACTTATTACCGCAGTCATCAAGCCCATCCGGCTTGAATCAATTTGTTCCGAACTGGAAAAGGCCGGTTTCTCGGGAATAACAGCCACTGAGGTCCAAGGCCGTGGCGCCCAGGGTGGGCGCACCGAGTACTACCGAGGTCAGGAATTCTCGGTGATGTTCCGGACCAAGATCCGGCTGGAGTTATTGGTCGCCGACCCGGATCTGGAACGTGCGCTAGAGATTATCGTCAACACCGCCAAGACCGGAGATGAAGGTGAGATCGGTGACGGAAAGGTCTGGGTGACCACTTTGGAACAGATCATCCGCGTGCGCACCGGCGAAACCGGCGAAGCAGCCATCTAAGTTTGAACGTTTAGCAGAATCCAACGAAGGAGTTCCACATGACTACTATCAACTTCCGTTACCTCAGCGAACAGGACATGATCGCTGCCGGCGTCACCGATATCACCCGATGCACCGACGTCATGGAAGAGGCATTGATCCTGTTGCGCAACGGCGACTACCGGATGGCCGGCGAAAACGGCAATTCGCATGGCGCAATGATCACCTTCCCGAAGGATCCAGAACATGAGGGCATGCCCAGCGATGGGCCGGACCGCCGTTTCATGGCGATGCCGGCCTACCTGGGTGGCCGCTTCCGCACCACGGGAGTGAAATGGTACGGCTCGAACACCGAAAACCGTACCAAGGGTCAGCCTCGCTCCATCCACCTGTTCACCCTGAATGACACCGACACCGGTGCACCGATGGCTGTGATGAGCGCCAACCTGCTCAGCGCCTACCGTACCGGTGCTGTTCCAGGTGTGGGAGTGAAGCACCTGGCCAAAAAGGATGCCAAGGTTGCCGCTGTGGTTGGCCCCGGCGTAATTGCTAAGTCCGTCATCGACGCGACCCTGTCGCTACGCCCGAGCATCGATACGGTGACCATCAAGGGGCGTTCGGCGGCAGGTGTCGAGACCTTCGCACAGTACATCCGTGAAAACTTCCCTCAGGTGACTTCGGTGGTGGCTGCCGAGACCATTGAAGAAGCCATCAAGGACGCGGACGTCATTATGGCGACCACCAGCACCGACATCAAGGGCTCCGAGGCTTTCCCTTACTTCCCAACCGCCGCAATCAAGCCCGGTGCACTCCTACTGCTGCCAGCCGCTGCTCGTTTTGATGATGACTTTGTTATCAATGATGCACGCCTGGTCCTCGACGCCCGAGGTCTGTACGATGCGTGGGCTGAGGAATACGGAACCCAGGCTTACCAGCTGCTGGGCATTCCGGGGACGCACTTCCACGATTTGATGCGTGAAGGCAAGTTGCCAGAATCCAAGCTGGAAGAGATCGCGGACGTTGCTGCCGGCAAGATTCCAGCTCGCCGCAACGATGAGGAAATCATCCTCTACTCGGTCGGTGGCATGCCGATTGAAGACGTGGCCTGGGCTACCGATTTGTACCAGTCGGCCGAGGAGAAGAACATCGGCCAGGTGCTGAATCTGTGGGAGACTCCGGTCCTCGCCTAAAGATTTAGGTCCGGGGAAACCGGACCTTGAAATACGTAGATCCCCGAAAAGCGGAGTGTGGCCGCTGTTCGGGGATCTGCCATGTCCGGGACCAAGTTCATCTGTCGTGGAAGGATTGCCGTGGTCGCTACAGTTTGCCCAACGGGCCCCGGCGGGTCGATCCACATCGCGTCCAGCCCGCTCAGTCTCGACGTCGAGTATCGCAAGGAGTTCTATCGCAGGGACGATGGGCAACAGTGGCTGCGAGTTTGACGGGGTGATGAACACATTCGTTTGGGAGGCAGAGCACCAGCTCGATTTAGTACTGCCGCCGGCCAAACAAGACATGAATCTATTTCGAATCCTGCAGTGCTATCAGTTTCCGAAGCTCTCAGAAGTCTGTCTATTTTCTTCCGTGTTACGCCGGTTTGTCCGTAGGGGGAACGCTTTATGGGACAGCGGGGCTTCGCCTCGATTTGGCCATCCCGTGAAAAGCTATAGTGTAAGAAAACCGAAGAGCGACCGGGGGTAACGACATGGAAAGTGCCGACGTCATTATGATCGGCGTAATCGTGACAATCGGATTGATTGGCGCGGGCTTCTTCACGAAGAAGAAAAGTCGAGACTAGTCAGTTCACTTGCACTTCCGTGCATGTATCTACCAGGCGTCAGCGGAGGGCCAGCTCCATTGCCGTGATTACGCTCAGGGGCATCAGAAGAGCTTCGCCTGCACCGGTCAAGGTTCCGCTACGGGACAGAATCAAGCCAAACCCGTCTCGTAGCAGGAACGTTCTATGGGACAGAGCGTGACGTCAGGCGCTGAATGGAAGCTCAGGTCGCAAGTGGTACCCGTCTTTTACGTGTGAGTAGTCTCGCGCTGTTGTTACTGCGCCTGACTCGTCGAATGAAAGTACTGTGCATCCTGAAACGGTCACTGGTTGGTCCTTGATGAACATGACGACCCAGTACTCGACGGAAGCTAAACTTCCATTGACGATTGGTTCGCTGAACCATGTTTCTGCCGGTTGGGTTTCCTCCGCGAAGCATTCCTCCAGATAAGCGCGCAAACCGCTAGGCCCACGCAATGGTCGGAACATCGAGGCCCAGTGGTCACCGTCGTCAGCTTGCAGCCCGACAATTGCATCTACATCCTTGAGTGGCCAAGCGGTGGCCCATGTTGTCGCCCAGCGTTGCGCGGCTTCGATAGTTTGCATGTTGAATTCCTGTTGACGTAGATGTTTGGTGACTGCAGGTTGTTCGGGCGGCGCGAGCAGCCCGGCTCCCATAAGACTTGCAATTGCTTGCAACGCTACTATCGGCCGAGCAGATTCACGTTATAGGTTCGTTCAGTGTCGCCCTGTGCTGACTTTTTCAAACTGTCCCGTAAGCCGGTCGTCGTATGGGTCACTCGATCCGTTGACTTGCTAAATATTCGAAACTCCGGGTTTTCAAAGCTTTCAGATTCCCGTTTACCCCGCCCGAGAAAAAGCCCGGTGAAGGGGCCATATACGGACCCCAGAAAACGACCGTTTTAGACCAGGATTGCGCTTTCTAAAGTTAACGGTCGTTTAGGTACGAATAATAACAGCAGTCTTGGAAACTTCAGAAACGAACGTTTGGTTCACAGGGCCAACTGAGAACCAACGGCATTATTGGAAGAAAGGTGGTCTTATCTTTCATATAGATGTCCGGTGTCCCGTATTCGTGTAACGTCGCTTTGACTTAAATTTGTACGAACACTTACTGCACGTACGGATACTCCATGCAACAGGGCCAAAGAAATAGCATTTTCAAGTTCTGCAATGCATCCAACCAATGGGCCGGCAGGTGTGGGGTTCTTCTCGACTGATTGCAACTGGACCAATCTAGCGATCAACGTGTCAATCGTTGTCCAGTCATATTCAACCGCTGTGTTGGAATCGTTCTCGTGGTGAAATATGACCCAATCGTTCATCAGCTGCAGTCCTCTCACGCAGTGACGTTGCAAGCAAATACCTTGCTTGCAGGCTCATAGGCCCCAAATTGAATGCCCTTTACATAGACTCTAGCGCTGGTTAGTAAGCGATAGTTCGCACTGACGACGAAGCGTGGTTCGCGATAGATATTGGCGACACGGCATGAGTGATTATTGGTAGACGAAACCGAAGCCGCGGTCGGTTGAAGGTCTCGGCTGAAGACTTATGCGACCCGCCACGTTATTTGCGGACAAGAACTGGATCCTTGACGCCTGCGATGGATACGCCCAGGGCAACTAAGGCAACTCGATTCACCCTAAGGTACGTGCGGACCAAGTTGTACTGAATTTTCGCAAAATGATCCGTCTAGGCCCGAGGTATTCCTGCCACATTGGTGGATAAACTTCATATGCGCTCTTTAGCCACGCATGCTGCGGCCAGCTCTAGCGGCGAAGTTGTTCAGCGCCTCGATGTCATTGGGTGCGATCCCTGCCCTGTGACCATTGATATGACCTAAAGGATTCAAGGCCCCGACTTGTTCCAGGCACTCGATATTGAGCTATGCGGCGCTGGAAGAGGGACCGGTGACTTCATTGAGCATCTAGGCGGTGATGGCTGGTTCGCGGAAGATCAACTCTGTGACCGATTTCAGCCCTTTTACATGGGTTCTCCTGCAGGAATGGGAATCACTTAGCTCTGTATTCCCTCAAACTGTGGAAAGTGGGAATACAGAGATAGGGGATTCTCAGCGACTATTCCAGTAATTTGGGCAGTTCTTTTCGGACCACAGCAACTTTCGGCCGGTGGCATTTAGTCCCTGCGATTTTTGAAGTTGGTTCCAGAAGTTGCATATGGCAGCGTAGCTTCGGGCAAAATCTGCCCAAGTTCAGGTGAAGAGATCCAGCCCCGGCTATTGAAGCAACGATGCTAAGGCATCGGACAAAGCTGCCGCGCCGAGTTCGGCATCAGCGTCTTCTACATATTCTTCAGGGGAGTGGGAGATGCCGTTGGGGTTGCGAACAAAAATCATTGCACTCGGTACGTGCCCGGCGAGTACGCCAGCATCATGCCCCGCACCGGTATCGAGTACCGGAGCGTTGGGCAGCGCCAGTCCAAGCTGCCCCGAAAGCTTTGCATCAAAACTTACCGTTGGACTCAATGATTCTTGGGATAAATCGAGGGTGCAGCCCTCTTCGGTGGCAATGACCTGCGCCGACTCGTGAATCTCTTGGACAACACCGGCCGTAACCGCATCATCTGGATGGCGCACGTCCAGCCAGTAGTCCACCCGCGAGGCAATGACATTAGTTCCGCCAGGAACCGGTTGCAGCCGGCCCACTGTAGCTCGCGCGTTATCCCGTGTGCGGGCAATCTGCTGCACCGCGGTAATGCTGCGGGCAGCAGCCACCATCGGATCCTTGCGGTCAAACATCAGCGTGGTTCCTGCGTGGTTACCTTGTCCCCGCATGCTCAACTTCCAACGTCCGTGGCCGAGGATGGATCCGCCGATGGCCACCGGGTGATCCAGATCCGCCAGCCCGAGTCCCTGTTCCACATGCAACTCGACAAAGACACCAATCTGTCCCAAGAGGCGGCGGTCTGGGCCGATGAAACGTGGATCTAGCCCATTGCTGGATGCTATGTCGGCAAAACTATTGCCGTCAGGATCCCTCAGATTCAACGCCCTGTTTCGGTCAATGGCTCCGGTGAGCAGACGCGAGCCCAAGCAAGCCACACCAAAGCGAGAGCCTTCCTCTTCCGGGAACACCACGATGGCCATGGCACGGGTGCGCACTAGGTTCCGTGACTGCAGCAAGTCAAAAGCAATCAATGCGCTGGCTACGCCCAGCGGCCCGTCAAAGGGTCCGCCACCGGGAACCGAATCGAGATGGCTGCCGGTGACAACAGCGTTGGTGCGGATTCCTGTGGGCAGATCCCACCAGGCCCAGAGTGCGCCGTTGCCGTCTTCCTCCACGCTGAGCTGCCGCTTGGTGGCTTGTTCAATGAACCATGTGCGCAAATCAAGTTCAGCACTGGAATACACCGGGCGGGAATAGCCTCCGCGCAATTGGTCTTGCCCGGTGCTGGCAATGCTTGCCATGAGTGCGGTGACTGTCGTAGTGGGCAGGTCTAGCGGGATGTTGAACAAGGGATTCTCCAAAATAGCTTGCTGCTGGGACTTCTAGACCATGGCTTTGGCGTGTGATGCGAGGCGGAAAAGCTCAGGGGTTTCCCGCACCCCGGTGGCCAAGTCCGCAGCAAGCTCGCCAAGCAGCGGGCCGAACTTGGCTCCATGCCCCGAGCATGGCGAGAGAATGGTGATTCCGTTGGCTTCATCCATGATGAAATCCTCGGTGGGGGTGGAGCTGAAAATACAGGTGGTTTCCGCATATGGAGTTGGCTCCAGGCCAGGCAGGTACTTCTTCACGTACTCGATCACGCGTTCGCGGTTGGCTGGATCGATCTGGCCGTTCTGCTGGCTGGCCGTATCTAGCTGTCGTCCCGCCATGTATTCGGCAACCTTTTGTCCACGGAAGTTGGCGTCGCGACCACCGGGTAGCCCGTAGGACTTAAAAGCTGGGTCTTTGTGGATGTACGTTGGCCACGCTTGGCGTGCTTCGGGATCCTGGTCCCGGTAGGGGAAGTGGTACGCATTTTCTTGGTACACAACCATCTTTGGAACGCTGCGGACAAAGCCAGACGGCAGGGGAGGGTTGCCCAGAAGCTCTGGCAACCAGCCACCTGCAGCGACGATGATCTTGGATGCCAAGTAGGTGCGACCATCTGCGGAAGTGAGTTTGTAACCGGTGGCGGTTGCCTCGACGGAAGCCACAGGCCATTGGGTTTCCACCTGGGCGCCGTGAGCCTTGGCCTGGGCCACCATGGCCTGAACGGAGCGTTCGGCATCGAGCACTCCGGCTCCTGGATGCCAGAGGACTTCGGTATCAAAGTTGATTCCAGTAAAGCGGTTGCGGGCTTCGGCGGCGGAGAGCAATTCATGTTCCACCCCGGCGTTGGCGAGAATCCCGGCGAGCATACGTGGATTGCGCAGGGGTCCGTAGTCCGCTGAACCGCAAGGGTTGATCAGCTGGCTGCCGCTGGCCTCTTCGAGTTCATCCCAGGCTTTGCGCGCTTGAACAACAAGGTCTGTGTAGAGCTGGTTGGGGTAGCCGTAACGGAAGATGCGTGCTGAGCCGTGCGAACTGGCATCGTCAGTGGCGGGCACTTTGCGCTCCAGCAGGGCAACTTCATGGCCTCGCTGAGCCAACCGCCATGCTGCCGAGGAGCCGGCGAGGCCTGCTCCGATGACAACGTATTCTGCAGAGGGCGACTGGGACGAGGTGCTCATGGCTTGCTCCTGATCTGGGCATCTTTGTTGTTCTACCTCTAGTAACCCACGAATATTATTAGGGCGTCCAATACCTTTTTCCTAGACATTATTAGTTTTTGTGCAAAAATTGAGTGCATGGAACTCCGCCACCTCCACTACTTCCTCGTTGTTGCTGAACATTTGCACTTCGGCCGTGCCGCCGAAGAACTTCGCATGTCGCAACCACCGCTGACCGTCGCGGTGAAAAAGCTGGAACAAGAGCTGGGCGTGCAGCTCTTTGACCGCACCACCCGCAGCGTGATCCTCACGCCCGCGGGGCGGATGTATCTGGACCGCATCAAGCCATTGCTGGCGGATCTGGATAAGGCCAATCAAGAACTGACCGAGGCAGGACTGGGGCTACGCGGACGGCTCAATGTCGGATTTGTCAGCTCTGCCAGTTATGCCACCATGCCGTCGGCGCTACGCAGGTTCCGCGAACTGCGGCCCAATGTTGAGCTGGTGCTGCACCCGCTGACTACCGACGAGCAAATTGAAAAGCTGCTAGAAAATAGTCTTGATCTCGGAATTCTGCGTGATCCAACACGAGTGCCCGGCGTCGAATTGCAAGAGATCCATTCGGAGCCACTGGTAGTGGCGCTTCCGGCCGGTCATCGCCTGGGCGCCAATGGGCAAATCAAGGCCGAGGATCTTGCAGATGAGGACTTTGTCCTCTTCCCCTACAAGTACATGAGCGGTTTCTACTCGCTGGTGCACTCATTATTCGATGGCCGCACGCCACCTCGGATTGTTGAGCGAGCCATTCATCAGGAGACCATTCTCGGGCTGGTCGCCGCCGGGCTAGGAGTCTCAATCCTGCCTGCATCGGTGTCGCGCTTCCAGATGCCTGAAGTCTCGTTCCACCCGTTGGCCGGTGAGCCAAAGACCCGGCTTTATGCGGGTACGGGGACCCCGAATCCTGCGGCCCAGGCTTTCCAACAGTGCTTGCTTGAGGCTGACCGCGAAGGCTGAGTAAGTACGTGGCGCGAATGGGGTGGGCTAAGAGTTCTCGGTAGCATGCTGAATATGTCTAGTCTTGAATCCGAGCCGTCTAAAGACCCGCTTGGCCCAAAGTCATCGTTCCTGCCCGGTGGCATCCCCCTTCCGGGGCGCTATGCCCGATTCGAGGGACGATTGTACGAGTGCCGGGAGGTGAAGCCCGCGTTCGAGAACGCCCCGGTCACGCAGCTGATACTCATCTCCGCTACGGAAAACCCGGGTTCCGGATGGCAGCTCACGCGTCCGTATCCGGGTAGTTCCACTACCGAGTGGACTAGGATCATCGAGCGTTCCGAGGCCAACGAAACTTTCCAGTGCGCCGGGTCGGCGACGTGGTCTGGTATCACCATGTTCAACCTTGAGTATCTTCCTGACGAGAATCTGATCGGTGGATACATGGACTCTGCTGTCAATAGGTTGGAGGACGATAGGTATATCTCAGTGCGCCTATATCAGATTGAGCAGCATCTCTTTTTTGGATACGTGCCGCTGGATGAGCTTGAGGGACTACGACTTAGTCACGTGAAGTGGCCGGAAGATCCTAAAAGGTCAAAAAAGAAACTTCGGAGATTATTCAGATAGCCGGGCATCCACTAGGCGACGGTTCCTTTAGGGCGACAACTAGACCGACCGGTATAAGCTCGGCGTGCTTTAGGGCTTTAGAACCTAAGCATCAAAGAGATTGCGATCAAGGAATTCGTTGTGGAATTTGCCCGCAGGATCCAAGCGCTGGGCCAACTCGATAAAGTCGTTGAACTTTGGGTACAGCTTCTCTAGTTCGGTTGCAGCGGCTGTGAAGAGCTTGCCCCAATGCGGACGGGCTTCAAAAGGCGCTAGGGCCGCTTCAACCTGTGGCAGGATTGCCTCGACGTCTTCCTGCTGTGGCTTCCACGTAAAGTGCAAGGCAATGCCGTCACGGCCATAGTTGCCACTGAGCCACAACTCATCGGCGGCAATGGTTCGCACCTCAGCCACCAGCAGCAACGGGGTGATGACAGAAGACAGTTCGCGCATCGCGGTGATGGCTTGAACAGCGTATTCACGCGGGACCAGATACTCGGTCTGTAACTCTGCTCCGGCGCTGGGCATGAAGTCCATACGGAAATGCGAGAGGCGATCTGACCAAGGCCCAGCCACACCGAGCTGTTCGCTGCAGATCGCGCCATCGGCACCGGGCAATGGGTGCATCGGAGCGATCGCCGCCAGGCCACCAAATTTTCCCTGATCGATATCATCGAGAAGTGCATCGCCAACACGACGCTTGAGCCATGTTTGGCCTACCAAGTCTCCGCTCCAGTCGGTGAACAGGCTGACGCTGTAGGCCGAGGCCTGGATTCCATCAAAGTTGTTCAGAACTTTGTCCCAGGCCAGCTGCTCATACACAGTCTGCTGTACATCAAAGCTCGGCACAACATCCAAGGTCAGATGGGTGATCACGCCTAGCGCGCCAAGGGACACCACATAACCGTTGAACTCTGGGTCGTTGCGATTGACGGTCAGCTGTGAGCCGTCGGCGAGCACCAGTTCCACCGCACTGACTGCGGTGGCAAGATTGCCGTGGGCTTCGCCCGAGCCATGCGTTCCGGTGGACACCGCGCCGGCCACCGAGATATGTGGCAGGGAAGCGAGATTGTGCAACGCAAAACCGGCGGCATGCAGTGCATCGGCCAGCGCGCCGTAAGTGATCCCGCCACTGACGCGCACGCTCATGGCCTGCGTATCGATATCAATGACTTGTGGCATCTTGGCCTGAGAAATCATGGTTTCGCTGGTATCGGCGATGTCATTAAAGGAATGGCGGGAACCGAGCACGCGCACCTTGCTGGCGGCGCGAACCTGTTCCTGCAACTGCTCAACGCTTGTGGGGTACAACAGTTCGCTGGCACGGTACTCAAGGTTTCCTGCCCAGTTCAGTTCCTTGGTCTCTAGCTCCACGACTGATCCTTACTTCTCTAGCCACTGGCTGGAAACCAGCGAACGGTAGCGTTCCAAAACGTGCGGTGTTGCTTCTGCCGCAGGGACTTCGGTGGAGTCCTGGGTCCACTGCGGGAATGCTCCGGACAGCACGCCGGCGGCTTGCCGTGCCGCGCCATCAGCCACATATTCACCCGGGGCCGGAACGATGATCGGCAGGCCTAGTACTTGCGCTGCAATCTGCTGCACCGCTGTGGACTGCGCTCCGCCGCCCACCAGGATGATGCGCTGGGCCTGAACCCCTTGGGCTTCAAGTGCGCGCAACCCATCGGCCAACGAGCAGATGATTGCTTCCACCGCACTGCGAGCCAAGTTGGGTGCGGTGTAATTTGCGCGGGTGATTCCGTGCAACGAACCGGTGGCATCTGGCAAGTTCGGGGTGCGCTCGCCGTCAAAGTAAGGGAGCAAAGTCAGTCCATCGGAGCCCGGGGTGGCAGATAATGCGAGGTCATTGAGCTCTGCCAGGCTCACCCGGAGTAGGTTGGCGGTGGCATCAAAAATTCGGGTGGCGTTCAACGTGCACACCAGGGGGAGGTAGTTTCCAGTGGCATCGGCAAACCCGGCCACCAGCCCGCTGGTGTCAACCGAGGGGGTATCGGCCACGGCGAAGACCGTGCCGGAGGTGCCCAGGGACATCACCACATCGCCTACCGTGGCGCCAACCCCTAATCCGGCGGCGGCGTTATCGCCTGCTCCTGGGCCGATCAGCGCGCCGGTAGCGGTGCGGCCGATGGATTCCAACGGGCCAGCCACAGTAGGAAGAATTGGGGCGTGCCCCAGATGCTGTTCTAGGGATTTGAGGTCATAAGACTTTTCGGCGGCCCGGTAATACCCGGTGCCCGAAGCATCGGAACGGTCGGTGCCTAGCGTGGCCAGGCCTTCTGCACCGCTGCCCGGGCCATAGCCAGCCAGGCGCCAGGACAGCCAGTCGTGGGGCAGGCAGACCGCGGCGACCTTGGCCGCATTCTCCGGTTCATTGTCCTTGAGCCAGCGAAGCTTGGTCAGCGTAATTGAGGAGACGGGCAGGGTGCCGGTGCGCTGCGCCCAGTAGGCGGCGCCAGCCTCGTTATCACCGTCGCCGGCCTCGGTGATGATGTCGCGGGCCGCCTGCGCGCTGCGGGTATCGTTCCACAGCAGCGCAGGGCGGATCACCGCACCGGTGGCATCCAGTACCACCATGCCGTGCTGTTGCCCGCCCACCGAGATCGCAGCCACATCATCCAGGCCTCCGGCCTGAGTGATCGCTTCTTGCAAGGCAATCCACCAGAACTCCGGATCCACCTCGGTGCCCTCCGGGTGGCTGGCGCGTCCGGAGCGGATCAACGCGCCGGTGTCGGCGTCGCGGATGACCACCTTGCAGGACTGGGTGGAGGAGTCGATGCCGGCAACGAGCGTCATTGGACTGTGGCTACTTTCTACGGTGGGGGTGGCGGTTTAGCGGGCGCCGAGCAGGTGCTCGATGGCCAGCTGGTTCAGGCGGATGAAGGCGAAGTTGCGCTGTGCGGCAGCCTCGGCGTCAAAGCCCGCGAAGCTGGCGGAGTCATTCATCAGATCCGCTGCGCTTTCCCCGGCGTTCAGGGTGGTTTCACCCAGTTCAAAGACGCCGGAAACCTTCATGGCTTCCTGTACTTCTGGATCCGCGCGGAAGGCCAGGGCGCGTTCCTTGAGCAACAGGTACATGGACATGTTGGCCTTGGCCGAGTCCCACACACCGTCGTAGCCATCGGTGCGCGATGGCTTGTAGTCGAAGTGGCGTGGGCCGGTGTACTTTGGCCCGCCGTTAGGGAAGCCGTTCTCCAACAGGTCAACGGTGAAGAATGCGCTGGTCAGATCGCCGTGGCCGAAGACCAGGTCCTGGTCGTACTTGATGCCGCGCTGGCCGTTGAGGTCAATGTGGAAGAGCTTTTCGGCCCACAGCGCCTGGGCGATGCCGTGGGTGAAGTTCAGGCCCGCCATCTGCTCGTGGCCGGTTTCCGGGTTCAAACCGACGATGTCACCGTGCTCGAGCTGCTCGATGAATGCCAGACCGTGGCCGACGGTTGGCAGGAAGATATCGCCGCGTGGTTCGTTCGGCTTTGGCTCCAGCGCGATGCGCAGGTTGTAGCCCTTGTCCTTGATGTAGCCAGCTGCGGTATCCACGCCTTCGCGCATGCGGTTCAGTGCTGCGGCCAGATCCTTGGATCCGTCGTATTCGCTGCCTTCACGGCCGCCCCACATGACGAAGGTTTCGGCGCCCATTTCTGCTGCCAAGTCGATGTTGTGCAGGACCTTGGCCAGTGCAAAACGACGGATCGAGCGGTCATTGGAGGTGAAACCGCCGTCCTTGAAGACCGGGTGGCTGAACAGGTTGGTGGTCACCATTGGGACCTTCAGACCGGTCTCTTCAAGAGCTGCGCGGAAGTCAGACAAGATCTTTTCGCGTTCAGCCTCGGTGGCGTCAAAAGGAATCAGGTCATTGTCGTGGAAGGTGATGCCGTAGGCGCCGAATTCGGCGAGCTTGTGTACGGCTTCTACTGGGTCTAGGTTCTTACGGGTGGCGACGCCGAACGGGTCGGCCCCGGTCCATCCCACGGTCCAGAGGCCAAAGGTGAAGTGGTCTGCAGGGGTCGGGGTAAGGCTCATGGTGATACATCCTTGGATCGTTCGCGGTGGCTCATGCCATTTAGTTTATGTTCTGAACTATATGGGCGCTCATGCGCTAGAGTCAATAGTGAGCAGTCCAAAAACAGTCCAGAAAATTTTCAAGGAGAGGCCATGCGCCAGCCAGCGACTACCGCCCGAGCTGCAACATCTTCGGCCCCGGGCAGCGTCGGCGATGTGCGCAAAGCCAACCTGGCCAGGGTCCTGTCGGTGATCGCAGCCGCCGGGGAAGACCAACGGCTATCGCGTGCCGATATCGCGCAACTCAGCCAGCTCACCAAGGCCTCGGTCTCCAGCTTGGTCACCGACCTTCTGGCCGCCGGATTAGTTATTGAAATTGGCGTGCATCGCGACGGGGAACGCGGCCGCCCCTCGGTGGGACTCATTCTGAACCCCGCGCGCTGCGTCATGGGCATGGAAATCAATGTCGACTACATCGCCGCAGGGCTGGTGGACCTCAGCGGCAAACTGCTGGCTCACGAAGTCCTGCCCCGCGCCAATCACAGCTCAACAGCCAGCGAAGTGCTCGCTGCGTTGGGGGAGTTGAACCAGAGGCTCCAAGCTGCTGCCCAGGCTCAGGGTCTGATGATCCTCGGCGGAGGATTAGCCGTTCCCGGTTTGGTCAACGAAGAACATTTCATCGTCCTGCAGGCACCAAACCTTGGGTGGGTTCAGCAGGAACTGGACGTGGCAGCATTGCTGCCTGAACCCAAAACCCGCTTCCGGCTTTTTAACGAAGCCAACGCCTCAGCGCTGGCCCAACAGCAATTGATGGACGCGCAAGAGAACGACTTCCTCTTCGTCTCCGGGGAAGTGGGCATTGGCGGCGGATTGATCATCGACGCTGAACTCTTTGTCGGGCCCCAGGGCCACGCCGGCGAACTCGGCCATGTGGTGATCGCACCCGATGGCAAAACCTGTAGCTGCGGCGGACGCGGTTGCTTGGAGACCATTGCCGGACAGGAAGCTATTTTGGCTGCCGCTGGGCTTGGCGATGGCACGGAAACCGCATCGCGCCAAGAACGAATCAGCCGCCTCTACCAAGCACTGAAAGCCGGAGACGAACCAGCGATCAACGCGGTAGCCGAGGCCGGAAAATCCTTGGGAATCGCCGTGGCCTCGGCCCTGCGCCTCTACAACGTTTCCACTGTCGTTTTTGGCGGGCACTTCGCGGCCCTTGAACAATGGATGCGTCCGGCTATGGAAGCCAGCCTCCAGATGCACGCGCCGAGCATTGCTGGCCAGACGCGGCTGCTGTGTTCGCCTCTGGGCCAAACCGGCGCACTGGTCGGTGCAGCACGCAGCGTGGTGGGGGACTTGCTGGAAGCTCCGTACCAACTGGTGGATTAGGGCGTGCCGACCGGCTGCTGAAGTTCGGTCACCCAATCAGCCTGGTCATCGGACACGGCACGCACGTAGACTTCGCGGCACGGACCGGTCGGGACTAAACCGCGGGCGAGGACTTCTTCGTGCACGGCCTGCCAGCTTTCATGGATGGTGTCCATAGCTCCGAGGTGCACTCCGCAGATGGCTTCGGGCACTGCGGGAAGCTCGATGATCTCGACATCGGCCAGGCTCTGAGTGCTCGTGGCATACCCGGCGATGACCTCCACTCCATCCTCGGTACCGTTGTATTGCGCAATCGGTGTGGCAAGACTTTCGCCCTGAATGGACTGCGCGATTCTGTCGAAGAGCGGGCCGATGCGTCCAGCGATTTCAGGCTGCTCGGCCACCGTGAAACGGCCGGCGGCCAAGCGCACCGCGGGCAATGGCTTGTGAATGATTTCAATGCGTGACATGAGGTTCTCCTTGGAAATCAGTTGCAGGCGCCGCCGCACATCAGCCAAGCGTTGCGTGGCCAGCTGGTGCTCGGCCTCAACCTGAGTCTGGCGAATCTGCAATAGGTCGGCTATTTTTTCTACGCTCGCACCTTGATCCAGGATCAAAGAAATTTCTTCGAGCCCAAATCCCAAATCACGCAAGGCAACAATCTGATGCAAGCGCTGAAGCTGGGAGGGATCATAGGAGCGATAGCCGCTAAACGGGTCCACGTGGGCGGGTCTGAGCAGGCCGGCAGCATCCCAGTGCCGCAACATGCGGTGGGTTACCTGACCGATCTGAGCAAACATCCCGATGAATAACATTCTTCAGTTCTCCGCCCTCACACTGTGTCAGGGTCAAGTCTGCATCAGAAAGTCATTGATATCCATGTTTAAGCTCGACTCCGTGACGCACAACTCGAGATTCACTAATCGTTTCGGTAAACTTTGGTCGTAAGAGCCCCTAACTCTTGCAACGAACCTTCGGGTTTCAGTGAGCAGGACAGGGGCATATTTTTTGCCCGGTACCGTGCCGGGACGGCGCTAAGCACGCCGTAACCACTGCTTTTTGCAAGGGGGAGGATCCCATGCCAGCAATCGTGATCGTCGGAGCCCAATGGGGCGATGAGGGTAAAGGTAAAGCTACCGACCTACTCGGTGGCAAGGTCGACTACGTAGTGAAGCCAAACGGCGGCAACAACGCCGGGCACACCGTAGTCGTCGGCGGAGAGAAGTATGAGCTTAAGCTTCTTCCTGCGGGCATCCTTTCGCCAAATGCCACTCCGATTATCGGCAACGGCTGCGTGGTGAACCTTGAAGCCCTCTTTGATGAGATCGATGGCTTGGAATCCCGCGGCGCCGACACCTCGAAGCTGCGCGTTTCGGCCAACGCGCACCTGGTGGCTCCGTACCACCAGACCATGGACAAGGTCACCGAACGCTTCCTGGGCAAGCGTGCCATCGGCACCACCGGACGCGGCATCGGCCCAGCCTACATGGATAAGGTCGGACGCCTTGGCATCCGCGTACAGGACGTCTTCGACGAGTCCATCCTGCGGCAGAAGGTTGAAGGTGCACTGCGCCAGAAGAACGAACTTCTGGTCAAGATTTACAACCGCCGCAGCGTCGAGGTCGAGGAAATCGTCTCGTACTTCCTGTCCTACGCTGAGCGCCTGCGCCCACTGGTCATCGACTCCACCTACGAGCTGAACAAGGCTCTGGACGAGGACAAGGTTGTGCTGATGGAAGGCGGCCAGGCCACCTTCCTGGATGTGGACCACGGAACCTACCCATTCGTGACTTCCTCCAACCCAACCGCTGGCGGCGCATCGGTGGGCTCGGGCATCGGCCCAACCCGCATCACCCGCTCCATCGGCATCATCAAGGCCTACACCACCCGTGTGGGTGCCGGTCCGTTCCCGACCGAGCTCTTTGATGAGATGGGCATCTACCTGCAGAAGACCGGTGGCGAGTTCGGTGTGAACACCGGTCGCCCACGTCGTTGCGGTTGGTACGACGCAGTTCTGGCTCGCCACGCTTCGCGCGTGAACGGCTTCACCGACTACTTCGTGACCAAGCTGGATGTGCTCACCAACATTGAGCAGATTCCAGTGTGCGTGGCCTATGACGTAGACGGTGTCCGCCACGACGAAATGCCAATGACTCAGACCGACTTCCACCACGCGAAGCCGATCTTCGAGTACTTCCCGGGCTGGACCGAGGACATTTCGGATGCCAAGACCATGGAAGATCTTCCGGAGAACGCCCGGAACTACATCCTGGCATTGGAGAAGATTTCTGGCACCCGGATCTCCGCCATCGGCGTGGGCCCGGACCGAGATCAGACCATCGTGCGTCACGATCTGATCCAGGACTAGATACATAGACGTTAGGGAGCCGTCGCAGTTCATTTATTGATGAACTGTGGCGGCTTCTTTTAAGTCGCAAGGTTTGGACAAGTATCTCGCTCCATATCAGATTCGCGATAGCAGGGATCGGATCATTAGGAGGGTTGTACTTTATGTAGCGGCTGGAGCGAAGAATCAAAATACAATTACTAGTTACCTGCGAGACGGTCGCTACTAATGCAGCCTTTTATTTCCAATTAAGAGAGGCATGTTAGGTTTTATTAATTTATTGCAGGATTTCGATTTTATAATAATTTCCGCGAATTAATCTGCGTTTTCCAGAAAAATTGTAGTTGATGCCCAATATTAGGTCCTCTTTATGGGGTATGCGGAACGTATTGGGGCTCTTCCGGATTGAGAGTGTAACTACCCCAACCCAACACCACAGATCCCGGGCATGTCACCAAGGCACGAAAAAGTCGAGGCCTTCAAAGATAATGGAAGTTACCACACTAACCATTAACAAAAGACCTCGACTGTGCCCCATTCTATCTTCACCCCACCAAATCTCACGACTTTCACCGGCCTAGATCAACTAGGACTCACCGCCATAGGCCAACGGCTCACCACTGTGAAAGCTGAAATTCTCTGTAAAGTCACCAATCCTGCCCCATGGTGTCGCACCTGCGGTGAAGCCGGTGTTCCCCGAGATACCGTCACCCGGCGTCTGGCCCATGCACCCTTCGGATGGCGGCCAACCACCCTGATCATCCGTCACCGACGCTACCGATGCGCCACCTGTCAGAAAGTGTGGCGTGAAGACCTCACCGGGGTGGCAGTACCACGACAGAAAATCAGCTACACCGGCATCCACTGGGCCCTAACCGGGCTGGTCACCCAATACCTCTCTGTGTCACGGATTGCTGAAGGCCTCGGCGTCACTTGGAACACCGCCAATGACGCTGTCTTGGCTGAGGGGCAACGTCTGCTCATTGATGATCCGGCCCGGTTTGAGGGTGTCACGGTTCTTGGCGTGGATGAGCATGTCTGGAGACATACTAAGACTGGTGATAAATACGTGACGGTCATTGTTGATTTGACCCCAGTGAAAAACGGTACCGGCCCCTCGCGGTTACTCGACATGATCCCTGGGCGGTCTAAAGCGGTCTTCAAAACCTGGCTAGCCGAACGAGACGAAGCGTGGAAGCAACGCATTGAAGTGGTAGCGATGGACGGTTTCACAGGCTTTAAAACCGCTGCCGTTGAAGAGTTACCGCAGGCGGTGGAAGTCATGGATCCATTCCATGTCATCAAACTCGCTTCCGAGGCCATGGATCAAACACGGCAACGAATTCAACGAGAAGAACACGGGCGGCGTGGGCGTAAGGAAGACCCGTTGTATCAGTGCCGACGCACGCTGACCAAGGGGTTAGCTTTCGCTACCGAGAAGCAGAAAGCGAGGCTGGATGACCTGTTTAAAAACCGGAAGTATGAGTCGGTGCAGATCGTGTGGAGTGTGTATCAGCGGATGGTTGATGCGTATCGGCAGGAGAAACCAGCTGTCGGTCGATGGGCGTTAGATCAGCTGATTGAGGAGATCGGGACTAGTGTTCCGAAGGGGTTGCCGGAGTTGAAGAAGCTGGGCGGGACGCTGCGTCGACGCAAGTCGGATGTGCTTGCATATTTTGATCATGTGGGCTCGTCGAATGGTCCTGCCGAAGCGATCAATGGCAGGTTGGAGCATTTGAGGGGTATTGCTTTGGGGTTCAGGAATTTGGCGCACTATATCGTGCGGTCGTTGTTGGAGACCGGTGGGTTTAGGCCTCGTTTACACCCTGAATCCTGAAGAGCCCGTATTGGTCGGCTAGACGCCGTTCGATGAGTGCCAGGTGGTGTTCCTGTGCATCCGGGAGTTCTATGTAAATCCCGGGGGCACTGACTAATCTGTAGACGAATAAGCAAATTCTCCGAAAGCGCAACGAACTTTTCCAGCGCCGAGGGGAACCGCTAGATTCAATCAGAAAAACAAGTGGCAGCCCGAATTTTTCGGGCTGCCACTGTGGGCTTTGCGCTAGCAAATTCCTAATCGTCCGTCTCAGAACGATCGTTCTGCCGCTTATTGTGTGGCTTCGAATAATTTCTCCGGAGAACGACGAACAAGAAAACTGCGAGTCCTACCGTTACCAATACGGGAATTATGATGAAAACTATTAGTTCATATGCGTTAGGTACTAGTGGGTTCATCGTTCTATGCTACCCATTTACAGGACTGCGTGATACCCGAGCTGCTGGTAATAAACCGGATGGTTGCGGCCTGTCCGCTGGAGGCCCAGCCGATTTTTCTATTTGAACATGCTGGATCACATGACTAATCAAGGTTTCTTGGCCCCACAGTTCCGGGACTCGTTGGTGGTGGACAGCGAGCCTCAAGCGCTTTTGGAGGCCCTGTCCTCATGGCAGGCACCGGCGGCCAAATGGAGCACGGGATCTAAGAACTAAAGCACGAGGAACAATTCGAGCCCTGTGCTCAACGGTTGCACCGCTGAGCACAGGGCTCGAATTTATGGGTCCAACTCAGTTTGGCTGGCGGGCTAGAGCGTAGGCTCCTGTGCTGTCGCGGCCACTGAGTCGTCCTGGATCTTGCCAGCAACGCGTAGGTTCCAGTGCTCAATGACCTGTCGGTCCGTGGACTTGGTCAACATTGAAACAACGATGAACGCTACGGCCGAAGCAATCAGACCGTAATAGATCGGCTCGTTGGCATAGACACCATCGAACTTGTTCTCGGCCCGGATCTCTAAGATGATCATCGTGCCCAGGGTCACCAAGGAGCCAGCAGCCATGGAGGCCGTAGCTCCGACACCATTGCCACGCTTCCACAGCAGGCCTCCGATGATGGCCACCAGCAAACCGCCCACCAGAATGTCGTAAGCAATGGTCAGTGCGGCAACCACGTCATCCACCAGAATGGCCAAGGTGACCGTGACTACACCCAGCACCAGCACCCAGATGCGGTTGGCACGAACATCGTGCTCCGGGTTCTCATCCGAGTTGACCTGGATCTGCTTGCCAAACCAGCTAGCGACAAATGGAGTCACGTCGGTGCGTGCCACGGTGGCAGCTGCGATCAAGGCACCCGAGGCGGTGGACATCATGGCGGCAACAGCAGCTGCCATCACCAGACCGCCCACGGCTACTGGTAGCAACTGTGTGGCGACCTCTGCGTAAACGACGTCCTTATTATCTGCAGCTCCCGCAATCTCTGGCAGTGCTACCTTTGCAGCCATGCCGATCAGCGCGCCTGCTGCACCGTAGAGGATGCAATAGATACCAGCGGTCATGCCGCCGAATCGAGCCACCTTAGGAGTCTTGGCGGTGAATACGCGCTGCCAGATGTCCTGGCCGATGAGCAGGCCGAGGGTGTAAACCACGAAGTAAGTGATGATCGACTGTAGTCCGATACCAGTAAAGCTGAAGAACTCTTCACCAACACGTTCACGGATGCCATCAAGGCCGCCCGCGGCGTGCATCGAGAACGGAAGCATGAGGGCGAAGATGCCAATGGTCTTGATGACGAATTGAACCTGATCGGCCAGGGTAATGGACCACATGCCACCGATGGTCGAGTAGACCACAACAATTGCGCCGCCGATAGCGATAGCTACCCACTTTTCCCAACCGAAGAGCACCACAAAGATGGTGGCATAGGCGCTGGTCGAGGTGGCGCAGAGCATGAGGGTGTAGGCGAGCATAACAATGCCGGAGGTATTGGTGGCTGCTGCGCTGCCGTAGCGCAGATTGAGCATCTGCGAGACGGTGAAGACCTTGAGCTTTTGCAAAGTTGGCGCGAAGAATACTGAAAGGAGGATGACTCCGGTGCCGATGGCAACGACTAGCCACATACCTGAGATGCCCCATTTGTATCCCAGCCCTACGCCACCCACGGTGGAGGCGCCGCCGAGTACGACTGCGGCCATAGTGCCGGTGTAGAGGAATGGGCCGAGGCGCCGACCGGCGACTAGGTAGTCGCTACTGTTCTTGGTGCGGGACTTGCCCCACCAGCCGAAAGCGAGCATTGCAGCGAGATATAACGCGACAATGCTCCCATTGATGAATTCCATGGACTTCCCCGATGCGAGTGAGAATGCTTACTATCAGTAAACTTTTATTTCTCAATAGGCTACTTGTGTGACCTATGACAGGTCAATGCCTATCGAGTTTGTGTCTGTGAAGTGGACCGCTACGAGCTGTGATTAACATTACTGTTCTATGGTTCTCGAAAATATAGACAATTTGTCTAGAAATATGCATCACAGCTTGCATGGTGTCATAGTTGCGTAGTAATAGGCGTTCACAGTGCGCAATCTGTTCTTCTTTAGTACTGTTTTGCGACAACGCAACGTTGCATCACTGGGTCTAGTGCCCTCAGTTTCCGTTGCGTCTGACAATTTCCCGCAAGAAGAAAGACGCCAACAGATGAGTGAAAATGCCCAAGGCCTGACAAAGAAGTCAGCCGGACATGTCATTGTCGATACACTCGCCGCACACGGCGTTGAACGAGCCTATGTAGTCCCAGGTGAAAGCTACCTTGATGTCCTCGATGGACTGCACAACTCACCCATTGAGACCGTTGTTTGCCGCCACGAAGGCGGAGCAACCTACATGGCTGAAGCCGAGGGCAAGATGCATCAACGCTCGGGAATCGCCATGGTGACCCGTGGACCGGGCGCTGCCAACGCTCACGTCGGCTTGCACACCGCCTGGCAGGACTCTACTCCGCTAGTGCTTTTCGTGGGACTGATTCCTTTTGAACACCGTGAAAAAGAAGCTTTCCAAGAATTTGACCCAAAAGCATGGTTTGGTACCGGCGCCAAGCGTGTGATGATCCTGGATCATGCTGACCGTGCCAGTGAAGTCGTCTCCGAAGCAATGTTTGCCGCAATGTCAGGACGGCCGGGGCCGGTCGTAGTGGGACTGCCCGAAGATGTTATTCGCCACGAAATTTCTGCTGAATTGCACCCAGAGATTCCAGTAGCCACCGGTGGCATGACCGTAACGGACTGGAAGTCGTTGAAGAGTGCGTTGCAAGATTCCGATAAGCCACTATTTATTTTTGGTGGCAATGATTGGTCTCAGCAGGGTGCTGAAGAATTCACCCGCTGGCTCGAGGAGCATGATCTTCCAGCTGCTGCTGAATGGCGTTGTGAGGGTACTGTCCCGTTCAGCTCACCGTCCTACGTTGGGCCCATTGGCTACGGTCGCCCCAAGCCAACATATGATCTGTTGGAAGAAACAGACCTGCTGGTGTTCGTAGGAACCGTTCCTGGGGACGTCATCACCGATGGCTTTAACATCCGTCAAAACTGGGAGAAGAAAAACTTCCTGGTCACTATCGACCCGTCGCTGCGCGGGCGCTCTGGTCCAGTCTCGCACCAGATTGTTTCCAAGCCGGATGTTTTCGTTCGTGATCTTCTGTTGATGGATTTGCCAGTCAAGGATTCTTGGAAGGAATGGACCTCCCGGATGCGCGGTGAGCAGGAGAAGTTTGCGGCTCTGCCAACTTCTGAGGCAGCCGATGGTCCGGCAAAAATGGCAACCCTGATGGCTAACTTGGTCAACACGCTACCCGAGGATGCCATGGTCACCTTCGGCGCGGGGGAGCACACCAACTGGGCACACCGTTACTTCCCAACCAATGGGTATGCTTCGATGCTTTCGGCGCGAAACGGATCGATGGGATACTCGATTCCCTCGGCCGTTGCCGCCTCATTGAATTATCCAGGACGTCGCGTCGTCACCATCGCTGGTGATGGAGAGTTCCTCATGAACGGTCAAGAACTGGCTACCGCGACGCAGTACGGGGCCACACCATTGGTGATCGTCATGGATAACCAGCAATACGGCACCATTCGTACCCATCAGGAGCGTCAATACCCAGACCGAGTTTCTGGAACGCAGTTGAAGAATCCAGATTTTGCGTTGATGGCTCAGTCCTTTGGTGGATTTGGAGTCCGTGTAGAAAAAGATGGAGATGTTGCTGCCGCGGTGCAAGCAGCTATCAAGGCAATCGACGAGAACAACACCTTTGCACTCATCCACCTGATTGTGGAGCAAGGTGTTAAGGCCTACTAGATCGCATGAGGGCGTCACGTCTCGCGTCTAATCATGGGCGAGAGCAAAAAATAATCATATAATTCCAACGGGTATCGTTTACGCGATATCCGTTGGGTGCCTTAAACGGCGCAGTAGTCAGATGAAGTTTGCCAGCACCAATTTGCACCAACGGAGCTCTTACAGATGAATGATCCTTTGATCGCTAGCCTTATGCGTGCCGTCGAGGCCGCACCTGAGGAACACGAGTTGCGCCTTCACCTGGCCCAACAACTACATGCAGCTAGCCGCTCGGGCGAAGCATTAGGACATATCAACACGGTGATCCAAAAGGATCCGGGTAATGCCTCCGCCCTGCAATTGTTGGCACAGGTGAGCGCTGCGCTATTAGGCAACGCCGCTCCTGCCGCAACATCTCAGTCGGCAACGGCCAATCTGCCGCAGTCAACCGAAAAGTCTGACTTCGATTGGGACGCCGCAGCACAACAATTCGATCCGTCGGTGCCGGCTCCCTTTGCAGAGCCCCAAATCCAGATGGGTTCAAGCGCCGAGACTATCGCGCCAGTGGAACCAACAGGAGCGCACATCACCCTGGCGGACGTGGGCGGCCTGCAGAATGTTAAGGACCGACTCAATGAGTCCTTCTTAGCGCCCATGCGCAACGCGGCCATCGCTAAGGCCTTCGGCAAATCACTGCGTGGCGGACTGCTTCTCTACGGCCCTCCGGGATGCGGAAAAACCTTCGTTGCGCGGGCCGTTGCCGGTGAGCTACAAGCTAACTTCATGGCCGTAACGATGACCGACATTCTTGATTCGCACATTGGCGAGACCGAGAAAAACATCAAAGCCATCTTCGATAAGGCTCGGAGCAATTCGCCAACAGTCTTGTTCCTTGATGAAGTCGATGCCCTTGGGCTTAGACGAGGTTCGTTGACCGGTAGCGCGTCATGGCTACGTCAGATGGTTAATCAGTTGCTCATGGAAATGGACTCCCTGTCCTCCAACAATGATGGGCTCTACGTTCTGGCCGCGACCAACCACCCGTGGGATCTAGATGAGGCATTGCTACGGCCCGGACGCCTTGATCGTGCCGTTTTGGTAACCGCTCCGGATGAACCCGCCCGCGAATCCATTCTTCGGTACCACTTGGAGCGCCGGCCGATTGCCGGTATCGATCTGAAGTCGATCGTCGCGCAAACCGATGGTTTCTCCGGAGCCGATTTAGAGCATCTGTGCACCACTGCGGCCGAAAAAGCTATGATGCAATCCATTGAACGTAATGAAGTGTTACCGGTAGATATGTCACACATCAGTGTGGCGTTGAAAGAAGTGAAGCCATCAACCTTGCCGTGGCTAGAATCTGCACGGAACGTGGTGCGGTTTAGCAACGAAAATGGTCGTTACGACGAACTCGCCGACTATTTGGTATCCAGAAAACTTCTGTAGTCCAAGCCGGGAAGGCACCGCATGGATTTTGACCTCCTTCACACCAGAGTCGCACACCACCTGGAGACAGGCCGAGAAGCTGAGGCCATTGCACTGCTGAAAGACAATCTCAATGATTATCAGCAGTTTGCCGAATTTTGGATTCTCTATTCGGCATGCCATCTGAATCTAGAACAGTGGGGCGAAGCCGAAGCCACAGCGCGTGCGGCGCTGGGGCTGAATGCTGAGCATCCAATAGCTGGCGAGCAGCTTGCTGTGGCTCTCGCGGGGCAGCGTCGACGAGGCGAAGCATTGGCTACGATTCATCAAGTTATCGCGACAGCTCCAGAGTATGCGCGAGCACATCATCTGCTGGGCATGATCCTGCTAGGAAATGTCCAGAACAATGACGAGCGAATCCTAGCCCGCCAAGCTACCGAACATGCGCTGGAACTGGAACCGGAAAATCCGGATTTTTATCAGGGTGCTGCGTTGGCCGCGGATGTAGCCGGTGACCAGCGCAGTGCTCTGCATTTTCTGGAAACTGGTTTGCGCATAGATCCACATCATCAGGGCCTGTTGCGCTCCGCTGGCAATATTGAGAATGGGCACAAAGTTGTGGGCGATCACGGCCAACTGCTGCGCGGCATGCTGGCCAGTGACCCAATGAATGAAAAGTTGCATCAGGACTACGCGGAGAACTTCCTTGAAAAACAGGCGGTTTATGCGAACCGGTGGTGGGTATTTGTGCCCGGACTCGCGACCGTCGCTTCTTTCGGATTCGGCGCCAACGTTGTGGGCAGCATCGTGGTTATTGTGCTGCTTCTGGCCTGTGCAGGACTGTTCGCTTGGTGGAATATTTCCACTGATCAAAAAACCAAGAAATTACTTCCATCCGGTTACCTCAACGATATTCACGCACGTTTCCCTACGCTAGGTAAAGCTCTTAGGTGCTATCAGATCAGTTGGGGCGTAGCGGTGCTCGGAGCTATAGCTGGCTGCTTTGTTCCGCTGATCGGAGCTACCCTCATGATTCTCAGCGCTGTGCTGGGCAGGGTGGCCTCGGCACTGATTCTCCGAGAGGTTTCCGGGCCGCCAAAAGATCGGACAGATCGCGAAGCACGGCGAATCTATCTGGTGCGCCTGAGTGGAGGGTACGCAGCCGGATTTTGGAAACGAGTACTGCTGGTAGTCGTACAGGTGATTCTTTTCGTGGTTTGTATGGCTCACCCCAGCCAAATTGCAGCGGTGCCGCTGGGTTCGATAGGTGTTGGTCTGTTAACCATCGCTGGGATCTTGGCCTATTGCCAATTACGGTTGGGTTTCAAGAACAACGCCTTCGCCTACGGACTTGCAGTCAGTGCGTCAGCAAAATCGCGGGGCTTTGCACTACTCCGGGGCAATGTGGGTGGGCTGTACTTCATTGGACTGCACTTGCTGATAGGACTCGTGGCATTCTCTGCGTCTCTTGCCTTGCTTGGTGAGGTCCCGGCGCCTGCGGGTAATTCACAAGACTCAGTCAATGAGAAGCCCAAAGAAATGGACAAGGTCTTGCCAACTCAATTGCCTAGTCCAACCCATGAAAATTTCAGTTTTTCACCAATGCCAGAATTACCCGAGATCACCGAGCTTGACGAGTACAAGTAAGTCAGATTTCACTGATTGCAAAGATCACAAGCGATCTGAAGATTCTGTCTTGGCATGCTCGGCCTGACGAAATATGATGAATTGCTACCGAACTACATGTTGCAATAAACCCCAACCACAAGGTGGATAATCAGATGGCAATGATGAGCGAAGAGCTCATTGAGCAGTGGGCAGATGCTACTGCTGAAATCTACAATGAGTCCTTGACTGGCATTAACCTTAGCCGTCTGCCTGAGGCAGTGGCTCAGTACGTCGAACTTTTTTCCCAGAGTGAGAACCTGACCTTCAACGAAAACGCCACCCCAACCGACTACTTCGAGCATCACCCGTTCGTTGCGGTGACTGCGGTGCTGAACACCCCCGAAGCCCTGGAAGCTTTGGACGGCGATGCTCAGGAAGCGCTGGACTCGATGGCCGACTTCACCGAAGCTTGGTACAACTTTGACTTAGAGCAGGAGCCCGAGCTGGGCGTTTCCGAAGCCGATGTTGATGAAGACTGGTAAACACCGGTAATACTTTGGACGGCACCAAGCATCACAACTGCTTGGTGCCGTTTTTGTCCACACGAATCTTCTGAAAGCTATTCCCAATACTCGACCTGAGTGCAACTATTCGGGTATGAGCCAGTTCAGTGTTTTTGAAAGCACCGTTCTTATCCATTTGCCGGTGCGCCGTGTGTGGGAGTTGCTGACCGACTGGGCAGCTGCTCCCTTATGGATTCATGGGATTGGTTCCATGCATTCAGATGAACCTGAACTCAAAGTGGGGACAAACCTGGTTTATCGAGTCGCCGGGCATGAGCGGGTGTATCGGGTTCACGATCTGATAGAGAACCGACTGCTAATCCTGCACACATCAGAAAATCCAGATGGCCTGTCCTATCGATATGACCTGAAAGATGACGCGGGAAACACCGAAGTGGTGCTTCAGGTAGCGATCATCAATCCGGATTTGAGCATCGAACAGTGCGAGGCGCTTGCCGCGAACGTGCGCGAAAGTGAAGGGGACAAACTGGATCAACTGCGGCTCTACGCGGAGCAGGCCCCCTGACAGGTATGACTTCGTGCCCTATTGTTTGGGTTCCCGCGGCGCCGACGAATAGGGCGTGGAGATCCTCAAATTCCCATCAAAGAGCTGATCAACGGTAACAAGTGTGTATCCCTTTAACTTCAGCTGCGCCAAGAGTTCGGGAACCGCGTGCACTGTGACCTGACGGGTGTCGTGCATCAGAATAATGGAGCCTGGTTGAATGGCGTCCATTACGGCATCCACGATCTTGTTTGATTCTTTGAGCCTGCCATCGTGGCTGTGAACATCCCAGAGAATCAATGGATAGGGCACTAGCTTATTGTGGGCAACATCGTGATGCCCTAGCGGTGGTCTAAATGCACTGGGGCTGTCACCGGTTAGCTTCTTGATAACAGTGTCGGTGCGTATCAGTTGCTGATCCAGCTGGTCACCGGACAACTTGGTGATATCCGAATGATCCCACGTATGGCTTCCCACTTGATGGCCTTCTGCGCTCATGCGCTGTACCGTGCCGGGGTACTTCTCTACTTTGCTTCCGATGAGAAAAAACGTCGCGGGAATTTGAGCTGACTTCAGAGTATTCAAAAGTTCTTCAGTGAATTGGTCCGGGCCATCGTCAAAAGTCAGTGCCACACAGCGTAGGACCGCACAATCTACGTGTTCTTCGTGGCTCGGGTCGGGTGAGTGCGCGGATGTTTGCTGGTCGGTAGTTGCGGAGCAGGACACTAGGGTTGCCAACCCGATCAAAGACAGTGAAAACATGATCCAGTGAGTAATTCGTCGGCTCATCTTTCTAGTCTTGCCGTTGAAAGCTCGTTTAGTACAGGCTTCTGCCCGATTGAGTCGAAAAATCGATATCAGCTATTGGCAGCTATCGAATCTCACCTTCAGACACAGTAACGGGATCGCTGAGCAACGGATGTTCCACTTCATCGCGAGCAAATTTGCCCATCCACCACGCAATGACGCCAAATACTGGTGAAGCAAGGCCGGCGATGATAAAAATCGATTGCAAGCTTAGGACCTGGCTCAACGGGCCGGCGGCTGCCATGGACAGCGGCATCAGTGCCAACGACACGAAAAAGTCTAGGCTGGAAATTCGACCCAACAGATGGCTGGGCACTCTTCGCTGCAACAGTGTGCCCCAAATGACCATGCCCACCGCATCGGTGATACCGAATGCCAAGAGGATGATGAACAGCATCCACGCTTGATCAACATAGCCCACCAAGGCCAAGGGCAAAGTGCCCAAACACCAGCAAGCAGTCATCAAACTCAAATAGCGGCGCGGAAATTTAGCCGAGGCAATCAGTAATGAACCCAGCGCTGAGCCAACGCCAAAGAAGGCCAGCGCAAAACTGAAAAGTTTCGCATCGCCGTGCAGATTGTCGCTGACAATGAACGGTAACAGCACCTCAAAAGGACCTATAAAAGTGAACACGGAAATGACCGAAAATAAGAGGGTCCACAACAGCCAGCGAGTGCGTACGGTGTACCCAACGCCCTCGCGCAATTGTCGGACTATGCCAGGCTTCGCTTCGCCTTCGGCGACGGCTACCGCGTTGTAGGCCTCCCGGTTGGGAATCCTGCGCAGCATCAGCAAGGCGGTCAAATGTACCGCAGCCACGCCAATAATGGCGTGCGCTGGTGAGAGCGCTGCGACTAGGAATCCCGCGGTCATCGGCCCCAAAGCTGTATGCACCACCGGGCGCACGGTTCCCTCCAGCCCGTTGGCGGCCAGCAACTGATCGCTGGGCAACATCTTGGGCAGCAAGGCGGAGTAGGCAGGATAGAAGAATGCTGAGCCTGCGCCCATGAAGAATCCCGTGACCATCAGATGCCATAGTTCCAGAGCGCCGGAAATGGCCAGAAGTGCGGTGATGCCCATTAGGGCAAAGGAGAAGGTTTCTACCAGCAGCACAATGCGACGGCATGAATGGCGGTCTGCCATGATGCCACCGAAAAGCACAAAACACAGCAGTCCCACGGCGTTGGCGGTGGCGACCATGGAGAGTTCTACCGGTCCGCCGTCCAGGCGACGTACCTGATAAACCATGGCGACGGTCCACATGCCGGCGGCGAAAGTCGAGAAAACAAGGGCGCTGGCCAGCAGGGCGTAATCGCGAACGGCGAAGGGCCTGATGAGGCGCAGCGCGGAGGTCTTGAGCGCGCTCATGCAAACTCCTACGTTAGTGCGTAAGTATCATCATCCGCTAACTGATTGAGTTCTGTCAATCAGTAAATTGAGCACAAAAAACGGGGAACAAGCCACAGCTTGTTCCCCGAGTTCTTGAGCTAAAAATTACTCAGCGTCGTGGTCGGTCTCCAAGATGGTGACCAGCTGGTCAAGGGCAGCTTCTGCGCCTTCACCTTCTGCACGAAGAACCACGGAAGTACCGTGCTCTGCACCAAGGCCCATCAGGGACAGGATGCTCGATGCGTCCATTGCCTCATCTGCTGGCTCGCCTTCCAGAGCGATGGTGACCTCAACTGGAAGTTCTGCTGCAGCTTCAGCGAAGATCGCTGCCGGGCGGGCGTGCAAACCGACGCGGCTGCCGATGATTGCGGTACGTTCTGCCATGATGGCTCCTTCAGGTTTAGATGAAACGTTGTTTCAGATAAATTCTAATGGTCTACAGGCCAAAGCGGTCTAGTTCGCTAAGCTCAGCGCGTACTACACTACGAGCCAACTCGGCCGAAGGAGCATCCAAAGCCAACTTCGCCAGACGCTGAGCATTGGCCAAGTCCACGGTACGCAGTACCGCAGAGACCGGGGCCAAAGCGCGCTTGTTCATGGAGAGGGTATTCACACCCAAGCCCACAAGAACAACAGCCAAGGCTGGATCAGCAGCAGCTTCACCACAGACGCCCACCGGCTTGCCCCCGGCGCTCTGGGCTCCAGCGGTGGTTGCGGCGACCATGTGCAGTACCGCTGGCTGCCATGGGTCGTTCAGCTCGGCCAAGGTGCCCAGCTGACGGTCAGCAGCCATGGTGTACTGGGTCAGGTCGTTGGTGCCAATGGAAACAAAGTCACAACGCTGCAGAATCTGTCCGGCCAGAACAGCAGCGGAGGGGACCTCAATCATGGTTCCGGCAGTAGCCAGACCAGCAGCCTTCGCCATTTCGGCGAAGTCCTGCGCTTCGGCAGGAGTGGAGATCATCGGAGCCATAACCCAGACATCTGCCTCGTGCTCGCTGGTGGCCTGAGCGATGGCCTTGAGCTGACGCTCTAGGACCCCAGGGCTCGTCAGATCGGTGCGGTAACCGCGCACACCCAGTGCCGGGTTTGGCTCGGAGGAGTCGGTCAAGAATGGCAGTGGCTTATCGGCCCCGGCATCCAGGGTACGAACCACAACTTTCTTGCCCGCGAAGGCAGCAAAGACGGCACCGTAGGCAGCCACCTGCTCTTCGTGGGTTGGTTCCTTGTCCTTACCCAAGAAGCAGAACTCGGTACGCAGCAGGCCCACGCCTTCGGCGCCGGCCGCGGCCGCAGCCTGTGCGTCCTCGCCGCTACCCACATTGGAAAGCAGTGGAACGCGGTAGCCGTCGGAGAGTTCGCCGGTGCCGGAGAAATCTGGCAAAACCTCGCGGTTGGCGTAGGTGGTGGCCAGGTGTTCTTCGGCCTCGGATGGGTCGGTGACAACCTGTCCGTCGATGCCATCAACAAAGACCAGGTCTCCGTCGGCCAGTTCGGTGGTTTCTGGTGCAGCAACGATCGCTGGCAGGCCCAGCGAGCGGGCGATAATCGCGGTATGCGACTGCGGTCCGCCATCGGAGGTGACCAGGGCCAGGACCTTGGCTGGGTCCAGGGTGGCAGTGTCCGCTGGGGCCAGATCTACGGCAGCCAGGATGAATGGCTCATCCGAATCCGGGATGCCTGGGGCAGGGACCCCGCGCAGCTCGGCCACGATGCGGGCGCGCACATCCAGTACGTCTCCGGCACGTTCTGCCATGTAACCGCCCAGAGCGGTCAGCTGGGTGGCGACCGCGTCGGCAGCTTCCCAGATGGCCGACTCTGCGCAGGTTCCACCGGTGACCAGCTTGGTGGCGGACTTAAGCAGCGAACGGTCGCTGGCCATCAACGCGGTGGCCTTCAGTACGGCCTGCGCGTCGCCGGTAGCCAGCGCTGCGCGTTCCTTCAGCCCGGTGGCCACGGCCTTGGAGGCTTCGGTCAACCGTGCGGTTTCTTCCTCAGCGCTCACGCCTGCTGGCAGTGGCGCACCATCCGCTGGTGCGAGGATTGGTTCAGGCATACGGCGGACGCGTCCAATGACACGTCCGGCGCTGACGCCTACTCCGGTGAACTTCTTACTCATGCTGCGACCTTTGCCGATTCAGCGGCTCCAGCGGGAGCCTTACGTGCGTACTTCTTCAACACAATGACCAATACGGCAGAAATGACCGCGCCGATCAGGGTGGCTACCAAGAATAGTGGCCAGGTGTTGTTCATTGCGAAGAAGACGAAGATGCCACCGTGTGGGGCCTGGCTGACCACGTTGAATGCCATGACCAGTGAACCGGTGACACCGGCGCCCACCATGGAAGCTGGGATCACGCGCAGTGGGTCCGCGGCGGCGAATGGAATCGCGCCTTCAGAGATGAAAGCGGCGCCCAGCAACCAGGCTGCCTTGCCGTTTTCGCGTTCGGCTTCGGTGAACAGCTTTGCCTGCACCGCGGTGGCCAGCGCCATGCCCAGTGGCGGAACCATGCCGGCAGCCATCACGGCAGCCATGATCATCAGTGGGGCAGGGTTATCGGTCAGCGAGCCGGTGCCCAGACCAGCAACTGCGAAGGAGTAGGCAACCTTGTTCACTGGACCGCCAAGGTCCACAGCCATCATCAAACCTAGGATCAGACCCAGGACCACAGCAGCGGTGCCGGACATGCCCGATAGCCAGTTGTTCAGTGCTTCGGTGAGCTTAGCGATCGGACCGCCAAGGAAGAGGAACATGATGCCCGAGGCGATGATCGAACCCAACAGCGGCACGATGACCACCGGCATCAGGCCGCGCATCCAACGAGGAACATTCCACGAGGTGATCCAACGGGCAGCCAGACCGGCGAGCAGACCACCGACGATACCGCCGAGGAAGCCAGCGCCCATGAAGCCTGCTACCGCACCAGCGGTGAAGCCCGGTGCGATACCTGGTCGGTCAGCGTAGGCGTAGGCAATGTAGCCGGCCAACGCTGGGACCAGGAAGCCCATGGACAGGCCACCGATCTTGAACGCAACTGCTGCGATGTAGGCCATGAAGCCGGCATCAGGCAGGTTGAATAAAGTATTCTCGGTCAGGTATTTATCCGCAACTTCGGTGATGTCATAACCACCGAAGAGGAAGCCTAGAGCGATGAGCAGACCGCCACCGGCCACAAACGGGATCATGTAGGAGACACCGGTGAGCAGTGCGCGCTTTAGGCCAGCGCCGAAGGACTCGTTGTCCTTATTCTCTTCGGTGCTTGCTGCGGCACCGGCTGGAACGCGGCGTGCCTGTGGATCTTCGGAGGCTGCAATAGCGTCGTTGATCAGCTTTTCTGGCTCATCGATGCCGCGCTTGACTGGAACCTGGATCACTGGCTTGCCGGCAAAACGGCCACGGTCACGCACGTCCACGTCAACGGCGAAGATCACCGCGTCGGCCGCTTCGATGACTGCTGGATCCAGTGGGGTGGAGCCCGAAGAACCCTGGGTCTCTACCGCGAAGTCCACACCCATCTCTTCGGCGGTCTGCGCCAGCGAGTCAGCAGCCATGTAGGTGTGCGCGATGCCGGTAGGGCAGGCGGTCACCGCAACGATGGACTTCTTCTTGGTGCCGGGAGCTGCAGCTGGAGCCGCTTCGGCGGCCGGTGCGGCCACTGGAGCAGCGGCAGGCTTGTCAGCAACCACTTCGCGCACCAGTTCCACAATCTCAGCTTCGCTCTTGGCTTCACGCAGGGCGCCGGTGAAGGATTTCTTCACCAGTGCACGAGCCAGCTTGGAGAGCAGCTTGAGGTGGGCCTGATCAGCACCGTCCGGGGCAGCAATGAAGAAGACCAGATCAGCCTCGCCGTCTTTGGCGCCGAAGTTCACCTTCGGGTTTAGGCGGGCCATGGCCAAGGTAGGTTCGGTGACCGCGGTGGAACGGCAATGCGGGATCGCAATACCGCCAGGAACGCCGGTGGCGGTCTTGGCTTCGCGCGCCTTACCGTCGGCAGCCAACGAGGCAGCGTCGGTGGCTCGACCCTGATCGGCAACTAGCTGGGCTAGCTTTTCGATGACTTCGGTGGTGCTGTTGCCCAAATCGGCGTCGAGCAGCACGAGCTCGGGGGTGATTAGTTCACTCATGACTCGGTTCCTTGTGTTGGGATAAGTTCGTTGACGGTGACGGCGTCAACGGTGAGATCAGATTCTGTCGGGATGGTGGAGCCTGGTAGCTGCGTGGCGGCAGCCCCGTAGGCGACGGCATTTTTTAGCCGTTGGGGAGCACTGGCTCCTGCAACATCAGCCAGCAGGTAACCAGCCAGCGACGAGTCGCCGGCCCCCACCGTGCTGCGCGGGGTGATCGGGGTATGCGATCCATGCCAGACCCCGTCCTTGGTGACCAGCAGGGCGCCCTTGGCTCCCAAAGTGGCCAAAACCGAACCAACGCCCTTAGCCAGCAGTTGCTGGGCACAATTGGTGGCCAGCTCTACCGAGCCTTCAAGGGCTTCTTCGTCGCAGCCACCGACCAACTCAGCCAGCTCTTCAGCATTAGGCTTGATCAGATCCGGGACGTGCTGCGCACTATGGGCAAAGAGTTCGATCAGCGGAGCACCAGAGGTATCCACTGCGATCTTTGGGCACTTTTCCCCAAGGTCGGTACGAAGCTTAGCGGTGAGCTGCGCGTAAAAGTCGGCAGGGACGCCCGGAGGCAGCGAACCTGCTAAGACCAGCCAGTTGGCTTCGACGGCGGCGGTGGCCACCAGCTCGCTGAGCTCGGTGAGCAGGGCGGCGTCCAAGGAAGGGCCCGGCTCGTTGATCTTGGTGGTGGTGCCATCAGGATCGGTCAGCGTGATGTTGGTGCGTAATGGTTCGCTGATCGATAGGGTGCGGTGAGCCAGCTTGTCGTGACTCAGCGCAGTGACCAGCGGGTCGGTGACCGCCCCGGGGAGTACTGCCAAGGTGGGCACGCCTGCGGCGGCGATGGCGCGCGAGACGTTTACGCCCTTGCCGGCAGCCTGCACGTGGCTGGCGGTGGCGCGCTGTACTGCACCGTGGGACAGTGGCTCACTGAGCTCGACGGTTTTATCGAGGGCTGGGTTAACAGTCAATGTGACGATCATGCGATCACTACCTCTACATCGGCAGCTTCCAGCGCTGCAGCTAGTTCAGCGCCAGGCTGCTGGTCGGTGACCAGGGTGTCAACGGAGCCTAGGTTGGCAAAACGAACCAGAGTTTCCTGATCAAATTTGGAGCTGTCCGCTAGCAAGACCACGCGGCGGGCGCTGGAAACCAGTGCTCGCTTCACGGCTGCTTCCAGCGGGTCTGGGGTACTTAGCCCAAAACCTGCGTGCAGTCCGTTGGTGCCGATAAACGCAATGTCTGCACGGTGACGGGAGTACTCTTCCACGGTCTGTGCGCCCGAAGCTGCACCGGTTAGGCCACGCACGCGTCCACCGATCAGCTCTAAGGTGGTCTCAGGGCTCTGCGCCAGAACCGAGGCGATAGGCAGTGCATGGGTGATGATTACTAGCCCTGCGCTTGCGTTGGTGCGCAGCATGCGTTCGGCCAGGAACTCGGTGGTGGTGCCCGCATCGATGATGACCGAAGCATCCGAGACCGGCAGCAGGCTCAGGGCGCGCTGAGCGATCCGAGATTTTGCATCGGAGTGGATGGCGGTGCGGATCAGGTGGCTTTCCTCTCGGGTACTTGCCTCGGTGGTGGTGACCGCTCCACCGTGAACACGGCGTAAGAAGTTTTCTGATTCGAGTTGGGCAAGGTCGCGGCGGACCGTTTCCCGGGTGATTTCAAAGCGTTCGGCGAGCTGAGCGACGGTAACTTTACCGTCCTTCTCAAGCTGCTCGACGATCAGCCGGTGTCGTTCTTCGGCGAACATTTACTGCCTCCGCAATTCCTCATGACCTGCACCACATGAATCTGTGTTTCCATGACTTTATGCCCGATTGCGTGGGAACGTCAAGTGAAATGTGAGCGAAATTTAACGATGTGGACATTTAAAAGTGGTTATAGTTGGTATTTTGCCAAGTGGCCAACTTATCGCAGAGCTGAGGAGACAAAAATTTTCGTCTTGATGAATGGTTTGATGCTTAGCTTGTTGTCGGATTCTCACCGCGCTAGATTGAGTGTGCGGCGCGTGCTTTGCGGCGCATCCACACGGTAACGCTGCCATCGCCCGGTTCTTCCTCGAAATCAAAAGCAAACCCAGCTTTTTCGTAGAAGCCCCGAGCGTGTTCATTACCTTTGACGAATTCGAGGCGAACGTCGGCGTGCTCGCCGACAAATTCCAGTGCAGTATTCATGAGCAAGAGACCAATACGTTTGCCCTGCGCTTCGGGAAGCACGTAGATCTTCCAGATCACGGCATCTCCCTCGAACTCACCAATGGTCACCGTGCCCAATACCTGCTCACCATCGCAGGCAACAAAGGTAGCGTCTTCTTCGATCGTTTGCCGAACGGCAGATTCTGTCCACCACGAGTTCAGATTTGCCAGAACATAGTTTGGCGATGTGAACGGTAGGTAGGTGGCAGGCCAAGTTAATAGTCCAATGGCCTGAACTGCCGGAATATCTGACGAATCTGCGCGACGCACGGTAACGGTCACTTGGGGGACTCCTTGTTAGTTGGGTGGGCCTAGCCCGAGAGTCTTTGGATATTTCAATCGTAATCCATGGAGTGTGCTGCATACCTTATGAGTTCTAGAACGTATGAATAGTAAAATTTGTCATGTGGCACATCGATGTTGAAAATCTTGAGCTCTGGTTCATGGCACTTTAATAGGCGTCGCATTGTTCGCGTATTTTCTGTACCCAGGTTTCTGGCCGCTGATGTTCCTGCGTTGGGGCTTCCACTTACAGACGCCATAAAGAATTCGCGGATCCAGTCTATGAAGCTCGTTGGCAACGACTACTGAATGGTGAAGGTGATGACTAAGAACCTTGATGAACTACTAGAACAAAGACCGGTGAATGAAGAGCTCGCATCAATATTTGAGGATCAATTGCGCGCCGAAATCCGCGCCTATCGCCTCAGGGAGTTGCGTGAAAAATCAAAACTCACGCAGACTGCGATGGCTAAGGTCCTGGACGTCAGCCAGAAACGTGTCTCCAACATCGAGCACGGCGCCGTTGAGCGGGCACAAGTTGATACTTTGCGCAGGTATGTTGAAGCGCTCGGTGGGACGTTGCTCGTGGAAGCGAAATTCGGCGATGAAACTTATCGGATCGCCTAGAGCTGGACTGTAAAAGACAGGTAATGCCGGTGCCGGGCAACCAAATAGGCTGCCCGGCACCGGCATTAGTTCATCAGGACTGGTTAGGCGAGTACCTGGCGCTTGGAAGAAATCACGCCGGTATTAAAGCCGGCTAAACGCAGCCCGCCGTGGAAACGGGCGTGCTCAATCTTGACGCAACGATCCATCACGACGTTCATGCCGGCCGCTTCGGCTCGGCGCGCCACGTCTTCATGCCATGAACCGAGCTGGAGCCACAGGGTCTTCGCACCCACAGCCAAGGCCTCGTCCAAAACCGAGGGCAGGTCATCGTGCTTGCGGAAGACTTCCACCAGGTCCGGGGTCTCTGGCAGATCTGCCAGGGACTTGTAGACCGGCTGGCCCAGGATCTCATCGAGTACCGGGTTGATGAAGTACACCTTGTACTTGGACGAGGACAGCAGGTAGGTCGCGACGAAGTAGCTGGCACGCGAGGGCTTGTTCGATGCGCCCACGATGGCAATGGTCTTGGTGTCGCGCAGGATGCCCAGACGTTCGGCTGCGCCCGGACCTTCCCAGGTGCGTTCGGTGGTGCTCATTAGTTGGCTCCCTTCGGTGCTGCAGGAATGGCGCAAGCTGCACCGTCATAGGTTGGTGCCGCGAATTCTTCGGCAGAACCAGCAACGGCTTCCTGCGAAGCGGTTAGTGCCTGATCCAGATCCCAAAGGATGTCCTCGACATCTTCCAGACCCACCGATAGGCGGATCAGGTCTTCAGGAACACCGGCAGCAACCAGCTGATCAGCGCTCAGCTGCTGGTGTGTGGTGGATGCGGGGTGAAGCACCAGGGTGCGGGCATCGCCAATATTGGCCAGGTGACTGGCCAGTTGCAAAGCTTCAATGAACTTGGAGCCGGCCTCGCGGCCGCCCTTTACGCCGAAGCTAAAGACCGAGCCGACACCCATCGGCAGTAGTTCCTTGGCATGTGCATGCTGCGGGTGCGATTGCAGACCTGCGTAGTTCACGTAGGTGACCCGTGGGTCGGCTTCCAACCATGCGGCAACCTGCTTGGCATTGGCCAAGTGATTATCCATGCGCTGAGGCAGTGTCTCTAGGCCTTGGAGCAGCTGGAATGCCGACTGGGCTGGCAGGGCCGGGCCGAAGTCGCGCAGTTGTTCGCTACGCAGTTTGGTCAAGAATCCGTACTCGCCGAAGTTATCCCACCAAGAAACGTTGCCGTAGCTGGCTACCGGTTCGGTCATGGCCGGGAACTTACCGTTGCCCCAGTTGAACTTGCCGGACTCCACGACGACGCCGCCAAGGGTCGTGCCGTGGCCGCCGATGAACTTAGTGGCCGAATGAATCACGATATCGGCACCGTGCTCGATTGGCCGCAGGATGTATGGGGGAGTGAGTGTGGAGTCGACGACCAGCGGGATCAGGTGGCGGTGCGCCACCTCGGCCAGGCCCTTGAGATCGGCGATATCGCCCGAAGGGTTGGCTACCACTTCGGTGTAGACGGCTTTGGTGTTCTCCTGGATGGCGGCCTCGAAGTCGGCTGGATCATTGGAGTCGATGAAGGTGGTGTTGATGCCGAAGCGGCGCAGTGAGACGTCCAGCTGGGTAATGGTGCCGCCGTAGAGCTTGGAGGAGGCCACGATGTGGTCCCCGGCCTGGGCAAGGGCGGCGAAGGTGACGAACTCGGCGGCCATGCCGGAACCGGTGGCTACTGCACCGATGCCGCCTTCCAGGGAAGCCATGCGCTCCTCAAAAGCAGCGACGGTCGGGTTGCCGATGCGCGAGTAGATGTTGCCGTACTTCTGCAATGCGAAGAGGTTGGCTGCGTCATCGGCATCTTTGAAGACGAATGAGGTGCTCTGATAGATGGGCACTGCGCGGGCGCCGTGCTCGGCATCGGGGGTGCCACCGGCGTGCAATGCGCGGGTGCGGAATCCAAACTGATGATCTGCCATGATGGCTTACGACTCCTTGTCGATTGGGTTTTCGCGATTCACCGGCAAGCGGTGGTGCGATCGAGGCAGGAATCCCGGAATCAATGTCGCTTCCTGTTTTTGCTTAATCAGGAAAAGCGGCTGCATCGTTTCTGGCGGTAGCACCGTAACCACCGGATGTGGCAGGTTGCTGCGGCTTCATCGAACCAGATCTCTCAGCCGCTCGGGATGGTGTAATAATCTTCGCAACATGACCGTTCGTGACCTAACTATGAGTCGTAACGTTGCGTATTGGACGTAATATCGGAGATTCTTCGATATCCATGCTCGCCGGTACGCTGGACTCATGGATACTGCGCTGGTGTTGATCAGACACGGACTGACCGATTGGAATCTGGCTGGCCGCCTTCAAGGGCGTACCGACATTCCACTGAATGACACCGGACGCGAGCAAGCCCGCGGTGTCGGCCGCGAATTGGTAGGCCAGGGCTTCTCCTTGATCCTGGCTTCCCCTCTGGGCCGGGCCCAGGAAACCGCCGCATTGATTGCCGAGGAATTAAACGCAGAAACCGGCCAGCCGGTCCCGGATCTCATCGAACGCGGATTCGGGCCGTTGGAAGGCCGGATCATGGCCGAGGTCTCCGAAGAGGAATCAGCGTCGTTGCAGTCCCAGCTCGAACCCATCGACGATATCCTGCGCCGGGCGATTCCCGCTTTGATAGACCTGTCGGTGGAACATGCCGGCAAGAAGGTGGCCGTGGTGAGCCATGGCGCAACCATGCGCGCCATCCGCGATGCACTGGCTGGAACCAAGCTGCCACGAGGCGTGGAAAACGGCGAGATCATCCAGATCAATATCCAACGCCTCAACGAGCTGGCTGAAGAACTCGATTTGGTCAGCTGCTAGGAGCTGGAAGTTTTCTTCTCCGGAACCTCACACTTTTGCAGCGCGCAGCGTTTACATGGTGAAAGCCCGTCAAGGCGCCAAACTTCAGGAGAGCCATGCAAGTACCGTTTGAGCGGATAGTCCAGGATTATGGGCTGAACGTATTACGGGTTTGCCGTGCCCTGCTTGATGAGCACCGCGCCCAGGACGCCTGGTCCGAGACCTTCCTTTCTGCGCTCAAGGCCTATCCGCAGCTTGCGGATGATGCCAATGTCCTCGCCTGGCTGGTGCGTATCGCGCGCAACAAGGCCATCGATGAACTGCGCAAGAACAAGCCGGAGATCCTTGACGATCATCAGCAATGGGAGCACGCTGACGGACAACCGGATCTTGGGCTGGAGCTGGAGAACCTCCAGCTCTGGCGAGAGGTTGCCCAATTGCCGCAGAAGCAACGGCTGGTAGTCGGGTACAGGTATCTCGGCGGGTTGAGCTATGCGCAAATAGCCCATCTGGTTTTCGGGACTGAGGCCGCGGCTCGGCGTGCAGGCAGCGACGGGATCAAGAACCTTCGCCGGATACTCGGCGACGACACACTGTGGCAGGAGCAGTCATGACTGACTCAAGAATCAACCCAACAGCAACCGGAGAAGAAACCGAGCTTTTGGAAAAACTAGGCAACGAACTTCGGGCCAAGGCACAGGCCGAGGAACTGCTCGACGTTTCCTACCGCATCGTTGATAGCCCGGTAGGCTCGCTGCTTTTGGCCAGCACCCCGGCTGGCCTGGTGCGGGTGGCCTTCGAAACCGAAGACCACGACAAGATCCTTGAACTGCTCGCTCAAAAACTCAGCCCGCGAATCCTCAAGGATCCTTCGCGCCTGGATGCCGTGGCCAGGCAGCTGGACGAGTACTTTGCCGGAACCCGGCACAATTTCGACGTGCCCTTGGACCTCAAGCTCTCCACTGCCTTCCGCCGCCAGGTGCAGCTGGAGCTGGGCGAGATCGGCTACGGGCATACCTGGAGCTACTCGCACATGGCCGAGCGCATCGGCAACCCGAAGGCCGTACGCGCCGTCGGGTCAGCCTGCGCGACCAATCCGATCCCCATCGTCCTGCCGTGCCACCGGGTGCTGCGCACTGATGGGTCATTAGGCGGATACCTGGGCGGACTGGAAGCGAAAACAGAATTGCTGAAGCTGGAAAATCCGGACTTCGGCGGTGCGCCGGGCACGCTGTTCTAGAGCCCGGCTCAATTGTTTTCGCGGATGCGCTTCAGGGAGAGCTGCAGCTGGGCAGCGGTCTGTTCTCCCAAGCCCAGCAGCGGAATCATCGCTTCGGCTTGAAGCAGCAGGTGCTCCCAGCCGTCGGAATATTCCAGGCCCTGGTCTATGGCCGACTGGATTGTTCCCGTGACGTGCTCGCCGTACACGAAGTCATAGACAAAGGTTCCAGGCGTGAGCCGGGTTTTGCCCCAAGGCGCCGGGTCTTCTGGATACTTGCCGATGGGTGTGGCGTTGATGATCAGCGAGGCTTGCGTGGCTGCTTCGGCAACGTGCGAGAAATCCACGGTCCTGCCCCGGGTTCCCATGCCATTGGCCAGGGACAGTAGCTCTTCGGCGACATCCTGGTTTCGGTCCGTGATGGTGACGGTGCCGATGCGCCCCTTGAGCGCAACCAGCGCGGCCCGAGCGGCGCCACCTGCGCCGAGCAGCAAAACGTGATCATGGGATTTCGCGGCAAGCCTGTTTTCTACGGCAATCAGATCAGTGTTGTAGGCGTGGAGCTGATCGTCCTGCCGAATCAACAGGTTTGCTGCGCCGCTGAGGCTGACCTGTTCCGAGCGTTCGTCTGCGATGGCCGCGGCCCACTGCTTGTGGGGCATGGTCACGTTGGCGCCAACGACATCCGCAGCGAGCAATCCATTGTGGACTTCCTGCATTTCGCCTTGCGCGGGTACGTCCCAGGGCTGGTAGGTCCAGTGGTTGCCTAGCTTTTCGAATACCGGATTCCAGAGATCGGGCGACATGGTGTGGGAGGCGTGGGATCCGATGATGAATAGTTGTGTTGCGTTGTCCTCGTAACTCATTGTTGTCCTTCCGAGACGAACTGGTTCAGTGTTGATGACGCAGGCTAATTAACATCTTGTGACACGCCTCACCTTTGCTGTACTTTATTCATTGTCGCATATCGCACAGATGTGCGCATTGCGTACAACTAACATGAGTGCAGGACGTGAAACATCCCCGCTGCTGTGGAAGGACACCCCATGAGCAAGACCACCACCCATACGAGCGCGAGCCTCGATGAGGAGCAACAGCGCAAGCTCAAGCGAGCCAAGAAAGCAGCGCTCGCGGGATTCCTCGGCGGCGCGCTGGAGTACTATGACTTCTTTATCTACGCGACCGCGGCTTCTTTGATCTTCTCCAAGATTTTCTTCCCGGCTGGGGATGCAACCATCGCACTGCTGGCCTCGTTTGCCACCTTCGGTGTCGCGTACATAGCTCGACCCTTCGGCGCAGTCTTCTTTGGACATCTCGGTGACAGGCTGGGACGCAAGACAACTCTGGTGATGACCCTGGTGCTCATGGGCTCGGCAACCTTCCTCATCGGGGTACTTCCAGACTTCTCGACCTCCGGATACTGGGCACCGGCACTTCTGGTGATCTTGCGCCTGCTGCAGGGATTGTCCGCGGGAGCGGAAACGGCTGGCGCTTCGGCGCTGTCCACCGAGGAAGCGCCCGAAGGCCGCCGTGGCTTCTTCGCTAGCTTTGCCATGAGCGGCATTTCCTTCGGTATCGTCCTCGCCTCGCTCGCTTTCCTCCCGGTGGCCACGATGGAAGAATCGGCGCGGTTGGCCTGGGGCTGGAGGATTCCGTTCTGGCTCTCATTGCTGGTTCTCGTCGCTGCTTACCTCGTGCGCCGCTCGTTGGAGGAGCCTGAGGTTTTCGAGGAGAAGCAGGAAGCGGACGCTACGGTTAAGCTGCCGTTCACCAAGATGATCACCACCCACCCGGCACAATTTATCCAGGTGGCGCTGATGTCATTCCAGGTCGTTACCAACACGTTCATGCAGTCCTTTGGACTGGCCTATGCGGTGTCTGTTGGGGTTTCTGCGGCCACCATGCTGTGGGTGAGTATCGCAGGCAACATCATTGCCATTATCAGCCAGCCATTCTTCGCACGGCTCTCTGACATCTTCGGGCGCAAGAAGGTCTTTATCGCCGGCGTCATGGGTTCCGGTGTAATGATCTTTGTGTACTTCTTGACGATTTCCACCGGAAACCTGGCCATGATTTTTGTTTCCAGCATGCTGATCACAGCCGGAACATACGCCGCGTCGAACTCGGTCTACCCGGCCTGGTTCTCTGAGCTGTTCAACGTGAAGGTGCGCTATTCGGGCATGGCCATCGGCCTGCAGATCGGCATCCTCTGCGCCGGGTTCACCCCGATGCTTGCCACCGCCCTCGTGGGAGATGTGACTGCCAACTGGGGTCCTGCAGCATGGATTGTGGCTGCCTCTTCGATCCTCGCTGTGATTGGCGCAGTATGGGCTCGCGAAACAAGCAAGACTGATCTGCGCGAACTAGGCAACCCGGTTCCTTAGGGGTAGCGCAACGACAGCTCTCAAAAACGACGGTGGCCGCCACCTTCCGAAAATTTCGGAAAGGTGACGGCCACCGTTTTGCGCTTAGGGCTGCTTACTTGCGTAGCTCGAAGCGGTCAGCATCCATGAGCTTGGCCCATGCTGCAGCGAAGTCCTTGACGAACTTCTCCTTGGCATCATCCGAAGCGTAAACCTCGGCCAGCGCGCGCAGCTCGGAGTTAGAGCCGAAGACCAGGTCTACGCGGCTGCCAACCCAGCGGCCGTCGGTGGTTGCGTAGGTCTTCTCTTCTGCATCTGGGGTCCATTCAAGGCCCAGTTCCAGTAGGTTTGCGAAGAAGTCATTGGTCAACGCACCTGGGGTTTCGGTGAACACACCGGTGTTCGAACCATCCCAGTTGTTGCCCAGTACGCGCAGACCACCAAGCAGTACGGTGGTTTCTGGTGCGGTCAAGCCCAGCAAGTTAGCGCGGTCCAGCAGCAGGTACTCGGAAGGCAGGTTCAAGAAGCCCGAGTCGTAGTTGCGGAAACCGTCAGCTACTGGCTCCAGCCATGCGAACTGCTCGACGTCGGTCTGTTCCTGGGTTGCGTCAACGCGACCTGGGGTGAATGGAACCTCAACCTGAGTTCCACCTGCTGCAGCGCCCAGCTCAACGCCTACATTGCCGGCAAGAACCACAACATCGGCGAAGGAAGCCTTGATACCTGAAGTTGCGTTGAAGGTATCAACGATTTCTTCCAGCTTTGCGATAACTGGCTTGAGCTGCTCTGGCTGGTTCACGCTCCAGGAAATCTGTGGTTCCAGACGGATACGGCCGCCGTTGGCACCGCCGCGCTTGTCCGAGGAGCGGAAGGTTGCCGCTGCCTTCCATGCGGTGGAGACCAGCTGCTGAACCGACAGGCCGGAGTTCTTGATCAGTTCCTTGAGTTCGGAAATCTCTGCAGCGCCTAGGGTGGTCTCTGGTGCGGCTGGCAGTGGATCCTGCCACAGTAGATCTTCTGCTGGAACTTCTGGGCCGAAGTAGCGGGACTTTGGACCCATGTCGCGGTGGGTCAGCTTGAACCAAGCGCGGGCGAAGGCGTCCGCGAACTTTTCCTGGTTGTCCTTGAACTCGCGGGAGATCTTCTCGTAGGAAGGATCAACGCGCAGAGCCAGGTCACTGGTGAGCATGCGTGGTTCGCGGCGTACCGATGCGTTGTGCGCCATTGGAACCATGTCGGCGCCGCCGTTGTCCTTTGGACGCCACTGCTGTGCACCAGCTTCAGAGTGGAACAGCTCCCACTCGTAGGCGAAGAGAATGTGGAAGAACTCGTTGTCCCAACGGGTTGGGTGGTAGGTCCAAGTTACTTCTAGACCGGAACCGATGGTGTCGTCGCCGTGACCGGTGCCGAAGTCAGACTTCCAGCCCAGACCCTGCATTTCCAGTGGTGCAGCTTCTGGATCGCCACTCTTGTGGGATTCAGCGCTAGCACCGTGGGTCTTACCGAAGGTGTGGCCACCGGCGATCAGGGCGACTGTCTCTTCGTCATCCATGCCCATGCGGCGGAAGGTTTCGCGGATATCGGCTGCTGAAGCTAGCGGATCAGCAACGCCATCTGGACCCTCAGGGTTGACGTAGATTAGACCCATCTGAACGGCTGCCAGTGGGGCATCGAGGTTGCGGGCGCCGGTGTAGCGTTCGCTTTCTAGCCATACCTTTTCAGGGCCCCAGTAAACATCGTCGTCAGCTTCCCAGACGTCCTTGCGGCCGCCGGCGAAACCGAAGGTTTTGAAGCCCATATCTTCTAGCGCGACGTTGCCGGCCAGAATCATAAGGTCAGCCCAGGAGATGGACTGGCCGTACTTCTTCTTTACAGGCCACAGCAGGCGGCGAGCCTTATCCAGGTTCACGTTATCTGGCCAGGAGTTCAGTGGAGCGAAGCGCTGCTGTCCGGCGCCACCGCCACCACGGCCGTCGTGTGAGCGGTAGGTACCCGCCGAGTGCCAAGCCATACGAATCAGGAAGGGACCGTAGTGACCGAAGTCTGCTGGCCACCAGTCGTAGGACTTGGTCATAACCTCAGCTAGATCAGCCTTGACGGCGGCTAGATCCAGTGCTTCGAAAGCCTTGATGTAGTCGAAGTCTGCATCCAGAGGGTTGGTAGCCTCCTGATTCTTTGCAAGAATCTTCAGATTCAGCTTATTTGGCCACCATTCGGTGTTGGCGTTGCCCTGGGTCGGGTGTACACGACCAGTGTTGCCTACAACCGGGCACTGACCTGCTGTTGTCTCAGACATATGCTCTTCCTTACGGATTTTTTGGGGATTAGGTTTCAATGTTCACCGCACGGAGAGTACCGCTTGATGACAAAGTTTTTGTGGTTGTGGTTACTCGTCGCGCAGTTCAGCCTGGCATTCGGGACAGGTGCCCCAGTAGATAACCTCGGCTTCATCAATCTTGAAACCGTGATCATCTGACGCGTGCAAACAAGGCGCGCCGCCGACGGCACAGTCGACGTCCGCTAGTTTTCCGCAGTTGCGACACACCACATGGTGGTGGTTGTCTCCGACGCGAGTTTCGTAGCGTGCGATATGACCTTGTGGCTGAATTTGACGAATAACGCCCAAGCTGGCGAAAAGCTTGAGTGAATCGTAGACCGCTTGGTGCGATACCGCGGGGTGATCGCGGCGTACCGCCGAAATAATTGTTTCGGTGTCACCGTGCGGGTTTGCTGCAACTGCAGCGAGCACTGCAACGCGAGGTTGCGTCACCCGCATTGATGCTGCCTTGAGCACTTGCTCAAGCCCGTCTGTAGAAGTCATATCCTCAGCATGCCTGCTTATTTTGAATGAGTCAAGATAAGTCTCAATGTATTTCAGGTTACGTCACGATGATCGGAAGACGACAAGCGTTCTTACTTGCTGGGTAGTGAGTATTCCGCATGGGGAATATTAGCTTGTTGGACGTAAGCACTCATCGGGGTCGGTGGAAGTGCGCCCAATTCTCCGGAGAATCGCAAATTTAGGTGAAAATGATGTGCGGAATTCAATCGACGTGGTCACCGGTTCTTCGTCTGATTTACACCATGATTTAGCCCTTGGGATTGAACTCACAGCGCTGATATCGGCCTTGTCTGCTATGCGCAACAGAGGCAAGAGAGGATCAAAAACCGCGAAAAATCAAGCCTTGAGTTTGACCAATGAGAGTCGTTCGACCATGCTTGAAAAGGACTATTTACGATTTATTGTGACGATCCGAGAAGAAATAGCGTCGGGTCACCGGAGAAATTGCCCGGTCATTCCAATGCGATTGCTGTATCAATCAGCTCTCGCGAACGCTAGATTAGGATTCAATGAATCGGCACCGATAAGCAATTCGCAATCAAGCACACTGCATGGCAATCGCATCTCATGAGAACGATTACTCGTTGGATTCCCACCGGATCTTATCCGCGGAGTCTTACCAGTGAAGGAAGAAAGCAATGAAGCAGACGGATCAATCTTTAGAGGACCTCGTCGGAGAGTTGCACACAGCTCGAAAACGACGTCCTAAAAAATATGCTGCAACAGGTACCGACTACTGGGTATTTGGTATCGCCGGCGCCATTGCGCTGGCATTTATTATCTGGGGTTTCGCTACCCCAGAGGGCCTAGGTAAGGCCTCGGATGTAGCCCTTGACTGGGTTATCACCAACACCGGTTGGCTGTTTGTCATCGCAGCCTCGGTCTTTACACTTTTTGTCATCGTCGTCGCCGCGAAGAACTTCGGGCGTATCCCACTGGGCAAGGACGATGAAAAGCCACAGTTCAGTACGGTTTCGTGGATCTCTATGATGTTCGCAACCGGTATGGGCATCGGTCTGGTGTTCTACGGTGTGGGCGAACCGTTGTTCTTCTACATGTCGCCTCCGCCAGGAACCGTAGAGGGATCCACTGATGCGGCCCTAAGCACCGCCATGGGTACCACGCTATTCCACTGGACGTTATTCCCTTGGGCCATGTACGCAATCGTCGGTTTGGGCATGGCTTACGGTAGCTTCCGTTTGGGACGCCCACAGCTATTCTCGGCGATGTTCTCCTCCATCTTCGGAGAGCGCATCATCCATGGCTGGGGCGGACGCGTCATCAACATTCTGGCAATTATTGCCACCCTGTTTGGCTCGGCCTGTTCATTGGGCTTGGGCGCACTGCAGATTGGTGGCGGTATCCAGTCCGCAGGAATCATGGAGAAGATCGGCTCCGGCGTACTGGTCGTCATTATCGCGATTCTCACCGCATTGTTTGTTGCCTCGGCCGTTTCCGGCATTGAGCGCGGCATTCAGTGGCTGTCGAACATCAATATGGTTCTGGCAGTGATTTTGGCACTGATCGTTTTCATCGGTGGACCAACCCTGTTCATCCTGAACGTCATCCCGAACGCTGTCGGCTCCTTCATCGGTGACCTGCCACAGATGGCATCGCGAACTGCGGCCTCCGGTGATGGCACCATGTCTAGCTGGTTGTCCTCGTGGACCATCTTCTACTGGGCATGGTGGATCTCCTGGAGCCCATTCGTTGGTCTGTTCATCGCCCGTATTTCCCGTGGCCGCACCATCCGCCAGTTTGTGACCGGCGTACTTTTGGTTCCATCGGCAGTAACGCTGATTTGGTTCTCGATCTTCGGTGGCGGTGCCATCGGCATGCAGGAACGCGCTGAACGTGCCGGTAATACCGGCGAGGCATTGGCCAAAATGGTGGACGGCGCTCCGGACATCAACTTCGACTTGATCCTCTTTGACCTGCTCGATAAATTGCCAGTGTCCGGTTGGGTCGCCACGGTGCTGATGGTTGTGACTGTCTTGCTGATCGCGATCTTCTTTGTCACCGGTGCTGACTCGGCATCCATCGTGATGGGTGCGCTGTCCGAACGAGGCGCTGAGGAGCCAACTAAGAAGTCGGTGATTTTCTGGGGTGTAGCTACCGGTGCTGTGGCAGCAGTGATGTTGCTGGCTGGTGGCGATCATCCTTCAGAAGCGCTCAACGGTCTGAAGAACATCACCATCGTTTCGGCACTGCCGTTCGTGATTGTGATGTTGCTACTGTGCGTTGCGCTGTGGAAGGACCTCAGTAAGGATCCGCTGATCCTGCGCGGCAAGGTGGCACGGACCGTGCTGGAGCAATCGGTAACCCAAGGTGTTGACCTGCACGAAGGTAGCCAGTTCAGCCTGATGACCACCGAGATTCCTATTGTTACCCCGGCTAACAAGCCAGAGGGTGAAGCCGGTGAATCAACTCAAGTGTTTGTCACTGAAGCCGATGAGAATCCATCAGCTCAGTCCAAGGACTCCTAGCTAGAACTACTAGCTGAAAACCTCGTGAAGCCTCGTCCCACAGGGACGAGGCTTCACGAGGTTAAGCGGGGAATTGCTGCCGAACTCTCACTGACGTGCTCGGCAAATTGCGTTGATTTCCGGAATGCATGGTTCATTTTGCAAGCTAGTGGTATCGCCCAGAGTGCTTCCTTCAAAGAGCTGGGTGAGTAACCGCCGCATGATTTTCCCCGAGCGGGTCTTAGGAACGTCGGGAACCAGAACAACATCGCGTGGCTTAGCGATCGGCCCGATCTGGGTTGTCACCGTGGAACGTAACTGAGCAATGAATTCTGCCTGCCGAGCAGCTAGAGCTTCATCGGGGAACTGCGCGATTAAGCTCTTATCCAATGGCACCACAAACGCCGTGGCAGCGTGTCCTGTCTTCGCGTCGCTCGTCGGGCACACCCCGGCCTCGACAACCCCAGGATTGGTGACCAGAGCTGATTCAATCTCGATGGTGGAAAGTCGGTGGCCAGAAATATTGATCACATCATCGGTACGGCCAAGAATGAAAATATCGCCATCCTCATCAAAGCGTGCCCCGTCACCAGCCAGGAACCAGCCCTGCTGAACGTATTGTTCCCAATAGCTGGTGTAGTAGCGTTCAGGGTTGCCCCACACGGTACGAGCCATCGACGGCCCGGTTTGGGTGATCACGATATTTCCCTGAGTATGCGGTTCTACGCTATGGCCCTGAGCATCAACGATGTCCACTGAAACTCCGGGCAACGATCGAGCGGCACAACCGGGCTTGAAGTAGTCATCGGTGGGTAGCGGTGAGAGGATCGTTGCGCCGGATTCGGACTGCCACCAGGTGTCCACCATGGGCAGGCCTATGGGAGTATCGCGGCCGAGCTGCTCGCGGAACCACTTCCACGCCTCGGGGTTAACTGCTTCGCCGACAGTGCCACCAATGTTGATGGAGGATAGATCATAAGTGGCTGGAATGCCTTCGGGGAACCAACCCATCAGCGAACGGACCAAGGTAGGAGCCGTGTAATAACTGGTGACCTTGTAACGTTCAATGACTTCGAAATGGCGGCCTGGGTGTGGTGCGTTGGGGACACCTTCATAGATCACCTGGGTGACACCGTTAGCCAATGGGCCGTAGATCTCATAGGTATGCGCGGTAACCCAGGCCAAGTCCGCGGTGCACCAGTGCACGTCATTCTCCCGCTGATTCTCATCGGGATTGGCAAAAAGCAGGTTGTAGCTGGCAGCTGCCTGAGTCAAATAGCCACCGGTGGTGTGGACCAGACCCTTAGGCTGCCCGGTAGTGCCCGAGGTGTACATGATGAACAGTGGGGTTTCTGAATCAAAGAACTGCGGGCGATGGTTGGTGGACTGAGTCTCAACTACCTCATGCCACCACACGTCCCGACCATCAGTCCAGGGAATTTGATCGCCGGTACGGCGGATAACCAGAACCTTTTCGATATGGTTCTCACCGGAGACTGCCTGATCAGCATTGTCTTTCACCGGTACCGAGGTACCGCGACGGAACTGGCCATCGGTAGTAACCAGCACCTTGGCCTTGGTATCTTCCACCCGGAATTTGAGCGCCTCGGCCGAGAAACCACCGAAGACCAGCGAATGAATCGCACCAATGCGGGCGCAGGCCAGGGTGATGACGATAGTTTCGATGAGCACCGGTAGGTAGATGACTACACGATCGCCCTTAACAACACCCAGCGATTCCAATGCGTTGGCAGCTTGGCTAACTCGATCTTGCAGGTCCTTGTAGGTGACGGTGACCCGATCCCCAGGCTCGCCTTCAAAATAGAGGGCGACCTTCTCGCCCCGGCCAGCAGCAACATGCCGGTCGGCGCAGTTCACCGCAGCGTTGAGCGTACCTCCGAGGTACCAAGAGATTTCGGGGCCGCGCTTGGCAGCTGCATCGGCAGGGACGATACGGCTGGTGGTGTGCCAGCGGTTCTCCCAGTCCAGGAGGTTTGCTGCTTCGTCCCAGAATGCATGGCGTGCTTCCTCTGAGGGCAAGGCTGAGGTGGATGCCGATTCGATGGTCATGAGAGAAAATTCCTTGGTGTGCTTTGGTGGCAAAAACGATTTTTACTGTGGTTCCGTCTGGGAATAAATACGCGAAGCCCTACGGGGAATGAAGTCGCAGGTGAATGACAATCGCAGAAGTGAACGTACGCGAAACGTTGCTGAATTCAACATCTAATGCCGTCGAGGTATGTGTTTGAGGCAGTGCAAGGCTAAGAGCCATGATCATCTCCATCGGTCCTGGCGGTAGCACCGGCCTAAAGACTGTGATCCATAGGTGGTTGCTGCGGCGTCTAAGAGCCAGATCTCTCGGCCGCTCGGGATGGTTACGCTTCCATTACAGGCATTCGAATGAATAGAACGCAAATCTTGCGTAACATGAAAAATCTTCGATAACTACGTCACATGCGCGGGTTATTTCGTTATTTATTTCATTGCAAGGCTGTTTAATCGATAGTTGAGTACTCTGGGCAAGTCATCTTCGACATGAAGCGTCATTGACCGTGCAACGCCTATGTCAAGCCAGCCAGTCTCGGCTGAGAAATGTGACTTCGTGGCTTGGAAAGATTGCATTGTTACGGCTACAAATGAATGACACCCCATCCAGAGCGGCTGAGAGATCTGGCTCGACGACGCCGCAGCAACCACCCGAAACGCGGGACGGTGCTACCGCCAGGACCGATGGAAAGAATTGAGGACTTCAATGTCATTTGGCGAGTCGCCGAACTCTTCCGGTTTGGACTTCAACCAGCTCAGCGATCCTTCGCAGACTAGCGCCATGGGACTAGACGACTTCGAAGAGCAGTTGCCTACCCGGCAACTACTCAAGGTCACTCCCGGCTCGGGCGCGGACGAACAGTATGACCGTTTGGCCGAAATCTTCCGCCCGATCTTCGCTCAAATCGCTTCCACTGCTAGGGACCGGGACCGCAACCGCGTGCTTCCATTCGAGCAAGTGGGCCTGTTGAACCGTGATCGTTTTGGTGCGTTGCGCATTCCAGTGGCAGAAGGCGGTTACGGCGCGCGTCTAGTGGATGTGTTCCGCCTGCTCATAGAACTTTCCGAGGCGGACTCTCACGTCGGCCAACTGTGGCGTGCGCATATCGCCTTTGTCGAGAGCGTCTTGATCCTTGAGGACCAAGAACTGCGCAGTAAGTGGGTCACTCGTATCGCTGCGGGACAGATCGTAGGTAACGCCTACACCGAGCGCGGCGGCAATGCACTGGGCACGCTGAACACCAAGGTCACTGAGTCAGAGGGCCGTTGGATTGTTGACGGCGAAAAGTACTACTGCACCGGAACTATTTTCGCCGACTGGACCGCTGTGGCTGTGGCCCATCCAGAGAAGCCAGGACGCCAAATCGCCGTAGTCTCCACCCAGCGTAGTGGCGTAAAGATCCTTGACGACTGGGACGGCTTTGGCCAAGGACTGACCGGGACCGGAACTACCGAATTCCATCAGGTGCCGGTGGACTGTTTCATCCCGCAAACCTCCAACGACTCCGAGGCAGCAATCTATCAACTGGTGCTCACGGCAGTTCAGGCAGGCATTGCCCGCGCCGCACTCAACGACCTCCGTGTTTCGGTGCAGAATCGCACCCGCATCTTCACCACCGGCACCGGGGTTCCGGCCTACCGCGAACCGCAGGTTCTGCAGTTGGTTGGTGAAGTATCCGCAGAATCCTTCGCCGTGGATTCGGTGGTTATCGGCGCGGTGCTTGAAGTTGAAGCTGCGTTGGTCGATCCAGGGCTTAACGATGAAGAACGCTACGCGGTCTGTGAATTGTCCGCCAACCGTGCGCAGACCGTCGTCCAGCCGCTGGTGCTCGGAGCAACCAGCAAGATCTTTGATGGTTTGGGCGCTTCCTCGACCAGCGTCGTGTGCAATCTGGATCGGCACTGGCGTAATGCCCGCACCATCGCCACCCACAACCCGGCCATATATAAGGCACGAATTGTGGGGGACTACGAAATCAACGCGGTTCAGCCGCAACGACTTTTGGTTACCGGCGAGGACAGCAACCACCAAGGCTACGGCGCCTAAGCGCCAAATATTTTTACCCACAATTTACAGATTCACGGCAAGGAGAACACCCATGAGCAAGAATCGCGAAATTCTTTTTAACGCATTCGACATGAACTGCGTGGTGCACCAGTCGCCAGGTCTGTGGCGTCACCCCGATGATAAGGCCTCGACCTACAACACCATCGGTTACTGGACACACCTAGCGAAGGTGCTAGAAAAAGGTAAGTTCGACGGCCTGTTTATTGCCGACGTGCTAGGCACCTACGACGTCTTCAACGGAACCAACGAATCGCCATTACGCTCGGGCGCTCAGGCTCCAGTGAACGACCCGATGATGTTGGTTTCCGCCATGGCAGCGGTGACCGAGAACCTTGGTTTTGGTGTCACCGCCGGCACCGCCTACGAGCACCCTTACGCCTTCGCGCGTCGCCTAGCCACCCTTGATCACCTGACCGAAGGTCGTGTGGGCTGGAATGTTGTCACTGGTTACCTGCCTTCGGCCGCCCGAAATATGGGCCAAGAAGACCAGATGGAACACGACGAGCGTTACAATCATGCCGACGAATACCTCGAAGTGGTCTACAAGCTGCTCGAAGGCTCGTGGGAAGACGATGCGGTGCAGAATAACAAAGAAACCGGGATCTACTCTGACCCGGCCAAGGTGCACAACATTGAGCATGAGGGCAAGTACTTTAAGGTGCCCGGCATTGCCATCACCGAGCCTTCTACTCAGCGCACCCCGGTAATTTACCAGGCCGGTGCCTCGTCGCGTGGCATCAAGTTTGCCTCGGAAAACGCTGAGGCTGTTTTTGTTACCAGCCCTACCCGCGAAATTCTCAAGGCCACCGTCGCCAAGATTCGTGACGCTGTCGAGGCTACGGGACGTGACCGTTATGACGTGAAGATTTTCGCCATGCAGACCATCATCACAGATGAAACATCCGAGAAGGCTCAGGCCAAGTACGAGGACTACAAGTCCTATGCGGATGTTGAAGGTGCTCAGGTGTTGATCTCCGGCTGGATGGGTGTGGACCTTTCCGAATTGGATCCTGATGAGCCGTTGGGATCAAACGTGAAGTCCAACGCCATCCAGTCTTCCGTGGAGACCTTCCAGAAGGCCAGCGGCGATGACGGCAACCCATGGACTATCCGTCAGCTTGCTGAATGGGTTGGCGTGGGCGGATTCGGTCCAATCACCGTTGGCTCCGGCGCCGAGGTAGCCGAGAAGCTCATCGACTGGGTGGACTACACCGACGTGGACGGCTTCAACCTGGCCTACGCTGTCACCCCAGCAACCTTCGAAGACGTCGTTGAGTACGTCGTTCCTGAGCTACAGGCTCGTGGTGCTTACAAGACTGAGTACGCAGACGGCTCACTGCGCAATAAGCTCTTTGCAGCCGGCGACCGCGTGAAGGAAACTCACCGCGCAGCTAAGTACAAGATTGGCAACCGCTTGGCTGCCCAAAGCTAAGACGAAGAGAAGTTAGCACGCCACAAAAGCCCAGAGGCATCGAGCACCTTTCTGAGGGTGCCCGAGGCCTCTGGGCTTTTGTCTGCTGGAACTATTTGTTTGGTTTGAGCACCATGGCGGAGCCACCGCCACGGCGTACAGGTTCGGCCGCTGCGGTCAGCGTTCCATCGGCATGGATCTCCACGGCTTCCACCGCACCGATCTCTGCCTGCGGGGTGAAGGAATCGCCGGCCGGGGTGAGCTTATGGCCAAAGGCTTCCAACGCTGAGCCGTACTTGGTGATGAATTCAGGCTCCGCGGTCACAGCTGCGGTATTGCGCTGCGAAGCACGCGGAGCAGCAATTGCTTCGCTGATGCTCATCCCCAAGTCGTAGCGGTTCAATAGCGTCTGGAGCACCGTGGTGATAATTGTGGAACCGCCTGGAGAGCCAACGGCCAACACTGGTTTTCCGTCCTGCAGCACGATGGTGGGGGACATGGAAGAACGCGGGCGTTTACCCGGCTCAATACGGTTCGGATCCGCTGGGTCATAGACCGTGGAGAAATCGGTGAGTTCATTATTCAGCAGGAAACCACGGCCCGGGACCACCATGCCGGAACCACCGGTCTGTTCAATGGTTAGTGTGTAGGACACTGCGTTGCCCCAACGGTCTACGACTGAAAGATGGGTGGTGGAGATGTTCTCGGTGTCCTGTTCTTCAGCAGGCTGAGCTGTGCTCGCCGGGCATTTCCCGTCGAAGTTAGCCACATCGCCGGGAGCGACCGGCTTGGCCGAGGCCTTCTGCGGATCAATTTCACAGGCACGTTCAGCACCAAAGAGCTTGTTAGTCAGCGTCGTGGTTGGCACGTCGACGAAGGCCGGATCACCAACGTATTTGCCGCGGTCTGCATAAGCCAGAGCGGTAGCTTCAAAGTAATGGTGCAGGGCATCGGTCGGTTCCATGCCGGCAAGGTCGAATTGGCTCAGAATGTTCAGCGATTCACCAATGGTGGTTCCGCCGCTGGAGGATGGTGCCATGCCGTAAACATCCAAGCCGCGGTAATTCACCGTGGTTGGCTTCTGCTCGGCGACTTCATAAGCGACCAGATCATCTGTGGTCACAAAGCCCGCGGGTACTGGTAGGTCGGTATCTTCTACCTTGGGCGGAGCTTGGACAGTCTGGGAAATTTCGGAGGCTAGATCACCTTGATAGAAAGCCTTGGGGCCTTCTTTGGCCAGCAGGCGGTAGGTGTCGGCCAGTTCGGGATTCTTGAAGATGGTTCCGACCTGCGGCGCATCTCCGTCAGGAAGGAAAAGCTCACGGGTCGAGCTGAACGCCGCGAAGCGTTCCTTATTATCTTGAGTCTGTTCGTGGAAGGTTTCATCAACAACAAATCCGCGCGAAGCGACTTGCGTTGCTGGTTTCAGAACCTGCTTGAAGCTTTGGGAACCCCAGTTCTTTAATGCTTTGTCCCACGTTGCGACGGTTCCTGGAACGCCAACGGCCGCACCGCTGGTGACTAGTTCGGGAGTGAAGTTGTATGGCTTGCCGGTGGCCGGATCAATGAACGCATCATGCGGGGTGGTTGCAGGGGCAGTTTCGCGGCCGTCAATGGTGCTGACCTTGCCGGTGGAAGCGTCGTAGTACATGAAGTAGCCGCCACCACCAACACCTGCGCTGTATGGCTCGGTGACACCCAGCGCAGCGGCGGTGGCTACGGCTGCGTCCACCGCATTGCCTCCTTGACGCAATATTTCTAGACCCGCGGCTGAAGCCTCGGGATCCACTGAAGCGACGGCGCCTCCCGTACCGGAAGCCGTCGGAGTCTTCTCGGTGTGCCTTGGATCGGCGCTCGCCGGGAGGGCGGTGAAAGCGCCCAATCCTAGAGAGAGAATTGTTGCGCCAGCCAAGGCGCGCAGACCTGTTCTTTGCATACTCTAATCTCCTGAAAAGGTGCGGATGAAGTATGCGTCAATTTACGCGAAGCAACTCGCTCTTGTGGCCTGTGACACGCGTTGGCTTGTCAACTGGGTTGTAATTCCGCCCAAGTGACCGCAAGTTTTTTCACAAATGACCAAAAACGATGGGTCGTTATCGCAGTACGATGGCACTGCGATAACGACCCATTGAACAATGATTAGCTGCTGAATTTATTTGGCGAGAGCATCCTTGATCGACTTACCCAGCGAACCGGTTGGGCGGCCAATAAGCGTTGAAAGATCTGCCGAATTCACTTCCAAAGCACCCGCGCGAACACGAACGTCGGTATCAACTAGGATGTCGGCAAACACTGCAGGTACGCCAGATTCGGTGTAAATCTCTACCAACTTTTCCGGTTCAATATCCTGATAGCTGACCTCTTGGCCTGCTGCCGCTCCAACCGCACCAGCGAGCTGGGCCAACGTGAAGGCCTTATCGCCACCCAGCTCATAAATCTTGCCGGCTTCATTGTCTTCTGAGAGCAGTACTGCAGCGGCCGCTTCAGCATAATCGGCACGCGGTGCGGCGCTGATTTTGCCATCGCCAGCTGCACCGAGGACGACGCCACTGTTCAGGTAGCCCATGAGCTGGTCCGTGTAGTTTTCGGTGTACCAACCATTGCGAAGCAAAACGTAGTCAATGCCTGAGCCAGCGAGCAACTGCTCGGTGGCAATATGCTCCGCTGCGAGCTTCATGTTGCCAGTCAAGGCGTTAGCCACGGAGGTGTAGGCAATCAAAGAGACATTGACTCGTTGCGCGGCGGTGATGACGTTTTCATGTTGAGCAATGCGCTGGCCAACTTCACTACCTGAAATCAGTAGCAACTTGTCGACACCTTCAAGGGCTGAGACAAGGCTGGCCTCTACGTTGTAATCAGCAACGCGCGTTTCAACGCCCTTGCCGGCCAGGGCAGCGAGCTTCTGCTCGGAACGTCCTAGCGCTACAAGCTGCGCAGGATCTGCACCACGCTCGATGAGCGAATTAATAACAAGTTCTCCCAGCTGACCGGTGGCGCCGGTAATTGCAATCTTCATAGTTCCCTCTCGTAGGTCTGCAATTCAGTACAACCGCAGTTAGCGTATTTCAATTCCCATGGTGCGCAGTTCGAAATCAAGGGACAGAGAAAGTCGATACGTCAAGAGTTGCCGTCTTGAAGCGACATGTTCTTTCAAGAGTTAAGTTTTACTACGAACTTTTCGGTTCTTTGAGATATCGACAATTGAGAACGGCGACTTGATGACTTTGTCTTACGTAACTCTTGGTCTGCGAAAGCCAGGAAAGACAGACTTAGAACTGTTCGGAAGGTTCAACCGAACACACACCATCCAGAGCGACTGAGAGATCTGGCTCAACGACGTCGCAGCAACCACCCGATAGGGAGCGGTGCTACAGCCAGGACCGATGGAGTACTTTCACTTCGTGACAGAAGAGTCTGTTTAATATGGCTCTTCTTTGCGTTGGACGCTCCGCATGACAAGCAGTAAAGGAGCGATGATGATTCGTCTTGAGAACGTAACTACAACCTTCGGCAAAGGCCAAGAGCTATTCACCGCCGTTAAGGATGTCACTCTCGATATCCAGGCTGGAAGCATTCACGGCATTATCGGATTTTCTGGTGCCGGGAAATCAACACTTTTGCGCAATATCAATTTGCTGCAGCGTCCAACCTCGGGCCAGGTATTTGTTGACGGTGTAGAGCTCACTGGCCTGAGCGAAGGCGATCTGCGCAAACAGCGTCATGACATCGGAATGATCTTCCAGCACTTTAATTTGCTCAATAACCGCACTGCGCAGCAGAACGTCGAACTGAACCTGAAGTTTGCCGGGGTGCCCAAGAAGGAACGTCGAGAACGCGCCCTAGAAGCACTGTCCATCGTGGACCTTGCCGATAAGGCCAGCGCCTATCCAGGCCAGCTTTCTGGCGGACAGAAACAGCGTATCTCCATCGCTCGCGCGCTGGTGACCGAGCCCAAAGTTCTGTTGTGTGATGAGCCAACTAGCGCAGTGGACCCGCGAACCACGACCTCGGTGCTCCAATACCTCAGCGACATCAACGCCAGCCTCGGTATCACCACGGTGATCGTGACCCACGAAATGAACGTCATCAAGGCCATCGCCGACAAAGTCTCTGTCATGGAAGACGGTGCAGTCGTTGAAGAATTCGCGCTGACCTCGCTGCAAGATCCAAGCTTTGAACCAATAACGCCTATTGGTCGCTACTTGATCAGCGATGACATTACGCTAAACCGCCAGCCTAAGCAGGCGAACAACCTCGCCGCCAACGTAGCCCGCGTATAGAGAACCTGGATTACCAATGAACTTCACTTCAGTAGTGCTAGCCACGAGCAACGGCAGTGCAGCAGCTTTCAGCTTGGACCGGATCATCGAATTGGCCCCGGAAATCTGGGTCGCCATGGCACAAACCTTTGCGATGCTGCTGGTGGCCATCCCCATCGCCATCCTCCTAGGAACCCCGCTGGGCATCTGGCTCTATTCAATGTCGCCCAATGGATTGCGTCCGCGTCCCAAGCTGCACCGGGTGGTTGACGGACTGGTTAATACCATCCGTTCCTTCCCATTCCTGATCCTGCTGATCGCCATCATTCCGTTCACGCGATTTGTCGTGGGAACAACCATCGGCACCGCGGCGGTCATCGTGCCACTGACCATCAACGCGATCCCGTACTTCGCCCGCTTCGTGGAACAGAACATCAGCCAGCTGGGCAACGGCGTGGTTGAAGCCGCCCAAGCCATGGGCGCTACCCGCGGGCAGATTATCCGCGAAGTGCTGCTGGTCGAGGCCAAGCCGGCATTGCTGTCCTCCATCACCATCATGACCGTCAGCTTCATCTCCTACTCGGCTATGGCGGGCCTGGTCGGAGGCGGAGGCATCGGTGACTTCGCCATCCGCTACGGCTACTACCGCTATGAAACTGGGGTCATGCTGCTGGCCATCGTTCTGATGATTCTGCTGGTTCACGCAGTTCAATTCATAGGAACTCGGCTCTCTCGTGCCGCCGACAAACGCTAACTCTTAACCGATCCAACTCGCACTTCGTCAAAGGACAACATCATGGCATTATCCCGTCGCACCTTTTTGACCTTCACCGCAGGTTCCGCCGCTCTGCTCGCACTGACATCCTGTGGCTTGGCAGGCGGGCAGGCTGCCGGGTCAGGCGATAAGACCATCAAGATCATCGTCACCGAATCGGCGCCATCTCAGGAACCAACCAAAATTGCCCAGAAGCTTTTGGCTGAGAAGGGCTGGACCCTCGAAGCTACCTATGTCACCGACATCGTGCAGCCGAACCACGTGGTCTCCAACGGCGAATACGACGCCAATTTCTTCCAGCACGGGGCCTACCTTGAGCAGTTCAAAAAGGACCAGAACGTCGATGTCGAGCCGGCCTTCTACATGTACAGCTCGCCGGCTGGCGTGTACTCCAAGAAGTATGACGACATCAAGGACCTGCCTAATGGCGCGACCATCGCACTGCCGGTGGACACCGCCAACAATGGCCGCGCGCTGGCCCTACTGGATAAAGCCGGGCTCCTGAAGGTCACCGAAGGTAAGAGCGTCATCCACTTGTCGCAGAACGATATTCTAGAGAACCCCAAGAACTTTAAGTTCGTTGAGGTGGATCAGCAGTCGCTGTCTAAGACCCTTCCAGATGTTGACGCAGGATTCCTCTTTGCTCGTCTCGGCGCGGAAATCGGTCTGACTCCGAAGGATGCTCTGCTCTTTGAAGAAGAAGAAGACGCCCTACCGTACATCAACATCATCGGCGCCAAACCAGGATTCACAGACACCGAAAAGGGTAAGGCTTTGGAAGAGGCCTACCACTCGAACGAGGTGCGCGACTGGTATGCAAACTACCTCGACGGCGCCCTGGGCACTCCATGGGATCGCGATCTGGAAGCTGACTTCGCTACCTGGAACAAGTAGGGAATCGTCCCCGCGATGGTGCATAGCGACGTCGTGGGGACACCGCATTTTTGATCTTTTACCCGAATCATCCACGTTCTGCAGGGAGAACCAATGACGATTATCGCCACAGCAGCCACCGAATCTCGTTATCAGCAGCTGCTGGATCGCTTCAGCCCTGTCTTTGCCAAAATCGCCGAAGGCAGCCGCGAACGCGAACAAAACCGTATCTTGCCCTTCGAACAGGTCAAGTGGCTCAAGGATTCCGGATTCACCACCTTACGTGTTCCTAAAAGCCATGGTGGATCTCCGATCAGCCACGAACACCTCTTCCGTTTGCTGATCGAGCTGGCAGCCGCGGACTCCAACATTGCGCATTTGTTGCGCAGCCATTTCTCGTTCGTCGAAACCATCTCCCTGCAGCCAGCAGATTTCCAGGCCCGTTGGTTCCCCAAGGTGTTGCAGGGACAAATCTTCGGCAATGCAGCGACCGAACGTGGTGGCAACGCGCTGGGCACCACCAATACCAAGCTGGTTCAGACGGCTGACGGATGGTTGTTGCGCGGAGAAAAGTACTACACCACCGGGTCGATTTTCGCGGATTGGGTTGTGGTCATGGCGACCACCGAAGGCGTGGAAGGGCGCCAGTACGCCATCGTTGATCGTCAGGCTCAGGGCGTTCAGATCCTCGATGACTGGGACGGCTTTGGTCAGCCACTGACCGGAACGGGCACCGCGATCTTTAGCGATGTTCTGGTGGATCCGCACAACATTATTCAGCGTAAGGTGGCGTCCACGCTGGAACCGGCGTTTTTCCAGCTGTGCCTGCTTTCGGTGCTCGTCGGCATCGGCAAGGGCGCGCGCAATGAGGCAGCCAATATCGTGTCCACCAGAACCCGTACCTTTAACACCGGGTCCGGCGCATTATTCAAGGACGATCCGCAGATTCAAGAACTCGTAGGTCGCTTGGCGGCCAATGTGTTCGCCGCGGAGTCCATTGTCGTCACTGCGGCCCGGGAACTGGATGCAGCTCTCGATCCTGATCTGGCTTTGGATCCAGACGCTGCGTATCTTCGCGCAGAATTGGCAGTTCAGCAGGCCCACGTGGCAACGCCCAAGCTGATTTTGGACGCCACCAGCGAACTCTTTGACGTCACCGGCGCCTCAGCGGTGTCCACTTCCAAGTCGCTAGATCGTTTCTGGCGCAATGCGCGCACGGTAGCGACCCACAATCCGGTGGCATTCAAAGCACGCTCAGTAGGGGACTACTTCATTAATGGCACGGTACCCACCGGGCTGAACTCCATCGGAGAAGCTAAGGCAGGCAACTAATCATGGCAACTTTCCAAGAACGTCCGCGCTTGCTGCTCTCAGCATTCCTGATGAACACCTCCAGCCATATCCTCGGCGGAATGTGGCGACACCCAGAAGCTCAGCAACACCGATTTAACGAATTGAACTTGTGGGTGGATCTTGCCAAGAAATTGGAAGACGCCAAATTTGATGCGCTGTTCTTCGCCGACGTGGTGGGCCTCTACGGTGACCACGAAGGTGGTTGGGCCTCGCATGTGCGCAAGGGATTGCAGGTTCCTAGCCATGACCCGTTGGTGCTGCTCTCCGCGCTGGCTGCTGGAACCAAGGACATTGGTTTGGCGATGACTAGTTCGGTGATTCAAAGCCACCCGTTCCAGTTTGCGCGCCAGATTTCCACTTTGGATCATCTGTCTCAGGGCCGCGTCGCTTGGAATATCGTGACCAGCGTGCTGGAGAACGCTCACCGAAATTTTGGTGGCAAGGATCTGGTCGCCCACGACGACCGTTACGGTTGGGCCGAAGAATATGTGGAAGCCGCTTACAAACTGTGGGAAGGGTCGTGGGAAGACGATGCACTGATCGCCGATAAGGAAGCTGGCCTTTACGCTGAGCCGAGCAAGGTCAACAAGATCAACCATCGGGGCGATTTCTATTCGATCGACGGCCCGCATCTAGCCCTGCCCAGTGCACAACGCACACCGTTCCTTTTCCAAGCTGGTTCCTCTGCCCGTGGTTCGCAGTTCGCAGCAACCCACGCTGAAGCGACTTTCCTCTTTGCCCCGCACGCGCAGTATGTGGCCAAGAAGAACGCGCAGCTGATCGAGAACCTCAGGACAGCCGGACGCACGCGTGAAGACATTAAGGTGTTCGCCGGCTTGTCCTTTGTGGTTGGTTCCACCGAAGCTGAAGCCAAAGCGCTGGAAGCCGAATACGATGAGTACCTGGACCTGGATGCGATTGTTGCGCATATCGGTGGCGGTCTCGGGGTGGATCTTGGCGGAATGGATCTGGATACTCCGCTGGGAGACATCCAGACCCAGGGAGCCCAAGGAGTGCTGGAAGCAGTCAAGGCATCGGTGCCAGGCGGCAACCCGACCTTGAAGGATCTGGCCCACTACCGGGCGAAGGCCCAGCAGATTGTTGGCACGCCAGAGAGCATCGTTGATGAGCTGGAACGCTGGCAGGATGCAGGGATTGATGGCCTGAACATCATGAACCACGTGCTTCCGGGGTCCTATGACAACTTCATTGAAGGCGTCCTGCCTGAGCTGCGTCGCCGCGGGTTGGCGCAGAGCGAATATCATCAGGGAAGTTTGCGTCAGAAGGTCTTCGGCCGCGGTGATTACCTGCCGGAAAACCATCCAGCGGCCCAGTTCCGCGGCGCTTTTTCGGAGCTGAGCGCGGCCCAGACCGAGGCAGCAAACCAGCTTCAGGGCTAAGGGAATGAATCCGATCGGGACGGTGAAGACTAACTATCTTCACCGTCCCTGACGGGTTTATCTCACGGCGGCATCCGCGCTCATTCCCGAGTAAGGTGATGTGCATGGAGCACAGCCATGTAAACGATCCTGCAGTGATACGCCGCCTGTTGAGCACGTCGGGGCGGTGGGCTGTTGTCGGGCTGACCAACAATCCTTCGCGGGTGGCACCTTCCATTGCACGATTTCTGCGTGATGAGTTATCCATGCGGATCATTCCGGTGTCGTTAGATGCCCAAAATGTGCTGGGGGAGCAAGGGTATGCACGCCTAGCCGATATCCCTGGACCCATCGATGTGGTGGACTGTTTTGTGAATTCTTCAAAGGTTGGCGACATCGTTGATCAAGCAATCAGCGTCGGCGCGAAAGCCATCTGGATGCAACTGGGAGTGATCGACCATGCGGCAGCCCAACGTGCCAAGGACGCGGGCTTAGAGGTAGTGATGGATACCTGTCCCAAAATTGAATACCCATTTCGGTAGCCGAGGTGAGCATGAATAAAAACGAAGAACATGAAGCACTCGAAGCGCAATGGGCACAATTATGCCTGAGCCTGCCCTGCTCATTTGTCGATTATCCATTTGGACCGGAGTACAAAGTCTTTAAAGTCGCGGGCCGGGACAAAGAGAAGGCCAAGATGTTTGGCCTAGTAACGGACGTTCGCGGTGAACTCGTCCTCAACTTGAAATGTGAACCTGCGCTGGCAGACCAGCAGCGTAGCGAGCACCCGGAAATCACCGCGGGCTATCACATGAACAAGAAGCATTGGAATTCAATTCGCGCAGGTCTAGATGTTGAATTGGTGCGCGAACTTATCGAGGATTCCTACGATCTTGTGGTCGATGGCATGCCACGACGGGACAAAGAATACATTCGAATACAAGACACCATTAAGAACGGAGCTATAGACTAGAGACATGTACTTCATCGTTGTTAAATATCAAGTAAAGCCTGAAAACACCGAGAACTTCATGGATCACGTTGCAGAGTTCACCCAGGCCACCCGCGCCGAAGAAGGTAACCTCTGGTTCGATTGGTCTGTGAGCGTGGAAGACCCTAACGAGTTTGTTCTTGTTGAAGCCTTCCGTGATGACGAGGCAGCTGCTGCCCACGTCAATTCCGCACACTTCGCAGCTGGCATCGAGTCTATGCGTCCGCTGTTGGTGTCCACCCCTAAGATTGTGTCGCGTAAGGTTGACGGCCAAGATTGGGAACCAATGGGCGAATTGGTCATCGACTAATTATCAGCAAATAGAAGGGGGTGTGCCCACGAGTTTGAACTCGTGGGCACACCCCCTGTCTTACGTCTGGTGGCTTTAGCGTTAGGCTTTGCTACCGAAGCGACGAATCAAAAGCAGGATGATACCTGCCAAAACGACGATTCCTGCAACGATGCCAATCCAGCCTGCGGTGAAACCGGTGTTGGCCAGATCTTCATTGTCTTGCTGCTGAGAGTCATCCTCGGAATTGTCCTGGGAGTCATCCTCAGAAGGAGGCGTGGAGCTGTCGGTAGGTTCCGAAGATTCCGTTTCGTCCGTTGAAGGAGAGGTCGAATCTTCGGTCTCGGATGGCTCAGGGGATTCAGTGTCATCCTCGGATGGGGAAACTGAAGCCGATGGTGTAGGTTCGGCTGGAACAGCAACCACGGTGAATCCGGTCGAAATATCTTCGCGCTGTACCTGGGAGATCACTAGCTGGTAATCGCCTGCTTCAACAGCGGAATCGACCGGAAGGTTGAACGTGGTGGTTCCGGAAGCATCTGCCACCGGAATATCCTCAACCTCAACATCGCCGTTGAAAGCTGACGCCGAAATCTGCGCGCCTTCAACCAAACCGGTAACGGTCACCGTGGCCGATTCGCCAGCGGTTACCTCAGTTGGCTCAACTGAAACCTTGGCCCAGTCGGTGCCAGCAACTACTGCGCGACCCAGCGGTGAAGGGGAGACAACATCATGAGCCTTGAAGAAGTTCACTGTTGCATCAAGATCAACTTGCCCCGAATCAGCATGGCCGGTTCCTTCGGCGAATGCGGTGAAGTTATCTCCTCCGGTAGCCAAGAATGCGTTGGCAGCTACCCGGAAGGTTGCTGATTCATCCAGTGGTTCACCGTTGAAAGTGATCTCCTTGATGTGTTCACCAGCTGGAGCGTCGTCAACATAGGTGTAGGACAGGCCTTCAGAGATGCCAAGCTGTAGCTTGCTACGCTCTGAACCGTCTGGCTGCCACTGCTGTTCCAAGGCCTGACGGATCTGTGAACCCTTGAGGTTGAAGGTGATCAGCGTATTGGCGAAAGGCTGTACTTCTGCAGCGTTCTGGTAGGTGACGGTGCCATCTTCTCCGTAGAGCAAATCAGCACGAAGTCCACCGGCGTTCATGAACGCAATCTGGGCCGGCTCTCCAGCAAAGTCATCATTGGATGTAGCCCATAGGTGAATATCTGCCACCGTATTGCCCAGAGTGGATTCAACACCTCGGTCAGAGCCTGGTACTTCACCGCCGCGCAGGATATCTTCGGAGATTTCACCAATCTTCTTGCTGCCGACTACTTCGGCTTCAGCCTGAGCGGTCTCAACAATCTGGGCAACGGTTGGATCAGCAGTGTAGTTAGGGGTGTAGGAACCGTCAGCACCCTTGGTGGTCAGTTCCAGTCGTTCAGCGCTTGAGCTTAAAACGTCACCGGTTGCCGGATCCACTTCGAGGCTGACCTTGCCCAAGGTGGTGCCGTACTGGTGGGACTGGATTACTGGGCGCTCGCCGGCTGGCCCTGCAATAGGGCAGTCATAGGAGTTGTGAGTGTGTCCGGAGAAGATTGCGTCAATCTTGCCGCTGGCCTTGCGGATGAGCTCTCCGTAGGCAGTGTCTTCCTTGGCAACGCTTTCGCAGTTTGCGTTGGCTGAGCCATTGTGAGTCAACAAAACAATGACGTCTGCTTCGCCGTTGGACGCATCGCCATCGGTGAGCTGGTCAGCAACGCGGTTGGCAGCTTCAACTTCGTCGCCAAAATCCAAGCCTGAAATTCCGCTAGGGGAGACTAGGGATGGGACATCTTCGGTGACAGTACCGATGAATCCGACCGAGAGTCCGTCGACTTCACGGATTGCGTACTCCTTGAGGGCTGGAGTTTTGGTGCCGGCTTTGTAGACGTTGGCGCCGAGGGTGAAGTCGCCACCGGCTTCACCGGTTGCCTTGGCGTAGCTGTCGGTGACGCGCCCGGCGAGGTCGTCAAAGCCCTTATCGAATTCGTGGTTGCCCACGACTGAGACGTCCAGGCCAGCGGCGCCCAGCGCTTCGATGGTTGGCTCATCCTGCTGGGAAGCGGAAGCGAAGGTCGATGCTCCGATGTTGTCGCCAGCAGAGAGGAACAAGGTGTTGGGGTTTTTGGAACGTAACTGGGTGACGGCACCGGCTAGAACGGCGGCCCCCGCTGAATCTCGGTCTGCCGCAATGCGTCCGTGGAAATCGTTAATGCCTACGAAGTCCAGAGTTAGCGGATCGGCTGCAGCCGCTTTGGCGGTGTCTTCAGTTGAGGTAGCCGAAGAGTCAGAGCCTGTGCTGCTGGCACTCGCAGTAGGAGTGGCAGTCGAGGTGGTTGCCGTTTCTGCCGGTGTTGCAGTTGCGGTTGCCGTTGTCGTGACTGTGCTGCCGGGACTAGCGGTTGGTTCTTCAATCGGAGCCGCTTGAGCACCAGTGGTGCCGGCGGTGACGAGTGATAGTGCAGCCAAGGATGTAAGGCTGAGTTTTCGTATCTGCCTGAATGCAGACATAGATGCTCCTAAGAGTGACGAGAGTGACAAGTTACATATCTATCGCATCTATGTGAACCTGTCGATGCCTCGATGTTAAATTGCGGTGAAGGCCGACAGGTTCTCGTGGTTAAATAATCCAAGCAATGCACCAGGTCCGTGATGGCGCATTGCTTGGAAAAATTGCTCAGTTAGCTTCGACGTTTCTTACGTGCTTCAGGGCAGGTCGCCGATGAGGCTCCCACAATCGCTCCAAGAATGAGCATGGCCGCCGCAATGAAGAAAATCGTCGAAACCACCCAGCAGGCCATAGCTGCTTCGCGATGCGAAGTGCTTAGAGCAAAAGCAAAAAGACATGCGCTGGTCAGCAACAGAAGAGCACTGAAAATCTTCGTCTTCATTGATCGCCTTCACAGCAGAGAATTTTGCTAATGGTCAAAGCACATAATGGCCATTGCTTTGAATAACATCAATACTGCCAGAGCTCCATCGATTTGACTATAGTCCTTTAGGAGGATTTATCTCCACTTTCGTTGAGCTTCATTGCGTCGATGGGGTACGCCGAAGTTTATTTTGTGCAAGAGGTGAGTAGCCGTTCGATGGTGTCATGCTCGGCCTTGGTCATCCATGCTCCATACTTCGCCTTGACTTGAGTCTGACGCGAAACATACTCGCATCTAAAACTCTTGTTCGGTGGCAACCAGGATGCAGCGTCCTTGTCGCTCTTTGAACTATTGGTCGGTCCATCCGAGGCCATGAGGTTCAGAGGGTCATTAGCAAATTCGAACCGCTCTTCCTTGCTCCACTTTTGTGCGCCCTTTTGCCACGCGTCAGACAATGCAACCACGTGATCAATCTGAACCGCAGTGCTGGTGTTCTGCCCGCGAACAAAATTGATAGTTGTACCGGTATACGGATCATGGAAAATACCGCTGAGCACAACGCACTGTTTAGCTTTTGACTTGTACTTCACGTCAACTAGATCGCGTCCAAGAATGTCGTTGCGCGCATCGCAACCGTTGTGGTCCGGATCTTTCCAGCCTTTGCTGAATTTCTCCCGTTCATACCCCGTCTTTGGTGCGCGTCCCTTGATGTCGATATCGGCCAGTAGGTCTAGGGCTTTTGAATAGTCCGCTCGTTGTGCGGCGGTATTAGTGGACGGAGCCGCGTTGGCATCGGGTACACGGGATAGTTCCAGTGAATCTAAGCTGGCACAACTACTCAGGGTCAGCGATAGAACAACAAAAGCAAGGGCAAGGGTGCGACGCAGCAAACGCATGCGGTGGTACGACTCCTGGGGTTGGTGGTTAGGGCGGAAAGTGTCCCGTAAGAAACTATATGAAGTGCGCCGGACTATTTGGTTGGCTTTTCGCCGTGTTCAAGTGTGAGATCGATATGAAAACGCTGGTGAGATGAGTATTGATAGGCATTGTTTGTCCAGAACTGTTGACATAAGCTCGGTGGAAACAATGTAGTGGGTCATCTGGAGGTGCCATGAAGCACGCAGTCCTATCGCCCCTCTGCCTTGCCTTACTCTTGGGCATGACCGCCTGCACTACTCCTGTCTCGCAACTCAAACGTCCGCAGGAGCCGTCGCTTCAGAGCAACACTGATGGTGGCGGTCAAGTTGAAACATTCCAAGGGACAGGCGACGAGAACGACCCGCCTGAATTCGGCGAACCTATCCTGCCCATCATGATCAGCTTTGGAGAATCGATCCGCCAGATGGATCTGCTCCTAAGTACTACCGACGAAATCGGGCAAGACATTTTCGAAGCCCATGGCTACGAATCCGCGGTCAGCACGGCCAATACCTTCCAATTTGGTGCTCAAGCAGGGGTGCCGGTGGAGATTTTGACTTCACGTGTTGAGTACGGAACAAAAAATCTCGTCAAATATGCCTGCCAAGGAATGGGCGAAGTCTTAGTTCAAATTTCACTGAACGGTAAGGAGGTGGTTCAGGGATCGGTCCATTGCGGCATTCCTGCTCACGAGACCAGCTTCGAAGTTAAGGCACCTCGGGGAAGTGAATTGACGGTTAGCCATCAACCTTCGCCCCAGACGCGTGGGATCTTTGAACTGGCGCTCTACGACTAGTGCTGCGTTGACGGCACTATCAGGGAACCGACGGCACCCTTTGCGAAGACGAGCGTCGGCCCTTGAGGCGCTGGCGCAGAATTTTGCATCAGCACTGCTCACAGTCTTCAGTCCAGCGCTTCTAAGCTAAAGACTGGTTCGAATAGGTGGTTGCCCTCGGATGCTACCGACGCAACCGGCCTTCGCGCAGCGTCCAATACGAGGAAATGTGGGACGAACGCTTGTTCAGATGCCAGTACTCGGTAATTCGGTTAATGGCCTTGATCGTGGACCGTTCGGCGTGCGCAATGACGCCCACTTGCCCAGCGGGAAGGGGCAGCGATTGGAGTGCTAAGGGCAGAACGTTGCTTTTGCCTGCGGGTACTGCATCTCTAGACAGCCAGCGTATAACAAAGCCTTCTGGATGTTTCACGTCAAACGTCGCATGGTCATCGGCTACCTCCAATAGCGCAGTCCCTTCCGCATCGGATGGAAGCGCCTCTAATACTTTGGATATGGCAGGTAGGCCCGCTTCATCAGCGGCGAGTACGTAGTAGTCGGCGGTCAGCGATAGCGAGGCCTTGCTTCGAGCCGACGAGATGACTAAGGGATCGCCCGGCTGTGCCAAGCTGGCCCAATAGCCGACCGTTCCAGGCTCACCATGCACCACAAAATCTATGGCCAACTCGTTCAGTAGCGGGTCGACCCAACGTACAGTGTATGACTTGGAACGAGGTACCTGTTCACGAGGCAGTCGATGGCGCAGAGCGCGCACATCATAGGGAGGAGTAAGGCCCAGGGATGGGTCGGCGACAAAAACCTTGACGTACTCATCCAGCGCAGAATTGGAACGATATCCATCGAGATTAGGAGCGCCGGCGATGAGTCGGACTAGCTGATTATTCAGACGTTCCACGCGGGTAATCGTCAAAACATGCTGATCGACCGTGGCTCGTGGGGTATCAAGTAAACCCAAAGGTGGCGAGTATTTCGCCAGTGGTTCTTCGTGGGTGGCGGCCGAAGTTTCTAGGTCCGTGGATCCCAGTAGGTCAGGGGCTGTCGACCGATGCTGATGACTGAACGAAGTGCGGAGAGTTTTCTCTAGCACCTTGCGTGCTGCCAGTAACGCAGCAGCTGCCCCGGCGCGGTGGGCTGCTGCAAGGAGTTCATCAGTTTCTTGCTCGGTGAGGAACTGGTTCGAGGAGATATTTCGATACAGTTCTTCTTTGGCCACGGCGTAGCCGGCTTTAGCTCCAGCTTTCTCAGCTAGGGCTAGAATTTCTAGCGTCAATCCCTCTTTGGGGGAGACAGAGAACGAGGCCGAGTAGCCGCGGTGCTTGTAGTGCTTAGACATGTTGTGCCCCTTAGCTTAGCTATCGCAAGAATCAGCTCCTATGTGTGAGTATGAGCGCAAGATGGTGTGCAAAACAAGTGGTTATAAAGCCGAAGGCAGCTCTTAGCCCAAGAAGTTTTTAATAGCTTGATGTACGGCCTTGGACTAGGGCTGTTCGATATTCGATCCATTCGAAAATGCCAGTTCTGAGTAACTAGAATTAGCCCCATGTCTGATTCTTTGCCTCCGTGCCCAAAGTGCTCCAGCGAGTACACCTAAGAACTTGATGCGTTGCTGGTTTGCCCTGAATGCGCGCATGAGTGGAACGCCGAAACTGAGGAATCGGCACCAACCGAAACCGTCATCAAGGACGCCGTAGGTAACGTCTTGCATGACGGGGATACCGTCAGCATTACCAAGACTATGAAGGTCAAGGGTGCCCAGAGCGCGCTGAAGGCCGGATCCAAGGTGCGCAATATTCGCTTGGTTCAGGGCACTGGTGACCACGACATCTTCGCTAAGGTTGATGGCTTCGGTCAGATGGAACTGAAGTCTTCCATCGTGAAGAAGATCTAGCACCCTCATTACTTACTGCAGGCAGCCCGTTTCCCTATAGAGACGGGCTGCTTTGCTGTTGACTCGGCTATCGGTCTGCGACCAGACTCAAGTTGAGAGATGGAAGCATGGGCAAAGGGGACGAATGTGGGTACCGAAAAATTAGCTGATCAGCTCGATACCATCGTTATCGGTTGGGGCAAGGGTGGTAAAACGCTGGCCGGAGCCCTAGCCCGATCCGGTGAGAAAGTAGCCATCATTGAGCAATCGGACCAAATGTACGGCGGTACATGTATCAATATCGGCTGTGTTCCGACCAAGACGCTGATTCACGATGCGCAGCAGCACGGCAGCAACATCCCGGATGCCAAATATTTTGAGGCGGCCGTGCAACGTCGCGACGAACTCACCACGAAGTTGCGTGCCAAGAATTACTCGATGCTCAACGACTTGGACTCCGTGCTGGTCCTCACTGGCCACGCAAGCTTCAGCGGACCTAAAACTATCAAGGTGCGCTGCGGGGATGAAGAACTTGTGCTCAGCGCCCGACGCATCGTTATCAATACCGGGGCGCAACCAGCTGTCCCGAACATCGAGGGTGCTGAAACCGGTGGGCGAGTGCACGACTCCACAAGTATTCAACATGCGCCCTTGCCGAAGTCGCTGATAGTTGTCGGTGGCGGTTACGTAGGTATCGAATTTGCCTCAATGTTTGGTCAGTTCGGCAGTAAGGTCACCGTGCTTGACCGTGGGCAGCGTGCGTTGTCCAAAGAAGATGCCGACGTGGCCAGCGAAGTACTCTCCTGCCTTCACGACGCCGGCGTGGCCATCGTCAGTCAAGCTCAGGTCACGAAAATAGCGCAGGACTCGACATCAGCAACAGTCAGCTATGACGTCGCAGGAAATGAACAGCAGGTTTCTGCTGACGCGGTGCTCATCGCTCTCGGCAGAGTTCCAGCGACCCGGACGTTGAATCTTGAGGCCGCCGGAGTACAGGTTGGTGAGCGCGGTGAAATAGTGGTGGACGAGTTTCTGGCTACCAGCGCCGAGGGCGTGTATGCCCTCGGCGATGTCACGGGTGGGCCACAATTCACGTACGTGTCTCTTGATGATTATCGGGTATTGGCCAATCACTTGCTGGGCGATGGAAGCCGGACTACCAAAGACCGGGTGGCTGTGCCGTACACCATCTTCTGCACGCCACCGCTCTCGCGGGTGGGACTGAGCGAAGATCAGGCAAAGGGCCAAGGGGCGGACATCAAGACCGCCGTGAAGAAGGTGGCCGCCGTAGCTGCAATGCCTAGACCAAAAATCGTTGGTGACCCGCGGGGAATCATCAAGTTCGTCGTTGATGCGAAAAATGATCAAATCTTGGGTGCTGCGCTGATGCACGTAGATTCTCAAGAAGTGATCAATCTGGTGGCCCTCGCGATGCGACAGTCAATGACGGCAAGCCAATTGCGGGATCAGATCTTCACGCACCCGTCCTCGACCGAAGCTATAAATGAGGTACTCGGCGAAGTGCGCTAGGACGAGTCCCGGATGAGCAAGCCGGAGGCATGACACTTGCTCATCGTATGGCCTCGAACTAGGCGGAAGCGTTCACGCTGGCTGACGCAATGAGTTCAGCCAGCTTTGTCTTCGGCTGATTAGCGCCAAAGGCCGGCTGTCCTGGCTGAAGTCTCTTGCCTTCAGCCAACGCACCAATGGGTAGCGGGTCGAAACCGAACGAATCTACCAGGCCTGCCACCTCGTCGAGATCTGCTGAGTCATTTGCAGCCACGGCAATTGCCTTGCGTTCGCTCTCGCTTTCGAGTCGTGATTCATCTTCAAGATCGTGGTAGCCCATGTGATTGAAGGCTTTGACCACGCGCGCACTAGGCAGGAAGTCTTGGATCAGTTCGCTGGTGGAGACTTCTGGGCCGTTGAGGTCCTCGCGGATCCCGTCGGTTTCCCACCAGTAGTTCATGGCGTCAATCACCAGCTTGCCGCCTAGATGTTCGGTCGGAATGCTTTGGTACTTTCCTAGGGGCAGGGCAAGGAAAATAATTTCTGCATCACGGGTGGCGGTGACAGGGTCAACGGCAATAGCACCCGGGGTAAGGATCTCAATGGTCAAGGCAATTGGAGCCGGATCACCAGAACCGGAAATGAGAACCTTATGACCTGCGCGCACGGCAAGTCGAGCCAGTGCTGTACCGATCTTGCCGGCACCAAGAATGCCAATAGTTTTCTTTGTCATGATTTTCCTCCTCGGGTTCTACTAGCGGCTGGCTGCAACTGGCTTTTCGGCCAGCATTTCGCGCACCAGCGGGATAACCTTCTGGCCGTACAGCTCTACGGCGTGCAGGCGTGCCCCGGCATCTACGGCACCGCCGGAATAGATCAGGTCAAAACGGCCGATATCGAGGGTGTTGATGGTGTTGGCGATTTTGCGGGCCACGGTTTCTGGGGAGCCGACGTACAAGGACCCGTCACTGACCTCGTGTTCAAATTCTTCGCGGCTCATGGCTGGCCATCCACGGGTGGCACCGATCCGGTCGCGCTGTTCCTTGTAGGCGTCAAACATGTATTCGCGGGCGAGCTCATCGGTGTCTGCCACAAATCCGGGGGAGTGTAGGCCGACAGGGGTGCTCTGGTGTCCAAACTGTTCATTGGCCTGACGGTAGAGATCAATGTACGGTGCGAAGCGCTCTGGCGAACCACCAATCACGGCGAGCATCATACGGAACCCATAATGCGCGGTACGGATCACTGATTGTGGCGAACCGCCAACACCTACCCAGGTGTTGAGGCGTCCGGATTCAGTTTTTGGGAAGACGTCCATGTCCGTAAGCGGTGCACGCTTGGTGCCCTGCCAGGTGACCGGCTTCTCGTCGAGAAGCTTATGGAAGAGGTCGATTTTTTCGTCAAAGAGGACTTCGTAGTCGGCCATGTCGTGGCCGAAGAGTGGGAAGGACTCGGTGAAAGAACCACGGCCGAGCATGACTTCAGCGCGACCATTGGACAGTGCGTCCACCGTGGCGAAGCGCTGATATACGCGGACTGGATCATCCGAGGACAGTACGGTGACACCGGAACTTAGACGAATGTTTTCGGTTGCGGTGGCGATGCCTGCCAGTACTGTTTCTGGGCTGGAGATGGCATATTCAGGGCGATGGTGTTCACCGACGGCAATGACGTCCACCCCGGCTTGATCAGCCACAACAGCTTCCTGCACGGTGGCGCGGATACCTTGGGCTGCAGAGAGTAGTTCTCCGTTGGCGCCGCTAGGGATGTCACCGAAGGTGTCGATGCCAAACTCGATGGTTTCGCTGTTGCTCATGACCATGACCTCTCACTAAGTAGGTTGATACGTCAATCATGACTCGAGTTTATTGACGTGTCAACTATATTTGTTCAAGTGTGACCGGGTGGACCAACTGGATGGTTTACGTCGTCTTTAGGCCGGCTGCTTCACTTTGAGTGGTTCTTTCTCATCGGAAGGAAAAACGAACTTATGCAGTGCCCACCAGCGGAAAGCCATGGCCAGTAGGGTCCCGATGATCGGGCCCGAAATGAAGTCAGCGATCTCTTGTTCCAAGAAGGTCACCTGAGGAGCGTGAAAACCAAAAATCCAACGCGAGGCGTACAGCGGAGCTGAGTTGATCACGATGCCGATGGCCGAAACCACGGTGAACCCGGCGATCTGAACTCTTTTGCGGAAGGTGGTGTTGCGATCATTAAAAGTGACCTGGCGGGTGAGCACGTACGAAACCACGGTGGCCACACAATTGGCAATGAGGAATGCTGTCGTTGGATGGTCGGCCAGAAACAGGTACTTAAGCAGGTAGTTCACCGCAAGCGTCACTACGAAACAGAAACCGCCAACACCGAGAAACTTCATCACGCGTGAGGCTGTATTCATACTATTGCTCAAGTTATTCCGTTCACGAAGTTCAAAAGGAGAATGGACTCCACCAAGTATAGGCGCCGACGCATTTGGGGATGGATAGATCAGCGTCGGCGGTCAAACACATGCGGCCCGCCTCCCCGAAAGGGAGACGGGCCGCAAACGAGTTAGAGACTAAGGCTTAGCCGAAGTACTTCTTCATGGTGCCTTCGTTAGCTTCGCGAAGCTCATCCACCGATGCGGTGAACTCGCCCTGAATTTCCAAGGAACCGGACTGCGCATCAACGATGCCCAGGCGAGCCACGGTCACACCGCGTGCGCTGGTCATGTCCTTGAAGCGAACTTCTTCGCTACGTGGAACGGCAACCAAGGCACGAGCCTGGGACTCAGAGAACAGTGCGGTGAAGGAATCAATGCCGTCACGCTCCTTGATCTCGTCCAGAGCCACACGAGCACCCACGCCGAAGCGCAGAACCATCTCGGTCAAAGCAGCTGCCAGGCCGCCTTCGGAAAGGTCGTGCGCAGCATCGATCATGCCATCGCGGCTAGCGTTGATCAGGATCGCGCCCAGTTCCTTCTCTGCTTCCAGATCAACTACCGGTGGCACGCCACCGAGGTGACCGCGCAGGTTTGCGAATTCCGAACCATCCAGCTCATCCTTGGTGGTACCAATCAGGTAAATTGCCTGACCGTCGGCCTCTTCGCGCCAGCCCGATGGGGTGCGGCGAGCGACGTCATCAAACTTACCCAGGGTAGCAACCACAGGAGTTGGGTGGATCGGCTTGTCGCCGGTCTGGTTGTACAGCGAGACGTTACCGCCGGTCACTGGAACACCCAGAACCATGCAAGCATCCGACAAGCCGCGGATACCCTCGGCCAGCTGCCACATGACGGCTGGATCCTCTGGGGAACCGTAGTTCAAGCAGTCCGAGACAGCCGCAGGGATCGCACCGGAGGTAGCAACGTTACGGTAGGACTCAGCCAGTGCCAGCTGGGCGCCGGCGTATGGGTCCAGGAAGGTGTAGCGACCGTTGGCATCGGTAGCGATGGCCACACCCAAGCCGGTGGACTCGTCGATGCGGACCACACCGGAATCATCCGGGGCGGCCAGCGCGGTGTTGCCGCCAACGTAGCGGTCATACTGGTTGGTGATCCAGGACTTATCGCACATATTCGGGCTAGCGATCAGTTCCAGCACGGCAGCCTTCAGATCATCGCCGGTAGCTGGCAGGTTCTGGCCAGCCGACGAGGACTTGAACGTATCTGCCTGCAGGGCATCCTGCCATTCAGGACGTGCGTACGGGCGATCGTACACCGGGCCGTCGTGGGCCACGGTCTTAGGATCAACGTCGACGATGACCTCACCCTTCCAGGTGATGATCAAACGGTCGGTGTCGGTCACCTCGCCCAGCCAGGAGTATTCAACGTTCCACTTAGCCATGACCGCTTCAAACGCCTCAACGTTTTCAGGGGTCACTACGGCCATCATGCGTTCTTGGGACTCCGACATCAGGATTTCGCCCGGGGTCAGGGTGGAGTCGCGCAGCAACACGTCGGTCAGTTCAACCTGCATGCCGCCTTCACCGTTGGAAGCCAACTCGGAGGTTGCACAGGAAATACCTGCGGCACCCAAGTCCTGAATACCTTCAACCAGCGAAGCCTTGAACAGTTCCAGGCAGCACTCGATCAGTACCTTCTCAGCGAATGGGTCACCGACCTGTACGGCAGGGCGCTTGGAAGGCTTGGTGTCATCGAAGGACTCGGAAGCCAGCACCGAAGCGCCGCCGATGCCATCGCCACCGGTGCGTGCACCGAAGAGCACAACCTTGTTGCCCACGCCTGAGGCGTTAGCCAGGCGCAAATCTTCGTGGCGCAGCGCGCCAACAGCCAGTGCGTTAACCAGTGGGTTGCCCTGGTAGATCGGATCAAACACGGTTTCGCCGCCGATATTTGGCAGGCCTAGCGAGTTGCCGTAGCCACCGATGCCCGAGACCACGCCGTGCACCACGCGCTGCGAGTCTTCGTGGTCGATCGCGCCAAAACGCAGTGGATCCATCACGGCGATCGGACGGGCACCCATGGAGATGATGTCGCGCACGATGCCACCGATGCCGGTCGCGGCACCCTGGTATGGCTCGACGTAGGAAGGCGAGTTGTGCGACTCGATCTTGAAGGTGACGGCCCAGCCGTCGCCCAAATCGGTGACACCGGCGTTTTCGCCCATGCCGACCATCAGGTCCTTCTTCATCTCTTCGGTGACCTTCGCACCGAACTGACGCAGGTGATTCTTGGTGGACTTGTACGAGCAGTGCTCGGACCACATCACCGAGTACATCGCCAATTCTGCAGCGGTGGGACGACGGCCCAAGATCTTTACGATCTCAGCGAACTCGTTGTCCTTCAGACCCAGCTCTGCCCATGGCAGTTCTACATCTGGGGTGGCCGCAGCATTCTCGACGGTGTCGATGTTGAATTCTTTGGTGACTTCCTGGCTCACTTTTTTCCTCCAACAAGGTGGGTCAGAACGCTGGTGAAGAAGGTGAGGCCATCGGTGCCACGAGCATCCGGGCCAAAACCAACCTCAATGGCATGCTCCGGGTGAGGCATAAGGCCCACCACGTTGCCAGCCTTGTTGCTCACGCCAGCAATCGAACGGCGTGAACCGTTGGGGTTCCAGCCCACGTAGGAGAACGCAATGCGGTTCTCAGCTTCGAGCTCATCGAGGGTCTTCTCGTCAGCCACGTACTGGCCGTCCTGGTTCTTGAGCACGATGGTGATTTCCTGACCAGCCTCAAAACCATTGGTCCAAGCGGTCTGGTTGTTCTCCACGCGCAACAGCTGGTCGCGGCAGATGAACTTCAGGTGGTCATTTTTGATCATCGAACCGGGCAAAAGGTGCGACTCGGTAAGGATCTGGAAACCGTTGCAAATACCCAATACAGGCAGCTTGGCATCGGAGTTCGCAGCGTCGGCGATCTTGGCCATCATCGGAGCAAAGCGCGAAATCGCGCCGGCACGAAGATAGTCACCGTAGGAGAATCCGCCAGGGATTACTACTGCGTCAACGTCCTGCAGGTCGGTATCGGCATGCCACAGGGACACAGCTTCGGCACCGGCAGCACGCACGGCACGAGCGGCGTCACGGTCATCAAGGGTGCCCGGGAAGGTCACCACGCCGATGCGCGCTCCTGAAAGTTCATTCGATGGCGCGCTGTAGTCGCCAATCAGGGGGAGTTCGGTGCTCATTAGTCTTCGACTACCTCAACGTTGACGACATCTTCGATCACCGGGTTGGAAAGCAGGGTTTCTGCTGCCTCGCGAGCCTGAGCAAGGATTTCTTCGGTCACCTCGCCGTCCACGGTGAGTTCAAAGCGCTTGCCCTGACGGACAGCTTCGAAGGAGGTGAAGCCTAAGCGGGGAAGTGCTCCCGCGATGGCCTTGCCCTGAGGGTCAAGGATTTCTGGCTTGAGCATGACATCTACAACGATGCGGGGCATCCGGCATATCTCCTGTTGGCGAGGTTAAGTTAAATGCCACACGGAGATGCCGTCTCACACCAGGGGGATTTGGCGCTCCGCGAGCTTGCCCTAACAGTCTACCCGTGAATGTGATGGGGAAAACGACCCTATGCGTGATCGCGGGGATATCCCTAGATATAAGTCATGTGATCTTTGGCTCACGGGAGGCAAGATGCTGACAGGAGCGTATTCTGAAAGCGTGAAAAACTCTAGTCAAACACTGTGTCCGTGCCGCGTACTGGATACTGTGAAGCTCAGCTATCACCAGTGCTGCCAACCGTTTCATGACGGACGTACCAGCGCATCGTTACTGCCAGAGACCGCACAGCAGCTCATGCGTTCGCGCTACAGCGCTTTTGTATTGGGATTGACGGACTACCTGCTGGCGACCTGGCATGAAAGCACGCGCCCTAAAGAGCTGAAATTGGATCCGCAGATGCGCTGGGAAGGCCTTGAAATCCTTTCCAGTCGTGCAGGCGGAGCCACTGCTAGCCGAGGAGTCGTGGAATTTTCGGCGCATTACCTCGAAGGAATGCAGCACGCACAGCAACATGAGGTGAGTACTTTTGTTCGCGAAAATGGTGCGTGGTTTTACGTTGACGCGCTGTGAATTCGAGAGCCGTAAAAATTAGCGTCGACTGGTGGATTGCAGCATGGCAAGCATTTGAGCTTGCTGGCGTTCGCGAGCCATCTTGAATGCATCGGAGCCGGTGCGATCCTTCAACGTCGGATCGGCTCCATTGGACACGAGCAATTTTGCGATCTTGACCGAGGTGTTGGTTCCTTGGCCCAGCACGATGGTTTCATGCAACGCAGTCCAGCCCAGATCATTGACGTGATTAATGTTGATATCGGTGCGCAATAGAATCCGCACCGCACCGATCTGACCGTTTTCGCTGGCAACGGTCAAGGCGCTACCACCCATGCGGTTGACCTCTTGAACGTTGGCCCCACCCTTGATGAACATCTCAAGGGCAGCGGTTTGGCCGTTGGCGCTGGCACGCAAGAACGGCGAATCCTGATAGTTATCTTTGACGTTCGGATTAGATCCGGCATCAAAAAGCGCCTTAGCGATCGGATGATTTTTAGCAACAACCGCCTGCATGAGCGCGGTGCGCCCCGAGCTATCCTTGACCGCGAGATTTACTCCGGATTTTAGGATCTTTTTGACGTCTTTAAGGTTGCTGGCCTTGATGGCAGCAAATAGTTTCGTTGATTCGGCCGGCACCGCAGCTGGCGCACTGTCGACTGATTGCAGGGTTTGACCAGAGGCTGCGCCGGAAGCCAAGGGAGATAGCGTGCTCTGTGAGCTTGCGCTACTTGGCGTGGGAGTCAGGGTAGCCGAAGCAGTGCTGGCCGGAGCACTGCTCAGTGTGGGAGCTGTAGCGCTGGCAGTCGACGAAGCTGCAGCCGAACTTTGAGTTGCTGACTGTGTTGCCGCGTTCGAGGATGATGCCGAGGATGGGGCGGAAGTCGAAGAGTCTGATGCGGAACTCTCAGATGGCGTCGCGGTAGGTGAACCACTGGTAGCCGGGATGCTCGAAGGTGCCTCTTGAGCCTGCGGTGATGAGGAAGCACAACCGGATAAGGCACCAATTGAGGCGGCCAAAGGAAGCGCAATGAGCGCGATGCCACGGCGAGGTGTGGAGAGTCCGGTTCGAAGTGCCATCTTTCCTTTCACGATTCTTTTGACGTGCTCACCCCGCAACAATAAAATCCGTTGCCGGTTTTAAGGTGCAGGGTTTCGATTCCTTTGTGAGCTTATCGCCTGAAACTGAAAATTTACGGTCAATCAGCGCCAAAAATTCTTGGCGTTCGTTGTAGTAGATCTTCGCTAAAATCGTAGACATCATGGAATGCCTCTACTTCTCTGCCTCCCGTTGCCGCTCCTGCACGCAAATGACGGTTCCCTACGCCCAGCAGCTGCAAGCAAAAGTTGAGGACTGCCAACACTTGCTGGGTGAATTCGACACATTGAAGTTCCTGCCTGCCCAACCCAGCAATGAGCAGGGCTTCCGAAACAAAGCCAAGATGGTGATCTCTGGAACTACCGATGCGCCTACTATCGGAATCCTTGATACCGAAGGCCATGGAGTGGACCTGCGCAACTGCGGTGTAATTGCCCCAACTTTGCGTGCGCTCCTGCCGGTGATTGAGCGTTTCATCAAAGAACTCAAACTCATCCCTTATGACGTGCCTAAGCGCAAGGGCGAACTCAAGCACGTCATTCTCACACTCTCGGACACCGGTGCGGTGATGGTGCGTTGGGTTTTAAGAACCAAAAAACACTTTGTAGCTTTGCGCGATTCGTTGCCGCAGTTCCTCGAACAGCTCCCGCATCACAGCGTGGTTTCGGTCAATTTCCTGCCCGAACACAAGGCCGTACTGGAAGGTGAGGAAGAAATTATCCTTACCCGTCGCACCACCTTGGAATTTGGGCTTAATGGTGTGCCAATGCACCTACGCCCCCAGGGGTTCTTCCAGACCAACACCGAAATCGCAGCCGCACTCTATCGCCAGGCACGACAGTGGATTGATGATGTGGACCCTGAAAGCGTGTGGGACTTGTACAGCGGCGTCGGTGGATTTGCCTTGCACGCCGCTGGCGAGGGGCGGACCGTCTACGGAATTGAAACCAGCCCAGAGGCCGTAACCGCTGCCAATATCAGCGCAAAATCTATGGGTCTGAACGACGCTCACTTTGTTGCTTCGGATGCCACCGAATTTGCGGTGAACGCCGGCTGGGCACCGGACGCAGTTATTGTGAATCCTCCGCGTCGCGGGATTTCCGCCGAACTTTCCCAGTGGCTAAATGAGTCAGATGTGCAGCACCTGATCTACTCAAGCTGCAATGCCAAGTCCTTGGCCCGGGACCTGAAACGTTTAGAAAATTACACGCCTCAGGTTGCCCGAGTAATGGATATGTTCCCGCAAACTGACCACTATGAGGTCATGGTCAAGTTGGAGCGAAAGAACTCCTAGCGGTCCAAGGTGGCGGTACGCCGGTCCAAGCGAACTACTATCTCGTCCACCAGGTGCGGATCAATATTCGGTTCGCGACGTGCCTTGAGCAACTCGTCGCGAGCCGCATCCAATGCGATGGCCTGAATCGAATCTGCCTTAGCAATGACGGCGCGAATCTGCGTGTACTTTTCATCAGAGATTGCGTCGTGGGGATCTGGGTCCTTGGACAAGATCGAATGCAAGGAGTTCATACGGCGGCGAACGGCCTGCTGATAGTTCTCCGGTAGTTCCTGCAAATCAACGTTCTTGCGTAGGGTCGACATAGCCACCGCTTCGGCACGACGGGCCAAGGCGCGACGGGCACGCTTGGTGTCCTGCTCATTATTCTGAAGCTTCAACACACGCATCAAGGCTGGCAGAGTCAGACCCGGCACCACCAAAGTGCACAGCAGCACGGCGCAGGCGGTCACCACAACAAAGTTGCGTTCTTCGATAATCGCCCCGTCTGCCGTGACATGAGGCAACGCCAAAGCTAGAGCCAGGGTTGCTAGACCACGCATGCCACACCAGGTGAGCACCAGCGAATCCTTGCGTGCTGGAATCTTGGTTTTATTGCGGTGAGGGAAGTAGTACGTAACCAGCATCCACAAAGCGCGCACTGCGATCACCACGAAGCAGATCGCGGCGATGCCAGGAATGTAGCTGATGAGGTTGCTACCTTCCTGCTGAATCACCTGGTTCATCTCGATCCCCATCAGGCCAAAAGCCAGACCGGTGGCGAGTAATTCCAGTACTTCCCAGAACGCTTGACGAGTCAGTCGTTCGGCCGAGTCCTGCGGGCGGTCACGACGGACCATCTCCAAGGCGGTGACCACCACTGCGATCACGCCCGACACATGAACTTCTTCAGCGATCATGTAGACCGCATAGGGGGCCACGAGGGTGGCGGCACTACGCGCTGCGAGGTTTGGAACAAAGCGGTTCAACGCACCAATGACCCAACCCATGCCAAGACCGAGCACTACGGCTCCAGCAGCACCGATGAGGAACTGTGGAATGAGTTCAAGGCCAACACTGGAGTTATCAACGGTGGCTTGAACGGCCAGCTGGAAGATCACAATGGCCATGGCGTCGTTGAAGAGACCTTCGGTTTCCAACAAAGAGGTCAGGCGCCGTGGCATTTTCACCTTGGTGGCAATGGCATCTACAGCCACCGGGTCAGGTGGAGCGACAATCGCGCCAAGCGCGAGAGCGAGAGGTATGGAGGCGATCGGGGAGAAGGCCATCGCCGTGGTAGCAACCGTACCGGCGGTGACCACAATGAGAACGACCGCCAGCCGTATCAAAGCTTTCCAGCGCAGGCGGAAGACTGACCAACTGCTTCGTTGTGCGGTGGCGAAAAGCAACGGCGGCAGGAAGATCGGCAGGATTAGTTCTGGTTCAATATGCATCTCGGGCATGAACGGGAGGAAGCCCGCTAACGACGCGAAAATCAGCATCAGGATCGGATAAGGCAACTTAATCCGTTCTCCGACACCGACAATCAGAATAGTGGCGAACAATAATCCGATGACCAGAAGGAAGAAATCCATAGTCTTCTAATAGTAGTCGCTTTGTGCAACTAAATTGTGGATTACGTCTCTTAGAAGCCAGAATCCAGGAGGAAAGAGACTCTCTCCCACTGGTTTATCAAGCAACCATTAGTGCGCGAAAATTCACTGTCAAATGGCTGTCGTTTGAACGTTCCAGTGATCTGAACTCGTTGCGGACCACCGTAGATTTCAGTACATGGTGTGGCGGGATTCAGGGACGCAGTGAAGGCCGCTGCCTGTTCATTGAGTTGCGAGCAGACGTCAGCGTCTGCCGGCAAAGTGCTGGTGTCGAGTACGAGGTCGCCCGAACAATCCAAAATGTATTCGGAAGCAATGTTCGCGCCGTCAGGTTTGAAGGAGATTAGTAGGTGAGTCTCTGGCGATTGTGACGATGGCGCGGCGCAGGAAACGATCAGAGCCACCAGTAACAGTGCGGGGCTCTTGATCAGTGCCTTACGTTGGACCCTCATATTTCTTATTGTGGGTTGCGACGCTGCCAAATACTAGTCATTTGGCGCTAAAGGCAGCTCATTAGCGACTTCCAACAACTTCAAACGCAACACGTCGGCCCGGTTCGCGAACTCTTTTTGAAGTCTCACGTACTCTGCCTTACCTGCAGGTGTCTCAATGCGAATCGGCTCATGCCCCCAGTCGCCGAGGTCATAGGGGGAAGCCTGCATGTCCATGGTGCGAATGTCCCATGCGAGCTCAAAACAATCCATCACCAATTCACTAGGCACTGCGGGGGAGAGCTTATAGGCCCACTTATAAAGGTCCATATTGGCGTGCAGACAGGCGGGCTGTTCGAGATCGCGTTGGGTTTCGCGGGTGGGCTGCAGTTCGTTCAGTTCCACAGCTTGCGGTGTGTAAAAGCGGAACGCATCAAAGTGTGTGCAGCGAATCTTTTCGCTTTCTACCACCTGGTCGGTGCCGGTTGCACCGAGGCGCAGTGGCAAGTACTCATGGCGGATGCCATTAACTTCAGATTTGTAGGCCATCGCCCACTCATGCAATCCGAAGCACGCAAAATTTCCGGCACGTTCGGAGGTGCCGGCCAAAATGATCCGGGCAAACTCAATGGCGCGAGCACGGGCCTGGACAAAGGAGTGGGCATCAAATTCGTATCCGAGGCCATGGGGCGTTTGAACTGAACGGTAGAATTTCCAGTCGCTGCGTTCCCCGGCCTGTTCACCAATGAGCACCTTACCGATCCCAGGATGCCACCGGTAGAGCTGGCCAGGCTTTTGCGTGTAATAGGTGAAAAGGAAATCCTCAATCGGATGCTTCTTGCCCTTCATCCTTCTCTCGACGAAAGGTTCACCAAAGGCACGCGCGCGAGCCTCATGGTGGGCGGCCAAAGGCGTCCACTGGGAAGCTTCCAAGACGGTAGCGGTAAGGGGCATACTTCTCATTATTCAATTCATCGCTCTGTGAGACCACTTTGGTACCTCAACTCACATCAACTCAGGCTAGGAGACAGCCATGGATGACTTCCCACGTTGGGAACCACCCCTATTCGGAAGCGAGCAAGCACACCTATTCGCAATGCTGGATCGACTTCGAGTGACCTTTCGATACAAGTGCGATGGCTTGAATATTGAGCAGCTCGCTGCGCGAATACCAACAAGTGGGTTGAGTCTGGGAGGACTACTGCAGCACCTGAGCGCAGTAGAAGATGAAAAGTTCACCTACCTCATTGCTGGCCAACGTCCCGAAGTGCTCCTGGCGCTGACCGAAAATGGCCAAGATCCTTTTGCTGTTGATGCTAAGCAGGGCGCTGATCAGCTGTATCAACGGTATGACCAAACCGTGGCAGCTAGTCGAATCATCCAAGATAGATGCCTTGAATCGGACACTCTTGATACGGTATCAGGGTTGGAATTTAATGGCCAGGTGTCGTCGGTGCGCCGCATCATTTGTGATCTCATCGAAGAATACGGTCGGCACACCGGTCATGCGGATTTGCTGCGTGAAGCGATCGACTCACGTGTGGGTGAAGACCCACCGTGGGACTATCTTCCATCATGGTTCACTGCTTAAAGTGCAATGCCCCGTGACTCTCAAGGATTTGAGAGTCACGGGGCATCAACGTACCTGCACTAAAAATGTTTTGCGGGCTTTAGCCCATGGAGATAGCTCCGAACACTACGCCAGTTGCGAGCATGACCAGTGATACCACCAAGGCACGCCACAGAACCTTCTTGTGGTGATCACCCAGGTCCACGCGGGCCAGCGAGACCAGCAGCAAGATTGCTGGAACCAGTGGGGACTGCATGTGTACTGGCTGGCCAGTGATCGAAGCGCGAGCCATATCAACTGCTGGAACTCCGAAGTGTGCACCAGCTTCGGTGAGCACTGGCAGGATGCCGAAGTAGAAGGCGTCGTTGCTCATCAAGAAGGTGGCCGGGATGGAGATCAAGCCGGTGATCACTGCCATGTATGGGCCCATGGAGTCAGGGATGATGTCGACCAACCACTGGCTCATGGCATCAACCATGCCGGTGCCCGAGAGCACACCGGTCAGTACTGCAGCACCGAGCACCATGGAGACCACAGCGATGATTTCACTGGAATGTCCGGCGATCATTTTCACCTGGTCGGAAACCTTAGGGAAGTTCACGACCAGAGCGATCGCTGTACCCACCATGAACAGGTAGGACAGTGGCAGTACGTCAACTACCAGCAGCACCATGATGGCTACCGTGAGCACCAAGTTGAAGTAGAAAGTCTTCGGGCGCAGGGTGTCGCGGTTCGGGTCTAGTACGGTGCCGTTCATGGTGGCAGCTTCTGTGCCGTCGCCCTTGCGACCTACAGCTTCAAGTACGGCGAGGTGGCCACCAGCAGGGGAGGTGCCTTCTGGTGAAGAGCTGCCCGATGGGGAGGTGATGTTGCCGCCACCGAATTCGGTGCCCCACAGTTCAGGGCGTTCACGCTGTAGGCGGCGACGTTCGGCCACGCCCATCTGCCATGCGAACAGGGCAATAACTACCAGTGCGACACCCAAAGAAGGGAGCATTGGGACGAAGACGTCCGCTGCTTCAACCTTCAGAGCGGCAGCCGCTCGAGCGGTTGGGCCGCCCCAAGGAACGATGTTCAGCGTACCGTTGGTCAAACCGGCCACACAGGTCAGCACCACGGGGCTCAGACCCAGACGCTGGTAGATCGGCAGTAAGGCTGCGGTGACCACGATGAAGGTCGTGGAGCCATCGCCATCCAGTGAAATGACGGAGGTGAGTAGGGCGGTGCCCAGAACAACCTTGGCTGGGTCATTGCCAACCAGCTTTTGAATGCCAGCGACCAGGCGGTCGAAGAGTCCAACATCGATCATGATGCCGAAGTACATGATGGCAAACATCAGCAGTGCTGCGGTGCCGGACATGTCCTTGATGGAGTCCATGATCATGTCGCCCAGACCGAAACCAGCGCCGGTGAATAGGCCGAAGATGGTGGGGACGAGAATCAATGCCAGAAGTGGCGTCATGCGTTTGGTCATGATCAGCGCCATAAAGGTAGCGACCATGAGGAATCCGAGTGCAACTAGCATTGCCCCGACCTCCATTTCGGTGAGTGTACGTCGTTGTGGCACCCAAAGTCTTCAGGGCACCCATTCAAGGTACGTGGCTTGGCTCACGTTGCGCGCCTTGTGCTGTTTATTGAACGCTTCTGTTCATAACCATCTTTTTGCTCATTAAAATCGCGTTGAGCTTGCAGTGCGTCTAAGCTGGGTGGCATGTTCCGTTCTGGCCCGCGCTCGAGGCACTTCGCATCGCGCATCATGCGTTTGCAGTTCCTCGTCGTTGGCGTTCTCATCGTCCTGGTCACCGCGGGAACGCTTTATGCCAGTTATGACCGCGTGTATTCGCGGGCCGAAGACACCTCGTTGACTATTGCTAGGTCTATTGCGGTGCTCCCGGAGGTTGTTGAGGATGTCACTCGGTATGCGGCTATCGAGAACCTCGATGAAAACGAGCTGGCCAAGGGGAGGCTGCAAAAGCTGGCCAACGCCGTAGTGGCACAGAAGCAAGCATCTTTTGTGGTCATTACCGAGGATCGTGGACTGCGCTTGAGCCATCCGAATCCGGAGGAAATCGGTAAGATGGTGTCCACCGACCCGGTGGGATTGGACGGTATCGAAGCAGTATCCAGGGAACACGGAACCCTGGGTGAATCGGTACGTGCCAAGGTCCCGGTTCGAAATGCCACCGGCCAAGTGATCGGGGAAGTTTCCGTGGGTGTGCCCACCCAGTCGCTGACCGGCGCCCTCTTAGAATCTTTTAGCTGGATCGTGCTGCTGGCCTTGTTGGCCGGGGGATTGGCAGTGGTTGCCGGGCAGATCACCGTGCGTAGGCTCAAGCGCCAAACCTTGGGATTAGAGCCCACGGAAATTGCGCAGTTGGTGCGAGATCAGCAGGCAGTGCTCTACGGTGTCACCGAAGGTGTGATGGGTATTGGTCCGGATCGACGGATTACCGTGCGCAATAAGGCCGCCCGCCAGCTCTTAGGTCTGCCGCATCGCACCGAAATACAAGATGTGGTGGGCCGTCACTTCGAGTCGGCGGGGCTGGACTCGCGGCTGGTTAAGGCCATCAAGGAACGAGATCCCGCTCCTGTGCGTCTGGAAGCCAATGGCAATTCTTTGATTGCTCGAGTGAATGAAGTGAACCGTGACGGGATGTATTTAGGGCAGGTCGTTCTACTCAACGACGTCACGACCATTGAAGCTTTGGGCACCAAATTGGATGCGGTGCAGGACATGGCTGATGCCCTGCGCGCCCAACGCCACGAATTTGCTAACCGCATGCACGCGGTACTTGGGTTGATTGATCTGGGCAAGATCGAGCAGGCTGAAGCCTATTTGCGTGAGGTCATGGAGACCGGGCCGAAGATTGCGCAGGTGCCTGGGCTGGAAGCTATCCAGGATGCTTATCTTTCGGCGTTCATCTCAGCTAAGGCCGTGCGTGCTCATGAACAGGGCATTGAGCTTCGAGTGTCGAGCCAGTCGATGCTGTTCGGTCAGATTGCCTCCGCACACGACGCCCAAGACGCCACCGCGGTGCTGGGCAATCTTCTGGATAACGCCTTCACCGCCGCCCTGAGGGGCGAAGGCAAACCCTGGGTGGAAATAGACTTGCTCTCCGAAGCGACCACTTTGCACCTTGCGGTGGCGGATTCCGGCCCGGGCATCACCACCAGCGAAGATATTTTCGCGCGTGATGTCAGTACTGGTTCCCATCTGGGCAATGAACACGGCCGGGGAGTGGGATTGCCGCTGATCAAGCGGCTGGCGCAGGCACGCAGCGGAGATGTCTGGATTGCTGATCCGGGCAGCGGCGGCGATGGCGCAGTTTTTGCCGCCCGGCTGCCAGCGGTGCTGGTTGAACCAACCGCACCCGAGAACAACGAGATCGAAGGAGCAAAGCCGTGAGCGAGACCGCTACCGGAAACTACCAGGTCATGATCGTCGACGATGACTTTCGTGTTGGCGCCCTCCACGCAGAGATGGTCAATTCCATCCCGGGGTTCCAGGCTTTGGAACCAGTCCAGGATCCTCGCATGGTGCCCAAGCTCGTGAGCACGCTCAAGCCCGACCTGCTGCTCCTGGACCTGTATTTGCCGCATGTCAGCGGCATTGAGCTGCTGCGTGAATTGGATGTGGACGCCATTATGATCTCGGCGGCCACCGAGCCGAAGAATATCGCCAATGCCATCCGCCATGGGGCGCTGGCATTTATCATCAAGCCTTTTGACGCCAAAACGCTCAGTGCCAAGCTCAAGGGCTGGGCCCGGTATCGGCGGCAGCTGACCGGGGTGACGGAGTTCAACCAGCAGGGAGTCGACCGGCTCTTCCGGGCTCTGCAAGGTGGCGAGGAAGCCGCCCCGGCGGTTGGTGCCGCTCCTACCGAGCAGGCAGTGCTCAGCTGCGTGAAGGAAGCCTCGGAGCCGATGAGCGTGGCCGAGGTGGCAGAAGCCGTGGGTGTCGCCCGGGCAACGGCACAGCGCTATCTGGCGGCGCTGGTGGCCAACGATTCCTTGGAACTCCAGTTGGGCTATGGCACCCGGGGACGCCCGGAGCACCGCTACGTGGCACGCTAGAAACCCCTGTCAGGTGGCATCCCAGATGCGCCGGTAGAAGGCGATCTTTTCCTCGTCAGGATCCATTCCGTAACCGGCATATACGCATTGCTCATAGCCGGGACCATAGTTCCATTCGGTGCTCCAGGCGGCGATGGCAAGATCAGCCCACCGGTCCGCGACCCCCAACTTGCCCAGGTCAACGTGGGCGAAGAAGTCGCCGTTCGCATCCAGTTGCGTATTGGGCAGGCAAGCATCGCCGTGGCACACCACAGCATCTATCGGCGGGGCATCGGCGAGCAATGCGGATTGCTGGCCGTTGGGAAGGGAAGCGATGCGGGAGGAGAGGTCCCAGCTGAACGGGCACGACCCTGCCGGCAGCGAATCATGCAGCTGCCTCAGTCCCTGGCCGACGGCATAAGCTGAACGCTCCGGGTCGTTCTTGCTCCGATCGCTCACAGCGCTGGATCCCGGCAATGCCGCGGTGAGCAGCAACTGGCCTTCGGAGTACTCCTGGAAGGACAACACCTCGGGGACGAGTATGTAGCTTCCGGCCCACCGCAGGCGTTGGGCCTCGGATCGAAGATCGATCTCCGGGTGGATTATCGGGCCCGGCGACCATTTGGCGTAGCGGGTATCGGCTCCTTGTCCGATGCGGAACGTCGCCCCGCCCAGGGCGTTGAGCCACACGCCCTCGATGGCTTCGGTGCCGGCCGCTAAGCGCACCGCTTCCGGGATCGGGAAGTCGGCGGGAGGCGGGCCGGAGTTGACTCGTTCATCGCTCATTGAACCAGTATGCCAGCAGCTAGACGGGATGCTGGGCAACCGAGTCCGCGAGGTTTTTCTTCATGTTCATCTCGGTGCCATAAGCTGGCTAAGCACGGGCACCACAGTGGAAGACATGACTAATATTTCGCGTCGAAACCTGCTCACCGGAGCCTTGAGTGCCGGAGCGCTCGGCCTTGTCGGCCCTACCGGTGCCGCGTTGGCCTCCGGCAGCCCACGCCTGGTCCGCTCCCGCTTGGGACTGACCAGCGGATTCTCCATGGGAGATGTATCCACCAATAGCGCGGTGCTCTGGGCCCGCAGTTCTGGTGAAGGACGTTTGCGTGCCCAGTTGCGTGCCGTGGATGAAGCCGGTCAGATTATTCGCGGGCGAGGATCCTTCGTCCGCACCCTGCGCGGGGCTCATGCCTCGGAGGCGACGGACTTCACCGCAAAGATTAATGCCGCTCAGCTGCCGGCTGGTACTCGTTTCTCGGTCAGCATTGGCTTTGAAGATGAGAACGGAACTATCGGCGAAACCACTACTGGCTCCTTCGCCACGGCGCCTGCAGAAACCGGCCGTCGCAACCATGACGCATCCCGCGCCCAAAGCTTCGTGTGGTCTGGGGATACCGCCGGCCAGGGCTGGGGCATTAATGAGGAGATCGGTGGCATGCGCGCCTACGTCGCGATGCACGCCACCAAGCCCGACTTCTTTGTTCACAGCGGCGACACGATCTACGCCGACGGTCCGATCCTTGCCGAGGTTGAGGAAGCGGACGGCCAGATCTGGCGCAACCTGGTGACCGAGGAAGTCTCCAAGGTCGCCGAAACCCTGGACGAGTACCGTGGTCGCCATCGCTACAACATGATGGACGCGAATGTTCGAGCGATGTACGCCGAAGTTCCAGTCATTGCCCAATGGGACGACCATGAAACCCACAACAACTGGTGGCCGGGTGAGGCCATCACCGATGAGCGCTACACCGTACGTGACATCAATACCCTCGCAGCTCGTGGGCGCCAGGCCTGGCAGGAATACCAACCGATTGCTAACCCTCGGGCCATGAGTGGTGGTACCGGGTTCGAGGCGGCTCGAATCTACCGCAAGATCTCCCGCGGTCCAGCCTTGGATCTTTTTGCGTTGGATATGCGTACATTCAAGTCGGAAAACACCGATGGCAAGGAAAGCAAGGAAACTGCGATCCTCGGCGAAGAGCAACTGAACTGGTTGGTTGACGAGCTGTCCAAATCCAAGGCCACCTGGAAAGTGATTCTGAACGATCTGCCTTTGGGCATTATCGTGCCCGATGGCAAGGCGCAGGAATCCATCGCCAATGCCGATCACGGTGCACCACTTGGCCGCGAATTGGAACTGGCGCGACTGCTCAAAGCCATTAAGGACAAGGGAATCAAGAACGTCGTTTTCTTGACCGCTGATGTGCACTACTGCGCCGCCCACCACTACTCACCGGAACGAGCCGCTTTCAGCGACTTCAACGAGTTCTGGGAATTCGTGGCAGGCCCGGTCAATGCCGGATCCTTTGGTCCAAACCAGATGGATGGGACCTTCGGACCCAAGGTGGAGTTCGCTTTGGCCGGTACGGTCTCCAACCAGTCGCCGCGTGATGGCAAGAGCCAGTTCTTCGGACATGTTGATCTGGATGAACAGGATATGTTCACCGTCAGCCTGCGCAATGGGCTGGGCGAGACGGTCTACTCCAAGACTTTGGAGCCGGTGAAATAGCCGGAAGCCGGAAGAAAAAGCTCATGCCTGCGGCGCTGGAAAATCCAGTGCCGCAGGCATGATCTTTAGTGGGGGTCTTCGAAACTTTGAAATACGGTATGAAACTGGCGCGGGAAATTTGCTCAGATGGATTCGGAGTGTGCGAATCATGCCGGGTTTTGTGCCGTTTCTTGTTGAAAGAATGGATAGCATTCCCAAGCTGTATCCCAGTAGTCGACGCCCGAGCAGGGAACTATGTCTTAGAGCGCCTAGCCCGAAAAAGTCGATCCACCCGCGTGCGCGGTCCTGCCAATAAAACTGAACGTCTGCAAAGAAACCCTGCGCCGGCAGGACCGCTAAACCCAAGCTGATGCGGGTGAACGTTCCGGACCGCGTGGTGAAGAACTCGCCTAAAATAAAGCACGCAAGCTAAGGACAATGACCTTGAAGAAGCCAATGGCATCATGAAAGAGTTGGCAATTTTCTTTGCAAGATCGTCAGGACTGTCATGACATGATCCACGATCTACGTGGACAAAGTCGCTGAATTCGCACGATTGGCGAAGCTCAAGGCATCTCAGCGCAGGCGGTGCACTAAGCGACACACAAGGTGCACGAGCCAGTCCGTCTAGGATCCTACAAAAGTATGATGTACATAATTCGCTATGGGCTGTAGGTTCGTTAACGATGGTTAACCTAAATATTATGTTGTAAGGACGCTTATTGATGAACAACTTTTTGAAACGTTCATTAGCGGTAGTTGTGGCTGTTGCTTTCGTGTCGACCGTTAGCTTCTCAGCAACTGCTGCTCAGCCCGTAGTTCCCCCTGTGTCGGTTTCGACTTTTTCATCAGCCTCCGAACTGAAAGATGTTGACGATTTAACTCAAGATCTCGCTAATTTGGGTGATGGGCAGACATACGTCTATATGTCACCAGATGGGCATGAATTCAACATCACTAAGAACGGAAAAAACTTCCAAGTTGCAGAAAAGTCGACGATTGCAAAGCCGGCTGCTTCAATGTGCGCGAATACTTGGGCTGCAATCATTTCGGGAATCGGTGCTGTTGGCCTAGCAGCACTAGCGGCTGCCGCGACGATGGCCAGTGGGGGAACCATATTAATTGCAGGGGCCTCTTTTAGTGCTTCGCAGCTCGGCGCACTCGCTGCTCTAGCGGGATCGTATTCTGCTCTTCAAACTTACTTCGATTCTAAGTTCTGTTAGGAGTTGAGATGACGACCTACGTCAGATTCACACTATCCGGGGCAACGGTAGGCTCTGCAGGAATGCTTATTCTTTGGGGAATTTTTGGTATCCCCGAAACACTCGAATGCCAGTTGCTGAGTCTAGCAAACATGCTTGTGCCTGGCGCATTCGGATTCTATGCAGCCCACCTGACCTCAATGAACGAAGTTGCACTGTCCAAAACTATAGGCTTCGGCGAAAAAGTGTTGGAGGTAGCGTAGATGTCTCTTGTTTCAGCTCTAGCAATAATCTGTATGGCAACATTTAGTATATTGGCTTTCACAGCTAGTCAAAGTCTTCGCGCATCACCACAAGAAGATCATGACATGCGAAATTTCCGTGTGCGCATAGGGGTCGCAATCGTAGTGGGAATTCTAGGCGTATCCCTACTTCTGGTTAACGCTTTAACCTAACAATTCTCCCTGTGTCTCTATTCGGCTCAACGTAGTAACGAAACAAAAACTGAGCGGACGCATGTTTGTAGATCAGTACCCACCACATGGGCGGTGGGCACTGATCTATTTATCGCTCCCTGAATTTATGATCATGCCACTCCCATCATTGGCTAGACAGGGCAAGGAACCATGCCGAGGGTGGTTGGCCCACAGTCTCTAAGATTGTCTTTTAGGAACTGTCAACAACAGGCACCGGACCGGGCCAGCGGGCAACTAGCACCCTCGTGCAGCGTGCCATCAAGTGCATGATGCTGGTGTAGCCGCGCGGGGACGCACCGCAGAGACCGAAAGTGAAGAGCTAATCTCGAGGATGGCGATGTTGCCTGATACATTGCATGGTTCTCTGTCCTGGGAACCAGATGTTCAGCTGGTGTTGCATATGTCGATTAACGTTGCGACGAAAATGGATGTTGTGGTCCAGCAAGGCGCTTAGTCCTTGGCATTGTGTACCTATTGAAGACACCAGTGGGTTTGTTGCATTGTTATTTTCTGGAGAGTCCTGATTTGAGCACGCATGGCTCGGAGAAGGTGGAGCAGGAATCTGTAATGTTCTGTGGGAGCGTACGCAAATCGCCCGACTGGATGATTCCAGTCGGGCGTATGCAAGATCTAACATGCGAATGCTAGCCTACTACCACTGCAACGACGGTTAGAAACGTCAGTGCCGCAGGCATGAGCTTTAGCGGGGCTGTGCGCCTAGCGGCCGGTGCCGCCGTACACGGTGGCTTCCACATCGGTGTCCAGATCGAATGCGGTGTGGATGGCACGAACCGCGTCGTTGAGCCTGTCGGCGTCGGTGACCACCGAGATGCGAATTTCGGAAGTGGAGATCATATCCACGTTCACTCCAGCGCTGTGTAGAGCTTCGAAGAACGTGAAAGAAACGCCTGGGTTCGAGCGCATGCCGGCGCCGATCAGCGAAAGCTTACCGACCTCGTCATTGTGCTCAATGTCCTCAAAGCCGATCTCACCCTGTGCCGTGGTCAACGCGCCGAGAACATTTTTAGTTTCGGTCATTGGCAAGGTGAAGGAAATGTCGGTCTTACCGGAACCTCGGGTAGAGATGTTCTGGACGATCATGTCGATATTGGCCTGGGCTGCGGCGATGACGCCGAAGATCTGGGCTGCCTTGCCGGGGATATCCGGCACACCAATAACGGTGACCTTGGCTTCGGAGTGGTCGTGGGCGACACCTGAGATGATTGGCTGTTCCAAGGGTTCTCCCTCTTGAATTTTGATTTTGTCGTCGGGGTTCGGGAGCACCCAAGTGCCCTCGTGAGTGCTGAATGAAGAGCGAACATGCAGTGGCACACCAAAGCGGCGAGCGTACTCTACACAACGCAGGTGCAGGATCTTCGAGCCGCTAGCGGCCATTTCCAGCATTTCTTCGCTGGTGATTTTCTCGATCTTCTTGGCCGAAGCGACCACGCGTGGGTCAGCGGTGTAAATACCGTCAACGTCGGTGTAGATTTCGCAGACATCTGCACCCAATGCGGCGGCCAGTGCCACTGCGGTGGTATCAGAGCCACCGCGACCCATGGTGGTGATGTTGTTGGATTCCTTGCTCATGCCTTGGAAGCCGGCAACGATAGCGATGAATCCACGATCGATGGCCTTGCGCACGCGCTGAGGTGAAACCTCCATAATGCGGGCTTTGCCGTGGCTTGAGTCGGTGATCAGTCCAGCCTGGGAGCCGGTGAACGAAGCGGCCTGTTCACCAAACTGGTTGATGGCCATCGCGAGCAGAGACATAGAGATGCGTTCGCCAGCGGAGAGCAGCATATCCATTTCGCGGGCTGGAGCATCGTCGGTGAGCTGACCAGCTAGATCCAGCAGGTCATCAGTGGTGTCGCCCATTGCTGAGACGACAACTACGACATCGTGGCCCTGGGACTTGGTGTCAATAATTCGACGCGCCACACGTTTGATGCCTTCGGCATCCGATACTGACGAACCGCCAAATTTTTGAACAATTAGGCCCATGGGCACTCACTCCACCTGTTTGAAAGCTGTGCCTGACGTTGCGGTCATCACGGACAGAAACCGATCGGTTTCTCCTTGATGGCACAACGCAAGACATCTACCAAATAAATATTGTGACAGCTACAGGCCAACTTCTCCTACTTGTGACGGTAAACATTGGTCATATTGCCTAGAAACTTTCACGGCAGCTGTTGAAAATCGCTGGCTATTTCTTGAATTCGGCCAACATTTGTCGCCAAAAGCTCTTCCAATCAGACAGCTGATCAGGAGTCTTAGCCTTAGTAACGTTAATGGCAACCGACGATTTGTCCCCCTTAAGCCCAATGTCTACTTGGGTCTTGGTTTCGTCGTTAAAGCTAGCTCGCCAGTATCTCCACCGTTCAGAACCGCTGGTTCGTGCTGGAGCATCCAAGCGTTGCCCATTGAATGATTCAAGGTTTTCGACGCAGGCTATCCACTTGGCTAGGGCTGCGTCTAAGTCATCGTTTGTGGTGGTACTGACCGAACCTTGAAAGGTTCCATCCTGAGCTTGACCGGGAAGCCGTCGTCCGATTTCTTGTTCAAAGGCAACGGCTACAGACTGCGCCCACCAGCCCGGGTTCTGCAATGAGTCAGGCATGTGAGAGAAGGCGAGATCGGCGATTTGCTTATGTGTCATCTCGCTGGCTTTGGCGTCCTTTAGGGTCGTACTCCATCGGTCCCATGTAATTCCGGTGGCGTTGGCGATGGCGCCGGTATTGCTGCTCTTGATTCCCATAATTGAAGTTTAGGCATGTTGGCAGGAATCGGCAGGAATCAGGACAAAAAGCTCGGGTGCCGCGGAATATCCGTGGCACCCGAGCTTTCGCACCGTGCTTATTCACTGATTCGGCGGCCGATTCTTGGCCGGTTAGATCGCTTGGATTTCTAGGTTCAACCTACCTAGAAGATGCACCAATGTATCCAAGTCCTGATCTTCCCAGTTGGTCATGCGAGAGCGAAGTTCCCCTCGCCACTGTTCAAACCCACTGTGCCAACGTTCCCTGGCCAATTCGGTAGGAAGCAGATCGAATGCCCTGCGATCCTCGGTGTTCACCTCTCGGACAATTAGATTCAACTGTCCAAGTTTAGAAATCATGCGTGAGAGTGTCGCCTTATCGATCAAGATCCTGTCGCAGATCTCGGATTGAGTTATTCGTCCGTGGCGCAAGATGAGTCCGAGCACCGGCAAATATCCCGGCGTGAGCTGCCCGTCAAGGCGCACTGCCAATTCTCGTTTGAATCGCGAGGTTACTGCGAGCAGAGAGAACAGCTCTTGCTCGGCCATGGAATAGCGGTCAGCGCGTTCCTGGCCGCACGAATCCGCCTCCGAATTGATGACATCCACTGGAATGCTCCTAGTTATCTGCCGACTTTTGAGCTGTGGGGGACGCGGTGCTATTTGCCTCGACCTTCATAGGCTCAGTTTCGATACTCTTTGCATCAGCGGTGACGCCAGCGCTGTTCAAGGTAGTTTCGGCTTCAACTTCCTGCAGACGTTCAGAGGCGTTCTGCGTGGTCAATGACTGGTTAGGGATCAGGCACACGGCGATTACCACTAGCAGCGACAAAGGAGCGGCGAAAGCGAACAGTGAAGGTACCGCATCACCGTAGATGGATTCAAAGATTACTCGCACTGGTTCTGGCAGGGTGGAGACGGTTGGCAGATTCCCCGAAGAGAGCATCTGCGCAATGGCCTGTCCCTTTTCGCCCAGCGATCCAATGGCTTGCATCAAATCAGCCTGACGGTCAGCAATCATATCGGGGATAGTGGCGGCCAAGATGGCTCCCAGACCCGCGGTACCTGCGGTACCGCCCAAGGTGCGGAAGAAGTTGACCGAAGATGAGGCAACTCCTAGTTCCTTGATGTCCACGGAGTTCTGTACAACAAGCACCATGTTCTGCATGACCAAGCCCATGCCAGCACCCAGGATGAACATGAAGGAAGCGACCACAGCGTAGTTGGTGTCGTAGTGGATTGTTCCCAGCAGGAACAGGCCAATGACGATCAGCACCGAGCCGGTAACTACTAGGGCCTTCCACTTACCGGTGCGCGAGATGATCGCACCACCGATGGTGGAGATGACCAGCAGACCACCCATGAGTGGGAAGGTCATCAGACCGGCCATGGTGGCCGATGCGCCACGAGCCATGATCATGTACTGACTCAGGAAGACTGAGGTGCCGAACATGGACACACCAACAGCCAGCGATGCGATCACTGCGAAGGTGAAGGTGCGGTTCTTGAACAGCGACATGTTCAGCAGCGGCTCGGAAGATTTGATCTCAACCACGATGAATGTGGCGATCAGTACCACTGCGCCAATAACCATCAGCAAGCTGGTGGTCGAAGCCCATTCGAATTCAGATCCGCCCAAGGACATCCAGATCAACAGCAAGGACACGCCACCGGAGAGCAAGACGATACCCCAGTAGTCGATCTTGACCTTGCGCTTAGCGATAGCTGGCAGGTGCAAGGTGCGTTGGATTAGTGCCACCGCTGCGATAGCAAAAGGCAGTGCAATGAAGAAGTTCCAGCGCCAGTTGATGGTGTCGGTGACAAAACCACCGATCAATGGACCGCCCACGGTACCAATGGCCATGACGGCACCAAATAGGCCCATGTACTTACCGCGTTCGCGTGGAGAGAGGAAGTCGGCCATGACAATTTGAGCCAGGGCACCAACTCCACCACCGGCTAGACCCTGGATGACGCGCATGGCGATGAGGAAGCTGGTGGTCTGCGAGAAACCAGCTGCTGCCGAGGCGAGTACGAAGATCGCCAAGGAGATCTGCAGCAGCAGTTTGCGGTTGCCGAGGTCGGCAAGCTTGCCCCAAATGGGGGTGGAAATGGTAGTGGCCAACAAGGTGGCGGTGACTACCCAGGTGTACGAGGTCTGACTACCGTGCAGATCGGAAACGATCACGGGTAGCGAACTGGATACGACGGTGTTGGCCAGGATGGAGACGAACATACCCATGAGAATGCCGGTGAGGGCTGTGAGGATTTCTCGGTGTGTCATCTTCACCTTGACGACCGGTGCGGTGTCGGTCATTAAAGCTCCAAAGAAAAGGGTCGACAAAGATCGCCGAATGGTTGATTTATATCAACCATACGCTGATGGTTGATGTTTATCAACTATGCGTGTTCCATCGCACAACTATGCATTGGCTGGTTCATAACAAAAACCTCGCACCTCCCGAGGATGTCGGGAAATGCGAGGTTCGTGGTGAAAACTTCGGCTGGTTACCGGTTGCGGTGATTGTCCATTTCGGGAACAACCGGGTGCGATGGGCCAGATGTGGAAATAGTGGGAGCCTGCTGTGGATCAATCGCGCGGAACAGCCGCGGCCCCGCATCCTTGCTTGTCGGGGTAGCAGCTGGCGCATCTTGATCCTTGGCAAGTTCTGGGGCCGAAGACTCGTTGCGACGGGTCGCAGCGGCTGAATTGGAGCCAGCGGTACGGCGGCCTTCAAAAGCGCGAGCCAAGGTGACCTCGTCGGCGTACTCCAAGTCGCCACCTACAGGAAGACCTGAAGCCAAACGGGTGATCCGAATTCCCAACGGGGCTAGGGCTCGGACCAAGTACACGGCAGTGGCCTCACCCTCAAGGTTCGGATCGGTCGCCAAAATTAGTTCGGTGATGGACTCATCGGCCAGACGGGTGACCAGCTCACGGATATGCAACTGCTCCGGGCCGATACCTGCCAAAGGATTAATCGAACCGCCAAGCACATGGTATTTGCCGCCAAAGGCGCGGGTGCGCTCGATGGCCATGACATCCTTGGATTCTTCAACGATGCAGATCTTGGTCCCGTCACGACGTTCATCGCGGCAGATCGCACAGATCTCCTGCTCCGAGATGTTGAAGCAGATCTCGCAGAACTTAACTTTTTCTTTGACCAGCTGGATCGAAGCGGCCAACCGGGTCATATCCTCAGAATCGGCATCAAGAATGTGGAAAGCAATGCGCTGAGCCGACTTTGGGCCGATGCCAGGTAAGCGACCGAGCTCGTCGATCAGTTCCTGTACAGCACCTTCGTACACGTGCGCCTACTTTCTTTTTCCTGCGTAGATCTAGTGGAAATCTTCCGTGTTACACCCTAGTGTCTCACCCCGACAGTTCGCCGTGGTGTGGGCTACAAGCTGCGTTTGATTTCTACGACATTGCCGTTGACATCGCGCTGCTCAATAACCATTCCGCCAAGCAAACGTTCAACGGCAGGAACACCGATCAGCGCCGAATCTTCGACTTGAATGTCGTCATCGCTCGGGACGAATTCCTCGGGTTCGGCTACTATCGGTGCCCGGCCACCGCCGGCGGCTGGGCCTCCCCAACCACCGGCGGACTGTGCCGGCGGTGGGGCGGCTGGTGAATCCTTGGCCTGATTCATCAGCTGCTGATACCGGCTCATACGTTGGCCGGCCGACGGAGCAACAGCTTCTTCAGGCTCGGCAGCCTGTCGCGCAGGTGCACCCCAACTAGGTGCCGCTTCTGGCGCGGGGGAGGCAACAGGTGCTACCTGGGCAGGCGCCTGCTGCTCGGGAACTGGCTGTCGCTGTTCGACCGGTGCTACAACGGGTTGCGCTGTAGGTGCGGGAGCCGAAACCTCTGGTTCCTGGTTAGTGGCGGGTTCTTGCTCGCGCGCAGCCAAGTTCTGGAAAGACTCGGTAGTGCTCTGCGGATGCAAGGGCGTGGAAGAAACCGGGCGCGGAATATTGGCGGTTCCCTCCTCGGCCTGACGCGCGCTCATGCCAGCAGTCATGCGTGGCTTAGGCGCCACTGGTGGACCGCCAAAACTGCGCGGCTCGCTGGGCTGAGTGCTCGTTTCTGGCTCGGCAGTGGAGGTAGGGCGTCGAACTTCAACCGGTCGGGTTGGCTCAGCTGTCGCTGGCGCTTGAGCGACGGGTGCCGCAGAGTAATAAGGATCGTCTGGGTACGGCGGCTCGTCCATGTACGGTTCATCCAGCGGCGGTGGAACGTCGTCGTAGGAACTGACATAGCCATCGGTTGAACCTGAACGAGGCGCAACAGGTTGTGGTGCCACTGGCGCAGCGGGCTGCGGGGCAACCGGCGATTGAGCCGTTGGCGCAGGAGCTGCGGCTTGGGCGCGCGCAGCAGCACGAGCAGCAACCCCAGCAGAAGTTACAGGCTTGTTGAACTTAGTTGGTGCTGGGATTGGCGCCGGTAGTGGCCGGCGCTCACCTTTTGGGGAACCACCGCCAGCCGGGTTGGAACCGCCTTCGGTCAAGACAATCTCAATCGGCGCCCCAGCGACTTGGGACAGCACACCGGTCAAGATGTTCATCAAATCTGGTCGGTTACGCAGGTTCACAATGGGGCCGGTATTGCTGAAGCCCAAAGTGAGCGTACGGCCATCAAAACCGGCCACCGAACCATAAGTGGCGACCATCGAATGCAGAACTCGCGAGCTACCCTGGAGCTGCTCCAAGATCATTGGCCAAGCCTGCTGGAACTTCTGCACGCCAGAACTTGCGTTCTGAACTTGAGCTTGCGCAGCTGCTGGTTGAGCCTGTTGTTGTTGCTGTGCTTGCTCGCGAGCAGCACGCTCAGCAGCTTCTCGTTCGGCTTGCTGGCGCTGGGCTTGCTCACGAGCGGCAGATTCTTGAGCCTCACGTTCGGCCTGCGCTCGCGCAGCTTGTTCACGTTGTGCCTGCTCCTGCTGAGCTGCCTGGCGCTGTGCATCAATTTGAGCCTGTGAAGGCTGCTGTTGTGCTGGCGCGGATGCGACAGGTTGCGTCGGGGCCTGGACCTGTTCAGGCTCCGGAGCCTGTGAGGCTTGCTGTGCTGCGGGTGCTGCGGGTGCTGCTGCTGGTGCTGCTGGTTGCTGGCTTCGAGTAGCAGCGGTTCGTCGAGCAAATTCTGCCATCGCAGGGTTCTGCTTGACGTCATCAATGGAAACTCCCGTGCCAAACGACAGGTCTTCACCACTAGATGGGTCAGGAACCAAACTAAATGGCGCCACCCCTTCTGGACGTGCTGCAGGAACGCTAGGGCCAGGCTGAACTTCGGTGGTGACCGAGCGGCTATCGTCCTTCGGACCCCAAGTTGCTCCCCAGTCAGCGGCTTCGCCGGTATTCAGAGACGAATTGGCCCCTGGGTCCAGCGGCGCATTGGGATCTTCATTCTCGACAGCTGGTGCCTGAGCTTCTGCAGGCTCCTGCTCGGCTGGCTGAGCGGGTTGCTGCTGAACTGGTTGCTGAACGGGAGGCTGCTGCTGAGCTGGCGCTTGAACAGGTTGCTGCTCTTCAGGCTCAGCGGGGGTTTCGGCGGCAACCGGCATCGGAGCACCTTCGCGACGAGCCTTAGCCGCAGCCAACGCTTCACGAACTGCGGCGGCACCTTGACGCGCTGCCACGGGATTAACCGGTGCACTGACCGAAGATGAAGCACCGGAGGCATCAGATTCTTCAAGTGCCGGCAGCGGGCCACCGGTCATTGCCTGACGTTCCAGTCGATCCAACCGGGCGGCAAAAGCAGAAGCAGAATTCTCTGAACCTGGCAGCATCAGTCTGGCTGCGAGCAACTCTAAGTGCAGACGTGGCGAAGTTGCTCCGGTCATGTCGCTCAGAGCCTTGTTGGTGACATCAGCCCAGCGAGAAAGTTCGCCAGCCCCAACCAAACCAGCCTGCAACCGCAATGCCTCAAGCTGGTCCTCGGGAACACCACGCAGGATCTTTTCTAAACCTTCAGGCATGGCCTTGGCAATGATCAGGTCGCGGAAGCGATCAAGAATATCTTCAACGAAGCGTCGCGGATCTAGGCCAGTTTGAATGATGCGGTCGATGGCGCCAAAGAGCCCAGCACCGTCAGCCTCATGTAGTGACAGGGTGACTTCATCCAGCAACGTTGAATGAGTGTAGCCCAGCAGCGCAATAGCGGTTTCATAGTCCAGCGTTCCTTCGCGGGCACCAGCCATCAGCTGGTCAAGCACGGAAAGAGTATCGCGGACCGAGCCGCCACCTGCGCGAATCACCAACGGAAGTACACCTTCGGCAACCGCAACATTTTCGCGTTCGCACAGAACCTGTAGGTAGGCCAACAGTGCCTCTGGCGGGACCAAACGGAACGGGTAATGGTGGGTACGCGAACGGATGGTCCCGATAACCTTTTCGGGCTCGGTAGTAGCGAAAATGAACTTGATATGAGCTGGTGGCTCTTCAACGATCTTCAGCAGCGCATTAAAGCCTGCTGCGGTAACCATGTGAGCCTCATCGATGATGAAGATCTTGTAGCGGTCACGCGTCGGTGCGAAAGTGGCGCGTTCACGAAGGTCACGCGCGTCATCGACACCACCATGGCTGGCGGCGTCGATTTCGATGACGTCAAGGGAGCCCGGGCCACCATTGGCCAACTCAACACAACTTGGGCAGGTGCCACAAGGTACCGGCGTCGGTCCTTGCTCGCAGTTCAGGCAGCGAGCCAAGATTCGAGCCGAGGTGGTTTTACCGCAACCGCGTGGGCCAGAGAAAAGGTACGCGTGGTTCACACGGTTTTTCTCCAAGGCAGTCATCAGCGGAGCAGTAACGTGCTCTTGTCCGATAACATCGGCAAATGTATCGGGACGATACCTGCGATATAGCGCTGTACTCACACCGGTTCCCTATCGGTTGCGTGATGCCTGAGACATCAGCTGTTGGACGATCTTTTCAGGTTCTACGATCCACGGTTCACGAGGTAAGTTCGCCGGATCGAAAGCTTCTAGGGCCGCCTGCAAACTTGTGCTTGGCAAGCCCAACGACTCTAGCAAAATTGCCACAACATCGGCTGGACGCACTCCATGTTCGGTGATCTCTTCGAGTGTCACCGCACCATCGCGTTTGGCTAACCGCTGACCTTTGCTATTCAGTGCCAGTGCCACGTGGACATAGTCGGGGATTTGGTATCCCAAGAGCGAGGCCAAATACGCCTGGCGTGGTGCTGAGGAAAGTAAATCATCGCCACGTACCACCTGATCAATGCCAGAGAGCGCGTCGTCAATCACTACAGCCAAGTTGTACGCCGGAGCACCATCGTTGCGGACCAATACAAAATCGTCAACGGTGCTGGTGTATTTACCGGCCAACACGTCGTGAACGGAATATTCGTTCACTTCTGAGCGTAGGCGCAGGGCTGCGGGACGGATTTTTGCTTTGGCTTCACGTTCGTCTGGGCTCAGATTGCGGCAAGTTCCGGGGTAGGCGCCAGGCGCGGCATGAGGAGCGCTGCCAGCTTCGGCGATGTCTTTGCGAGAGCAGAAGCATGGGTAGACGAGGTTGCGCTTTTTCAGGTCTTCAACAACATCAAAGTAGAGACCGAAGCGTTCCGACTGGCGAAGAATCGTCCCATCAAAGTTCAAGCCCACTGCTTCTAGTTCAGCGATTTGGGTGGCTTCAGCACCGGAGCGAACTCTATCGAGGTCTTCAACGCGCAGTAAAAAATCTCGCTGGGTGGAGCGGGCAAAAAGCCAAGCAAGAATTGCAGTGCGCAAATTGCCAAGGTGGAGTGGCCCTGAGGGGCTTGGGGCGAAACGGCCAGCGCCCACGTGGACTCCATTCGGCTTGCGTGAAAAAGTAAAGACCCCTCATGCACCTGCCAGAGCCCATCTACCCTTGCTACCTTCCGGTCCTGGGGGAGTTCAACAGGATGACACCACACGAGGGGTCACCCAAAATACTACCCGAGACTTGTGTCCGATAAAAATCGGAGAGCGTGCGCTTGCTCTCAACTTTGAACACCAACTTTTACCGGCCGCGTGCACTTCACGGAAGGTGATTGCTCATCCTGTCTCTGGATCTGACGGATCAAACCAACCGAGAACTCTGCGTACGCGATCAGTAAGCTGTACTGGGGGAAGCATTGGGGTCTGGTCTCTTTCAAAATCAAAATTCTGCACATTGGTGACGCTGCCGGGCAGTTCTATGCAGATCACTCCATGCGGTGAACGCCAGTTCACTGATCCATCGGCCAAGTACGTTGCTTGCCATCCCAGTGCGTGCTTGAACATCTGGTGCCTTTTACATAACAAGTGGGTATTACTTCGGGAAGTATGTCCTCCGGCAGCCCACGCCTCAATGTGATCAATTTCTGAGGTTTCAGCCGGTCGATTACATCCGGGGAACCGGCAGCAAATATCTCTGTTGCGCAGCAAGTCGCGTAGCGCTTTTGACGGCCGATACTTTTCCCTTCCAACATCAATGACTGCGCCGGACCAAGGATCGGTAAGTACCTTCATGAAGGATGGTGCATCCTGGGCGATGCGCAGTGCCGTCCCAATAGGGATGGGTCCATACCCTTCTAGGTCTGCTAAGGCTCGCTTCGGGTTGGCGAGCATCTCAAGGGCAGGTATGGTGACCGCGACGCGTGCTTTCAGTGGTGTGCCAGGCGTGGCAGGCCAGCCGTCGATCAACGCATCACAAATGATGTCCAGTCGGCGTTGCTGTTCGGTGCGTTCGTCGTCCGGGTCATCATGTTGTGTTGCATGCCAATTGACCGTATTAATGATGCTCAGGGCTTTTTCTGCCGGCAAATACAATTGCAGAGCTGACATTCCGTTCGGTTCGTTCCAGTAGGTGACCTTACGGTCCTGAGCACCCTTCTTATGTCGCTCTTCGATGGGCTGCGGGTGCAAGCGTTCATGGATTTTTCGCGCCCTATGAGCAACAGCAGAATCTGCAGCGGTCCGCGCAATGGGCAACAGGGTTTGTTGCAGATGCTGCACGTCATCGGGTTCAAGATCTTGGGACTGTTTAACGATTTCTTGTGCGGTTCGCGTGGTGATCTCGCCGCAACTGAGTTCTTCGAGGGTCTGCGGGCACACATGGCGCAACCCCTCAGCGAAAAACAGTTGGTCCCGCAGGTTTGCTTCTGTCACGCGCATCGCGATGGAAGCTTCTGCCACAAATGACGACCGCACGACGGCCTCATCGTTTGGGTTGACGCTGTAGAACCGGGTTGATGGCTCTTGAAGCGGATCTCGCAATGAATCGTGGAGCAGCTCTTGGGTGCCTTGCTCAGATGATTGTTTCACCGCATGCTCAAAAGAGTCCGCCAAGATGGCAGCCTGCGCAGCATCGAGCATGCTGCGCAATCGAGACATGTTCTTGAGCGCATCTAATCCTTGCGCGGTGGTGGATACTGGCGGTTGCTCATAAAGCCGCCGAGCCGTGGCAGCGATTTGAGTGAAGAGATTGTCTTGATCAAGGTGCGCTGCCCACAAGCCGAAATCCGTCGGTGTTGGACGGGTGCCGGGAGGGCTCAGGGGGAGGCGACGAGGATCATCGCTGCTGTGAAATACCTCTCTTTTACTCATAAACAGCAGTATCCGTGGTCGCTTGTGGCGGAAAACAGGAATTCTTCGAGATGGGTATAACCCTCAAGATCGCTGAATTTCAGGGGTTGGGCATCAAGAATGGGTGGTCGATTCTGCCGGGGGAGCGCCCGATTCGTTATTGAGCGAAAATTTAGATATGCTGGATCCTGCTCCACGGAGCAAACTGAGGAGGATTCGCCTAGCGGCCTATGGCGCACGCCTGGAACGCGTGTTGGGTTAACGCCCTCAGGGGTTCAAATCCCCTATCCTCCGCCAATTTTAATGTCCTGGTTCGTCGTGTAAACGATGAACCAGGACATTATTTTTTTACCTTCTGACGTAGAAGGATTATTGCCGGTATGATCCGAACCATCTGACGATCATTCTTTCGACGAGGCAAGATCATGACAAGTGTATTGAGCGAGATTTCTGTAGACTGCGCGAACCCGATGCTTCTGGCACGCTTCTGGTGCGAAGCGTTGGACTACGAAGTACGGGAAGAAGAAGCAGGACTTGTCAGCATTGGCTCGCCCGCTGAGAATGAGTCGGCCATCGTGTTGACCTTTGCACAGGTTCCAGAATCGAAGTCAATCAAAAACCGGCTGCATCTTGATGTGCGACCTCATGGCGCACAACAGCAAGAAGAAGTCGATCGACTGCTCTCCCTCGGTGCTTCGTATGCGGACGTTGGGCAGGACGACGACGTTAGCTGGGTGGTACTTGCCGATCCGGAGGGTAACGAGTTCTGCGTACTGTCTGGCATTGGGTAGCGCCACGGAGAACAAAAAGACCTACCGGCAGCAACTCCAAAATAATTTCGAACTGAAGCCAGTAGGTCTTTCTGGTTTGTCTCCCTGACGTCTAAGGGAGTGCGGAAAAGCTAAGCGCTCTTCTTGGCCTTCACTACCTCTGGATAGTGGATAGCGGCGGTCTGTGGGTGGGCGCGTAACCAACCCTTAAGCACGTTGGCGCCGTAGGAAGCGAGCATTGGGTTCTGTGGATCGTCAGAGACGCCGCGGGCCTCGGCTGCAAGCTCCGCTGGCAACTCAACCTTGTCGATTACTGCGTCGAGGCGTGGTGAGTAGAAGAATGGGACCGAATAGCGATCTACGCCTGCAGGCGGAGCGATCACACGGTGGATCGTTGCCATGAGGTAGCCGTCGGTAGCAACTTCTAGCATTTCGCCGAGGTTCACAACCAAAGCTCCCGGGGTTGGTGGAACTTCAATCCACTCCTCCTGACCGTATGGCTGAACCTGGAGACCGCCGACCTGATCTTGAAGCAGTAGGGTGACAAATCCGTAGTCTGCGTGAAGGCCTACGCCCTGGTTGCCGGATTCAGGCACGACATCGCCGGATACGTAGTGAACCAACTTGCCCATCCATGATGGGGTGTCGGCGAAGGGCTCATCGAAGTGATCCTCGGGCAGGCCTAGGCCAACAGCGATAGCTGAAAGTAGCTCATGGCCCGTCTTGTTCATCAAGTCGGCCCATGCCATGGCCCGTTCTTCGAGCTTTGGGAAATCTTCAGGGAACTGGTTAGGGCCCTGGAGGTTCAAATAAGGCTTATCAGCCGGCACGACCGCCAGGGTGTCGCGCTCGGGTCCGTAGTCGATCTGCTCGCGAGCGTCGGCACGACCGCGGGTAATTTCGGTGCCCATGCGGGTGTAACCACGAAACTGTGCGCTGTTGCGGTTATCGAGCTTGGTCTTCTGCTCTACCGGCTTGTCGAAGAACTCGGCGATGGTGTCCAACAGTTCTTGGTCTTGGCCCTCGTGGGAGCTGTAGCCAACGATCTGGAAGAATCCAACACGATGGGCTGCATCGCGAAGCGCGTTGACGAAGTCTTCGTTGAAGCTGCCGTCCGCGTTACGCGAAGTAGAAATGTCGAGGACTGGGATCTCGGTGACTACATTTTTCATATCCCCAGAGTGCACCTTGTGACGCGACTGTTACCAGCTAAAGTTACGCCCGGTTCCTTCAGATTTCGTGCCTCGTAACAATACTTGCAAAGTGTCTAGATGAGGATGATAATGCCATTTTTGGTGATCAGCGTCATCCGGGAACCCCTGAATCTTCGGGGAAATGCGTTGTAGAGTCGCGCTGAATATTCAAGCAATCATCAGCATAGGGGTGTGGTTCTGATTGTTTGGCACGAGTTACGCGGTAATGTAACGTTCTCGAAAACGGAGATTCTGGCCTAGAACTTGCTTAAGCGCACATGGGCAGTAGTCCTGTTCATTCCAATCATTTGATCATCTGGCAAGTATGCTTAATGGGTGATATTTCGAGCAGTAGGCGACGGCCGTCCATACCCTGAACATGGGTTGGTATCTTCGCGTGATTGGAGCGATATACCGCCGCAGCAGGTGAAGCTGGATCAACTGGTCACTACCAAGTCGACACTAGATCTTGAAACTTTGCTCTCTGAAGACTCCACGTTCTACGGTGATCTGTTTTCACACGTGGTTCGTTATGAAGGAGTCTTGTATCTCGAAGACGGAGTGCATCGGGCCTTAAGGTCGGCACTGCATCATCGATCTGTAATTCACGCACGGATATTGGATTTGGACGCCAATTAGATAAGCTAACGCCACGAGGATGAACACGTGTCACTCGTGGGGTTGACATAGCCGATAGGCTGCCGAGAGCAAGGTGGAGAATGCGTACAGGTGAGGACCCGGAGCAATGGCACGGGACGCACATCGTCAACGGTGAGGACTTGAGCTTTAGCTCAGACGATCACGTCAAGAAATCTGCGAGAAGAAGACACAATGCCTTTTTCTTGGGCCTTGCGGCATTAGTTCTGGCAGTGACCGTTGGCGCGCTGCTGATCACCACCGGAAAATGGACGCCGGGCGTCAAGCCCAGTGCGGTAGCTGATCCAATTCAAACCCCGGCAAGTATCAAAAATGCTAAGTGCCCCGAAGTGGATTTTACATATCAGGATCCGACAAGCTTCCGAATCCGAGTTCTGAACACCACTGACATCACAGGGTTGGCTGGAAACACCGCCAAATCCTTAGAAGACCGCGGATTTAAGATCTCTTCGCTAACTTCCGGATGGGAGTCGCTATCTGGAACTGTAGGGGCGGTCATTGCCGGACCCGATGGATATGCTCAGGCGTTCACCGTGCAGCGCCAGGTACCGGGTACCGTCTTCATTTTTGATGAAAAGAAGTATGGTTCCAACGTGGATCTGGCTCTCGGAGAAAAATTCGAGAGCCTGCAGAAGGACCGTAAGCTTGATACCTCTGCAGGCAAGCTCGTCTGCGAATAGCCGAAGTTATCGGCTAGACGTCAACGCTCTCTGCATAGACCTCGTTGAGTGCATTGGTAAAGACTTCGGCTGGCTGCGCTCCAGAAATTCCGTACTTGCCGTCCAGAATGAAGAACGGAACACCTGTCACGCCAATTTGCTGAGCCTGCGAAATATCTGCCTTGACGTCGTCAGCGAATGCACCAGCCTCCAATTGCGCAGCCAGATCCTTGGCGTTTAGTCCTAGAGATTCTGCAATCTCAAGCAAGGTCTGAGTATCACCTGTATCCAGGCCCTTTTCAAAGTGCGCGGAGAGCAACGCTTCCTTCATTTCATTGCCAGCATCGTGCCGCTTTGCGTATTCAAGGACTCGCAAGGCGGTGAAGGAGTTGGCAACTTTGAGGTTCGCAAAGTCGTAGCTCAGACCTTCCGAAGCGGCCTGGGCGGTGACATGCTCCAGCATTTGCTGAACCTGAGACTGATCTAGTCCCTTCATTGCCGAGAGGTAATCTGCTTCGCTACCGTCATAGCTATCTGGCAATGATGGATCTAGCTGATAGGCGTGCCAGAAGACGTCAACGTTATTGGAGAATTCAAAAGCTTCTACGCCCTTTTCAAAACGACGCTTGCCGATGAAGCACCATGGGCAGGCGATATCGGAGAAGATGTCGACACGTAAACGCTTGGATTCGAGAGGCTGATGGCCAGTATTTTCACTCATAGTTGAGCTAACAACTTTTTCTCTGATTGCATTCCGGTGGCCTTGAGTGTCGGCTTCCACCTATCGCTGGAATAACGGGATTGGTCGGAGACACGTTCCAAGACAAGAAAAGGAAGCAACTGCAGTGGCAAAGAATCTTCGTTGGCGTGAGATCCTCTTCGCGGGAACCATCACCGCCATGGCAGGATTTGTCGACGGTGTTGGCTTTGTCCACTTTGGTGGCTACTTCTTATCGTTCATGTCCGGTAACTCCACCCGTTCCTCCGCGGCACTGATGAGCGGAGATGTTACCGGCTGGATCAACGCAATGTCGCTGGTAGCCAGTTTTGTTATCGGTGTAGTCATCGCCACGCTGATCACAACGCCACTGACGGCCCTACGCAGACCTGTAGCCATGTATTTCAGTTCGGCACTGCTTCTGACTGCAGCTGTTACGGGAGCAGCTCACCCGCACGTCACTGCCTTACTTTTGGCCGCAGCGATGGGCGTAGTTAATGTTTCTTACTCCCGTTCGGGTGAAGTGTCATTGGGACTGACCTATATGACCGGCACCTTGGTCAAACTTGGCCAAGCAATCGGCGGTGCACTGCTTGGTCTGTTGGCCGGCACTCAGCGGTCGGCAGTCCGGCTGTTGTGGTTGCGCTACGCACTGCTGTGGCTAATGATCACCCTTGGTTCGCTGGGCGGAGTTCTTGCCTACTTGCACCTGAACCTAACGAGTTTGTGGATCGTTGGACTGGCCATGTTGCTCTGGGCATCCCTGGCCCTACTCCAAGAACTGCGCACCGTGGGTGATCCCCAGTCCATTGCCGACCGTACCGGGGTACGCCGGAGGATCGACTAGGCCAATTCTGGGAGTCTGGTCTAACGAAAATGGCGCTCAGCTTCGTGGAGAAGCTGAGCGCCAGACCGTCGCAGGGAGTTTAGCCCAGCAACGAGTCACTATCGTTCTTGGCCGGTTCAACCGGGCGAACCATGAATTTATAGAGGACCCCGAGCAACACCAACCAGACAACACCGGTGTACAAAGCAACGCGAGTCTCAGCGCTCAAGGCCAGTAGAACAACGACAAACGCCATGAAGATCAGCGCTGCCCAAGCAGCCGCAGTTCCGCCAGGCACAGTGTATTCGCGAGCTACCGACCCATCGCGACCAGACTTAGCTTCCTGCCTACGCATCGCTAAGTAGGAAGCCAAAATCATGATCCAGACCCACACCGTTGCGAAGGTAGCGATCGAGGCAATAATGGTGAACAGGGCTTCGGGGAGCAACGCGTTAAGTACCACGCCGACCAGTAAGACGATCGCCATGACGATAACTGACATCCAAGGGACCCCGTTGCGAGAAACACGGCCGAAGGACTTTGGTGCGTGGCCTGCAACCGACATGGCGTACAGCATTCGGCCCGCGCCAAAGGTGTCGGCATTGATGGCGGAGATGGCTGCGGTGATCACCACGGCGTTCAAGATATGTGCGGCCGCGGGGAGTCCGAGACCGTCAAAAATCTGCACAAATGGGGAAGCCGAACCATCAATCTGACGCCAATCAAAGAGCATCATGACCACAGCAAGTGAAGCTACGTAGAAGATCAAAATGCGCCACGGCACGGTATTAATGGCTTCTGGGACTGACTTTGACGGATTGTCCGCTTCGCCTGCGGTAATGCCGATGGTTTCAATGCCACCAAAGGCAAACATCACTACGGCGAAGGACAATAACAGCCCCATAAAACCATTGGGGAACAACGTACCGGCGCTCATCAGCGTGGCGAAGCCCGTGGCCGTATCCGTATCGGGGGCGTTAAAGCCGAAGATGATCAGCAGTACACCGCCTGCGATCATGGCAACAATCGCGGTGACTTTCACTATGGCCAACCAAAATTCGGTTTCGCCAAAGACTTTCACCTTCATCAGATTAATGCTGGCGATAAGCAGAACCACCACTAACACCCAGATCCATTGCGGTACCTGGGGGAACCAGAACCCCATGTAGATACCGAAGGCCGTGACATCCGCGATGGCCACAATGGCCATTTCAAAGCTGAAGGTCCACCCGGTAACAAATCCTGCGAAGTTGCCTAGATAGCGTGAGGCGTAATGGGCGAAGGAACCGGAGACCGGATGCTTAACAGCCATCTCGCCCATGGCACGCATGACGATGAATACGGCTGCGCCGCCGATCATGTATGCAAAGAGTACTGCGGGACCAGCGGCCTGGATAGCGGAGGAAGAGCCATAGAATAGGCCCGTTCCGATCGCTGATCCCAGGGCCATGAAGCGGATGTGGCGGGCCGTGAGCCCGCGGGCAAGTGAGGCCTTGATATCGGTCACGATAGTATTGCTCGGATCCTTTTCGGGTGCGTTCGATCTGGGCCTGCAAGCTGTCGACAACAGAATTCAGCCGAGAAAATCCTATGTGCTGACACAGGTCAAATGTGAAGAACGTGGCATAGGTCTACCGTGAGCTTAAGCACCAGTGATTGCCGGTGCCCACCCATGAAGTGGGAGAATTGGCTCATGAAACTAGGATTCGTCCGCCATGGACAGACGCAGTGGAACCTCGAAGGCCGACTACAAGGATCGAGCAATACACCACTGAACGACACTGGCCGAGCCCAAGCACGTGAGGCCGTGAACGTCTTGGCCTCCGGAGACTGGGATGTTATCGTCTCCTCGCCGCTATCCCGCGCTCGTGAAACCGCGCAGATTATTGCTGAGGGACTGGGCATGGAATTGGGCCCGAGCTACGACCTGCTGATCGAGCGTGACTACGCTCAGGGCGAGGGCATGGTTGAAACCGAAGCACTGGCACTGTGGCCGGATAAAAACGGTGGTGGCATTGAACCACTGGATTCAGTAGTGGACCGCGGACTGCGCGCCATCGATCAAATCGCTGCAGACTACCCAGGCAAGAACGTTGCCATTGTCTGCCACGGCACCATCATTCGATACACGCTGTCGCACTTGGCCGGGTACAAACTGGACACCATCCGTAATGGGTCAGTCGCCATCGTGGGCCAGGACAAAGCAGGGGATTGGCAACTGGAACTGGTCAACGATGAAGTACCGGAAAAGCTGGTCTACTAGAAGTCCAAAGCCTGGCTACTTTCGGGCAGTACCGTGCGGATGCAGTGGGCAAGCTGCGAATCGCGTTGTCGGGTCTTGAGCGCTGCCAACCAGGAACCCAGCGACCTATAGGCCTTGGCACGTACGGTGGGGGCCGAGAGAAAAATGTCATGCAGTGCGCCGGGCAAACGCAGAACGTGTAATTCTCGCCCTAGGTCTAGGCTGCGTTGTGCCACCACTTGCACGTTTAGTGCTACGTCGGCGCGCGTGGCCGAGTCTTTCCAACGCGGCAAGAGGTAATCTTCGGCCGAGAGCATGACTAGGGTAGGCATCTGAAGGTCGAGGCCCTTTTTCACCTTGGCTTGCGCGTTGAAAACTGCGGCGATAAATCCGGCGGTGAGTCTAAAACCAGTCACTGGCCGCCAACTCAAGTCATAGTCCCACTCGCCGTTGAACTGGTTGGAGACGGTGCGGGTGTAGAACCCCGGATCTACGGTGGGCAGGTAACGGTGGGGATTACGTGTGCTGGCCGCTTGGATGATGCGCGCCAGAGCGGTGCGCCCGATTTCACTGGCCTGAAATTCAAGCCAGGGGCTGTTCAGCGCCAACGCATCGACTTTGTTGGGGTTCGCTGCCGCATACATTGACGCGCTGAGTCCTCCGGTGGAATGGGCGAGCATTACGAATCTGGTTCCCGGGTGGGCACTGGAGATGATCCGATGCGCGGCATCAAATTCCTCAAAGTACTCCTGCAAATCCGTGGTGAATCCGGGGCTAATACTCTGCGCGAGGCCGCTGGCTTTATCGACAGGAAGATTCCGTCCGTAGTGGCGCAGGTCTAAGGCATAGAAGTCTGTACCGGCTTCGCTAAGAAATTCGGCCAGTTCCTTCTGAAAGAAGTAATCAGACCAGCCATGCACGTAGAGCACCGCGATGCCACGCAACGGTGGTGGAAGGCGCAGTTTTTTACGCGGGCGGTGTCGCACCAAGGTCGCGGTGGAACCGTCGGTCAACGGTAGCGAGCGATACGAGAAATCCTCGCCCAATAGGTCAGGCTGCCAGAGATCTTCTGCCGGGTTCTTAAACTGGAATGCCATGGCTACAGCCTAGTCACTGCGCACAAAAAACGGCATCCGCCCGTTGGACTGGTTACCAACGGATGAATGCCGCTTTTCGTGGCCGATCTTTCGGACGACTGGTGACAATCGGCCCGGTCTTAGAGGGGCTTATCCTGCCATTTCAAAGGTACGGGCTGGTGCATCCAGGTACCGCAGGTAAGCGTTCTTGGTCAGGAAGGTCGGGAAGTCATCACGCAGGGCACAGGCTTCAAAGATTTCCAAGGCTTCTTCAAAACGGTCGCCTTCGAATCGTTCTAAGTTGTCCATGGTCTCTTCAGCCAATTCTTGAACCCAACGGCGGGTGATGATCTCACCCTCATCGGTGATGGCCGACTGATGAATCCACTGCCACAGCTGGGACCGGGAGATCTCTGCTGTTGCGGCATCTTCCATCAAGTTACGCAGGGCCACTGCACCATTACCGCGCAGCCAGGACTCGATGTAGCGGATACCGATCTCGATATTGTCGCGAATACCTCGCTCGGTGATCTTGCCGGTCACACTGTGAATGTTGAGCAATGCGCTATCGGAAACTTCAACATCCTCACGGGTGCGCTGCAACTGGTTCGGGTTCTCACCCAACACCTCGTCGTAGACCTCGCGGGCTACCGACACCAGGTCCGGGTGAGCCACCCAGGAACCGTCAAAACCATCTGCTGCTTCACGAGCCTTGTCCTCACGTACCTTGCCGAAAGCGATCTCATTAATCGAGGCATCCTTGCGACTTGGAACAAAGGCGCTCATCCCACCGATAGCCGTTGCACCACGGCGGTGACAAGCCCGAACCAGCTGCTCGGTGTAGGCCCGCATAAACGGTGCGCTCATGGTCACGGTGTCGCGATCAGGGAAGACAAAGCGTGGTCCGCGGGAGCGGAAAGTCTTGATGATCGAGAAGATGTAGTCCCAGCGTCCTGCGTTCAAACCCGAGGAGTGTTCACGCAGCTCATAAAGGATTTCTTCCATCTCGAAAGCTGCGGTGATGGTTTCGATCAGTACCGTGGCACGAATAGTGCCGCGGTCGATCCCCAGCAAATCCTGGGCCATGTTGAACACATCGTTCCACAACCGTGCTTCCAGATGGTTCTCCAGCTTTGGCAGGTAGTAGTACGGGCCACGGCCAGCAGCCAGCAGACGCTTAGCGTTGTGGAAGAAGTGCAAGCCGAAGTCCACCAAAGCCCCCGACATCGGAGTGCCACCAACTAGCAAGTGCTTTTCTGGAAGGTGCCATCCACGAGGACGAACCACAATGGTGGGCAGTTCGCTCAGCTCGTGGCTGTTCAGCTTGTACTCACGACCATCCGGTGCGGTGAAGTCCAGATCCTGGTCCAGAATACGGATGAGATTGACCTGGTTCTTGATTACGTTCTGCCAGGTGGGGGAGCAAGCATCCTCCATGTCGGCCAGCCATACGTTCGCGCCGGAGTTCAGTGCATTGATGGCCATCTTGCGTTCGATCGGACCGGTGATTTCTACTCGGCGATCTTCCAGACCCGGCGCAATGGGGGCAACCTGCCATGAATCATCTTCGCGAATGCTGCGGGTCTCTTCCAAGAACTTTGGATCACGGCCATTGGCAATGCGGGCCCGGTTGAGCTGGCGACGCTGCATCAGTTCGGCACGACGGGTTTCAAAAGCGTTGTGCAGGGAAGACAAGAAATCCAATGCGTCGCCGGAAAGGATCTGCTCCTGATAGCGAACGCGGGTAGCAGTGATAGTGATGTTGTTCAGGGTGATCGGGGAGTTCATGGCAGCGTCCTTAAAGATTAAAAATGGTGGTGGTGCTAGCCGGCAGCAATGCCGGCTAGCACCATCGACCCATTAGGGTCTAATGGAATTGGCCTTCTTCGGTGGAACCCACCAAGGCCAGAGTGGAGGCATTTGGGTTCAGCGCCGTGGAGATTGCGTCGAAGTAGCCGGTGCCGACTTCGCGCTGGTGCTTGGTGGCGGTGTAGCCGGCAGCCTCGGAAGCGAATTCGCGTTCCTGCAGTTCGACGTAGGCGCTCATGCCGTCCTTTGCGTAACCCTGGGCCAGATCGAACATTGAGTGGTTCAATGCGTGGAAACCAGCCAGGGTGATGAACTGGAAGCTGAAGCCCATGGCACCGAGTTCGCGCTGGAACTTGGCGATGGTGGCATCATCCAAGTGCTTCTTCCAGTTGAACGATGGCGAGCAGTTGTAGGAGAGCATCTGATCCGGGAAGTCCTTCTTGACCGCTTCAGCGAACTTGCGGGCCAGCTCCAAGTCAGGGGTGCCGGTCTCCATCCAGATCAGGTCCGAATATGGTGCGTAGGCTTTAGCACGGGCGATACAAGGTTCGATTCCGTTGGTGACCTTGTAGAAGCCTTCGGGGGTGCGCTCGCCGGTGATGAACTGCTGATCTCGCTCATCAACATCCGAGGTGATCAAGGTTGCTGCTTCAGCATCGGTGCGGGCGATGACCACGGAGGGTGTGCCAGCCACATCGGCGGCCAGGCGGGCCGCGTTCAGGGTGCGGATATGTTGTTGAGTTGGGATCAGCACCTTGCCGCCGAGGTGGCCGCACTTCTTTTCGCTGGCCAGCTGGTCTTCCCAGTGAACGCCTGAGGCGCCGGCCGCAATCATGGATTTCATCAGCTCGTACGCATTTAGCGGGCCACCAAAGCCGGCCTCTGCGTCAGCGACGATTGGAACCATCCAGTCTTCAACGCTCTGAACGCCTTCGGAGAATTCGATCTGGTCGGCACGCTGCAGCGCGTTGTTGATCCGGCGAACTACCTGTGGGACCGAGTTTGCTGGGTAGAGCGACTGGTCTGGGTAGGTCTGGCCTGAGAGGTTGGCATCTGCTGCAACCTGCCAGCCCGACAGGTAGATTGCTCGAAGTCCGGCTTTGACCTGCTGTACTGCCTGGTTACCGGTCAGTGCGCCCAATGCGTTGGTGTAGCCGCCGGTTGGGGTTTCCTCGGTGAGCTGCTTCCACAGCTTTTCCGATCCTCGCTTGGCTAGGGTGTGTTCTTCCTGAACCCGTCCCTGTAGCTTGACGACGTCGGCTGCGCTGTAGTCTCGGGTGACGCCACTCCAACGAGGATTGTTTTCCCAGTCGGTCTCGATGGCTGCGATGCGGTTGTCGATCGAGTTTGCGTTGGTGTTCTCGGTTGTCATTGCCTTGGCTCCTTCGCGCAAGTTCCGGGTTCATATTGATCGTTAGGTGATCTTGTGAACTTCTTCGTGACAACTACTTTTCCTCAAGCGCAAGGGCCAAAACAGAGGTTTTTAGGATTAAGATTTTCACTTCTTCGCAAATCTGAAAGTTTTGCACTTCTTGGGCTAGATGTGAGCCAGAACGCTCAAAATTCGCTGTATCAAGAAAAATTGACGTGAAAAAATGTGAAACTTTAGTTTTCTGATCGTGCCCGTACGGGTAGGAGAGAGATTGGGCTACATGTTTGGGCAGTACTTGACCATCATCTGAGTAGGAAGTTAACTGATATATGCCGAAATGGGATCGAGTAGCAGTTACACGCACGTAGCAGAAAATATGAAGTGCCGTTGGTTTGGCCACGGTAATTTCGCGTGGACCAAATTGCCCGAGGAGGAAGAAGTCTGACTCCAAAGATGGTGCGTTGCGCAGGTTAGCGACGCGAATAAACTACGTTCTTGCCCAGAAGGATCGTCGCAGTTCTGGTATCGGGCGAGAGTTAGGCCGGATCGAAAGAAACGACGGCCATAACGCCACGACCAGAAATACGTGGCTCTTGCGCATCTGAACCTGCCACGGTGTCGCGAAGATTCACAGGCTGCTGCTGATCGCCAAGCAGCAGTAGCGCCGAGCCTTGGAGCAGGATGCCAAGCTGGCCATCAAAGAGGTGCTGCTCACGCTTTTTCGACAGCTCCACAATGCGCACCGTTGGGCGAACATTCTGTGGATCGGCGGCGACGTATACAGCGAGTAGTTCTTCGGTGGGCTGGCTGGCTTCAACCGGGGCATTGGTAGTGAACTTCAGAGGTCGCAAGGGCTCTAAACCGTGCTGTTCGCCATCCACGGTGAGTTCAATAAAATCACCGGCAATCAGGGTGACTATTTGAGTTGGAAGCGCAGAGGAGAAGGATGCTTCTTTCTCTATGGAGCGAATGGACACTTGCCATGTTGCTTCGGTTTCGGAACATTGCTGCAAGGTCCCGTTCTGTGCCAAGGTTCCAATGGCAATGCGTCGAACCTGCCCGAGCTCCCATTGCCTCTTGGCACTCTTGGATAGCTCAAGGATGGTCTCTGGTGCAAAAGTGCCCTGTGCTTCGCTCATGAGTCGAGTCTACTTGCCGGCGATCATGCGTAACTGATCAACAAGTTGTGTCGTGGGCACCGATGCATCAAGCACCAACCAATCATGGAGCTGCGCCAGGCGACGGTATTCAGTACGGGCTTCCTGTAGATATCCCAAGGGTTCTTCGTCTTCGGCTCTTGCATTAATGCGTTCATAGGCAAGGAACGGGTCAATATCCAGAAGTACAACCGTTGTCTGCTCGGTGCTTTTTTGAGCAAGCCATTGCAGCAGTGCGCCAGGCTTGTGGCCGCGGAGGTGGCGTAGAACCAACTGGCAATAAAGGTGGCGGTCCATCACCGTAAGCCCTGGCGTCTGCGCAGTCATGAAAGTGTTTCGAGCTACGTTAAGGACGCGGAGGGTAGTTTCAATCAGATCCTGGAATCGGCGTGGAATTTGGATGTTTGAGCTCTGGGAAAAGTTATTGAGCCAACGACGACCGGCTGCATTCGCGAGTCGGCGTGCAGGGATCTGTTCGCTGCGTAGTTCCTGGACTAGGGTGGCGATGGCTGTGCTCTTGCCTGCGCCGTCAATGCCCATTACGACAATGGTCTTGGGTGGATCATGGGCTGAGTTTTTAGCGGAGAGTACTTTTTCGGCTATGACGGTCATGGCGCTCCTTTGAGATTGGTATTGCCTAGTTCAACGAGCGACCGGTCAGCATGATTCCGCTGGAGCGCTGTGCATTTGGTATGAGTGGTGAAGGTTTGGACCAGTGGAAGAAGTGAAGATTTTTATGTTCAGTGGTAGATCATTGCGGCGCAAGAGTATCTTTTCTCGCCAACTTATGGAAAAGTTCAAAGTTCTTCACGTACTCTGGGTGTGTGACTGCAACCACATGGAACCGCGCAATGAAGCCGGAAAATGGCAATGGGTCCGGAGAAACCCCGGAGATGGATGCCATTGCTCTGGGGCGAAGGATTCGATTCCTGCGCAAAAGTAAGCAGATGACTTTGGACGACATATCGGCCGTGGTCGACACTGCGCCGAGCCAGCTTTCCCTGATCGAAAACGGGAAGCGTGAGCCAAAACTTTCGCTGCTCAAGGCACTGGCAGGAGCTTTCGACGTCGGCGTTGATGACCTGTTGGGTACAGAACCTCCTTCACGCAGGGCGGCCCTAGAAATTGAGTTGGAGCGTGCTCAACGCGGTCCACTCTATGAATCTTTGGGACTACCGACCGTACGCGTGGGCACCCGTCTTCCAATGGATGTGCTCGAATCTTTGGTGGGATTGCAGCACGAACTTGAACGTCGTTTGAACGAACAGGCAGCCACGCCCGAAGAAGCCCGACGGGCCAATACTGCCCTGCGCCACGAGATGCGAAGCCGCAATAACTATTACAAGGAGATTGAGCAGGAAGCATCCAAGGTACTTTCTGCCGTCGGCCACGATTCGGGGCCACTGTCTCATCACCGTGCGGCCGATATTGCTGAACACCTTGGCTTCAGCCTGCGCTTCGTCGGGAATTTGCCGCATTCCACGCGTTCGGTGACTGACCTGAAAAATATGCGCATCTACCTGACGCAGGCCAACCGAACCGAGCATGATCCGCGGTCAGTGCTATTGCAAGCCTTGGGACATCATGTACTCGGCCATAAGCCACCGACCGATTACTCTGATTTCCTCTCCCAGCGCGTAGCGACCAATTACTTCGCTGCTGCGTTGATGATGCCGGAGAAATCAACAGTCGAGTATCTGCGCCGTGCCAAGAACAATCGCGAGCTGGCGATCGAGGACCTGCGAGACGCGTTTGCCGTGTCTTATGAGTCGGCAGCGCACCGCTTCACTAATCTCGCCACCGAGCATCTGGGCATGACTTGCCACTTCCAGAAAGTGCACGAGTCGGGCATTTTGCACAAGGCCTATGAAAACGACCGCGTGAATTTCCCGGCGGATCACACTGGCGCCATCGAAGGGCAGAGCATTTGCCGCTATTGGACCAGTCGAGTCGTCTTTGAACAGATGGACAAGTTCCGCTCCTTTGAGCAATACACCGATACGGTCAACGGAACCTATTGGTGCACGGCTCGTACCGAGCGGCACTCTTCAGGACTGTATTCGCTGTCCATCGGGGTTCCCTTTGAGCACGTGAAGTGGTTCCGTGGCCGCGATACCAAAGAACGATGCCAGTCCACTTGCCCGGATGAAAACTGCTGCCGCCGTCCACCAGCTGACCTGTCTAACCAGTGGTTTGGCAACGCTTGGCCTTCCACGCGTGCCAACACGCACCTGCTCGCAGCGATGCCTACCGGCGCCTTCCCCGGCGTGGATGAGACCGAGGTTTATAGTTTCTTGCAACGCCAAGAGGACTGAGCCTGTGGAATTTTCACAGATGTTCATGCCGGTGAGACGAGTCGAGGCTATTGACGCTGAGGCGTTGCTTGGAAATCAACGGTGGCCCTTGGTGCTGCCGCCGGTGCGCCAGCTGCTTCATGAAGGGCTGGACCTGGGACAAGTCACCGTCATCGTCGGTGAAAACGGCACTGGAAAGTCGACTCTCGTTGAAGCGCTGGCGATGGCTTATGGCATGAACGCCGAAGGTGGTTCGACGGGCGCGATGAATACGACGAGAACGAGCGAATCCGAGCTGTGGCGACAGCTCAAGCTCCAGCGTGGTGCCGCGGCTTCGCGCAAGGGATTCTTCCTGCGCGCAGAAACCATGCACAACTTCTACACCTATCTCGAAGAATCCAAGTTTAAGACTAAATTGCACGAGCGCAGTCATGGCGAGTCATTTCTTGACCTCGTGGAGGAGCGAATCCCGTTTATCAAAGGCTTATGGATCTTGGACGAGCCAGAGGCAGCATTGTCAATGGCGGGCTGCGTGAAGCTGATGAAACTGCTTCAAACCATCGTTGACGGGGGATCGCAGTTAATTTTCTCCACTCATTCACCCATGCTGGCAACCTTCCCAGGCGCACAGATTCTGGAGGTCGGATCATGGGGGCTACGCGAGCGCGAATTTGAGCATCTTGAGCTTGTGCGAGGATGGCAAGAATTCTTCGAGGACCCCCGAAGCTACTGGAAACGTCGTCAAAGTTAGGCAACGTGTTTCGAAATGAACTCAGCAGTCGTGTTGCTTAGCCATGCGCCGTCTTGGGCCACAGTTCTTCCGGAGCGTGCCCCTTTGAAGGAGTGATTGCCACCTTCAAACCAGACAAGTTCTGAAGAGCTGTTGAGCTTGGCAACGACGGCTTCTATCTTTTCGGGGTTTGCGAAGGGGTCTTTGGTGCCTTCCAAAAACAGCATCGGAATCGTCAACGGGTAGAGGTGCTCATCGCGAAGCTTGTCTTCCTTCTTTGAAGCGTGCAACGGATAGCCCAAGAAGATCAGTGCCTTCGCGGGCATTCCTTCGGCGACAGCCAGCGATGCCATTCGTCCGCCAAACGACTTCCCGGCAACAACGATGGGTAGGCCGTCGGCCAATCGTTCATCTGCCCAAGCATGGACCTGATGCCAGGCCTCAATCGCGGTGGGCGCCTTGTCCGGGAATTTCTTGCCTGCATCCATATAAGGAAAATTGAAGCTCAAGACACTGATCCCCAGATTGGCGACTGCTCGAGCATAGCCGGTCATGAACTCATGATCTTTGCCGGCGCCGGAACCGTGAGCCAGAATCATGAGCGATGTGGCGTTGGAGGCTGGTGTCCATGAGGCACTGAGTTCAACGTCATTAAAAGGGATGGCCAGTTCTTGGGTCATGGCTCAAGCCTAATCGGTGAGCGGACCTCACTGACTCTGGTTAGCTGAACCGTGCAAATACGCGAATCACGCCAGGGTGGAAATTGTTGCCCTCTCTCAACCCCATCGATTCATAAAACGCGCGTTGTCCCGGATCATCATCGGTAATGAGGACAAACTGACGCAGATGTTCAAATCTTTCTTGGACCGCAGCGAAGAGCTTTCGACCGGCACCAGTACGTTGTGCTTCCGGGCGGACCAAAATGTCTTGGACATAGCAGATGGTCGCGTCATCAGAAATTGCGCGAGCCAAGCCGATGAGTTGATGGTCATCGTTGTAGGCGTAGACAAGAAAGTCGGAATTGGCGTGCGCCCTGGCGAGTACCTCAGGTTCCTTCGTATAGGAAGTCCAGCCCACACAATCGTAGAGCGCGAGAACTTGCTCCTGATAGGGAACTTTAGTCGTGGATATCTCCATGGCTCTACAGCCTAGTTCACGCACAGAAAAAGGGGCTTGATGCCAGAAGCAAACGCTTCGGGCATCAAGCCCCTTGAGGCCAGTACGACCTAGTTGTCGAAGAAGCTAGGTACGTGCTCGTTCTGCGCAGGTGGAGTTGGTTCCTCCACCTTCTTACGCACCACCAGCTTGTCCTGTGCATAGTCCACCAAGACGGTGTCACCGGCAGTCAGCGAATCGTCGATCAACAGATCGGCGATGGCGTCCTGTACCTTGCGCTGCACCAATCGGCGCAACGGACGGGCACCAAACTCTGGGTCGTAGCCCTCGGTAGCCAACCAGTTCACGGCAGCATCGCTGACCTCCAGATCTAGTTCTTGATCCACCAGACGCTTCTGCGTATCTGAGATGACCAGCTTGACGATCTGGCCGATCTCCGACTGCGAAAGCTTCGAGAAGAGCAACACCTCATCCAGACGGTTCAGGAACTCGGGGCGCATGAACTCACGCACCTTGCTCATCACCTTGGCACGGATCTCTGAGTCCTCGCTGGTGGCCTTGGCCGAGGTGAAGCCGAAGTTTCCGGCCTTGTTGGCCAGGTACTCGCCGCCGAGGTTACTGGTCATCAAGATCAGCGTGTTGGAGAAGTCCACGGTGCGTCCGGCCGAGTCGGTCAAACGTCCATCGTCGAGCACCTGTAGCAACACGTTGAACACGTCTGGGTGAGCCTTTTCGATCTCATCAAGCAGGATCACCGAGTACGGGTTGCGGCGTACCTTCTCAGTCAGCTGACCGGGCTCGTCGTGGCCAACGTATCCTGGAGGAGCTCCGATCAAGCGAGCTACGGTGTGCTTCTCGCCGTATTCGCTCATGTCCACGCGGACCAGTGAATCTGCCGAACCAAATAGGTTGGTTGCCAAAGCCTTAGCCAGCTCGGTTTTACCCACACCGGTTGGACCCAAGAACAGGAACGAACCGATCGGACGACCGGCGGGAGACAAACCAGTACGGTTGCGTCGCACCGCACGGGCCACCGCGGCGACGGCATCCTTTTGACCGATCACCGAAGCGTGCAAGGACTCTTCGAGCGTTGCCAGGCGGGACTTATCATCGCCCGTAATTCGCGAGGTCGGAATGCCGGTAGAGCGGGAAATGACCTCAGAGATCTGAGCTTCATCAACCACCCGGGTGATGCTGGCATCGCCCGAAGCCTCCGCAGCACTAATCCGGTTGGCCAGCTCAGCGATGTGATCCCGCCACGCGCTGGCATCCTCATAGCGTTCCTCGCCGATGGCGCGGGACTTTTCGCGTTCTGCTTCCATCAGGTCAGCCCGTAGTGACTGCACGTCTTCGGTATCACCGGCGGCGATCGAGCGACGGGCGCCAGCGATGTCAATTAGGTCAATGGCCTTATCTGGCAGCTGACGATCGGTCAGGTACCGAGCCGAAAGTGACACCGCGGCCTTGAGCGCCGCCGGGGTGTACTGCACCTGGTGGTGGTCTTCGTAGGATTCGCGCAGGCCCTCCAAAATAGCCAAGGCGACTTCCTGCGTAGGCTCATCCACGGTGACTTTGCCGAAGCGACGGGCCAAGGCGCTGTCTTTCTCCACCTTTCGGAATTCATCCAGCGTGGTGGCACCGATCAGGTGCAGCTCACCACGAGCCAAGCGTGGTTTGAGGATGTTCGCTGCGTCCATGTTTCCGGACTCGCCCGAGCCGGCACCCACTAGCAGGTGCATCTCGTCGATGAAGACCAGCACCTGACCTTCGGAGTCGGCAATTTCTTCCAGTAGGCCGGTCAGGCGCTGCTCAAAGTCACCGCGATAGCGGGTACCGGCGAGCATGCCGGGCAGGTCTATGGAGATCAGACGTGCACCGCGGATCTGTTCTGGTACCTCGTCATCGACGATGGCGCGTGCAAGTCCCTCGGCGATGGCAGTTTTACCCACGCCGGCTTCACCGATCAGTACCGGGTTGTTTTTGGTACGTCGAGCCAGGATTTCAACAACCTGATCCAGCTCGTCCTCGCGGCCGATGACCGGATCAATCTGACCGTCGGCAGCCAGCGCGGTCAAGTCGGTTCCGTAGCGTTCAAGCATCGAGGCATCGGAGTCCTCCTGCCCCTGATCCTGCCCACCGTTTTGGGCACGCTGGGCCTGCTCCATGGCAGCCTGCTGTAGCGACTGACCGGTGATGCCATGCTGGGCCAACAAGTTGTTAACCGGAGATTCCGGGTTAAAAACAAAGGCCAGGAACAGGTGGTCTGGATCAATGTAAGTTGATCCGTAGTTACGCGCTACCTGGTAGGCGTCAAAGAGGCTACGCTGGGCTGCTGAGGAGAGCCGGGATGGCTTTTCGCCCTGCTCGGAGCTCTTTGGCATGTGCGCGATTGCGTCCTTAGCCAGGGCTTCGATGTCGATTCCCATGGCAGTTAGGTGCTCGCCTACTGGCTCTGTACGTATCAATGCGGTGAGCAGGTGCAATGAGTCAATCTCATCGTGGCCGTGCTCCTGTGAGATTGCGGCTGCCGTCGCTACTGCCTCATGAGTGCGGCTGGAAAGCAGACGCGTGATGTCAATGGGACGTGCTGCCTGAGCCCGTGAAGAGAGGAACCGTGAGAGGAACTCCTCGAACGAGCCGTCTGATGGGGCACCAAAAAATGCTGGCAAGTGAGCCTCCTAGTAGAAACTTGAGCGGTCTATGCTCATGTTCAACGCTTGGGAGTTCAAGATATTCCCGAGGATCTCAAAATTTCTAGTTCAGGGCTCTAGATCACACCTATTCGTGTGACGTTGGAGGACGGGTCAACCCTTTGGAATTTCGACGATTCCCATGCGTGCAGCAGCAACCAGTGCCTGTACGCGATCGCGGACGCCAAGTTTGACGAAGATTTTAGCCATATGAGTTTTGACAGTTGTTTCGGTGATTCCTAGAGTTTTGGAAACTTCGGGATTATTAAATCCCTGAGCAAGTAGTTTTAGAATTTGGACTTCTCTATTCGTGAGCCCAAGATCATAAATGAGATCATCAACCTCTTGAGAATTATCGACGTAGGCATCGCGCACTGCCGAAATGAGGTCGGCAGAAACGGAAGGAGAAATAGCGGCGGTGCCTTGGTGAACTGCGTGGACAGCATCAATTATTTCTGAAGGTTCAGAATCTTTTACAAGGTAACCGCTAGCCCCGGCGGTGAGCACTGGCACCAAGTAGTCATCCGACGAGAACGCCGTAATTGCAAGGATTGCAGGGCTGTCTTCACGTGATTTAATGGCGCGAGTTGCGTTAACCCCATCCATGACAGGCATCTGTAAATCCATCAAAACAACGTCGACTTCATTGTCATTACAAAACTCGACTGCTGCCCGTCCATTTTCTGCAGAAAATACGGTCACAATTCCAGAATCCGTTGCTAAGATTGTCCCCAACGCATGCCTGATGAGTGGCTCATCATCAACGATTAGGACCTTAATCTGCTCCATCTGAATCCTTTGGATCGATGCTGCAAGCCACCAAAGGGCCTGCTCACTTGAAAGTATATAAGTTCTCGAGATGTGGGGTTTGTTATGAAAGGCTTAAAAATGCTGGCTGTTGCCGCGCTGGCTTTGGCACCATTGACCGCTGTGGCGGCTCCCGCATCCGCGGCGCAGAGCCAATCGATCAATTCCGGTTCCGTCGCGACTCCGGCAGGTTTTAGTACGGACTTCGCCAAATGGCTTTGCGAGCGTTATGGCGTAAGTTGCGGTTGATCCGTCTTATTTGACTTGACTGCCGATGCCATGAATTATTCGGCGTATGAGTGAACGACTAAAGGGCACCCTGACCAAGCACCTTGCTGGCCGGGGTGTCATTATTTGGGCTGGAATTGCGATTCTTCTTGTTCTATCGAGCAGTGAAGTAATTACGATCCTGAAAGACGGGTTTAGCGGAGCCCCTGCGGCTTCGGTTCTAGGGGCACTCATTGGGCTTGCGCTCTGCGCGATCTTGGCTTTGGGGCTTCGTTGGGTCTCCCTCTCCCTGGGCCTCTTTGTGGCGGTCGCGTTCTTTTTCCTGAATGACGGTGTGCTGGTGTTCTGGACGTTGATCGCGTTCATGATTTTTGCCGCCCTTGCGGCTACTGCGACCTCACGTAGCGTGCGTGGATTGTTCCTCACACTCTCCGCTGCCTGGATGGTTCAATTTGGACTTCAGGCTCATCAGGATGCAGTTTTACTGGTGGCGCTGATTCCTTTAACGGCTATGGCCTATGTGGTGACGCGGAGTATCTCTCAGCTGCGCGAGAAAAGTGCTGAAGCTGTGGAGCAGGTGGAAAGGGCGAGAGAGCAGACGCGCGCATCTATTGACCGGGAGCGTAAGAATATCGCCCGCGATTTGCATGACATCGTCGCTCACGACATTACGATCGTGGCCATGCAGTCGAAGGCGGCAAAGTTTGCCAATGACGGAAATGTTGCACTTGAGGCGTTGGATATCATCTCCAAGTTAAGTTCCGAAACATTGCACGACCTCCGTTTGATGCTTAACGTATTACGCGCCGATGGGACGATGTCCGCGGACGCAGGAGAAGGTACTGACAAGCCCGCGGCAACCACAGTTAACGTGCTTCAAGGCGCTGAATTGTTTGTTCAAAGGCTCAAAGACGCGAATTTTGTCGTGACCTCCATCACGGATGAAAAAATTTCAGAGTTGCCTCGCTCGGCGCAGACTGCGGTCTATCGAGTAATGCAAGAAGGTACAACGAATGTATTGAAGCATGGCGCGCCAGGTGGTCGCTGCTCTCTTGAGCTCGCTGTAAATGGAAGCGAAGCATCGTTAGAAATTACTAATCAGGTAGATGTTTCGGGTAAGAAAGTGGCGGGGTTTCCGGCTGGTGGTAGTGGCCTTATTGGCATGGCTGACAGGATGCGAGCTTTTGGTGGAAAATTCTCAACTAGCCAAGAGCAAGGAATTTGGACCCTTAGGGCCAGTATCCCCTTCTAACGCTTACCCTCCTACTAAAGTATGATTTCGGATTTCTGCCGAACGCGATAGGTTAAACATGTATCGGTGAAGAACCGATCACCAATGAGGTACTTGGTGGTGTTTTGCGAGTGGCATCATCGAGGACCTGAAGGTGATTAGAAGGTACGTTGCATTGTGTGGACGGACTGATCTTTCAGCGGCAGTGCGCCCCCATCGCAAGTCGTTGTCTGTCAGCAGTGTGACGTACCTTTTATAACTTGAAGTCAATCCTTGTTCCCTGATGCAAGGATGCCGATACGGATGATTCGAAAAAGTGATGGCCTCGGAGATGCTCCGAGGCCATCACTTTCTTGTTTTTGGCCGTTAGTCCGCGTCAGCCTCGCTGGAGTCGGCTGTGGATTTCAGAACGTGGTCGGAAACTTTGCCTAGCGCGCGTTCGAGAGAAGAACGCAGCACGATAGGAACGTTGATCTCGTCGGTGATCTGAACCAGTCCTTCGCGTTCGAAGATGCGCAACAAGGATTCCACCTGCGGTACAACCTCTTCGAGCTGAGGAATCAGGTGATGCTGCTCTTCTGGAAGATCCTCGGTGGTAGGGATCTGCAGGGCAAACTCGGTGCGAACGGTGTTGCTCGATGCCGCGTTGCTCAAAACACCCGCCACCATTTCGGCGATCTGAGCTTGACCAGGCTTTTCCAAAGTATTGATTAGGATGTGTGAGAACAGCACCTCGGCAATTAATTCTTTGATTAGTCGGGAGCCGGGGCCGTTGGTCGCCAACAATGCGTCGCTCAGGGGCTCGGTTGGAGTAGCGTTAGGTGCTTGGTAGCGCAGTAACGCTGTCCCGATCAGTGCGTCCCAGTAGGCGGATAGACGTGGAACCTCTGCCAGCGAAGCGACGAGTGTTCCGTCTTCTGGCTCCCACTCGGGATGCTCGGTAACTTCGGCGTCGTCATCGACCTTGATGAACAGGCCTAGTGCAGCGGCGGCATCCTGCAACGTTTCACCGGTCAGCACGCCAGCGGCGGTCGTTGGCTTCCCTTGGCCGACCCACTGGATGAGTTCTCGGGCTGCAAAAACAAAAGGCATGGATTCGAACGAGCCATTGGCTTCTTCATCTTCGAGATAGGGCGCGACGATAGGAGAGTCCCCGGCCATCCGTGAGAGGAATTCAAAGCTCTGTTTGAAATCTTCGACGCTGCCACCGAAATTCGCAGTGGTACCCAAGAAGGTCAGATAGTGCTTGAGGATCGCAGCGCTCGCCTCTGAAACTTCCTTGCCCAAAGAAGAAAGGTGTCCAAGCTGCTCACCCAAAACGGTGGGGTCAAACGACTGCACATCAACGCTCTTGCGCAACTGTGCATGGACGGTGAGCAAAGTGGTGAGGCTTTCAATGGCCATGCGTGTATCGCTGGCAGACTGCCCATCTTCTTGGAAGTGGCGGAATAGCTGAGACTTAAAAGGCTGCAGCGCCTGGCGTACGTCTGACTCGAAAGGTACGGTGCTTGCTCCCTTCCGGCGAGCCGGGTGTCCCTGGGAGGTTTTCTTCTTAGCTGGTTTTCGTGAGGCCATGTGTGTGGTGGTGATCCTTTTGAAATGGCTGGTCGTAAAAGATGAATAATCGCTTCCTTTCAGTCTACGCAGAGTGCTGTTCGTGCGGACTTCTTGTGAGGAGTCTGACGTGGTCCAACGGTACAAAAGAATGTCGAGACGTTGACTCGTTGCAATAGATGCGGACTTCATAGTGAATTTCCGCAAAAAATGCAGATCACACTGCAATGTGGTGGCGCTCACCGTTGAATCCTCAGGATGCGTTGAATTTAGTTGAAGATCGCGCGAGAGTGAACACATGGGGCCTCTCACGACGAGGTCAGTGATCTACGAGGAGAGTGCATCATGGCCAAAACAACGCCAGAACATGTAGTTGTTGTCGGTGCGGGGTTCGTCGGGCTGTCGACTGCCTGGTACCTGCAGGAAGCAGGTGTCAAGGTCACAGTTGTTGACCGTGGCGGTGTTGCATCCGGTTCGTCATGGGGCAACGCGGGCTGGTTGACTCCCGCCCTCACTTTGCCGATCGCGGAGCCTTCGATCTTCTCCAACGGGCTGAAGATGATGCTTGATCCAACCTCTCCGCTGTACATTCCGTTGCGCGCCGACGCTAAGCTCTTGCGCTTCCTGCTGGGCTTCACCTGGCATTCAATGCCTAAGCGCTGGGAAGCTGCGATGCGGATCTTTTCTGAAATCGGTGTTCAGGGTCTGGATGCTTTTGACGAAATTGCCCAAGATACACACGCGGGTCCAGGGGTGGCCGAGCACACTAAATCAGCGGACCCGTTCCTTACCGGGTTCACTTCGCTCAAGGACCGGGATGCCTTGTTGCATGAGTTTGAGATGATCGAGAAGACCGGAGGGAATGTCGAGTACGAGCTGCTTAGCGGCGAGCAGCTACGGGGCATCGAACCGACGCTCTCTGAATCGGTGGCAGCTGGTGTGGCAATTAAGAATCAGCGCTACATTAACCCACCGAAGTTTATGGCTTCGCTCGGTGAATCCGTTGTAGCCCGCGGTGGCGATATTATCGGTGCCTTCAACGTCACCGATGTTCGCGACAATAAGAACTCGGTGACGGTCATTGGATCTGAGGGACGAGCCATCACCGCGGATCATGTGGTGCTGGCAACCGGAGCCTGGATGACTGACATGGCTCAGAAATTTGGTGTGAATGTAGTGGTGCAAGCCGGGCGAGGCTACTCGTTCACGGTGGAGCCCGAGCATATGCCTACCCATCCGATCTACTTCCCAGCTCAGCGCGTGGCTTGCACCCCGTTAGGGGATCGATTCCGCATTGCGGGAACCATGGAGTTCCGGGACGTCAACCACAAGCTTGAACCGAAGCGCATCGAAGCTATCGTGGCCGCAGCGACCCCCGTCTACAAAGGGATTAACTGGGAACAGCGCAAAGAGGAATGGGTCGGTGGACGCCCATGTACGGCAGACGGACTACCGCTGATTGGCCAGACGGGATCTGAAAACGTGTCTGTTGCTGGTGGCCACGGCATGTGGGGAGTGGCTCTGGGGCCATTGAGCGGAAAGATTCTTGCTGCGCAGATTACCGGCCAGTCGGTTTCGACTCTTGCCCGTCACTTCAATCCGCTACGCAAAGGATTCTGATCCCAGCGATCGGCGGGGGACAAGGACTAGGAGCAGAGCTGGCGGTGTCCTTTAGGCGTGCCGGGTGGCAATACCGGAGAGCATCTGTCGGTAGCCTTCAACGTAACTTGGGTACTGTAATGTCAGTCCGCTGTTGAGCAACCGGGAGTTATCCAAGCGCCGATCCCCGGCACGTCGTGTGGCCTGGGTGGCTTCCGCCTGTGGTGATTCTGCTCCAAGCTCGGCGGCAAGGAATTTATATACCTCACCTAGTTGGGCGGGAGTGTTGTCAGTGGCCAAATATAGGTCCGCCGCTTGATCGCCCAAGTCCGCCACGTGCACGATGGCTGCAGCAAGGTCATCACGATGAATTCGGTTGGTCCAGTGTGATTGACCGGGAATCTTCGCTGAACCGGAAGTGACCAGGTCAATGAGTCGGGTTCGTCCTGGTCCGTAGATTCCCGAGGCGCGCAGGATAGTTACCGGCAGGAAGCTCTCGGCGAGCGCTGCTTCGGTACGAGCCAAGACCTTCGCAGTCTCACGTGTGGCAGTGATCGGCGCCTGCTCATCGACCCATTCGCCATTATCTCCGCCCATCACTGCGGTGGAGGATACGTAGATTAGTCGGCGCAATTGTGGCGCTTGTTCGCGCAACCGTAGGCAGAGTTCCTGGGCCACCTGCAGGTAGCTTCGCTCATAACCTTGAACGTCGCGGGAAACAGGGACTGGCGTGAGGAGTACGATTTCGGTTTCAGGATCTATGATCGGCCAGGTATCTGATTCCAACAGATCTACGTCCTGCCTGGAAAAAGCGTCGGGAAGTTTTGAGCTATTGCGCCGCCACCCTGTGATCTCATGACCCTGAGCGTGGAATCGCAATCCTGCTTCGGTGGCGACATCGCCACAACTGACCAGTAATACTTTCACTGCGCTCCTCGAATGGCACTTCTTGTACTTCAAGAGTAGAGCTATTTCCAATAGCGACACCTCCACTAGAGGCAAAGCCGTCATAACAATGCTTCTCACTTGACGGGAAAAGAGCAACGGAGATGAACTTGTAGTTTTTGCTCTAGGGTTAATGGCGGGCACAAAGGACGAATTGGCACGGTGCGATACCGAAGGTGAATGTCGTACTGGCTAAGAATTCTTTGACGCTCACTGAATACCTTTACTGCTACCAGATGCTTCAGCGTCTCGGTTATCTTATCCACCAACGCTAGGGTGATGAATTATCCGTTCTGCAATTTTCAGGCCAGTTCATCGGTCAACGGCCATCCTAGAAATAGTGATGGTGTTGCTTTTGGTTTGGACGTTGATCACCATAGAGCCCACCGGCTGGGATCTGTCGGTGTATCGCGAAGGTGCGTTGACGTTGTTGCGTGAACCGCAGGATCTTTACGGACCCTTCGTCGGACCCATCAATGCCCCGGGGTTGCCGTTCACCTATCCTACGTTCGCGGCCATCATGTTCTTACCTATGGCGATGTTCCCGTACTGGGTGTCGGTGACGGTGACCATGATCGCCTCGATCGTTCTGACGTTCTTTGTTGGTAAGGACTTGGCGAACCGCATAGCCCGCCGTTGGCCGCAACTTGGACGCTGGGTCACCCCACTCACCCTGACCAGTTTGATGCTGATCTCCGGTCCATTTAGAGACACTATTTGGTTTGGCCAGATCAACATTTTGATTCTTGGTGCTTGTTATTTAGCGTTGGTGAATTCTAAATCAATGACACCGTTTGTTGTAGCGGTGGGTATTTGTGCCGGGATCAAGCTCACCCCAATTGCCCTGCTGATTCTGCCTTTGGCCTTGCGCAGATGGAAAGCGGTCATTATTGGAACCCTGACGTTCTTAGGAACTCAGATCCTTGGGCTGATTTTCCAATGGCGTAACACCGTGGACTACTGGTTCGACGTGGTGCGCGATCCGTCGCGTGTGGGCAACGTTGGCTATATCGACAATATTTCCCTACAGGGTTTCCTGACCCGTTTGGGTGCTGGTTCGTTAGTTTGGTTCGTGCTGGCGCTCGCCGTGGGGCTCGCCTTTATTGTCTTGCTATACAAGCTAGACGGCGCTGTTGAGCCGGTGGTGCTTTTGGGTATTGCAGCAACCTGTCCGTTGTTGGTGTCGCCGGTGAGCTGGTCTCATCACTGGGTGTGGGGTCCTGTTATGGCCTACGCATGGGTGGTTGTTGCTCTACGCCTTGACGCTTTGCCTCGTCGGATCATGCTGGTGGTATTGGTGTTGTTCAGCGTTGAGTTGATGATTTCGGCTAAGTGGGCCATTAGATTCTTTGGTATCCATCCGGATCATGAGTTGGCGAGCGGGTGGTACATTTGGCCAGCCATTCCGGTAGTGGGCATGGTGTTGTGCCTGGTTCTTGCTTTGGTTTCCAAGCCACGAGAGCTACCTAAGGCAGGCTAGTTCCGAGCACCTGTCTTGGGGCTGTACAATTCTAGTATTCGAATATTTGTACTAGTTTGTGGTTAGGGGTGCTGAGAGTGGCTGATGAACCAGATTTGTTGCCCCCTGGTGCCTCTCAGGGCCCGGTGCAAGCCGTATCTGCCATGGGATTCCCCTCGCCAGCACGTGACTACTTTGACGGCGGCCTGGATCTGAACCGACTACTGGTCCGGGATCGGGTGTCGACCTTCATCATGCGAGTGAGCGGGCACGCTATGCAATCGGCAGGAATCTTTGACGGAGATGAAGTAATCGTCGACCGTGCGCTTTCGGTCCGCGATGGCTCGGTGGTTATCGTGAATCTCAATGGCCAAATGCTGGTGCGGCGCTGGCACATCGACGGTTCCAACGTCGGGTTGCTCAGTGACGAATCACCCCTTCCCGTTTGGCTGACCGAAGGCGATGAAGTCGGAGTCTTCGGAGTCATTACTAGGTGTTTGCATCATGTCCGCTGATCACGTGTCGCTGGTCGACGTGAACAACTTCTACGTCTCCTGCGAGCGAGCCTTCGACTATTCCCTGCGCAACCGTCCGGTAGTCGTCCTGTCCAATAATGACGGCTGTGTGGTCGCACGCTCTCAAGAAGCCAAGGACCTTGGCATTGCCACAGGGGAGCCATTCTTCAAGATCCAACGATTGATGGACAGCCACAACTTGGCCGTTCGCTCGAGCAATTACGAACTTTATGGAGACATGTCGGCCCGCGTCATGGAACTACTCGGCCGTTACGGAACTTGGCATGAGGTTTACTCCATTGACGAATCGTTCATTGGCCTGGAAGGCAATCTGGAACAGGCGCGTAGTACCGCCGCTCAGATCCGAAAGGCAATCGATAAGACCATTGGCGTGCCGCTCTGCGTGGGAGTGTCCACCACCAAGACCCTAGCCAAGCTGGCCAACCATATCGCCAAGCACAACCCCGGGCTCGGCGGCGTCTGCGTTCAGCAGTTGATGGACCAGCAGGTTCTGGACAACATTCTTTCTCGTGTTCCAGTCACCGACGTGTGGGGCGTTGGACGCAAATCAGGTGCCAAACTGGCCAGCATGGGTATTGAAACCATCGCGGATTTGCGTGACGCTGACCCGCTGGTCATCCGCAAGAAATTCTCTGTGGTTATGCAGCGGACCGTCTTCGAACTCAATGGACAGCGCTGCATCGGACCGGTGGAAGAGCGCGCGGATCGTGGGCAGGTCATGTTCACCCGGTCCTTCTCGACCCCGGTACGTACCCGCGAGGCCATGGAAGAAGTCATGTCCATCTATGCGCAAAAAGCCGCCAGCCGTTTGGCTAGTGAGGGTCGTTATGCCTCACTCCTAACCGTTACTGCAGGAACCAGCCGATTTGCCCAAGGTGAATCGTCTTTCCCCAGTGCGCAGGTACGACTGCCGCGACCCACAAGAGATCCTATTTTGCTTAGCAAGTTGGCCATCGCTGCAATGGCAGATTTGATGCATCCGGGCATGGACTATGTGCGCGGCGGAGTAATCCTTTCCGGGCTCAGCGATTCGCCAGGTGAAAAGCAACTGGATCTTTTTGATCTCGGTGACGACCACGACGAGGAAGAACAGAAAAATGTCTCTTCGGTAGTGCAGGATATTTCCGCCCGCTTCGGGGCGAAATCAATCGGCTTGGGACCAGCCGGTATGGCCCAAAGCCCATCCTGGACCATGAAACGCGAACACATTTCCCAGCGCTACACCACCGAATGGGATGAGCTCTTGGAAGTCCGCGCATAAGACTTTCGGCGTCTTCGCAGAACTGAGTGAGAGGATGAAACAATGACTACTCACGTCAGACAGATCATGTCATTGGGCTTGCTCTCGATGTTGCTGCTCAGTAGTTGCAGTGCACCCAGTTCGCAGACGAACGCTCCAAGCTCGCAAAACCCTTCGCCATCAACATCATCTTCGCAAACAAGCCAGGCACCGGGCACTGCGGACCGCGAGGAACCTACGCCTGCTCCAAGCCAACAGCCTACGCTTCGCCAGCAGGCCGAAGAACTCGCTGACCAGCTCTCGACGGAGCAACAGGCAGCAAGTCTGGTGATGGCCGGCGTCTCGGCAACGGGTGCGGGTAGCAGTGAGCTGAAAGCTATGAAGAAGCAAGGCTTGAGTAACGTGTTCTTGCGAGGTAGGTCGCACCTCTCGATTAAGCAGACGGCGGTCGAAGTCGCAGCCATCACCAAGGCTTTGAAATCCAATGTTCCTCATGATCTGCCGGTCTGGGTGGCCACTGACCAAGAAGGTGGGTTCGTGCGTGTGCTGCAGGGTGACGGATTCACGAAGTTGCCGACCGCATCCAAGCAGGGGCAATGGCCAGAGGACAAACTGTCCTCGGCTATCAAGCAGGTCGGTGAAGAACTGACTGACGCCGGGATTAACCTGAACTTGGCGCCAGTCGCCGATGTCGTGCCCGCAAAGGTTGGCACTGGCAATGCGCCCATCGGCTACTTTGGGAGGGAATACGGCGCCACTTCCGGCGAGGTTTCCACCGCCATTACCACCGTGAATGACGCACTGAACGACGCGGGTGTGCAACCGGTGGTCAAGCATTTCCCAGGTCTGGGACGAGTGGCAAAAAATACCGATGTGTCCAGCGGCGTCACCGATACCGTGATCGGCATCGATGCTTCCGACCTTGAGCCGTTCAAGCAGGCGATCGCTCAGGATAATTCCTGGGTCATGATTTCCAACGCCCGCTACACGAAGATCGATGCCGCCAATGACGCACCATTTTCGTCGAAGCTTATTTCCGGACTGCTGCGCAACGAGCTGGGTTACCAGGGAGTCGTGATTTCCGACGATCTGTGTGAAGCGAAACAGGTAGCGCAGACTCCCGTGGGTCAAAGGGCCATAAAGTTTGTTGCCGCCGGCGGTACCGTTCCACTGTGCGTTAAATCAGGCAAAGCAATCACCATGGTTCAAGCACTGGGCAAAGAAGCCAAAGCAAATCCAAAGTTTGCCAAGCAAGTGCGTGCGGCTGCAACTTTGGTGTTGGAAGCTAAACTCCGCCAACGCTCATAAGGTCACCGACCCAAGGCATAAAAAGGCCCCGGATTCTTCCTACTCGCTAGGAAGAATCCGGGGCCTGGTCTCGAAAAAGCTAGAGACTACTTACTCTTCGGCTTTCCGTTTTTACCGGACACAACATCTAGTACCTGTGCACGCTTGGAATCCGCATTGTGCAGGTGGAGCAGTAGAGCCTTGGAGTCTTTGGCGCTATCTGCAACGGTGACTGGAATCTTGTTGCCCTTCAGATCGGTGAACAGTGAACCCTCTGCACCAAAATCAACCTGTGGTGTTGCCACGTTGAAGTTGATCCAATCGGTCTGATCTACCGGAACCATCGAGCCGCCCTCGTCGGTGTTGTACCAGGAGTAACCAAAGACGCGGTAAGAGATATCCGCAGCGTCCTCGCCTAGGCCAAGAGCCGAGAGAGAAACTGGCAGGATCGCCGTATTGGTGTCGTAGGTATTGGTATCAACATCTCCGAGTGCACCGTTCACTGGCTGAAGATCAACCTGCTTGCCGGTGTTCAGATCGTAGGTAGCAGCCAGATCAAGATCCAGCTCGTCGATTACGGTAGTGAAGGTGACGAAGTCGGCCTTGCCATCAGAATTGGTATCGATCTCTACATCCAACTCAGTGCCACCGGCTAGGTGAGCCCAGTTCTCCCAAGTAGAGATACCGATGTTCAGCTGACCATCGGCGATACCGGTGCGTGGCGCGGTGCTCGATGCACCAACGTACTGCAGATCCATGGACCGAGCAGCTGGAATGGCATCCAGCGATGCATCGCCGCGTCCGCTGGAAGCACCCAATTCAAAGGCGCCGAGCAACGAAGTGACCTCGGTAGCACCTTCACCAGCGGTGATGTGCTTACCTTTCAGATCTAGGGTCGTGGTGTTTGACCCCTTCTTCAGCTTCTTGACCTTACCGGTCATATCCGAAGTCAGCTTAGGAGCTGCCTGAACGGGAATACGCAGCGTGGGCGCCGTGGAGCTAGTCAGTTCAACGCGACCAGTAGTATCGGCAACCCAAGCGCGAGCCAGACCCGACTGTGTGGTTTCCATGGTTGGGTCAATGGTCTTAGCCCACTTCTTGGGATCAACCTTCAAAGTGACGGTCAGCTCAGCGGTGCCGCCGGCCGCAACGGTGACGCTCTTGCGATCCAATGAGTAGCTTGCTCCAGGGATTTCGGTGGCCGCAACGTAGTTAGCTTTGTAGGTCTGTGCCTTGTCACTGGTGTTTTGTACGGTGATCTTGCGCTTGGCGGTGTAGCCTTTTTTGCCGTCGAGCTCAATAACTCCGAAGACTACGCTGGTCAGATCAGGTGCCTGCGAATCGTAGGCGAAGGCTGGAGTTTCGATGGCTGCATCAGCCATCACCCGGCCGGAACCCACGCGGTTTGGCCCGTAAGCCTTGCCATTGGCAGCCTTGATGTCGGTAGCAGCGGTATTCATGATGACTGATTTGGCTTGGTAAGGGGTGTAGTCGCTGCCTTCAAGAACGAGGGCTGCGATACCGGCAACCAGTGGAGTAGCCATGGAGGTACCGGACATGACCGCGGTACCGGTACCGGTGCCCACGCCAACTGAACCAATTTGTGTACCTGGCGCGGCCACATCTGGCTTCACTACGCCATTGGAGCCGTGAACGCCACGCGATGAGGAAGAGTTCAGGGTGTCACCCGCGCCCGATTCGCTGGAGGAAGCTCCAACAAAATCGGGGGACAGGGTGACCTTCAACGTACCGGCCTGCGCAGCTGGACGTAGCTTAGTGGACTGATCCAAGGTGAACTGAGCACCTGGGATCGTTGCGTTGCCGGCGATACCAGCATCGAAGAGGTTAGCCTCGGAATCCAAGAGCACTCCGGTGGCACCGGCGGCTTCAGCATTGTTGAAACGAGCGCCGGATCCACAAGGGAATTCGCCGTTCTCGCTCCATTTAAGCCAAACCCACTTGCCCTCCAAAGAACCTGCTTCGAATGGCTCACAACCGTATTCGTTGCCAGCTGGAGCTACCACGACTTCACCAGTCAGCGCAGCAGCGTCGGCCTTGGTGTAGTTGAAGTTTGAGGAGTACTGACCCGATGCAGCACCGGCGAGATCGCTCGGAGCATCAACCTGGATCTTGTCCAAGGTGACATGCGAGCCAACCGAGTTAGCGACAGTCAGCGAGGAGCGGGAGTTACCTGGAGAACCGCCCACGTCGGTGACATCGCCTGCGTTGCCCGAAGCAACCACCGAGAGAATGCCCGCTTTGGTCAGTTCATCAACGATGTCGTTTTCAGGATCCTCGGTAGGGGAGTGATCTGAACCCAGAGACATGTTCACGACGTTGGCGCGGTCGGAGAAATCACCGTCGCCGTTAGGGTCCAAGACGTAGTCAAGAGCCTGGCCCACCACGGAGGAAGAGCCACCACAGCCGAAGACGCGAATGCCGATCAGCTGTGCTTCTGGTGCAGAACCAGGGCCAACCTTCATTTCTGCCAAAGCCTTGGCATCAAGATCCGAGTATTTTCCCTTGAAGGTGGAGCCATCGGCATTCACACCATAACCAGCGGTGGTGCCGGCAACGTGAGAACCGTGTCCTGCTGCTTCACAGTCCAATGGGTTCGGATCTGGGTGCGGGATCGGCTGGTAGGTATCATCTTCGTCATTGGCATTGTAGTCATCGCCGACCAGGTCCCAGCCACCGATGAACTTGTTGCCGTCACGCAGTTTGGATTCTGCCGATGGAAGTTCGGTGGATGCTTGGGCTTCTTTGTAGGCTTCTAGGGTGCCAGGTCCACCGAAGCTAGCGTGGGTGTAATCAACGCCGGTATCCAATACCGCAACCTTCACGCCCTTGCCGGTCTTGTCCAGAGACTTCCATGATTCCAGGGCACCGGTGTCAACAACCGAAGATCGGTTGGAAGTCTTCTTGGGAACAATGGAGCTGATCTTTGCTACGTCACTGCGCTCGGCGAGCTTTCGCAAATCATCTGCGTCGCCGGTCAGTGCCACACCCTGCAATGCGTTGTGGGTGGTGTAGATGATTGAGGACTGAGACTCGGCGGCAAGTTGTTTGCCCTTAGCCTTCACGTCCTTATTCATCTTCTTGACCTTGGCTGCGTCCTTTTTCTTTCCGGACTTCTTGACGGTTTCAAATGCTCCGTCACCTTTGAGCTGAACAAAGACCGAAACCTTGCCGGAGGCCTTAGCTAATGGCCCTGCGACCTTTAGCTTTGATAGCGCCTGAGTGTCGCTAATAGGTAGTGAGAAGGCTTGCTCGCCATCTGCTGGTTGAGGAATACCTGCTGCACTTGCCGGTCCTGACAAGGTGACAGCCATTGCGAGTGCAGTGGCTGACCCCAAGATCAGACGCGGCACTCGTTGCGTGCGCCGAGTGACCATGATTCTCCTAGCTGGGCTGGGTAGCGGTAATGCTCCCGTCACCGGGCGGGCGAAAATGGCAAAGCGGTGCGAGCCTTGATGATCGTCCGAGGCCTACGTCCGCTGGTACGAAGGCCTATAGCTAGGAATCCTAAGTGACCCACAGCATATATCAAGGGGTTGTTGAATAATTTTCTGTAAACGGCTTTTTAGCTTGTGTGGGGTTTTCACAATAAAATCCGCGCACCACTGCGAAAAACCCGCCCAGCGTTAGCGAGAGAGTGCAAAGATTTTTTAGAAAAATTCGATGCTTTGTTACTCAGTAGTTCGCTAACCCTGGGCGGGGCATCTTGCCGACCGTTGGGCCGTTAGTCGTGCTTTAGAGGCGGTTCAAGAAGCTGTGTACTCGTTCGTCGAGCAGCTCGATACGCTCGGCCACAACAACCATCGGATCCGGGTAAATCGGATTCTTTGGAGGTGGAATGCGTACATTGCGTGAGCACTCGAAGTTCAAGCAAATTAACGTGCCTAGGGTGTCGCCGTCGCGGCCTGCCTGACCGGCCTTGCGGGTGGTCCACATGCCCACGGCGGCTGGAATGTTGACGTCTCGGCACATTTCACACATGGTTACGTTATTTGGTTTGCGTCCGCCATCGGAGGGACGTAGCAAGATGCCACGGGTAGTGCCGGTTTCATCGGTATGGAACAGGTAACCGCGCTGCTGTATCTTCGGATCGCGCCAACCGAGGTACTCGATGGAGTCCCAGTCTAAGGTCGCGAAGTTCTCCGGTAGCGTCAGCTTTTTAGCTTCTTGACGGCTGGCGTTGACGAACGATGAACGAATGGTTTTTTCGGTCAAGGGCTGCATGATAATCCTCAAATGAGTTCGCGCACTGAAAATGGGCGCGCGATACTAATAGTCAAAAATTCAAACTGAGGCCTGCAACGAAAGGTAAGAAATGGGTGCGCAAAAAGTGACTGAAGCGTAGAGCAACAGGTGAAAACTTAGTGGCTAATCCCGTTCGACGCGCAGGCGAACGGGTTCAGCGTCAAAGTGGCTTGCATAGCCGACCGCCCTTTCCCGTGAATCGTCACGCGTCGAAATATTTGTACAAAAACTACCGTAGCAAGAGTGATCGAATGTTGCCAATGAGCATGATCACGCTTAAACATGGGATCGGTCGCATCCATGGCAGAATGCGACCGATCCTAAGTTAGTTTACTGATTGACCCCAGTGTTTAGCGGCGTCCACCCTGCCACAGGGCATCAAATGGGGTATTGCCCGAAACGCGGTTACGGATACCTTCAGTGACAAAGGCCTTAGCGGTGCGAGCCGCTTCCAAGGCGGTGGCACCCTTGGCCAGTTCCGCGGTCACTGCCGCAGCCAGTGAACAGCCGGCGCCAGAAACAGCGACTTCGCCGATCTTCTTTTCACGCAGTACTTCTAGGGTGCTGCCATCGTAGAAGACATCGACTGCGTCCTCGCCAGCGATACGCACGCCGCCCTTGGCTAGAACTGCTGCTCCAGAGACCTCATGGATCTTCTTCGCTGCCGCGATGAGATCCTCTTCAGTGTTGATCTTCAGGCCCGAGAGCTGCTCAGCTTCAAAGTGATTTGGGGTGACGAAGGTGGCCAGCGGAAGTAGTTCGGACTTGAGCGCTTCATCGGTGTCTAGCGCGTGACCTGGTTCTTGTCCCTTGCAGATCAGTACTGGGTCTAGCAGTACGTTGTCCCACTTCTGCGACTTCAGTGCGGTGGCCACGGTGTTGATGGTTTCCGGTGAACCCATCATGCCAAGCTTGACGGTGCCCAGCTTGTCTTCGTAACACGTTTGGATGGCTTCGAGCTGATCAGCGATGACCTGCTGATCCACTGGTACGAAGCGGTGGTTCCAAGAATCTTTTGGATCGAAGGAGACGATGCAGGTCAGGGCTACGATGCCGTAGGTGCCCAGTTCCTGGAACGTCTTCAAGTCAGCCTGTGCACCGGCACCACCGGTGGCTTCTGAACCTGCGATGGTCAAGGTTATGGCTGGAGCAACAGTGTTTGTATTAGTCATAGTCTCAATTGGAAGTAGTGCGGATTGGGAATTGATTAGTTGTGCTGCCAAAAAGTCAGCTCGGTCGCCTTGGACCAACCAGCTGGCAATTGCGCAGCATGTTCTTCAGTAGCTACTAAGAGTAGCCAGGGCAGTCCATGGCTGTAGGCAGAGCCCGCAAAGTTGGCCAGTACTGCTCGGCGAGCAACATCTGGATTACTAGGAGAAAACAGATCTGGATCGTGGAGCAGTCCGTAGGTTGCGCCAAAATGCATGCGTCCTCGTGCTACCGGACGGTCGAAATCGGTCACCTCAACTACATCGTAGTTATCCATGGGTGCTTCAAAAAGCCCAGAGGTGTCCGGCAATTGGACGACCTGCTCAACATCATCGGGTTTGCCTGCCAACAAGTGCATGGTGGCGGTCTGAGTCCAGCCGTCGTTTTCCAGTTTTGCACTCACGCTACTGCTGGCTGGCCCCAAGAAGATCAAACGTTGGGCGTCGGCTGGAGCACTCCATGACTCATCGGGCCAGTAGCGCAGGATTTCTACGTCCTCACCGCTTTGATTCACTGAACGAATTTCCTGTTGGTTAGGGAAGGACGCAATGCGATCTCGCAGTAAGGCATAGTCGCTGGCCCAACCTGGCAGCGCTCGCGCAGTTCCGCTCATTGTGCTGAGTTCTCCTTTTGAATCGCTAGGGGTTACCTATCGGCATCACTGACTTTACGCCTAAAATCCGGGCAATACTCAACTGTGTTTCTGGGTTGCTCGCCGGTGGCGTCGCTGACCAAATCTTATGAGGCTTTGGGCTTACGCAGAGCCATCCGTGGTGCTCGATCTTGCTCAACGATGTCGGAGGTTCTTGGATCCATGAGCGCCAAGATGTCTTCGAAGAGTGAGCGAACTACTGGCAGTCTGCACAGTACAGCGAACTTGGCCACGACTGGGGCTAAATTCTTGATCAGCGTGTGCGAGCGACGTTGCTGTGAAGACTGATCGAAGGCCCAAGTAGTGAAAATCTGTCGAGCGACAAGAAGCAGGAATCGGGGGAGATCTCGTCGAATGCCCAGCGGAGGTAACGGGCGTGCGCCGCCCACAGCTAGTTCCCACATGAGCAATTCGATTCTGGTCACTTCTTCGTTGGCGTGCTCACCGGAGAGGAGAACTTTTAAGAACGGCGGACCGAACTCGTGATACGGAGCAAGGCACTGGACGCCAGCTTCCAAAACAATACGGATATTTGATTCCAAAGTATTGCCCTCATCCAGCAAATCTTGGCAGAGCTGTAGTTGCTCCTGACGAAGATTTAGCAGTAGTTGAGCGACGATGTCTTCTTTGGATTCGAAATAGTAGTACGCATGCGAAAGTGACACACCGGCATTAGCAGCAATGACTCGCATGCTGGAGGCTCGGTAGCCCTCGGAGGCAAAACAATCTAGCGCAGTTGCCAAGAGCTTAGCCTGCGTCAGACGACCTTTTTCGGTGCGTGGTTGGATTTTCGTCTGCCTTTCAAAGTGAGCGTATGAGAGTAAATTCTATCATTTTTTGAACGCGTTCAAAAAACCAAAATATTCATGCGGATGTGCGGGAGGGTGGTCACGCTGAGATTAGATTCGTCTATTTACTGTTTCGAAGAATTGCAAGTGAGATGCAAAATTTTCAGATATGGCGATCTGGGAACTAACTTCCAAGGCAAACTGATTATCAATGCAAGAGCGCCAGCGTGGGATACTTAGTGGGTAAGTGCTAATACAGCGGAGCTGCACGCTGGTATCTTCTTCCTTTTCTAACGCCGGGGTAGAGGCATGCCAATAAAGCGATGTTCTGGCGAACCACTTTGACAAGGACAATTACATGGGCGAGATTAACGCCGACAAAAACCTGACTAGAACCAACAAGGCGATCTTCGCTTCGGCAGGTTCACCCTACTTCTCTACGGTGCTCACCTTGATGGGTGCCATCGTGATCCTCTCGAATATCGGTGCTTCCAAGGGGGTCAGCTTCGGGCCAATCATCACCGATGGGGGATTCTTCCTCTTCCCGCTGGCCTACATCCTCGGTGACGTCATTTCAGAGGTCTATGGTCTGAAAGCTGCACGACGCTCAATCATTCTCACCTTCGCGCTCGCCTTCTTTGCAGTGGTTTCCTTCTGGATCATGATCCATCTTCCTTCTGCCGACTTTTACGACGGACAAGAAGCGCTCGAACGCACCCTTGGCCCAATCTGGCAAATTGTGCTCGCTTCCGCCTGCGGTTTCTTGGTAGGGCAGTTTGCCAACTCGTGGGTGCTGGTAAAGCTCAAGGAGCGCACCGGTGAACGTGGATTGATCGGGCGTTTGATCGGCTCCAGTGGCGTCGGTGAATTCCTCGATACGCTCATCTTCTGCACCATCGCAGCCCCGGTGATTGGCATTAGTGATGCACCGAGCTTCATCAACTACGTCGTGGTTGGATTTATCTACAAGACCGCGGTCGAGATTATTCTTGTGCCGGTGACATCCTTGGTGATCAAGTGGTTCAAGAAACGCGAACCAGGCTATATCCAAGCAGCCAGCGAAAAGTAACAACTAGTGGGCATCATCCGTATGGACGATGCCCACAGTTATAAGTAAAGACTAAAGTTGTCATCATGCAGACAGGTCAGAGCCAAAAATATTTGTTGGAAGCTCGTGAACTGATCATCGGATATCCGCAGCGAACCATTAGCGGCCCCCTGAATCTGCACATTTCTCAAGGCGATGGCTTAGGCATTATCGGTGCCAATGGCAGCGGTAAATCTACCTTGCTACGCACCATCTTGGGACACTTGATGCCGGTGGCCGGTGAGGTTAGATTTCTGGGGCTCCCGGTAAACGAGGATTCTTTGTCATTCCGCCAGCTCGTCGCCGTCCAAGTCACCGACGGAACATTCTTCGAAGAACTCACCGTGGCCGAGCATCTCGAATTGGTGGCTCGTGGGCACAAGCTGAGTTCTTGGAAAAGTCTGGTTGCCGAAGAATTGGAGTTCTTCGAACTACATCTTGTCGCTGATCTGTTGCCCCATGAGCTCTCTTCGGGCCAGCGTCGTAAGTTACTGCTGGCTGCCTCCCTCATCCGACCGGCTCAGCTGTTGATCCTTGACGAACCAGAGCAGCGTCTGGATTTGCGCATCAAAGCCAAGCTTTACGACCGATTGGCCACGCTCAGAAAATCAGGCACAACGGTACTGGCTGTGACGCATGATCCGCAGTTGCTCCGGCACAGTTTGGGTCAGGCCCTCCTGCTGAACGAAGACCACGGAGAGCTGATTGAGGCCGCGGTTGGAGCGCAGTGGCTTGAACGATAATGACGTATCGGTCCAAGAATCCGAATTCGATCCGCAACAACTGATTCTCCGAGCTAAACGCCGACGGAACTTTTCCGAACGCTTTGAGAGTTTCTCGGACGCTTACGTCTGGGTACTGGCTGCGATTGTGGCTCTAGCTTATTTATTCAGTGCGATCTTCGGTCTGATTTTTGCCCTGCTTGGGCAGGGCGTAGCTCACCAGAAAATGCCGGCAGCAGTGTGGAGTCTTCAAGAACTATCACCAATCCTGCTGGCGCTTGGTGCGATCTACTTGTTGCGGTTGTTCTTGCATCTAGGCCCGGTGGGGATAAACGCTGCCAAAGCTGACTGGTGGTTGCCACTGCCACTTGGTTTAGCCGTCCTTCGAAGCGGTGCCCTTCGCAACGCCCTTATTGTCGGCATGCTCTCGAGCACCTTCGTTGGGGTGCTGTGGCTTATTGTGCTCTATGGTCTTGCCGGTGCTTTCCACCCGCTTGTTGCAGGTTGCGCAGTGGTGTGTTTTGTCCTTGCTGGAGTCTTTATAGCCAGTGTGGGAGTTGTGGTTCAAAGCTACGGGCTGCAACGACTTGTCCAACACTGGATCGACGGATGCCTAGTGGCCATTGGTGCTCTCCTCATGATCTTCTGGGGTTTGCTGGCAATGGGGAAGCAATGGGCCAAGAGCGTGGTAGAAAACGTGGGTAGTTCCGTTCTTCACTTACCTACTTGGATCTGTGCAGCTACGGTACTGCTAGTCCTGAGCGTCATATTTACCTGGTGGGCCGCACAGCGCAATCTAAAGATTACTTCCCGGTCCCTGAGATCTTCGGGCGAGAAGCAGCAACGGGTATTAGGTGTTCTGATGCAGGCGGACAGTCGGAGCATTGGTGCTCCTTCAGCAACCGTCCTTGGCTATCGGCGACGTCGGGGCAGACGGATCGCAGCGAATCTAACAATAGCCTGGCGGATCTTGGTACTTCGTCTGATTCGAGGCGGCTATTGGCAGAGCATCGCTGGCTACCTACTTCTAGTTCTGGGCTTGACTGCCACCGTTGAACAAATCGCGAACCCATTGAGCATGCTGGTCTTCTACCTGATGGTCGGGGTGCTGTTGCCTCTTAATCTCTCGGGTGTCATCGCGCCGATGCTGACACAGCGACAACTGACGCAGCACCTGGGGCAGCCATCTGCAAAATTGGAACGAACCGCAGCTCTTTTTGCCGTGATTTACAGCGTTGCAACACTGAGCTTATTAACCGGCGGACTAGGGCTGCTCGGCGTTGTGGATCTGAGCAACTTTTGGTGGTGGTGCGCTGCGGTCTTCGCTGGGTCCCTCGGCGCTGCCGCTGCCAGCCTCGGACATGCCCAGCGAAACGAACGCGACTGGGAGAGCCTGCTCGGGTCCGCTACCAGCGATACGAGCGTAGCTATTGTCCTCTACGGTGAATTGTCCACGTTGGTGCGCGCCGTGGCACCACTCGCTCCGTTATTCTCAATGATTCTCAGCCCAGACGCCGATATTCCCTGGCCGTTATGGGTGATCTCCTTGTTGTTCACCCTTCCTGCCCTTCGGCTCATTGTGGGGCGAAAATTCTAACTCCCGGTCGGAGCGAACGAGCCCGTCAGTTTTGAGATATCAATGCAAGAGCTGGAGGACCACGGGGCCGACCGGCATGATCCCGTCGCGTCCTAGATGTTCGGGTGAAACCTACATGGATCGGACGGGTGGGGCAAAATTCGAAGCCCGCAGCTGAGGACCTGCCGGACAACTCCTGGAGTAAGTTGTTGCATAGTTCCGTGAGGATTCGCTGATTCTTCTCGAGGCGCGAAGTCAGTTAGAAAGCTGGTAGGAAAAATTCGTTTTTGAACGCTGTGGTGAAGACTTTGATGGCGCAGGGATCATGCATCTGCCGATGATGAGAAAAGCTGACTGGGCCGTGGTCTAACAACGACAAGAGGCATCAATTTCCTAACCTGCGGTAGGAAATTGATGCCTCATTTCGTATATTGCTGGCTATTTCGCGGCCTGCTGGCCCTGCGGATCCGGTTTGCCAGCGTAGTAGTTGGCCAGCACCTGATCCTTGAGTTCAAAGAACGTGCCGTCTTCTAATGCCTGACGCGCTGACTCAACCAAACCAACGGTGAAGTGTTCATTGTGGATGGAAATTAGGGTGTGGCTCAGCAGTTCCTTGCCCTTGTACAAGTGGTGAATGTACGCGCGCGTGAAGTTCTGGCAGGTGTAGCAATCGCAGCCGTCAACCAACGGGGTGAAATCGCGCTTGTATCGTGCGCCGGAGAGGTTAAAGCGACCCCACGGCGTGTAGAAAGCGGAATTGCGGGCCACACGAGTCGGGGAGACACAGTCAAAAGTATCTGCACCATTTTCAATGGCCGTGAAGATGTCGTCCGGCTCGGAAATGCCCAGTAGGTGCCGAGGCTTGTTTTCCGGAAGCTCCTCGGCGCACCAACCCACGATGGTGCCGAGGTTTTCCTTCTCCAAAGCGCCACCGATGCCAAAGCCATCAAAAGCCATCGCTCCAAGATCCTGACAAGCCTTGCGACGAAGGTCCTCATACTGAGCACCCTGGATCACGCCGAAGAGCGCCTGGTATTCCTTGCCGGCGCGCGAGTCGGTCAGTGAGAAGTGCTCGGCGATGCAACGCTCGGCCCAACGACGGGTGCGCTCCAGCGATTCTTCTTGGTAGCCACGCGAGTTCTGTAGTGTGGTCAGCTCATCGAAAGCGAACATGATGTCGGCGCCAATTTGGTGCTGTACACCCATAGAAATCTCTGGAGAGAAACGGTGCTTAGTGCCATCAAGATGGGACTTAAACCAGACACCATCCTCATCAACATTGGCCAAACGTTCCTTGCCCGGGGCCACTGCGTCATCCGGACCTGACTGGTCAACGGACTTCATATCGATAACCTTCTTGAAGCCGGAGCCCAAGGACATGACCTGGAATCCACCGGAATCCGTGAAGGTTGGACCATGCCAGCCCATGAACTGACCAAGTCCGCCAGCCTCATCCAAGATGTCCGCACCTGGCTGCAGGTAAAGGTGATAGGCATTGGACAGAACTGCCTGCGCGCCAAGCTCTTCGACCTGGGCTGGAGTCACTGCCTTGACGGTAGCTTTGGTACCCACTGCAATGAATGCAGGAGTTTTGATTTCGCCGTGCGGAGTACGGATGACGCCGGTGCGACCCAGCATCGGGGAACCGTCTGGAGCAGTGAGTCGAGTTCCGACTTCAAAGCCAAATTCTTTCTGGCGGGCATGATGGGTACTGGGGTCAAAGTTCTTTTCGGGCACGTACCAAGTGTGCCGTATTAACCTCTCGGTGAGGAAAACGACAATGTCAAAGTGCCCACAAACCTAGCCCCTCACATGGCAAAGAGCGAATAATGGGAAACACGTGTTGTGTCCAACACGACGGAAGGAAACTGTGGGCCTGGAGAAACTGAAGGAATCAACGAAGTCGCTGGTAACTCTTGGACCGGCCCGCAAGGATCATTGGATCGGGTTGCGTACAGCCATCGGTATCTTCGCGCCGCTGATCACCCTCTTCGCTATAGACCGAATGGACTTGGTGGTTTTCGCGGTCTTTGGGGCTTTCACCGGGGTCTATGGCCGAGTCGATGGATACTGGAATCGTCTGCGTATGCAGATTCGTTCGGGTCTTCTATTCTTCGCAATTATCGCTTTGGCGCTAGCTGCCTCTTATTGGTGGGTGGACCACGAGAACCCCGAGACCATGAAATGGCAGATCGTCGGAGCCACGACGTTGATCGCTGGATTCTGCTCAGTCTTGGCAGGCTTCCTGCGTCTACGACCTGGCGGCTCCCTCTTTCACATCTTTGCTTTTGCTGCCATCGCCTCAATTCCGCATGCAGCGCCCATGGGGGAAGCGCTCTTAGTCGCGGGGCTGACCATCGTGCTGGCGCTGATTATTGGTGCCGCCGGTGCACTGGGCCAGTGGGCCAACATATGGCAACGCACCCCGCTTCCACCGTTGTCAGATAACGTGCGTAAGGCGATCTGGTGGGAAGGACTCTTTCACGTACTGACCGCAGGTGTGGCCGGAATCTTGGCCAACACCCTTGGAAGTGAACTATCCGCGGGACACAACTATTGGGCGATGGTTGCTGCGGTAGTCCCGCTGGTGGGGCATACATCCAAGTTGCGTATCCGTCGAGGCCTTCACCGTGTGCTCGGTACTTTAGTGGGAATGATCTTGATAGCGCTACTGATCTGGATTAATCCTCAGGTATGGCTATTGCTGGCCTTTATCGGCGTTTGTCAGTTCTTGGCCGAGATGCTTGTGATGCGCAATTACTTCATGGCCCAAATCTTCATCACGCCGATGGCATTGGTGGGTGTCTCGCTGTCCACTGGCCTGAATGGAGCAGTGATGTACGACCGCGTAGTCGAAACACTGATTGGTTGTGCCGTAGGTATGCTTGGCGTGCTCTTGGGAAGCTGGTTCGGCATGCTTCTTAAACGCAGGCAGGGTATCGTTCCCAAGAGCGAAAGCTAAACTTAGATATTGATTCCCACGTGGGCTAATGCCTGACGGAGAATATTTTCTCTGCCACCAGCAAACGCTCCTTGGATATCCGGGCTCAAAGCTTCGGCGGGAGTTAGCCAGGTGAGTTCCAAAGCATCTTGGCGTGGGGAAGATTCTCCGCGGACCGGAACGATATAACACATGGATACCGCGTGCTGGCGATCATCGGTCAGCCCAGTTTCGCTAGGAGCGGGGAAGTATTCGGCCACAGTAAAAGGGACTGGGGAAGCCGGTAGCTGGGGTAGCACCATGGTTCCCAAATCCTTTTCAATATGTCGAATCAGAGCGGCACGAATGGTCTCGCGGTACATGACTCGACCCGAAACGAAGGTGCGCAGCATCTGCCCATCATCATCACCGGTGAGCAACAATCCGACTTCATTGACGTAGCCCAGCGGGTCAAGACGAACCGGAATCGCTTCAACATAAAGCATCGGAAGGCGCTGTCGCGCTTCATAAAGATCTTCTTCGGAGAGCCATCCGGGATACGGATCTGGTGTGCGCACGTTCATGGTTCTATCTTCGTACACAAACCTCGGACAATGCATGAAGCTGTGTCTGTGTTGCGGAACTCACCTACAAGCTGTTGCTGTGCTCTAGTGTGTCTGCGGATCTGAGGATAATATTGATTGAGCTTTCCCAATCTTACTTCTGTGCACTGAACCCAGGCACCGGAAGGCACCTCCCTTTTTCATTACTCGTGGAAGCAGAACCCAGCCGTGACGAACGCGCCAGAACGACTGAGCAAAAAGAACTTCACCACGATTACGGTGCTGATCGTATCCAGCTTCGTGGTCATCCTGAACGAAACCATCATGAACGTGGCCTTACCTGTTCTGATGCATGAATTCAACGTAACCGCTGACGCTATTCAGTGGCTGTCCACCATTTTCATGCTCACCATGGCAGTGGTCATTCCGATGACTGGTTTTCTGCTTCAACGACTCAGTGTCCGCAACGTTTTTGTGCTGGCCATTGGTCTATTTACCTTGGGCACTGTTCTTGCAGCGTTAGCTCCGGGACTACCGGTGCTGCTCATTGCCCGTGTGATTCAGGCCAGTGGTACCGCCATCATGATGCCACTGCTGATGACCACCATTTTGCACTTGGTCCCGGCTGAACGTCGTGGCGTGCTGATGGGTAACGTCTCCATCGTGATTTCTGTAGCTCCAGCCATTGGTCCTACGCTCTCCGGGTTGATCCTGCAGTACCTCTCGTGGCGTTTCATGTTTATCGTGATCATCCCGATTGCTGTGGCCGCGCTGATTATTGGCACTCCACGTCTTTCCACAGAAGTGGATGGTGCATCAACTCCGTTGTCCATCCCATCACTGATTCTGGCGATCCCAGGATTTGGTGGATTGGTCTTTGGCCTCAGCCGCCTATCTTCCGGCGCAACTGCGATGAATGTTGGCATCCTGATTATCGCGCTACTGTGCTTGGCCGTCTTCGTCTACCTACAGTTGCGTTTGCAGAAGTCAGATAAGGCCCTTCTGGACCTGCGTCCGTTGAACTACAAGGACTTCACGCTCTCACTATTGTTGATGATGTTCGCGATGATTTCCCTGTTTGGCGTCATCATTCTGCTGCCAATGTTCTTCACCAATGTTCTGGGCATCGACACCCTGACTACCGGCCTGATCATGCTTCCAGGCGGTCTGCTCATGGGTGTACTAGCGCCATGGGTGGGCAAACTTTACGACAGAGTGGGTGCACGTCCACTGATCGTTCCGGGCGCCATCATCTTGCTGATCTCGCTGTTGGGCTATGCACTGATCTTGGATCAGAACACCCCAATCTGGCTGCTGGTGGTTCTGCACCTTGTGATGAGCCTGGGCTTGGCATTCATCTTTACCCCGGCTTTCACCACAGCTTTGAACCCATTGCCACACCACCTGCACTCACACGGTTCGGCTTTGCTCTCTACGCTGCAGCAGCTGGCCGGTGCTATGGGCACAGCACTGTTGGTAGGCGTCGTGGCAGCAACCACCGCGGCAAAAATTGCTTCGGGCAGTGATCAAGTCACTGCTAGCGTTGAGGGATTCCAGCCCGGCTTCATGATCGGTGCGGCCTGCAGTGTTGGCATCGTTGTGATCGGCTTCTTGCTTGGTGGCAAGAAGGAGATAGTCAGTCTCGGGGCAGAAGAAGCAGTGACTCCGCAGCACTAAATAAATTCACTCTCGAACTGCCGGTTGCTCTTGAAAGAGCATCCGGCAGTTTTTATTTGCGCTGGTTCAGGAGCTTTTAGACCAGCTCATTGGGCAGTAGGCTGGCTGATAAATGTAGGCGGTACAAAGGGGTAAGCATGCAGTTGGACGATTCGGTTGTTTTGGTCACCGGTGGGCTCTCGGGTTTGGGCAAAGCCACCGCCCAGAAGTTGGCTTCGAAGGCCAAGCACGTGTTAGTCGTAGACCTTCCGCGTGATGACGGTGATGAAATTGCGGCACAAATTGGGGCAAACGTTCGTTACGCCCCGGCCGATGTTACCGATGCGCAGCAAGTTGCTACCGCCATCGAACGATGCAAAGAGCTGGGTGTGTTACGGGTCGTGGTGAACTGCGCAGGAGTAGCCACCCCGGGCAAGGTACTGGGCCGTGAGGGGGTGCTACCGTTAGAGCGCTTCTCAAAAGTTCTGGACATCAACGTCAACGGCACGTTTAACGTGATCCGTTTGGCCGCCGAGGCCATGGCGCACAGTGAAGGAATTGACGATAACCAAGGCACCACCGAGCGTGGAGTCATCGTGAACACCGCCTCGGTGGCGGCATTCGACGGTCAAATCGGTCAGCCTGCATACGCTGCTTCCAAGGGAGCGGTGGCTGCAATGACCTTGCCGCTGGCACGTGAGCTGGCCAGCCACCAGATCAGGGTGATGACCATTGCGCCCGGAATCTTCCACACACCTATGATGGATTCCTTGCCTCAGGCTGCGCAGGATTCTTTGGGTGCTCAGGTGCCGCACCCATCGAGGTTGGGCCGGCCAGAAGAATATGCAGCGTTGGTGGAGCACATCGTGGCAAACCCGATGCTTAACGGCGAAACCATCCGATTGGATGGCGCCATTCGCATGGCTCCACGCTGAGTAGTTGGGAACGGTGGTCGGCACCAATAATCAAAGTGCTTGCCGTGCTGCGCGCGGTGTTCTGCGTGGCTGATTTGAAACCACCCTTTTCGGCCATCGGTACCGCTAGTAGAGACATCAGAAGACAGATCGCGTTCGCCCAAAGTGGTATCGCATAAGCCCGGCACCCAATGCATCTCTCAACTTTGGGGTGCGCGTATCTGCTGGATTCTGAAGACTACGATCGATGAATCGAGGGACGCGACCCTATTGGGCACCGTGCCTTTGAGCAAGGTCAAGGGAGAGCTGACGGACGCGTTCGCGCGCCGACTGGGGTGCAAGGATCTCGATATTGTTACCAAATTGGAGTAGCTGACGCACCGACTCGATGTCGTGGTAGCGGATGACGGCGGTGCACCAGCCGTTGTCTGCGTCGAAAACCTCGTGAATACGGGTGCCCAAGATACGCCTCGCGAGGTCAAGGCGGTTTTCTTTAAGGCGGACTCGCACGCTAATGTGGCCGAGATTTTCAGTGCGTTCCTTCAGCGCAGCCCACATTGTCCGCAGGGTCTGCGCTGGCTTCAGGGCCGCAGGCGCGTCGAGTTCCTCGAAACTTGTCATGCGCTCCAGGGCAAAAAGCCGGGTGGTCCCACGATCATCGGCGATGAGATACCAGCGACCGGATTTCGCCACTATTCCGTAGGGATCCACCACCAGCGTGGAGTCTTGTTCCTCGGCGCTGCGCCGGTACAGAATGCGCATCTGGTGTCGGCCTCGCAACGCTGATGCCAGGTCCGCCACGTCAACACCGGTGTTCGATTCGGAAAACCACGCACTGCCTTCCACTAGCACCAAGTCCGCGAGTGCAGGTTCGTGCCGAGTCTCGATCATTGTTCCCTGGCGGGCCGCGATCTTGAGCGTCGCAGACTTACGCATCGCAGAAAGTTTCAAGCTCTCAAGCTGTGCGCCGTCCAAGCCGGTGACGGATAAAGCTTCCAGCTCCCCTGGATCTAAGTGCGATGCGTTGAGCCGTGCACCGGGAAGCAGAACGATTCCACCGTTTCGACCGCGTTCGGCGTAAACGGGCACACCGGCAGCGGACAGCGCTTCGACGTCGCGCAGTACGGTGCGCCGTGACACCTCCAAGCGTTCGGCGAGCTCGGTGGTAGTGATGCGCTGACGTGTCTGCAGGAGCAGCAACAGGTGCAATAATCTTGAGGCCTTCACGAGAACTAATTTTTGCAGAAAAGGTGACAGGTCTTGTCGTGATTTGAAGATCAACTGGTGTTGTACCGAGAAAACAAATCACTAAGGAGCGCACTATGCCTGCCCCAAACCTGTTCCTGATCTACGTCCGTGACGCGCAGAATGCTACTGCCTTTTATCGTGACCTACTCGAAATTGAGCCGGTCTTCACCAGTCCACGTTATGTTGCTTTCGAAGTTGCCCCCGGGGTTATGTTCGCGCTGTGGACCGGACGAAATAAAGACGCGACTCCGAGCACGCCTCGTACCAGCGAGGTCGGACTGATGGTGTCGGGCGAAGCACGGGCAGTTGATCAAACCTTCGCAAACTGGGTCGAGAAGGGAGTCCATGTTGTGGAGGAACCATATGATGAAGTTTTCGGCCGCACATTCGTGATCGCGGACACCGACGGAAATCTCATCAGAGTTTCTCCGGTGGACTGATGTGCAAGGGTCCGCTGACCATGCTGAGCCTTGATGGCTCAGGCAGTACGACTAGGCGACCGGTGCTTCGGCCAGTTGTTGAGCCGAACTGAAACTACGTTCGATCCCGGTCAGCGGATCCGTGAAGGAAATGGTGTGCGCCAGCAGCTGCAGCGGGCGCTGATAATCATCGGGTGCCAGATCCCATAACCGTGGGTAAAACGCGTCATTGATAATACCCAGACCCAGTGATGCTAGGTGCACGCGCAGCTGATGGGTCTTGCCCGAATGAGGTTTCAGATCCATCAAAGCCACCTCTATTCCTGCATGGTGGCCGGCGCTGTGGCCAACGGCTTCGACATCGATGAAGGTCTTCGCATTCGGTGCGCCTTCTTCCACGACAGAACGCAACTGTCCCTTGATTTTGGACATGCGGTTCTCGAAAATCATGGGCATCTGCTCAAGAAGCTCATGCATTTCCGTTGCACCTTTGACTAGGGTGTGTTCGCCGTTGGGCTGGAGCACGCGACCGGTTTCAAGGCCTTCACCCGGTTGCAGCGCGACGACAGCCTTGTACCGTTTGCTGATCTCACGGCGTTCAAAAAGCATCTGATAGGCGCCGCGGGTTTCTGGGTTGACGGCAAAAAGAATGACTCCGGCGGTAGCCCGATCCAGCCGGTGCATCGGCACCAGATCATCGATGCCGGTCTGGTTGCGTAGGCGCACCAGAGCTGATTCCTGGATGAATCGTCCGCCGGGGGTGGTCGGCAAAAAATGCGGCTTATCCACGACCAGTAGATGCTCATCTTGATGCAGAATTTTCGCTTCAAAAGGGATCGGTGTTTCCACCGGCAACGAACGGTAATACCAGATGAATTCGTGTTCACCTATGGGGGTTTGCCGGGTCAGCGGCACGCCGCCAAGCCCAACAATTTCTTGATCGTCGAAGCGGCGCAGGATGCCCTCGGGATCCACATGGCCAAAACGTTCCAGCAAATAATCAGCCACAGTATTCCACGCACCGTCCCGGGGAAGACGCAAACGGGTTGCATTCACGCCGTTGCGAACGGGGAGCGGGGATTCCATAGCCATAAAGGCTATTCTTTCATCTTTGCACTAGGGCTTCAGACCGCTGGTTGGCAACGCGGGCACCAGTAGCAATCCCGCTCGGCGCCTTCCGGTGTGGAAGGGATCTTGAGCAGCTCGATACGTGTACCGCAGCGAAGGCAAGGTTTCCCGGCGCGGCCATAAACCCACAGTGGTTCCCGGGTGCGTTCTTGGCCGGTGGTGACACGACGCACCCGGTCCTTATTAACGTTTAACAGACGATGGGCGATCTGCACTACCGCTGGTAGATCGGCAATCTGCCCGACTTCGGTCAATGGATACAAACGCCTCAGGAACAGGATCTCACAACGGTACACATTTCCTACGCCTGCCATGATCCGCTGATCCAAGAGCGCTTGACCGATGCCCTGGTGTGGATCGCGGCGCAGGTTTTCTAGGGCCAATGCCGGATCCCAATTCGCACCGAGCAGGTCCGGTCCCAAATGGCCGACGAGATCTGCTTCTTGCTCGGTGGGCACCAACCGCACCTGTGCAATATCAAAGCCCACGGCGCTGACCGCATCGGTTCTGAGTACTACTCGTGCGGTGTGCGCCGGTTTCTTCCAGCGCTCGTTGGGCGAATAGAGATCCCAGCGGCCTTCCATCAATAGATGCGAATGCAAGGTCAGGGGCTTGGCAGGAAACACAGGGGAATCAACCGTCGGAGGATGCAGCCGCATCAGCAGGTGCTTGCCTGCAGGAACGACTTCATGCACCACATAACCCGTAAGGTCTGTTGTGGCCAAGGCTGGAACGCGAAAGTCCGAGGACAGCAGGGACTGACCTGACAGCGCGTGATGAAGCCGGGCCGTGGCACGATAAACGGAATCACCTTCGGGCATGAGCACACTTCCTTCTGCCGGTCACGTTAGCGGCGGAATCTAATGCCTTGCGGCGTTGAATAGAAGCCGGCAGCCAGCAGCGCAGTTCCCACCGGATGGTCCAGGACAGGCTGTCCGTCCACGGTGGCAATAGCGATTTTCTCGACTTTCGCAGTGCGCAAGGCAGCTACCAAGTGCACGGCAATCATGTTCCACGACTCATCGGGAAGCTGGGCAAAGGTCAACACTGTGCGGCCCCCGCGTTCCAGATAGAAGCACAACTGGCCGTCCAACATTCCGACAATGGCTCCAGCTTTGCGTCCGGGCCGATGCCCGGTTTGCGTGGCTGGCCAGCCCAGCGCAGCACCGTATGGGTTGGCCGGGTCGGTGGATGCGAGGACCACCGCCACCGGCTGGCGACGCGGATCCTCGGATATCTGATATCCGCGCAAACGGTCAATGGTGGTGGAGGTGGAGAACTGGGCGGCGCCCAGCTTTTCCACGAAGTATCCGCGCCGGGCATGCCCGGCTTCTTCCAACTTGGATAACACCCGGTATAGCTGGCCAAATCCTCCTGATACCGCTTCAGCCGCGACCGAGCCGCGGGTCAGTACGCCATAACGCTCCAGCATGATTTCTGCGGTGGCGTGTGCGGAAATAGTCGGGTCCGCCACCGGCTGGGGAAGCAAGGACCAACGTGCCGAACCACGAGGACCACGCATCGGGGAGCCGCCCTGATCTTGAGCCAAACGATTCAGGCCCGAGAGTCGATTCAGCCGTGCGGCCCTGGCTCGCGGTGCTGGCTTGGCGATCTTGTGTGCGGTGCTTCCGCCCGCCAAGTACCCACGAATCGGGGCGAGGGTGTCGGGAGAAATATAACCGGCCCAGAAAAGTCGCCAACATGATTCGGAAATATCGGTGGGGCTCATCGAAGGCTTATCGGGATGATGAATACGGGCGGCGAGTTCTTCAGCAAAGTAAGCACCGGTTGATTCAAAGGCTTCAAGTACGCGCAGATCCAGCGCCTGCAGGTCACTCGCGTCAGGGGTGGGCAAGGACAGCGCTGCGTGCTCGGCAGTATGCAAAGACAACCAGCCGTCTTTGCCACCGGACGCGCCGGCCCCGCAAACAAGAACGTCACCGGCACTGCACAGTTCATCGAGCCAAGAGCCCTGATACCCGTTGAGCCGGGCAGGAAGGATGAAGGACTCAAGTGCTGAAGCGGGAACTTCGGCGCCTGCGAGTTGGGCGATTATTTCATATACACCGTCGGCGCCGCTGAGCGTTGAACCTACCAGCTGCCAGGCCGGAAGGAACCGGGCATAGGTATTTTGATCAACAGGTTCCACCTCAGCGCGCAGGGCGGCCAAGGACCTGGTGCGGATGGTGCGCAGCACCTGGACGTCGCAGTATTCATCACCGCTAATGCCTTCGGGGACAATTTCCACCGGACGGAACGCACCGACCGATAGTCGGCCAGCGGTTACCAGCTGGTCGAGTATTGGTCGTAGTACCGCAACACCTAGGGAGAGCTCGGTCGCGATTTCGGTGAGCGTAAAAGGAACGTGGGTTCGGGCGAAGCGCGAGATTAGATCCTGGATAGGGTCAGCCGCCGGCTCCAGGAACGCCGCCGGTATTCCCGTGGGCAATGGGGTGCCCAGGGCATCGCGCAGCTTGCCAGCATCTTCGATCGCCGCGTAGGCCAAGGTCCCATTTTGACGGAGGGTGAAGGCTCGCCGGGTGGCAACCAGCGACTCGGCATGTTCCCGAGCCGTAGCGGGATCCAGCGACTCGCTGTCATCATCCGGATCACGGAGTCGGGCGGCCAGCTGTTCAATGCTCAAAGGTCCCAGAAGGCGCAACAGGTCGGCTGCGCCTTCCATGCCAGCCAAGCGCCGGTTCTCTGCCCGGTACTGCAACTGTTCCTGCAATCCGGTGATGACTTGAGGATCAAGGATTTCACGAACGTCATTGCGTCCCAGCAATTCGCCAAGCAGCACCGGATCCAGGCTCAACGCGGCCGCGCGACGTTCGGCCAGCGGCGCATCAGATTCGTAGAGGAACTGTGCAACATAGCCAAAGAGCAGGGACTGGGCGAAGGGTGAAGGCAACTCGGTAGTGACTTCAACCAGCCGGATAGTGCGCGAAGAGAGTTTGGAAAGGATCGAGGTCAGGGCCGGAAGATCATAAACATCGTTCAGGCACTCGCGTACGGTTTCTAAGATGATTGGGAAGTCGGGGTAATTTCGTGCGACATCCAGTAACTGGCTAGCCCGCTGGCGCTGTTGCCACAATGGCGTGCGTTTGCTCGGATTGATCCGAGGAAGCAACAACGCGCGAGCCGCGCATTCGCGGAAGCGGGAGGCAAACAGCGCAGAATTTGCGACCTGCGAGGTGACTACGTCGATGATTTCATCGGATTCAAAGGCGAAAAGATCCGCACCCGGCGCTTGGTCATCCATGGCTGGAATACGCAGCACGATGCCATCATCTGCAGCCATCGCTGAGGCATCCAGGCCCCAGCGTTCGCGCACGCGCGCACCCACGGCCAGCGCCCACGGGGCGTGGACTGCCAGCCCGAAGGGGGAGTGCAGGATGACTCGCCAGTCGCCGAGCTCATCATGGAACCGTTCGATCACAAAGTTCTGATGATTGGGCACCTGTCCGGTAGCCCTGCGCTGCTCACCCAGATAGTTCAGCAGGTTATTGGCCGCGAAGTCATCGAGCCCGCCGGCACGCAAGAGATCTGACGCTTCGGTGCGTTCGCTGGCCAGAAGGCTGGTGGTGAATTCACCTAGGGCTTCGCCGAGTTCTACCGGGCGGCCCAAACCGTCACCGTGCCAGAAGGGTAGCTTTCCGGGCTGTCCGAAGGCTGGGGTGACCAATACCCGGTCATGGGTGATGTTTTCGATGCGCCAGCTGGTCGCGCCCAGGGCAAAGACGTCACCCACTCGCGACTCGTAGACCATTTCCTCATCCAGCTCGCCCACGCGCTTGGGTGCCTTGTCATCTTCGGCTCCGGCCAGGAACACACCAAAGAGCCCGCGGTCCGGGATGGTGCCGCCGGAAATGACCGCTAGACGTTGGGCTCCGGGGCGCGCAGTGAGCGTGCCGGCATCTCGGTCCCAGATCAGTCGTGGTTTGAGCGTGGCGAATTCATCGGAGGGGTACTTGCCCGAGAGCATGTCCAAGGTGGCTAGATAGGCACTGCGCGGAAGCTGCTGGTAGGGCGCGGACCGGCGTACGGTCTCAAACCACTTCTCGACCTCCAGATCTTCCATGGCCACTGCGGCCAAGGTCTGCTGGGCCAAAACGTCCAGCGGGTTGGCCGGGATGACCATCTTTTCGATGGAACCTTGGCGCATGCGCGTGACCACCAGCGCGGTGGAGAGTAGGTCGGCGCGGTGCTTGGGGAAGAAAATGCCTTGGGAGACAGAACCAACCTGGTGTCCGGCACGGCCCACGCGCTGCAGGCCGGAGGAGACGGAGTTGGGGGATTCGACCTGGATGACCAGGTCAACCAGACCCATGTCGATGCCCAGTTCCAGCGAGCTGGTGGCGACCACGGCACGTAGCTTGCCCAGCTTCAAATCCTCTTCAATCTGGGCGCGTGCATCCTTGGAGACCGAGCCGTGGTGGGCTCGGGCGAGCAGGGGGGCTTCCGGGTTGGAGGCAGCGGTGGATCCGGCCTGAGCCATCATCGCCGCCGGGGTCGAGGTGGAAGTATCTTCGGCGCTGAATCCCTCGCGTTCGGCGTAGATTTCGTTGAGCCGTCCGGTTAAACGTTCAGCCAATCGGCGGGAGTTGGCGAAGATAATTGTGGAGTGGTTTTCCAGCACCAGGTCCACCAACTGGTTTTCCACGTGGGGCCAGATGCTGGCCGAGGCAGCAGGAGAAGACCCCGGCCCAAGATCATGTGCGCCGGCTGCCGAAGGTAGATCGGTCATGTCCTCGACTGGGACGCGCACCGCGAGTTCCCACTTCTTGGTGGATTCAGGGCGCACGATATTCACCGGTGCAGAACCGGCCAGGAATCGCGCGACTTCCTCGGGCGGCTCAACCGTAGCTGACAGGCCAATGCGTTGGGCCGGAGCGGGAAGCAACGCATCGAGCCGTTCCAAGGACAGTGCCAGGTGGGTGCCACGCTTGGTATTGGCGATGGCGTGGACCTCATCGATGATCACTGTATGTACTTGTGCCAAGGTTTTGCGGGCTTGGCTGGTGAGCATCAAGTACAACGACTCGGGCGTAGTGATCAGGATTTCCGGTGGATCCTTGAGCAGCTTGCGCCGGTCGTTAGCTGGAGTATCGCCGGAGCGTACGCCCACCGAAACCGAAGGCTGAGACAAACCCATTTCATGGGCGGTGGCGCGGATGCCGGCCAGCGGGGAGCGCAGGTTGCGCTCAACGTCCACGCCCAGGGCTTTCAGCGGAGAAATGTAGAGGACCTTGGTGCCGTTGTCTGCCGGATAAACCGCATCGGATTCCAAACCCGGCAAAGCTGGGGCATCCAGCTCCGCGTGGTGCAGCCGGTCCAAAGCCCAAAGGAAGGCCGCCAGTGTCTTGCCCGAACCAGTCGGAGCGATGACCAGGGTGTGCTTGCCATCTGAGATGGATTCCCAAGCTCCGCTCTGCGCAACCGTGGGCGCAGAGAAGACATCGGTGAACCACTTGCGGGTGGCCGCACCAAACCGAGAAAGCACATCACTCATAGAATCGATACTACGTTCTCAAAAGGACAGTTCGGGAACAGGCTAGCGATGACGAGTCTGTCTCCGTCGAGACAGCTCGCCTCGCTACGTTGATTAGGTTCCGAGCCCTTGGGTGGCGGTCTGTGACGTCCCGGATGAATATCTCTGTACTTGGTGTACTTCTGTGTACTTTGGAAGGGTGCGTAGAACAGTCGCGTAGATTCGTTCGACAGAAGCTGATGTCGTCATAATCTGATACAGATTAGCCACAGTTCGACTTTGCGCATGGGTAATACTCTACCCATGAAAGTACTTAAGAGGTAAAATATTACCCATGGGACGACGAGAAGTGGGCCTAACCCGAGTAGCTGAGGACGCGCTTGCCGTTCTTGGGCAGCAAATTCGGATGGCTCGGATTGCACGTGGGATGACCGCCGAGCAACTGGCCGGCTCTGCGGGGATAACGCGGAAAACCTTGGCTGCCATTGAACGTGGAAGCGCGGCCAGCAGTATCGGCAACGTCTTCAATATTGCTTCGATTATTGGAGTTCCCCTCTTCGGCGTTGAGGATCCCAGTGAGTTGATCGCGCTACGGCGTAGGGGCGAGGATCGACTGGCATTGCTTCCTTCACGCGTATCCAACGAACGAAAAGCAGATGACAATGAACTCGACTTCTGATATCTATGTGTGGGTATGGCTACCTAATACAACCGTGCCAGTGCCGGCAGGACGACTGCGAGAGGGTGCAGAGGGTCAGCTCTCGTTTGACTATGGTCGGCGCTATCTTCAGCGGAGCAACGCCGTTTCGCTGGCTCCTACTCTCCCTCTGTCTGATCAAACATTTGGCCCCACGGGATCAATGGGCATCCCTGGAGCCATTCGGGATGCTTCCCCAGACGCATGGGGTCGGCGAGTTGTGCAGTATCAAGTTACCGGCGACCGTGGCAATCAATCTGACACTGGTGATCTGGAGGAAAGCACCTATCTCTTGAACTCCGGTTCTAATCGTTTCGGCGCGATCGATTTCCAGAGATCGGCCACGGACTACGTTCCGCGAAATGTTGGTGCGGCCCCTCTGGAAACCCTGATGAATGCGGCGGACATCGTTGAAGCTGGGGACGATTTACCCTTTGAACTTGAGCGAGCCCTACTGAGCGGCACCGCGATGGGTGGCGCGCGTCCAAAATCGATTATCGTTGACGATGGTCGCGAGTACATCGCGAAATTCACCGCATCCAACGACCACTTCCCCGTGGTTGGGGCCGAGGCAGCCAGCATGTTTCTCGCCGAGAAAGCCGGACTCAATGTTGCATTAACTCGCGTCGAAAAGGTCTTGGGCAGAACAGTCCTATTAGTTGAGCGTTTCGACCGGACAGACGAAGGAGGGCGCATCCTTGCGATGAGTGCCTTGACCCTGACCGGTTTGGATGAATTGCAGGCACGCAGTGGCAGCTATGTAGATTTTCTCGACGCTCTTCGAAACAATGGTGCCCCCGCTGGCACAGCGTCAGAGCTCTTCGCTCGCGTCGCGTTCAACATGATGATCTCCAACTCGGACGACCATCTGCGAAATCATGCCGCACTCTGGAACGGCGTGAGAGCCGCACTTAGCCCCGCCTATGACCTGTCACCCATGCGACGCAGCGGTGAAACTGCTTCACAAGCGATTGCATATGACCGGAACGGGACAAAACGGAACAACCTGAGCGATCTCATTTCCGTATGCAGTCTCTACGATCTAACAAAAAACGAGGCCAACACTATCGTCGCCCGCATCGAAGATGTGATCCGTGAATATTGGACCGAGGCTGCAGATTTTGGCAAGCTCACCAACGCTGACAAGCGTTTGCTGTGGGGGCGACAATTTCTGAATCCCGGAACTTTGTATGGTTTCCAGAGTTGGTGACTTTTGATCAGCAATCTCGAAGAGACGAACAGGCCAGCATCAGCTTGGGCTGTACCTAGCGACCTTAGAAAGCACCTCTTAGGAAACTAGAACTGGCAGCCCCTGCGTGGAATACTGCGATGCATGACCGACCCTAACCTGCTGCATCTTGCCACTGAAGAAGTGGCTGCTGACATCGTTGGACTCCGGGATTCTCTGGCACATTGGCAGCAACAAAAACAAATACAGCAGTGGATACCCGGCGAACTGACGATCGAGCAAGTCGCAGAACAGATTAGTCGCAATGAGTGGTGGATCCTTGAGGAAGAGCGAAGGATCATTGCAACGGTTCGTATCGTTGAGACTGACGAACTGATCTGGCCGGATGATGATCCACAAGCTGCCTACGTTCACGGGCTGATGGTCGACCGTTCTCGAGCTGGGCGGAGTATTGGGAAGCAGGTTCTTGAATGGGCTGAGCAGTCCATTCTTATCAACGGCCATTCGATAGCTCGACTCGATTGTGTCGCCTCAAATGTGGCACTTTGCCAGTACTACATGAGTCGGGGGTACTCAGAACATGGAGTCGTTGACTTCGGGCCTGATTCCACGTGGTTTCCAGTGCGCCGATTTGAAAAGCGAGGGTTGTAGCAAGCTGTTTGCATTCGTTGTGAAGCTGGCACCTGGTCATAATTCGAAGAAAGAACCATGGGTGGATAGCGTTGAAGGATGCTCAAACTTGCCCGTGCGACCAACGCCGACATCGTCGAGGTTTCGGAATTCCTCAGCATCGCTGACCTCACCTTGAGCGGGCTTGATTCGCCCAGCGTGCATTTATGGATCTCGCGGGATGAAACGACGGGACGCATTATTGCCACCACAGGATATGAAAGCAGCGAAGACAGTGAGCACGCACTGATTCGAAGTGTCGCGGTAGCTCCCGAACTTCGTGGGGGCGGAATCGGCTCGGATCTTGCAGAATCTGCGATGCAACGAGCTGTCGATGCTGGAGCAAAACAAGCGTGGCTGTTTAGCCGCAGGTCTGGTCCGTTTTGGCAGAAAGCTGGATTCAGCTCAGCACACACTGATGATCTTGCAGGTGCCCTCGCCTCGACGCACCAGGTTCAGCTATTTACCGAAACCGGTCAACTTGAACATGAAGTCGCTTGGAACAGGAAGCTCTAACCTTCTCTGACATTGGTTGCCGGGCGGGAGTTCTCCATCCATCGCACTCTTAACCTATTGGTCTAGGGCGGCTTCTGCTCGCTCGGGAGAACCCTCGGCCAGCCCGCGATTGATTGCACCCCGCGAGATAACCCATAGAACCAGCCCGATGAGAAGGACCGAAACTTCGGTGGCTGTTAGCGCCCAGATAATCCCAGCGAAACCGAACCAAAGATTGCCCAGAAGCACTGCGGGGATGAATAGGATCCCTTGGGCTGCCGACATGATTGTTGCAGGTACGGCACGTCCGGTGGCTTGGAACAACGAAGTGATCAGTCCGGTGAATGCGTTGGCGATCATCGCTGTTAGTTGCGCTACGAGTACGATGACGCCAATTGACAGTACAGACGGATCAGCAACGAAGGATTGAAAGATCTGGTCTCGGAAAATGAAAACCACGGCCGAACAAACTAACGCGATCCCGCCCACCGCAGTTGCCGATGTACCCAAGGCATTCTGCAGACGGATTTTGTCTCCCTTGCCATAGGAGTAGGCCAGCAGCGGCAAGATTCCGAGGGTAATGCCCATCAAGAAAAATTCTGGGACTTGAGCGATGCGTACCGCAACACCCATGGCCGCAAGTGGCCCCTCACCGTAATTTGCTGCGAGGTTGTTCAGTATCAAAGATGTCACGATCAAGAATGCGGACTGTACAAGCGTTCCGACGCCCACGCCGAGTACCGGCTTGGTAACGGATTTAGCCAAGGTGAACCAGCGAATCGAGAGGTTTGCATGTTCGCTGTTCTTTGCCAGCCACCTCGCAAAGTAAAGAACCAAAACCAGATTCGCCAGGCCGGTGGCCAGTGCAGCGCCAGCTACGCCCCAATGCAAGCCCAAAATGAACAGCACATCGAACAGCAGGTTCGTAACGGTTGAGCAGATCAGCCCATTCATGACCTGGCGAGCGGCGCCTTCGGCACGAACCATCTGTTCAAGACACCCAGCTGCTGCAATGACTGGCACAAAAGCCAGCAGGACACCGACAAATGCGTGGGCAGGAGCTATAACTTCACCACGAGCGCCCAGTACAGAGACAATCGGGTCCAACGCAAGTAGGCCGGCTGCGCCAACGATGGCACCGGTAAAGATCGCACCCCAAAAGGAGAACGATGAGACACGTTTGATTTCGCTGGCGCTAGTTGGATCGTGCTCTGCTGCTCCGAGAAGCCGAGAAATTAATGCGCCTCCGCCCACGCCAAAAAGATTTCCGATCCCCATGACCAATCCCAAGATGGGCGAGCAGAGGGTGACTGCTGCCAGTAGTGCCGTCGTGTTCAGCGAGCCGATGACCCCGGCGTTGATGACGTTGTACACGGCTCCGACGATCATCGCCGCCGCCATAGGAATGCATAGGTGAATCAGTGATTTGAGGATGGGCGCTGAAGAAAGGAGCCAACGGTTTCTTTCGACGCTTCCGGCGGGCGGTGTTTCGATGGTTGTTGTGCTCATCGGTGGCCCCTTTCTGGGCAGGGTGAAGCGCGCGCCGACGAAAGACGGCGCGGCAAAGTATTGGGTATGGGTGTGTATGTTGATGTGGGACCCGAACGGCCCTACATGATTACCGCGTTGGGCGAGGAAGCTGCGCGGTAATTTTGCTTAGGAGGGTGTGGAGTGTGGTCCGCTCTGATTCATCTAGCGGGGCCAGGATCTCTTCCTCTGCGGCGTTCATCGCATCTTCAAAGCCGTCAATCAACGAAGCTCCGGCGGCAGTGGCGTAGACATTTTTTATGCGTTCATTACCAGTGTCACTGCGACGTTCGATCAATTCACGCGTTTCAAGTCCCTGCAAAAGACTTGAGACGCTGGCCGGAGTTGTTCGGGACACCTTGGCAATGTCTCGTTGAATTGCCCCCGGATTTTGCACGAGGTAACCGAGCACAAATCCTTGTGCCTGGCTGAGATTGCGTTCCCGGATCCAGTCTTCGCCACTCTTAGTTAGCGCCCATCCGATCCAGCGGAATAGGTGAAGGGTGCCTGTAGGCATCTCGTTTAACTCGTCCATAGTTAGAACTCTAACAGTTAGACTTCTAACTATCAAGATTTTGTGCGACTTAGTTTTGGATTGGCACTTCCGTGCCTGCAATTTCACGTTGGAAATGCAATGGTGGAGGGGTGAATAGGTGTGCCGTCAATGGTCGCAGTCTTGACGTAGGTCGAGGGTGAATCCGGGATATTCGGGGAAGTCGCCGACAAAATCAGGCTCGAATCCCAACGATTCGTAGAAGGCGACCGATTCAGGAGTTGCCTGCCAATCCAGAATCATTGGGTCTGGGCGTTATCTTGCCCAAGCGAAAGCTGACTCAACCAAGGCACGCCCGGTACCGCTTCGACGAGAACCTGGTGCGACAAAGCGGTCGTGTATGCGGCCGACAGAAAACGAACCCCGTAGACCGCGCCCATAGTCTTGCGCTGCGATATATCCGATGAGCGCATCCTGCACGGTAGCGACAGCTAAGTACCAGCTTGAATTCTGTAACAAGTCCGAAAGTTTGCTTCGAAATCAGTGTTAGTTGTTCTCAGCGCCGGGGTAAACAGTCCTGCTAAGTCGTTAAGGCGATCTGCATCCGAGGTGACGGCTGCTCTTACGGTTGTTTCGGCGGTAGGCATCTTAGCGACCTTTCATGTGAGCGGTCCGGTTGCCTACGGTGGAACTGCCACCGTGGGCATCAGCCTTGCCCATTAATACCAACGCTTATTGCGCCAAGTATAGGTATGAAAAATCTAGCGATACGTCTGTGGTCTGAACCAATGACGGAGGCAAACATGACGTCGTTGATTCAGATGGGTCTTCAACGACGCAGCTTCCGCTCACCTACCAGCCAGCAAATCAGCGTGGCTTGTTCTTTGGAGGAACTCGATGACTGAATCACGGCTCTTTTCCAGGCAGACGATTCGCTCTTCTACTGCGCGCAGTTCTTCGACAAGATCAACGGCAAGCTCTCGACTGTCTTTTTGGACATCGGGAGATTCGATATTCAATACGATCTTGATCATCCTCGATGACAAGCCAGCGGTAACCAAGGCTCGAACGTGACGGGCATGCTCAATTTGATCAGCCGAGTATTCGCGATACCCATTGGCTGAACGATCCGACTGGATCAGTCCCTGCTGCTCGTAATAGCGCAGCATACGGGGTGGGGCACCGATTTCCTGGGCAGCTTCACCGATTTTCATTGCGGCCATCACACCTATTCACGCGGACTTGACTTTGACACTGATGTCAATGTTTAGGGTATCAAACGTGGCTAAGGAAAACCTCAGAGCACGATTCGAACTAAGGACAATCGGTACCGTCGCCGCTGGTGCAGATATACCAATTTTCCGGTTCACGAAGGCCTAGACCATCAAAGATTTGAGAACAATGAAGGAGAATTCATGAGCAAGGACAAAGCACCTGTAACTTCACGGGACATACTCATTATCGGCGCGGGCGAACTTGGCATGCCGGTGCTACGTAATGTAGTGCGTCGAGCCCAAGGCGTTGAGGACTCCAGTGTGAGCGTTTTGCTTCGAGCCAGCGCTGTGGAATCAACGTCACCGCATAAGCAGCGCGACGTCGCAGAGCTTCGAGATCTCGGCGTTAAAATCATCATCGGTGATCTGATCGCCAACACCATTGACGAGCTTGCAGAGATCTTCACCAACTACGACACCGTGATCGGATGCACCGGCATCACCGCCGGACTTGAAACTCCCATGAAGGTTGCCAAGGCTGCTCTGCAGGCAAAGCTTCCGCGCTACTTCCCTTGGCAGTTCGGCGTTGACTTTGACGTGATTGGCCGTGGAGGACCGCAGGACATTTTTGATTCTCAGCTCGACGTGCGTGACTTGCTCCGATCGCAAGATGAGATGGAATGGGTGATCATCTCCACCGGCATGTTCATGAACTACCTATTTGAACCGGACTCCGGCATGGTTGATCTTCCCAACAACACGGTTAATGCGCTGGGCAGCTTGGACACTGCTGTTACCGTGACTACGCCAGAAGATATCGGTGTTCTTACCGCCGAGATCCTCTTTGCTGAGCCACGAATTCGCAATGAAATCGTCTACGTCGCCGGCGACACCATCACCTATGGCGAACTGGCGGATACCCTCGAAGCCGTGCTTGACCGGCCGATCGAACGAGTCGTGTGGCCCTTTGAGAACCTCATGGCCGAGCTAGCAGCCGATCCGGATAACATGACGCGCAAGTACCGTGCCTCATTTGCGCAGGGACGTGGAGTTGCTTGGCCGAAGGAACAAACGTACAACGCTCGTAACGCAATTCCAGTCACCGATTTGCGTCAGTGGGTTACCGAGAACCTCGCAAATTAGCAAGAACTTAAAGGGCCTGCTCGCATCAGTGTGAGCAGGTCCTACTTGCAGTTTCACAATTGCCGATAAAAGTCGGCGGTCCGGTTAGCGTTCCTTCGCTAGACGCAAGTCCAGTCCGCTACGAACTTGGGGCCACTCTGAGGCGATGATCGAGAAGTAGACGGTATCTCGAAGTGACCCATCGGCCATCCGGCTAGTTGCACGCAAGACGCCGTCTTGTTTGGCGCCGAGACGGGCAATCGCCGCTCTGGACTGCATATTCATCCAGTGCGTGCTGAAGACCACCGCTACGCAACCCAAAGTTTCAAATGCGTGAGCCAAGAGCAATCTCTTGCTATCGGGATTAGTCCCAGTTCCTTGCACACTGGCTGCGTTCCAGGTGTAGCCAATCTCCAAACGAGGTAGCTCGGCGTCAATGTCGCAGTAGGTGGTCATTCCGACGATCTTGCCGGGATCACCGGTCACTGGATCGTTCAGACGCGTTGTGAAAGGAAGCATGGAGCCAGCTTCTTGCATGGATAAGCGACGTTGAATTTCGGCGCGCATTTCTTCTGGTCGAGGTACCGAGGTGTACCAAAGATTCCAAAGTTCTCCGTCACGGGCGGCATCGACAAGCCCGTCATGATGATCCTCGCTCAGAGGTTCGAGAGTGACATATTTTCCGCGCAGGGTTACTGGATTGAGCCTAGTCATAAACTCACTTTAGCTTCCCAGCGGTCGGGCCGTGCTTGTGCAGTATCTGGGTCCCGCCACTCGGGCGGGGGCAATTATCCTTTGCCCCTGAACCGGAATTTCCCCGCAGAACCATGCGCCAGCTTTCAGCAGCAGGCAACACTCCAATAATTGTTGATCCTGACTCGAGGCGGACTCGGCCGTCAAACATGGCCGCCTGTTCGCGGTTGGTGGTGCAACTACTTAATTGCAGTAATCTCCCGCAACGCAGCAACATGGCCAACATACGCTCGACGGCCGATCCTGGTCAGTGAAACTCGCACATGGCTATGGCCCAGTTTCGCGAACCGTTCAATATCAACGTAACCGGCATCGCCCAGCTGCTTCACGTGCTTGCTGAGCACCGAATCCGCAACGCCCAGGTTCTGCTTGAGCTGCGCGAATTCAGCCCATTCAACAGGGGCCAAGCTTGCGCAAATCCGTAACCGCAATGGAGCATGGATCAGCTCATCAAACTGAGCCTTGCTAGTTGGCTTGGTCATTGCCGTCCTCGACGCGCGCCTTGTTGTAGGCTGTTTGCATCTTGGTCACTAAGAACATGCCACTGATGAAAGTGACAAGAATTTTCGCGAGAACTTCTTCCATTCGCGTAGCGTCCCAGAACCTGAGGCAATTGATCAGCAGGATGCATAGAAAGAAATATCCTGCGTAAGCGCCCGTCAGGAGACTTGGACTGTTGATCAATGTGCGTGGTTTTGCACGACCCCGTTGAGCCAAAACATACCAAAGGATTATTGGAAGATAGAGCAGTGTTAGCCAATAAGCCTGTGTTGGATAGGCCTGGATCAGCGTGAAGACCACAGCGGAGACGGCGACTACGATGGTGAGCAAACCGCGCGGGTTTCCAGAGGTCTTGACCATCTGTTCTGATTCTTGCGCTACAGATTGCAGCAGTCTTGCTGCGTCATCTTGTCCCGGACGATCATTTGGCGAAACCATGGCACCCACTTTCCATTATGGAAAGTCTTGTCTTTCCAACTTGGAAAGTCAATAGGCGTGTTTACACGTGATGGTATTTTCCGCCAGCCAAGATGTCCTGTGCGCGGTACAGCTGCTCGGTCAGAATCAAGCGCACCAGCTGGTGCGGGAAGACCAGCTTGGACAGCGACCAAGTGAAATCAGCGCGGGCGTGCACCGTCGGATCAACACCGTAGGCTCCGCCAATGATGATGACAACATTGCGCGAAGAATCGATAGGGGAGCGCAGCTTGTTTGCCAGGGCGGGAGAATCGATGTTCTTGCCTCGTTCGTCGAGGAGCACCACAAAATCGCGGTCATCGATCTTGGCCAGGATGCGTGCCGACTCTTCTGTGCGCGCGGTGTCGTTCTCGCGTGAAGAGTGATTCAGCAACTGCCAGGTGAGGTTAAAAGGCTTCTTGAGTCGCTTCTCGTAACGGGAAATTCCTTCGTCTACCCACGACTCATGTTTCTTGCCAACTGCCAGCACCTTAATTGTCATGCTTCTATTGTTCCGCATTCCTCGGTTGGATGCTTTGAACCATGCACCGATACGATGGGGGACATGAGAAATCCGAGACCCCTTCCGTCAGGCCAACGACCTAGCGGCGCGCAGGTGCTCTGGATGATCTTCGGCATTGTCGTTGCCATCTTCTACTTCACCCGACGTGTACTGGTATCACTGCATGCCGGCGGTTGGGCCACCGACCTCGACGCACCCACCTACCAATGGGTCTTGGACAATCAGTCGCCGGTCCTTTTTATAATCTCCGATTTCTTATACTTCTGGGGATCAACACCCGGCATGAGCATCATCATGGTGCTGATTACCGGACTGCTGAGCTGGAAAACGCGAAGTATCTGGCCCTTTGTCACCGTAGCGCTGACGGCACTGGTCTCCGTAGGGCTCACCATATTGCTTAAAGCATCGCTACAGGTGCACCGACCTGAAGGTATTCCAGGTGGACCAACACCACCCTTGTCTTATTCTTTCCCCAGCGGACACACGCTTAACGCTGCGGCGCTGATTGGCATCTCCAGTTATTTGGCAATCATTTACGGACTACGGCGTTACGCTTATCTCATTGCTATCGTGGCAACGTTGTTTGTCCTCGCCATGGGCGCATCGCGCATCTACATTGGGCACCATTGGGTTTCGGACGTACTTGTGGGATTGCTGATTGGAGTTGCGTGGGCTGCCGTGGTGGCGATCCTGCATTACTTCTTTGTCCCTCGGCGCAAGCAGCCTAGCTCAGCACGCGGATCGGTGAGCCGCTAGCCCAGGCGCGAATATCTTCCACAGCGTCACGATAGAAAATCGAGAACTGTTCGATAGTTACGTAACCAATGTGTGGAGTGGCAATTACGCCGCGCGTGCTGAGCAATCGATCTTTGGCCGGCAACGGTTCGACGTCAAAAACATCAACCGCAGCCAAGTAGAGCAACTCGTTTTCTAAGGCAGCGATGAGGGCATCGGTCTGTACGATCCTACTGCGCGACGTATTCACCAAAATAGATTCCGGTCGCATCCACGCCAGCTGCTTTGCACCAATAACACCGGTGCTACGCTCCGACAGTTTTAGGTGCACACTCACGATGTCACTGGTGGCAAAAAGCTCCGCCTCAGACACCAATTCCACACCGACTTCCGTGGCTCTAGCCTTGGTCAGGTTCTGACTGTAGGCAATGACTCTCATCCCGAAAGCCAAACCAACCTTCGCTACCTTGGAACCTAAGTTGCCCAAGCCGTAAACGCCGAGGGTTTTTCCCGACAGACCCATGCCGAAACTTGTTTGCCATGGCTCTGCCTCGAAGCGTGGCTTCTGCGAAGAGAAGAGCTCGACATCCAACCTGCGGGCAGCGGCCAAAATCAGGGCCCACGTATGTTCCACCGCATCGGTGGCGATATAACCGGTGTGCGAGACCAGGACTCCGTGCGCAGTGGCTGCTTCTAGGTCGATGGAACCATTGCGCCGTCCGGTGGTGACCAATAGTTTCAACTGTGGCAACAATTCAAACCTAGATGCAGGGAAGGGTGTGCGCTCGCGCATGGCCACGATGACATCAAAGTCCTTTAGTGCCGTGCAGACAGCTGCATCCTCATGTCCCAAGTGCTCAGTAAACACAGTTAGCTCGGCGTTGAGCTCGGTCGCCAGACCTGCAAAATCTGCGAGGTCAGTGGCAACGTTCTGGTAGTCATCCAAGATGGCAATGCGCATGAGTTCATCCTAGGCGTTCCCACGTCGTACCGACTCGTTTTTTACTTCGTAGATGGCCCTGGATCTTCGAAAGACAAAAAGGGTGGCTGGCGTCTAGACGCCAGCCACCCATCACAGACTGAAGACTAGTCGGTGACTTCGAATTCAAGCTTGTCGGTGAACGAACGACCATGAACATCGGTCGCCGTGACCTTCGCGGTGTGCGATCCGACTTTCAGGTTATTTGGCAGTTCAAGGCGCCACAGGTGGCTAGTCTTTTCAGCCAATCCACCGCCATGAACAAACTGCTCAGCGATGGCCACTGGGTCCGAATACTGGGCTCCAGTGAGCGCACTTTCGCCGGTCAGTGACTGGGTGCGTACGGACTTGGCCGGGGCTTTCCCATCAATGGAAACGTTGACCGTGGACCCGGTGCTTCCCATCCAGAAGTTGGTGGTAACCCAGGTATCCTTGGCCAGATCAGCACGGCTCACCGACAGCGGATTCTTCAAAGCTGGCACGGTGCCGTAGTCCTTGTCCACATTCTCTTCGTACCAATCACGGTACGCAGGAGTGTTCAGTCCTACGGCCATCTGTTTGCTTTCATCACCACCGGTGGGAGTGAAACGCTCGGTGATCTTGGAGTTCTTGATATCCAAGGTCAGTACACCGGGAGGAGTTCCGTCACGCTGGATAGAGGTAGGGTAACCATTTTCGGTGACTCGTCCGTCATACCATTGACCGGCAACTGCCGGAACGGTCAGGTGGGTGAAGGGTAACCCAGCTTCGCCAACTTCGTCGAGCCATCCCTTCATCAAGTCGCCCTTACGAAGGTTCTCAGACATGTGGGTGTGGCCACCTAAGGAAACAACTTCACGGCCTTTGAGGATCTTGTAGATATCTTTGACCTCTTTGGTGCTGTGTTCGTCGTTGTAGAAGAATTCCAGCAACGGACTGTGACCGGCCAGAACAATAGCCTTGTTCTTTGGAACCTTAGCGATGTCGGCGCGCAACCATTGAAGCTGCTGCTTGCCTAGCTGATAGGTGTAGTCGCTACGCTTTGCAGGAACCTTGGTGGGGTACTCAATGGTATTGAGCGCAACCACGTGGGTCTTACCGGTGTCATAGGAGTAGTATTCAGGACCAAGCTTGGCGCGGAAGGTAGCGAATTCGTGCACACCATCGAGCGAATCGAAGTCGATGTCGTGGTTTCCAGGAAGGAAACGAGCCGGGCCGTTAAGCATGGAGGTTAGTTCGCGAGTCTGTGCGAATACAGACAGGTCATTGCCCACGAGGTCTCCGATGAACAGTGCGCCACAGCCGGTGTAGTCCGTGCGGGCTACAAGGTCGGTGAAGGCACCCTTGCGGGCATATTCAACTTCCTTTTGGTTATAGGTCTGCACATCGGCGCCGATGGCGCAGCTCTGATCAGGTGACTGTGTGGCCGCACTTCGAGTCATGGGGAAATTCACTGCTTCAGGAAGTTCGCCGGTCGGTGCAATGCCACCGTACTTCAGCTTGGGCGAGCCTTTGGGCAGGTGAATGTAGGAGAACTGTGCGACGTTGTCTTGATCAACTGGGACCTGAAAGCCTCGCGGCTGAGTGACAAAGGCGGTCATATTCTCAAAGACGGGCAGCTCATAGCGTCCTTGTCCGTCGGTAGTGACTACGTCGCGGCTATTGGAAACGGTGACGTTGGGCAGGCCTGGCTCATTGGCGTCCTGCTTGGAGTTTTTGTTGCGGTCCTCGAAAACGACGCCTTCGAGAGTATTGTCTTTTGCTGCTGATTTTTCATCCTGGGCGCGGATAACCTGAACTGATCCTCGGTAAGCCGAAGAATTCCAGTCTGCAGTCGTCTTAGCTGCTGGTTCTGGGTCTGGGACGGAATTTGCTGCGGTGAGTCCTGCTGAGGCCGCCAGAACAACGAGCGTGCCTGCGGTAATGCGTAGCGGGGTAATTTGATTGGTTTTGCCGGGTCGAGCGAAGAATTTCACGTACGTTCCTCCGGGGTGGTGACAATCTGCCGGCCCTTTGACCGGCCTTTGCCAACGCTGTCAATCTAAGGTGAATAACAGCCCGCTCTCAGGTAATGTCGAATAATCGATTCAGTTAATACTTGCAAGGTGTCTTGGGCTTATTTAGCTACCTTCGAACAGGGAAAGCGCTAGTGACTATGGAAATTATTGACGCACTACTGCACGGCCAGCGCGGGCGTCGGCTGTTGTGGGAGTTCGCGGTGGCTAGTGAGGCCAAACTGGTTGCCAACGATAGCCAGCGCCACCTTTACATAGGCATGTCCCACGCCTCCTATCAGATAGAAAATGCACGGGGTGACAGCGTCGTGATGTTCGGTCCGGGAGCGGAAGACAGAGAACAGATCAGCGTGGGAGTGGAAGAACTTGCCGATTTGTTGGGCTGTACTGCGCTGATTCCGACTACTGAACCGTTGCTGCGCAGCTTGCTTAGTATCTCGACCGATGCTGCCCGTTACTGGCAGGCGCCAGACGGAATAGACAGCTTGCTGGCTTCCAAAGCGTTGAAATCTCAACTGGCACGCGTCGCTGAACATATCGTGCGTTCCGGACTGGCAGAGCAATGGTTTGAACCTGTTGACCGGGATACGCAGCATCGCGTGTACTTTGAAACACCTGAGCCATATGAAAGCCCCCAACCATTGTGGCGCACAGGGATCGAGTCTTTGCTTGCTTGGAAAGAACATGTAATCGTAACCGAGGCGCGTTCAGTACGGACGTCAAAGAAATATTCATTGGGGACTTTCAGCGGGGAATGGTGGTCTGCACCCAGCATGTACGTAGATTCGACCTGTGGAGAGTTTTCTGATGGGCAACCGGTAGGTCTGAGTTGCGTGGAAGATGGGTTTGGATGGGAGAAAGCAACCGCCACAAAGGTGGACATCCCTCGTAGCGATAAGGTCCTGGAAATTTCCTCAGCGGAGCAATGGGTCAAGCTCTGCCAAGACCATGGCATAGAGGTCACCTGGCAGAAGCGCCACGACTGGTATCACGTCACAGGTCGTGATGGCGCATGGGTTATCCCAGATTGGCTAGCAGTAGCACGCAATTATGACGGGGTGCATTTGAGTATCGGGGCCTATCTGGCGCTCGCCGGAGAATGCCTGTCGGTTGATACTAAATTCGCTACGATCATGGCAGGGTGGGACCCGGACAAAACATATTGGTTCATCGATGACTTGCGCGATAGTGAGCATTCGCAAAACTGGAAATGCGTGGATGTTCATAGCAACGATGCACACTGGATCATGGACGAAGACTCTAAGAGTTAACGCTCTGTCACGCTGGGGGAAGTAGCTCTGAAAGTCTGTTCCAATGAGTTCATGAGCGAAGAAGCAATAAACGAATTAGCGGTGGCAACTGAAATGGTGTTGCAACTGCGTTGGTCGGATCAGGATGCGTTGGGACACGTGAACAACGCCCGTATTATCACGCTGATGGAAGAGGCGCGTATCCGATGGACCCGTGAAGACGGCAATGCCGGACGGTTCGAGTTCGGAACGGTTGTCGCTTCCGTCAAGGTCGACTACAAAAGGCCACTGTATTACCAGCCTGAGTTTCTGATCCGCATGGGGATCAGCCGTGTAGGCAACAAGTCCTTCATCGTGCGAGGGATCGGTTACCAGGACGGCCAGCCGGTGTTCGACTCGACCACCGTAATGGTTCCGTTGGCTGCAGACGGGGTGTCCTCAAGAGTGCTCACCGACCAAGAACGAGACTGGTTGGAGGCATCGTTAATAAGCCCCGATAATTCTTGAGACGAGTGGGGTTGCTGATCTTCTGAGTAGCTATCGCGTGAACGGACAGTGGTAGCGGTGCTGATTGTCTTTTCGCCCGGAAGCCCGTTGTCCGTGTCATATTCGATATCTTGTACTTCATGACTGTTTCATTGCGACCTAGCACTCCCGAAGACATCGGATGGCTGGTAGAGCTGCGGGCTGTGGTCCTGCGAGCTGATCTTGAGCGTCTTGGGCGATATGAGGCAGTGCGTGTGCGCGAACGGATGCGGGCGAGTTTCGTACCGGCTTGGTCAAGAATCGTTGTATTCGATGGGACCGACGTCGGTTCGATCACGGCCAGGCCTGACGGGGCGGATCGCTGGATCGAGCATTTTTATCTGTCACCGGATGTGCAGTGTCAAGGGATTGGCTCTAAGGTTTTGCGCAAGGTACTTGATGAACCGCATGATGGCGACACCCGGCTCAACGTCTTGCAGGGAAGCGCAGCACGTCGGCTCTATGAACGCTTCGGATTCGTAGTTGATAACGAGGACAACATCGATGTTTTCATGACATTGCGAGCCGGCTGAAGCCCAGAAAGACCATGGTGGGTGCGCAGTCCTGCGCCCTTTCAATCTAGAGAAGTCGGAAGACTCATGAGTGCGGCACCGGGCCGAGAACCACCCGCCAAGCCGACAACAACAGAAGAATGCCCATTGCGCGCTTCTAATTTGTGTTCCTGAACTGGAGTCCAGAAATAATTGTCAGCCAGATCAAGTGGTTCTTGGCACTGTTGGCGGGTGCTACTTTGCTGCGTATTCGTCCAGGACCTTTTTGCCAATTTTGAAGGCAACATTCGCGGCAGGAACGGAACAGTAGATGGCGCACTGCAGGAAGACTTCCTTGATTTCTTCCGGCATCATTCCGTTGCGTAGGGCAGCATGCACATGCATTTCTAGTTCTTCCCAGTAGCCGCCGGCAATCATGGCGGTCAGGGTAATCGCACTACGGGTGGTGCGCGGCAATCCGTCACGGGTCCAAATGGTTCCCCATGCGTAGCGGGTGATCATTTCCTGGAACTCGTCGGTGAATTCGTTCGAATTGTCGGTGGAACGCTCAACGTGCTCGTTGCCGAGTACTTGGCGACGCACTGCCATGCCCGCGTCGTAGGTGTCGCCCGGTAGGCGCGATGAATCAGACATTCTAAAGTTGCCCTTTCTTAGTTGGACAGAAGGAAATCGACCAGCAAAGCCGCGGTCTCTTCTGGCGCTTCGGCGCAAGCCAGATGCCCTGCGGATTCAATGACGGCGGCGTGGCCCTTGGGTGCGTTCTGCGCGATGAACTGCGCGTCGGATGGAGGGCATACCTGATCTTGCGCACCGTTGATGGCCAAGACTGGGTCAGTGGTGCTGGATAACTGCTCGCGCACGTCGAAGCCTGCCAAGGCACCGCAGACGTGGGCGTAGGAAAAACGGTCAGCGTCCTGCAGGCTGAGCAGCAAGCTGGCTGAAATTTCCGGTTCCTTCTCGATGAATCCGGGAGCGAACCATCGCTGAGCGGAACCGGCAACCATGATTGGGGTTCCGGCCTTCGCTACGAGCTCTGCTCGTTCTCTCCAGCCCTCGGGCGTGCCAATCTTGGCTGCCGAGCAGATCGAAGAGAGGGCGGTGAAGAAACCTGGATGATCCACGGCCAGCTGCAGTGCGGTGGCGCCGCCGACCGAGACTCCGGCATAAAACAACTTGCTGCCATCGGCGATCACCCTGTCAGCCCGCAAGGCCTCAACCATCTTGGTGACGCCGGTAGCCAGTTCGGCCAGTGTGAACTCTTGGGTTGAGGGCTTGCTGACCCCATGTCCGGGCAGATCCCAAACGATGACCTGGAAATGCTTTTTGAGATATGGAACAGCAGGACCCCACAACGCCAAGGCCGCGGTGCCCAATGATGGGCCTGCAATGAGGGTGGGCAGTTCGCTACCGGTATGCAGTAGCGACGGAGTTAGTTCTGGGACTGCCATAGTTCCTTCCGTGCCGAGTACTCGGCCAATATGGTTTCGGTAAAGCGATCCGCGGCCCCGAGATAGCCTGCGGGATCAAAAAGTTCTCTCAGCGCATCATCGCTAAGATCTTCCTCGGGAATTTCTTTACGCAGTAGTTCAAAGAGGGATGCGTCTTCATTCAGGCTATGGCGTACAAGGGCCTGAATGGCAGGTTTGCCTCCGGGAACCAGTGGTGCCAAGACACTGGCTAAGCGCTCGGAGAGCACCGCATCCCCACCCAAGGCGAGGTTACGACCGATGGCTTCAAGATTCACATTTAAACCATTGGCCAGGAACGATCCATGGAATGCGGCGCCCACGGCCAGACGCGCCAACTCGCGTAGGGCACTCCACTCGGCGTGCCAACCACCGTCGGGGCGTTCATCCACCGCGGTTCCGGCGGCGGTGAACAGCGTGGAGAGTAGCCCGGGGGAGGCGAACGCGGCATTGCGTAGCAATACCGAGCGCACCGGATTCTGCTTTTGTGGCATGGCCGAGGATCCACCCTTGCCTGCTTCGCGCTGTTCGGACAACTCACCGACTTCCGGGCGGGACGCGGTGAGCACATCTGCACCAAAGGTGCCCAGAGCTGCAATCACGGCACCCAGGGCCGAGCCGAGCTGAAGGATTGGCATGCGGTTGGTATGCCATGGTGCCACTGGATCCTGCAAACCCAAGCGCTCGGCAAGCCGGGAGCTAAGCTGCCGGCTGCTGGTTTCAGCGCTTTTTTTGTCGGCGAGGAATTGTTCCAAGGAAGCTAGAGTTCCCACCGCGCCACCCCACTGCAACCGTAGTTGCAGGGATGCCGTTTCCAGTTGCTTTTCGGCATCCAAAACCGCCGAAAGCCAGCTAGCCGCCTTCCAGCCGAAGGTGGTTGGCAGGGCATGCTGGGTCAAAGACCGAGCGATGCACAGAGTCTGGCGGTGAGCTTGGGCGAGGCCGGCAAGCCCGTCGGCGGTGCTGCGCAGATCAGCCTGGGTCTGGGCCACCGTTTTGGCAAGTACCAGCATCAGGGCGGTGTCAATAATGTCCTGGCTGGTCGCCCCGCGATGCAACGCCGTACTTGCCGAGGCAGGCGCATTATCGTGGGCGAGCAGTTCGCGCATCATGCCCAACAACGGGATCAACGCATTAGCCCCATCGGGAGTCCTCGAAGCCAACAACCTCAGGTCGTAACGCTCGACGCTAGCCACCTGATCAACAGCCTGCGCGTCCTCGGCGCTGCATAATCCGGCCTCCGCCTGAACCTGTACCCAAGCGGCCTCCACATCCAGCATGGACTGAACAAATGCGGTGTCGCTGGACAAGGAAGCGGCCGCAGTCCCGGCCCACGCGGCAGCGAGTACGCCGTAATCTGCACCGTCCATTAGGTCCCTCGATTCTTCGCTGATCAAATTTGTACGCTCAGTGTTGAACTCTAGCTTTCGCGTGGGTAGGAGAGGAACACTGTTTCGTCTTCACCCTGCAAACGGATATCCAAGCGCAAGGATCCGTCGGCTTCACGGGTGGCGATCAAGGTCTGTCGCTCGGCCTCGCTCAGCGATGCCAGCAACGGATCGTTGGCGAGTGCGGCGGCGTCCTCGGGCAGGTAGATCCGGGTGAACAGACGGTTGAGCAAACCGCGTGCGAATACCGTGAGCATAATGAACGGGGCCTTGCCCTGATCGGTGGCACCAGGATTCACGGTGGTGAAGTTGTAGCCGCCGACGTTGTTCACTGCGGTGCGTCCCCAGCCGGTGAAGGTGTAGCCGTCACGAACTAGCGAGCCTTCGCGGGAAACCACATTGCCGTCTTCATCGGCCTGCCAGATTTCCAGCAGTGCGTCGGGAATGACTTCACCGTTGCCGTCATAGACCACGCCGTGCAGTCGCACAGAGTTTGGGTGCGCATGATTGACCAGTTCGTTGTCCTTCTCAAAAGGAAGGGCATATCCATAGAACGGGCCGATGGTCTGGCCCGGGGTGGGAGTCAGTTTTAGCTCTGGAGTGTTAGTCATTAGTGCTCTCCCTCTTCCTCTTCCATCCAGGTGCGGTTGGATCCGGTCAGTACGATGTCCCAGTTATAGCCGGTGGCCCATTCGTGGGAGGTGATCGAGTGGTCGTAGGTGGCCACCAGCCGGTCACGTGCATCCTGATCCGTGATCGATTGGTAGATCGGATCCAATGCAAAGAGCGGATCACCCGGGAAGTACATTTGGGTGATCATGCGCTGGGTGAAATCGGTGCCGAACAGCGAGAAGTGGATATGCGCCGGACGCCACGCATTGTGGTGGTTCTTCCACGGGTAGGGGGCGGGCTTGATGGTGGTGAAGGAGTACTCGCCGTTGGCGCCGGTGATCGCACGCCCCACCCCGGTGAAATTCGGGTCGATCGGGGCTGGATGCTGATCACGTTTGTGCACATAGCGGCCGGCGGCGTTGGCCTGCCAGATCTCCACCAGCTGCCCGGCCACCGGGCGGCCATCGCCATCAAGGACTCGGCCGGAGACCACGATGCGCTCGCCGATCGGCTCGCCATTGTGCTGGATGGTTAGATCCGATTCCAGAGCGTGCACGTCACGCTGGCCGAAGGCCGGGGAATACAGCTCGATGGTTTCGGGGTCTGCGTGGTGCAGGTTTTTGGTTGGGTGGCGCAGCAGCGAGGAACGGTAGGGGGCGAAGTCCACGCGAGGCTGGGTCTCGGCTTTCTTGCCGGCGAGCAGCTGCTGGCGGTAGTCCTCATGGGTGCTGGAGATTTCGGCGCTGATCTCTTCCTGCGTGGCCGTGGTGGCTGCTGGATCCAGTGCATTGGTATTGGCGCTCATCTCGGCTCCTTTCAAAAATGTTGGTGTGGTTTAAGCGTGTGGCCAGCCGGTGTAGGACTCGGCCAGGTACTGCTGTCCGAAGCGTGAGGAGGTGACCGTTTCCAGTTCGCCCAGGGCGCGTTTGGCCATGAACGGGTCACCGCCCACCGGGGTGTGCAGCATGGAAGTCATCCAGTAGGAGAAGTTCTGCGCCTTCCAGACCCGCTTCAGGGCCAGGTCCGAATACCCATCCAGCAACTTCTCGCTGCCGGTGGAGAAGAAGGAATCCAGCGCTTCAAAGAGCACTTTGACGTCTGCGAAGGCTAGGTTCAGTCCCTTGGCACCGGTGGGCGGAACCGTGTGCCCGGCATCGCCGATCAGGAACATCCGGCCGTGGGACAGTGGCTCGCGGACAAAGGAACGGAATCCCAGCACGGTCTTGTCGAAGATCGGCCCGGTCTTCAGCTGAAAGTTATCCGGCCCGTCCACGCGCTTTTGCAGTTCGGTCCAGATGCGATCATCGCTCCACGCGTTCACGTCTTCATTGGGGTCGCATTGGAAGTACATGCGCTGCACGGATTCGCTGCGCTGCGAGATCAGTGCGAAACCATGGGGCGAGTTGGCATAGATCAGTTCCGGTGCAGATTTTGGTGCCTCGGTGAGAATGCCGAACCAGGCGAAGGGGTAGGTGACCTTAAATTCTTGGCGCAGGGTTGCGGGCATCTGGCGGCGGGCGAAGGAGCGCGAGCCGTCAGCGCCTACGATCACATCGGCGTGCACTTCAAATAAGTTGCCTTCGGCGTCGGTGAAGCGGAACTTCGGGGTGGAGGTTTCCATATCGAGGATCTGTGTGACTTCGCAGCCGTAGCGCACATCTCCCTGATCGCGCTGCCGGGCGGCGGCCAGATCGACGAACACCTCGTTCTGCGCATACAGGGTGACCGTGGCGTCCACCAGATCGCGGAAGTCCAGCGGGTGGGATTCACCGTTGAAGCGCAGGTCGATGCCGGTATGCTCATCGCCGTGGGTGAGGACCCGTCCATCCACCCCAGTCTCGGTGAGCATTTTGACTGCTTGAGCTTCGAGGATGCCGGCGCGATGGGTATTGCGGATCGTTTCGTGATCGCGCATCTCCACCACGATGTTCTCGATGCCCGATTGGGCTAACAGGTGTGAGAGCATCAGGCCGGCGGGGCCACCGCCGATGATGCCGACCTTGGTCTTCAGGATGCGTGGCGTCTTTGCCATGGGTCCACCTGTCTGTGTGCGAATGAAACTTCATCAAGTGTGCGATGAGTGCGACCTCGCAGACAGCAACGGTCTCATTGAATGAGAAATATGCCTGGTTTTGGTCGAATAATTGACCACCTAGGTAACATCGGTGGCAACTCGGAAAGGACTGATCAAAGTGCGTTATCCAACCCCGCCGGCCTTGGAATTTGTGGCATCAATCGAAGTCGAAGTCAGCGAAACCATCACCATTGGCACCACTGCACAAGGCATGCGCAGGGTGGCGCCGATTCGTGGCGGTACGGTTACAGGCCCCCGAATTTCTGGCCGAGTGCTGGATGCCGGCGCAGATTTCCAACCCTACCCAAGCGAAGACCTTGCGTTGTTGGAAGCGAACTACGTGTTGGAGCTGCACGACGGGCATCGGATTCTGGTGGAAAACCGTGCGATGCGCGTAGCTAGTGCCCAGGACTTAGCCAGCATGATGGCCGGCGAGCACGTGGATCCACGCCGAGTGTATTTCCGCTGCGTCCCGTCACTGTCCGCCGACGAATCTGGGCCATATGCCTGGATGAATCGGACGTTCTTTCTGGGCACCGGAGAACGCCGGCCAGAAGGTGTGCGCATCGACGTATTCCGCGTGAAATAGCGTGCCGAATTATCGTTAAGATCTAGCCCTCAGCGCGCGGGAAATGCCGCGCGCTGCGGTGCGCAAGGCTAGTGCCACCGACAGCAAAGTATCGGACTCACGCGGAACCACCACTGAAAGCACAGCAATTTGGTAACCCGACTCATCAAGGATGGGGGCTGCCGCTCCCGTGGTTTCCGGATCGATGAATCCATCAAAGGAAGCAAAACCGTTGCGTCGAATCTCCGCCATTTCGGCCCGAAAATTCGGATGGGTGGCGGCCATCAACTCCCTGTGCCGTTCTAAGAAACCGTGAATGACCTCTGGGCGTGAAAACGCCAGCAAGGCCATGCCCATGGACGTGCGATGCACCGGCATGCGGCCCGCGACATTCGCCTGATTGGCGACCGAACCTGGGCGCGAAAGCCGCTCGATAATCAGCACTTCATCCTGGTGCAGGACCGATAACTGGGTGTTCTGCCCGATGAGCTGATTGATATCTTCCATGAACGGCATCGCGGCGGTGCGCAAATCCTGCGTGGTCGCGCTTCTGTTGGCGAGCTCCCAAAGTCGCAGGCCCAGCCGAACGTTTCCCGAGTTATCCCGAGCCAGCAAGTCATGGCTGACCAGCTCATCAAGCAACCGGTACATCGTTGCTTTCGGGATGTCGGCGCGACGGGACAGACTACTGACGCTTAATGAAGGATTATTTGCGTCAAAGGAATCAAGGATCCGCACCAGGCGGTCCAGCATTGAATCCCCGCTAGGAGAATTGGCCATGGAACAACTCTAACCACGCTGCGGCTTCGGGATCTGAGCAATAACCAGAACCGCCAGCAGCGCCGCGCCCCCATAGAGGAAGAACGCTCCTGGGTAGGCGGTTCCTGCCGCTACCATCAGGCCGGTGATGTAAGGGCCGATGATGGCGCCAAAGCGGCCGATGCCCGAGGCCAACCCGATGCCGGTAGCCACCAAATTGCGTGGGTAAACGTGCCCGGCGAAGGCGTACATCAGGCACTGGGCGGAGAAGACGAATACGCCGGTGACAAAGAGGACAGCGGTCAGAAGCGCTTGGCTTCCAAAAGGTATCGCCAGCACCAGAAGCAAAACCGCAGCAGCGGCGAACCAGATGAGTGAGACGAGTTTGATCCCCTTGGAATCGGCAGCATAGGCGCTGATGAAAAGGCCCGCGATAGCTCCCAGATTCAGCACAAAGAGCATGGTTAGCGAATCGGCGACCGGGTAGCCAGCGGCGCCCATGATCTTGGGCAGCCAGGCGTTCAGTCCGTAAACCAGGACCAGACCCATAAATGCGGCAATCCATAAGCCGATCGAGGTGCGCAGGTATTGCGGCTTGAGTACATCGGAGATCGAGGTGCGTTCACTGCTTGAAACAACTTCGCTTTCGGGAAGCTTGAACCAGAGCAAAGCCAGTAAGGCCAGGCCCAGCCCGCCACCGAGGAAGTACAGCACGGACCAGTGCACCCCGGCGGCCTTGCCAGCCAACGAGGCCAACACCGCGCCGAGGTGGTAGCCGACCATAGGCAGGTTATTGGCCAGTGCACGCCGTCCCACCGGAGCGTTCTCCTGCATTAAGGCCAGGGCTACCGGCATGCAACCACCAAGGCCAAGACCGGCGATGAAGCGGAACAGACCCATCAAAAATGCGGTCGGTAGAAAGGGGAAGACCAAGGTGAACACCGAAAATATGAGCACTGCAATCAGCAGTGGACGGCGTCGCCCAAACCGGTCAGCCAGCCGTCCCATAGTTGCTGCACCCACGCCCACGCCGATCAGCGAAAAGGTGTTTACCCAGTTCATTTCGCTGACACTGAACCCGCCAACGTTTGGATCGGTCAGCACGGGAATGGTGGCACCCAAAGCAACGATGTCGTAGCCCTCAAAGACCACGATAAAGAAGCAGAGGGCAGCGATCCAGCCGCCGAGTTTGAATTGTTGGGTGGCAGGTTGCGGTGAAGACATGAGTCGCCCCTTCGAGATCTATGTGCACGGTGCGTGATGCGAGTCACGACTTGGTGATACTAGCACTAATTTCGCAGGGTGAACTAATGTTCGTGATGCGAACAAATGAAGACTCTTGAATGCATCATTGTCGACTGGTATAGTTCATTCTACGAACTTAAGTTCACATGGTGAACAACTTTCAGCAATGGAGCAGTGAGACAATGCAGCAGGCCTATCTGTACGACGCAATTCGCACCCCCTTTGGCAAGATCGGCGGAGCACTATCGGGCCACCGCCCCGATGACCTCGCCGCACACGTTGTGCGTGAACTTGTCGCACGTTCGCCCAAGCTGGATGTGAACACCATCGATGAATCGATCTTCGGCAACGCCAACGGTGCTGGCGAAGAAAACCGCAATGTCGCCCGCATGGCCACCCTGCTCGCCGGACTGCCTACCTCACTGCCCGGGACCACCATGAACCGCCTGTGCGGTTCCTCCCTAGATGCCTCTATCGCAGCCTCCCGCCAAGTCGCCACCGGCGATGCGGACCTGGTCTTGGTAGGTGGTGTGGAATCGATGAGCCGTGCCCCATGGGTACTGCCAAAAACCGAACGCCCCTTCCCGATGAGCAACCTAGAACTGGCCAACACCACCCTCGGGTGGCGGCTGGTCAACCCCGCCATGCCGGGGGAATGGACCGTCTCACTGGGAGAGGCCACCGAGCAGCTGCGCGAAAAGCGTGGCATCACCCGCGAAGACCAAGATGAATTCTCTGCCCTCTCGCACCAGCAGGCGGCAGCCGCCTGGGATGCCGGCAAGTATGACAACCTGGTTGTTCCAGTGCCACCAGCCACCAAACGTGGCACCGAGGCCACGCGCGATGAAACCATCCGCGCCGACTCCACCGCCCAGACTCTCTCGCAGCTTCGCACCGTCTTCCGCACCGGGGAGAATGCGACGGTCACCGCTGGCAATGCTTCGCCGATGAACGATGGCGCCTCGGCCGCCTTTATCGGTTCTGAAAAGGGCGGTGCGCTCCTTGGCCAGGAACCCATCGCGCGCATCGTCTCCAACGGATCCTTCGCCTTGGAGCCACAGTTCTTCGGCTTCGCTCCGGTAGAAGCAGCCAACAGAGCCTTGAAAAAGGCCGGGTTGAGCTGGTCGGATATTTCCGCTGTTGAGCTGAATGAAGCCTTCGCGGCTCAGTCCCTGGCTTGCATCCGCGCCTGGGATATCGACCCTACGATTCTCAACGCTTGGGGCGGAGCCATCGCCATCGGTCACCCACTGGGGGCCTCCGGCCTGCGCATTCTGGGCACCCTAGCTAAACGTCTGGCTGAATCAGGCGAACGCTACGGGCTGGCCGCCATCTGCATCGGTGTAGGCCAGGGTCTCGCCGTGGTCATCGAAAACGTCAACGCTACCAAATAGCTTCGAGGGGGATTTAGCATGGCACCACGTATTGCCAATTCAGCGGCGGACGCCGTCGCGGAAATCAGTGACGGCTCGACCATCTTGATTGGTGGCTTCGGCAACGCCGGGCAACCCATGGAACTGATTGATGCGCTCATGGAGTGCGGCGCCACCGACCTGACCGTGGTTAACAATAATGCCGGTCAAGCTGACGCAGGCCTAGCACTGCTGATCAAGGAACGCCGAGTAAAGAAGATCATCTGTTCCTTCCCACGCCAGTCCGATTCCTGGCACTTCGATGAGGCCTACCGTGCCGGAGACATCGAGCTGGAACTGGTCCCACAGGGCAACCTGGCCGAGCGCATCCGCGCTGCCGGAGCTGGCATCGGCGGGTTCTTCACGCCTACCGGTTACGGCACGCTGCTGGCCGAAGGCAAGGAAACCCGCATGATCGACGGCAAAGGCTATGTCCTTGAAACACCGGTCCACGCTGACTTTGCGCTGATCAAGGCGCTGAAGTCCGACACCTTCGGCAACTTGGTCTATCGCAAAACCGCTCGAAACTTTGGGCCGATTATGGCTACCGCCGCCAAGGCTGCGATCGTGCAGGTTGACGAAGTTGTTGAGGTGGGAGGCATCGATCCGGAACACGTGATCACTCCGGGGATCTATGTGGACACCGTGGTAGCTCTTGGAGGAGAAAAGTAATGACTGATACGCGCAACACCGAAGAAAAACTGACCCGCGATGAAATGGCGCAATTAGTTGCTCGCGATATTCCTGCCGGCGCTTTTGTGAACTTGGGAATCGGTCAGCCGACCAACGTGTCTAACTTCCTCACCGCGCAGCAGGGTGTCACCCTACATACCGAAAACGGCATGCTTGGCATGGGCCCGGTCGCAACCGGCGAGGAAGTTGATGAGGACTTGATCAACGCGGGCAAGATCCCGGTGACTGAATTACCGGGAGCTGCCTACTTCCACCATGCCGACTCCTTCGCGATGATGCGCGGCGGCCACCTAGACGTGTGTGTGCTCGGTGCCTTCCAAATTTCCAAAAACGGAGACCTGGCCAACTGGCATACCGGCGCCGAAGGGGCGATTCCTGCCGTGGGCGGTGCTATGGACCTGGCCATTGGTGCCAAGGCAACCTGGGTGATGATGAGCCTGTTCACCAAAACCGGCGAATCAAAACTGGTTGAAACCCTGAGCTACCCGGTCACCGGGCTGGGCTGCGTCTCGCGTATTTATACCGAGGTGGCCATCTTTGAGTTGCGCGATTCGAAGGTCTTTGTCCGCTCGGTGCACGGCATCAGCTTTGATGAACTGGCCGCCAAAGTGCCAGTGGAACTGACCTGGGCTTAGAGACACAGTAGATTAGGGGGAGTCCCAACTAATTCAGTATGTGCAAGGAGTATGGTGAGCGAGCAGGCAACACCTTCAGCATCGGTTCAGTCTCTGGCTCGTGGTTTGGCCGTAATCAGCTGTTTTGACGCGGAGCATTCTTCGATGACCCTCTCTGAAGTTGCTGTGCGAACCGAACTTTCGCGTGCCACCGCACGACGTTTTTTGCTCACCCTGCAAGAGCTTGGTTATGTGCGCTCTAATGGCAAGCACTTTGAATTGACCTCCAAGGTCCTGCAGTTGGGCTACTCCTATCTCTCTAGCGCGACTTTGCCACAGATGATCGAACCGGTGCTGGAGGACCTGTCGGCCAAGGTGCACGAATCTGCTTCTGCCTCGGTGCTAGATGGTTCTCAGATTGTGTATATCGCTCGCGTGCATACCCGCTCGATCATGCGGGTCGGAATTTCGGTGGGTACCCGATTCCCCGCCGTAAACACCTCCATGGGGCGAGTGTTGTTGGCTTTTGGATCCGAGGAACTTCGCGAAGAGGTCTTGGCGGCTGGTTTCGCCTCGCGCACCGGGTTGGGCATAAAAACACCAGCTGCCCTGCGCAAGGAACTAGAAAAGATCCGTACGCAGGGCTACGCCGTGGTTGATCAGGAACTGGAAATCGGCCTACGCTCGGTTGCCGTTCCTATTTACAATGCCGACGGCGTGGTTGCTGCGGCCATGAACGTATCAATGAGTGTGCATACGGCCAGTGAGCAATCGGCCGAAGAAGCGGCACAGGCGATCTTGCCGTCACTGCTTGAAGCTGCCGGTCAGGTCCGCGAAGCAATAGTCGCTAGTCGCTAGTTAGAGTGAACAGGACGGGCGGTAGGCTGGGTCGGCCGGTCCATCGGTGCTAAGTGCGTTGAGTACTAGCCGATGCATAACCGGATCATGATTGATCGAGATATGGGCTGACAGATCCAACGGACACTTATCTTGGATCACGATATTTGTAACCTTCGCTTTGGATCCGTCAAGGAACTGCGAACGATATGGGGTGACCACCTCGTCGTATTTGGTGGAAATAACGGTGTAGTCCGGGCCCGCAACAGTGTCACCTATGGCGTTGAGGTCGGCCAAGAACTCGCTTCCAGCGACCTGGTCAAGGCACGCATCGCAGGCAATAGCTCCCACAACGCTGATCAGTTTCATTCCCGTACTTGAAGGAGCGATAACCCCCTGCGTGCCATGGCTTGATGGAGCGACGGCGACGAAGTCATTGACGTATTTGGCGCCACCCATGTGTCCCATGTACCAGCGAGGCATCATTCCACCCTGGCTATGCCCGACAAGATCTACCTTTGGTGCGCCAGTTGCAGCACGTACTTTGTCAACAAAGGCACTGAGCTGACCTGCTGACTTGCGGATGTCACCACTTCCGGGCAGCCCCTTTTCCAAGCCGTAGTTTAATGCGAAAACGCAATACCCTTGGCTTTTGAGCGTAGGGGAGAGCGTCAACCAGTTGGTGGCCATTGTTTCAAAGGTTCCGTGAACGAGGATCACCGGATTCGGATGTTTTGTGCTCGGTGTGCAGTCCCAGTTGTTGGCACCAATTGGGTTGAGATTTAGTGAAGCGGTGTTGGTGGATTCTGCCCTCGCGGTAGTCCCTGCGTTGGGGGCAGTCATCGGAACGATGAGCGTGGCTGCTGCAAGGCACAGGGCGGCCAGAGCGGAATAAATGCGTCGTTGCATGATGCCCTTCGGTGGAAGTGATGAGAGGCTCTGACTGTTACCAGTCAGTAGCTAATGATCATGATCACAGTGAATCTGAGAATTGTCTAGGGTTTAAGTTTTAGTTGTAGCTTCAAGTAAATAAGTTATGCTGTTCATGATAGACATTTCCAAAGACTAGAAGGGGCGCCGGTGAGTATGGTTCGAACGCTTGATGATGTGCGCAGTACGCGATGGAACACGAAGCCTGAAACGGGCGCCGTATTGCTCTTTTTGCATGGATTCGGCTCCAATGAGCATGATCTGAGCTCTCTTGCCCAACCGCTGAATTTAGAACTACCTTGGGCCTCGTTACGTGCACCGCTGGAGTTAGGTCAAGGCGCAGCTGCATGGTTCCAGATCGAAATTCCCGGTGTGCCTGACGCGGCACCGGTGGAGCAGGCGACCAAGATGATTTGGGCCTGGGTGGATGAAAACCTTGACCCTGAAATCAAGATCATCCCCATTGGTTTCTCCCAGGGTGGCTTGATGGCCAGCCAGCTACTGCGCACACGTCCCGAACGAGTGGTTGCCACCACGATCCTTGGCGGTTTTGTGCTCGGTGCTGCCCAGTCAGGCGATGAGTTGCTTGCAGAGCAACGTCCGGCCATTTTCTGGGGTAGAGGTCAGCAGGATCAGGTCATTGCACCGGTAGCTATTAAACGGACCAGTGAGTTCTTGCCGCAGCATGGCACGTTAACCGAACGCACTTATCCAGGCTTAGCACACGGAATCAATGCCGAAGAACTCTTGGATGTTCGCTCGCACGTGGTTAGCGCGCTGAGCGCTGACAAATAAAAACCGACACATAAAAAAGTCGCCGCTAACTCACGTTCTGGTGATGCTAGCGGCGACAATTTTTGTAGATTGACTAGGCTGCCACGGTCCGTTCGACCTCTTGAATCCTGGCATTCTCATTAGCTAGACGTGTCTTATGCGCACTCCAGAAGTGCGTTGCGACCATCAAAGCAGCTCCGGGAATAAGCCAGAGGATCAGTCGCAGAATATCCAAGCCGATGCCTTGGCCGGGGAAGTAGACCATGGTCTGTACCGCGTGTAGCCATCCGGCGCCGTTCCAGAACGTGTTTAGTGCGCCGAAGAATCCTGGCTGCATGGCTGGCTGGAAGATGCCGCCGGAGCTGGTGAAGTTCAAGGCAACAAAGCACATGGTCAAAACCGGGGTAGTCCAATGGCGAAGCATCGGGTGTAGTCCCATGCCCAGCATGATGATTGATACTGCGTAGACCCATGAGGTTAGCCAGATGGCCGCAAAGTGGTTCTCGATCACGTGGTAAATCGGACCGGCGACAACCACTGCGATGGTCGCGATGACCGCCGCGGCTACCACAGCCATGACAAAACGAACTGGTAGCTTAACCTTGCCCATGAATCCTGCCAACGGCACGGCGCTGGCGTACCCGCCAATGCTCAGTGCGACCAGTAGGAAGAATAGCCCCTGCCCGCTGGTGTCATTGTCGCCGGTAGGCACCACGTCATTAACGTGGAACGGCTGACCCTGCTTGTAGGCCACATTCATGAATACCTTTTGAGCCACGTTCACCGAGGTTTCCGATGCTGCGCTAGAGGCGTACAGCGTTGCCGAATCCTTGGTGGACTCGTAAGCTGCGACGATTTCGCGATTTGCCACCATTTCCTGAGCGGACTTGCTGTCCTGGACGGTACGTACGTTCAACGCCCCATCCGACTCGTCCTGCAAGGTCTGTGCGAAGACCTTGGTTGCTGCCGTTTCGCCAACCACTGCCACCTGTATGTTGTGTGGGGTTGGCTGGTGAAAGGCCCCAAGGTAGAACAGGCCCATGATGGCGCACAAGAAAAACGGGATGAGCATGGTTCGAGCCAGCTTGCCCCATCCCTTGGGTACGGGCTTGGGAGCGACTGGCTTCTGCGGTGAAATATTGGAATGTTTGGCGGCTGGGGTACTGGGTGCGGTGGTGTCGGTAGCAGTCATGATGTATTTAAGAATACGCCTTATGTTGCATAATGCAACAGATTGTCTTGAGTTGTGTACCACGTACTAGACTCTGAAATATGAGCAGGGAACCACGGGAAGCCGATATCGAGTCGGTCTACCACCACATGCAAATGATCACTCGACGAGCCAATTCACGCTCACGCCAGTTGGCCGAGCCGTTGAGCACGGTGGAGCACTCGTTGCTACGTTTCATTGCCGATACGCCTGGCACCCGGGCCACCGATATCGCAGAAGCTTTCTCGCTGAACCGTTCCACGGTCTCTCGACAGGTGGGTACATTGCTAGATTTGGGCTACGCGGAATACGACGATTCCGAAGCCGGCCGCGGCCGAGTTCTAGAGCTGACCAAACTTGGGCGAGAGCGGCTAGATGCTTCAGCCGCAGTGCATCGAGCCGCAGTCAGTGAGCGCTTGGAAGGCTGGAGTGCCGAACAAATCAGCGATTTCGCTGCAGCTCTTGAGCGGTACAACGACGCGGATTCGCAGTAGCCAAAGATTGTTTGCAGCGTGTTCGTCCAACTCGGATGAGCCTCTGCAAGTTGAACCGTTCCAGACCACAATCAACAAAGTCAGTCGAGACCAGCGCGCCACCTTAGCCTGTGTGATGATTGGGGGATGAACACGCTTGATATTTCAGTCAGGCCCTCGACGTATATGGAGGGTGGATTCGAGCGAGGAAGTTGGCATGCCTGCATAGTAGGTTCTCGGCTTGAGTTTGTTTTGGATGGAACTGATCTATCCGAGCTGATACACGCCGATCCTTTCCGTGGTGATGTCAGCATCTTTGACGCAACTGATATCAAACTTGCCCAAGACGTGCTCCTAGACAGGGAACGGATGGACGATGAATTTCCGGTGTCGGGCAGAATCCCGCTGATGTTCTGCTCCTGTGGCGACCCCGGAGAAGGCGCGCTCACGGCACGATTAACTATCATCGAGGACACCGTGACATGGGATCAGTGGGCCAATGAAGATGACAGTGGTTGGATCAATTGGATCTCAGAGCTGCCCGCCTACACTTTTTCATTAGAGAACTATCTGGCTGCCGTCAGGAAGGCAGCGCAGATGGAACTGAGCATAATGGGCGCTGTGAGTAGTAAGACTCGGGTTCGTGTTCCGGGCGAAGGTTTGCGCTCTTGGGTCGACAAGCGTCGGCGAGGAGAACTAGCCTGCAAGCTTGACCTATTAGCTATCGAGGTGGTTCGTATCGAGGAAGGCGAACACGAGTCTGACCTACGTATACTGCTTGAATGGCTCGAAGCGATTCGCTCAGCGCTTAGACAGGCCCACGACAATCGCCACTTCGTGCCTACTCTCGACCAACGAAGAGAAGTAAGTGCCTTGACGAAGGCAGTGTTGAAGTCGCCTGAGAATTTTCGTTTGCCGTGGGAGACAAATGAGGCACTAAAATGGCTACGGTTCAAATTTCGAAATTCGGTGTAGAAGCAGATTATTTTTGGCCATTCCTGGCCGCTAGTCTTGCGGCCTAAGCCACCTTTACGAACCTCGGCCCGCTGTAGCCATCACGCTCAACATGTTCGGTAAACATCTCCAAGGGCCGAGCCCAGAAGCTGTAGTCATCGTAGAGCTTGCGGTAGAAGACCAACGGTTCTTCGGTTTCGCTGTGCTTGCCCACGGCCAGCACCTCGTAGCGTGCTCCTTTAAAGTGTTGGTAGATTCCAGCTTCAACTCTCATAATTCAGACTTCCTGATCAAGTAATTTAGCGGGTGCCTAGCGCGGTCCGTGGCCGGCGCCACCGCTACGTTGGGTAAGCAGATGCTCTAGGACTGTATCCAGCACGGCTAGCCCGTCTTTGACTCCGCCGGTGGACCCGGGCAGCGTGATTACAAAGGTTTCACCAGCAAAGCCAGCCACTCCGCGGGTGATGATTGACAGCGCAGTTGAGGCTTCGCCACGGCGCCGGATGGCTTCGATGATTCCTGGAAGTTGCAAGTCCAAAAGTGGTTCAACCATTTCGGGGGACTGATCATCGGGGGAGACACCGGTGCCACCGGTAACAATAACAACCGAGGTGCCAGGGACCAGTTGTTTTTGAACGGCATCACGTACCGGCTGGCCATCGGCTACCACCAACGGTTCTACCACTTGGAACCCGCGCTCACGCAGCCATCGACTGATCAGCGGGCCAGTCTTGTCCTCGGCTATCCCGGCGGCAGCGCTGGTCGAGGCAACCACTACGCTGGCTTGACGGTTAGTCTTCACGAACCCAGTCGCCACTTTTGCCGCCAGACTTTGCCAAGACCTTCACGGAGCGGACCTCGGCGTGCTTATCGACGGCCTTGACCATGTCGTAGAGGGTCAACGCGGCTACGCTGGCTGCGGTCAACGCTTCCATCTCCACCCCAGTAACGCCCTTGGTGGTCACCTGTGCGACAACGCGTACCGCAGAATCCTGGGCCTCGAAGTCGATGGAGACTTTAGAAATCGGCAGCGGGTGGCACAGCGGAACCAATTCCCAGGTTCGCTTGGCTGCCATGATGCCGGCGACTCGGGCGGTGCCCAGCGCTTCACCCTTGGGCAGGTTGCCGGTCATCAGCAGCGGAACCACGTCTTCACGGGTGGCAAAGATGGCCTCGGCAGTAGCAACGCGCTTGGTGACAGCTTTATCGCTAACATCGACCATGTGGGCGCTGCCGTCTTCGCGCAGGTGGGTGAGTTTTTCAGACATTCATGCTCCAAGTTTCAATTTGCTGCCCGGTGCTCAGTTGGCTGACGCCCACCGGGATATGCACCAACGCGTCGGCGCGGGCTAGGTCGTGAACTAGATGCGACCCCGGATCCAAGATCTCCACTAGACCATCACGGATCACCGCCCGACGCACCTGATGTTTATGCTCGGGTGAGGTCACATCCGCTGCCAATGAATACTGCTGAGATAGTGGTTCAGGCAACGCGTTGAGCTTGCGCAGTAGCGGGGCAAGAAACAGCTCGGCTGACAACAGGGCACTCACCGGGTTACCGGGGAAGCACAGGACTGCGGCTTGAGGTAGCTGGGCGAAACCTTGCGGGCCGCCAGGCTGGATAGCTACATGGTGGAAGGTGCCGCCCAATGGTGACAAGGCTTGGCGAACCACCTCGTAGGCTCCGGCGCTGATACCGCCTACGGTCAAAATCAGATCAACTTGTTCCTGCAATGCATCAATAGCCAGAGCGAAGCGCTGGGGATCATCAGGTAATTGCAGGGTGCGTACCTGCACCTGATAGCGAGAGAACCACGCAACAAGCATGGGGGAGTTGGAGTCCGGGATTTGGCCTTGGGTGCGATGGTCGTCGCTGAGCTCATCCCCGGTGGTGCACACAGCGACCTTCAGAGCGCGACGGACCGGAACTTCGCGTACTCCGCTGGAAACCAATGCCGCGATCATGGTTGGGGTCAGCCGGGTTCCGGCCTTGGCCACCAATGCTCCGGCTTCAAGATCAACGCCGGCAGGACGGATAAAGCGGCCCGGTTCGCTGGGCGCAGTGAATTCGGCGTGACCGGTCGGGGTGCCTTGGTTTGCTCGGACTAATTCCGGGAAGCGGCCCGCTGCAGACTCTTCTACCGGGATCACGGTATCGGCACCATCGGGGATCATCGCACCGGTCATCACCGGGCTGACGGTTCCCGCAGCTAGCGAGATCTGCGGGTCGCCAGCGGCCGCAGTGAATCCAAGAGGCAAGGTGACAGGGGATCCGGCCGTCGCTTGAGCCAAATCCGAACTGCGCGCTGCATAACCATCCATCTGCGAATTGGTGAAGGCAGGGATCGGCAACAGCGCATACACATCCTCGCTGAGAACCCGGTCAAGGACCTCGTGGCTGTCGGTGGACAACACTTCACTGGTTAAGGAAGAAAAAACCGGAGACAGTAGTGCTTCAAGCTCGGCGCGATGCTTTTCTAGGGTGCAGGTCATCGGTTATCCGCCTGCAAATGGTGGTAGCACGTCCACCGTTAGGTCGCGGGCAGTGCCCAGTTCGCCGGCATCACGGCGTACCACGCCATTAATGAGGAAACTTCCGGCACGCAAGACCTGGGCCATATCGGTGCCGTATGCGTCGATCAGCTCGGTGCGCAACTGTGCCAAGGTTTCAGGGCGATCCCATATTTCCTCTTCGGTACCCGAAGCCGCCGCCGCGGCAGCGAAGTAGCGTATCGTAATTCTCGACATGACTTCATGCTATCGCGCCACAGCGATAAGGAGCACGATGAAAAGCGAACGCGACTTTCCCGCACTGGTCACCCCAGGGCCAGCACTGAGCGAAGAACAGGCGGCACGAGCCGCGCGCCAACTGAGCTTGCCTGGATTTGATGACACCGCACAGCGCAGACTTGCCGCAGCCCGGGTACTGGTTATCGGCGCCGGGGGTCTGGGTAGCGCGAGCGTTCCTTATCTAGTCGGAGCCGGGGTGGGCACCATCGGCATCGTTGATGACGACGTGGTGGAGCTATCCAATCTGCACCGCCAGGTCACCCACACCACCGCTAACATCGGCCTAGCCAAGACCGCTTCACTGGCCCAAGCTGCCACAGCGCTGGATCCGAATGTAAAAATCATCGAGCACAACTTGCGTTTGGACTCATCAAACGCACTCGAAATTTTTGCCAATTATGACTTGGTCATCGACGGAAGTGACAACTTCCCGACCCGGTACCTGTCTAATGACGCAGCTCAGCTCACGGGCATCCCACTGGTCTGGGGTTCCATCCTCCAGCACCACGGACAAGTGTCTGTGGCCTGGCATGAGCATGGGCCCGGCTACCGTGATCTTTTCCCGGTGCCGCCGGCGCCGGGTACCGTTCCCGACTGCGCCGCCGGGGGAGTGCTGCCTGGATTGTGCGGCACCATCGGATCGCTGCTGGCCACCGAAGCCTTGAAGTTGATCGCCGGAATTGGCACCCCGCTGGTGGGCAAAGTATTGATCTATGACGCACTGGCCGCCAGCACCAGGACCCTCGAATTCGCGCGAGATCCGCAGGGAACACAAGTCACCGAGCTGATCGACTACGTGCTCTTCTGCTCCGGTTCATTGCCCGAAGCCCAAGGCATCGACGCGACGGCGCTCGCCGAATTGCTGGCCGAGACTGACGCTCCAGTTTTGTTGGACGTGCGCAATGATGACGAACGCGCACAGCAACACATTGCTGGTTCCTTGCATTTACCGCTACCTGATCTGGAAGCGGCCATCGAATCCGGTGCAGATCTGGAACAGATTCCCGAGCAAGTGACGGTCTACTGTGCCCGAGGTCCGCGTTCACAACGTGCGGCTTCCTTGCTTGCCGGTCGCGGCATCACTACGAATTATCTTGAAGGCGGGCTTCCCGCACTGGCCGAGGTAGCCCCGCAGCTATTGGCCGAACCCGCACACACCGAAGGAGCCCGCTCATGAGCTACGCGCTGATTACCGAAGAACCTATCGACGAGGCCGCGGTCCGCGATGCCGTGCAGTCCGATACAGCCGGCGCCGTGGTCCTCTTCCATGGAATTATTCGCAATCACGACGGTGGTCAATCGGTGACCTCCTTGGACTACTCGCACCACCCGCAGGCGCAGGACTTCCTTGAGAAGATCATCGCCGAGGAAGAAGAACGCACTGGGCTCAAACTCTCTGCAGTACATCGCGTGGGTCCGTTGAAAATTGGGGATGCCGCGTTGGTGGCTGCCTCGGCGGCCGCTCACCGCAAGGAAGCGTTCGACGCCATCGAGAACCTGGTGGAGCGCATTAAGGCTGAGGTTCCCATCTGGAAGAAGCAGCACTTTACTTCCGGTAGCTCTGAATGGGTTGGGCTGTAGAGGAAGTAGACCATGGTTAAGGAATTCTGTGACCCAGGGAGCGTAACCGACTACAGGGAAATTATTCCGGGTGAAGTCCTCAAAGACGAACATTTGCTGTCTAGACTTCAACAACAATGTACGCCGATTCCTGATAAGGAGACGGCTGCTGGGCAGATGCAACAGGCACTAGGCTACCTGCCACGGAAAAATCTCTCCGGTCAGAATCTACGTACCCTGGCACACGACTACTTGCTAGCCCTCGCCGGAGCTGAATTCGACAGGACGAGTCAGAATTCAGCGATCGCGACTGCCACGAGTGTCATCATTGCCCTTCGTGGCGCACCAGCAACAGACGAGCTAGTAGATGACATTCTGTTGGCGGTTCATTCGTACTTTTGGCTTGAAAACATTACTGCTCAGAAACTGTTGGAAGGTTTTGAATTCTAGTTCCAGAGCGAAAAGTTTATGGATTCCTCGCCGCTCTGACCCTGTTGATGTTGAATATTTGCTTCATCATCTTCTACTTGTTGTGGCATCGGCTGGATAGTGAAGCGATCAGCGGCGCAGAAACCGGCTCACATGTGGCCCCAGAACTAATACTCCCGCACTCAAACCTGATGTGGGTGGCGGCTCACGGGTCACTGATAGCCATCCTCGCACTGGACGTTCTATTGATCGCGTTCGTCCTTAGGACGTTTTCTGTCCGTTCCAGGCTGGGCATCAATAGCGTGCAGTCCGCTAGTCTTTCGACATGACGCTTCAACCCGACACCATCGCGACTATCCGGCAATCTTGGGCATCGATCCTTGGAGTATCGACAGAAGCCTTGGCCCGGGGAGAGAGCCGCATCTATCGCGAAAAGAACGATAGTGCCGTGCTCATGTTCGTTTCGCTGTTCGGCACGGGGATCTTGCTGGGTCCTTCATGCGCCATGGAAGCTGGCCGAAACCTTCCCGATTCGGACCTGACCAGCCACGCGAAACTGTTGGAGCTCAGTACTCTCTATGGTGGGCGGGCTCTCGGGGAGGCGAAGCTGTACTACAGCGATTCAGTACCAACACTGCCATCGCCGAATGCAAAGGTCAGCCGTGCACGAGCGCATGCCGTTGAACTCGAAGCAGCCTGCCCGCCCGCAGATACCGCAGAAGTCGGTTGAGCCAGATGGAAAATACCTTCACTTTGCTTAGCGATTCTGAGGAAGAACCGGTGCCTGTGGCAGGTGCTGGCTACGACGTGTGGGAAGATACCGTGGCCCACCTCGGGGCGCTCGTATCACCAGCCAGCCGGCAAATCGGACTCGGCTCTCAGTCAGTTGCCATTGCCCAAAAGCATGCGATAGACGCGGGCCTAATTCCTCAGTGGCGCGTGCACGTCGAGAATTTCGCGTCGATCAGAACGGCGCTGCGCGCTGGGTTTGAGTATGCGGGAACCCAAACCACTGTAATTCTCAAGAATTAGCGCGCAGCACCCAAGGCTCAGCGGGCAGTACGCTCAAACGCAATCGCTGCCAAGGCTGCTGCCTGATCCCCGAGAATCGTGTCATCAAAGATGACCCGTGGAGAGTGGTTCCACTCGATCTTTTCGGCGGTCATTTCAGCCGGCGAAGTCATCAACCCGATAAAGGTGCCGGGCACTTCGTCGAGCACAAATGCAAAGTCCTCGGAGCCCATCATTGGCGACGGCATGATCGCCACACGTTGCTCACCGTATAGCCCGCGCAGAGTTTCCAGTGCTCCATCGGTTTCGGTAGCGTCGTTGACGGTGACTGGGTACATCGTTTCAAAGCTGAGATCCGCTGCTAGGTCGTGGGCTGCAGCTACGCCGTTGATGATCCGGGGCAATCCTTCTTTTAGGATGTCCAACGAAGCGTGCGACATATTGCGGATGGTCGCTGCGATCTCAACACTTTCCGGGATGACGTTAATGGCGCCGTCACCGGTGTTCATGCGGGTGATTGACAGGACAACTGGGTCGAATGCGTTAAACCGTCGAGTCACAAAACTCTGCAGCGCCAGAACTACTTCGGCAGCTGCTGGTACCGGGTCCAAAGTCAGGTGTGGCTGCGAACCGTGGCCGCCACGTCCATGCAGGTTGACCGTCAGTTGGTTTGAACCGGCAGCAACTGGACCGCCTCGGGTTCCGAAGATCCCTCGTGGGCCAGGTGCTACGTGGATAGCGTAGGCAGCCACGGGACGCTCGCCGGTTGCATTCAACAGACCTTCCTCGATCATGATCTTCGCTCCACCGTGGCCTTCTTCGCCCGGCTGGAACATGAAGATTACTGAGCCATGAAGCTCATTGACCCGTGCGGAGAGCAACTTTGCAGCGCCTACGAGGCCCGCGGTATGAAGGTCGTGTCCGCAAGCGTGCATGTTGCCATTGGCAGAGGCGAAGTTCAGCCCGGTCTCTTCGTTCACCGGCAACGCATCCATGTCTCCGCGAAGCAATACCGTTGGACCTGGCAGTGCTCCTCGAAGCACTGCGGTGACCGAGCTGGTGCGCGTTCCCGTGCTGATTTCCAGTGGGAGCCCTTCGAGGGCGGCGAGGACTTTTTGCTGAGTGCGTGGCAAATCGAGCCCGAGCTCGGGATCAGCATGAAGCGCGCGACGAAGATCAATTAGCTCGGGAAGCATGGCTTGTGCATCGCTAGCGAAGTCGGCAATGGTCATGAATCAGCCTTTCGTGGTCGCGGTGGGAGCGACGATAAATATTGCCGTGCTGATGATTAAATCTTTAAGTATTAGCTAGTGAGAGGTTTAATCTGAATGATTTGAAGATCATCGACACGCCAGTGACTATACTCCCCGCGATTGCCTCTCAGGGGAATCCGGGGCAAAGTTTGTTGCATCTCACAACTTTCACTGAGATTCGGAGAACTGACACCACGGCAACAATTACGCGCTGAGATCCTTCACCCACGTATCCAGGAGTGTGCGCAGTTCCTTTGGCTGAACATCGCTGACCTTGGCTTGACCCATGGCAAGACCAAATGCTGCCCAATGCAGATCCATATTCTCGGTGCGCACTAGGCAACTGTCCGCATCGATTTCCTCGATCTGGAACCAGCGCCCGATCAATGGCTCCAACTTCTTGGCGCTGGCATGGATCCGCGCGCTCACATCTGGTTGTCCGCTACCACGCAGTCCAGCGCGAACGAAGCTTGCCGCATCTCCACCGGGCACGACGCGGGGTGTAAACCGCAGGGTCCTGGGTGAGGCGTTTTGTGCACGGTCCACACGAAAGCTGCGCCAATCATCGCGATCCAAATCAAAGGCCACCAGATAGTATCGGTTGCCCACATTCACCAGTTGAGCCGGTTCTACCCTGCGCGCACTCGCTGCTCCCTTGGCGTCCTTGTAGTCGAAAGTGATTCGTTCATGATCGCGGCAGGCCTGGGCGAAGGCCACCAGTACCCCGGGATCCACGGGCTCTTGCGCAGCGGACGACGAATTGAGTGGAACTGTACTCCCGGTCAAAGCGTGTGCTCGCTGACGCAATCTGGCAGGGAGGACCGGCACAACTTTGCCCAATGCCCGCAGCGCCGCTTCAGCCAGCATTGACGATCCGCCGTGCACGGTGGACTGCAATGCGACCACCAATGCCACGGCTTCCTCGTCGTCGAGCACAAGTGGAGGTAATGCCGCTCCTGAGGCTAACTGATAACCACCACCCACGCCGCGATCGGCTTGTACTGGGTAACCCAGATCGCGCAGCCTGTCGATGTCCCGGCGAACAGTGCGCAGGCTGACTTCTAAGCGCTCGGCCAGCTCGTCTCCAGACCAATAACGATGGGTCTGCAACAACGAGAGCAAGCGCAAAAATCTGGTGCTGGTGCTCATGCAATAAGTCTGCCTTGATTTAGGACAGAAAATGGCACTTTTCACTTCTACTCTGGTTAATACCAGCTGGAAATACCGGCTGCAGATTTTGCCAGGAGGCAATCATGAGCACCATGGCCATCACCAACACCACGCTGACCGGCGAACGCGCCGACCTGTTCCAGGCACTGAGCAACGCACGGCATTTCCTGCGTTTTACCGTCCAGTCCTTGAATGATGAGCAGGCTGCGCAGCGCACAACCGTGAGTGAATTGACCCTTGGCGGCTTGATCAAACATGTGAGCGCAGTGGAAAAGCAGTGGCAAGAATTTATGCTCAAGGGCCGTGCGGCCATGGCGTGGGATGGAGCAGATTTCAACGACATGCCTCCTGAAGCGGTCGAACTGTTCCTCAACGAATTCCGCATGCAGGACGGTGACACTGTGGAAGAGCTGCTAGAAAACTACTCGCAGATTGCCGCCCGCACCGACGAACTACTAGCTGTTGTGGACCTGGATACCGTGCACGAGCTGCCCTCGGCCCCATGGTTTGTCGATACCCATTGGTCGGTGCGCCGCACCTTGCTGCACATCATCGCCGAAACCACCCAGCATTCGGGGCACGCGGACATTATTCGGGAATCCCTGGATGGCCAGAAGTCAATGGGCTGACAACAGGTGGCTATCAAACTCGTGGACTATGTCACCGTACGGTGACATAGTTTGTGTATGGAAACCTCACCGTTCACTGTCGCAAGCTTGGCGGATAAGATCCGGACCCAACGTGGTGTCCTGGGTCTGTCCCAAGCTACCTTGGCAAAATCGGTAGGCGTTTCTCGCAAGTTCATCGTTGACCTGGAATCGGGAAAAGAAACGGTAGCTTTGGGTCTAGTGTTCAAGGTTCTGAAGCGACTTGGGTTTGAAGAACCTGGACTACGCATTATTAATGACCGAGGCATCAATGACCGGGGCACTGAAATAGCTGAAGGCTTTCGCGAGACCTTGGAAGCCAAAGATTTCGAGTTCGCGCTGCGTCTTATCAGCGAATATTCGACCGAATCCCTCGCAGAAGGGCGCCCTCTCTTGGCGCAGTCGCCTGAATTGGAAGACTGGCAATACCAAGTGGCACTAGCGGCCGTAACCAAGTGGATTTCGAGTCAGACCAATACGCCAGTCCCGCGGTGGGCTGCGGACATTGCACGCCCATCGGAAGCAGTGTTCCTCTCGGAGAAGCTGTACCCAGTACGGGAGAAGATGAAAAAGCTGATTCGCGCTGAAACGCCTCCAGAACTTCGAGAACTGAACGTGTGGATGCGACAACGGAGCTTGGGAACAGCATGAATGGATCGGGCCTGAGACGAGAGAAAGTCGTTGAATTGCTCGCAGAACTCGAACGGCGTTTGAATGAGCTGGGACTCAGCGTGAAAATTAGAGTCGTCGGCGGCTCGGCCCTGCTTCTTCATGGTCTGATCGATCGTGCCACGGAAGATATCGATGCCTACTACTCGCATCGGATTCGATTCTTTCCGCAGTCGAAGTTGCTGATTTGCAGACCTTGGCTGCCATGAAGCTGGCGGCCGAGCGCGATAAAGACATTCTTGACTTAGGGCACCTAGTGAACGCTCTACGGCTCAGCGACTCCAGCGAATTACTAGAACTCGCGTACGACAAGTATGGAGAAGACTCGATACCGTTGTCCCAGAGCAAGGAAAATTATGCGATTGTCGCAGAAGAAGCCATAAGCGCAGCACGGCGACTAAATCGCAAGAATAACCCCTAGCCCCCGATGTAAGACATCTCGATGCGCTTGCGGTTTCCCGGAGTCAGCGCGGCGCGCAGTTCGGAATAGTTGTCATCGCGTTTGCGCCAGTGCCCGGTCAACGCCTTGGCTAGATCCTCATCGCTGATCCCATCGCGCATTAACTTGCGCAGGTCATAACCGGATCCGGCAAACAGGCAGGTGTACAGCTGCCCCTCGGCAGAAACGCGCGAGCGAGAGCAATTGCCACAGAAGGCATTGGTGACACTGGAGATCACGCCGATTTCGCCGGCGCCATCGGCATAGCGCCAGCGGTTGGCGGTTTCACCGGGTTCGGACTTCGTTACAGGTTCTAGCGCCCAACGTTCGTTGATCATCGAAACCACTTCGGCCGAGGGCAACACCTCATCAAGTTTCCAGCCGTTGGTGGTGCCCACGTCCATGTACTCAATGAAGCGCAGGATCGCCCCGGTGCCTCGGAAGTGCTCGGCGAGTTTTAGGATCTCATCGTCGTTGACTCCGCGCTTAACCACGGTATTAATTTTCACCGGACCCAGACCGACCTCGCGGGCCACCTCGATGGCTTCCAGAACCTTGGAGACCGGGAAGTTCACGTCGTTGATCGCCTTGAACTTGGCATCATCCAGGGAATCCAGCGAAATGGTGACACGGTTCAGGCCGGCGTCCTTCAGCGACTGCGCCATCTTAGGCAGGGCCGAGCCATTGGTGGTCATGGCTAGATCCACCGGTGCACCTTCTGGGGTGCGCAATCTGGAGAGCATCGAAACAAGTTCGGTAATGCCACGGCGTAATAATGGTTCGCCACCGGTCAGCCGCAGCTTTCTCACGCCAAGGGATACGCTAACCCGGGCCAGACGTTCGATCTCTTCGAAACTCAACAGCTCAGAACGCTCACGGAAAGCGAAGTCGCGACCGAAAATTTCCTTGGGCATGCAGTAGACGCAACGGAAATTACAGCGGTCAGTCACCGAGATCCGCAAGTCATGCAGGGGCCGCCCGCGGGCGTCGGTGATATCCCCGGCCGGTTGAACTGTCATAACTACCAGCGTAACTGCCCGGAGGTAACCGAGGAAGACGAGCAAGTAATACAACAATCAGTCTTGTAGCATGGGCAAAAAGCTTAAGCACTGGAGAATTTATGCGCAACACTCGGCCACTGCCTGTTCGAATCCTTGTGACAGGCGCTATGGCCGCCCTTGCCCTCTCCGGTTGTAGCAGTGATAAACCGGCCGATCAGCAAACAATTACGGTCTCTGCGGCCGCTTCATTGCATGATGCGTTCGACCAGATCGCCAAAGAATTTCAAGCGGAGCATCCGGACGTGAAGATCGCCGGCATCAATTATGACGGCTCGTCAACCCTGGCCACTCAGATTGTGGAAGGCGCCGATGTGGATGTCTTCGCCTCGGCTGATGAAAACAATATGGACACGGTGAGCAAGGCAGGGATCGGCAACAAGGCAACTATTTTTACCAGCAATACCCTAGTGATCGCGGTGCCCAAAGACAATCCGGCCAACATCACCTCGTTGGAGGATTTGGCGGACGCCGATACGGTGCTGTGCGCTTCGAAGGTGCCTTGTGGCCATGCTTCGCAGCAATTACTGAAAAATGCTGGGGTCAAAGTGACCCCGGTGAGTGAAGAGCAGAATGTCACCGCCGTAGTGCAGAAGCTGGCCGCTGGGGAAGCCGATGCCGGTCTGGTCTACGCCACCGATGTAATAGACGAACCGGACCTGAAATCCATCGTGCCCGAAGGGTCGGCGAAGGTAGTGAATAAGTACCCGATCGCCACGCTGGACGATAATCCGGCCGCGGGCGAGTTCCTCGACTTTGTCACCGGCGAGCGCGGTCAAAAAATTCTGAGTGAGTACGGTTTTGGCACTGGAGCCGCGCAGGGTAATGGCTAGTGACACCGGGTTACGCGTACCGCCTCTGACCTTCGCCCCGGCGGTGCTGGCGGTGGCCCTACTGATTTTGCCGCTGCTCGCCTTGCTCTCCCGCGCTAGTTGGCCCACGATTATTTCCGATGTCACCAGCGCACAAGCCCTTTCGGCGCTGTGGCTTTCGTTGCGCACGTCCTTGGCGGCCACTGCGCTGTGTGCGGTGCTCGGGGTGCCGCTGGCCCTGGTGATCGCCCGCAGTAGCCCGAAGATCGCGCAACTGTTGCGTGCGCTGATTGCTGTTCCTCTTGTTTTGCCGCCGATGGTCGGCGGGGTAGCGCTGCTTTTCCTTTTTGGGCGCACCAGCCCGGTGGGGCAACTGATTGATTCGCTGTGGGGGATCACCCTGCCTTTTTCCACCGCCGCGGTGGTGATCGCCCAAAGTTTTGTGGCCCTGCCCTTTTTGGTGCTCTCGATCGAAGGTTCATTGCGTGCAGCCGGCACCGGCTATGAACAGGCCGCCGCGACCCTGGGTGCCGGACGGTGGATGGTGCTCAGCCGCATTACCCTGCCGATGGCCACCCCCGGTCTGGTGGCCGGGGTGATCTTGTGCTTCGCGAGGGCCATCGGCGAATTTGGGGCCACCGCGCTGTTCGCCGGTAACGCTCCCGGGGTCACTCAAACCATGCCACTGGCGATCTACACCGCGTTTAATGGTGCGGGCACCGGACGAGATACCGCTGTTGCGCTCTCCTTGTTGTTGCTGGCCACCGCGGTGCTGGTGCTCTTGTGCGTGCGTGCCTGGCGTCCGGGGGCAGTGAAATGAGGTTGAAGGCCGACTTCACCGTGCCCCGCACCGGCTTTGAGGTGAAGGTGGCCTTTGAGGTTCTTTCCGGCACAACGCTGGCGATTATGGGCCCGAGCGGTTCGGGAAAGTCCACCATCGTCAACGCGATCGCCGGAATCCAACAGATTAGCCGCGGGCGGATCGAACTCGACGGCAAGTTGTTGGCCGATGCTCGTGTGCATCTAGCTCCGCACCAGCGTGGGGTGGGGCTGCTCGGTCAGGAACCGCACCTGTTCCCACATCTGGACGCGCTCAAAAACATCGCCTTTGGCGCCCGAGCCGGTGGGCAGGACAAGGCCGCAGCGCTGCGCAGCGCCGCAGCCTGGCTAGAGCGTTTGGACCTGGTCGAACTGGCAGGCTCGCGCCCGGCCGCGCTTTCTGGCGGACAGCGCCAGCGCATCGCCCTGGCCCGAGCCCTGGCTGCCCGACCCAAGCTACTGTTGATCGATGAGCCCTTCGCCTCGCTGGATGTTGAAGCAGCCATGGATATGCGCGCCCTGGTGCGCGAGGAGTTGACCCGTACTTCAACCAGCGCCATCGTCATCTCTCATTCGGCCGCCGACGCCCTCGCGCTGGCCGACCAACTACTGGTCTTGGAACGCGGCCAGATACTCGATTCGGGCCCCGTAGCCCAGGTGTTTTCCGCCCCGGCCAACCGCTTTATGCGCGCGGTGGTCGCTACCCTTCCGGCTATCCCGCCCAGCACCGCAGTAGAGAGGCCTTAATGCCCGGCTCCCACCAGACCATCAGCGTCGAGGAACATAGCGCCCGACTGCTCTGCCTAGTCCGCCAGTTGCCTCCGGCCACCCTAAAAATTGGCCCCGCGCTGCTCGGCGCGGTCTTGGCCAGCGACGTGCACGCACAGCATCCTCTGCCTCTGTGGGATAACTCGGCGATGGATGGTTTTGCGGTGCGTAGCGCCGATACAACCACCGCCTCGGACAGCGCCCCGGTGAGTTTAGAAGTGATCGGCGAAATCCCCGCCGGCAGCAGTCGCGACCCGGAGATTGCCAAAGGCCAGTGCGTAAAAATCATGACCGGCGCCCCGCTTCCCACGACCGCCGACGCGGTGGTGCGCATCGAGGACACCAGCGCGGCGGACACCGGCTGGGAGGTGTCCAGCGTGCAGATCAAATTGCCGGTTGCCGCCGGCAAAGACATTCGCCAGCGCGGCGAAGATAAGAGCGCCGGCGATCTGATCGCGCTCACCGGAGATGAGCTCACCGCGCCGCGGCTTTCGGCACTGGCCGCTGCTGGCGCTAGTGAGCTGACGGTACGCATCGCCCCCAAGGTGGCCGTGCTGGTCACCGGCGCCGAGCTGCGTCCGCCCGGCCAAGAACTTAGCCGCGGACAAATCCCGGAAACCAATTCGCTACTGATCGCCGGCCTGCTCGCCGAATCAGGAATCCGTGCGGCCACGATCGTGCACTGTGTTGATGAGCCTCAGGCCGTGCGCGAACAACTCGCTAAGCTCGCACCGATCCACGACGCGATCCTGAGTACCGGCGGGGTGGGTCCTGGCGACTTCGACGTGATGCGCCAAGTCTTAGCCGACGAGCCGGGGGTCACCGCCACTCGCGTGCGTGTTCGCCCAGGCCAACCGCAGTGTGCTGGACGTTTGGCCGGTGGTGCGATGATTTTCGCCTTGCCGGGCAACCCGGTCAGCGCGGCGGCCAGCTTCGAACTTTTTGTCCGCCCCGCGCTACGCGCCATGCAGGGTCACGCCCAGGTTCAGCGTCCGCGCCTACAGGCTGTCGCTGCCGTGGGTTGGAGGGCCGCCGGCAACCGACTTCAAGTCTTGCCTATTGTTTTTCAGCACGGGGATCTGCAACACGGCAGCCAGCTTCAATGCGCCCCGGCAGTGGCTGCCTCCCGTATCTCGCATTCGGTCGGTGGTTTCGGTTCGGCCCAGGGCTACGCACTTGTCCCAGCAGGCATCGAAGAGATTCACCCCGGCGACACCGTCGAAGTCTTGCGGATCGCGCCGTGACTGAGCGCATCATTGCCGGAACATTCGACGCGTTGATCCCTGCCGGCGGCCGCGGTACCCGTCTGGGCGGCGCCGGTAAACCCGAACTGCTCGTGGCCGGCCAGCGCCTTGTGGACCGCGTTATCGGCGCATCCCGTCGCGCCGGTGTAGCTCGCGTAGTGGTGATCGGCGATGATTCCGCGGGTGCACTAGCCGATACGGTGCTGCGTGAGGACCCGCCGTTTGCCGGTCCGTTGGCTTCCATCGCCGCTGGCATAGGCCAAGTCACCAGCGACTGGTGCCTGATTCTCGCCTGCGATCTGCAGCATCCCGACGCGGTAATTGCCGCTTTGTTAGAGAATGAAGAGCAGCGAGCCGCCGACGGTCTAGTGCTGCGCGACGCCCAAGGGTATACACAGTGGCTCGCCGGCCTATACCGCACCGACGCTGTGGCGGCGGCCTGTGCTCAACTTGGCGAGCAACTCATCAACGCACCGGTGCGCCGTGCTCTCGGCCAGCTAGATTTGGCGCAGCTTGGGGTGGATGATGAAATCACCGACGACATTGATACCCCGCAGGCGCTTGCTCGCGCCCGCCAGAACGACAAGGAATGATAATGGCACAGCACCTACCTCCCGAAGCACTGAACGGCTGGCTCGAAGCCGCGGCCAAAGAATTGGACTTAGATTCTTCTGACGTCGACATCGCAACCGTCTTGGACGTTGCTAAACATGTTGCCCATGAAGTCGCTCGGCCGGCCGCGCCGCTGAGCACTTTTTTGCTCGGTGTAGCTCTGGGTAGCGGCAAAAGTGAGCTTTCGTCCCTCGCTGAACAGTTAGTTTCGCGTGCGCATCAATGGGCCGACGAGCACCCGGACAACGATTCATAATACGGAGAAGTGTTCGAATATATCTCGACGATCTCACGGTTCACCCTTGTGGAAAACCCTGTGATTTTGGTAATTATGAGCGTATAATGAATATATGTTCGAAGACAATGGCGTGTTTAGAGATAATATCGAAGATGGGATTCCGGTAGGAACCAGCTTCGGTAGGTCCCCGTGCCTATCTTCAGAAGATCACGCCCTGGTTCATCTGGCTCTCATCCAAGACGATCCAACATTTTCTGAGATCGCGCTTCAGAAACTCGAGTCTCAAATCTCATTCCTCGAATCGGTCCAAGCACGTTTGTCGACGCACATTGACGTTGTCAATGAAGAAACCACAGAAAAGCAGATCACGACAAAACAACGTGGAACTGCCCACCAGGTTGCAATGGCTCGTAGGCGTTCGCAGCACGCTTCTCTCGCCTATGTACGGCGCATGCGTTTTATGATCTCGGATATGCCATATCTCTTTTCTCGGTTTGAAAAAGGAGACTTCAGCGAAAAGCTGATGATGTCCATTTTGGCTCCACTTGATGACGTTGAACCGTTTGAGCGCAGGGACTTTGATAACTTCTTTGCTCACAATCGCACTCTGTTTGATAATGCCGGCGCTAAAGAGGCTCACAACATCGTTCAAAAGGCCATAGATGAAGCGCGTGGTGAAGAACGCGATGAAGAAATGGACCGCAAGAAGAAGCATCGCGGCGTAGCCTTCCGCAAAGGAAAAGACTGCGTGAACATGAACGTTCAGCTGCCCGTAGAAGTAGGCGTGGCCATAGAGACCGCTTTGGAACACGAGGCGCAGAAGGCCAAAAAATCCGGAGATCCGCGCACCATCAAGCAACTGAAAGCAGACATCTTGGTGGCTAAGATAACCGGCCACCCATATGATGCGCCGCTACCAATTAAGCTTCACGTCAATCTCGTCATGACTGACCTGGCGCTGTTGTTAGACGGAGAAGAGCCAGCCTCAATCCGTGGATACGGTAGCGTGCCGGCAAGATATGCACGGCGCATTATGGGAACCTTCGCGCAGTTCGATGAGCACACTCCAACCTCGGACCTCGAAGAGTTGCGTCAGTGGATCCGGGCTTACCCAGTGATTCGGCGGCTTTACATTGTGCCCGGTGGGAAAGACCTAGTAGCGATGGATTCCAAAGAACGTCTCTTCAAAGGTTCATTAAGAAAGTTTCTAGAGCTGAGAGACCCGTATTGTCGGACTCCCTATTGCAATAACAAACCCCGGCATGCGGATCACATTGAGCAACATTGCAAAGGTGGAAAAACGAGCTCAATCAATGGCGGAATGAAATGCGACTGTTGCAACTACGCCAAGGAAGCGCCGGGGTGGACTGAAGAAGTCGTCCAGGAAAATCCTCACAAGATCAGGATCAAGCCGCCGGGGGACGTCGAGTTTGAATCAACTGCCCCTCCACTCATCGGATTAGTAAGAGCTGAAAACAAGCTCACCGAACAGATCGAAGTGCGGAAGTTAGATAAAAAATTAGGGAAGCGACCTCAGATTTTCTTCAGGTTTCCTGACGCCTCCTAGCTTCACCAGTGACTGAACATGCCTTGGCAAGCTCATGCCCACGGTAAACTCGATAACTATGGCTATTGGCGCGACTATGCACACTTTTGAGATTCAACTTGCTGACGTAGATCGCGGGGTTTATGAGGATCTATCCCTTCGAGTTGCTCAGCACCCTTCCGAAACCGACGCCTACATGGTGACCCGAGTCCTCACTTACTGCTTGGAATATGAAGAAGGAATCACTTTTTCTGCAGGCGGTGTGTCCACCGGAGATGAACCTGCAATTCTCGTCAAGGATCTAACCGGACTCATCACGGCATGGATTGAAGTCGGCGCACCCGATGCTCAACGCTTGCATTTGGGCAGCAAGCGAGCAGAACGTACCGCCATTTACACCCACCGCGATCCTGCCAAATTGATTTCGTCATGGCGGGGCAAGACTATTCACCAATCGGAAGATATCCGTTTCCGCTCGTTCGAGTCTTCTTTTATTGATGATGCAGTCCATGCCCTGACGCGACGTAACACCATGTCTGTTTCAGTCACTGAAGGTCAGATTTACCTGGAGCTTAACGGTACGAATCTCGAAACTCAGATCCAAGATCACGACATCGAGTAGTTAAGATTAATCTCTGATTCAACTGATCTTGAATTGGTAGCCACTACTGCGCGGAAGTATGGCCGGTGTTCATTAATGACGCCGTAGGAAGGCCATCATGAAACTGCGCAATATTACTGTGGGTACTGCGACGCTCTGCTTGGTTGCAGGATTATCCACTCCAGCATTAGCCTCCAACATCGAGTCCGCTGAATCCTCTCCATTGGTAATCGGACATCGAGGGGCGGCCGGTGTAGCACCGGAGAACACGCTCCCGGCTCTGAAGGCAGGAAGCCAGTCCGGAGCAGAGTTTGTTGAAATCGATGTTCAGCTTTCCAAAGATGGTGTGCCGTTCATCTTCCATGACGGCACACCAGCTCGCACCACCAACGTTGAAGATGTGTTCCCAGATCGAGCGAACGACCCCATCACCTCATTTACGTGGGATGAACTTCAGCAGCTCGACGCAGGTTCGTACTTCTCCGGAAAATTTGTCGGCACCAAGATTCCACAATTTGATGATGTTCCCGGGGCGTTGACCGGTGAAACGGGTGTGTTCATCGAGATCAAGGACCCAGCCAAGTCACCTGGCGTCGAGCAGGTCGTCGCCGATGCACTAGCCAAGGACGCCGAGTGGAAGGAACTTCTCGACGCAGGAAAGATCGAAGTTCTCGGATTCGACGCGGCATCCAATGAACGTTTTGCGCAGCTAGCTCCCGAAGTTCCATTGCAGCAACTAACCGGTACAGTTCCTTCGGCTCAGGAGCTGGAACACTACGCAACGTATGCTGATGCGTTCGGAACCAGCTACCGAACTCTTGACGCTGCTGGTGCACAACGTGTGAAAGACGCCGGATTAGGACTAGGTGTCTATACCGTTGACTCTGAAGAAGTCGTCGATGATGCGTTGGCGCTGGGCGTCGAGCGAATCACCGGTGACTTCCCGCAGCAGATTGACCGGCACTTGGACGGTAAGAAAGTCTTCCCCGCCAACAACGGAGTCGTGATTTCGGGGGCCGTTAATGACGTTCCGGGCAACGATACGGTCCCAGAAATTGGCGAACACGTCATTTTGGAGAACACCGGCAGCCGTACCATCGACGTCAGCGGCTATCTGATTCGCGATGCAGCCAACAACAAGTTGCAGATCGGTGAAGGTTACGAGCTGGCTCCGGGGCAAAAGCTTCGCGTCTATTCCGGCCCAGGGACCAACAGCGACGAAGCGTTCTACGTTGATGGCTCCGGCGTGCTGAACAACGGGGGAGACTCCTTGGCGCTGTGGGATGCCAAGGGCAAGCTCACTGACTTGTTCTCTAACTAAATTCCAACAGCGTTCAGGCAAAGCAAAACCCCGGAAATCCAAAGGATTTCCGGGGTTTTCATTGGCGGTGACGGTGGGATTTGAACCCACGGTACGGGGTTACCGTACACAACATTTCGAGTGTTGCACCTTCGGCCGCTCGGACACGTCACCAGACCTGATAACTCTATACCGAACTAAAGGTGAATACAAAAACGAGTACCCGATATTCGGCGCTAAGTGGCTCGAAACACACCAACGAACGTGACTAGGTACGTTTGGAGCGGAAGAACGTGCGTAAGAGTTCAGCGCATTCCTGCTCTTTGACCCTCGAATAGACCTCGACCCAATGGTTCAGGCGTGGCTCTCGCACAATGTCGAATACTGAACCGCAAGCTCCAGCCTTTTCATCCCAAGCGCCAAAGACAAGTTTGGGAATTCGGGATAGCACGATCGCACCGGCGCACATCGCGCAGGGTTCGAGGGTGACCACCAAGGTGCAGTCAGAAAGTCGCCAGCCATCGTCTTTGCCACGGGCTTCCAGAGCGCGCACCGCGTTGCGAATCGCGACCACTTCAGCATGGGCGGTCGGGTCCTTAATAGCTTCGCGTTCATTGCGCCCGGTTGCCAGAACCTCCCCTGAAGGGGAGACGATGACGGCACCGATCGGCACATCATCGGTGGCTAGCGCCGCGCGTGCCTCGGCTAGCGCGAGGTCCATCCAAGCATCGTATTCGTGCACCATAGTGCTTTCACTTTACGTGCTGGTGCCCGTTTCCTGTTTCTTTGGGCACATCATTCTCGTTTAAGTGCGGAAAATCGGGGATTTCTATCGATTCAGCGATAGTGGTGCTGATAGATTTCTATTTATGCGCGTACAGGTAGTCGACCACCCATTGGTGGCACACAAGGTTTCGGTTCTTCGAGATAAGAACACCCCGTCTTCGATCTTCCGTCAGCTCACTGACGAACTGGTCACCCTGCTGGCCTACGAGGCGACTCGTGAGGTGAACACCGAAAGCGTTGAAGTTCAGACCCCGGTCGCCACCACCATCGGTACCGCCATCGCCAAGCCGACCCCGCTGGTAGTTCCCATCCTGCGCGCAGGACTGGGCATGCTCGAAGGCATGACCCGACTGGTTCCGACCGCAGAGGTTGGCTTCCTGGGCATGGCTCGCAACGAAGAAACCCTTGACATCATCACCTACGCCGATCGCGTGCCTAACGATCTGACCGGCCGTCAGGTATTCGTTCTTGACCCAATGCTTGCCACCGGTGGAACCTTGGCTGAAGCGATCAAGTTCATCTTCGATCGTGGAGCCGAATCTGTCACCTGCATCTGCTTGATCGCTGCCCCCGAGGGCGTTGCTCGTCTGGAAGAAATCCACGGCGGCGACGATCGCGTGCACATCGTGCTTGCTTCGCTGGATGAGAAGCTGAACGAAAAGTCGTACATCATCCCAGGTCTGGGAGATGCCGGCGATCGCCTGTACGGCGTCACCCCACCTATCGCTTAATTACTTTTCAGCAGTAGTGAAATCTCAGCAGTAGCCCGCAGGCCACGGTCGTTAGACCGTGGCCTGCGTTGTTTCGTCGCTGTCTTTTTTGTCTTCGAGATCATCGTCCGCTAACGGCAGGCGAACTTCAAATACGGTATTGCCCGGTTCTGAGGTTACCGAAATACTGCCGCCGTGGGCTTCCACGATGCTCTTGGCAATCGGCAAGCCGAGGCCAGTAGTTCCATCTGAACCGGAGCGTGCGGTGTCCGCACGAGTGAAACGTTCGAAAACCTTGGGCAGGAACTCGGCGGCGATGCCCTCCCCGGTGTCGCGCACTTCGAGGATTGCTTCATCAGTTTCATCGTCCTGATCGACGGTCACCGTCACGGTATTGCCCGCCGAAGTGTGCTTGCGCGCGTTGGCCAGCAGGTTGGTGATCACCCGACGCAGGGACGCAGAATCGGCGAAGACCGTGGTCTGCTCAGCCAAACATTCAAATTCCCACTGATGGTCGCTGGCGGTGAGCTTAAAGTCCTCGGTAATGTCCGCAGTGAGCACACCCAAATCTAAGTTGTTGCGCTTGAACGAAGTTTCTTCGTCTAAACGTGCCAACAGCAACAGATTCTCCACAAGGGATCCCATGCGGCTACTTTGTTGCAGCACTCGGTCAACCGAGCGCTGACCGTCCGGGGAGAAATGCTCGGTGGCAGAGAGCAATTCGGTGTAGCCGCGAATCGAGGACAACGGGGTGCGCAACTCGTGGGAAGCATCGGCCACAAACTGTCGCATCTGCGCCTGAGACTTTTCGCGAGCGGTTAGGGCCGTAGAGACGTTGCTGATCATGGCGTTCAGTGCGTTGCCAACGTTGCCGACCTCGGTCCCTGGCACCGCATCTTCCTGTGGCACGCGCTGAGTCAGAGCAACTTTACCGGAGTCGAGATCTTCGGCGGCCACCGATTCGGCGACGGACGCAACGCGCTTGAGCGAGGCCAGTGAACGCGATATCAGCCAGGATCCGGCCAAACCAGCTCCGGCAATTAGGATCAATGCGATGAATAAGGTCAGCCAGGCCATGCCCCGTAGGGCCAGATCGGTGCTGTGTAGCGGTAGACCTACAATCAGGATTCCATTGGACCCTGAATCCTTGACCGCGACCAGATAATAATCGCCAACGGTCAAATGGGCCCTGATGGGGTGGAATTTTCCTTCCCCATGCACGTCGCTGAGTTCCAGATCAACCATTGGAATCGCATCTTCTTGACTGAGCTGTTGCAGCTCACCGGTGCGTTCATCGAGCACCCCACCGTTGAAAACGTACTTGTCAACAAAGCGAGCGGTCAGCGTTCCAGCGGATTGTCCGGGAGCGTCAAGTCGAGAATTCACTGCCGGCGCGCCCTGTGAGTAGTTTAGTGCGCGCTCGGTGGTTAGCCGTAGTTGGCTGTTGAGCTGGTCCATCAACGTTTGGCGCATGCCGGCGTTGTAAAGCACACCGAGCAACACGGAAACGGCTGTGAGTGAGGTGAGCAGAATCAGTAGCAGCTTGCGCTGCAGAGAATGCGGCGAACTGACTTTGGTGCTCGGGGTGAAACGACTCATGCCGCCGGCTTCAGTACGTAGCCCACGCCACGTACGGTGTGGATCATTGGCTCTGCGTCAACGTCGATCTTCTTGCGCAGGTAGGAAATGTACAGCTCGACGATGTTGGCCTGACCATCAAAGTCATAGTGCCAGACGTTATCGAGGATCTGAGATTTGGAAACGACTCGTCGTGCGTTGCTCATTAGGTAGCTGAGCAGATCAAACTCGGTGGCGGTCAAGGAAATTTCGCGTCCCGCGCGGGAGACATCATGGGAGTCCATATTCAAGATGAGGTCGCCAACCACCAATTCCGCGGTATCTGCAGCGGCGGCACCGGAGCGCTCGACCAGACGGTGCAGGCGGATCAATACCTCTTCGAGGCTAAATGGTTTGGCGACGTAGTCATCGGCTCCAGCGCCCAGGCCTTCGATGCGATCTTCGACGGCGTCCTTAGCGGTGAGGAACAGGACCGGAATTTCGGGGAAATGGGTACGGACCTTGCGTAGAACTTCTGGACCGTCAAAACCTGGCAACATCCAGTCCAAGACCAATACATCTGGTGCCAGGGAGCGGGCCGTAGCGACAGCCTCTGGGCCGTCGTGCGCCATCGTGGCTTCCCAGCCGAGCATACGAGTGCCCATGGAGACTAGTTCGGCCAACGATGGTTCGTCGTCGACGACGAGGACTTTGATGGGCGTGCCATCCGGGTGGGTGAGACGGGGGAGCTGAGAAGGTGAAAACCGAGAATCATTCATGTTTAACAGCGTCTCCTATTGCCTTGGGGCGAGAATATGTTTTTACTGTGCGTCAGCTATGACTGTATGTCGAGTTTATGCAGGATTTCTGCTAACCGGAAGTACTTAATTTGGTCAAGGGGAACGATCGACGAATGATTGAAGTGTGGACAGCGTGTTGCCATGAATGAATATTCACCCTCTTGTATGGGCTAGTCAGTATGTTCTATTCAAGAGAAATGCTTGAACATAATGAGTAGTTAAGCGCTTAGATAACCCAGAAATGCCTAAAGTGGTGTACATCACCTTTGGGCGTATTTGTCTCACAATGTGGACATTGCTCTAGTTTGTTACTTGCAAGTTGACAATGTTACGAGGAAACTAGATGTGTGAGTACGGCGCAGAACAGCAAAACGCATCCCGACGGACAGTCGTGGTTTGCCGATGCAACTTGTTATCGAATGCTCGGCGTCGGTGGCATGAAGGATGAAAATTTGGATTGTCGCTGACGGGAAACCCAACTGCTGAACGTGGACGAAGGCCATGAACAGCGCAAGCAAAACCCGAAGCACGAGCGCCAGACCACTTGGCCTTCGCACTAATAAGAGGAAAATATTATGTCGGCTGGATCCGGATACGTCCACGTTTCAATTCGCAATGCGCAGAACCGCGCAGCTGCAGCACAGCGTCAGGCCGCTGGTAACTATGCACCAGCGGGATATCGCCCACTGCGAGCCGTTTCCAACACCCCAGAAACTCGCGAAACTTCCCATCAGCCGACCGCCACTGCAGTGCAGGCCACTGGTGCGGCCACCGCAGATACCTCCGCTCGCGGTTTTGTCCTCTACGTTGGACTCGACGAAACGGCAGCTCAGGCGCAGGGAACTTCGCTGGGCAAGCTGGCTACCCAGGTTCGCGCTTTCCTAGCCACCCTGTCTCCTCAGGCACAGACTCACGCAGCAGTTGCACTGGCACCAACCAGCGCACAGGGTGAACCAATCGACGTTGTTCGTCAGGCATTAGGTGATCCAACCGTTTCGCGTCGTCCGCGCGCCGAAGCTCGCCCAAGCACCCCACGCCCATCGGGTGTACTGATCGACTTGTCGCGTCGCGAAGTATACCTAGACGGTGAGACCTTGAACCTGACTTTCAAGGAATTTGAGCTACTGAACTTCCTAGTTGAAAACGGAACCCGCACCGTGGGCCGAGACGAACTGCTAGAAAACCTGTGGCGCAATGCTGAAGAGGTGCCTAACGAACGCACCATCGACGTTCACATTCGTCGTCTGCGTTCCAAGTTGGGCCGCTTGGCTAACACGGTACGCACCGTACGCGGCCAGGGCTACCGCTTCTATGAGCACCCAGAGGTAGTTGTTTGGGCAGCGCCTGAATACTCCATCTAAAGAGAGCATTTCGAAAGAGACAACCAGCGATGGCGGGCGAACCACATTCGGTTTGCCCGCCATTACTGTCTTAAGCTGGGAAGATGAACACCATGCAATCGCGAAAGCTCATCCTGATGCGTCACGCCAAAGCCGACTTCCCCCTGGGCGTGAGCGATCATGAGCGGCCACTGGCTTCGCGGGGGCACCGCGAGGCACCATCGGCCGGAACATGGCTTGTTGAGAACGATCTGATTCCGGACTACATCTTGTGTTCGGACGCATTGCGAGCCCGTTCGACCTGCGCCTGGGTTCTCTCAGAACTGGGTGAAAAGGGGCCAACGCCCTATGTGGACTCGCGCATCTATGGCGCGGGCGTCTCACAACTATGCTCCATCATCAACGAGGTGCCCGACACCGTCAGTACCCTGCTAGTGATCGGCCACCAGCCCGTGCTTCAAGAGCTGGCGATGCGCTTAGCATCGATCGATTCTGACGAGGAATCGGTGTACGAGCTGGCTATGGACTATCCAACCTTAGGCACCACGGTGCTTGAGACCACACAACCGTACGCGCATTTGGATTCCCGAGATGCAAAGGTTACGCACTTCATCGCGCCACGGCCTGCATGAGAGAAGTCTCATGCACTATTTTCGGGCTGACAAGGGACTGAACATTGCTCCGTTGATCTGCGTTTATGAGATGTTGATGAGTTCTTCCTCATCAGAAACTCAGAACAACACCAGCTGTAATTAATCGTTCATTAATCAAGACTGGCTTCACTGAGATCTGTTGGCGCAACCGCCAACGCCGGAGCACAACGTGTGATCCGGATTGTGCTTAGTAGAGGAAATAGTTCCATGGCCGTCATCGCTCAATCGCTTCCAGTTCGAGGGTCCGAAGTAGTCACCGACGAGCAGCAAGATGTGGACGGGCGACGCGCACGCACAATTCGCGCCGCTTACACGACTCGATTTGTCGGTGCTGAGCTCACCCGCAACCCTCAAGACTTCCAGATCGTGCGCCGCGCTGACCTCGTACCCCAAGCCGGCGACGTTGTTATCGCCACAGTGACCGAGCTTGGCAAGCACAGGGCATTACAGTCCCCGGTTTCACGTCGCCAGCTGATGTTTGTCGGGCAAGAAATTATGGTTGCCTACGGGCATCGCTACGCCCCTGATCAGTTCTTGGCTCACGTTCCCGAAGATCTTGGCCCCTGCCAGTTAGTGGCCGGTGGCGGCGTGGCCAGCGAGGTCATTGAACAGCACGCGTCGATCCACATGGCCACACAACTGCAACCCGTAGGACTGCTGACACGCGGGGGCAAGGTAGTCAATCTTGCAGACTTCGCGCCGCTAGACATCGAACAGATTTCGGCGCGAGCAACACACAACGACACAGTTCGTCCGCCCGTGATCGCAGTGCTAGGTAGCTCGATGAACTCGGGCAAATCGACCACTTTGGGCTGCCTGGTCAATGGTCTGGTCAATGCCGGGATGAATGTCGCCGCCGGCAAAGCCACCGGAACCGGTGCAGGCAATGACCCAAACCTGTTCACCGATGCCGGTGCCTTCAGTGTCTGCGATTTCACCGACTTTGGATTCCCCACAACCTATCGCCTGGATTACGAGACGGTTCGTTCGTTGTTGGTTGCGATGATTCGCGAGCAGAGCGCTACCGGTGCCGACGCTGTGGTGATCGAAATCGCTGACGGCCTATTCCAAGGCGAAACTTCGCGACTGTTGACGGATCCAATTTTCTCGCAGCATGTGGACCGAGTCCTGTTTAGCTCGCAGGACGCGCTGGGGGCACAGGCGGGCGAGCGCATCTTGCTTGATGCGGGTCTGGATCTTGCCGCTGTTTCGGGTGTATTGACTGCTTCGCCGCTGGCTGCTCAGGAAGCCCAAAGGCAACTGTCCACCACCGTGATCAATACCTACGATCTATGCCAGCCGCAGATTGCCGCCAGCCTGTTGCCCACACGATAGGAACACCATTGTCTGCTTCGTCCGCTGAACCGTCACTTCCCAGGCTGATCGCACCCGGGCGACGTAAGCTGCTGGCCGGGTTGCTCGGTGTGGGAATCCTCGCCGGATTGTTCTCCATCTGCATCGGTTGGCTGATCGGGCGGTTATCTTCGGGCTTCTCGCTCGGGGTGCTGTGGCTGGTAGTGGCACTGATCCTCGGGTTTTTTGGCTCCAAGTATCTCGAGCGTGTAGTGGCAGAAAAACTGGGGCAACATTATGTGGCGCAATTGCGTCGTGGGCTGATGTCTCATGCCTTACGCAGCTCACGAGGTCCTTCGGCAGGTATCACCATCGCACGTTCTACCAATGACTTGTCCTCAATCCGCAATTGGATTGTGCAAGGACTGGTGCCATTGGTGGCGGGTCTGCCCCTGCTGGTGGTCAGCGGGGTCGGGTTATGGATGCTGCACCCGCTACTGGCTGGAAGCCTGGTGCTGATCATTGTGCTGGAAGCGGGAATCTTGCTGATCTTGGCTCCAGGAACCTTTAATAGCGCCCGGGCACTGCGAAAAAATCGTGGCTACTTGGCGGCGCGGATTTCTGACACCGTGGCCGCTCGCACGGCAATTAGTGCCTCAGGTGGCATCGATCGTGAAGTCAATCGGGTGCAGGATTCGTCGCTGAAAGTTATTCAGGCTTCTGTTCAGCGTGCCCGCTATGCTGGCGCGCTACGCGGATCAGCGCTCGCCTTGCCGCTATTTGGGACTGCCTTGATGGTGGGTACTGCTTCGTTAGCGGGGCTTGGACACCCAGCGGTGGCTACGGCACTGACCCTGATGGGGATTTGTTCCGGAAGCTTGGGCGAGTGGGGCAAGGCGGTGGAGTACCGACAAAACTACAGGGCCGGGCGCCGAATTATCGCCCCTTTGTGGCAACAGCAGCGAAAGTGGTCAGAAGCCGATCGAGAATCGCTTAGTAGCAGGGACGCCAAGGAGCTTTTGGGGCATGGATCAGCGGTGCGGATTCAGCTTCCTGCCGATGGCGGGGAGCAGTTCCCGGTATTACGTGCTCAGCCAGGCGAGCGTATTCAGGTTCAGGGTACGCAAGCGCAACGGACCGAAGTAGTTCGGGGCATTGCCACCGGCAGCTTGGACCAATATGAAGATCGGCTGGCTGGAGTGTGGATCGCCGAAGGACGTAGCGAAGATTTGCCAGCAAGGGATCGCCGAAAGCTGATTGGATCGGCTTTGGAATCGATGGTTCCCGAACGGGGCACCCTGGCCCGGGCATTACGCTATCGTCATCCGGGGGCATCTTTGCCACGGGCGTTGGACTTGGCGGTGGATTGCGGTCTGGACTTGGAGCAGTTGCCTGATCGCGAACAGACAAAGCTGCGCCGGGGCGGCGAGCCGTTGGGGCGCAGCCAGCAGGCGGCGCTGCTGGTGACGCGCGCGTTGTTACGCGAACCGACAGTGCTGGTACTCGATGAGCTGCTGACTCGGTTACCCGCACAGGGGTACGAGCAGGTGGTGCGGCGTATTAACAACTATCCGGGGGTAGTGATCTACGCGGGCGACCTACCTGGAATTGAGCCGACTAGTTCGTGGCAGCCGGTCGGGTCGCCAGCAAACCATCAACAATGAGCATCACCGCACGCACCATCTGATCGCGCTCTAAACCATCTTCGCGGGCCGAGCTCATGCGCGCGTTAAAAAGGGCTGCACCAAAAATAGTGGTAGCCACCGGCAGCTTTTCGGACTCTGGGATTTCCACCAGGCGGTCCAAAACGTCGATGATCAAGTTGGTAACCTGGGAGTGCAAGGGCATGGTGGTAAATACGCTGCTGGTGTCGGCTCCCAGCTGTTCTTGCATCCACAGTTGCACGAAGGCTGGGTAGCTGGCCACAAAGTCCATGGCGAATTCGAGCATAGACTTCAGCACTAGGTAGGGCGCCGGCCCGGTCGCGACCTTGGTGAGCTCGCGCAACAACTTCTGCGCACCGAAATCTAGGATCTGGCTGACCAGCTCGTCCTTGGAACCGTAGTTGTAGTACACGGTGCCCTTGGAAACCCCCGCGGCGGAGGCAATTTCATCGACCGATACCGCTTCGGGTGAGCGCGTGGCCAGCAGCTTCATTGCGGCCTCGAAAAGCCGTTCCTTAGAACTGGTGGCGCGCACACGTTGGCGGGTGACTGGTGAGGCACTCAATCTTTCAACTCCGGTTGCAGAGTTTTCAGACTCCAGGTTTTATTCTTGCGCACCGCGAGCATACTCAGCAGCAGGCCAAGGACGGTGTAGCCGATCAAGGAACCGATGATGGTGGACATGACGCTAAGGTCGGCGCCGTAAACCAGGTGCCGCAGGCCGAGCACGACGTTGCCCATAGGCAAGATCTGGTGCAGGAATTGCAACGGCTCGGGCAGGGTCTGCCATGGGAAGGTGCCACCCGCGGTGATCAGCTGCAGCACCATCAGGACCAGAACCAAGAACTTACCTGCGGTGCCCAGCAAGGCGAAGAACCCTTGGATCAGGGCGCTGAAACACAGAGCCGCGAGCACCATCAAGAGCCACGCCATCCATGGGTGGGCAGTGTTCAGGCCCAGCCCGAAATGCACGGCCGCATAGAGCAGACTGGTCTGCACCACTGCGATGGCCGCGAAGGGCAGCCAGCCGCCGATCGAGATCTTCCAGTTGCTTCCGTTGGAGAGCAATGCGCGCTTGGTGATCGGGCGCATCACCTGGGTGAGCACCAAAACGCCCATGTAGGTTGCCAGGGTCATGAAGAACGGAGCCAAACCGGCGCCGTAGGACTGTGCCTCGGCCTGCTTGACGTTATCTAGGGCCACAGGGGCACCGATGACATCGGCAAGCTTGTCGCTGGTCTTCTTATCGGGATTAGGGACCTGTTTGACACCGTTATCGAGCCCGTGGGCCAGGTCGCCGGAACCATCCTCGAGCTTGGTGGCGCCATCGGAGAGATCGCCTACGCCGTCGGAAAGTTTCACCAGGCCGCTGTGGAGTTGGTCGGTGCCATCGACCAAGGACGCTGCGCCCGAATCCAAAGTTTTAGCGCCGTCTGCGGCCTTAGCTGTGCCGTTCAGTGCGGAGACTTGACCGTCTGCCAATTTCTGAGCTCCGTCGTTGGCGCTGTGTGCGCCGCTGGCCAATGTGGCCGATCCGTCAGCTGCGCTGGAGATGCCTTCGACCAGGCTTGGTACCGCGGCGTTCAGCTTTTTGGTGCCGTCGGCGAGGGTGCCCAATCCGGTAGCCAACTGTTGATTACCGTCAGCCACCTGTTCGGAGCCATCGGAAAGGGTATGCAACTTATCCTGCATGGTGCTCAGGTTGGAATTGACCTCGGTGACCTTGGAATCCAGTGCATCGGGCACGGAGGAATCCTCGATGCTTTGGGTTACGGTCGTCTCAATGGTTTCGGCTTGTTCCTTGGTCAAGACCCCGTCGGCCACCAGCTGATCGATCTGTGACTGGGTATCGGTCTTAGCCTTGTCCAGCTTCTTCTGTGCGTCGGTTTGCAATTGGTTGATTACCGAGATGGCGTCATCGGCGGTGGTGGCCAGCTGCTTGTTACCGTCGGCTACCTGACGTGAGCCAGTGGCCAACTTTTGAGCAGCACTTTCAGCGCTCTGCGCACCGTCGTTGAGCTTGTTCACCGAGCTGGGCAGGGTCGCGGTTTTAGATTCCATGGTGTTAAGGCCAGAGCTAAGCTTGTCCGCGCCGGTGGCAAGTTTGCTGGTGCCATCGGCTAGCTCGCTGGTGCCGTTGCTCAGCTTCTTCTGACCGGTCAAAAGTTCTTGCAGCCCGGAGGAAAGCTGAGCGGTGCCGGACTTGAGTTTGACGCTGCCGTCGCTCAACTCGCTGCTGCCATCCACCAATTTGGTGGTGCCATCGGCCAAGGTCACCACGCCGTCGCCCAGACTCATGGTTCCGTCGTAGAGCTTTTCTGCGCCATCGGCGGCCTCACCCATGGAGTCGTGGATGTCCACAAAACCGGCGATCATCGCCGAGGCGGTTTCGGTGCCGACTTCTTCGGAGACCGAGGTGCGTACCTCGCCGGCTAAGGTGCGGGCGAAGTTGGAAACCATGAAGTTGTTGGCGTCGTTGGTCAGGAGTTCAAGATCTGCTTGGTCTGCGTCTTTGAAGTCGCCGGGGGAGACCAGAGCTGCTGAGAAGTCGTCGGGGAGCACTAGCGCGAAAGCATATTGGCCGCTGGCTACCGCATCTTGGGCTTCTTCACGTGAGTCGAGATGCGCCCAGCTGAACGTGCCGTCTTCTTCAAGATTATCGACTACGTCATCGCCAATGCGAGTGAACTTGCCGTCCTTTTTGGCTCCATCGTCGAGGTTCACCACCGCTGCGGTGACTTGGTCCAAGTTACCTTGTGGGTTCCAGTTGGCGTACAGGTAGAGGGCGCCGTAAAGCAGGGGGACACAGGTCAGTGCGATGATCGCTAGTTTCGGCAGGGTGCCGCGGGTCATGCGCTTGAGTTCGGAGAGCGCCAGTTGCAACGTCGTCATTAGTTTTCCTTCGCTTCGCTGCCCTCAGCGGCGTTTTCGTCTTCTGCCAACACAAGCGGGTGTTCTTCTTCTGGCAAATCTTCTTCTGGAAGTTCTGGTTCTGGCAGATCCAGATCCAGTTCTTCTTGCACAAATTCTTCGTTAGCTTCTTCGGTGGTGTCTTCGTCGATTTCTTCGTCGAGCAAGGGCTCGATTTCAGGGATTGTGGCCAGAACGGGATCTTGTGTCATTGACCCGAGGTAGCTCACCGGACCATCCCAGTCGTAAGGAACATTGCTCACGATGGCCACGACGGCGAATTCGCGAGGTGAGGAAGCAAAGTCGGCGAGCAGATCCATCCACTGCTCATCGTGCATATCGTGACGATCCGGGGAGTCTAGAACGAGTAGTTCCAGCTTGGGGTTTTCCGCTGCGAGTGACAGCTGCAAGTGAAGGAGGCGCGCTGGGTCGATGGCATCGGCCCAGTGGGTGGCTACATCGGTGAATCCGTGTTCTTCCATCCACTTCTTGGCTCGTGGCTTGCGCCAAATAGGGCCGGGAATGAGCGCAAGATCTTCGCCGACAAGGTCTCGGACCTTCATATGAGCTTCGGGCTCGTTGACCTCGGGGGAGTCCAGTAGAGCGCTATGCTGACGCAGGGACTTCAGGGAGTCCGTATGGCCCCAAGCAACCGTTCCGGTACTGGGCTGCATCCGCCCGCTCAAGGCAAGGGCCAGGGCGGTGCGAGAAATCTGCGGGTCGGCAACAACCAAGAGGACATCTCCGCGGCCCACGGATAAGGAGGTGGGCGACACTAGTTCTTCGTGGCGGCCGTTGACGGTGACAGAATCTGCGATAAGCACAAGACCAGACTAATTGAACTGACCGGTCAGTTCAATTAGTGACAATATTCTTTTAATCACCCCTAGACGTAAACCGCTTGATGCTTTTGGATGGTTCTTGGGGTGCTCGCATGAAAGCGGGCCAAAGTTTACGAGTAGTTCACCGTACTTTGATTACCTCAAGATCAAACGATCATCATCACCCAAAGGAAAATATGAGCAAGAGGTCAACTACTCGCATTGCCGCCGCCCTTCTGGGTGGTGCCGTAGCACTTTCGTGTGCCTCGGTAGTCCAAGCGGACACAGGCGAGATCGTCCCCATCGAACAAGTGCAGGGTACCGGTGCCAGCTCGCCGATGGTCGGTGCTCAGGCAACGGTGCGCGGTGTCGTCACCGGTGCCTACGCCGATGGCGGGATCCGCGGATTCTACGTGCAGACTCCCGGTACTGGAGGTCAAGTACCAACCGAAGGTAGCCCAGCTATCTTCATTTACGCCCCCGATGACGTCAGCTCGGTGCAGGTCGGTGACTACGTACAAGTCTCAGGCAATGTCAGCGAATATTACGGGCTGACTCAAATCAAGGCCGAAGAAGTCACGCATCTGGATGAGCCAGCCGAGAGTGTTAAGCCATTGGCGGTGTCATTGCCCAGCGGAGACGAAGCGCGCGAACAGATCGAGTCCATGCTCGTTGAGCCCCAAGGGGACTTCACTGTTTCGGATAACTACTCGCTGAACCAGTACGGTGAGCTGAGCTTGGCTCAGGGCACAAGTAGCATTTTGCCTGGCGAAAAACTGCTTCGACAGCCTACCGATGTATTTGCGCCCAATAGCGCCCAAGTCAAAGCCCTGGCAGCAGAAAATGAAGAACGTGCCATTGTGGTTGATGATGGTGCGACCTTGAACTTCAGTACCGCCAAGAACACCTCCGTAGCTCTGCCCTACATTGATGCCAAGCAACGAGTTACGGTTGGAGCCAAGGCCACCTTTACCGGTCCAATGATTTTGGACTATCGCTATGATTTGTGGCGTTTGCAGCCTCAGGGTCAGGTGATCGGTGCCGAAGATGCCGATATTGCATTGAACTTTGAACAGATCAGCACCCAGGCGCCCGAGTCGGTTGGTGGCAACGTGAGCGTTGGTAGTTTCAACGTGCTCAACTACTTCACCACCACCGGTGATCAGCTTGAAGGGTGCACCTATTATCGTGATCGCGACGGCAACCCGCTGACAGTTCGTTCGGGATGAGATGCTCGCGGAGCGGCTGACGCTGAAAACTTCACTCGACAGCAATCAAAGATTGTCTCGGCTTTAAGCAAGTTCACCGCAGATGTCGTAGTTCTGGAGGAAATTGAGAACTCGGCACGCTTTGGAGAGGACCGCGATGCTTCCCTGGCTCACCTCGTGGATGAATTGAACGCTGCGGCCGGCGCGAAAGTGTGGAGGTTTGTTCCGAGCCCAAAGACGGTTCCGGGCGACGAAGACGTGATTCGTACGGCGATCATCTATCGTTCTCAGGCGGTGAAGCCGATTAATGAGTCGGTGATCTTGCAGGATCCAGCCTTTGATAATGCGCGCGATCCGCTGGGCCAAGCGTTCCAGAAGGTGGGCGGCAATCAGAAGACCCGCTTCGTGGTGGTAGCCAATCACTTCAAGTCCAAGGGCTCAGGACCCCAGGATGGCTCCGGCAACGTCGACTCCGGCGATGGACAAGGTGCCTGGAACGCCGACCGAGTAGAGCAGGCCAAGGCCTTGGTGAAGTTCACGCAGGAACTGAAGGCTTCACGCAATACCAAGAAGGTACTGCTGGCCGGTGACTTCAATTCCTACTCGGCGGAGGATCCTATTCGGGTTTTGAAGGAAGCCGGGTTCACTGATATTGGTGCAGGTGCCGACTCGCAGAGCTACGTTTATGACGGTCTCAGTGGCTCCCTTGATCACATCTTGACCTCGCCTGAATTGACTCCGAAGGTGACCGGTCAAGACATCTGGAATATCAACGCTACCGAATCTGTGGGCTACGAGTACAGCCGCCACAACTACAACGTCACGGACCTGTTCAGTGCAAATCAGTATCGCTCCTCGGATCATGATCCGGTATTGGTAGGGCTGGAATTGACCAAGAAGGGCTAGCTCTTAGCGCCAGGTTTCTATCAATAGGAACGGTCAGGTGAACCTCGTAAAGGAGGTCGCCTGACCGTTCTGAGCTTAAATTGAAGGTTGATAGGAGAATCGCTTCGTGG
>NZ_VHIN01000002.1 GCF_009805585.1 Glutamicibacter sp. JC586 | reverse complement strand
GCGGGGTTCGGCAAGTATTTACTTGCCGAACCCCGCCCAATCTGGTTGCGTTGAAAGCTACTTCGCTTCTCCCAAGAGATTCACCAGTCGTGAAACGCCTTCGGCAAGATCAGCGTCACCCAAAGCGTAAGACATGCGGATATAGCCAGATGGACCAAATGCCTCGCCGGGAACTACGGCCACTTCGGCCTGTTCCAGAATGAATGCGGCAAGCTCGGCGCTGGTGTTGTTCACGACGCCGCGGATCTCGCGACCCAACAGGCCACGAACATCCGAGTAGGCATAGAAGGCACCCTCTGGGGTGGGGCAGTGCAAACCATCAATGGAGTTCAAGCCTTCAACGATGGCCAAACGGCGACGGTTGAAAGCAGTCTTCATTTCGTTCACTGCATCCAGTGGCCCGGCAACAGCCGCAAGTGCAGCGCGCTGGGAAACATTGGCAACGTTGGAAGTCGCATGCGACTGTAGGTTGGTCGCTGCCTTGATGACATCGGTTGGACCTGCCATCCATCCCACACGCCAACCGGTCATTGCATAGGTCTTCGCAACACCGTTGAGGATCACTACTCGGTCTTCAAGCTCCGGAACCAAAGTAGCGATGGAGTTGAAGTTTGCCTCGCCATAGGTCAGGTGTTCATAGATCTCATCGGTGACAACCCACAGGCCCTTGGAAGCAGCCCACTGGCCGATCTCGCGGATCTGTTCGGCGGAGTACACGGCACCAGTCGGGTTGGATGGCGAAACGAAGAGCAGCACCTTGGTGCGTTCGGTCAATACCGATTCGAGCTGCTCGACAGTAACCTTATAGCCCTGCTCTGGGCCAGCGAAAATCGACACTGGGGTACCGCCGGCTAGCTGGATTGCCTCCGGGTAGGTGGTCCAGAAAGGAGCTGGGACGATGACTTCGTCTCCTGGATCCAACAAGGTAGCGAAGGTGTTGTACACGGCCTGCTTGCCGCCGTTGGTAACCAGTACCTGGGATGGCGCTAGCTCGTACCCGGAGTCACGTAGGGTCTTGGCTGCGATGGCTTCACGCAATTCTGGGAGTCCTGCCGCAGGGGAGTAGCGGTGATTCTTCGGGTCCGCGGCCGCCTCGAGCGCTGCTTGAACAATGTAATCAGGGGTTGGGAAGTCAGGTTCGCCGGCGCCGAACCCGATGACCGGGCGTCCAGCGGCTTTCAAAGCCTTGGCTTTGGCGTCGACTGCGAGGGTCGCGGATTCAGAGATTGCGCCGATGCGGCGTGAAATGCGAGACATGTAAGAGTTCGTCCTGAAGTCTATGGGGAGAGCTGTTATTACCAAGTTTAGTTCCCCTGATGCTAGATCCTTCCTGAATGAGTGAACATGACATTAGTTGGACGTACTCAGGGGTTGATTCATGCGTTCTGCGCCACACTGCGGGTTGTCAGTTCGACAATTGTGATTTCGTTGCGTAAAGTTATTTCTCGTTGCTCAGAGAACGCATCGGATCAGGCCAAGGCATTCATCCGGTAAGATATTCTGAGTGATTGGAGCTGAGAAAAGCTCCGAAGGGTAGTGGCGCAATTGGTAGCGCAGCGGTCTCCAAAACCGCAGGTTGCAGGTTCGAGTCCTGTCTGCCCTGCGCAGTAGCGATTTATCGCTTAGCGAATTATCTCTCGTCACGGTGTGTTGAGGTCATTGAGACCACGGCGCACCGTGATTGTTTCAACTGGCCAAAAAAATTGAAACGAGGAAGAACGTGACCGAATCTGCTCTGAACTCTGGCGAGGGTCAGCAGAAAAAGGGCTTCTTTGCCCGAATCATGCTGTTTCTTCGACAGGTAATCGCGGAACTTAAGAAGGTTGTCACCCCAACCCGCAGCGAATTGCTCAACTACTTCTTGGTAGTTGTTGGATTCGTTATTGTGGTGATGCTGATCGTGACGGCCCTGGACTTCGTCTTCGGGCAGGGTTCGATCCTCCTGTTCACTAAACAGGTAGAACAGTAATTTAGTTGCCTCGGAGGTATAATCGCCCCGAGGCAATTTAGTGTCATTCAGTCAAAGAAAGCAGGAGCCGCAGTGTCCGACAAGGAACTCGAACCGCAGATTAATGACGAGGTCGAAAACGAGTTCGTTGAAGCCGACAGCGCTCAGGTAGATGTAGCCGCTGAGGTTGAAACCGAGCGAACCGAAACCCCAGCCGAAGAAGCAACTGACGCTGAGGTCGCAGAAGCTGCGGATGAAACTGAAGCTGAGGCCGAAGAAATCGCCGCTGAAGAAGAAGGCGAAGACAAGGTCGCTCGCCTCAAGGAAGAATTCCGCTCGAAGCTACGCCGCCTGCCAGGTGACTGGTTCGTTATTCACACCTACGCTGGTTACGAGAACCGCGTGAAGGTGAACCTCGAAACCCGTATCCAGACTCAGGATATGGAAGAGTTCATCTACGACATCCAGGTACCAATGGAAGAAGTCGTCGAGGTAAAGAACACTCAGCGCAAGATCGTTCGCCGCGTGCGCATCCCGGGCTATGTCCTGGTTCGTATGGAGCTCACCGACGCTTCTTGGGGTGTTGTTCGCCACACTCCAGGTGTCACCGGCTTCGTTGGGAACGCCCATGATCCAAACCCATTGAGTCTGGATGAAGTCTTCTCCATGCTTGAGCACACTGTGGTTGATCCAGTGGAACAGCCTTCGGCTACCAAGCCAGGACGTGCCCCAATTACTGAGGTCACCGTTGACTTTGAAGTTGGAGAATCGGTCATCGTTAACGATGGTCCATTCGAAACGATGCCGGCCACGATCTCCGAGATCAAGCTGGATGCCGCTCAGCTGGTTGTACTGGTTTCGATCTTCGAACGCGAAACTCCAGTGACCCTGAACTTCAACCAGGTCAACAAGATCCAGTAGTATTAAGTCTTCGTGTCCCGCATCGGTCGCTTATCGATATGTGGGCACGTTTGGCTGTCGCGCCACGATAGCCAGATCCCCGTGCCACGCTCCTGTGCCGCGGGAAACGCAAGAGTAAGAAGGACCCGACATGGCCCCAAAGAAAAAGGTCACCGGACTCATCAAGCTGCAGATCCAGGCAGGTGCTGCTAACCCAGCTCCTCCAATCGGTCCAGCACTTGGTCAGCACGGCGTCAACATCATGGAATTCTGCAAGGCTTACAACGCAGCGACCGAGTCGCAGCGCGGTAACGTGATTCCAGTTGAAATCACCGTTTACGAAGACCGTTCGTTCACTTTCATCACCAAGACTCCTCCTGCAGCTGAGCTGATCAAGAAGGCTGCTGGCGTTGCTAAGGGTTCGGGTACTCCACAGTCCCTGAAGGTTGCAAACCTGACCCAGGCACAGGTTGAGGAAATCGCCACCGCTAAGATGGCTGACCTGAACGCTAACGATCTTGCTGCTGCAGCAAAGATCATCGCCGGTACCGCTCGCTCCATGGGTGTCACCGTAGAGGGCTAATTCCGCCTTCCGCTGTTCACCTGTTGGATAGCAATCAAGAATTTAATCTAAGGCGAAACGATCATCTGATCGCTTCGTCCGTGGCAGGATCGCGCGCGGTCCACTTGACCACGACTGCATAAGGAGAAAACGCAGATGGCAAAGCGCAGCAAAGCATACGTAGCCGCCGCGGCTAAGATCGATGCCGACAACAATGTCTACGCTCCAGCTCAGGCAATTGCCCTGGCAAAGGAGACCGCAGGCGAGAAGACCAACTCGACCGTTGAGGTTGCTTTCCGCTTGGGTGTTGACCCACGTAAGGCTGACCAGATGGTTCGCGGTACCGTCAACCTTCCACACGGCACCGGTAAGACCGCCCGTGTGGTAGTTTTCGCTAACGGCGACAAGGCAGAAGCAGCACGCGCTGCAGGCGCCGACTTCGTTGGCTCGGACGACCTGATCGAAAAGATCCAGGGCGGCTGGGTTGACTTCGACGCAGCAGTTGCTACCCCTGACCTCATGGGTAAGGTTGGCCGCTTGGGTAAGGTACTGGGTCCACGTAACCTGATGCCAAACCCTAAGACCGGCACCGTAACCATGGATGTTGCCAAGGCTGTTGGCGACATCAAGGGCGGTAAGATCGACTTCCGCGTTGACAAGCACTCGAACCTTCACTTCATCATTGGTAAGGCTTCGTTCGATGCAAAGCAGCTGACCGAGAACTACGCAGCTGCTCTTGAAGAGGTTCTGCGCCTGAAGCCTTCGGCTTCGAAGGGTCGCTACATCTCGAAGGCAACCATCGCTACCACCTTCGGTCCAGGTATCCCTGTTGACCCGAACGTAACCCGCGTTGAGGCCTAAGCTTTATAGCTTTTGAATTCGAGGGAGCATGCCGAGCAATCGGTATGCTCCTTTGAAGTTTAATGACCCCTAGACGCCAGCGCCGAGGTCTCTAGTGGCGAGGTGACTAGGATCATGGGCGTGATGGCAGACTTCGATTTGCTGTGCTTCATTGATCTGTCTTAGACTAGAACTACCGAAGACCGTCGGTTGGACAAGATGATTTCATTTAGTCCCTAAAGGTCCGCAAGGACAACCAACGCAGGTTACATAGATTTGCTTTAACTTGAATGAGTTGAACTGCCCTGTGCTCCTGCGCGGGGCTATTTTTATGGCCTCGCCGGTTTTGAAACGGTACCAACAAATCCCCGGAAGGAGTGTTATGGCAACCCCGAGCAAGACTGTAGCGATTGAAGAAATCACTGCAGACTTTAACGAATCAACCGCGGCTGTCTTGACCGAATACCGTGGGCTTACCGTTGCACAGCTCAAGGATCTACGCCGCTCGCTTGGTCAGGAGACCAAGTACGCAGTTGTAAAGAACACCTTGACCGCAATCGCAGCTAAGAACGCTGGCATCGATGCATTCGATGAGCAGCTTTCCGGCCCAACCGCTATCGCCTTTGTTAAGGGCGACGCAGTTGCTGCTGCTAAGAGCCTCACGGAATTCGCCAAGACCAACGACAAGCTGGTCATCAAGACCGGCTGGTTCGAAGGCAAGGCGCTGGACCAGAGCGGCATCGCTGCACTGGCCGCACTGGAATCCCGCGAAACCCAGCTCGCTCGCGTTGCTGCAGTACTGCAGGCTCCGGCCTCCGCTGCTGCCCGCGTCGTCGAAGCACTGCGTGCAAAGCTCGAAGAGAACGGTGGCGAAGCTCCGGCAGAAGCTACCGAGGAAGCTCCGGCAGAAGCCTAAGCTTTCGCGATCTCTCGCAACGTAATCCCAAATTCATTCGGCCTTCGGGCCAAAACCGAAAGGACGCCGACCATGGCGAAGCTCAGCAACGAAGAGCTGCTTTCCGCATTCAAGGAAATGACCATCATCGAGCTTTCCGAGTTCGTTAAGGAATTCGAAGAGACCTTCGACGTAACCGCTGCTGCTGTTGCAGTTGCCGGTCCTGCTGCTGGCGGCGAAGCTGCTGCAGAAGAGAAGACCGAATTCGACGTTATCCTCGAATCGGCTGGCGACAAGAAGATCGCAGTGATCAAGGAAGTTCGCGCAATCACTTCCCTCGGCCTGAAGGAAGCTAAGGAGCTCGTTGACGGCGCTCCAAAGGCTCTGCTTGAGGGTGTTGCAAAGGACGCAGCGGAGAAGGCTAAGGAGTCCCTCGAGGCTGCTGGCGCTACCGTAACCGTTAAGTAAGTTCCGCGGTCACTCGCAACTTATTGCTAAGGGGTCCATAGGCGAAAGCCTGTGGGCCCCTTAGCCGTTAACTGAGCATTTCTTGGCAATTGTTTTATAACGTTTCTATTAACAGCGTTTATTCAAGTTCATTGCATACGCTGAATATGTGTCAAATTCTCTAGCTCCACGGACCCACGCACCTGCGCCGAGACTTGGTCTATTAGACGCACTGCGATTCAGCGCGGCTTTGGTGGTGGTCTTCTACCACTACACTGCTTGGGGTCATGAACACTGGGGGACTAAGGCCCCCGAGTTCTGGCCAGTCCTGTCAGAATTCACCCGGTACGGTCAGCTCGGCGTACAGCTGTTCTTCTTGATCTCCGGGTTTGTCATCCTCATGTCCGTGCAGGGCAAAAGCGTGATTGGTTTTATCGGATCACGAGTCGGACGTCTTTATCCGGCATATTGGATAGCTGTTTTGGCAGCAGCGGTACTGTCACTGAAGATTTGGCCGTCGGGGAACGATGGGCGTACAGCAAGCGATATCGTTCCCAACCTGACGATGATGCAGTCGGCCTTCAATATTCAGGACTTTGACGGGGTGTACTGGACCCTGTGGGTCGAGCTGAGATTCTATGTTCTGCTTGGCGTACTGCTGGCCTTGGGCTTCGTGAAAAACAAGCACATCATGTGGCTCTGCGCCATCTGGCCCGGCATTGGCCTGTACCTGCATTTCACCAACTTGGACAAGGCGCAGGACTGGTTCGCTGGACAGTACGCGGCGCTTTTTGCTGCCGGCATGATGCTGTACCTGATCTACCAAAACGGACACACCGTGGCCCGATGGGCTTTGCTAGTGATCGATACTGGCATTGCCGCATTCTTTACCGGAATCAAGGGGCACTTTGACGCAGACTACTTGTCAGGAATTCAGATTCCCGCATGGCATTTCCAAGTTCTTGCGGTGGTCTGTGTAGCCATCCTGGCGATCTGCACCCTGACCCCACTCAAGCACGTGCGCGCTCGGTGGATGGCCGTAGCCGGTTCGCTGACCTTTCCGTTGTATCTCTTTCACCAACTTTGGGGTTGGTGGATTATTGAAGAGCTCCACGCTTCGGTGAACAAATACGTTCTTCTCTTTGGACTTGTCGCACTCATGCTCGGCTGGGCGTACTTGGTGGCACGTTTCGTAGAGAAGCCAATGGGGCTTGCCCTGCGCAACGCAACCACCAAGTCGCTGACCGTTGGAGCTGAATGGGTCAAGGGTGCTGTTGCTAAGTCTCGGTTGCCTATGCCGGGGACGAGATATCAGCAATCGTGGCATCAAATCCGGTAACCAGATCGCGTGGTTTTACCAGCAGGCCATGACCACGGTCGCCACTGCCTAAGCCGATGCGCGTAGCTTCTGGTTCGTCAAAAACACTGGCATCAATAAACACGGGTAATACCGTATGCGACCCAAAGGGTGTGATGGTGCCACTTTCATAGTGGGTCACGTCCCAGGCAACGTCGGCCGGAGGCAGCGAAAGCTTGTTGACGCCCAACTGGTTACGCAACTTTGCCCAGTCAAGCTTTCGTCCCCCAGGTATCAATGCGAAGACGAACGTGTCATCCGACTTCTTGATCACTAGTGACTTCAGCAGGTCCCCGGGCTTGATACCAAGAGCTTCCGCCGCCTCTTCCAGAGAGTTCACTTTTTCGCGTGGCACCACCTCGATGGCAATGTTCCGTCGTGATGCATCCAAGCTAACTCGGGTCAATGCCTCATCTGATTGCAACTTATTCATTAGATCTCCTGACCGTCGATGTGTCCTCGAGCATAACCATTGGGGTGGAAAGATGCCACGAACCTGGTGTGCGCGTTCGTAATCAAGGGTGGTTGGCAAGTACCAGACCTGTCCGTCGAAATAGCTGTGAATGCTGCGTGCAGAGTCGAAGAGAATGCCGGCCCGGAATATTTGGGGGAGAGCCAAAGTTGAAACAAACGACGTGGTTCAAAGACGGGGCAGACCACTTGGAGTCGCCAATTCAGTCCCGAGAAAAGTAGCGGGTTTGATGCAGTTAAAACACGACTGTGACAAACAACATAAAGCGTATTTCGTGTCAGTCACTAGCTACCATTTGGCTGATCGATGACAGTGGAAGTAAATCTAGAATTTTCCGAGAAATTGCCGGATTGGTAGGCCAAATGCGCACCGCCAAAGGCTTAAATACTTGGGGGAGCGCGTGGCTTACGCCCAAGAGTGGTGATGAGCGGTCAGTGACCTGGAATTCATCGGCGAAAACTATAGCACGAAATTCTGCGCCGAGTATCGACAAGCGCATTTCCCTCCGGTAGAGTAGAAATTTGCGCCTTACTGTTTGCGCGCGCGGCCTTCATATAGCGGTGGGTTGTGCGGTCCAAAATCAGGAACTGTCCTATGGCAGGAACCTTAGCACGGTAAGCGTTCGGAAACCTGACGGTCTTTGGAAGGATCCATCTTGGTCGCCTCGAGCAACCCTAACAACCAAACCGCTAGTTCGGCTCGCGATGCTGCATACGCTGGCCGACTTTCTTTTGCAAAGATTCACGAACCACTTGAAGTGCCTAACCTGTTGGCATTGCAGACCGAGAGCTTTGACCGCCTCGTCGGCAATCAGCAGTGGGTTGAGCGCCTAGCTAAGGCTGAAGCCACTGGTGACACCAGCGTGCCAAACGTCTCGGGCTTGGCTGAAATCTTCGAGGAAATCTCCCCAATCGAGGACTTCCAGGACACCATGTCCTTGAGCTTCTCGGAGCCGGAGTTCGCTGACCCTAAGTACTCGATCGCAGAGTGCAAGGACCGCGACGCCACTTACTCGGCACCGCTGTATGTCAAGGCTGAATTCATGAACAATGAAACCGGCGAAATCAAGCAGCAGACCGTGTTCATGGGCGATTTCCCGCTGATGACCGAAAAGGGCACCTTCGTTATTAACGGCACCGAGCGTGTTGTTGTATCCCAGCTGGTACGCTCCCCAGGCGCGTACTTCGAGTCCGCACCGGACAAGACTAGCGACAAGACGATCTACTCGGCACGTATCATCCCATCGCGTGGTGCATGGTTCGAGCTGGAAATCGACAAGCGCGACCAGATCGGTGTTCGCCTCGACCGTAAGCGTAAGCAGTCGGTCACCGTGTTGCTTAAGGCACTGGGCTGGAGCGAAGAGCAGATCCTGTCTGAGTTCGGCCAGTACGATTCGATGCGCGCTACCTTGGAAAAGGACAGCATCAAGGATCAGAACGAAGCCTTGCTGGACATCTACCGCAAGCTGCGTCCAGGCGAGCCTCCTACGGTTGAGGCTGCTCAGGCACTGCTGAAGAACATGTACTTCGAGCCTAAGCGTTACGATCTGGCCAAGGTTGGCCGTTACAAGATCAACCGCAAGCTCGGTGTAGAGACTCCAGTTAACGCTGAGAACGCCTCGGTACTTTCGCTTGATGACCTTGTCGCCATGATCCGCTACCTCGTAGCACTTCACGCTGGTGAGAAGAGTGTTCAGGGTACCCGCAAGGGTGAGATCGTTGACGTTCCTGTGAACGTTGACGACATCGACCACTTCGGCAACCGTCGCATCCGCGCCGTGGGCGAATTGATCGAGAACCAGATCCGCACCGGTCTGTCCCGTATGGAACGTGTTGTGCGCGAGCGTATGACCACCCAGGACGTCGAAGCGATCACCCCGCAGACCCTGATCAACATCCGACCTGTTGTTGCTGCAATCAAGGAGTTCTTCGGAACCTCGCAGCTCTCGCAGTTCATGGACCAGAACAACCCACTCGCTGGCCTGACCCACAAGCGTCGCTTGTCGGCTCTGGGCCCAGGTGGTCTGTCCCGTGACCGCGCAGGCATGGAAGTTCGAGACGTGCACCCGTCCCACTACGGACGTATGTGCCCAATTGAAACTCCCGAAGGTCCAAACATTGGTCTGATCGGTTCGTTGGCAACCTACGGTCGTATTAACGCCTTCGGTTTCATCGAAACCCCATACCGTCGTGTATCCAACGGTGTTGTTTCCAATGAGGTCGACTACCTGACCGCTGATGACGAGCTCCAGCACTTCATCGCACAGGCTAACGCCCCACTGGACGAGAACGGACGCTTCCTTGAAGAAACCGTTCTGGTTCGTGAAAAGGGTGGTGGCGGCGAGCCAGTTATCGTTGACGCTTCTGAAGTTACCTTCATGGACGTTTCGCCTCGCCAGATGGTTTCCGTTGCAACCGCACTGATTCCATTCCTCGAGCACGACGATGCTAACCGAGCACTGATGGGCGCCAACATGCAGCGCCAGGCTGTGCCGCTGCTGAAGAGTGAGCGCCCTCTGGTTGGTACCGGTATGGAGAAGTTCGCGGCAGTTGACGCCGGCGACTCCGTTGTTGCATCCAAGCCAGGTGTGGTCACCGAGGTTTCTGCTGACCTGGTTGTTGTCATGAACGATGATGGCACCGAGTCAATGTACCCAATCATGAAGTTCGCTCGCTCTAACCAGGGCAACGCTTACAACCAGCGCGTGCGCGTCTCCGAAGGCGATCGTCTGGAATTCCAGTCGATCATCGCCGACGGTCCGTCCACCGACTCCGGTGAGCTTTCCTTGGGTAAGAACCTGCTCGTGGCCTTCATGTCCTGGGAAGGTTACAACTACGAGGATGCGATCATCCTCTCCCAGCGCATGATCTTCGACGACGTTCTGACTTCGATTCACATCGAAGAGCACGAAGTTGACGCTCGCGACACCAAGCTTGGTGCCGAGGAAATCACCCGCGACATCCCGAATGTCTCGGAAGATATCCTTTCCCAGCTTGATGACCGCGGCATCGTCTACATCGGTGCTGAAGTTGAAGCTGGCGACGTACTGGTAGGCCGTGTCACCCCTAAGGGTGAAACCGAGCTGACCCCAGAAGAGCGTTTGCTGCGTGCCATCTTCGGTGAGAAGTCCCGCGAAGTTCGCGATACTTCCCTGAAGGTTCCACACGGCGAGTCCGGTACCGTCATTGGTGTTCGCATCTTCGACCGCGACAACGACGATGACCTTTCCCCTGGTGTCAACCAGCTGGTCCGCGTATACGTTGCTCAGAAGCGCAAGATCTCGATCGGTGACAAGCTCGCTGGTCGTCACGGTAACAAGGGTGTTATTTCCCGCATCCTGCCACTGGAGGATATGCCATTCCTCGAGGACGGTACTCCACTGGATATCATCCTGAACCCACTGGGTGTGCCAGGCCGTATGAACGTCGGTCAGGTAATGGAAATCCACCTGGGTTGGGCTGCAAAGCAGGGTTGGAAGATTGAAGGCGAGCCTGAATGGGTCCGCGATCTGCCAAACCTGCCACGCGAGTCGGCATCCACCACCGTGGCAACCCCAGTCTTCGACGGCGCTTCGGAAGAAGAAATCCGTGGAATCCTGGATTCGACCAACAAGACCCGTGACGGTGTTCGCCTGATTGGCAACTCCGGTAAGGCGAAGTTGTTCGATGGTCGCTCCGGTGATCCATTGCCAGATCCAGTATCCGTTGGTTACATGTACATCTTGAAGCTTCACCACCTGGTGGACGACAAGATTCACGCCCGTTCCACCGGTCCATACTCCATGATCACCCAGCAGCCACTGGGTGGTAAGGCCCAGTTCGGTGGCCAGCGCTTCGGTGAAATGGAAGTTTGGGCACTGGAAGCTTACGGTGCCGCTTACACGCTGCAGGAAATCTTGACTATCAAGTCGGATGATATCCACGGCCGCGTTAAGGTCTACGAAGCAATCGTCAAGGGCGAGAACGTTCCAGAGCCTGGTGTTCCAGAATCGTTCAAGGTGCTCATCAAGGAAATGCAGTCGTTGTGCTTGAACGTTGAGGTACTTGGTACCGACGGCAACACTATCGAAATGCGTGAGTCGGACGAGGAATCGTTCCGCGCCGCTGAAGAGCTAGGCATCGACCTTTCCCGGTCGGAGCCGAACTCCGTAGAGGAAGTTTAATTCGACGCCCTGCCTGCAGTTTCCTGCAGGCAGCGGCCGAAAATTCAACCCTCATTCGTATCGACTTCAGACACCATAGAAGAGAGAAAAGGACCATATGTCCAACGATTCCTCATTCGGCCTCATGCGAATCAACCTTGCCACCGCGGAAGAAATCCGTGGATGGAGCTACGGCGAGGTTAAGAAGCCGGAAACCATTAACTACCGCACCCTGAAGCCGGAGAAGGACGGTCTTTTCTGCGAAAAGATCTTCGGTCCTTCCCGCGACTGGGAATGCTACTGCGGTAAGTACAAGCGCGTGCGCTTCAAGGGCATCATCTGTGAGCGTTGTGGCGTTGAGGTGACCCGTGCGAACGTTCGTCGTGAGCGCATGGGCCACATCGAGCTTGCAGCTCCAGTGACCCACATCTGGTACTTCAAGGGCGTTCCTTCGCGCTTGGGTTACCTGCTTGATCTGGCTCCGAAGGACCTCGAAAAGGTCATCTACTTCGCTGCCTACATGATCACCAGCGTGAACGAAGACCGTCGTCACGCCGAAATGCCTAACCTGCAGGCCCAGCACGATCTGGAACTGCGCCAGTTGGCTACCAACGCTGAAACCGACAAGAAGGCTGTTGCAGCTGACTTGGAAGCAGAGCTGGAGAAGCTGGAAGCTGACGGCGCGAAGAACGCTGAGCTAAACAAGGCACGTACCCTGGCCGAGAAGACTGTTCTGCAGATCGACAAGCGCGCCAAGGCCGAAGCTGAGCGCCTGCGTGCAGTATGGGACCGCTTCAAGTCCTTGAAGGTCGCTGACCTTGAAGGTGACGAAGGTCTGTACCGCACCATGCGTGAAAAGTACGGACTGTTCTTCGAAGGTTCCATGGGTGCCGAAGCTATCCAGAAGCGTCTGGAAAACTTCGACCTCGCTGCTGAAGCTGAAGAGCTGAAGACCATCATCGAAAACGGCAAGGGCCAGAAGAAGGCTCGTGCACTGAAGCGACTGAAGGTTGTTAACGCATTCCTGGCCAATGGCAACTCGCCAAAGGGCATGGTGCTTGACGCCGTTCCAGTGATCCCGCCAGAGCTACGCCCAATGGTTCAGCTCGACGGTGGCCGTTTCGCTACCTCGGATCTTAACGACCTCTACCGTCGTGTGATCAACCGCAACAACCGCCTGAAGCGTCTGCTTGATCTTGGTGCACCTGAGATCATCGTGAACAACGAAAAGCGCATGATGCAGGAAGCTGTTGACTCGCTGTTCGACAACGGTCGTCGTGGCCGCCCGGTCACTGGTCCAGGTAACCGTCCACTGAAGTCCCTGAGCGACATGCTCAAGGGTAAGCAGGGTCGTTTCCGTCAGAACCTTCTGGGTAAGCGCGTTGACTACTCGGGCCGTTCGGTGATCGTCGTTGGTCCACAGCTGAAGCTGCACCAGTGCGGTCTGCCTAAGCAGATGGCTCTCGAGCTCTTCAAGCCTTTCGTGATGAAGCGCCTGGTTGACCTCAACCACGCACAGAACATCAAGTCGGCAAAGCGTATGGTCGAGCGTTACCGTCCACAGGTTTGGGACGTTCTCGAAGAGATCATCACCGAGCACCCGGTATTGCTCAACCGTGCACCAACCCTGCACCGTTTGGGTATCCAGGCCTTCGAACCACAGCTGGTTGAAGGTAAGGCTCTGCAGCTGCACCCATTGGTTTGTGGCGCATTCAACGCTGACTTCGACGGTGACCAGATGGCAGTACACCTGCCACTGAGCCCAGAAGCTCAGGCTGAAGCCCGCATCTTGATGCTGTCCTCGCACAACATCTTGAAGCCTTCCGATGGTCGCCCAGTGGCATTGCCTTCGCAGGATATGATCATCGGTCTGCACCACTTGACCACCAAGCGTGCTCACGAGGTCGGCGCCGGTCGCGTGTTCTCCACCATCTCCGAGGCCATCATGGCCAAGGATCGTGGCGAACTGCACCTGAACGCACCGATCAAGGTTCGCGTACCAAACTTCGTTCCTTCCGAAGAGCAGCCTGCTCCAGAAGGTTGGGAGCCAGGTACCGACGCACTGCTGGAGACCTCGCTGGGTCAGGTTCTGTTCAACGACACCCTGCCTGAGGATTACCCATGGGTTGCTCGCGTTGCCGGTAAGGATGCACTCTCGGAGATCGTGAACGATCTTGCAGAGCGTTACCCGAAGGTCATCGCTGCAGCTACCTTGGATAACCTCAAAGATGCTGGTTTCTACTGGGCTACCCGCTCGGGCGTGACCGTGGCTATCTCGGACATTACCTCCAACATGGATAAGGCAGCCATCATGGCTCCTTACGAGGAACGTGCCGCTAAGGTTCAGGCTTCCTACGACAAGGGTCTGATTGCAGACGCCGAACGTCGTCAGGACCTGATCGACATCTGGACCAAGGCTACCGATGAGGTTGCCGAGGCGATGAAGAACGGTATGGAAGAACTGAACACCATTAACCGAATGGTGACTTCCAAGGCTCGTGGTAACTACCTGCAATTGCGTCAGATCGCCGGTATTCGTGGTCTGGTGTCCAACCCTAAGGGTGAAATTATTCCTCGCCCGATCAAGTCTTCCTACCGTGAAGGCCTGTCGGTTCTGGAGTACTTCATTGCTACCCACGGTGCCCGTAAGGGTCTGGCCGATACCGCACTGAAGACCGCAAACTCGGGTTACCTGACCCGTCGTCTGGTTGACGTTTCGCAGGACGTTATCGTCCGCGAAGAGGACTGCGGTACCAAGCGCGGTTTGACCGTGGCCATTGCTGATAACTCAGCTGGCATCCGCGTCAAGCACGAAACCGTTGAGAACTCGGCTTACACCCGTACGCTGGCTGCAGACGTGAAGAACGCTGAAGGCACCGTATTGGCTACCGCCGGTTCGGATGTAGGCGACGTACTGATCGAGGAACTGTACAACGCTGGCGTGGATGAAATCCGCGTTCGCTCCGTACTGACCTGTGACTCGGCTGTCGGAACCTGTGCACTGTGCTACGGCCGTTCGCTGGCCAGCGGCAAGACCGTGGACATTGGTGAGGCTGTAGGCATTATTGCCGCACAGTCCATTGGTGAGCCTGGTACCCAGCTGACCATGCGTACCTTCCACACCGGTGGTGTAGCGTCGGCTGACGATATCACCCAGGGTCTGCCTCGTATTCAGGAATTGTTCGAAGCCCGTACCCCTAAGGGTGTGGCTCCGATGTCCGAGGTCACCGGTCGCGTGTCGATCGAGGACGATGAGAAGCAGCTGCGCGTTGTGGTTACCCCAGATAACGGTGACGAGAAGCAGGCCTACCCGGTTCTGCGTCGTGCACGCCTGTTGGTTGAAGACGGCCAGAGCATCGTTGCCGGTACTCAGCTCACTTCCGGTACCTTGGATCCGAAGCAGGTTCTTCGAGTCCTCGGCCCACGTGAAGCACAGAAGTTCCTGGTCCGCGAGGTTCAGGACGTGTACCAGTCACAGGGTGTAGGCATCCACGATAAGCACGTGGAAGTTATCGTCCGCCAGATGCTGCGTCGCGTCACCGTGATCGAGTCCGGCGAAACTGACTTGCTGCCAGGCGAGTTGGCTGACCGTTCCCGCTTCACCGCCGCGAACCGCAAGGCCGTCTCGGAAGGTCAGCGTCCAGCTGCCGGCCGTGACGAGATGATGGGTATTACCAAGGCCTCGCTGGCCACCGATTCATGGCTGTCGGCTGCTTCCTTCCAGGAAACCACCCGCGTCCTGACTCAGGCTGCGATGGAAGGTAAGGAAGATCCACTGCGCGGTCTGAAGGAAAACGTGATCATCGGTAAGCTGATCCCGGCCGGTACCGGTCTGGATCGCTACACCCAGGTCAACGTTGAGCCTACCGACGAAGCAAAGGCAACTTTGTTCACCGGTACCTCGGCCTTCTCCTCGGGTCTGTACGACGATGCACTTGAAGGTGGGCTTTCGCCTGAATTCCGTGCCATCTCGATGGACGACTACGACCACGGATCGGACTTCCGCTAAATTCGGAAGCTCGACGCCGCTAGGTAGTTGAACCAACGCCTGCCCACCGTCACCGGCGGGCAGGCGTTGGGCGTTTAACCGTATAGAGATTATCGGTTCAATTGCTGACACCGATTGCTTTGTAGGCTCAGTCGTGACATGAAACAGAACCAAAAATAGTAGAAAACTCAACCGGTCGAGAACTCTACTATAAATAGCTTTTCCTTGGTCCGGCGGACGGAGCTGATATTTCGATGATCGGACTTAGAGGTTCAGGCTGCAGTCATCTGGGTGCCCACCAGCGTTCAGCTGTTATTCAGTCATGGCTATTAGCTTGAGGTGTGAGTCGATGAGCTAACAGGTCATCACGGTGATCTCCGTTACTGGAGATGGTGGGTCGGCGGATTAATGCTAGACTGAAATCAATTGTTTTATGTGTGGCAAAATGGACACAGTCCGGGTTGCGGGTAGGTTGCGCAACGAATGCCACACTTTCGCACGCCTAGGGACTTTTAGATTCTAGTTTTTGCGGTAAGGCAAGCAGCTAGCTCCATGAACTAAGCACCGAAACTTATCTAGGCAACTGTGCTTATGACGTGGTGCCGACAAACTTAGATAGATGGAAGGACACGAAAGTGCCTACTATTCAGCAGCTGGTCCGTAAGGGCCGCTCGCCTAAGGTCGTCAAGACCAAGGCTCCTGCCCTTAAGGGCAACCCAATGCGCCGTGGCGTATGCACCCGTGTGTACACCACCACCCCAAAGAAGCCTAACTCGGCTCTGCGTAAGGTCGCACGTGTGCGCCTTGCCGGTGGTATCGAAGTTACCGCTTACATCCCAGGTGTCGGACACAACCTGCAGGAACACTCCATCGTGCTCGTTCGCGGTGGTCGTGTAAAGGACCTTCCAGGTGTTCGTTACAAGATTGTACGTGGTGCTCTGGATACCCAGGGTGTAAAGGATCGTAAGCAGGCTCGTTCCCGCTACGGTGCAAAGAAGGATGGTAAGTAATGCCTCGTAAGGGTCCGGCGCCAAAGCGCCCACTAGTTTCTGATCCAGTCTTCGAATCCCCATTGGTCACCCAGCTGATCAACAAGGTTCTCGTCGATGGCAAGAAGTCCACTGCAGAGCGCATTGTTTACGGTGCACTCGAAGGTGCCGCTGCAAAGTCCGGTACCGACGCTGTTTCGACCCTCAAGAAGGCTATGGACAACATCCGTCCAGCCCTTGAAGTTCGTTCCCGCCGCGTCGGTGGCGCGACCTACCAGGTTCCTGTCGAGGTCAAGCCAGGTCGCGCAACCGCACTAGCATTGCGCTGGTTGGTTGGCTACTCCAAGGCTCGCCGCGAGAAGACCATGATCGAACGTTTGATGAACGAGATCTTGGATGCATCGAACGGTCTGGGTGCCGCTGTGAAGCGTCGCGAAGACACTCACAAGATGGCCGAGTCTAACAAGGCCTTCGCACACTACCGCTGGTAAGAACTGTTCGGACAAGCTGGGCATCAACCGATGCCCAGCGACTCCGGCCTCACCTTTTAGGGAGACAACGTGGCACAGGACGTGCTTACTGACCTGAACAAGGTCCGCAATATCGGCATCATGGCCCACATCGATGCCGGTAAGACCACTACTACTGAGCGCATCCTTTTCTACACGGGTGTGAACCACAAGCTCGGTGAGACCCACGATGGTGCGTCGACCACCGACTGGATGGAGCAGGAAAAGGAACGCGGTATCACCATTACCTCCGCGGCCGTAACTTGCTTCTGGAACAAGAACCAGATCAACATCATCGACACCCCTGGCCACGTTGACTTCACCGTTGAGGTGGAGCGCTCGCTACGCGTGCTCGATGGCGCCGTTGCCGTGTTCGATGGCAAGGAAGGCGTCGAGCCTCAGTCTGAGACCGTATGGCGTCAGGCTGACAAGTACGACGTTCCACGCATCTGCTTCGTGAACAAAATGGATAAGCTCGGCGCTGACTTCTACTTCACGGTAGACACCATCGTCAAGCGTCTGGGTGCCAAGCCGCTGGTTATGCAGCTGCCAATCGGCTCCGAGTCCGAATTCACCGGCGTTGTAGACCTGCTTTCGATGAAGGCGTTCGTTTGGGAAGGCGACGCCAAGGGCGACGTCACCATGGGTGCTGCTTACGAAACCCGCGAAATCCCTGCCGACTTGGTTGAGCGTGCTGAAGAGTACCGTGCCAAGCTGGTTGAGGATGTTGCTGAGGCTTCCGAAGAGCTCATGGAAAAGTACCTCGAAGGTGAGGAAATCACCATCGATGAACTCAAGGCTGGCATCCGCAAGCTGACCGTGAACTCCGAAGCTTACCCAGTATTCTGTGGTTCGGCCTTCAAGAACCGCGGCGTGCAGCCAATGCTCGACGCTGTTATTGACTACCTGCCAAACCCACTGGACGTTGGCGCCACCATCGGTCACGATCCGAAGGATGAAGAAGTCGAGCTGACCCGCGAGCCTTCCGAGGATGCACCGTTCTCGGCACTTGCGTTCAAGATCGCCGCTCACCCGTTCTTCGGTCAGTTGAACTTCATCCGCGTGTACTCCGGCAAGGCAGAGTCCGGCGCACAGCTGCTGAACTCCACCAAGGGCAAGAAGGAACGCGTAGGCAAGCTCTTCCAGATGCACTCCAACAAGGAGAATCCGGTAGACGAGATCCACGCAGGTCACATCTACGCTGTGATCGGCCTGAAAGCCACCACCACCGGCGACACCCTGTGCGATCCAGCTCACCCAATCGTTCTCGAATCGATGACCTTCCCGGATCCAGTGATCTCTGTGGCCATCGAACCAAAGACCAAGGGTGACCAGGAAAAGCTGTCGACCGCTATTCAAAAGCTGTCGGCAGAAGATCCAACCTTCACCGTGTCCCTGAACGAAGACACCGGCCAGACCGTCATTGGCGGTATGGGCGAGCTTCACCTGGACATCCTGGTTGACCGCATGAAGCGCGAATTCCGCGTGGAAGCAAACGTTGGTAAGCCACAGGTTGCCTACCGCGAAACCATCAAGAAGGCTGTGGAGAAGGTTGACTTCACCCACAAGAAGCAGACCGGTGGTTCGGGTCAGTTCGCAAAGGTCCAGGTCTCGTTCGAGCCTCTGGAAGTTGTTGACGGTGTAACCTACGAGTTCAAGAATGCCGTTACCGGTGGTCGTGTTCCTCGTGAATACATCCCATCGGTTGACCAGGGTATCCAGGAAGCAATGCAGTACGGCATCCTGGCTGGTTACCCACTGGTTGGTGTGAAGGCTACCCTCATCGATGGTGCATACCACGATGTTGACTCCTCGGAAATGGCGTTCAAGATCGCTGGCTCGCAGGTCTTCAAGGAAGGCGCACGCCGCGCTAACCCTGTTCTGCTTGAACCACTGATGAGCGTTGAAGTTCGTACCCCGGAAGAGTACATGGGCGACGTTATCGGCGACCTGAACTCCCGCCGTGGTTCGATCACCGAGATGTCCGACGCTGCAGGCGTCAAGGTCATCAAGGCTGGCGTCCCACTGTCTGAAATGTTCGGTTACATTGGTGACCTGCGTTCGAAGACTCAGGGTCGTGCAGTTTACTCGATGACCTTCGATAGCTACTCTGAGGTCCCGAAGGCAGTTGCTGACGAGATCGTTCAGAAGTCCCGCGGCGAGTAATTCGCTTCGGAACCAAAACTTGGCCGTGACCCCCGTTGTGGGGAAGTGGCCGATCGCGGAGCCGGCTTCATTGCCATTGAGGCCGGCCCCGCAAACGGCCAACGAGGGATTTGCATCACATGCAGGGCCCGCAGAGGACCGAAATTTCCATAATTATCCACGCCCCCAGTAGACTAAGTGAAGTTCGTTTGCGAACCGCGCAGACGAAAAAAGTCTTCTGTAAATGTTTCTAGGAGGAACTTGTGGCAAAGGCAAAGTTCGAGCGCAACAAGCCGCACGTCAACATTGGTACCATCGGTCACGTTGACCACGGTAAGACCACTCTGACCGCAGCTATCTCCAAGGTTCTGGCTGACAAGTACCCAGACCTGAACGAAAAGCGCGACTTCGCTAACATCGACTCGGCTCCAGAAGAGCGCCAGCGCGGTATTACCATCAATATCTCGCACATCGAGTACCAGACCGAGGCACGTCACTACGCACACGTTGACGCTCCAGGCCACGCTGACTATGTCAAGAACATGATCACCGGTGCTGCTCAGATGGACGGCGCAATCCTCGTGGTTGCTGCTACCGATGGTCCAATGGCTCAGACCCGCGAGCACGTTCTGCTGGCCCGCCAGGTTGGTGTTCCAACCCTGATGGTTGCGCTGAACAAGTCGGACATGGTTGATGACGAAGAGCTTCTCGAGCTCGTGGAGATGGAAGTTCGCGAACTTCTGTCCTCCCAGGGCTTCGATGGCGACGACGCACCAGTTGTTCAGGTCTCCGGCCTGAAGGCACTGGAAGGCGATCCAAAGTGGGTTGCTGCTGTTGAGGAACTGATGGAAGCTGTAGACACCTACATTCCTAACCCAGTTCGTGACCGCGACAAGCCATTCTTGATGCCTATCGAGGACGTCTTCACCATCACCGGTCGCGGTACCGTTGTAACCGGTCGCGCCGAGCGTGGCACCCTTGCCATCAACTCGGAAGTTGAGATTGTTGGCATCCGCCCAATCCAGAAGACCACCGTTACCGGTATCGAGATGTTCCACAAGCAGCTCGACGAAGCATGGGCAGGCGAGAACTGTGGTCTGCTGCTTCGCGGTCTGAAGCGCGACGATGTTGAGCGTGGCCAGGTTATCGTTAAGCCAGGTTCGATCACCCCACACACCAACTTCGATGCAAACGTCTACATCCTGTCGAAGGACGAAGGCGGACGTCACAACCCGTTCTACTCGAACTACCGTCCGCAGTTCTACTTCCGCACCACCGACGTAACCGGCGTTATCACCCTCCCAGAGGGCACCGAAATGGTTATGCCAGGCGACAACACCGAAATGTCGGTTGAGCTGATCCAGCCAATCGCTATGGAAGAGGGCCTCGGCTTCGCAATTCGCGAAGGCGGCCGCACCGTTGGTTCGGGCAAGGTAACCACCATCACCAAGTAGTCTCTACTTGATGTGGTAGTTCCTTAGTGAACTAGGGAAACCCCCAGCACAGAAATGTGTTGGGGGTTTTTCGTATTTAACGGCATTTGAACTAGTGAGTAACTCAATAAGGTGGTCTAATTGGAAGGCGCACTGATTTATCACTAGGGGAGTGGCAGCTATGCCTGGACTGATCTTGTTATCGATCGTCTTGATTCTTGCCGCGTTTTTCGGCGGACTACGGTTGGGCCGGAGAAGGTCTGAATCTCAAACGCACACCTCTGCACAACTGCGCGAAGCCTGGCAGCAAGGCTATGAGGCTGCCGCCGCGTTCTTCACAGCAAGTGGTCCAAAAGCGGATACGAGCAACGGCATCAATGCGCAGGTGAGAAGTTCAGCGCAGACTCAGGCTGGAGTCACCCCGGTAGCTGCCGCGCCAGAACCAGTCCAACCCTACTTCACCTCTGGCCCCTTCGCCCCAGCAGCCCCTGCTCAGCCACAGCAACAAGTACAAGCTCAGGTAACACCGGCTAAAGCAGTGCGGGTCTTGACCCAGCGGGAACGCGAACTTCGCAATATCAACATCACCTTGTATGTTGCGGCACTAATGATTGTCGGAGCGGCGGCGCTATTCCTCAGCTTCGCCTTGACTCCCAACGCCAAGCTTATTTCCCTGTGTCTACTCGCTGCAGTCTTCTACATCGCAGGCCTGGTAACCCACGCGTCAAAGAGCTCACTGAGGCCAGCTGGTGCCGCTTTCGCAGGAACCGGTCTGGCTCTATTGCCACTCTGCGCGATAGCAACCTACAACACCGTTGACCTGCCCGGGGCGGTAGTTTGGTTTATCTTCTCGGCAATTGCGACCCTTGCAGTCGGCTTCGCAACTATCAGACTGAACTCACGCATCCTTTCATGGATGGCCGTCCTGATCTTGGTCAGTACATCTATGGCCGGTGCTGCAATGATGCAACGCGGAATGCTTTACTACTTGCTGTTCCTGCTTGCCATCTCTGTAATGCTGCTCTTGCTGGCCACCATGAGTGCTCGTGTTCGCCACTCACAGTTTTATGCGGCGGTCTCCGGTACGGCCCAAATTCTTCCCGCGCTCGTTGGACTGCTCGCCCTAGTGCTACTCCCAGAACTGAGCAGCCGCGACTATCTATGGATCTTCTTCCTGCTCACCGGGCAACTGCTCTTGAGCGTCCGTTTGCTACCTGAATTTAGGCTTTACCGGCTTTATGGCGCGCGACTGAGTTTTATGCTCATGCTCTGGGCGGCTTCAACGTACATTGAATTCAGCACGTCGAGCACGGTATTGACCATGGCTATTGGCTTCGCGGCGCAGGCGGTTGTTGTTCTGCTGTGCAAGCGCAGCTATCAAGCAAAGTTCGCGGTCACCAGCAAAGCACTGCAGATTGAACGCGCGGTACTGTGGGGCATTGCCCTTGTATCGGTAGCACTAGGCTACCTGCTGGACATGTTTGGCGAAGCTGCACCGTTGATCAGCTACGTCGGGATTCCACTGTTAATCCTGCTCACTGTTCTGGGGCTCTATCGATATGCCCGTGTCGAGGTGTTGGTTGTCTTGGGACTACCGATTATCGCCTTGATGGATACCCAAGCTCACTTCTGGCGTCCCTTGCCATCCTTAGTGTTGGGGCTGGCGGCGCTGTTTTTGATCCGCCGGGTTGCCAATAAGCAGTGGCACATCCTGAGAAGTTACACGCGTTGGGTTCTGCTGATGATCACCGGATTTGTTATCGGCGGGTCCCTTTGGGAATCTACTGACGGCACGGCCGGTGCTAACTTCGCATTGGGTGTCGGGGCGGGCGTTTTCGTGTTCGCCTGGGGGTACTGCGTCAGCACGCTACGACTCTCTTCTGCTGACTCGAAAGTCGCTGGCGGGTCTGCGCCTCGATTGATCCGCATTGCGGGCTCTGCCGTATTGATTGCAACCACCCTGGCCGTCTGGCGTGGAAGTGCTGGTACAGGTACGTTACTACCGCAGTTCTTGAACGTTAGTTCCCTGTACTGGTTCATCGGTGCGACTTTGCTGAGCGCTGTGACCACGATAGTTGCCAGTTGGCGACTAACCTCGCTAACCGGTGGTCTGGCCCGATGGGATGCTCATGTACGTTGGGGCAGTGTGGCGATGCTCGCGGTGACCTACGCGCTAAGTTTCACCCGGCCTCACTGGCTGGTAGCGATTCTTGTTGGCGTGTTGGCTTTGACGTATTTTGTGGCCAGCTGCGCGGTAGTTCAGGACCAACGCTGGAAGATGATCTACGCGGCCTTAGCACAGGTAGTGTTCAGTACCATGGTCTGGTGGTTCATCGATGCCCTACACGTTGATATCCACGGACACTTCGCATTGGTACTGCTTTCTGTGGTTCTACCGCAACTGACTCGACTGGTACTCCATGGTCGATCAGGTCAGGGGATGGGCAAAGAGCTCCAAATCATTACCCTCGCCCTGCTAATCCTTGAACCACTGAGCGTGCTTGTTTACTTTGTTGTGGTGTTCGGCCCCGACCGTGGGGTGTTGCTGCTGTCCGCGATGTTCTGGGGACTTCATGCAGTGGCAAGTGTCTGGGCGCAGCGAAAGACTTCGGGCGCCACTTACCTTTATCTACTTCCGGCAGTTCCGGCAGTGATGCTTTTACTGAGCATTCCGGCCCTGGGGCTGCGCGAAGATACTGGCTGGATCCGTAGCACTTGGTGGTCGCCTAGTGTTGCCTGTTCACTATTACTGCTGATGGCCCTCGTTGCCGTAGTACTTGAATGGCGACTTCGTCGTAACACCGATCTGCACGTAGTGATCGGTGCAGGAATCGTGTTGCCATTGCTGTTGGTGGCTGTGTGGCAGGCAGGAACCTGGCAAGCGGTCATTGCGTGGGCGGTGGGCGCAGTCGCGCTAGCCCTATGTGTACACACGCGCAACAATCCTTGGTTTGCCGCTGCGGCTAGTGCAGTGATTGCCTATGTTGTGATCAGAGCGGTAATGCTACTTCGTCACCGCTCAGGAGCATGGTCGCTCGAAGCCTTGGAGGTTGTTTGGGCGTTGCTCGGGACGGCGGTGATCTTCTATCTAATGGCCACACTGCATGGAAGGTGGCGCCAACCGGTTCCAAACTATCCTGCAGTCAAGGACCGACAAACAGATTCGAACAATGTCAGTGGCGAGGCATCCAGGCTCTACTTCGGAGCAGCCTTGTTGGCTGGGGTTGTGGCCGGCCTGACCGCGCACGTACAAGACGATGTTGTTCTGGCAGTCGTTGGGGGAGCAGTACTGATTGTGGCCGCTGCCTGGGTTTTCGGGTACTTCGAACTTTCGCCTCGCGTGAACAGTTACCTGCCCGATGGCATCTTTTTGTTGACGGCACTGCTGGGACTCAGCAGTTACGCGCAAATTCAGTCCACTCCGAAAATCAGCTCCGCCGCAATGTACTTCTGTCTTGTCGCAGTAGTGCTCGTGGCATGGCGGTATTTGCGCAAAGATCAGCGGCTGGCTCGTGGGTATCTGATTGCGGCCGCGGTAGCGGGCAGCCTGAGCCTTGTGGGTTCATTGGCTGATGCGAATTCGACGGTACAGCTAATGGCGTTGATCTTCTTTGTCGCGCTTGTGGCGTGGAGTCTGAAGCACAGCGACAGGTTGCTGATTTGGTGGGGTGCAGTTGCCGTTACCGCATCGATTCTCTGGTTCTTGCGCGGACTAGCCTTCCTCTGGCTTGTTTTGTTGGGCTTGGGGTTGATCGCCGCTGCCATCTACAAACTGGCCAAGGTTGATAAGGGCGCGGACAAAGATCCTGCTAACCCGGTGCAACGCACGGCACCCACGGAGCAACGACTGCAAGGCCCGCCGCGGTTGCCATGGCAACAGCCTGAGCAGATGAGGCCGCCGACGCAGCAGGCAATGCCGCCAGGCTCCGAGCCCTGGCAACAACCCGGGCCGTTGCCTCCAAGCCCACCGGGGGAGCCCGGTCAGTAAGTTGTGCTGCTTTCTTCCCCGGTGAGGTCAAGATCACGGGGCTAGAAAGCTATAAAAGATTTGCGCGATCGGGGCCAACCTGTCAGACTAGATAAGTTGCTTGATTGCAACCCGATCCTCTTTGCTGAGGTAATCGGAACTGGTTTGAACAACCGGGATTGACTCTCACACAGGATAATGCCTGTGGTTCGGGATCAATACAACAGCTTCAAACTATAAGGCCCTCGATAAAGGTAGAACTTTGCGGTCTTGTCGTGACTGAAATATTTACGACACGCCCGAGTTCGGGGGTCGGAGCCTCCTGCGGGTGAGGAACCCGGATTTATTCGGATTCAGTCGCAGCGTAAGGCGTGCCGGTTCGCAAGAACCCGTATACAGGCACAGAAATTTTAGATAGTGCTAACAGAAAGAGGCATGACGCCATGGCGGGACAGAAAATCCGCATCCGGCTGAAGTCGTATGACCACGAGGTCATTGACGTTTCAGCCCGGAAGATCGTTGAGACGGTCACGCGCGCAGGCGCAACCGTAGTCGGCCCAGTGCCGCTGCCAACGGAGAAGAACGTGTACTGCGTTATCCGTTCGCCACACAAGTACAAGGACAGCCGTGAGCACTTCGAAATGCGCACGCACAAGCGTCTGATCGACATCGTTGATCCGACCCCGAAGGCTGTTGATTCGCTGATGCGTCTCGACCTGCCAGCGGATGTCAACATCGAAATCAAGCTTTAAGGGGAGGTGGCGAGAAAACTATGACCGCAACCCGTAATTTCAAGGGCCTGTTGGGCACGAAGCTCGGCATGACCCAGGTTTGGGATTCGAACAACAACCTGATTCCTGTCACCGTCGTGCAGGCTGATAGCAACGTTGTCACCAAGCTCATCAACGCTGAGCGCGATGGCTACACCGCAGTTCAGATCGGCTACGGCCAGATCGATCCTCGCAAGGTCACCAAGCCACTGGCTGGTCACTTCGAGGCTGCAGGCGTAACCCCACGTCGTCACCTGGTAGAACTGCGCACCGCAGACGCTGCCGAGTACACCCCAGGCCAGGAACTTTCCGTAGAGCTCTTCGAAGCCGGCCAGAAGGTCGACGTCGTTGGTACCTCTAAGGGTAAGGGCTTCGCCGGTGTGATGAAGCGCCACAACTTCCATGGTGTTGGCGCATCGCACGGTGCTCACAAGAACCACCGTAAGCCAGGTTCCATCGGCGGCGCATCGACCCCAGGTCGCGTTTTCCGTGGACAGAAGATGGCTGGTCGTATGGGTGCTGAGCGTGTTACCACTCAGAACCTGACCATTCACGCTATCGACGCTGAGAAGAACCTCCTGCTGATCAAGGGTGCCATTCCAGGTGCCCGCGGCCGCGTCGTTCTCGTACGCAACGCCGTGAAGGGAGCATAAGTAAATGACTAAGGCACTTAACGTCGAACTGCCTGCAGAGATCTTCGACGTACAGACCAACGTCCCGCTGCTGCACCAGGTTGTCGTTGCACAGCTTGCTGCTGCCCGCCAGGGTACCCACAAGACCAAGGACCGCTCCGAGGTTTCGGGTGCAGGTCGCAAGCCGTTCAAGCAGAAGGGTACCGGCCGCGCTCGTCAGGGTTCGATCCGTGCTCCACACATGACCGGCGGTGGCATTGTCCACGGTCCAACCCCACGTGATTACTCGCAGCGTACCCCGAAGAAGATGAAGGCTGCTGCACTGCGCGGCGCTTTGTCTGATCGCGCACGCTTCGGTCGCGTTCACGTGATTGAGAACTTGGTTGCAGGGGAAACCCCATCGACCAAGGAAGCTCTGGCTACCTTGCGTTCGCTCACCGAGCGCAAGAACCTGCTTGTCGTCATCGATCGCGCCAACGATGTTGCAGCCCTTTCGGTTCGCAACCTCGAGCTTGTGCACGTTCTGTACGTCGACCAGCTGAACACCTACGATGTTCTGGTTTCGGATGACGTAGTCTTCACCAAGGCTGCCTTCGATGCCCTGGTCCAGAAGGAGGAAGCCAAGTGAGCATCAACTCCAAGGCTCCACACGACGTGGTCATCGCACCAGTCGTTTCGGAAAAGAGCTACGGTCTAATCGACCAGGGTCAGTACACCTTCGAGGTGGCTCCTAGCTCAAACAAGACGGAAATCAAGTACGCCGTTGAAGCTATCTTCAACGTCAAGGTTGATTCTGTAAATACCATCAACCGAGCCGGTAAGCGCAAGCGCACCCGCTTCGGGTGGGGGGCACGCAAGAGCACCAAGCGCGCCATCATCACCCTGAAGGAAGGCTCGATTGACATCTTCGGCGGTCCGCTTTCCTAAGCGGAGACCACTTTAACGAGGAATTGAAAATAAATGGGAATTCGTAAGTACAAGCCGACTACCCCGGGCCTTCGCGGCTCGTCGGTAGCCGACTTCACAGAAATCACCCGATCGACTCCGGAAAAGTCACTGGTTCGTCCACTCACCAAGACTGGCGGCCGTAACAACTCCGGTAAGATCACCACCCGACACAAGGGTGGCGGACACAAGCGCGCTTACCGTGTTATCGACTTCCGTCGTCACGATAAGGACGGCGTTCCGGCAAAGGTTGCTCACATTGAGTACGACCCGAACCGTACCGCTCGTATCGCTCTGCTCCACTACGTGGACGGCACCAAGCGCTACATCATCGCACCGAACAACCTCAAGCAGGGTGACCCAATTGAGGCCGGCGTAAACGCTGACATCAAGCCAGGTAACAACCTGCCACTGCGTAACATCCCGGTTGGTACCGTGATTCACGCTGTTGAGCTTCGCCCAGGTGGCGGCGCTAAGATGGCTCGTTCCGCAGGTGCTTCGATCCAGCTGGTAGCCCGTGAGGGTCGCTTCGCTCAGCTGCGTTTGCCTTCGGGCGAAATCCGCAACGTTGATGTGCGCTGCCGCGCAACCATCGGCGAAGTTGGTAACGCTGAGCAGATCAACATCAACTGGGGTAAGGCCGGCCGTATGCGCTGGAAGGGCGTTCGCCCAACCGTTCGTGGCGTTGTCATGAACCCAGTTGACCACCCACACGGTGGTGGTGAAGGTAAGACCTCCGGTGGTCGTCACCCGGTCAACCCTAACGGTAAGCGTGAAGGACGCACCCGTCGTCCGAACAAGGAAAGCGACAAGCTCATTGTGCGTCGTCGCAAGACCGGCAAGAACAAGCGATAGGAGCCTGGAAACATGCCACGCAGCCTGAAGAAAGGCCCCTTCGTCGATCAGCACCTGTTCCTAAAGGTCGTTGCTGAAAACGATAAGGGCACCAAGAACGTCATCAAGACGTGGTCCCGCCGTTCGATGATCATCCCGGACATGCTGGGACACACCATCGCCGTACATGACGGTCGCAAGCACATTCCTGTGTTCGTAACCGAATCCATGGTTGGTCACAAGCTCGGAGAGTTTGCTCCAACCCGTACGTTCCGTGGCCACGTGAAGGACGACAAGAAGGGCAAGCGCCGCTAGGCCCCGCGAGGGTACTAGTATCGCTTAGCACTTCTTCGATAGACGAGAGAAGGATAGCAATGGAAGCCAAGGCAATTGCGCGTCACATCCGCGTAACGCCTATGAAGGCCCGGCGCGTCGTCAACCTTGTTCGTGGTCTGCAGACCAACGAAGCACTGGCCATCTTGAAGTTTGCCCCACAGGCAGCTTCGGAGCCGGTATACAAGGTTGTCGCATCGGCAGTGGCTAACGCCCGTGCCGCCGCGGACCGCGCAGGTGAAGCATTCAATGAGGACGAGCTGTTTATCAGCGAAGCGTTTGTTGACGAGGGTCCGACCATGAAGCGGTTCCAGCCGCGTGCACAGGGTCGCGCATTCCAGATCAAGAAGCGCACCAGCCACGTGACTGTGGTTGTTTCAACCCAGAAGGGTGGGGAGAACTAAATGGGACAGAAGGTAAATCCGAACGGTTTCCGTCTCGGCATCACCACTGACCACGTCTCGCACTGGTTCGCTGATTCCAGCAAGCCAGGTCAGCGTTACGCGGACTACGTAAAAGAAGACGTACAGATCCGTGCACTGCTGTCCAAGGGTATGGACCGTGCAGGTATCGCCCGCGTAGAGATCGAACGCACCCGTGACCGTGTTCGTGTGGATATCCACACCGCACGTCCAGGTATCGTAATCGGTCGCCGTGGTGCAGAAGCTGACCGTATTCGTGGCGAGCTGGAAAAGCTCACCAAGAAGCAGGTTCAGCTGAACATCCTCGAGGTCAAGAACCCTGACATGGAGGCCCAGTTGGTCGCCCAGGGCATCGCCGAGCAGCTTGCTTCCCGCGTGGCTTTCCGCCGTGCGATGAAGAAGGCAATGCAGTCGGCAATGCGCGCTGGTGCCAAGGGTATCCGCGTTCAGTGCTCCGGTCGTCTTGGCGGTGCAGAAATGTCCCGCAAGGAGTTCTACCGTGAAGGTCGTGTGCCACTGCACACCCTGCGTGCGAACATCGACTTCGGCAAGTTCGAAGCTAAGACCACCTTCGGCCGTATCGGCGTAAAGGTTTGGATCTACAAGGGTGACGTTACCGCTAAGGAACTGGCTGCACAGCAGGCTGCTGCTGCTCCAGCTCGTGGCGGTCGCGGAGGAAACGATCGTCCACGTGGCGGCGAACGCCGTCGTCGTAACGACCGTAAGGGCGCTGCAGCTGGTGCTGCGGAAGGAGGAGAGGCTTAAATGCTTATCCCACGTCGAGTCAAGTTCCGTAAGCAGCACCACCCAAAGCGTTCGGGTGCTGCCAAGGGCGGTACCACCGTATCGTTCGGTGAGTACGGCATCCAGGCGTTGACCCCGGCTTACGTGACTAACCGTCAGATCGAAGCCGCTCGTATCGCTATGACCCGTTACATCAAGCGTGGCGGTAAGGTGTGGATCAACATCTACCCTGACCGTCCCTTGACCAAGAAGCCTGCTGAAACCCGTATGGGTTCCGGTAAGGGTTCACCTGAGTGGTGGGTCGCCAACGTAAAGCCAGGACGAGTCATGTTTGAACTCGGTGGCGTCAGTGAAGAGGTAGCTAAAGAGGCATTGCGTCTTGCAATCCACAAGCTACCAATGAAGGCACGCATCGTGCGTCGTGAAGGTGGTGAATAGGGATGTCTCTCGGTTCTAAAGACCTTAGCATTGAGTCCCTGGACGGCTTCGATTCCGCTCGTTTGAACGAGGAATTGAAGAAGGCCAAGGCAGAACTGTTCAACCTGCGTTTCCAGTCGGCTACCGGCCAGCTAGAGAGCAACGCAAACCTGAAGGCTATCAAGCGCGATATCGCCCGCATTTACACTGTGCTGCGCGAGCGCGAGCTGGGCATTCGTCAGGATGTCGTTGTTCCGGTTGAAGAAACCAAGAAGGAATCCAAGTAATGAGCGAGAAGGAGAACGGTGTGGATAACGCTACCGAGCGTAACGACCGCAAGACCCTCCGTGGTTACGTGGTTTCCGACAAGATGCAGAAGACCATCGTCGTTGACGTTGAGGACCGTGTAAAGCACGCCCTTTACGGCAAGGTTATGCGTCGCAACAAGAACGTCAAGGCTCACGATGAGAACAACGAAGCCGGCATCGGCGACTTGGTTGTTATCGCTGAGACCCGCCCGCTGTCTGCTGACAAGCGCTGGCGTCTAGTTGAGATCGTAGAGAAGGCTAAGTAAGCTTTCGCAACGATTTCACGGATCTCGTGATTGAAGAATGCCCCGAACTTTTCGAAAGAAGAGTTCGGGGCATTTCTGCGTTAAATGCAAAGCCCAGCGCCGTGACATTGGACTTTGGAATTGATTCTGGAACGGGACTGATCTATCAATGCCCGGGGAACGTCTTGATGGGCGCCGGCCTTTGTGCAGGGCACTAGCTGTTTCGATAGTCGCTGGGGGAATAGCCCAGAACCTTACGGAAGTCCGTGGACAGGTGAGCCTGGTCTGTGTATCCAAGGTCTGCAGCCAAGCCAGCGAGCGATGAATCAGGGTGCTCTCGCATATGTAGGGCAGCTTCTTGCAATCGGTAGCGCCGGATGACTACAAGGGGAGAGACCCCCAAGTATTTGAGGGACAGGCGTTGTAAGCTGCGTACGGTGAGATTCAATTCCTTAGCGACTTGATCAACGCGCGAGGCTTCTCGATGCGTCGAAACGTATTCCAAGAATTTGTTGGCCAGCACTCCCGAATCCGTGATCGGTGGAAGGCACTGCGTTAGCCATGAAGTCAACTGATCGGCACAACGTTCATTAAGCGGCAAGGCAGTCGTGTTGGCATGTTCTTCCTTAATGCCCTTGTGAAGGTTCACCGCTGCCAAGACCACTTCCCGGTCCAATAACTGCGCAGGAGTAGTTCCGGCAAGGGAAGCGACAAAAGGTGCACTCGCGGGACGAAGCAAGACGGCAACAGCCCAGCCCGTACCGTGCAGATCCCTATGCGAGGCGCCACTGCTTGGACCGGAGATTGTCACGCCCTCAATCTGAACGACAAGATTCATCAACGGGAAGGGCAGTAGTTGCTGCCGCGAGACCCTGCCCGGGGCAATTTCCCAGCGCGAGATCCAGAACCAGCTGACGTGCTGCTGTAAATGTTCGGGAGGCAAGATGCGCTGAAACTCCGGCAAACGAGCCGGATACAAAACACCTCGACCGTCGTGGACATCAGCCATACGGCGGCTCCTTGAAATCGTCGCAAATTTACAAGCCCCAGCATGGCACAGGATCTTAGTCTTTAGACATGCAAAACAACAACGAATCGGTGCGTGGTGTCACCGGAAACTACACCAACGCTGGTGTTCCCAAAGGTGTCACCTCATTGACGCCGTTCCTAGCCATAACTAATGCGGCGCAGGCATTGGAGTTTTACAAAGATGCGTTCGGAGCACGAATCATTGATGCCACGACAATGGCTGGCGTTGTCGTACATGCGGAATTGGATTTCGGCCAAGGTCACCTGCAAATAGGTGAACCCAGCCCGGAGTACGGCTTGGTGCCACCGCCCGTAGCGCCAAATGCTTGCTACTCTCTGGGACTGTACTGCGAAGACGTTGATTCGGTGCTGGCTAAGGCAATCGAGAAAGGCGCCACCGTGAGAGAACCAGTCACGAATTTTGTTTCCGGGGACAGATTCGCCTCCATCATTGATCCTTACGGGGTGAGGTGGTCCATCATGAGCAGAGTTGAAGATCTAAGCGAAGAAGAAAGCGCACGACGAGTCGCGGACTGGGCTGCACAGCAGTAGGAGCTGTCAGCGAAGTCAGCGATGATCCCTCGTCGCTGAACTAAGCTGAGATCATGACGAAAAATCGCCCACAGCCACATTTTGGGTGGACGTGGGCGATTCTTATTTTGCTCTGCGGCGCTGTTGGCTTGATGCCTTACATATCTTGGTCAGCTGCTGGTTGGACTCCGCGTCTGCAAGCGTTTCAACCATGGATGCTGATCGGCGTTGTTGTGGCTGTGTTGCTCGCTTCGTTCAGGCGAAGATGGTTTATGGCAATTCTCATCATGCTCACCCTCATCCTCGGCGTGCTACCCAACGTGGCAGCGCCCTGGAGACAAGAAACAGGAGCGCATACTTCTGAAATTTCTGTCTTCTCCTTTAACGCGCTGAAAGCAGGCGCCGATTCGAAGCAATTAGCGCAGAGCATCAAGATGACTAATCCAGATGTTCTAGTGCTTGTCGAGACCAGCGAACCTTTGCACCAACGTTTGGCCGCCGAGGGAGCATTAGATGCTTTGGATTACCGGAGTGCACCGGTGCCAACCGGTGGTGAGGCTGATACGGTGATCTTTTCTCGTTATCCGCTTAGTCAGCGAGCAGATGCTCTCGGTCCAGAAATGACTGAATGGTATGGCCTACCCGTCGTTGAAGTACAGGCACCCGACGGACCCATCCGCGTTGTGGGAGTTCACCTTTATCCGCCATTGGATGATGCTCAGCGGTGGCGCAGCGGATTATCGGCATTGCAGCAGTGGGCTGATCAGCATAATGATATGCCGATGATTCTGGCGGGGGACTACAACTCGACCCGGACGCATCCACAATTTCGTCAACTTGCCTCCAGCATGGAACCCGAAACGTCGTGGTTCCCGGTGCCGACATGGCCCACCGGAGGAACCCTGCCCCCGGTCGTTGGGATTGACCATGTGTTAACCCGTGGGCTCGCTCCACTTGGGCAACACACGGTCAAGATCGATGGATCTGATCATCTCGCGCTCACGGTGAAACTCGGTGTGCCAAACAAGTAGCCACCGCTAGGAGGCTTTGTCCAGAGCCCACTACCCAGCGACAAGAGATTAGCTAGCCGGCGTAAATGATTTCGACTCGGCGATTTGCAGCATAAGTCGACAGGTCTTTGGGGTCTTCTCGAACCGCTGGTTGGGTGTCGGCTAATCCCTTGACCGTTGTTTTTAGGTCGGACCGTGCTTTCTTAAGTACGGCGGCAACGGCCTCAGCCCGGTCCGACGAGAGCTTCTTGTTGTCTTTTGCGCCGTGAACTGAATCAGTGTGACCGTTGACTTTTACCTCTGCGCCTTTGGGAATCTTGGACAGCAAAGACTCGATTTTGTTGCTTGCCGAGGTTGGAAGCTTGGAACTATCCGGAGTGAAAAGGATGTCCGTCGCCAAGGTGATGGTCGTTTCGCCGTCTGCTTCCTCCACCTGCTCAACGCTTTTGATGGAATCAGATAAGTCCCATGTCCTGACGCTTTTGGCCGGATCCCAGGTGATCACGGATTCTGCAATTAGTTCGCTAGAGGGATCCGGTAATTCTTGGGCAGCGGTGCCCGATGCTTGAGCTGCAGAAATCGGACAGCCAAGCAAAACTATCAGCAGTCCAACTCCTATACGTCGAACGCCGTAAGTTTTCATCGTGTCACCGGCACATCAGCAAACTCGGCCATCGAATCAATCACGCGAACGTCAAAAGAGTCATTGTTATCTTCTGGAGCAGCATAAACGCCCCACCAAATGATGGGTTCATGATTGGTGGTCTGCGAATGAACTGCATCTGCTGCCCAACTACGCCCTACATCAGAAATTACCGTGTACTCTTTGAGATTTTCTCGGTCAACTAGGGTCGTACGCGGCGGTAAGTCCCCAAACATGTCGTAGATGGAGATCTTTGCGGAGTCGCTTTCAGACGAGAAGTCGGGGGTAAGGACGTATTGGAGAATCATCGTTTTCCCCTCGACCTTCAGGGACTGAATGCCAACCTTCACTTTGTCGTTCTTGTGCCCGGGGACGACAAATTCGTTCGTCGCAATGACGTCGGAGGTATCAACAGGGGCCTGTGATGTTTGTGTTTGTTCGGTCGAGGATTGGGATGCGGAACTTGCGGTGGCGTTATCTGCTGTAGGTTCGTTCGATGGGGAATCTGTGCTGCTCGCATTGCAGCCGGTGAGAACGGTCAATGCGAGAATCCCAGTTGCGCAGAGAACTAAAGAACGTTGCATGCTGAACTCCGAAAATCGTTGGATAGCCATCGACTCATCAAGCAACTGAAACTTCCGAGCTAGGTGAAAGACAATCCTGCCCTAAAATCCAATCAATGACCATAACGTGACTTGAGGCGGATTCTTTTTGTCGTCAAAAGCGATGTGGACTCATCTGTGCGCGTTGCCTACTGTGCGTGACTGGGCTGAGGCAAGACCCCCAATTTCAGGTGATGGCTAGGGTAATCGAGCCGTCTAAGATCTTGGGAGCTACGTCGAGTTGCTGTCAGTCCTCCTAGAAGAGGAGATGGCAATAAGAAGAGTTTTCTGGCCCATGGGTCATACCGTGGACGCATTCCCTTGTTGCAATAACTTTGCCGAGTCGGTGACGGGCAGTTCGCCTCCACGTAGTTTGGCTGCTGAGCCGAAAATTCGGGAAAGTTCAGGGCAATACATGTGACGAACAACGCCTGAATTTCGCATACCACACCATTTCGGTTTGGCGCCAATCTGCGTTAGACTTGAAAACCTGTGCGCATCGCGTTTGAGGACTATCCACCTTCGGCCCGATGCAGTGCGGTCTAAATCAGTTTAGTCGCACAAGCACGGCCTCGATATTTTACGCCTCGGCCCTGCCGCCAATTGGGATCAGCATTCGGTGCGCCCGCGTCGGTGGGGGTAAGCGATACGTATCGTGGAGACCATATCCGTTCCGCAAGGCTCGTTTATAAGAGAACCAGCGAGACGACAGGAGTAAGAAGTGATTCAGCAGGAGTCGCGACTTAAGGTTGCCGATAACACCGGTGCTAAGGAAATCCTTACCATTCGTGTTCTTGGTGGCTCGAAGCGTCGCTACGCAAGCATTGGCGACACCATTGTCGCTACCGTCAAGGATGCAATTCCTGGCGGCAACGTGAAGAAGGGCGACGTCGTAAAGGCAGTCGTCGTTCGCACTAAGAAGGAAATCCGTCGTGCAGATGGTTCCTACATCAAGTTCGACGAGAACGCAGCTGTCATCCTTAAGGGTGACGCAGCCGATCCTCGTGGAACTCGTATTTTCGGCCCAGTGGGTCGTGAGCTTCGTGACAAGAAGTTCATGAAGATCGTTTCCCTGGCTCCGGAGGTGCTGTAACCATGGGCGCAAAGATCAAGAAGGGTGACCTGGTTCAGGTCATCTCAGGCAAGGATCGTGGCCTGCAGGGCAAAGTCCTGAAGGTTATCACCGAGTCCAACCGCGTGCTGGTTGAAGGCGTAAACCGCGTCACCAAGCACACCAAGGCTGGTCAGACCGAATCCGGTTCGACCACTGGCGGCATCGAGGTTGTTGAGGCTCCAGTGCACGTTTCTAACGTTGCAGTGGTTGACCCAGAAACCAAGAAGCCAACCCGCGTCGGCTTCCGCGAGGAAACCGTAGAAAAGAACGGCGTGTCCAAGACTGTACGCGTTCGTTTCGCCAAGGCTTCCGGAAAGGATCTGTAATGACTGAAGCAGCCACCAAGATCCAGCCACGTCTGAAGGCTAAGTACAACGACGAGATCCGCCCTGCAATGCAGGAGCAGTTCAACTACGCAAACCCAATGCAGGTACCATCCCTGACCAAGGTTGTAGTTAACATGGGTGTCGGCGAAGCTGCCAAGGACTCGAAGCTCATTGAAGGCGCCGTTCGCGACCTGACCGCAATTACCGGTCAGAAGCCAGTGATCACCCGTGCCCGCAAGTCCATCGCACAGTTCAAGCTGCGCGAAGGCATGCCAATTGGTACGCACACCACGCTGCGTAACGATCGCATGTGGGAATTCGTTGATCGCTTGATCACCCTGGCACTTCCTCGTATCCGCGACTTCCGCGGCTTGAGCGACCGTCAGTTCGATGGCAATGGTAACTACACTTTCGGTCTGACCGAACAGTCGATGTTCCATGAAATCGATCAGGACAAGATCGATCGCGTGCGCGGTATGGACATCACTGTGGTGACCACCGCCAAGACTGATGACGAAGGCCGTGCCTTGCTTAAGGCTCTGGGCTTCCCATTCAGGACCAACAACTAATCTCACTACGTTACAGGTCCGCTAAGGAAACCGTAACGAGGAAGGGCTGAAGCCCACATGTCTATGACAGATCCAGTCGCAGATATGCTGACTCGTCTGCGTAACGCTAACTCGGCATACCACGACACCGTGTCGATGCCATCGAGCAAGCTAAAAGTACGCATTGCTAACATCCTGAAGGAACAGGGCTACATTGCCTCGTTCGAGGAAGTTGCAGCAGAAGTCGGCAAGACTCTGACCATCACTTTGAAGTACGGCCCATCGCGTGAGCGTTCAATCGCTGGCGTACGTCGTATCTCCAAGCCAGGTCTTCGCGTTTACGCAAAGTCCACCAACTTGCCTCACGTGCTCGGTGGTCTTGGTATCGCTATCCTGTCCACCTCCTCCGGTCTGCTTACTGACCGTCAGGCTGCAAAGAAGGGCGTGGGTGGGGAAGTCCTCGCCTACGTCTGGTAACGGAAAGGGAGAAACATACAATGTCACGTATTGGACGTCTTCCGATCACCGTTCCTGCCAACGTTGAACTGAATGTCGATGGCCAGCAGGTCGCCGTCAAGGGACCAAAGGGTGAACTTTCGATCACCGTTTCGGCTCCTATCACCGTTGCCAAGGACGAGAACACTGTTACCGTCAGCCGCCCGAACGACTCACGCGAGTCTCGTTCGTTGCACGGTCTGACCCGCACCCTGATCAACAACATGATCATCGGTGTTACCGAGGGTTACGAGAAGAAGCTCGAAATCCACGGTACCGGTTACCGCGTACAGGCCAAGGGCGCTGACCTGGAGCTTGCTCTAGGTTACTCGCACCCAGTCAAGGTTGCAGCCGTTGAGGGTGTTACCTACTCGGTAGAGGGCAACAACAAGATCACCATTGCTGGTATTGATAAGCAGCACGTCGGTGAAGTTGCTGCCAACATCCGCAAGCTGCGTAAGACCGAGCCTTACAAGGGCAAGGGTATTCGTTACGCTGGCGAGATCATCCGCCGCAAGGTCGGAAAGGCTGGTAAGTAATTATGGCTATCGGAATCAAGGGCAAGAGCAAGTCCGCTCAGCGCGGTCGTCGTCACCAGCGTTTGCGCAAGCACATCACTGGTACCACCGTTCGTCCACGCCTGGTTGTCAACCGCTCGGCTCGTCACATCTTCGTACAGATTGTCGACGATTCCCAGGGTCTAACCCTGGCCAGCGCTTCGACCATGGAAGCAGATCTTCGCAACAGCGATGCTGACAAGTCCGCAAAGGCTAAGCGCGTTGGTGAGCTCGTTGCAGAGCGCGCCAAGGCTGCTGGCATCGAAGCAGTTGTCTTCGACCGCGGCGGCAACAAGTACCACGGTCGCGTGGCTGCTGTTGCTGACGGCGCACGTGAAGGTGGGCTGGCACTGTGAGCGAAGCAACTAACAAGAAGGAAACTCAGGTGTCTGAAGCTACTGAAGCAGTCGAGACTGCATCGGCTCCCGCTACCGAGAACGCTGGATCCCGTCGTGGCGAAGGCCGCGGACGTGGAGAAGGTCGTGGACGTGGCGAAGGCCGCGGCCGTGGCCGTGACCAGAAGGATAACCGCAACGAAGACAAGGACAAGTTCCTTGAGCGCGTTGTAGCTATCAACCGCGTATCCAAGGTCGTCAAGGGTGGTCGTCGCTTCAGCTTCACCGCACTTGTCGTTGTTGGTGACGGTAACGGTCTGGTAGGCGTTGGCTACGGTAAGGCCAAGGAAGTTCCTGCAGCTATCGCTAAGGGCGTTGAAGAGGCTAAGAAGTCCTTCTTCCGCGTTCCACGCGTTGGCACCACCATTCCACACCTGGTCAAGGGTGAGGCCGCCGCTGGCGTCGTCATGCTTCGTCCAGCTGCTCCTGGTACCGGTGTTATCGCCGGTGGTCCAGTGCGCGCCGTGTTGGAGTGCGCAGGCATCCACGACATCCTGTCGAAGTCGATGGGTTCTAGCAACCAGATCAACATCGTTCAGGGCACCATTGCTGCACTGAAGGCTCTTGAAGAGCCAGCAGCTGTTGCAGCTCGCCGCGGTCTTCCGCTGGACGAGGTTGCACCAGCAGCAATGCTGCGTCACATCCAGTCCCAGAAGGCAGGTGCTTAATCAATGGCTAAGAACATTGCAGTAAGCGACGCCCAGCTGGAAATCACCCAGATCAAGTCCATCATCGGTGGTAACCAGTCCCAGCGCGACGTAGTTCGTTCGCTAGGCCTGAAGCGCATCGGACAGACCGTTGTCCGCTCCGCTGACCCTGTGACTGTTGGTATGGTCAACAAGGTCCCACACCTGTTGAAGGTTGAGGAGGCGAAGTAGAGATGGCTGAAGAAAAAGCACTAAAGATTCACCACCTGCGCCCAGCTGAGGGTGCAAAGACTGCCAAGACCCGCGTTGGTCGTGGTGAAGGTTCTAAGGGTAAGACCGCTGGTCGCGGTACCAAGGGTACCAAGGCTCGTTACCAGGTGAAGGCAGGCTTCGCAGGTGGACAGCTTCCGCTGCACATGCGTCTGCCAAAGCTGCGTGGCTTCAAGAACCCATTCCGCGTCGAGTTCCAGGTTGTAAACCTGGACAAGATCTCGGAACTGTTCCCAGAAGGCGGCGAAGTTACCGTAGAGGCACTTGTTGCCAAGGGCGCTGTTCGCAAGAACCAGCCTGTAAAGGTCCTGGGCACCGGCGACATCACGGTTAAGGTTGACGTGAAGGTTGACGCCTTCTCGACTTCTGCTTCCGAGAAGATCGCTGCTGCTGGCGGCTCGGCAGAAACCCTCTAATTCAGGGTTAGCCTTTGAATGGTCCCGGTTCACGTTGAGTTATCAACGTGAACCGGGACCATTCTGCTATCGGCGAGAAACTTTCATAGAATACTAGCAATGCTTGGCTGATCTGGTCGTTAACATTTCTATCGATACACATTTGCGTCTAATTCGTGTGGCGTATTTGGCAGGATAGTACTGTTCACCGCTAGAATCGTTAGGTCATAGGAAGTATCTCTTCCTAGGCTCAAGCACATACTTCAGGAGGACGCTTGTTCAGCGCCATAGCCCGAGTTTTTCGGACGCCTGATCTGCGCAACAAGTTGCTGTTCACGCTTGGGATCATCGCGATCTATCGTGTCGGTGTATTCATTCCCGCTCCGGGAATTGATTACAGCAACGTTCAGCAGTGTCTGGCAATGGGTGAAACCACCGGTGGACTTTATTCGTTCGTGAACCTGTTCAGTGGCGGCGCCCTGTTGCAGGTCTCCATCTTTGCAATGGGAATCATGCCGTACATTACGGCGTCCATCATTACCCAGTTGCTGCGTGTGGTGATCCCACACTTCGAGACTCTGCATAAGGAAGGCCAAGCCGGCCAAGCCAAGCTGACCCAGTACACCCGTTACCTCACCATCGCTTTGGCGTTGTTGCAGGGAACCACACTGGTGACCCTGGCCCGTACCGGCAGTCTGTTCCCAAGCTGCTCGCTACCGCTTGTCCCAGAGGACTCACTAATCGTGATCCTGCTGATGATCATCACCCTCACCGCAGGCACCAGCCTGATCATGTGGATGGGCGAATTGATCACCGAACGCGGTATCGGTAACGGAATGTCCATCCTGATCTTCGTCTCCATTGCTTCAGGCTTCCCATCAGCTATGGGCTCGATTCTGCAGGCACAGGGCGTCATGCCATTCATCGGCGTGCTGCTGGTCGGCATGCTCATCGTGGCTCTCGTAGTCTTCGTGGAGCAGTCCCAGCGTCGCATCCCGGTCCAGTACGCTAAGCGCACCGTGGGCCGACGCACCGTAGGCGGTACCTCCACCTACATCCCGCTGAAGCTGAACATGGCCAACGTGATCCCAGTGATCTTCGCTAGCTCCATCTTGGCCCTGCCACAGATGCTGGTGCAGTTCAATCAGAACGATGACGGAACGCTGCCTCAGTGGGCCATGTGGCTCCAGGAGCACTCCTCAACTTCATCGCCGTACTACATGGCGGTCTACACGTTGATGATCATCGGCTTCTCCTACTTCTACGTTGCCATTACCTTCAACCCAGTTGAGGTCTCGGACAACATGAAGCAGTACGGCGGATTCATCCCAGGCATTCGCGCTGGTAAGCCAACCGCCGAATACCTGCAGTACGTGATTTCTCGAATTACCTTGCCGGGCGCGCTGTACCTCGCGTTCGTCGCGTTGATCCCACTGATTGCCTTCGTGCTGTTCAACGCAGATCAGAGCTTCCCATTTGGCGGAACATCGATCCTCATTATGGTTGGTGTGGGATTGGAAACCGTCAAACAAATCAATGCTCAAATGCAGCAACGAAACTATGAAGGGCTACTGCGATGAGTCGACTGCTAATTATTGGACCTCCAGGTGCCGGCAAAGGCACCCAGGCCGTAAAGATCTCCGAGCGTTTGGAAATCGTTGCCATCTCCACCGGCGACATCTTCCGTGCCAACGTCAAGGGCGGCACCCCGCTGGGTATCGAAGCAAGCAAGTACATTGACAACGGTGACTTTGTACCTGATTCAGTAACCAACAATATGGTTGAAGATCGCCTGAACCAGGACGACGTAGCCAAGGGCTTCCTGCTCGACGGTTACCCACGCACCTCCGCTCAGGTTGATGCACTGGATGCCATGCTGGCCAATAAGGGCGTTGCCCTGGACGCTGTCCTGCAGCTGACCGCCGATGACGATGAGCTGGTAGCTCGTTTGCTCAAGCGTGCAGAAATCGAAGGCCGCAAGGACGACACCGAAGAGGTCATCCGTCACCGCTTGAGCCTGTACAACGAAGAAACTCGTGTTGTCGTAGAGCGCTACGAGGAACGCGGCATCGTGCGCAAGGTAAATGGCCTAGGTGCCATCGAAGAAGTGACCGAGCGTGTATTGGCAGCGTTGAACGTCAACGCCTAAGGCACTTGGTAGTACACGGCGCAGGGATCGTGCAGCAACGAAGGAACGTTGCAGCGCGGTCCCTGCGCAGTTTTTAGCAAAACAACGCACACATAACTTTTTAGCTAGGGGAATGACATTGGCTTTCGGACAGCCTCGTATCGAGTACAAATCCAACTCTGAAATCTTGAAGATGCGTCAGGCAGGACTGGTCCTGGCAGAAGCGTTGGACGAAGCCGTTGCGATGGCCCGTCCCGGAGTAACCACCGAAGCAATCAACCAGGTCTTCGGCAAGGTGCTAGAGCGCAACAACGCCACCAGTAACTTCCTTGGTTACCACGGCTTCCCAGCGAACATCTGCGCCTCGGTAAACCACGAAGTAGTCCACGGCTTTCCTTCGGACTATGAGCTCAAAGATGGCGACGTGCTCAAGATTGATGGTGGCGCCATTGTTGATGGCTGGCACTCGGACTCGGCTCGTACCGTACTGATCGGGAAGAACATCGACCCAGCAGACCAACGCCTCAGTGACATTACCGAGCAGGCCATGTGGGCCGGCATTGCCGCCGCAGCCAACGCTCGCTTCATCGGTCAGATCGGTGAAGCCATTGACGAGTACGTGACCAGCCAGCCTGGAGCAGAGCTAGGCATCTTGGAAGACTACTGCGGTCACGGTATCGGTTCGGCCATGCACATGGCACCGGATGTTTTGAACTACAACTCCGGTCACCGCGGCCCACGCATCAAGCCAGGCATGGCCTTAGCCATTGAGCCAATGCTGGTACGCGGTGGCATCGAGACCTCGGTGCTGGAAGATGACTGGACCGTGGTCACCAACGATAAGTCCAACGCCTCGCAGTGGGAGCACACCGTAGCCTTCCACCTGGGCGGCATTTGGGTGCTTTCGGCTGCCGATGGGGGAGCGGCGGGGCTGGCGCCATTCGGTGTGACTCCATCGCCGATCAAGGCCTAAGCGCGCCCAAGTTTCATAGATCCAGCAGGTGAGTGAGCCCTCGCGTGCTGGATCTAACATTTTTAAGTCAGTGAACGATTGGCACTCACCGGCGCAATAGCGTATCGTTGACTGTTGGTTCCCGAATTAAGTGTGCCCAAAACTCTATGTTTTGAAATCACCGTTCGAGAACTAGAACCAATTACTTGTTGGTGAAAATTACCAACAAAAAAAGTTAGCGGGGAAAATGGGCAAGAAGGAAGGCGTCATCCAGGTAGAGGGCACCGTCTCGGAGGCACTGCCGAACGCGATGTTCCGCGTGGAGCTGCCGAATGGACACGTAGTGCTCGCCACTATCTCGGGTAAGATGCGTCAGCACTACATTCGAATCCTCCCGGAGGACCGAGTGCAGGTTGAAATGAGCCCATACGATCTCAACCGAGGTCGTATCGTTTACCGCTACAAGTAAACCGCAGACACAAAAACTTTCTGAGCTTCGGCTCAATGATTGTTCTTGGACAAGCTTTTTACTGCTCCACATTTAACTGCAACCGCATAGAGGAGTAAACCGTTGAAGGTTAACCCTAGCGTGAAGCCGATCTGCGACAAGTGCAAGGTAATCCGCCGCAATGGTCGCGTCATGGTGATCTGCGAGAACCCACGCCACAAGCAGCGTCAGGGCTAATCCCGTTTTTACGGGATTCCCACGCGTAGTCAATTAGGCAGTATCAGCTAGGACATTTTGTCCTGGTGTACCCCCGGATTCGGAGGCCGGGGCCGTGAGAGATCACGGATGGTACTGCTCCAGACCTCCGTTCGTTGAAAGGTAGCCACTTGGCTCGTTTAGCAGGCGTGGATATTCCACGCGAGAAGCGCGTAATCATCGCGCTGACTTACATCTACGGCGTGGGTAAGACCCGTGCAGAAGAGACCATCGCAGCGACCGGGATCAACCCGGACACTCGCGTCAAGGATCTCACCGATGACCAGCTCGTGCAGTTGCGCGACTTCGTCGAAGGCACTTACAAGGTAGAAGGTGACCTGCGCCGTGAGGTTCAGGCTGACATTCGCCGTAAGGTCGAGATCGGATCCTACGAAGGTATTCGTCACCGTAAGGGCCTGCCAGTCCGCGGTCAGCGCACCAAGACCAACGCACGTACCCGTAAGGGCCCGAAGCGTACCGTCGCCGGTAAGAAGAAGACTCGCTAAATCTTAGCGATCTAACTCAAATACTTTTTTCGTAGGAGAAGAAATGCCCCCAAAGACTCGTGGAGCGGTACGTAAGCCGCGTCGCAAGGACAAAAAGAATATTGCGCAGGGACAGGCGCATATCAAGAGCACCTTCAACAACACCATTGTTTCGATCACCGATCCAACTGGTGCTGTTATCTCGTGGGCTTCGGCCGGCGAGGTAGGCATGAAGGGTTCGCGTAAGTCGACCCCATACGCTGCCCAGATGGCTGCTGAAGCTGCTGCAAAGCGCGCTCAGGAGCACGGCATGCGCAAGGTTGACGTTTTCGTCAAGGGCCCAGGCTCGGGACGCGAAACCGCGATCCGTTCGCTGCAGGCTGCTGGCCTTGAGGTTGGATCCATCCAGGATGTTTCCCCAAGCGCTCACAACGGTTGCCGCCCATCAAAGCGTCGCCGCGTCTAATTGATTCGCTAGGCTAGGCCTAAGAAGTCACCGAAGCATCTAAAAGTGCTCCGGTGACTGTCTTGGACTCATTGCCTGCAAAAGACGAACGGCCACCTTTGGCTACCGTCGTTTCCACCCCCGTGAGGCGTCATATAGCGGACGCTCGCTGAAAGGAAATGTAAGTGCTCATTACGCAGCGCCCAACCCTGACCGAAGAAGTAGTTGCCGATAACCGCTCCCGGTTCGTAATTGAACCACTGGAGCCAGGCTTTGGTTACACCCTTGGTAACTCGCTTCGCCGTACCCTGCTCTCCTCGATCCCTGGTGCATCTGTAACCAGCGTTCGTATTGACGGAGTACTGCACGAGTTCACCACCGTAGCCGGTGTCAAAGAAGACGTTACCGAACTGATCTTGAACATCAAGAACCTTTCGGTCTCTTCCGAGCACGACGAGCCAGTTGTTGCCTACCTGCGCAAGCAGGGCCCAGGCATCGTTACTGCAGCGGACATCACCCCACCAGCTGGTGTGGAGTTCCACAACCCTGATCTGCACATCGCTACCTTGAATGCCAATGGCAAGTTCGATATGGAACTAACCATTGAGCGTGGCCGTGGCTATGTGTCAGCAGCTCAGAACAAGAACATCGACGGCGAGATCGGCCGAATCCCAGTTGATTCGATCTACTCACCAGTTCTGAAGGTAACCTTCCGCGTGGAAGCTACCCGTGTTGAGCAGCGCACCGACTTCGATCGTTTGATCGTTGACGTTGAGACCAAGGAATCGATCGCACCTCGCGATGCAGTTGCATCCGCAGGTACCACCCTGGTTGAACTGTTCGGCTTGTTCCGCGAACTGAACACCGCAGCTGAGGGTATCGAAATCGGCCCATCGCCAACGGATGCAGCTATGGCTGCAGACATGGCACTGCCGATCGAAGATCTGGAACTGACCGTTCGTTCGTACAACTGCTTGAAGCGTGAGGGCATCCACTCTGTGGGTGAACTCGTTACTCGCTCCGAGGCAGACTTGATGGACATCCGTAACTTCGGTGCGAAGTCCATTGACGAAGTCAAGGCCAAGCTGGTTGAACTGGGTCTGGCCCTGAAGGATTCCCCTCCAGGCTTTGATCTAGCTGCTCGTAGCGCCCTCGAAGACGGCGACGACTACGACGAAGGTCTGTAAAGACTTAGCGTCTCGCGACACACTACTTCATCCGCTTACACGATAAGTTTCGTGCAGGACGGGTTATTCATCTAGGAGAACCACCATGCCTACCCCTACAAAGGGTCCGCGTCTCGGCGGCAGTGCAGCACATGAGCGATTGATTTTCGCTAACATGTCGGCACAGCTCTTCGAGAACAAGAAGATCACCACCACCCTTACCCGTGCCAAGCGTCTGCGTCCACACGCAGAGCGCCTGATCACCTTCGCAAAGCGCGGAGACCTGGCATCGCGTCGCCGCGTCCAGGCCGTCATCGCTTCGCGTTCGCGCACTAACAAGTCGATCGTTCACGAACTGTTCGAGAACATCGCACCAGCAATGGCAAACCGCGAGGGTGGCTACACCCGCATCACCAAGATCGGTAACCGCAAGGGCGACAACGCTCCTATGGCAGTTATCGAGCTCGTGATGGAGCCAGTTTCGCCAAAGCAGGCCGTTGTCAAGGAAGCCACCAAGGCTACCGAGAAGGCTGCTGAAGCACCTGAGGCCGAGGCTACCGAAGAGGCATAAGTCCCCTTCGAGCTAACGCTCACTCACCTGAAAGGGTGAAACAAAAGATTCCCGTTGGATCCGTAAGGAACCAGCGGGAATCTTTTTCGTTTATCGAAGTATTGGTCAGCTGAAGTTTTGCATGTACGGGCATTTCTCGCTTAGCAGGTCAGCGTCTTCGGAAGCGTTCTGGTCCTCAAGGGCGGTGAGCTTCTGATCGATCTCGAAGACATTGGCCGAAGTGCCGGTCGCCATGACTGCAGCAATTTGCGTGTTCTGATCGGCGGCAGCAAGCAAGGATTTGGCCAGCTTCTTATCGTTAGTCTTCTCGGCAGCATCAGAGAGAATCGAGGAGAACTCATCGATGATGCCGGCATAGGCTTTGGTATTGCCATCAATGATGTCTTCACTCATCTGATCCGAGCGTTCAAGTAGCTGCTTTTCTATGACCTGTTCATTGATGTAGTCGCACGTTGCTTCAGTCTTCAAATTATCGGACGAGCAACCAGTGACGATGGTGGCCGAAAGCACCAGGAGGGCGAGGGTCGCAGAGACCTTCTTGATCATGGATGTCCTTGGTGTAGTGATGATGATCCGACGGTGCTCGGGGGAGCTCAGCCGACAATGCTTAAAGCCTACATAAACTTGAAGGGTAATGTTGCCGGGCACGTCTTCGACCATCATCAAGTCACAGGGTATTTTCCAACCTGAGCGCGTAGAACGAATTATTATTGTTCGTCAGTATTTGGATTAACAATTGATCCCGGGCATGAGGCTTTTAGATAGGGCATCGATGTCGGGTCGAGTCGGCGCTCTACCGCTTTTAACTCGGCAGAAAGAATGGAATCATCGGACTTATGAGATCTGAAGACGTCTAGGATTAGTTGGAAATTGTTGCTCGAGGCAAGTAATGCGGCTCGCATGCTGTTATCGCCCGTCTGACCAGCAACTTCGTCAAATATGAAGATCGTTGTCTCAAGAAATTCGATCATCGGCTGAGTATTTTTCGCCATGAGTGCCATATCGGCTATTCGGCGTTCCTGCCTACTGCTGTGCTGGGTGCTTAGTTCATCTAGTAGCGCGCAGGTTTCCTGGATGGTCAGTTTTGCTTCGTGTGTCCGCGAGTCCGACGCCTCGGTTGAAACTTTGGCTGCAGAGCATGCAGTAATACCGGTCAGGCAGGTCAATGACAGAACAAATACGGTTCCAATTTTCCTCAACATGTTGTTTCCTCTGTTCGCGCCGATGCTGTGCAGGACCAGAAGGCTGTTCTGGTATGCCCTCAGGGTACGAACTGTTTGAGGATCTTGCTTTTATGGTTGTGGAAAAGTATCAAGGGCGCAAGGATGAGGGGGATCCGTTGAGCCAGAACAGCGGCTCAGCGTTAGCGCAAGCCTCATCTAAGTAGCGAACTACTTTATCATGCGGAGTAGAATCAATCTTCTGTTGCCGTTGGTTCTTTTTCTGTTCACTGAGATTTTCGTCGTTCGAGATTGGCGAACTCTGGCCGTAGTATTCAGATTGCGCGTAAAGAGCTTCGGAGAACTTTGGGTCGTCTGTCTGCTCGGCGGTTTCGTCTAAGAGCCCGATGAGTTCAGCATTAAGAGCTTTCATGCCGTCGTAGCTGCCGTGGAGCATGACCTGGTACTGGCCCTCTTTGATTTTTTGTGCCAAACCCACCTGCTTAGCTTTGTCTGACAAATAGGTGTACGTCTCTTCGGTTGATAGCTTTTCAGGCGTGCAACCAGTAAGGGATGAGGTAGCCAGCGCAATGAGGGCGGCGGTCGCGCCAATCTTCTGGAACATCTTGTTTCCCACACCTAAGTGGAGGATTCAGGGGCGGTTACTTGCGCACTCCATCTAAATTAGGGCAGGCTTCATCCATATATGCCAACCGCTGTCTTGCGTCGGCCGTATTGAGTGCTTGAGCCTGGCTAGATTTTTCCATCATCGACAGGTCTTCTGAAGTTAGGATCTCTGAAAGCTGGTTACCGTATCCGGCGGCCGCATTCATGGCATCTGCAAGTTGAGTATCTTCGGTCTTTCCTGCCGAATCCTTGAGTATCGCAGAATACTCTTCGTACGAAGCCTTCACAGTCTCGAAATCGCCAGCGTACGATTTAGCACCGGCCTCATCCAGCTTCTGAGCGATGTCGGCTTCTTTGCCTTTGTCATTGAGGTACGTGCAGGTTTCCTCAGTTGAGAGTTTCTCGGGGGCACAGGCGGTCAGGCCGGCGATAACCAGTGAGAGGACTGCGATAGTGGTTCCAGTTCTTTTGATCGTAGGGGAAGTCCTAACGGAATGAGTGGGTGGTGGGATCCTACTCGAAGCCATCCATATTCGGGCATGCCTGGTCAAGGTAGGCCATCTTGTCTTCGGAATCTTGAGATTGCGACTCTTGGATCTTGACTGACTTTTCCTGCAGACTTAGTTTCTCGTCGGTCAAGATGGCTTGCGCTTTGTTGGCATCCTCAACCGCTGCGTTCAACGCGTCAGCGAGCTTATCGTCCTCCGTCTTTTCTGCTGCATCTTTCATGATGTTGGTGACCTCGTCCATTACGGAGCTGTAACTATCCGTGTTACCTGTCGCCAGTTGGTTCGTAGCGCCTTCCATCTTGTCTTTGAGGCCCAATTCCTTGGCCTTGTCATTCATGAACGTGCAAGATTCTTCGGTTGATAGCTTGCCTGATGAGCAGCCAGTCAGCGCTGAGGAGGCTAGTGCGACTACCGCCGCGGTAGTAACGATCTTCTTGAGCATGGGTTTCTCCGAACGTAGTGATGATGAAAGGCCAAGACAAGTAGGTGAAATGACCTTTGTCCGTTACTCTACATATCAGAGTTATCTGACTCACAAGCATTACGAGCAACTTTTCAGACTCGTGTAATTGGCGAGCCCGGTGAATCACCACGCATAATTGAACCTATGAGCACGCAGCCTGACTTCGTTGATCCAATGGGAACCACCTCACTGGGGACCGCTCAAACACCCGCCTGGGTCCGGATGCAGATGGTGCTCGGATATGACGGCGCCGCCTACAACGGCTGGGCTCGCCAGCCAAATGTCACCGGCGTGCAGCAGTTGGTCGAAGAAGCTTTGGAAATGATTGTGCGCCGGCGCGTACGGGTAGTCGTTGCCGGCCGTACCGACGCAGGAGTGCACGCGCGCCGACAGGTAGTTCACTTTGATCTCACCGAAGAAGAGCATGAGGGGCTACCTCGCAAAGCGTCGCTAGAGCCAGGCCCTGCATTGGTCCGCCGTATCAATGGAATCCTTGGTCGACAAGAAGGTGCGGTATGGGTGCACGAGGCCCGACGCGCGCCTGAAGGTTTTGACGCACGCTTCTCCGCCTTGGCCCGCCGCTACTCTTACCGAATCGCTGATGGTCAGCACCGTTGGGATCCATTGACCAGGCACCTGACCACATGGCACCGCGAAGAGCTAGATGTTGAAGCGATGAACCGGGAAGCTCAGACGGTGCTTGGGCGTCATGACTTTCTGACTTACTGCAAGCCTCGCGAGCATGCGACAACCATTCGTACATTGCAGGAGTTCAGTTTCACCCGCGGTGACGATGGTCTGATTTTGGCGCACTTGAAAGCAGATGCCTTCTGCCACAATATGGTGCGCGCATTAATTGGGGCAGCGATGATGGTGGGGGATGGGCGTGAGCAGCCAGGCTTCTTGGCAACTCGTTTGGAACAGATGGTCCGTGACTCCAAGACAAAGCTGTCACACCCTCGTGCGCTGGTCCTCGAAGAGGTCTACTATCCAGAGGCTGACGAGCTGGCAGCCCGTGCGCTACAGACGCGCGCTCGGCGCACCGATGATGAAGTGGAACAAGGGCCGACTCAGGGCTAAAGGGCTGACGAACCCCGGGATCTTAAGGGTGTTGTTGCTCACGACCGTGATGCTTTTTTGGCCGGAAACACTTTAATCCGCTAAACTTTTATGAGTTGTGTATGTCCACGTTCGACACTACACGCCCAAGCGTGACGGCTTAGTTGCATAGTCGCTGGTCTGCTGGGTGTGCGAACACTATATGGACGGCCGGTTATCATCAGTCCTCACCTGACGTACTGGTCTAAACACAAGAACAACACGACAGTGCAAGCCGCTGGTGGATCTCACCGCCGTCAGCATGCAAGCGACTGTTTGACCAGAAACGAATCAACGTAAGGCAATTACTGTGCGTACGTACACCCCAAAGCCGGCTGACCAGACTCGTCAGTGGTTTGTCATTGACGCCACCGACGTAGTACTTGGCCGTCTCGCCGTCCAGGCCGCAACCTTGCTGCGCGGCAAGCACAAGCCAACCTTCGCTGCACACATGGACATGGGCGACCATGTCATCATCATCAACGCAGAAAAGGTTGCACTGACCGGTAAGAAGCTTGAGAACAAGCGCGCTTACCGCCACTCCGGTTTCCCAGGTGGCTTGAAGAGCATCAACTATGCAGATCTGCTGGAGAAGAACCCAGTTCTGGCTGTTGAGAAGGCTATCAAGGGCATGCTGCCTAAGAACAAGCTGTCTGCCGCTCAGCTCTCGAAGCTGAAGGTATACCGCGGCGCCGAGCACCCACACGCTGCTCAGTCGCCAAAGGCACTGGAAATCACCCAGGTCGCTCAGTAGTCCTGGCCCCGAGAAGAAATACTTAATAGGAGATTATCGTGGCTCAGAACACTGAAGAAACCACTGAATTTGAAGGCGAAACCCCTTCGACCTACACCACTGAGACCTCTGCTTCGGCAGTAGTTGCTGACACCGAGCGTGCTCCATTGACCGTTCCAGGTGCAGCAGTTGGCCGTCGCAAGCAGGCTATTGCTCGCGTTCGCCTGGTACCAGGTTCCGGCAAGTGGACCGTTAACGGTCGCACCCTGGAGAACTTCTTCCCTAACAAGCTGCACCAGCAGGACGTCAACGAGCCATTCAAGATCCTTGGTCTTGAAGGTGCTTACGACGTTATCGCTCGTATCAACGGTGGCGGCATTTCCGGCCAGGCCGGTGCACTTCGTTTGGGTATCGCACGTTCGCTGAACGAGATCGACCGCGATGCAAACCGCGCAACCCTGAAGAAGGCTGGCTACTTGACTCGTGACGCACGCGTCATCGAGCGTAAGAAGGCTGGTCTTAAGAAGGCACGTAAGGCTTCGCAGTTCTCGAAGCGCTAAACCTTACTTCAAGGTTTATCCCGAAGGCTCCAACTCCCCGCGAGGGAAGTTGGGGCCTTCGGCCGTTAAGCAGAGCGATTTGGCTAGTTCTACTTCATATCTGTAGTCAAGAATCCTCATTGCCTGTCCGTTGCGCCATCGAAACACGGGTAAATCGAAGCAGAGGGCTTATGATTGAACACGATGGCAAGGTTATTTGGGACCGATGGGGTCCGAGGAAAAGCAAACGAACTGTTAACTCCCGAGTTAGCGTTGGAATTGGCGCAGGCAGCCTCTGTGGTGCTGGGTTTGAGTCAGTCAGAGGATGGGCGTAGGCCTGTCGCTGTCGTGGCTAAGGACCCGCGTATCAGTGGTGACTTCCTGTCCGCAGCTATTGAGGCCGGCTTGGCCGCCTCAGGCGTGGATGTGATGGATGCCGGTACGCTACCAACTCCAGCAGCCGCATTCTTGGTCGGAGATCTAGACGCTGATTTTGGTGTCATGATTTCTGCCTCGCACAACGCGGCTCCGGATAACGGTATTAAGTTCTTGGCTCGCGGTGGCAAGAAGCTTGATGACTCTCTCGAAGATGCCATCGAAGCATGTTTGAAGATGCCTAAGCCCCGCCCAACGGCTGGCGAAGTAGGACGTGTTGCACGTTTTGCTGACGCAGAAGACCGCTACATCATGCACCTGTTGCAGGCCCTTCCCAACCGCTTGGACGGTTTGAAGGTAGTCCTTGACTGCGCCCACGGTGCAGCATCGGGATGTTCGCCAGAGGTCTTCAAGGCCGCCGGTGCTGAAGTGGTTGTTATTGGCGCTGATCCAGATGGCATCAACATCAATGACGGCTATGGCTCCACCCACCTGGAAAAGCTACAGGCTGCCGTACTAGAGAACGGTGCAGACCTAGGTATCGCCCACGACGGTGACGCTGACCGCTGCTTGGCAGTGGACCATGAAGGTTCCGTTGTAGACGGAGATCAGATCATGGCCATCATGGCAATGGATATGAAGGACCGCGGAGAGCTCAAGGACAACACCTTGGTTGCCACCGTGATGAGTAATCTCGGTTTGAAGCTGGCTATGGAGGCTGCAGGGATCACCCTGAAGCAGACCGGCGTAGGGGATCGCTACGTACTTGAAGGAATGCACGAAGGAAACTACTCGCTGGGAGGCGAGCAGTCAGGCCACGTGATTTTCTCCAAGCATGCAACCACCGGTGACGGCGTCCTGACCGGTCTGATGATTGCAGCCCGTGTGAAGGCCACCGGCAAGTCGTTGAAGGAACTGGCAGCGGTACTGACCGTATTGCCACAGGTTCTGATTAACGTCCGCGGCGTTGACAAAGCGGCCGCCCCAGAGAACGAGCCACTGCAGCGTGATGTTGCTGCAGCCGAAGCGCGTTTGGGCTCCACCGGCCGAGTGCTACTGCGTCCATCGGGAACCGAGCCAGTGGTTCGTGTGATGGTTGAAGCAGCCACACAAGAGCAGGCTCAGGCTGAAGCCGAAACCCTAGCGGCATCAGTTCAGCAGTACCTTTCGCTGTAACTAAGAAGTCTTACAGCGTCTAACTCGTAAATATCAAGAAAACTCACACCCCCGTACTGTGTTCCACGTCAGGACACGCTGCGGGGGTGTGGCATGCTAACTAGTAGAAACTGACATCGGTTTGTGTTCTCGGAGAGAAGGACTTTCGTGACTCTACGCATCAGCGTGATCGGCACCGGCTACCTCGGTGCAACCCATGCCGCCTGCATGGCTGAACTGGGCTATGAAGTCATCGGCGTCGATGTAGACAAAGCCAAACTAGACGCGCTGGCCGCAGGTATCCTGCCATTCCACGAACCGGGTCTGCCCGAGCTTCTGCGCAAGCATGTAGCTTCCGGACGATTGCGCTTCACCGACGACTACGCTGACGTAGCCGCCAACGCAGATATTCACTTCATTACCGTGGGCACCCCACAGCGTGCGGACTCGCAGTCTGCAGATATGTCTTATGTTGACGGTGCCGTCGACTCGTTGCTGGCACACATCACCGGGGACGCGTTGATTGTCGGCAAGTCCACCGTGCCGGTAGGTACTGCCCGACGACTGAACGAAAGAATTGAACAGAACACAAAGCCAGGAAGCTCTATTGCCCTGGCATGGAACCCTGAGTTCTTGCGCGAAGGCTTCGCGGTGAACGATACCCTTCGTCCCGACCGTCTGGTTTATGGCTTTGTGGAAGAGCGTGGCCTGGATTTGATCCGTGAAGTTTACGCACCTGTCCTAGCTTTGGATGTCCCAGAGATTGTTACCGATCTTGAGACTGCTGAGCTGGTGAAGGTCGCCGCCAATGCTTTCTTGGCCACCAAAATTTCTTTCATCAACGCCTTCGCCGAGGTAACTGAAACTGTCGGTGGTGACATCAAGACCCTGGCTGATGCTATTGGCCACGATAAGCGCATTGGACGCCGTTTCCTGAACGCAGGAGTGGGCTTTGGCGGTGGATGCCTACCAAAGGACATCCGTGCCCTCCAAGCGCGCGTGAGCGAGCTTGGACTGCATCAGACCATGGGCTTTTTAGGCGAAGTGGATCAGATCAACTTGCGCCGTCGAGACCGCGTGGTTTCCCTTGCCTCCCACATGCTTGGCAATGACCTCGCAGGTAAGCACATCTGCGTCCTGGGCGTGACCTTCAAGCCGGATAGTGATGACGTGCGAGACTCACCAGCGTTGGATATCGCTGTACGTCTGTATAACGCGGGTGCCGAGGTTTCGGTTTATGACCCAGAGGGTAATAAGAACGCTGCCGGACGTTTCCCACGATTGAACTACGTAGATTCGCACAGGGAAGCAGCGCGCAATGCAGACCTCACGCTGGTACTGACCGAGTGGCAGGAATTCCGCGACTTGGATCCAAACGAGCTTGGGGAAGTGGTTGCGTCGAAGATGCTTATTGATGGCCGTAACGTTCTGGACCGTCCGGCTTGGCGCGAGCAGGGCTGGATCATGACCGGCCCGGGAGAGTACTTTGAGCTGAGCGCTAGCGACGTGGCGACCGGGCAGGTACCTGTTCAGTCCTAGATTCACTTGCTATCAAAAATGCGGTTGTCCTTTCGGACAACCGCATTTTTGGTTCTTCGGACGAACTTCTAGAACCCGAAGCGCTTCATAACCCGAGGAAGGAAGTCAATTAGCTTAGAAGCACTGACAGGTCCCTCTTCGGCAGCGGCTTGTCCTACCTGACCGTGGATCACTGCAGCACAGGCGGTAAGTTCCATGATGCGCGCGTTAGGTACGGTCCGAACACCGTGAGTCCCGGTGATTGAGCTGTCCGAAAGCAAGTAGCCAAGGATGCCAGTAAGGACATCTCCGCTGCCCGCAGTGGCAAGTCCAGGCGCTGACGGGGTGACGATCAAGCTGCTGCCGTTAGGGGCCACGATGTAGTTGGTTGGACCTTTGAGCAGAACCACTGCGTTGTATGCCAGCGCAGCCCAGCGGGTCCAACGAATTGGGTCCTGGGCAATCTCATCTGGGCTGACCTTCACGCCAGCACGGCTGAGCAGCATCTGCAGTTCCTTAGCGTGAGGGGTCAGTACTCGTGGCTGCTCACTCGGCCCAGCTGGAACAACTTCTAGACCGGAGGCGTCAATGACTGCCGGCTGGCGGCTGGCAAAGACCTCAGCGATCACACCGGTCGGGGGAGTACGTCCATCAAGGCCAGGACCGATAGCCCACGCAGAAATCTTGGCACCCTTGCCGTGAATCTGACGGCGTGATGAAGATAAGGCTTCCTTGATCTGCTGATCATCCAACGGCACAGATTCTGGAACCAAATAGGCAACCAAAGGCTGGATGGCTTCTGGCACGTGGGTGCGCAGCATGCCCACACCACAAGACACAGCAGCCTTGGCCGTCAGCTGGGCAGCACCGGGGTAAAGCTCAGAACCTGCGATGAGGCCCAAGACTCCACGCTGGTATTTGTGCCGCGCTGCGTCTCTCCATGAACGGTGCTGGTTCAACAGTTCGATGGCAGTGCCCTCGTCGACCAACTGAGTAGCTGGTGCGATGGATGAGAAATCAAAATCAAGGTCAGCAACCGTGATCTCACCGGTCACCAATGGAGCGTCCCCGGTCAATAGACCTGACTTCATTCCGCCGAACGTCACTGTGCGTTCTGCACGCAAGACGTTATCTTCTGCTTCACCAGTCTCAGGATTTAGGCCGGACGGTACATCGCAGGCCAGCACACGCACGTTGGCAGGAAGCTGGGGAAGTGGGGATCCTGCACGGTAGCCAAGGCCGTAGATGGCGTCTATAACTAGCGAGGCATTGGCTAGCTCGTTCGCTCCGTCAGCAAAGTCGGTGAGCGTTCCGCCGGCTGCGCTGTAAGCTGCGGCGGCTTCAGCGTGTACCTGATCGGAGTACTGCAGTGCCAGCGTGGAAATGTTCTGCTGCTGAAGCTCTGCTAGTGCGTAAAGGCCGTCGCCACCGTTGTTACCAGGGCCAATGAGACCGATAACAAACGCTGGCTCTGAGCTAAGGTTTTCAGCCAGCATATGATTGGCTATCGAGGCCAGTTCAGAGGCGGCATGCTTCATGAGCGAAGCTTCACCACGCTTGGAAATCTCTTGGGCTTCCACCCCGCGAATTTGCGCAACACTAAAGACAGAGATCATAAGTCAAACAATACTCAAATCAGCTGCGGGAAGCCCTATTTAGTCTCCAACGTGTCGCTTATTAATTGGGTGTCGAGCGACTAGCGTTCAGCGACAACCATGGCGATGGCCATGTCCCCATCATGAGACATGGACAGATGCCATGATTTGATTCCGCGTTGCTCGCTAGCGGCGGCTACTGAACCGGTGTTGTGGACCTGCGGGTCTCCGGCTTCGTCCTTGCGGATGGTGCAGTCCTGCCAGTTCATTCCCACCGGTGCGCCCAGCGCCTTGGCAATGGCTTCCTTGGCTGCAAAACGCGCCGCGAGGGAACGAAGTGGGAGATTTCGTTCTTCAAGAGTGAAGAGACGTTCTTTCAGGCGCGGAGTCTTCTCAAGCTGTCGGCCAAACCGTGGCACATCAACAATGTCCACTCCAATACCTGCAATCATGCTCTCCAGTTTATCCAGCGTTGCGCGGGCATAAAAATTGCGGACATCCAATCAAGGATGCCCGCAATTTAGACGATGCTTGGTGGATTACTCCACAGTCACCGACTTAGCTAAGTTACGTGGCTGGTCTACGTCGTAGCCCTTAGCTGAAGCCAGTTCGCAAGCGAAGAGCTGCAGTGGCACGGTGGCCAGCAGAGGCATCAATAGGGTTGGGGTTTCAGGAACGTAGAAGACCCACTCGGAGAAGTCCTTGACCGCGGTATCGCCGTCTTCTGCGACAACCAAAGTCTTTGCACCACGTGCGCGAACTTCCTGAATGTTGGAGACAACCTTGGAGTGTAGGGAGTCGCGTCCACGCTGGGAAGGAACCACTACGAACACTGGCTGGCCGTCATCAATCAGAGCGATAGGACCGTGCTTCAGCTCGCCAGCGGCGAAGCCTTCAGCATGGATGTAGGCAATTTCCTTGAGCTTCAAGGCGCCTTCCATAGCTACTGGGTAACCAACGTGGCGGCCCAGGAACAGTACCGAGCTTTCTTCGGACATGCTTCGTGCCAGATCCTTGATCTCATCCGCGCGATCCAGGATGTCCTGAATCTTGGAAGGGATCTTGCCCAGGTCTGCAAGGATGTCCTTGATCTGACCCTGGAACAGATTGCCACGCAGCTGCGCCAGGTACAGACCCAACAGGTAGGTAGCGGTGATCTGTGCCAAGAATGCCTTGGTGGAAGCCACTGCAATTTCTGGGCCAGCGTGGGTGTAGAGAACTGCATCTGATTCACGCGGGATAGTGGACCCGTTGGTGTTACAGATGGACATGGTCTTCGCGCCCTGTTCCTTGGCGTAACGTACAGCCATCAGGGTGTCCATGGTTTCCCCGGACTGGGAGATGGAGACAATCAGAGTCTTCTCGTCCACGATTGGTTCGCGGTAACGGAACTCGTGGGAGAGCTCGACCTCTACTGGGATACGGCACCAGGACTCGATAGCGTACTTAGCTACGGAACCGGCGTAAGCGCTGGTACCGCAAGCAAGCACAACAATCTTTGAAATCTGAGCCAGTTCTTCAGGGGCGATACGCAGCTCATCGAGGGTCAGACGGCCATCGGCATCTGAACGTCCCAAGAGGGTATCTGCCACAGCGGCAGGCTGGTCAAAGATTTCTTTTTCCATGAAGGACGGGAAGCCGCCCTTTTCAGCGCTGGCTGCGTCCCAGTCAACGGTGAATTCTTTGCCTTCTGCAGGGTTGCCCTGGAAGTCAGTGATGGAGTGGGTGTCTGGGGTGATGGTGACAATCTGGTCCTGGCCCAGTTCCACGGCGCGACGGGTGAAGTCGATAAAGCCGGAAACGTCAGAGCCCAGGAAGTTTTCGCCATCGCCAAGGCCAAGAACCAATGGCGAGTTGCGGCGTGCAGCCACAACAACACCCGGGTGGTCCTGGTGGACAGCCAATAAAGTGAACGCACCCTCAAGGCGGGCTACTGCCAACTGCATGGCACGGGTGAGATCCCCGTTGGCCTCGGTGGTGTAAAGCTTGCCCAGCAAAGCTGCGGCGACCTCGGTGTCGGTTTCAGACAGGAAAGTGACGCCATCAGCCACCAGTTCTGCCTTAATGCCGGCGAAGTTCTCAATAATTCCGTTGTGGATCATGGCAAGCTTGCCACCATCGGCGAGGTGTGGGTGGGCGTTGCCATCACTTGGCCCACCGTGGGTTGCCCAACGGGTGTGTCCAATGCCAGTCATTGACTTAGGCAGTGGAGCTTCAGCAATTTCGTTCTCGAGATTGACCAGCTTGCCGGCCTTCTTCCGAGCATGAATAGCGCCATCAGCAACAACTGCGACACCAGCCGAGTCATAACCGCGGTATTCCAACCGACGCAAACCTTCAATTAGAACGTCGAGGGCACCGTGGTCGGCGACTGAGCTCGAGGTTCCTGCATATCCAACAATTCCGCACATGAGAAAAATCTTACCGGGTACTTGCCCATCGATGGGAATAATCGTGTTTGAGCACTCAATATTCGCTATGGTGTGACTCACTCTCAAGGGGAGAAAGCGGGCATCGGAGGCAGCTGCCCGCACCCCTTAATTGGGATGTGGAGCATATTCTTGGCAGAATTTGACCCTGTGGAACCACACGGAACACTTGAAACACCCATCTCGCCGTTTGTAGATCTTGAACGCGAGACCTGGGCGCGGCTCTCTGACCAAATGGAGCAGCCACTAAACGAAGCTGACATTGAACGCCTTCGTGGCCTTGGTGATGAACTGGACCTGCAAGAGGTACGGGACGTCTACCTGCCACTGAGCCGCCTGTTGTATCTCTACGTCGAAGGCGCCGGAGCGACACACCAGGCTACAACTACATTCCTTGGTGAGCAGACCACCCGCACGCCATTCGTGATTGGTGTGGCCGGCTCTGTTGCCGTAGGTAAATCAACCACCGCCCGCGTATTGCAGGAAATGTTGCGCCGCTGGCCACAGACCCCTGACGTTCAGTTGATTACCACCGATGGATTCTTGTACCCCAACGCTGAACTTGAACGCCGGGGGATCATGCACCGTAAAGGTTTCCCGGAATCCTACGACCGTCGTGCGTTGCTGAGGTTTGTTTCTGCCGTGAAGTCAGGGGCGCCAGAAGTAAGTACACCGGTGTACTCGCACCTGACGTATGACATTGTTCCGGGGGCACACAACGTTGTGCGTCGCCCGCAGGTACTTATTGTTGAGGGACTGAACGTTCTGCAGCCAGCCCGTACGCGTTCTGATGGAACCGTTGGTTTGGCTCTGAGTGACTTCTTCGATTTCTCGGTTTATGTGGATGCCCGCACGAGCAACATTGAAGAGTGGTACATCAAGCGGTTCATGCGTCTACGCTCCGGCGCTTTCGCAGATCCGGCCAGCTATTTTCATAAGTACTCACTACTCACGGACGAAGAAGCTCGTGAAACGGCTCACGGCATTTGGAAGCGAATCAACGAGCCCAATCTGAAAGAAAACGTGTTGCCCACCCGAGGACGTGCGCAATTAGTTCTGCGCAAATCTGCGGATCACTCGGTACGCCGCATGCTTTTGCGTAAGATCTAGCCTGAAGTTCTTGAGGCGTCAAAGATTCCAGCAAATAAACACAACCTGAGAGTTTTCCGAATTTAAGGATTTCATTTGGAGATTTGCGCTTGATCCTGTGCTCAGGCTGTGTATGCTCTAAACATGCTTAAAGGTTTCCGCGATTTTATTATGAAGGGCAACGTTGTCGATCTGGCCGTTGCTGTTGTGATCGGTGCTGCCTTCGGCGCCGTAGTTACCGCTCTTGTAGACAACATCTTGATGCCACTGATCGCTGCATTGGTGGGTTCCCCAAACTTCGACAGCTTCCTGCTGCTGAACATCAACGGTGTAGATATCAAGTTCGGCGTCTTCCTGACCGCACTTGTTAACTTCCTGCTCATCGCTGCTGCTGTTTACTTCGCACTGGTACTGCCAATGCAGAAGGTCAACGAGAAGCTTGCAGCTCGCCGTGGCCTGACCGAAGAAGAAGCAGAGGAAGAGCCGGACCCACAGCTGGCTATCCTGGAGCAGATTCGCGACGAACTGAAGAACCTGCGCTAAACGATCCATTCAACCGTTTCTAGGGGACGGATTGAAGCATTGAAAAATGCTTTGATCCGTCTCTTCTAGCTTTAACTAACAGATGTGCCGTACGGCGCAGGCAGTATCACAGCAACGCGGGCGGAAAAGTGGGAAGATAAATAGGTGAACTCTGAAGCGCTTGAAGAAAGCAACATGGGCCCCAGCACCGAGAATGCGCAGAGCAACGGTTTTGAACGCCGGGCGGTAATTGACCTTTCGGCCATCCGTAACAACGTTAAGCAGATTTCTGACGTCGTCGCTCCAGCCGCAGTAATGGCCGTCGTCAAAGCCGACGCTTACGGCCACGGCGCAATTCCAGTAGCAAAAGCAGCAGTAGAAGGCGGTGCGAGCTGGCTCGGCTGCGCGCACGTCACCGAGGCACTCGTCCTGCGCGAAGCAGGACTCGAAACGCCCATCCTGGCCTGGTTGCATACCGAAGACACTCCATTTGAGGCTGCCGTTGATGCCCGCCTTGATCTTGGCGTTTCAGGGTGGGAATTAGAACGCGTAGCTGCCGCTGCGCGCTCCGTGCAAACCCCAGCACGTATTCATTTGAAGATTGACACCGGATTGGGTCGCAACGGATCCACCATGGATGCCTTCCCTGATTTGCTGAACCGTGCGAACGAGTTCCAAGAAGAAGGGCTGTTGCGCGTGGTCGGTCTGTTTTCGCACCTAGCAGTGGCTGATGAACCGGAGCGCCCAGAAACTGATGAGCAGCTGGCCCTGTTCAGCAAGGCTATCGAGATGGTAGAAGCTGCTGGTTTTGACCTAGAAGTCCGCCATATCGCTAACACTCCTGCCATCTTGTCGCGTCCAGATGCACACCATGACATGGTGCGCCTGGGCCTTGGACTCTATGGCTTGAGCCCGTTCGAAAATGACTCGCCCGAGAGCCTGGGCCTGCACCCAGCGATGAAGGTTGTTACCCGCGTTGCTAACGTCAAGAAGGTCCACGCTGACCAAGGTGTTTCTTACGGTTTGAACTACAGAACCGAAGGTGAAACTTATCTTGGCCTGATTCCGATGGGCTACGCCGACGGACTTCCTCGTATCGCCACCGGTGCTCCTGTGACCGTCAATGGACGTAGTTACCCTGTGCGCGGACGCATTGCCATGGACCAGTGCGTCATTGACCTGGGACCAGAGATTGATCCGGCCGACCTCCTTGGTGCAGAGGCGATCATCTTCGGCGCAGGTGGGCAATCGGTGAACACCTGGGCGCATGCCTCCAACACCATCAACTACGAAGTTGTTACCCGCATCTCGCCTCGTGTGCCTCGCTTCTATGTTGAAGGTAGCTGGGGTGAAGCCGGTGAGTGAGAACAACCAAGAAATTACGATTCAGCTCACTGACCTGACACAGACCGAAGCCCTTGGCCAAGCGCTGGGCGCTGGGCTGAAAGCTGGAGATCTAGTAATCCTCACTGGTGCCTTGGGCGCAGGGAAGACCACGCTGACCCAATCGCTGGGTATAGGACTAAACGTACGCGAAGGAATCATTTCTCCGACCTTCGTCCTAGCTCGCCAGCACCCGTCCCTTGGTGATGGACCGACACTGATCCACGTGGATGCTTATCGCCTCAAGGACCAAAACGACGTAGACACCCTAGACCTAGAATCAACGCTGGCTGACTCGGTTACCGTTGTTGAGTGGGGACTAGGCAAGGTTGAGCACCTGACCGACTCACGTCTAGAAATTCAGTTAGACCGCGAAGTCAACACGTCGACTGTAGAAAATCCGTGGGAAGAATCCGAAGAAGAATTGGATGAGCCAAGAGAGTTCACGCTCAAGGCAATTGGCCCGCGCTGGGATGCAAACAACTTTGCTCAACTGAAAGAAAACTTGCTGTCCGTAATCTCGGCACAGCACTCCGGAGAGAAACATGCCTAACTATCTGTCAATTGACACCTCGGCGCATACCTCGGTAGCACTGGTAGATTCCGCTACTGGTTCAGTTATCGCCCAGAAGACCTCGCCTAAAGGTAACGACCAGACCGAAACCCTGTCCGTATACGTACGAGATCTTCTGGCGGAGAATATTGTAAAGGGCAAAGACCTAGATGGTATCTTTGTCGGCGTGGGCCCAGGTCCTTACACCGGGCTACGCGCCGGACTCGTTGCGGCCCGTACCTTTGGTTTCGTCTGGAATGTACCGGTCCACGGTGTCATGTCTCTGCACGCGCTCGCAGAGCGAGCTGTCCAGTCTGGCAACGTACCAGAAGAATTCATTGTTGCTTCTGATGCCAGGCGCAAGGAAGTGTACTGGGCTCGCTATAACCAGATCGGCGAAATCCTTGACGGACCACATGTTGCTTCCGCCTCGACGCTGCCAGCGCTCTCGGTCTTTGGTGTAGGTGCCGGGCTGTACACGGAACAGCTTCAAGCTGCCGGTGCTCAGCCACAGGAACAGTCATTTGAGTGGATCGCGGATGCCGCGAATCTTGCTCTGCGTGGCATTGCTGATCTGGCTGCAGGCAAGGATCTGAGCGACACCGCGCCACAATATCTTCGCGAGTCTGACGCCCAAGTTCCTGCCTTCATGAAGCAGGTCAAAGCATGAGCGTGACTTTGCGTGAAATGACCGTCAGCGATATTCCCGCAGTTCACCAGCTAGAGACCGAACTTTTCCCTGAAGATGCATGGCCTGTTGCTGCCTTTGAATCAGAACTGGCTCAAGTTGAAACCCGCAACTACTGGGTGTACGAAAACGACGGCACGGTTGTTGGTTATGCGGGATTGTGCACGGTGCTGCCGATTAGTGATGTGCAGACCATTGCCATCAGTCCTGAATTTCAGGGACGAGGCCTAGGCCGTAAGTTGCTGACCTTGCTCATTGACACCGCGCGAGAACGAAAAGCGCTGGATGTCATGTTGGAAGTCCGCTTTGATAATCCCAACGCTATTGGACTGTATGAATCCATGGGGTTTGTAACCATTCACCGTCGCGTGGGCTACTACAAGGGTGGCGTAGACGCACTGATCATGAGGCTGCAATTGGACGCCGGTCAGGGACAAGAGGAAGAACCAAACGCATGAGCACCACAGATCCTATTGTTCTAGGCATTGAATCCTCTTGTGATGAGACCGGCGTAGGCATTGTGCGTGGCAACAAGCTGCTGGCCAATGCTGTGTCCAGCTCCATGGATGAGCACGTGCGCTTTGGTGGCGTGATTCCAGAGATCGCGGCCCGCGCACACTTGGAAGCTTTTGTCCCAACCTTGCAGTCTGCACTGGATACTGCGGAACTGACCTTGGATGACATTGATGCCATTGCCGTGACCAGCGGACCAGGACTGGCAGGAGCCTTGATGGTTGGTGTCTCTGCCGCGAAGGCGTTGGCGTTGGCTGCCGACAAGCCTTTGTACGGTATCAACCACTTGGTGGCACACGTTGGCGTCGGTGTTCTTGAAGGAACCGTCCTACCGCCAACCTTTGGTGCGTTGTTGGTTTCTGGTGGACACACCGAAATCTTGAAGGTCGCCTCGCTGACCAATGACGTGCAGTTATTAGGCTCTACCATTGATGATGCGGCGGGCGAAGCCTATGACAAGACAGCTCGGTTGCTTGGACTCGGATACCCAGGCGGTCCGGCCATTGATAAGGCGGCCAAGGACGGAGACCGGAAGGCCTTCCGTTTCCCACGAGGACTGACCTTGCCTAAATTTGTGGGCAGTGAAGAGAATCCTGGCAAGCACCGCCATAACTTCTCCTTCTCGGGACTGAAGACCGCAGTAGCGCGCTGTGTTGAACACTTTGAAGCCAACGGAGAAGAAGTGCCGGTGGCAGACATCGCCGCGTCCTTCCAAGAAGCCGTAGTTGACGTCATTACCTCTAAGGCTGTCCGGGCGATGCAAGAGGAAGGGCTAAAAACTGTTCTTCTTGGTGGAGGAGTAGCGGCCAACACTCGTCTGCGAGAACTGCTCGCAGCACGCTGTGCATCTGCAGATATCACACTGGTGGTTCCACCGTTCAGCCTGTGCACCGACAACGGCGGTATGGTTGCTGCCCTTGGGGCGCAGCTGGTTGCAGCCGGTGTTGCACCATCTGGACTGGAATTCGCCACAGACTCATCGCAGCCGGTGACCAATATTGTGTTGAGCTAGTCTGCGCCGATTTCGTAGCGACAACAATATTGTCGTTGACATCTTTAGTACGCCTCCGTTTCTGCGTTTCTCAGCGTAGGAACGGAGGCGTTTTGCATCTGTTGTTGGTAGAACCGCTGTGTAGAAACCGTACTGTCGCTGAGCCGGCGAACGCGTTCTTAGATGAGGGGACTCACCTGGACGGATGATTGAGAAATGACCATTCCCAGGTTGCACCCCATGCTTTTGTACCCTCAAAAAACTGTCAAAGAAAACTTTGCTTAACCGGTTGACCAAATGTGACTAGCGCCACTAGGGTTAGTGCTTAACCGATTAACCTAAAGACAGGCAAGTCATGACAGCACAAGGGTTCTACCGGCCCAATGGAGCGTGGGTAGGCGATGTTATTCCGTGGCAAGAAGACGGAGCCTTCCATCTCTTCTATCTCCATGAAGACCGTGGAGCATCTGGTGGCGGCATGCCATGGCATCGTATCTTGACCGATGACGTTGTGAATTTCCGCGAAACCGGAGAATCAATCGCATCCGGTGGTTTAGAAGCTGATGACTACAACGTCTACACCGGCAGTATTGTCCTAGACGCCAACGGAAAACATCATGCGTTCTACACCGGGCAGAACCCAAACCGCCTTGGTGAAGATGGTCGTCCATTGCAGCTCGCGATGCACGCAACCAGCACCGACGGAATGAAATCTTGGCAGCGTCACCCTGAGGATACCTTCGGAGCAACGACTGGCTACGAGTCCGGTGACTGGCGAGATCCATACGTATTTTGGGATGCCGAGTCAGACCTGTGGCGCATGCTCATCACAGCCCGCCATAATAGCGGTGCAGAGCGACGACGCGGAGTCATTGCACAGTGCACCTCTACAGATCTCTCTACATGGGAACCAATAGAACCTTTCTGGGATCCTCGACGCTACATTGCCCATGAATGCCCAGAGGTCTTCCAGTGGGGAGGCTGGTGGTATCTCGTCTATTCGGAATTCAGTGATGCATTCACCACCCGCTACCGGATGGCACGTAGCCTGAACGGTCCGTGGATTGTCCCTGAATACGACACCTTGGATGGACGGGCTTACTACGCATCCAAGTCTGCTGAACGTGATGGACGTCGATTTTTCTTTGGATGGATTGCATCAAAAGAAAATTCCTGTGACGCCGGCGCCTGGCAGTGGGCAGGAACGCTCTCGGTTCTGGAAGCTGAACAACGAGAAGACGGAACCCTGGCCTTCCACCCGCCACAGGAACTGCGTTCAACTTTCCAAGAAGAACAAGCCGCTTTCAGCGCAGGAACCCGTTTGGTAGCTCTGGATGGTTACGCGGATGTAGTCACACAAGAAGACACCTCATCTTCCTTCCGGCTACGTGCTCACTTTGAGATCGAAGAGGGTACCAGGGAGGTAGGAGTTCTGCTGCGGGCTAGCGCCGACGGCGATGAAGGATACGCCCTGAAGCTAGAACCACAACGAAATCGACTGGTCTTGGACCGCTGGCCTCGCCGGGTTCCAGGTCCAGAACAATGGCATATCAACGGAGACGTGCCCTTTGCCATTGAACTCGAACGGCCCTGCCTGATCGGCCCGGGCTCGCACGAGCTAGACGTCATTGTTGACGGGAACCTCTGTGTCGCAACCCTGGATGATGCAACGGTTCTGAGTACACGACTGTATGACCGACCTACCGGTCGGGCCGGAGCCTTTGTTGGCGAAGGCGCGGTCACCATTTCCCAGTTCACCATCGCAACGCGTGACAGCGGGTCAAGCGCCGATGTAGCCACTGAAAGCAGAGCCTTCACTCCTTCGGCCTGACGACGCCAATCGCCAGCCATCCACTTGCACTACGACTTCAATGGAGAATCTCATGATGTCCAAGACAGCTCGCCGTTTTAAGTTCTTGCCGTTCCTCGCCGCTACCGCTCTGGTGCTATCCAGCTGCGGTGGAAGCTCAGGCGCTGACCCAACCAACGTGAATCCCGAGGGCGACATTAAGCCTCGCGAAATCTCCTGGTTGCTCTCACGTCCGGCTGATGGTGGTGTGATAACGACGATGGAGAAAATTGCTGACGAATATGCAAAAGACCACCCTGGTTTTTCACTGAATCTGATCACCACACCGGATCGTCCGTCCTACATTCAGAAGTATGAGACCTTGGCGGCAGCGAAGAAACTGCCTGAGCTATTTGATACTGATGCCACACCATTTGCGCAGAAGCTCGCTCAAACCGGACAGATGATTGACGTAGACAAGCTGTTGACGGACCTGAATTTGGGCGATGAGTACCGTGAAGCCGCGCTGAACTACCAGCGCTTTGACGACGGTTCCCTCTACATGGTTCCTTTCGAATTCCAGCTGGAATTCTTCTGGTACAACAAAGATGTCTTCAAGAACGCAGGCGTTGACGTTCCAAAGTCACTCGATGACTTCCCCGCCATGTGCAAGGCGCTAAAGGAAGAAGGCATCACGCCTATTGCACTAGATGGCAAAGACCAATGGCCACTGGAACGCTACATGTCCTACTATCCATTCCGCATGTCCGGACCGGAGTACGTGCAGAAGCTGAAGACCGGTGAAGCCAAGTTCTCGGACCCAGAAGGAAAAGCCGCAGCGCAGTGGCTCTCGGATCTGGGCCAGGCCGGCTGCTTCCAGAAGGGCTTCTCTTCAGCCGGATATTCCGATGCGCAGGGACTGTTCACAAGCGGCAAGGCCGGTGTCTACAACATCGGAACCTGGGAGCTAAACAACTTGGCCACCGATACTCTGGATGCCAAAGTTCGAGATGACGTTGACTACTTCACGCTGCCAACCATCGAAGGTTCAGCCACAGCTGCCAACGAATACGTGAGCCCATCCGGTATCGGGATGGCAGTCAACGCACAGACCTATGACCCACTGGTCCGCGACTTCCTCGCCTTCGCACTAGAGCGCTACCCAGAACTCTACGCATCCACCGGTGCACTCTCACCAACCACCGGCGCCAAGACCACCGTGCCAAAGAAGGCCACTAAGCTCTATGACCAGGCCATCAAGCAAGCCGATGATGTGGGCAGCAAGATCGCCATGCCGTGGGATACCCAGCTGGACCCAGCTACCAACACGCGTCTGCAGCAGGAACTGACTCTGCTGGTCCAAGGAGACATCACCCCAGATGAGTTTGTCACCACCATGGACGCTTCTCTGAAGGAGAATGTCGGTGAGTAGCATCGTAGAAAGTGCTCCTGCTACGCGTCCGGCGCGCGCTCGCCGGACGCGGAAGAAGGCACCAGCTTCCATGTTGCCCCGCCGTTCCAAGCTATCGGTGGCCATCTTCCTGTTGCCACCACTAGTGATCTACGGCGTTGCAGTTCTTCTGCCTATCGTTCAGTCGCTGTTCCTGAGCTTCTTCAAATGGGACGGCATCACCAACATGAAGTTTGTTGGTCTGGATAACTACATAAAGATGCTTTCCCGTGATGATGTCTTCTGGACAGCATTTGCCAACGCAGTAGGTTACCTGGTGATCTGCTTGGTCCTGCAGCTTGGGGGAGCGCTGATAGTTTCAAGCCTGCTCACCGCGCTGCCCAAGGCCCGCGAACTGGTCAAGACCTTGTACCTGTTGCCCGCAGTGATTTCCACTGTGGCTATTGGCTTCTTGTTCCTTCGGATCTATTCACTGGAGCCAGTAGGCATGCTCAACCAGTTGCTTGAGTGGGTCGGCCTCGGCCAGTTCCAAACTGCGTGGCTCTCAAATGTTCAGACCGTACTTGCCGCGGTATCCATCCCTGAAGGCTGGCGTTACACCGGCCTGTACATGCTGATCATTTACGCGGCACTCATTTCGGTTCCACGAGAACTCGAAGAGGCAGCACGCTTGGATGGCGCCTCATGGTGGCAGGTCTTCTGGAACGTCCGCTTCCCACACATTCGACCGGTCTGGACCACAACCACCATCATGGCAACCACCTTCGCCTTGCGTGGATTCGATATTCCATACCTGCTCACCAACGGCGGTCCTGGACAGTCTTCGGAACTGCTGACCACTTACATGTACAAGACGGCTTTTGTGCACACTGATTATGGTTACGCCAGTGCCATTTCAGTATTCATTGTGATTGAGTGCCTCGTTGCCGTTGGACTGATCCTGCTGATGCTGCGCCGAAAGGACAACTCATGACTACAACGCTGGAAGTGGACAAGAAGGTAACCATGACTGAGCCCTCCTTCGAAAATCAGCCGCAGCCTAGGTCGAGAAAGCCGCGACGGCTTAAAATCCAACGCAACTTGCTGACTCTCACCATCGTACTGATTGTCATCGTGCAGGTTTACCCACTTGTGTGGATGTTCCTCACCAGTTTTAGAACGGCATCTGATTTTGCTGGTGGCAACGCGTTCTCCTGGCCGAGTGAATTCACGCTAGAAAACTACTCCAGAGCGTTTGCTACTGGAGATCTCGGTATGAATATCGTCAACTCGCTGATTGTCACCTTGGGCGCCAGTGCACTAATTGTTATCGCCGGCATGATGGCAGCGTTTGCCTTGGAAGTCTTGGGCTTTAGACTGAGCAATTTGGTCCGTGCACTATTTATGCTGGGCATCATTGTTCCGGTACAGATTGCCTTGGTGCCACTGTTCATTGACTATTCAAAAGTGGGATTGCTAGACACCCACCTGTCGATGATTATCCCGTTGGCGGCCTTCTCTATGCCGATGTCCATCTACCTGTTCTCGTCGTTCTACGGATTCATTCCTCGAGAAACCTATGAGGCAGCTTCCTTGGATGGCGCTGGCCCATACCGAATCTTTACCCAGATCACCTTCCCGCTCTCGCTGAATACCATCGTCACCGTGGTGCTGGTGAACAGTATCTTCATCTGGAACGATTTCATTTTCGCCAATACCTTTGTGCTCTCCGACGGACTGAAGACCATTCCGCTAGGCTTGCAGAATTACATTGGCGCGATGGGCAATACCGACTGGACGGCAACCTTTGCGGCGGTCTGCGTTTCCGTCACGCCACTGCTCCTGGTCTTCCTTGTTCTGAACAAGGCAATGATCCAGGGACTTGAGAGTGGAGCAACCAAGGGATGATCAAAGACAGATCAAGCAAACATGGTGCACCCGTCACCATGAAAGACATTGCCAAAGAAGCCGGTGTTTCAGTAGCAACTGTCTCGCACGTAGTGAACAACAAACCAGGCGCACGCATCGGAGAGGAAACCAGACAACGTGTCCATGAAGCGGTAGAACTTTTGGGATATCGAACCAACGCATTGGCCAAGAACCTGTCTTCAGGATCTTCACGGTTCATTGGCCTCGTGGCGGATGCCATTGCAACCACACCTTTCGCCGGTCAGATTATTCATGGTGCCCAAGACGAAGCGTGGAAGCACGGATACGTTTTACTCGTAGCCAATACGGACGGTAACCAAGCAGCTGAATCAGATGCGATAGCTATGATGTTGGAACACCAAGTGCGGGGGATTCTTTATTCCACTTGGTACCACCGCGAAATAGAGGTCCCGGATCCACTGCTGCAGACAGATACGGTCCTCGTGAACTGTTTCTCCACGGGAAGCGGTTTGCCAGCGGTTGTACCGGATGAGGAACAAGGGGGAAAGACCGCAACTCAAGAACTCATCGCGTCGGGACACCAACGGATTGCCTTCATCAATACGACCACGCCGTCACCAGCATTGACTGGACGGTTGGCCGGGTACCGTTCAGCACTTGAAGACGCAGGCGTTGCCTATGACAAGTCACTGGTCATTCCTGCGACCCCTGAACAAGAAGGAGGATACGAAGCAACAACCGCAGTTGTTGCGTCGGGCGCCACCGCAGTCTTCTGCCATAACGACCGTGTGGCCATGGGCCTTTACGACGGGCTAAGAGTACGTGGATTGGACGTACCCACAGACGTTTCCGTAGTTGGCTTTGATAATCAGGAAGTCATTGCGGCGCACCTAAGGCCACCGTTAACCACCGTGGCGCTGCCTCACTATGAACTTGGTGCCGCTGGCATCCGGGTTCTTCTAGGCATTGATCCAGAACAGGACAAAGGCACGTATTTGATTGACTGCCCCGCCATTCGACGACAGTCGGTCTGAGAAGACTTCAAGATCACCGGCAACAATCGCTGGCCCCCTCAAACTTTTCTCCTCCTGACCGCGCAGCGACGCGCGTGTCAGATACAGGAAGGAACGCGCAATGATGCACGAAATTTCCCGACGTAGTCTGTTTCAAATCGCAGGCATAGGAGCACTCGGACTTGGCGCTGCCAGTTCACTGCCCATTGCAGCACGAGCCGCAATCTCTCAACGGGCATTTTATCATATGACTCCACCTGCTGGATGGTTATGTGATCCTCAACGTCCGGTGTTCCTCAACGGTGCATACCACCTCTACTATCTGCATTCAGATGTGAACAACGGTCCTGGAGACTGGGACCACGCAACCACCACTGATGGAGTTTCATTCACTCATCACGGAGTAGCTATAGGGCAGAAACCAAACTTTCCCGTCTGGACTGGCTCTAGTGTTATCGATGAAAAGAACACCGCTGGGTTTGGGGCGGGGGCATTGGTTGCTCTGGCGACACGGCCGACCGATGGCGTCCGCAAATACCAAGAACAGTATCTCTATTGGTCAACAGACGGAGGATACACATTCAACGGCTTGTCAGAACCGGTCATCGTCAACACTGATGGTCGTAGCGCCACCACTCAGGCCGAGATTGAGAACGCAGAGTGGTTCCGAGATCCCAAGATTCACTGGGACTCTGCGCGCAATGAATGGGTGTGTGTCATTGGGCGGGCACGCTACGCAGTCTTTTACACGTCAAAGAATTTGCGCGAATGGCAGCTGAAACGAAACTTTGACTTTCCGAATCATGAATTGGGAGGCATTGAATGTCCGGACCTCTTCGAAATGACAGCGGATGACGGAACTCGCCACTGGGTTCTAGGAGCCAGCATGGATGCATACAGTATTGGTCTGCCGATGACCTACGCGTACTGGACAGGGGAGTGGGACGGAGAGCAATTCATCGCTGATGACATTGAACCACAGTGGCTGGACTGGGGATGGGACTGGTACGGAGCAGTCTCCTGGCCTTCGGAACAAGACCCTGACACGAAGCGGTTGGCCATAGGCTGGATGAACAACTGGAAGTACGCAAACCGTGAGGTACCAACGGATGCCAGCGACGGATACAACGGTCAAAACTCTATCGTGCGAGAACTGGAAATCTCCAAACAGGGTGATGGGCGGTATGCGTTGCTCAGCAATCCCATCAAAGCCTTGTCCAGCCACGCCACAGCAACGCACTCCTTTGATGACCAAAATGTTGACGGCAGCTTCCTGCTTCCGTGGAATGGACGTGCCTACGAACTAGAACTGGACATTGCGTGGGACTCTGCGACGAACGTTGGTGTTTCAGTTGGACGTGCTGCTGACGGAACTCGACACACAAATATCGGGAAATACGGCAGCGAGTTATACGTCGACCGGAGTCCGTCAAACCAGACCGGATTCGAACTGAGTCCTTACACCAGGGCAGCTGCGCCTATCGATGCTGGCGCCCGCTCGGTACACTTGCGAATCTTCGTGGATACGCAGAGCGTGGAAGTCTTCGTCAACGCCGGTCATTCGGTGATCTCGCAACAGGTTCACTTCGCAGACGGGGACAGCGGCGTATCGTTCTACACTGATGGTGGAGTAGCGAGGTTCTCGGGGATTATGGTGCGGGAGTTTGGGGAGCGGATCTGATTCTTGAGTAGGTAAAATGAAAAACTGGCTGCTGTGTTGAGCAAATGACAACAGGAAGTTCCCACTACGATCGCGCTCTAGAAGGAGTTGTATGGTGGTCACAATCTGACCTCCAACTTCGTCGACCAAGAGGATTGTTTCGTTTCGAATCTCGCCAAGCGCAACTTCAATGACACTGAGAGTATTATCTGCCCAATTAACTGGTCTGTCCTAGTTAGAGCAGGACAGGATTCCTAGACCGGATAGGTGGCAAATCAGTGAACCCGAGACTTCACTAAGAACGTTCCTGCACATTAGTCTGCAAAAACTGTCAGTGGGGCATAAAAATATTATTCATGGTATTTATTGGCAAGAAGTATTGGAGAACAAAATGGGTCTGATTGGGCACCAGGCAGTATTATCCGATGGCCAAATGTCGCTTGCTGATTTGTGGCCCGAGTGCGATTCTAAAGTCGTCATTGCGGGGCTGAATCCAGCACCACCCAGCGTTCTCTCAGGACATTACTACCAAGGGCATAATGGGAAATTGATGTTGCAGCGGGTCGCTCATGCGATCTGCAAACCCGAGTTCCTTAACGGCGAGTACCTGGATGACGCGCTTGTCGCGAAAGGGATCGGCTTCACAGACCTGGTGATGGAGCCGAGCGTAGGAGAGAAGGATGTCAGCAAACAAAAGATTGCTGAGGCTCTTCCTGATTTCGAACGCAAGCTCCGAGATCGCGACGTCCGGTTAGTTATCAGTATTTATCGCCACGCAGGATTGCACCTCTTAGGTAAAGAGAAGATTGAACGCCCCGGATTGCAAGACGAATTAACAAGCTGGGGTGCGAGGGTATTCGTTACCCCCAACCCATACGCACCTGTCGAACTGACGAAACCTGTTTATGAAGAACTAGGCCACGAAGTCTACGGAATTCAGACTGCTCCGGTATTTAAGCGTGTTCTGCCTGAGAATTGGGTCGAGTTCTACAAAACGGTATATCTGGTGGCAGCGAATAGTTCGCAAAGCCTCGATGAAATCGCGTTGACCATGTATGACGACGAGGTCAAGAAGAAGCTGGGCGCAATGCCGACCCCTCCATGGTATTTGAACAAATAGAGCGATTTAGAGAAACAAATAGCGCTCGTAGGTTTCCTATTGGGTCTGAGCGATGTATGGGGATACCTTGGAGTATTCTTGTGCACCACTAGGCAACTTTGATGGGACTACTGGCTAGAAGGTTATTGACGAAGAAGGTGGGGATCATCGATTTTGATGATCCCCGCCTCACGTAGCGAATCTTTTACTGGGCCTGAGATTTAGGCGTCGACCCTCAGTTTCGAGTGTCGCAAGAATGGATCGCCGTCAACCTGCTGGTCGTCTTTCTTCAGCGCAAAAAATCCGTAGATACCGGCGACTAGCACCACGATGGAGATGGTGATGAACGTCTGCTGGTAGCCCATGTGGTCATGCAGGGCACCGAGGGGAGTGGACAGGATGACGTTGCCAATCTGAGCAGAAACTTGGAATCCAACCATGTACAACGTTGCGGACAGTGCTGGGTTGAAGTGCAGGGTGAAGTAACGGAACACCGGCAGGATGAACAGCGGAGTTTCGATGGCGTGCAGCATCTTGATGGCAGAGACCCATACGGGATCATCTACTAAAGCGCACCCGAGGATTCGGACGAACATGATGGAGACACCCATCAACAGCGAAGTGCGAACACCAACTCGGCGCATGATGATTGGCACGATTCCCAGCATCGCGGCTTCGAGGAAGACCTGGACAGAATTCAAGATACCGTAAACCTGTTGTCCAGTTTCCTGAGTCTCAAAGAGCCCGGTGTAGTAGTCAGGGAACATCTGCTGATCAAAGACGGTATAGAACGTCCATGAGAGCATGACAAAGAGAATGATTAGCCAAAGGCTTGGCAGCTTGAACAGTCCCAACATTTCACGGAATGACGGTGTGGAGGCAGGGGAGAGGATGCCGTCTACTGGAGCTCGCTTGATTACTGGTGGTTCACCGGTACGGGTGAAGAGCAACAGTAACAAGTGAATCAGACCTAGTACCGAACCGATCCAGAAGTTCAAAGCTGGATTGATGGTGAACAGGAAGCCTGCGGCCAGTGCTACTACTGCGTAGCCGAAGGAACCCCACATGCGGGCCTGTCCGTATTCAAAGTTGAAACGCCGGCTGAAGCGTTCGGTCAAGGCTTCAAACAGACCAACGCCGGCAAGGAATCCAACCGACAGCACAATGGCTCCGATGATGACACCAGCCATAAAGTGGCTCTGCAACAACGGTTGGTAGACCCACGTTGCGAACGGGCCAATTAGCGCCGTCACTGCGGCCAGCACGATGGCCAGAGTCTTCTTGATACCCAGACGGTCCTGGACGGCTCCGTAGCCAAACATCAAGAGCAGGGTAGCCAAGGAATTCACCGAATATACGGTGCCAACCTGAGCGCCGGATAAGGACAATCCGGCGGCGTCGCTGGTGAGCCAAATTTGGAAGAAGGACCACCAGATTCCCCACGATGCAAAGAAAAGAAGCATCGAGAATGAGCTCTGTCGGTATACGGGATTTTTCAGAGCAGTTGTAAAGCCAGCCATCTTTGTCCTGGATTCTTTCGTGTAGCTGTGAAGCGTAGTTAGTTATTGAGTGCGTGGTTGAAGTCTTCAAGCCAAGGCGGATTAGCTCCGGCCTGCGCCACCGTCAGTGCTGCGGAGGTCAGGCCATGGCGTAGTGCGTGCTCGATATCTTGTGTCTGAGCTGCCTCACCGTTGCGTAGCGTCGTGGCTAGTTCAGGTGTGGTCAAGACGCCGTTTAGAAGTCCTGACATGAAGGCATCGCCTGCACCGATGGTGTCTACCAGCTCGGTAGGGGAGGCGGCCATGTCGTAGCGCTTGCCATCAGCTAGGGCTAGACAACCACCACCGCCCTGGGTCATGACAGCCAACGCTGGGCCTAGTCTGGCAACATGCTCCAGAACTCCCCATGGATCAAGATGTGGGTAAAGGTACTCGCCGTCCACGTCGCTGAGCTTGACGATATGGCTGAGGCTGATTAGCAACTCAATTCTTTTGAGTGCTTTTTCTTTGTTCTCAACAAGATCTGGACGAAGGTTCGGGTCATAGCTGCGTAGCGAAACATCTGCAGCATTCTGGAACGCATCAACAATGCTTTGACCAGAAGGTTCAAGCCAAGCAGCGATGGAGCCGGTGTGCAGAAGCTCAACCGAATCATCGGTGCGCACGTCAGGAATCTGCTGGTGGATGTCAAAGCTGTAATGAGCATTTGACTGCTCATCCATCTCCACCTGGGCTACCGAAGTGGAGCGTTCGGTAACGCAACCTTCAGCTACCTGAACGCCAGCCTTGCTCAGGTGCTCTGCAATCTGGTTTCCGTACTCGTCCTGACCATATTCAGTGTAGAACTCAACGTCATGTCCGAGACGAGCCAGGCCAACAGCAACGTTGAGTGGGGACCCACCTGCATGTGCCTCGTCTCCTACGACGTCTACGAGGGATTCGCCTGCAACGGTAATGCGACTCATGCGTTGATCTCCGTGCTCTGAATTCTCAGAGTCTGGACGCCGACATTTGCGGTAGTGCCGTCGGCGGTTCGTACAACTGCGTACGCTGGTACAGCTTCACCGGTAAGTTGGTCTGTCAATGAACGGCGGCCATCAGCAGCCAATATCTCTATGGATCCATGATCCAAAACAATCTGCACTAACAGTTCGTCAATATCTGTTGGCAACGGCAGACGCTGGTTGGATGAGTAGAGTTCATGGCTTACCAAGCCGGCTTCACGACGGTGCTGAATCAAGGACGATTCAACGCTGATTTCACTGATCAGGGTGTCATCTGATCGGTGCAGTGAAACGACAACAGGTTCAGCAACGGCGCCTGCCGTAGTAAGTTCAATCAATGCAGGGGAGCCAAGCTCAATGCGACCCTCACCATTCACGGTTGATTGCTCAGTTTCTTCAGCAGTAGGAAGACCGAGAATGCACTGGCGGATTTCTAGCTTTCCGTCAGAGTCCTTGACCAGGTCCACCTGACGCGCGGTGCTCATGGAGCCGCGCCATCCGCCGTGTGGGAGTTCTCGGGCGTAGTCCCAGTTGCTCATCCAAGCGATGATAGTCTGCTGGTTTACTGGCAAGCCGTGGAAGCTCACTCCTGCGTAGAAATCGCGGCCGTAGTCCAACCAGCGACCCTGCTTCAGGGTTTCGAATTCAAGGCTGTCCCAAGCGTCTTGCTCTTGGTCAGGATTGAATGAGGTGCCGTCAAATTCGCCAACGAAGTATTGACTGCCGGAACCGCCTGCAATTCCACCGGGGTTCAGCGAAACAATGAGAACCCACTTGAGTTCATCGGTGCCAGCAACCGGGAGCTGGAAGAGGTCTGGACATTCCCAGATTCCAGCGGTGGCGGCTTGTGGGCCGAAGCTGGAGAGCTCGGTCCAGTCCTTCAGGTTCTCGGAACGGTAGATCAGGACTCGGCGTTCGATTGCCTCCACGGCAACCATGACCCAGAAAGAACCTTCCGCGGATTCGTAACGAATGACCTTTGGATCACGGAAGTCTTTGGAGCCTCGGTCCAGTATCGGGTTCTGCTCGTACTTGGTGAAGGTTGCGCCACCATCAAGCGAGTAAGCAATGGCTTGCGACTGGTTGGTCTCGTCCTTAGCTGCTGCAGTGTAGATAGCAATAACTGGTGGAACGCTTCCGTTTCCAAAACCACTGGTGTTCTCGTGGTCCACCACGATGGAGCCAGAGAAGATATCTGCAACATCTCCATGCAAGATCGCGATAGGCAGTTCAGTCCAGTTGACCAAGTCGGTGCTTACCGCGTGACCCCAGGACATGAAGCCGTGGCCGACTCCGTTGGGGTTGTGCTGGAAGTAGAGGTGATATTGCTTTCCATCAAAGAACAATCCGTTGGGATCATTGATCCAGTTTTTCTTTGCTGTGAAGTGTAGCTCTGGTCGCTTCACCGCGACCTGCTGGGTTTCGGGCAACGTTGCCATCCTTCAGTAAGAATCTGCTAAATGCATTTAGCACAGAACTTTAGCAGTGTGATCGAGACCTCGCAATAGGCTACGCTCGTATAACTGCCTGCCCCATTCGCAAGAAGGAAACGTGAACACGCAAAAAGCCAAGCGAGTGACGATAGCTGATGTTTCAGAAGCGTCAGGAATGTCAAAAGCCTCGGTCAGCATGATCTTGAATAACAAGCCTGGGACACGTCTTTCCGAAGAAACGGCGGAGCGAGTCCGGGCAGTAGCAAAAGAACTTGGATACCGTCCCAACGCTGCGGCTCAGTCGTTACGTAGCGGAAAAACGCGCACTCTGGGATTCATTTCTGACCAGGTGACAGTGACTCGTTTCGCCTCCGAAATGATTACCGGAATCTTGCGTGCAGCCGAGGGACGTGAGCACACGGTGCTGATTGCTGAAACCTTCGGTAAGCCAGATCAACTGGCTGAAGCGGTCACCCAAATGGCGCACCGAGACGTTGACGGATTGATTCTCGGATTCATGGATTCTCGACAACGCGATTTGAAAATTCCACACACCGGATTGCCTACAGTCTTGGTTAACGGAATTGATGAGAGACCTTGTATTTCTGTGTTGCCCAATGAATTTGAATCAGGCAAGACGGCAGTTCAACGCATCGTTGCGTCGGGCGCACACGCCGTGGCCATCATTGGCCAACTCAACCATGTTGCGAAGCGGCCGAGGTTCTATCCGAGCATCACGAGACGATTCGCCTCGCTCTTTGAGACACTCGAAGAATCCAGCCTTGAGCTATTCGGTCACTGGACCCTAGATGATTGGAATCCCACGGACGGCTACACCGCAACTACACAAATGCTGTCTGAGGCCGGACTGCCTGACGCCATAATCTGTGCTAACGACCGTGTTGCCATGGGTGTATTCCAAGCGCTCGCCGAAAAGCAGTTGATACCGGGCAAGGACCTATCGGTGTTGTCCTTTGACGATGAAATCATCGCTAGTTACTTACGTCCCCAGCTGTCTTCCATCCGGCTTCCGTATCAAGAAATGGGGGCCTTAGCCGTTGAACTCTTGCTCGATGGAAAGCTGGAGCCGGGGGAGCATCAAATTGATATGCCGCTCATTGAGCGCGACTCGATGAAAACTCATTGAGACGCACTCGTGTATCTGTCTTTAGCGTCCGGCAGTAACTGGATTCTTTAGCTCACCAATTCCTTGAACCTTGCATATGACGTCGTCTCCGGCGGTGATGGGCTGGCTCTTGGCTGGGAACCCGGTCATGATGACGTCCCCTGGTTGAAGAGTCATGAAGCTGCTGAGATAGACAAGGATCTCTTCTACACCCCAACCTAGATTCTTCGTTGTTGAGGTGGGTAGTGATTCACCGTTGTGAACGATTCCGACTTCTAGTTCACTGTCCTCAAGTCCAATAACGATCCATGGACCTAATGGTGAGAATGTATCCGGGCCTTTGGCGCTGATCCATAATTCATCTGTCTTCTGAGCATCGCGGTCAGTGACATCATTGCCGATGGTCATGCCGAGAACTGCTTCACGAGCGTTATCTAGCGTTAGATTTTTCGCGGGGCTGCCAATAACGATTGTGAGTTCTGCTTCTGGTTCGACTCGCGCATCTGCGTTATCGAGTTGAATCGCATCCAGAGGTCCGATGACCGAACTGGCTGCTTTGTGGAATGCCTGCGGTGGCAAAGCACGTCCTGGAGCACCAGTGTTGTGTGCCATGCCGAAGACATTCAATGGAGTGCATGGGGCCAGAAGAGTGAATTGATCTTCAGTGACCTCATCACCGATGTTCCAACCCGGACGGGCGGGGCTGTTCAGATTAGCGCGTGAAGTCGGGAAAGGGGATTCAATGATTTTCCACTTCTTGCCTTCAACGGAGTCAAAGTCTTCAGCATCGTTGCGTACAAAAAAATGTTCATCGATGGGGGAGGACTTTGCGTCATTAGGGTGGACACGAGCAATGCGATAGATATCTTCAGGCATGCGCTCATCGTACTTTGGTACCCAAGCGCAATGGTCCTATGTCTACAAGTTGTCTGGCTTATGACGTCAACGAATAGTTGGCATGGAAAAATCTCTGTGACCTTGCTCCCAATCTCGGTTTGGTTACTCTCAAGTAGGTATTCACCTAGACCGATCGTTCCCCGAAATCTCGGGATTTCATAGTCTGGCGATGTAAATTTTGTGATGGTCGAATCGCCGAAAATTCGGTTGACAGTTCTCAACCTTTTTTAGATAGTTGAGTAATGTCAACTGCTGCGCCACCTATAGAACCCGAGGCACAACCCGAAGCCGCAATGAAGCCGGCCCAGGTAATGCTTTCCATCTCCGGTTTGATGGCCGCGATGTTCACCGTACTGGTGTCATCCACGGTTATCGCCACCCCAATGCCACTGATCGTTTCCGATCTTCACGGCACCAACACCCAATACACCTGGGTCCTGGTTGCGGCTTTCTTGTCCATGACCGTATCCACCCCAATCTGGGGCAAGCTGTCGGATATCTTCAACCGCAAGCTGATGCTGCAAATCGCATTGGTCATCTTCGTGCTTGGTACCGTAGCCGCCGGTTTCTCCGGCCAAATCGGTGGCGACTCACACGATGGAGCCATGAACTGGCTCATTGCATGGCGTCTGGTTCAGTCCATTGGTACCGGTGGCCTGATGGCACTGGTTCAGGTAGTTATTGCCGATATCATCTCGCCGCGCGAGCGTGGCAAGTACATGGGCATCATGGGTGCAGTGATGGCCGTTGGCCAGATCGGTGGCCCACTGCTCGGTGGCGTAATTGCCGATAGCTGGGGCTGGGAATGGTGCTTCTTCGTCTGTGTGCCATTTGCCGTTGGTGCACTGATCCTGATTCAGTCCACCCTGCGCATCAAGCACGTACGCAAGGACGTGAAGATTGACTTCCTGGGATCTGCGTTGATCATTGCCGGTATCAGTTTGCTACTGATCTGGATCAGCCTTGGTGGCAAGACCGCAGACTCCGGTGGATTCGCTTGGGACTCCTCGCAGAGCATCATCATGGCAGTTTCGGCCGGCGTGCTCATCATCGCCACCGTGTTATGGGAGCTGCATGTCAAAGAACCAATCATCCCAATCCGTCTTTTCGCTCAGCGCACCTTCGCGCTGGCTTCGATTGCATCCATCGCCGTGGGTGTCACCATGTTCGGTACCTCGGTCTTCCTGAGCCAGTACCTACAGCTAGCCCGTGGCTTCACCCCAACCCACGCCGGTCTGCAGACCCTGCCAATGGTTCTGGGCTCCATGTTTGGCGCCATCATTGTTGGTCAGCTGATCTCCCGCACCGGACAGTGGAAGCCGTACGTTGTTGGCGGCGGTGCAGTACTGACCGCCGGCCTGTACCTGATGTCGCGTATCGACTACGACACTCCACTGTGGTTCGTTGACCTCGGCATGTTCTTGCTGGGTCTGGGTTCCGGTGTGCTGATGCAGAACCTCGTGCTGGTTACTCAGAACTCCTTGCCTCCGCGCATGATCGGTTCCGGTTCCGGTGCTATTGCCTTCTTCCGTAGCCTTGGCGGCACCATTGGTGTTTCTGTTCTTGGCTCGGTTTTGGGGACTCAAGTTTCGGACAAGATGAAAGATGGTCTGGCAGGTCTTGCTGAACAGATCAACAAAGCAGCTGGTGTACCTCAGCTCTTGGTGGACCACCCGGACTGTGCCGATAGCCTGACCTCTTTGGGCAGCGGCAAGGTTCCAGCGATCAACGATCTGTGTGAGCCAGTGCGTACCGTAGTGGAAAGCTCCTACGGACAGTCCATCGCGTTCCTGTTCCTGTTGGTAGTGCCACTGGCTGTCGTTACTCTGATCTGTGCCATCTTCCTGCCAAACAAGCCCCTGTCGAAGAAGAGCGCTTCGGAGCAGATCGAAGAAGAACTTGGTGGAGAACTCTCCGCACTAGAGCCAGCTGAACGCGGTGGCCGCGGCTACGAGGAACTGCTCGCTACCGGAGCTATCACGTTGCCTTCAGATGAAGAGCTCGAAGAGGCTCGGCGTCAAAACCGTGAAGCCCGCCGGATGGATGAGCGCGACTTGGTTGAACAAGTCATGCGTAACCGCGAAGCTAAGCCAAGCGCTGCCTTGGATCCTGCACTACCTCTGGATGAGCGTATGGAAGCTGCGGAGACTGATGCTCATCGTGAATCCGCACGCGTTGGAGCCATGGTGGAAGAGCTGCAGTCATCATTGGAACGGGCACGTGCTGCTCATTCCCAGATTGAAGATCAGATAGCCAGCACGGTTAGCGCCTTGAAAGCTTATGACAATCGTCTGAATGTCCTGGGGGAGCGCGTTGATGAGACAGAGCGTGTGCAGCGCGAACTGCAAGACCAGGCGCGTGAAGATCGTAAGGCCGCTAGCCGGGCGCAAGGCCGTCATGCTGCTCACGTAGCAACCCCAGAGCCAGCTACAAGCGAAGAGCTGGCCACAGCAGTCAACACCGATGAGAACCCAGCAGGCGGTGCAGCCCAGTCGACTCCGAAGGACCCGTCGTGAGTCAGGTCAATGCGGTAGCGCTAGATGACATTGAGGCGGCCTTTGCACGCCTTTCGCCGGCGGTCAAAGGGCGAATGGCGCAGAATGCCAGGTTGTTCCATCCTGAGCTACGAGGTGCAGGCTTCTCGGTACTGCGCGTGGTGCTTCTGCATTCACTGCGTGGTCCCGAGGGGGAGCTGACTGTCTCGGATATTGTCTGCGACACTCACATGGATAAGTCTGTGGTCTCTCGTCAGCTCAAAGACCTCAAAGCGTGGGGCCTGATTCAGGCGGAACGCTCCGAACAAGACGCGCGAGTGTTCTTTGTTAGTCCTACGGAGTTCGCGCTCCAGCGATTCAAGGAAATCAAGAGCACTACACGAGCAGACTACCTAGATGCATTCGCTTCTTGGGATCCATCGGATGTCACTGAGTTGGCTGCGCTACTCACGCGTTTTGCGGAGAAGGTAGAAGAAAAATTCCGCGCTTAGGCGTTGACATAAAAGAGGATAACGGCTGAGGGTCGGGACTGATCATTGATCAGGCCTGACCCTCAGCATTATCCACAATGTTGTCTCGTGACAAGGTCAGGACAGTTGTTCGATCATATGTTGGCATCATGATTAAAAGCCGAGTCGTCAGGTGGGTTTCACTGTGCTTCCTACTGGGCGGAATCCTTATTTTTCTAACACAGTCGCAGGGTGTAGTGAACGCGGTGTTTCTGTGGACGGAACCAGGTGTTATCGCGCTAGCAACTCTGGCCCCAGTTGGTGCCTTTATGGCGGTCAGCGTTGCGTCGTGGCTCGCTTACCGTACATTACGGTACAGAGCCCGAGTAGATGACGCAGACCAGTGGTGGAAGCGCACCCAATACGGGATCGACCAGATCCACGGAACCGCCGCCCAGCGGATTGCCGGGAGCCTGATCATTGAAACGTTGTTGGGTTCGTGGACTGGACGAGACGAGGCCAGTGACCAGGCTTCTGCAACGAAGGTGAGAACGTTCAGTCCAAAGAATGGATGGCAGAATTCTGAAAACGAAAAAGAAATGCTCAGCCGGATTCTGCAAAGTGTTCTGCAAGCCAACCATCCAGAACAGCTCTCAGGCGAGGAGCGTCAACACCTTGCTGTGCAGAAGCGCTCGAAGAACCGCAAGACCAAGCGCATGGCCGAGTAGTACGATGGAAAAAAGATTGGGGATCGGCATGCGTTCTATTCGTGAGAGGACTGCAAACCATGACCCGTTGACCACAACGGCACGTGTCGTCAAACTTGCTGGCAACTACATTGTCATTGACGAAAACGACGTCCCCTTAAGTGGACGGTTCCCTCCCGAAGCTTTCAAGCTTGTAGTCGAATATGCAAAGTCCGCCTACCGGGTGGCGGTGGGGATCGGCAAGAGGCCAGACGAAACGGTGATCGCCTTGGCTAACTATGAAGATCCGACGAGGAAATCAGCCTAGACAGATGAATATGCAAAGAGCGACTGGAGAAGTTCCAGTCGCTCTTTGCATGTCGTATTAGCTCGTCGGCTCTAGATCGACTTCATGCGCTCCACGTTATCGCGCACAACTGCCTTGAAGTCTCCACCCGAGGCAGCGAACACTTTGCGCTGTCGCTGGTATTCGGCGCCGGTTTCAATCAGGCGAATGATGCCCTGAAGTTCTTCGGAACAGCCAAGCTGTTCAGCAACCGGAGCCAGACGCTTTACCTCTGCACGCAGATGATCAGTCACCAGCATTTCGTCACCCTGGGCGTTGAGGATGATGATGGCATCCAAACCGTAACGGGCAGCACGCCATTTGTTCTCTACACGGAACCAAGCAGGCATGACGGGAATCTTGTAGCCAGCTTCAATAGACATTGACATGTCGTGAACCAAGCACTGAGTCAATGCAGTAATTGCTGCAATGTCATCTAGGGAGCTCAAGCCATCGCAGATACGCATTTCAACGGTGCCAAAACGTGGCACTGGACGAACATCCCAACGGATCTCCGAGACATCATCAATCACGCCGGTGTGCAGCATGTCAGCGATGTGTGCTTCGTATTCGGACCATGAGTTGAAGTGAAAAGGGATGCCGGCGGCTGGGAGCTGCTGGAACATCAATGAACGCTGTGAAGCGTAGCCGGTATCTTCCCCGCCCCAGTACGGGCTGGAGGCACTGAGTGCCTGGAAATGTGGCTGGTAATTGATCAAACCGTCGGTGATTGGCAGTGCCTTGTCACGACTGTCCAATCCCACGTGCACGTGCACTCCGTAGATCACCATCTGGCGGCCCCACCACTGGGTGCGGTCAATGAGTTTGGCGTAACGGTCCTTGTCGGTCACTGGCTGCAATGTCGGTGCAGCGAACGGGTGCGAGCCTGCGCAGTACAGGTCTACTCCGTGCTCTCCTGCAACGTCATTGAGCATTCGGACGTTGGTGCGTAACTCTTCTGCAGCGCTGGCGACGGTCTTGTGAACACCAGTGACTACTTCAACGGTATTCATGAGTAACTCAGGCTTGACCGTTGGGTGCTCGTCTTCGTGGCTCAGGCCTGCATCGTCCTTGAGTTGATCAAGGACATCTTCAGCTACCGAGCACAAGTCCGCATCTTCGCGATTGACTAAAGCAATTTCCCATTCAACACCAATGGTGGATTGGGCGGATTTTGCGAACTCAATTTTTTGCACGGCGCTCCTAGCGATGACTACTCGGACGGAAAGCTCCGGAGCCGAACAAACAAAACTGAAAATCCAACGTAAACCGCTGTTTTTCCATCTCTATTGTATATTTCCCATCTCTTTGGGTGGTGCACAGTACAGATGGGATCTGTATCACTTTAGATTAGTGAGGTGAGACCTCGAAAGCTACACGTTTCTCACCGATTCGCGCCAACATTAAGGTCGCACGGTTCTTCGCGCTCTTTGGCGCACCCGCCAATAGAATCTTTCGAAGCTCCTCTGGAGTCGCATCTACACCGCGCTTCTTGATGTCTAGAGTGCCAATTCCATTGACCTTGACCCAGCTGCGAAGCTTCTTCACGTTGTAGTCGTGAACTGCCAGAACTTTGAAGCCTCGGGCAAACGGAGTCGAGATCTCCTTTTCATGAGTGAAGTACGCAATGTGCTCATCAAGGAGATGGCCGCCGGTGGTTTCCAGGAGCTTGGAAATCAGGTGGGAACGAATTACCGCACCATCGGGCTCATAGATGTGAGCGGCAAGTTCTCCAACTTCAGCGGCTGGGTCATCTTTGGCAGCTACGTAGCTGGTGAGCTCATGTGCCCCGTTTTTATCAATGACCAAGGCTGCGCGAACCACGTCTTCACGTTTGAGCTTGCCGAACCATAAACATGCTTCAATGACGGATCCGTGATCAGAAATCCATACTGATTCAGCATTTTCCGGAATAGCATCGTGCGGCAGGCCTGGGCCGAGCTTCACACCGACATCCAGTCCTGAGTCAACGAGTTTTTCAACGAAAGACAGGGGAGGGGAGAAGGCCTCAGGATCAAAGAGCCTGCGAGTGCTGCCAGCCACGTCGGTGCGGCGAGCTGGGTCTAACCAGACTCCATCGATTCCGGTTAGGTCAGTTTCCTCGGCGCCGCCATGGACCACCGAGGCATTTTCAAATGGCATTAAGTTCAAGGTGGTGGCCGCAGCGGTAGTTTCATCCTTTTCTACTGCAGTCACTTGCAAACCGGCGCTGGCTAATGCGATGGAGTCGGTTCCAATTCCGCAGCCGAGGTCAGCTACGTGAGTTGCACCCGCTTTGGTGAATCGTTGGGCGTGCAGACCGGCAATGGTCAGGCGGGTGGCTTGCTCCAACCCAGCAGGGGTGAAAATCAATGAGTCAGCGAATGGGCCAAACTTCACGCGTGCCTTGTATCGAAGCTCAGACTGAGCAATGACCGCACGAACCACTTCTGGAGAGTGGCCTTCTTTGCGTAGCTTTTCATTTAGGGTCCATGCTGCATCCTTGGAAGAAACCATGGATGGGTCAATGGTGGACAGCAACTGCCAACCTTCGGCGGAAAGCAGTGCTGCGAATTGTTCGTGAAGCGTTGAGTCATTTGAAGCCTGAGCCATGACTCAAGCCTATCGTTGATCAGCTCTCATGCTGCTCCCGAACGAAGAGACGTGCACTGCCCGCCTGTGACCTATGTGACATATTGACGTCATATTCAATTTCTTTTGACTCTGCTTGCTGGGCTCGTTGAGCGGTCAATGCGCGCTGCGTTGTGAAAATAGGAGCCTGTGCTGCGCCGCCGATTATGAAGCGTCGCCATTCCTTGAGTAAGTGATGCTTTTGCTAGACATGCCATCTGGTAAGGATGCGTAACCCTTTGTGTGAATCTTGTGTTGTTTATGGCGGAGGCGGCTCTGGCTCATTTACAGTCTGCCAGTGGCTTTTCTCTACACTCGCCTGTTGGGATTTCAGCCTGCCTAATGGTGCTGTTGAATGCCCAAAAAACTGAAGTGACCCACATCGCAATCGAATCCACTTTGGTGTTGCATGGCATCTGTGAAGAAAACTATGCAGCGAACGACAAAGGCGTCGAGAGGCTTTAATCCAGCCACAGCCCGCGGGGTGGACACCTCAACACCTCTGGCTCAGAACCAACTCAAGCGCGGCATGAGCAGTCGGCATTTGCAGATGATCGCCATCGGCGGATCCATCGGCACCGGACTCTTTGTGGCCTCCGGTGGCACTATTGCTGAAGCCGGACCGGGAGGTGCACTGGTTGCTTACGCCGCGGTGGGACTCATGGTCTATCTACTCATGCAGTCACTGGGGGAGATGACGGCCAAGATTCCGGTAGCTGGATCCTTCCAGACTTTTGCTACCCGTTTCGTCTCACCCTCTTTCGGGTTTGCCATTGGCTGGAACTACTGGTTCAACTGGGCCATCACGGTGGCCGCCGAACTGGTCGCCGCGGGTATCGTCATGAAATTCTGGCTGCCAGATGTTCCAGGCTGGGTGTGGGCTGGAACTTTCCTTCTGGCCCTGACGGCGCTGAACGCACTGTCTGCCAAAGCCTTTGGTGAAGGCGAGTTTTGGCTGGCCTTGATTAAAGTGGTCACCGTTGTGGCGTTCCTCGCAGCCGGTGTACTTATGATTTTTGGAGTTCTCGGCTCACAAACTGACCCGTTGGCTAACTGGAAGGAAGGCAAGGAGGTCTTCCACGGCGGATGGCTGTCAATCATCTCGGTCTTTATGATTGCGGGCTTCTCGTTCCAAGGAACCGAACTGGTGGGTGTTGCCGCTGGCGAGGCCAAAGATCCTCGACGCGAAGTCCCCAAGGCGATCCGCCGCGTCTTCTGGCGCATCATGCTCTTTTACATTGGGGCCATTTTTGTCATCGGTTGTCTGATTCCTTTTACTGACCCCAGTCTGCTGGCCAGCGGAGAAGCCGACGTAGCTTCCTCGCCTTTTGCCCTGGTCTTTGAGCGCGCCGGTATTGCCTTTGCCGCCGCTGCCATGAACGCAGTAATCCTCACCGCCATTCTCTCGGCTGGCAACTCGGGTCTCTACGCTTCTACGCGCATGCTCTACTCCATGGCTCATGACGGCAAGGCGCCCAAGATTTTTGGGCGCACCAATTCCCGGGGTGTCCCAGTGATGGCACTGTTGGCCACTGCTGCCGTGGGTCTCTTTGGATTCCTCACCGCTTTGGTAGGTCAAGGCGCCGCATACACCTGGCTATTGAACGTCTCCGGTCTATGCGGATTTATTGTTTGGGTGGGCATTGCTGCCTCGCACTACCGCTTCCGCCGTGGCTACCTCGCCCAGGGAATGAGCGTTAAGGATCTGCCATACCGTGCCCCATTCTTCCCACTAGGTCCGATTGTTGCGTTCCTAATGCTCATCGTGGTGATTATCGGTCAGAACTATCAAGCGGTCCTGGCTGGTCACGGTCTAGAGGTACTTTCGTCCTACATTGGCCTGCCACTATTCCTGGGTCTATGGCTAGGGCATCGTTGGGTGACCAAGTCCAAGATGGTCAAGCTTTCCGAAATGGATCTCTCGGCTCCGGAGGATATTGAAGAGTCGGCTGCTGTGCGCTCTGCGCGAACCGGTGTGACGAACTAGCGGATTCATTAGCACTCACCTTGACCGAGTGCTAAAGCACGTCCTAAAGTCATGTGTGGGTGTCTAGTCACGGCTAGCCGTTGGCCAGACACACCGCCTGACTGGATACCACCAACTGGCACCGCGACGACGGTTGGTCCAATGCCATAGGGCGCACCCCTACCACCATTGGTTCATACACGAAAAGGAGAGACCATGTCTGTCTCCATCAAGCCGCTCGAAGACCGCATTGTCATCAAGCAGGTCGAAGCCGTAACCACTACCGCTTCGGGCCTTGTTATCCCAGACTCCGCTAAGGAAAAGCCACAGGAAGGCACCGTTGTCGCAGTAGGCCCAGGCCGCATCGATGACAAGGGCAACCGCGTTCCTGTAGACGTTGCTGAAGGCGACGTAGTTCTGTACTCGAAGTACGGCGGAACCGAGGTCAAGGTCGGCAACGAAGAGTACCTCGTACTCTCGGCTCGCGACGTACTGGCAGTCGTCGTAAAGTAACGCCAACCTCTTATAAGTTTCAGGAGATAATGCATGGCTAAGCAGCTAGCATTCAACGAGGAAGCGCGCCGCGCACTCGAAGCGGGCATTGATAAGCTCGCTAACACGGTGAAGGTTACCCTCGGCCCACGCGGTCGTAACGTGGTGCTTGCCAAGACCTGGGGCGCCCCGACCATCACCAATGACGGTGTCACCATTGCGCGTGATATCGATCTTGAAGATCCATATGAAAACCTTGGCGCACAGCTGGCCAAGGAAGTAGCCACCAAGACCAACGACGTAGCAGGCGACGGCACCACCACCGCCACCGTGCTCGCACAGGCATTGGTCAAGGAAGGCCTGAAGAACGTAGCCGCAGGTGCAGCCCCTGGCGATGTCCGCAAGGGCATCGAGCTGGCCACCGAGGTTGTTTCGCAGGCACTTGCTGCTAACGCTGTAGAGGTAGCGGATAAGGTTGCCAACGTTGCTGCCATCTCCGCTCAGTCTGATGAAATCGGCGAACTGTTGGCTGAAGCCTTCAAGACCGTTGGCACCGATGGTGTCATCACCATTGAAGAGTCCTCGACCACCGCTACCGAACTGGTAGTCACCGAGGGCATGCAGTTCGACAAGGGCTACCTCTCGCCACAGTTCATCACCGACCAGGAGCGCCAGGAAGTTGTTCTGGAAGACGCCCTGATCCTGATCAACCCAGGCAAGATCTCCGCTGTTGCAGAATTCCTGCCACTGCTGGAAAAGGTTCTTGAAGCCAAGAAGCCACTGCTGATCATCGCTGAAGATGTTGAGGGCGAAGCCCTTTCCACCTTGGTGGTCAACAAGCTGCGTGGTCTGCTGAACGTGGTAGCTGTTAAGGCTCCAGGCTTCGGCGACCGTCGCAAGGCCATGATGCAGGACCTAGCCATCCTTACCGGTGCTCAGGTTGTCTCCCCAGAGCTGGGCTTGTCCCTAGATCAGGTAGGCACCGAGGTTCTTGGTTCCGCACGCCGCGTGACCATCACCAAGGATTCCACCACCATCGTTGATGGCGCTGGAACCGACGAAGATGTTGCTGAACGCGTAGCCCAGCTGAAGGCTGAGCTGAACCGCACCGATTCGGAGTGGGACCGCGAGAAGCTTTCCGAGCGTCTGGCCAAGCTGGCCGGCGGCATCGGTGTCATCAAGGTGGGCGCTTCCACCGAAGTAGAGCTCAAGGAACGCAAGCACCGCATCGAGGACGCTGTGTCCTCAACCCGTGCTGCACTTGAAGAGGGCATTGTTGCCGGTGGCGGTACCGCCCTGGTTGATGCTCTTGCCGCTCTGGATTCGGATGCTTCCATCGTTGGCCTTGAAGGCGACGTAGCTGCAGGTGTGGCCATTGTGCGCCGCGCTCTGGTTCAGCCACTGTTCTGGATCGCAACCAACGCCGGCTTTGACGGTGCAGTAGTTGCTTCCAAGGTGGCAGAGTCCCCAGCTAACGAGGGCTTCAACGCCAAGACTGGTGCCTACGAGAACCTGCTGCACGCAGGTGTTATCGACCCAGTGAAGGTGACCCGTTCGGCACTGCGTAACGCAGCATCGATCGCAGCCCTCGTGCTGACCACCGAAACCCTGGTTGCCGAGAAGGCTACCGAGGATGCGGAAGAAGCACACAGCCACTAAGTCCAAGCGACTCGGCTTTAGAACCGCCGCCGGACCACGTTTACTCGTGGGACGGCGGCGGTTTTTTGCTTGTTCTGATTTTCGAGCTAGGTTTCATCCCAACGCTGTTTTCTGCGTCTGGCTTCGACTTGTCGTCTACTCAACTCGAAGTGACTGTCAATGAACGACCTTCGCACACTTGTAGCGCCTGGGCACTAGCATTGGTGGCACATGGATCGCAGTGAGTAGCCTAAGCATTACGCTGACCATTCATTTCGGGCGTGAAGACTGAAAATTAACGGGTGTAGTCAACCAATCCGCGCCACGTGGCACCATCAAGACTAGAACACGTGGTTGACGTAATATGGTAGCCCTGCGCAGCCAGCTGAGGAGCTTTCGCCGACGTCCATATTCTGCACGCCAATAGATTACTGAAGTACTTTTTTGCTTGGTAAGTTGTTGCCTCCGCAGCAGGAACAGCAGCTACGCTTGCGCCGACCAAGAGTGATGCTGATAGTAAAAGTGCTGATGCTTTTTGTTTGAAATTCAAAATGGATCCTTTCGAAGTTGTGCTCTTGAGACGGAGCGTATTTCGTTGTTCCCCATGGCTAAGACCGTAGCAATAGTTCCTCATTTGGGGAACCGATATTCATGCACGCTCGACCTGTCTCGACAGTATGAGCCCGGTCGACTCCAAGATGGAGTCGATCTGCGTGGCCTCAGGCAATGTCACGTGTGTTCAATGGCTGGTGGTTGCGCCTGCCGAAAACTGGCTGGTCAACAATTTACTGGAACAAGGTATGCGGAATTCTACCCAGAGTGACCCACGTCAAATCCGCGAGTTCACAGGGGATTGTTCGTTTCTGAGTGTTACGTAAAGTCGCACACGTCAGCCCAATACAATCCATGAATTTAATACATCAGCGTCTGAGGATGAGCGTTCCAGCTGTGAGTACCGCACAGGAGCAATTGGTAGGGTGAATGGTTGTCTGACGTGTCAAGGATATAAAGCACCGAAGTCATGCCCGAGTCCCCGACGGAAGCATTGCTTGTGAGTACAGCCCTCAAACAGCCCCGAAAAAGCGCTAAAGGCGCTAGCTTTCGGGTCGACTTACAGGGTCTTCGAGCCTTAGCAGTACTGCTGGTGATGTGCTATCACATCTGGTTCTCTAAGGTCTCTGGGGGAGTGGACATCTTCTTGATGCTCTCAGCCTTTTTCCTCACCTCTTCCACCGCACGCAGGATTGCCCGCGGTGAACGCCCCAAGCTCATCACCGGCTGGTTACATCGATTCTCCCGCCTAATTCCACAAGCCATTACGGTGATCATCACCGTGATTATTGCAGCATGGATTCTGCTACCAAGTAGCCGCTGGATGGACCTGATTGACCAGTCCAGAGCATCCTTCCTCTATAAACAGAACTGGTATCTGGCTAACCATCAGGTTGATTACTACGCGTTCAACACCGACTCAGCCTCACCGTTGCAGCATTTCTGGTCCCTATCTATTCAGGGACAGATCTTTATCCTCTGGCCGGTAGTACTGGCTTTCAGTGCTCTTGTGTGGAAGCTGTTCTTCAAACGCTTAAACTTCGCTTGGGTCGCCGGTACTGTCTTCTCCTTGATCTTCATAGGATCATTGGCCTTCTCCATCAACATCACCGCCAATAACCAGCAAGTTGCGTACTTCCATACCGGCGCACGTCTCTGGGAATTCGCGCTGGGTTCCCTGCTGGCTTTGGCGCTACCTTGGCTGTCTACGATGCCCGAGAAGGCTCGCCGAGTCGCTGGCTGGGTAGGGCTAGCTACCATCATTGGCAGTGGAGCCGTACTGGACGTTCAAGGTCAGTTCCCGGGGTTCATGGCGTTGATCCCGACCCTGGCCGCGGCCATGGTCATTGCAGCCCCTGCACCACTTAGCTGGGCCAACCCTTCAGGGTTGTTGTCCTTGAAACCGTTGGTGAAGTTGGGGGATCTGTCCTACGGCATGTACCTCTGGCACTGGCCCATGTTGGTTCTTTACCTTGAAGTCTCGGGTAAAGATCACGCGTCCTTCCTCGACGGTGCGGTGCTCATTATTGCCGCAATAGCTGCTTCGTGGGTCTCAACGAACTTCATTGAGAAGCCAGCCAACAATTGGCAGAACAGCTTCAACTTCCCTCACTGGGTTCCAACCAGGGGTGTCAAGGTCATCAGCCAGGTGGCAGTGGTGGCCCTTGGGCTATGCATTGCAAACCTCGCCGTGACCGCTTGGACTAACAATGTAGCCCACCGCAGTGCCGTGGCAGCCGCGCAGAGCGTGGCCGATAATCCCGGTGCCACCGCAAGTGATGACTGGGATCCTTCGCCTGCCGCGCTGACCTTGCCATTGGCAACCGAATTGGAAGATGAATGGCAGTCACCGGGCACCTCATGCGCCGGAGCCAACAACCCTGATGATGAGCGAATCATGTTTTGCGAACAGGGCGGAAACTTTGACGGCGCTCCAGACCTTGTCCTGCTGGGTGACTCGCATATGCAGCACTGGTCCGAGGCAGCCACCGACGCAGTAGAAAAGTCCGGTGGTAGTTGGGTGATGGTATTCCATCCGGGTTGCCGCTATGGTTCCGATGCGGACCGCTCCGAACCCGAATGCGCCGACTTCCAGGACGCGGCCAAGAAGTACGTGACTAACTTGGCTCCCAAAATGGTGATGACCACCGCGACCAAGACTGTCGCGGAAACCGCCGATGATGGCCGCACCCCGGGTGAACAAGAAGCCATGGTGGATCACTACGCAGAAGGTATCCAGCCTTTCTTAGATGCTGGCAGCAGGGTCATCGCCATGCGCGATACCCCGCGCTATACCTACTCCATTGCCGAGTGCGTTGATAATAACGCCAAGCATCCCGAAACCTGTGACGGCTCAGCAGCCGAAGCCTTAGCCGCCAAGAACCCGGTTGATGAGTTCTTGGCAACGCATGACTATGGAAAGCAAGTTGTCTCATTAGATATGACAGGCTTGCTCTGCCCTGATGGGGTCTGCAAAGCTGTGATCGGTAATGTTTCAACGTACTTAGATGATTCACACCTTTCCAAGACATTTGTTGTTAGTGCCAAGCGTCAGTTTGCCGAAGCCTTTAACCAAGCTACTGGCGGGTTATAAGTCGTGTTGGAGACTTGGGAACACATGAGCTTGGACACACAGACCCGTGCGGGAATAACAACAGCGCCAAAAGGGCTCTACCATTTAACCAACCTCCGCATCCGCTCCGAAAGGTTCCTACGTGACTGAGTTCAACCCCTTTGCCTTTGAAGGACTCACCTACGACGACGTATTGCTGTTGCCTGGCCCGACGGATGTAATCCCTTCGGACGCTGACACCACCACCCGCTTCACCAAGCGCATCAACATTGCCTTGCCAATCAGCTCCGCTGCAATGGACACCGTCACCGAGGCCCCAATGGCAATCGCATTGGCACGCCAGGGTGGCATTGGCGTGATTCACCGCAACCTTTCCATTGAGGCTCAGGCCAAGCAGGTTGATCAGGTCAAGCGCAGCGAGTCGGGCATGATTACCGACCCAGTGACCGTAAGCCCAGGCGCGACCTTGGCCGAATGGGATGAACTGTGTGCGCAGTACCGCGTTTCCGGCCTTCCGGTAGTAGATGAGAACCGCAAACTGCTGGGTATCATCACCAACCGCGACACCCGCTTTGTTCCTCGCGAACAGTACTGGACCACCAAGGTTTACGAAGTGATGACCGGGATGCCGCTGGTCACCGCTCAGGAAGGCGTAGCTCCCGAGAAGGTTATCGAGCTGCTCTCCAAGAACCGCATCGAGAAGCTCCCGCTAATCGATGATGACGGCAAGCTCACCGGCTTGATCACCGTGAAGGATTTCGACAAGGCCGAGCAGTACCCACTGGCAACCAAGGATGAGGAAGGCCGCCTGCGTGTAGCAGCAGCCGTTGGCTTCTTCGGTGAAGGCTACGAGCGTGCCATGACCCTGATCGACGCTGGCGTCGACGCACTGGTGGTTGACACCGCTAACGGTCACTCCCAAGGTGTGCTGGACATGATTGCCCGCCTGAAGAAGGATCCTGCCGCTGCCCACGTAGATGTTATCGGCGGACAGGCTGCAACCTACGAGGGTGCCAAGGCCATCATCGATGCCGGCGCGGATGCCATCAAGGTTGGCGTTGGCCCAGGCTCGATCTGCACCACCCGCATCGTTGCCGGTGTTGGTGTTCCTCAGGTGACGGCTATCTACGAAGCTGCCAAAGCTGCGATCCCAGCTGGCGTGCCAGTGATCGCTGACGGCGGTCTGCAGCACTCGGGCGATATTGGCAAGGCACTGGTTGCCGGCGCTGACTCGGTGATGCTCGGCTCGCTGCTTGCAGGTACCGCCGAGTCCCCAGGTGACCTGGTCTTCATGGGCGGCAAGCAGTTCAAGGCATACCGCGGCATGGGTTCGCTCGGCGCAATGGAGACCCGCGGCAAGAACACCTCGTACTCCAAGGACCGTTACTTCCAGGCTGATGCTCCTTCTAACGAGAAGCTGATCCCAGAAGGCATTGAAGGCCAGGTTCCTTACCGCGGCCCGCTGTCCGCTGTCACTCACCAGCTGGTTGGTGGCCTGCGTCAGACCATGTTCTACGTTGGCGGTCGCACTGTTCCTGAGCTGAAGGCTCGCGGCAAGTTTGTTCGCATCACCGCAGCAGGTCTGAAGGAATCGCACCCACACGACATCATGATGACCGTTGAAGCACCGAACTACCGTTCGCGCTAAACGCCTCTGAAAAGGTCCCGTCCGGAATCGCGCTCAGCGTCATTCCGGACGGGACCTTTTGTCTTGCTAGAAATACGTTCGAATTCGGCCAGATTGGGGGTGTAGTCGGTCGAGGGAACGCCTCCACAGCACTTCAGCTGACCCAAAATGCGACTGAGTGAATAAGAAGAGCGTTCCAGTAATTGAGATTTGGGAGATTCGGTGGCACCAAGCCCTTTGAATTCACCAAACGGGTGTGGAGCCCAAGGCCTTTACTCTGAGCTCCACAGCTGTATGGTGAATCATTGAAAGGCTTCGAAATGAGCTTCGAGCGAGCGAAGAGACGTCGCGAAACACGGGTGAGCGTTTTGACGTTCGCCGCTTTCTAAAGGCATCTTGATGAAACCGCGTTACCGTCTAGTGTGTAGTAGAACCGCATGGTTCTATTATCTTTTGCACAAGTCAAGCCTTAGAGTTGCGGCGTGATATACGAGCCCAAGACCGGTAGTGCGACAACCGCAAACGGTCCCATTAGGGCACCTATTGAGCCAAGAATTAGGGCGCTGCCTCCGTTCACAAAGGACCGCTGATCCGCCGGAGACATGTCGATGTAAAAACCTGTCGAATCCTGCCCCGAGTCGAGTGCGGGCGTGGCAACGTTCAACTGCGTTTTGTGCCGTTCAACAACTGTCAGAGTCGAATTCCTTGAAAAATTGTAGTCTCGTTCAATGCCGTAGGCTGTTTTTCTTTCCGCTGACGGTACCCGGGTATTCACGATGTAATCCAAGCTAGCTTTGGTGTTTGCATCTTGGAGTTCTAGATATTTCGAGGTTGGCTGACCTGCCTTGTGAGAGTCCGAGGGTCCTGCAAACGCCGCTACTGCTGAGGCTGCAGTGAGGGAGAACGTAACCAGGATGGTCGTGGCAACTTTTGCTAGTTTTTCATTATGTCCCCTAGATGGCTGGGTGTTTCTTCTTGCGGCGACGATCTATCGTGAAGCCAAGTCCGCAGAGAATCGCGAATGCAATTGCGGTTGTCAATGCTGAAAACAACGCTGGATTGTCGGAAGCAGCCCAGAAATAGGGACTGGCGAAAGCAACCGCGAGGGATAGCGCGAATCCGATTCCCAAGTACATGGCGCACCTTCCTGTTGTAGCTATCAATGGATCTGAATTTCTTATTTGCATGAGGTTAGATGCGCAATTTATTTGCGTAACCTCGTGAGTACACCGTATCAAGTGGCGCCGATGAGGTAAATCATACTTAAGTAGGAGGGTAATCGATTCGTGCGTGGACCAGAACACGCATAGCACTTATAGGCATGCTTCCAGCCTTGCTCTCGTGGCCGTTACATTGTCTCGTTCTGACAGTTACGCGGTCGTTGAGCGGAACTGATACATGCCGCCATGCCGTTGAGTTAGCTTGGTGATTGGGCATCCTGGATGCGGGCCCTTTGGCCAGGTGAATCTATTCTCACGGGCTTATGACAGTTGTCTGCGCACCCGGGAATGCGAATGCGGAAGTGTTCCCTGTCGTGTGGAGTAATCTGTGGAACAATCCGGCGCGTAGCACAGCCAAGACCATTTGCAAGACGAATTGGGCTCCTCTCTGCCACGTTTCGTCGGAGACCTCGGTATTATCTAGTTCTTTGTAGCTGCTCTAGACGTGCGGAGTTCTGGAACTTTGCTTAGAACTCCGAGTGTGTCGGGAGAACCATTAACAGGACTTCAATCGTCGGCCTCAACTGAACCACGATACGCTTGAAAAACACCGGTTAGCGTTTGAAGCCTTGTGGCTTCATGGCGCTTAGGCAGCGACAGTCCTACGAGGCGGACTGATCTTTCTTGCGACGGCGGTCAATCCATGAGCCGAGTGAGCAGAATAGCGTGAACGCCACTGCTGTGGTCAAAGATGAGTAGAGTGCCGGATGAGCTGAGGAATCCCAAAGAAAGGGACTTCCGAAAGCGACCGCGATGCTCATCGCAATACCGATACCCAAGAACAAGAGAAGCACGTCCGATCCGACGAGCCGAAAATTCATGAGAGGCTTACTAGCCTGTCTCACTTTTGACCGTAACAAATCTACGATGTGCCGTCGGGACTATTAGCGGAGGTCGGCGTGGTCAGACGGAGGCAGTGGTCTTTGCCGAAATCTTTTGACGGCCAGCCAGATGACTGCACCCAAGAATGTCCCGAGCGTGTTGGCAACGACGTCGGTGATGGTCGCGTAACGGTTAGGCAAAAACAGAAGCTGTCCAAGCTCAATCACGCTCGAAGCGACAAGCCCAAGAACGCACGCCAACCAGAACCGGTGAAGTCCAAAGCCGAGAAAGAATCCAAGCGGAATGAAGAAAATGATGTTGGCTGCGAATTCAACAAACTGGTAATTCACAAAGCGAGGAATCCCGTGAGCGTGAAGCCAAGCCAGCGTTGCCGTGAGCTGAGGACCTGCCGCGGAATCGACCGGGACTGGCCAGAAGGCAATGGCTGCCATGGCCAACACATACACCGCGGGGAGCAACCACAGCCGAAGCAACCGGTGACGAAGCAAAGTTCTCAGTTCAATCCCTAGCGATAGGTTTAAGACAAAAATCAGGCTGGACTGTTGGCAATAGCCCAGCCTCTCTTTGAATTCTAGTCCTTGCTGCTCTAGAGTCAGGCCAGTACTGCGTCAACACGACGATTGAGACGCTCGGAGAAGAGCACTCCGAGAATCGCAAGAACAACAAGAAATACCGGGAAAATCCATAGTCCAACCCAAGTGGAGGCAACACCGAAGAGTGGTGGCATCAGGGTTGAACCGAAGTAGGCCGAAGCCATTTGAATGCCAATAATCGCTTGCGAGTTGTTGCGCCCAAAGTTTGACGGAGTGGAGTGAATGATGGCCGGGTAGATGGGCGCTGCGCCTAGGCCAGCAATCACCAATCCGGCCAGAGCCAGAACGTCGGTCTGCAAGGGAAGTAGTAGTAACAATCCGCCTAGAGCCACCAAGAGGAAGCCGCCACGAATCAGGTTCCGGTCACCAAATTGATCGGCGACCACGCCGGCAAGGAATCGTCCCACGGTGATGCCAAGAACAAATAGGGAACCGAAGGCTGCTGCGGTGGCAGTTTCCACGCCTCGTCCATCGGCAAGGTAGGTCGAAGCCCATAGGATCGAGGTGCTCTCCAGCGCGCAATAGGCGAAGAAGGTTGCCAAGACCAGAATGACACCAGGGATCTTCAAGGCCTGTGCCAATGGAACGTGAGTGGACGCTGCTGGCTGTGTTGGTGCATCAGTACCTTGGGCGCTGACCTCGGTAAGCTGATGGTCTTTGGCTCGCAGGTTATTGACCTTGCCCCATAGCGGAAGGGTAAAGAGCAATACAGCGGTCAAGATAGCTTGGACGATTCCAACAATGTTGTACGCGCCGGACCAACCCATGCCTGAAGTTAGTGCGTGGCTCATGATCAATGGGCTGATTGAGGCACCAACGCCCCAGAAGCTGTGCAGCCAATTCATGTGGCGGGCAGCGTAGTGCAAGGCAACGTAGTTGTTCAGGGCAGCATCGACCGCGCCGGCGCCAACGCCATAGGGGATAGCCCATAGGCATAACATCCAAAACTGGTCTGAGAATGCGAAGCCAAACAAGGCTGAGGCGGTGAGACCCACGCTGACGCCGGTGACCAGGCCAGCACCGAAGCGACGAGTTACTCGTTCTGAGGCAAGGCTGGAAAGAATGGTTCCCACGGCAATGACCATGGTGAGAATTCCGGCAAAGGATTGCGGTACATCAAGATCTTTATGCATTGCCGGCCAGCCGGATCCCACAAGGGAGTCGGGTAGCCCAAGGCTGATAAAGGCAATATAGATGATCGTCAGAAGGATCGAGTACATAGGGCGGCGGTGTCTTTCGGAGCCAGAGCAGGTGATAATCATCGCGCGGGGCGAGAATCAAAGTATATGTACGAGTGTACTCAAATGTCGTGTATATTCGCAGTCATGATTGAGAAATATTTTGAAGGGGATTCACGCAGTAACCGAGAGCGCATGCTTGCAGGCGATCTTTACATCTCGGATGATCCAGAAAACGCTCGACTTCAACAACGAGGTGTTCAGCTCGCGGACGCCTACCACCGTGCAGTTGTAGCTGCGGATCCCAGGGCTCGAGAAATCCTCAAAGACCTCGTAGGAACCCTCGGCGAAGATGTCCAGGTGAACTCACCGCTATTTGTGGACTACGGAGAAAACCTGCACATCGGTGATCGCACCTTCATCAACTTCAACCTCACCGCCCTGGACGTCGCCGCCATCACCATCGGTGAAGACTGTCAGATTGGACCAAACGTCCAGCTGCTGACTCCAACCCACCCGATAGATCCGCAGCCTCGTCGCGACAAACTCGAAGCCGCTCAGCCCATCACCATTGGCGACAATGTGTGGCTCGGCGGTGGAGTGATTGTTTGCCCCGGAGTGAGTATTGGCGACAACTCGGTCATTGGTGCCGGCGCCGTGGTCACAAAGGACATTCCAGCCAACGTCGTAGCTGTAGGAAACCCAGCTCGCGTCGTGCGGAGTATTGGCTAATCACATGTCCAAAGATCAACCAACTAGCGGTTCTCGTCTCGGCCGCCGCAATGATCCTGAACGACGAGAGAAAATCATTCAGGCCTGTCTGCAAGTGATCGCAGAAGTAGGAGTAACAGGCACCTCGCACCGAAAAGTGGCCGCGCAGGCGGGAGTTCCACTAGGCGCCATGACCTACTACTTCGATGGCATGCAAGACCTCCTACACAGTGCGTTCAGTGAACTTGCCACCCGGGTAAGTGATGATTTTGAACGATTGATGGATACGGCAACCGACAAGCAATCAGCGTGCGAAAAGGTCTACGAAAGAATCCTTCAAGCCAGCAGCGGCTATGACGATGAACTGGTCTTGTCTCATGAGCTCTATACGCTCGCCACCCGAGAGCCTGCTTTCAGGACCATTACTAGCGAATGGATGCGACGTAGTCGAGTTTCTCTAGAACGTCACTTTGATCCGCTCACTGCTCGCTTGTTGGACGCGACCATTGAAGGCGTGACCATCCACCGTGCCCTTGATGCCCAGCCACGAGATCCAGAAGAGATCCGAGCTGCTATTGCCAGAGTTACCGGAGTCCCCAGTTTTAGTTCTTAATGTGTAGTGGCTGGCCTTTGGAATCCGTCGTTCTTGAGGTGAGACGTTCAACGAATCTTTGGCTCTGATTTGGCAGTGCTTGGACTGCTTGTCCGCGTAGAATAAAGCACAGATAGCACCAATCGGCGCGGGAACTCTTGACTGTGCGCGACCGCGAATAAAGGACATTATTTTGGGCCAGCCAGCCAACTTGAAGAAGCAAGCACGCGAACGAATGGCGCGCACGGGGGAGAGCTACACTACCGCGCGCAAGAACATCCTGACTGGCAAGCCGGAGAGCCCAAAAGCTGCCCGTGCTGCTGCCGCCCGCGACTACGCCAAAGAAGCTCGCGAAGCCAAAGCCAGGGGCAAAGCAGCCAAGCCAGCACCGGCGCCACTTCCTGCCGCTGAAGAATTGCCCGAGTATCCAGCGCCGGAAGATGTCATCCAGTACGACGCTGCACTATGGCACCGTGTATTCGTGCAGGCAGGCATCACCAACCCAGTGACCAAGGCGCCATTGAGCCAGGCGCTACTAGCTGGGCTAGCCGGTGGTATCGGCTTCATGATCTTCACCTTTGAATACGAAGAAACCACTACCGCCACCCTGGTCACCCGTGCTCACCCTGAGCCATACACACAGAACCTGCTGGAGCGCTCAGGTGCCACAATCAATGAACGCACCACCGGTTCGGCTGCTAAGGCTGTCGAGTACATGGACGCAGCACTCGATGCCGGCCGTGCCGTGGTGGTCCGCGTTGCCATCAACGCTCTGCCATGGATCGATGGCAAGGAAGTTGATGAAGCAGAAACCATTGACCTTGTCGTCGTGGGGGAACACGAAGATGATCTCTTAGTTGATGATGGTTCAGGCGTCTTGAACGTCATCAGCCCAGAAGACCTGGCGTTCGCACGTGCCAAGCGTAAGAAGGAAAAGCATTGGCAGGCTTGGGTACCATCAACGCGCTCGCCGAAGGCAGAGTTGCTGGCGGCCAATGCACTGGTTGCCATTGAAGAAACGACCTCGCGCCTGCTGAGCACCCGAGAGCTATCCGGCATCCCGGATCACTTCGCCAAGAACTTTGGTATCACCGGAATGCGTACCTTCGCCGCACGCTTGCGTGACACCACCACCAAGACTGGATGGACTCGCATGTTCGCAGATCCGCAGCGCTTGGCTGGTGGAATGAACCAGCTAGCTAGCTTCCTTACCGACACTCGTTTTGGTGGCGAAGGCGCCCTGCGTGGTTTTTACGCAGACTTCCTTGACGAAGCTGCTGGACTACCTGGTCTATCGGCATTGGGAGAGCACAGTGCAGACTACTTGCAATTGGCCCGCGACTGGGATGAGTTCGCGGAACTTGTTGACCCAGATGTCGCAGTCGAAGAACGTAGCAACATGTTTGCTCGTATGGCAGATGCGATCGAAAAAATTGCTGATGCTGAAGAACGGGCAGCCACCGCGCTCGCGGCCACCGCAAAATCCTTGACTTCCAAGGCCTAGTCTTCAAAAATTCAAGGAAACAAACCCTGCCTGATGATGCCTGTTGGCATCATCAGGCAGGGTTTTTGCGTCATCGCCGTGGTCACTAGCTCCATGAAAAGTAAGAAATCCGCTCAGACTTGGTAACCTAGTTAGGTGAGTAACGAGATTGAGATCGGCCGCGGCAAGCGGGCAACTAAGGCATATTCCCTGGACGACGTAGCGATCGTACCGAATCGCCGTACCCGTGATCCCAAGGACGTTTCGGTGTCCTGGCAGATTGACGCATTCAAATTCGACACCCCAATCGTGGGTGCACCAATGGACTCGGTGACTTCACCGGCCACTGCTATTGCTTTGGGCAAGCTGGGCGGCCTTGGTGTTCTGAACCTTGAGGGCTTGTGGACCCGTTACGAAAATCCAGAATCGGTACTGGCAGAAATTGCCGGACTGAAGTCTGAAGCTGCTACCCGCAATGATCCAAAGATCACCGCGAAACTGCAGGAATTGTATTCCGCACCAATGCAGGCAGAACTGATCACCTCGCGAATCTCCGAGATCCGTGATTCGGGTGTTGTTGTTGCCGGCTCGCTGACCCCGCAGCGCACCCAGGAGTACTACAAGACTGTTGTTGCTGCCGGCGTTGATATCTTCGTTATCCGTGGCACCACTGTTTCCGCCGAGCACGTCTCGAAGACCACCGAACCGCTGAACCTTAAGCAGTTCATTTACGAGCTGGATGTTCCGGTCATCGTTGGCGGCGCAGCTGGTTACACCCCAGCCATGCACCTGATGCGCACCGGTGCAGCTGGCGTCTTGGTGGGCTTCGGTGGCGGAGCATCCTCCACCACCCGTCGCACCTTGGGCATTCACGCACCAGTGGCCACCGCCATTGCTGATGTTGCAGCTGCACGCCGTGACTACATAGAAGAATCCGGTGGACGCTACGTTCACGTCATCGCAGATGGTGGCATGGGCAACTCCGGCGACATTGTGAAGGCCATCGCCATGGGTGCTGACGCAGTCATGCTGGGTACCGCGCTGGCTCGTGCTGAAGAAGCACCGGGCGCTGGTTACCACTGGGGTATGGAAGCCGTTCACGAATCCAGCCCACGCGGTGACCGTGCCAAGGTTGGCACCGTCGGTTCGTTGGAGAAGGTCCTCTACGGTCCATCCCAGGAAACCGATGGCACCTCAAACCTGGTGGGCGCGCTGCGCCGTTCGATGGCCACCACCGGCTACTCGACGCTCAAGGAATTCCAGCGCGTAGATGTGGTTCTCTCTCCATACGAGTCTGACCGCTTCTAAGACTTTAAGCAGCATTAGCAGCACGAGCAAAGGCTTGTCACTCCATCTGAAGTGACAAGCCTTTGCTGATGGTGGATCAATTCTCAGTGTGAAAGTCCGTGAAGGTTCTTTGAACGAAGACCCAAAGGTTTTGTGCCTCTCTCGACTTACGCTTTATCGCTTATTGCGACTCACAACGATTGCAATGACAACCCAGATCAGGGCCAGTCCCACCAACGCGGCGCCCTGCGAGCGAGCCTCAGATGAAAACTGCCAGGCACCAATAACGAAAAGTAGAGCGGCAATTATCCAAGCCATAGTCGGCGAAACAAAACTCTTTTTCATCAAGCAATCTCCAAATTACGTCCCGAGTGTGAGGCTGGTACGTAGAAAAATTCTAACGGCCGTAGACATCGTGGCTATGGATTCGCGACAAGACCGGTGCATGAGTCCCTTCAACGATCGAGCCGTACCGAGGGTTCCCTGAGCACTTAGATAGGCTGTTGGGCCAATCTCACGCACCTTTCGTTTCGAGTTCTACGGCAAATAGAAGTACGGTTAAGGGGTGTTTAAAACCGCTCTAAAACTCAAGTGGATCGGCGCCCTCCTTGCCGCGCTGGCCATCGCTACCGGATTTGTTGCCCTCTCAGGCTGGCAGTTCGGCGCTTCAGAGAGCGAGCCTCTGGTCAAGGTCGATAAAACCGAGAAACCAGTAGAGCTGACTAAGCACGTAGACATCGGTGTTGAACTCTTCGGCACCAAGGCTGATCAGATTGTAAAATTCACCGGTGAATTTGTTCCCGGCACGGATCGGCTGATCAGCGACCGCATTGACGATGGCCATAAAGGTGTTTGGGTAGTCACCGAGTTCAAGGTTGACGGAGCCAAACAAGATGCCGGCATCATCGTTGTGCGCGGATGGCAACCAGAAGCCACCACTCCTTCAACTGCACCCACTGGCGAGCTGGAAGTTACCGGTCGTCTACTGCCGAATGAAGGCCCTGAAAACGAACACGATCTTCGCAGTAAAACTCTGCCATCGATTACCTCGGCGCAGCTAGCGAATATTTGGGATTCGGTCCTTTATGACGGATTTGTCTCAGGCCACCAGATCACTACCGTCAAAGGCCAGGCCGTAGATCAGCCTGGACTGGATCCGATTTATGTCGGTCCGCAGCCACAGGAAGCGCAGATCAACTGGCTGAACGTCTTCTACGGTATTGAGTGGGTCGTTTTTGCCGGCTTCGCCATCTTCCTCTGGTACCGCATGGTGAAGGATGACTACCATCGTGATCTGGATGAGATCGCTGAGCGTGCTGCTCAAGCGCGCGACAACGGCACCAATAACGAGAACTAAACGTACATAATCTTTTCTTTGATTCGGAAGGAATCACCTGTCATGGCCAGCACCACTCCAGCACCGAAGCCCCGCAAATTCGGCGGCACCCCAGCGCAGATTCGCAGCGCCGCCAAGTTTTACAAGGTCTTTGCATACATCACCGGTGTCATGCTGCTGCTGCTCGTGGTGGAGATGATCTTCAAGTACTTCTGGTCTCTAGAACTCTTTATCGGTGGCAACCTAGCTGATGGCACCGCCAACTCGGTAGGAATGTTCAATCGGGCGGAAATCACCGGGGGAGCGAACATCTCCTTGGGCATCTTGATTGCTCACGGTTGGTTGTACGTGGTGTACCTCTTCGCTGACTTCCGACTCTGGTCGCTGATGCGTTGGCCATTCACTCGCTTCATCACCATCGCCTTGGGTGGCGTGGTTCCATTCCTGTCTTTCTACACCGAGTCCAAGGTGCATGCAGAAGTGGATCGCGAATTGGCGGCACACCCTAAAGCTGCCAAGCGCTACTAATCCGGGGAAGAAATAGATTCTTGACGGGCGAACCAGATCATCTGGTTCGCCCGTTTTTATTGTGTGACGCCCTAGGTGACGCTGATGACAGCGCCTGAACTGTTTCGCAGGCGGTGAACCGCGTAGACTGTAACGGTGACTACTGCTCCCCTCAATCCAGAACATCAGCCGGTTCTGGTCGTCGACTACGGGGCCCAATACGCGCAGCTTATCGCTCGCCGCGTACGTGAGGCCCGTGTGTACTCGGAGATCGTTCCGCACACCCTTTCTACTGAAGCCATTTTGGCCAAGAACCCTGCAGCGATCATCCTTTCCGGTGGTCCCTCCAGCGTTTACTCCGAAGGTGCCCCATCCGTTGGGGCCGACCTGTTTGAAGCCGGCGTGCCGGTCTTGGGTATTTGCTATGGCTTCCAGGCCATGGCTAACGCCTTGGGCGGAACCGTGGCGGAAACCGGTCTGCGCGAGTACGGCCGTACCGCTACCACCTTTGAGGGCGAAGCACGCTCCATCCTGGCAGGTGCCGCACAGGCCCCTACCGTATGGATGAGCCACGGCGACGCCGTCTCGGTTGCACCAGAAGGTTTCGAAGTGCTGGCCACCACCGCTGGTGCACCAGTGGCCGCTTTCGCCAATGAGGCCAAGCGCCTCTACGGTGTGCAGTGGCACCCAGAGGTTAAGCACTGCGAGTTCGGCCAGGACGTTCTGGAGAATTTCCTGTACAACGGTGCAGGCCTGAAGGGCGACTGGACCGCGGATAACATCGCTGACGAGCAGATCGAGCGCATCCGTGCTCAGGTCGGCACCGGCAAGGCCATCTGTGGTCTATCCGGCGGCGTGGACTCGGCAGTGGCAGCAGCACTGGTACAGCGCGCCATTGGCGACCAGCTGACCTGTGTCTTCGTCAACCATGGTCTGCTGCGCGAAGGCGAAGCTGAGCAGGTGGAGAAGGACTTTGTCGCTTCCACCGGCGCCAAGCTGTACATCGCTGATGAGCGCGAACGCTTCCTGACCGCGCTGGACGGTGTCACCGACCCAGAGACCAAGCGCAAGATCATCGGCCGCGAATTCATTCGCGCCTTCGAAGCAGCAGAAGCAGCGATCATCGCTGAAGCAGCTTCCGAGGGCGAGCCAGTGAAGTTCCTGGTCCAGGGCACCTTGTACCCAGACATCGTGGAATCCGGTGGCGGCGAAGGTACCTCCAACATCAAGAGCCACCACAACGTGGGCGGCCTGCCAGAGGACCTGCAGTTCGAACTGATCGAGCCACTGCGCACCCTGTTCAAGGACGAGGTTCGTGCCGTAGGCCGCGAGCTCGGCTTGCCAGAGGAAATTGTTGGCCGTCAGCCATTCCCTGGCCCCGGCTTGGGTATCCGCATCATCGGTGCTGTGAACGAAGAGCGCCTGTCCATCCTGCGCAAGGCCGACGCGATCGCTCGCGCCGAGCTGACCGCTGCAGGTCTGGACGATGAAGTATGGCAGATGCCAGTTGTACTGCTTGCCGACGTTCGCTCGGTAGGTGTGCAGGGTGATCACCGTACCTACGGTCACCCAATCGTGCTGCGTCCGGTATCTTCCGAGGATGCCATGACCGCCGACTGGTCGCACCTGCCATACGATCTGCTCTCGAAGATCTCCAACCGCATCACCAATGAGGTCGATGGGGTCAACCGAGTGGTGCTGGACGTGACCTCCAAGCCACCAGGAACCATCGAGTGGGAGTAATCCTGTAGCTAGAAATTCCCCTGCCCTTTGCCGCGTTGTTGGCAAGAGGCGGGGGATTTTTTTAGGGATGTTTTAAAAAATCCAGTCACGAAGGCTAGGTATTTACTGGCGTCCATTGAAACTAGCCAGTCTCAGAGACACTTAGTCTTTCGAGGATCCACACCGGGTCCCCTATACAACTCTCCTTTCGGGCCGTACCTAAGGGGCAGCGGTCATTCGTGTCCAAATCGTTACATTTATAATATTAAAATGATTGAACGGATATGCTATCCGATATGACTTGGAGTTTTGGCATGAATCATGACTCTATATAACTTCTTTTGAGATAATCGTAAAAGTTGATAGAGTGGCTTCAGTGCGCAATAAAATCATGTACGCGTCATCGTCTGGATGCGGTATCTCGTGGGACCTGGCTGTGCTAGAAGCATCCCAATCGCCATAGGGGAGAAATGAAACATTCTCGAAGAATGAGAGCGGCTGTCGCCATTGCTGGTGTCTCAATGTTGGTGTGTAGTGGGGTTACTCCTGCTTTCGCTACGGGAGAGAAATCGTACGATCAAATTGTTGAAGGGGCGCCGAGCACCTTTACTTAAGGCCAACTGGTAACGGGCAAAGGTAAGCCTGTTCGGGCGGGCACCCCGGTACAGGTTTTTGCGTGGCCTGACTCTCAGAAATTAGCCAAGCTCAAGGAGGGGCAGTCTGTAAAACTGGCTGAAGTCTCCTCGGTAAAAACCGATTCCTCCGGAAAATTCAGCTTGGCACCTGCATTGCGTGCGGCAGCCAAGCGTTCGACACCGCTAAACGTGATGATTGTAGCGAATGATGGGCAAACGCCTTATCAGTATTCAACCGTACTCTCGGGAACTGATGTCGCTACTTCGAATCCAACTCTGCTTTCCCAGGCAGGTTCCGCTGCGAATGTTTCGTTAAGTAAAGATGCATTTGTCATGAAACCCGCAAGTGACGTGCAAAAATCAGATCTCGCAAATGGGGTGGCTACTCAGGCCGCGGTTGCCACGCCTGCGTCGTACTCTTGTAGTACACGACTTGAGAAGAAGGTCGGAACTTCCTACGCGCAGGTTGGTGCCACGTTCCTATATACAACTGGGGCTTCCGCAAAATTCCAGTTCAGAAAAGGAACGAACTCCTCTTTGGGTGTAGCCTCTTCATCCAGTGGTAAAAAAGGGAGCTTTAGCGCTGGAGGAACAACTTCGGTGACCTCTGACGTTACTCTGGACTTTCCAACCAAAAAGAGCGGGATTTGGTTCTATAAAGCACAGGTGGAATCGGGTAAGTTCTCAACTGTTTGTCAGAATTTGTCCGGACCGGGAATTCGGCAGTCTTATCAAGTGCGCCCCATCGATTTTACCGGTGGTATGAGCATGGTGAAGGGTACAGGGTTCAGCGAGAATCATAAATGTGTAAAATTCTTGAAGAACTCGACATTCACCAAGGACAAGACACGGGCAGTTACATGGAATCGGGGGTTGACCCTTCCTTCCATCGCCGGCATTTCTGTGTCTTCTCAATCAGGATTTACAACTAGTACACGAGTAATCTACAAGTCCGGATCGAAAAATCGACAATTGTGTGGCCATAAAGACTGGCCGGCAAAAAATGCTGGGAGCATTAAACTTAAATGATGATGAAAAAAGTGTTTTCTACATGTCTCGTAGTTGTGGCCGTTGTTGGACTCAGCGCGTGTGATAACACAAAAGCAGTTCAAGAAGGTCCATTGTCTTTCGGTGCTTCAGATGGCGCTATCGAAAATACATATTGCTCTGTTTTTCATGAAAAAAACAATGTAGCGGATGTTGCGACAAACAATTCGGAGACTTCTGTGTGGGTAACTAATGTGCAGCCGGTAAATGCAAAGCATTGGAAATCGATGAGTTCAATGGCATCGGTGCTGCCAGACGGTACAGCGAGCCTAGTAGCATGGACTAACGAAGACCTTACGAATCCTGACGTGCAGGAAGTTGCCGAGATTCTCAGACCATTAGACGGTCCTCTGGAGGTTCCGGCCGGAGGGGTCGTGCAAGTGTCGGTTGATGGTGAGATCGAGTCGGGAGTTGAGGATGCTGAAGTCTCGCAACTTCAAATAACTTACAAGAAAGATGTTGATTCCAAGAAGAGTTTCACTGTTCGTGGGAATGTCAGATACGAGTGGAAATCTGAGCGTTGCGCATAATTGCAGATGTGTGATTGATATGATATGGATCGATTCCTGACCATAGATTCATGCCGATGAACGAGGTGGTCGCCTCGTTCATCGGCAATCAGCTTCAAAATTTGTTTGTAGAAATGCCTCGAATAATACGGTTTGGTTTACTCATTCTTTGGCAACGGCGATACTCTTAGAGCTGCTCGGCGCGGTGATCTCTTGCCCTGCTGAATTACATCAACACCGAGTAAACGATCTGTTTATCTGGAACAATTTGGTACGCCAACGATCATTTGAATGCACTTTTAGTTGCGGATGGAGGAATTGACTACGGTAACCGAGGAATTCAGAAAATTGAAGGCATCGCGGGCTTGAATCCAGGCTCTATGAGAAATTAATGATCCGAGTTCTTCGCGCATTGGCAAGTGCTCATGCCGTTACCTGTGCAACCGTTTAAATAGCTCGGTAACGTATGAAGATTTAGCCCAACTTTTTCATCGGAGTTCAGACGGTCACCGAAATCCAGTACCAAAGGATTCCCGGTGGCCGTCTTCGATTCTGCTAACGCCAAAGAGCGCCTTGAACCACCGGCGCTGGGTGCCAAGCTCCACCAACCTGGACTGAAATGACCTTCCGAAAACCAAAGAAACAACAGGACAACCACCAGTTCAGGCGGCCAGCTCGCCGTGCCTCCACCGCTGAAACAACTCACCGATACCCTTCTGCAACTGGCATAACAGCTGCGCTTCAGGCGCCCTCTCAGGGATCAGAAGCCGGCGCTGCCGGCCGCCAGAAACGATCTTCCCCGCCATCGAAAACAGCCGGTACCGCCACCGCTTCAACTCCCAGCAACTTGCCTCGTGCCCGCTGGGTAGCACGGCCAGCTGCAACCAGGACACCAGATTCAGTGCAAGCATCGCCAGGTCTGCCCACGCCTGATTCGCGGCAAAAGACCAATACGGAAGCTTGCCCAACCCCGTGCTCTTCAACGTCTTGATCCTGTTCTCGCACCGGCCCCGCGCCCAATGCCGGGCATCGAGGAATGCCACGTTGAACCTCGGGCTATTGGTCAGGAACGCCGTGACACGGTTCCCGTCCGTATCGAACAAGTTCGCTTTCGCCCCGGGATGCAACGGTTCAGCACGCAAATAGATCCGGGTTCCTGGCGGGTAGCCTTTCAGCTCTATCACCTTGCTGGCATCGATCACCCACGCATTATCACGTTGGACGCCGTCAGCGTCCAGCGCTGGTTCCCAGTACTTCTTCTCATCGATCCACCGGATGAACCGTTCCTTGATGACTGGCAGCGAATACGAGGTGGAGAATTGGATCCCCAGCGAATCCAGGTGGTGCAGGAACTCGCGGGAAGAGCCGGCACTATCGGTGCGGACCAGGATCTTTTCGCCAATGAGGTTCCCGTGTTCGTCATAGAAATCGTCCGGCAGCTGGGCCAAGGACTGGGTGAGCACTTCGATATGTGAGGCCGCTGAGTTCGCTCCTTTGTTTCCAGGGCGAAGGTGCACCGCGAGGACTTCTCCGGTGCCGTTGGGTTTGCCGTAGTCGGCCATGGCGATCATGGGTGAGAACCCGTACCCGCCTTTATACGTACCGGCGCTGTGTTCTTTATCGGAGTGCACGTGCACCAAGGAGGCATCGATGTCGATGATCAAAGGGTTGTTTGCCGTCGCGTGTTGGGCTGGATTCCGCGGCCCGGCCGCCGTCCAGACTTTGGAGCGAAGGCTGCGGGTCATGGTGGCGAACCCGTAGCCGAAGGCTTCTGGTTGTTCCTTGACCCGGTGCATGAATCGGCTGACCGTGGCATCGGACGCCACGGGGCCGAAGAGCTCTGAGCAGGCGCGTAGCTGGCTAATGTCTGTGGCTTGCTCGCCGCCGGCAGCCAGCGAGAGTGCCAGTGCGCCGAGGATTCTTCCTGGCCGGTGGGTTGCGCTGGCCGGCACGAACTGGCTGAAACGGTCTTCGCAGACCCGCCGGAAGTCCAAGGCGTTCAAGAAGTTGCTCAGCACCGACAAGCCTGCGTGGGAGACCAAGGCTTGGCTGGTGAGTTGGGTCGGGAGTGCAGGGAAAACGTGGGTAGAATGGTGCACTGAAAAGGTGATCCTTGATTTCGGTGGAATAGAAGCTAGACACTCCTATTTTCCCAAGTCCGGATCGCTTTTTCGTTTTAATGACTGTTAATGACGTGCCTGCCATGAAACCACTGGGTTAGCTTGTTCAATGATTATTGACGAGACGTTTATAATTTATGTCTTCTGTTTACATGGCATTGGTCTCTTGTGCTCGAACGAGTTGCGCAATGGGTATCCAACGTTCGAAACATCATTGCAACGCGGCAATTCACCGTTTATTGCCTTGGGTTGAACCCTGTCGGGTCTTTAGTTCTCTGCTTCAGTGCTTGGCCGATCGAAATTTGAGAACTTTACCGAGGTGCAAGTTTCTATTTTGAAAGCTGGGAGTTTTCCTTTTGCGGAACACAATGAAGCTTAATGAATGCGAGCCAATGTCGGTCCCGGTTCCGCTTCTCGCAGTTAAAACGTGTTTCGCACCGGTGATCTGCGGGGCTTGTGCACTACGTTAGAGAGTGGCGCATCTGTACCGCAGTGCGCCCGAAAGTGGTCGGTTCAGTGAAGGGAATGACTGTCGTGGCTAGTGGACAGAATGCTACCAACGAACGGGTAGCAACCTGGGTGAAATCCCTGGGACAAAGTGCGGGTGCTGATACCACTTTGCGGTTTGCTCCCTCGACGTCCAATAGCATCGATATCACTCACGCCAACCCCTCGGGTCTGGCGCAGTTTCTTGCTGGACGGCGCACGCGCCTTTCCACCCTGCTGCATGACGCAGAGCAGTACGCCACCGCACGTCGCACCGCTCGCGCCCTGTCGGCAAAAATCAGCGAGCTCTGGGAAGAGCGCGGCATCGATGTTGGCTACCTCGCCGCCGGTGTCGCCAATTGGCGAGCAGTCCATGATGGTAAGAGCGAGCCGGTCTCCGCTCCCATCATGCTCGGCCGCATCACGCTGACCAAGCACGTTGACGCTGATGATTATGACCTGCAGCTGGTCGGCCGTGCCACCGTGTCTCCAGCGTTCATCCGCCAGTTTGAAGCGGACCACGAAGCACGCGTGGACGTGGACGCAGTGGACGCTGCCGCGTACTCCATCGCTCGTTTTGACCCGGCTCGTGGCATGGATGCCCTGCGCCAGCAGATGTCAGAAGTGCCCGGAGTAGTTGTCGGACACCGCCTGTTGCTTTCCACGTTCTCAGAACTCATGGATCCAGCTGATCCGGCGAAGCTCTCGGCCTCGCACCCAGTCATTGACGCACTGATTCGTTATGACGAATACGAGAAGCAGGCCAAAGCAGCAACAGAAAATAAGTCCGCGGCCGCCCTAGCCAAGCTTGTAGCTGCAAAGCCAAGCGTTGCCGGCACCGTCACCAAGGGTGAAACCGAGTCAGCGACCGAAGACGCCAAGGCCGAAGAGAATCAGAGCGAAGAGGGAAGTGGCAACGAAAAGCCAAGCTCGCGCTTTGGTCGAGTGCGCAACATTCTCAAAGACTCCACCCGCTCGCGTAAGCAGAACGGTGTGGTTTCCGAGGAGAACTCGGCTCGCAAGGTACACACCGGCAATACCACGCTGGCTAAATCTTCGGATGATCGTGATCCCGAGAATGAGTTGTACTTGCTGGACGCTGATGAGTCTCAGGCCAAGATGCTCGACTACATTTCTGCCGGTGAATCGGTAGCCATCAACGCTGCTGCCGGAACCGGTGCAACACAGACCGCACTGAACGCGGCCGCATTGTTGGCCGCTCAAGGTAAGCGCGTACTGGTGGTGGCCGAACAACGTTCAGCCGCCGAAGAATTTGTCCAGCTCTTTAACCAGAAACTGGATGCCGGCAGCCTTTTGCTGGAACCCAACGAGGATCCAGATAAGCTGCGCACCTTGCTGACTAAGGCGATCCTGCGCAACGAGCAGGCGACCGAACCTCAGCTACGCACACTATTCAACCGCCTGCGCGAATCACGCCATACCCTGCACGAACACGTTAAGTCGCTGCACTCCGTGCGTAGCCGCTGGGGATGCTCGCCATACCAGGCCATGCAGGAGCTGGCGCGCTTGGCAGCACTGGAACCTGCACCATCTACTACCGTGCGTCTGAAGCGTTCGGTATTGGATTCCATGGGTCAGCGTGGTCATGTGGCAGCACAGCTTAAGCGTGCAGCCCAGTTGGGTGCCTACTCCAAGGAACACACCACCAGCCCATGGCATGGTGCCCCCTTGCGTAATGCTGAAGCCACCGAACAGGCATTGTCGTTGGCTAGTGGTCTGGGCCGAGACCTTCCAATCCTTCATGAACACATGGAGAAGATTGCCCAGCAGTCTCAGATCCGTCTAGAAGACAGCTACGACAAGTGGGGGGACCAGCTTCAGTTGCTGGTTGCCGTGCGTGGTTCGTTGGATAAATTCGAATCCGACATTTTTGAAGGCGACATCGATGATTTGATCGCGGCCACCGCGACCAGTTCATGGCGCCGCGAACACGGTGTGGAAATGGGCTCCATCGTCCGTTCCCGCCTGCGCAAGATTGCTAAGGAATACGTTCGTCCCGGAATGCACATTGCGGACCTGCAGTCCGCGTTGCAGGCAGTATCGGTGCAGCGTGATGCTTGGCGTGCCATCGCTACCAGCCAGCGCAACCCACAGGTCCCTGGTGGGCTCTTGGATGTTGAGGCCGGCTACCACGACGCGGGCGCCCGCATCGACAAACTGGCCACTATGCTGCCTTCCTCCGTGGGCTCGCGTCTGCGCGAAATGCCTATTGCCGAACTCCTGGACCTCATTGCTGCGCTGGTAGACCGTCGCGAAGATTTGGGCGAACTGCCCGAGCGTACCCTGATTTCTGAACAGCTCACCGAAGCTGGCTTGGGGGATCTGCTCGATGATTTCGCAGAGCGTGAGATTGATGCTGATGCCGTGGACAGCGAACTGGAACTGGCGTGGTGGCAGTCCGTACTGGACGCCATGATTTCCGGGGATGACTTCCTGGCCATGAACGACGGCTCCAAGCTGGAAAAGATCGAGGCTGATTACCGTCTGGCCGATGGTGCGCACATTGCTGCTGGTCCGGAGCGGATACGTTGGGCTCTGTCGCGTAACTGGAAGGCTGCGCTGGCTGATCATCGCGCAGGTTCGCGTGCCCTGCGCAATATGCTCAAGGAAGGTACCCCGAGCATCGCTGGCCTCTTCCGTCTGGGCGCACCGTTGGCGAGTTCGCTGACCCCGGTTATTGTCTCAGCACCATTGCTTTTGGGCAGTGCGCTGCCGGAAAACGCAGAATTTGATGCAGTGATCCTTCTTGAGGCTAACTACCTCTCCTTGCGTGAAGTACTTGACGCGGTACGTCGCTCCAGCCAGGTCATAGCCATCGGTGACGAAATGCTTGGTGCCCCTAAGCGCTTTGAAGTCTCTGTGGATCCCACCGCACGTGTGGTGGAACATCAGCAGGACGTCTCGGCGCTCTCCGCACTGAATAAGGTACTGGTCTCTGGTTCATTGTCCACTGTCTACCGCGGTATTGACGAAGGCCTGGTGGAGCAGCTGTCCACCACCTACTATGATTCAACGATTTCACGTTTGCCAATGGCCGTGAACATCAGTGGAAATTCACCGCTGTTGCGCGCCGAATACGTACCGGATGCCACCGGTTCGCTGATGAACAGTGAAGACGGTGTGCAGACCACAGTGGCTGAGGTTGCCCGCGTTGTTGACTTAGTCTTTGAACACTTCAAGAACCATGGCGGAGAATCCCTGGCGGTTATCGCCTCGAACCGAAGCCATGCCGCAGCCATTGCTGAAGCAATTCGTGTGCAGTTGCCAAACCACAAGTACGCCATGCAGTACCTGCGTTCAAAGCAGGAACCATTTGTGGTCACGACCATGGACCGGTTGATCGGCCTGCGCCGTGACGCTGTGATCTTCGCTTGGGGTTACGGACGCACCACGCACGGTAAGACCTTGCATGAATTTGGTGCGCTCTCGCGTGAAGGTGGAGAGCAGCTCTTCGTGGCTGCGATGACCCGCTCACGTATCCGTATGACTTTGGTGTCTAGCCTGTTGCCAAATGACGTTGACCTGAGCCGCGTCTATCGAGGTGCCCGACAGTTCTTTGATCTGTTTGGTCGTGTCCAGGCTGGCGATTCAGGAGTGAGCGCTACCCGCAACCCACGCTTTGACCCGCTAGTCTCTGACCTGGCCCGCCGTCTGCGTGAACGTGGAGCGATTGTTGCCGAGGACTACCGCGATGTTCTTGATCTTTCGGCGCACGTCTTTGACGCTGCGCAAAGCGGTATCCGTCCGCTGGCAGTGGTTTACGACGGCACCGAGCACTATGCAGAGTTGACGGTTCGTGAGCGTAGCCGCCTGCGTCCGGAATTCTTCGAGAAGCACGGATGGCGTTATGTTCCGCTGTGGACCATCGACGTATTTACTGACCCCGGATCGGTCACGGAACGTCTCGCTACGTACCTGCAACTCAAGGCTCCGGTCGCAACTGCAGTTGCTGCCGAGACCACTTCGCGTAGCTCAGTGGCGGCTGCTCGTCCCGTTTCGGCTCGTGAAGTGACCACTGAAGAAGCTCCAAAGGAAAAGACCGGCTTGCTCAAGTCGGCCAAGACTAAATTGGAGCCGAAGCCGGATTCTAAGGCCGAAGACAAGAACGAAGACCAAGCCCCTGAAACGGAAGCTAAGCCTGAGCAAACGCCGAATGAGCAAGTGGCAGAACCAAGCACTCCGGCACCGGTTCCTGCCAAGGAAACTACCGAACAGGCAGGCTCTAAGAAGTAATGACTTCTGAGCAAGAACCAACGCGCGGTCGCCGAAAGCGACCGCGCGTTGTCGCACCTCCACAGCACCTTGAACAACGAGTTCAACTCACCGGCAGCTATACCCCGGTGCCACACTCTGAATCCGTTGACCGCGCAGTTGCAGGATCACAGTCCGCTGACGGAAATTTTCCGTCAGCGTCTGCTAAGAATTCGCAGCGGTCGGGCGACCCCTTGGCTGATCTACTGGCGAAAGATCAAGATCCTCGGAGCTGGGGCGACGCCAAAGAAGATTTGGCAGAACACATGAAGCGTGAAAAGCCACCGCACTGGGGCTAAAGCACCTAATTCACCAGCACCGCTGAAACTTTTCCGCGTGAAACTGCGCCGGACAGATCATCGGATAAGCTGCTGGCTGCGGCAACCACAATGATTCCTTCCCCGGAGGGAGCCGCACTGTTGAGCATGCCGAATTCTGAACTAGACGCACTTTGCGGAACCCACAACACGGGCACGGCTTTGGCGATCGTGCGTGAGGAAATTTCTTGATCAAATCCGTCGCCGGTGGTCAAAACAATATCCACAAGTTGCCCAGGATGAAGCAGTGTCACCGTTGCGGGGTCACTGAGTCGCAAGGGAACAGCCACGGTTCCCGACTGCGCACCAGCCAATAGTTGAGGACCTACCAACGCGTATTTGCGTACTACCGTTCCAGCATCTAATCCCACCGCTACCCGTTGGCCAACGAGCTGGTCTGCGGATTCATAGACTTCGTTATCCTCTGGGTCTAGTCGAGCTGTCTGCACCGACAGGTGGCTGGCTGATATCTCGCTGCCGGCAGCGATGTCCGTGGACACAACGACCACTTCACGTTGGCTTAGCTGCCCTGAGGAAAAGACGTTCAGCGTACCCGCCAGTGCCAACAGCGCAAAACCGATAGCTAAGGGTTTTCTGTAACGGCGCATCAGTTCGCTGCGGGTTCGAACCGCGCGAACTTTGGGTTTTGGTATCACCGGTGGGCGAGGTGCCGTATCGGTTTTGAAGAAGTAACTCATTCCCCTATGCAACTGCGCGGTACTTGCATGCATGGGCAATCGTAAACGAACTGTGTGTAAGAGCAAAGAGCAACTATGGCTTCAGCAAAGCAGAAACGCTAGGGGATTTGATGAACCTGCGTCGGGGTGAAAACTAAGTCGACAGGCTGATCATGTTCTGCCACCGGGAAGCTACCTTCAGAGACAAATTCTTCATCATAAACTACCGCCGCCACGCGCACCGGTGAGTCATCAATGAGCGGCAGGAACCGGTCATAGTAGCCACCGCCTTGGCCAAGGCGAAGTCCCTGCGCGTCAATGGCCAGGGCAGGAATGATTACGGTGTTTATGTCATCAAAGATCTCATTACCAAACCGCGGTCCCACTGGCTCAAGAACCGGCGCCAATTTACTTGGTAAGAATTCAATACCCGGAGTGTAAGCCGCCCAAGACAATGCAAAGTCTGGCTCACAGATAGGCAAGTAAACTTCAATGCCTTCATTGACCAACGCATCCAACAAGATTGAGGTATCCGGTTCTCCTGGGGAGGAGCAATAAGCTGCCACTTTCCTCACGATGCCGGTGCTCGATGTCAGGTAGCCAAGCACCGTAGCGGCCAACTGTTTGCCATGGTCCTCTCGTTGTTCCTCCGCCATCTGTTGGCGGGCCGCCCGGATCTTGGTGCGGACGGCTTTCTTTTCCACTTCAGGGCCGGTGGCAGCATTTGCAGTCATGACTACAGCTTACGCACAACGCAACGAATTGGAACGTACTTCTTGGGTACACGGTCTGCTCCGAAAACGGTACTACGATGTGCTCATGCTCTTCTCTAGTCGTGCCTCACGTCTGGTCCCTGAACTTAGCTCGGACAGACTGCTAATGCGCCAGTTGACCCTGCGAGATGAGACTGAATGGATTAACTTGCGTTACGCGAACACTCAGTGGTTGGAGCCTTGGGATCCCACCAGCCCGCTGGGGGTACCCGAGCCCATGACCTTTGCCCAAATGATCCGGGCCAAAAACGAGGCGGCGCGTGATGGCAGTGGTTTCTCATGGGCGATTGCGCTTCCGCAGTTACATCAATCGAGGCCACCACTGATTGGGCAGGTGTCCCTTTCGGGAATTCAGTATGGTGCCGCACGTAGTGGTTCGATCGGATATTGGATTGATCGCAGCCACGCAGGATTCGGATTAATGCCTGAAGCCTGTGCCCTGGTGATTGATCATTGCTTCGAATCATTAGAGTTGCATCGGTTGGAAATCAACATTCGTCCAGAGAACGAGGCCAGCCTTCGGGTAGTGGAAAAACTGGGGTTCAGGGACGAAGGTTTACGTCGAGGCTTCCTGCACATCAACGGTGCGTGGGCTGATCATCGCACCTTCGCATTGAATCGTGAGGAGCTATCCACCACGATGCTCGAACGCATCTACGAACGATGAGCTCTTATTCTCTGTATTAGATGCTGCGCCGCTCTTTGATGCACCGACTCGTGGTGAAAACTTATAGACACACCGACATATGTGCGTGTCACCGTGCAAAAGGTTGAATAGGGTTGAGACGAAAGAGTCATATTCGACTCTACGAGATTTGACCGACCCAATCGGTGATGGAGGACCCACATGGCTGGCACGTCCCAGAGCGAATCGCAGAAAGATGCTGCGTCCCAACTCAAGATTCGTGTGCGCTATGGTCGTTTGTCCGTTGCACTGATCGGTGTCTTAGCAATTTTGGCCACTGTCGTTGGAGTTGTTCTGGCTCCCTTTACGGCGCTGTCCTTTGGCACGGTCGGTTTGTTCGCGTTGCTCGCGGTGGCTTCGTTCGCCACCTTGCGGATGCTCGCTGTACGCGACCGGAACCGCAAGCTGCTTGAACACCTCGAAGCAACTCGTCAGAAAGCCCTCCAGACTCCTGCATTTGAAGATGCTGCCAACAAGGTTGTTGCCCGCAAGCACGAGGGTGAAGAAGTATTTGACGCTCGTCCAGGTTCCTCTCGCCGGGCTCCTGCCATCACCGCTGAAGAGCTTCGCGCCGAAGCTTTGCGTGTGGCTCACGGTCGCGGAGGCGTAAAGCAGCCAGATACTTGGATGCCTACGCGAGTGCCTAAGCCAACCTACGTCGAGGCAAGTGAGCGTATTGCTCAGGCTGCGAAGACCGTAAATGAAGCTCCAGCAGCTCGCACCCAGAAGGCTCCACTTCCTGCCCAACAGCCACTGCGCCCAAGCAAGCAGATCAGCTTGAAGGCTTCGGAAGATGCAAAGCGTTTGGCTACCGAAGTTTCGGCGGAAGAGCGCGCAGCGGTTACTTCGGTTGCTGCTAAGCGTGCTGAGTCCATCCCAGAAGCTCCAGCCCAGGAAACGGCTTCCAAGGAATCGACCGCACCAGTTGCAGAAACTGTCGCTCCGGTTACAGGCACCTTGCCAGCTGCGGATCTGTCCGTATCGTCCACCAAGCCTCGCCTGAACTTAGATGCAGTGATGCAGCGCCGTCGCGCCTAAGACTTTTAGAACATAATGAATTGAGGTCCCCACCAAGAAAATTGGTGGGGACCTCAGTTCGTTAAAAACTTTTGAGCTTAGCCTGACTAGCTCATCATGTCTTCTGATGGCAGGGGACCTTGGTTGCCTCGGTGATGAGCAAAGACCAGGGTCGTCTCGGTGTGGCCCACAGATTCGTCCGTGGCCAAGTTATCCAAGACCCAGTCACGTAGCGCGTCAGTGGAACCCACAGCGATGTGTAGCAGGTAGTCCGTACCGCCAGAAACATGGAACATGGATAGAACTTCTGGCAGGCGAGGAATCCGCGCCACGAAAGTATCAATCTTTTCGCGGTCGTGTGCACGCAACTTCACGGAAATTAATGCCTGCACGGTGCGACCAACAGAACTAAGGGCAACCTCGGCGTGATAGCCGGTGAGGATGCCACGTTCTACTAGTGAACGAGTGCGCAGCAAGGCAGTGGACGGGGCGATGCCCGCGCGCTGCGCCAAAGTGGCGTTCGAGATACGTGCGTTAGCTACCAGTTCGTCGATGATGATTCGATCAATTTCATCTAGATCGACGTTTGGAGAATGCTCTGAGTGCGGGACCATAAGAATATTTCATCACATCCAAAGGACTCAGTGGGATATTTAGCGAATAATGTGCGTTATGCCCTGAGCGGTAGGGCAAATAAACGGTGAACAAACCGATATATTGGGGATATGACACGTCGTTCTGAGCACACAGGTGAATTCTTCGATACCAGGCTGGCAGCGTACTGCTTGGTAGAGCATGAAGGAAAAATTCTGTTGACGCTCTGGGATATGCGCCATCGTGATCCAAAGTTCACGCCTCGCTGGTCACTGCCAGGAGGCGGCATTGACCTAGGCGAGCCAATTATCGAAGGTGCCAAGCGCGAAGTCTATGAAGAGACCGGATACGCGGTCGGCGAATTAGAATTGCTGGATGTCACTACCGGAGTCATTCCTGGAGCCAAACGATATTCCGGTGAAGGCTATCCCATGCAAACGGTCGCCGTAACCTATCGGGCCAAGCTCACCGGAGGAGAACTTCGCCACGAAGTCAACGGATCCACTTCTCAGGCTGCTTGGTTTACTCGCGAAGAGATTCAGAAGTTGAACTGCATTGAGCGTGTGGATAGCATCTTGCGACTGACCGCGCCCGGTAAGTAACCGCTGAAACTCAAGTCTCTGCCATAGAATCAATAGGGATATGAACTTGCGCAAATCTTCTCGACTCAGTGTCCTCTGCCTCGCCCTGCTGCTGCCTCTTGCCGCATGCACTTCCAACGAGCAGAGCTCAACCAACGAGTCCGGCAAGAACGTGACTCTGAAGATTGCCCGAGGCGAGCGTCCAGTGGAACAGACTCTGGCCGAGGTCTATAAGAAGGCTCTGGAATCCAAGGGGTATACAGCCCAGATCAACAAGTCCAGCGACGATCCGTTCAAGCAGGTGAAGGATGGCCAGGCTGATGTTGCCGTAGACCAAGCCGGTACCGCCCTGTTCTTATCCAAAGACTCTGCGAGCATTACCGGTGAAGACGGTGTTCTATCTACCGATGATCTGAAAAATCTGCGCACAGAAATCAACGACTCCGGTGATCAGATCAAAGCACTTGACCTGAGCCCGGCAGACGCCGGCAAGGAATTAGTCATGAGCAATGCCGAGGCCTACACCCACGAGGTTGATTCACTGTCTTCCTTGGCCAAAGCCTGCGCCAAACTTACCGTCATCACAGATGAGACCGAGACGAGCAACCTTCAGTCAGCCCTGGAAGGCGAGGGGTGCGCGTCACCGAAAATTTCTGTCGTTGAAACTTCGGAGCTTGCCACCCAACTTCGTGCCTCGGTGGACCGAGCCGTAGCGATCAGCGCTGGTAGTTCGATCATCTCCGACGAAGGCTTCAAAGCCATTTCCGATAGCGCCAAACTGTTCAACGCCGAGCCTTACATGCTGCTCGCCGGCGAGAACGTCGACGACAAAGCCCAAAGCGAACTCAACAAGATCACCGGCGAACTCTCGCAACAGACTCTGGTGGATCTGAACCGCATGGTCAACAAGCCTGGCGCCATGACCCCGGCACAGGCAGCGACCCGCTGGGCATGGATTATCGAGTAGCAGGAACGCACTGCTCTTGTAATTCGACCCACTAGGATTTCGGCCGCTGCCGACGGCGGTCGAGTAACAAGGTGTGTTTTGCACACCTGACATGAGAAAGTGTAATCATGGCAGAATTCAAGCAATCGACGAAACTGCACAATGTCCTCTACGACATCCGCGGGCCGCTATTGGAGCACGCCCAGCGTATGGAGGCCGAAGGACACCGTATCCTCAAGCTGAACATCGGCAATCCCGCGCCGTTCGGCTTCGAAGCGCCTGACGCGGTGCTTGTCGACATGATTCGCAACCTGCCAAATGCCCAGGGCTACTCGGACTCCCGTGGCATTCTCTCCGCACGCACCGCAGTGTCTCAGTACTACCAAACCCGTGGCATTCAAACCATTGGCGTGGATGACGTGTACCTAGGTAACGGCGTCTCCGAGCTGATCACTCTCTCGTTGAACGCGCTGTTGAACAATGGCGACGAGATCCTGATCCCAGCTCCGGATTACCCATTGTGGACCGCCTCGGTATCACTGGCTGGTGGCACCCCGGTGCACTACCTGAACACCGAAGAAGAGGGCTGGCTTCCAGATCTAGAAGACATGGAATCCAAGATCACCGATCGCACCAAGGGCATTGTGATCATCAACCCGAATAACCCGACCGGTGCGGTTTATCCAAAGGAAACCCTTGAAGGGATCCTGGAGCTTGCCCGGAAGCACTCACTGATTGTTTACTCGGACGAGATCTACGAAAAGATCCTTTACGATGATGCCGAGCACATCAATACTGCTTCCCTTGCCGATGACGTTTTGATCCTGACTTTCTCGGGTCTGTCCAAGGCGTACCGTGTGTGCGGTTTTCGTGCTGGTTGGATGGCGATTTCCGGTCCTAAGCATCAGGCGGCCGACTACATTGAAGGCATCAACCTGCTGACCAATATGCGCCTGTGCGCTAACGTTCCAGCACAACACGCCATCCAGACCGCTCTGGGTGGATACCAGTCGATCAATGATTTGATTCTGCCTGGTGGACGCCTGTTGGAACAGCGCGACGCAGCCTACAACTTGCTCACCGCTATCCCGGGTGTCTCGGTGCAGAAGGCCAAGGGCTCGCTGTACATGTTCCCGAAGTTGGATCCCGAAGTTTACCCAATGCATGATGATGAGGTCTTTGCTCTTGAGCTACTCAAGGCGCAGAAAATCCTGGTCACTCAGGGCACGGCGTTCAACTGGGTTCGCCCGGATCACTTCCGTCTGGTGACGCTGCCTAATGTGCGGGACCTGACCGACGCGGTAGGCCGCATCGGACAGTTCCTGGAGGACTGGCGCGCACGGGCCTAGAGCTTTAGGGATAGCACCGCCGAATGACCGTTTTGGTTTTTCGGTGGTGCTTTTCTTTTTGCCCTCAAGAGCATGGAGGCAAACTAAGTGCCTGAAGGCAGAAACTCATTTGCTTGGGCTAGGAAACGATAAACTTCGGAATCTCTCAAGTGAGACTTTCTCTATGTCATCGAAGTTTGAGATCGAAGAACGCTGGCCCGAAATATTCGAAAAATTATCTCCCATTAGCGCAAGGCACTTCTCCGTGCGTTGGTCTCTTCAGGCCATGAATGATGGGATCCCAACCGACGAGACATCGAATATCTGATGCGCTTTGCCGCCGCTGTTTTTGCGGAACTCAATCGGGCTCACCCGCTGCATGAAAACAGGCATCGGCCTTTTCATGCCTGGATTGTGGGGCGAGGGAAACTGATCCTAAAGAAGTTCACAAAGTGTTTGTAGCAATCATTAGTCATCGAGACTCCGAAATCTTCTAGCCACAACGCGATCTGATCACTAGATTTAGAGCTACACGTTCCATTGAAGGAGTCTGCATTGAGCTCATACCCGAAGAACCTCATCAAAGCCCTGCGCGCTGAGCCAAATTTGAAGATCGCGGACCGCGCCACCAAGAACCCAGAGTGGTGGCCTAAGGGCGCACCGAAAAACAAGAAGGCTGCACAGGTGCGCATGGAAGAGCTGGCTGTGCAGCTCTCAGAACTGCAGGAGCGACTCTTCGCTGCATCGGTTCAGGGACAGCCGGCACCATCGGTCCTGCTGATCTTGCAGGGGATGGACACTTCCGGAAAGGGAGGCATTGTTCGCCATGTCCTAGGAATGCTGGACCCTCAAGGCGTTCAACATCATGCGTTTAAAGCCCCAACCAAAGCCGAAGCCGCGCGAGACTTCTTATGGCGCATCAACAAACAGCTTCCCAAAAAAGGAATAGTCGGCGTTTTTGACCGGTCACAGTACGAAGACGTACTCATTGCCCGGGTGAAGGAACTGGCCGAGCCGGAGGAGCTGGACTCACGGTACTCGAAGATTGTTGACTTAGAAGAGCAACTGAACGCGAAGAACATCCACCCCATTAAGGTAATGCTACATATCGGTCGTGATGAACAGTACGAACGCCTCTCTGAGCGACTTGAACGCCCTGATAAGCATTGGAAGTACTCTCCGGGTGATATCGATGATCGTCTGCTGTGGGAGGACTACCAGCAGGCTTACGAGATCGCCATCAACCGGACCAACACCCAGAGCGCACCGTGGAACGTCGTGCCGGCAGATCAAAAGTGGCGTGCTCGGTTATGCGTGGCTGAATTGCTGCTGGATACCTTGCAGAAAGTTACACCCGATTGGCCCGAAGCAACTTTCGACGTTGAGAAGGAAAAGGGACGACTAGAAGCGACTAGATAGTTCCCGATTCCAAATCCTATTGTTCGTTGGCCTCTTCGTGGCGGGCGCGAGCCTGTTCGAGGCGCTGCGAAACACCGTTGAGCCAGTTCTCGCAGTGAGTGGCTAAGGCTTCGCCGCGTTCCCAGAGTGCGAGCGAAGCTTCCAACGCAACGCCGCCGGTCTCTAGCTGGCTGACCACGGTGAGCAGTTCTTCGCGGGCTTGCTCATAGGAGAGCTGGGCAATGTCTTCAGGGATTTGCGTGTTCATGATGGCTCCAGAATTCTTGTCTTAGTTCGCGGTGTCTTTAGCGGGAATGGATGCGGTGGTCTGCGCGGTCAACTGGCCAGAGGCTAGGCGGATAAATAGTTGCGATTCCACCGGTGCATGGGCGGCTTCTCGCACGATGCTTCCGTCAGCGAGTTGAGTGACCGAGTAACCACGGTCCAAGGTTTGTTGTGGGGACAGCGCACGTACCTGCGATTTCAGGTGGGTGATTTCATCACGAGCTCGTTGCACCTTGTAGTGCAAAAGATCGCTGGAACGCTGTTTCCATCGTTCCAGATCTTCAGCCCGTACGCTGACCATCACCTGTGGGTTGGCCAGAACCGGGCGTTCTCGCACCGATGCTAATAGCTGTGCTTCGCGCTCGATGAGATTGTTGATTGACCGTTCCAAGCGATTGCGTGCTTGGTGCAAACCGGCAAATTCTTCGTTCAAATCAGGGACAATGCGCTTGGCAGCATCGGTGGGCGTTGAGGCCCGAAGGTCCGCCACATCGTCGAGGATTGGACGGTCTGCCTCATGCCCGATGGCAGAAACCACCGGGGTTTGGGCGGCAAAAACTGCGCGGACTAAATCTTCGTTGGAGAAGGGGAGCAAGTCCTCTAAGGCGCCGCCACCACGGGCAATAACGATGACATCAATGTTTGGATCGGAATCGAGTTCTTGGAGTGCTGCAATCACCTGGTTGGCTGCGTCCACGCCCTGAACGGCGGTATTGATGACGCGGAACTGTGCCGAGGGCCAACGCAGGGTGGCATTACGCAGAACATCCTTTTCTGCATCCGAGTCACGACCGGTAATCAAGCCGATACGCCCGGGAAGCACCGGGAGAGCTCGCTTATGTCCAGGATCAAATAATCCTTCGGCGCCCAAAGCCTGGCGCAAGCGTTCTAGCCTCACCAGAAGTTCACCCAAACCCACCGGGCGAAGGTCCGTGGCGTTCAAAGATAAACGTCCAGTTTTTGCGTAGAAGCTTGGTTTCACCTGCGCCACCACCCGCGAACCTACCTGTGGAGTGGCATCAAGTTTGCGCATGGTAGAAGACCAAATCGTTACCGAGAACGAGAAATCAGCGTCCACATCGCGCAGGGTGAGGTAAGCATGTCCGTTACGCAGATTCGCTTCCAACAACTGACCTTCAACCCACACAACGGGGGAGTTCTCGATGTGGATTTTCAGCTTCTCCGAGAGCAGGCGCAGCGGCCACGGGTTGTCCGCGGTGGTCTGAGAAGCGGTGGCCGGCAGGCTTGCTGGTGTTTGGGGCTCCATCCTGGCCGCTCCTTGAAAAGTCGATGATTGGCACCGACGTTGATGATCGCCGCTGCACAAGTGAGACTACCGCATGGCACCGACAGATCAACGAATTCCCGGTTGCCCTGAGCCTCGGGTCAAGATGGAGCAATGGTCTCGGATCGGGTGAAGTTTGTCGTAGTTTGAGTCTTCGAAATGTACTTCTCAGAACTTTTCCAACGGTTTGATTAAGCCTGTTGAAAGCTATTGTTCCTAAGGTCTCGCGCGCGGAAACTGTTGAGCATGGGGAAGCTTTAGAGAAAGACGCAAGATCATGTTTGGGCAAAAATTCCATCTTGACACCACTCATTCGCTCTCTGCGATTGCGCTGGTCCTGGGTCTGGCTGCCGGATCTGTACCCGTGGCCGCAATGGCGCAACCGGATGCTCGATCCGTGGCACCCATAGCGCGAGCGGCCACGCTCAGCATCAGCACGGAACTATCCATCGACTTGCCAGCGCGGGTGCGCACCACTGACAACCTGAACCTGCGCGCCGGAGCCTCCACGGCGTATTCGGTCCTGGTCAGTATTCCCAAAGGCACGTCGGTTCCAGTGCTCGGGCGAGCCTCTAATGGTTGGTACAAGGTCAGCTACGACGGGCGAACCGGGTATGTCAGTAACTCCTACGTGGTAGCTGCCTCCGTACGTACCTTGGATAGCCTGAACCTGCGTACCGGGACCTCGACCAATTATCGGATCCTGATCACCATTCCCAAGGGGGCCACGGTCTCTGCCTATTCCCGAGCTTCCAACGGTTGGTATCGGGTGAGTTACGGCGGATACACCGGCTGGGTCAGTGGAAGTTATGTCACCACCTATCCCAAGCCGCCGGCAACACCACTTGGTAAGGGGCCGAACCGTACCTCCCGCGTGGTGCTGACTTTTGATGATTGCCCGAGCAGCTTGAGCTCTTACAAGGCAGCCATTGACTATGCCGCCAGCGCCAATATTGGGATGGTGCTCGCCCCCACCGGAGACTGCTTCGCCTCATATAAATCTCGCTACGGCGTGGATCTTGCCAGCTTGGCCCGGGCTAAAGGCCAATGGGTGATCAATCATTCGGTCAGCCACCCGGATTTGCGGCCACTGAGCTGTCAGCAGGTTGGGTCACAATTAGGCGGTACCGGGGTGCACACCAACTTCGGGCGCCCACCCTACGGGGCGATCGACGGCTCAGTGCGGTGCGGGTACGACTCTAGGGGCATGGCACCGTGGACCTGGACTCGGGATACCGAAGATTGGAAAGTGAAATCTAAGTCGATCACCGTCGCTCGTGCCTCGGGCGCGGTTGGTGGTGACACCGTCTTGATGCACATGCAATGGTACGGTTTCTCGCCCGATGCACTACGGCAGATTAAAGCCAATTTGGGGGCGCGGGGACTAGGAGTCTGCCGTGCCTACCGAGGTGGTGATCACGCCGGATCGATCCTGCGTACCAGTGTGAAACTGCCCAGTTCACTGCCGTGCTAGGGGTACCGAGCAAATGTGGAGGTGGAACTCACAGCGGCTATGAGGTGGCGCGCATCATATGAGCATGGGCTAACTTGCATCCAGTTCGTAGACTAGAGGTATGGCTACTTCCACTTCCATTCCGGTATCGCTGTCAATGCCTCGGGTTCCGCGTATTCGTCGCACCCCGGCCGAGATTGCCGCTGCCTCTCCGCAGGTGACCGAACGTAAGGTACTGCTCGCGGCTCCTCGTGGTTATTGCGCCGGTGTGGACCGTGCGGTTGTAGCAGTTGAAAAGGCGCTGGAGCACTACGGCCCACCGGTCTATGTGCGTAAGCAGATCGTGCACAACCTGCACGTGGTCTCCGAACTGGAGTCCCGCGGTGCGATCTTCGTCGAAGAAAACGAAGAGGTCCCAGAAGGTGCCCTGGTGGTCTTCTCCGCCCACGGTGTCTCTCCAGCGGTGGTTCAGTCCGCCGCCGATCGCAACCTGCAGACCATTGATGCAACCTGCCCGCTGGTGACCAAGGTGCACCGCGAAGCCGTGCGCTTCGCCAAGAACGACTATGAGATCCTATTGATCGGCCACGAAGGCCACGAAGAAGTGGAAGGCACCTACGGGGAAGCTCCGGAAGTGACCACCATCGTGAACAACCCGGAAGAAGCCGACACCGTTCAGGTTAAGGATCCGGACAAGCTGATCTGGCTCTCACAGACCACCCTGAGCGTGGATGAGACCATGGAGATCGTGCGCCGACTGCGCAAGCGTTTCCCTAATCTGCAGGATCCACCCAGCGATGATATTTGCTACGCCACCACCAACCGTCAGGCCGCGATCAAGAACATCGCACCACAGGCCGATCTGGTGATCGTGGTGGGCTCGGCCAACTCCTCAAATTCGGTGCGGCTTGTTGAGGTCGCCTTGGACCACGGGGCAAAGGCGTCCTACCGCGTGGACTTCGCCAACGAAGTGGACGAGTCTTGGTTTGAAGGAGTCTCCACCGTGGGCGTGACCTCCGGTGCCTCGGTGCCCGAGGTATTGGTGCGCGAAGTCGTTTCCTTGCTGGCCGACTACGGCTTCACCGATGTGGCCGAAGTGACCACCGCGGAAGAGGACATCATCTTCTCGTTGCCCAAGGAAATCCGCGGCAAGCTCAAGGAAGCTGGCGACGAGGAACGTGCCCTGGGTGGGCACGCCCGCCCATAGCCCTGATCTGTCAATAAGAATTCAAGCGCCAGTACACCATTGCGCGCTCATCACTAGTAAAAGGTAGAATTTCCTCCCGTGGCTCTTACTATCGGAATCGTCGGACTGCCAAACGTCGGCAAGTCCACCATGTTCAACGCGCTGACCCGTGCCCAGGTGCTGGCAGCCAACTACCCGTTCGCAACCATCGAACCCAATGTGGGTGTCGTGCCGTTGCCTGACTCGCGGCTGAAGGTGCTCGCCGGAATCTTCAATTCCGAGCGCATCCTGCCTGCGACCGTCTCCTTCGTGGATATCGCCGGCATCGTCAAGGGCGCTTCGGAAGGCGAAGGCCTGGGCAATAAGTTCCTGGCGACCATCCGCGAAGCCGATGCGATCTGCCAGGTCACCCGCGCATTCGTGAATGACGACGTGATCCACGTGAACGGCAAGGTGGACCCGGCCTCGGATATCGAGACCATCGCTACCGAGCTGATCCTCGCGGACCTGCAGACCATCGAGAACCAGCTGCCTCGCCTGGAAAAGGAACTGCGCACCAAGAAGATCGAGAAGTCCTTCCTGGATGCAGTGCTGGCAGCGCAGAAGATCCTCGAAGAAGGCATCACCCTGTTCGCCGCGGCAAAGACCAAGGGCGTTGACCTTGAAGAGCTGGCACCAATGCAGCTGATGACCACCAAGCCATTCATCTACGTGTTCAACACCGATGAGGCTGGTCTGGCCGATGCCGAGATGCAGGCCAAGCTCTCCGCACTGGTTGCTCCAGCCGAGGCGATCTTCCTTGACGCCCAGTTCGAATCCGAGCTCGCCGAGCTGGAAGAGGACGAAGCCGAGGAAATGATGGAAGACGCCGGCATCGAAGAGTCCGGTCTGGACAAGCTTGCTCGCGTCGGCTTCGACACCCTGGGCCTGCAGACCTACCTGACCGCTGGCCCGAAGGAATCGCGTGCTTGGACCGTTCGCAAGGGTGCCACCGCACCTGAGGCTGCCGGCGTAATCCACACCGACTTCCAGCGTGGCTTCATCAAGGCCGAGGTCATTGGCTTTGAGGACCTGGTCGCCGCCGGTTCGGTGGCTAATGCCAAGTCTGCGGGCAAGGCACGCATTGAAGGCAAGGACTACATCATGAAGGACGGCGACGTCGTGGAATTTAGATTCAACGTTTAGTGGAGTTCCGGTTCAACCTCTCGATCGCATGGCTTTAAACACTCCGTAGGCTGTGAATTGATGCGGGTGGACGTGGGCCAGCAGATTCAACCGGTTTGGATGCGCGAAGCGAAGGGCGAGTTATGAGTTGGAAGGGGCCGACTGCACTTTTTGCGGCATGGATAATCCACGACATCGAGGAGGCATTCGCGTTTCCTGCATCCTGTGATCGTCTCGTGGACCGCACTGGTGTAGAACAACTCAGGATCACGCCGCAGCAATCGTGGATCGCCGTGGGGCTGATAGGAATTCTGGTGGCGGTGGCTTGTGGCCGCGGCGTGCACTCCGCCGGTAAGTCTGCGATGTATCGGGCAGTCGTTACCGGGCTGGAAGCCCACGTCGTGACTCACCTCGTCGCTTCAGTTGCGCAGCGTGGTTACACGGCCGGTGTTGCGACGGCTTTGCCTATCATGCTTCCCGGGGCACTCATGGCCCGTCGAGAACTCCAGAGGGACGGCTGCGAGCTGCGGTTCCGGGATACGGTCAACGGCGTCGCATTGCTCCTGCCCGCCGCACTGGTATGCCAGGGGGCTGCACGATTGATCCGTCGGGTGTCCGCGGCCAAGAGCTGACCGGAAAAGCAAAAAACGGCATGGCGCGTGAGGTTGCTACGTACCGGAACTCCGTCGAGTTCCGGTTCAACGTCTGATGGCGTTCCGGTTCAGTCTCTGGACTGATTGAGATCCTCTGCGAAGTCGGTCAAGAATTCATCGCCCATTCGCCGAGCTGTGGGGGAGATGGTGTCCAGGTTGATCACACCGTGGACCATGCCCTCGAGGTGATGGTGCGCCGTCAGGCGTCCTGCATTTCGCAGGTGTTCGACCAGATCCAGCCCTTCGTCGCGGAGCGGGTCATGCTCGCTCGTGATGATCGTCGTCATCGGAGCGGTCGAAGGCGGCTGCTGTAACGGACTGAGCGCGTGGCTCTCGCGCAATGCGGCCGTGGGTGCCCACTGCGACACGAACCACTCCAGATCCCGTGCGTCCAGACCCCAGCCCTCGCCTTTGGTCAGCACGCTGGGCTTCGAGAGAGCGAGATCCACATTGGGATTGATCAGGAGAAGCTGGTCGATCGCGACGTCGGATGCGCACGCGGCGAGGAAGGCAATGAGGGCTCCTGCGGAATCGCCCGCAAGCCCTATGGGGACTTCGCCCGCAACACGCTCCTCGAGCCACCCGAGCACGGCGCGGACGTCGTCGATGCCTGCGGGGGCCGGGTGCTCGGGTGCGAGTCGATAGTCCACCGCGACGACGTCTACGCCGCCGAGAGCTGCGAGGCGTCGGCACGCGCGGTCATGCGAGTCGAGATCCCCGAACACGAATGCGCCGCCATGGGCGTAGACACATGTGGCGCGCGTGTTCATCGTGTCGTGTCGGTAGGTGCGGACCGGGATGCGGGTGCCACCGTCGGCAGCAATGACCAGGTCATTCACGACCGGGATGTCGGGCCCGCCTGGTCGAGCCCGCTTCGCACGGAGTTGCGCTATCGATGGCGCGCTGTGCCCCTGTTCTGCGATGGCGGTGAGCCAGGCCTCCAGCTCAGAATCGGCGATCCTGGGCAATACGTCACCGTTCATCGGTAGATCTCTCGTCGGTGGCCGACCCGGAGGATCAGCACGATCAGCTCGTCGTCCACGATGTCGTAGATGACTCGGTAGTCGCCGCCCCTGATGCGCAGTTCGCCGTCGCCGCCCTGGAGCGTGATGCAGCCTGGCGGTCGAGGGTCGTCCGCCAGGCTGGTGATCGCCTCGAAGATTCGCCGAGCGGCCTGTCGATCGAGCTTGCGGAGAGCCTTCGCCGCCGATGCGACGTAGGTGATCCGGTACGTCACGGATCAGAATCCGAGTTCAGCGGCCAGATCCTCTTGGGAGACGCGCTCAGTCTCCTGACGTGCGGCCGCCGCGGTGCGAATGTCGGCTTGATCTTCCAGCGCCTGGAGCGCACGATCGTAGAACTCCGGGGATACGACGACTGCACGTCGACCAGCGCCGCGGGACGTGATCTCGACGGGCTCGCGCTGCGCCGTCGCGATGAGGTCGGCCTGACGGTTGCGGAAGTCGGAGAGGGTCACGGAAGTCATGGCCTAATGGTACATCTTGTACAAGATGACGGCAATGGTGCTGAGTCCCCAGAGGTTGGTACGTGCGGCGACGTCGTGGAGTTCCGCTTCAACGTGTAGTCGCGTTCCGCTTCAATGTCCCGCTCGAGTGCCCGGATCTCCCAATGGAGAGCCGGGCATTCGATTTATGAGCGACAAGCAGGCGAGTCGCCGCGCCTGGGACTAGCGAAATGTTCGGCTGATCGCGCTGCCGGTCTGGAACAGGGTGATCCACACCAGGAACTTCTGGACTGGACGCAGCGGCCATGCGACAAGTCCTCGCCACCCTTGGCGTCGCGACCCTAATCAGCAATCACCACGCTGCCATCCCATTCTCGGTGGCAACACCCCCGGACTATTGGATAAGCAGGGGCAAGACACCATGCCGAGATTGGTCGGCCGACAGCTCCTATGTTTTTTCCTATGTTTTTCGGTGTTCAGGAGCTGTCAACAACATAACGGGCAGACGAATTCATCGAGGGTCTAGGCGGGATGTTCGTTGCCACGACGTCGAACAAGGTTCTTCTCCGTCTCGCATCTGAGGACGACGTCATTACCTGGTCCGAACTGCGGATGGGGGACAGAGCCCCCTTGCAGGTCGCGAACTGGACGCACGTCGAATACGGAAAGATTGTCTCCGTGAGGGTGACCTTCGACCCGCGGCCGCTGTTCGCGTGACTGACGTGAGGTTGCTCTGTACCGGAACTCGGTTGCGTGATGGAAGAAGGTCTCTTGTCTCCCTCCGGGACCGCTGTGCCTCTCCGAAGTTCGTGGCACTCGCCTACTGCAGCTTCTCGTTATCCCTGCTCAGCTCGCCGAGCCATTTGATGAGGAGCTGGGTCTCTGCCCTGCCAAGGACGTCTGGTTGTGCTGCGGCGAGCTCGATGGTGGTGGTGATCGGGTTGTCGGCCCGTGTTCCCGCACCGGTGATCGCTGAGATAGCACCTTCACGGACAGCCTGAGAGAGGGCAGGGTCCGGCGCTGCCAAGACGATCTGCCGCAGGGTGACACCGATATTTGTCACGAGGATGTGTGCCGCAGCCTGCTGCGCAGGAACGGCGAGCCGGCCCTGTGTGGCTGCACGCGTCATGAGGCCGAGCAGGATTTTGCTTGGCCGCGACTGCGCTTCAGGGGAGTAGCCTGGTTGAACTTTGCCGTACATGAGTGAGTAGAAGCCGGGGTTGGCCAGGCCGAAGGCGACGTGGGCGTCCCATCCGACGCGGATGTCCTGGATGGGGTCGCCGGACGACTCCATCGAAGACTTCTCGCCCAGGTACAGGTCAAATCCATGTTTAATGACCGCGTTGATCAGCCCCTGCTTGGAGCCGAAGAAGTGGTACAGCGTCGGCATCTTCACACCGACGGTCTCGCACACCGCACGTAGCGAGAACTCCTCCCCGGGGGCGGCAGCGATGAGGTCGGCAGCCGCCGAAATCAATCGCTCCCGTGTATGGCTTGTCGGCGTTACTGTCATGATGCTATGTTAGCTGATGTAGCGGGATGATACTGTTGCATACTGATGATACAGAAGGAGCATCATGGCTGAGCACACACTCAAGGGCAAGAACGTTCTGATCGCGGGCGGCGCGAAGAACCTCGGCGGGTTGATCGCCCGCCAGGCGGCCGAGGCCGGCGCGAACGTAGCGATCCACTACAACTCTGACTCCAGCCGCGCCGACGCCGAGCAGACGCTCGCCGCTATCGAAGCCGCAGGAGGCAAGGGCGTTATGTTCCAGGCAGACCTCACAGTCCCGGCGAACGTGACCCGCCTGTTCGCCGATTCGGAAGCGGCGCTGGGCACGATCGACATCGCGGTGAACACTGTCGGCAAGGTCTTGCGCAAGCCGATCGTGGAGACCACCGAGGACGAGTACGACTCGATGTTCGACGTCAACTCCAAGGCCGCCTACTTCTTCATTCAGGAGGCCGGCAAGAACCTCGCTGACGGTGGCAAGATCATCACCATCGTCACCGCCCTGTTGGCGGCCTTCACTGACGGCTATTCCACCTACGCCGGAGGCAAGAGTCCGGTGGAGCACTTCACGCGCGCTGCGGCCAAAGAGTTTGCCGATCGCGGCATCTCCGTAACCGCGATAGCACCCGGCCCCATGGACACCCCGTTCTTCTACGGTCAGGAGACCCCTGAGCGGGTCGAGTTCCACAAGTCACAGGGCATGGGCAACCAACTCACTCAAATCGAGGACATCGCCCCAATCGTCCGCTTTCTCGCCTCCGAGGGCTGGTGGATCACCGGCCAGACAATCTTCGCCAACGGCGGCTACACCACCCGCTGAGCTAGACCCTACGAAAAGAGGAGCACCCCCATGGCAGCACCCACCATCCCCGAACCCGTGGCCTCGTTCATCGCCGCAGTCAACGACCACGACGAACAAGCCTTCCTCGACGCCTTCGCTCCTGACGGGGCCGTGGACGACTGGGGACGCGACTTCATTGGACGCGGGCAGATCAAAACCTGGAGTGACAAAGAGTTCATCGGTTCGCGCGGCACCCTCGCGGTTGAGGAGGTCGACGTCGCCGGTAGAACGGTCACCGTCATCGGCGACTGGCGCTCCAACCACGCCAACGGCCGCTCGAAGTTCGTCTTCGACATCGACGGCGACAAGCTCGCGAAGATGACGATCCGCGAAGGCTGAGCCGACACTGGCATCTTGAGCGGGCGTCCAGCCAAATGGATGTCCGCTCGTTGCTGTCGCCCTCGAAGCCCCGCACAACAACACACACGAGGTTCGCCAACCATGACTGCCGTCCCGCTCGCCCGCACCGGGCACCGTCGATCCGAGGTCGGCCCCGTCGAACTCTTCTTCGACTTGGTCTACGTCTTCGCCATCATCCAGCTCTCGCACCTGCTCATCGACCACCTCTCCTGGGAGGGTGCTGCCCAGACCATCGTGGTGTTCGCCGCGGTGTGGTGGGGCTGGAACTACACCGCCTGGGCGATGAACTGGCTGAATCCGAGCCGTACACCGGTGCAGCTGCTCTCCGGGGTGCTCATGCTTGCCGCATTGGGCATGTCGATCGCCATTCCGAGCGCCTTCGGCGACGGAGCCTGGCTGTTCGTCGGGTGCTACCTGTTCATGGGCCTCCTTCGTCCAGTGTTCATGATGATCGCGTACCGTGGGCACCAGCTCGCAGCCAACTACCGCATGTTGCTGCTGTGGACCGCGCTGGCCGGCATCTTCTGGGTACTCGGTGCGGCGCTGCCCTTCGAGTGGCGGCTGGGTCTTTGGCTGATCGCGGTGCTCATCGACTATGCAGCCCCGCTGGCCCACTACCGGATCCCCGGCATCGGCGCAGCCCCCATGTATCAGTGGGACACGGACGCCGAGCACCTGGCTGAGCGAAACCGTCTCGTCTTCATCATCGCCCTCGGCGAGTCCATCCTGCTCATGGGCGGCAGCATCGTCTCCCACGGCCAACTCACCCCGGCGCTCGCCCTGAGCATGCTCGTCGGCTTCGCATCCCTGTTCGTGCTCTGGTGGAACTACTTCGCCCTTGCTGGCCCGAATACTCACGGTGGGGACTCTTCAACTGGGGCTCTCCGATCGGCCTATGCTTATGCGCATGCCTTCATGGTCATGGGTGCGATCCTCGTTGCCGTCTCCATAGAGCTGAGGCTCTCCCACGACCACCTCACGCCCGCAGTCGTTCTTGTGACTGCATCAGGTCCGCTCGTCTACCTGGCAGGGAACTTGTTGTTCCTCCGGTCCCGCTTCGGACGACTTGCGCGATCCCGGTTCATCGCAGTGGCCGTGCTGTTGGTGATCACGATCGCCGCGCTGCTGCTGATCAACTACCTGCCGGTGATTGCGTTAAGCGTCGCCGTGCTCGCCGTGACGGCTGTTCTCGCCGCCCACACCGCGTACACGACAGCGAAACAGTCGGCGTCCGAATAGCTGGCGATGACTTGGCATACCTTTATCTGAGATTCTTCTGCGCCCCATCAGGGTGCTCAGGAGCGTGGGAAGCGTTTGACTTTGCGGCATCGATCCCCTGCAATAACTGGCCGACCGCATCCCGGCGAACATGCTCCGGAGCATGGCCGGTGGCTATGCGCACCTGGTCTCTGTCGTGCACAGTACGAGATGAGTCAGTGCAACGCTCTGGCCCGCGGAATGATTAGCTCTTGAAGCCTGGCTACTGATCGCGAGAGATTGGTATGTGCCGGAACTCGGTGGAGTTCCGCTTCAACGTGTAGTCGCGTTCCGGTTCAACCTCTTGCACAAGCGTCGGCCCCTGAAAGGAGCCGGCGCTTGTGTTCTCAGTTCGCTACTACTCAAACGTCATCCCGAGAACCGTCCGGACGGGAATGTTTCCACCATGGTCGTCTGCCAGTCGATGCATACCGAGCTTTCGGGCGACGCGTTCCGAAGCTTCGTTCTCGGGGTGGATGATGGCGACCAACTCGGGTGAGCCTACAACGTCGCGTGCGTAGTCGCGGCATGCAATGGCGGCTTCGGTCGCGTAACCGAGGCCCTGCCTTGCGGTGACGACGTGGTAGCCGACCTCGAGCTTGGGTGCGCCATTCACCTCTTGCCAGGTGAGGCCGCAGTCGCCAACGAACTCGCCGTGGATCGTCTCGACGATCCATAGGCCGTAGCCGTGCTCCGCGTAGTTCTCTTCATTCCAAGTGATCCACCTGGCTGCCTGCTCGCGTGTTTTTGCGGAGGGGTAGAAACGCATCACTTCAGGATCCCCGAGCATGTCGGCCATGAGATCGATGTCAGCAGGCCGCATGCGGCGGAAGCGGAGGCGTTGGGTATTTGGCGGAGTCACTGGTTCAGCGTAGTTGCGGGGAGGCCTCGGTCCAAAAGTTGGCTGAGGTTAGAGGTTGGTATCCGCCGGAACTCGGTGGAGTTTAGATTTTCTAACTAACCCCCGAGGTCATCCGTAAAAGAGGACTCTATTCTTCCCACGTGGAGTCGCAACGTGTTTGCGGCGAACCGTGCGGCCCTCGGGGTCCCGAAGGCGACGTGGAAGTCGGGGTTCGTTTCGTACTGGTCCGCGAGACCTCGAATCATGTCGACGGACTTTGCGGTATCGCCTGCGTGGGTAGGGGTTCCTGGAATCTCCTTCAACCACTCCACGTGAACGGCCGCGTGCTCCTGCGCTATGGCGGAGTCCAACTCATGCCCCTCCTGCTGGATCACACGCCACCGGGCGAGTAGGCCTTCGGCTCGGGCTTTCCAATCCTTCTGCTGCTGGACCGATTTCCCGTGCCACCACCGATTCGATGCGTCGAATGCGTCCCGACCCCAGCGTTCGACAACCTCTTCCTCGTATCGGTCATTGAATCCCTCGAGCATGACATCCATGCGAGGTTCGCGGCCTTGGCGGCGCATCGACAGTGTGTGCTCTACGGCCCTGATGCGTCGATCCAATGACTCGCGCTCCTGGGCGAGACTTTCCAAGTGCCCAGCAAGCGCTTCGATTTCCACCTCAGGTGTCCTGGGTGCATTCAACACGGCCGCGATGTCAGCCAGCGGCATGCCCGTGTCCCGCAGGAGCAGGATCCGTTGCAGGCGGGAGACCGCGTCGGCCCCGTAGTAGCGGTAGCCGTTGGATCCGACGCGGTCTGGTTCGAGCAGTCCGATCTGGTGGTAATGACGCAGGGTACGCCCGCTGATGCCCGCACGCTCTGCGAGCTCTTGCACTGTCCATTCCACGTGCTACTACCTCCTGCTCGCTATTGATCCCAGTTCTCATTTTTGAGGTGCAACCCCAGTTTAGGGGCCGCGACGCGCAGTATTTCGTGTGCAGGCGTGGCAACGCATTGTGCTGCAGTGGACTCAGTCAGATCGAGATAAGCTCGAACTAGTCGTGTTCCAGCTGCATAACCTGCACCCGTGGGCAGGCCCACCGGTGCCGCTCCAAATTGGCGAGCGCTAGCATCCCCGTGAATCCAGGCGGTGAAGTTCTGCATGCCGGTGATGTGCAGCCCATCTGCGACCTTCAGAAGCACGTCGTCGTCAGTACGAGTGCTCGCACTGACGAAGTGTGTGTACCCGAGTTCCCCGTACATTTCAGTAGCAAACACGTCGGCGAGGCCCTCGGAGATCACCTGTTCACCAACCGTGACCGTCATCGGATCCCAGAGAAGGCCGCCTGGTGAATACCGCACATTATGGTGCAGTTCATGTACGGCAATGGCTTCGAGACGTTCCAGAACCTGAGGAGTCGGCCAAATGGTGATGGTGATGTAGCCGCTGATTCCGCCGAATGCAGACAGCCCTTGGATCTCGTCAATGAAGTGCTTGTCAGTTGGATTGCCCAGGACCAGGAGGACCGTCAGATCAGGCACCTGAATTTCTGGGGCTGCCACTTGCAACGCAGTAAGTCCGGACTCGATGGCGGTCTTGATTCGGTGCCAAGCCTTGGCCTTGACGAGCCGATCGAGAGCTTGCCTGATCGGTTCGGTTGTGCCGTGCACGTCGAAGCCGAAGCTCTGACGGTGCACCATCGCCATGTCCACGCCGTCCGGGATGAAGTGGTACAGGCCGGCTACGGCAGACCACATTTCACGGACAAGATCGGCTCGGTCCTCGGGCGCCGCGGCGAGAATTCCGCGCATGCTCGGCGCGGTGTCAATTACTGAAATAGTCATAGCCACGAAGGTAAACCTTGACGTTGCGACAAGGTCAAATTTCAGGGGCCGCCTAACTTATTCGCTAGCTTCCGTACTTCACGTTGGACACAAGAAAACTCGGTTCCGCTTTGTCGCGCCCAACGCGGTGCCTTCCAGGACCTTGGGCCGACTCCAACGATGAATGTTGGAATGGCAGTGCGGGCAGGTAGCTTGTTGATCGGCGGAATAATCGTGATCAAGGTGTGCGTACTTTTCGTCTAGCTGGGCGCGTACTAATGGGTTAGTGATGGGCGCTCATGAAGCAGGTTGCACCCAATTAATGCTCGTGGAATCTTCAAGCACAACCTGTTCTGACTATGCTATAGATTAATTGCAGACAGGTTGTATAGGTAACGGAATCAATCAGCAGTGGAGTGCTCGAATGCAATACGATGTCAACCAAGCTTGGGCGACATTACAAGCCACGGGTCGTGTTAGTTTGCAAGGTGCGCCGGCCTTCTGGTCCAAATCGATGTCGGTGTTGATCAAGGTCCTGTTCGTCTTTGTGGGTTTGCTCTTTGTTCTCGTCATTGCCGGATTCTTCATTGCTGTCGCCTCCGGCGCTGTTGATTCTGCTGCTAGCATCGCTGGATTCGCCGGAGGGCTAATACTGCCGGTCTTGCTAGGCGGGTTGGTATACGGTCGGTGGCACCGACAACGCTCAACGTATCGAGAGTATGAAGAGCAACCGGTGGTCCTCGAAGCTGCTGGGCTGACGTTGCGCGGACTCGGACCGATTCCGTGGCATGATTTTGGCATGGCTCAACGCCAAATCGTTCGCGCTGAACATGATTCGGAGTCTGTGTGGCGGGCGGTTTTGCCTTTGACACAGTCAGGATTCCATATCGTCAACCAGGTGCTTGCAGCTGAATTGCGTGACAGGATTGCGCCGGTTGCTGGCATTCCTTTTGACCGCGCGTATCGGAACATTTACGTACCCGGGGTTGAAGGGATGAAGCTCAAAGACGTGATGTGGCTGATCAATTCCGCCCGGAAGTTTTTCCAAGGGCGTTAGCCGGAATCAGCTAAAGACGAGAACAGGTGTGCCTCGTTCGTGAACCGCCTAGGATTAGTGGGGCGGAGCAGTAGGTTCCAACGGCACAGCGCGAAATGGAGTACACCCATGAATCCAGAACTAGACCTCGTCATCGAGCACGTTATTCGGGCACCGCGCTCGATCGTCTGGAACGCGTGGACCGATCCTGAGCTCTTCGCAAAGTGGTGGATTCCAGAACCCTACACATGCCGAGTTGAATTCTTTGAGGCCAAGGCCGGCGGCGGATTTGTCACGCAAATGAGCGAGGACGGATCTAATTTCGGGCCTCACATGGATGCCGCATTTTTGGTGGTCGACCACGAGGAACGACTGGTCTTCACCAACGCCGTAGATTCCACATTGCGCCCAGCACAGCCTATGCCGGTATGCGTAACCGGCGACGTCACCTTGAGTGATCACTCCGAAGGCACCTTGTACCGTATTGTTGTCCGACATGGTGATGCTCAGGCAAGGGCCACTCACGACGAGCTCGGCCTTCGCGAGGGCTGGACCTTCGTCACCGAACAACTAGCCAAACTCGTGGAGGGCTAACGTATCGCTGTGAGTTCCGACGGTTCAGACATTTTGTGACTCATCGTGGTCACCATTTTTGGGTGACATGTTCCATCCGGCCGATTCGCTCAAGGCTAGGAAGCGACTCGTCCGCCGATACTGCCATTAGGGGCGATGTCGTCAATGGCAGCGGCTTCGATCACGACTTCGTAGTTCAGTTCGTTTCGTCAGTTGGAATCTCGACGCGTAGCTCAAACTGTTGTCTCCCGACCAGCGAAGATGGGCCAAAGTGCAGGGCCGAATGGGGTACTCCTGTGCGAGCGCCTTTGCGACACGGCCAACGGCTGAGCTCAATGCTGAGGCCATGGTGCACATGGTCGAATGCCACCGGGCCCAGCGCATTTCGAGTCAGCTCATTTTCAGCTCATTTAGTATCGGCACACTAGTGCGAGAGCGGCGAAAGCCGACCGATTTTCACAAAGGAGCAACAGATGAGCATGGCTTATCCCGTTGAAGGTCCAACTCGGCAAGGCTTATTGAGCCAAGGGAATTCTCGGTGGATGAAGGTCCCGGTCATTACCGCAACCTTCTGGATCATCAAGATCTTGTCCACCACTGTTGGCGAGACGTTTGCCGACTACCTCGCAGTCAACGTTGGACTCGGTTCTATAGTGACCACCGGCATGATGGTCTTCTTGCTTGCAGTGGCACTGGTCATTCAATTCCGCACTCGGCAATACACTCCGTGGATCTACTGGCTCACCGTGGTGCTCGTGAGCATCGTCGGCACCCAAATCACTGACTTCTTCACCGACACATTAGGAGTCAGCCTCTACGTTTCTACAGCAGTCTTCAGCGTTCTGCTCATCGTCGTATTCACCGCGTGGTACCTCCAGGAACGAACCTTGGCCATTACTTCGATTGATACATTCCGTCGTGAGGCCTTCTACTGGGCAGCAATCTTGACCGCCTTTGCCCTAGGTACTGCTGCCGGCGATTTGGCCACCGAAGCCCTAGGCTTGGGATTCATGTGGGGATCGGTCATCTTTGCAGTTCTCATTATCCTCAGCGGCCTGGCCACGCGAATTGGTGTTTCTACCGTGGCTGCATTCTGGATTGCCTACGTGCTCACCCGTCCGTTGGGCGCTTCAATCGGTGACCTATTGACGCAAGATCGAAGCTACGGTGGCATGGGGCTGGGTGCTCAAGCAACCAGCATCCTCTTCCTGGTCGTGATCATCGTGCTGGTGATTCGCGAACAGCTCTTGGTGAACCGTCACGGGGTATTGGTCAAAGGCCAGAAAGCTCATGGAGGAAAGGTTCGTGACTTGCTCTGGGCAGGTGCCGGGGCACTAGCAATCATCATCGCTGCAGGCTCGATCACGGCGGTTCAAGTCGCTCACGCACCAGCTAATGCGGCCAATGCCTCGTCGTCGAAGGCCAGCCACGGACCGCTGGGAGATCTTTCCAGCTTTGCCCAAATCAATGATGATGTCACTGCCAAAGTCAAAGCGGGGGATCTCGCCGGTGGCAAGACGCGCGTGAAGGATTTGGAAACTGCGTGGGACAGCGCGGAAGCCGGGCTTAAGCCTCGCTCACCATCTGACTGGGGCACTTTGGACAAGGCCATCGATGAGGAGCTGACCGCCTTGCGCGCTAACAATCCAGATCAGGCCTCAAGCTTGAAGGCCGCGCAACATTTGCAGTCGTTGCTAGCATCATTGTGATTTCGCCAAACAGTATCCCATGATTGATCTTGACGAGTTATCGAGAAAGGCAACTATGAGGATCCTGATGGCTGAGGATGACACGATGATTGCCTCCGTGCTGGCACAACGGCTGAGCGATGACTCCCACGTCGTGGAAGTGGTCAGCGACGGTGCCTCGGCACAGCAATACGCTCGCCTCGGCGATTTTGATGTGGTCCTGCTGGACTTGGGTTTGCCTGATATCGATGGAATTCAGGTGCTGCAGACCCTCCGCGCCGAGCAAGCGGAGGGTGGACCAGCAGTTATCGTCATGACCGCACGAGGCACGGTCGAGCAAAAGGTTACTGGACTCGATGCTGGAGCGGATGACTACCTGGTGAAACCATTCGCCTATGAAGAACTGCGCGCACGACTGAGCGCGGTCGGAAGGCGGGGAACACCCCATAATTCCGTGCAGCTCAAAGCCGGCAATATCAGCCTCGACGAAGCCTCGGCGTTGGCCACCAGCCCATCAGGAACACCCGTGGAGCTTACTCGCCGCGAGCTCGCCCTACTCAGGTCGCTCATGATGCACCCAGGTGTGGTCCTCTCACGGGGACAACTTGAATCGCGAGTGTATGAAAGCGACATCGAGATTGAATCTAATGCCATCGACTTTTTGATCAAGCGGCTGCGTACAAAACTTGGTGCCGAGGTCATACGAAACGTTCGCGGCTTGGGCTGGATGATTCCGAGGGGACAATGAGCACTCATCAGCGCACGGCCTCGCTACAGTTTAGGCTCGCAGCTGCACTGGTGGTGCTGGTCTTGTTGGCCACGGCGGCAACCACTTTTTGGGCCTACCAGCGAGCCTTGACCGAAGCTACAGAAGCCCAAGATAGTTTGCTCATCGGCTTTGCCGAGATTGTGGATAGTCGTAGCGACGAATTCTCCTTCTCACAGCCCACCAACGTGCAGAATGCTTCCGGTCTAGACGTGATCGCGTTGAACGGGACCAATGGGCCCAAAGGACTTCAAGGACCAGTTTCCGATGGTCTTTCCACCATTGAAGCAGGTCAACAGCAGCAGCGAGCGATAGTTCGGACCCTTAGCGATTCACGTCGTATCGCGGTGCTTCAGCCAATCGCCGTGCGCGATGATGCGGTGCACGAGACCATGATTTCTACGGTGATCCCGATTGTCCTAGGGGCACCACTGTTGATCCTGGCCGCGTGGCTGGTGATTATGTGGGGGCTCAAGCCGCTGAAGATACTGCGCCGCGAATTCGAACGACGTGATGATGGGTCGTTGGACCCCTTGCCACCTATGCGAATTCCGGCGGAACTCGCCGGATTTGTTCAAGCCCTCGATGCCCATCATCAACGAGCTGCCGAAGTCCTCGAGGGGCAACGACGATTTGCCGCGGAGGCCGCCCACGAACTACGAACTCCAGTCACCGCGGTATCACTTCAAGCAGAGCACCTGATCTCAGCCAAAACCATCGAACAGCGTGAGCACCGCGAGAATGCCCTGCGTGACGGACTGGCGAGGTTGCGCTCTTTATGCGATCAACTCCTCGTTCTCTCAGATGCCACGGCCCCCGATGACCCCTTGGTCCCTTTGGAACAAGTGGCTCGCGTTGTGGCCAGTAATCTCATGGATCTGGAACTGAGCACCGGGGCCGACCTGGCTTGGGAAATCGAGGATGCGGCAGCGGACTTGGTTCCGGAATCAGGGATGCAAATCGTGCTACAGAATTTGGTGCGCAACGCAGTGCTGTATGCAGGTCATGCTGGGCCGATTTTTGTGCGGGCGGCTCGTGAAGCTGACGGAACCCGCGTTGACGTTATTGACCATGGGCCTGGTCTCCGCCAGCCGGAAAGGGTCGTGGATCCCTTCCATCGGGAAGCCGGACAAGATGTTGCCGGAACGGGGCTTGGGCTGGCCATTACCCAGCGAACACTCACACGATTCGGCGGAACACTGCAGCTTTCGAACGCTCCTGGTGACTCCGGCGCCATCGCTACCGTTTTTATCCCGTCGGCGAGAACAATCCTCACTGACTAATCTTGCCGAACGTGGCATGATGCAGTCATGACCCAGCTCAGTAATGCATGGCGCGCCCCGACGCTTCATACACCAAGGCTCACGCTGCGGCCTTTCGAACAGTCCGATGCTCAGGATCTGTTTGAGCTTCAGAGTGATGCCAAGGTCCTTGAATTTTGGGACAGTCCGCCGTGGACAGATCGGTCGGCTATCGCGCGGTTCATGGACGGCAACTTGCGCCGAGAACGTGAGGGAACCGGCATCCGAGTGGTGATTGAACGAAACTCGGACGGAGCGTTCCTGGGATGGTGCACATTCAACTCGTGGAATCCAGAATTCCGTAGTGCCTCTTTGGGGTACTGCCTCACTGAACGATCCTGGGGTCAAGGCTATGCCACAGAAGCCGCCCAAAGCCTGTTGGCATGGGCTTTTGAAACGCTCGACCTGAATCGTGTTCAAGCCGAAGTCGACACGAGGAATGCCGCCTCAGTACGCGTACTTCAAAAGCTGGGTTTTCAACGCGAAGGAACATTGCGGCAGGACTGCACGGTCAACCTGGTTACCTCCGACTCGTGGGTCTACGGCCTACTGCGCAGTGACTGGCAGTCGAGAAACACCATGGGTTTAGGTGACTCGAAACTTCAAGCTGAAAGAGATGAACAAATCCCGGTTGAAGTTGCGAATTTATTGGCGTCAGTCCCCGAATGGTTCGGCCAGCCCGAGGCGAATGAAGAATATATTCAAGCAGCCAAAACCAAAGAAACATGGTCTGTACGCGACGACGCGGGGCGCGTCATTGGGGTGACTTTGATTGATCGTCATTTCCCGCATGCGGCAGAAATTCATTTGATGGTTGTTGAACGCGGCGCGCAGGGTCGGGGAGTGGGCACCGCGATGATCAAAGCCATAGAAGCCGATGCCCGTGCGAGGGCAGTGCGTTTGCTGGAGGTAAAAACGCTTGGTGCTTCACATCCTGACGCAGGATATGCCAGAACACGACACTTTTATGAGCGCTGTGGATTTTTGGCGTTGGAAGAAACCGAAATCTGGGGAGAAAGTACGCCATGCCTGATTATGGTCAAGGCGCTGAAATAGGATAGAGCCATGGACGAGAACACGCTCGAAGTAGCTAATGGTCAGCGCTGCACGGTTATTGCCGGAACTCATAAGGGGAAGTCGGGAATTGCGGCGGATAAGAACATCAGTAAGACGGGCGCAGTGACGATCACTGTTCAACAGGACGACGGTGTTCGTTTTAAGACTCTGGCCAAGAACGTTCGCGTAGAGCCATAGGGAGCCCGATTCCTTGGCGCCTGATTTTTAACTACCTCGAAGCCAAGATTGCTCCGGCTGCATAGGCGGCCTGGCCGATATGTTGGGTGGCGTCATCAACGATGGAAACCAAGCGAACTCCGCGGGTTACAGGAGTTTCCCACCGATCATCGATGACTACATCGAGATCCTGTTCGGAAAGGGAAGCGACGTATTCGCCCAGGGCCCGGACGGAAGAATTAACGTAGTCCATCAGTAGCTTCTGGTCGTCAACCTTGATCTGTTCGGCCTGTTCACTGGTATGACCGTAGCCTACGGATTCTCCTAACTCGCCTAGTTCAAAGCGGTCCCGGAATTCTTCCCAAACTTGCGGTTTGCCCGATAGGTCCGAGAGCTGCACGTCGATCTCACGACCGGTGTGCCACAGCAACCAGGCCACAGAGTTTGGGTGACCTGCAGGGTGAGCATTCAACTGTTCTGGTTCTAGGCTGGGGAGATACCCGGTAGCGTCGATGGGACGTTGAATGAAATCAGCAAATACATCATGAGCGTTCATGATTTCATTCTGCCCCAGAAGCCGACGATTTGTGATGGATCGTGCGCAGCAAAAATGTTCAAGATCAAGGACTGCTAGATTGAGCCTTAACTGATCATTGAAGGAGAGCATAATGGAGCTTCACCACGTTCAGCTTTCTATGCCCAGAGGTGAGGAAGCAGAAGCGCACCGATTCTATTCGCTAGCTCTTGGCCTCAAAGAAGTGGCCAAACCTGCGGCCCTGAAAGGGCGCGGTGGCTGCTGGTTCCGCGCCTTTGACGGGGACACGGTCATTGCCGAGATCCACCTCGGCATTGATGAGCCATTTCGGGCGGCTCGTAAGGCTCATCCTGGGTTGGTTTGCGAGTCGATAACTGAGCTGGAAGCGGTGGCGCAACGGATCCAGGATGGCGGGTATGAAATCTCTTGGGCGGAACGGGATACCTTTGAAGGATTTGTTCGATTCCATGCCCGGGACGGTTTTGGTAATCGGATCGAGATCATGACTCCGGATCATCTCTAGTTCCTAGGAGGAACATTGACTGACTACGATCCTAAAATCGTCGCCCTCTACGACCTCATGAATCCAGATGGTGCAGACCACGACTATTACCGTTCGTTAGCGAACCGGACAGACGTGCACCGAATCCTAGACCTGGGGTGCGGAACCGGAATTCTCACCGTAACCCTGACAGTTGGAAACAAGGAAGTGTTCGGGGTTGATCCCTCGCCAACGATGTTGGCCTACGCACGTCAGCGTCAATACGCCGAAAATGTGTCTTGGGTTCAAGGAAACTCAAGCGTTCTGGAACATGGGTTATTTGATCTTGCGGTGCTGACCGGCAACGTCGCTCAACACATTCCAGACCCACATTGGGCACAGACTTTAGCGGATATTCGCAAAAATATGCCCAAGGGAGCGTTGCTGGCTTTTGAATCGAGAAACCCATTACAACGGGCGTGGGAGTCCTGGAATGAGCAAGATCCACGAAGCATAGACACACCACTCGGTCCACTGATCGAGTGGAACAGGACAGAAGAACTGGGCGAAGGTAGGGTGTTGTTGAAAACATTTACTGAGTTCACCAGGACCGGCGAACATATACAAGAAGAACTGATCCTCACTTTCCGTACGCAACAACAAGTCTGCAAGGGATTACGCGACGCCGGGTTTGAGGTTACTACCGTTTGGGGCGACTGGAACAAGACACCGTTCGACGGTAGCCAAGACATCATGATTTTTGAAGCACGAGCAATATGATCCATTTTCGCCCCGTCGCTCTTCACGACTCTGAAGCTCTCCAACTACTGATGGAATCAAATGCCGACTATACGATGCGTATCCAAGGATCTGCGGTAGCTAAAGACGCCGCGTCCCAAGCCTTGACGGCGCTACCTTCCAACACCATGAGACAGCAAAAAATCGGCTTCGGTTTATGGGAAGCAGGTAAATTGCTTGCTTACGCTGACATCATTCAGGGGTGGCCGGCGCCGGACTCAGCTCATATCGGGTTACTCATGACCGACCGGAGCCGCCGCGGCGAAGGTCTTGGCCGTCGACTGCACAAGCACGTTGTCCATGAATTAGGCAAAGCACAACGTTTCGTTTGGCTTCGCATTTCGATCGTGGATACGAATGCCGAATTTGCGGAACCGTTCTGGATCGCGTTGGGCTACGAACCAACGAATAACGTGGTGCCATATCAGCATGGAGCGGTCACAGCGCATACACGAATCTGGCGTCGCAGACTTAGTGAAGAATAACGCGGACGCTCACTGTTGCACTAGAACAGTGGCCACGGTACTGCGGGCATATCACCACTGTGGGCGGGGAAATGTCCTTCACCTCGCAACACCTGACAGCGTGTGGCGAATGCCTGGATCTCTGGCTCGCTGAGTAGTTCGGCGAGTTCTGTGCCAAGGGTCGAATTCAGGGCCTCTACTAGGCGGTCAATTTCTTGGAGTTCTTCCTCCATGAGCGGCTGGCCTATCCAGCCCCATAACACCGTACGCAGCTTGTGCTCCTCATGGAAGCATAATCCGTGATCTACACCGAAACGGTGGCCGTCTTCCATGGCCAGAACATGGTCGCCTTTGCGGTCAGCGTTGTTTACCAGAACGTCAAAGACTGCCATGCGTCGCAGTTGCTCGGTGTCTTCGTGGAGCAGGCTGACTTCTTGTCCATTCTCGTCTTCGCCGGTTAGCACGTTCTTCCATCCGCTGCTCGGCGCATCTTTGGTCATGACGAGGTCAACCGGGTGCTGGTTGATATCAACGTCCTGCCATAACTGGACCATACCAGTACCGAATGGGCCATCACGTAGCCAAGAACGAGGAACAATGTTCCAGCCCAGCGCTTGCGACACCAAGTACGCAGCCACCTCGCGGTTAGCTAGAGTCTGATGCGGGAAATCCCAGAGTGGTTTTTCGCCCTTGACCGGTTTGTAGACAACGCTTTGCTCACCGATGGTACCCAAGAAGGTGGCGTTGGAAGCTGTGGTGATTCGACCAGTCAGCTCCAAATCACCGGGGAGCAGATCAACCGTGGTCATGAAAGTTCCGGGCCCTGGCACTGGTGGCCGTCAGGGTCCATCGGGTAGCCACAGCTTGAACAGACCGGACGGCCCGCGGCGACAATTTCATGGGTTCGCATGGCAAAAGCACGCGCGGTACCGACGGGCATGCGAACCCGCATCACCGCATCAGGGTTCTCATCGGAATCGTCCTCAACCAGTGAGTAGGCTTCCAGCACCACCTGAGCAACTGTGGCATCCCAGCCAAGGTTCATGGTACCTGCGCGGAAAGATTCAACGACCTCTTCGAGCGGATCATTATCCACCAACTCCACTGGAGTGTGGGTGGGGACGCTGAATGGATTACCAGCAACCGTGGCTACCTGGTCCAGGATCTCATCAATCATCTCCGCGACCACGGCGGCCTGTTGCTTCTCCAAAGCAATGCTGGCGATTTGTGTCCCGGTACGAGCCTGTAAGTAGAAGGTTCTCGCGCCCGGTTCACCGATGGTGCCGATGACAACACGATCTGGCCAGTTGAATTCGTGAACTGTTGCAACCATTGGTGTACTTCCTTAGTTTCCTGCTCCGCCGCCCACAGGGGCGTCGGTAGTTGTCAGTCCCGGTGCTAACCAGGACAAGTCTCCGTCATCGGTATTGACCGAATGTACCCGTGGCGCCCCGGATCCGTAATGGATGATGGATACGGACGCTGGTCCCACGTTGATTCGTTGGAACAAATCCAAATGCATGCCCAAGGCATCGGCAAGCACGGACTTGATGATGTCTCCGTGGCTCACAGCTACCCAGACCGCTTGCACACCATGCTCGGACTCAACTTGCGCATCGAGCCGGCGAATCTCGGCAACAGCGCGGGCCTGCATCCCAGCCATCGATTCACCTTCCGGGAAGGTAACCGCTGAGGGGGTGGACTGAACCTTTGACCACAATTCTTGAACAGCAAGATCTGAAAGTTTATTTCCCTGCCACGCCCCGTAATCACACTCGGTGATGTCTTCGGCGGTAAGGATGGGGGATGGTGAAGCTTGCTGATCGGAAATGTACTGCGCCGTTTGCTGGCAACGTTCCAAAGGGCTTGAAACGATTTTGGCCAATGGCACAGATGCTAGGCGTTCAGCGGTGTGCGCGGCTTGGCGCGTGCCAGTTTCGTCCAGACTTACGCCTTCGGCGCGACCAGCAAGGATACCGGTGGCGTTCGCTGTGGTGCGGCCATGCCGCACAAGAATTACTGTGGCCATAAAGCTAGCCTAGTCACCTGAGTCAAGGCGTGCGAGGCATTGCTGGATACTTGCCCAATTGTCAGGGGACGCGCGTGATCATTCAAGGTAATATCCAGATCAGCGACGAAACAAAGAAATCGACCGGTCGATCTAACAACTAGGAGACTCCTTGCCCGATAATCCTTGGGTTCACGTGGGACCTGGCGTTTTTCTTCGGCGCCATGAGCCCGTGGATGTCTCTGTGGGAGCGATTGTTGGCTCCTATCGCGGGAAGAATAACGACAAAACCAATAACACTATCTACCGGTATCGGTCAGCGTCGGCAGCGAGCTTGAACCACGGTGCGCTCATTTCAATGCCCAGTGCTTTGGCCTCGCTGCTGCGGGCGACCGCGCAGCCGTCATTGTTAGAAAGCACGATCACCGGCCGGACTTCCAGTGTCGGATCAAAAGCCCGCTCGCACGAGACATAGAAGCCGTTCACATCGACATGAGCAATATAGCTCTGGCGTGGTTCTAGAGGTGGTGTAGGCATGTGGTGGCCACACCCCACAACCGAAAATCACTAAGCTCGGCCGCCCGTATATCAGGGTAGTCTGGGTTCTCAGCTTTCAGCACCACTCCGCCGGGGCCGGTAGAGAGCCGCTTGACGGTCATTTCCCCGTCGATCACGGCAATCACTACATGCTCATCTCTAGGCTTTACCGAGCGGTCCGCTATCACCTCATCCCCGTCGCTGATGCCAGCTCCTTGCATGGATTCACCGGAGACTCGCACGATAAAGGGGAGAGGTGGTCACGGATCAGCGTCTCTGACAGATCGATCTTCGTGTCTGAGTAGTCTTGGGCGGGGGAGGGGTAGCCGGCCGGGACGCGGTCCAGCGCGACGGCGATGACCCGCTGAGGAGGGAATGCCAGTGCGCATAATTGTATTCGATCAATTTTCATATCTGTACATTTTCTTAGAATATATACTCTAAAGCTTGAGTGTAGGGGGAGGGCGCCGACGGAAAAGGACCCTACTTTGATGCATGCCGTTGAAGGTGTAAAAGCTTGGCGCAGCTAAGCGTCATGACAGGTTGAGACATCTCGCGGCACCCAGGAATAGGACATGATGTATGCCGCTGGGTTGAAGGTGCGTGAAATCGCCTACCCATGCCATGCCAACGTGGCCGCTATCCACCCACATCTACGCCTCAGAGAGGAACATGCGCCGGGGCTACATGCCGCCCACGCCACCGTCTTGGCGGAGTGCGGTCCGGATCTGCCTTCCACGGGGTGGCCATGCCTCAATGAAGTCCTGGTATTTCAAGACACCCGCCACCAGGTGCCGAGCAGGACCGCTGGGAAGTGCAGTTTTCTCTCGCAGGTGGCGGGTGATGCTGAATCCGCCCGAGGTAAGGGCGAGAATACGAAGGGATCTGTCCGATGCGTAATTGCAGGAGACGAGTACATTCATGCATAGTTAACCTGTGTCACAATCAACCTCGCCCCCGCGCGGCATAGCCGGAAGACTGCGCACGGAGTCTGGCTCGGCCGTGCTTCTCATCGTCGTCACGTCCATCGCCCTCATCTGGGCGAATTCGCCGTTGTCCTCTTCATACTTCGACCTGTGGCGCCAGAGCATGGGCATCGACGTCGGCCCGTTTGGACTGCACCTGGATCTACACCACTGGATTAACGACGGACTGATGGTCGTGTTTTTCTTTGTCGTGGGTCTCGAGGTGCGCCAGGAATTTGCACATGGGGCCCTGCGGGATAGCAGTCGCGCTCGTCTGGCTGCGATCGCGGGCATTTCAGGTGTTGCGGTACCCGCGGTGGTGTATGTTCTAGTCGTGGGCTCCTCCGGTGGCGACGGGCTCCAGGGTTGGGGAGCGGTTGTCGGCACGGATACGGCGTTCATGCTCGGGGCTTTTGCGATCGTTGGCCCTAGACTTTCAGGGCAGTTACGCGTTTTCCTTTTGACCCTTACGGTGGTCGATGATTTCCTTGCGGTGTCCATCATTGGTGTGTTCTATAGCGATGAGATTCGGCTCGTCCCGCTGCTGATTGCTCTAGGCTGTCTTTTTGCATTGTGGCTACTGGATCGTTCTCGGCAGTGGAGCGCCGCCCCGTACGTAGGGATAGTCATTGTGCTGTGGCTAGCGACGCTGTCTTCTGGCATCCATGCTTCGTTGGCGGGCATGATTGCTGGGCTTCTCGTCCCGGCTTACCCGACACGGCGGCATAAAGTGGTCGCCGCTCGTCAGCTGTTTCGCGACTTTTGGCAGTCTCCTAGCGCTGCCTCGGCGCGTGCTGTGGGACGGGGGTTGTCTAAGGGCGTGTCAGTCAATGAGCGGTTGCACGAGTATCTTCGCTTACCCACGGCGTTGGTGGTCGTGCCAATCTTCGCCTTGGCAAATGCCGGGGTTGACCTGCGCGGTGGCGTGATGGCCGAAGCCCTCGGCTCGTCGGTGACGTGGGGTGTTATCGCGGGGCTCGTGCTGGGCAAGTTCCTCGGAGTCGGGATCGCGACGTTCCTCGCTGTTCGGATGGGTGCAGGCCGACTTCCGGAGGGAGTCGGTATGGGTAGCGTGTTTGGCGGGGCAGCTCTTTCTGGGATCGGTTTTACCATGTCGTTGCTGATCATTGGCCTTGCTTTCGATGCCTCCTCAGATCTTGGGCGTCAGGCGACTGTGGGTGTCCTTGTGGCGATGGCGCTCGCCACCGTTCTGGGCTGGACGATCTTCAAGGTCGCGGCCCGTCGGTGGGGAGAAGAGACCGCGGATCTGCCGATGACACTTGACTCTCCAGTGGATCCCGAGGTGGACCATATCCGCGGCTCCGAGGACGCCCAGCTCACCTTGGTGGAGTTCGTGGACTTCGAGTGTTCGTACTGTGCGCATGCCACCGGTTCGTGGGAGGATCTGCACAAGCGTTTCGGAGACGATTTGCGCTATGTCGTGAGGCATCTTCCTCATCATCCTCACGGCCCGCTTGCGGCACGGGCAGCAGAAGCGGCTGCGAAGCAGGACATGTTCTGGCCTTGGCTTGATTTCGTCTTCGCTCGTCAGCATGCTCTCGAACGCGAGGATCTTATCGGTTATGCGGCTGAGCTCGGTCTCGATGTCGAGGCGTTCATTAGGGACCTGGACAGCGCTGAAGTTGCCGCGAGGGTCGAGCGGGATATGGCAAGCGCAACGGCAAGTGGGGCCCATGCGACCCCGACGTTTTTCGTTGACGGTTGCCGGCTGACGGGAAGCTATGATGCACGCACATTGACCGCGACATTGGAATCCAGCCGTCGCGGGGCACGCACCAAGGAGAGCCAGGCTTGATGCTGACCATCAAGCCTGAAACAAGGTAGGGCGGGGAGTTCGATCGATTTCCCTGCCCGGCTTTCGACTGCAGATGCCCGCGACGCGGGCCGGCGCTGGAAGACGGTGCCACCTCTCAGGGGTCTGTCGTCTACCCTTCTAGGGTGGGCGGCGTGAGACACTCGTCGACAATCTTTTTAGAGTGAAAGTCGATGATCGGGGGAGCGGGCCAACGCCAGTGCCTGACAGCGTCTGAGGGCGTAGGTTCGCTCCGGAGGAATCGCCACCCTGGATCTGGGGGGGGCGAGGCTCGTGGAGAAAGCAGCGACTGATCCCCTCACGCCACCAAGCCGAAATGCTTCGCCCAACCAAAGTTGTTGCTGCCCACGACGACTCGAGTGAACGCGTCGTCGGGAGAACGAACAGTACCTGTTAGTAGTAACCCCGGGCTGCAACGGTGACGGGATCGCGCTGTCCTAGATGACGAGCAAGCCCGAGAAAATAAGTTCTTCGCGTCAGAGTTGACCGCCGAGCAGATCGCGGAGATCTGAAACAGGAAATGGAAATCGCCTTGAACATCGCCGGATCGTTGTCGAAACGGTAGCGCAGTACATCCTGCGAGCAACTCCGTTTGGTGGATAGATAAAAGTCTGCGTTCTAGCCTCGTCAGTTCACCCTTCCGAGTCCGGCGCCGATGGGATCTATCCTGAACAAGACGCACGGTTCTGGGCGGGTCTGTCGCCAGTAATCAAACTCATCGACCCGTGTGGTATTCCAAGGTGAGCGATGCATCAGACTAGCAGCAGTGGGGTCGACCCCGCACGGACCTGATTTTAGAACAGCTCCGAGCGGGGACCACTGCCCTGGATCAGGATGGGATCATACCGTGGGGATCGATGATGAACTTCTCCGAGACGCCACTATCGAAGGTGGCATAGGCCTCCGGAGCTTCGTCGAGGCTGATGACCTTGGTGTTGAGCATGCTGCTCAGATAGGGCATCCGATCCCAGAGGATCGACATCATCAGGTCGCGGTTGTAGTGCATGATCGGGGCTTGGCCGCCGGAAATTCTAGGGGACTTGATCCATGCTTTGCCGAAGTCGAGAGAGAATGTACCTTCCTGTTCGGCTTTGGACGTGGCCAACGGGTCTGGGCCGTAGACGCCGATGATGCCGGTGGCGCCGCCGGCACGGGTAGCGTCGATGACCTGGTTGATGGCGTACGCAGGGTTCATATCCTTTGACTCACGGCCAATGCCATGGGCTTCAGAACCAACGTAGTCGACAGCGCAGTCCACCATGGGTTCGCCGAGGATAGCCTCGATCTGGTCGGTCAAGGGCACATCTTCGTTGAGGTTGATGGTCTCGCAGCCGTTGTTCTTCATTAGGTCCAGACGGTCCTGATGGTAGTCACCGACGATGATGCATGAGGCACCTAATAGCCGTGCTGCTGCTGCCCCGCAACGGCCGACGGGTCCTGCGCCGGCGATGTAGACGGTCGAGCCGGGCTTGGCGCCGGCTTCCATGAGGCCATGGAACGCGGTTGGCAGGATGTCCGAGAGCAGGGCGAGGTCACGGATCTTCTCCATAGCCTGGTCCTTGTCGGGGAAGCGGAGCAGCTGGAAGTCTGCATAGGGGACGAACATGTACTCAGCCTGTCCACCCTGCCAGTTACCCAGGTTGAACCCGTAGGCGCCGCAGGCAGTGTCGGGGTTTACGGTTTCGCACACCTCGGTTCGACGGGCGCGACAGTTGCGGCAGCGACCGCAGGCGACGTTGAAGGGGACTGAGACGAGGTCACCCTCGGAGAGGAACTCGACGTCGGCGCCGACTTCGATGACTTCCCCGGTCATTTCGTGACCCATCACCATGCCCTGCGGGACGGGGAAGGAACCACGGTATATGTGCAGGTCGGATCCGCAGATATTAGTGGCGACGATTTTGAGGATGACTCCGTGAGGCGCTTTCTTGCCATTCGGCATTTCGAGCTTCGGGAAGTCAAGGGATTCGACGCGCATGTTCCCAACGCCGTCAAACACGACGGCGCGATTGCTACTTGCCATGACGATCTCCTTTATTTGTGGATGGCCTGAGCGCGACGGTGCCCCAATTATTTAGGAGCCCGTGCTCCGCGACTCCAGCTATTGCCGAGCCTAGACCTGCAAGAAATTCAGATCAAGAGTTATTGGATTGCTGTGGCACGTTGCTAGGTGACTTACAGGTCGCTTAGGCGCTGGAAACCAGGATTGGCGGTGGTGTTCTCTTTCGGTTTGGTACCGTTGCAAGTTCGTGCGACGCGTGTCAGAGGCTGATTGCTCGGTGTGAAACCCAGAAATCCATGGGTTTCGGTCCCTTAGCCACGCTGGCCGGGCAAGAAATGAATCGGGCGAATAACATGGACATAAGCATTGTGTGAATACCTTTTGCGAAGAGACCTCGGTGGTCTGTTCTTGAATTACGTGAGGACAGACTTAAGGTAAACGCCACGCCCAGCGGGTCGGACGGTCCTCGCGCTCACAAAGCGTGCCACAGACACGTGAACCGTCAGAAATTTAGTACCCGAGCCTGCGAGATTGGTGAAACGAGTCGCTAGTAGTTGCTAATATCGCGAATATGGTCAAAGCATCCGTGCCCGCGTCAGCGCAGTCCTTGCCCGTTCAGCCAAACGTGAGTGTTTTAGGCGCTCGTGAACACAACCTTCAAAATATCGATCTCACGGTGCCCCGTGATGCTCTGGTGGTTTTCACTGGGGTCTCTGGCTCGGGGAAGTCCTCTCTGGCTTTCGGAACGCTGTTTGCAGAGTCCCAGCGCCGCTACCTAGAGTCGGTCGCTCCATATGCGCGTCGTCTGATTGACCAGGCTGGCGTTCCGGACGTCGATTCGATTACGGGTATGCCGCCGGCCGTTGCTCTTCAGCAGCAACGTGGAGGCCGGAGCACCCGCTCTTCGGTCGGTAGCATCACTACGGTGTCTTCGCTAGTGCGCATGCTCTATTCCCGGGCCGGTCACTATCCTGATGATCAGCCGATGCTCTACGCCGAAGACTTCTCTGCCAACACTGTGCAGGGAGCCTGCCCGGAGTGTCACGGCATAGGCCGGGTGTACGAAGTCCCTGAAGACAAGATGGTGCCCGACCCCTCGCTAACGATTCGCGAGCGGGCTATCGCTTCGTGGCCAAAGGCCTGGCACGGTCATCAGTTGCGCGATGTGCTTGTCGCCCTCGGGTACGACGTGGACGTCCCCTGGAAGGATCTGCCGAAGGAAGAGCGTGACTGGATCCTTTATACAGATCAGACACCGTATGTCCCGGTCCACTCGCGGCTGACTCTCGCCGAGGCCCGGGCCGCAATCGCTGAGGGTGTCGAACCTAGTTACTCGGGAACGTTCGTGGGTGCTCGCCGGTATGTGCTCGACACGTTCGCGAATACCAAGAGTGACGCGATGAAGCGACGCGCGGCGCAGTTCCTTACGGTCGCTCCTTGCCCTGCTTGCCATGGTAAACGGCTGAAGCCGGAGGCCCTATCGGTGACGTTCGAAGGCCTCGATGTCTCAGATCTCTCCAGCCTGCCGCTGGCACAACTCTCGGTGCTGATCGAAAAAGCCGTCGAGCGGGCCACCGCCGATCTGGACAGGATCGAGACAGCAAGTCACACAACAGACGACGCAGTCCGACCAGATGCAGCGCAGCAGCGCGTCGATGTCAGGGAAGCGAACCACTCAGCGGGAAGGCTGGCCGCCACAGCCCGGCTTGGCGCAGAACTCGTCAATAGGCTACGGCCCATCATTGACTTAGGGCTGGGGTATCTTTCCCTGGGGCGAACCACTCCCACACTCTCCGGCGGAGAATTGCAACGACTGCGTCTGGCGACCCAACTGACCTCTGAACTCTTCGGGGTGGTATACGTTCTCGATGAACCTTCCGCTGGATTGCATCCGCAGGATGTCAGCGCGCTGCTCGGCATTCTGGACGGGCTCAAGCAACGAGGCAACAGTCTTTTCGTCGTCGAACATTCGGTGGACGTGATGCGCCATGCTGACTGGCTGGTTGACATCGGACCCGGCGCGGGTGAGCGCGGTGGTCGCGTCGTCTACAGCGGGCCTACCGAAGGGCTCGCAGAGGTGGAGGAATCCGTCACCCGCCGGTATCTGTTCGAGGGTAGTGGACTGCTTCAGCGGACGCGCCGCCAGCCACAGGGATGGCTGCGCCTCGAGCAAGTCACCCGTAACAATCTGCACAATGTGTCGTTATCCGTCCCGCTCGGGGTGTTCACCGCGGTCACCGGAGTTTCAGGATCAGGCAAGTCGAGCCTAGTCAGCCAGGCGCTACCGGCGCTGATCGGCGAACGACTGGGTCGGACTGCGCAGGCGGAGGATACTGACACGCCCGAAGATGACGAGCTTTTGCTGTCGGATGAACCCGAGGAGGTCAAAGGATCGGTCCGTGGAGACCTCTCTGCGGTGCGCCGCGTCGTAAGCATTGACCAGAGGCCTATTGGACGTACCCCGCGTTCGAACGTCGCCACCTACACCGGGCTGTTTGATCATGTGAGACGGAGGTTCTCCGAAACGCCCGAGGCTCGTGCACGCGGGTACAAACCGGGTCGATTCTCCTTCAACGTCGCTGGTGGCCGTTGTCCAACCTGCAAGGGAGAAGGATCGGTGATGGTAGAACTGCTATTCCTGCCCTCGGTCTACACCGAATGCCCTGACTGCCACGGTACCCGCTACCAATCCAGCACGTTGGAGATCATCTGGCGCGGCTGCAACATCGCGCAGATTCTCGCCATGAGTGTTGAGGAGGCCCACGATTTCTTCCATGGGGAGTTCGATATCATGCGCTCGCTCAAGGCGCTGATCGACGTCGGTCTCGGGTACCTGCGGCTCGGACAGCCGGCTACCGAGCTGTCCGGAGGTGAGGCGCAACGAGTCAAGCTTGCTTCTGAGCTTCAACGATCCCAGCGTGGAGACACTCTTTATGTACTTGACGAACCTACCTCAGGGCTCCACTGTGCAGATTCCGACCGGCTTGTGGCTCACCTACAGACACTCGTTGAAGCAGGAAATACTGTTGTCGCGGTCGAGCTCGACATGCGCGTTGTCGCAGCGGCCGACTTCGTCATCGACCTCGGGCCGGGCGCGGGTGAGGACGGTGGCACAGTGGTATCCAAAGGAACTCCCGAGGAAGTCGCCTCGCGCGGAGTCGGCGCGTCGGCACCGTACCTCAAGACGGCATTGCACGAGGCTGTCTCCCGCGGGTGAGTGCCGGTGGGCTTCGCGGAGGGAGCTGGGCCGACTGGTGAGCACATCAAAAGGATATGTGCTGTGCCTGATATGTAAACCAGGTTGCGTGCTTGTGGCGCAGTCATTGACGATGAGCCGGGGGATGTTCGGACGAAACTCCCTGAATCGTCTGGGGCGGTTGATGCAGTTCACTGGTGGCATCAGATGCCAGGCGTTTTATGCCTCAAAACCCTGGGACGGATCAGATGAGAAAGGGAAGTCAAGGCACCCGGGATTGCCATATGCAATGGTTCTTTGACGGTATACACTCATTTAAGGGCCAGCCGTTATCGCAAGTTTGGCCCTGATATAAAAGTAAAACAGTCGACACACGGATCTCATCGTTGGCGACAAGACAACGCCGCATCTGGTAGTCACCTAGGCTCCGCCCTTGGGCAGGCGGGCTGATGCCTATTGGAACTTCGATGAGTACACTGACGACTGGCCCAAGGTAGTGTTGCAGCTAGATTACGTTGTCCTTTATGGACAGCTGATGACCCTCCTACAGAAGCAGGCCACCGCCTCTTACAGAACGGAGCACAAAATGGCAGACGAATTGAAAGGCAAGCGGGTCGCGATCCTTGCCGCAGACGGCGTGGAGCGCGTCGAGCTGGAACAGCCGAGACAGGCACTACTTGATGCCGGCGCCACGACTGAGTTGCTGTCACTGCACGAGGGCGAGATCAAAGCCCGAAAGAATGACCTGGATGAAGCGGGGACATTCTCGGTAGATGCCCTAGTGAAATCAGTTTCGGTCGATGACTATGATGCACTGCTGCTTCCTGGTGGCACGGTCAACCCGGACCAGCTTCGGTTGGATGCCGATGCGGTAGGTTTTGTACGCGATTTCGTGGCCACCGGCAAGCTGGTCGCCGCGATCTGCCACGGCCCATGGACGCTGATCGAAGCCGGTGTCGCGAAGGGTCGGACGCTGACTTCCTACCCGAGCATCCGTACCGACTTGCGCAACGCAGGTGCGAATGTCGTGGATCAGGAGGTAGCAGTTGATGGGAATCTCATCACCAGTCGCTGGCCTGACGATCTTCCGGCTTTTAGCTCTGCGATCGTAGAACAGCTCAGCGAGGCCAAGGGAGGCGACCATGATTGAGGTTGCGTTGTCAGTAGTACTGCGAGCCAAGCCAGGCAAAGAAGAGGAAGTCGCGGAGTTTCTCCGTAGCGCTCGCTCCATTGTCGAGCAAGAAGAAGGCACGAGAGCCTGGTTCGCCTTGAAGTTCGATGCATCGACCTTCGGGATCTTTGACGTGTTCCCAGATGACGAGGCCCGCCAGACTCACTTGTCTGGAGGCGTTGGTCAGGCGCTCGCTGCCCAGGGTGCAGATCTGTTCAGCGTAGACCCGAACATTGAGAACGTCGATGTGCTGGCATACAAGCTGCCCGGTGAAGGCGTGTAGAGGACTAGGCGGGTTCTAGCGGTCGTCGCAACACCGACGGTCTAGGCTTCCAACAATAATTCATGCATACGCTCGGCTGGAGTTTTCCAGCCGAGCGTTTTGCATGGACGCCCATTAAACACCACCGCCACCTGCTCCAAATCCTCCGGACCATACTTACTCAAATCAGTACCCTTCGGAAAATACTGGCGAAGCAACCCATTAGTGTTCTCGTTCGAGCCGCGCTGCCAAGGACTGTGCGGATCACAGAAATACACATCCATATCCGTCGCCGCACTAAACGACTTATGCAACGCCATCTCAATACCCTGATCCCACGTCAAAGAACCACGCAACGCCTCCGGCAACTTCGCCATCGTTGCGATCAGCCCGTCACGCACCGTTTCTGCCGTGTGATCCTCTGGCAGGTGCACCAACATCACAAACATGGTGGCACGTTCCACTAACGTGCCAATCGCTGACTGATTCCCCGCACCCATAATCAAGTCACCTTCCCAGTGTCCTGGTACCGCACGGTCCTGGACCTCGGCAGGACGCTCACTGATGTTGATCATCTCATCACGGAAACGTGGCCGGCGCTGATCAGTTTTCTTCTGAGGTTTACGGTGCACCCTGCCCGAACGCAAGGTTTGGGCAACTTCGCGTTTCAAACCACCACGGGCTTTCAGAAAGATTGATTGATACACCGTTTCCTGGCACACTCGCATCTCCAAATCATCAGGGTGATCAGCCACCATACGGGAACAGGCTTGTTCCGGTGACCACCCTAGACGCAAACCATGGGCAACGTAATCACGCAACGGTCCGTGGCAAGCAAGCTTCGCGGTCTTAGGCCGTGCCCTACGGGCCACGGCCCGCCGATGCGCCGCGTAAGGATAGTAATCCCCGTGGGCTGTAAGGTTTCGTCGCAGTTCCCGGCTGATCGTGGACGCTGCACGGTCCAGCTTCGTAGCGATCTGGCGTATCGAGTGACCGGCAACGTTCAGTGCGTAGATTTCTTCACGTTCCATCACAGATAAAAACCGTGAGTCAATCTGTTTGTCCAACGCGAGAATGCTCGGATTCGCGGTGGTCTGTTGCTTACCGGATGAGGTGGTGTGAGTGGTCATGCCACTGTTATAGTCCACCACCCGACCATCAGGATAGAACCGTTTGTTTCCGCTTTTGTGGATGCCGTTGTACTACTCTCGGCTGGTTTCCTCATGGATGCCCACCTGTTTGGCGGCTTCCTTACGGCTCATCCCTTGGGCACGTAGGCGTAGGAACTCTTCGCGTCGGCCCATGCGGGGTTTCGAGGTTTCTAGCCCCGCTTTGACAGCCCATTGGTAGCACGTAGGCGCCGGAATGTTAACTTCCTGAGCTGCTTTACTGACGCTCTGATGCTTGGCGAAAGCAGTGAAGAACGCGTTCTTCTGTTCTTGCGTGTATTTAGCTTTAGGCTTTCCACATGCTGCAGTGGGACCTTTTCGAGGTGATTTCCATCCGTATACTTTGGCGAGCTGCTCCGCGGTTGGCAGTGCGATGCCCATGGCTTGGGCAGCGTCCTTGACGCGCTGGGTTTGGTCGAGGACTTCGTTGAAGCGTTGTTTCTCGCTTGCCGTGAGCCTTGCCCTTGGAGCTTGTGGTGGGGTGGTGGGTGTTGAGTTTTCGGTTAAATGAGGCACGGTCGGTGCAACTCCTGGTTGTTCAGGGTGTTGCACCGACCGTTAGAACCCGCCCCTTTTCATCCCGTAGAGGTCATCGCCCCGGTCTTGCTGTTCAGATGCTCAACAGCTGGTTTTAGCTTCCGGTAGACGTGCACTACCTTCTGATACCAGGTCTGAATGGGCTGGTATCAGAAGGTTTAGACAAACAACGTCGGGCTCTTTGCAAGATGGCTGGTGTAGAAACTTCCATCCCTCGTAAAAGCGTCGTCCTAATAACACATTGACAGACTCTCCCCGGGGCATCGGTTTAGGTGGTTGTACTCCAAATCATGAAGAGCCAATACGTTGTGACTGAGCCTTGTTAGTCGGTGCTGGTTTGTGGGCGAAGTGCGGCTTTGGTGACCCGGCCAGCTGCTACGTCATTGAGCGCGTCGTTAACGTTCTCCAAATCGTAGGTGGAAAGAATCGAGGCTAAGTCGTGGTTCTTCACCAGATGTGGCAGGGACTTGATGTACTTGACGTAGTGGGCTGGAGAGAAGCCCCAGGAACCGAACATCTTTAGTTGTTTCTTGGTGATCTTATGTGGGTTTATCGCAGTGGGACCGTGATCCGTGTACTGTCCGAGGACCAAGACCTGCGCGTTCGGTCGGGCCAAGTCGATGGCTTCAGCTACAGCAGACGGAACGCCCGCACATTCGATAACGACGTCAGCGCCTCGAGCTGCGATTTTTTGGAATGCGGCTAAACGTTCTTCAGCGCTCGGGTAGGTATCCATATCGATAGCGACGTCCGCCGCGCCGATCTTCAACGCGACCTCGATACGCGAGGAGGGGCCGCCGAGCAGAATGACTTGGGCCGCGCCCATGGCTTTCGCGTACATGGCAGAGGCCAGCCCAACAGGCCCTGCTCCCTGAACTGCCACGACCGAACCCGGCTCGATACTGAGATTCTCGACCACCCCATGGATCGCCGTCGGACCGGCACAGCCAAGGGTAATGGCCTCTTCAAAGCTGACCGTATCGGGTAACTTGATGATAGTTGTTCCAGCTTCGAGAGAGATTGTCTCTGCCCATCCGCCCTGTAGGTGTGGGGCGTCTGTGGCCTTCCGATTGATTCCATAGATCTTACGGTTCTGGCAAAGTGTTGGCTCTTTAAGGACAAGGCATTCGTAGCAAGTGCCGCAGGGGATGTTGTTTGCCCATACCACGCGGTCTCCTACGGCAAGAGGCTCGCCTTCGACATCGGTGTCTAAACCTTTGCCCAAGGCACGGATTCGCCCTACTCCTTCATGTCCCATGGCTATTGGGAGCGGGACGGAAAGATGACCGGTTCGAAGGTGAACATCGGTGCCGCAGATCCCGCCAAGGGCTACATCTACCAGGGCACCTCCCGGTTCCACCTCTGGCATTGGGAATTCGTGTAATTCAACCGAGGTATTGAATTCTGTCAATACTGCTAATTTAGGCATGGAAGTCCTCCTGTTGTGGTTTTTGCCCGGGCGCCTTTCCTAAAGAGAAAAGGGTGTTATTGATTTTTTGGGTGGCAGTAATTCGGCCGAGTCGTCATGGCGTCACGCTGGAAGATGCACGTGCTTCGGGGCGATCGATCCGCTTCTTTGCCGGGCGGCTTAGGGCGATTGCAGTGAAACCTACTGCAGCAGCCACCGCGATGTAGGTGGCTACGGCCATAGAGGAGCCGGTGTTCTGCATTAGGTATTCAGCGATAAATGGTGCTGGCGCAGAGGTGATGATGCCACCGATCTGGTAGGCCAACGAACTGCCGGTGAAGCGAACCTCAGGCTGGAACAGTTCGGGGATGAAGCTCGCAACGACTGCATAGGCAGTGGCGTGGGTGATAGGAAGGGCAATGATCATAGCGCCGAGGGCCAGCATGGGCTGGCCGGTATTTACAAGCCAGAACACTGGATAAATTAGCAGAGCGACCATGGCGGCCCCAACGAGCATAATCTTCTTCTTGCCCAATCGATCAGCAAGCATTGCAACCATTGGAATAGTGAAAACTTGAATGAATGCAGCGATGATCAACGCCATGAATACAGACTCACGGTTTAGTCCCACGTGGGTTGGTCCGTAGCTGAGCAGGTAAACGGAAGAGATGTAGAAGATGATGTTTGGTGATGCCAGCGTCAAGGTACCTAGAATCAGTGGCCACCATGCGGTGCGGATGAGCTCGAACAGTGGAACACGGACTTCACGCTTCTCGGACTTCATCTTGAGAAATTCAGGTGATTCAGTGATGCGCAGGCGAATGAACAACCCGACGACGATTAGTAGTGCTGAGATCCAAAACGGCACACGCCAGCCCCACGCATGGAAGGAGGCCTCGTCCATCTGTTGCATCAGCAAGAAGATGGTGGAGGAAAGTACCAGAGCGGCGGGTACGCCTGACTGCGTCCACGAAGCGTAGAAAGCCTTCTTCTTTTCCGGTGCGTGTTCTAAGGCCATGAGTACTGCACCGCCCCATTCGCCGCCTACCGCCAAGCCTTGGAGGAAGCGCAGGGCCACTAGCAAAATAGGGGCCCAAATGCCGATGGCGTCGTAGTTTGGCAGGAAACCCACAATGAAAGTGGACATGCCCATCAGCATCAATGACCACACCAGAATAGTCTTGCGGCTTACCTTGTCTCCGAAGTGGCCGAAGATGATACCGCCGAATGGACGGGCGATAAAGGCTACCGCGAATGTTGCGAGCGCCGCCAAGGTCCCTGCTGCTGGAGAAAGCGCAGGGAAGAACTGGTCGTTCAGCACGAGTACTGCGGCGGTGCCAAAGATGTAGTAGTCGTACCACTCGATTGTGGTGCCGATCATTGATGCCGCGGCGACGCGCCTGGCCGGCGGTAGATGCGAATGTGCAACGGTGGACATGCTTTGCTCCCTCTCGAATTCCTGTGACATTGCCATCAGGTAAGTATCATAAGTCACACTAATCCTTGCTTGCATGTAACATGTATGTCAAGAAGCATTGCCCAGGCTAATGTGAAAATGTCCTAGTTTCAGAAATACGAGGGTGGCAAATGAGTACCGAAATTTGGAAAAAAATATCCTGGAATGAAGGGGAAATCGAACTCCCACTAGGGATTTATATCGATGGAGAGTGGCGGGCAGCGCAGGGAGGTAAGGTCTTTTCCGTACAGAACCCCGCTGATGAAACCGTGATCGCGGCCGTGGCAGATGCAGGCACCGAAGACAGTCTCGAGGCGCTCTCCGCGGCGACAGCGGCTCAGGGCGGATGGGGTAAGACCACAGCACGCCACCGTTCCAACGTCCTTCGTTCCGTTTACGAATTACTCAAGGAACGCAAGGAAGAAATTGCATGGGTCATGTCCCTTGAAATGGGTAAGCCGCTGGCCGAAGCGCGCGGTGAGGTTCAGATCTCGGCAGACTACTTTCAGTGGTTTTCAGAGGTAGTCACCCAGCAACAGGGAACCTACACTGAGTCACCGACTGGTGAATTCAAGATCATCACCACCCATCAGCCAGTTGGTCCGTCCTACTTGGTAACACCGTGGAATTTCCCGCTCTTCATGGGGGCTCGCAAGGCCGCGGCGGCTTTAGCCGCAGGATGCACCATCATTATCAAGCCAGCAGCGTTGACTCCTTTGGTAACCCATATGTTCGTACAGGTTCTGCACGAAGCGGGGCTGCCACAGGGTGTGGTCAACCTTGTAACGACTAGCTCCTCATCCGCGCAGTCGAAGGTTCTCATGTCACGCTCTGAACTGAAGAAGGTTAGTTTCACCGGCTCCACTGCCGTGGGTGTGACTCTACTGAAGCAAGCCGCTGACAACGTCATGGCCACTTCAATGGAGCTAGGCGGCAATGGGCCATTTGTTGTTCTTTCCGATGCCGATTTGGATGCCGCCGCAGAGGGAGCAGTGGTCGCTAAATTCCGTAATGCCGGTCAGGTCTGCGTCGCTGCCAACCGCATCATTGTTGAGAAGTCTGTGGCTACTGCGTTCAAAGAACGATTTGTCGCCAAGGTCGCAGAACTCAGAGTGGGATCTGGCACTGACGCTTCGGTTAATATCGGTCCTCTGGTAGATGAAAAACAGCGTCGTAGCGTCCAGCAGTTGCTTGGCGAGGCTGTGGAGGAAGGCGCAGAAATTCTCTTTGGCGGTGGCGCCTTCGAAGGTCCAGGATTCTTCGTCAATCCCACTGTGGTAACCAACGCTTCAACGGACTCGGCGATCGCCACCAGTGAGATCTTTGGCCCAGTCGCTTCCATCTATGAAGTTGAAGGCGATGAAGCAGCGCTGGATCTTGCCAACCAAACGCCATTCGGATTGGTCTCCTACGTTTACACACGCGATGTAAGTCAAGCTCTGAAGGCTGCTGAGAAACTCGACAGCGGAATGGTCGCAGTCAATCGCGCTGTCGTGGCCGATCCTGCCGCACCCTTCGGAGGGATTAAGGCATCCGGGTTCGGCAAGGAAGGAGGTCACGCCGGGATCAAGGAATATCAGATTGAAAAGTACATCGCTCTGAGCATGTGATCTGCAATGCGGTTCTAAAGGACGCCCTCGCTAGGCGCGGACAACCAAGCAAAAGATTGCTCCACATCGGCCGTCGCAAATTCGGGACAGTTCAGAGTTTCCTGTTGGATCAGAACTTGTGCCGTATTGGCAATGTGTCGGAAGACCGCACGACCGACCGCCTGTGGATCACCGTCTCGATATCCACTGATGATATCGGCGTGGTCGTTGAAGCATTCCATGGCCGAACGGGAGGTGGGAACGGTGCCTACACCCGTACTGAGGACGAAATCGCGTTGTTCCTGAAGGATGACTAAAGCTTTTTCGTTCCCAGAACCGGACAGCAACGTTTGATGGAAGTCCCTGTCAGCACGCAACACCGCGTTAGGGTCACCAGATTCCGCAGCTGTCAAAAATTGTGCAACTGCAGATTCGAATTCAGCCGAAGTGGAATCGTTCTTATTCAGCGTTGCCAGTCGGGACAACGGAACCTCAAGCATGATGCGGACCTGAAATACCTGAAGCAGCGCATCTAGCGAGGTCTTGAGGACTCGGAATCCTCTTTTGTCTTCAATACGTACCATGCCACGACGTGCGAGTTCCATCAGGGCTTCACGGACGGGGGTACGGGACACGCCGAGCTTCCGAGCTACCTCTGAACCTGTATATAGCTGCCCAGGGATAAGGGAACCCTTGATGATCTCCAACCGGATCGAGTCGACAGCCTGTTCAGTCAGGGTGGCATTGCGGTTAACAGATTCCATTTACCTATTGTTCCAGTTCAAGTAAGAGTAAAGAAAATTCCTAAGGAGAAGCATACCCATGTCTAACTATTCTTTTGGCGTCGTGGGCGCAGGCATCATCGGAGCGGCGGTGGCACGAGAACTGATGCATGTTCATCCTGGTGCTCAGATCACCATCATAGAGAAGTCCAACGAAGTTGCGGCACACCAGACCGGACATAATTCCGGTGTTGTGCACGCAGGCTTATATTATCAGCCGGGAAGTCTGAAGGCCCGCCTGTGCCGACGTGGTGTTGACCTGCTGCGAGACTACGCGATCTCCAAGAACGTTCCCTACGAAGAGTGCGGAAAGCTTGTTGTTGCCCTCACTGAGGAAGAAGAGAACCGGGTCCGGGATATCTACAAGCGGGCTAAGGCTAACGGCGTTCCCGACGTGGCACTCATCGGGCCAGACGAGATGCGGAAAATTGAGCCAAATGCGGTTGGCCGGCTCGCCCTGCACTCGCCCCACACCGCGATCATCGACTATGCAGCTGTGACTCGAGCGCTGATCGAGGAAGTGACAGCGGGCGGAGCAAATCTCCTATTGAACACCGAGGTTACGGGAATCTCTAATTTTGAGGACCGCTGCACCGTAACCGTCGATCGTGACGGGCAGAGCGCCACCCACCAGTTCGACTACCTGATCGTCTGTGCAGGTCTACAATCTGACCGAATGGCTCGATTGGCAGGCGGATCTCCCTACCCCAAGATAGTTCCATTCTTCGGCCAGTATTCGAAGCTCGCCCCGGAACATCGCAACATCTTGAACGGATTGGTATACCCGGTTCCCGACCCTGATTATCCATTTCTCGGTGTACATCTGACTAAACGTGTGGACGGAGAAATGCTGGTCGGGCCCAACGCGTTCCTCTCCTTCGGACGCGAGAACTACAATGGATGGCGCATCAGCATTAAAGACACCCTTGATGTAACATTCAGCAGAGCCTTCTGGAAATTTGCTTCCGGAAACATCAAAGCAGCCATCCACGAAGTCGGCGCCGTGATTTCCCGGAAGAAATTCCTTGCAGGTGCCGCAGCCTACGCTCCAGAGTTAGACGGAGCAGTTTCAACGCCAATCACACGCGGAATACGCGCGCAGGCAATGGACGAGAAGGGACACCTGGTTGACGATTTTGTCATCGAGCATTTGGACCGAGTTACTGTCCTACGAAATGCACCTTCTCCTGGGGCTACCTCCTCACTGGCAATCGCCGAGCATCTCGTTGAAAATCTTGGGCAAAACTTGAAAGAGGTTAACAATCACGCTCCGGGATCGGATAGCAAACAATAACGCAAGATAGCCATAACCGGATCTGCTCAACACCCTCGTGGCAGATGGGGAGACAGCGCAAACATGAATCTAGTAGCTGGCTTACGAGACGCACTTTCTCGGCAGCGGACGTCGGCGAAAAGAAGTCCAGAAAGGGTAGTTAATTCCCTTTTCGACTCCGCCGGAGAATTTGTTCCCTGACCAACGTTCAGCCCACGTATCAGTGGTTGACGTATGTGGGGCGAGGAACCGGAATCGCACGCCGAAGAGTGGCCGGGCTAGTTTCTAATGAATTATTTGCGAGGGAAGAAACACCACGAACGGAACAGTGCAGGTCGCTGGATATGCGTTCTGGTGGTAATCGCTGACCATCAGCTTCATATTGCTTGGACCGCTTTGTAGTCAGAAAGACTACTTCGGCGATTGAGGGGAGATCATCCAGGCAATATGAAGTATTTGGTGTTGGGGTATTCCCCGATGTATGCCTAGCGGCCTTCGTCAACTGAATTGGATGTTTGTCTGGGGCAGGGCCAACAACGAATTCACCCAAGGGCATTGCGAGGCAGTGCTGTTATTCTTCGCGATGTCTCGGTAGGCATGGATAACGTTGGCGCTGTGCAGGCTCTGCCGTTATTGCGGAAGTTGGTTTCCACGATCACAACGCGGTTGGCACTGAGCGAGTCGCGGATCTCCCATGTAGGAAATCCGCGACTCGATTCCGAATAACCGACGACACGCGATGGGCGCGCAGTCGAGTCAGAGGCGATTCTTGGTTTGCGCAGTCGCAATCAGCCTTTGATCACGGCCTTCTTTTGCTTCACGATTTCAAGGGCCTGCATGAGATATGACCCAAACACGGGGTAGTTCTCGCTCATTGGAAAATGACCGATTTCCTTCATCTCTATGAATTCCGCATTGCGGATCTCACTGGCAGTCCTGGCCCCATTTTCGGGAGTGGTGAGGTAGTCGTACCCCCGGTCATAAGTACGACAGCACACCGGTCAGTGTCGATTTCTCCGATCTTCCCGCGCAGGTCGTGGTCAACGGAGTAGAAGTGCAGGTCTCCGTTGAACGCTTCGGAGCCTTGGCTGTAATACCGCCCTGAGCACTCCTCTTCCACAAACCTCTCAGTTATCGTGGTTGGAACCTTGAGCTACAGCCAAATTCGTGATAACCCGGTGCTTCCTTGGAGTGTTCGACAGGGGACCGGATGGCGAATCCGGACAAGCTCATCTCCTCAGCCGCCTGGTGCGGGACCCTAAATCGTCTGTAAGTGTTGGTAGTGGCTGGCCTGGGGCTAGCTGGCAGAGTGGTACTGGTTCCTCCGACCAGGTGTGACTCATGAATCGTCTGACCCCTGCGGGGTGTCATTCCCGGGATCTGTCCACTTGGTTGGAAGGGCCGGCGCCGCCCCGGCCCATCGCGATGGCTTGATTAGAAGCCTGCCCAATCCCTGGGGATTGTGGCCCCTTACAGGCATGCCTCGTAGTGATCTTCTCCCGGGCCGACGCCGGTCACGACGTCCGCACGTTAGAAGGAGACATCGCATGTCAATTGTGGCAGATCACTATCGATTCGTCATCGGCGTGGATACACACGCCGCAACTCATACCTATGCGATCTTGGAGTCGCCCTCGGGCAAACTTCGGGCGCAGGAAACCTTTCCAACCACGAGCGCCGGCTTGGAACGCGCGGCAGCCTGGATTGGGCGCCGCACCGAAGGTGACATCGAGAGTGCCCTCATCTCGGCCGAGTGCACCGGCTCCTACGGGGCCGTGATGTCCGACCGTTTTGCGCAGGTCGGCTATCGCGTAGTTGAAGCCCCCACGCCTTCAACCAAACGCCTGCGGGGCAAAGGCAAAACCGATACCTTGGACGCGATCACGGCTGCCAGATCGACTCTCGTCATGGACTTGGACAAGCTGCGGGACCGCCGGGCGGGCGAGGTTCAGACCGCCCTGAAACTGCTCAGCGTTGGACGTGAGCAGATGAACGCCGATCGGCTACGTGCCATCAATGCCCTGACAGCACTGGTACGCGCCCACGACCTGGGCCTTGATGCGCGCAAACCGTTGACCGCATCCCAAATCAAGACCATCGCGGCATGGCGCACACGCGATGAGGCCCTCGGTGCCACTGTTGCCCGCGGCGAGGCCGTGCGCCTGGCCAAGCAGATCACTGGCCTGGATGGCGACTTGAAGGCCAACCAGGTCCAGCTCACCAAACTGACCACTGAACATGTGCCGTCACTGCTGGACATGCACGGAGTGGGAGCGGTGACCGCTGCGATCATTATGGCCGTCTGGTCACACCCGGGACGCATCCGATCCGAATCTGCATTCGCGATGATCGCGGGCACCTGCCCGATCCCGGCGTCCTCGGGAAACACGGTCCGGCACCGGCTCAACCGCGGTGGTGACCGGCGACTGAACCGGGCTATCAACACCATCGCGTTGACACGAATGCGCACCGACAAAGCCACCCGAGAATATGTCCAACGCAAGATCGCCGAAGGACGAAGCAAACGCGAAATCATGCGGAGTCTCAAGCGCTACATCACCAGGCAAATCCATCGGGTCCTGACCACAAACCCGCCTCTATCGGTTACTTGACAAACATAGAAGCATCCCGGGTCTCATGACGCTTTCTATCCAGAGAATGAAAAGCATGCCCAAGCAGTACATCGCTAAAGTCAAGACGCGCGCACTAACCTACGTCTTGCACCGGTTAGATTGATACAGATCGGTCTACGGTGCCTGCCAGGAGCTCGTACCCAAGTTGTGCATAGGAGCAGAAACTCTGCGCAGATACCCCGGCGGATCCCTGTCTGTCAGGCTTGAGTGAGACCACCGATCCATAGCCAGTTACCCTACTCTGACAGGGCGAGAACAGGACTAATCACCACCATGAGCATCGCCTTCATCCACCCACTGGCCAGCTCCATGCCGGAGAATGGGACCATGGATTCCACCTAGCCCCGCCCGCACCAGCCACGACGCCGTACCTTCATCCCGGCCCAGAAACTCGCTCACCTGCAAGGCTACGAAAACGCGATCCAAAGCGGGCAGAGCCGCGGCTACCTGCGCGCCAACGGACTATATTCTTCGCAGATCGTCGAGTGGCGCAGGCTCCGCGATGCGGGAATGCTCGACGGAAACAACCCCGCCAACAGCACCAAGGGTGGCGGGAAGCTGAGCAAGGAACAAGCCGAAATCGCCCGGTTGAAAAAGCAGCTCGTAGCCAGCGAGCAGCAGCCCGCCACCACGCAGACCGCCTTGGACATCATGGGAAAAGCACATGCGCTCTTGGAACAAATCTCAAAGAGCGCGGATTCCAAATAGCAGCACAAGACATACTTGCTGATGCCTACCAGTAGCTGATCGACAGCGACGTTTCCACGCGGTGGGCCAGCACGCTGGCAGGGGACAACCGGGCCATGATGCAGCGCCACCAGCAAGCTACGCGAGCACCACAGCCGGTTGTTGCAGCGCCGCGTCCAGCACCGGCGAACAAGCTCACCACGAGCGAAGAAGCTCTGATCCTGGCAACCTTGAACAGCGAGCGGTTCATCGATCAGGCACCCGAACAGATCTACGCGGTCCTCTTGTCTGAGGGCACGTATTTGTGCTCGGTGTCCACCATGTATCGGCTGCTGCGCCCTGAGAAGCAAGTGGCCGAACGCCGCCAGCAGGCCCGCCACCAAGCCGGAAAGTCCCGGAACTGGTCGCGTACCAGCCAGGTGAGGCGTTCACGTGGGACATCACGAAATCGGCTGGCCCAGCCAAGGGCACCTATTTAGATGCCTACGTGATGATCGATATTTACTCGCGCTATATTGTCGGTTGTCAGGTCCATGCCCGAGAATCCGGTGAGCTGGCTAGGGAGTTCATGGCGCGGGTGTTCGCCACCAACCAGATCCCCAAGGTAGTTCATGCCGATCGTGGGACCTCGATGACCTCGAAGCCGGTCGCTGCATTGCTGGCGGACTTGGATGTGCTGAAGTCGCATTCGCAGCCGAAGGTCAGCAATGATAATCCCTATTTAGAGGCTTGGTTCAAGACCTTAAAGTATCTTCCGGTGTTTCCGGAGCGGTTCGGTTCGCTGGCTGATGCCCGGGATTTTATGGACCGGTTTGTTCAGGCGTGCAACGGGCATGTGAATCGCAGCGATAAATGTCGTAAATCTCGCGGCGCTTAATGACCTATGAGAAGAGATTGTTGCGCCGCATCCACCACTTCAGGATTCAATTGCTCTTGATGATTGATGTTCATTATTCTTTTGATCTGTGTCGTTATCCGGTCAAGGAGGCGGAAGTTTCCGTTAGTCACTCGCAGGATAGACGCCAGCGCGGCAGCATGAGCAATACTGTCGCCATGTGGATCTGGATTTGGGAAATATCCGGCCAATACCGCTGATACCTCGCCTGGTTGAAGAGGCCGGTATTCATGGGAGAATCCGATGCGACTATAGAGTTGCGGGTAGCGTGCCAGTCGCTTCTCAATTCCAGGCATACCTATCAGAATGACTCCCATGGCATGCCGATCATAGAAGTCTCGAACTTGTTCGAGTCCTGTTGCTTTGAGACGGTCGGTTTCATCAATAATCAGCAATTCCGTGTGACCGCTGTGCTGAGAATCGGTGTGAACCAGTGGGTCAACATGGCTGTACGTTGCATACTCAACACCCCAGGAAATTTGTTGGCAAGCACGCGGTAGACCAAGATCAATTTGCTTGATTGTTGCGGCTACGGTAGGCGTGAAGAACGCGGTTCGGCTCTCCAGTGCGCGTTCTGGAACTGCTGGAAGTGGCCCATCCTCCCCAGCTAATGGAAACCAAAGTTTCCAGTCATCAGTACCGGCATAGTTGCGAGCTGAGAGTGTCTTGCCGATTCCCGGAGCGCCATAACACAGCCCGATATATCGATGAGCCCGGACTGTATCCGCGAACTCAACAAAGCGGCGATGCTCGCGGGTACTGACAAATCTTGGTCTATTCCTGGCCACGGGCGACGCTGCATTAGTGAACTCGTCGAAATGGCCGTTGAGGAAACGTCGCCCGTCATCTCCCGGAGTCAACAGTGAGTGACGAGGCCGGTTGGGACTTTCATTCGTCGGAGGCATAAGTTTTTAATCCATGACGTTGCGAGGAAGGACCTGGTGTCGGATCTTCAGGCGATGTCGTCGGTGATTCCTCGGGACGATAGCGCGGATCCTGGGGAATCGTTTGACGGATTTCTTCGTACTGTTTCAATTGTCGTTTCAAGGAGCGACGCTGGTGGTTCCTTGCCTGCCGCAGTTCCTCGAAAGTAACGGCCATTGACGCACGCTCGGGAGCAATAGCACGGCAAAGGAATTCGTTGTTGAAGTACAGGCGGATTTCCCCAAGATCTCTCGGGTCGTATCGCACTGTGACTTCTTCACCCACATAGGCGGCCAGTACCGGCGAGATATACCGGGTTGAGGCGAACCGGATGCCGTCTCGCTGTACTCTTCGATGAGCAGTCGCCGTGAGCAATAGCAGGTCGATATCTTCGGGATGTTCTGTGGTGCGCGGGATAAATCCCTGAGCCTTCCACCGGGTGTGAGGAGCGTCGCCCGTTGAGGAGTGTGGTCTTTCGTTGTACTCGTGAACGATGAACCGCTCCATGATTGCGTCGAGCTGGCGCAAATTCAATGAAAGTTGGTTGGTTGATGGGTTGTCCGCTGGTTCCGTGCGGTATGTAGCCAGGCAGGTGAGGCGAGAGCTTGGTGGTAATTGTTCGATAGAAGCGTTCGATTTTGCCGCGCCCCTGCGGTACCGCGACTCATGAATGAATCAGCTGGATGTGCAAAGCCAAACACAATTCATCAATTCGGGAGGAGGTGAAGTCGGTCCCGTGATCGGTATAGAGGACATTTGGCAGGCCGTAAATCGGCCACAAAGGATTGTCTTTTCGGCTGATCGCATGATGCAGGGCAAGGGCTGATTGTTGCGCACTCGGCGCTTTAGCATTAAGGGAGTAACCCACTATGGCGCGCGAGTAATCATCGAGGACGATGCTGAGCCATGGGCGGATGGGGCGTTGTTGCTCGTCGAGGATCATCACATCAAGTAGTGTGTGATCCATTTGCCATTGTTCGTTAGGAGCCTGGGTGGTGCGTCGGTAAACAAGTTCAAACTTGTCTCGGTATTCGCGGTTTCCGCCTGCGGCGAGTGCAAGTAGCCCAGGATCGATGTTGCGAGCGACAGAACGGATAGTGGTGTACCCAGGAGCGTGAAGTCCTCGATCAAAGGCAATGTCAGAGATCCGCCGATGGATATAGGCATAGCTGGGGGCAGGGGTACGTAAACACAAAGCCTCGATGATCTGTACTAGATCACGGTCGGTTCTCAGCGTTCCCTAATCCCGTCGAGGCTTTCTGCTCAGAGAGCCTGCGGCACCTTGCTTTTCCCACCGCTGCAGCGTTCTCACGCTCACCGCGCTGTGCCTCGACAAACGAGCCCACGGAACACCATCTGCATGTTGGTGGAGCAGTTCGATCTTCTGCTGCGAGGTGAGCTGTACCATCATGTCACCGCACTAGACCTGTTCGACTTGAAGCGCGAGATGACGATAAATAGTAGGGCGGGACACGCCGAAAGTATCGGCAATTTCCTGAACAGTATGTTCGCCCTGGTCATACATGGAGCGGGCCTGCTGAATCTTCGTTGGTGTCATCTTGAAGCGTGGCCCGCCCTTACGACGTCGAGCGCGGGCTGCTTCCAGTCCGTCTTTGGTTCGTTCCACGATCAGGTCATGCTCGAACTCGGCAATGGCTGCCAGCACGTGAAAGAACAGCCGGCCGCCTGGGGTGGTGGTGTCGATTCCTTGCGAGAGGGCTTTGAGTCCGATGCCGCGCTGCTGTAAATCCTCAGCAATGTGTTTGAGGTGCCGCACCGATCGGCCTAAGCGGTCGAGTTCGGTCACGACGAGGGTATCTCCGTCACGCAAGTAGTTCAGCGCCTCGGTCAACGCAGGCCGGGTTGCGAGGGTTCCGGACGCGTGCTCGGTGAAAATCTTGACGCAGTTCGCTGCTTTCAGCGCGTCGACCTGGCTCGCAGGGTTCTGATCGTTCGTGCTCACGCGGGCGTATCCAATCAAAGCCCTGCTTCAGTGTAAATCAAACGGTGCTGATGTTACATAGTTTGCGGACACGGGTTACGAGACACGACATGCCGGATTCACCCTCACTCATTGAAGCTGTCTCGTAAACGTTCATTGGTGATACACGATCAATAGTTCATCGATTGCTGTATAGTTCACTACATGATGACCATTGATACGCGGATCGACGTGATGAACCGGCTGGGCCGAGCCATGGCCGATCCCACCCGCTCCAAAATTCTCCTGTCCCTGCTCAACGCCCCGGGGTATCCAGCCGAGCTGGCTAGTGATCTTGGGATTTCACGCACCAACGTTTCTAACCACCTGACCTGCCTGCGTGGATGCGGCATTATCGTCCCTGAACCAGAAGGTCGCAAAACCCGATATAAGATCGCCGATCCCCATCTAAGTGCAGCGCTACTGGCTCTGGTGAACGTGACTTTGGCTGTGGACAAACAGGTACCCTGCATCGACTCCACCTGCACTGTGCCTGGGTGCTGCGCCACTTCCACCACGGAGAATGCATCATGAGTTCAGCATGCGGCTGCGAAGCGACCACTTCGACAGACGTTGAAGAGAATGAGATCGAACGTCCCTGGTGGCGTGATCCAGCACTTCTCATCCCCTTAGGCTCCGGGGCCTTTTTCCTTGTGGGGTTGATTACTGAGTGGAGCAGTGCGAATGCAAGCAGCGCGCATGCAGTCGCGCTCGTCTTGTTCTGGGTTGGCCTGTTGCTGGGTGCTTCGACTTTTGTTCCAAGAGCAATTCGAAGGCTTTTCACCCAGGGCAAGCTGGGCATTGCGCTACTGATGACTATCAGCGCTACCGGAGCGGTAATCCTTGGCTACGTGGAGGAAGCCGCTGCGTTGGCATTCCTGTACTCCATCGCCGAAGCTTTGGAAGACAAAGCCATGGACCGAGCCCGCACCGGGCTGCGCGCGTTACTGAAGCTTGTTCCGGATACAGCTACGGTCCTTCGCAATCAGCAAGCGGTAGAAGTATCTGCCAACGAAATCCGTGCTGGCGATATCCTTCGGGTGCGTCCCGGTGAGCGGATTGCCACCGACGGCGTGGTGTCCGCCGGCAGCAGTAGCCTTGATACTTCGGCCATCACCGGTGAATCAATACCTGTGGCAGTCACCACGGGTGATCAAGTGGCGGCAGGAGCCATCAACACCTCCAGCGCGTTGGAAGTGACCGCCACGGCGGCAGGGTCTGACAACTCGTTGACAACCTTAGTTTCCCTGGTCGAGCAGGCCCAGAATGATCGTGGTCAACGGGCCCGTCTGGCGGACCGCATCGCCCGGCCACTCGTCCCAGGGGTTATGATTCTTGCCGTCCTAGTTGGTGTCCTCGGCTCAATTTTCGGCGATCCGGAAACATGGATCACCCGCGCGTTGGTCGTACTTGTCGCCGCGTCTCCCTGCGCCTTGGCCATTGCGGTGCCTGTGACGGTTGTTTCAGCGATTGGTGCGGCTAGCAAATTCGGGGTCATCATTAAGAGCGGAGCCGCTTTCGAACAACTCGGCACGCTGCGCCGCGTGGCCGTGGATAAAACCGGAACGCTCACGCGCAATGAACCAACAGTCGCCTCCGTACACACAATAGGCGACGTCTCGAAGGCGGAAGTGCTGTCCCTGGCCGCAGCCTTGGAAGAGCACAGCACGCATCCTCTCGCGCGGGCCATCAGCTACGCCGCAACCAACATCCCTCCGGCATTGAACGTTACCGAGGAACCAGGCCATGGGGTGAAGGGGTGGGTCGATGGCGCGGAAATCGCTGTGGGCAGCCCCCGGTGGATCACCCCTGGGCCACTGGTTCAGGCAGTGGAATCCATGGAGAACCAGGGGCAGACGTGTGTCCTGGTGACCCGCAATTCCCGCATCATCGGTGCTATTAGTGTTCGCGATGAACTGCGCCCCGAAGCGAAGGAAGCCATCGGGCAGCTCCAAGCTCAGGGTGTGGACGTGGCCATGCTGACCGGCGATAACCAGCGCACTGCCCAGGCATTGGCGGCGCTGGCCGGGATTACCGAAGTGCATGCGCAGCTGCGACCTGAAGATAAGGCCACATTGATCGCTGAATCGGTCAAGCGCCGCCCCACGGGAATGATCGGCGATGGCATCAATGACGCGCCCGCCCTCGCTACCGCAACCGTAGGCATCGCGATGGGCGCTAGCGGATCGGATGCAGCGATAGAGTCCGCCGAGGTGGCCTTCACTGGCCACGACCTCAGGCTCATCCCGCAAGCGTTGGCTCATGCGCGGCGCGGGCGCAACATCATGAACCAGAACATCGTCCTGTCCTTGGCGATCATTGCAGTGCTTTTGCCGCTGGCGATCACCGGGACCCTCGGGTTAGCCGCTGTGGTGTTGGTTCATGAGGTTGCTGAAGTCGTGGTGATTGGCAATGGGTTGCGTGCTGCACGGGCTAAACGCACCGGTGACAGCCAGTAAATGCGTACTTCCGCTGGAGCAGTACGGAAAAAGATGGCCAGCATCAAAGAGTAGTTTATCCCGCTACAAGGAAGTCCTGAACACCCTCGCCCGTATCGGCTTCGAAGAAAGAAGAACGACTCCGAAGGCTGATTCTCACGGTTGAGTCGTCAATAAGTTTGAGCTGAACCACCAAAGGAAGTTGCGTAGTGAATACCACCGTACGGAAACGAACCAAATCTACAACGATCGCCTGGATCGTGATTACCGTCCTGATACTTGGAACACTGACCGGAATCTTGATCGCCAAGAATTCCGCCCAAAATAAAACCGGCCTCGCCGCCGCACCGGGGCCAGAAGCAGCTCAAGGTCAAGTCGTCCGCCCTAACAGCCACGTATTGTCCAAGGCTCCAGAAGAGAAAGCGGTCCTGGTGGAGTTCCTGGACTTTGAGTGCGAAGCTTGTGGCTCCATATATCCCTTCGTTGAAGAACTGAGGAAAGAATACGGGCAGAACGTCACCTTCGTTCAGCGCTACTTCCCACTTCCAGGTCACCGTAACTCAATGAACGCTGCTGTCGCTGTCGAGGCTGCGGCGCAACAGGAGAAGTACGAGCAGATGTATCAAAAAATGTTTGACACCCAAAAACAATGGGGTGAATCGCAAGATGACTACAGCGAACTATTCCGTGACTATGCCAAAGAGTTGGGATTAGATATGAAGGCCTACGACGCAGCCATCGCCAACCCCAAAACTCAACAACGCGTTTCTCAGGATCTCACCGATGGGCAAGCTCTAGGAATCACCGGCACCCCAACGTTCTTCCTCGATGGTCAACCACTGCCAATTCAAACTGCCGAGCAGTTCGAGACCGCGATCAAATCAGCGATCTCGAAGTAAGTCCTACTGATGATGCCGCGACCTCAGCAAATACTTATTTGCTGAGGTCGTCATCGTAGACCGAGAAAAGAGCGACATTTAACTCCGCGATTCACAAACGGGCATCACCGGCATTCGGAGATCGGCTTCCATACGCCGGCGGACGTGCATTTCGGGATGACCGGGCATGTTGAGGACCAACGGCTTGCCGCGCTGCAGGCTGCGTGGGGCGCGCATCCTGAACGGTTCGGTCAGCGTAGCCTGCCGAAGAAGCTGCAGGTGCCTGAAGCGGCGTGGATCAACGAGCCAATGAAGCTGGAGGAGCGTGAAGAAGTGACCGCTGTTTAGCACCCGTTGGTCTCACTTGACTTGAAAATTTCCGAGTTCATTGTCAGGCAGCAGACATACTTTGAACTGTTGGCACGCGAGATCCAAATCGCGCACCAACAGCAAACCCCGATAGATCAGATCGTGTTCCCACCCAGACTCTGGGAGATGTGGCCCGAGGATTTTCTGAAAGAAGCAGCCCAAGATGGTTTCGGGCAGCTGGGGGATTAGTACTCGTTCTTGATTACGAAGTAGGAGCCACGAATCGTTCCGGCGAGCTTAGATTTCTGTCGCGCAAACTTGAACTTATCCGCAAGCTCAACAGGAACCTCCATACCGTCGGACAACTTAAAACCGACAGCTCGTTTCTCGCCTTCATCAATGCCGTACAAGACGTTGATGGATAGCCCGGACTCATAGAAAACGTAAGCTCTCTTAGCGCCATCGGCTTCAAAAACACAGGCCTGCAAGGGGCGGGAATCAATGCGAAGTTCTCGCTCTTCAACCAAGATCTTGTGAACCCAGTCGACGACGTCCGCGGCTGCTCCAGCATCTTCGAGTACAAGATCGTGATCGAACTTGTTTTTCAGGTAACGAGCCTCATTGGCTCGTAACCCGGCCAGCGCCTGCGCAACTGGAGAGGTCTCCAAGCCGTCGGTGGAGACGTCTTTGAAATCAACCAAATATGACATGCCTGTATCTGTGCCTTCCCCGGCAAAAGTGAGTATTCATTCGTATAGTAATGCTTTTGTCGGTCTTAGCTAAACGCACTGAATCCAGTGAGATCACGACCAAGAATGAGTGCCTGAATGGATTCGGTGCCTTCATAGGTATGCAAAGCCTCAATGTCGCCAACATGCCTGATCACGTGGTTTTCCAGCAGGATGCCATTCCCGCCGAGCATGTCCCTGGATGTGGAAGCGATTCGCCTCGCTGCACGAGTGTTGTGATACTTCAACAGGGAAGCTTGAGTGTCTTTCAATGCTCCCGCAGCTTGTTGAGATGCCACCGCGACACATTGCAATTGCATATTGGTTAGCTCGGCAAGCATTTGCGCCAGGCGTTCCTGAACCATTTGATGTGCCCCCAGTGGCTTGCCAAACTGTTCCCGAGTTTTTGCATAGGTCAGTGCTGCTTCAAAGAGGAACTGGGCATGTCCCAAAGCAGACCAGCCGACATTAATCCTGGTAGCAATCAATGCTCGGGAGACATCTTTGAAGCTATTTACATGAGGAAGTCGAGCGCTCTCAGGTACCCGTACATTGTTTAGCCGAATTTCGGCTTGTTCGATAGCTCGCAGAACTCCTTTACCCCGCACCGGCGAAGCTTCGTATCCCGGAGTTTGCTGATCAACGATGAACGCTTTGATTCCACAGTCTGCTACATCGCGCGCCCAGACAAGGGTGATCCCTCCGGCAGCCCCGTTACCGATCCATTTCTTATTTCCGTTCAGAATCCAAGATTGACCATCCTTTTGTGCGCTGGTTTCCAGACTTACCGAATCTGAACCATGGTGCGGTTCTGTCAGGGCAAAACCACCCAAGAGCTGCCCACTGGCAACGGGTTGAAGGTACTTATCTCGTTGTTCTTGGCTGGCGAAGAGGCTAAGGGTCCGTAAGACCAACCCGCCTTGGACCGCCGCAGCTGCGGCTATGGATCCGTCAGCTCGTGAGATCTCCATGGCTACCAGCCCGGCCGCTAGTGGTGAAAGAACCTCATGGCCAGGAATGGTCAGCCCATCGGTCAGCAAATCCAATTCGCCGACCCGTCGCACCAAGTCGACGGGATAACGCGCGTTTTCCCAGTGCTCATTGATTACCGGAAGGATCTCTGCGGTCAACGACCGCGCACGCAACCAGTGCTCACGATCTTTCTGCGTGAGCATGGAGAAGGCTTGAAGATAGTCAATGTCCAGAGCTGTCTCTAGCCTGTAGGGTTCCCATGGATCACTCATCGGTTATCCTTCGTCCCGGCGCAGTAAACTTAGAGTCGTTCAATGATGGTGACGTTGGCCTGACCGCCGCCTTCACACATGGTTTGCAATCCCCAACGGGTATCACTGCGTTCCAATTCGTGGAGCAACGAGGTCATCAGCCGGGCACCGGTAGCCCCGATGGGATGACCTAGTGCAATAGCTCCTCCGTTGACATTGACCTTGGACATGTTTGCGCCCAGTTCTCGCTGCCACGCCAGCACCACAGCTGCGAAAGCCTCATTGATTTCAATCCGGTCCATATCCTTCAATGACATGCCGGATCGTTCAAGCGCGAACTTGGTGGCGCGAATCGGCGCGGAGAGCATCATGATCGGATCATCACCGCGGGCTGAGACATGGTGGATACGCGCGCGAGGCTTTAACCCATAGCGCTTTACGGCAGCTTCGGACGCGACCAGTAGCATGGCCGCACCATCTGACGTTTGGGACGCGGTGGCCGCTGTATGTAGTCCACCCTCAACGATGGGCGCAAGGCTAGACATCTTGGAACGGTCGACGGTGCGGGGCCCCTCATCCACGGCCAGCTCGTCCAGAGCAATAATTTCGCGGTCAAAATAGCCATGAGCTTGAGCATGTAGGGCCCGCTCATGAGACGTCGTGGCAAAGTCCTCTAATTGTTCGCGAGAAAGCTCCCAGCGCTGGGCCATCATTTCGGCGCCCCGAAATTGGGAAATTTCTTGATTCCCATAGCTGCCGGCCCACCGCGTGGATCCCTGGTAGGGGTCGGGGAAGCCGAAGTCCTTGGCAGCACTATTCGAATAGGACAGCGGAATGCTGGACATTGATTGAATACCGCCGGCTACTACAAGATCACTAGTTCCGCTCATCACCGCCTGGGCGGCATAGGACACGGCCTGCTGTCCGGATCCGCACTGGCGTTCAATAGTGGTTCCCGGGACGTGGTCCGATAATCCGGCAGCTAACCAGGCATTGCGCGCGACATCCATGGATTGTGGGCCTAGCTGATCGATGCATCCGAGAATGATCTCGTCATATTCTTCGGAATCAATGTTGTTGCGTTCCACCAGTTCAGCCAGTGGCGCAGTGGCAAGATCTAGTGGATGGAGCTGGGCCAAAGACTTTCCCCGTCGTCCTACGGGAGTTCGAAGTGCGTCGATGATGTAGGCCTCGCCCATGAGGTTCCTCCAAATTGTTCACGTGCAATAAGTCTGAGTTTGACCAACAATGCCCAAATCCGAGGCTGTTGTCTAGAGTTTGATCACTCGGAAATTTCTCGTTCCATCATGGCTGCAGCAATGCGATCGGTGTGATCACTAGGGATAGCCGTCGATGCGTTCTCCAAAACAAGTAGCTGCGCATCGGGGATTTCCCGTGCTATAGCTTTGCCGTTACCTACGGGGAAGAAAGGGTCTTTACCACCGTGAACCACAAGGGTCGGTTGCTTGAGCGTACCGAGGCGTTCGCGCCACCGTGGAGAACAGTCAATTTTAGAAAAGACGATGCCCATTTGGTTCGCCATATGGGCAGGTGGCGTGTTTTCAGCCGTGCGGTCCCACATGCGTTCAGCAAGTTCTCGCGCTTGGTCTGGATCATCGCCGAGGACTAACGCACCCGCAGCGGCGTGCTCAGCTACAGCCTTACGATCAGTCCAGTCAGGAAGAGCCGAAGAAAACAGTATTCGCATGATCTGCTGGTCATGATCAGGTAAATCATCATCCACCGGTCCAGGTGCCACTGGACGCGTCCCATAGAGGGTCAACGTGCTGAAGCTGTCAGGAAAATCCAACGCCGCGACTTGGGCGATCATGCCGCCGATACCGATGCCGGCCAAATGCGCAGGACGTTCATCCAGACTCCGTGCCAGCGCCACGGCGTCTTTTGCCAGATCGCGCAGATTATAGGGGGGTCCATCGGATTCACGGTCGTTGATTCTCCACAGTCACGTAAATCGTAGCGAACAACGTGTTTGTTGAATGCAGCCAACTTTTCGCATAACTGATCAGGCCAGGAAAGCATGGTGGTCCCACCAACACTGAGTATGAGTGGATGCTATGGGTCACCAAAGCTTTCGACGCCCAGTCTTACGCCATTAACTTCTTGTATTGCCCTGTCGATTACTCCTCATTGAGCGTCAAACAAGTCAGCAACTGCTTGTTATCATCGCACCATGGGAACCGGCAATCAGCAAGCACGCTCTTGGCAAGAAATGCGCCAGTGGCAGATGGAGATGCTTGAAAGTAAGAAGGGACAGAAGCTGGAGACCTGGAATGACCGGGTGGCTGAGATCGATCCCCGTAACGAGCAGGGTGTCACCGGGTACAGTCAGATGCTCTTGGTGCACGAGTGCTTCGGGTATCCCGACTTTTTCACCAAAACAGCACAGGAACTCGTCGACACGCAATTCGCTGATCGACAGCAACTGCGCGAAATTTACGACACCCTGATGTCCAGACTTTCAGACATTGGGGATGTTGTCGTTCAGGCCCGTAAGACTTTCACCGGGCTGCAAGCCCAGCGTCGAACGTTCGCAGTTCTCGCACCAGTGACCAAGAACCGGTTGGATCTGGGGTTGCGCTGGGAACAAGCCCCGACCTCGTCCCGGTTGTTACCTCCGGGCAGCCGATTAGGTAGTAGTGTCACGACCAGGGTCGGCCGACACATCGCCGATGATCTGGATGACGAACTAATGGACTGGCTGGGGCAAGCATATCGAAGCAACCTGTAGGTGGTGGACTAGATGAGTAGATCACCCGAAAATATCTTGCTGTACTTGAGCGCCGCACATGAGGAGAATGTTCGCGGGATTTTCACGGAACTAGAGCGGCGCGGGTTTCCCCGGCAGAATCAAACTCCTCATATCAGCATCACTTTTGCACCGAAACTCCCGAGTCAGGTAACCGACCGTGCCGCTGAACTTATGCCGGCTCTCGTGCCGGCTAACTTCTCCCGGGTCGGTACCGTCATTTTCGGAACCAAGCGCAAACAGAGCGTCGCCTGGTTATTGGAGACTTCTGATGAGCTGGAAATCGCTGCCCGTGAGATTAGCGCGCTGAATCCGGAAGGCCGAGGCCCGCGATGGACTCCACATCTGACCATGGGTCTTCGTCTGCCAAAAGAAATAGTTCCCGAGTACGTGCGTGCCCTCGATGAGCTCAGCGCGCGAGTCGGCCGGGAACTCACCGCGAGTCAGGCAGGCCATTGGAAATCGGTCAGCCAAGAATTTCATCCATATTCCACCTCTCTGAGCACCACGGCCAACGGTTAGAAGGGATCTAACCGATGTCTTTCGATATTGCGTTTGACAAGAATTCCAGCGACCGGCTGAAGGGCCACACCAAGCACGGACAAAATCAGCCAAAGGTCAAGATTCGCCTGATCTGCAGGAGCGCTGAAGTTCACGACTCCCTGCCACGTTGTGAGCCCGGCAATCGCGAAGAGGTACACAAACCCCAAGATCAAGCCGAGCGTTTTTCGAGAGCTCAATCCCACGAGCGACAAAGACTGCCAAAAGAAAGCAGTAACAACAAATAGCGCGGTGACAACGAAGCCATAGGGATCGGACAGATAGACCGCGGCAAGTGGCTCTCCGAAAGTTTTTGTGTCCACAGCCAACGGCCACACCAGCATAAAAACAAGCTGGATCACGATGGCATAAATTGTAGAAGTCATCAGTAGTCGTCGCAGACCCTCTATCGGTAGGCCTGAGTCGTTGCGCTCAAAATTCACTGCGAGGCAGTGATACATCATTGCAACGCCGGCCACCATAACACCGGCAAGATACCCGTCACGGGTCACGGGTCACGGTCTATTATCCGTCGATCCAGCCGCCAGGAGGTTGACGGCAGACATCAGTATCGCCACAGTCGCTAACCCGGTACAGCCCAGGGCGATGTAGAGCAGTCGGCGATTAATCGATGTCCATTGCTTCGCTTCGGCTGGTTCAGCCATCTAATCTCCTTGTAATGCGTGGCTAGCGTACGTTCACTCGGCACGTAGCTCGAACTCAGTAGCCGTAGTCGGTACTCCATTGACTTGGAGCGCCACAGAATGCGTACCAGGATAATAGCGCCGGGTGGTGATCGCCTTGAACGAGTGCGACCGCTCAATCGTCATGACCTCGCCCGGAGCGAGCGTGCGCGTGGTCAGCTTAAAGACCTTGGCGGTTGTCGAACCGTTGGCCTTGAGGTGGTTCACAATATAGTCCACCGCAAGCTGTGAAGGCTGTGAGCCACTGTTGCGTATGCTCGCTGTGAAGTTCAGCGTTCCGCCCCAAGGTACGTGGGCATCCGGAACTACGGGGCCGTCGATTTCAACGGTGGGTGTGCCGAAGCCAAGCAGCGCGAGAGCCTGGGGATTGCCTCGCTTGATCAACGTACGCAGTGCGTGCCTCACCAGTTTTTCGGTGGTCGGGGCAGGGGAGTCTAGCCAACGTCCAGCCGTCTGAATCACGAGCTCGGGTTCATTGCGACTCAGATCGTTGAGGTGATTAGCTACTGACCGGCGCACATACTCACTCTCGTCCTTGTACAGGGCATCAAGAATGGGAATGGTGATCGCAGGATGCTGAATAATTTCGGGCACACGCACCGCCCACGGTAAGAACGGACGAGTCCCTTCACTTGCAAGACGACGCACATGTTCGTCCTGAGAAGACGTCCACTGAGTTACGAGGGCGAGAGCACGTTCAAGATCATGTTTGAGCAAAACACGTAAGGCGAATTCTGAAGTAAGCCGCGAGGTGAGCTCGGCCAGCACCGTCATGGCATCGTCAAATGCTTCTGCGCTATTCTCGCTGGCTGCCCGTGTGGCTACGGCTGAAGTTACTGGCCAGATCATCCACCCGGTAAAAGACTGCGAAGTTTGAGCGGACTTGATGGGCGTAACCAGTTGGAGGTAAGACAATGGGTAATCCGCAAGAAGAGCATCTCGCAAAGCGTCCGAACGTTCACGAAGGCTCAACGGTTCCAAAATTGAGACCGCAGCTTTTAGATTCTGCAACGCGTTGTGTGGGTCCACCGCGTGAAGTTCGCGCACCAGTTCTTCGGCGACGTCTACACCGATAAGTTGATCAGCAAAAGGCATATAGACATTCTTTACCGGATCGAAGCCAACTGCGAATCTTTGGTGGTTAAGCACAGTGAGAGCCACCTGAAAAAGGCGACTCTCACTGGAAGTCTATGGGGTGTGGTTAAGAAGGATTAGTTCTGAACCAAAATTTGGAAGCTGACGCCACCCTGCTCGTCAACTGCTGCGTCGAGGACCTTGTCTTCTAGGTCATCTGCCACGAGCTCGTCCAAGTAGACGGGGCTACCTTCAGAGGTAACTACAGTGTCAGTTTCTTCTGGCTCAGGAACGATCTGAATTGCGAAGGCCGCTTCCTCGGGAGCGTTCGTTCCCTCAGCCTGATGGATGCGTAGGCCAGCTTTTTCGGCTTCGGACTGGTTAGTGACGATTGCGGTCACGATGGATGCAGCTTGATCGGTCAGTGCGAGCACGATGGCTCTCCTTCCGGTTGCGGACATACCAAGGTCAGGGCATGTGGGTGCCACGATTCCAAAAATTGCCACGAATCTCAACCCCGCTTAATAGCTACGAAATATCCTTCGCTCGCGCAGACTTTCTCCGATAGGGTCCGCACCCGAACCCATAAACTGTCGGTAAGCGTGTGAACAAAGGAGAGTTGTGAAACGAGTTATCAGGGCAGGCAGTTCGCATCTGGCGCTCGCCGACTTCACCGAAACGGACCTTGAAGCCGTACACGCCTACGCTGGCGATCCACGGGTAAGCCGGTATTCACTCTGGGGTCCGAACAGCCTTGAGGAGTCTGCCCACTTTCTGGCTGATGCTCTGATGAGGCGGGAGGACAGGCTGCTCTTAGCTGTCTGCTTTGACGGGAATGTCATTGGCTCTGCTTCGGTGTGGGTCACTGATGAGGCACAACAAATTGGCGAGCTAGGCTACACCCTGCACCAGGACTATTGGGGTCAGGGGATTGGCACCGAAGTTGCCCAGATGCTCGTTGACCTTGGCATCAGCCAATTAGGACTTCAGCGAATTCTTGCAACCTGCGATGCTCGGAACATTGGATCCATTCGAGTACTTGAAAAGGCGGGTCTGAAATTGTTTGACCGCAGGCCAGAGTCTGCCCCTGCGGCCAAGGGTAGGAATGAAACGTTAGTGTTCGCGGTTGAGAGTGAGAGAACCGGCCTTTATCCGAGGTAGTTGCTGAGAGTTTGTTTCAGCTCCTTGGAATGATCGACTGGCTACGTAGACTGAGCACGAACCACTTTCTCTCGGAGGTCACCTTGTCAGTATTTGAAGAACGCGCCACAACCCTTGCCCGCCTGCACGATTCCGGCCAGCTTCTGGTCATGCCCACCGTATGGGACACGTTCAGCGCCTCACTGGCTCAAGACGCTGGGTTTGAATCTCTGACCATAGGTAGCCACCCGGTTGCAGATTCAATTGGCAGCGCCGATGGCGAGCAAATGGATTTCGCAGATTATCTTGCTGTTGTTCAGCGGATCACCGGCTCGGTCGAGGTTCCAGTGAGCGCCGATGTGGAATCAGGCTACGGGCTGGAACCCAAGGAACTCTTTGAACGCGTCTTTGCTGCTGGCGCGGTGGGCGTCAACCTTGAAGATGTTGTGCACGGCGAAGGAAAGCGCGTGCGCGAACGTCAAGAGCATGCCGACTACATCAACGGGGTTCGTCAGGCCGCTGACGCAGCGGGCGTCGACTTTGTCATCAACGGTCGAACCGATGCAGTGAAGCTGACCGAGCAGTTCTCCGACCCGCTGGCCGAAGCGATCGCGCGTATTAAATTGCTAGAAGAAGCCGGCGCGCGCAGCGTGTACCCGGTAGCACTTTCCAGCGCAGATCAGGTCAAACAAGTAGTTCAGGCGGTATCGATTCCGGTAAACGTCACCGCGCATCCAGTCACCGCCCACGCGGCTGGTGATTTGGCGGCCTTGCGCGATCTTGGAGTTCGTCGAGTGAGCTTCGGTCCGTTATGGCAGAAGTGGCTAGCTGAAGTCTCCTCGCAGCAGCTCGCTTCATGGCGTCAAAGCTAGCATCTAAAATGGTTGGTCCTTGATGCCTTAGGTAACTACTACGGGGAGCGAACGTGTACTGGGAGAACTTGGTCTTTGATGCGGCGGCACCGCATGAGCACGGAGTCTTTTGGGAAGAACTACTACGTGGTGAAACCCTGAGCGATAACTCAGGGGGATTCGAGACACGACTGGTGTTTTCTGATGAACGCTACCTTGATTTGTGCTTTCCCACGGTCGAGGAAACTAGCGGCTCACACCAACGTTTTTTCCCCATCGTTATCGAGTCTGCTCACGAGGACTACATGAAGTCGGTGAGCTATACCGGCTCTCGAAAGAAACTTCAGGACGTCGCCGGTCGAGACTACTTTGTTTTGAAGCCCGGCGACGGCTCTGGCCAGTTTCGTCTTGCGGCAGTAGAAATTCACAGCGCCCATCCGCAACGAGATGCTGAATTTTGGTCCAACGTGACCGGACTTAGTGCTACCGCTAAGGCCCCCAACATCTTGGCGCACCCAGGTGGTGATGGTCCGCAATTAGTGATCGTGCAAGAAGCGCACCAGAAGACCACTGAGAAGAGCTGTGTCCACCTCGATCTTCGTTTGGGGGCTGAAGACGACCTGAATCTTATTCTCGAACAGATTCGTGTCGGGGGAGGCCAAGAGCTGGAACGCGGCTGGGGAACACTGCCCTGGAGGGTGTTTGAAGACCCTTCCGGAAACGAATTCTGTATCCTGCCGTATATCGCGCCTACCGAATAGATTCGACGCATCTTCCGCTTCCGTAGAATGAATATCGTTCACGGATACGTCGATCCGTAATGAGAAGTACGGCAGTTGGAGCGGATATCAAAGACATAAATAATTCGACCGATACGCCACTGACTGTCTTCATGATTCATGGCAATGGCGTTGATCATCGCATTCTCAAGCCGCTAGGAGACAGGCTCGAAGCGATCGGCTGGTTTCAAAGCCACTATGTTGATCTGCCGGGATTTGGAGACTGCCCTGCGCTGGAGGGCAAGGCAGGACTGCCGGAACTGGCGCACTGGCTGGAAAACAGAATTCGCTCAACCCATAACGGGCGTCCATTTGCCCTGCTGGGAAATTCCCTTGGTGGTCTGCTTTGCCAGGAAATGGCAGACCGGTTCAGCGATGTCGTTCAAGGGATTTTCTTGCTGGCCACAGCCGTATTCCCACAAGCCGAAGCAAGGACCCTGCCGCAACATGAAGTGCATGTGGAAGATCCGACATTGCTGGCCTCGTTACCCCAACGAGATGCGAATCTATTTGCCGAATTCGCGGTCATCCAAAGTGAAGCTACCTGGAATGACTATTCCCAATGGGTGTTACCAGGGCTGAAAGCAGCCAACTTACGAGCGATGGCACAACTTTCTCGACGCTATTATCTGGATCCGTTGCCAATTGACAGGCATCCTGAATTGTTGGTTCCAGTCTCAATCGTTAGCGGGCATCAAGATAACGTGACAGGTTTCGAAGACCAAACATTATTGATCAAGCGATATCCCAACGCGCAACTGAGCGTTATCGAATCGGCCGGTCACAACGTGCACATTGACCAACCGGTTGCGGTGGGCAACAAATTGCTGGACTGGGCCAACGATGTCCACCGTTTTTACTCGGGTCAGTGAATCGGATTAATTGGCCGTAAGATGTTCAGAACGGAAGTCGTTGGACAGTTAATTTGTTAGCGATAGTTCCGAAACTTAGTTTGATCATTTGAACCGCTGCTTTGCTTGCAGATAGGACGTTGCACATGGACGAGCAGGTTGTCCTACGAAAATGGACGAGTATTGATGAAGTTCCGGATCTTTTGGATGTCTGGAAAAGCTCGGTAGAACGACGCAAGGATTTCATCTCAGCAGCGGATCTCGACGCCGTAGCGACAGCGTTGGAAATGGTCTACTCACAGTCCCTAGCCGTGATTATTGCTCAGCAAGGTGAGCAGATCGTGGGCTTTGCCGCGTGGAACGACACAGATGTGGAATTGCTCTGGGTGCGTCATGCGGACCGTAAAAAAGGTATTGGGACATTGCTCCTAGATCACATCATCGAGAATTGTCCGGACGTGGAAGTTCACCTAGATACTCAGCGACTTTTGGCTATCGATTTCTTCAAGAACTCGGGCTTTTGTGATGTCGACCAGGTTATCGAAGGGGCTACGTCTCGACTGGTATTACGCCACGAGACTTCACAAGCCGAGAACGTGGCACGATAGTTTCATGAGTGAAAATAGCCGCGCACTTCGTGAAGTTAACGTTCAGCGCACAGAATCAGGAAAGTACATCGCCACCAGCGTTGCTTCTGGGGCCAGTATCGAATTCGGCCAAGGGGAGGGGCTACTCTCACCGGTGGAACTGTTGCTTGCTGCCATCGCGGGGTGCTCATCCATCGACGTGGATGTTGCAACGACTCGGCGTAGTGAACCAGAGAAATTTGACGTACTTGCCAGTGGTTACAAAATCAGTGAAGACGGTGCCAGCCGTATGGACGACATTCATCTGGGCTTTGATTTGAAATTCCCTGACACCGAGGAGGGACGCAAAGCCGCTGGAATGGTTGAGCGTATCGTGAAGCTGTCACATGAGAAATACTGTACGGTCTCTCGCACCGTTGAGTTGGGCGCATCAGTCGTCAGCGAAGTGATCAAATAAGAGCTTGCGTTGCTGAAGAAGTAACGCGAAACCCCGCGATCTGCAAGCGATTTCAGTGGACTCACTGAATCGTAACTGCAGGAACAATCAAGAAAGTTTCCCGATTCGGTTGTAATTGTGCTATCAACTTGCGGATTTCGCGGTCTACTGAAATATTCTCTTCGTTTTCGGTACCAGTATATGTAGACCTGTTATGCACGTTGGCTGGGAGTTTACTTCTTTGCCCTAGTCAGCGTTGTTCCTTCATCGTAGGGTCGAAATGTCCCTACGTTGAAGGAGCAGAAATGCAGTCTGAGAACGTCCTAGGCAACATCGATTGGGCGTCAATGCTACAAAAGGTAGCAATTGCGCTTGTCATTCTGATCATTACTTGGCTCGTGGCGCGAATAGTTCGTTGGGCTGCCGGCAAACTAGTGGGCAGAGTGAAATTCCTGCAAAAGCAGGGAAATGACGGAGCTCAAATAGGAGAATCTCTCGGTAAAGTTGCCGGGCTGATCATCTGGCTCTTCGGCCTAGTAGCCATCCTCCAGGTCTTCTCGCTCTCTGAAGTCCTTTCTCCGGTACAAGGCCTGCTCGGCGGAGTGATGGCATTCATCCCTAACCTCATTGGTGCGGGCTTCATCTTCTTCGTTGGCTACGTAATAGCCAACATCGTTCGACAGCTATTGAACACCGGCCTTGGAACTGTGGACTTTAGTGGTCTGGTTCGCAAACTCACCCCTGGTGATGAGCCAATTGACGAGGTTCAGTCTCGCGAAACGCAAGGCAAGATCGTCAGCATTCTCTCCAATATTGTTTTCGCATTGATCTTGCTCGTAGTCTCAATCTCTGCGTTGCAGGTCTTGGGCATCGCAGCTATTTCGGATCCAGCTCAGCAGATGCTGCAGTTGGTCTTTACCGCCATCCCGCAGGTCATCATGGCGCTGGCCCTGCTGGCTGTGGGCTTCCTGATTGCCAAGTTTGTTGGGCAGTTGTTGGAAACCACGTTGCAGGGTGTTGGCACTGACCGTGTTGTTGCCGAATGGGGCGTTGTTCCAGAAGGCAAGAGTGCGTCAGGAATTATTGCCGGAATCGTGAAGATCGCAATCATACTGTTCTTCGGTGTGATGGCGGCCCAGATGCTGAACTTCCCGGCCATCACCAACATTCTCAATGAGATTTTGAGCTTGGGTGGCAAGATCCTCTTCGGCGCCGCAATCATTGCAGCCGGTTTTGTGATCGCGAACGTAATCGGCAAGTTCTTGGGTGATACTTTGGCTTCCAAGATCATCCGCTACACGGCTATCGCATTGTTCGTGGCTATGGGCTTGAAGTACATGGGCATCGCGGACTCGATTATCAATATGGCCTTCGGCGCCATCGTGATTGGTGCGGCACTAGCTGCGGCGTTGGCCTTCGGACTGGGTGGCCGTGATGCGGCAGCTCGGACACTGAACAAGATCGACACCGACAAAGTGGTTCCTAACGATTCACCGTCGGCCCCGAACGCTCGTCCAGTGTCTTCACCAACTGATCCGAGCACACCACCTACGAACCCAGGGATCTAACCACCTCAAACAAAACCTCAGGGACACAACAAAAGTCGCGGAATCCACCGGAATCCGCGACTTTTGTGTTGTGATCTAACACTGAATGGAAGCGGACCAAGACAGGTGCTGAACTTGCGGAGTGGGGTCGGAGAGAAGTCGTGCGTAATTGAAAACATCAATCCGGTGACCGTCGATCAAAAACTTCTCCCGCTCAATACCTTCACGGATAAATCCGTTCTTCTCGGCCACAAGACGCGAGGCGGGATTATTGGCACGCAATCCCAGCTCCAAGCGGTGCAGTCCCAGATCCTCAAAAAGATAGGACACCACCGAAGCCAGAGCTCGGGTAGTCAACGATTGACCGCGATAACCTGCGTGCATCCAATACCAAACCCAGGCGTTCTTATTACCCGAGTCAATGCTTGCGCCGACCACTCCGATCAATCGGTCATCAGCGGTGATCGCTACCGGACATTGATTTCGGTCGGCCAATAGTGCTCCAACATACTTACGGGCAGTGGCAGGGGTGCTGGCATCACCTTGTCGGCTCATGTCTGGGTTGGAATCAAAAGCTTCATAGACAGCGTCCGCATCGTAAGACTTTAGTGCCCGCAGTGCGTAAGTGGCTGTCGAAGAATTCTGCAGCTCGGTGGAACTCAACGTTCCCTGATGAAAGAGCATCTGCCAACGATTTTCCTCAAACACCCAAAGCGAGGTCCGTTGGCTGGGTCTCTCGCCGCTAGTTGCCCAACGAAGCATCACGAGATTTTCGGCCAGCTGTAGACACTGTGGATCTGCGACAAGCCCTGCCGACTTTGTTGGATTCTCAGCGGATAATAATTCGATGACTTGGTCGCGATCGTAGGTGCGCCCGCTGGCACCTACTTCGCTGAAACTTTCATGCAGTAGAAAGCCGAGTTTTTCGGCGTCCTGCCGTACCGCAGGGCAAAGCAGTTGGCGCTCGAAACCGAGGATGCTTTCAAACAACTCAGAGCCAGCCGTGAGCTTCGCGGGATACTTCAGAGAGGACATGGTTGTAAGTACATCACAGAAGATGACGGAACTAAGACCATGCTGGTTCGCCTTGATGCGATGGAACATGCTTATAATCTCACTAACTCCGCGGGAGCCTGAATAGACCAGGCTGAGAGGGCACTGGGCCGACCGCTACACCTGATGCGGGTCATGCCGCCGTAGGAAGGAAGCGTGCCCTGGTGCATGTCAATATTGTTGGCGCCGGAATTATCGGCCTAGCCACCGCCTTTGAGCTCAGTTTGCGGGGTCATACCGTAAGCATTATCGATCCTGCACCCGGTCAGGGTGCGAGCCACGCGGCCGCTGGAATGCTGGCGCCGGCGGCAGAAACCGTATGGGGTCAAGGCCCACTGCATCAAATGTTGGCAGCTTCAAATGCCAGCTACCCGCAGTTCGTGAACCAACTTGAAGCAATCGCCGGGGTGCGCCCGGATTACCTCGAAAGCGCAACACTGGTCGTGGCCGCCGAACCGGCCGACCGCGAAGCCTTGCATGAACTGCTGGAATTACAGACATCTCTGGGTTTAGCAGCAGAAAAACTGCTACCTAGCCAGGCGCGGCGTATGGAACCCTCACTGGCCAGCAATATCGCTGGCGCTGTGTTTTGCGCCCATGACCACCAAATTGACCCGCGGTCGGTGGTGCGCATCCTCCTGGAACATTTCAGCACTAGCCTCGTTTTAGAACGCGGCGAAGAACTGGTCACAAGCGGTCTGCAAACCATCGGGGTGCGCACATCCACAGGGACAGTGCTGGTCGCCGATCAAACGATTCTTTGTACGGCACTAGGCACCATCAAGGGTCTGGATCCGTTGCCACTACGCCCTGTGTATGGAGACATCCTTCGAATCCAAGCACCGGTTGGTCCACCGTTACTTTCGAGAATTGTGCGGGGCATCGTGCACCGAGAAAACGTCTATCTGGTGCCTCGCAAGGACGGCAGCCTAGTACTCGGAGCTAGCGTGCGAGAGGACGGAAACCCCGAGGTGAGCGTCGGATCAATGGTCAACCTACTTGATAACGCACGAAGACTGGTTCCGGGGATCGCGGACTGCTCACTGAACGAGGTGATTGCGCGAGCTCGTCCAGCAACGGGCGATGACCGTCCCCTGATCGGTCGGTTAGATCCAGGGTTGGTACTCTCCACTGGCTATTCACGCCATGGTGTGTTGCTCAGTCCCTTGGGCTCTCAACTGACTGCAGATCTTGCCGAAAATCTTACTGAGAACCCGATGCTTGCCAACGTTGATCCGTACCGCTTTTCTGACTCTTCATTCCACTTACCTCAGGAGCAAAGCTCATGACCTCTATTAGCATCACCGTCAATTCTCAGCCAGTACAGATTGATGCCGGTTTGACCTTAAGAGAATTTATTAGTTCCCACATCGGTAAGGACCTAGATAGCGAATCCAAAGCCGTAGACGGCAGCAAATTGGGACTTGCTGCTGCTCTAGATGGAGTGGTGGTGCCGCGTAGTTCGTGGAACACACGCACTCTTAAAGACGGGCAATCCATTGAAATTGTCACTGCAGCTCAAGGAGGCTAACTATGAACTCAACTGATACTCCGGATCTGGATGCCCGCACGGATCCCTTCGTTGTGGCAGGACGGACTCTATCATCGCGACTGATCCTAGGAACCGGTGGGGCCACATCACTGGCTACATTGGAAAGTGCTCTGAGGGTCTCTGGCACTGAATTGACGACGGTAGCGATCCGTCATTTTTCTGCCGCGGGGTCGGGAAATGTTTACGAATTGTTGAACCGGAACAATGTCCTGGCACTGCCTAACACAGCGGGTTGCTTTACCGCACGCGATGCAGTGCTCACCGCGCAGCTGGCTCGCGAAGCATTGGAAACATCGTGGATCAAATTAGAAGTGATCGCCGATGAACACACGTTGCTTCCTGATCCACTGGAACTGTACTCGGCGACCGAACAACTTGTTGCTGACGGCTTTGAAGTCTTCGCCTATACCAACGATGATCCGGCACTGGCCGGGCGGCTACAAGACGCTGGGGTTTCCGCGATCATGCCTGCAGGTTCTCCTATTGGTTCAGGTTTGGGAATTCTGAACCCACACAATATTTCCACCATCGTTTCGCGCGCCACGGTGCCGGTCATTTTGGATGCTGGAGTGGGCACGGCCTCAGATGCAGCACTAGCAATGGAACTAGGTTGTGATGCAGTGCTACTGGCCAGCGCAGTGACCCGAGCACATAACGCTCCCTTGATGGCGGCAGCGATGCGTGACGGGGTGAAAGCCGGACGTGCGGCCTACCTAGCCGGCCGTATTCCGCGCCGTGATACTGCGCTGGCCTCCTCGCCCAGCGAAGGAATGATGCAGACGTTGGTGGGTGAATTCTGATGACCACCGCACCACTGTGTGAACCGGCAGCCAACATTGAATCAGGGGCACTGGCCCGATATTCTCGGCACCTCACCTTGCCGGGAGTGGGAGAAACCGGCCAGCGAAGAATTATGAACGCCAAGGTGTTGATCATTGGCGCTGGGGGACTAGGTAGCCCCATAGCAAGTTACCTAATTGCCGCGGGCGTAGGGCATATCGCAGTAGTGGACGATGACACCGTGGAGCTATCGAACCTGCAACGTCAGATCATCCATCGTGAAGCTGACACCGACCGGCCCAAGGTTGACTCGGTGATTCGGTACGCGCGCGAACACAATAGTGGCGTGCAGGTGCAAGCGATCAACGAACGCTTAAACACCTCCAACGCACTGGCACTGTTCGCCGACTACGACGTGGTGGTCGATGGCAGTGACAACTTCGCGACCCGGTACCTGGCTTCCGACGCCGCAGAAATCAGTGGCACCCCGTTAGTTTGGGGAACACTGTTTCAGTTCTCCGGCCAGGTCTCAGTCTTTGATCCACGGACCGGGCCGATGCTGCGCGATCTCTTCCCTGAATTGCCCGATGCTGATTCGGTACCAAGTTGTGCCGAAGGTGGGGTTTTTGGTGCCCTCTGTGGAGTGGTCGGTTCCGTCATGAGCATCGAGGTTCTAAAACTGATCACTGGCGTTGGGCGAAGCCTGTCCGGCAAGCTCTGGCTCTACGACGCGTTAGAGCACAGCGTAAATACCTTGGGTTTTGCCCCGGACCCGGAACGTCAAAAAGTCACAGAATTAGGCAACTATCAGCCGGTAGTCTGTGCCATGGACCAATCGGTAGCCGAGCTGAGCGTTGGGGAGCTCATCCAGTTACAGTCCAGCAGCGAGGTACTGATTGTTGATGTTCGTGAAGACTGGGAGCGCGAGATCATTGCTATTCCTGGAAGTCTTCACTTGCCGTTGGCCACTTTGGACGATGAAATAGCTACCTCTATCCCGGGTGAAGCACCGGTGGTAATGGTGTGCAAAACAGGTGTCCGTTCAGCACAGGCAGCGAAGAGCGCAACAAAATTCTTGCCGCAGGACCGAAAAGTTTACAGCCTTGTCGGCGGTACTCTCGCCTGGCATCACCAGGTTGAAGGCGAAAAGATTAGTTACTAGGCCTTGATGGAAGCTCGGAGGGTGCCCGCTGGCATAATGGCCACATGAGCTACCGTGAAACTTTGGAAATCCGTGAACTGACAAGCGCTGATGAGCAACAGGCCATTGACGCGCATCAGACAATGTTGGCTGATGATTTTGAGTTTCTTCCAACGTGGACGCAACACGAGGCTTGGGAAGATTACATTTACCGCATGAACGCGGGACGCCGGGGCGAACATATTCCACCTGGCTGGGTACGTTCAGCCCTCTTTGCTGCCTTTGACCAAGGTGGCGAACTAGTCGGGCGTGTTTCGGTGCGTTATGAGCTCAATGATTCACTGCTTCAATACGGTGGGCACATTGGTTACGGGGTTCTTCCAGAATTTCGTCGCCGCGGTGTCGCGGTTCAGCTGTGTCAATTTGCTCTGCGGCAAGTACGTGATGCCGGGGTGAAGCAAGCACTGCTCACCTGTGACAGCACCAATGTGGGTTCGCAAACCACCATCAAAAAGTGTGGGGGAGTGTTAGACGCCGAGTTTCCTGTTTTAGAGAGCTCGGATGGAACCAGCTCGCTACGGTTTTGGATTCCCACCGTGGCAAAAGACTGAATTTTTGGCGATTTTTCCGAAAATTCTTGTATGTTCTGACACAGAGCACCGGAGTACTTGCCTCGAGAGCGTAAACTGGTTTGTTGGGTCGACTATGGCCCCGACCCCTTTGATTCAAAATCCTCGAGCGGAAGTGAGCCTTCACGCATGTCAGCTACCACCATTAGTCGCGACGAACTTCGCAATGTTGCCATCGTTGCACACGTTGACCACGGAAAGACCACCCTGGTTAACGCCATGCTCCAGCAGACTGGCGCATTCGACAGCCATGGTGAAACCGAAGATCGCGTGATGGACTCCGGCGAGTTGGAACGCGAGAAGGGCATCACCATCCTTGCCAAGAACACCACCGTGTTCTACAGCGGCCCAGCTGCTGAAGGCAAGAACATGACCATCAACGTTATCGATACCCCGGGTCACGCTGACTTCGGTGGCGAGGTCGAGCGTGGCCTTTCCATGGTTGATGGCGTTGTTCTGCTGGTTGACGCTTCTGAAGGCCCGCTGCCTCAGACCCGCTTCGTGCTGCGTAAGGCCCTGAGCGCAAACCTTCCAGTCATCATCGTGGTCAACAAGACCGACCGCCCTGACTCCCGCATCGATGGCGTCATCTCTGACTCCATGGACCTGCTGTTGGGCTTGGCATCGGACCTGGCTGATGAAGCTCCAGATCTGGATCTTGACGCCATCTTGAACGTTCCTGTGGTCTTTGCTTCGGGCAAGGCCGGTTACGCTTCGATGAACCAGCCAGCCGATGGCACCCTGCCAGACAATGAAGATCTTGAGCCACTGTTCGAGACCATCATCAAGCACGTTCCTGCCCCGACCTACAACGAGGGCGAAGTTCTTCAGGCTCACGTCACCAACCTTGACGCATCGCCATTCCTTGGCCGTCTGGCACTGCTGCGCATGATCAACGGCACCCTGCGTAAGGGTCAGCAGGTGAACTGGGCTCGCCAAGACGGCACCATGAAGCAGGTGAAGATCACCGAGCTTCTCGCCACCAAGGGTCTGACCCGTGTTCCAGCCGAAGAAGCTGGTCCAGGCGAGATCGTTGCAGTTGCCGGCATCGAAGACATCATGATTGGTGAAACCCTCACCGACCTTGAGAACCCTAAGCCGCTTCCACTGATCACCGTTGATCCACCTGCGATCTCGATGACCATCGGTATTAACACCTCGCCACTTGCTGGCAAGGTTAAGGGCGCCAAGGTTACCGCCCGCCAGGTCAAGGATCGCCTTGACAAGGAACTGATCGGTAACGTTTCGCTGAACATCCTGCCAACCGAGCGTCCAGATGCTTGGGAAGTACAGGGTCGTGGCGAATTGGCACTGGCCATCCTCGTCGAGCAGATGCGTCGCGAAGGCTTCGAGCTGACCGTCGGCAAGCCACAGGTTGTGACCAAGGTTGTTGACGGCAAGGTTCACGAGCCAATGGAACGCATGACCATTGACGTACCAGAAGAGTACCTGGGCGCTATCACCCAGCTGATGGCATCGCGTAAGGGTCGCATGACCGACATGGCTAACCACGGTACCGGTTGGGTTCGCATGGAATTCATGGTCCCAGCACGTGGCCTGATCGGCTTCCGTACTCGCTTCCTGACCGAAACCCGTGGCGCTGGTATCGCAGCTTCGCTGGCTGAAGGTTACGAGCCATGGGCAGGTGCTATCGAGTACCGCATCAACGGTTCGATCGTTGCTGACCGTGCCGGCGTTGTGACTCCATTCGCAATGATCAACCTGCAGGAACGCATGAACTTCTTCGTGAAGCCAACCGAAGAGGTTTACGAGGGCATGATCGTGGGCGAGAACTCGCGCGCCGATGACATGGACGTGAACATCACCAAGGAAAAGAAGCTCACCAACATGCGTGCAGCTTCCTCGGACAGCTTCGAGAACTTGACTCCACCACGCACCCTGACCCTGGAAGAGTCGCTGGAATTCGCTCGCGAAGACGAGTGCGTTGAGGTTACCCCAGAAGCGATCCGTATCCGTAAGGTTCTGCTGAACGCCAACGACCGTGCCAAGGCTACCCGTGCACGCGCTCGCTCCTAATAAGCAAAACAACCAGGGAAGTAACCTCTCCGCGCTTTGGCGCGGAGCGGTTGCCGCCGTGGTCGCAGGACTGCTCGGTACAGCCATTCACGCGTCCATCACCTATGTCGGTAACGATATTCCGGTGGTGTGGGGCGTGGGTGTTGCATGGCTCTTGCTTGGCCTCTTGGTTTACTGGGCTGCGGTCTCTTCAGAGAAACTGTGGGCCGGTGCCTTGGCCTTTATCGGTTGTTATGTGTGTGTTGGACTGATTTCCTATGTAGGAAATGACCAACTCATTCTGAGCATGCAGTATTACAAATATCTGCCAGGCCCAACCATTGCTTCGGCCTTGTGGATGTACGGAATGATCATTCCTGCCATCGTTGGATTGGTGCTGGCACTGCGAAATCTTCGTAAGCAGCATCGCCCCAACTAAACACATAAGGTGTTCTTCCCCATCCGGGAAGAACACCTTATGTGTTTAACAAACAAAGATTTAGAACGGGGTCGGCCGTTTAGTCTTCCGCGACCGAACTACCGGTTATGTCCAAGTGGTGAGCCAAGAAGAGGGATGTTGCTACACCATCTTCCTCGGGCTCTCGCATCGCATAATCCTCAATGACCGTACGCAGTCGAGACATCATTTCCTGCCGTGACGCTTCGCTAAGCTTCAAACCGACACGGATGACTTGAATTTCTTCGGGTGCCAGTCCCTCAATTTCTTGCAGAAATGTGTCCACGAGCATTGGAGCGGCGTCAGGGATTCGCGTTCCCCACGACTGTTTGGTGCTGCGGTAGGGAACTTCTTTCGCGCCACGATTACCGCGACGGGCTTCCTCGGGGGCAAGGTAACCGTTGGTCACCAAGGTGCGCACATGGTGCAATGAAGTGGCCGGGTTTAGCTCAAGAATGTCCGCGATTTCCTTGTTCGTGCGTGACTCGTGCAGGCACAAACGAAGGATTCGAAGCCTCAGCGGAGAACTGAGTGCACGAGCTCGCGATTGGACATGTTTGTCTGATGGCATGCAAACAGCATACGCGAAAATTGCTAAGTGATTGGCAGAGTCAAATCACATGTCGCCAAGAAGTTGAACCCTAACGTTTCTCGAATGATCGCAGAAGCGGTTTTCTAAGTACGTGGGCGGCGGCGAGGCGGTGGCGGTGGAACGCGTTTGGCATGCGTAATTGAGGACCGCGCAATGATGACTACTTCAGAGCGGGTCTTCACGCTAATAGAATCGTCGGTGATCTCTTGTACTTCACCCAAGGCATCGCTAAATTTTTCACCCTCTTGGCTTTGTTCCAACCGGTATCGCACGACAATACGGTCACCAGCTACCAAATCACCAAAACTAAGCATTTTTGCGCGTCATCTTTTCGTAAGAAGAATTCATCTAAAGTGCCAGAGTCCGAAATGTGAATGGTCGGTTACGTCACAGCTGTGACTCGGGCGCAAAGAAGTATTGATATCAGGACTAGACTGTAGTTCGAGCTGGTTTGAGATTCAAAGAGCAACTAGGAATCTTGCTGGCTCATGTTGAAACCACCCAGTGCAAGGAAAGGTCTCGGCCCTCGTGACTTACATCATCGCTCAGCCGTGCGTCGACGTGAAAGACAAGGCGTGCGTCGAAGAGTGCCCGGTAGATTGTATTTATGAAGGCGAGCGCTCGCTGTACATTCACCCGGATGAATGTGTTGACTGTGGCGCTTGCGAACCAGTCTGCCCCGTTGAAGCCATCTATTACGAAGATGACGTGCCTGACGAATGGGCCGACTATTACAAGGCTAACGTCGACTTTTTCGATGAACTTGGTTCCCCAGGCGGCGCCGCTAAAATTGGTAACACCGGTACTGATCACCCGATTATCAGTGCACTGCCACTTCAGAACCAAGGCTAGGTTTTACTTTTATGCTTAAGCTCCCCGATTACCCCTGGAACCAGCTCGCACCATATCGCGAGCAGGCTGCAAAGCATCCAGGAGGGGTCGTGGACCTTTCGATCGGTACGCCGGTCGATGACACCCCGCAGATCATTCAAGACGCGCTGGCGCAAGGTGCTAACTCCCACGGATACCCCACCACACATGGAACCGTAGAAGTTCGCCAAGCCATCGTTGACTGGTTTGCTCGCCGGCGAAACGTAACTGGTCTAGGCGTCGATGATGTCATGCCGACCGTTGGTTCCAAGGAGATGGTGGCTTGGTTGCCACTGCTCCTAGGAATTGGCGCAGGGGACATTGTTGTGCGCCCAAAAATCGCCTACCCAACCTATGACATTGGTGCACAGCTGGTCGGGGCCACCCCGATTGCTACCGATGATCTTGGTGAACTCTCGGCCGACGAGTTATCGCGCGTCAAGCTCATTTGGGTGAATTCGCCAGGTAACCCCACCGGCAAGGTCCGCGATACAGCTTCCTTGGCGCACATCGTGCAGCAGGCTCGCGAAATCGGCGCTGTCGTTGCCTCTGATGAGTGCTACGCAGAACTTGGATGGGACGAATACGAAGGCCAGGTGCCAAGCATTCTGGACCCTGCAGTCAACGGGGGAGAGCTAGATAACCTGCTGGCGCTGTACTCGCTGTCCAAGCAGTCCAACCTAGCTGGCTACCGTGCCGCGTTTGTGGCCGGAGCGCCAAACCTCATGCCAACGCTGGTCAACAGCCGCAAGCATGCTGGCATGATCGTTCCCGGTCCGATCCAACAAGCCATGGTGGTCGCGCTCAGCGACGACGAACACGTTGCCATCCAGCGCGAAATCTATCGTGCGCGCCGAGCAGCGTTGCGCCCGGCCTTGGAAAACTTCGGGCTACGCATCGAAGACTCGGTGGCCGGACTGTACCTGTGGTGCACTGCCGATCGGCCAAGTTTTGAAACCATCGGGGCGCTGGCCGAGCTAGGAATTGTTGCAGGACCCGGTGCTTTTTACGGTACCGCAGGTGAACGCCACGTGCGCGTGGCACTGACCGCTTCCGATGAACGGATTGCGGCCGCCGTTGAACGGCTGAATTCTTCCGCCAACCGGTGATGATGACAGCCTAATTAGCGAGATAGGGTCAAAGCGCGGTATGTTCTAAGGTGACGACTGACCTTTCGGAACTACACGCTTTCCGGTTAGGAGAAGCAATGACAGATACTACATCTGCGCAGCTACAATTTGGTGAAACCAACCTTGAGCTTCCGGTAATTCCGGCAGCCGAGGGCAATGATGGTTTTGCTGTAGCACCACTATTGAAGACTACCGGGAACGTGACCTACGATCCTGGCTTCATGAACACCGCGGCCACCAAGTCCGCGATCACCTACATCGACGGCGATGCAGGTATCCTGCGTTACCGCGGTTACCCAATCGAGCAGCTGGCTGAGAAGTCAAGCTTCATCGAGGTAACCTACCTGTTGATCTACGGCGAACTACCTACCGCCGATCAGCTAGCCGAGTTCGACAACTCGCTACGTCGCCACACCCTGTTGCATGAAGAGCTTAAGGGCTTCTTCGGTGGCTTCCCACGTGACGCACACCCAATGCCAGTGCTCTCCTCCGCCGTTTCGGCGCTGTCGACCTGGTACCAGGATTCGCTGGATCCGAAGGACGAGAAGCAGGTCGAAAGCTCGACCCTGCGTCTATTGGCGAAGTTGCCAGTGCTGGCTGCTTACGCCCACAAGAAGTCCATCGGACAGGCACTGCTGTACCCAGATAACTCGATGAACATGGTCGAGAACTTCCTGCGCCTGTGCTTCGGCACCGCTGCAGAGCCATACATTCAGGATCCAGATGTGGTCAAGGCCCTTGACCTGCTGCTGATCTTGCACGCGGATCACGAGCAGAACTGCTCCACTTCCACTGTGCGCCTGGTTGGTTCCTCGGAAGCCAACATGTTCGCCTCGGTTTCGGCCGGTATCCATGCACTGTCCGGTCCCGCTCACGGCGGTGCCAATGAAGCTGTGCTGAAGATGCTGCGCGAGATCCAGTCCTCAGGCATCTCCCCAGAAGACTTCATGCAGAAGGTGAAGAACAAGGAAGATGGCGTACGCCTGATGGGCTTCGGCCACCGCGTGTACAAGAACTACGATCCTCGGGCGAAGATCATCAAGAAGACCGCTCACGACCTGCTGGCAAAGCAGGGCAAGAACGAGTTGCTCGATATCGCCATGAAGCTAGAAGAGACCGCGCTGAACGATGAGTACTTCATCTCACGTAAGCTCTACCCGAACGTAGACTTCTACACCGGCCTGATCTACACCGCGATGGGCTTCCCTGAAAAGATGTTCACCGTACTGTTCGCAATCGGACGCCTTCCAGGCTGGATTGCACAGTGGCGCGAAATGATCAAGGATCCAGAACTGAAGATCGGCCGCCCACGTCAGCTGTACATGGGTGAGACCGAACGTAATTACCCTGGCTACACCAAGTCATAGGGTAACCGCTTAGGTTCATTTACAAGGGGTCCATCCTCCGTTTTCACGGAGGATGGACCCCTTGTCTGTCTTAGGCTGTTTTATGCGTTACCACGGGAGTATCCTTTGACTCTAAGACCGCGAGGGTATGCCCAAAAGTCAGGTGGTACGCATGTACTTTCGTCGTGGAAATAACTGGTCGTTGGCCGTCAAAACTGATCAAACGATGTTGATGGCTTTGTACTTGAGAGAGTTAGGAGGAGTTGACCCAGCGGAGGCTGGACCGAACTCCCGGTTGTCCTCAACGATCAAGAATCGCAATGGTGCAGATTCGTCGCACGGACAGTTTAAACAAGAGTGGAGCGCGTGGTGGGGTACGCTCACTGCAGATGACGACACAGACCAATCAGTTGTGCATCAGCCACTGCACGAAAGATTAGACGCTGCAGGGTTTCCAGCGTTGGCTAAACTCGCGCATGCCCATTACGGACAAGCAACGGTATTTGCTCAACAGTACGCTCAACTTTTTGAGCAACATTCACCAGCCTATGTTCCGCATCGACTCGACGAACTGGAACGGATCATCAACGATCACTCCACCGAGCATCATACGAGGTCCACAACTGGTGCGATCAAGCTCATCGATGTACCCCTTGATGAGCCCAGAGCATGGCTTGCTGGACCTGGCACTATCGTGGCCAGCACGTCCTTGATGAAAGACTCTGGCGCATTCCATGGCTTTATTCAGCCGATGGTTACCGTCATTTTTCCTGAATCGTAAGAATCGAGGAAAATCAAAAACGGTGAAGGTGACGGAATTTAGTTCCGTCACCTTCACCGTTCATTGCTCGCCGGAGCGGGAAAGTTAGTTAGCGTGCAAGGCGCTGTTCAACTCTACGGTCTGACCTGCGCGGGCCAATGCTTCGACAGCACCGGTGATCGAGTTACGGCGGAAGAGTAAGTTCGGAACCCCGGAAAGCTCCAGAGCCTTCACCTGCTTGTCGCCCAACAAAACGCGAGTACCTGCCGTGACGTAGAGGCCGGCTTCAACCACGGAGTCGTCTCCGATGGAAATGCCGACACCCGCATTGGCGCCCAGTAGTACGCGCTCGCCAATGACGATGCGTTCCTTGCCGCCACCGGAAAGGGTGCCCATGATCGAGGCGCCACCACCAACATCCGAGCCGTTGCCTACGACGACCGATGCGGAAATTCGACCCTCAACCATGGAAGTGCCTAGGGTGCCGGCATTAAAGTTAACGAAGCCCTCGTGCATGACGGTGGTACCGTCAGCCAGATGAGCTCCCAGACGGACACGGTCAGCATCTGCGATGCGCACACCGGTTGGCATGACGTAGTCGACCATACGTGGGAACTTGTCCACGCCGTATACGGTGACCGAGCCGCGTGAACGTAACTTCAAGCGGGTGGTTTCAAAGCCTTCCACCTGGCATGGGCCGAAGTTGGTCCATACAACGTTGGCCAGATGTCCAAAGATGCCGTCGAGGTTGATCGAGTTCGGCTGAGCCAAACGGTGGGAGAGGACATGCAGTCGCAGCCACACATCGGCGGTGTCTGCTGGAGCCACGTCTAGGTCGATAGTCAGTGAGACCACCTTCTGAGTGGTGCCACGAGCAGCATCATCTTGTGCGGCAGCGGCGAGCTCGCGAGGCAATGAGTCGGCCTCTTCTAGTTCACCCAGCAGGGGAGCCGGGTACCAGACGTCAAGCACGGTGCCGTCTGCTGCGATGGTGGCAAGGCCATGGCCGGATGCCAAACGTACGGAGGAGTCACTGGAAGTAGTCACAGTTTCTGAAGTCATACACTGATCGTATCGTTGTTACCCCGGGTAACGTTGATAGATGACAGGCTAGTGAAGCTAGAAACGTAGGACTGTGAATACCGTGAATGAATTGGACCTGCGACAGGACGTCGCAGTGCTCACCGAACAGATTATGAACATTGAATCTGTCTCCGGCAACGAACAAATGATCGCCGATAAGGTACATGAGGCCTTGTTGAAGCTGGAGCATTTGCAAGTTCACCGTGATCAAGACGCTATCGTCGCGCGCACTAATTTTGGCCGCGAGCGTCGAGTGGTGCTGGCGGGCCACCTGGACACCGTTCCATTGCCGCGCACCGAAGGTGCTAAGGGCACGGTTCCAGCACAGGTGATTGACGGTATTCTTTATGGCCGAGGCGCCACGGATATGAAGGGCGGGGTAGCAGTGCAGCTGTCCCTTGCCGCACAGCTCACCAACGCGAAGTATGACGTCACCTACGTCTTTTATGATCATGAAGAAGTGGAAGCTGCCAAGTCCGGACTCGGACGACTGGTACGAAATAGTCCTGAACTTCTCGAAGCAGACTTCGCCATCTTGTTAGAGCCAACCAACGGGACGGTCGAAGGCGGCTGTAACGGAACCAGCCGTTTCGTCGTTAGGACTCATGGCAAAGCGGCTCACTCCGGCCGGGCATGGATGGGACATAATGCCATTCACGACGCTGCCCCAATCTTGCAGCGTTTGGCCGATTACCAGCCACAAACTATCACCGTTGAAGGACTGGACTACCGCGAAGGCATGAACGCGGTGAGGATCAACGGAGGCATTGCAGGAAACGTCATTCCTGACTACTGCGAAGTTGAGATCAACTATCGTTTCGCACCGGATAAATCATTGGCTCAGGCTGAGGCTCTGGTCTTTGAACTCTTCGAAGGCTTCGAGATTGAACGGACCGACGGTGCTGAAGGCGCCAAGCCTGGACTAGATCAAGAGATTGCTGCGGATCTGATCAAGATTCTTGGTCAGGATCCAAAACCAAAATATGGTTGGACCGACGTCTCACGTTTCTCCGCCCTAGGGATTTCAGCGGTGAACTTTGGTCCAGGCGACGCCCTTCTGGCACACAGCGATGATGAGCACGTAGCTCAGGAAGACATTCGTGTCTGCCTTGAATCGCTCCGGGCCTGGCTGAGCTAGTCGTCGTAGATAATTCAGCACACAAAAATGCTCTCCTCGCCAATGGGCGAGGAGAGCATTTTAGGTTCTGATACTTACTTAGGCGCGAGGATCGTTCGGACCCTCATCCGCGTTGTCAGCGCCACCGGCAGCCAGAGCCCCGGCTGGTGCACCAACTAGCTCAGCCGCCGCGTTCTTGGATTTCTTCACGCGACTGCTCAAACGCTTTGAAACCAGCTCGGCAATCTTGCTCAAGGTGAAGTTGATCAAGATAAAGATCACGGCGGTGACAATCAATGCCTGCAGGACGTTACCGTTAGGCGAGGAGTAGGTGCGCGCGAAGAACAAGAGCTCATTAAAGCTAATGATGTAGCCAAGCGCCGAGTCCTTCAAGATCACGACAAACTGGCCAATCAGTGCTGGCAACATAGCCACCAGAGCCTGCGGAATCTCAATATGACGCAGTGACATTCCACGGGTTAGACCAATGGCAATGCCAGCCTCACGCTGGCCCTTAGGCAAGTTGTGTACACCGGAGCGAACCAACTCTGCCACAACGGAACCGTTGTAGAAGATCAACGCGGCGACCACAGCCCACAACGCAGTGTCACCGGGGAGCTCCAAAGAACGGGCGAAGAAGACGTTGAAGAACACGATCATCAGCAGCACTGGAACAGCGCGGAAGAACTCCACCACAACAGTGCACAGACCGTTGATGAGCTTGTTTTGCGATAAGCGACCCACGCCGAAGACTAAACCAAAAATCACCGAACCAACGATGCCCAAGATGGCAGCCTTCAAGGTGTTGACCAAACCGGGCCAGAGGTAGTTCTTCCACGTGCTTGCCTGAACGAAGTCATCCCATTGCTCTGGCTTCATCTGGCCCTTGCCTGCCAGACCGAAGAAGATCCAAGCCACGACCCCCAAGGCAATAAGCGCCCCGATGATGTTGATGATCAGGATCCGTCGTCGGGCCCTCGGACCGGGTGTATCAAAGAGAATTGATGCGCTCATCGTGCCACCGCCAGCTTCTTGGACAGCCAAGTCGTCAATAGGCCAACTGGGATCACGATGATCACAAAGCCAATTGCGAAGGTTAGGAAGATCGGGATGACGATGTCGGCACGGAACTCGATCATCGACTTCATCACCGAAGAGGACTCGGTGGCTACCGAACCAACGGCGGCCACGGTGGAGTTTTTGATCAAAGCAATCAGGGTATTGCCCAGCGGAACAATGGCGCCGCGGAAGGCCTGAGGCAAAATGATCAGTCGCGCTGCCGGCATGAATCCCAAACCTATGGCGCGGGCCGCTTCGGCCTGCCCCAGCGGCACAGTATTAACACCGGAACGAATTGCTTCGCAGACAAATGCTGCGTGATACACCGCAAGGCCCAGAACCGAAAGCCTAAAGAAGTTCGCTTGGAAGTCTCCACCAAGGGTGAAGCCCAGCTGACCGTACAGTGCCAGAACAGCGAACAAGATAATAATGGTCAGCGGGGTATTGCGAACCAAGTTGACGTAGCCCGAACCGATGGCTTGAAAGCTGGCCACAGGAGAGATGCGAAGCAACGCCAGAATGGTACCCAGCACCAGCGCGCCGATCGCTGCCCAGAACGTTAATTGGATGTTGACCCAGAAAGCTCCGGGAATGTTGTACTCAGTGAATATGGATAAATAATTCTCCACTGTCAGCCTCTGTCTCGATGGCCAGTGAGGCGGCCAAGCGGCTATGGGAATGATGGACTGAAAAGTCGATCATCGGGAAAACAATAATGCCGCGGAGGCCAAGACAGCGCCTTGGCCTCCGCCGCATCTGGTGTTGTTATGCGCAGGTGTCTGCGAGCTTTGGAGGATTGGTCTTTGAGTTTGGCGTGTAGCCGGTACCCTCAGTGTTCTTATCCAGAGCCTTCTTCCAGTCACCGGAATCAATCATCTTAGTGATGGCTTCGTTGATGGCCTTGCACTTGTCGGTGCCGTCTGGCAGACCTACACCGTACTTTTCTTCGGTGAAAGGCTTGCCAACAACCTTGAACTTACCCTTGTAGGCAGGCTGAGCAGCCAAGCCAGCAAGGATGATGTCATCAGTGGTCACCGCGTCAATGGTGCCACCACTCATTTGGGTGACACATTCTGCGTAGCCTGGCAGTTCCTGAAGGTTAGTTCCTTCAGCGTAGTTGTCCTTGACCTTCTTCGCCGAGGTGGAACCGGTGACCGAGCACAGGTTCTTGCCGTTCAGGGCCTCCGGGCCGTCGATGTCGGAGTCAGAAGCGACCAGCAGATCCTGACCAGCAACAAAGTATGGGCCAGCGAAATCGATAACCTTGTTGCGCTCATCGGTGATCGAGTAGGTAGCGAAGATCATGTCGACCTGGTTGTTCTGCAACATGGTTTCGCGGTTTGCCGAAGGAGCGGAAACAAATTCAATCTTGTCTTCTGAGTAGCCCAGTTCGTTGGCTACATACTTTGCAACATCAACGTCGAACCCGGTGTAGTTGTCGCCATCTTTGAAACCGAGACCTGGCTGGTCGAACTTGATGCCGATACGAATCTTGTCGCCGTCAGCTTCGCTGTCCGAGCCGCCACACGAGGTCAGAGCCAGAGCAGCGATTGCTGCCATTGCCGCGACCTTACCGAAACGAGACTTACGCATGATTTCTCCTATTGGATGCGGGTGATGAAATTAGTGGTTGGTGATGAGCTTGCCGAGGAAGTCCTTGGCGCGATCCGACTGTGGATTGGTAAAGAACTCATCAGGAGTTGCTTGTTCCACGATCTGACCATCGGCCATGAAGATCACTCGGTCAGCGGCCTTGCGGGCGAAGCCCATCTCGTGGGTGACCACAAGCATGGTCATCCCTTCCTTAGCGAGGCCCACCATGGTGTCCAGAACTTCATTAATCATTTCTGGATCCAAAGCGCTGGTCGGTTCATCAAAGAGCATGACCTTGGGCTTCATTGCTAGTGCGCGGGCAATGGCCACGCGTTGCTGCTGTCCGCCTGATAGCTGTGCTGGGAGCTTGGAAGCCTGGTTGGCGACGCCAACGCGGTCAAGTAGTTGCATGGCCAATTCCTTGGCAGCAACCTTCTTCATGCCCTTGACCCGAATGGGACCGAGAGTCACATTCTCAAGAATTGACTTATGAGCAAACAGGTTGAATGACTGGAAAACCATTCCGACGTCCGCGCGGAGTTTAGCCAACGCTTTGCCTTCGGAAGGAAGAGTCTGACCGTCAATCTTGATGGTGCCTTCGTCGATTGTTTCCAACCGGTTGATGGCACGGCACAACGTTGATTTACCTGAGCCTGACGGGCCCAGAATCACGACAACCTCGCCCTTTGAAACGTTGAGGTTGATGTTGTTGAGCACGTGCAACGAACCGTAGTGCTTGTTGACTCCAGCCAACTGGACGATAGGGTCCGATGTTGCTGGCTGAGCCTGATGATCGCTGTTCATACCTAAGACATTACTGGATGTGAGAGGCACAACACGCCACATCGAACAAGTCACATCTAGTTGTTACAAAACTGTCACTTAGCTGGTACATCGACACAGTCCGAATTGCTAGCCAATAACGGATAGAGTGAAGTCATGGTTCATCAGCGAAAGAGTGAAAAGAACGCTCGCGAAGGGCAAGCGCGCCACATTGAAGCGAGCTGGCCCGGCAAGCGTCCCGACGAGCAGCTTGATCACTACCTTCTGGAGAGCCCGCAAGAAGACGTGACGCACAGCGATCTGTGGCGCGTTCTTCGTATTCAATCTGAATTTGTCAACGGATTTGGAACCCTAGCCGGTACCGGGGAAGCGATTGCAGTTTTTGGCTCCGCACGCACAGATCCCCAGAGCCCCTACTACAAGATGGCGTATCGTATTGGCGCCCGACTAGCCGAGGCTGGAATTACCACCATCACTGGTGGGGGGCCAGGCGCCATGGAAGCGGCTAACAAAGGTGCGGCGGAGAATGACGGAATCTCCATTGGTCTGGGCATCGAGCTTCCTTTCGAGACCGGCCTGAACTCCTCGGTGAACAAAGGGCTGAATTTCCGCTACTTCTTCGTTCGCAAGACGATGTTCGTCAAATACTCGCAGGGTTTCATCGTCCTGCCTGGCGGATTTGGTACCTTGGATGAACTCTTCGAAGCCCTGACCTTGGTGCAGACGCAGAAGATCACCAGCTTCCCGATTGTCTTGGTGGGAACCAAATACTGGGGTGGCCTCGTCGATTGGCTGACCAATACCTTGGCTGCTGAACGAGCGATCTCGCCCAAGGATTTGGACCTGTTCATGGTGACCGATGATCCCGACGAGGCTGTCGACTTTGTGTTGAATGCAGGGAAGAAGAAGACCGATTCGAAAGACGCGCTCTAGGGGAGTACATGCCGTTCTTATTGATCCTGATTGCACTTCTGTTGGTTGGTGCCGTGGCCTTATTATTTTCAAACCAGCGGAAAAAACTCGGCACCGGTCGACACTTTGAATCTTCTAATGAACCGGTAGTGGGCCTGGTTGAGCATCAAGCGTCACTGCCACCGGTGTTGCTGCCCGAGCATCCTCGCGCCGATCATATCGACAAAGTTCGCTTTTCGCTGGGGTTGCGTGGCTATCGATGCGATCAAGTGGATGAAGTTCTCGATGTGCTTGCGGCAGAAATTACTAGCCTTGAAAATACGATTCGTGACCTGCAGTCACGGCGTGTGATTAGCGACACGAGCGAAAATTAGTAATAATAGAAGATAAGAGTCCCAACTCAGCCGGGAATATCGGTGGAGCATGGACAACGCAAGCGGTAGTGCGTGACGCAAAAGCTCGTCACGCTCGTTAGCCCAGACGAAGGGAACAGCTTAATGGCTGCAATGAAGCCACGCACCGGCGACGGAGCAATGGAAGTTGTCAAAGAGGGCCGGAGCCTCATCCTACGCCTACCAATTGATGGCGGGGGACGGCTTGTTGTTGAGCTGAATAGCGCTGAAGCGACTGAGCTACGTGATTGCCTGCTCAAAGTCACTGACTAATCTTTCCTGATTGCCCGCAGCGATCGTACTAAAGGACCGACAAAAGCGTCGGTCCTTTTGGCATTTCTAGCGAGTTTTAGCGGTAGGCTGTGGCAACACTGTAGCCACGAACAAACCCTGCTCGCTGGGGAACAGGTGCGTCTGCAGCCGTGGGTCTTCGCGAAGCATTCGCAAAGCATCTCGGGTCATTACCGTAGAGGTACGACGTACGGCGGGTTTGGCCAGTCGGTGATCGTCAAAAGCATTGTTCAGGATGATCACACCACCGACACCAACAATGCGTTTAGCTTCGGCAACATATTCAAGTAGTAGCTCTGCGCCAGCATCGATTAGCACCAGATCGTAGGCGTGATCAGCTAGCCGTGAGAGAACATTTTCTGCACGTTCGTTGATGATCCTCGCCCGCGCCAATGGGATACCGGATTCTCGCAATCCTTGACGCATGGCATTTGCATGTTCTAAATCGGACTCGATGGCAGTCAGGGTCAAGGAAGGGCCGACGGCTTCAAGCATTGCCAAGGACGCGACTCCTACTCCGGATCCGATCTCCACCGCGCTACGTGGCCGACGCAAGGTGCACAGCAACTGCAACATGGACCGCCCTGCCGGATCGATGCACCGCACTCCTAAATCCTCTGCGCGTTCACGAACCTGCGCCACGTGCTCAGGCTCGGTGACGTGGTTCTGAGCATAGGTCCAGCTCGCAAAGAGTTCTGGATTCATCGAAGGCATGGGTAGTGGTCCTCAATAAGGTTGTCTGATTTCGTCCACTACTAATCGTACCCAGCGTGGACAGCGAAGTTGTTCAGCTTGATAGTTCTCCCGCAGGGGATTCTTAGCTTCAGCTCAGCTTGTCGCCACATACTTGAAGAGTGAACAATGTACTTAGTGATTCAGTCTCTGCCTCTGCGGCACAGGAAACCACGACGCCTACGTGGGACCAGATGGTCCAAGAACATGGCGAACAAGTTTTCCGACTGGCCTACCGTCTGACCGGTAACCGCCAAGATGCTGAAGACCTATCCCAGGAAGCATTCGTTCGCGCGTTCAAAGCCTTGGACAAGTACACCCCAGGCACCATGGGTGGGTGGTTGCACCGCATTACCACCAATATTTTCTTGGATCAGGCCCGCCGCAAAAGCAAAATCCGTTTTGATGCTTTTGCAGAGGGTGCCGAAGAGCGGCTGCCAGGCAGTGTGATCACTCCCGAACGCTACTTCGAATTCAACAACCTTGACGTTGACGTTCAAGAAGCCTTGCGCTCATTGTCTCCAGAATTCCGCGCGGCCATTGTGCTGTGCGACATGGAAGGTTTCTCCTATGAAGAGGTTTCGCGCATTCTTGACGTAAAGCTTGGAACGGTTCGTTCGCGAATTCACCGAGGCAGGGCCATGCTCCGTGATGCGCTGGCTCACCGCAACCCGGCCAACCGTCCGCCAAAGACCATGTCGCTACCGAGGATTCCACGAGGTTTGCGCGCAGCAAACTAAGCGTTGCTGTTGGCTGAGCGTCACAGGACATGTGGCGCGGTGACTTCGTGAGTTTGTCCGAGACAAGGTAATCTTTTTACGTGGATCTTTTTGGAATCAATGGTAGCGAGTTCATTGTTCTCGCAGTGCTCGCGGTAGTCATTCTTGGCCCCGAAAAGTTGCCTGAATATGCCAAAAAACTTGCCAACCTTGTCAAAGAGGTGCGGCGCATGGCCAACGGTGCCAAAGAGCAGCTGCGCGAAGAGGTCGGCGACGAAGTTGCAGACATTGACTGGAAAAAGCTGGATCCCCGACAATACGATCCACGCCGCATCATCAAAGAAGCTCTCATTGCTGAGTTTGATGACGCCGTCAACGTAGCAAAGGAAAAGCCCAGTACGCAGGTAGCGCCCGCTCCGGTACGAACCGCCATCGAAACCCAGACGCAAAAGCAGGCTCCGCTAGCAGATAATGAAGCGGCTCCCTTTGATTCTGAAGCTACCTAAAGCCTTCGCCTAGAACGACATTGGCAGCGATCGCCCGGCTAGTCCGCGCGGTCGCTGAACTAGTTTGCTGACCAAATCCACCAAAGCGGCGGCCGCGGGTGAAGTAGGGTCACTGAGCACTACAGGCTTTCCCTGATCAGAACCGATTCGCACCGATTCTTCCAACGGAACCTGCGTCAGCAGTTCGACGCCATAACCAAGCTGGCTGGTCAAGGAAGCGCTGAGTTTAGCCCCTCCTCCAGAGCCAAACACCTCCATGCGTGTGCCATCAGGCAATTGCAGGAAGCTCATATTTTCTACTACGCCGATGACCTTTTGATTAGTCTGTAAGGCAATCGTTCCGGCTCGTTCTGCGACTTCGGTAGCGGTGGATTGAGGCGTAGTGATAACCAGCAGTTCACTGTTGGGCAACAGCTGCGATACGGAGATCGCCATGTCACCGGTGCCAGGGGGCAAGTCTAAGAATAGGTAGTCCAAATCGCCAAAGTAGACATCGGAGAGGAACTGTTCCAGAGCGCGGTGAAGCATGGGACCGCGCCAAATCACGGGCTGATTTGAATCCAAGAACATGCCGATGGAAATGACCTTCACACCATGTGCCACCGGCGGAAGGATCATCTCATCCATGCGCGTCGGGTTTTGCGTAATGCCCATCAAAGAAGGGATAGAGAACCCGTGAACATCTGCGTCGATCAGTCCAACCTTCAAGCCTTGGGCAGCCAGTAACGTGGCAAGATTGGCGGTGATTGAGGACTTTCCGACACCACCTTTTCCGCTGGCTACAGCAATGACGCGAGTCAGCGACTGCGGGTCAGAAAACGGTGTTCGTCGGCTTGCTAAGCGTTCGCGTAAGGCTGCACGTTGTTCTGGATCCATGACACCTAGAGTTACCTGGACGTCATGGACTCCTGGCACGCTAAGTGCTGCTGTACTCACGTCTTTTTCGATAGTTGAACGCATGGGGCATCCAGCAACAGTCAATAAGATCGTGACGTGCGCGGTACTACCGACCAGCTGGGCGGAATCCACCATATCTAGTTCGGTGATGGGGCGGCGTAGCTCTGGGTCATTGACCTTGGCTAGAGCCTCAATCAGTTCAGGTGAATTGCTCACTTGTTGTTGGACTTCCGCTTCTTTGACTGCTGGGCACTAACCGTTTCCATCAGCCCGGTCTGTGGCGATGAGTTCTTAGCGCTGTTCTTTTTCTTGGCGCGAAGATGCAATTCTTCGCCTTCAGTGGTTTCCAACAGTTCCTCGAGAACATTGCGAAGCTCGGAACGAACGTAGTCGCGTGTTGCAACGTCACGAAGTGCCAAGCGTAGGGACGCCAGCTCTCGGGTGAGGTATTCGGTGTCGTAAAGGTTACGCTCTGCACGGGCGCGGTCTTCGGACAGCGAGACGCGGTCACGGTCATCCTGACGATTCTGCGCCAACAACAGCAGCGGAGCAGCATAGGAAGCCTGCAAGGAGAGCATCAACGTCAACGCGGTGAAGCCGATAGCAGCATCGTCAAAACGCCAGCTCAAAGGCGCCACAGAGTTCCAAATCAGCCAGAAGGCGCAGAACACCGTCATGTACAGCAGGAACTGAGGAGTACCCATGAAGCGGGCAAACTTCTCCGTCACCGAACCAAAAAGGTCGGGATTGGGGGAGAACTTGGGCCAGAACCGTTGTCGTGCTGCTAGTGGGGTGTCCAGGCCATTTGTCTTACGCTGCTCAGCCATAGCTGGAACTCCTCTGCTGATCTGTCTATTGATGGGGCTCGTTTAGTCCTGAGAGCGCCAGTCATCGGGAAGGATATGGTCCAAAATGTCATCGACGGTGATCGCTCCAACGAGCCGACCCTCTTTATTGGTCACACCCACGCTGGTGAGGTTATAAGTTGCTAGATGCCTGACGACTTCGGAGATATCTGCCAGGTCTGACATCGACTCAAGTTCGGTGTCAAGAATGTCACCTAAGGGTTCGGGAGGGGCTGCACGTAACAGCGCCTGAATATGAACCTGTCCTAGGTACCGTCCGGTGGGCGTCTCCAGTGGAGGACGCACGACGTACACGGTGGAAGCCAACGCAGGACTCAGCTCTTCTAAACGAACCGACGCTAGGGCTTCAGCCACGGTGGACTCTGGGGTCAAAATGACCGGCACGGGAGTCATCACCGAACCAGCGGTACCCTCTGGGTAGGCCAGCAGACGGCGAACATCCTTGGCTTCGTCCTCATTCATCAAGTCCAACAGCTGGTGCTTGGTTTCTTCGGCGACACCGGCCAAGAGGTCCGCGGCATCGTCCGGATCCATTTCCTCAAGCACGTCGGCCGCACGCTCTAGGCCTAGGGCCGAGAGGATCTCAACCTGCTCGCGGTCCGGCAATTCCTGAAGCACGTCCGCAAGTCGTTCATCTTGCAGGTGAGCAGCGATTTCCAGGCGACGCTTCTCATTCATTTCATGCAGTGCGTCGGCGAAATCTGCGGGTTTCATTTCATCGTGTGTAGCCACGAAGGTGTCAGCGGACTGTGGTTCTTCCTGGGATCCATGGCGCAGATCTTGCCAAGACACCAAGACCTTATCGCGTTTGCGTGAACGTAGACCTAGCAGCGAGGACGTCGGTACGCCGCGCTGAACGTAGTACTCGTTGATCTCCCAGTCACCGCGACGGGTTTGAGTTAATCCAATATCCTCAATGACACCACGTCCTGAGCCGTCGTTAAAGGTGATGGTGCGGTCAAACATCTCGGCAACAACAAGGATCTCTTGTCCGCGCTGTTGGAAACGACGCATATTGACCAGACCAGAACAGATCACCTGGTTGGCTTCCATAGACTGAATGCGGGTCATCGGTACGAAGACTCGACGTTTGCCGGGTACCTCGACCACAAGACCAACACAAGCCGCGGCCTTTTGTGGTCCGCGGGAAACCACGACGACATCGCGTAGTCGGCCCAAACGGTCGCCCAAGGGGTCGAAGACATCTAGCCCCAGGAGCCGGGCAACGAAGATTTTAGACACTGGTGCGCTCACCTATCTAGACTATCGTGTCCCACTGTTCATCGCGGTGTGCAAAGCCACAGCGAAGCTACTGTTTCTTTCACCCTCAGCGATAGTTACTTCACAACTAGGCAGGCTCACAGTAAACCTGTGCACAATGTAGATATGACCTCGCCTCATAGAGTAAATTCGATCAGCACCAACGGTTTGCCTCGCGGAGAACTGCTTGGACGTTACACCAGCTACCTCGACGCGCAGAAGCTCGTTGATTATTTGGCGGACAATGACTTCCCGGTTGCATCGGTGAGCATTGTTGGTAATGACGTACGCACTGTCGAGCGAGTTACCGCGAAGCTTTCCTACCCGAAGGTAGCACTGGCCGGTGCTGCTCAAGGTGGCATGATGGGCCTATTTGTCGGTCTTCTCCTCTCGCTGTTTGGCGGCGGTGGAAACGGTTTGTACCAGATCCTGTCCTCTATTGGCCTGGGCATGGCGATCTGGATGGTCGCTGGTGTGGTGAGCTATTCCACGCGCCGTGGTAAGCGCGATTTCGCTTCCTCCAGCCAGTTTGTGGCGACAAGTTTTGATGTTGTTGTGGACTTTGAGCAGGCGCAGGCTGCCCGCGCGCTCGCTTCAAAGCTTCCTATGCGCCCGCAGCAGGGTTCGGCACAGCAACAGCCAGTGCAGCATCCTCCTGTGCACCAGGCGCCAGCTCAGCAGGCACCGACCCAATCACAGCAGCAGACGCCGGTGGCAGATAACATGCAGCCACAACCAACTCAGGATCCAGCCGGCGTAGAAACTGCCACGTCGCGTAAGGGGCAGTTCCCTGACTTGCCCGATGGACGTCCGCGCTATGGTGTGCGCGTGAACGAACCGAAGCCAGCGGCAGCAGCAACAGAGCCTACTGCTAAGCCAACCGAAGAATCATCGGCACCAGTTGAGTCGGAAAGCAACGAAACTAATGAGGATCTTTCAACCGTTGAACCAACGGTGAATTCTTCTCAGTCAGGCCAACACCGAGCCAAAGATGATGACTCGGAAGCCTAAAACTTCAGAGTAAGAACTTGAGGGTCTCGGTGATATTACAGATGCAATATCACCGAGACCCTCAGCGTTTAAGCGTTAGCTCACAAACTTAGCTGCGAAGACTCGCCATCCATGATTCGACCTCGTCCGGGTTACGCGGCAGAGCGGCACTCAAATTCTCGGCGCCATCGGCGGTGACCAGAATGTCATCTTCGATGCGAACACCTAAACCACGGTACTCTTCAGGGATCGCCAGATCTTCATCCTTGAAGTACAGGCCAGGTTCGATGGTGAAGACCATGCCTTCCTTCAACTCGGCATCTAAGTACAGCTCTGCGCGAGCCTGTGCGCAGTCGTGAACGTCCAAACCCAAGTGGTGGCTGGTGCCATGCGGCATCCAACGACGGTGATGCTGACCTTCTTGGCTCATGGCTTCTTCAACCGAAACAGGAAGGATGCCCCACTCGGAAAGACGCTCTGCCAAAACGCGCGTAGCGATCAGGTGAAGGTCACGGAATTTCAGACCTGGCTTCACGGCTGCGAAAGCCGCGTCAGCAGCGTCGAGAACTGCCTGATACACCTTGCGCTGAACCTCGGTGTACTTGCCAGAAACGGGCAGCGATCGGGTGATATCTGCGGTGTACAGGGATTCTGCCTCTACACCGGCATCAAGCAGGAGCACTTCACCTGGGGAGACAGTGCCGTTGTTACGGATCCAGTGCAAGATCGTGGCATTGTTGCCCGAAGCCGCGATGGTGTCGTAGCCCAACTCATTTCCTTCAAGGCGGGCACGGGCGAAGAACGCGCCCTCAACCACGCGCTCACCTCGCTGGTGTTCGGTGGCCTTATCCAAGTTACGGACAACATCTTCAAAACCGTTGATGGTCGCGGCGACGGATCCACGCAACTCGGCAATTTCGTACTCATCCTTGATCAGACGAATTTCTGAAACGACTTCAGATAGCTCGGTATCCAAAGCATCGCTGGCTTCAAGATCCTGCGCTGTATTGATCCGAGAAGTATCAACCAGAGCATCCATGTTCATGTCGACTTCACGCAACAAGCGGATTCGGATGCCACCCAGTGCCTGCGGTCCGGCATTCTTGGTTACAGCCAATTCCAACTGTTCCAACGGCTCGGTCGGTAAACCGGTACGCGCCGAGAGAGACGACAGCGTCGGACGCGGACCAACCCAGAACTCACCGGAACGGGAATTTAGGTAAAAATCGGTGGTGTCGCGTCCAGCCATTGGAGCGAAATAAAGGGTAGATACGTGGCTGCTGCCGTGTTCGCCAGCGCCATCGTCGGTGGGTTCCATGACCAAAACCGCATCCGGCTCATGATCGACACCCAAACCTGTGAGATGAGCGAAAGCCGAGTGCGGACGGAAGCGGTAATCGGTGTCGTTGGAGCGGACCTTCAACGGGCCAGCCGGAATAACAATGCGCTCACCGGCAAAGTTTTCCGAGAGCTTAGCTCGGCGGGCCGCAGCGTACGACGCGGCCGCATCTAGTGCCGGCAACTGCGAGTTGTCGGTAGCCCATGAGGAAGCCATGAATTCTTGGAATGCCTTGGACGTTGGACGCTGGGAACGGTTGTTCACTCGGTCTTCCAACGGCTGATTGGTCCCTGCTGCAGGTGATTCTTGATTGGTCATAGTCCCAGTGTGTCACCAACTGCGCGGTCCCAGCAAAGAATCAGCGCAAGGGATAATCTAGGAATATGCGAATTGACCTGCACACCCACTCAAACGTGTCGGATGGTACTCAATCTCCTTCCGAATTGATCCGTTCGGCTGCCGATGCTGGCTTGGATGTGGTGGCGCTGACCGACCACGACCAAACCACCGGCTGGAGTGAGGCGGCGCAAGCAGCTAAGCAACTGGGAGTCGGATTGATCCCCGGAATGGAAATCACCTGCCAGGATCCGAATGGGATAAGTGTTCACCTGCTCAGCTATCTACATGATCCGACGTACCAGCCGTTGCTGGATGAACTTGAGCTATCGCGAAATGCTCGAATCATTCGTGCCCAGCACATCGTGGAGCTATTGGCGGAGGACTATCCGGTCAGTTGGGACTTGGTCAATGAGCACTGCCAACCCGGCGCAACCATCGGGCGCCCACATATTGCCGATGCTTTGGTTGCTGCCGGTGTCTCCGAAAATCGCAACGAAGCGTTCGCGAACATCTTGTCCTCGCGTTCCAAGTACTACGTGGCTCACCCCGCCGTTCGACCAGCAAAGGCCGTCCAGCTAGTACGTGAGGCCGGAGGAGTGCCAGTATTTGCTCATCCCAAAGCGTCGCTTCGCGGACGAGTTGTACCTAACGAGACCTTTTACGAGATGATCGATGCAGGTTTAGGTGGAGTGGAAATCCACCACCGTGACAACAGCGAAGAAGGCAAAAAATGGCTTCTGGATCTTGCCGCCAAGAATAATCTGATCATCACCGGATCTTCGGATTACCACGGAACCGGAAAAGTAAACCGGCTCGGTGAGAATGTCACCGAGCCGGAAATGCTACAACGTATTATTCAGGAAAGTACCGGTACTCAGGCCTTGATGTAGGACGTCGTATCCGGCAAGCGTGAACGCATGACTTCGATAGCTTCAGTATTCTGATCAATCAAGACAAACTTGCGTCCAAGCTTTCCGGCGACCGCTCCGGTAGTACCGGAACCGGCAAAGAAGTCCAGTACCCAATCGCCAGGACGGGAAGACGCCGAGACAATACGACGCAAAATACCTTCAGGCTTTTGTGTCGGGTATCCAGTCTTCTCTTTGCCAGTCGGGGAAACGATGGTATGCCACCACACGTCGGTTGGTAGCTTCCCCAAGGCTCGTTTCTCTGGAGTCACCAGACCCGGAGCCATATACGGTTCACGGTCTACTTCGGAAGAATCAAAGTGATACGACTTCGGGTTTTTCACGTACACCAAAATGGTGTCATGCTTCGCCGGCCAACGATTTTTCGCTCGCGCCCCGTAATCGTAGGCCCAAATCAGTTCATTCAAGAAGCTGTCACGGCCAAAAATCTCATCAAGGAGCACTTTGACGTAGTGAACCTCGCGGTAGTCGAGGTGCACATACAGGGTTCCATCCTGCGCCAAGAGACGGTGTGCCTCGCGCAGCCTTGGCTCAATGAAACTTAGGTAATCGTCAAAGGTGTCGTGATAGGAACGGGCCGCACCAAGCTCGGTGTTGTACGCCCGACCTTGAAAACCGGTACGGTCACCTTCACCGTCAGCAGCACGGACCATCGTTCGCTGAGCACGGGTCTGTTTGCGTCCGGTGTTAAATGGAGGATCCACATAGATCAATGTGAAGCTCTGCTCGGGCAGAGCCGAGAGGACACTCAAATTGTCACCGTGGTACACGGTATTGGCAGTCGCCGGAGCTGATGATGAATCATCATCAGCTCCGGTTTCAGGGATTGCTGATTCTTCGGGTTGAGCAAGCACCGCTGGCTTAGATTCCTTTCGGAAGAACGAACTAACTGGTGGGACTAGAAACTAGTCCTGTCCACCTGCATCGGTGCTACGGGTACGACGACGCGGACGGCGACGACGTTCCTGTGCCGGCGCATCTGAGCCCGTTTGAGCGGAATCGTTGGCCTGGTGCGATTCGCGATGACGTTCGTTCTCACGTGCCGGGCGGTCCTGCTTGCCCTTGGAGTGACCGTGACGTGAACCCTCTTGCTCGTTACCGGCGTTGTTTTCTGTGCGCTGTTCGCGTTGCTGGCCATTCACGGTACGGGTGCGGGTTCGTGAATTGTTGCGACGACGAGGAGTGCGCTGCGAATCTTCGCGACGCTCTGAACCTTCACCTTCCGCAGCGGCAGCCTTCTTTGCTCGTGGCAAGCGGCCCTTGGTTCCCTTAGGAATGTTCAGGTCCGTGAAGAAATGAGGCGACGAGGAGTAGGTCTCCACTGGCTCTGGAACGTTTAACCCTAGAGCTTTGTTGATCAGTGACCAGCGGGGAACCGAATCCCAATCAACAAAAGTCACCGCGGTGCCGGTATTGCCAGCACGACCGGTACGTCCAACGCGGTGTAGATAGGTGTTCTCGTCATCTGGGCACTGCAGATTGACCACATGGGTAACGTCATCAACATCGATACCACGGGCGGCGACATCGGTAGCAACCAGGATTTCGACCTTGCCGGAGCGGAAAGCTTTCAATGCCTGTTCACGAGCGCCCTGGCCCAAATCACCGTGCAAGGAACCAGCGTTGAAGCCTCGATCTACGAGCTCGTCAGAGAGCTTGGCCGCTGAACGCTTGGTCTGGGTGAAGATGATGGTCTTGCCACGGCCTTCAGCCTGCAGTAGGCGGGCAACCATCTCGTCTTTGTCCATGTTGTGGGCGCGGTAAACCAGCTGACGGATATTGCGCTTGGTCAGCGAGTCGTCGTCTCCCGGATCCTGCGCACGAATGTGGGTCGGGCGGGTCATGTAACGACGAGCCATGGTGATCACAGCGCCGGGCATGGTGGCCGAGAACAGCATGGCCTGGCGTACAGGAGGCAGGGCAGCGAGGATACGCTCTACGTCGGGAAGGAAACCCAAATCCAGCATTTCGTCAGCTTCATCGAGCACAACGGTGCGTACCTGCTTAAGGTTCAGCACGCGCTGACGATTCAGGTCGATCAGACGGCCTGGGGTTCCAACGATCACGTCAGTGCCGGCCTTGAGGGCATTGATCTGCTCTTCGTAAGGGCGGCCACCGTAGATGGTGGTGATGCGGATGTTCGAGTGCTTGGACGCCTGCGCCAAGTCGGAACCAACCTGAATGGCTAGCTCACGCGTTGGAGCGACGATCAGTGCCTGCGGTGCACCCGGGAATTCAAGACCTTCGTAGCCCTTGTCGCCTTCTCGGATCACACGCTGCAATGCAGGGATACCAAAGCCAAGGGTCTTACCGGTACCGGTCTTGGCCTGACCAATGATGTCATTTCCACCCAAAGCAACCGGAAGGGTGAGTGCCTGGATGGGGAAGGGATATTCGATCCCGGCTTCTGAAAGGGAAGCGACAATGTCTGAACGGACCTTGAGGTCAGCAAAGCTCTGCTGCGGTGCAGCTTCGACGTTCTCGGTATCTAGGGTTTCGGCAGCTACGGCTGCCACAGTCGTGTCAGTCACGATATTAATGTTCTCGTTTCATGTGGGCCCAGCAGTGTGGTGAACCTGCAACATTTGTTGTTGTGAGCTCAACGTGCTGTGCTATTCCAGCGGAGCCGATCGCGTCGTTTCACTTAGGAGAATTTCATTCACCTATGGGATGGTGACCGCTGGGAAGCCACCAAGATACTGTTTTATTTCTCAGCCCATTGCGATCGGGCATCCTATTTTCTAATAGCCCAAGCATAGCGGGTTTTAGTCAAAAACCTTGGGTTAGGAGTTTTGGACCACGATTTCAAAGCTAATCTGACGCTTCGTCGGATCTGCGAGCACTAGCTTGGCGGTGACCAAGGTGCCAGGTTCGCCGGGTCCGGAGAAGCTGCCGGTGACCGGCAAGTCCACCAGCTGAAGCTGCCCGTTGGCCCCCTTAGATTCTGGGTCGGCTCGTTGACCTTGCACCACGATGGCCTGGAACTCTTCGCCGACACGGTGCTGTAAGAGAACCGCCTCCATGAGATCTAGGGCAGCTTTGTTGACCCGATTGGCTGCTGCAGAGCTTGAGCGCATAAGTTCGGGAAGCTCTTCCAATGCTGTTCTCAGCTGGTCAGGGATGTTCTGATTTTCGGTCAATATGCTGCAGGTCAAAAGGACAAAGCGATCCACCAAGCGGCGCAGTGGAGCGGTCGTATGTGCGTAGGGTGAAGCCAAAGCCGCCTGGATGAGTTCTTCCTCCGGCTGAGAATTGATGACCTGATAGTCTGCCCCACGGAATAGCGATGCCGCTCGGTGCATGATCACCAGTTGTTTCGGATCGCTGACATCCAAGGTGTGCAGGTACTGGCCGTAGCTGGTCTTCTCATCCCATGGGTGTCCAAGCAGCTGGGTCTGTGTACGGAAGTCTGTTAATGCCTTGTCTTCGGGCTTGGGCATCGTTCGAAGAATTCCGACCCCTGCCTTGAGCATAAGCTGCGCCGCGGCGATGCCAGTTAGCAAAGAGATCTGAGCGTTGTGATTTTCCAGGGGCAAAGGGACTCGGCTTACGAGTTTGTATCCGTTAGATGTCTCTTCTATCTCTTGATCGGGCAGTGTCAGCGAGGCGCCCCCACGAGACTGTTCTTGCTGTGTTCGTAGTGCACCAATCTCGGCGAGCAATTCTAGTTGCTGATCTTTACTGGAGCCATCCAAGCTCTTCTGAGCCGACGCGTAATCCAGCTGCGCCCGTGACTTTATACGAGCTCTGCTCAGCTCAACATTGACTAGCGCTGCCTGGGTATCAAGGGTCATTCTCCAGTGGAATGCCGGGCGGACCTCATTCGGGAGGAGGGAGCCTTGATCTTCGGAGATTAACGGGGGATGCAAAGAAATCTTGCGGTGTGGCAGGTAGAAAGTCTGACCGCGCTGGCGTGCAACGTCATCGAGTTTGCTACCTAGTTCCACAAAAGCGGGAACATCAGCGATCGCGTAATTGACGACATAGCCAGACTCGTCTTTTTCCAGATACATCGCCTGATCTAGGTCTGTGGCACCTTCGGGATCAATGGTGAAGAATGGAATGTTGGTGGCGTCATGCTCTGGCAAATCGAGGTTGGCTACGGCGGCCTCGGCAGCTGCAAGAGTCTGCTGGTCAAAGGGCGCAGGGACGTCAAACTCGGTTTCCAGTCCGAGCAACAGCTCGGCCAAGTCTGGAGTAGGTGCTGGACGTGGGCTGCGAATTCGTGGTTGGGTCACCCTTTAGCAGTACCACAAATTAGTGAAGTAAATCACCATTACGGCGCAAAAAATGGCTGGTGTCCCGAGAACGGAATACCAGCCATTTCACCTCAGGCGCCGAGCGCCAAACGAAGTTTGTGCTTTACTGGGCGAAGCCGACGCGACGAACTTCTTCTGGGCCAACTTCAACGTAAGCGATGCCAGCGGAAGGCACCAAGACCTCGCGGCCCTTAGGATCCTTTAGTGCCAAAACGCTACCGTCGGCAATAGCCTTCGCGACCAGGTCGTTGACTTCTGCGTTGCTGAGCTCGGATTCAAGTACAACTTCGCGGGCTACATTCTGAATGCCAATGCGGATTTCCATGATTGTCGCTGATCCTCTCGAACGATTTAGGTGTCCCGTATGGGTCCTCTGAAGACTAATTTAGCTAGTTTTCCTTGGGGAACTGCGAAATTCCGCGCCAAGCTAAACGCGAGATCAAATCAACGGCGGTTTCCTGGTCTACCGGATCATCGGTGGAAGCCCAATATCGAGCGGAAACCTGGGACAATCCGGCCAGTGCACGACCAGCCAGAAGGCCCTCGGCTTCACTCATGTCGGTGTCTTTGACGACAACGCGCGCGATGGAAGAAGCCAGTTTGTTATTGAAGCGCTCAATGCGGCCAGCGATCAGCTGATCGGCCAAGACATCTGATTCAAAAATGAGACGGTAAGCCTGAGATTCACTCTTGATATAGCTGTAATACGTGTTGATGGTTGCGAACACGCGCTGGCGGTTATCGGTTGTCGAGCTGATGGCATCTTCGAGCTTCTTGCTGAAATCAGCCAAGTGGGAGTCCAGTAGGGCGAGATAGAGTTCGCGCTTGCCGGGGAAGTGCTGGTATAGCACGGGTTTTGAAACCAACGCCACCTCAGCGATTTCATCCATGGAGGCGCCATGGTATCCATGAGCTACGAAAACTCGGTGTGCTGCCTGCAATAGCTGTTGACGCCGTGCCTCACGAGGCATCCGCTGTGGGCGGGCACCTTTGCTATTTTCAAGTTCCGTCATATCAAATCCGGCCTTTCCAGCTACTGCGCGATCTTTTACCCGTTCAATTTCTCAATTGAGCGCAGAGATCTATCTGGAAGTAGTATTCCATGCTTTGACTAGGAATGCAGAACTGTAAATCAGGAAGCGAGGATTAATTATGCCGATTTTGCTTCGTCGGTGACCGGGCAGGTGGCTGACTGGGCGCTGGTCTCTTGCACTTCCGGGACCTGGGTCAACGGGTTGACCTGCGGCTCGTCCAGTTCAATACCGTACAAAGTCTCTAGCGCCGAGACATATTCGTCGGTGCGACCTTCACCAGCGAGTTCGCGGGCACGGATGGTTGGAACATGCAGAAGCTGGCGAACCATGCGTCGCATTGCCAGCTCCACTTCTTCGGCCGCGGCCGTACAACCGTGCTGTGCACGTACCTTGGCGATTTCCTGATCGAGGACCGCTTTGGTGTGTTGGCGCAAGGCAACAATCGCGAAGTCTGCTTCACGCTCACGTTGAGCCGCCGCAAATTCGGCCGTCGCTTTCTTCACGATGCGGCTGGCTGCATGCACGGCCATGGCTTGTTCGGTAGGAGCTGCCATTCGCACAGATTCAAGAGTGATCAACTCGGTATCTGGCAGTTCAACCAAGGTTGGATCAAAGTCGTGAGTTAGGGCCATGTCGATGGCGATCAACGGGTGATTCTTGACTCGTGGGGTTTCAAGCTCGGCGCGCGAGATTTGGTGTCCACCACCGGAACAGCCAACAATGATGTCAGCCTCACGTAATGCCTGAGGCAAAAGTTCGTCCGTTAGGGGGAAACCCGAACGCTTCGTGGTGAAATCAGCGGCGCGGCCCGAATGGGAGTACACGGAAACGCGTTTGACGCCCCGCTCCTTCAACAGTGCCATGGTGGCTCCGGCATAGGAACCGGTGCCGAACAGGACCACGTCTTGCTCCGACCAATCACGATCGCCAGACATGAGCTCTTCGGCGAGGTCCAAGGCTACGGATACGACCGACTTGCCTTGCGTTCCTAGATCCGTGTGTGAGCCGACATCTTTGGCAGCCCGGGTGGCGTTTTGGAACAAACGGGTGAGGTTGCTTGTGGTGGTTTTTTCGGTCTGTGCCTGAGTCAGTGCGCGTCGGACCTGTCCGGCGATTTCGCGTTCACCAACAACAGCTGAATCCAGACCAGCACCCACCGAGAAGAGATGCTCAATAACTGGTTCGCCTTCAAGACTGGTCAAATGGCGAGCCAAAAAATCGGGGGAGAGATCGGTGGTCTCGGCAAGCTTATTGACTAGGTGATCGGTAGCATCATCAACTTGTTCAACATCCGCATACACCTCGAAACGGTTGCAGGTTGCTAGAACGACGGCACCATTGATGGCTGCCGAACCGTTAACGGAGGCAGCTGCCAGCCCGTCGGCCGAAGCGCTAATTTGCGCGACGGTCTCAAGATCGAGCTGCGAATGCGAAGCGACAAGAGATAAGAAAACCACAGTGTCCCCAGAATAAGACGGAACGCTCAGGCAAACAATGCAGGTGAGCCTAAATCGGGGCCGTTTTAGGGGGTTAGGTTGCTCACCTTCACCTGCGGGCGAACGTTCTGAATGGGCTTTAATCTCAAGACTTGGCAGAATTAGAGTATGACCCTGTCGCAGAACCATCCGATGCTTGATGGACGTACCCAAGATTCCGCTTTGATCCAAGCTTTGACGGGCAAAACGCCCTCGCATCACCCAGTATGGTTCATGCGCCAAGCTGGCCGCTCGCTGCCGGAGTATCTTAAGCTGCGCGAAGGCGTCAGCATGCTTGATTCATGCCTGGATCCAGCGATGGCCAGCGAGATCACCTTGCAGCCGGTACGCCGTCACAAGGTGGATGCAGGCATCTTCTTCTCAGACATTGTCATCCCGCTGCGTCTGGCAGGAATTGGTGTGGACATCGTCCCGGGCGTTGGCCCAGTACTTGACACCCCCATCCGCACCGCCCAGCAGGTTGCTGCACTTCCAGAACTCACCGATGAGTCCTTAGAACCAATTCGTGAAGCGGTGCGTCTGACTGTTGCGGAACTTGGCTCCACCCCACTGATCGGTTTTGCCGGCGCCCCATTTACCGTCGCTGCCTACATGGTCGAGGGTAAGCCAAGCCGCGATCACCTTGGCCCACGCACCATGATGCATTCAGACCCAGAGGTGTGGGACGGGCTGATGCGCTGGGCAGCGGATGCCTCGGGTAAGTTCTTGCGGGCACAGGTTGAAGCAGGCGCGTCGGCCGCGCAGCTCTTTGACTCGTGGGCAGGATCCCTGTCACTGCCAGACTACGAAAAGTTTGTTGCCCCTTACTCTTCGCAGGCTTTGGACTTCGTGCGGGACCTAGGCGTTCCACTGATCCACTTCGGTACCGGCACCGGGGAACTGCTGACCGCTATGCGCGATATTGGCGTGGACACCGTTGGCGTGGATTACCGAATTCCACTAGAAACCGCCATCGGCCGCTTGGGTCAGGATGTTTCGGTTCAGGGCAATATTGACCCGGCGCTACTGACTGCCCCGTGGGAAGTATTAGAGGCACACGTGCGCGAAGTAGTTGAAGCGGGTAAGCAGGCTCGTGGCCATGTGCTAAATCTGGGTCACGGCGTCCCACCAACTACGGACCCGACGGTGTTGAGCAAAGTGGTAGAGCTCATTCACTCACTGTAATTCAACGGGTCTAAGCTGGGAGTAATGCCTTGGGTTAAGGGATCAGGCCCCAACCCAAGGTAATCGCTGCAATGTGTGAAGGTAGAAGGTGCTAAGTACGTGAGTAAGGAATCATCGCCAACTTCTGTAGGGCGTTCTGAGAATGCTACGCAGCCTGCCGCCCACGCTGTGCGCTTACTTGAAAAGGTACGCAAGGCCAACGAATCCCGACACAACAAGAGGACACCTGCCGATGAACCTCAGCCGGTAGTGCCCCACGCCGTGATCATTGGCGGTGGTATCGCCGGACTAGTGGCTGCCCGTGAACTACGCCAGACCGGGCACGAAGTTACTGTCTTGGAGGCCAATGACAGTTTCGGTGGTAGCGTTCGAACCGCGCACGTCGCCGGACTACAGATTGATGCCGGCGCTGAATCCTTCGCCCAGCGTGGTGGAAGCGTTGCCGCTTACCTCGACGAACTGGAGTTGGGTCAGAAGATCGCAAAGACTTCGGGACAGTCAGCCTGGATGATTCAAGGTGAGAACCAAGACATTGTGGCACATCCGATGCCTACCACCGCATTACTTGGAATCCCGAGTGATGTGCGTACCGATGAGGTACGAAACGTCATTGGCCGGGCAGCTACCGTGCGTGCCGCTGCTGATCTGATTACGCCCATGAGCAAGAAATGGGCCACCGAAAAGCTGACTATCGCCGAGGTGGTTCGTACCCGGATGGGGCAAGCAGTGCTTGACCTGCTGGTGTCGCCGGTTATCAATGGGGTGTACTCCACCGATCCGGCCAAGATTTCTATTGATGCTGCCGTACCGGGACTACGCCAGGCAATGCAAGAAACTGGTTCGCTGGCTCGTGCTGTGGCTAAACTCCAAGCTTCGGCCCCAGCAGGTTCACGCGTCGGTGGACTAGAAGGCGGCATGTACACGCTGGTTGACACGCTCGTGGATCAGTTGACCCAAGACGGCGTTGCGCTGGTTCGAAATTCTCCGGTGGAAGCCATCAAGCATCTCCCACAGGCCGACCGGCCATACACCGTGTGCAGCCTTGGCCAAGAACTTCACGCAGACCGAGTTGTTGTGGCCACTGAGGCGGCTGCTGCGTTGAAGCTGCTGAACCCACTCTTTGACCCCGAAGCGCAAATCAGCGCCGAAGACACCTCCAATTCCATTGCGCTGGCAATTTTGGTCGTCGATAAACCCGAGCTTGATGACGCACCGCGCGGTTCGGGCGTACTGGTCAATAAGAATGCACCGCTGACCGCCAAAGCATTAACACACTCCACCGCGAAGTGGCCTTGGCTCGCCAACGAGGCCGGGCCAGGTACCCACGTGGTGCGTCTGTCCGTTGGCCGTATTGGAGAGTCGGAACCAGTCGTGGAATCTGGAGACGACCAGGCCCTGATCGAGTTGGCCATCAAAGACGCTTCAAAGATTCTAGGTGTTCAATTGCACCGGGATGATGTTTTGGGAAGTGCCGTTTCGCGCTTTAGCGACATGGTGCCGCTACAAGGTGAAGCCGCAATGCAACGTCGCAAAGAACTTGAACGGGCGCTGGACACAATGGACGGGCTCGACGTGGTTGGAGCCTGGGTTTCAGGTACCGGCTTGGCCCGAGTTATCGCTCAGGCACGTCGAGCCGTAGCAATCAGCGCCCGCTAAGACTTCAGCAACAATTTTGGACTCACAGTCCATGAAAAGATCCGCAGAACAAGGAGAACATCACGTGAGCAACGCACCCGAGCACAATTCGCCCGTTATGAACGAACGCGCGAATGCGGGAGAGAATCCAACTTTCTTCTACACGCTCTGGACCATCTTTAAGCGTTCACAAATTGTGGAACGTAGCGAAGCAGCTGCCAGCGAATTTGATGCACTGATCGCTGAGCTGGGCACCGAGGGCGCCACAGTACGTGGCATCTACGACGTATCGGCCATGCGCGAAGACGCTGACATCATGGTGTGGGTCCACGGACCATCGGCTCAGCTGTTGCAGGCTTCATTGCGCAAGATTCGCCGCTCTGCATTGCTCGAAGGCACTGAAATTGTGTATTCGACCATGGCCGTGCACCGTGAAGCGGAGTTCGCTAAGAACCACTCACCAGCCTTCGCCCGTGGCATCCGCGCTAAGGAATGGATGACTGTTTACCCGTTCGTGCGCTCCACTGACTGGTACACCATGGATCCAGCCGAGCGTGGCAAGATGCTGCGTGACCACGGCATCCTAGGCCGCGAATTCCCTAACGTTCTTGCCAACACCGTCGCGGCCTTCTCCTTTGGTGACTACGAATGGCAGATCTGCCTCGAAGCAGATGACATGATCGATCTAGTCGATATGATGCGTCACTTGCGTTACACCGAGGCGCGCCACCACGTGCGCGAAGAGACACCGTTCTACACCGGTCGGAAAATCTCTGCCGCTGAGGTGCTTGAGGTACTCAAGTGAGCCAGAGCTTTGACCCACGCCAAGGATATGACCAGAACGGTCAAATGATTCCCAAGGCGTATGACGCACTCTTGCTTGCCTCCTTTGGTGGTCCAGAAGGCCAAGACGATGTCTTGCCATTTCTGCGCAATGTCACCGGTGGCCGCGGGATCCCCGATGAGCGCCTTGAAGAGGTAGCCGTACATTATCGCAAGAACGGTGGCATTTCACCGATCAACGAACAGAACAGGGCGCTGAAGGCGGCGTTGGAAGCGGAGTTGGCCACCCGTGGCATCAACCTGCCGATTTACTGGGGCAACCGAAACTGGCACCCGTTTATCAACGACACCCTGTCACAGTTGGCCGACGATGGTCACCGCAAGGTGCTGATGCTAGGCACCGGTGCGTACTCAGGCTATTCCGCTTGTCGCCAGTACCGTGAAGATCTGGGGATGGGTCTGTTGGCCACCGGACTTGATGGTGTTCTGGAAGTAGACAAGATTCGACAGTTCTTTGATACCCCGGCCTTTGTCCAGCCTTTTGTACAGAGTCTTCGGGTGTCTCTGGGAAAGGTCCGAGTCCAGCTGGAAGAAGCAGGGAAATCGGATCAGCCACTGAAAATCGTGTTCGTTACCCACTCCATTCCGATGGGGGACGCTCAGGCTGCTGGTCCCAAGGAAATCCGCGAGGCCAACAGCGAGAATCTTTACACCGCTCAGCACCGCGCGGTAGCTGAATACATTCTGTCTCAGGTTGAAGAAGCGCAGGGTCTGGAGTATTCACTGGTGTACCAGTCGCGCTCTGGTGCACCGCACATGCCGTGGTTGGAACCAGATATCAACGATGCTTTGGAAGCGGACGCTGCTGCCGGTGTCGCCGGCGTTGTAGTTGTTCCTATCGGATTTATCTCGGATCATATGGAAGTTCTCTGGGACCTGGATACCGAAGCGAAGGATACCTGCGCAGAACTTGGTTTAGCCTTTGACCGTGTAGCGACCCCAGGAACTGAGCAGGCCTTCGTCTCTGGTCTGGTTGATCTGATTGAAGAGCGACTGCTCGGCCCCGATGGCAAAGCCCTTCGTGAAGGTCGCGCCTCGGTGGTACAAGGTGGTCCTTGGTTTGATGTCTGTCGACCTGGCTGCTGCGAAAAGCGTGCACTTGATGGCAAGCTACGTCCAACCATTGCCGCCGTAGATTCGGAAGTGGGGGTGCCTTCGGCATGAGTGAATCCTTCCGGGTAGGAACCCGAGGCAGTGCGCTGGCCACCACGCAAACCGGGTGGGCGGCGCAGAAGTTGGCTGAGATCTCTGGCCTAGAGGTTGAAACTGTACTGGTGAAAACCGAAGGTGACGTAGTCACCGGGTCACTGGCCACTTTGGGCGGAACCGGGGTGTTTGCTGCCGCCCTGCGTCAACGACTTTTGGATGCTGGGTGTGATCTTGCCGTTCATTCACTTAAGGACCTGCCCACCGCACAGCCCGAGGGACTGGTTCTTGCCTGCATCCCAGAGCGCGAAGACGTTCGTGACGCGTTGTGCTCTCACGATGGCCTGGGCTTAGACGACCTGCCTCAGGGCGCAAAGGTTGGCACCGGATCACCTCGCCGTGCAGCGCAACTTTTGGCTCACCGTGGTGACCTTGAGATCGTTGATATCCGTGGCAACGTGCCCACCCGTTTGGGCAGAGTTAAGGGTATCGGCGAAACCTTGGACGATGGCAGCGTTGGTCGCGCCACCCAGGGCGATCTAGACGCAGTGATCCTGGCCGCGGCGGGAATGCGCCGACTGGGCCTGGAGAATTACATTACCGAGTATCTTGATCCATCCATCATGCTGCCTGCCCCGGGTCAAGGGGCATTGGCGCTGGAAGTTCGCAGTGCTGGCAGTGGCCACGAGGACTTGGATCGGGCGCTGGCTTCCTTTGATGATCTACCTACCCGCAGGCAGGTTGTCGCCGAACGATCCTTGCTTTCCACCTTGGAAGCCGGATGTGCTGCTCCTATCGGTGCACTGGCTCATGTAGAGGGCAATGAACTGGTACTCGAGGCGGTGGCATGCAATCCTGATGGCTCCGAAGTGATGCGTCGCAGTGCCCGCACTTCTGCTGATTCGATTCAGGCAGCCGAGCAGCTGGGCCGAGACTTGGCTCAGTCGATGATCGCTGACGGTGCAGCTGTCGTGGCCGGTCTAGCCTAAACAACTGCACATGACCTATCACGCTCTGATCTTACGCAACCCGGCGCGAGCCGAGGCGACAGTGCAGGAATTTGATCAGCTGGGTATCACCTCGTGGTGTGCTCAGCTGATCGAGACCATCTGGCCTGCGGATCGTCGCGAGATTGAAGTGATGACGCACCAGTTGGTGGATGGAGCGTATCAGTGGCTGGTGATCACCAGTGTCAATACCGTGCGGGTGATTGAACAATTGCTTCAGGGCAAGGAACTGCCACAGGATTTGCGCATCGCCTCGGTCGGTCACAAGAGCAGCGAAGCGATTAGTAGGTACCTGGGTCGAACGGCCGATTTTCAGCCAGAGCTACAATCAGCCGCTGGCATGGTAGAGAGCTGGCGACCAGAGCGCGACGCGCGAATCTGTTACCCACATGGTGATTTATCCAGTTCTACGTTGGGCGATTGGCTAACTAATCTTCGGCTGAATGTTGACGAGTTTATTGCCTACCAAACAGTTAACGCTGATAGTGGGGGAGTTGCCCTTGATGCGCGCCTGCCCACACAAGAGATCAACGTTCTGCAGGTTCACGAAATCAGTGAGAAACTGGATTCAATTGATCTGGTGATCTTTTCGGCGCCATCGGTGGTACGGCGCTTTGCAGAACTGGTGAGTGGATCAATTCCGCCGACTTTGCGCACCATTGCCATTGGCCAACCCACCGCGTCGGCCCTGGAACGGGCACTGATCCCGGTCAACGCAGTGGCTGGCGCACCAACCCCGCAGGGCCTAGCCCAAGCGGCCAAAGATTTACTTCAGCTGCCCGGTAGACCCGGGGCTGAAGAAGAACAGTAGTCAAGACAGAAAGTAGTGTTATGGGTTTCCCTGAGCATCGTCCTCGCCGATTGCGGCAGAATCCAGCTATCCGTCGTTTGGTAGCCGAAAATGAGCTATCGACCAGGCAGCTGATCCTGCCAGCTTTTGTCCGCGAAGGATTGGGCCAGGCAAATGAAATCACCTCCATGCCGGGCGTGGTGCAGCACTCGATGGATTCGCTCAAGGCTGCTGCCAACGACGCTGCAGAACGTGGTTTGGGCGGCATCATGCTCTTCGGCATCCCTGAAGAACGTGATGAAACAGGATCCGCAGGACTCGACCCTCAAGGCATCTTGAATCAGGGCATTGCCGCAGTTCGCGCTGAAGTGGGCGATGAACTGGTGGTCATGTCCGATGTCTGCCTTGACGAGTTCACCTCACATGGCCACTGCGGTGTGTTGGATGCCTCCGGTCAAGTTGATAACGACGCCACCTTGGAAATTTACGCGCAGATGGCGGTGGCACAGGCCGAGGCCGGTGCCCACGTGCTTGGCCCATCGGGCATGATGGACGGCCAGATTGCCGTGATTCGTCAGGCCTTGGACCAGGCTGGACGTCAGGATGTCTCGCTACTGGCCTACAGCGCCAAGTATGCCAGCGCTTTTTACGGTCCATTCCGTGAAGCAGTAGATTCCCAGCTAGTGGGTGACCGTCGCACCTATCAGATGGACGCTGCCAATCGTAGCGAAGCGGTGATCGAAGCCGAGCTGGATATCGCCGAGGGCGCCGACATGATCATGGTCAAGCCGGCGATGAGCTACTTAGATATCGTGCGCGATATTGCCGATTTCTCCCCGGTACCGGTTTCTGCATACCAAATTTCGGGCGAGTACGCGATGATCGAGGCCGCCGCGGCCAACGGTTGGATCGACCGCAAGGGTGCAGTGCTTGAATCCTTGCTCTCCATCAAGCGCGCCGGTGCCCAACAGATTCTCACATACTATGCAGCCGAAGTTGCCGGCTGGCTCAAGGAAGGTAAATAAGACTGATGTCTAACTCAGAACAGCTCTTTGCCGAGGCCCGCGAAGTTATGCCAGGTGGCGTGAATTCACCGGTCCGCGCTTTTGGATCCGTTGGCGGTATTCCGCCATTTATGGTGGGCGCCAAGGGCGCCTACCTGACCGATGCCGACGGCAAAGAATATGTTGATCTGGTCTGCTCGTGGGGTCCAGCATTGCTGGGGCACGCACACCCAGAGATCCAAGCGGCAGTACACGCAGCGGTTGACCGTGGTCTGTCCTTCGGCGCTTCCACCCCGGATGAGGCGAAGCTCGGCCAGTTGATCAAGTCACGCGTTGGCGGTGTGGAGCGTGTGCGCATGGTTTCCACCGGAACCGAGGCAACCATGACCGCGGTACGTTTGGCTCGTGGCTTTACCGGCCGCGAACTGGTCATCAAGTTCTCCGGTTGCTACCATGGTCACCTCGACGGGCTGCTTACCGATGCTGGCTCTGGTTTGGCTACCTTGGCATTGCCAGGTTCCGCCGGTGTGACTGCTGCAACCGCTGCCGAGACTTTGGTTCTGCCTTACAACGATCGTGCTGCTATTGAGGCTGCCTTCGCCGAGCATGGAGCCAACATTGCTGCGATCATCACCGAATCAGCTCCATGCAATATGGGTGTGGTTACACCTGAAGAAGGCTTCAACAAGTTCCTGAAGGAAACCACCAGCAAGCACGGCGCCTTGCTGATCGTTGATGAAGTATTGACCGGCTTCCGTGCGTCCTCCTCGGGTTACTGGGGTTTGACCGGCAAGGTCGAGGACTGGACCGCTGACTTGTACACCTTCGGTAAGGTGATCGGTGGCGGACTGCCTACCGCTGCTCTCGGTGGACGTGCAGAGGTTATGGACTACCTGGCTCCGTTAGGGCCGGTCTACCAGGCGGGTACCCTCTCCGGTAACCCGGTAGCCATGGCTGCCGGTATTGCACAGCTGAGCAATGCTACCGATGAGGTCTACGCACACTTGACCAAGCAGTCTGAAGCATTGCAGGGCGCCATTACCGAGGCATTCAACGCCGCGGGTTTGAACCACTCGATTCAGCGCGCAGGAACCTTATTCTCAGTCGCTTTTGGCACCGCTGAAAAGGGCGTTCACAACTACGCGGATGCACAAGCACAGGAAGTCTTCCGCTACGCGCCGTTCTTCCACTCCATGCTTGAGTCCGGCGTGTACCTGCCACCGAGTGTCTTCGAAGCATGGTTCGTCTCGGCAGCACATGATGATGCGGCGATGGAGAAGATCTTCGCGGCTCTTCCTGCAGCGGCTAAGGCTGCGGCAGCTGCCAAAGCCTAAACACGACTAAGCAAGCCCGGGACGGGGCCGAACCAATCAGGTTGGTTTGACCCTGTGCCGGGCTTTTTTGCGTTGGAAAACAAAACTGCCCGAGTTCCGTAGAACTCGGGCAGTGAAGTGCTTCAGATTAGAACGCTGGGATGACGCTTCCGTCGGTCCAGGTCTTCTTGATGTAGGCGCGAACCTCATCGGAGTGCAGCAGCTCTTCAAGCTTCTTGATCGCTGGGGTCTCTTCACCTTCACGCCAGGTCAAGAAGTTAGCGTTAGGGTTGTTTTCGCCTGATTCCTGAGCCAGGATCTCGTCCTTGTTCAGTTTTGCCTGAACGATGAAGTTACCGTTGATCACAGCAACACCGATCGACTTATCGCTCTTGTAGTACTGAACTACCTGCTCAGCGTTGGCGTCCTTGAGTTCTAGGCCCAGTGGATTCTTTTCCTTGTCATCCTGAACGCTGAGGATGGAGTCATCGTCAGCAATGTTCTTCAGCAAGCCAGCCTGTTCAAGAACGCGCATGCCACGGATCTGGTTCACTGGATCGTTGTTTAGCAGAACAGTGGTTCCCTCGGTAACTTCCTTAGGATCCTTGAAAGTCTTCGAGAAGACGGTCATTGGCTCTACGTGGATTCCAGCACCGTGAGCGAACTTGTAGCCCTTTTCTTCGGTTTCGGTCTTAAGGTAAGCCTCGGTCTGGAAGTAGTTAGCATCCAGGGTTCCCTCATTGAGCGAGGTGTTTGGGGTGACGTAGTCGTCGATTTCAACTACGTCGAGGTCGATGCCAGCATCCTTGGCCAAGTTCTCGTCGATGTAGTTCAAGATATCAGCCTGTGGAACGGGGCTGGCGCCAACCTTGATGGTGACCGGGTTTGCTGGGTCCAAGGTTGCATTGGCGTCTGCTGATGGCGAGCTGCTACCGCATGCGGACAGGGTCAGGGCCGCGGCGATGCCGGCGACTGCAAGTGTGAGCTTTTTACGCATAACTTGTCTTCCTTTTCTTGGAGCCGTGGGGCTCAATTGCGAGTGAGATTTGCCGTGTCTTGACGTAGTCCACGGCTCCACTGGATCTACCAATGGAAGTCTTTGTGTGTTTTTAGCGGTGATCGATCTTGCGAGCGATGGCGTCGCCAATAATCTGAACCAGCTGCACGAGTATCACGATGATGACGATCGTGGCGAGCATGATTGGCATGTTGTAACGGGTGTAGCCATAGGTGTAGGCCATACGACCCAAACCGCCACCGCCGACAAGCCCAGCCATGGCCGAATAGCCGATCAAGGTGACAATGGTGGTGGTGGTTGCCGCAACGATGCCAGGCATGGCTTCTGGAATCAGGACTTTTCGAATGGTCTGCATCTTGGTTGAGCCCATGACCAAAGCCGCGTCTACCTTGCCGTGGTTGATGTCGCGCAACGCGGTCTCGACCAGTCGAGCGAAGAATGGAATGGTACCGATGGTCAGGGATACTGATGCGGCGATCGGGCCCAAAGAGGCACCTACAATCAGCGCCGAGAATGGAATCAGCGCGACCATCAGAATAGCGAATGGAATTGATCTGGTGATGTTGATGATGATGCCCGAGAGCAGCACGTTCAACCAGCGAATTGGGTGTAGTCCGCCCTTCCCCGTCACGTGCAACAGAATGCCCAGAATCAAGCCGATAATAACGGTGAGTATCCCCGAGATGACAACCATCTGAAGTGTCTCAACGGTGGCAGTTCCCATAGCCTTGAGAACGGTTGGAGTAAAGAAATCCATAATCTACTTGGCTCCCTTCACGGTCACGGCGATGCCGTTCGAGGTCAAATGATTCACGATGGCATCCAAATCTGCATCCGCATTTAACTGCAAACGCAGATGGGCATACTGCTGATCACCAAGTTGCTCCACCGAGCCGGCCAAAACATTGACGTCGGTATTGAACTGGCGGGCAACGGAGGAAATAACTGGCTCGGTGGCCTGCTGCCCGGTGTAAAGCAGGTCGAGGACTGGACCAGATCCCTCGGCGCGCGGTGCGTCTCCAGGAAGTGGTAGCAACGTTGAAGCAAGGTTGCCGGATGCGTTGGTGATGACCTGTTCAATGGAACCGGACTCAACAATCTTTCCGCCTTCAAGCAGTGAAACCGAGTCGCAAGCCTGCTTCACCACGTGCATCTCGTGCGTAATGATCAGGACGGTGATGTTCAATCGATCGCGCAACTCTTTGACCAGTTCAAGGATCTCGTCGGTGGTCTTTGGATCTAGCGCGCTGGTTGGCTCATCGCATAGCAGCACGTCAGGATCAGTGGTCAAAGCGCGGGCTATACCTACACGCTGTCGCTGACCGCCGGAAAGCTGGGATGGGTAAGCCTTTGCGAATGTCGAGAGCCCAACAAGTTCCAACAGCTCAGCGACCTTGGTTGCTATCTGCTCCTTAGGAGTACCAACCAATTCCAACGGGTAAGCAACGTTTTGCTCTGTAGTGCGTGAGTCAAAGAGATTGGCGTGCTGGAAGACCATGCCGATGCGGCGACGAGCGTTGCGTAGCTCGGAGGTACTGACGTTGGTCAGCTCCTTACCGTTAACGGCTACAGTGCCGGACGTCGGCTGGTCGAGCAGGGTCAAGCAACGAACAAGGGTGGACTTGCCAGCCCCGGAGTGTCCGACGATGCCGTGAATCTTCCCGGTGGGGACTTCTAGGCTGACACCATCGAGGGCAACAACATCCTTGCTTCCCTGCTGGTAGACCTTACGAAGGTCACTAACTGTGATCACTAGGCGGGTTCCTTCAGTTCTCAAATGGGTAGAGAGAGTACCCTCCATTCAACCATTATCGAACTAAATCGCCCGAATAGGGTCAAAAATCGCTTTAAGATTCTTAGTCGAGAGTCATATAGCTTGACAGTTCGAAGATTATTCTCCCAATTGTGACAGAAGATGAACTATCGACTTCCGCGAATTGGCGCATTGATTACTGAGGCACCTGTGACATCGGGCACAGAAGCTTGTTTTCTCTGTGAGCTAGCCCTCCATTATGGGCCAAGCGCCGTCAACTACGGCTTCGGGTTTGGTCTTACGCAGGTAAGTTTGGAAGCTTTCGGCCTGCTCGCGCGCCCAGCCAATTTGCCAACCGTGCAGTACCTGTGGATCGACCTGAAGCTGCGGGTAGCGTTCACCAATCTGCCGGGCTACCTCAACGCAGGCAATGGCGTCAGCCAACGAGGTATGCGCGTTTTCTAAGACGACACCGTAAAACTCACACGCCGCACTCAGAGTGCGCTTGCCCTTGCGAAACTTGTCGACTTGCTTGTCGATGATGAACGGATCGATGACGTTTCCTGGGAAGAACGCCGGCAAGTCGTAGCGAAGGGCTTCATTGTAGAGAACGGAAAAATCATAGGAGGCATTAAACGCAACAATGGGGGACTGCTCAGAAGCGAAAGCCAACAGCTGCATGATCTCCTGGACGGACTGTTTTGGCTCAGCGCCCTCAGCACGTGCCTTCTGAGTGGAAACACCGTGGACAGCCGTTGCCGCTTCTGGAATCTCAATTCCGGGATTGACCAGCCACTCGCGACGGTTCACTACAGCACCCTGTGCATCCAGTAGAACCACTGAGGCCGTTACGATTCGCGCTGTGGTTGTATCGACGCCAGTAGTTTCCAAGTCAAAGCCAACTGCAAGGCCTTTGTGCCATTCATTCATAGGCTCAACGCTACAGGTAGATCAAGACACAATGGTGGCCCAACGCGCAGGTTGTGGATCAACGCTAGCCAGTTGGCAGAATGGAGTCATGAACGAAGCAGGAGATCGAGGACCGCTGACCTACGCCGAGGCGGTTCATCAGTTGGCACTTCTGATTCCCCAAGGGGAAGTGCTGAGCTATGGCGACGTTGCAGAATTGCTCGGTAGCGGTGGAGCACGTCAGGTAGGCAAAGCGATGGCAATGGCACCAGCTGGTACTCCATGGTGGCGCGTGCTGAAAGCAGATGGAGGGATCGCCGATCCGTTGATGGCAAGGGCCCGTGAGCACTGGATCGTAGAAGGCTTGGCGCTGCCAGAGAAAAAAGTGAAGATGAACCAGTTCCGGTGGAATCCTACGCCTAAAGCGTGGGCCCAAATAGATATCCTCAGATCGTTGTTGGGGAATCCTAAAATGTCTGAATTGGATGATGAACTATAGTCATGGACGAAACTCGAAGCGAACTAAACGTAGATCCAGAAAAGATCATGGATCAGCTTCAAACAGTGAGCACCCCGGTGTTGGTTACCGGCGCGCCGGGCACCGGTAAGACCCGCACCCTCGTCAACGCTGCAGTTGCCCACTTGAATGCTGGACTAGACCCGCAGTCCTTGCTGATCATAGCGCCCACGCGTATGACGGCGGCATCCATTCGAGATGAGCTCAGTCGCCGTGCCGAACAGACCTTCACCGAACCAGTAGTTCGCTCCTGGTCATCCTATGCTTTTGACCTGATCAGGAGAGCACGAGTTGAAGGGCTCTTGCCCTTTTTGGAGCGTGCCCCACGTTTACTCTCTGGCCCTGAGCAAGACACCCTGATCGGTAACCTGCTTGAGGGGCATGCACAAGGCCTGACCACGGGACCAGACTGGCCTGAAGAACTGGAGCTGGCGGTTGCGACGCGAGGGTTCCGCAAAGAAGTACGTGAATTCTTTGACAGAGTTTCAGAACTCGGGTTGGAACCGGCAGACATTGAACACTATGGCGAACTGGCCCAACGACCAGAGTGGCTAGCGGCAGCAAGCTTCTACCAGGAATACCGAGATCTGCTTGACTTGGGAAATGCCGAAGCTTTTGATCCGGCAGGCTTGATCACTCGCGCCGCAGAAATTCTTGAAGACAATGAGTCCTTCCTGCACGCTGAACAAGACCGACTACAGCTGATCTTTGTGGATGACTTGCAGGAAGCAACGCTGTCCCAGCATCGGTTGCTAGCACTATTAGGCAAGGACCGATCCCTGGTCGCGTTCGCTGCGCCTGACAACGTCGTGCAGGGATTCCGTGGTGCACGCACCGACGAGTTGCATCGTTTTGAACAGAATTACAGCAGCACCGGAATCGTGACGCAACTAGACCTCACTCAAGGTCACCGCATGTCACCGAAGATCACTCAGGCATGGCACAGAATTGTTAGCCGTGTTCCTGTGGCCGCTGGCACACGAGGACGAAATGTCGAAGCAACATCGATACCTTCAGACGAAGTTTGTGTTGCTTTGACCTTTGAAAATTCCACCTTAGAAGAACGCTTCATTGCCCAGCGCATCGTTGCGCTGAACCTCTTTGAAAAGCGCAGTCTTTCTGAGATAGCCATCATTGTTCGCAATGGGTCGCAGGTACGTTCCTATAGTAGGTTCCTTGAAGGTCAAGGAATCGCTGTCCAAGTTCCACCGGCAGAGATTCCGCTCAAGGACGAGGGAGCAGTCCGCCCATTGCTGGATCTCATGGAATTGGCCCATAACGACTCAACAGCTGATGATCCATTGCTGATGCAAAACCTTCTGCTCTCTCGCTATGGGATGAGTACAGCATTGGAGATTAGGCGTCTGCGTCAACTACTTCGTCAGCGCGAAGCTGCGGCGGGCGGGCGGCGGTCAAGTCAAGAATTGCTGGAGGCGTGCCTGCGTGAACCTGAGCTTGCAGCTCAACTGGGTAAACCCGCTTTTGGACTAGAACGTCTGCTCAAGATGTACGGCGCTCTCAAAAGCGAATTGGGCTCGGGTACAGCGACCCCTGAAACGGCACTATGGTCGATGTGGGAAGCCTCAGGTCGTGCGCAAGCGTGGCGTGAAGAGGCGCTGGGGGCAGGGCTGTCGTCCCGTCGAGCCGACCACGACCTCGACGCAGTGCTCTCGCTCTTCCAGGCCGCCGAACGATTTGTTGATCAGTTGCCGGGCGCCAGTGTGCCGCAGTTTATCGAACACATCCTGAACCAAGACTTGCCCATGGACTCCTTGGCAACACGCGCTGCCGGAGGTAACACGGTCACAGTACTCACCACTGCCGCAGCTGCTGGCAAAGAGTGGCCCATAGTCTTCATTCCCGGTCTGCAAGAGGGGTCTTGGCCCAACTTGCGGTTACGCGGTGAATTGCTCGGCTCCAATGCCTTGGCCGATGTGGCAGAGCACGGTGTCGGCTTCCTGAAAACACGAACCCCAACACATTTGGTTCGCCAGATCCGCAATGACGAGTTGCGCAGTTTCAGTAACGCGGTGTCCAGAGCCTCAGAGCAATTAATTTGCACGGCTGTCGAAAACGAAGATAGCCAGCCATCTTCGTTCTTAGACCTTGTCGAACCGCCAGGCCAAGATGGGCGCGAGACTACCACGGCGCCTCGGATCCGTTCATTGCCCACCCTAGTTGCCGAACTTCGAAGGACCGCCGAGCAACGCAAGGCCGCGATGCTCGGGGCAGTAAGCTCCCCAGATGATCAAGATGCGCAAGCCCACTATCAAGATGCGGTTCGTGTACTCGCCCAGCTGGCCCAAGCGCAACAGCCAATTCGTGGTGCGCACCCAGAGCAGTGGTGGGGACTGCGCCCACTATCCTCCGATACACCGGTAGTACCCGAGGACCAACCGCGCCGTGTCTCACCGTCCAAGGTAGAAACACTGGTGAAGTCACCTCTGAACTGGTTTGTCCAAAGCGCCGGTGGAACCGCAGCACACGACTTCGCCGCATCACTAGGTACCCTGATCCACTCCATCGCAGAGGAATACCCAGACGCCAGCGGGTACGAGTATCAACAGGTTCTCGAACAGCGCTGGCCAGAACTCGAAAAACTCGACAACTGGGAAGGTCAACGCGACTTCGACCGCGCGAGCGAGATGCTCAAGAAGTTTGCCCAATACTGCATTTCGATGCGTCAGGAAGGTCGAGAGCTGGTGGCTAGAGAGATGCCTTTCCTGATCGAAGTCCCAACAAGCAACGGAAGCGAAGTTCAATTGCGGGGCATCATCGACCGCGTCGAGGCTGATTCTGCTGGCAAAGTCACTGTCGTAGACTTGAAAACCGGCTCAACGGCGCCCAGCAAGAATGACACTGTGGAGCATCCACAGTTGGGTGTCTACCAAACCGCCATTCAGCTTGGAGCACTGCAAGATAACGAAGCAACCAAAGAACTCTCTAATGAACCAGCGGGTGCTTCATTGGTCTACGTGGGCACCAAGACTAAAAGTCCCACCATCCGAGAGCAACCTTCGCTGGCCGGAGAAGACTGGGCAAAAACACTAATTTTGGAAGCAGCCGAACTGATGGGCCACAGCGAATTCATTACTCGTCACACCGCGGGTGCCGCAGGAATTCTTGGAAATTGCACCCTGCCAGAAATCTGCCCACTGTGCGCCGAAGGACGACAGGTCACCGAACCATGAGCAATATAAAATACACTCCTGAAGAACTCTCAGAGGCTTTGGGTGAAAAATTCCCACCGACTGAGCAACAATCAGAAATTATTGCAGCTCCACTGGAACCGATGCTGGTCATCGCCGGCGCCGGCTCTGGGAAAACAAAAACTATGGCAGACAAAGTCGTATGGTTGGTGGCCAACCAACTGGTACGTCCCGAGGAAATCCTTGGCGTGACTTTTACGCGCAAGGCTGCTGGGGAACTGTCTATTCGAATTCGCGCCAAGATTGCACAGCTGGTGGCCACCGGATTACTCAGTGAAGAAGAAACTCGCGATTTCCTTGATCCAGCAGTGTCCACCTATCACTCTTACGCCAACACTCTGGTTCAAGACCACGGATTGCGCTTGGGGCTCGAAGAGGACAGCGCACTGCTCGGCGCAGCCCAGTCGTGGCAGTTAGGACACAGCGTTCTTGAAAAGTACACGGGCGACTACCACCACCTTAATAGCGCCACCAGCACTCTCGTTGATGCCATCGTCTCGTTCAGTTCCGAAGCTTCCGAACACTTGGTCACGGCCCCCGAAGCTCATGCATGGATTGATAATCTGGTGCTCAAACTACGCGCCCTGCCCATGGATGCGGAAAAAGATAAGGCGCCAACGCAAATCGCCGTGAAGCTCATCGACAAGTTAGCCTCCCGCGCCACGATTGCTGAACTTGCTCAGGAATACACGCGTGAAAAGAAGAAGCTAGGGGTCATGGACTATGGTGATTTGGTTGCTCACGCCGCGAAGATTGCCCAAGAAGTTCCTGCCGCTGCGCTCGCCGAAAGAGCCAGTCATAAGGTCGTACTCCTGGACGAATTCCAAGACACCTCGCATGCGCAAATGGTGCTGTTCTCACAACTCTACGGACAGGGGCATCCGGTCACTGCAGTGGGTGACCCGAATCAATCAATTTATGGCTTCCGCGGGGCCAGCGCCGGACAGCTCTTTAGGTTCCCCGAGACGTTCCCCATCATTCGTGGCGAGGATCATCGCAACGCTCACGTGAAGCACCTGACGATAGCCTGGCGTAATACCGTCAACGTGCTCTCGGTAGCTAACGAAATTACCGCCGGAGGCACAAAGCACACCGGACCGGTCACCGTGAAGCCATTGGAACCTTCGGCTTTTGCCCACGCGGGACGAGTCATCCTCAACCGTTGCGCTACCGTTCGTGAAGAAGCTGAGGTCATCGCTGATCAGATCATTGCTGAATCCGCTCTGGCCTTCGACGAACCCAAAACTAGTGCTGTACTTTCGCGTAATCGCAGCCAGTTGAGCATTATGGGCGAGGTCCTCTCCGAACGGGGAATTCCGTATCAGCTGGTGGGATTATCTGGCCTATTGAGCACACCTGAGGTGACGGACTTGGTGGCGTGCCTGCATGTGCTTGTAGACCCGCTGCGTTCTGACAAGCTCATGCGAATGCTCTCGGGCGCACGATGGCGCATTGGCACAGCAGATCTAGCGGCCTTCGCCGACTGGTCACGACAACTAGAGCGACGCCGGGCTAAGGGGCTGAATCCAGCAGAATCTGCGGAGGGAAGATCTGATTCGCAGGCGGGTGTTGCTGAATCTGCAAGGGCAGAACTCAATGATGCAGCCAGCCTGATTGAGGCACTGGACTACCTTCCACCAGAAGGGTGGCACAGCGCTGACGGGCGTTGCTTGAGCGAAGAAGGACGTGCACGGCTCTGCGCGCTCAAGGAAGAACTGGCTGGCCTGAGACTGATGGCCAACGATGACCTAGATACCCTCATCCGCGAGGTGGAACGGGCCATGAATCTGGATATCGAGGTAGCCGTCCGGCCATGGGTCGAGCCGAGTGCGTCGCGGGCAAATCTCGACGCCTTTGCCGATGTTGTGCGCGATTATTCGCGCAACGCCCCACGTGTGGAGCTTGCCGGATTCCTTATGTGGCTGGAACAAGCCGCCGAGAAGGAAAGTGGACTGCCGCTTCCGAGCGAAGATGCGGATCCGAGAGCTGTACAGCTGCTCACCGTGCATGCGTCCAAAGGCTTGGAATGGGACATCGTTGCGGTCATGTCTTTGAACGATGGGGTATTCCCTGGATCCAAGTCAGATCGATGGACCAGCGGTGACAAGGCTCTTCCTTGGGAGCTGCGCGGGGATGCGCGGGACTTGCCTCAATGGGATACGGACCAGCCAGCCTTGAAAGAGTTACTGGAAGCCGAATCAGTTTTCAAAGACCACGTTGAAGACCACCATGTGGCTGAGGAACGACGCTTGGCCTATGTTGCCGTGACGCGCGCCAAGTCGCTGCTGATCTGCAGTAGCAGCATCTGGACTGCTACAAGAACCAAGCCAACCGACGCATCAGAGTTCTTCACGGCATTGGTACCGTTGGCTGAAGGCAACGATCCGAAGGCAGAAATTGGTGTGTGGGTTAAGGAGGAGGACGCTCCGGAACAAAATCCCAGCACAATGACACCCCTAGAAGCACTGTGGCCGTATGACCCTTTAGAGGGACCTCAGGTTACCGGCGGCATGGCCCGCAAAGATTTCCCCTACTCTCGCCGCGAAGTTATGGAGGAAATCGCTCAGGATGTGCTCGGTCAAGACCAGGAAGCTCCTTTGCTGACCGAAGCAGGAGAACAATGGTCAGATGAAGCGCGTCGCCTACTGGCTCAGCGCGAATTCTTGAGTAATCGCGAACGAGCAGTTGAGGTGCCAGAACACGTTCGTGCCTCACTGTTCGTTGAATTGGCTGAAGATCCGGTATCAGTCTTAGAGAATCTGCGTCGACCTGTACCACGTCGGCCAGGATTGGCCGCGCGTCGTGGAACGGCTTTCCACGCGTGGATTGAGGAATTCTACGAAAAGACCTCGATGCTTGATCTTGGAGAATTAACCGAACCGGCAGATACCTATCTTGATGAAGCACTCGACCTTGAGTCGATGAAGCAGGCGTTCCTAGCCAGCGAATGGTCGCAGCGTCAGCCCGCGTATGTGGAAGTCCCTTTGGAAACCCGCGTGGGTCCGGTAGCAGTTCGAGGCAGAATTGACGCCGTATTCCAGATGGAAGATGGCACCTGGCTATTGCTGGACTGGAAAACCGGACGCGTCCCACATGGCCAAGATCTCAAGAGCAAACTGGTTCAGCTTGCTGTCTATAGGCTCGGGTGGTCTCGCCTTCACGGCATCGCACTGGAAGATATCAAGGCGGCGTTCTACTATGTTGCCGCTGGGATCACCGTTCGTGCCGAACACCTTTCGGACGAAGCCGACCTCGAAGCGATGATCTCCAACGCTTTCGAGCAACTCGACAGCTAATATCGGGCGACGCTGAGAAGGGGAGTAATTCGTCTACTTCTTGGCGTCGTCGGTTTCTTCAGGTTGCTTTTGATCCACAGGCTCAAGTTTGGTGACTCGTTGTCCGTCTTGGGAATTCTTGGACGGTGCTTCATCAGCGTTCTTGACTTCTACGGATGCAGAGTCAGAGTCATCCGACTCGGGTTTTTTCGTACCGGATTGATCTGCTGGCTTCGAAACTGAACGTGAGTCGCTTGTCTTCGCGGAAGCCGAATTCTTGGACTCAGCGCCCGTGGCGGAGGTAGGACTTTCCTCTTTTTCGGTTAGAGCAGTGACCTTGGAAGTGTTGATGCGCGGAGTCGTAGTGTCAATGGACGCAACAGGCTCTGGGGTAGATGCTTGCTGCACCGAAGAGTCCTTATCCTTTTCCGGATTGGATTCCTTCGCTATCTCGTTATCAGCTTGCGCGACGATAGGACGTGGTGCTTCCACTACAGAAAGCGGCTGTCCGCCGTACTCACTGATGTTGTGGTCCAATTCCCGCAACATCTCTTCGGCTTCAGCGATGCGTTCTGAGTCCTTGGAATCCAAAGACTTCACTAGCCACTGCGCTAAGGCAAATTCTGCAGCCAAGGCCGCGCGGCGCATGATGTGCGGATCGGCAGACTTGTTACGAGCTTCCATGTAGGAGGAATAAACTCGATCCGTGAAGCTCTGGTCTTCGATGGCAGAGAGCCATGCAAAGTCGTCGGCTGGGTCGCCAACATGCAAATCCGTCCATCCCTTAACGGCAGTGATGCTCGAGTGTGAGATCTGGAGTTGCTCTTCATCGAAGGCGCCGTGGACGACAGCTGAATTAAAACGCCATAGCGCTACGTCTTCCATTGCGTGTTCCCAGCGTCGCAACAATCCGCTTGGAACCTTACCGGTAGCAGCTGCAGTATCTAGCTCGTTGAGCTTGCGCTGACGGATTTCGTCGGCTGAGTACGTTGGCAAACCAGCAACTTCAACAGCTTCATCTGGGATCTGGTGAATGGCTGCCATGCACTGTCCCAGGGCCTTGGCGAGGTTACTGCCTTCGTCGACTAGCTCTTCCAACGTTGGTACACGTCCTGGCATGTCCTTGTAGACGAAGGTTCTCAGGGTGCCCTGACGGACGGTGCCGGCCACTGATGGAAGGGCAAAAGGAAGCGAGGTGCGTACCTTGGCGGAAAACGCGCGCAATGCTGAGAGCTCAGCTTCAAGTCGCATGCTGGCTTCATCATGTCGTGGGGAACGAACGCGCCAGCGGTGCTTCAAAGCATCAACAATCAGCGCCGAGTCAAAATCTTCTGCGTCGTCTGACAGAGCCGCAAAACCCACCGGAGCTAATCCGGGGACGGCGGCTGTTGCAATTGCGGCGAGTTCCATGGCAGTGCGTTTCACATGTTCCACCGTATGCGAGATCGTGACCTAAGCGGTTGAATGACGCACAGAATATGCTGGGATTCACCGCGAATGTTCAGGGTCGAGATCAATTGGGCTACTACGTGGTAATCCATACTAGGTTCGAAATGGGTCTGGGGTCAGGCGTGTGGACTAGATTAGATGTATGGCTTTGGCAGATAAGTATCGAACTCCGCTAACTGGACTACCTTTTGCAAGTTCGCTCATTGAGCGTCCATTGACTGAGCAACCGAATCCAGATCTCTTACGAGACAAACTTGCAGCAGAAACAACCAAAGTCATGCTGATCTCTGACCAAGGCGCGGCCGCCCTAGGAGAGGAGCTCTTCTTCCTGCCAGGACCGAGTTACAAGGCCAAAGAAGCAGAGCGTCTTGTTTATTTAGGCACTGCAGAATCAATCGACTACGTGGTCGCTATCGTTGATGCGCAAGATCATTCGGCAGCGGGAATTGAAAAATGGTTCACCCTGCGCGAAGCCTTCACTATTCTCCCAACGCTGCAAGCCGAGCTACTGGTTGAAGCCCAAGCCATCTGCAATTGGATTCGGTCAGAACGGTATTGCCCGAAGTGCGGCTCCGAAGTGCAGGCCTCGAATTCTGGGTGGGGTCAGAGCTGTGTCGAAAACTCACATGAACTGTTCCCTCGAACCGATCCTGCGATTATCGCATCAGTTATCGACAGCGAAGATCGCCTGTTGCTTGGCTCCAACGCAAACTTCAAATCAAAAATGTATTCGGTACTCGCCGGCTTCGTTGAAGCAGGGGAGTCATTGGAATCGGCAGTGCACCGCGAAATTTTTGAAGAGTCTGGGGTACTTGTCGGGGAGGTTGCCTATCGTGGATCCCAACCTTGGCCGTTGCCTCGGTCCCTTATGCTGGGCTTCGCAGCCGAAGCGACCAGCATCGAATTGATACCAGATGGTGCTGAGATCAACGACCTGCGTTGGTTTAGTCGTGCCGAACTCCGTCTGGCTCTGGAGGCGGGAACAATTGACATACCGCGGGGCGTTTCAATTGCGCACGCATTGATCCGTAGTTGGTACGGAAAACCCCTTCCGGAGGCCCAGAGCAAGTGACAGAATTCGACGTTCCACCAGCACAGGACCTGCTGGCCGGTCTTGATGCTGAGCAACGACAGGCTGCGCAGACCTTGAGCGGACCACTGTGTATTCTTGCTGGCGCTGGAACTGGTAAGACTCGTGCGATTACCCACCGTATAGCACACGGTGTGCACACCGGAATATACAACCCAACCAGTGTTCTGGCCCTAACCTTCACCACACGTGCCGCTGCGGAAATGCGCACACGGTTGCGCCAGCTCGGCGCCTCTGGCGTTCAGGCACGAACCTTCCACGCTGCGGCGCTTCGTCAGCTGCAATACTTTTGGCCACAAGCCATTGGCGGCACGTTGCCCCACCTGGTGGAGCATAAAGCTCCCTTGATCGCTGAAGCGGCACGACGGCTTCGAATCTCTAGCGACCGAGCTATGGTTCGCGACCTCGCCTCAGAAATTGAGTGGGCCAAGGTCTCCATGCATTCTCCTGAGAGCTATGCGAAAATCGCAACAAGTCGTGAGATGCCCAACGGGTTGGAACCGGTAAGCATGGCTCGAATTTTTCAAACCTATGAAGAGCTTAAAGACGATCGGTCAGTCATTGACTTTGAAGATGTCTTGTTGCTGACTATTGCCATTCTTGAAGACAACGAAAAAGTCGCGGCCCATGTTCGGCAACAATATCGACACTTCGTTGTTGACGAGTATCAGGACGTTTCGCCATTGCAACAACGGCTTTTGGACCTGTGGCTTGGCGAGCGCAACGAACTGTGCGTAGTCGGGGACGCTTCCCAGACGATCTACTCATTCACCGGTGCACGCCCGGACTTCCTATTGAACTTCGGGAAACGATTCCCTGAAGCCAAGGTAGTGAAGCTGGTGCGTGACTACCGCTCGACCCCAGAAGTCGTCAATCTGGCAAATAAGGTCCTGTCGACCAGACGCATTGAGTCGAATGTCCCCGACCGCAATGTGACGTGGCCAGAACCTTTGGAATTGATCGCTCAGCGCGATCACGGAGTGGCTCCGGAATTCTTTGAATGTGGCGACGACGAAAACGAAGCCGAAGAAGTTGCGATGCGAATTCAGAAACTGCTTAGCCAGGGCCAAGACATTTCTGAAATCGCGATTCTGTACCGAACCAATGGTCAATCTCAAGCTTTCGAGCAGGCACTCAGTGCACACTCCATTCCATTTGTTATGCGTGGCGCTGAACGGTTCTTCTCTAGGCGAGAAGTCAAAGAAGGCATGCTGGCCTTGCGCGCCGCACTAAGCGTTGCTGCCGACACCCCACTGCCTCAGATGGTGCGCGACATCCTCTCCTCGCACGGATACTCGGTCAACGCGCCCAGCGGTGGAACAGGCGCAGTACGCCAGCGCTGGGAGTCACTTTCAGCACTGGTACGACTAGCCGATGAAGTGGTGGCCCTAAAATCCTCGCAGGGGACAGAGGCTACGTTGCACGACGTGGTCAAGGAACTTGAAGATCGGGCTGCGATTCAACATGCTCCAACCCTAGACGGAGTCACCCTAGCGTCGTTCCACGCGGCCAAAGGTCTGGAATGGGACGTAGTTTTCCTGGTGGGTCTGAGCGAGGGACTTGTCCCGATCTCCTATGCCAAAGATCAGGCTGGCTACGACGAAGAACGGCGCCTGCTGTACGTCGGAATTACTCGCGCCCGCACTCACTTGTACCTCTCGTGGTCATTGGCCCGTACCTCGGGCGGACGTGCACACCGGTATCCATCGCGCTTCCTTGACGGCATTAAATCGGTACGTCAGGCTAGCAGCCGGCAGCAAAGTTCATACAAGCGACGAGAACAAAAGGTTACACCAGCAGTATGTACTAACTGCGGTACGTTCTTGACCAGCGCCAAGGAGCGAAAGCTCAAGCGCTGTGCATCTTGTCCCGCTGCCTATGATGAAGCGTTATTTGATAACTTGCGAGGATGGCGCTCAGAAGTGGCGCATTCAAATTCTGTGCCGGCATTTGTCATCTTTACAGATGCCACTCTTATGGCGATTGCGGAACATCAACCAGATTCGTTACAGGGCTTGTCCAAAATCGCTGGTGTAGGTCGCAGTAAGTTGGAACGCTATGGGGAAGCGGTCATCGCCGTTCTGGAATCACACCGAGGCTGAAGATATCTTCGAGTTGTCATCAACGATTGACCCTAGAGGAGTAAGAAGCATTGCCAGCTTATCCAAGCACTGTTGAATTTGTGGCGCCTGATAATATTCGCGTGCAGATTGTGAGATCAAAAAAGCGGCGGAAAACGATCTCCTCCCAGTGGCGCGATAACAAGTTAGTGGTTCAAGTACCGGCAGCGCTAGATGAGAAATCCGAACGCGGATTTGTTGACGAGATGCTCAAGAAGTATCGCCAGGGACAGCAGAAAAGGGAGCTAGGACAGTCTGATTCTGTATTGGAAAAGCGTGCGAAAGAACTAGATCGGTTCTACTTTGACGACCTAGCAGATCCAACTTCCGTCCGGTGGGTTACCAATCAAAACAAGCGCTGGGGGTCGGCCTCGTACAGGGAAAGAACGATCAGGCTCTCATCCAAGCTTCAACATATGCCTGCATGGGTGCGCGACTATGTCTTGGTTCATGAGCTGGCGCATCTGGCTGCACCAAAAGCCGGTCACGGCCCCGAATTTCAACGCTTACTCAACCGGTTTCAACGGCGGGCCGAGGCCGACCTCTACCTGGAAGCCTTTAACGCAGGTTACAACTTGTACGCCGCCGAACTCGGACAGGGCCCGAACCTGCTGGACGGTTTCGGAGATGATGAGCAAAGCTAGTTAAAAACCTTCGGGGATGAACGCATAGGTTCATCCCCGAAGGTTCTTGGTTTCTACACTCTACTTCTGCGGTTCGTCGCCCGAGTCCGGAGAATTCGGATCCTGATCTTCGGTCTGAGGATCAACGTCGTCAAACTCTCCGGAAAGCAACTTGTTCAGCGCAACGTCAAAGTCATCAAACTCTTCGTTCGCCAGCTCACGCCGCTGGGTGAAAGTTGCTGGGTCATTGAGGTCTTCCTCAGTCGGCATCAGATCTGGGTGGTCCCAGACTGCATCGCGACCGTCGATTCCTCGTTCGTCGTACAGGTGATGCCACAACGCGGCAGCTTCACGAAGCTTGCGCGGACGCAATTCCAGGCCAACGAGCGCGGCGAAGGCCGATTCTGCCGGTCCGCCCGAGGCGCGGCGGCGACGCATCGTCTCACGCAGGTGTTCAGCGAACGGCAAGTTTGCCGCAGCCAACGAAACCACGTGGTCAACCCAGCCCTCAATCAGCGCCAGGGTGAGCTCAAGATTTTCTAGTGCTTTGTCCTGCTCGGCGGTTCGCTGCGGAGCGAACAACCCCTCACCAAGAACCGACTGCATCGCCTCAGGATTTGAAGGATCAATATCGCGCACTGCCTCTTCGATACGAGACATGTCGATATGAATGCCACGTGCGTAGGACTCAACGGCTCCAATCAGCTTCGAGCTGAGCCAAGGAACACGACTGAACAATCGGGCATGCGCGTTCTCGCGAAGAACGATGTAAAGCAGAACTTCCTGTTCTGGAATTTCTAGGCCATCACCGAACTTAGCGACGTTCGTACCGATGATTCCGGCAGTAGAGCCAGCCAGAGGCAAACCAATATCTGTACCGCCCAAAACATCGGTTGCTAGACCACCTAATGCGGTACCCAATTGCATGCCAAACATACTTGCTCCGAGATTTCGGAACATAGAATCGGAATTGCCGAGCATACCCTTCATCTCTTCAGGGATCTGATCCTTCATAGCCGAAGTAATGGCGGTGGCGACGGACTCAGCCACTGGTTCGGTGACCTGTTTCCACGTCGCCAGTGTCTTGTCGTACCAACGCTTGCGAGTCCAAGCCTCGGTTGGATGCCCGTTGGATTCGAAGACGGTTGAGTTATTCAGCCACAGATCAGCCAAATTCGATGCGTCACTGATTGCGCTCTGGCGCGCCTGCGAAACTTCCGGATCATCACTCGCGTAGGCCTGCAACGCGGTGTCGGCAGCAAGCTTCCAGTTCACCGGGCCAGCCGAAGCATTATTGCTCATCATGGCCGACATCATTGCTTGGGCTTGCTGCATCATTTTCTGCATTGCTGCTGGATCGCCCTGGGCGCCGAGAGCATCGCGCAGTTGTGGAGGAAGACTATTGGGATCAAATCCGCCACCGAAGAGCTGCGAGAACATGGCAGAAAGGGGATCCTGCGGGTTGTTATCGTCGTCGTCGCCGTTCGGGCGGTTATTCGGGGGGTTCTGTGCCATGCCTTTAAAACTACCGTGTCTGGCAAATAGTTCCCATGAATCTTGGCTACAGTTCGCTTTCGGCACACTGAATACGCCATATTGCTGATGCCTTTATCGCCTATGTATCAGTAGGCTAAGAGAGGTGACGTCTGTAGGGCGTAACCAGAGATATTTTGATAGTTGGCGGGAGCAGGACCAGTGCACGAACAGGAACCACACGACTCGATGGTGGCGCATGACAAAACTAGTCATGAATCATCAGGTTCCAAGTCTCTGAAAAAGACGAGCGCCGGGGTCATCGCCTTGTTGCTTGTGGGCGTCATGATGTTCTTGCCCACGAATTTCATGATTCGTTCTCCTGGCCCAGTGTTTAACACTTTGGGCAAGGACGAGGGCAAAGATGTGGTGTCCATCGATGGAGCAAAGACCTACGCGTCGGATAGCGAACTAGATTTGCTCACCGTCTACGTACAAGGTGGCGGACAAAACCGCGTGACGATTCCAGTTGTTCTTGAAGCACTGCTCAATCCCACCAAAGACGTTGTGCCGGAAGAAACTATCATGGCGCACAGCACGTCATCTGAACAGCAAAATCAGCAAAACGACATGATGATGACTTCATCTCAGGATCTAGCCATAGCAGCCGCGCTGACCGAACTTGGATATGACTTCAAGACGTGGTTAACCGTCGCAGACTTTTCCAATGAGCTCAATTCCAAGTTGCTCAAAAAAGGTGACCGGTTGCTCAAATACGAAGGTAAGAGCGTTTCTTCACTTGAACAGCTGAAGAAAGCCCTTGATGCCAATGGCGATCAGCCGGCAACCCTGACGGTAGGGCGAGCTGACAAACAGGGTGATTATAAGAACGTTGACGTCGCCGTTCAGACCCAGGCCGCAGAGAATGGTGAGCGTCAACTCGGGGTCTTTTTGGGAACTGAACACAAGTTCCCCATCGGCGTGAAATTCGGTCTGTCCAACGTTGGAGGTCCAAGCGCCGGCATGATGTTTGCCTTGTCAATCATTGACCGGCTCACCGAAGGCTCACTGGCAGGCAAGCACCACGTGGCGGGCACCGGCGAAATTTCTGCTGATGGAACCGTTGGACCAATTGGTGGTATCGCCCAAAAGATGGTCTCGGCTAGGAAATCCGGGGCAACCATATTCCTCGCTCCGGCTGGAAACTGCAACGAAGTAGTTGGTCGAGTGCCGGAGGGGCTGAATGTCGTGAAAGTTTCAACTCTGAAAGAAGCTCGTTCTGCGCTGGAAAAGATCGCGGACGGTCAAGATCCATCGAGTTTCGCGACATGTGAATAGGATTGGTGCCACATCAAGGGAAGAATGTGACGCAAGGATCAAAAGCTAGTTATCGCTCGTTCAAGAATTAGGTAAACGAGTCCTCCGGCTTCAAGCAGCTGGCGGGACCCAAAGTAAGGAATAAAATAGTGTCATACGGATCGGATAGTCCGTTCGGGGGCCCGCCGAGGCCTCGTGAACCGCAACGACCTTCCAAGCCATCAGGTAGGAAAGTTTCACCGCTGACTCTGACCATCTTCGCGGTGGTGATCTTGGTTGCGGTATTCGTTTTCCTGTCCAATTTTTATGCAGATATCCTCTGGTTCAACCAGCTGGGTTTTTCGCAGGTCTACTGGACTGAGCGCATCGCTAAACTAGTGATCTTTGTAATCGCACTGGTATTCATGGCTGTACCAATGTGGTTCTCCATGCGTAGCGCCTACAAGCATCGCCCGGTGTACGCACCCAATGCGAACCAGCCAGATACCATGTCTCGTTACCAGGCGCAGCTGGAACCAATCCGTCGCTTTTTGATGGTTGGCATCCCGCTGGTTGTTGGCATCTTTGCTGCTGTCGCGGTAGCGGGGCAGTGGCAGACAGTCCTACTCTTCTTCAACCAGGTTCCATTTGGAAGCAACGATCCTCAGTTCAATATGGATCTGGGTTTCTTCATCTTCTCGCTGCCTTTCATTGGGCTCATTAATGGATTCCTAATCTCGGTGGTCCTGCTGAGCGGAGTCGCCGGCCTGTTGACGCACTACCTCTACGGTGGAATCCGTGTTGAAGAGCGCGGTGGTATCACCATCGGAAAAGCAGCGCGTGTCCATGCTGCTGTCGTAGTCGCTGTCTTCTTGATTTTGCAGGCCGCGAACTTCTGGGTTGGCCAGTACGAGACGTTGACCAACCAGTCCGGCCGCGTTGCCGGTGCGCTGTACAAGGATGTGCACGCGGTTATTCCTGCAAAGATGATTCTTGCGATCATTGCAGTCTTGATAGCGATTGTCTTTGTCATCGCTGCCGTAAACGGACGGTGGCGCCTGCCACTGATCGGAACTGCCATGTTGGTGGTCACGATGATCGTTGTGAGTGGCGTGTACCCATTCTTGGTACAGCAGTACAAGGTTGTTCCGTCCCAGCGTGAACTCGAGCGCAGCTACATCGACCGAAATATCGAAATGACGCGACTGGCTTACGGCCTAGATGACGTTGAGACTACTGACTACGACGCAAAGATCTCCACAGAGAAAAATGCGTTGGCTGAGGAAACCTCGACCACTGCGAATATTCGCTTGCTTGATCCTAACTTGGTCTCCACTGCTTTCGCCCAGCTTCAGCAGTTCCGTGGGTACTACACCTTCCCGAAGAACCTGAACGTTGACCGCTACAAGGTAGATGGCAAGGTGGAAGATACCGTCATTGCCGCCCGTGAAGTTAACATTGACCAAAATGACACCTGGGTCAACCAACACATTAACTACACCCACGGCTATGGGCTTGTAGCAGCCTACGGTAACCGCGTTGCCGCTGGCGGCCGACCGGACTTCATGCTCGGTGGTATTCCAACTTCCGGTGATTTGATCACCGACAAGGAGTACGAGCCTCGTATTTACTTCGGTGAAAACTCGCCGGAGTACTCCGTCGTAGGTGGACCGGATGAAGGCTGGACCGACCAGGAGCTTGACCGCCCTGGAACCGGCGGGGAAAACCAAGACACGCGTTACACGTTCACCGGCGATGGTGGACCAAACGTTGGCAATATGTTTAATCGACTGGTCTACGCACTAAAGTTTGCCTCGACTGACTTGTTGCTCTCACAGCAAGTCAACAATGAATCTCAGATTCTTTACGATCGTGACCCTCGTGATCGAGTGAGCAAGGTAGCGCCATATCTGACCTTGGACTCCAGCGCCTACCCAGCAATCGTTGACGGACGTGTTCAGTGGATCGTCGACGGATACACCACCTCGAACGCATTCCCGTACTCCCAACAGAAGCAGTTGGATTCGGCAGTGGCGGATTCACTGACGAATACTCAGGAGCTATCCATGAGTGGTCGGGTGAACTACTTGAGGAACTCGGTTAAAGCCACCGTTGACGCCTATGACGGCTCAGTAAAGCTCTATGCTTGGGACACCGATGAGCCAATCTTGAAGGCCTGGCAGAAGATCTTCCCAACGGCCATGCATCCGTTGGAAGACATGTCGGCTGACCTGATCGAGCACGTCCGCTATCCAGAGGACATGTTCAAGGTGCAGCGAGAAGTGCTGACGACCTATCACGTTGATAATCCTGACGCGTTCTACGAATCCAACGACGCATGGGCTGTTCCTGATGATCCGACCTCGTCCGCGGCAGGAGTTAAGCAGCCTCCGTACTTCATGTCCTTGAAGATGCCGACCCAAGACCAAGCGTCATTCTCCTTGACCTCGACATTCATCCCTGCCGCCGCTTCTAATGGGCAGCAGCGCAACGTGCTCTTTGGGTTCTTGTCGGCTTCCGCTGATGCTGGCTCCAAGGCTGGCGTGAAGTCTGAGGATTACGGAAAGCTACGACTGTTGGAGCTGCCTCGTGACACCGCGGTTCCTGGCCCAGGTCAGGCACAGCAGAACTTCGATACCAACACCCGGGTGACCCAGGAACTGAACCTGTTGCGTCAGGGTGCTTCCGAGGTCAAGAACGGTAACTTGCTGTCCTTGCCAGTCGGTGGCGGTATTCTCTACGTTCAGCCGGTCTACGTTCAGTCCTCGGGACAGACGAGCTACCCAACGCTGCGAAAGGTTTTGGTTTCCTTCGGTGATCAGGTTGGCTTCGCTGATACTCTCTCCGAGGCCCTGGATGAGGTCTTTGGTGGAAACTCCGGTGCGGTAACCGGTGAGACCGAAGGTGTATCGCCAGGTGAGGACGCACCGGAAAGCGAAAAGGCTCCGACCCAGTCTGATGCTCAGAAGCTTTCTACTGCACTCTCGGATGCCAATAAGGCCATTACCAAGGGTCAGGATGCGCTCTCTAAGAGTGACTTCGCAGCCTACGGTGAAGCGCAGAAGCAACTGCAAGATGCGCTGAACCGAGCTATGGAAGCTGACTCGGCAATCAACGGCACCGAAGTTGATGGGGAAGTGCAGCTTGACGAGAACGCTCCAAGCGAGTCGCCAGCACCATCTGACGCCGCGCAGGGTTCCGAAGGCTAAGCGCCAGGGGGAACTTACCGATTTGCTTTCGCTCCGCGATGATGCAAGAATTGTCTAGTCATCGCGGGGTGGAGCAGTTCGGTAGCTCGCCGGGCTCATAACCCGGAGGTCATAGGTTCAAATCCTATCCCCGCCACGAAAGTGGAAATGGAGATCCGAGAGGGTCTCCATTTTTGGTTTAAACAGTGTTGTTTTTGTGACAGTCGACGCAAAAAGTGTTCGTGCGATCAAGGTCACTTCGCTCGATTGGCTATTGAGTTCATCAGTTGGTAATGTTGTATTTACCGACGCGGGGTGGAGCAGTTCGGTAGCTCGCCGGGCTCATAACCCGGAGGTCATAGGTTCAAATCCTATCCCCGCCACGAAAGTGGAAATGGAGATCCGAAAGGATCTCCATTTTTGGTTTAACCGTTGCTCGGACACCGTGGTTGGGGCAGTCGCCACTTAGAGCGCGAGCGAGTCTCTGCCGGGGGTGAGTGGCGGAATTAGTCGTTCTCGAATGGTGGTGACAAAGGCCACTGGCTCTCAATTGGCCAAGTCATTCGCCGATTGGTATTGTTGTAATTACCGACGCGGGGTGGAGCAGTTCGGTAGCTCGCCGGGCTCATAACCCGGAGGTCATAGGTTCAAATCCTATCCCCGCCACCAAAGTAAAAGTGGAGATCCGAAAGGATCTCCACTTTTCGTTTAACCATTGATTACTGCTCGTTCATCGGCACAGGCCCTGGCGCCTCCAGACTGGCCTGAGTCCAAAAAAACGATGGTGTGTAGCTGCTTTGCAGCTACACACCATCGCTTGTCAGACGTCTAGCCGGTGCTGAGCCTTCGATGGCGCCGGCCTGCTTGGACTTGAGTGCAGCCAATCGGGCCTCCACCTCGGTCTGCTCTCCGAGATCTTCCAAGGACTCAAACTGAGCATCTAGGCTCGAAGAAGCCAGCTCTGCAGCACCTCGCACTCGGGCTTCTTCACGGCGAACCTTTTCTTCAAAACGTCCAATTTCGCTGGACGGATCCATGATGTTGACGGCTTTGACCGCCTCGTTGACCTGGTTCTGCGCGTGGGCTGCCTTTGAACGAGCAATCAGTTCATCACGCTTGCCGGCTAGCTCGGTGCGCTTCTCCTTCATCTGGTTCAAGCCAGTCTTGAGCTTGTCAACGATTTCACGTTGGGAGTTGATCGTTGGCTCGGCAGTCTTCATCTCAGACTCAGCCTGGATCTGGCGCTGGATTGCAACCTTGGCCAAATTATCGAATTTCGCAGCGTCATCGCTCTGACCTGTGGCACGGAACTCATCAGCTTTGTTTGAGGCGGCTAGTGCCTTGTTGCTCCACTCTGAAACAGCCTGCTCATCTTCGCGGTAGTCGTCTTCCAGCATGCGCAGGTTACCGATGGTCTGGGCAATGGCCTGCTCAGCTTCAGCGATATTGTCGTTGTAATCGCGGACCATCTGATCCATCATTTTTTGTGGATCCTCGGCTGAATCCAACAGTGCGTTGATGTTGGCCTTGGCCAATTGTGAAATGCGTCCGAAGATTGATTGCTTGGTCATGTTGAGACCTTCCTATTCGTCAAAATATCTTTGGTACTTCTGTACTGCTGGACAAACTCTGCGGGAAAGATTAGAAGTCACCGCCACCTCCGCCGCCTCCGCCGAAGTCACCTCCTCCTCCGAAGCCGCCTCCGTCGCCGAAACCACCAAAGCCACCGCCCCCAAAGAAGCCGTCGTTGCCACCGGAGTGGCCGCCACCGTGTCCACCACCCAGGATGGTGTTAATGAGGATTCCGCCGAGGACTGCGCCGCCGACGCCATCAAACATGCCGCCACGGCCCCCACGCCCATAGCCACCCATGGATCCTGCGTTGCCGAAGCCATCGCCGAAGCCGCTGACATCGCTTTCGGCCATCTGAGCTGCCTGATCGGCCAGCTGAATGGCGCGCTGGGCAGAGGCGACGGCACGTCGCGGATCCGAGTTAGCTACCGCGTGCGCCTCGTCTAAGGTTCGCTGAGCTTCAGCGAGTCGGGTACGAGCCGACGAACGTACGCCACCACGACGTGCACGAATGTAGTCATCAGTACCATTGACACGTGAAGCAGCTGTGTGAAGCAAGGACTGTAGCTGGTCGCGGGCTGCCTGATCTTGTTGAGCTTGATCCCGGAGCTGCAATAACGACTCATTGAGCGGTTTGGAGGCATCATCAAGCAACGTGATCAGGGCCAGCGGGTTGTATTTGCCACCCGCGATTGCTTGCTGTGCGCTACTCAACGCGCTCTGGACACCAGCGATTGGCCCAGCCAAATCTGATCCGGTGCCGGCAGCAAACGTGGCTTTTGCCTGAGCCAGATCGCGTTCGGCCAAAGCAACCGCAGCTTTGAGATCTTGTTCCGCCTGTTCCAAGGCTTCGCCCGTCTTGGCAATGGCTTCCAGCAGTACGCTGGCCTGCTCTTGAGCGTCTTCCGCATTTTGAATCAAGACCGCTGCTTCAGAACGGCTACCCGATAGCTTCTGTGAAGCTTGTTGCAAAGCGGAAGCTGCGAAGGTTAGGCGTTCGCCTGCTTGAACTGCGTTGTCCTTCACCTGGCTAGTGGCACTGACATCGTACTTGGCGGCCAAACGCTCCAGTTCGCCGACCTTGGCTGAGAGTCGTTGGTTCAGCGGTTGCTGATTGGCGGTGAGTTCAGTGATGCGTGCTTCTGCATTTTGTTCCAGTTGGCGAAGCTGCTTGAACTCGTTGGCGTGCTCTTGCAAAGAGCGATTGACTTCCTGGCACCGATTGATAATTTCGGTCAGCCACGAGCGTTGGTCTGCTTCGGTGTCTGGAATGTCGTCGTCGAGCTGTTGCTGCAGTCTGAACGATTCAGTTAGATGTTCTTTGGCCTTAGCCAGATCTTGTACAAAAACGTCAACCGATTGTTTGCCGTACTGTGCTTCCGCAAAGCCCAGTTCTTGCTGGGAAGAACGGATTGAATCATCGGCCGCAACTAATAGCTGGTCGGCCTGCAATCGAAGCTGTTCAAGAGGGACCAGAGGTTGCTGCTGCTTTGGAGCACCATACATGCCGGGCATACCTTGTTGTTGCTGCCCGGCCAAGGTAGGGGAGTTCTTCTTGCTACGACGCGATAGGAACAAGAATCCAACGACGGCAAGTGCCGCTACCAAAAGTAATACAGTGAGCACTATTCCTCCATTGCTACTTCCCGATGATGAACTTCCCGAACTGGTGGAGGCACCACTGTCTACATCTCGAATGCCCTGAATGGCTCCGTCCACTGCGCCGGCCCAGTCACTAACGCTGAGCGCCGGTCCAATATCCGAACGGTAAATGTCTTGATCATCAGCTGCAAGAGGTCCGTTTTCAGAGCCCATGAAATACGCCTGGCGCGTGTCGGTGGCAACGACCAGAATGGCAGAGGAATTACCCATGCCTTTCTTCTCAGCGACGGCCTGTGCCCAGTCCGCAGCCTTGGTCGGATTCGAAAATTCGTCCACGTAGATGGCAAAGAGACTAATTCCGGTATCGACCCGAAGATCTTTAACTTCACTTTCCAGGCGGGAGTGATCTGATCCGAGTACGCCTGACTTGTCAATGACAAAGTCACCTGCTGGAATACTTATGGGAGACTCGGCCAATGCCGGTGCAGCCGCTCCCAGCGATATTATCGATGCGGTAATCGCACCGGCGATCATTTGTCTAGCTTTCATACCCATTGTCTTGTTCCTGCCCGAAAAGCTTAGTCAAACTCAGATCGAGACGTACCCGACCTCATGGATTCCGAGAATGGATTCACACTTAGGATTGATTCTATTTGGCCTAATGAAGCACGTCTACGACATTCAGCTTCCAGAATACTTAACTCACAGGAAGCACAAAGTCATCACAATTTGATGCCACAGACCAGGGTTGAATAATAGAACTCAAGAGATACTACAGTTCGAAAGAGGCAAGCCATGAGCCAGACCCCGAATGAGCCACGCGACGACAATTTCGGTAATTCCGCAGGGCCATCAAATGATCAAAACAGCACGGGTGCTGGTTCCAATGAGCCGACCACCCGTTACCCACGGTTGAATCAAGATTCAGAGGTAAGCACCTCAACTAACTCAACAAACCAGGCTTCTGCACCTTATACCCAGCCAATGAGCACCTCATCGCAAAGTGCTTCGGGTTATCAGAACCAGAACGCCGCTGGAGCGCATAATAACAACGCTTCAGCTTACGGTGCACCATACGCTGGTAGCACCACAACTCACGAGACCTACCCGGTTCCACCTGAGCAGGAATCACGTAATAAGAAGCGATTTGCAGGAAGCACGTTGATCGCGGGCATGGTTGCCGCCGCATTAATCGGTGGCATTACCGCCGCCGGAACCACGTACCTAATGGACGATTCTGGTAGCTCATCAAGTTCCGCTAACTCGGGCACGAACCAGGGCGTGGTAATCAATAACCCGGACAAGGTCACTGAGGTGACCGCTGCGGCGGCGAAGGCCAGCCCAAGCGTGGTCACCATCGAAGTTTCCGGCAACGGCAGTAGCGGTTCAGGTTCAGGCATCGTGTTGGATAAGTCGGGCAATATCCTGACCAATACCCACGTGGTCACCCTCGGCGGTGAAGTTGCAGACCCTAAGATCACCGTTCAGATGAACGACGGATCGGTGCACACCGCCAAGGTTGTTGGAACCGACCCAATGTCAGATCTAGCTGTTATCAACATTCAGGCTGACGGACTGGTGCCAGCGACGTTGGGCTCATCATCGAAGTTGAATGTCGGCGACACCGCAGTTGCTATCGGTGCGCCCCTGGGCTTGAGTGGCACCGTGACTGACGGCATCATTTCGACCGTGAACCGTACGATTTCCATTGCGTCTTCGGCGGTACCTGAAGATAGCAGCTCGTCCGATAGCCAGGACAATAACCAATTCAACTTCCAATTCCCTGGTCAGGAGCAGCAACAGCAGCAGCAACAATCCAGCGGATCGATCTACGTGAACGTCATTCAGACGGACGCGGCCATCAACCACGGTAACTCCGGTGGTGCTCTGGTGAACTCCAGCGGTGAAATCATCGGTGTGAACGTCGCGATTGCATCCTCCGGATCGAGCACTACGTCCAGTGATGAAGGCGGCTCGATTGGTGTTGGCTTTGCCATTCCAATCGATTACGCCAAGCGAGTGGCTCAGGAACTGATCGATAACGGTTCAGCAACTCACGGCTTGCTGGGTGCAACGGTCACTGCGCAGGCCCCTGATTCAAGCAGCTCAGATAACGCCACCTCGTTCTCGGTTGGTGCACAGGTGGTCAGCGTGAGCGACGGTTCGGCAGCAGCAAAGGCTGGCCTGAAGAAGGGCGACGTGATCACCGGAGTCAACGGCCGTGCAGTGAGTGATTCGCAGACGGTGACCGCAGCGATTCGCGAGATCGCGGCAAACGGCGAAGCGGAAATCCGTTACACCCGTAACGGCAAGGAAGAGACTGCCAAGGTGACCGTAGGAACCTTGTCAAATAACTAAATAAAGTCGTAATGATGACGTAGTGAAATCAGTGACGCAGGCAAGTGACGAACTTGCCTGCGTCACTTCCTGCATATTCGACGATAAACAAGAAGTGACTGTAGATGTATAGATACGATAGTCAGTGAATAAGAACGTCCGTTGGTACCTGCGGGTCCGGTGGACACCATAGCTTGTAGGAAGGCTCGAATGACCGAGGAAAACACGGCGCCGCTGAAAATAGTGGTGTTGGTCAAACACGTTCCAGATGTGCAGTTTGATCGCCATATCGACTCTGCATCACTGCGGTTGGACCGCTCAGAATCAGTGTTGTCAGAACTTGATGAGTACGCAGTGGAAGCAGCCGTAGCACTGGTTGAGTCTCAAGGCGGCTTCGCTGCAGGGCACGAAGTCATCGCTGCCACCATGGGAGCCAAGAGTGCCAGCAATTCGATCAAGAAGGCGCTGCAGATGGGTGCCAGCTCCGGAGTGCACCTGAACGACGAAGCCTTGATCGGCTCAGACACCGTAGTTACTTCCAAAGCCTTGGCCGCATTGGTAGAACACGTAGGTGACGTAGATTTGGTTGTTACCGGAATGTCTTCGACTGACGCTGAAACCTCAGTGGTTCCGGCCCAGTTGGCCGAGCGACTGAACTTTGCGCAGCTCACCCATGCTCTGAACGTGGACTTCGACGGCGCAACTCGCGAACTGAGCATTCGACGCGATCATGCTGACCGTACCCTGACCCTAGCTGCGGCTCTTCCAGCGGTCCTGTCCGTCACGGATCAGGCCAACGACCCGCGCTACCCAAACTTCAAAGCCATCATGGCTGCCAAAAAGAAGAGCATCACCGAAGTCAGCTTGGCCGATCTTGGCCTTGCCGCGCAAGCAGTAGGTGCTGCTGGCTCGCACATCACGGTGCTTAACGCTGAAGCACGCCCTGCCCGCGAGGCCGGCACCATTATCAACGACAGCGGCCAGGCAGGAATTGCCCTGGTTGATTTCTTGGCCGAACAAAAGCTGATCTAAGGAATTTTGAACATGCCTTCAGCACTAGTATTTTTCACTGAGCTCTCTGACGCGCCTTCTAAGGCCCAGCGTGAGCTGTTGACTCTTGCCGCCAGCATCGGCGAGCCCACCGTAGCCGTAGCATCCGAGGTTCCTGAAGCTGCTGTTACTCAGCTGGGTGCATACGGAGTGAACAAGCTTCTGGTTGCACCAGCTAATGAGTCCTCGTTCCTTGACCACTCGCTTTCGGCGCTTGAAGCAGCTGTGAAAGAGTCGGCTGCGCAGGTAGTCGTGGTGGCCAATGATAACTTCAGCCGTGAAGTCGCTGCCCGTATCGCCGTGCGCGTTGACGGATCCATCGTGACCGATGCGATCGATATCAGCGCAGACCTGGTGGTGACCAAGGACGAACTTGCCGGAAGCTACAGCGCTCAAGCTCAGGCTTCGGGCGGAGTGCTCTTTGTAACCCTCAAGCCAAACAGCATCGAAGACACCCCGCAGGCGCAAGCTGTGTCAGTATCCGTAGAAGAACTGGCCGTTTCGGCTGCCACTGCACCGTCGGTGCGTATTATGGCTACGGAAGAGAAAGTCGCTTCAGACCGACCCAAGCTCACCGAAGCACGCGTCGTTGTCGCTGGCGGTCGTGGCGTAAATGGTGATTTCAGCGCCGTTGAAGCGCTGGCGGATGCACTGGGTGGCGCGGTGGGTGCCTCACGTGCAGCAACCGATGCTGGCTGGATTTCTCACGACGCGCAGATCGGTCAGACCGGTGTCACGGTTTCACCGCAGCTGTTCATTTCCGCCGGAATTTCTGGTGCCATTCAGCAGAAAGCTGGAATGCAGACCAGCAAGTGCATCATTGCCATCAACAAGGACGTAGACGCACCGGTTTTCGAAATCGCTGATTTTGGAATCGTGGGAGACTTGGATAAGGTCCTGCCTCAGGCTGCAGAAGAGATTCGACGCCGCCAAGCATGATCGACACAACACAATTCATCGGTGCCCACACCAAAAGAGTCCTAGCCTTTGGTGCTCATCCGGATGATCTAGACTTCGGTGCGGCGGGAACCATCGCGGCGTTCACCGCTGCCGGAGTTGAAGTTCAGTACTGCATCATGACCGATGGCGATGCAGGCGGATTCGACGACCGCGACCCGGTAGAAACTGCTGCGCTTCGGCATGCCGAGCAGCAACAGGCCGCCGCCAAAGTTGGAGTTCAAACCGTACATTTCCTAGGCGAACGCGATGGATTCCTTGAAGCCAATCAGGATGTCTTGCGCAAGGTTGTGCGGTTAATCCGTCAGGTCCAGCCAACTATCGTGATGGCCATGCATCCCGAGCGCAATTGGGACCGGATTCAGCGATCTCACCCTGACCATTTGGCCTGCGGTGAGGCAGTGACTCGCGCTATCTATCCGGCAGTTGAGAACCCTTTCGCGTATCCTGAACTGCTTCGTGACGAGGGGCTAGACGCCTACAAAGTGCCCTGGCTTTGGCTCTACGGTGCCCCGAAAGAACGTGAGAACGGCTTTGTCGACATCACCGACTTCTTTGAGAAGAAGATGGACGCATTACGCTCCCATTTCACCCAGCACCCAGATGTTGCAGCAATGGAACGTTTTGTACTCCAGCAATGTAACGCTAATGCCGAACGCGCGCAGTTTGCCAAGGGTAACCTGGCTGAGTCGTTCCACCTCGTTGCCGTAAATGCCGACGATACGATTGCCGGTTTTTGATCGGAACTTTCGAACATAAAAGTGCCCGTGGCCGATGGGGAAAATTCCCATCAACCACGGGCACTTTAGATTGCAGAACCTGAATTCTAGGCTATGCACCGTCCGAATTCTTAGCCATGTCTTTCTCACTGAAAGGAACATCTACCGAGGCTTCAGTATCTTCGGATGGTGCATCCGGAATCTTCGAATTCTCGACAGTGATATGAATGGCAATGACATCTTCAGCTGGACTAAAACCAGCCGATTCGTCTTCGCCAGAGCTCGTGGTGATTACTGAAACACTGCCTGATTCATGAACGGCCCAAGCAACATACTTCTCAGATTCATCCAGGGGCGGCAACGAAGTCAGTTCAACTCCAATAGCGTTCTTAGATTCCGAGGTGCTCAGATCCGCTTGGCCTCCGCTCTTGAGTTTCACTACCATGCTCTTCGCATCACTGGCCTTTGACGCTTTTGAAGCCTTGGGTCCGCCCGAAAGCAGGGAAATGGCAACAGCTGCTACAACGGCAATCACAACGATTCCGATAACTACGAAAATCCAACGCTTTGGTCTGGCCTTCCGCTCGGCTCGTGAGCTGCTGGCCACGTGGCTCACCAGATCTAGTCCAAGGTCATCGTCCTGAGGCTCGTCGCGGTGCTGTGATTCGCTACCGTTCATTGTCTTGGATTCTCCCGAAATGTCGTCGGCACAGTTCAATACTCACAAAGCTGCAAGCACAATCTGAGCTTACTTTATAAAGATTAGGTAAAGCTGTATACGTTGCGGTTGGAGGCTGGTATTTTATGCGCCTTCGAAACCATGTTGGCGCCAAGCCTCGTACACAACGATCGAGGCAGTGTTGGCAAGATTCAGCGAACGGCGCCCGGGCAGCATAGGAAGGCTAACCAAATCGGTAATCCTAGGATGCTTCTTCTCCTCTGCTGTCAGACCAGCGGACTCCTTACCGAACATCAAGATGTCGCCTGGCTCGTACTGGACGTCGGTGTAAACAGTCTCAGCTTCGGAGGTGAATGCGAATACGCGTCCTTCACCTAATGCTTCGAATGCCGCGTCAAGATTTTCATGAACAGTGACATTAGCCATGTCATGGTAATCCAGACCCGCGCGTCGCAGATTGGCATCTTCGAAATTGAAGCCTAAGGGCTTTACTAGGTGCAGTTGTGCACCGGTGATAGCGGAGAGGCGGATGGCATTGCCGGAATTACCCGGGATCTCTGGGGCGTTGAAAACGATACGGAACACTTAACCAGTTTAAGCGTTCATCACACGCTATGGCGCCATTGAACTTAGTACATACCCTCACGTAGGTGGGCTAGGGCCATACGGTCAACAACATTTGGTGTAGGTCCAGAACCCAAGAAGAGCTTTAGCTCTCTAATCAGCGCTGCAGCGTTGAGTACATTCGGAGTCGTAGCCAAAGTCGGATCCGCGTTCCTCCGGTACTCAATAACTGGCTCATGCCGATTCCCGTTAGGGGAGAGCACCAAGGTAAAGGGCACCACATTCATCTGCATGAAATTGCGCTGAAGCGACGCGACTGAAAATGTTGGTGGCTGGGTCAGCTTATTGCCATGGCGAAGGACACTGCCGTCGAAGGAGTAATAGCCCTCAGGCAGGGTCATGGTGTTGATGACAGCCATACGGTACCCGGCAAGAATCACATGATCATATTGCCCACCTTGTGGGGAATTTAGACCGTTGACCAATCGAGCCGCCGGAAGCACACTGAGCACATTCTTGTTGAGCAGATTAATGGTGTTAGCTTCTCGAATCAAACGAGAACGGTTGGCAAATAACCCGCGCTTGCGTGGTTCACCATGAATTCGTTGTTCAGACAGAGACCGGCTCAACCAGGTGAAGGACTCATCATTCAACTCTGGCACGTACTGGGTAGCCAACTGTGCTTTCGGCTGCTGAGGTGTAGTACGAAGGCGCTCGTCAAAGGGACGGGCGGAGAATCCTGCACGAGGTGCGTCGCCTGGATTTTGGAAGGTTTGATCGTGGCTTATCGGGTTATGTAGCTCGGAAATATCTTGAAATGCCTGTTGGACTTCGCGGAACTTTTCTTCACTGCCGCCCAGATCAGGGTGGGTGGCACGCGCAGCACGACGGTAGGCGACCTTGATTTCTTCCATGCTGGCCGAAGAAGCAACACCAAGTATTTCAAACGGGCTCGGTCTGCTCATGGTCCAGTGAGATCCTTTCGACGGCAACGGTTAATTACCGTTACACCCCATTTTAGCTAATCGATACTGGGAGGTCTTTGGGTTGTGTTGACCACCTCAGTAATCTCTATGTGTATGGAACCCATTGACTCTTCAAGCATCGTCCGCATTGTCTTTCATCCCGCAACCGGTAATGGCAAGGCACTGATGCGAGCACGCGAGGTAGCGGCGGCGCTGAAAGAACATGGAATCGGGTTCGAATTGGTGGACACGTCCATAGCGGAGGGTAGCGAGATTCCGGCATTGCCTAACTCCTACCGGGCTTTGATCATCGTTGGTGGTGATGGCCTCATTCATCGGATGATCCCGCAGATGATTCATTCAACCGTGCCGGTCGGGATCATGCCTGCCGGTAGCGGCAATGATTTCTGGCGTATGGCCGGGCATCGTCACCGTGATCAGTCCTTAGAAAAGATCATCAACTACTGTGTCGCTGGTGCCGCAACTACCAGCGTGGACGTGATTCAACTCGAATTTGAACAGATCGCAGATCAAAGCCCGAAATACGCGATAGGGGCGATCTCGTGGGGAGCAGAAGCCAGGATTAACGCTGCTGCAAATGCATTGCCCCGCCAGCTCGGATCCTTTCGCTACATTCTGGGGCTCCTACTTACTGTCCCTAAGCTCAAAGGCTTTCACACCACAATTCAGTGTGGTTCTTATCGCTTCGACGGAGCAGCACTAGTAGCAAGTATCGCCAATATTCGCTCGTTGGGAGGCGGGATTAAACTCTTCCCACAAGCTGACTTTTCAGACGGAAAGCTGGAACTATCCTTGGTTCAAGGATCACGATTGATGCCGGTCTTGCCGCTAGTGCCAAAAATTCTAGTCGGTGCCAACCATCGCCGGAAGGTGAGCCACGTACTAAGTCAGGCACAGATTAGGACGCAGGAAGATTGTTATGCCGATGGTGAATTTGTCGGTACGGGGAATTTTGGCGTGAAGGTGCTTCCCGGAGCTATCAAGCTGATTTGTTGATTCTGTAGTCGCAGAACAGCATGTCATCGTCTTCGAAGAGGGAGTGCAGCGAGAACTGCTGCAAGGTTTCCTTCTCGTGCTCCGAAATGCGTTTGCCTTCTCCGGCAACAAGAACAGGGGAGTAGCTCACGCAAGTAGAATCGACGGCGCCAGCACTGGCGAACTGTCCAAAGATGCGAGGTCCGCCTTCGCAATGAATGAAGCTCAGTGCTTGTTCATCGAGATAGGCAACGATCTGGGCTGGATCACAACCTCCATCGCGTTTCTCGACCTGTACCAATCGAACGTTCTCACCATATGACCGGATAAGTTCATCGGTGAGCTCGACCGAGGTGAAGACGACTACCGGTATCGGGGACTGTGTAAAAATTTCGTCGGACGGCTCCAAATGTAAGCCCGCTGAAATCACAGCTAATGTCGGGTGAGCGCGGAGCCCGTGCGAAGTTCTCCATTCCCGGTCTTCATCTGAAACCAACGAGCCTTCATAACCTTCGGCACGTACAGTGCCAGCCCCGACAACAATCACATCGGCCAGACGGCGCAGCAGGGCAAAGATCCTTTGATCTGCCTGCGACCCCAAACCAGCAGAGCGACCATCAACCTGCGCACTACCGTCGATACTACTGACAAAGTTAAATCTCACGAATGGTCGCTGGTCGCTACCATAGCGTTCAAGAAGCTGTTCGTTAGTGATCTCGGAAATTGGTTCAGGTAGCAAAGCCCGCATTTGGTGTACTCCTGTTAGTGGTTGAGATGGCGTTCTGGGTGGGCTGGTGGATTGACTTCGCCCATATTGTGAATTTGATAGGCAGGTTCTCTCCAGCCATGGGTAGCTTCGATCATGCGCACCGTTTGAACTGACTCAGCAATGTTGTGCATGCGCAAAATGCGAGCCCCATTCATGGCGCAGATAGTCGCGGCAACCATGGAGCCGAGCGTACGCTCCGATTTAGGCAAATCCAATGCTTCCCCGATGAAGTCCTTATTAGAGACGGCGGCTAAGGCCGGGTAGCCTAAGTTGGCGAACTCTTGGAAGCGATCGGTGACTTCCAAAGTATGAACTGTGTTCTTATTCAGGTCGTGGCCGGGATCCACAATGATCTTTGATGGCGAAATTCCTGCCTCGATAGCCACTTGAACCTTATCGCTGAGGTACTGGCGGACTTCGGCGACAACATCAGAGTAAGTCGGACGGGGGTAGATCGTTCTGGGTTTGGCCAATGAGTGAGTGATCACAAGGTGTACGTCATTTTTCGCAACGACTTGAGCAAGCTCTGGGTAGGCCAAACCGGTCGTATCGTTAATAACGTCGGCGCCGGCCTCGATGGCCGCTTGAGCGACTTTGGGCTGAAATGTATCGGCCGAGATGATCACGTCGCTGGCCTCGCGGACCGCTTGGATAACTGGAACGATGCGCTCGGCTTCTTCTTCCCACGCTAAGTCTGGGCCAGGGGAGAACGGGACTCCACCAATATCTACCCAATGTGCGCCAGCTTCGATGGCCTTGATTGCAGCGCTGACTGCCTGATCTAACCCAAAGGTCGAACCGGCATCGTAGAACGAGTCGGGGGTGCGGTTGATCACTGCCATGATGGCAATCTGTCGGGAGAAATCGATGGTTGTTCGAGAAAACTCATGCACCGGAACCAATAGGTCAGGCTTATACATCGATAACTTCTCCCTTGCGGTAACTATCTGGTGCCGTGCGCTCCTGACTCATTCATACCATTGACTTGCGGTCCAAAGCAGAATTAGATGTCAGAGATCGTTAGGCTAAGGACATGCAGTTTTCACATATTCCAGCCGAGCATGGCCAGTGGATCGCTACCGCCTGCGCATCAGCGGACCCAACAACCGTAGTCGCCCAAGTGCCCGTAGGTTACGAACGCTATGTTCGGATCTTGCACCCAGCCTTAGACGAAGATGATCAATTGGTCAGCTGGGGGACGGCTGCGAAAAGCCGCAACCACATCATTACCGGCGCCGACCTTTTTGAAACTGTGGCAGGTCTGGACGCACAAGGTAATCCAGTCGCCGAAGATGCCTGGGTGGACACCGATCTGCCGTTAGATCAGCTTCCCGAACCTGCATGGAAATCACTGATCAACACCTTGACCGCTGGTGATAATGCGGAGCAAAAGTATGTGGCCGGGCTCTGGGCGGGGTATGCGTTCATCGAAGGTGGAGATCGCATCCAAATTGATTTGGAACCAGATGCTACGCTCAGCGACGAAGAAAACCAGGCGGCCTATCAGGCAGCGTTGGCCCTCGCTCAGCAACCTGCCTTTGGCCCGGAAGTTCTTCAGGCGCCTGCCTTAGAACTAGGTGGCGGTTACCGGAACTATCACCTGTTCGAGGTGGACAAAGAATTCCTGGAGGAGCCGCTGTGGGCGCGCACCGCAGAGGGTGAACAGACTCAGCGTCCGGCATTGGCCTTTGCCAGTGATCACCGGTGGATGCTCTCCACCGAACCATATGATGACTGCACCATCCTTGCCGGCCCCGCAACGCTAATTGACGCAGTACTGGCAAATACCGATCTGGAAACCATTGGGGTCGGCGAATTCACACGGATTGGCCATTCAAACGAGGCGGAGTAAAGCCGTACCATTAAAGAGCTATGAATACTTCCGCCGTTTATTTGGATCACGCGGCAACCACGGATCTGAACCCGGCAGCATTGGCTGCCATCACCGAACAGTACTCACGTACCGGCAATCCTTCCTCCTTGCATGGGGCGGGGCGCAGTGCGAACCGAGTTGTTGATGAATCGCGTCAAGCGGTGGCCATTGCGGCCGGCGCTCACCCCAGCGAACTGATTTTCACTTCCGGCGGCACCGAATCGGATAACCTCGCGATCAAGGGTTTGTTCTGGAATCGCGTGGCAGCTAATGATCAGGCCCGCACTATTGCTCTGACCGGTATTGAACACCATGCGGTGCTCGACACCGCAATGTGGCTAGAAGAGCATGAGAACGCTACTCTGCTCTGGTTGCCGGTAGATGGGGACGGTGTCATTGATTTAGCTGCAGCCGCCACGCTTTTCGCTGAGCACCACCAGAAGATTGCCCTAGCCACCTTGATGTGGGCGAATAACGAGGTGGGTACGGTACAGCCGGTGGCGGCCTTTGCCCGACTCGCGGCCGGTTACGGTATTCCAGTTCACTCGGACGCGGTTCAAGCATTTGGTGCGGTGGAAGTAGATTTCGCGAACTCGAATCTAGCGACCATGGCCATTAGCGCGCACAAGATCGGTGGCCCGGTGGGCATCGGCGGGTTGCTGGTTCGTCGCGATATCGTCCTGACTCCGGTGCAACATGGCGGAGGGCATGAACGCAAACTACGTTCTGGAACGCTGAATGCTGCCAGTGCTGCAGGGTTTGCTGCAGCAGCCACCGCGGTGCGTGCCCATTTGAAGGACGAAGCTACGCGATTGAGCCAATTGCGGGAATACGCGGTACAACGAATCACCGAACTGGTTCCCGAAGCTCAGTTTAACGGGCCGCGGGATGCGGGCAACGAAGGTACTCGTTTGCCGGGTAATCTGCATTTCACTTTCCCCGAATGCGAGGGTGATTCCTTACTCTTCCTTCTGGACATGGTGGGAATCGCCTCGTCGACAGGATCAGCATGCACAGCTGGCGTTCCACAGCCTTCTCATGTTTTGCTGGCTATGGGACGTGATGCGCGTAGCGCTCGCAGTGTGCAACGCTTCACATTGGGGCATACATCCACTCGCGCAGACGTTGACGCATTAATAGAAGCTTTGCCTCAAGCGTACGCTCGGGCGAAGAAGGCTGGCATGGCAGCCGATGAAAGTAGCATCCACACGGCAGGAACAGGGTTTACACGATGAAGGTACTAGCAGCGATGTCCGGAGGCGTGGACTCGGCGGTAGCCGCAGCCCGCGCAGTTGAAGCCGGCCACGATGTGGTTGGTGTCCACTTGGCCCTGTCGCGTATGCCTGGAACTTTGCGCACTGGTTCTCGTGGGTGTTGCACCGTGGAGGATTCCAATGATGCGTGGCGCGCCTGCGATAAGTTGGGAATCCCGTTTTACGTCTGGGACTTCTCCGACCGCTTCGCAGAAGACGTAGTCCAAGACTTCGTTGACGAATACGAAGCAGGACGAACCCCAAACCCTTGTATGCGATGCAACGAGAAGATCAAGTTTGCAGCCCTGCTTGAAAAGGCGTTAGCTCTAGGCTTTGATGCGGTATGTACCGGACACTACGCCAAGGTCCTGCGTGATGAGAACGGTGCACCAGAACTGCACCGTGCCGCCGACTGGGCCAAGGACCAGTCCTACGTTCTGGGCGTCCTGACCCATGAGCAGCTCGAACACTGCATGTTCCCGCTTGCAGAAACCCCTTCCAAGGCTGAAGTCCGCGCCGAAGCGGCCGCTCGGGGGTTGACCGTGGCTAACAAGCCCGATAGCTACGACATTTGCTTCATCCCGGATGGTGATACCCGAGGTTGGCTCGCTGAACGCATCGAGATGAAGCCGGGCGAAATCGTGGACCACGAAGGAAACGCCTTAGGTGAACACGAAGGTGCTCAGGCTTTCACCGTGGGTCAGCGCAAGGGCCTGCGCTTGGGGCGTCCGGCGTCCGATGGCAAGCCACGCTTTGTCCTTGAAATCCGCCCGAAGGAAAACAAAGTCATCGTCGGCCCCGAAGCTCTGTTGGCCGTTGATCAGTTGCGCGGAATCAGGATCTCGTGGGCTGGTGTGCCAATTGCTGAAATCTTCACCGGCGAAAAGTTTGACTGCATGGTTCAGGTTCGCGCTCATGGTGATCCGGTAGAAGCCGTAGCGCATATGGAGCGTTCGGCAGACGGACGTGACGAGTTAGTGGTCAATCTTCCTGAAGGCATGCGTGGCGTGGCACCAGGACAGACCATGGTGGTCTACCAAGGCAGCCGTGTTCTAGGACAGGCCACTCTTGATTCGGCCCGCTCCAGCGCGTGGGATTCCGAAAAAGTAAAGTAGTCCATGTAGAAAAAACCTCTCGATTCTGACTCAGAATCGAGAGGTTTTCGTATGTTTGGGCACGTGTGACACTTTAGCTTTCGTCGACAATGCCAAACATGTGGGCTGAAATGTCTTGGTACTCCACCCGAGTCTTGCCGGCCTCCAGTTTGGGAAGCTGCGCTGGGGAGTGGATATGGCAATGGACGAAGTCGAAGGTAGGCCACCACTTCTTGGGGCGTTCATACTCACTGAAACCACAGACTTCACAGACCAAGTGGATCCATACCGGGCGCTTGCCGGTCCGGTTCTCGCGCGATTGAGCCAGCCACGCTGGTGGGTTGGTATTCAATTCACGAAATTCAGCTTCGCTCATTTTGGAAGGAACTCCGTGGCGCTTGGCCATCTCTACAGGGATATCTAACGCGATTGCCGCGTCTCTACGAGTCATCATTGACATCTAGCTTATGCCACGCCAGATTTCTGGTGTGAAGAATTTTTTTCTGCGCATAGTACTTTGCGCAAAAAGCTGTGGTCTCCGGCATAAATTTGGATGTTGCCAGAGGCGTTCTCGACCGGCAAACGAATGATCTGTTCGTCTTTTGTGCCGTGCATCACTTAGGATATGTGAAACATGTGTTAATCATCACCACACATGCGCGTACCTAGAAAAGGATCTTTCATGACTCGCACAAAGAACGGACTGCGACTCGCAGCAGCCGTTGTGGGTATTTCCGCCCTGGCTCTCACCGGTTGCACCTCGGCCGCAGAAGACAGCAACTCCGGTGACTCGGGCAATTCCAGCGCCCCTATTACCTTGGGAACCACCGACAAAGTGACTTCCTTGGATCCAGCAGGATCCTACGACAACGGCTCATTCATGGTCATGAACCAGATCTTCCCATTCCTGCTCAACTCAGAACCGGGCAGCCCAGATCCGTCAAATTCGTTGGCTGAGTCGGCAGAATTCACCACCCCGAACGAGTACACGGTCAAGCTGAAGAGTGGACTCAAGTGGGCTAACGGCCACGACCTTGACTCTAAGGATGTTAAGTTCAGTTTTGATCGCCAGCTGAAGATCGCTGATCCCAACGGGCCATCCTCGCTTTTGGGTAACGTCGAATCCATCACTGCGCCAGACGCCTCTACGGTTGTCTTCAAGCTCAAGGTCGCTAACGATCAGACTTTCCCACAGGTTTTGACCTCACCGGTAGGTCCGATCGTTGACGACGAAGTGTTCCCAGCTGACAAGGTCCTTGATGATCAGAAGATCGTTGAAGGCAAGGCGTTTGGGGGACAGTACGTGATTGATTCGTATAACAAGAACAATCTGATTTCCTTCAGCGCCAATGATTCGTACGCTGGTGTCCTAGGTAAGCCCGCCAACAGCAAAGCTGCCATCAAGTACTACGCGGATGCCAACAACCTGAAGCTCGAAGTTCAGCAGGGCAAGATTGACGTCGCATGGCGCTCACTGACCCCAACTGACATCGAAGACTTGGGCAAGGACGAGAATTTGACCGTTCACAAGGGCCCCGGTGGCGAGCTGCGCTACATCGTGTTCAACTTTGACACCATGCCATTTGGTGCAAAGACCAGCGATGCCGACGAAAAGAAGGCTTTGGCAGTTCGCCAAGCTGCAGCTCACCTCGTTGACCGTGAAGCCATTGCCAAGAACGTGTACAAGGACACCTACACTCCTGCCTACTCATTCGTTCCCCAGGGCTTTACCGGGGCAGCTGAACCTCTGAAGGATCTCTACGGCACCGATGGCAAGCCAGATGCCGCCAAGGCCAAGAAGGTTCTTGAAGACGCGGGAGTTCAAACCCCAGTCAAGTTGGCGCTGCAGTACAACCCGGATCACTACGGTCCAAACTCGGGTGATGAATACGCACTGGTCGAAAAGCAACTGGAAGCCGACAAACTCTTCGACGTTGACCTCAAGTCCACCGAATGGGTGACCTACCAGAAGCAGCGTGTCACCGACTACCCGGCCTACCAGCTGGGTTGGTTCCCAGACTACTCGGATGCTGATAACTACCTCTCGCCGTTCTTCGCCAAGGACAACTTCTTGTCGAACAACTACGACAACCCAGAGGTCGACAAGCTCATCGCTGATCAGCGTGGCATGAAGGACGCGGGCGAGCGTACTGCAGCCATCGAAAAGCTGCAGACCATGGTGGCTGAAGACCTGTCGACTTTGCCACTGTTACAGGGTTCGCAGGTGGCCATTGCCGCTAAGGACGTCAAGGACGTGGACAAGACCTTGGATGCTTCATTCAAGTTCCGCCTAGGCGTGCTGAGCAAGTAATTAGCTCTGTAGAAAAACACTAAATCGAAGGGGATCTGACGTGCGCAACGTAAACAGCGCAGGTTAGATCCCCTTGGTGTGCCCCTGCGGTGAACCTGTCTGCGGCACACCAAGCATCCTGAAAAATAAGGACTGACGATGACAATCACGTCACCTCCGGGCCAAGAAGTTAGCCCGATAGCAGCACCTAAAGCCAAGAATCAAGGTGGCGGTTTCCTGCGCTACCTGATCACCCGATTCTTGCTGATCATTCCCACTGTTTTTATCCTCATCACAGTGGTCTTCTTCCTGATGCGCGTGACCGGCGATCCGATCACCGCAGCCATGGGTGGACGCCTCACTCCAGATCAGCTGGCCGCGCGAATCCACGAAGCCGGATATGACCGGCCCATCCTTATCCAATACTTCGAGTACCTCGGACAAATCTTTACCGGCGATTTAGGTCGCACGCTCAGCGATAACCGCGCAGTAACCGAAGTACTGACTACTTACGGGGCAGCAACCCTGGAATTGGCCATCAACGCAGTTATCGTGGCCTTGCTCGTGGGCATCCCGCTGGGTCTAGTTGCGGCCAAGTTCCGTGACCGCTACCCAGATGCCATCTTGCGCATTCTAGCAATCTTGGGCTATGCCACTCCCGTATTTTTCGCCGGGCTGATCCTGAAGCTGGTGTTCGGCGTGTGGCTCGGTTGGCTGCCTATTAGCGGTCGTGCCGACTGGGAAACAGAACTAACCCTTACCGGTCTGCAAAGTCCTTCTGGGATTTACTGGCTTGATGCACTGCGAAGTGGCAATATGCAGGCCTTCGGGAATGTATTCCAGCACGCGTTGCTCCCAGCGTTAGCTTTGGGGCTGCTCACCGGTGGCGTGTTCTTGCGTTTGGTACGCACCAACGCCATCGGTACGCTGGGCCGCGAATATGTTGAGGCGGGCCGATCACGTGGCGTCAGCGAATTCCGCTTGACCACCAAGCACGCCTACCGTCCCGCACTGATTCCGATTATCACTGTCATGGGATTGCAGATCGCGATGTTGCTCGGCGGCGCCGTACTTACCGAGACGACCTTCGAATGGTCTGGCCTAGGCTTTAAGCTCGCTGAATACCTCACCGCCCGCGACTTCGTAGCGGTTCAGGGAATCGTGGTGCTACTGGCCATTATTGTCGCCGTGACGAACTTTATTGTTGACGTGGTTGCTGCGTTGATCGACCCGAGAGTCAGGTACTAAACATGACTACACCAACTATGTCTAGCTCGGCCGGATCACGGTTCAAATCGCTGCCGGTCATTTCACATCTGCGCATGTCCTCGGGGCTGCAACGAGGCATGCTCGTCGCCGGTCTGATACTTTGCGCAGTATTTATCCTCAGTGCTCTGCTGGCTCCGTTGCTCGCACCTTTCGGGTTCGCTCAGTCCTCTGACGCTAGCGGTGACTTCCCACGCCAAGCTGCACCAGATGCGAAGTTCCTTTGGGGGACAACCTCCACCGGATACGACGTGTTCTCTCGGACCCTCTTTGGGGCACAAACCGCCATTTGGGTTATCTTGGCAGCCGTAGTGATGTCACTGTTTATCGGTGTACTTTTGGGCCTGATATCTGGCTACCTCGGCGGTTGGTTCGATCGCATTATGGTGGTCCTCGCGGATGCTATCTATGCTTTCCCGTCGTTGCTACTGGCCATCGTGATGTCCATCGTGATCTCCCAGGGGCAGTCCTCGCTCTTTGGAGGCATCATGGCCGCCGCAATTTCGATTACTGTCGTTTTCATCCCGCAGTACTTCCGTGTAGTTCGCGCCGAAGTAATGCGCCTGAAAGCAGAACCTTTTGTTGAGTCTGCACAAGTGATCGGCGCTAGCCCATGGCGAGTAATGTTTACCCACCTGCTACGCAATTCCACCCGGACCTTGCCGCTGATCTTCACGCTCAACGCCACCGAGGCCCTACTGACCCTAGCTGGGTTGGGTTTCTTGGGCTTCGGCATTGAACCAACGGCCGCCTCAGAATGGGGCTATGACCTGAACCGTGCGATGTCCGATGCCACCAGTGGCATTTGGTGGACAGGCCTGTTCCCAGGCCTAGCCATCGTACTGACCGTGATGGGATTGACCCTGGTCGGCGAATCCATGAATGATCTCAACGACCCTCGACTGCGACGTTTTAGCCGCAAAAAAGCACAGCGCATTACCCAGTCGGCACAGTCAGGAGCAGACAAGTGAAACACAGTTCAACAGTTCCGCCGGCGGTCAACGATGCAGAGAATGTACTTAGCATTCAAGGCCTGAACATTGACTTTGTCACCGACGCCGGAGCAGTACCTGCCGTTCGCGGCGTGGATCTTCATGTGAAAGCAGGGGAGATCCTAGCTATCGTCGGAGAGTCCGGTTCGGGCAAATCCGTGACTGCTCGCACCGCCCTGGGAATCATGGCAGAGAACGGGGCGGCTCGCGGAGGGGTCTATCTCAACGGGAAAAACATGCTCACCCTGCGTGGCCATGAACTTCGTGCCGTCCGTGGACGCGATGTGGCCATGGTCTTCCAAGAGCCATCCACTGCGCTGAATCCGGTATACACCGTGGGTTGGCAGATCATGGAGGGAATTCGAACCCACAATAATATCTCCAAAAAGGAAGCCAAAGCACGCGCGGTTGAAGCTATGCGGCAAGTGGGCATCCCAGACCCAGAACAACGGGTGAACTACTATCCTCACCAGTTCTCGGGTGGTCAGAAGCAACGTGTAGTGATCGCTGCCGCCTTGGCGCTAAAGCCACAGCTGATTGTGGCCGATGAGCCCACGACTGCCTTGGACGTTACCGTACAAGCAGAGATCCTTTCGCTGTTACGAGAGCTGCGAGAAGAACTCGGTACCGCGATCGTGATCATCACCCACAACATGGGTGTGGTGGCTGATATTGCTGACCGGGTTGTGGTGATGAACCAGGGAAAGATTGTCGAACAGGCACCCGCCCTAGAACTCTTCGAGCGCCCGCAAGAGGATTACACCAAAGCCCTACTGGCTGCGGTACCTCACCTAGGGCGACAAAGTGCTTCGGCATCACTGGCAACGCGTCCGCATGCTGATGCCGAGGTCGTGGTTGAAGCACAAGGACTAGGTGTCCATTTCCCTGGACGTTTGGGCTCCCCAGGTTTCACCGCGGTCAAAGAAGTTGACCTGAAGATTCACGCTGGGGAAGTCTACGGACTAGTTGGTGAATCAGGATCGGGCAAGACTACCATCGGTCGAAGCATCGCTGGACTGAATCGGATCAGCTCCGGCTCCCTGAAGGTCTTGGGATACGAGATGGCCACCTTCAAAGAGCGCAGCTTCAAGCCATTGCGCGAACAGATCGGCTTCGTCTTCCAAGACCCAGCTGCAAGCTTTAATCCACACCTGACCATTGGTGAATGTGTCGCCGAACCGTTGGCAGTGCACCGGGATCTGAACCCTGCCCAGAGCAGGAAAAAGGTCAACGAACTGCTTGAAGCCGTCCAGCTGCCTGCAGGATTTGCCCAGCGCTATCCGCATGAGCTCTCCGGTGGCCAACGGCAGCGCGCCTCCTTGGCACGCGCCCTTGCTTTGGATCCAAAGCTATTGATCGCCGATGAGCCAACCAGCGCCTTGGACGTTTCAGTTCAGGCCAAGGTGCTGGAACTGTTTAGGGAGTTGCAAACAGAGCTGGGCTTTGCTGCCCTGTTCGTTTCTCATGACTTGGCAGTGGTTGATCAGCTGGCCACATGGGTGGGAGTGCTCTACCGCGGAAGCTTGATTGAGGAAGGCTTAGGCTCCAAGGTCCTGGCCGAACCTCAGCAAAGTTACACCCAACGCCTGATCGCCTCCCTGCCGGTGCCAGATCCACGCGAGCAGGCCCAACGTCGAGCGCTGATCGAAGAACTGAACCAAGCCTGAAGCTAAACCAGCAAGCTCACACATGCCCCAGATGCGCGACCCGCCGCATCTGGGGCATGTCACTTTGTTCATCATTCGACTGGTGAACCCGTAAACTTGATCCCATGAACGAGCCGAAAAACACTGCACCTAACGAGTCATTCGACCCGCACGCTAGCTCGTTGCACGGCGAGGTAAAGAATGAAGTCCTCGAAGAGCTCTACGCCATCCGTGGAAGCATCGACAACTTTGACGCACAGCTGGTGTACCTGCTGGCAGAGCGTTTCAAAGCGACCCAGCGCGTGGGCCACCTCAAGGCCGTCCACAAGCTACCACCGAGCGATCCAAACCGCGAAAAGGCTCAGATAGAGCGACTGCGCGCCCTGGCCATCGAAGCACACCTCGATCCAGAATTTGCAGAAAAGCTGCTCAACTTTGTTATTTCCGAGGTTATTCGTCACCACCAGAACATTTCTGAATCACATAACGATGCCTGACGAGCAGTTGCCTGAACGCGGCGATGTTTTCGCCACCTCCTTCTGCCAATTTCCCGGCACCGACCCCATGGATGTGCATGAGGTGGTCCGCGGAGAGCTAGGTGAGCCCAACCTCGCGGTACTCCCACAGTTAGCCGATCGCGGGGTCGGAGCCGACACAGTGGGCCGTAGCGCAACAATGCTCGCGGACCTTGGCTTTGACCTACAGCCACACGGCTGGCGAGTCGGTGTCACCGATGGCATCGACGCACGCAGGGCGCGAAGCATTCTGCGCAGCGACGAAAACCTACTGGCAGATATTTTGGGCGCTGAACAGAAACCAGCGCAACGCCTCAAGCTCACCGTACTCGGCCCGTTTTCACTGGTGGCCAGCCTCTTTCTGAGCAACGGCGAACGCTCCCTAAGCGACCATGGCGCTCGCCGGGACATCATCGCCTCCTACGCCCATGGCGTTAGAGAACACCTTGAGCGCTTGGCACGAATCACCTGCGTGCGTTCCTTCACTGTGCAGCTGGACGAACTTCTGTTCAGCGACGTCCTTGATGGCACGATCAAGACCGCCAGCGGTTATCGGACATTGCGTTCTATCCCTCGCTCTGAAGTACGTAGCGCCTATCAAGATTTTCTCGCAGTGCTCATTGCGGACCAATCGAAGTTCGAGGTTCATCCCGTGGTGAATCTGCCCAGTGCCGATGAACAGTGGATCCAGCGAGTTGATCTGCTCAACCAGGCAGGCATCACTGGATTGATTATTGATCCGCAGGTACTGAACCATCGCAAGTGGGAACGCGTCGCTGGATTCGTTGAAGGTCACGGGCAGATCTTCTTGCAGGTCCTCACCCCGGGCTTGCCTGCTCCGGGCGTTGTTGAAGCAGTGCATTCGATTCTTCGACCATGGCGTCAGTTGGGTCTGGGCGAGGGGCAACTGGGTTCACTGACCCTCATGCCGCGTGGCGATTTTTCGCAAAGCACCAGCGCGCAGGTGGTGGACACTTTGGGCAAGCTCTCCGCCTATGCCCAAGCGTTGGAGCAAACTCGCGTCGACGCGTAATCGATTGTGTTATTAGTGCCGGTCACAGCCGGAAATTAGTGGCGAATCATGTATCTTTGAAACAGTAGTAATGCTGATCTGCCCGGTTTGAACAGATGGTTGAAACCTCAAGGCAACGGTTGCAGGGGGACAAGGGATGAAAGCACGGATTTTAGTCGTTGACGATGATGAAGCATTGTCGGAAATGATTGGTATCGTCTTACAAAATGACGGCTTTGACGCCGCGTTTTGTTATGAGGGTTCAGGCGCGTTGGAAGCCTTCCGTGAATTTAACCCAGATCTGGTCCTTCTTGACCTGATGCTGCCGGGCATCGACGGTATCGAGGTCTGCAAGCAGATCCGTGCCGAGTCGGACGTTCCCGTGGTCATGCTGACCGCTAAGTCGGACACAGCTGACGTGGTTCGCGGGCTAGAATCTGGGGCCGACGATTACGTTCCTAAGCCTTTTAAGCCGGCCGAATTGGTGGCACGTGTGCGTGCACGCCTTCGTCCGAATGAAACCCACGCGGCGGAAACTCTGCAGGTGGGAGAAGTGTCAATTGATGTTGCCGGCCACCAGGTGACCCGCAACAATCAGGCGGTGTCATTAACCCCGCTGGAATTTGACCTTCTGGTCACCATGGCTCGCAAACCGAAGCAGGTTTTCAGCCGCGAACAACTGTTGGAAGCTGTATGGGGATATCGTCACGCTGCCGACACCCGCTTGGTCAATGTACACGTTCAGCGTTTGCGCTCAAAGATCGAGCTTGATCCAGAAAAGCCTCAGATTATCCAAACCGTGCGCGGGGTGGGATATAAGGCAGGTTCGGCAAGTTGAGTTCACACACGTCGACCGGTAAAGAGTTGGTTCCGCTCGACGTGTCTGTCCACGCTAAGCCCAAACGCTTTACCATCGCCAATCTCCGTTCTTGGATCAGGCGCCCCTGGATAGCATTGAAGCTGCGCTGGCAGCGTCATTTGATTTATCGCACCGTGATTTCCACGTTGCTTTTTACCACCCTTGCCCTACTGGCCGCCGGAGCGTTCCTGTCCAATCAGATCGCCTCCACTTTGTACGATGAGCGCGTCAGCCAGATCTCCAAGGAATCCGAGCGTGGCCTGACCCAGGCCCGCTCCATCCTTGAATCGGCATCCACCACCGACCGTGCCTCCACTCAGGCCCTGGTGAATTCGACCTTGGCCTCGCTTGAAGGCGACGGGGCGACCGTGGTCCGAGACTTTGTGCTGATGCCGATCGCCGGAGACCAAAGTCTCTACGTTGGCCCCATGGCTTCGGGATCGTTAACTACCCGAGTGATTCCGCAAGACCTGGCCGAAAGCGTAGCCGGGGAACAGGGAATTTACTGGCGCTCAGTTGAACTTGGCAGCGCCGACCAGGCACAGCCCGGGTTGGTTGTTGGTACCAAAGTATTGATTCCACCGGGCCGCGAATACGGACTCTACCTGGTTTATGACCTCTCCAGCGTGCAAGATACGTTGGAGTTCATTAACCGCGCGCTGTCCTTCACCGGCCTGATTCTGCTAGTTGTCGTGGGTTTCGTTGCGTGGTCCGTAGCACGTACCGTGGTACGGCCTGTGGCTGATGCTGCCTATGCTTCCGAACGCATCGCCTCCGGTGATTTGGATCGACGAATGAAAGTCGAAGGCAAAGACGAGGTGGCTCGACTGGGTACTGCCTTTAACCACATGGCCCAGTCCTTGCAGGAGCAGATTACTCAGCTGAATAACCTCTCTGCGATGCAACAACGATTCGTCTCCGACGTTTCTCATGAATTACGTACGCCACTGACCACGGTGCGCATGGCTGCCGAGGTGATTCACGATGCGCGCGAAGACTTCGACCCTTTGACCTCACGCTCTGCTGAGCTGATGTACAACCAAATTGAACGTTTCCAGCACCTGCTGAACGATCTACTGGAAGTTTCTCGCTTTGACGCGGGTGTGGCTGTATTGGATCGAGAGTCCACAGACCTGAATTCGATCGCGCGCAAGGTGGTTGACACCGCGACGCCGGTGGCCGATGACTATGGTTCGATCATTCGTCTCAGTGCGCCTGCAGAAGGTTGTGTTGCAGAAGTTGACCCGCGTCGCGTGGAACGCATTATTCGAAACCTGGTGCTCAACGCGGTAGAACACGGCGAAAGCAATCCCATCGACATCACCATTGCTGAAAACCATTCGGCGGTAGCGGTCACCGTACGTGATTACGGGATCGGTATGAGCGAAGAAGCCACCCAGCATGTCTTTGATAGGTTCTGGAGAGCGGACCCTGCTCGTAAGCGAACCACTGGCGGATCTGGTTTGGGACTATCCATTTCCATGGAAGACACTCGGCTTCATGAAGGCCGGTTGGAAGCCTGGGGTAAGCCCGGCGTGGGATCAGTCTTCCGGCTGACCCTGCCCAAGGCTGAAGATCATGAGATTGATTCTTCGCCGCTTCCGCTGGAGCCAGCGATTTCTGAAGCCATCCTCAATACGGTCGGGGACAGTTTCCCGCTGACAGGTGAAGTTCCCAAGATCGGCTACACGCCGTTGATTCTCACGTCCGAAATTGAAGAAGACGACGACGTGACCGATCCACAAAACAGTAGCTCCGAATCTAAGAAGGAGCGCAACTAGTGAAAAACAAAGCACTCTTTTACCTGTCGACTCTCCTAATTTCTGTCTTGGCCTTTACCGGTTGCGCTGCGATTCCACGATCATCCGGTGTTCAACAGCTAGAAGCCGGCGAAGAAGACACCAGCGGTACAACTTACAGCTATACGGCGGAAGGACCAGCCGACGGGGCGGACGCACGTGAGATTGTGGATGGCTTTGTCGAAGCTGGCCGTTCAGTCGCTGAAGATTACGCCGTCGCTCGCGAGTACATGAGTGCCGATTTGCGCAATACCTGGCGTGGAGACACGCAGACGTTGATTTACGAAGCCTTCAACGTTGTTAATGGTGCGGATGCGAATCAGTACACCATCCAGTTGGAAATTACTGGGGAAGTTGACGCCCAAGGGGTACGAACCAACTATCCGAACCACAGCACTCGTGCGGTGGATATCAAGGTAGCCAAGATCGATGATCAGTGGCGCATCGTCGAGGCACCCAACGGCACCATGCTCGAAGCTTCCACTTTCACGAAGATCTTTGCCGCCCAGACCTTGTACTTCTACGATGCGAGTTATTCCTATCTCGTCCCGGATATTCGGTGGTTTACTTCCGGTTCTGGAACTACGACGTCCATGGTTGAGGCTTTGTTGAAAGGCCCTGCACCGTATCTACAGAACGCTGTGGTTTCTGCTTTCTCCTCGGCTAGCCAATTGGTGCGTTCTGCTGTCCCAGTGCGCGATCGGCAAGCAACTATCGATCTAAATTCTGATTCATTCACCGATACCACGGACACCACGCTGCTACTGATGAAACAGCAAGTTGAAGCGACGCTGACCGGCCTATCCTCGGTGGACTCGGTCAAGATGCTCCGCGAGGAAAACGATGTTAATCTGGCCAGCGAAGATTCAAAGATCGAGCCTGCACAGATCAACCCGAGCACCCAAGATACGTTGATCGGTGTTTCAGACCAAGACTTGGTCTACGTCAAAGGGCGCTCGATCATTCCAGTAGGTGGTCTTCCTGACGTTTCCGCTTATGATCCACGTGACCCCGCGATGTCTCCCGTAGGCAATAGCTACGCCTTCCTCAACGATCGCCGAACACAGCTGTGGGGGATCAATGATAAAGGCCAGCTTCGACTCGAACTGCGCGGCCGAGATTTGATTCAGCCAACCATGGATGTGGCCGGGTGGACGTGGACTGCCGATAACGGGGCCGAGACTCCGATCATGGCCATACCGAAAGACACTGCCAGCAAGGGCGAAGCTCGCCCCATCGACGTAGCGTGGCTTGAGGGCGCAAACATTGACTCTTTCCGCATCTCCCGTGACGGTGCCCGCGCATTGATTGTAGCTACGGAAGGGTCATCCACGTCCGTGTATGTTGCAGGCATCATTCGTGATGCCGAGGGAGTGCCACGTGGCTTAACTGACACGCCCATGAAGATCTACCCGGAAGTTCCGGTCAACACCGCGTTGTGGGATTCGGATAGCTCAATTATCGTCGCCAAACTCGAAGATTCTGAAGCCGTCGAAGCCGCCCAGATCACCTTTGAAGGCGGCAGTGAACATCTACAGTTACTACTGGGGATGATTGGCATTGCTACCGGTGTCGGTGGTGGGCGTGAAGTATACGCACAGACCAAGGAAAAGCTGTACACGCGGGTCGGAAATTCATGGCATGAGCTAGATGACTTCGCGCAGGACGTTTCCTACCCGGGCTAGTTTCCGATTTCGTCCACAATTGACGCACATTTTTTCTGCCAATTGCTCTGGCGCGTTTAGGGTGAGCCATGGAAACCTCTTGGAACTGGTTGCGCCGCGTTGACGAGCTTTGTCAGCGTAGGTCAATACGCTGGCTTGGCTTTGGTCTACGGGAACTTTTCAACTTCTTGATCCCCACCAGCTGTGCGGTGTGTTCACGAGCCGATTTTCGCTTGTGTCCAGAATGCCGGAGAGAAATACAGTCCCAGCTCTTCATGCCTCCCTTGCCCGATGGTCATCAACACTATGTCGAGTTGCCTTTGCTGGCGCACCAGCTATCGGTGAGCTCGTGCGGGATCTATGGGAAAGAATTGGCTCGTGCGGTCTTGGCGTTCAAAAATAAGCAACGGTACTTTTTGAGGACTGTTTTTGCCCCGTACCTGGCAGCGGTCATCAACGCCAGCAGCATTCCACAACCAGGTCAGGTACCTACACTGATTGTTCCCGTTCCTAGCTCTCTAAAGGCCGTGGGCCAACGCGGCTATTCACCAGTGCTCTCAATACTTCAACAAGGGATGCGAAACGGACTGTATTCGGAGCAACTGGTTTGCCGTTCGGTTCTGCACTATCGCGTTCGCTCAGCATTTGGGGGAGCGCAGAAACTCAAAAGTGGCTCTGCCCGTCGCGGATCCGGTAAACATTTTGTTGCTGAGCGTGCACCGGTTTCGGGAGCGCCGATCATCCTCATCGATGATGTTCTAACCACAGGCTCAACTCTGCGACATGCCGCAATGGCATGTCATGAAGCCGGATATGACGTGACACTTGCCGTAGTTTTGGCGCTGACAAAACCGCCAAATCAGGAGCCTGAACAGTGATTTCGCTGAGCGCGATAGGAATTTTGGGCTCGGAGACTTGAATCTTGGCCGTGGTGGCCTAAGGTGAAGTATGGGTTGCATCACAGATGCAGCGAAAAGCCCATCTTCAGTCCGGAAGGATGGAATTTCCGGACTGTTGTGTCACCCGACTCCCTATTGGAGGACACCATGGAGCTGAATTACAGCGGACGCAATATCACCATTTCGGATCGTTTCCGTGAGTACGTGGATGAGAAGATAACCAAGGTTGACCAGCTGGCCACTAAGGTGCAACGCATTGACGTCAAGGTCCTCAAAGAATCACATGCCCGTGACCAGAGCACGGCGCTGTCCGTTGAATTGACCGTTGTTGGCCGTGGCCCGGCCATTCGAGCTGAAGCTCGTGGGGCTGACAAATTCGCAGCTTTTGACATCGCCTTCGCCAAGCTGCTTGAACGCTTGCGCAAGGCTCGCGACAAGCGCAAGGTTCACCGTGGTAACCACACACCAGTGGCAGTACACGAAGCAACCAGTACCTTGCCTCCAGTCTCTAGCGATAAGTCACTCGTTGAAGAGACGCTTGCGTCGCAGAAGGCCGCTGAGGCTGCCGAAGCTCAGACCGAGGCTGAGTACTCGCCTGTGGTCATTCGTCGCAAGTCCTTCCCTGCAGAAGTGATGAGCGTTGACGACGCAGTTGACCGCATGGAACTTGTTGGCCACCCGTTTTACCTGTTCATTGATGAAGCCACGGGTGAACATGCAGTGGTCTACGGACGCACCCAGTACCAGTACGGTGTGATCTCGCTTGACCCATCACTGGAATCTGACCAGGAAGCCACCACGGAGACCCGCGGGTACCGTGACAAGGCCCTAGCGACTGAGGGCTAATCATTAGTACCCCAAGCACAGTGGGCGGCCACCGCGTCCTGAGCCTCAAACAAGCTCGACGGATCGCGTTGGCCGCCCAAGGTCTGTCTCGTGGCAGAACGCAACAAACAATATCCGCGCGAAAACTAGTCAACACAGTCCAGTCAATTGCGCAGCTACAAATTGATTCCGTAAACGTGGTTCGACGCGCCCACTACATGCCAATGTTTGCGCGTTTAGGCGAGTACGACATTGAATCTCTCGATGGCATTCTGGCGACTGCAAAAAGTCCGCTAACCGAATACTGGGCCCATGAAGCCTCTGTGGTCAGTGCCGAACTCGTTCCAGACTTACGTGTTTGGCAACGTCGCACATGGATCGATAAGTCGGATAAGTTTTCCGCGGAGCAGCACGATCTCTCTGAACAAGTACTCGAATTCCTAGCGAAGAATCCTCGTTCTAGTGCGCGCGACATCAGCCAGGCGTTAGATGTCGCACCGGCCAAGTCTAAGGAGCATTGGGGGTGGAACTGGAATGACACCAAATACGTCACCGAGTCGCTTTTCGCCCGGGCGAAAATACTCACCTTGGGGCGCAACACCCATTTTGAACGACGATACGCCTTAGCCGAAGACGTTCTTGCCACTCCTATCGAAGTTGATGAATCACACCGTCAGGAAGCCTTAGAACGTCTCATTCACCGTTCTCTTGCTGCCCAAGGCATAGCCACGGCTCACTGCGTTGCTGAATATTTCCGTCTGCCTATCAAGGATGTCAAAGCTTATTTGACGCAGTTGGCCGATGTTGGACAGATCGAGCGTGTGCAGGTGCGGGGCCTTAGCGAAGTTTGCTTTATGCCTCTGGGAACAAAGATCCCACGACGCATTGAAGAAGATCTTCGACTACTCTCGCCCTTTGACTCGATGGTCTTTAACAGGCGCCGACTGGAACGGTTTTTCAACTTTGAGTATCGGATAGAAATCTATGTTCCGGAACCGAAACGACGCTACGGATACTATGTCTTCCCGATGCTGCTCGGAGAAGAATTTGTTGGTCGTGTAGACCTCAAAGCAGACCGTGCCCGCGGTGTTCTACATGCCAAGAGTGTGCACTATGAGCCGGGGTGCCAGGTTCGCGCAGAAGAGCCATTACGTGTTGAACTTGAACGCATGGCCCGATGGCTGAAGCTGGAAAACATACAAATTGGCCTGTGAAAGGCCTGTCCATCCTATTGTTGTTCGCTACAAGAACAGCGGTCATCTACGGGAAATTGCCAGAAGCGCTGATTTCCTCACGTAGACTAAAGACGCCAGAAAATACTGTGCTTGAGATATTGGGAGCTACCACGTGGCATCATTGCTAGAACGTATTTTGCGTACCGGCGACAAGAAGACCCTAAAGGTTCTTCGTAAGTACGCCGACACAATCAATACGTTGGAAGTCGAAATTCGCGAACTTTCAGACGAAGAGCTCAAGGGCGAAACCGATAAGTTCCGCGAACGTTTGGCTAACGGTGAGACGCTGGATGATTTGCTCCCCGAAGCATTCGCAGTGGTTCGTGAGGCTTCAGACCGCGTTCTTGGCATGCGCCACTTCGACGTTCAGCTCATGGGTGGTGCAGCTCTGCACCTAGGTAATATCGCTGAAATGCGTACCGGTGAAGGTAAAACCTTGGTCGCTACAGCACCGGCCTACCTCAACGCACTGGCCGGTAACGGCGTGCACGTGGTTACCACCAACGACTTCCTAGCCCAGTACCAGTCGGATCTTATGGGCCGTGTCTTCCGTTTCCTCGGTCTGTCCTGCGGTTGCATCTTGGCGAATATGAAACCAGAAGATCGCCGCAAGCAGTATGAAGCCGACATCACGTACGGTACGAATAATGAATTCGGCTTCGATTACCTGCGCGACAACATGGCTTGGAGCAAGGATGAACTTGTTCAGCGTGGCCACAACTTTGTCATTGTCGATGAGGTTGACTCGATCCTGATCGATGAGGCTCGAACCCCACTGATCATTTCCGGTCAGGCCTCAGGTGACGTGAACCGCTGGTACACCGTCTTCTCGAAGATCGTTTCCACGCTCAAGCGCGAAGACGACTACGAAGTTGACGAGAAGAAGCGCACCATCGGTGTTCTGGAATCGGGCATCGAAAAGGTTGAGGACTACCTCGGCATCGATAACCTCTATGAAGCCAACAACACTCCGCTTATCGGCTTCTTGAACAACGCCATCAAGGCCAAAGAACTGTTCAAGAAGGACAAGGACTACGTCGTGGTCAACGGCGAAGTCATGATTGTTGACGAGCACACTGGGCGTGCATTGCAAGGCCGCCGCTATTCCGAGGGCATGCACCAGGCTATTGAAGCCAAGGAAAGCGTCACGATCAAGGCGGAGAATCAGACTCTGGCCACCATTACGCTGCAGAACTACTTCCGCATGTACGACAAAATTTCGGGCATGACCGGTACGGCGCAGACCGAGGCCGCGGAATTCATGGGCACCTACAAATTGGGTGTTGTAGAAATTCCTACCAATAAGCCGGCAATTCGTAAGGATCAGTCCGACTACATTTACAAGAATGAAGTCGCGAAGTTCAACGCAGTGGTCGAGGACATCGCTGAACGTCACGCTACTGGACAGCCAGTGCTTGTTGGTACCACCAGCGTCGAGAAGAGCGAGTACCTCTCGCGGCTACTGTCCAAGAAGGGCATCCGTCACGAAGTTCTGAACGCTAAGCAGCATGCCCGCGAAGCCGCCGTGGTGGCCATGGCTGGTCGAAAGAGCGCCGTGACCGTATCCACCAACATGGCCGGTCGTGGTACCGACATTATGCTTGGCGGTAACGCGGAATTCCTTGCAGTTGCTGAGATGGAACGTCGCGCTCTCGACGCAGAGAACAACCCAGAAGAGTACAATAAAGTTTGGGATGACGTCTTTGCTAAGGCAAAGCAGACCGTCGCCAAGGAATCCGTAGAAGTCGCCGAGCTCGGTGGACTGTACGTTCTCGGTACCGAACGCCACGAGTCGCGTCGCATTGATAATCAGCTGCGTGGTCGTGCCGGCCGCCAGGGCGACCCAGGCGAATCACGCTTCTACCTGTCGATGACCGATGATTTGATGCGACGCTTCAACTCCGGCATGGCAGAGCGCATCATGAACAACCCATCGATGCCCGAAGAGGTGGCATTGGAATCCAAGATGGTTTCCCGTGCCATTGAGTCGGCACAGGCCCAGGTTGAAGGCGTCAACGCTGAACAACGTAAGAACGTGCTGAAGTACGATGACGTGATGAACCGCCAGCGTGAAGCAATCTACGCTGATCGTCGAGCCATCCTTGAAGGTGGTGACCTTGAAGAGAAGGTGGGTCACTTCCTTGAGGACGTCGTCAAGGCCATGGTTCTGGAAGCTACCCAGGTCGGTAATCCAGATGAGTGGGAGCTGAAGTCCCTGTGGACCAACCTGAAGCAACTCTACCCAATCGGTATCACCCTGGATGAGGTTGTTGAAGAAGCCGGTGGAGTAAGCCACCTCTCCAGTTCATTCCTGGAACGTGAAATCCTTTCGGACGCTCAGTACCAGTACGAGGAGCGCGAAAAACGCGTTGGCTCCTCGACCATGCGAGATCTGGAACGCCGAGTGGTGCTCTCCACCATTGGTCGTAAGTGGCAAGAACATCTCTACGAGATGGATTACCTCAAGGAAGGCATTGGCCTTCGTGCCATGGCGCAGCGTGATCCGTTGGTTGAATACCAGCGTGAAGGCTACACGATGTTCCAGACCATGATGGAGGGGATTCGAGAGGAAAGCATCGGCGCCCTGTTCAACCTTGATATTCCATCGGGTTCAGAAGCTGCTGAAGAAAACCCAGTGATTGACGAATCGGCCAAGCCTAAGAACCTCCAGTTCACCGGCCCCGACGAAGACGGTGAAGCCAGCACCAAGCGTGCACCGGCGACAAGTAACAAGAAGAAAAAGAAGTCCAAGCGTAACTAAATTAGTTCCACGTCGGTGACTTGCCAGCGTCCGTGCCATGGCTCAATTTTGAGAGCTACGGCACGGACGCGGTCTTTAAAGCCAATGATGGCTGTGCATTCCCACGCGCCAGACAAGCACCTGTCCAGGTGTAGCGACATGATGTGACCATGCGCTGTTCCGGGCACTGGGTCTACCGTGTAGCGGGACGTTTCTAGTAGCGCCCTACGCCGCAATTTATCGATGCACTGTGGTTCAACAACAAAAGCCAGCTGGCTCACGCTGCGGTAACCAGCGACGATCTCAAATACCGCGCGAGCAACGGAGTACGAAATCTCCACCACGGCCCGACGCTCTGGCCGGCAAATCTCGTTGCGGCGAAAGATGTTGTCCATAGCGCGGCTCAGATGTGCTGGTGTGACACGTGGTTCGGATTGCGTCGATGTGCTCGTGGCTGCGGTTAGGTCATTTTGGAGCGCGGTGTCCTGAATTTCGAGGTCTGAACCTAGTAGCTCTTGGCCGATGGTTCGAGGGGTGAGAGTGATGGTGCTCATGATGACTCCTGATGGCGTGTGGATTAGTGACGACGGGCGCGTTAGCGCGTGGGTGGTAACTCAATGACGGTGCCGGGCATCAGTTGGTCGGGATTTGCACCGATGGTTCGTTCATTGGCCTTGTAGATTTGTGGCCAGTAGGTAGCTATTTCTTCGACTGTGGCTTGGGGGCCGAGATGTTTGGCGCAGATGCTCCATAACGAGTCGCCTTCGGCTACTACCACGTCTGTTCCAGTTCTTGCTGATTCGCGCTTTGGGGGCGTTTTCGGCGAGATCAAGTTATTCATCGGTACGCTGACTTGTTCGGGAAACCACTGAGCATTGGGAACACTTTGATACTCAACTCCCGTTCGTTCGGGTTGGACATTCTTATCGGCGCTTTGTACCGAGGCTTGACTGTCCATGGGTGCTACCGGGGTCGCGCTGGCCGCGATTGCGGTCGACAAAGCGATCGAGGTACCGAGTAAAGATCCGAGCACGTTACGAGTGAACTTCGGTGCGATGTGCTGGAAGAAGAGAATGACCGCCAGATGTTGACTTCTCAATGCCCAGATGAGTAAACGACGCGCCAGGAAGTGCATGCCACACATACCGGCAAGGAAAAAGGTAGCCAGAGTGAGCAGCAAAAGTATGTACGAGCCTGGATTCGTGGCCGCACTGAGTGCGTGGAATTCCGTAATCCACTGAATACCCACGAAGACAAGGACCGCGCCCGCTGCGATGAATAGGAACAGGATGGCGATGACCCGGGTCGAACACATTCAAATCACTTCCTTAGTGACCGTTTGATGCAATTTGATATTATTTGATAATGATAATGACACTTTGAGGTGAATTTGTGAAGAGGGTGTTGAAACAAGTTTTTGTCTCGTACAGTTGCCACATGCGCTGGGATTCACTCTTTGACGATTTAGAAGCTCAAATGGCCGAGCAAGATCGCGCTCAAATGCGCGACGAAATTTCTGAAAACATTCGCATCGAGCGTTCAACGGCAGAACTGATTCACACACTCTCGCGTTTTCAGGGTCAAGAACTTACGATCCACTTATCGGGGGAGAGCGAAGTCCGGGCCGCTTTGGGCCCCATCGCTGTCGACTACCTCTGTCTAGAAAGTGAAAGTACTCAATGGGTCATTACCAACCGCGTAATTCAGTCAATTTCACTGCCAAGCAAGAACGGCGCAGGGATAGACCGGCGTCGACAGATCAAGTCCATTAGGTTCTCCAGTGTCATTCGAAGCCTGCTGCGCGACCGATCAAGATGCCAGGTTTATGGCCACGATGGGCGTGCATTAGCCGAAGGTACGTTGGCACAGGTGGCCAAGGACTACTTGATGATCGCTGTCCATCCGCGCGACGAATTTGCGCGGGCTGGTGACATCTCAGGCCGCCTGCTCATCCCGTTAGATTCCATTGGATGGGTCGTAGCGACAAAGCTAAATTAGTCCACAACTGTGAAAAGGTCTTCTCTCCGGGCTCAAGTTGTCGTAGGCTCACGATTCATAAACACATCCAGCGGCGGAGGGTTGAGCCTTGATGAGTGACCAAGTTGTCCAAGGTGAACGCGCAACAAAAGCTGCGCGCGTGCGTCGACCAGGATGGAAGGACCCTAGACTGGCTCTGGGCGCTGTACTCGTGCTCGCCTCGGTGGCCGGGACCACGTATCTGGTGGGTGCCATGCATGAAACAACCACGGTTTATGTCGCACGTTCAAACATCACTCTCGGCGAACAGCTGACCGATGAAAATCTAAAAACTCAAGAAGTTCAGTTAGGCGATACCGCCGGCAGATATCTACATCCAGAGTCAGGGCTAGATAAGAATTCTCGCGTCAACACATTTGTTAGTGCTGGCGAACTGATTCCAATGACCTCTGTGACGCAAAGCGAACTGGGCTCTCGAAGACCGATCAACGTTGAGCTTCCGGCGGACTTGAGTTCATCTATTGCTCCAGGAAGTTTCGTGGATGTGTGGATTGCCAAGAAAGAGTCTGGAGGAAACAGCTATGGGGTCCCAGAGAAGCTGTCGTCTATGGTCGAAGTGGCCGCCCGAGTAGAAAGTGGCGGGGGATTGGTCGACAGACAAGGAACTAACTTAGAGCTTCTGGTGGAACCAAACCAACTTGAACCTTTGCTCCAGGCCTTGGCCAATGATTCACGAATTATCGTTATCTACAACCCTGCAGGAGCAACACAGTGAGCATCTCGGTCGTGGTGCTGGGTGACCAAGAATCTATCGTTAGACAGATCGAGGGGTACCAAGGCGAGCTCATCGTCACCAGGGTTTGCGCCGATATGGCCGAAGCCGTCGCAGCTTGCTCGGACGGTGCCGCCGACGTCTTGCTCGTCGCCGATTTTCAATTGGTTCCGCCCATGGAACAAGTTGACGACTTGCTAGCTCATCGCACGGCCATAGTTTGCCTGATTGATAGCCCCACGGATCTACACCCTCTGCCCGATGTGTTGCAGGTTCCTGCGGACATTGCCATTTCTGAGCTAGAACAGCGAATCGTGGCGACTGTCCTGTCGTTGAAACAGCCGCAGAGTGCACAAAAGAAAACCAACCCCCACGAGGCTGGTCGGGAACAACGCGCCTCAGGAAAGATCGTTAGTTTTTGGAGCGCACCTGGATCGCCCGGACGAAGTACGATCGCGTTGAACTACGCAGTGGAGTGTTCGGCAGCAGGGAAGAACGTGGTGTTGTTGGACGCTGATACTTATGCGGCGTCAATATCGATTCAACTGGGTCTGATGGACGAGTCAGCCTCAGTTGCCCAAATCTGCAGAATCATAGATTCGGGTAGCGTGGATATAGCTCGACTCAACGCCGCGTGCTCGCTAGTTCAGGTCGCCGATTCAACGATCAGAGTTGCCACCGGAATTCCACGTTCCAGCAGATGGCCCGAAGTGCGAGCTTCAGCACTGCGCCGTGCTTGTGCGGTATTCAAGGGGCACTACGATCTCGTAGTCGTCGACTTGGCACCGCATATAGCTATGGACGAACAACTGAGCTTTGATACGCAGGCACCGCAACGCAATGCGGTGACTGTAGAAATGCTTCAGTGTTCAGACGAGATTTTTATGGTCGTCAATTCAGACAGTGTAGGTATTCCACGAGCAATTAGAGCCATTGATGAACTCGAGGAATCCTATGCCGACATTCACCCAAAAATCGTCTTCAACAGGGTGAGTGTCTCCAGCAGCGGACGCAGTCCAAAACGTCGCTTGATCGAAGCATGGGATCGCTTTGGTCCAATGCACGACGTGGTTGGCTTTATGCCTAATGACAGTGCAGTCTGCAGTGCGTCAGTGTTAGCAGGAAGCCCTTTGTTGGAGATTGCACCAAAGAGTTCATTGCGTTCTGAAATCCGGTCCTTGACCGGCATAAAATCTACGGATCTGCCCAAGAAACGGGCAATACGTCGATTTAGGAAGAACTCACGGACCTCGGGTGCAAAAACCGGGTAGGGTTGATAAGACTAGAGGTCCGCAACGGCGCGGGCCCATCGAACTTTGTTCTTGGAGGGCGTTCAGTTGAACTCGTCGGAATCCAGCATGTCAGAATCATTCATGGATGCGACTCTCACCCCAAGATTGGTGAGCGAGTACTATAGCCAGATTGCGACCGAGGATGTGGCGGCCTACCGGCCCGACGAACTCGAATCGCGTGTGGCTGCACACCTAGAAATCGGTTATGAGCGCGAGGCGGACACCCCGAACGTCGCAATCACCCGAAACAACGGAATCTCCGTAGTACACATCGTCACTGATGACATGCCATTCTTGGTTGATTCGGTTACCGCAGCTTTGGTGCAGCTCAACTCACCAATCCAGCTCGTTGTTCATCCGACCTTTGTGGTCTCACGTGACGACAATACAGGCGAGATCGTAAGAATTAGCCACGCTGGACTACAGCACGTGGCAAGCGGCGACACCGCAGCACTCTCGGATCTGAGCACTTTGATCTCGGCCGGTTCGGCCACTCACGTCGAGTCATGGATTTCCATTGAGCTTGCCCGCGAACTGAACGACCAACAGGCACAAGAACTGGTAGAGCGTCTCTACAGTGTTCTTGCCGATGTACGCGTCGCAGTTAACGACTGGCCAGCCATGCTGGACCAGGCTAAGAACATTGCACAGTCTCTGCCACAGACCGCTCACGCCGAACAGATCGCGGAACTGTCTCAGGCAGCGGAATTGCTCGACTGGATGGCTGATGGGCAATTCACTTTCCTGGGATACCGTGAATATGATCTGGAGTCGGTGGACGGCGAAGAAGTTCTCGTCGCTCGGCCCAGCAGCGGACTGGGACTCATGCGTGAACTTGAATCGCAGGGCCCGCAGCACCTGACCAAGCAGGGGCGGATCACCGCTCGCGATAAGAGCGCGCTGATTATCACCAAGGCTAACTCCCGTTCCACCGTCCACCGCGGCGTGTACCTGGACTATGTCGGGGTCAAGAGCTTTGATGCGAACGGCGAAGTCAATGGTGAGCGCCGCTTCATCGGCCTGTTCGCGTCCAGTGTTTACACCTCCAGCGTTAAAACCGTCCCGGTCGTTCGCGAGAAGGTTCAGGCTGTCCTTAAGAGCACCGGATTCGCTGTGAACTCGCACTCCGGCAAAGACATCACCACGATTTTGGAAAGCTACCCACGTGACGAGCTGTTCCAGATTTCCGTAGCGGATTTGACCCAAGCCGCCTTGGGCATCCTGCGACTTCAGGAACGTCGACGCACCTCAGTATTCCTTCGCACTGATGACTACGGCCGTTTTGTTACCGCCATGGTGTTCTTGCCACGTGATCGATTCTCCACAGACGTTCGACTGCGTGTCGAGCAGGAGTTGCAGGAAACCTTCAACGCGGACTCGGTGGAGTACGAGGCGCAACTGGGTGCCGGTGCGCTGGTTCGCTTGTTCTATCGCCTACGTTTGCAGCGCAATGTTGCAGCACCACAGGTGGATCGTAACGCCTTGGAAGATCGAATCGCCAAGGCAGTACGTTCCTGGTCGGATGCGATCGTAGACACCGCCCGTACGAATCTCGAGCTGGGTGACGCGAACACTCTATCCAATGCTTGGGCTGAGGCCTTCCCGGCCGCTTACAAGGTGCAGTTTGAGATTGAAGACGCCTTCAAGGACGTCAACCTGCTAACTACCCTTGACCAAGAGACCGAAAGCGGTCCGGTCGTGTCCTTCTACGACCCATCTACCCGTGACGAAAAATCATCGGTGTCCAAACGGATGAAGATCTTCGTGACCCGTCCGTTGTTGCTCTCACGGATTCTGCCGGTTCTTCAAGACCTTGGTCTGGATGTAGTCGATGAACGACCTTACGAATTGAACCCGGAGGGCATCGGTCAGCGCTACATCTATGACATGGGCCTAAAATTCGATGATGCCATCGATTTTGAAGCCGTTGAGACCAAGCTCGCCGAAGCCTACAGTGCGGTAGTTCGTAACGCTGCTGAGTCCGATAGTTTGAACGCCCTGGTCCTACGTGAGGGCATCTCATGGGAGCAGGTGGCCATGTTGCGCGCCTACGCCCACTACCTGTTGCAGCTGGGTGTGCCCAACTCGACCGGGTTTATCGCCAACACCCTCGTGGAGAACGCTTCGGTCACTCACAGCATCGTGGAGCTTTTCCAGGCCACCTTCGACCCGGCGCTGAGCCGCGAAGAATCTGAGGCGGCCCGTGAATCGGCAAAGAATAAGATTGCTGAAGCACTCGAAGCAGTACCGACCTTGGACGCCGACACATTGCTTCGCCGTTTTGTGAAAGTGATCGAAGCGACCCAGCGAACCAACTACTTCACCAAACATCAGGCGTTGGCGTTCAAACTCGCACCAGAACTGATCGACTTTGCGCCATTCCCACGCCCGAAGCACGAACTGTGGGTTTACTCGCCACGTGTTGAAGGAACGCACTTCAGGTTTGGAGCCGTCGCTCGCGGCGGTCTGCGTTGGTCCGATCGCCGAGAAGATTTCCGCACCGAAGTTTTGGGACTGGTCAAAGCCCAGATGGTTAAGAACTCGGTGATTGTTCCTACCGGCGCCAAGGGCGGTTTCTACGCCAAGCAACTGCCTAATCCTGCACAGGATCGTGGAGCATGGATGGAAGAGGGCAAGGGGGCCTACAAGGTCTTCATCAGCACTTTGCTGCAGCTCACCGATAACATGGTCACCGACACGGACGGGGAACACATTGTTGCACCAGAAAACGTTGTTCGTCGTGATGGCGATGATTCCTACCTCGTTGTCGCTGCCGATAAGGGCACTGCAAGCTTCTCCGATATCGCCAACTCTCTCTCAGCTGAGAAAGGCCACTGGCTGGGGGATGCCTTCGCCTCAGGCGGCTCCGTGGGCTACGACCACAAGGGCATGGGCATCACCGCACGTGGAGCTTGGGAATCAGTCAAGCGCCACTTCTTCCAGCTTGGTGTAGATACTCAGCGTGACGAGTTCACCGCAGCCGGTGTGGGCGATATGTCCGGTGATGTTTTCGGTAACGGACTACGCCGTACTCCTACCGTCAAGCTGGTGGCAGCCTTTGATCACCGTGACATCTTCTTGGATCCAACGCCTAACGCGCAGGTAGCTTTTGACGAGCGTCAGCGTTTGTACGATCTTCCTCGCTCCAGCTGGGCGGACTACAATAGGGAACTTATTTCTGCTGGTGGTGGCGTGTACTCGCGCACCCTGAAATCGATCCCGATTAGTTCTCAGGTTCGTGAAGTCTTGGGACTGGACCAGTCCACGACCAAGATGAGCCCTAACGAATTGCTCAAGGCGATCCTCTCGGCTCCTGTCGACCTGTTGTACAACGGCGGTATTGGCACTTACGTCAAGGCAGGTTCCGAAACCAATGGCCAGGTCGGTGACCGTGCCAATGATGCAATCCGCATTGACGGCAAGGATCTGCGTGCCAAGGTTGTTGGTGAAGGTGGCAACTTGGGCATGACCCAGTTGGGCCGTATTGAGGCTGCAAGCAAGGGCGTATTGCTGAATACTGATGCCATCGATAACTCAGCTGGTGTTGATACATCAGACCGCGAAGTAAATATCAAGATCTTCGTTGACCGTCAGATCTCAGCGGGTAATCTCAGCCCTGAGGAACGCACCGATTTCTTGTTGTCGATGACTGACAATGTCGGCGATCTTGTGTTGAAGACCAACTTTGAACAAAACGTGTTGTTGCTCAACGAGAAGCATGCAGCGCAAACTTGGGCTCCAGCTTATGAACGTTTGATGCAGTGGCTTGAATCTGCTGCTGATCTTAACCGTGAGTTGGAATTCTTGCCTAGTACTGCGCAGCTCGAAGAGCGTCGGGCAACGGGTGGAGCCATGACGACACCGGAACTTTCGGTGCTTGCAGCCTACTCGAAGATTCAATTGGCTAATGCGTTGACCGAGTCAAATATCGCTGAAGATCCGTACTTCGCGCAGATCTTGCGTGGATACTTCCCAGAGCAGCTCGTTGAGCGTTTTGGAGACCAGCTGCAGGACCACCCGTTGCGTAAGGAAATCATTGCGACGGTGGTTGCCAATGATGTGGTCAACGTTGGCGGTATCACCTACGTCTTCCGCGCCATGGAAGAAACCGGCGCCAACGAGGTCCAGATCGCTAAGGTCTTCTGTGCTTTGCGTGAGATCTACGGTTTTGACCGTCAGTTTGATGCGATCAATGCTCAGCCGGCCGGGACCAGCTTGGATCACTGGGGTCAGCAGCACCACGACATGCGTCGATTGCTGGACCGCGCCACCCGTTGGTTCATTAACGGTGTAGACGAGCAGCTGCTCGTGTCTGAAGCGGTCAATCGTTTTAAGGACACCGTCACCGAACTACGCAAGGCACTGCCGAGCATCCTTCGTGGAAACGACCTTGCGCGATTCAACGAATGGCGTGACGAAGCACTGGGCTACGGTATTCCAGAGCTTCGGGCAAGCATGTGGGCTACCCAGTTTGAGTCCTTCGCCCTGTTGGATATCGCTCAGTACGTGCACCGTACTTCGGTCTCGGCCATGAAGGTAGCAGAAACCTACTTCGTGCTTTATGACCTATTCGGCGTGGATAGTTTGCTGAATCGAATCACACGGTTGCCTCGCTCGGATCGCTGGCAGGCTCTGGCCCGTGCAGCGATGCGCGACGATTTGTACACCACCATCATGGATCTGACTGGCAATATCTTGGACGCGCATGGCGATATTGACGATCCTGCAGAGCGTGTTGCTGCGTGGGAAGACGTTAACGCGGCTAACCTTGATCGTGCGAAGACAATGTTTGCTGAAGTGAACAGCCTCGAACGAGACGATATGGCGTCTCTGTCCGTTGCCCTTCGCCTGTTGCGTTCCATCGTACGAAGGTAAATATCGCCAATGGCCCTCATCACCGAAGAACTACGTCAACGTGCTGCACTAGCGCCCGGTGATGAGGACTGGCTCCACCTGCTGGTGGGGGACTGGCAACTGGTCTCGGACCTTGCGTTCGCGGATCTTGTACTCTGGTTCCCCTCCGGCGATGGATCTTACGTTGCTCTGGCACACGTGAGGCCTTCAACCTCGCATACCGCCTTCCACAGTGATTTTGTGGGAGAGCGGATCCGCAAGGATTTGCGCCTTATGGTGGATCAGGCCTGGGATACCTTGCAGGTTCAACGTTCGGCAGAGCAGGTCGGTAACGACATCATCATGGGACTCACCACGGTTCAAGCGATTCCTCTGGTCCGCCAGAATCGCCCCGTGGCCGTAATTACTTCGCACTTTGATCCCAACCAATCACGGACTCCCTCCAATCTGGAACTGGTGTATCGCCAAAGCGCGGATGACCTTTTGCAGATGGGAACCCAAGGCCTCTGGCCTGAATTTGCCAGCCCCACCGGCTCGCGTCGCGGTGCGCCACGAGTTGGCGATGGATTCATCAGGCTCAGTGTAGCTGGAGTCGTTGAATTCGCGAGTCCTAATGCGGTGTCCGGATTCCGGCGCCTCGGAGCTGCGGATGTGCTTCAAGGGCAACCACTATCGGATTTGACCATGGCTTTGGTCAGCGACCGACGAGTCGTCGATGAGACCTTACCCCTGGTTCTTCAAGGAAAAATGCCGTGGCGTACAGAAGTTGAACACCGGGGTGTCACACTCTCGCTGCGCGCTATTCCGCTGCGTAACGAATCCAAACGTTGGGGCGCCTTGGTACTCTGCCGTGACGTGACGGAACTACGTCGTCGGGAAAAGGAACTTGTTACCAAGGACGCGACGATTCGAGAGATCCACCACCGGGTCAAGAACAACCTTCAAACAGTGGCCGCCCTCTTGCGCATGCAATCGCGTCGGATGACCTCCGAAGATGGCAAACAGGGTCTGGAACAGGCAATGCGTCGCGTTTCAACCATTGCCTCCGTGCACGATTTCCTTTCCAAGGGTCTGAATGAGACCGTGAAATTTGATGATTTGATGGATCGTCAGTTCCGACTGATCGTTGAGATTGCCTCTCCTGAACAGCGAGTATCAACTCGCAGAGAAGGCGAATTTGGCATGCTAGACGCAGACCTCGCAACACCGTTGTCGTTGGTGATCAATGAACTAGTGACTAACGCAGTAGAACATGGTTTGGCTCAACGCGACGGAGAAGTTTCACTTGTTGCGCAGCGCTACATCGGCACCGATGGCGTGGATTGGCTTCGGGTCGTGATCGAGGACGATGGTCATGGGTTGCCACCGGAGCCACGGCGTGAAGGCCTTGGACTGCAGATCGTTCGCACGTTGGTTAATAGCGAACTTTCTGGTGAGATTCGTTGGTTGCCGGGGGACAGCGGTGGTACCAAGGTGCTCATTGAGATGCCTTTGGACTTAGAACGTAGGAACTCCTAGCTCCAAGTCGTAGGCCCAGAGACAACGATGGCCGATCAAACATCTAAGTGTTTGACCGGCCATCGATTTTTGCTAATTAGCGGAAGTTCTTCATGTGCGCTTTCACACTTGCGACGTAGCGCTTAGTGTCCTCGTACATGCCGTTCTTCTTTACGCCACCCAAGCCCTGGTAGTACGCAGCAATTGCGGTGTCCAGATCATCGGTGTTGTTCAGGTTGTATCGGATGACCGCTACACCGGCAACCACGTTGTCACGTGGGTTCAACGGGTTCAGGCTCTGGCCGATGCTTGAAGCGATCCAGTCGCTGGTGCTTGGAAGCACCTGCATGACGCCCACCGCGTTGGCAGGGGATACCGCACGCATATTGAAACCAGATTCCTGGTAAGCATGTGCTTGTGCCAGGGCAGGATCAACACCCATGCTCAGCGCAGTAGAGCGAATCAGGGACTGCATCTCTGATCGGCTTGGTACGCTAACCGAGTCAAGGTAATCCTTGTTGTCGTTGGCGTTGCTCACCACATGGTCTTCGTAGGTGCGACCTTCAAAGGTATTACCGATCTTGTCTTTCTTGACAGTACCGGTTGGAGCTACAGACGAACCGGAAACTTTGATCTTGTCCCCAACTCGAATGGGGGAACTGGTGCTCAGTGAAGGGTTCAGATTGAGCAATGACTTCAGCGACATATCGTGTTTGATCGCGATGCCACCGAGGGTGTCACCGGATTTGACGGTGTAGCTGGAGGTCTTGGCCTTAGGCTTGCTCTGAGTCGTTGTCTTCGTAGAGGAAGAACCACCCGATACCTTGATCTTGCTGCCAGGGAAGATCGGTTTGCTTGCCGAGATATCGTTGATCTTCAACAGCTCAGACAAGCTCATATCGTGCTTTGCAGCGATTGCGCCCAACGTGTCACCGGACTTCACAGTGTAACTTGAAGTGCTCGGCGCAGAAGATGTGTTTTTCTTGGATGACTTGGACTCATTGCTCGAGCCCGAACCGCTAACCTTCAGTTTGTTGCCTGGGAAGATGACCTTGCTGGCGGAGATATTGTTCTTGCTTAGTAGCGAAGACAAGCTCATGTTGTGCTTGACCGCGATGCTACCCAAGGTGTCGCCGGACTTTACGGTGTAGGTTGCGGAGCTCGAAGAGCTGCTCTTAGGCTTCGCTTTCGAAGCTTGTTCCTTCGAGTCCGAGCCGGATCCATTAACCTTCAGCTTGTTGCCCGGGAAGATGACCTTACTGGCGGAGATGTCGTTCTTGCTCAGCAGCGATGACAAGGACATGTTGTGCTTGCTCGCGATCGCGCTGAGCGTGTCACCGTTTTTCACGGTGTAAGTTTTTGTTCCCGAAGAGTTGCTGGACTTCGAAGAGTCCTTTTTTGAAGACTTCGAGGAGTCGGACTTACCAGAGACCTTAAGGGTCTTGCCAGCGATGATGACATCGCTCTTCAAACCGTTGATCTTTTTTAGCTCAGCAACGGAGATGCTGTATTCCTTGGCGATGCCCGAGAGAGTCGCGCCGGCAGGAATCTTGATTTCCTTCACGTCACGCTTGGCGGGAAGTCCGAGTGTTGAGACTCGCGATGCGATCAAGTGGGCCTTGATCTGTTCTTCAGCAACCTTGATGGTTTGTGGGGTTACAGCTTTAGCTAGGTTGCCTGAGGTTTTGGGGAGGGATACGGGGGTTGCTTGCGCGGCTGGTGCCAGCGCAAGGCTACCAATGACTGCGGCTGGGATGGCCGCGCCTGCTACTACGCCTAAAGCATGCTTAGAGACATGTTTCGATTCGTGGGGCATGGAGTCGATCCTCAAAGATACGGTGAAAATAACGGTCACTACTTCACTGCAACGCGAGAGACATACGTTTCTAATGTTGTTCGTGATGCAATTGTTATCAAAGTGATACAAGGAAATTTACACTACTAGTGAGTCGCATGGAAACCACTGTGGCCAGTTTTCCCAAAGTTTCTGCGGAGTTTGCGATTTTGTGGGAACCTTAAGGAGTGAAGGAAATCGTAAATCTCGTCGGCCAATGGCTGACCTTGCCCGACGTGGCAGAAGAATTAGAAATCGACATTCGTCAGGTCCACCGCCTCTTAGATGAGCGTGCGATCGTGTCAGTAAGAATCGGTGAACGCAACATTCGTTCGATTCCTGCTGATTTTCTCCAGGATGGCTCTGTTGTCGAGAGCCTGAAGGGCACGCTCTCGGTACTTTTGGATGCGGCTTACTCGGATGAAGAAGCGATCGTATGGCTATTCACTGAGGACGACTCGCTTCCGGGTACACCAATGAATGCCCTACGCTCAGGTCGCAAGACGGAAATTCGTCGCCGCGCGCAAGCACTCGGCTGGTAAGACTCCCGACCAGCATTCGCAAAGGCAGCAGACAACAATAAGGTCTCAACCATCTCCGTGGGTTACGGAAGGTTGAGACCTTTTGTTATCAAATATGGACCTTAGATGAGCTATTTAGAACGCTTCGTCACCGCGTCACTCAGATGTTGAAGGCCTGCCAAAGCCACTGGTGAGATTGAGAGGGCTTCGAGAGCCTTTTGGGATTGCCTGGTCAGTTCGCTGATACTGTTTTCGGTAGCGGCAAGAGCACCACTATCTCGAAGGATGTTGCTAAGGCGCTGAACTTCCTCATTGGACATGTCTTCGGCGCCGAGACGCGACTGAATGAATTCACGTTGCGATTCGTCAGTTAATAGGAGTGCATGCGCGATCAACTCCGTGCGCTTACCCTCAAGCAGGTCGCCACCAGTTGGTTTACCAGTGACTTCCGCATCTCCGAAAACACCAAGTACGTCGTCACGAAGTTGGAATGCCTCGCCTAGCGGAAGCGCGAACGCCGAATAGTGATCAAGTAGCTCCTGGCTAGCGCTGGCTAATGCGCCACCAATTAAGAATGGATTTTCCGTCGAGTACTTGGCGGACTTGTACGTCACGATGGTTCGTGCACGTTTGACCGCTTCACGGGGATCGTAAGCAGGCCCAGCTGATTCTTCTAGGACGTCTAGGTACTGTCCGGCCATGACCTGAGTCCGCATTCGATTAAAGATCTGTCGTGCATTAAAGGGTAGTACTTCAATCTCTGAGAACGCCTCTTCACTCAGTGATAAGCAAAGATCGCCGGTAAGGATGGCGCTGGCCGTTCCGTAGGCTGAGGCGCTACCCGAAAGGCCGAGCTTCTGGTGCTGAGCCTCAAAACGCTTGTGGACACTTGGTTGCCCTCGTCGGGTGTCGGAGTTATCGATAATGTCATCGTGGATTAGAGCGGCAGCTTGGAATAGTTCTAAAGCGACGCCGAGTCGAACGATGTCATTTGATTCCTTGTCGCCACCTGCTCCTTGATATCCCCAATAAGCGAAGAGCGGGCGCAGGCGTTTTCCACCACGGGTTAGATCGGCAATGGCGCTAACGATCTCAGTTGCGCTGGTCGTAATTTGCCCAACTTCAACACTCTTAGAGACCAGGAATTCCTCCAAGCCCAGCGCGACCTTCGTGGTGTAAGCCCGACCCAGTTCGAGGGCTTCGGTCTCGGCGGAGGGCAAAGAATCAGGCAACGACATGCAAAATCATTTCTTTGAGTGAACGACAGGTGGCAGGAACAACTCTACCGGTGATTGGGCGACACCGTTGGTCAAATAACTTCTTACAAACATCCTAGCGAAAACCGAACATATATTCGAGTATGGTAGATGTGTTCGGAATGATTAAGCAGGCAGGTGGGTATGGCGCATCGAGCGATATTGCACGTAGACATGGACGCGTTTTTTGTCTCTGTCGAGCTACTCGACCGTCCGGAGCTAGTCGGCAAGCCGGTCATCGTCGGCTTCCCGGAAGGAAGGAGCGTCGTGCTTTCCGCCTCCTACGACTGTAGGGCCAGGGGAGTGCATTCGGCCATGCCGATGAGCCAAGCGATCCCCTTGATGCCCGAAGCCACGATTGTTGAACCGAGCCATCATAAATATGCTCAAGCGTCCGAACAGATCATGGAGTACTTCCGTTCGCTCACCCCCTTGGTCGAGCAGATTAGTGTTGACGAAGCGTTTCTAGATGTTACCGGGAGCGTGCGAATGCTCGGCGGTCCGGTGCAGATCGCTCAAACGATACGTGAGCACATCAGCCAGAACATGGGGTTGCCCTCAAGTGTCGGAATTGCCAAGAACAAATTTGTTGCCAAATTGGCCTCAACATACGCAAAGCCCAATGGAATGGCTGTCGTCGCGCCGGAGAGGACTGAAGAATTCCTTCGGGACTTACCGGTCTCCAAAATGTGGGGCGTCGGCAAGAAGACCGGGGAACAGCTTCACGCTCTAGGTATCGAGACCGTCGGGGAACTATCTCGGGAGTCAGAAGCTCGCCTGGTCTCACGGCTGGGGGAGCATGGCAGATCTTTATACCTTCTTTCACGAGGCATTGATGATCGCCCGGTTGAGGTGACTCGGGATGAAAAAAGTATTTCGGCCGAGCACACGTTCAGCGCAGATGTTTCCGACGTACAAGTCTTGGAGGGTGAGCTTCTGCGACTGAGTCATAGGGTAGCCAAGAGACTGCGTGGGCATGGGCGCGCTGCCGGTGGCGTCGGATTGAAGATTAAGTATCGAGACTTCACTGGGGTGACTCGAACGAAAACGCTCGGCGCGGCCACGGATTCCTCGTCTGCTATTGGTGACGCGGCATTGTCACTACTTCACAAATTGTCACCTCTAGCTCAACCAGTACGGCTGGTTGGTGTGCGTGCTGAACGGCTACAGGATCCTGAAGTTGGTTTGCAGCTGAGCCTGGATCCAAAAGATGAAAAAGTCAGGGAGGCTGAACGGATGGCTGACTTGATCGGACAGAAATTTCCGCAGTCTTTGGTGACGCCAGCGCGATTTTTGCGACCACCAGAATAATTCGTTCCTGTGTGTCAGGTGGGTATCTGGGCCAGTGGCAAAGATCAAGTGGCAGGCCGGTGGTAAAAGAGACTATCCTAGTTGTACGGATCAAATGATTCGGGGAACTTTTTGCTCCGAATCTGCGTTGAACCTGACGGCGGTAAATGACCGTCAAGATTGCCTCGGAAGGAGAAGACGATGCCGCTATCGGAACACGAGCAGCGTTTGTTGGAGCAGCTTGAAAAGCAGTTGCACGAAGATCGTCGCTTCGCTTCTAGTATGAAGGGACCTGCTAGTGCGGGTCGCCTTTCCACGCGTAATGTTGCGCTAGGTATTCTTCTGGTGATCGCTGGCCTCGCCGGCCTCATATTTGGCATTTCCCAGCACATCATCATTCTTGGAGTGCTCGGTTTTGTGGTGATGTTTGGCGGAGTACTGCTGGCCCTAACCAAGTCGGCGTCAGGTAAGTTAGGATCTGCCGGAAACGCTGGATCCAAATCTGCCGCTAAGAATAATTCCCAGTTCATGTCTGGACTTGAGGAACGGTGGAATCAGCGAAAGCGGGATCAGTCGGACAGCTAGTCGGACGTGAAGTTGAGGTGTAACCCTTCGGGTTGCACCTCTTTTTTGTGCCCAGAATCCACTTCGGTGACGGTTAACTGAGCATGGTTGAGGTTTATAAATAACTGTCATTGCATCGGGCCCTAGCGAACGTTTCTATCCCCGGAACAAGCAGGCGACAATTGGTGGCTTGGGCGACACGCCTCAAAGACTGAGTCTAAATTCCCGGCAGATTCCAAGCTTGGCACTTATGTCGCTGAAATGCTGCAGCTCCACTTTCCTCCCCGGTGCGCCCCACCTCCCACCACTGGGTCCTTAAATGCCTAGAATCCGCAGGTTTTCATCCTGAGATCTATGAAAAATTGAGGGTATCTGAACGTTCACCGCTCGTTCCCTCCACCTTAACTAAGCCTGAGAATCCGCTAGATTTAGCTGATTTTTATCTCCAGACCCTCGCGAAACCAATGAAATCGCGTTGACAGTGGAGGGTTGTGGAGTAAAGTGGAGACAAGTAGAGAAGATTGGGGCTTCCGGCCACTTCGCGGAAAGGCGGTGTGCATGTTCCTGGGAACGTATACGCCCCGACTCGATGAAAAAGGTCGTCTAATTCTTCCCGCTAAATATCGTGATGAATTGTCCTATGGGCTGGTTCTCACTCGTGGACAGGAACGTTGCATATACGTTTTTAGTCAGCGGGAGTTTGAGAAACAGCATGAGCAGCTAGCTCAGGCGTCCTTGACCTCACGACGAGCACGCGACTACGCACGTGTGTTCCTCTCGGGAGCATCTGACGAAGTTCCGGACAAGCAAGGCAGAGTCACGATTCCGCAGGTACTGCGTACCTACGGTGGCCTTGACCGCGAAGTCACGGTAATTGGTGCGGGTAACCGCATCGAAATCTGGGATACGCAGGCATGGCAACAGTATCTGGATGAACAGGAAGAAGTTTTCTCGGATACGGATGAGGACTAGGGCTTAGAGCGCTGTCCAATCCACCAGCACAAGATGTTGGGATGAGATCTCCAGCCACCTAGAGGGGGAAGATCGTCTGGCTCCACTTCCCCGGAGCCAGAAGATTGAACTTCCACTTGGTTGGAGGGGGATCTGATTCCAACACGACTTAGAACATCGAAAGGGGGCGCAGTGCCAAATCAAGATTCTCAGCGACCTGCATCAGAACGCCACGTTCCAGTACTTCTGGACCGTTGCGTCAATCTACTAGCACCGGGTATTGAACGGGCAAATGCTGAAGGCCGTCGAGCAATCGTTGTGGACTGTACCCTGGGCATGGGTGGCCATTCCGAAGCCATCTTGAAGCGCTTTGCAATCCTACACTTGATCGGTCTTGACCGTGATGAACAGGCACACGAGTTAGCTGGCGCCCGTTTGAAGCCATTCGAGGATCGTATCGATCTGGTCCACGCTGTCTACGACGAGATTGCAGATGTCGTCGAAGACTTGGGCTTCCCCGGTGTTGACGGAGTCCTCTTTGATCTTGGCGTATCCTCCTTGCAGCTAGACGAGCGCGAGCGTGGCTTCGCATACTCCTACGATGCTCCGCTGGATATGCGCATGGATACCTCCGTTGGTCCCACCGCGGAGGATCTAGTCAATGACCTGGACCGCGAGGAACTGTTGCGGATTATCCGACAGTGGGGCGAAGAGAAGTTTGCTGGGCGGATCTCGACTGCAATCGTGGAAGCACGAGCAAAGTCGCGCATCACCACCACCGCCGAACTGGTTGAGGTTATCCGCGGCGTCGTGCCAGCGGCAGCGGCTCGCACTAGCGGTCATCCGGCCAAACGAACCTTCCAAGCGTTGCGCATCGCAGTCAACGAAGAACTTGATGTTCTCGAACGTGCCATCCCAGCAGCAATGGGAGCACTGAACGTCGGGGGACGCGTGGTAGTGATGAGTTATCACTCCTTGGAAGACAAGATCACCAAACGTCACTTTGTACAAGGTGCGACGTCTTCGGCTCCTCCGGGCTTCCCGGTGGAACTAGAAGAGCACAAGGCTGAATACAAGGTCCTTACCAAGGGCACTGAAAAGCCAAGCGATCAGGAAATTGCAGAAAATTCCCGTGCAGCCTCAGCTCGTTTGCGAGCTGTGGAGCGAGTGTTGAAGAGGAGCTAGGATGAGCCAGCGAGCCCCGCGTCGCGTGCAGAACTCTGCAATCGTGAACAACCAGCCAGTTGTTGAAGGCAGTGCTGCACGAGCCTTACGACCCGAGCCCGTGCTTGCTAGTGAGTTGCCAAAGAGCGATTTGCGCCAGCGAGTGACCCTTTCTCTAGTCCCACGGATTAAAGAATCTAATCGCCGTTCCATGATCACCATGTCTGCGATTCTGGTCGTTCTTGCTTTCAGCGTGATCGTCACCTTGGTTCTGCTCAACACCTCTGTAGCCCAGCGTCAGTACGATATCGTCTCGCTGCGCAACCAAGAACGTGCCTTGTCTCAAGAAAACCAATCCTTGCTCAAGGAAGCTCAGTCCCTGGGCGCACCACAGGCACTGGCGGCCAAAGCTAAAGACCTTGGACTGGTTTCACCGGGGGCTCCTGGACTGATCAGCCTTTCGGAGAGCAAAGTAACCCAGGACGCTGAGGCAGCGGTCAAGGCCAAGGACAGCAAGCAGGAATACGGGACGCTACCACTTCCAGGCTCGACTGCGAGCGAAAGCAAGAAGAGCGACTCTGAAGCGGCCAAGGACGAGAAATCGACTACGCCCAAGACCACTGTGGGTAAGACCTCACAGGATGAGAGCCAGTCCTCTGCTTCCTCTCAGGAATCTGTACAAACCGCGGTGACTACCGCGAAGAGTGACCGCGAAGTCTCCGAATCTGGTCGTCCAGTGTTCCAGGACTCGGAACTCAACGGCGGCACGATTCCGGCTCCAAGTATCAAATCCCCAGCAGAGTAGCCAGATCTTCCTAAGCTAGATAAGAGCTAGCGGATACTGCTGGAAACCACGCTGAGGGAAAGTTAGGTTCATTGTGAGCTCGACGGCAATCGACACTGTGAAAAAGCGCATGCGCTTTGTACTACTTCTCTCAGTGCTCTTGTTGGTGATTATTTTGGCCCGATTGGTTTGGGTCCAGGGGATCAACGCAACGTCCGTCGCCAACGCAGCGCAGGAAAATCGCGAACGTACAGAGACCATCGCTCCCACTCGTGGTTCCATTGAGGACCGCAACGGAACAACCCTGGCCGTGTCTGTCGACCGCTATGACCTGGTGATCGATCAGCGCCAGCAAGATGAAAACATTCGCCGTGCAAAACGCGATGGATCCAATGGACACGAGCTGGTCTCATGGGACCAGGCCATCGACGAACTAGCCAAGGCCCTGGATCAAGACCGAGATGAGCTAGCCAAGAAGGTGCGTCCGCAGGGCGACGCCACACCCAAAGGCTATGTGGTGCTGGCAAAGTCGGTGACCCCGGAAGTCCGCAACGAAGTTAACGAAATCGGTATTCCACGCCTATCCTCGTTGCTTCGAAGCGAACGCCAATACCCGCAGGGTGTGATCGCCGGACCGCTTCTGGGTTTTGTGAAGAACTCTGATGATCAGACCTCGGTAGTTGGTGCCGAAGGTTTGGAACTGAGCCAGGAAGATCACTTGGCAGGTACTGCCGGTAGCCGTAAGTACGAGATCAGCGCCGACGGTGTTCGAATCCCCGTCACCGAAGTTGAAGAGAATCCAGCGGTCAACGGTCAGGATGTCTTGCTGACCATCGACTCGGACATCAACTACGTGGCTCAGCGCGCGGCCGAAAAGAAGCGCGATGAGTTCAACGCGGAATGGGTCTCCGTCGTGGCCATGGAAGTAAAAACCGGCAAGATCCTAGCCATCGGTGATTCTGCTGAGCTTGATCCCAACGACCCGGGTGCAACGGATCCTGAATTCCGCCACTCCACCTCAATTACTCGTGCTTTTGAACCCGGCTCCACCGGTAAGGCTGCCATCTTCGCTGCGGCCATTGATCAGGGCGTGGTGAAAGCCACCGACGTCTTGACCGTGCCGAATAAGAAGACCTTTACCAAGGAGACCATCAACGACTCCTTGCGTCACCCCACCTATGACATGACCGTCGCCGGCGTCTTCGCCCGCTCCTACAACACCGGCACCGTGATGGTCGGCAACAAGATGAGCAAGCAGACGCGCTACGACTACATGCGAGCGTTCGGGTTGGGTACGCCGATTCAGGTGGGTCTGAATGGTGCCAGTGCCGGTCAGCTGGCCAAACCAGAAAACTGGGATCGTCGTCAGCAGTACACCACGATGTTCGGTCAGGGCTACTCTCAGACCGTGCTGCACACCGCCTCGATCTTCCAGACCTTGGCCAACGGTGGCGTCCGCCTATCGCCTAGCCTGATCGAAGGCTACCGAAATGATGACGGATCGGTCACCAAGATTCCTGACCCGGAGCAGAAGCGAGTGGTGAAGGAAACCACCGCCAAAGAGATGCTCAAGCTGATGGAATCAGTAGTGGACTACGGTACCGGTTACAAGGAAGCCATCCCGGGGTATCGTGTCGGTGGCAAGACCGGTACCGGTCAGGCCGCCGGGGCCAAGGGATACGACGGCTATACTTATTCCTTTGCGGGTGTAGCACCGTTGGAAGACCCACAGTACGTAGTGGTTGCAACCATGTACCGCCCTAAGGGTGACTGGAAAGCCTTCACTGTGGCCGACACATTTACCGACGTCATGAGCCACACGCTTAACACATTCAATGTGCCACCGAGCACAACAGATTCAGAGGCGTACGACGTCTTTGCAGGTAAGGAACAAAAGAAATCTTGGTAGCCCAGAATCCCGAAACTCCACGCGAGTTGGAGCGGTACCTTCGTCCAGAAAACATGGCCGGCTTGGGCTTCGATCAGGTCTGCGGCGCTGCTGGCGCAGTACGGACTGGGGCACAGTTCAAAGCTGCTGTCCAAGTTTTCGGAGTGAGTTTGAACCCGCAGGTCGTTCAGCCAGGTGATGTCTTCCTTGGTATCTCAGGTTCCAAACGACATGGCGCAGAATTTGTAGATACTGCCATCTCCAACGGCGCAGTAGCCGTTATCACCGATACCGCAGGTCTGGACTTCTTGCCTGAAGATCTATCCATTCCAGTGGCTGTGGTGGCCAACGTCCGCGCCTGTGCTGCACAGATAGCGCAGGTCATTTATGGCACCAAGGAGAACAGCCCACAGCTCTTCGCAGTGACCGGTACCAACGGTAAAACCACGACCACTTTTATGATTCGTTCAATCCTTGAAGCCTTGGGCGAAGAAACCGGGCTGATTGGCACGATCGAAATGTCCGCCCGCGGTCAGATCATTCCCAGCGTATTGACCACCCCCGAGTCAACGCAGCTGCACGGCGTGCTGGCCCGCATGGCCCAACAAGAGGTCACCTCCGTGGCCATGGAAGTTTCCAGCCATTCCTTGAGCTACGGTCGAGTGGACGCGCTGAACTTTGCGGTCGCCGGGTACACCAATCTCACCCAAGACCACCTGGACCTGCACGGCACAATGGAAGAGTACTTCCAAACTAAAGCCGAGTTGTTCACCCCCGAACGTAGCCAGAGCGCGGTAGTCATGGTTGATGACCAGTACGGTGCTCGACTGGCTGAACAGGCTCAGATCCCGACCCTGTCATTGAGCCTGGACGAGAAAAATACCCAGGCCCACTGGAGAGTATCGCAGCTGGAGCACTCTGGCCTAGGACATAGCTTCACCCTGACACACCGTGACGGGCAAGAACTTCGTACCCGCACCGCACTGCCCGGAATGTTCAACGTAGCCAACGCCGCGCTGGCTACCATTATGGTGCTGGCCAGCGGGGTTGATATCACCGCCCTGCAAAACGCACTGGATGCCAAAGATCCACTCTCGGTTGCAGTACCAGGACGCATGCAGGTGGTTGCCGAATCACCGGTTGCCGTCGTGGACTTTGCACATAACTCGGATGCTTTAGCTAAGGCGTTGGATTCGATTCGTCCAGGAGCACAAGGCCGACGAATCATCGTCTTCGGTGCCACCGGTGAGCGCGACAAGACAAAGCGCCCAGATATGGGTGCTGTGGCGGCACGTCACGCGGATATTGTCATTGTCACCGACGATGACCCGCATGGCGAAGAACCAGCGCCGATTCGTGAGCAGGTTGCGGCCGGTGCCCAAGAGGTCATTAACTCCGAACGTAGCGAAACGGTGCTTTACAACATCGCGCCACGCGCCAAAGCCGTGGAATTCGCTGTGAGTTTGGCCCAGGCTAATGACGCCATCCTCGTTGCCGGTCGTGGTCACGAGGTCAGCCAAGACGTTGCCGGAATTGGTGTGGAACTTGATGACCGTGTGGAATTAGCCAACGCGCTAAATCTTCATGGATTTGTGACCAAATCCTAGATAGTACAAGACCACTAACGCCACCGCACGAGTGTAAAGTCCTTAATGCCATGATTGAACTGTCTTTGACCGACCTATTGAAGATCACCGGGGGAGAAGCGAGCCCAACCGCCGCTTCCGACACGTTGATCACGTCCGTGACCACTGATTCGCGTGAAGTGACTTCAGGTTGCCTATTTGTTGCCAAGCCGGGGGAATTCTCCGACGGGCACGCTTTTATTGATCGCGCCCTCGCCGCCGGTGCTGTGCTGGCCCTGGCTGAGCGAGTGACCTATGACGACGCGCGGAACGTACATCCGGCGATCATCGTTGACGACGCTGTCGAAGCTATGGGCAAGATTGCCGCTCACATTGTTGAGTACCTCAAAACTAAAAACGACGCCAAGGTAGTGGGCATTACCGGTTCGGCCGGGAAAACTACGACCAAGGACCTGTTGGCCGCGATCCTTGCGGACGTGGCACCTACCGTGTCGCCGATCGGCTCCTACAACGGTGAGGTTGGCGTGCCGCTGACCGTGTTCACCGCGACGGAACAAACTAAGTACCTTGTTATCGAGATGGGGGCAACCGGTATAGGTCACTTGACCTACCTCACCGACATGGTGCATCCGCAGGTCGGCGTGGTGCTTTGTGTGGGTACCGCTCACGCTGGCGAATTTGGCGGCGTCGAGAATATCGAGAAAGCCAAGGGCGAACTTGTCGAATCCCTCGATGCCGATGGCATCGCCATTTTGAACGCCGACGATTCGCGCGTGGCACGCATGGCGTCGCGTACCAGCTGCGAGGTACGCTTCTTTGGAACCAGCGACCGCAAGGTTGAACGTGCAGGTGTGTGGGCCAGTGACATTGTCGTCAACGGTGCCGGAGAGCCACAGCTGACCCTTGAATTCCCTAACGGCTACAGCCAGCGGATAACCTCCGGGCTACTTGGACGACACCATGTGAGCAATATTCTGGCTGCCGCTAATGCAGCCTACGCCCTGGAAATCAGCCCCGAGACGATTGCCTCCAGCCTTGAGGGACGAGCCGCGGGTAGCCGCTGGCGAATGGAACGCATCGAACGTGCCGACGGCGTGAGCATCATCAACGACGCGTACAACGCCAACCCCGAGTCCATGCGGGCAGCCCTCGTGACACTGGCCGAATTGGGATTGGGTCATGATGGGCAGCCACCACGTCGTACCTGGGCAGTGCTCGGGGAAATGCTTGAACTCGGCGATGAACGAATCCACGAACATGACATGCTCGGACGCTTGGCCGTTCGTATGAACATCAAGAAACTCGTTGTCGTCGGTGCAGGGGCTAAACCTGCCTACAACTCGGCTGTGCTCGAAGGCAGCTGGGGCGACGAGGCTTACTACGTTGAATCCGTGGATGAGGCTCGGCAGCTATTGCAAGCCGAACTTCAGCCAGGGGATATTGCCCTATTCAAGTCCTCTAATGGGGCCGGTCTGCGCTTCCTTGGCGACGACATCGCAGCATTCGTGAAGGAAGGCGAAGACGCGTGATCGCATTGATCTTGGGGGCAGGTATTGCCCTCGTACTAACCATGGTGGCCATGCCGCTGTACATCAAACTACTCACCGCCAAGCAATATGGGCAGGTAGTACGCGATGACGGTCCCAACTCTCACGCCGTAAAGTCGGGCACCCCCACCATGGGCGGTGTGGTCTTTGTCTTGGCCGTATTTGTTGCCTACTTCGCCACCCACGGCATCCTGGCCCTGATGGGACGCCAATCATCGGGTATCACGGCCAGCGGATTGCTCGCCCTGCTGCTCTTTGGAGGCATGGGACTGATCGGCTTCTTGGATGACTTCATCAAGATCTTCAAGAAGCGCTCCTTGGGCCTTCGCGCGTGGCAGAAGATTGTCCTGCAGGCCATTTTCGGTATCAGCTTTGCGGTATTGGCCCTACAGTTCCCCAACGAGCGGGGATTGACTCCAGGATCCACCGCGATCTCATTCCTGCGCGATACCAACATTGATCTGGCATTCGCCGGACCATTGCTGGGGCTGGTCCTGTTTGTGATCTGGGCAAACTTCATTGTTACCGGTACCACCAACGCGGTGAACCTCACCGACGGTCTAGACGGACTGGCCACCGGCGCTGCAATTATGGTTTTCGGCGCCTACACGCTGATGGGGATCTGGCAGCAGAATCAAGCCTGCGCAAACATCAGTTCCATGGACGTGTGTTACTCGGTGCGAGACCCACAGGACCTGGCTCTGCTTGGTGCTACGCTCTCGGGCGCTTTGATCGCATTCCTCTGGTTTAACGCCAAACCGGCGAAGATCTTCATGGGGGATACCGGTTCATTGGCTATCGGCGGTGCCATCGCTGCCTTCGCAATACTCTCGCGCACCCAGCTGCTGCTGGTTATCATCGCGGGACTGTTCGTAATCGTTGCCGTTTCGGTAATTATCCAGGTGGGTTACTTCAAGATCTCCGGTGGTAAGCGAGTCTTTAAGATGGCCCCACTGCAGCACCACTTTGAACTTTCGGGTTGGTCCGAAGAAAACGTCGTTATTCGCTTCTGGATCCTGGCCGGACTCTTCGTCGCTGCCGGTCTGGGACTCTTCTACTCTGAATGGGTTGTCGCACTGTGAGCGCAGATGCCAAAGAACTTTTGGACTCACTAACCAGCTGGGATGCTGACTGGAAAGGGCTACGCGTTGTCGTGGCCGGGCTAGGACTTTCTGGGTTCTCCGCCGCTGACACGCTGATCGAACTTGGCGCGATCGTGACCGTCATTGACGGGCGGGACGATCAGAGCAATCAGCAGCGAGGCGAAACCCTGAAAATTGTCGGTGCCCATGAGGTCCTGCTCGGCGCCGAACACGTGACATCCCTGCCCCTGGTTGATTCAGCGCAGGCACAGTTGGTAATGGTTTCCCCGGGATGGAATCCTCGCCACCCCGTCATCGCCGAAGCTGAAAAGCTGAATATCGCGGTCTGGAGCGATATCGAGTTGGCTTGGCGCGTGCAGAACCGTGCTGGACACGTAGCACCAAAATGGTTGGCCATTACCGGAACCAACGGAAAAACCACCACCGTAGGCATGACCGAATCGATCTTGCGTGCCGCAGGGTTGAAAGCCATCGCCGTAGGCAACGTTGGTACTCCAATTCTTGATGCCGTACGTGAACCAGTTGACTACGACGTATTCGCGGTTGAGCTCTCCAGCTTCCAATTGCATTACACCCACAGCATCTCGCCTTTGGCTTCCGTGGTCTTGAACATCGCAGAAGATCACGTGGACTGGCACGACGGCTTTGAAAACTACAAGGCTGCCAAGGCCAAGATTTACGAGCGCACCCAAGTTGCAGCTATCTTCAACGTGGACGAGCAAAGCACCATTTCGATGGTAGAAAATGCCGACGTCGTGGATGGATGTCGCGCTATCGGTTTCACCACCGACACCCCAGCGATGTCCATGATTGGTGTGGTGGAGAACCTTCTGGTTGACCGCGCCTACATTGATGATCGAAAGAACAGCGCGGCTGAACTGATTCCGCTGGATCAGATTGGTGAGATCGTCCCTCGACATACAGCGGCGAATGCTGCGGCTGCCGCGGCTTTGACCCGTGCCTATGGCGTCGAACCAGAAGCCGTGTTCCAGGGTTTGAGCGGATTTGACGCTGGGGATCACCGAATCCAGGCTGTTGCCCGTAAGAACGACATCCTGTGGATCAACGATTCGAAGGCTACCAACCCGCATGCCGCCGATGCCTCTTTGGCGGCGTTCACCCGCGTGGTTTGGATTGCCGGAGGACTCTCAAAGGGTGTCGAATACGAAGAGCTAATTGCTAAGCACGCACATCGTTTGGCTAAGGTATTGCTCATCGGAACCGATACTGCCGGGCTGATCAGTGCGTTGGCTGCCAAAGCACCTGCGGTTGAGGTCATCAACATCACCGCGCTGACCCCGTCAGCTGATTCTCAGGCACCCACCGGACTTGAAGTCATGGCCCAAGCAGTGGCGAAGGCTCACGAAGTTGCTGAGCCCGGCGACACCGTGTTGATGGCGCCGGCTGCAGCATCGATGGACCAATTCAGCTCCTACGCCCAGCGTGGCAACGCGTTTATCAGCTCCGTGAGTGATCTGATGGATAACGCGGGCGAAGAGCACTAAGCAACCGTTTACCGTACAGATAACATCAAGGCAGGAGGCACCGATGGCGACTAAGCAACATCAGCCAGCCACGGAGGCCACGGCAAAAACTCCCTTGTTGACCAGACTGATCGGCATAGTGGAAAGCGCCAGCGGTCGCATGGCGTCCATCGACTACTGGATGGTTCTTGCCATCTCGGTAGTATTGGCAGTTTTTGGTGTGCTGATGGTTCAGTCCTCAGCCTCGGTGGAAGCCATCGCCAAGGGCAAGGACGGCTTCACCGTCGCGCTGTCCCAGGCCACGTTTGCCGGTGTGGGCATCGTGCTCATGTTGGTGATGCAATTCATTAAGCCAAGCACGCTTAAGCGGTTGGGCTGGCCCTCGGTGTTGGGTGCCATTCTCCTGCTGTTCCTGGTCGCCTTCACCCCCTTGGGACATACGGTTCTGGGTAACCGAAACTGGATTAGAATCGGCCCGCTGGGTCTACAGCCCAGTGAATTTGCCAAGTTGGCTCTTGCCGTCTTTGCCGCTTTTATGCTGGAGAAGAAGCAGCATCTCCTGCACGACATGAAGCACTTGGTTGTTCCCATCGTGATTCCCGTGGGTATTACCATTGTTGGTTTGGTGGTCGTGGGTAAGGACGTCGGTACCGCGCTGGTACTGCTGATGGTAATTGCCGCAGCGATGTTCTTGGGCGGAATCCGGATGAAGTGGTTGGCAGGTTTTGCTGCCGTCGGCTTTGTCGGTTTGGCCGTTGCCGTCATGGGTTCATCGAACCGTCGACAGCGTGTTCTTGCTTGGTTGGATACCGACTGTGGTCCTAGCGACCAGTTGTGTTATCAGGCCAGCATGGGGCTGCATGCCTTCGCCTCCGGTGGCTGGTTTGGCGTAGGCGCTGGACAGTCGCGCATGAAGTGGTCCTACGTGCCAGAAGCTCAGAATGACTTTATTTTCTCTATTCTGGGTGAAGAGTTCGGTTTGATCGGTGTGCTGTTCGTTCTTGCCATGTTTATCGTCTTGGCGTTGGCCATGTACCGCATCGCTATGCGAGCCAGCGACATGTACACCAAGGTCCTCATGGGTTGCTTGATGTCATGGGTTATCGGCCAGACGTTCGTCAACCTCGGTACCGTTACCGGTGTTCTTCCGGTCATTGGTGTCCCGCTGCCATTCATTTCATCAGGTGGCTCGGCGATGTTAGCCATTATGTTGGCCATGGGCTATGTCCTGTCTTCAGCGCGTGCGCAGAAGCTCGCCTTTGAAGCCGGCGAGGGCAAGGCCAAGGACAAGACCATCCCCGCCAAGCAGAAATAGCGCGTCGACCGCACGCTAAGAAAACGTTGAAGCCCCGAGATGACCTTGACGGGCAACAAACCCGGGTTTCGGGGTCTTAAGGAGCAAGAGAACCAATGACTGAAGCTATGCGTCTTGTCGTAGCAGGCGGAGGAACTGCCGGTCACATTTCACCTATGCTGGCGATTGCCGATGCGGTGAAGGACGAACAAGCCGGTGCCCAGATCACTGCCTTGGGTTCGCCGGGCGGATTAGAAACCAAGCTGGTTCCGGAAGCGGGCTATCAGCTGGAACTAATTCCCAAGGTTCCGATGCCTCGCAGCCTGAACCTCGACCTGTTCAAGTTCCCTTTCCGGTTCCTCTCCGCTTTAAACCAAGCTAAGCGTGTTCTGAAAGAGAACAAGGCCGAAGCGGTGCTGGGCGTAGGAGGGTACGTTTGCACTCCCGCCTACCTAGCGGCTAAACAACTACGGGTACCGATTTTCGTTCACGAGGCAAACTCGGTGGCCGGCATGGCTAACAAGTTGGGTGCCAAGTCTGCTGCGTTTGTCGGAACCACTTTCGCCCACACAGGACTGCCAGGCGAAGTTCAAGTTGGTATGCCAATGCGTTCGAACGTCGCTCAAATGGACCGACATGCTCTGCGCGATGAAGCACGCGAATATTTTGCGGTGCCGAAGAACAAGCCAGTGCTTCTGGTAACCGGCGGTTCCTCAGGTGCGCAAAGTATCAACACGGCGATCGCGGACTCTCTCGATGAGCTTAATGCCGCTGGAGTGCACACAGTACACATCACGGGACGCGGAAAACAGATCCTCGATGCAGCGGGCCTGCCGCTGGAGCACGAGGGATACACGCAGCTCGAATACGTGGATCGTATGGAGTACGCGTACGCGGTAGCCGATTTGATGGTATGCCGTTCGGGCGCCGGTACAGTATGTGAGCTTGAAGTGGCCGGGACCGCTGCTGTGCTGGTTCCCCTGCCCATCGGTAATGGTGAGCAGCAACTCAACGCCCGTGACTTAGTCGCTGCTGGGGGAGCGGTACTGGTTTCTGATGACGAATTTTCCAAGGCCTATGTCACCGAAAATGTCATCAAATTACTGAGCGATCAGCATAAACTTGAACAGATGTCTCAAGCCGCTGCCTCACTAGGTCAGCGCGACGCTGCACAAATCATGGCACGTCGAATTATTGAAGAAGTTTCAACCCGTCGTGGTGCGGGTCAGGAAGGCTAGAACCATGGCATTGCGCGCCAACGAACTGCAAGCTGAACTCGGCAAAGTACACCTGATGGGCGTTGCCGGGGTTGGAGTTTCTGCAGTGGCTCGATTGCTGCTGGACTACGGACTGGAAGTTTCGGGCACCGATGCAAAGGACCTGCCCGTGTTGGAGGGTCTACGTGAACGCGGAGCCCGAATCCACGTTGGCTATGATCCTGCCAACCTTCAAGATGCCCAGACCGTGGTCATCTCCTCGATCATCAAGCCCGGCAACCCGGAATACGATGAAGCGGTACGTCGCGGCCTGAAAATTCTGCACCGTTCGCAAGGGCTGGAAGCAACCATGCGCGGTCATGAAAAGATCGTGACCATTGCCGGTACCCACGGCAAAACCACCACCACTTCGTTGACCGCTCATATGCTCAAAGCTGTGGGCGCACGTCCAAGCTTCGCTGTCGGCGCGAACATTCCAAGCCTGGGCACCAACGCGGAGCTTGGTGCAGGCGGTTACTTTGTGGCAGAGGCTGACGAGTCAGACGCTTCGTTCTTGAACTACCGTCCTGACGTAATCATCGTGACCAACGTTGAAGCCGATCACCTGGACCACTACGGAACTGCCGAAGCCGTTCACCAAGCCTTTGTGGACTTTGCCCGTTTGTTGCCCGAAGACGGCCTGCTCATTTGTTGTGCCGATGATGCAGGAGCAAATGAATTAGCGACGAAGATGCGGGCCGAACGGGGTGAGCTGCGTGTGCTGACCTATGGATTCAGCGAAGATGCGGATCTTCGACTCTCTGGTGCGCAGTCCACAGCTGATGGACGTTTTACCGCAACAGTTGACCTAAATGACGGCCAGCGCCACACCATGGATCTGGCAGTACCCGGTCAGCACAACTTGCTCAACGCTACCGCTGCACTCTGCGTTGGGTTGGACGCCGGGCTTGATGCTGACCAAGCACTGCAGGCGCTAGCAAGTTTCTCCGGGGCAGCACGCCGGTTTGAGTTCAAAGGTGAGGTGGGAGCAGTCCGCGTCTTCGATGACTATGCTCACCACCCCACAGAGGTGCAGGCAGCCTTGTCGGCAGGACGCACGGTTGCCGGTGAAGGCAAACTGCACGTGGTCTTCCAGCCACACCTATTTAGTCGTACCAAAGAGTTCTACCGAGAGTTCGCGCAGGCGCTTTCATTGGCCGATTCGGTTGCCGTTTTGGAAATCTATCCGGCACGCGAAGAGCCAATCGAAGGGGTGACCAGTGAGCTGATTTCATCCCGGGTTGAGGTGCCGTCCAATGTCTTTGAACCTGCTGCTGCAGTCGCACATGTGGTTGAAAAAGCAGAACCCGGAGATGTTGTGATGACCATTGGTGCCGGCGATGTTACGGCTCTTGGTCCAGAAATCGTGAAATCGCTGAGCTAAATTCAGCATGCAATAGTCGTTGGCCAAGTTCATTGGTCTTATCAACCACACAAGGCGTTCCATGGGTGAAGATTCAAAAGTCGTAGTACTTCCGGAAAGTCCCGAGAAGAAGCGACGTAAGCTTCTGATCATAGTCGGGGTGAGCATTGTGGTGCTCAGCCTCGTGGCGGTGCTGATCTTGAGTTTTTCTCCCTTACTGGCGGCTAAGAAAATCGAAGTCTCAGGCACCAAACTGGTTGATGCTAAGAAGCTGAGCCAGTCTTTGGAACCGCTGAAGGGAACTCCGCTTCCGCGGATTTCAGAATCAAAGGTTCAAGAACTCATTGGCGAGCAACCGGCTATTGATAGCGTTGTTGTTAAAGCACAGATGCCTGACACCTTGGTTGTTGAGGTCATTGAGGCAGATCCAGTGGCCATCTTGGTTGATGGTGACAAGCAGTACCTCGTCTCCGAGACCGGCAAGAAGCTAAGGACGCTTGGGAAGAACGACAAGACGAAGCTTCCGAAGGTCAAGGCAAGTAATGAGACAAAGGATCCGGAGAAGTTCAAACTGCTCACCAGCATCTTGAGCTCGGTAGATCAGGACGTGCTCAAGGAAGTCTCCACCGCAACGCTGTCTAAGGCAGGCTTCGCCGAACTGGCGCTTCCCAAGAAGCGGACGCTGATATGGGGAGACAACTCCAAGTCGGCACTGAAAAATCAGGTAGCGAAGATATTTGTGAAAGAACTTGGCGACAAAGATTCAGCCAAGACCACGATCGACGTTACCAATCCAGAGAATCCAGTCGTTTATTAAGTCTCGGCCTTCTGGGCGCGGGAGGACGAATAAGCCGACAAATTCTGGAAAGATAGTTTTGAACAAGCGACACGCCTAGGCGGTCGTTGCACAAAGACCACACGACTCATAGCGTTTCTAATAACGACAGCTTGACAGAACCTAAAGCTTAAGGCTAAAGATGAAGGTTTTCAGCTGGAGTCGTGAAATATGTAGCACATCTAACAAGGGAAGCGGGACGTGGCAGCTCCACAGAATTACCTCGCGGTCATTAAAGTCGTCGGAATCGGCGGTGGCGGTGTAAACGCAGTCAATCGAATGATCGAAGTCGGTCTCAAGGGCGTAGAGTTTATCGCCATTAACACCGATGCTCAGGCTCTGCTTATGAGTGATGCCGACGTCAAACTGGACGTAGGACGCGAACTTACTCGTGGCCTGGGCGCTGGCGCTAACCCAGATGTGGGCCGCCAGGCAGCTGAAGATCATGTAGAAGAAATCGAAGATGTCTTGCGTGGCGCAGACATGGTCTTCGTAACCGCTGGCGAAGGTGGTGGCACCGGTACCGGTGGCGCCCCGGTCGTGGCACGTATTGCCCGTTCGCTTGGTGCATTGACCATCGGTGTCGTCACCCGTCCGTTCACCTTCGAAGGTCGCCGCCGTGCGAACTCCGCCGAGTCGGGCATCGAAGCCCTACGCGACGAAGTAGATACTTTGATTGTGATCCCGAACGATCGACTGCTCTCGATCTCGGACCGCAACGTTTCGGTTCTGGACGCATTCCGCCAGGCTGACCAGGTCTTGCTCTCCGGTGTGCAGGGCATCACCGACTTGATCACCACTTCCGGTTTGATCAACTTGGACTTCGCCGACGTTAAGTCAGTTATGCAGGGTGCAGGTTCCGCACTTATGGGTATCGGTTCTGCCCGCGGTGAAGACCGTGCCGTCAAGGCCGCCGAACTGGCGATTGCTTCGCCACTGCTTGAGGCATCCATCGATGGTGCACACGGTGTACTACTCTCCATCCAGGGTGGCTCTGATCTCGGTCTGTTTGAGATTAATGAAGCCGCTCGCCTGGTTCAGGAGGTTGCTCACCCTGAAGCCAACATTATCTTCGGTGCCGTCATTGACGATGCCCTGGGTGATGAAGCACGCGTGACCGTGATTGCTGCCGGCTTTGATGAGCCAGATGTAACCAGCAAGCCAATGGCACCGGTTACAGCAAAGCCAGCTGTATCTACGCGTCCAGTTGAGCCAGTACCTGCTGCGGTATCAGAACAGCAGGCACCTGCAACTCCTGCAGCTGCAAAGCCAGCACCGGTTGCCGAAGAGAAGCCTGCTGCTGAAAACAACAACGGCTCGTTCCAGGACCTTCCTGACGTTGTCGATTCGGACCTCAATGGCTCGAATGACGACCTGGACGTACCTGACTTCCTGAAGTAAAACAGCGAGAAGCTGAGCAGTGCTACATTTCACGTCGGACCTCGATCCAAATATTCATCTGGCGTTCACGTCGCGAGAAGAGGGAAACCTCGCCTTGCACGTGAACGACGATCCTCGCCTCGTGGCGGAGAATCGAAGCCGGTTGGAAGATACGATCGGGGTTCGACGTTTCTCGCTTAATTTCATGAATCAAGTGCACTCGGCGGATGTCTTCACTGTTGATCCGGTAGCACGAACCTCCTGGCTGGAGCCAACGGCACCTACTTGCGATGGTTTGATTGACCCCACCGGGGAGTACCCGTTGGCGGTGATGGTTGCTGACTGCTTACCTGTACTTTTTGTTGGTAAAGATATAGCTACCGATCGCACGCTGACCGCAGCAACGCACGCAGGACGCCGAGGTTTGTTGGACGGAATCTTGACTCGGACCGTTGAAGAGCTCCGTGCTCATGGTGCCAGTCTGATCGAAGCCATTATTGGCCCATCGATCTGTGGGCGATGCTATGAAGTGTCACCTCAAATGGCCGAAGAATCAGAGACCCTTCGAACGGGCATCCGTACCGAAACCCGCTGGGGAAGTAGCGGGTTAGATTTGCCGGCCACAGCGCAACGTGAATTATCCTCACTCGGTGTTCAAGTGCGTCAGAGCCAGGTCTGCACGTTGGAGGATGAAAACTATTTTTCATACCGACGCACACCAAGCGCAGGGCGACTTGCGGGACTGATTTGGTCAGCTGCGTAGGCGTGCGCGACACACCGCCAAGAATTGAACGAATAAACGATGCCTGCCGAAATTTGTACGGTAGCGTCGAAGTAGCGGAAGCATGCAATGGGGTTGCATGCAAGGGATAAACGAGGAGAAACATCGTGGCTGACGGTCTACGTAAGGCAATGGTATATCTCGGCTTGGCGGACGCCGTCGAGCAAGAAGAAACCCAGACAACATACGCCGAACCCAAGAGTCAGGTGCGTGTTGTTGAGGAGGCTGCCCCTACGCAGCGCCCTGCAGAATCCCCACGTCCGCAAGCTGTCGCAAGACCAGCTGCGCCGCAGTCACAAGCTAGAGAACCAGAGACGGAATACCGTGCTCCGGTCACCCCAATCAAGCGTGCCCCTTCAGTACGGGATGAGGATTCCGAATTGCGTCAGATTACAACCGTCCACCCACGTTCTTACAACGATGCCAAGATCATCGGTGAGAACTTCCGCGACGGAATCCCGGTGATTATGAATGTCACCGACATGGGCGAGACCGATGCCAAGCGTCTCGTTGATTTCTCGGCCGGACTCGTTTTCGCTTTGCACGGCTCAATCGAGCGCGTGACTAACAAGGTGTTCCTACTTTCCCCTTCAACCGTTGAGGTTCTTGGGGAAGATCACAAGAAGTCAGAAGCTCAGGCTACTTTCTTCAACCAGAGCTAAGAGGCCAGGAGCACACATACAAATGGTGTTCGGGATTATCTATCTCGCGCTAGCAATTCTGCAGATCTTACTGTTGATGCGAATTGTGCTGGATATTACTGAAAGCTTTGCTCGCCACTGGCGCCCCAAAGGCATCGCACTGATTGCAGCGACTGCAATCGTGTCGATTACAGATCCTCCCTTGCGCTGGTTGCGTAAGCGGATCAAGCCCCTAGATCTTGGCGGAATTCGTCTTGACCTGTCGTTTCTGTTGCTGTTCATCGTTGTAATGCTTGTCAAAGCAGTGGTGTTCAGTGTTGGTAACAGTACAGGGATCTGATTAGGCGGTTTTCGTCGAAGCAGGGATTGTTCTGAGAGTTCAAACCCTGTAGATTCAAAGAATATGAGACACGAGCATTAGCTCGATTTCGTATTTAGTGTCCAAATCGTTATATCCTTTAGGAAATGGTGCTCCGACTTCACCGGTCGCGACCCTGACAACATAAGGTAAGTGTTTCGCAAGGCAAGACATGGTCGTGCGGAAATGATCCCAGTATTGAGGTGACCCAATGGCTTTAACGCCAGAAGACGTAGTCAATAAGCGGTTTCAGCCGACCAAGTTCCGTGAAGGCTATGACCAAGACGAGGTAGATGACTTCCTCGACGAGATCGTAGTGGAGCTGCGTCGCCTGACCGGTGAGAACGAAACTCTCCGCAACCGACTCGCTGAGCTCGGTGAAGATGCCGGCTCGGTATCCAAGGAACAGACCGTTCCTGCACCAGTATCGGCAGCTCCAGCAGCAAAGCCTGCTGAAGAGAAGAAGGCCGAAACCAAGCCTGCAGAGCCAGCTAAGGCTGCAACTCCTGCTGCTAAGCCTGCTGAAGAGAAGAAGACTGAAGCAAAGCCAGCTGCTGAAGAGAAGCCAGCGGCAGCACCAGCTGCAGCAACTACTCCAGCTCCTGCCGCTGCACCAGCTGCTTCGGCCGCACCAGCTGCCGCTGCCACTCCAGCAGCCGCTCCTCGTACCGAGTCCGCAGAGTCTGCAGCCAACGTGCTGTCGATGGCTCAGCGCTTGCACGATGAGTACGTTGCCTCGGGTGTTGAGCAGCGTGACAAGATCATCTCGGACGCAAAGACCGAGGCGAACACTCTTGTTACCTCTGCAGAGGAAAAGAGCCGCAAGACCTTGTCGGCTCTGGAACAGCAGAAGTCGGTTCTTGAACGCAAGCTTGAGCAGCTTCGTGGATTCGAGCGCGATTACCGTGCTCGCCTGAAGACCTACATCGAAGGACAGCTGCGTGACCTTGAGTCCCAGGGTTCCATCGATGCAGATGCAACCAAGGCAAACTAGTTAGTGACAGGTCAAAACCTGATCTAGCTTTCTAGTAAGATCAACGGTGGTGCACGGATCAAATCCGGGCACCACCGTTGACGTTTAAGAGGAATCAATAGGTATCACTGTGGACGCAGTTCAACCCGGGAGCACATCCCGCTCACCCAAAAAGTTTCTGGGCCTTGGCTTAGTTATTGCTCTGATCGCCTTGATCCTCGATCAAGCCGTGAAGATCGCGGTGGAACAGAACATGCATCTTGGTGAATCATTTGAAGTCATTCCAGACTTCTTGAGCATTCACTATATTCTGAACCCGGGCGCGGCCTTCTCCATTGGAGAGAACTTCACCATCATCTTTGCCATACTTCAGGCAGCAGTGGCAGTCTTCGTGGTCTTCCTGCTCAGCAAGAGAGTACGGGTTCGAAGCTGGGCACTAGCTCTGGGTGCACTACTTGGCGGGGTCTTGGGTAATCTTGGTGACCGCATCTTCCGTGAACCAGCGTTTGGATTCGGCCATGTTGTCGATATGTTCTCCGTGAACCATTTCGCGATCTTTAATGTTGCCGACTCCTTCATCGTTTGTTCCATGATCGCCGTCGCCTACATGCTGATCCGAGGACGAAACCTCGATGGCACCATCGGAGATCCAGCGAAAGGTGAGAAGCCAATCACCGACGAAACGGAGCCGAAGGCATGATCTCCGAGCAAATCACCGTTCACGAATTGCAGGTAGACCCAGATGACGCAGGAGCACGTCTGGATTCTTATCTAGCCAAGAGCTTGGAAATTCCACGAACTCTTGCTTCAACTCTGTGCAAGGGCTCGCAGATCCAAGTTAACGGCCGAACGGTTTCCAAAGCCGTCAAGCTGAAGGCCGGAGATAAACTTCATGTCACCATTCCTCCGCAACGTGATCCATTAGAAATTAAGGTTGAGAAAGTGGAAGAGCTGAAGATCATCGCTGATGACGATGACTACGTGGTCATCGACAAGCCCGTCGGTGTCGCAGCCCACCCGTCTCCAGGCTGGGTCGGTCCTACCGTCGTGGGCGCACTCATGGCCGAGGGATACAACATCTCGACTTCCGGTGCCGCAGAGCGCCAGGGCATCGTTCACCGTCTGGATGTTGGAACTAGCGGGCTTATGGTGGTCGCGAAGTCTGAACGTGCCTACACCGCCTTGAAACGCGCATTTAAAGAACGTACGCCAAAGAAGATATACCATGCAGTCGTCCAAGGTCTGCCTGATCCGTTGGAAGGCACTATCGACGCGCCCATCGGACGTCATCCGGGACACGACTGGAAATTTGCGGTGCTTGAGGGCGGGCGGCAATCGGTGACTCACTACAAGGTGATAGAAGCCTTCGGACGCGCCTCGCTTGTTGAAGTGCACCTAGAAACCGGACGCACACACCAGATTCGCGTTCACTTCTCCGCATTTGGACACCCGTGCGCCGGCGATCAAACCTATGGCGCGGATCCGAAGCTAGGAGCTGCTCTTGGCCTAACCCGCCAATGGTTGCATGCTAAGCGTCTGGGGTTCAGTCACCCGGTATCGGGGCAGTGGGTGGAGTATGAAAGTGAGTACCCGTCGGACCTCGAAGGGGCCGTCGAGCTACTACGCGAGGGCGATTACTAAACAGTTTCTTGAGCATGGAATTGTGTGTCATTGATCCTGTCAGGATCACCACAGTCACCGTAGGCTCTGTGCTGGCCCAAAGGACTGCTCAGACTCGTTAGACTGTTTGGGTGAGTGCTACACGCGACGGATTTGTTCATCTTCATACCCACACCGAATACTCCATGTTGGATGGTGCTGCCCGACTCGGCGAACTTTTTGCTGAGGCTAATCGTCAAGGCATGGAATCTCTGGCTATTACGGACCACGGGTACCTCTTCGGAGCCTTTGATTTTTGGCGTCAAGCCACCGGCGCCGGCATCAAACCGATTATCGGTGTTGAAGCGTATGTCACCCCGGGTACGGCCCGCGACGATAAGACTCGTGTGAAGTGGCGCACCGACGAATCGCAAAAGGGCGACGATGTATCTGGCGGTGGCCTCTACAACCACATGACGCTCTTGTCCTACAACAACGTTGGCATGGACAACCTCTTTAAAGGTTCATCGCGGGCCTCCTTGGACTCGGTCTTTGGTAAGTACCCACGCTGGGACCGCGAGCTTTTGAACGAGCATCACGAAGGTATTATTGCCACCACCGGATGCCCGTCCGGTGAAGTGCAAACTAAACTACGTCTGGGCCAGTATGACGCGGCCAAAGCGGCTGCCGCTGAGCTGCAGGATCTTTTTGGCAAAGAAAACTACTTTTGCGAAATCATGGACCACGGTCTGGAGATCGAGCGCAGAATCACCAAGGACTTGCTGCGACTGGCCAAGGAATTAAACATTCCTCTGGTCGCCACCAACGACTTGCACTACACCCACGAAGCCGACGCTAAGGCTCACGAAGCGTTGCTGGCTATCAACTCGGGATCCACGCTTGATGAACCAACATATGACCAGGGCGGTAGCCGCTTTGCCTTTTCCGGTACTGGCTATTACCTCAAGAGCGCGCGTGAAATGCGCGAGCTCTTCAAGGAATTCCCAGAAGCCTGTGACAACACCCTAGCCATCGCTGACCGTGTTGAAGTCGACTTTGATACCAGCGCCAACTACATGCCAAAGTTCCCCTGCCCACCGGGGGAAGATGAAACCAGCTGGCTCATCAAAGAAGTTGATAAGGGTCTTCATTACCGTTACCCGGACGGCATTCCCGAAGCGTCACGCAAGCAGGCAGACTACGAACTCGACGTCATCATTAAGATGGGGTTCCCCGGCTACTTCCTCGTCGTTGCGGACTTCATTAACTGGTCCAAACGCAACGGGATCCGCGTAGGACCAGGTCGTGGTTCAGGTGCAGGCTCGATGGTTGCCTACGCTATGCGCATTACCGACTTGGACCCGTTGGTTCACGGTTTGATTTTCGAGCGTTTCTTGAACCCTGAACGTGTGTCCATGCCCGACTTCGATGTTGACTTCGATGATCGTCGCCGTTCAGAGGTCATCAAATACGTGACCGAGAAGTATGGCGACGAGCGAGTCTCCATGATCGTTACCTATGGTTCGATCAAGACCAAGCAGGCGCTGAAAGACTCTTCGCGCGTGCTGGGCTATCCGTTCAGCATGGGCGAAAGCCTGACCAAGGCTCTGCCGCCAGCGGTCATGGCCAAGGACATCGCCTTGAACGATATCGAAAATCCGGAGGCCAAGCGTTACTCGGAAGCAGGGGATTTCCGCAATCTGGTAGCGACCGACCCTGAAGCTGCTCGCGTCTTTGAGACGGCCAAGGGCCTTGAAGGTCTGAAGCGTCAGTGGGGCGTGCACGCAGCTGGTGTGATCATGAGTTCTGATCCCATCATTGACGTTGTCCCGATCATGCGCCGTATTCAAGACGGTCAAGTTATTACACAGTTTGATTACCCCACTTGTGAAGGCCTCGGGCTGATCAAGATGGACTTCTTGGGACTGCGAAACCTGACCATCATTTCCGATGCGTTGGAAAACGTCCGGTACAACACCGGTGACGAGATCGATCTCGAAACCTTGGGTATTGACGACGTCGAGGCCTATAACCTTCTGGCACGTGGTGACACCCTTGGCGTGTTCCAGCTTGATGGTGGGCCAATGCGCTCATTGCTGAAAATGATGCGCCCGGATAACTTCGAGGACATTTCGGCAGTGATCGCCTTGTATCGTCCGGGTCCGATGGGCGCAAACTCGCATACCAACTATGCGTTGCGTAAAACCGGGCTACAGGACGTGACCCCGATCCACCCTGAGCTTGAAGAGCCGTTGGCTGAGATCCTGGGAGGCACCTATGGTCTGATCGTTTACCAAGAGCAGGTTATGGCGATCGCGCAGAAGTTGGCCGGATACTCTCTGGGACAGGCGGATATTCTGCGCCGTGCGATGGGTAAGAAGAAGAAGTCGGAACTGGATAAGCAGTTCGCCGGCTTCAAACAGGGCATGAATGACAACGGATATTCCGATGCTGCAGTACAGACCCTGTGGGATATTCTGCTTCCGTTCTCCGACTACGCTTTCAACAAGGCTCACTCGGCCGCATATGGTGTGGTGTCCTATTGGACTGCGTACCTTAAGGCTCACTATCCAGCCGAATACATGGCTGCCCTGTTGACCTCGGTGGGCGATGACAAGGACAAGCTGGCGCTGTACTTGAATGAATGTCGCCACATTGGCATCACCGTTCTGCCTCCGGATGTCAACGAATCCGCATTGAACTTCACCCCAGTGGGCAAGGACATCCGCTTTGGTATGGGCGCTATTCGAAATGTCGGTACCAACGCGGTGGCCGGCATCGTTGAAGCGCGCCAAGAAAAAGGTCACTACAACGACTTCAGTGATTTTTTGAGCAAAGTTCCAGCAGTCGTTTGTAATAAACGAACCATTGAATCGCTGATCAAGGCGGGTGCCTTCGACTCGCTGAAGCACCCTCGTCGTGCCTTGGTAGCAATTCACGAAGAAGCTGTTGACTCGGTAATCCAAGTCAAGCGCAACGAGGCTGCGAACCAGTTTGACCTCTTTAGTGCTCTGGGATCTGAAGAAGCCTCAGATTCAATGAACGTGGCAATTCCTGATCTGCCTGACTGGGACAAGAAAGAAAAGCTGGCTTACGAGCGCGACATGCTGGGCCTGTACGTCTCGGACCACCCGCTGCAAGGCTTGGGCTCCGCTCTAGATCAGTACGCCGATATGCCAGTGACCCACGTACTTTCCGATGATGGTCCGCAAGATGGGCACATCATCTCCATTGCGGGCATGATCTCTGGACTGCAGCGTCGAATCGCCAAGAAGAGTGGCAATCCCTATGCGCGCTGTGAGATCGAGGATCTCTCCGGCTCCATGGAAGTCATGTTCTTTGGCCAGGCGTACCAGCCCATTGCCGAAATTCTTGCCGATGACCTGATCGTGGTCATTAAGGGACGCGTCCAGCGTCGTGACGACGGTTCGATCACTCTGAACGCCCAAGAAATGATGATCCCGGAAATTTCCGAAGACGCTAATGGTGGACCAATTGTCATCGGAATTCCAACGCATAAGGCGACCGAATCACTGGTTCAGCGTCTGGGTGAAGTGCTTCGAACACATACGGGCAATACCGAAGTACGGGTGAAGCTTACCGGTAGCCGGGGAACTTCGCTGATGCGTCTAGGGATGAATTTCCGGGTGAACCCAAATCCTGCCCTCTTTGGCGACCTGAAGGTGCTGCTCGGCCCGCACTGTTTGGACGTCTAAACGCTAATTCGGTGACCGGGCGAGGTAATCAATAAAACCTCGCCCGGTCATCGGCGTTAAGCTAGGTACGTGAGCACTATTCCAGAGACCGAATTTTCAGACCTAGCCACCATCGACTGGCGCAATGAAACCATGAGCTACGCACAGCTCAAGTCCAGCCTCCCACGCCCAGAAATGAATACGCAGACGGCGACCGTTGCGGTTCAGGGAATTATCGATGATGTTCGTGCCCGCGGCATGCAGACGCTCAGCGAACTTGCGCAGCGTTTTGATCATGTGGAACTGGACCACACCCGCGTGCCACAAAATGAGCTGGATCGCGCTTTGGAAGAACTGGATCCTTTAGTTCGCAAGGCACTGGAAGAGTCCATTGACCGTGCACGCGTTTTCGCGGCCGCACAGCGTCCCGAAGACACCGAAGTCGGCTACTCAAACGGCGCGACAGTAACCCAGCGCTGGGTACCTGTCCGACGTGTCGGATTGTATGTGCCAGGCGGCTTGGCGGTGTACCCATCGTCGGTGATCATGAATACCGTGCCCGCACAGGCCGCTGGGGTGAGCTCGTTGGCCTTGGCTAGCCCACCGCAAAAAGAATTTGGCGGGCTGCCACACCCCACCATCCTGGCGGCAGCCAAGCTATTGGGAATTAAAGAAGTGCACGCCATGGGTGGCGCCCAAGCCGTGGCCGCTTTCGCCTACGGAGTTGAGGTTCAGAACGATGAGCGCGGAGGAATCGAACCCGTTGATGTGATCTCTGGACCGGGCAACGTATTTGTGGCCACGGCAAAGCGTCTAGTTAAAGGCGTCGTGGGGATCGATGCTGAGGCGGGTCCTACCGAAATTGCCATCTTGGCCGACCAAAGTGCGAACGCGAAATTTGTTGCTGCTGACATGATCTCCCAGGCAGAACACGATGCCAACGCGGCGGCAGTTCTGATTACAGACTCGGCGGAACTAGCCACCGCAGTGCGTGGCGAATTAGTAGTGCAGGTCGCTGCTACCAAGCACACCGAACGAGTACGTCAGGCCCTGTCCGGAACTCAATCGGCCATCATCTTGGTCAAGGATCTGGAGCAAGGCATCGACGTTGCCAATGCCTATGCTGCAGAACACCTTGAAATCATGGTAGAAAATTCACCGGCAACCGCCTCGCGTATTACCGCAGCAGGAGCCATTTTTGTCGGTTCGTACGCGCCGGTATCTCTAGGGGATTATTGCGCCGGTTCAAACCATGTCTTGCCAACCAACGGTACGGCGGTTCACGCTTCGGGGCTGAACGTCAATACCTTTTTGAAGGCAATCCAGGTCATCAATTACAGTGAAGCAGCGCTGGGAGACGTGGCAGCGCACGTAATCAATTTGGCTAATGCAGAGGACCTACCAGCTCACGGTGACGCAGTGGCAGTACGAAACGCTCATTAGACGCTAAACTTGTTGGTGACATGAGTAGACTCTTGGTGGCAACGCCACCGAGAGTGCTTCACTGGCCGTAGATGGAGGTGCCATGAATTGCCCGTATTGCCGTAACGCAGATTCCCGCGTGGTCGACAGCCGAGTCGCTGACGACGGCGTGTCAATTCGTCGTCGCCGCCAGTGCACTGCATGTTCACGGCGCTTCACCACAACGGAAACTGCGAGCCTTAGCGTGCTAAAGCAGTCTGGGGCGGTAGAGCCATTCTCACGTAATAAAGTGATCAACGGAGTGCGTAAAGCATGCCAGGGACGCCCCGTCACCGACCATGATCTGGCGGTGTTGGCTCAGGAAGTCGAAGAGGCAGTGCGAACCTCCGGTGCGGCAGAAATACCTGCGCACCAAGTCGGCCTGGCCATTTTGGAGCCGCTCTCACGCCTAGACGAAGTTGCCTACCTGCGTTTCGCCAGTGTTTATCACAACTTCCAGTCGCTCTCAGATTTCGAAAGTGCCATCGCTCGCTTGCGGGATCGTCGGAGCACGCCACCGCAGGGCAACGAGCGACCGCTGACCGCCGAGTAAGATCAAGGCCTCAATGACAGTGCCGGGAGTCAAATGATTATTTGACTCCCGGCACTGTCATTTTAAGAATTCATGGCTATGGCAAGGTCAGTATCTCTGCACCGTCATCAGTGACCAATAATGTGTGTTCGAATTGCGCGGTGCGCTTCTTATCTTTGGTGGTCACTGTCCAATCATCGGCCCACATGTCCCATTCAATAGTTCCCAAGGTCAGCATTGGTTCGATAGTGAAGACCATGCCCGGCTCGATAAGTGTGTTGTAAGCCGGGGCAGCGTCGTAATGAGGGATGATCAGGCCAGAATGGAATGATTCACCAACCCCGTGGCCGGTGAAGTCCTTGACCACTCCATATCCAAAGCGCTTGGCGTAGGTTTCGATACTGCGGCCGATCACGTTGATTTCACGGCCTGGCATGACAGCCTTGATCGCGCGCTTTAACGAGTTTTCGGTGCGCTCCACTAGAAGTCGGGATTCTTCATCAACGTCACCTACCAGGAAGGTGGCGTTGTTATCGCCGTGTACACCACCGATGTAGGCGGTGATGTCAATGTTGATAATGTCCCCGTCTTGGAGCACCGTGGAATCAGGAATTCCGTGGCAAATCACCTCGTTCAATGATGAGCACAAGGATTTAGGGAATCCGCGGTAGCCCAGGGTTGAAGGGTAGGCGTTGTGGTCCATGAGGAACTCATGGCCGAGGCGATCTAGCTCGTCGGTGGTGATACCTGGTTGGCAAGCCTTACCCACCTCTTCTAGGGCTTGGGCAGCGATGCGTGAGGCAATGCGGATACGCTCTATAACTTCGGGACTTTTGACTTCCGAAGCAGTGTTCTCAGAAGGCTCTTTTTTGCCGACGTACTCTGGTCGTTCGATGTGTTTGGGCACCGGTAGTTCCGGGGAGATGGTGCCGGCGGTCAAGTTTCCAATGGGAGCAGTATCAGCAGTAGCCATGAAACTCATTCTAGCTTTATGCAGGTTATGGAAAGTCTCGATTTTGACTGACGACGAGGTGGTGTTCCACCTATTTTCGCGATCGTCGGCTAACGTGTAGATGGAAGTACGAACCGAGAATTAAGGAGTTTGTGATGAGCTCAGCTGGCACACCTGACGAAGGTCAGTACTGGTACAACGTTTCAACCAAGAGTGTGGAAAAGGGCCCACAGTCGGATTGGTCGCAGCTTTTGGGACCTTACGAGACTGCTGCGGAAGCGGAAGCGGCCATGAGCAAGGTACAGGCGCGCAATGAAGCGTGGGACGAATCTGAGCAAGAAGATCAGTAACAGCTCGATTCAAGCACAGGAAATAGCTTAATAGTACGAGGGCGGTGTTGGTTAGGGTGATGATTCACCCGTACCAGCACCGCCCTCTTGCATTCTGTGTTGCGCAGCTATTCTTTGAATTCATAGTCAGCCGAAGGGAAAGTTCCCGATACGACTTCCTGATGATATTCACTCACGGCTTGCCCAATGACGCTACGCAGGTCTGCGTACTTCTTCACGAAGCGCGGGGTGCGTCGCTCACCTAGGCCCAGCATGTCCTGCCATACCAATACTTGGCCAGTGGTGGCCGACCCGGCACCGATACCAATTGTTGGGATCCGAAGAGCAGCATCAACCTGGGCGGCTGCATCGCTAGGAACCATTTCAATAAGAATGGCAAAGGCCCCGGCGTCTTGGAAGGCCAGTGCGTCCGACTTCATCTGCTCCAGAGCCTCACCGCGTCCCTGCACGCGGTATCCACCCAGCGCGTGCTCGGCTTGAGGGGTGAAGCCGATATGTCCGATGACCGGAACGCCAGCCAAGACCATCGCCTTGACGTGCGCAGCGTACTGGGCGGTGCCTTCCATCTTCACCGCGTGTGCACCACCTTCCTTCATCAGACGAACTGCACTCTGAACGGCTTGCGCAGGGGATTGCTCGTAGCTGCCGAACGGAAGGTCAACAACGACCATTGCTCGTTTGGTTCCATTGGTGACGGCCTTAGTGAAGACAATCATTTCTTCGAGCGTGATTGGCAACGTCGAGTTGTAGCCCATCACGGTATTGGCTGCAGAATCGCCAACCAACAGGATCTCGATGCCTGCTGAATCGAAAATTTCGGCCATCATTACGTCATAGGCGGTTAACATGGCAAATTTTTCGCCACGCTCTTTTGCCTGCTGCAAGTGATGAATACGGATGCGGGACGGGCCTTTTTCAGGATTCCCTAGGTATGGTTGAGGCATAAAATGACTTTATCGCACTTGGACTGGGCGATGCTTGCCCATTGACCATGCCAGAACCGATATAGTGTTGCCACAGGTCATTTTTTCTAGCCGGCCGTGATCAGAGCCGGATATCAGAAGTCCAAAGGTGGTGGAAAATGGATCGTCAGCAGGAATTTGTGCTGCGCACCATTGAAGAACGTGACGTTCGATTTGTGCGAATGTGGTTTACCGACGTAGTTGGTTCGTTGAAATCCGTTGCGTTGGCTCCTGCTGAAGTTGAAGACGCCTTTGAAGAGGGTCTGGGCTTCGACGGTTCGTCCATCGACGGGCTGTCCCGAATCTCAGAATCTGACATGTTGCTTCAGCCCGATCCATCGACTTTCCAGATCCTGCCTTGGCGCGGTGAAGTAGAACCTACCTCTCGTATGTTCTGCGACATCCTGACCCCAGAAGGTCAACCGTCGAACGCAGATCCTCGTCAGGTGCTCAAGCGCCAGCTTACCGAAGCCTCCAATATGGGCTTCACCTGCTACACGCACCCTGAAATCGAGTTCTACCTACTCAAGAGCGATGAACTCGACGCCGACGGACGTCCGCAGCCCATCGACACCGGTGGCTACTTTGACCACGTGCCTGATGGAGTAGGTCAAGACTTCCGTCGTGCCTCGGTGACAACCCTTGAAGCATTAGGTATTTCGGTAGAGTTCTCACACCACGAAACTGGTCCGGGCCAGAACGAAATCGATCTTCGTTATGCAGACGCTTTGCAGACGGCCGATAACATCATGACCTTCCGCACCGTCATCAAGGAGATGGCGATGCAGAAGGGTATCCACGCAACCTTTATGCCTAAGCCGTTCTCCGAACACCCAGGCAGTGGCATGCACACGCACTTCTCGCTGTTCGAAGGTGACAGCAATGCGTTCTTCGAAGCCGGTCGTGAATACCAGCTTTCCGACGTGGCGCGTTCCTTCATCGCCGGTATCTTGCATCACGCACCCGAGATGACGGCAATCACCAACCAGTACGTAAACTCCTACAAGCGTCTATGGGGTGGGGGAGAAGCCCCGAGCCATCGTTCGTGGGGACACAACAACCGATCTGCTCTGCTGCGCGTGCCCCTGTACAAGCCCGGCAAGGGCCAGAGCGCTCGCGTTGAGTACCGTGGCATCGACTCGGCCGCTAACCCGTACCTCGCCTACGCGTGCTTGCTTGGTGCAGGTCTGAAGGGTATTCGTGAAGGTTACGAGCTCGAAGAGCCAACCGAGGACGACGTATGGAATTTGTCCACGGCCGAACGTCGCGCTTCCGGCCACGTTCCGTTACCGGGTAGCTTGCATGAAGCCCTACGCGTCATGGAGGAGTCAGAACTAATGGCTGAAATCCTCGGCGAGCAGGTATTCAATTCCTTCATCTCCAACAAGCGTGCTGAATGGGAAGATTACCGTCAAGTCGTCACCCCATATGAGCTCAATAAGAATCTGAGTACCCTCTAGAGAAATCGCCGCGTGCTTGCACGCGGCGATTTGTGGAAGAAACGCACATCACCATGCCTGAAGTATCCTCACGATCACTGATCAACGCTGGATTCAGCGATATCGAACGGGCCAAGAAGTTCTTACAATCAGAGGAACTGGCTCCGATAGATTCGACGCTGATCGTGAGCAAGATGGCTCATGCGCCAGATCCGGACCAGGCATTGCTGTTGGCTTTGCGACTCGTGGATCGTCATCCTGAAGCCATCAAGATTTTCATGGATCCGCAGAGTTGTCAGGGTTTGGTCAGGCTCTTGGGAAGCTCTTCTGCACTGGGCGAATTTCTAATCCGTTGCCCCGAGGCCTTAGAGACGGTACGCACCGCACCTTCCACCGAGTTTGTTCAAGAAACTTCCAAGCAGTTGGTGCACAGCATGCTCGAATCTATCGAGGCCACACGGACCCAGGGTGGCCATTGGGTCTCCTCTCATATCGGCGTTGAAGGTCGCCAACGCTTGCGCACCAGTTATCGCAAGGCATTGCTCTCCCTGGCCCATCGTGATCTGGGGGCGAGCAACCCGCAAAGGATCTTACCTAACGTGGCTGCGGAACTAGCCGATATGGCCGGGGCGGCGCTTGAAGGTGCATTGGCCATTGCTCGTGCTGAGGCCGGCGAACAATACGATCCGAACGATGTAGACCGCGTGAAGATCTCCATCATCGGCATGGGTAAATGCGGAGCACGCGAGCTGAACTACATTTCCGATGTCGACGTGATCTACGTGCATGGTTCCGCGCCGGGCATCGAGGAAGATCTCGCTTCAGCCATCGCCACCGTGATTTGCGGCAACACCGCGCGCGCGTTGATGGTTCCAGGCCCTGAACCGATGCTCTGGGAAGTGGACGCGAACCTGCGTCCCGAGGGCAAGGACGGTGCGCTGACCCGTACCCTGTCCTCGCATGAGGCCTACTACCGTCGATGGGCTCATTCTTGGGAGTTCCAAGCTCTGCTCAAGGCTCGTTGTATTGCTGGTGACCCTGACTTGGGACGCTCGTATGAGCGGATGGTTTCCCCGATGGTGTGGTCCAGCTCTGAAAGAGACGGTTTCGTCGAATCCGTTCAAGCTATGCGCCGCCGGGTCAGCGACAACATATCCAAAGATGATGTTCCCTGGCAGATTAAACTTGGCCCCGGTGGTCTACGCGACGTTGAATTTACCGTACAACTTCTGCAACTGGTGCACGGCCGAGTTGACCAAGACATCCAGGTTCCCACCACCACCCTGGCAATTCATGCCCTAAGTGATAGCGGGTATATCGGGCGCGAAGACGCAACAAACTTTGACGATTCATACCGTTTCCTACGGCTTTTGGAGCACCGCATTCAGCTCAGTCAGTTGCGCCGTACGCACCTGATGCCACGAGTAGAAGCTGCCCAACGGGTGCTTGCGCGTTCCATTCGCGGGGCTGCGGATCTTCAGCCAACCAGCCCGGAAAAGCTGATGCGCCGCTGGAACGAAACAAAGCGCATGGTGCGTTCACTTCATGAGCGAATCTTCTACCGCCCGCTACTGGTCAGCAGCTCCAACCTTTCTGCAGATGACGTTAGGTTGACTGCCGAGTCGGCGCAAGCCCGCTTACGCGCCTTAGGCTATCTCGACCCCAAGGCGGCAATGCGCCACATTGAGGCATTAACCGGGGGAGTATCACGTAGGTCTTCGCTTCAACGACAGCTACTACCGGTACTCCTCGACTGGTTTGCCCGAGGCGTAGACCCGGATGCCGGATTGCTCGGTTTCCGTCGTCTCAGCGAATCCTTGGGCAAAACTCATTGGTTCTTAGGCATGCTTCGCGATACGAACGCGGCCGCAGAGCGACTAAGTCATTTGTTGTCTAATACACGCTTCCTTACTGATCTGTTGGCCAATGAACCGGCAGCCGCCGCATGGTTAGGCTCCGACGCATCTTTGGCTCCTCAGAGTCTTGAGAGCCTATTGCAACAGAACCAGTCCATCATTCATCGGACCAAGCAGCCAGAAAGTGCCATCCGAATGATTCGAATGGTTCGTCGGCGTGAATTCCTCCGTGTGGCTTTGGCGGATGGAGCAGGGCTACTGACAGTTGATGAAGTCGGTCAGGCTCTTTCAAATATTGATGGCGCGATGATTGACGGAGTACTCAAAGTTCTGTTGAGTGCCGATCAAGAAAAGCACGGTCAGCAAGCGGTCATTTCGGTGATTGCGATGGGACGCCAAGGCGGGCGAGAAATCGGTTATGGCTCGGACGCAGACGTTCTCTTTGTCCAGCGTGCTGTCCCCGGAGCCCAGGCTCAGGCTGCTCAGGAACAGGCTTTGCGTGTGGTGACCGACCTAGTTTCGTGGACCTCCAAGCCGTTGAAGCCCGCGATCCCTGCCGAAGTGAAGTTGAAGGTCGATTCTGACCTTCGTCCCGAGGGCCGCCAGGGCATCCTGGTTCGTTCCATTGACGCGTACGAGACGTACTACTCACGCTGGGTGGAAGTGTGGGAGCGCCAAGCTTTACAACGGGCGCGCCCATTTGCAGGCGATGCCACCTTGGCCGAGGACTTTATCGCTCTGATCAAACCTGTTCGTTATGGAAAAGGATTAGAAGAGAGCGAGATCCGTGATATTCGCAAGATCAAAGCCCGTGTCGAATCTGAGCGATTGCCTCGCGGAGCTGACCCGAACAGGCACCTGAAATTGGGGCGTGGTTCGCTCTCCGATGTCGAATGGCTTGTCCAGTTCTATCAGCTGCAGTACGCGTGGAGACATGAGGAACTGCGGACTACCTCTACATTGTGCGCTCTGGAAGAGCTAGCGAAGCTTGAATTGATCTCAGATGATGACGCGCAACAGCTGGCAGTAGCGTGGCGTCTAGCTACCCGGATTCGTAGCGCCGAAATCATCACCTCAGGACGTTCTAGTGATGTCTTGCCTAGTTCTTCGCGTGATATGGAAGCAGTGGCCAGATGGTGCGGATACGAGCCACACTTTGGGGCGGAGCTTGAGGAAGACTACCTCAGGGCAACCCGCCATGCCAGAAGCATTTTTGAAGTCCTTTTTTACGGATTTGAAGACTAGCTCTTATGTCATTGACCCAGATTCATCAGGAGCAATGGACAGCTCATCCCACTGGTTATAGACGCTGGGAACGACGGATCTGTCTGGGGACCTCAGATGCCTTCTGGGAGCGGTGCACAGAAGCGTTGCTTCATTGGGAAATCAAGACGCGTAGTGGGTTTTCTGTCGTGGGCAATCCACGGGTGGTGCAAGGAGCGAAACCTCAGCTCCGGGCCATCATCGGTCCGTGGTCTATTGAAGAGCCAATCGAAGTCGTGGACGTACTCGAATCTTACTCACGGGTCGGATTTGCTTACGCAACGCGTAGCGGACATCCGGTAAGCGGGGAAGAAGCTTTTATTTTGTTCCGAGAGGGCGACGAGGTCTTTTTGGAGATTCGCTCGCTCACCGCTGCCTCGGATCATCGAGGGTTCAGGGCGATGTTTCCTTTGCTACTAGTAGCCCAGTTCTTCACTCGTCGACGCTACGCCACAGCTTTACTCAAGGACGTTTAACGCTCGTGAGCCTTTGAGATACATCGGGCCACGGGATATGTATTCGCTGGGTAGACTCTAGCGCTTTGACGCGAAGCGCGTTAGCCAACACGATGCCGTCGGGCGATACTTCTAGAATGGTTAGCTCGTCACCAACCACTGCTTCTTGCCCGTCAAGGATCCAAAGGTTCATCAGCTCGCCTATGCCGCGGTCTTCAACTAGCGCCTCGGCCACTGCATAGTCGCTAGGTTCGCCAATCTGCTGTCCCAAGATGTTGCGGGGGACTACTACGTCGTAGTTGGAGGTCACAGGATCTAGGTATCCCACGGTTTCGCCGTCATCACGCTGCACACTGACCCAATTTCCTGGTTCCATAACAACAGGCTATCAACGAGAAAAGCTGGGTCCCACCAATTGGTGGGACCCAGCTTTGACTAATCTGTCTGCGATAACCGCAGATCAGTGATTAGCAGCCGTAGTAGAGCTCGAATTCAAATGGGTTCGGGCGCAGGCTTAGTGGCTTGATTTCGTTTTCACGCTTGTATTCGATCCAAGTCTGGACCAGGTCCTCGGTGAAGACACCGCCTTCAAGCAGGAACTCGTGATCAGCTTCCAGTGCCTTCAGAGCGTCTTCTAGGCTCTCTGGTGCGCGCTGGATGTCCTTAGCTTCTTCGGCAGGAAGCTCGTAGAGGTCCTTATCGATTGGCTCTGCTGGTTCGATGCGGTTCTTGATGCCGTCCAGGCCTGCCATCAGCTGTGCAGCGAACGCCAAGTATGGGTTCGAGGAAGCATCTGGTGCGCGGAACTCAATGCGCTTTGCCTTAGGGTTCGAACCAGTGATTGGGATACGGATACCAGCCGAGCGGTTACCCTGCGAGTAAACCATGTTGACTGGAGCTTCGAAGCCCTTGACCAGACGACGGTAGGAGTTCACGGTTGGGTTGGTGAATGCAAGCACTGCGTCAGCGTGCTTCAGCAGACCACCGATGTACCAGCGAGCAACGTCGGACAGGCCAGCGTAACCCTTTTCGTCGTAGAACAGTGGCTCGCCACCGGTCCACAGCGACTGGTGGACGTGCATGCCCGAACCGTTGTCACCGAAGACTGGCTTTGGCATGAAGGTTGCGGACTTGCCCCAAGCGTCAGCGGTGTTCTTCACGATGTACTTGAAGAGCATCAGTTCGTCCGCGGCGTGAACCATGGTGTTGAACTTGTAGTTGATCTCAGCCTGGCCGGCAGCGCCAACTTCGTGGTGGCTACGCTCTACCTCAAGGCCTGCCTTATCCAGCTCAACGCAGATTGCGTCGCGCAGATCGGCCTGCTTGTCGGTTGGTGCAACTGGGAAGTAGCCGCCCTTGAAAGCAGTCTTGTAACCCCGGTTGCCGCCCTCTTCCTTGCGGCCGGTGTTCCATGGAGCTTCGTCGGAATCGATCGAGTAGAAGGCGCCTTCTGGCTTTGATTCGTAGCGAACGTCTTCGAAGATGAAGAATTCTGCTTCTGGAGCGAAGAATGCGGTATCAGCAATGCCGGTGGACTCGAGGTAGGCTTCGGCACGCTCTGCAACGCCACGTGGGTCGCGGTGGTAAGGCTCACCGGTACGTGGGTTGATGATGGAGAAGTTGAAAGCCAAGGTCTTCTCGATGCGGAATGGATCGATGAAGCCGGTGCTGACATCTGGGATCAACTGCATGTCTGATTCAGAGATGCCAGCGAAGCCGCGGATGGACGAGCCATCAAACAGCTGGCCATTGACGAAGAAGTCGGCGTCTACGGACTTTGCAGGCACGTTGAAATGCTGCTGTACGCCTGGCAGGTCGGTGAAACGGATATCGACGAACTTGATGTCCTCTTCGGCAATATATGCCAAGACTTCTTCTGGACTGGTAAACATGTGCAGGTGACTCCCTGGTGAGATATGAGTTGTGGTAAACAGAACTATCAGACAGATTGGTCCGACTGGTTCTCTTGCTTACAAATAGAGCTTACTCATAATCCGTTTCTGAATGGTGTCTCTATTGTTTCCGGCCTGTTACAAAGGTAACGCTTCGGGATGTCGCGTGCCTCTGATTAGGCATGATTCGATTCGTAACAAACTGTCTTTGAGGCCATGCTTGCTATTTAGGGTGTCTGAAGTGCCGTGCAACAACGCACAGAAACCCTCGATAGACTGAGAACGTGGAAAGAAAAGACTTCAGTTCGTGGCTTGAAGGCCCGCCACAGCATAGTACCCAGCAGTGGCCCGGCCAAGATCTCGGGCGTCCCGAAAAAGGTCCGGGTTCCATCGGACGCTTCCCTAGAAGAGTCGGAGCGCTGTTTATCGACTGGGGTTTATCAATGTTGGTCAGTTGGTTGCTCTTTGACCTCGCCGACATAGCGACGTTGCTACTATTCTGCGTCGGACAAATTGTTGGTGTCGGGTTTACGGGTCACACGATTGGCCACAGAACCTTTGGACTGCAGGTGCAATCAATGGATGGAACAGCGCTCAAGCCATTGCAGGGACTTATTCGATCTGTACTGCTGTGCTTGGCTATTCCCGTGTTCATTACGGACAAGGATCAGCGCGGTCTTCATGATCGGCTACCCAAGAGCATTCTGGTCAATATTCGATAGCGCAGAAATCAAAGATAAAGAAGAAGCCGCAACAGGAAAATCCTGTTGCGGCTTCTTCTTTATCTAGTTCTTAGCGACCACGGGTTGCGCGGCGGTTTGGCCTAGCGCGGTTTGGATCGACACCCTTAGGAATTGGCAGGCGATTGGCAGTCAACGTGCTCAGACGCTTATCGATTGCGCTAACCTCAAGCTTGGTAATGGCCTTAGGCAACTTCTTCATTTCCTTGGCAACATTGACCAAGCTAGTTTGGTCCTCGTCCTGTCCAGCGTTGATAACGTGGATTGGAACGTTAGGCAGTACTCGAGCAATTCGCTTGCGCTCAGAGCCCACAATTTCGCGAACACGGTTCTTTGGACCTTCAGAAACAAGAACAACGCCTGGACGTCCGACAGCGAGGAAAACCAAATCCTGGTGGCGGTTGTAAGCTACTGGCTCCTGCTTCAGGATCCAGCCACGACGCAACACGCTCATGGCAGCGCCGGCGGCACCGGGACGACCTTCCAACTGAGAGAAGGCGGCTCTTTCAGCACGGCGTGACATGATGAACATTGCCGCAAGAAGTGCTAGCGGAATAGCAATGATCAACATGGTGATCCAGTTGTTGATCAAGATACCGATGACCAAACAGACGGCAATTACAGCCAAGGCAGCCAGAGCCATCCACCAAACAACCATAGGGTCATTACGGCGGGTCATCTGGAAGACTTGTCCGATTTGCTTCAATCGGCCCGGTTCTTTGTTCTGTTTCTCAGCTTTTGGTTTACGCGAAAACAGGCCGCGCTTTGATTGAGCAGCTGCTTCGTTGTCGGAGTTTTTGGCCATAGTGCCTTAATTCTACGCGATATTGATCAGAGTTCTAAGCCAAGCGCGTGGCAGGAAGAAAATCTTCTGCATGTGACGAAAAGTTCTTATGCCAAAGGCCCCGTACCAACAGTTCAAAACTGAACCAGCTGACTACGGGGCCTAGGACGAAAACGACCTACAGATTATTACTTGATCAGGGAAGCTGCTTCCTGTCGGGTGTTGCCCGAAGATTCGATGTGCGAGAGTTCTTCTGGAATCTCGCGTCCCTTCTTGCGCATGGCACCTGCCCAAAGCCGTCCGGCACGGTACGAAGAACGTACCAGCGGCCCGGACATGACGCCAGCAAAACCAATTTCCTCAGCTTCTTGCTGCAGTTCAATGAATTCCTGAGGAGTAACCCAGCGATCTACCGGCAGGTGAAGGTCGGTAGGGCGCAGGTACTGAGTCAGCGTCAGCAAATCGCAACCTGCCTCATGCAAGTCGCGCATTGCCTCAGAGATCTCTTCACGAGTCTCTCCCATACCTAGGATTAGGTTCGACTTTGTGATCAGGCCACGATTACGGCCGTGAGAAATTACGTCCATTGAACGGTCGTAGCGGAAAGCCGGACGAATGCGCTTGAAAATGCGCGGAACAGTTTCTACGTTGTGCGCGTAAACTTCAGGAGCGGAATCGCAAATGGCGTCCAGATTCTCTGGCTTTCCGGAGAAATCAGGAATCAGCAACTCAACACCGGTGGTGGGGTTCATTTTGTGAATCTGACGGACGGTTTCTGCATAGAGCCAGACGCCTTCGTCTTCAAGATCATCGCGGGCAACACCAGTGACTGTTGCGTAACGCAGGTCCATCTTCTTCACGCTCAAAGCGACCTTAAAAGGTTCCGAACGATCAATTGGTGAAGGTTTACCGGTAGCGATCTGGCAGAAGTCACAGCGTCGAGTACATTCGGACCCGCCGATAAGGAATGACGCTTCTCGGTCTTCCCAGCACTCAAAGATATTCGGGCAGCCTGCTTCTTCGCAGACTGTGTGCAGCCCTTCGGACTGCACGAGGTTCTTCAAACCAACGTATTCAGGACCAATGTTCAGCTTGGCTTTGATCCACTCGGGCTTTCGTTCCACGGGCACTGCTGCGTTGCGCTTTTCAACGCGAAGCATTCGGCGGCCTTCTGGTGCGACGCTCATTATCGGCTCTTTCTTTCGGAGGGAATGATTGTCTAGACGACTTGAGGGGTAAGAAGTCGTTCGAGTTCGATCTGCACGCGATCGACGATGTCTTCGGGGGTTACAGTTCGTCCCAGCTCGGCGGAAATTGTGGTGACGCCGGCATCGGTGATTCCGCACGGAATGATTTGATCGTAACTGGTGAGCTCATTGGAGCAGTTCAGTGCAAATCCATGCATCGTGACGCCTTGACTGATGCGAAGGCCAATTGCAGCTATCTTTCGGTCCTGCTCGCCATCTTTACCTGGAACCCAAACTCCGGAACGACCCTTGATTTGAGCGGTAGGGATACCTAGTTCACTGACGACATTGATCAGTGCTTCCTCGATAGTTTCGACGTAGAGGCGAATCGCGCTCTTTTTGCGAAGCTTAACAATGGGATAGCCAACCAACTGACCTGGTCCGTGCCAGGTGAGCTTACCTCCGCGGTCCACGTCCACAACCGGAGTGCCGTCTAAGGGAAGATCCTCTGGTTCGGTCCTCTTGCCCGCCGTGTAAACCGCTTCGTGTTCAAGGAACAAAACTCGTGGGGACTCTATGTCCTCGAGTACCGCTTCGTGCAACTGGATTTGGTAGTCCCAGGCTTCCATATAGGGCACAAATTTTGAGCCTAGTCCGACTCGTTCGAATTCGATCGCCATGATGGTTACCCTACGCTGATGTCCTTGCTGTCGCTAATCCGAGTTGGGAACCATTAACTGTGGATAACCAGATTGTGTTTCCTATTTTTGGACTACAACTGAGTCATGAATGAATCAACGAATGTCCTATCGTGGCCGATTAGTCCGGGGTATGTCACTGTCAAGCCCTTAAGTGCCAAGTCACCATGCAAAGTATGGTTGCTTCGTCGCGAGCGTGACCAGAGTTACATGGTGCTAAAACTGAGTTTGACTATGGAGAACGTCACCTCGTTAAGACAGAATTCGATAGCTCAGACGAGGAAATATGTCGTCGAATTTTACGGGACCTTATCGACACAATTGGGTGACGGGTTACTCATGGAATATTGCCCGGGAGGGAGTCTCGCTGACCTGGTTCACAATCGGGGCGTCTTTAGCCTCGGCGAATGTATTACGGCCTTGGCTCCCGTTGCCCAAACGGTGTCTGTCATGCATTCTAACGGTACGCGACATGGCGATCTATCACCGGCCAATGTCCTACTGACGGCCAGCGGAATGCCTAAAATAATCGATTTTCAAGAATCAGCTACTGCGGAGCAAGAAGGCTCCGGCGCAGGCACACCGGGATTTTTGGCCCCCGAATCACGCGCAGGGGCCTTGGAAAGTCAGGTGGGGGAGCAGGACGTCTATTCTCTGGCTACTTGCCTGTGGTTTTTACTCTCCGGGCAGCCACCCGACCCAGAACTAATCAGGCCTCCGGCCAGCGTAAAGTTCCCCATGCTTCCGGAGATTCTCCACGAGCTACTAATCGAATCTTTGAACGAAGATCCGGGCTGCCGCCCTACAGCTGAACAGTTCGCGAGAACTCTATTTTCCTGTGCTGACGCCGAACCAATTCATTGGGAAGGGCACGTCAGCGAGGAAGCCACCCACTTGATGGAAACCATTCACCCTGACGTCAGTGGAGGGCAACGCCGAAACCGTAGTCAGCATAAGCAGAACCGGACAAGATACAAGCTGCTGGCTGGGTCTGAAGCAAGTGCAAATCTGCACAAACTACGTCGTACCCCTGGTGGAATCAAAGTGGCGGCGGCTTTGGTTCTAGGGTTATCAGTGCTCGGCGGCAGTCTTGTGGGTGTCAATCACCTTCGAGCCGCCATAGCCTCTGACCCCAGCGCTAAAGCAGCAGCCCCTCTCGACCAGCCAAGCTGCCGAATAGATGATGCGGGCCATGAACCTGCCTGTATCGTGCAACAAGACACCGTTACCTCGGCATTTCTGGATCTGACGAAAAGGCGCGATGACGCCATGAGTGCGATGAACGAGAAAAAGTTGAAAACTATCTATGCGCCGGGCTCAGCTCAACTCAAACGTGATCTGGAGACGATATCTACCTTGCGGGAAATGAAACTAATATTTGATGGTCTGGGCACCCGAATGGAGGATGTAACGGTGACTGCTCGAGGCCAGGGCAATACGGTGATGCTTGCAGCGACTTCAACGCAATCTGATTATGCGTATCAGGATCTCAAAGGTAAGCATGTGCACACAGTCAAATCTACCGGTCCTCAACGGGTTGAGATCGAGCTCGTGTTGATTGAAGAGCATTGGAGAATTGGCAAGGTTATTCGCCGTTAAACATCATTGACAGGAACCGAAGTCCAGTGCGGTTTGTGCACTGAATCCGATTCCTGCCAAAGGATAGGGCGTTGTTTAGACCCAGAGGGTGGCTACGGCAATGTTGATGAATGCCATGCCACCGACGGCGTGAGCGATACCAGTCGATACCTCTTCGCCGGCCTTGATCTTCTTGCGACCAATGAACGCGGCAACGGCAATGACGAGCGCGATGATGACCTTGACCGCAATCTTTGCATGATTTACTGGATCGGTACCAGCTTCGGCGATACCTACCAAGGCAAGGCCGGTAACCAATTGAGCCAAAGCACCGTACCACTGCCATACGTTGACGGTTGGAGTCTTGAAGTTTGCTAGCCAACCACCGAAGATCGCAGCAGCGCCAAGGATGTGCACAAATACCAAAATGACTTTAAGGAATTCCATAGTCCTAGCCTAATCTAAATTCGACGTATCGTAGAAAAACAAAGATCGTCCCTGCTGAATAGTTCAGCAGGGACGATCAATGGTTAGGCCTTGAAGCCGGATCTAAGACTTAGAGTCCTAGGTCGCCCTCAAATGCGCCACCCTCAAGGCGAGCCTTGACGGTCTGCAGGAAGCGACCTGCATCGGCGCCGTCAACCAAACGGTGATCGTAGGTCAAGCACAGGTACATCATGTGGCGGATTGCAATCGAATCATTGCCATCAGCATCGGTGATAACCATTGGACGCTTGACGATTGCACCGGTGCCCAAGATAGCTACCTGAGGCTGGTTGATGATTGGGGTATCGAACAACGCGCCAACCGAACCGATGTTGGTGATCGAGAAGGTGCCGCCCGACAGCTCATCTGGACCGATCTTGTTGCTGCGGGTACGTGCAGCAACGTCAGCGATGCGCGAAGCCAGACCGGCAAGGTTCAGATCCCCAGCGTTCGATACGACTGGAACCAGTAGGCCCTTGTCGGTGTCGACAGCAAATGCCAAGTGCTCGGCATTGTGGTAGGTGATCTGCTGAGTCTCTTCGTTGTACTCTGCGTTCAGCTTCGGGTGAGCCTTCAGGCCTTCGGCAACAGCCTTGGCGATGAATGGCAGGTAAGTCAGGTTCACGCCGTTGGTGGCCTTGAAGCTGGACTTAGCCGAACCGCGCAGCTTGACGATGCGGGTCATGTCGATCTCGTGGACCTGGGTCAGCTGAGTCGAAACGTCCAGCGATTCACGCATACGACGGGCGATCACCTGACGGATGCGTGGAGCCTTCTCGGTGGTTCCGCGCAGCGAGGAAGCCTCGACAGCTGGGGCAGCAGCCTTGGCTGCAGGTGCAGCTGCTGGAGCTGACGAAGCTGCTGGTGCAGCTGATTCCTTTGCAGAAACTGCGTCAAGCACGTCCTGCTTGCGGATGCGACCGCCAACGCCAGTGCCCTTGACCGAAGCGATATCGATATCGTGCTGGTTAGCAAGACGGCGAACCAGTGGCGTTACGTAGCCCGACTCGTTGTTCGACTCTGCGGCAGGAGCAGCTGGTGCTTCTTCCTTGGCTGGAGCTGCTGGAGCTGCTGGAGTAGCTGGTGCGACAGGCGCAGCAGGTGCTTCTTCCTTGGCTGGAGCTGCAGGAGCAGCAGGAGCCTCTTCCTTGGCGGGTGCAGCTGGTGCCTCTTCCTTGGCAGGTGCAACAGCGCCAGCGGCACCGATAACTGCAAGAACAGCGCCTACTTCAGCGGTCTCATCTTCAGGAACGCGGATTTCCAGCAGGGTACCGGCAACTGGGGAAGGAACTTCAGTGTCAACCTTGTCGGTGGATACCTCAAGCAATGGCTCGTCGACGGCTACTTCTTCGCCAACTTCCTTCAGCCAACGGGTAACGGTACCTTCGGTGACCGATTCGCCCAGTGCTGGCAGGGTAACCTCGGTGCCCGAAGCAGAGCCAGTGGATTCAGCGGCAGCAGGTGCCTCTTCCTTGGCTGGAGCTTCTTCAGTTGCTGGAGCAGCTGGTGCTTCTTCCTTGGCTGGTGCTTCTTCAGCAGCAGGGGCAGCAGGAGCGGCTTCGCCAGATCCTGAACCGTCGCCAATGCGAACCAATGGGGCGCCAACTTCAGCGTCCTCGTCCTCGGCCACGAAGATTTCCTCGATAACGCCGGCAACTGGCGAAGGAACTTCAGTGTCTACTTTGTCAGTGGAAACTTCCACCAACGGCTCGTCTACCTCTACACGGTCGCCAACCTGCTTCAGCCAGCGAGTTACCGTACCTTCGGTAACGCTTTCACCCAGTGCGGGTAGGTTTACGGTTTCAGACATCGTCCCGTATCTCCTTGGTTTTTAAAATCTTGAATTGTGGGTGGAGGCTGAGCCTCCGAGCTTTGTGCACTAGGCAGCGCGTTCAGTGAACGCGCTGCCTAGTGGTTTCAAAAGCTATTAGCCGTGCAGTGCAGCGCCGGCCAGAGCCATAGCTGCCTCGCCCAAAGCTTCGTTCTGGGTTGGGTGTGCATGGATCAGCGGGGAGATGTCTTCTGGGTATGCTTCCCAGTTAACAATCAACTGTGCTTCGCCGATCTGCTCACCGATGCGACCGCCGATGCCGTGAACGCCAACGATTGGGCCGTTCTTGACGCGAACCATCTTGATGAGGCCACTGGTGCCCAAGATGGCGGACTTACCGTTACCGGCGAGGTTGTACTCGGTGGTTTCGATCTGGTCGGCGCCGAACTTCTCTTTAGCCTTTGGCTCGGAGTAGCCTACGGATGCAATCTCAGGTTCGCAGAAGGTGACCTTCGGGATGTTGATGTCCTCGATGATCGCTGGCTTCTGGCCGTTGATTTCTTCGATCACGAAACGACCATGCTGGTAACCGCGGTGTGCAAGCTGTACGCCTGGGACGATGTCGCCAATTGCGTAAACGTTGCCGACGCCGGTGTGCAGGCGCTCGTCGGTGATCACGAAGCCGCGATCGATGGTGATGCCCTGCTCTTCGAAGCCAAGACCCTCGGTGACTGGACCGCGACCAACTGCAACCAGAACGATGTCTGCTTCCAGAACGTTGCCGTCTGCCAGCGAAACCTTAACGCCGTTGGCATCCTGCTCGACCTTTTCGAAGAAGACACCGGTGTTGAACTTGATACCGCGCTTCTTGAAAGCACGCTCCAAGGTCTTGATGATGGCTGGATCTTCGTTAGGAACCAGTGAAGGCAAGCCTTCAACGATGGTGACATCGACGCCGAACGAGTTCCATACAGAAGCGAATTCAACACCGATGACGCCGCCACCGAGCACGATGGCGCTCTTTGGCATGTCTTCCATGTTCAGTGCTTCGGTGCTGGTCATAACGCGGCCACCAATTTCAAGACCGAAGGTCTTGGAGGTGGAGCCGGTGGCCAAGATGATGTACTTGCCCTTGTAAACGGTGCCATCAACATCGATGGAATCCTGAGAGACAAGACGGCCGTTACCGGTGATAACGTTGACCTTCTTCATCTTGAGTAGGCCCTGAAGGCCCTTGTACTTTCCGGCTACGATGCCTTCCTTGTACTTACGCACGCCACCCAAGTCGATCGACTCGAGCGAGGAGTTGATGCCGTACTTGGCACCTTCGCGAGCGTTTTCAGCCAACTCTGCAGCGTGCAGGTAAGCCTTGGTTGGGATGCAGCCGGTGTGCAGGCAAGTGCCGCCCAGCTTTTCTTTTTCAATCAAGCCGACGGTGTAGCCCAGCTGGATGGCGCGCAATGCTGCCGAGTATCCAGCGGATCCACCGCCGAGGATGAGGACATCAAATTCTTGCGTTGCTGCCGAATCGGCCACGTGAACGCTCCCTCGTATTCGCTAAGTGAGGCCGGCTTTGGCCGACCAGGGGATCGGTCGCAGATCATTGGCAGCATGACGCTGGTTGGCGCGCACCAGTGATCCACGGTGATGTTTCAAAACTTACCTTAGTACCGCTTGCCCGTAAGAGTCACCTTCGGGGGCGTAAAAGTCAGGCATGTCTCTTATTTTTGACTTCATCCCGGCATCGGTAGGCAAACAACCTCGATGCCGGGAAGAGCTCTTCTGCAGCACCTACCTAAAAGGCAGAGTGCATAACGGTGCTTAATTTGCGGCGAGTTGCTCGGCGTAGGCGACCAGCGTCCGAACCTGGGAACCAGTTCCATTCTTAGGGGTGTAACCCCAAGCGCTACCTTCGTTAAATGCAGGACCCGCAAAGTCAATGTGTGCCCAAGGGATCTTCTTGCCATCAACTTCGCCGACGAATTCGTTAAGGAAGACAGCAGCCGTCATCATTCCGCCCATGCGCTCACCGATGTTGGCGAGATCGGCAACCTGAGATTCGATGCTTGGACGAAGTTCTTCAGGCAGTGGCATTGGCCAAGCGAGTTCGCCGACTTGGTCAGAGACCGCAACAAGGTCTTTGGTTACCTGAGACTCGCCCATGATGCCGGCGGTTCGCAAACCAAGTGCCAGCATCTGTGCACCGGTGAGTGTAGCGATATCGATCATGACATCTGGCTTCTCCAGGCTAGCTGCAGCCAAACCGTCCGCCATGACCAAGCGACCTTCGGCATCGGTGTTCAGGACTTCAACGGTCTTCCCACCGAACATGGTCAGGACATCACCTGGACGAGTCGACGCGCCACCTGGCATGTTTTCTGCCAAGCACAACCATGCGGTGACCTTGATGTTCAAGCCCAACTCGGCGACGGCTGCAACAGTCTGGAAGACTGCGGCAGCGCCGGACATGTCCGACTTCATGGCGTGCATGCCAGCTGCTGGCTTGAGCGAAGTGCCACCAGTGTCAAAGGTGATTCCCTTGCCGATTAGTGCGATGTGCTTGGTGGCCTTGGCAGGGGAGTACTCGACCTTGACAAGACGCGGCTGGCGAACTGAACCTCCACCAACGCCGAGTAGGCCGCCGAAGCCATCTTTAGCAAGACGCTTTTCATCCAATACGGTAACTTTCAGCGGCAGGGACTTGGAATAATCCTTGACCGCAGTGGCAAATGACTCAGGATAAAGTACGTTAGCCGGTGCGTTGATCAGGTCGCGGGTTGCGCGAACAGCACGTCCGAGTACCGCAGCGCGCTTGAGCAGGGCAGGAAGGTCCTTCGACGTGGCAACGGAAGTAACAATCTGAGCCTCGGCGAGTACAGGCTTCTCGCTCTTAGTTGAGCGGTGGTTCTCATAGCGGTAGCTGCCTAGGGCGATACCTTCAGCGATCGCGGCAACACGTTCTACCGAGTCGGAAGGCAGTGCGAAGATTGCGGTCTTGGCATTGCTCAGCTGACGTGCTGCCGAACCGGCGGCGCGACGAAGCTGTTCGTTGGTCAGTTCTGCTAGCTCTGCGACACCCAAACCAATGACCAACAAAACTTTGACCTTGGACCCTTCAACACCCGGGAGCAAGGTGACCTCGTCTGCCTTGCCGGTGGCGCCAAGTGCGGTCAGCGACTGCTCTAGCGAAGAAGTTGTTTCCGAAGTGAAAGGCGAGGCAACGACGGTTGCTTTCCCATCAGTCTTCAATACACCCAAAACGAGGGTATCTGCGCTCTTGCGCTTGATGTCAGTGCCGATGGCGCTCAAAGTGAGATCACTTGAGTTGATCACAAAATCATTCCTTCTGTGCCTTTGTAGGGTCTGAGGTCAAATGTTCCGCAATGGTGATGCGCAACTAAGTGCATGCTGTGGAGGCAAACACTTGATACCTCTTAGGTTATCCGAGGAAATGGTTCATCGTGCGTCACTTCACAGCGAGCGTAAGCGCAGAAGAGATAGTATGAAATACCGCGCTCAAAATGGCGCCATAAGTACGACCAAAGTTGCCCGTCGCTCGTCTTCGACGGACTGGGCATTGAATGAGGAGAAAATGTCCAAGGAATCGTTGATGACGTTGGTCGCAGACGACTTGGATAATTCAGGCTTACAAGGCCTGGGAATGTACATTTTGCTCAGGAGCATGAGCGATGCCGGGCAAAGCCAAGCGCAGGTTTCCAATGAACTTTTCGGACGCCTGGATTCTGAGCTCTTCGCGACCTTTGACGCTGATGAACTCGTTGCTTACACGTCCCAGCGGCCCCGGCTAACTTTTCTCGGTGATCACTTCGCTGGCTACCAAGCGCCTCGTATCGAAATTTACCTAATGACCGATGAGATGGATCGAAAATTCTGGTTCCTCACCGGAGTAGAACCTGACCTTAAATGGGAACGCGTGATCGCCGACATTCTCGGATTCATTGACGCTTTTAACGTTTCATTGGTTGTGGGATCGGCATCGCTTCCTATGCCGGTTCCGCATACGCGACCTGTAGGCGTGACAGCTCACGGTAACCGCAAAGATCTGATCGAAAATATCTCGACATGGAGCCCCACTGTCGAATCACCAGCGGGAATTACTTCGTTGCTCGAAATCCGTCTGTCCGAGGCAGGACGAGACATCGTTGGGTACTCACTTCACACACCACATTATTTGGCTGAATCCGAATACCCGGCCGTTGCAGTTGCGACACTCGAATACGTCGGAGCCGCTTTGAAGCTGGCGCTACCCACCGAGAATCTTCGCGAAGCGGCACGTCTTGTCGACCAACAGCTAGCCGAACAGCTTGAAAGCAATAAGGATGTTCGCCAGATGGTGGATGGGTTTGAAGAGCGTTTTGACGCCCACGTCAAGGAGCATGAACCTCGTTCCTTGCTCCTTGACGAGGATAAGCAGATGCCAGACGCTGAGGAATTGGGTGCCAGCGCAGAACACTTTTTGTCACTCATTGAGAACACCGACGACTGGTTGGGGAACGGCCATGACCAGGGCCAACCAGGTGATCAAGAACAGTGAGTCAAACGCATTTGAATTCAAAGAAGTCATGGTTAGTTTTCGGCTTCGCAATTCTTGCTTACGTATCGGCAATTTCGCAACGCACTAGCTTTGGTGTTGCTGGTATCGAAGCCACGGAACGGTTTCATGCAAGCGCGCAGATTCTCGCGACGTTCTCCGTAGTTCAGCTCGTTGTTTACGCAGGTGCTCAAGTTCCGGTCGGTTTACTACTGGATAAGTTCGGGCCGCGAATCTTGATTACCGGTGGTGCGCTACTCATGTCGGCGGGGCAAGCATTCCTTGCGATGTCCGTGAATGTACCAATGGGCTTGATTGGGCGCGTAATGGTCGGCATGGGCGACGCGATGGTCTTCGTATCCGTACTGAAATTATTGCCATTATGGTTCTCCGGGGCCAAGATCCCTGTGCTGACGCAGCTTACGGGTACCTTCGGCCAGCTTGGGCAGCTCATCAGCATCTTCCCGTTCCACATGATGTTGCTCAATGCCGGCTGGTCGCCGGCGTTCTCCGTGATGTCAGGTTTCGCCTTCGCAACTTTCATCACCACGGTGGCATTCGTACGAAACGGAAATAGCTGGCAGGGAGCCAGCGCTGGACCCCACTCCACGGATTCACGGATTCTCTTAGCTCTCAAACAACCCGGAACTCGGCTAGGTTTTTGGACCCATTTCACCACCGTATTTATGGCAAATACCTTCATGATGACGTGGGGGTACCCATTCCTCGTCGAAGGCCAAGGGATCAACAGTTCGTTGGCCTCTGGCCTGATGTCCGTATTTGTCGTTGTTGCTGTCGTCCTTGGCCCGGTTTTGGGAACACTTACCGCACGTCATGCACAGCATCGATCCAACTATGCGCTGAGCATTATTGGCCTGATGCTGGTGTTGTGGACCGTGGTCCTTTTATGGCCAGGACACGCACCGCTATGGTTGCTGATCTTATTGATGATCAGTGTTGCTGCCGGTGGACCTGCTTCGGTGATCGGATTTGATTTCGCTCGCACCTTCAACCCACCTCGAATCTTGGGCACCGCCACCGGGCTGGTGAACACCGGTGGGTTCATCGGTGCGTTCGTGACCATCTACGTAGTCGGGTTCATTCTTGATCTGCTCGACAAAGCCAACGGTTCCACTGGGGAGTTGTACAACCTCGGTTCGTTCAGAATCGCTTTGTCAGTGCAATTTGTGATGGCTGGCGTAGGCATTACTTTCATGCTGATCGAACGACGCAAGGCACGCCGCTTCCTCGCTGAGAACTAACCAGCGTCATTGGCAGCTCAGGTTTCTCCACAACTGGTTAGCGATGAGGTCTCAACTAGTTGGTATCCATGCACCGTAAGTGCATGACTACTACACCCGAACGACGACCGATCTCGCTCTCCAACTACAGAGACATTCTGGCCTACGTCCCGCATGCTCTCGGGTTTCACCCGCAAAATTCAGCAGTATTGCTGCTTATCGATAATGATCGACTTGAAGCTACACTACGCGTTGATCTACCACCGACTTCTCGTGGTGAAGACATCAAAACGTGGACTAACCAAGTACTTCGACTGCTCGCGCGAATCCCCACGATTCAGGACGTCGCTCTGGTGATTTATGCGCCAGAAGAACAACATGCAGAGGTCGGCACTCCCTATCAAAAGATCGTCAATTCTCTAGAAGATGCATTGAGTCAGCAGGATCTGAGGCTACGACACGCATGGTGCCGTCGTGGGACGATGCTGTGGGATTACGATCCAGAGCAAATTGACTGCGCAACCGAAGTCCCGCCACTAGACACGAACGAAACGCACCTTTCGATGATCCTGGCGGGATCTGCACCGATGGAAAGACCATGGGACGGTACGGGAGTTAGCGAATGGTCTAATTCTCGAGAAGTACTTCGACTGGTTGTTAGCCAAGACGACAATGTCATGGAGTGTCTGGAAGCTTGGCAACGGATCCTTGATATGGCTCAGTCCCATTCGGCCGTTACTCTCCATGAGGATCCGGAGCTTGCAGCCGTGCTTCTAGGATCTTTGGGTACCAAGTTCATTCGCGATTTGGTGCCCTACCTGGCCAGCCAAGGCCTAGAAGACACCTTGGATATCATTTTTGGCGTTTCCTTTGAAGCTCAAGAGGGTGCGCTTGCGCCACTGACTGATTTTTTACTCGGACGAGGATGGTACGCGCCCGACTGGCGACGAGTCGATCGATTGTGGGAGGTAGCTCGTGACCTGCTAGGAGTGGCGCACGGAGATAGCCGCCAAGCACTTTTATGCATCCTAGCTTGGATTGAGTGGGCACGCGGGCGTGGCTCGATGTCCCTGGTGCTCTTGCGTCAAGCTGTGGCGGAAAACGAAAAATATGAGTTGGCCGTTTTATTGCAGAAACTCATGTCGCACGGGATCATGCCCTCGTGGTCGACGGACCAGCTTCGTGCTTGGCGTGCGAACTTCTCGTGAAACCGGCTCGCCGGAAGGCCTCAAGTGGTGAATGGGCGGTAATTCGTGGATAATGAAACTACAGACCCGGTTAGGTTCGAATTGCCTTGGCCTGAAATCTACTGATTTTGGGAACAGAAGGCGGGCTTGAAGCGTTGTTACCAATGTGCCAGCCCCGGCGTTTAGTCACTGATTAAACGTCTTCGGACTTGACAGGGTCATAGTGGTGTTACCGGCAGGTGCATCCGGAACGCATCGTTAGAAAGGTTATTCGTGTCATCTTCTGAGACGAACGCTAATCGTCAAGCAACTGAAGCCGAGGTCATCGAGGCAGAAGAATCAGCAGAAACTCCTGCGGCGAAGAAGCGTGCAACCAAGGCTAAGCCTCGGACCAAAAAGGTAGCTGCAGATACTGCAGAACAGGACGAATCAACCCCAGCTGTCGCAGAAGGCGACGACGATGCTGAAGAAAGCACCGACGCGAAGTCTGACGACAACTCGAAGGGCTTCACCCTCTCCAGCGGTGACGATGACGCTCCTCAGCAGCAGGTTATGGTTGCCGGTGCAACTGCTGATCCGGTTAAGGATTACCTGAAGCAGATCGGTAAGGTCGCGCTGCTGAATGCTGAGCAGGAAGTCGATCTGGCCCTGCGCATTGAAGCAGGTCTGTTTGCTACAGATAAGCTTGAGAAGGACGACGGCTCGATGGATCAGCGCTTGCGCTGGGACTACGAGCAGATTATTCACGACGGCAAGATCGCTAAGAACCACTTGCTGGAGGCTAACCTTCGCTTGGTCGTTTCGCTGGCTAAGCGTTACACCGGTCGTGGCATGCTCTTCTTGGACTTGATCCAGGAAGGTAACTTGGGACTGATCCGAGCTGTTGAAAAGTTCGACTACACCAAGGGCTTCAAGTTCTCCACGTACGCGACGTGGTGGATCCGTCAGGCTATTACTCGTGCTATGGCTGACCAGGCTCGTACCATCCGTATTCCGGTACACATGGTTGAAGTCATTAACAAGTTGGCTCGAGTGCAGCGCCAGATGTTGCAGGATCTCGGTCGTGAACCAACTCCAGAAGAGCTGGCTAAGGAACTGGACATGACTCCTGAAAAGGTTGTCGAGGTTCAGAAGTACGGCCGCGAACCGATTTCCTTGCACACGCCACTGGGCGAAGATGGCGATTCGGAATTCGGTGATCTGATTGAAGACTCTGAAGCAGTCGTTCCGGCCGACGCCGTATCGTTCACCTTGCTTCAGGAACAGCTTCACTCCGTTCTCGACACACTCTCTGAGCGTGAAGCTGGTGTTGTAGCCATGCGCTTCGGACTGACTGATGGTCAGCCGAAGACACTAGACGAGATCGGTAAGGTCTACGGAGTGACGCGTGAGCGTATCCGTCAGATCGAATCTAAGACGATGTCTAAGCTGCGTCACCCATCGCGCTCGCAAGTCTTGCGTGACTACCTAGACTAAGAATCAAACCAATCGGGCCAGCCAAAACAGTTATGTTTTGGCTGGCCCGATTGTTTTATATCCAAAAAATTGGTGACCCACAAATGTGGGCCACCAATTTATAGTTGGACGAAACGAGACTAGTCGTTGGCGTCTACCTTTGGCTTTTCGTAAAGTCGCGAAGATTCGTCCTGCCAAACAGAGGACTGTGGGCGTAGTTTTGGTTCTACATCGCGGGCGTGATGAGCGCAGAACAGCAACTCACCGCCGGTTGAAGCCAGCACGGCTCGCACGTAGGCCTGTGCGCCACAGCGGTCGCACCGGTCGAGGGCGTTCAGTTCACGACTAGCGGTCGTAGTAGTCATTGCCAGCCTCCTAAAGTTGATGGTTACTCTATAGAACCAGTTTGGGCTTCGACTTTATCCCTAAAACGGGTGTCTTTCGCTCACCGCGTAGTCGATGTGGATAAGGTCATAACACTTATCGGCAGAGCTTATCGGTGGAAATTGTCAGGTATTCGAACACATTAACGATTAGAATAGAACGCAAGACGTTCTTTCAAATGTAGGTAGGAGACTAAGGCCCAGTGGCTTCATCCGACAATTACAGCGCGCGACATCTCTCCGTTTTGGAAGGCCTGGAGGCGGTACGTAAACGCCCGGGCATGTATATCGGTTCCACTGATTCCCGCGGCCTTATGCACTGCCTTTGGGAGATTATCGACAACTCTGTTGACGAGGCGTTAGGCGGTTTTGGCCAGGCAATTAACGTCATCTTGCACGCTGACGGATCTGTCGAAGTACATGATGATGGCCGAGGCATTCCGGTTGATATTGAACCTAAAACTGGTTTGAGTGGACTGGAAGTGGTCTTCACCAAGCTTCACGCCGGCGGCAAATTCGGTGGTGGCTCCTACAGCGCTTCCGGTGGTCTGCACGGTGTGGGTGCTTCGGTGGTCAACGCGCTGTCTGCTCGTTTAGACGTGGAAGTTGACCGCGGAGGCAAAACCTACGGATTGCAGTTCCGACGTGGCGAACCAGGGAAGTTTGCGGATAGAGGTCGCAAGAAGGCGGAAGCTACATTTACACCGCATGAAACAGCTACGGCACCAGAGATAATTGGTAAGGCAAAACGTGGTGTCACCGGAACCCGAATCCGGTACTGGGCGGATAACCATATCTTCACCCCGGATGCGAAGTTCTCGTATCAGGATCTGCAAGATCGCGCCCGTCAGACTTCCTTTCTGGTGCCGGGCCTTCGTATCACTCTTCGTGATGAACGCGGGCTGGCGGGTACTCCAGGTGCCGAAGGGCCACACGAAGAGATCTTCCAACATGATGGTGGCATCAGCGAATTTGTGGACTACCTGAGCACTGATTCGCCGGTCACGGACATATGGCGTTTCCAAGGTAGTGGCTCATTCCATGAAAAGGTTCCGGTCATTGACGACAAGGGACGCAGCCACATGGAAGACGTACAACGAATTTGTGAAGTCGATGTGGCCCTGCGATGGGGGATTGGCTACGACACCTCCGTGCGAAGCTTTGTAAATATCATTGCGACTCCAAAGGGTGGTACCCACAGCGCTGGCCTTGAACAGGCATTGCTCAAGTCCTTCCGAAAAAATGTTGAAGCGAACGCTCGAAAACTCAAGTTCGGACAAAAGGACAAGCTGGAGAAAGACGACGTTCTTGCTGGCATGACTGCAGTCTTGACCGTTCGTTTGGCGGAACCGCAATTCGAGGGTCAGACGAAAGAAATTCTCGGTACTCCTCAGGTGCGTCAGATTGTCACCAAGGTGGTAGAGAAAGCGCTAAATGATCGTCTTGGGTCCAATAAGCGAGCAGAAAAGGCGGAAGCATCTACCTTGCTTGAAAAGGTAGTCAACGAGATGAAATCTCGTGTCTCCGCTCGTATGCATAAGGAGACTCAGCGTCGTAAGACTGCCTTGGAGTCCTCGTCGCTTCCCACGAAACTGTTGGATTGCCGAAGCAAAGAAGTAGAAAAGTCCGAACTGTTTATCGTGGAGGGCGACAGTGCATTAGGTACTGCTCGATTGGCCAGATCCAGCGAGTATCAGGCACTGCTGCCTATTCGTGGCAAGATCCTGAACGTGCAGAAAGCTTCGATTTCAGACATGCTCTCGAATGCTGAATGCGCGGCGATGATTCAGGTGATTGGTGCAGGGTCCGGACGAAGCTTCGACATTGAGCAGGCGCGTTACGGGAAAATCGTGCTGATGACCGATGCTGACGTTGACGGCGCGCACATTCGTACGTTGTTGCTGACATTGTTCTACCGTTACATGCGGCCAATGATTGAGCACGGCCGCGTTTACGCAGCAGTTCCACCACTGCACCGAATTGAGATTATCAATTCCGGATCCAAACAGAATGAAGTGGTGTACACCTACTCCGAAGCTGAAATGAATCGTCTTCTTGCCAAACTTGAAAAAGAGGGAAAGCGGTACAAAGAGCCGATCCAACGGTACAAGGGCTTGGGCGAGATGGACGCCGACCAGCTAGCCGAGACAACCATGGATCGTCGCCACCGCATGTTGCGCCGTGTCGGAATTGAGCATGCGCAGGCAGCAGAAGAAGTATTCGATCTCCTGATGGGTTCAGACGTCGCCCCGCGCAAGAAATTCATTATTGACGGTGCCGATGACTTAGAGCGAGAACGCATCGACGTCTAACAAACTTCGCAAGAGTCCTTGGACTGAGCAAAAGCTTAGTCCGAGGACTTTTTGCTGTCTGGAAATAACGGGATCCTAGTTCCACGACAGTAGGGTAGGAGCAATTAATAATCCCGTGGGGCAGGCCAAGAGCAATACTGTGCTGGTTAGTACCAGAATTCTTGATGGCCGATTTAGCGAGTTTTCAGGTGAAAGTAGACGCTGAAGCCGGCGGGAGGAAACTTCGCCGCCAGGCATGCCAACTAATTGAGCATTGGCCGAGTTATTCGCGCTCGTGCTTTCCTCAACGGCAGCGGCGGTGGCAACAGTGACGATGGCTTTGAGGAGCGTCTGGCGATTTACTCGTTCCAGTGCTCTGTCATCGGCGAGCATTTCGATTAGCTGGCGGACTGCCTCGAGGGCCAACTTGGATGTTGGTAACCAGGGTAGTGCTTCATTCCATGCTGTGAACGCCAAGATCAGCAAGTCATGGCGCTGGTCTAAGTGAGAACGCTCGTGGGTGATGACCGCTTGCTGTTCCTCTGGAGTCAGTTGAGTCAGCAGGCCGCGGGACAGAACGGTGACTGAATTTGAAATACCTGGTACACAGTAAGCTACTGGCATATCGTGATCAATCACCAGCGTGTTAGGCCTGGTCTCTGAGGGGTTGCTCAGCAGAAGTAGTAGCTGACGATGCTTAGCCCTCTGCCTTGAAGTGCGCCAAGCTGCTCGGATGAGTGTCAGTACCAGATGGAACCCAAAGAGGAACGCTGTGCTGAGCGCAAAGAGGTGAACAACTCCCGGATACTGCACCCCGGGGTCACCCATCAGCAGGCGCCAACCACCATGCAGGGCAGAAATGAGGTTGTCGCCAAGAGGCGTTAGCCCCCAAACCAGCATGGATCCGATCATGGACAGGCCACCACCCAAGGCGATGGCCTGCCATAGGAGTACGGCCTGGACTGGGGCGCGGGTAATCCATTTAGCTTTTGATAATGCCAACGGCGTCGGCCACGCTAATGCGATGGCCAACGCCGCTAGGAAATATGAGGTGAGAAGCACTCAGTCCCCGAAGTTGTCTAAATTATGCGGACTTTACTGAGTCCAAGATAGCACGCAGAGAAGCTGCCTCATCCGCGGTTATGCCACCAATGAAACGGGCTAACACTGCTTCACGATCCTGTGCGGAACCGAGGGCTTCATTGAGCAGGCCAACGGTGTGATCCTCACGGGATGAACAGGCAGCGTAACGATGAGGACGCGTGGAGCGTTCGCGTTCCACGAGACCTTTCTTTTCAAGGCGGGCAAGCACTGTGAGCACCGTAGTTACTGCGAGTTCTTTCGCATCGGTGCCAAGTGCTGCGAGATCATCGCGAAGGTCGTTCGCGGTGAGTGGTTCTGCGGAGTCCCACAGAAGATCCATGACGGAACGTTCCAGATCGCCAAGGCTGGCCACTAGCTCTTACCTCACTTGCTTTTAGTTCTTTCGCTGCACTCTTCCGGATTTTGCCCGAACGTACAGCTTGAAACACTAATTGTAGCGACATTTGGACCAGATTTCTACACGGCGTAAAAGTGTAGCGAGTCGCGGAGGCGGATCATGAGTTGCGGCTCCAAGACCAGTGGCCCTGGGGCGAGTGACAATATCGCGACAAGTGAAAGCCTGCGAGTCGTTACTGTGTGAGGGATCTCGATAAGCTCGACTTCTACAAGCTGTCGAAATCGTCTATGGTGATACGTAAAGGCACTTCTACGATACGTAGAAAAGTCTCGGAAGCTCCTACAAAGCGATAAATTGAGGAATCAATGGATGCATTGGAAATTGCCCGCTGGCAATTCGGCATAACCACGGTCTACCACTTTCTCATGGTGCCGCTGACCATCGGCCTTGGGCTGACCGTCGCAGTACTACAAACCATCTGGCACCGCACCGGTAACGAACACTGGTTGCGTATGACGAAGTTCTGGGGAAAGCTCTTCCTGATTAACTTCATCATGGGCGTGGCCACAGGCATCGTTCAAGAATTCCAGTTTGGAATGGCTTGGAGCGAATATAGCCGTTATGTCGGCGATGTCTTCGGAGCACCACTGGCCATGGAAGCGCTACTCGCGTTCTTCGTTGAATCAACGTTCCTCGGATTATGGATCTTCGGCTGGAAGAAACTGCCCAAACTGGTCCATTTGGCCACCATCTGGTGCGCTTCCTTGGCGACCATACTCTCGGCCTACTTTATTCTTGTTGCCAATTCATGGATGCAGCACCCGGTGGGGACCAAGATCGTTGACGGTCGAGCCGTTATGACCGATGCATGGGCTGTCTTCACCAATAACACCGCTCTAATTACCTTCCCTCACACACTCTTTGGAGCATTTGCCGTCGCCGGTGGTTTCCTGCTGGGAATCTCATGGTTCCACCTTTATCGCCGCCGGAAAGCGGGAATCGATACCGTTGATGCCAACGGTTATGTGATCGTCGGAGAAGACACGAGTCGCGGCAAAAACCGCGACAAAACCGACTACCAAGTGTGGATCAAGTCCTTGAGGATCGGTGCCAGTGTCGCGGTCGTAGCTTTCCTAGGCGTAGCCCTGACCGGACACGAGCAAGCCAAACTTATGTTTGAACAGCAACCCATGAAGATGGCTTCCGCCGAAGCCGCTTGCCACGACGGCACTGGATTCTCCGTCTTGTCACTCGGGGACATCAGCGCACACGGTGCCACCGACTGCGACGATGTAGTAGCTGTTTTTGAAGTACCTGGTCTGCTTTCATTCCTCGCAAACGGAAACTTCACGACGGAAGTAAAAGGGGTCAACACCCTTATTCCGGAATACCAGCAGAAATATGGCGAGTACTACCCGGACGATGAGTCCTTCGGAGCGTACGCGGGGCAGAAAATTGACTACCTGCCAGTGATGGAGGTGACCTACTGGGGTTTCCGTCTCATGATCACCTTCGGTGGCCTCTCCGCGGCAGCAGCCGCACTGGCCTTATGGATTACGCGCAAGGGTACGGTCCCTGAGAACAAATGGATTTCACGACTGGCGGTCCTAGGTATTGCTGCACCATTCGGTGCCAACGCCACCGGCTGGATATTCACGGAAATGGGCCGGCAGCCTTTTACCGTGGCACCGAATCCACAAATGGGCGGAGTAGACCAAGTATTCATGTATACCGCCGCGTCAGTCTCACCGACCGTGACCGCGGGTGAACTTCTCTTCTCGTTGATCACCCTTACCTCGATTTATGCTGTCTTGCTTGTCGTTGAATTGGTGTTGCTCACTCGGTACATCCGCGGTGGTGTCGCTTCGGCGATGCCTGAGCTGGACACCGCTAATCACGGTGATCATTCTGATTCCGGCAACAACGATGATGACGACGACGTTTTGGCGTTCGCGTACTAGCCCCAGGACCAAAGGAGAAAATCATGGAATGGCTACCAACACTGTGGTTCATCGTCATTGCCCTGCTCTGGTGCGGCTACCTCTTTCTTGAAGGATTTGACCTCGGGGTAGGCATGCTCATCGGATTGGGTAGACCAACGGAGAAAAGAAAACGACTCTTACTGAACACTATTGGGCCCGTCTGGGACGGGAATGAAGTTTGGCTGATCACGGCCGGCGGAGCGATGTTTGCGGCGTTCCCACACTGGTACGCATCGCTGTTCTCGGCCTTGTATATTCCGCTCACCATGGTTCTGGTCGCGCTGATCTTCCGAGCCGTAGCCATCGAATATCGCGGAAAAGCGATCACCGTAGTTACGCGAAATCTTTGGGATCTAGCCTTGGGAGTTGGCTCGTTGCTCGCTGCCTTTGGCGTTGGCGCGATGCTCGCCTCCACCACAATCGGCCTGCCACTGAACGAAAACGGTGACCGCATTGGGGGACCGTTCGCATGGCTTACCTGGCATGCCGTTCTTGGCGGCGTAGCAGTCGTAGCCTTCTGCTGGATTCACTCGCTGGCTTTCTTGCGTTTGAAAACTGACGGTTTGGTCCGGTTCGAAGCAGGCAAGTTGGTTTCGCGCTGGTTGCCAGTAGCGGTACTCCCACTAGTGGCGTGGGTCGTATGGGTGCTAGTAACCAGCGGCTCGGCGCTGGCCTGGGTTAGCTTTGCGGTCTCTTTGATCGCTCTCGTGATCGCTGTGATCACAGGCCGAAACCACAAAGAGGGGGTCTCCTTCGCGGCACTGGGAATCATGTTGCTAGGAGCAATGGCCGCTATTTTCTTGGCAGCTTATCCTGTCGTGCTTCCATCCACGCTGGATCCCGCATTCGACCTAACGACTGCCAATGCCTCCAGCACCGCCTACACATTGAAGCTCATGAGCGTGATCGCTGCCTTCGGCGTACCACTGGTAGTGGCCTATCAAGCGTGGAGCTACTGGGTATTCCGCAAACGCCTGCGTGAAGAACACATCCCAGAGACTCATCGCGTGACTTCGATCGTCAACTAACTCTACGTAAAACTGAAAGTCGAGCTATGCCAGCCCCACGTTTTCTACCACGAGAACTGATTTCCCCGCGCCAGTTCACCTTGCTGACAACTTTCTCCGTCATCAAGGCAGTGGGGCTGGTGCTTGTCGCTTATGCCCTCGGAGTTTGGATTGCTGCGATGGCACAAGGGGAGAACCCAGAAACCGTGCTGCTGTATGTGGCTGGTTGTGGCGCGGTGGTACGAGCCGTCGCTGCATGGGGACTGAATGTGGCATCGCGGCGGATGGGCTTGGGAGTCAAGGAACGGCTACGTAAGAATCTCGTACAGTCCCAAGCAGCTCATCCCTCCATCGTTGCTCAAAGCCAAGACGCAGTTCCTGTGGTGGCAACGTTGGCGAGCCATGGAATTGAGAAGCTTGATGATTACTTCACCAAATTCATCCCTGCGCTTATTGGTGCTGTCGCTGTACCTCTTCTCGTTGGCCTCTATATTTTGAAGGTGGATTGGGTCAGCGCCATCATTCTGTTGCTGACAGTCCCGCTCGTTCCAGTGTTCATGGCGTTGATCGGAATGCATACTCAAGACACCCTAAGCCAATCTCAAGCGTCTTTGGACCGGCTGGCGAGTCAACTATATGAGCTAGCTCAGGGGTTGCCGGCTCTATTGGGTCTCGGCAGAGCACGCGAACATGGAAACGCCATTGCCAAAGTTGGTGAAAAATATCGAGCTGCGACGATGGCCAACCTCAAGACTGTGTTTATGTCGAGTTTTTGGCTGGAACTGATTTCGACACTCTCTGTTGCGGTGCTCGCGGTATTTATCGGAGTCCGGCTAGTCAACGGATCCATGGAACTATCGGCTGGACTGACCATCTTGATCCTGGCCCCCGAAGTTTTCTCTGCACTGCGCGAAGTTGGTTCCGCTTATCATGCCGCAGACGACGGACTGGCCGCATTCCAGCGTTATGCACAGATGACCACGAAGCCGTCAAAGTCGGGACTCAAGAAGGAAGCATCCGCCAGCGCAGGCAACATCCTAGAAATTGAAAAGCTCACCCTGCGCTACCAGGATGGCGCTGAAGTCTACAAAGATTTTGATCTGGCTCTGGCAGCCGGAGAACGCCACATCATCGCCACCCCCAGTGGCACAGGCAAAACGACTCTGCTTACCTTGGTCGCCGAGGCATACAGCAGTGACAATACATTTGATCCTGCATTGGTACAGGGCGCCATCAGTTATTCCGGGTCAATCGCAGCTATCACTCAGCATCCACGCTTTGACGCGAGTACGGGCAGTGAACAGATCGCACAGGATGCGCCGCTGGCGACCGGAGAGATGATCTCGGACCTAGCGACCCACCTGTCACTCTATGACCTGCTTGCGCGAAACATCGCTGAATACTCACCCGGAGAACTGCGCAGACTTGAAGTGATGCGAGCTTTGCTGCGCGTCCACAGCGAACCGGACTGCACGCTACTGCTTGCTGATGAGCCCACCGCGCACTTGGATCAGCACAATGCCGAACAGATTCGCGGATTGCTCAAACGGCTCCCTGAACGCTGCGCAGTACTCATTGCCAGTCACGATCCACTTATTGAGCAAAGTCCTGTCATCAGCGCGCCTGTAACCACTGCGGGAACGGTATCGGAAGTAGCAGAGGATCTGCATAGAGACAACGAAGGCTATGCCGCAACCCAAGGGACCACTACACCGTTCGCACCTCGTACCGAGCTGTTGAAGAACTATCTAAGTGCACGCAAAGCCGTGTTGTGGGGGAGCATTAGCGTCCTGTGCGCCGCAGCGCTGGCCGCACTCAGTGGTTGGTTGATCGTTGAAGCAAGCTATCAACCACCGATCCTGCACTTGAGCGTAGCCTTTGTTATGGTCCGCGCACTTGGCATTGGAAGGGCGGCCTTCCGCTATCTAGAACAATTAGCCATCCACGACGCAGTACTAGGCTACGCAGGCAAGCTGCGCGAAAAAATGTGGAATGCGATGATTGCAGACCCTTCGCGATGGGGACTATTCAGCCGCTCATCGGTGGTCTTACGTTTCCTGCTGGCCGAGGTCGACGAACTGCGTGACCAGCTTGCGCGGGTACTTTTCCCTCCATTGTCCGCCATCACGTTGTGGGTTCTTTCCACCGTTGCCCTGTTTATCATTCAGCCCGAATTTGGTTGGGTAGCAACCCTGGCGGGGCTAGTTCTTGTCTTCCCAGTTCGTTGGCTGGTTCGGCGCGTAGAAGGCCAACAACTGGTAAAGCAGATGAACCATCGATTTGCCATGAACCAGTCAATTGTGAGCATCCTGCGCCACAAATCAGCGCTGCGGATCAACCAGTCGCTGAAACAAGCGATCAAATCATTGGACACCCAGGAACAAGCCAACACCATGGTGGCCCGGCGTCACGCGTTGGGCCAAGGCACCGCATCTGCGCTCGCCGTATTTTTCAGCGTGCTGATGGCAGTGGTCATTACTTCCATGTCGCACAGTACTGCTTCCATGACGGCATTGGCTGTTTTGCTCAGTCTTGCCTTGGGCGACAGCGCAGGCAATGCGCTGATGGCAGTGCAACAGGGTGCGTCGCTGAAGCACCTGACCAAACAACTTGAGGCCAACGGATTGACCAGCCGAAATTCTCATCCAATGGCACAGAAGCAAGCCACCGATGAGCTGCGAGCTCCCGTGGTCGGCTACGAACTTCAGGACGTGGGCTTGGGGTATGGTTCCGCGAAGAACGTGGTGTCAGAATTGTCCGCGCAAATTCCTCCAGGACAATGGACCGCCATCGTTGGTCCATCGGGCGCGGGCAAGTCGACCCTACTGACGGCGTTACTGGGAGCGCTGCCGGTGCGGTCGGGACAGCTGTATGGCGTGGATGCAACCGGCCACAGACAAAGCATTGAACAAGCAGATCTCTCATCGGTGGCGTGGTGTCCTCAAGAGGCGCATCTTTTTGACTCATCTATTCGCCGGAACCTGATGCTCGGTGTCCCGGAGAACGAAGAACGAACGGATGATCAACTCATCGCGGTCCTCCAACAGATTGGCCTGTCGTCCTGGTACCAGAATCAGAGTAATGGGCTTGAAACTAAGATCGGTTCGGGCGGACACAATCTTTCAGGAGGCCAACGCTGCAAGCTTGCCGTAGCGCGAGCAATTCTTGGCGGTCATCAAGTGATCTTGTTGGATGAGCCCACCGCACACCTTGGGGTTGATGAAAGCGAAGAACTGATTGACACCCTTCGCCAAGCCTTAGCCACTCGTACCGTGGTGCTCATTACTCACGATGAAAAATTGGCGCAAGAATGCGATCACAGCATCGATTTGGGCGTTCGAAGTTTGGCACGGTAGGGCAAGTAAAAAGGTGCCGTCATGAATCGACAGTGGTGATTCATGACGGCACCTTTGGCGCACCGTGCCTCAAGTTAGAGAATTACTCCGCCATCATCAAATGGCAAGGTGTCTTCGCCAGGTGTAAACGTTGGAGCGGGTCTAGCCTGCTGAACCTCAACGGGGGAGTCGGGCTCACTAGTAACCGGTTGGACCGATGCTGCAGCTGGGGCGCCGGCAACGCTGAGCGTGCCGCCAAGGACATTGATCGACTGCGCCAGCGGAGCACCTGAACCGTCGCGCTTGCCGTACTCAGTGGGCAAGGCTCGTACGATGCCAGCAGTGGAACTCGCGCGAGCAGGACCTTGTCCAGCGAATGCGAGCTGCAAGTGGTCCTCGCCCTTGACGAAACGGTGTGCGCGAACGCCCGCGGTGGCACGGCCCTTGGAAGGGAACTGTGCAAATTCTGTCAGCTTCACCGACTGACCGGAAGTTCCTGGCAAGGTTTGTGATCCGGCGGCGATGGTAGCCACCACGGTGTGCTGCGCATTCGCTGGGACTACACCAAAGAAGATCACCCGATCATCTGCACCGAGCTTGATGCCCGCCATGCCTCGGCCGGTTCGACCCTGCGGACGCACCGCAGAGGCAGGGAAACGCAACAGTTGAGCATCGCGAGTCAGGAAGACCAATTCGTCATCTTCACCAGCCACGCCGGCGGCAATTACCGTATCACCGTCTTTGAGCGTGATGGTCTCAAACTCATCGCGGTTCAGTGGATATTCCGGAGTGACTCGTTTGACCACTCCTTGTTGCGTACCGATGGCCAGAACCTCATTAAGCGGTACCAAAGCGATCGCTTTTTCACTCTTGGCCAGCTTCAGGAACTCGGCTACTGGCACGCCCTGGGCCAATTGCGGGAAGCCATGGGATTCGGGCAGGACGGGTACGTCGATCAACGAAACGCGGATAATCCGGCCGGTGCTGGTTAATGCGCCAATTTCGCCGCGCGCAGTGGATGGGACCTGCGAGACAAGCACGTCGTGCTTTATCCGCGCCGCAGAGAAGTCCACTGGGCTGCGATCGTGAGTCCGTGCAATTTGTCCGGTGGCCGAGAGTAGAACCCAACAGGCGCTGTCGGAAATTTCCATGGCCAGTTTGGCGGTTTTGCCGTTGCCAACAGCTTCTGGAAGTGCTGTTCCCTTCAGCGGCGCCAGTTGCGCAGACTTGAGTAATTTGGTCCGGCGAGGTGTGCCGAAAGTTTCAGCCATGGTGCCCAGCTCTTCGGAGACTAGGCTGCGCAGTAGCTGATCGGAAGCCAAGATGGCGCGCAATTTTTCAATTTCTTCACGCAGCTGTTCGGCTTCGGTTTCCAATTCCAGCTTCGAATATTTGGTCAGCTGGCGCAGGCGCAGTTCCAGGATGTGGTTGGCTTGCGCTTCGCTGAGGTCAAAGACCGTCATCAGTCGCTGGCGGGCCTCATTGGTCTGCTCGGAGGAACGGATGATGGCAATCACGTCGTCGATATCGACAATGGCGATCAACAGACCTTCAACCAGGTGCAAACGATCTTCGCGCTTTGCCAAACGGTACGCGGTACGACGGCGAACCACGTCCAGCCGGTGGTCAACGTAGACGGTCAGCAGTTCGCGTAGACCCATGGTGCGTGGTTGACCATTGACCAGTGCCACGTTGTTGATACCAAAGGAATCTTCCATCGGTGTGTACTTGTACAGGCTAGTCAGCACAGCGTTGGGATTAAAGCCGTTCTTCAGCTCAATCACCAATTTGAGCCCGTGGTGACGGTCAGTTAAGTCAACGACATCTGAGACGCCGGAGATCTTCTTGTTATTAACTCCGTCTTTGAGCTTTTCGATGACCTTTTCCGGACCCACGCCATAGGGCAGCTCGGTAACGACCAACGCTGACTTGCGTGCCGAAAGCTTCTCTAATGCCACAGTGGCTCGTGTACGGAACAATCCACGCCCGGTACGGTAGGCGTCCTTCACCCCATCCAAACCAATGATGCTGCCACCGGAAGGTAAATCTGGTCCGGGAATGAACTTCATCAGTTCTTCAACGGTGGCCTCAGGTTCAACCAACAAGTGCTGGGCGGCGGCGACTACCTCGCCCAAATTGTGTGGCGCCATGTTCGTGGCCATGCCTACGGCAATGCCGGTGGTGCCATTAACAAGCAGGTTAGGGAAAGCAGCCGGGAGGACCTCGGGCTGCATGAACTGGTTGTCGTAGTTTGGAATGAAGTTCACAACGTCTTCATCCAAATTGGCGGTCATGGCTACCGCCGAGGCAGCCAGCCGCGCTTCGGTATAACGCGGTGCTGCCGGACCGTCATCGAGCGAACCGAAGTTTCCGTGGCCATCAATCAGCGGCAAACGGAGCGAGAAATCTTGAGCTAAACGCACCATTGCGTCGTAGATCGCGGCGTCACCGTGGGGGTGTAGCTTACCCATGACTTCGCCAACCACGCGAGCGGACTTCACATGTCCCTTTTCAGGGCGCAAACCCATCTGCGCCATCTGGAAAAGAATGCGACGCTGGACCGGCTTTAGTCCATCTCGTGCATCGGGCAGAGCACGTGAGTAGATCACCGAGTAGGCATACTCCAAGAAGGAGGATTCCATTTCATTGGTCACGTCGATGTCGACGATGTTTTCAACAAAATCCTCTGGAATCTCTTCTGACTTCTTTCGAGCCATTACTCTTTTTGTCCTTCACTTACTCTCTTGCGGCATCAACGGTCGAGACTTCGTGTTGCGTCTGGGCACAACGCGAAACTCCCGACTATCCTAAGCCTATGGTGGATCGTAAACTTTCGGCGACATATCCGGCACATTGGGAAGCTGATGTTGTGCTGCGCGACGGGACGACAGCTCATCTGCGTCCAATCACCCCGCAGGATGCGCAGGCGCTGCAAGAAATGCACAAACATCAATCTGAAGCCTCGGTCTACCTACGCTATTTTACGTACAAGTCATCGCTGACTCCTAAAGAGCTCGAACGCTTCACCAACGTGGACCACAGCAACCGGGTAGCTTTCACCGTGGTGCGCGGTACCAAAATTATTGGAGTCGGTAGATACGATCGACTGGATAATCCACTGGAAGCTGAAGTGGCGTTCAACGTCTCCGATGAATATCAAGGCACCGGTATCGGTTCGATCTTGCTCGAACATCTCGCAGCCGCCGCTCGAGAAAAAGGTATCGAAAAGTTCGCCGCAGAAGTTTTGCCCGAAAACCGCAAGATGCTCACCGTTTTTTCGGAAGCCGGCTACGCCGTTGCCCGTCACTTTGAAGACGGTGTGGTGATGCTGGAATTTTCCATCAGCCCTACCGAGAAGTCACGAGCAGTCACCGAATCTCGGGAGCACCGTGCCGAAGCCAGTAGCGTAGCTGGACTACTTTCACCGGATTCCGTCGCCATCATTGGTGCTAGCCGCACCTGGGGCAAACTCGGTCACGATGTACTGGAACGAATCATCGAATCAGGATTCTCCGGCACCGTTTACGCCGTCAATGAGGCGGCGTTGGAGGTCGGCGGTATGGTGGCCTACGGAAAAATTACCGAAGTGCCTGGAGACGTCGACGTCGCAGTGCTGTGTATTCCGCGCGAGCGTGTCTTGGAAGCCATCACGGACTGCGCTGCCCACGGTGTGAAGGCGTTGGTAATCATGTCGGCAGGCTACGAATCCGCTGAGGGTCTCGGCGCGCAGCGAGAACTGGTAGCATATGCTCGTGCTAACGGAATGCGCGTGGTCGGACCGGCTTCGCTGGGGCTGATTAATACCGATCCAGAGGTGAAGTTGTACGCTTCGGGCAGCTCCGGATCGCCCAAGCCTGGCAATGTGGGTATCTTCTCCCAGTCAGCCGCCATGGGCATGATTCTGCAAGGTGTTGCATTGCAACAAAGTGTCGGGGTCAGTAGCGCGATCTCGGCAGGCCTGCGTGCCGATGTCTCGGGCAACGACGCCATGCAATTCTTCGAAGACGATCCTCGTACCGGCGTTGTAGCGATGTATCTGGAGTCTTTCGGCAACCCTCGTAAGTTTGCGCGCATCGCCCGCAGACTAGCCCGACGTAAACCAGTGGTCGTTGCTAAGACTGACGTGATGGGGCGCAGGCTACCTCCTGGACACTCTGTGCGTGTAGGGCAGGCGCCAGCGGGAGCGATGAATGCGATCTTGCGCCAATCCGGGGTGATCCGTGTTCGTTCTTCGGAAGAGCTGCTCGATGTTTCTTCGCTGCTCTCAGTCTTTCCGCCACCGCTTGGACCCAACGTGGCCGTGTTATCAAATTCTTCGACGATTGCCGAGGTGGTTTGCGACGTCGCTGAAACTCGGAACTTGAACACGAAGATTGACGGAGAGGAGCTGGACTATGCGGTTGGCCAGTCCCGGGCGATACCAATGCTGCGCCGCAGGATTCAAGAACTAATCAAAGATCCTGAAGTAAACGCGGTAGTGTTGGCGCACCTTCCATACTCCGGATTGGAAACTTCGGCTGTTCTCAAAGTAGCGCGTGAATTCCTTGACCAGACCAAGCCAGTGTTGTGTCTAGTACCAGGTTTATCGGATCACAAGATTACTGGCGGCCTGAACCAAAGCGTTCCTTTGTACACTTCTCCGACAACGGCGATAGGTGCGCTTGCGAAAGCCTACGGTTACCAACAGTGGCTCGATGTACCGTATGAGGCCATCGATGATCCTGCAGGCATAGATGTGGAAGGTGCTGCAGGGTACCTGAATGAACTGGGGAAAACCGTCTCCGGCTCTAACCTACTAGAGCTGAGCGAAGCTCAAGCGCAAAAACTATTGGGCTTCTACGGGATTCAGATTTTTGGCTCTCGCGTTGTAAACACAGTCGCGGAGGCCGTCGCGGCGTCAGACGAACTGGGCTGGCCTGTAGCACTGAAGGCCAACGACCCCGACCTACGCCAGCGCTTAGATCTGGGCGGCGTACGGTTGAGCATTCCCGACCGTGCCAGCCTTGAATCAAATTTCACCCACATGAAGTTGTTGATGCAGTCCTACGGAGTTGAAACCCTTGAAGTGCAGCGCATGGCACCGGCCGGCCAAGCTTGCGTACTTAAAGCAGTGGAAGATCCACTGCTTGGACCGGTAATCTCCTTTGGCCTCAGCGGAGATCCGGTGAACCTTCTAGACGACTGGGCCCACGGCGTAGCGCCACTGTCGTTGCACGATCTTGAGCAACTAATTAGGCGCCCTCGAAGCAGCGTTCGCCTGCTGGGGTATCAGGGTTTAGCAGCCGTGGACCTAGAGGCGCTCAAGGACTTTATTACCAGGGTCTCGCTGTTCAAAGATAACCATCCAGAAGTCACGGTGGCCAAGTTTGCGCCAATTTCGGTATCGGCAAATTCGCTCAGTGTGTTAGCCGTGAATATTCAGATCAGCAATGCTGAGCAACGTACTGACAGCGTGCGCCGCGCATTGAGAAGCTGACGGACGTTGGCCAACGTGAATTGATGATGGCGACTGAGTAGAATTGACGTATGAGTTCTCCAACATATTCGACTGCTCCTGGCGCTGAGCTTCAAGACGATCTGGTGCGGGCAGGATTCTATCCGCAGATGGTTCAAGATGTCCTTGCCGAAGCAATGATGAATCAGCCCGTGCTTGACCACTACGTTCATCTGGAAACTCATTTCGACAACACAGAGGTTCACCGACACATTACGGTCATGGTGATGAGCGAAAAAGTGCTGTTTATCTTGCATGTTGATGATCAGCAACTTGATGATCACGGACGAGATGTAATGGCTCAGGTTTCGGTCGAAATGATCGCACTGTCGCGGATTGCCTCTGTGGCAACCAGCTTTGTTTACCACCAGCCGCAGCACTATTCGGCCGCAGATCCGGTCAAGGAACTGACTTTTGGCATGTCATGGGGCGGTACCAAACGCATCGATCTAGCTCCAGCCGATTGTGGAGATCCACAGTGCGAAGCTGACCATGGTTTGAACGGAACTTCGCAACCAGAAGATTTAGTCATTCGCGTCAGCGCTGAAGCTGATGGGCAACGTGCGGTGAATAAGGCTCGTGAATTTGCTGTTCGACTACGTTTGGCGACAATCTCTTGAGCGATAGCAACGAGCTCGCCGTGCCCGAACTTGCAATGCCAGCAACTAAGATTCCCGAGGCACCTAAATATGGGCAAGCCACCCTCTCGGAGATTCTTCCGTCGGCAGCAGCAGCTCTAGGAGTTCCAGGGTTCGCCAACGTGTTGGGCTTGAAAAAAACTAAGCGCGTTGTGGTCATCATGGTGGATGGTCTGGGCTGGAACCAACTCAAAAGCCATACTGGGCATGCCCCATTCCTTCGGTCTTTGTTTGCCTCAGGGCAAAAGTTGGGCACTGGCTTCCCCTCAACCACTGCAACGTCCCTGAGCTCTTTGGCTACCGGAGTGACTCCCGGAGAGCACGGCATGCTTGGATACGATGTGGTTGATCCGGATAAGCGTCGAGTGGTGAACCAGTTGGGTGGTTGGCCGGCCGATTTGAATCCTGAAGTATGGCAAACGCAACCTACCGTTTTCCAAAAGGTAGCGGACCATGGACTGCATGTAGCCACAGTGTCCATTCCGATGTTCGCAAAGTCTGCGCTGACTCGTGCTTCGTTACGTGGACCGGTCTTTGTCGCGGCGAACCAACCCATGGCGCGAGCCAAAGCCACCCATACAGTATTCGAAAAGCATCGCAGCGCGTTGGTTTACACCTACTTCAACGAACTAGATAAGACCGGGCACAAGTTCGGTGTGGACTCGAGTCAGTGGCGAGACACCCTGGAAGAACTCGACTACGTCATCAAATCGTTGGTCTCTCGCTTGCCTGAGGAAACTACGGTGCTAATTACCGGAGACCATGGAATGGTTGATGTTCCTGAATCTCAACGCATCGACTACAGCAAGTATCCAGAACTCATTGAGTCGGTGGAACTGACCAGTGGGGAACCTCGCGGGGTTCAGCTTACCTTCGCGCCCGAAGCAGACGAGGCCTGCAGAGATCGAGTGAAAGCCGCCTGGCACGAAGCATTTGGTACCAAAGCGTGGATCTTGACTCGTCAAGAGGCAGTGGAGCGCGGATACTTTGGTCCGATCACCGCCGAGCATCTAGCGCGATTGGGGGACTTGATGATCCTGGCAGCAGAATCCATTGCTTTCTACGACGGTCGCCGAGTCGCTCCGATGGCTTTTGACATGGTTGGCCAGCACGGCTCGCTCACAGCAGGGGAGCGATTCGTACCTCTGCTGGTACACAGAACGGCATAAGTCGAACAAACCAATACGCGACGGGCTAGCACCAATTGGTGCTAGCCCGTCGCGTATTTGGCATCCAGTGGGATTTAGGAATCCGTATCCTTCTTGCGCTTTCCGAACATGATGTCGTCCCAGCTTGGAACCGACGAACGTTTAGCCTTGCGTGGGGCAGTGTCGTCATCCTGTTCGGAGGACTTATCCTGCGTATCAGATTCGTCATTGCTCGAATCAGTGACAACCATCAATTGCGAGGTACGAGGCGAAATGCCCTGCGGAAGATTCGGCAACGAGTCTTCTTCCTCAGCGTCGTACTTACTCATGCCGCGTTCAATGATGTCGTTGAAGCGGGACTCGCGCTCAGGATCTTGATCCTTAGGACGCTGCCCTCGACGAGCGTTGAGCAGGGTTACCAACTCTTCGGTCTCGTCAGCTTCGGGAACATTGGATGCAGGTGGCTCAGGTTCAGCCTGACTTACTGCAGCAACTGGGCGGAAGTATTCAGGAGCAACCTGCTCGCTGAGAGTCTGTGCCCAGCGGTTCAAATTCTTCAAAGACTTACGTGCTGGCGTGAATGACCAGCGAGCAACATTTTCAGCTGCGTTTTTCGACTCGGAACCAATGGATTCAACATTGTCGCTGGGTAGCGGCGAATCAAATTCAACGGTAATGATCCACTGACCTTCTGGATCTTTCCACGAATTCCAACGAGCAGTTTCGCTGTCGATGTGCAACTGGTTAAAGCGATGCACCACCATGGAGCCCAAGTCTGCTGGCTCTTCGCCAAAGACTTCACGGTATTCAGCATCAGTCTGTGGGCCTGAAACTTCGACACGACGAGCTAGCTCAGCCATGTGTTCGCGTTCAGCCAGAACCGGGCCTTCGTACTTCACGATGTCTTCGATGGGGACGTCCCATTCAAGTGACAGATCATAAGCAGAAGCGCCAGCACGCACGCGCGCCTGAATCTCACGTGGCGAGTGGACCGAAGATTCTTCGCGGTTCCTTGGGGCCCGTGAACGAGCGATTTCTGCCATTGCACTGCGCAGTGCATCGTCAACGGGGAGTTCATAGCTCATCCCGTCGTCACTGCTGACCTGCAGGCTGGAACCATTTTCATGAATTCCTACCAGTCTCAGCTGACGCATTAATACCCTCCACACGCTCTATTTCCTGAGTAAAACTCTGCCACCTTGGAGGCTGATTTCCTACCACCGCACCGGGTGTGGCGCAAGAATAGTCATCAACTTCACGTCGTATTTCCTATTCCTTCTGCCCGTGGCATAGCCAGAGCAGCGAAGGAATGGATCCTGCCTAAGAACGTTATACTTCTATGCCGGTACAATTTTTCACTCAATGATGTTACCGGCCTGGACGATGACCTGCAGAAAAGAGCAAAAAATTATCATGACATCTGAATCTGCTGCACCGACGATCCTCTCCGATGAAGCACGCGCCAAGGAAATTGCCAAGCTCAAAGCTGCCAAGGGCGTTGAGATGGCTAACCTCATCGACGAATCAGAAATCTCCTTGGCCGAAGATTTCGTCTTGCCTGGCGGAGAAACTGCCCAAGAAGAAGCAAGCATCGAAGTGATGGCCGAGCAAGCAGATGAATTCACCTGTGCTTCGTGCTTTATGGTCCGTCACCGTACACAGCTGGTCCGTGAGGATAACGGTCAGAAATTCTGTAGCGAGTGCGAAGGATAGATCCCCAACACTTTTCAGAAGTGTTGAGGATCTAGAGGTACTGGTGGGTTCTTGGTAACCCGCTCAGAAGAGCTGGTGAGGTGCTGTTATTCTTCGTTGGCTTCGTGAGCCTGCTCTCGCTCCTCGGATTCGAGTTTGCCTTCTTCGGTGAACTCATACATGACCCCGGAGAGGGCAGCGGCGAATTCTTCAGGACGACGGGTTGAAACCAACCAGTATGGCGTGGTGTCACGCTCGTCAGTGACCTCCATCTTCACTACACCGTCGAGATAGCCTCGAAGGACCATGTACGCCAAGCCGTGAAGTTTTTGACCTCGCTGCTTGAAGGCTTCCTCGCCGCGGTAACCGGTGACTTCACCGATGTATTTGCGTTCGATGCTCGCGCGGCCCGCTGAAATGGTGCTTTCGGTAATTTCGATGGCCGGTACTCGCACGATGAAGATTACGACCAAAGCAATCAGAAATGCCACGCCAACGCTCCAGCCGAGAATAGCGTTGATTGGGGCAACTGCAACGCCTGCGGTGATCGCAATGATGACTGGCCAAATCCAGGTGCTGGCCGAGGGCCAAAGTTTTTCGGTGTACAGAACGCGCGAAGCCTCGGGGCTGGTATTACTCATGATTCCAAGTCTAGGCAATATTTCTTTGAACGCAGACTGCACCGGTGTGAACAGGTCTTTCTAAGGACTGCGCGATAGAGTTAAGTCAACGAAACATATGAACGATCATGTCGCTAGACATCCGGGGGACTACCACACCGATGAGTGAGCCAACACTTTCGATTGCCATCAAAATGCTTGACAGCGAACTACCTGTACCAAGCTACGCGCATCCATCTGATGCGGGTGCTGACTTGCACGCACGTGAAGGCGTCGTACTTCAGCCAGGAGAGCGTGCGTTGGTGCGTACCGGCATTGCCTTGGCCATTCCGCACGGCTATGTAGGCCTCGTGCATCCACGCAGCGGTCTGGCCGCTAAGCACGGAATTACTGTGGTCAATGCACCGGGTACTGTTGATGCTGGTTACCGTGGTGAGATCATGGTCACCTTACTCAATACTGATCGGACAGAGCCGTTCACCGTGAACCGCGGAGACCGCATTGCCCAGCTAGTAATTCAGAAAGTTGAGCAGGCCGCTTTCACCCAAGTTGATTCGTTGGAAGAGACTGCACGGGGAGCTTCAGGCTTTGGATCCACTGGTGGATTCAGCGCTTAAGTACTAGCGCGGACAGCAAACGCAGATTTTAAGGACACCATGATTTTTAAGCGTAAAAAATCCAAAGAGCAGGAACCTGCGGTTGAATCAACCGAGGCGGTCGTTGAGGCTGAAGAGCCAAAAACTGGCCCGTTCGATGTTAAAGATGTCGACAATACTGATGAATACCTAGATTTTGGGTCCATACTCATCAAGCCGGTGACTGGTTTGAAAGTACGAATGGACGTTGAAGAGTCCAACCAACGAGTCATCGCAGTGTCACTGGAAATTGCAGAGTCTCGCGTTCAGCTCATGGCCTTCTCCTCGTCCAAGTCTGAATCCCTTTGGCCCGGCATCAAGGACAAGATCAAGAGTGATATCACCGCCCAGAACGGTGAGATTTTCAAACGCGATGGCGCTTACGGTGAAGAGCTGCTGGCGCGTGTTCCTCAGCAACTGCCTGACGGTCGCGCAGGCCATGTAGCCTTGCGTTTTGTTGGCATTGACGGACCACGTTGGTTCCTGCGGGCCGTCATTGGTGGTAATGCCATTTCCGACGAAGAAGCGGCACAAACCGTTGAGAGTGTTCTGCAAGATGTCATCGTGAACCGCGGAGACAAGCCGTTGCCTCCTGCAGAATTGTTGCCGCTGAGCGTGCCAGCAAATGCGCAGACCCGCCCAGTTAGTGAAGACGCCCAGCCAGATCTGAAGCGTCCAGAGCGCGGACCAGAAATCACCCAGATCGGCTAGAGATGTCGCTCAGAGAAAACCCCATAACGCCGCAACTCGGTCCTGCCGATCCAACAGTGGATTACCTGTGTTTGGAGAACTTGGACCAATTGCCTGTCAAAGGCCGAGTGAAGCATATGGGCTACGTCCAGTCGGTGAGTTATTCACCACCGAATCAGCCTCCACTGCTCAAAGCCGTGGTTGTTGACAAGCTGGGTAGCGAGGCAGCACGACAAGGAACTGTGGCACACGTGAGGCTGGTGTTCATGGGGCAGAAATCTGTTCCAGGGATCAAGCCGGGAGTAAAAGTCGAATACTCGGGAATGGTCGCACCAGTTGATCAAGTTCCCACCATCTTTAATCCTCGTTACGTTATCGTTCCCGTGGTGCGAGGATGATTGAACAAAGTTTCCGCTGAGGCGGGGCAGCAAACATGCTGTTGAACCAATGAAAGTGAGCAGCATGCGCAACGAGGACCCAAGGTCTGAAGAGCCATCGGAGTCAGCGCAAGACTCTAAGCCGAGTTTTGCCGAGATGATTGGTGCAAATTCAAAGATCTCGCAGAACGCTGATGGAGGAATCGACCTGCTATCCACCGTCGGTGGTGTGCGCGGAATCTTGGAAACCGTGGTGCCCGGATTCTTGTTCATCATGGTTTTTGCACTGACGTCGAACCTGGGCTGGGCGCTGATCACCTCAATAAGCCTTGGGGTGCTGTTCATGGTGGTTCGCTTAGCCAGACGCTCTAGCCTCATCCAGTCCGCTTCCGGGCTGATCGGTATCCTCATTTGTGCGTTCGCGGCACGCCATTCCGGTAATGCCAAGGACTACTACATTCCGGGCTTTTACACTTCCGGCGCCTATCTGCTGGGCTTGATCATTTCAGTAGTAATTCGGTGGCCATTGATCGGATTGCTTTTTGGTTTCATCCGCAATGAAGGCGTTGAATGGCGCAAAAAAGCGGACCGGTTACGTCGTTATCAGATTGCTACATGGGTAGTCATCGGCGTGTTTGCGGCCAGACTCGCGGTCCAACTGCCGATGTACTACACGGACCATGTTGTGGCGTTGGGTCTAGCGCGTGCGCTCATGGGCGTTCCTCTGTACGCCGCAGGTTTGTGGTTTGCTTGGTTGCTTTCCAAGCCTGCTGCGGATGCGACTACCTCCGTTCAGGAGTCGACTGAAAGTTAGCGGGTCGCGTCGCGAAGGGTACGGCGCAGTAACGATTCTGCTTCTGGGGTGGTGATGAAGAAGATTTCATCGCCACCCTCAATCACATCATCGGCGCTTGGTGGGAATGGCGTCTTGTCGCGCACCACCGCCATGAGCGTGGTGTCTTGCGGCCAAGGAATTCGACCGATAGTTCGGCCAATGAGTGCTGAATCGTGGGGGACAGTGAATTCAACCATGTAGACCTCACCGGTCTTCAGGGTTAGCAGGCGCACGAGATCCCCGACTTCCACGGCTTCCTCAACCAAGGCGGTCATCAAACGAGGGGTACTGACCGCAACGTCCACGCCCCACGCATCATCAAACATCCATTCATTCTTAGGATTGTTCACACGTCCCACGGTGCGGCGAATTCCAAACTCACTCTTTGCTAGGAGCGAGACGACAAGATTAACTTTGTCATCACCACTGGCAGAGACGACCACGTCGTAATCTTCAAGCCGCGCTTGCTGCAGGACCGCTAATTCGCAGGCATCTCCGATCAGCCACTTGACGCCTTCAAGATCTTCTCGCTCGGCCATTTCTGGTTCGATATCAATGAGTAGTACTTCATGATCGTTGATCACGAGCTCGCGGGCGATAGAGGAACCTACTGAACCGGCTCCGGCAATCATGACCTTCATCGAGGTCCTCTCAATTAGTCGTTGGACAGTGGAGTCGGGGGGCTTGCAAGAATTTTTTCAACATCCTTGCTCTGGTCTAGGCGCATCATCACATGCACTAAGTCGCCGCCCTGGATCCGCGTGCGGTTTTGTGGGATGGTCCCTTCGCCAAAGCGAGTCAGATAAGCCACGCGAACTCCGGATGCAGCCTCTAAATCCTTAACCAGTCGGCCATACCACTCTCGATGTAGGGCAACTTCGGAAAGTACCAAACGGCCGGAAGGTTCGCGGTAGTCTCCGCGCATCGAATAGTCCGGCAAGATTCGGCGTAGGACCTGATCTGTACTCCAACGCACGGCAGCTACGGTGGGGATGCCTAGACGTTGATATATTTCGGCACGCCCTGGGTCGTAAATACGTGCGACAACATGTGGCACGTTATAGCTTTCGCGAGCTACCCGCGTAGCAAGAATGTTGGAATTATCACCGCTGGAGACAGCGGCAAAAGCATAAGCTTCGTCGATTTTAGCGGCTTGCAAGGTATCTCGGTCAAAACCGCGACCAGTGACCGTCAGTCCAGAGAAGTCCTTGCTCAAGCGCCGGAACGCATGGGCATCCTGATCAATAATGGCTACTGAATGCCCTGCTGAATCCAGTGTATGGGCCAGTGAAACGCCGACGCGTCCGCATCCCATGATCACAAAATGTGCCACCAAGAACTCCTTGGATTGCTGCTCGTGCTGTTTGTTAGGTGCACTGTCTAAGTGTGCTCCGAATGCAACAATAGCGCTGTTCGGGCAAAGATTATTGGCGGTGAACCTCCCGTGTGGCTTGCGCACCTGCGATAACGTTATCTCGTGCCTGCATTATTTGATGGTCTCAAGAGGATTCTTGTGGGCCGGCCTTTCAGCACTGAACAGCTGAAAAAGAAGCCGCTCCCACCTAACGTTGCGCTGCCGATTTTCTCCTCCAGCGCCCTGTCCTCTTTGGCGTACGCGCCCGATGAAATCCTGCTTACCCTAGCCATGGCTGGTATTGCAGCCACGATGCTCTCGCCAGTAGTGGGCCTTGCGGTACTCGCGGTCCTGGTGGTGTTGGTGCTTTCGTATCGACAGTCCGTGGTTGAGTACCCCTCGGGCGGCGGTGACTACGAAATCGTTAAGAAGAACCTCGGCGCACGTCCTGGCACAGCAGTGGCCGCGGCGCTCTTGGTTGACTTCGTATTGACAGTCGCAGTTTCGACTTCCTCGGCCGCCGCGTATCTCAGCGCGATTTTCCCGTTCCTGGGCGAGTACAAAGCCTGGGTAGCTGCAACATTGGTGGCAGTCTTGGTCGTCGGCAACCTACGCGGCACCGGGCAGGGGCGATGGACTCTGGCCATTCCCGTCTATCTATTTGTGGCGGGAATGTTGGTGCTGATCGCCATCGGTGGTGTGATGGCACTGACCGGAAACCTCGGCCACGCCCCAAGCGCCGAGTTCACCATCGTTCCCGAGGCTCAGTTCACAAATGGCCTGCACGGTGTTGTTGGTGCCTTGCTAATTTTGCGTGCCTTCAGTACCGGCTCTGCAGCCTTGACTGGTATCGAAGTTCCTATTTCTAACGTTCAGACCTTGGCCAAGCCACGAGCAAAAAACGCCGGCCGGATCCTTTTGGTTCTTGGTCTACTCTCTGGCGTTCTAACCTTGGGAACGCTCATGTTGGCCCGAGCCACCGGCATCAAGGTGGTGGCTGATCCTCAGTCCTCCTTCTTACTTCATGGCCAGCCGATTTCACCGAATTTCGTACAGGTACCGGTTTTGGGACAGCTTGCTCAGGCCGTATTTGGTGACTACACCTTGGGCCTGATCATCGTATCCGTCCTGACCATCGCCGTTCTGCTTCTGGCCGGTAATCAAGCCTTCAACTCTTTCCCGCTGCTGGCCAGCCATCTGGCTACTGACGGGTTTTTACCTCGTCAGCTACGAACGCGTGGTGATCGTCTGGGATTCTCCAACGGCATCTTGTCCCTAGGGGTTGCGGCGATCATCTTAGTACTGCTGTTCCAGGGTGACGTTACCTTGCTGGTACAGCTGTACGTTGTGGGTGTTTTTGTTTCCTTTACGCTCAGCCAGCTAGGAATGCTCAAACACTGGAAACGTGTCTTGGTACCTATTTCAGACCGGCGAATCCGCGCAGCAAAACAGCGTAAGCGTTTGCTAAATCTCGTAGGACTGGTCCTTTCTGCACTGGTGCTTGTTGTTGTGTTGGTTACCAGATTCGTTCACGGCGCGTGGCTTGCGGTGCTGGGCATTCTGGTTCTGATGCTGATTATGGATTCCTTGCAACGTCATTATCAAAAGGTCGACGACGAGCTGGAAGTCGATGAAGACTATGCCGTCACGGCCCTACCGTCTCGTGTGCACGCGTTGGTTTTGGTTTCTTCGGTTCGCAAGCCGGTGCTACGAGCTTTGGCCTTCGCCCGAGCTTCCAGACCTTCAAAGCTAGAAGCCATCATTGTTGATGTTGAGCGAGAAAAAACTGAGACGACTCTCAAGGATTGGGATCGACTAGAAATCCCGGTTCCAATTACGGCTTTGGCGTCGCCCTACCGAGATATTCCAGGCGCGCTGATTGAGCATATTCGCTCCATCAAACGTGCCTCGCCGCGAGAACTCATTGTTGTTTACATTCCCGAATACGTAGTGGGGAAGTGGTGGGAACAGCTGGTGCACAACCAGACTGCCTTACGTGTAAAGAACCGCCTGCACTATGAACCTGGAGTTGTTATTGCTTCAGTTCCATGGCGATTGCGTAGTGCCAACCCCGAACTACGTGGAGGCGGAGCCACTGAAGAGTACTCCGCGCACCGCTAAAAATGCTTCTTACGAAAGAAAATATCATGACTGAATCACCTATGCTCCAAGTCCGTTTGGGCAACATCGCCCATGGTGGACATACCGTTGCCCGCCATGAAGGACGCGTAATTTTCGTTCGTCACGGCATTCCTGGAGAGCTTGTGTCGGTTCGTTTGACCGATTCTGCCACGGAGGCAAAATTTTGGCGCGCGGACGTCGTCGAGGTTCATGAAGCAAGTGACCATCGAGTGCCCCACTTCTGGGATGCCGCTGATGCGCTAAAGCACCGTGATCCTGTGGGCGGTGCCGAATTTGGGCACATTTCATTGGAACATCAACGTGAGCTCAAATCGCGGGTTGCTGCCGAACAGTTCACGCGCTTGGGTGGGCTGAAAGCTGAAGATTACAACTTCCCTCAGGTGCAAGCCGTTGCCGGATCAGCTGACGGTCTGGGGTGGCGCACCCGCATGTCCTACTCGGTGGATGCCGGCGGGAAACTAGCAATGAGCGGGTTCAGAAGTAATGAACTGACCCCTATTGCCCACATGCCGCTAGCGCATCCGGCCATTGAAGCCAGCGGAATCTACACGGTCAACTACTCGGGTATTGATCGTGTTGAAGTTGCCGTTTCGAGCGCGGATGATCGTACCGTTTTGGTGCTGCTCTCAGAGGTTTCCCCAGGTGCAGCTGCCAAGGTGGCTAAGCAGTTCCCTGAAGGGGTTAACGTGGCATCCTTCAGTCAGCGTGGAGGGTCAGCAGCTGATGGCAAGGGGTCGTTGCAGACACTAGCCGGTTCGCCGTGGCTGAATGAAAAGGTTCTGGGGGAGAAGTTCCGGATTACCGGTGAAGGCTTCTGGCAAGTTCATCGCACGGCCGCAACCCTACTCAGCGAACGTGTCATGGATTTGTTGGATCCTGCTCGTGGTGAAAAGATCGCTGATCTCTACGCTGGTGCCGGCCTGTTCTCTGCTCCGCTGGCCAAGGCGGTGGGGCGCGAGGGACGAGTCTTTTCTATCGAAGGTGCGCCGGGAACGCACGCTGACGCCAAGAAGAATTTGCGTGATTACTCTCAGGCCACCGTTATCCGTGGACGGGTTGAAAAGGTTCTTCGTCAGGTGGCCCGCGACGCAGATCTTGATGCGGTGGTCCTCGATCCGCCGCGTACCGGAATTGATAAGCAAGTGGCTGCGGAATTGGGGTCAAGTGGCGTCTCTCGGATTTGTTACGTGTCCTGCGACCCGGCATCTTTGGCACGTGATATCGCTCGTTTGACCTCCCGAGGCTACGAATTAGAGCACATGGAAATTCACGATTTATACCCACATACGCACCATATGGAGTCCATCGGGCTTTTTGTGCGCCGTTAGTCACATAAATCTGTCCGTTGAGACACGAATTTAGGCGAAAATTTATTCCGAGGAGTCTTTTTCTGGCAGTTGGCGATAGACTGTTTTTAGCTCTGCCGCGCTAGGACCCTGACTATCTCAGTTAGGAACTCCTAACTGGAATTACAGTGTGCGTGTGCAACAGTATGAGTGTCTGGCGAGAGGAGTCCCACGTGAGCAATGTGGACAGCTTCGGTGCCAAGGGCGTACTTGACGTCAATGGAACCGAATACGAAATTTACCGACTAAATACGGTCGAAGGCTCAGAAAGCCTTCCCTACAGCCTTAAGGTTCTGCTTGAGAACCTGCTTCGTACCGAAGATGGCGCGAACGTAACCAACGAGCACATTAATGCACTGGGTCAGTGGGATGCGTCGGCGCAGCCAAACACTGAAATCCAGTTCACCCCAGCTCGAGTCCTGATGCAGGACTTCACCGGTGTGCCTTGTGTTGTTGACTTGGCCACCATGCGTGAGGCCGTCAAGGAACTCGGCGGCGATCCAACCCGCGTGAACCCACTTGCGCCGGCTGAAATGGTCATCGACCACTCTGTGCAGATTGATACCTTCGGTTTCAAGGGCGCTGTAGAGCGCAACATGGAAATCGAGTACCAGCGTAACGGCGAGCGTTACCAGTTCCTGCGCTGGGGCCAGACCGCGTTTGATGACTTCAAGGTCGTCCCACCGGGAACCGGTATCGTGCACCAGGTCAACATCGAATTCCTGGCTCGCACCGTAATGACCCGCGAGGTCAACGGTGTACTGCGTGCTTACCCAGATAGCTGCGTTGGCACCGACTCCCACACCACCATGGTCAACGGCATGGGCGTTCTGGGTTGGGGCGTTGGTGGCATTGAGGCCGAAGCAGCAATGCTTGGCCAGCCTGTCTCCATGTTGATCCCTCGCGTTGTTGGTTTCAAGCTCGCTGGTTCGATCCCAGCCGGCGCTACCGCAACCGACGTGGTTCTGACCATTACCGAAATGCTGCGTAAGCACGGTGTGGTTGGCAAGTTCGTAGAGTTCTACGGCGAAGGTGTTGCACAGGTGCCACTGGCAAACCGCGCCACCATCGGTAACATGTCTCCAGAATTCGGCTCCACCGCCGCAATGTTCCCAATCGATGATGTCACCCTCGACTACCTGCGCCTGACCGGCCGTAGCGAAGAGAACGTGGCCCTCGTTGAGGCTTACGCCAAGGAACAGGGCATGTGGCACGACCCAAGCCGCGAAATCCGCTTCTCGGAATTCATCGAGCTGGATCTGTCCACCGTTGTTCCATCGATCGCCGGCCCGAAGCGTCCGCAGGACCGCATCGAGCTGTCTTCCTCGAAGGAACAGTTCCGCAAGGATCTGCACAACTACGTTTCCGACGCAGAAGACACCCAGGGTGTTGGACGTCCGTCGACCGCAGTAGAGGTTACCAAGGAAGATGGCACCAAGTTCACCTTGGACCACGGCCTGGTTTCGATCGCTTCGATCACCTCGTGCACCAACACCTCCAACCCTTCGGTCATGCTGGCCGCAGCCGTTCTGGCTCGCAACGCAGCCGAAAAGGGTCTGTCCTCCAAGCCATGGGTTAAGACTTCGGTCGCACCAGGCTCGAAGGTTGTCACCGAGTACTACGAGAAGTCCGGCCTCATGCCATACCTGGAGCAGCTTGGCTTCTTCGTTGTTGGCTACGGTTGCGCAACTTGTATCGGTAACTCCGGTCCGTTGGACGCTGAAATCTCCGAGGCTATCAACGCCAACGACCTGGCAGCTACCGCAGTTCTGACCGGTAACCGTAACTTCGAAGGCCGTATCAACCCAGACGTGAAGATGAACTACCTGGCTTCCCCGCCATTGGTCATCGCTTACGCACTGGCTGGCACCATGGACTTCGACTTCGAGACCGACGCACTGGGTCAGGACTCCGAGGGCAACGACGTCTTCCTGAAGGACATCTGGCCATCGCCAGTTGAGGTCCAGGAAATCATGGACTCGTCGATTGACAAGGACATGTTCGCCAAGGGCTACGAGACCGCTTTCGAAGGTGACGAGCGCTGGAAGGCACTAGACACCCCTGAAGGCGCAACCTTCGCATGGGACGAAAAGTCGACCTACGCACGTAAGGCACCTTACTTCGAGGGCATGACCGCAGAGCCTCAGCCTGTTTCGGATATCGACGGCGCTCGCGTTCTGCTCAAGCTCGGCGATTCGGTCACGACCGACCACATCTCGCCTGCAGGTTCGTTCAAGTCGGAAACCCCGGCTGGCCGTTACTTGATCGAGAACGGTGTGGATCGCAAGGACTTCAACTCCTACGGCTCGCGTCGTGGTAACCACGAAGTCATGATCCGCGGTACCTTCGCTAACATCCGCATCAAGAACCAGCTGCTGGACGGCGTTGAGGGTGGCTTCACCCGCGACTTCACCCAGGAAGGTGCTCCGCAGGCTTACGTCTACGACGCTGCAGAGAACTACAAGGCTGCCGGCACTCCGCTGGTTGTTCTTGGTGGTAAGGAATACGGCTCGGGCTCCTCGCGTGACTGGGCTGCTAAGGGCACCGCACTGCTGGGCGTCAAGGCTGTTATCACCGAGTCCTTCGAGCGTATTCACCGTTCGAACCTGATCGGTATGGGCGTTCTGCCACTGCAGTTCCCAGAGGGCGAGTCCGCTGATTCGCTGGGTCTGACCGGTACCGAGACCTTCTCGGTTGCAGGCGTGACCGAGCTGAACAACGGTGTCACCCCGAAGACCCTGAAGGTTACCGCAACCTCGCCAGAGGGTAAGGTTACCGAGTTCGACGCAGTTCTGCGCATCGACACCCCAGGTGAAGCTGACTACTACCGCAATGGTGGCATCTTGCAGTACGTACTGCGCCAGATCGCTGCTGCTAACTAGTAGGTACTACTCGGCTCAGGCTGAGAAGAATCGAAGGTAGTACCGCAACACCGGTACATGAGAGGCCCAAGGCATTTTGCCTTGGGCCTCTCATCGTCAACTGACTACTATCTGCGTATTGCTAGCAGATGACCATGCGTTCGCGTGGAATCGTTAGTTCGCACCACGGTATCTGTCACCTCGAAACCCTCCTGGCTAAGCCGGAAGGATAACTCTTCGGGCGACCAATACCATGCTTGAGCGACCTTGTGATCGAAAGCTTCTACCCGATTACCCGCGAAGAAACCAAGAAGCAGCTGGCCTCCGGGTTCTAACACCCGTGCAAATGACTTCAAAACCTCAGTGAGCGCTCTTGGTGGGGTGTGGATGATCGAGTACCAGGAGAGGATTCCGGAAAAGGTTTCGTCAGGAAAGGGCAACGCCGCAATGTCAGCTTGCTGAAATGAACAGCCAGGAAAATTTGCTGTGGCGTGTTCTAAGAATTCGGGAACCATGTCCACACCAGTAGCCGGATGATCGGGACCATGAAGAACTTGCGTCCATTGACCTGGTCCACATCCAGCATCCAAGACAGGGCCGTTGAGCCCTTGGACCCAGTGTGTGATGAGATGGTAATCTTCAGGCTCTGCCCGCTCAACGTTGCCGAACAGCTGGATATAAGCTGTGGCCAAAGAAGAATATCGTTGCGTGGTGTGACTCACCGGAACATCCTCTGACATAGCTACAGCCTACCCAGAGATGAAGCTGAACTCTATGATCCAGCGCCCACGATCAAGGTTCACGTTTTGCGGAAAGGAGATGGGGTGAAGGAGTTGTTCACTAAACGGTTGCGCTTACGTTCATGGGATGTGGCGGATGCCCCTTTCCTACTGGACCTAGAATCGCGATATGAAACGATGCGTTATCTTGGACCAGGAACTAGCCTGACGAATTCCCTTGAACAAGCACAGGCATCCATAAATCGACGACGTGATGTGTGTGGAGCGGGGCAAGGGATCTGGGCTATTGAACGACGCGACACCGGTAGGCTCGTCGGAAATCTATTGTGCAAGCCGATGAGTAAAAACATGCAAAGCTACATCGACATCAACCTTGAAGATCAACCCAGCGAAATTGGCTGGCACTTGCACCCCGAGGCTCAAGGACGCGGGTACGCCACAGAAGCTGCCAGTGTGGTGCTTGAGTATGCCAAGCAGTCCAATGCAAGACAGCAGGTGCTTGCGATCGTGGATCCGCGAAACTATCCGTCGCAGAAAGTCTGCGACCGATTGGGGCTACAATTTCTTGGCTTCACCAGCGGATACGCAAGTGCGGAGCATCTGGTGTATAAGAAGCACACGGTGTAATAATGGTCCATTTTCATCTGGCACAGTTTTTGGATGCTGAACAAACAGCCCAGATTAACGGGTGGCTTGGGGATGTTGAGGTGGTCAGCGACTACTCGTGGAACCTTAGCGACACAAAAGTGCTCCACATTCGCTCAAATGAGCGGGATCTCATTCTCAAAACTGGGGGAGAAGGAAGCCATCATATTTCTCGTGAGCTCCAGGCACACCGACGTCATACCGACTCGTTGATATCGCATGGTCTCGCCGCAAGGATGTTGTTCCATAACGAGGAACTACGGTTGATGGTCCTGGAATATCTAACAGGCACACTGTGCGTAGGTACACGTCATGAATTTAGTCCCGACATTTACCATCAAGCCGGGGCCGCACTGAAGCTCTTCCACCAACAAGCTGAGCACCTCGACCAACACTATGAGTCCCGATTGACCGAAAAAATCCGTCACCTATTATCGACGGAACATCGCATTAGCTTCGGCCAATGCCAGCAGATGGAACGAATCTTAGGTGCGCAAGATCCAAAGGGCGTTTTGCTTGTACCAACGCATGGCGATTGGCAACCACGAAATTGGCTAGTGGAGGACGGGCGGATGCGCGTCATAGATTTTGGAAGGTTCGAGTTCCGCCCGGCCGCAAGCGACTTCGCTAGATTGGCCAGCCAACAATTCAAAGGACGCCCAGCGCTAGAGTCAGCTTTCGTTCAAGGTTATGGCGAAGATCCACGGCAGGAACCTCAATGGTCGATCATGCTATTGCGCGAAGCCATCGGCACAGCGATTTGGGCTTACCAAGTCGGGGATGTCGAGTTTGAGGCACAAGGACATCAGATGATTCACGAGGCTCTAGCTAGGTTCGAATAAATGTGTACTGTTCATCAACACGGGTCAAGGTATCCAAGCTCATTGCCCAGAAATTCGCGCTATGAGAAACGGTGGCGGATAATGGGAGAAGATTCCAACGCGGTAGACTAAGTATTTCGCATGGGCTCACAGCCACTACGGGCGAATATGTAAAGGGGACGAGCGTGTCTTTGCTTAAGACCATCAAGAAACCAAGCGATCTTCGGGCGCTATCCCTAGAACAACTACATGACCTTGCCGAGGAAATTCGTACCTTCCTCATCGACAACGTCGCCCGTACCGGCGGTCACCTTGGTCCAAACCTTGGTGTAGTTGAACTAACTCTTGGCATTCACCGGGTCTTTGACTCACCCACGGACTCCATCGTGTTCGACACCGGTCACCAGTCGTATGTTCATAAGCTGCTGACAGGTCGCCAGAACTTCGAAACCCTTCGCCAGCAGGAAGGCCTCTCTGGTTACCCCGACCGGGCAGAGTCTGAACACGACATCGTAGAATCGTCACACGCCTCCTCCTCACTTTCTTGGGTGGACGGCATCTCACGTGCCAACAAGCTCACCGGTCGCACCGAGAATTATGCCGTTGGTTTGGTCGGCGACGGCGCACTGACCGGCGGTATGGTCTGGGAAGCGGTCAACAACATCGCTGCCGATAAGGACCGCAAGGCAATCATCGTGGTCAATGACAACGGTCGCTCCTACGCACCTACCATTGGTGGTCTAGCCGATCAACTATTCGGTCTGCGTCAGCAGTTAGATAAGTTCCGCACCCATCCGGCGTACGAGAACGCCATGGACAAACTCAAGGGTCGTCTAAAAGATTCAGGTCCAGTCGGCAAATTCACCTACAAGTCATTGCACGCCACCAAGAAGGGCATCAAAGACTGGTGGGCCCCGCAGGGACTCTTCGAAGACCTTGGACTCAAATACATCGGCCCTATCGATGGTCACAATCAGGCAGCTGTAGAAGAGGCTTTGCAGCAGGCCAAGCAGTACGGTGGCCCGGTTCTTGTGCACGCATTGACCGAAAAGGGGCACGGTTATGCTCCGGCCCTGGCCGATGAAGCCGACCAGTTCCACGCAGTAGGCGTGATTGACCCGGCCACGGGCAAGCCAGTTTCAAAGCCAAGCGCTCAAAGCTGGACTAGCGTGTTTGGCGAAGAAATTGCCAAGGTCGCTAATGAGCGTGATGACATCGTAGCTATTACCGGTGCCATGTTGCAGCCGGTGGGCTTAAAGAAGATGTCTGAAGAACACCCTGAGCGTGTTATTGACGTAGGTATTGCAGAGCAGCACGCGATGACTACCGCGGCGGGTCTGGCATTTGGTGGTTTGCATCCAGTGGTCTGCGTATACGCAACCTTCCTGAACCGGGCCTTTGACCAGCTACTCATGGACGTGGCTCTGCACAAGGCCGGAGTGACAATCGTCCTGGACCGTGCCGGTGTCACCGGACCAGATGGAGCCAGCCACCACGGAATGTGGGATATGGCTTTGACGCAGATCGTGCCGAACCTGCACTTGGCGGCACCGCGCGATGCTGACCGTCTTCGAGAAGAATTACGCGAAGCTCTAGAAATTAACGATGCACCCAGCGTGGTTCGTTTCTCCAAGGGGTCAGTAGGAGAACCAGTTGAGGCTGTAGACCGCCTGCCTGACGGCGTTGACGTGCTGGCACGTTTGGGGGACCGGTCCGCTCCAGATGTGCTGATCGTGTCCGTCGGCGCCATGAGTGAAATTTCCTTGGATGTTGCGCAACGTCTGAATAGCCAGGGCGTGTCTGTGACCGTAGTTGACCCACGCTGGGTTCTGCCGATGCCAACCTCCGTAATTTCTCTGGCTGCCCGCCACCGCATCGTTGTTTGCATAGAAGACGGCGTTCGTGCCGGTGGCGTAGGTTCTCGATTGCGTACCGAAATGCGCGCAGCAGGTGTGGACACCGCACTGAACGAAGTTGGATTGCCCACCGAATTCTTGGCGCACGGTACACGCTCGGAGGTTCTTGACCGGGTGGGCCTGACCGCCCAACAGGTTGCCCGCGACACCCTTGCGCAGGTACTGGGAACCAAGGTACCTTTTGCCCGACCTCTCCCAGGCCAAGACCTTCCGACCGGACAGATCCCAAAGCTATGACACAGATTCAGGGATGTCCTGAAGGGCTGCCACGCTCACCGAGGGAAATCCCTTTCGGGGAGTTGGTTGTCGCACGCGCGTGGAAATATAACCGCACGCCGCACTGGGTAGTTCCGGGGTTTTACCTCGGTCACGACGAACATGGACACTGGCTACACCAGCCAAGTGGATCACTGGTAGCCCGACCTGGTGTTGCTCATTTGGCTGAAACTGACGCGCTATGTCTGATTCCGCACGAAGGCTCGTGGATTGCGACGTTGTATTCGGACAGTGCCGAAGATTTTGATGTATATATCGACCTATCTCACCAGATCGGCTGGCAACCGATGAAGTCCGGCGGCTGGGAAGTGAATTCAATAGATCTCGATTTGGACGTCATTCGTTCGCATAGCCGAGGGACGTTCCTAGACGATGAAGACGAATTTGAAGAACACAGTGCATCCATGGGCTATCCCGACGATCTAAAGACCAGCATGAGAGCGGCAGCTAGTGAGCTACTCGAACAAGTCGCCTCTGACGCAGCTCCATTTAGTCAGGAATACAGAAACCAATGGCTTGCCAAGGTGGCTAGCCTAGTCACCAGCTAGACACTCTCACTTGAATTTTCTACTTACCTGAAGAGGGAAAACAATGGCGATTATTCGCACCTACCGTTTAGATGACAAGAACGTGCTGCACTTCCGTGAAGCGTGGTTCCAGCAGTTCGAAGATGGTGAACTGGGCCAATTCGTTATTAACCATGGCAGTGTTGGCCACATGTCCACCACCAGCGACGTGCAAGATGTTGACAATGATCGTGCCGACGAGCTTTTTGCTGGTTTCCTTCAGGCCTGCACCGATGAAGGCTACGCAGAAGTCAAAGACGAAGATCAGTCGTGGGTCATTGTGCAGTACGCATTGAAATCTGCATCCGGTACCGAGCGTGATCAGTACTTGGAGAAGAAAGCCAAGGAAGCTCTCACCGGTCACCTGGCATGGCGTGGCCTAGGAACAGTTGAGTCTAGCGACTTTGCACCACGCAAATTGAACATCCGCGTCCTTACTCCGGCACCAAAGCTTGCTGTGGCTGCCATCAAGACCTGCATCCGCGAAGCCAAACTCGATTTCACCAAGATGAGCCTTGGCATCGCTGACTATGCAACGCCAGAGAAGATTAAAAGCGTTCATCCCTTGCCAGCAAAGCCAATGACGCTTAGCTAGCCAAGAACTTTCTCGATGCGCCCGCAGCTAATGCTCCCAGAAGACTTCGACGCAGTGCGAGCTCTGTCGAAGTCCTTGGGACGCAATAGCCGCCCTGAGCTGTTCGGTAACAATGAGTGTCAACTGGTGCTCAAAAATGCCACAGGCCAGTTGGTCGGTTGGGCGAGAGCTGCTTGGTGGGATCCTCAAGACCAGGCCGTTCCGTGTGGGTATTACTTGTCTGGGGTTGAAATTTCCAGGCAGTACCAACGTCAGGGGTTTGCAGCTATTCTGTCTCGGGCGCGACTTCGCTGGATTTCGGAACGTGCCAAGGAGGCATGGTGCGTTGTGAATGCGAGAAACGAAGCTTCGATAGCGCTGCAACTTTCACTTGGATTCGATCAAATGTTTGGTGCTGCGCGAATTGGAAATATTGAGTTTACTGGTGGGGCGGGATTACTTTTGCGCAAGGATCTCTCCCAGCATGAGATTGCAGGCGTCGAGCCCAACGAAGAAGGAAAACAGTAGAAATGATTCCACAGGAAGACCGGGACGAAACTCTTGGTGCTAAGAAGAAGGCACCATCAGTAGGCGCAACTCGAACGCCATTGCACCTGGCATTTCAGGGGTTTATTGGTGTTCTCATCGGACTGGGAATTGCCTCGTTACTCTCCGGCATGGCTCCTGCTCGACTAGCTCTGGCCGGGGTGATCGTTGTGATCGTTACTTGGGCCGTAGAACAGGTTTTTCCACTTCCGGCGCCTAACACTAAGCCCGGTGCTCGATCGAGACTGGTGCTTCGCCTGCTGTCTCTGATTGGATTCACGCTAACCGTCAGCCCGTTGCTCTCGTTGCTCGAATAATGAGCAATGAGCGGGGGCGAAGTTCACTGCGTCCCCTCGCATTGAATGGTTTCTCTCGATAGCCATCAGCTGTGGTGGTAAATCAAAAATGGTCGGGCCTTCTCATCAAAGAGAAGACCCGACCATTTTAGTCGGTTAGTACTCGACGGTTAGTCGGTGCCAGCGTCAAAAGCTGCAGATTCAATGGCACGATCGGTTGCCAGATCATCGCTATCAACGTGGGTAGCGTTCACGATATCGTTAGCGCCACCAGCTTCCAATGAACCAACCAGCTCTGCGGTGGTGCCACCGACAAGACCCATGTTGGCGTACTGTTCCAGGCGGCCACGCGAGTCAGCGATGTCCAGATTACGCATGGTCAGCTGACCGATACGATCCACGGGGCCGAAGGCTGCATCGCCCACGCGCTCCATGGACAGCTTGTCTGGGTGGTAGCTGAGGTTTTCGCCTTCGGTGTTAACGATCGTGTAGTCATCGCCGCGGCGCAGGCGGATGGTGACAGTACCGGTGATGGCCGAGCCAACCCAACGCTGCAGCGATTCGCGCAACATCAGAGCCTGTGGGTCCAACCAGCGACCCTCGTACATCAGGCGGCCCAAACGGCGGCCTTCGTTGTGGTAGCTGGCAACGGTATCTTCGTTGTGGATCGCATTGACGAGGCGTTCGTAAGCGATGTACAGCAGTGCCATTGCAGGTGCTTCGTAGATGCCACGGGACTTAGCTTCAATGATACGGTTTTCGATCTGATCGCTCATGCCCAAACCGTGACGTCCACCAATGATGTTCGCTTCGTTGACCAGGGCTACAGCGTCAGTGAATTCCTTGCCATTGATCGCCACTGGGCGACCGGCAACGAAGGAAACCGAAACGTCTTCGGCCTTGATCGCGACGCTTTCATCCCAGTACTTCACACCCATGATTGGCTCAACAGATTCAATAGAGCTGTCCAGCAGTTCCAGAGTCTTAGCTTCGTGGGTTGCGCCCCAGATGTTGGCGTCGGTGGAGTAAGCCTTTTCCGCCGAATCACGGTAAGGGAAACCGTGTTCCTGCAGCCACTCGGACATTTCCTGGCGTCCGCCAAGTTCGGTGACGAAGTTAGGATCCAGCCAAGGCTTGTAGATGCGCAGCTTTGGATTAGCCATCAATCCGTAGCGGTAGAAGCGCTCGATGTCGTTACCCTTGTAAGTCGAACCGTCGCCCCACACATCCACGCCATCTTCGCGCATTGCGCGTACCAGCAGGGTGCCGGTGACGGCACGACCCAGCGGGGTGGTGTTGAAGTAGGTCTTGCCGCCGGTGCGAATATGGAATGCGCCGCAAGCCAGAGCCGCGAAGCCTTCTTCGACCAGTGCTGGCTTGCAGTCAACCAGACGAGAATTCTCGGCACCGTATTCCAGCGCACGGCTTGGAACGGCGTCAATGTCCGGCTCGTCGTACTGGCCTAGGTCGCCAGTGTAGGTGTAAGGAATTGCGCCCTTGTCGCGCATCCACGCTACTGCCACCGAGGTGTCGAGGCCACCAGAGAACGCGATTCCGACGCGTTCGCCTACAGGAAGATTGGTAAGAACTTTAGACATGTTTCCATCCTAATGGATAAATATGCAATGCAGTGAATTGTGTCTTGAACTCTTCGCTTCACAGACCTAACAGATAGCCTAGGGGTATCAGGTCGCACTGTGAAGCGACAGACACAAATCAGTGAGGTGTTCATGGAATTCCGTCAATTAGGCCGTAGTGGTTTGAGCGTTTCGGTCGTCGGCTTGGGCTGTAATAACCTAGGGCGAACCGGGACCGCAACTGAATCCCAAGAGGGTACCGATGCGGTAGTTCACGCAGCCTTGGACGCGGGGATTACCTTCTTTGATGTTGCGGACAACTACGGTAAGACCGCCGGACTCTCTGAGCAACGACTGGGCAAAGCGTTGGGCAAGAACCGAGATGACATTGTCTTGGCAACCAAGTTCGGTATGGACGTTGCCGGAGCAAATGGACCGGATTTTAACGCTCGCGGATCCCGCCGGTACATCATGAAGTCCGTTGAAGCTTCGTTGAAGCGTTTGGGCACCGATCATATTGATCTATATCAATTCCATACTCCCGATGCGAACACGCCCATCGATGAAACCTTACGCGCCTTGGACGAGCTGGTCACCAGTGGCAAGGTGCGCTATATCGGTCATTCAAACCGTGCTGGATGGCAGATCGCCCAAGCAGAATACGTGGCACGCGAGTTGGGTACCGAACGGTTCATTTCAGCACAAAACCACTACAACCTCATTGATCGACGTGCAGAACTTGAAGTGTTGCCGGCCGCCCGTGAATTTGGCCTTGGTGTGCTTCCGTACTTCCCGCTAGCTAACGGGCTGCTGACCGGAAAGTACTCTAAGGGCTACGCGCCTGAAGGAAGCCGACTCACTCACGCACGCCAGCAGTTGGTAGAGACCACAGATTTTGAGCAGCTGGATAAGTTTGCCCAGTTCGCTTCTGAGCGGGACTTAGCTCCTATTGAACTTGCCTTCTCCTGGCTGGCCGCTCAGGAGCCGGTAACTTCAGTGATTGCTGGCGCCACGCGTCCGGAGCAAATCCAGATGAACGCCAAAGCTGTTCGTTGGGTGCCCACTGCCGCTGAGCGTGAAGAACTCGACGCAATCTTCCCAGTACCGAACAAGGTAGCACTTTTCTAAGTTGCCGATGAGCTAACTGGTAGTTATCCAAAAACGAGGTTGCACCCCACTGATGTAGTGGTGCAACCTCGTTTTTTGTCGTTAATCCGACTGGCTTTTAGGACTCGGTGACGTAGACCGAAATCTGATCATTCTTGATCTCTGTGGCATAACGGACCAGCGGAGCGATCGCGGGTCCTTCCAATACTGTTCCGTCGGCTGGCTTAAATCGCGATCCGTGGCAGGCACAGAAAAAGTCATCCTGGGAAGACTCGGCCGTGACAACACAGCCTTGGTGCGTGCAGACGCTGGAAAACGCCAATACGGTTTTTTCATCCGGACGGAACAGTAGTACAGGTATTTCCTTGCCCGATGGATGCTTTGCTTGTACAGATGTGCGGGCGCCGACTTCAAGGTCGGCTAACTTCATCACCACCTGCGACTGGCCAGTTGGCTTCGGTACAGAGGATGCTTCAGGGGTGTCGGCTTCAGAGTGGCCATCACCGCAGGCGGTCAACAGGGCGGCTGATCCAAGGACCGCGGACGCGCACATGAAGGTGCGTCGGGCTGGAAAGACGTTGTCAGTCATGAACATATTCTGGCAGAGATCCCTGTGGTCATGCTAGGAATTTGGCGACCACGTATTGTCCCTGCCAAGGCCTATGGACCCCACTTCAAAGAAGTGAGGCCCATAGATTAGCAAAGCTCTAGCTGTTGAACTTCTTGCCGTTCACCCGTTCAGAAGCGCCTACCTGATCAAGGTAAGGAGTGATTCCGCCGAGATGCATTGGCCAACCAGCGCCGGTGATCATGCAAAGGTCAACATCCGCGGCCTCAGCAACAACGCCTTCAGCAAGCAGTAGTCCGATTTCTTCTGCGAGAGCGTTCTGAACTCGCAAGAGGATTTCGTCCTTCGTGGAGGGCTTATCGCCCTGAACCAGAAGTTCGACAGCTTGAGGATTTAGTTGTTCACTGCCGTCTTCATTCTTGACCCAAAGTGCCGTGATCTTGGCATCGATGAGCTTCTGCAAATTCTCTGAGACAGCGAATCGGTCTCCAAAGGCTGCGTTGAGTGATTCATTCACGTGCTGAGCAACGGGCAAACCGACCATGGCCAACAAAGTGAATGGGCTCATTGGCAGGCCCATCGGAGCCAGCGCTGAGTCCGCAGTGGGTGCATCGGTACCCTCATCGAAGGCCGCTTGTACCTCGCTCATCAAGCGCAGAAGTACACGATTGACCACGAAGGCTGCAGCGTCCTGGGTCTTCACGGTAGTCTTCTTCAGGTTCTTGCCGACAACGAAGGCCGTGGACAGCGAAGTTTCGTTGGTCCACTGCGTGGCCGCAATTTCCAACAACGGCATGAGTGCTACCGGGTTGAAGAAGTGGAAGCCAACCAAGCGCTCTGGATGCTTGAGATCCCGGCCCATTTCTGTCACGGACAATGAGGATGTGTTTGTGGCGAGGATGCATTCTGGGGAGACCACTGCCTCAACTTCGGCGAAGACCTGCTTCTTGACGTTCAGCTCTTCGAAGACGGCCTCGATGACAAAGTCTGCGTCCGCAAAGGCTTCTTTGGTGACCGAACCGGTTACCAGTGCCTTTGTGCGGTTCACAGCGTCCTGGCTCATACGCCCCTTGGCATTCAGCTTGTCGATTTCGCCGCGGATGTAAGCGATGCCCTTATCGACGCGTGACTGATCCAAGTCGGTGATTACTACAGGCACGTTTAGACGGCGCACGAACAATAGTGCAAGCTGACCGGCCATCAGGCCAGCACCGACTACGCCGACCTTAGAAACTGGTCGGGCGAGCTTGGCATCGGGTGCTCCTGCTGGGCGCTTGCCCCGCTTCTGCACCAGATCCAAGAATGCGTAGACGGTGTTCTGAAATTGGTTGGTCCGCATCAGTCCGGTCAACGCTTCAATTTCCAGTGCAGCCGACTCCTGCTGAGAAATGCTAAGGCCCTTACGGAAGACCTCGAGGATTTTATAGGGCGCCGGTGCAGCTCCGGAGAGCTTTGCATCTACAAATTGTTCGGCCTTGTCAGCTGCTTCCAACCAGCGGCGAGCGACTTCTGGATCAGAAGGATCTACAGCGTTTGGTCGCTGAATCTGATCCTTGTCTGCAAGTACTGACTCAACAAAGGACACGGAGTGTTCGATGAAATCTGCCGGTTCAAATATTGCGTCGGCAACTCCCATCTTGTAGGCAGCTGGCCCCGAGAGAGTGCGATTGTTGTTCAGTGGGTTCTCGATCATGACCTTCAACGCATTTTCAGGTCCGACCAAGCGTGGCAGGCGGTAGACCCCGGCCCAACCTGGGATCAATCCGAGGAACCCTTCTGGCAGTCCCAACGCACCAGCGGCGGTACTCACGGTGCGGTAGTTGCAGGCCAGGGCGATTTCTAGTCCGCCTCCCAAGGCCAAGCCATTGATGAATGCGAAGGTTGGGACGCCCAGATCTGCCAGCAGTTCGTAGGTGTAATGGCCCAACGACGCCATCGCGGTGGCCTGCTCGGGTTCGCTCAGTCGGGTTACTGCCGACAAATCGGCTCCGGCAATTAGGAAGTACGGTTTGCCGGTGATGGCCAAAGCATGGATTTCTCCGGCTTTGGCACGTTCCGCTTGCGTTTCCAAAGTCGCGCGAAGTTCCAGCAGGCTGTTGGGGCCTAAGGTAGTCGGCTTCTTGTGGTCGAGTCCATTATCGAGGGTCAGCAGCGCCAAAGTCTTTCCACTGGGAAGGGCGACGTCGGTGACGAATGAATGGGTGACGGTTTCGTCATGCATCATTTGCGCGACGGCTGCGAATTTCTTGGTGTCTACAGTCATTGTCTTTTCCTTATGCCTTGCTGCCGAAGTCTGCATGATTCGGGTTTTCCCAAATGACGGTGCCACCCATGCCTAAGCCAATGCACATGGTGGTGATCCCGTAACGTACCGAGTGGTCCTCGGAGAACTGGCGAGCCAGCTGGGTCATCAGACGAACTCCAGAGGAGGCCAGCGGGTGGCCGACAGCAATGGCACCGCCGTAGCGGTTGACACGATCGTCATCCTGGTCAATCCCGTAGAAGTCTAGGAAGGACAGAACCTGGACGGCGAAGGCTTCGTTGATTTCGAACAGGCCGATGTCGTCAACGCTCAGTCCGGCCTTGGCTAAGGCCTTCTCGGTGGCGGGAACCGGACCATAGCCCATGACATCCGGTTCAACACCGGCAAAGGCGAAAGAAACCATGCGCATTTTTGGCTGTAGCCCCAGCTCGCGAGCGGCCTGACCGCTACTGAGCAATGCTGCGGTGGCCCCGTCGTTCAGTCCTGCGGCGTTGCCGGCGCTGACTCGTCCGTGGGCGCGGAATGGAGTGCGAAGATCCGATAAGGATTCCATGGTGGTACCTGGACGCGGAGGCTCATCGGCGGTGTTGACCTTCCAACCTTCGCCTGGGCGCTTAGCGGCCACTGGGATGAGATCAGGCTGGATCTGCTGGTTTTCGTAGGCCTTGCTGAGCTTATTTTGCGATGTCACGGCGTAACGATCCGTGCGTTCTTTGGTGATCGCAGGAAAACGGTCATGCAAGTTCTCTGCGGTGTTGCCCATATTCAGGGCTTGCGGGTCCACGATCTTTTCGGAGAGGAACCGTGGGTTTGGATCGGCACCTGCACCCATCGGGTGATTACCCATGTGCTCGACGCCGCCAGCGACGACGATGTCGTAGGCGCCGAAGGCGATGCCGCCTGCTGTCGCGGTGACCGCAGTCATGGCTCCAGCGCACATGCGATCAATAGCAAAGCCGGGAACAGACTTTGGAATGCCCGAGAGCAAGCCCACGGTGCGGCCCAAGGTTAGTCCCTGATCTCCCGTTTGCGTGGTGGCAGCGATCGAAATTTCGTCGATTTTCTCAGCAGGTACTTCTGGGTTGCGTTCTAGTAGTCCACGTACGGCCTTGACTGCAAGATCATCGGCGCGGGTACCGTGGTAAATGCCATTCTCGCCGGCCTTGCCGAACGGAGTACGTACCCCGTCGATGAAGACTACGTCGCGGTCGTTGAGCGAAGGGTGCACGTTATTGGGCACGGTCGAAGCGTTGGCACTCACCGTCGGGCTCCTTGGGGTTGGTTCATGCTGCCCGGGGTAGGGCAGTGGCCAGCATCACTGTGACCTAAACCATACGTTACTCAGTAGTAACTTGAAGTGCAAGTGCAGGGCATCACAGTTTGGTTTCAGTAAGAAAACCAAACCTTGCCCGAGGCGGCTAGACCTGGGCGAATCCCTGAGCAAGCCCGTCAACAAGGAGATCTCGTTGCCAGTCACGAGCGCCCAAAAGGCTCAGTTGTTCATCAATACCTTGGGCGCTGATCAGGGCCGGCGGATTCCAACAAAGCTCGCGAACCAACTTCGGGGTGAGCAGGTTTTCGATAGGAATATTCCAGTGCTCACTGACCTCAGCCAACACCAGCTTGGCTGATTCAAGGCGGGCAAAGGCGGCAGGATTCTTTTCTGCCCACGAGCGAGGATGCGGTAAACCAGCTTTGCCGGCTCGTAATTCAGGCAGGTCGCGGGTCAATCGGCCCCGCTGAATAGCGTCGATCCAACGCGGCGCGTCGCGTTTGGCATGGCGGGTATGGAACCCCGGGATTTGAAGCAGTGCAGGCACGGTTGTGGCACGCTGCTCGATGGCAGCCATAATGGCACGATCAGAAAGAAGTCGACCCGGTGCGATGTCCTGACTTTGTGCCAGTGACTCGCGGGAGAGCCAAAGCTCACGGGCGATAGCCAGGTTACGGCGCCCTTTGAGCTTGTGGACGCCGGAGAGTTTGCGCCACGGTTCTTCGGCGCGTTGCGGATCAGGAAGATTGCGCTCGTATTCAAATTCTTGTCTAGCAAATTCCATCTTGCCCTGCTCGATCAGGATCTTCGAGATTTCCTGACGTAATTCTTCAAGGACTTCAACGTCCAAAGCAGCGTAGTTCAACCACGATTCTGGCAATGGTCTGGTGGACCAATCCACCGCAGAATGTTCCTTGGCCAATTGCAGGCCCAGCAGTTCAGCGACCATGGTCCCCAGCGAAACGCGGGGGAATCCAGCGAGGCGACCTGCGAGTTCGGTGTCAAACAATGCGGTGGGAGACATGCCTAGGTCATGAAGACAAGGGAGGTCCTGGGTGGCGGCATGCAAAATCCATGGTTGCTGATTCATGAAATCACGCAACACGCTCAGGTCCTCAAGTTCTTCGGGGTCGATCAGCCATGTCCCTGCGCCTTCACGACGGATCTGTAAGAGGAAAGCGCGCTGACCATAACGGAAGCCACTGGCTCGTTCGGTATCCACCGCCAAATCTCCGCTGCCAGCGCTGAGCTCGCGCACCGCACGGCGCAAGGCGGCCGGGGTATTGATGACCTCTGGAATCCCATCACGCGGATGAGTCAGGGGCGTTAGCACTGGCTCGGGTGACTGGGAATCAGCGGTAGAAGATGAAGAAGCGGTGGTCTCAGAATTCGGCATGATACTTCTATTCTAGATCCAACTGCGAACCGGGAACTGCGCCGGTAATCTAGCTGAGTCGACGGTGTGGTAACTGCTGGACGCCATCAGGTAGCGGCGGTAGGCCAGCAAAGGTGCAAACCAAGTCCGCCCAGGCACTCAAATGTGGTCCGAGATTATCGGTTTCTGGTGACCATGAAGCGCGTAGTTCAATATCGATGTGGTCTTGTTCCCCGGCAAGGTTACCGAAAGACTCGGAAATGACACGGGTTGCAGTGCCACCTGCGGAATGATGGAACGCCTCGCGCTCACGCAAAGAGTCCTCCAACCAAGACCACGCCACCGAGGCGAGCATTGCATCCTGCCCCATGTCGTGATCAAGGCGAGCCCGGACATAAGTCACGATACGGAACTGTCCATTCCACATCTCTTGACCAGCAGGATCGTATAGGAGGATAAAGCGGCCCGTGGCCAGCTGCTCCTGTGGCTGAAGGAATGGGGTGCGGCCGATCTCTTGGCCGTGCGGGCCGTGATCTGGGGGCACCATATCAATGACGTCTCCACTCAGGGCCAACGCAAACGGTGCAAGGCGCCCTGGTGCAGGGATCTCGGTGAACTTCAGCTCTTTGCGTACCTTGGCGTGCGACAGCTCTTCAAGGGCCTTGGCGAAGGCACTCGGAATGGCTGAGGCAGGGCGATCGTTGGTCACAATTTGAGTCTAAACGTGCCGTACCCCCACCGTGGTACGGCACGCCGAGTCACACAAATGCTAAGCGGGGACGTAGGAACCCATGAGTTCGCGCAACTTGGAAATGAACGCCGCAACATCCTCTTCGGTGGTATCAAAGGAACACATCCAGCGCACTTCACCGGCTGCGCGATCCCAATCGTAGAAGCGGAAGTGCTTGCGAAGTTCGTCGCTGACTTCGGTTGGTAGCTTGGCGAACACACCATTGGCCTGGGTTGGGTAAACCAATTCCACTCCAGCGATCTGCTCCACGGCTTGGGCTAGTTGGGCTGCCATTGCATTGGCATGACCAGCTAGTTCCTTCCACAGCTCGGTTCCGTACAGTTCGATCAACTGGGCGGAAATGAATCGCATCTTGCTGCCCAACTGCATGTTCATCTTGCGCAGGTACTTCATGTCATCGGCCAGTTCCTTGCGCAAGACCAGAATGCCTTCGCCCAGCAGGATGCCATTTTTGGTTCCACCCAACGACACGATGTCTACGCCAACATCGGTGGTCAAAGCCCGCAGTGGAACATTAAGCGCGGCCGCGGCATTTGATAGGCGCGAACCATCTAGATGCACCTTCATACCCAGCTTCTGGGCGTGCTCGGTGATGGCTTTGATTTCTTCCGGGGTGTACAAGGTGCCTAGTTCGGTGGCCTGAGTGATGGAAACGGCCAAGGGTTGGGCGCGGTGTTCATCGCCGTAGCCCCATGCCTCCTGATCGATCAGCTCTGGGGTGAGTTTGCCATCGGGAGTCTGCACCTGCAAAAGTTTGAAGCCGCCGACTCGTTCTGGGGCACCATTTTCATCCACGTTAATGTGCGCGCTGGTGGCACAAATGACGGCACCCCATCGTGGCAGTAACGACTGTAGGGCGGTGACATTTGCTCCGGTGCCATTAAAGACCGGGAAAATAGTGGCTTGTTCACCGAAGATTTCGTGAGCAACGGTGCCCAACTGTTCGGTGTACTGGTCCTCGCCGTAGGAGATTTGGTGTCCGCCGTTGGCGCGGGCAATCGCCTCAAGGATTCGTGGGTGGACCCCGGAGTAGTTATCTGAAGCAAAGCCTCGAACAGCGGTGTCGTGCAGTGAAGTCATGTTGTGTCGTTCCTTAAACTGTCGTGAAGTATGAGGCTAGGCGCGAGGCAGCGCGATGCGAGTGCCATTTTGGGACACTGCGCGATCGGCCAATAATTCTACCGCTGCTTGGGCCAGGTAGCTCACTGAGGTGTGCCCGGAAGGAGCCAAGTCAGGTGATTGCTCGCTCAGTGCTTTGACTACCCAGCTGATAGCTGCCGCATTGGGCGCGTTTTTGCTAAATAGTCGTGCCACCGCGTTGACCCAGTGTTCGGCTGCAGCTTTGATGGCCCCGTAATTGGCGTTTGACGGAGTTGGATTGGTGACTGCCTCGGCGCTGACGATGGCCAAACGGCCTGAGGTCGAGCTGATCAAGTCGTCAACAAAAGCACGAGTGGTATTGCGCAGGGTGCCCATCACTGAGCGGTGAAGGAAATCCCAGTCTTCATCGCTTTGTCCAACGATCGATTTCCCGCCTCGCCAACCGCCGACCAGATGGATAAGCGCATCTATTGGCCCATGGTTGGTATGAATGAGACGAGCCAGATCTTGTACCGCGTCAAAATCGGTTAGGTCGCATTCGTACCTGCCCTCGGTGAATCCAAGGCGCTCATCTAACCGGGTCTGGCTACTGCCCACCGCCAGCACCTGGGCTCCAGCGGTGTGCAGGGCCTGAGCACATGCGATTCCGGAAGCCGAAGTGGCGCCAGCGATGAGCACTATTGGTAGTGTCTGATTCAAGAAGAGTCTTTCTTTGCTCACAGTTCCTACCCTAAGACAGGAATCCTAGATTGCCGAGGTGCCAGTCATGCCCTTGGTGGACTCGATGACGCTGGCCATCTTCTTATTCAGCGCCTCATAGAACATCGACAATGGGAACTCATCATCCATCACTTGATCGGTGATTTCGCGTAGGGGAGCGGTGAGCGGCAATGCTTGTGGTCCCTTGGCCCATTGGGAGGCCGGATTTGGCGTGACGGTTTGGGAGACTAATTCGTAAGCCGCAAGCCAGTGCGCTAACTTGGGGCGGTCGATGGACTTCCAGTAGAGCTCGTCGATTGCATCGCCCAACGCGGCGACGACTTCTGGTACTTGATCCCAGTCGATGCTCAATTTGGTGTCGGTCCAGTGAAGGACATGGTGCTGGTGCATCCAAGCGAACAACAGCTGGCCGCCCAGGCCATCGTAGTTACGCACACGCGAGCCGGTGATGGCAAAGCGGAAGATGCGGTCGAAGATCACCGCATACTGGACTAGCTTGGCCATCTTTGCGGTCTTGGGATCGGCCTTTGGGTCATTGCTGATCTTCATGGACTCACGGAAGGCGGTCAAATCGCAACGCAGTTCCTCTAGCGAGTACAAGAAGAACGGCATGCGTTGCTTGATCATGAACGGATCAAAGGGAAGATCGCCACGCATATGGGTGCGGTCGTGGATCAAGTCCCACATGATGAAGGTTTCTTCGGTCAGGTGCTGATCTGTCAGTAACGCTGCCGCATCATCTGGTAGCTGCAGATTGGTAATTGTTGCGGCTTCTTGGAGCACCTTGCGGAAGCGTGCGGCCTCACGATCCTGGAAGATTGCGCCCCAGGTAAATGATGGGGTCTCACGTATGGCCACCGACTCTGGGAAGAGCACTGCAGAGTTGGTGTTGTAGCCCTCGGTGAAGTCAATAAAACGCAAGGGAACAAACAACGCGTTGGTGTAATTGGTGCTCTCTAGTTGCGCAATGAATTCCGGCCACATGACCTGAACGAGTACCGCTTCGAGATGACGATTGGTTGAACCGTTCTGTGTGTACATCGGGAAAAGTACTAGGTGAATCAAACCGTCGATGCGCTGAGCCTGTGGTTGGAAGCGAAGTAGGGAGTCCAAGAAGTCTGGAACACCAAAACCGCCCTCGCTCCAATTTTCAAGGTCGCTCACAAGCTGTTCTAGATATTCAGCGTCGTGCGCAAAGTAGCTTTTCAGACCGTGGACCGAAGCAACGATTGAGTCGATTAGTTCGGCGGCACGAGAACGGCTCGCCCCCTGCGTGATGGACCCATCTTTAGCCTGCAGGCCCTGGAACTCGGCGGTGGCCGATTTGAGAGTCAACCACGCTTCGCTATGCGCGATCTGCAGTACTTGTTCGTCGGTAGCCGGCATTGGCTTGGTAGAGATCTGGGTCATTTCAGTACACCTTCTTTTTGAAGTTCGGGGAGCGCTCATGTGCTTGACATGAACGCTACGCCCAAACAATAGAAAAGTTGATGCTGGATAACTGGTGAATAAGTAGGTCTTATTCTAAGTGTGACGTAACCCGCCCCACTATCAGTCTAATTAGCCCTCAGCCTTACGCAACGACAGGCTTACCGAGTTCATGCAGTACCGCAGATCAGTAGGAGTGTTGAAGCCTTCACCTTCGAAAACGTGGCCCATATGTGAATCGCACGTAGCGCAGCGAACTTCAACGCGCTTCATGCCCATCGATTCATCGGTGATGTAACGAACGCGGTCTTCGGCCAAGGGCGCGTAGAACGAGGGCCAGCCACAGCTGGCGTCAAACTTCGTCGTGCTGGCGAACAACTCGGCCCCACACGCGCGACAGGCATAAACGCCCTCGGTGGTGGTGTCCCAGTATTCGCCGGTGAATGGACGCTCCGTACCAGCCTGACGCAGTACCCTAAATTCCTCAGGCGAGAGAATTTCTTGCCACTGCATCTGCGTGCGGGCTGTGGGATCCACTGGCTGGTGACTCTTATCGTTAACAGATTCTTCGCTCATAGTCATAGAAACGTACAGCAGTCATAGATGATTCCCACGGCACATCGTGGAAAGATAAAAGTATGGCTCGGAACATCGTAGACACTTTGGAACCACGCAAGACGATCCCAGCAACTCTGTTTGGCATTGGTCTGGGGCTCGGCGCTGGGTCATTAGTCGCTGCCAGCGTTTCGGCGCTCGCCGGATATTTCGCTCGACGGGTTGTTACCCCGGAAGAGCGGCGTACCGGAAACAGTATGATCCGCGAAGTGGTTACGGATCACGAAGGTAAACTCTGGGTCCACTTCGCCAAGGACGCCGAAACTAATCAGCCTGGCCCCTGCATATTCCTTACTGAGTTCGATGCCTGCTCCATCAGACTCTCCTCACCAGTAGAAGTGCCGGGCAAGCCCAAAATCGTTGCCCGAAAGATTGAGCATGTGTATCGCGGGAGCCTTGAAGGAGTGCGACGTGGATACCTTTCTGGCGCCGTCTATGAGCATCCGGCTGACCTAGGGTTCGTTGCCGAGGACGTAGCCATTCCATTGGAAAACGGCGACGGCCCGGCCTGGCTTGTTCGTGGCACAACACATGAAAATGTTTGGGTTATCGGAGTCCACGGACGAGGTGCCAGACGCAACGAATCAATCAGGGCCTTGCCGGCATTAGCTGCAGTGGGCGTCAGTACGTTGCTGATGAGCTATCGCAACGATGGTATCGCTCCGAACGCGGCAGACGGACGCTACGGATTGGGCGATACCGAATGGCACGACGTGCAATCAGCCGTGCAATTCGCCAAAGAACACGGGGCGCAACAGATCATCTTGCTCGGTTGGTCCATGGGTGGTGCGATCAGCCTCCAAACCGCTGACCGTAGTGAATTGGCGGCGGACATTGACTCGTTGATGCTCGTTGGGCCGGTGATCAACTGGGTCGATGTACTCTCACATCAGGCTAGAACCAATCGCATCCCACAATCGGTGGGCCGTTTTGGCCAATGGCTACTGTCTAATAAAGCCGGACGGTGGGTCACCGGTCAAGCCGCACCGGTAAACCTCAAACGCCTGAACTGGGTGGAGCGAGCTAGCGAACTTAAGCATCCCACTTTGATCATGCACAGTCGCGACGACGAATTTGTTCCCAACGGGCCGAGCCTCAAGTTGGCTGCACTTCGACCGGATCTGGTCACCTTGCGGACCTTTACCAAGGCGGGGCACACCCGTGAACCAAATGTTGATCCCCAAGGATTCGAACAGGCCGTCACGAACTTCCTGTCCAAGCGCATCGTGATCCGCTCCGAAGCCTGAATCTAACAAGGACGCTGTCTGTACCTTCGTTGAAGAACACGAAAGGTACAGACAGCGTCCTTGTTATGTCCCAGGGATTACTCGGTGGCGATCGGTGCGAGGATCGCCGAGGTGGCCTTGGCCGCGTCTTGCGGAGCGATCTCTAGGCTAAAGCCTCGGCGACCGCCGGAAATGAAGACCGTCTCAAAATCCTGAGCAGTGCTATCGATCACCGTGGTTGAAGGCTGACGTTGCCCAAAGGGCGAAATTCCACCCAACACGTAACCGCTACGGCGCTGAGCCGCAGCCTTATCAGCCATCTGAGCTTTTTTCTTGCCCAGAGCCAACCCCACAGCTTTCAGATCCAGCATGGCTGCCACTGGTACTACGGCCACCGCCAGATCCTCGCTCGCGTTGGAGCCGGTTGAAACCATCAGGGTCTTAAAAACTCGTCCGCGCTCCACACCCAACTGCTGAGCAGCCTCGTCACCGTAACTTTCTGCCGAGTCGCTATGTGTGTAGCTATGCGCCACATAACTAATGCCGGCAGCGTCCAGGGCTGCGGTTGCCGGGGTGGAGGAGGCGCGTTTCTTCTTGCCCATTCACTAGGCCGCCAGCTGTTCAGAGATTTGACGTTTTATTCGCCCCAGCATCGCTGTCATGCCGCGCATACGAAGGGGCGATAGTGCCCGAGTTAGTCCTAGCTGTTGTGGCATGTCGTCGGGAACCGCCAAAATTGAGTTGGCATCTGCACCGTCCAAGCCGGCAGATAGCACCGAAGCGAATCCTCTCGTGGTCGGTGCCTCTGGGGGAGCCGAGAAGAACAGGCTGACCGTGTGCCCTGCATCCTCGGCCACCTCCACCACCAAGAACAAGGGCGACTGGCACTCGACTACCTGCTCAAAGAGTTCCGGATGGTCCGCCAGGCGCGAAGGTAAAGCAGGTAACTCACGGGAGTATTCCAACAGCAACTCCAGGCGTTCTGCCTCGGGAACTTCGCTAAACTCTTCGACGATCTCTTTTAGTTCAGAAGGAAGCTGGCTCATGCGCGAACCCCACGTGCCGCTGGAACTTCACCCTTAGCTTCACCACGAACGATCGGCACGCCAACCGCATTGCCCCACTCGGTCCACGAACCGTCGTAATTGCGCACGGACTCAAAGCCCAATAGGTGCTTGAGCACAAACCAAGTGTGGCTTGAACGCTCACCGATACGGCAGTAGGCCACCACGTCGTCGCCTGGCTTCAGTCCTGCATCCCCAAGGTAGATGGCTTCAAGCTCTTCGCGCGAGCGGAAGGTTCCGTCCTGAGCAGCGGCCTTTGCCCAAGGCACCGAAGCTGCGCTAGGAATATGACCACCGCGCAAGGCGCCTTCCTCAGGATAGTTAGGCATGTGGGTGCGCTCACCGGTGTACTCTTCAGTGGAGCGCACGTCGATCAACGGGCTACCCAAATGTGCCAAAACCTCAGGTAAGAAGGCACGGATTTCTGCGTCCTGACGTTCGATGACGGGGTACTGGGTGGCTTCAACCTGTGGCTTATCGGTGCTCAGCTCGCGACCTTCAGCGATCCACTTGTCTCGTCCGCCGTCCATCAGACGTACATCTTGATGGCCAAAGAGGGTGAAGACCCACAGCGCGTACGCTGCCCACCAGTTGGACTTGTCGCCGTAGATCACCACAGTGCTCTCACGGGTGATGCCCTTTGCTGCCATCAGTGCAGCAAAACCTTCACCGTCGACGTAGTCTCGGGTGATCTCATCATTCAGTTCGGTGTGCCAGTCGATCTTCAACGCGCCCGGAACATGTCCAGTGGAGTACAACAAAATATCCTCATCGGACTCCAACACAACGAGATTTTCGGCTCCCAAATTTTCGGCGACCCAGGAGGTGGATACCAATCGTTCGGGGTGGGCGTAGGCGGCGTACTTCTCGTTGGACTCAACAGGTAGCGACATTAATAATCACGATCCTTGTAGTTCTAATGATGTAGCCCGTGGGATGTAACGGGCTTTGGGCTCTACTTCTAGCCTAGTCCCGAACGCCAAGGAACACAGTGTGGGCTTCGACATTTTAGGCAATCATCGCGAGCATTCAAGGTAAACTGACCGTTGGGCTTGCTGTGGCAGGCTGCGAATTATTGAGCAATCAACAAAAGGACTCTCACAGCCAATGGCGACGATCACCCACCTGAGCCAAACCAAGCCCAACGTTTCCATCGAAGAGTTGCTGGCAGGTTTCCACCCCTCCTACCGCTTTGGTGAAGTGTCCTTCGATACCTACCGTCCCGACCCGACCCAGCCTTCGCAAGCTGAGGCAGTCAACAAGCTTAAGGCCTTCGCTGAGACCGTTGGGAAGAATAGCTCAGGCTCCTTCATCTCTAAGCTTTTTGGCAAAAAGAAGGAAACCAAAAACGGTATCTATCTCGACGGTGGCTTCGGTGTGGGCAAGACCCACCTGCTCGCCTCGCTATGGCACGCATCATCTGGCCGCAAGGCTTTCGGAACTTTTGTGGAGTACACCAACTTGGTCGGTGCCCTCTCCTTCCGTCAGACCGTTGAGGTGCTCAGCCAGTACTCGCTAGTGTGCATTGACGAATTTGAATTGGACGATCCGGGCGACACCGTGCTGATGTCCCGCCTGATGCGTGAACTATCCGACGCCGGGGTAAAGCTGGCTGCCACCTCAAATACGTTACCTGGTGCCCTGGGGGACGGACGTTTTGCCGCCGTAGACTTCCAACGCGAGATCAAAACGCTCTCCGAGCAATTCGACGTTCACCGCGTAGATGGCGAAGACTTCCGTCACCGTGGACTGCCCGATGCTCCGCAGCCACTGGAAGATTCGCAAATTGAAGACTTCGCAGCGCAACGCTACGCCGAGAAGACCCTGGCCGTGGATAACTTTGACGATCTGGTCGCTCACCTCTCCCAGGTTCACCCTTCGCGTTACCGCCAGTTGCTCTCTGATACGGACGTACTAGTGCTCCACAATGTCGGCACAATCACCGACCAGGCCATCGCCTTGCGCTTCGTGGTTCTTGCCGACCGTTTGTATGACAAGGATGTGCCTCTTGTCGCCTCGGGTAAGCCATTCAGTGACTTGTTCACCCCCGAGATGATGTCCGGCGGTTACCAGAAGAAGTACTTCCGCGCGGTCTCGCGTCTGACCGCCTTGGCCCGTGAGGGCCAGGCTGGCGAGCCAGCTAACTAGATCTTCACAAGCCCGAACTGTACTTCATCGCCACTTCATCGCCGAGCACTGCGCTCGGCGATGAAGTGCGTTAACAGCCCTGCCACTAGCGCCCAGAAGGCTCCGCCGATGCCGAAGATCGTCAGATTTCCGGCCGCCACCAACACGGTGACCAAAGCACCCAACCGCCACGAAGGATCACCCATCGAGCCGAGCAAGGCATTGGTTAGTGTTGCCAGCAGCGCGAGGCCCGCTGCGGCTTGGAAGAGACCCTCGGGGGAGGCGCTGGCCAAAGACACGATCAGTGCGCTCAGCGCCCCGAAGACTAGATAAAAGAATCCGGAACTGCATCCGGCTCGCCAGCGTAATTTCGGATTCGCACCCGCCTGCTCGCCAGCCGCCAAAGCAGCGGTGATAGCGGCCAGATTGATGGCATGACCACCAAAAAACGCACCAACCGCTGAGCCGACCCCAGTGAAAATCATGGAGGGGCGCCACGGCAACTCATATCCGAATGAACCGAGCACCGCGACGCCGGGAATGTTTTGCGAGGCCATAGTCACAATAAATAATGGCACGCTGATGCTCACGATGGCGGGCAACGAAAACTCCGGCACCACAAACTCCAAATGCGGCAGGACCTGAAGCTGCCCCCACGCATCATTGACCCCAATATGCCAGAGCCCGAAGCACACCGCTGCCAGCATGCTCAAGGCCACCGCGAACTTCGGTAGCACTCGCAGACCAATCAGGAAAACGAGAAGGATTCCTAGTGCCGGTAAGGTGATGGTCCCTAAAGCGGTAAAGGGCTTGATGCATAGTGGCAAGAGCACACCGGCGAGCATGCCTTGGGCAATCGGCACCGGGATTTTAGTCAGTAGCTTGTGCAGACCGGGAAGGAGTCCGGTGAGAATAATCAAGACACCGCTGACGATGAACGCGCCAACAGCTTGTTCAAAGCTGAATGCTCCTGGAGCCAGCGAGGCCAACATCGCGGCACCAGGTGTAGACCAAGCGATACTGATCGGCATCCGATGCCGCCATGAGAGCACCAGCGTGCACAGGCCCACGAGCACCGACAGAGCAAGCAACCCCGAGGCTGCCTGCGATGGGCTAGCTCCGACTTGGTACAAACCTGCGAGGACTACAGCGAAGGAGGCGACAAAGCCGACCATCGTTGTAATCAACCCAGCGATGATGGGCTGACTTATTTGATCTTGTGAGGGCGTGCGTTCAACCATAGTTTATTTTTGCAGGTGTACTCGGGCTTGGGGATATTCTCTTCAGTTTGTGAAGTTAACGCAGAAAAGGTACCGACCGCAGTCGGTACCTTTTCGGGATGCTCGGCCAAGCCGAGGGGAGTAAACGAGGTAATTAGCCCTCGTTATTCTCGCCTTCGCCACCCTCAGCGCCTCCGCCGAGTCCGTTCACGAAGTCGTTAGCACCACCCTGGATGCCGTCGACCTGATCAGCGAACTTGCCACCGGTCTTGTCGTCGATGAAATCGCCGGCCTGATCGATGCCCTGGGAGACCTGTTCTGGGTTCTCTTTCGCGAATTCCTCTGCTTTGCCACGCAGATCATCAAAACCTACCATGCTGCACCTCCATTCGTTTGTGGGAACCCCTTTAGCTCCACAACTGCTTTCCACCCTAGGACGAAAATACTGATGAGGGAAGAGCGGTGGAAAACTCGGGCGTGTCAGGTCACAAAACTTAAAGAAAAATGGGAACCACTTGGAGTGATTCCCATCTTTATTTGGAGCGGTCAACGAGGTTCGAACTCGCGACCTCAACCTTGGCAAGGTTGCGCTCTACCAGCTGAGCTATGACCGCATATATTTATTTTTGAGATCCATGGTCTGGTGAACCATGAGTCCGTGCGCGATACTGGGATCGAACCAGTGACCTCTTCCGTGTCAGGGAAGCGCGCTACCGCTGCGCCAATCGCGCAAAAAAGATCAAGCAATCTTCATTGCGAGGTGGGGACGGGATTCGAACCCGCGTAAACGGCTTTGCAGGCCGCTGCCTCGCCTCTCGGCCACCCCACCATACTGACCGAAGTCAGAATAACTAGTTTTACCTAGTCGGTGAATCTTTTTGCGAGCGGACAACGAGGTTCGAACTCGCGACCTCAACCTTGGCAAGGTTGCGCTCTACCAGCTGAGCTATGACCGCATGAACATCGATAAAGATGTTCAGTGCGCGATACTGGGATCGAACCAGTGACCTCTTCCGTGTCAGGGAAGCGCGCTACCGCTGCGCCAATCGCGCCGAAGATTCACGAATGAATCTCGACAGAATCCAAAAAATTCTGAATTCACAGAGCGGTCAACGAGGTTCGAACTCGCGACCTCAACCTTGGCAAGGTTGCGCTCTACCAGCTGAGCTATGACCGCAGGATTTATATGAAGTTATGGAGCGGTCAACGAGGTTCGAACTCGCGACCTCAACCTTGGCAAGGTTGCGCTCTACCAGCTGAGCTATGTCCGCAAAATGTGCTGTTTTCTGAACGTTTCCGTTCTTTCCAACGAGTAAAAACTCTATACGAGAATTCGCATCCGTCCAAATCGAAACGCTGAGATCTGGTTCACAGAGCTTAAAAACCGCGGATCTACGGGGAAATTTGGTTTTTCCGTCACGACTAGGAGCGAAGCGGGGGAGGTGCATGCCATGATCGTGTGCATGACGTCTCCAAAATTAGCTCATCAGACCAACTCCGGGCGCATGTACAGTCGCCAGGTTGGTGGACCAGGGATTGTCCCATCCATCACCACGGTCATTGGGATGGATGCACTAGACCTCTCCGGGTGGGCTGGCTACATGGCGGCCAAAGCACTTTCTGAAGATCCGCAGCTTTCACAAGCCGTCAATGACCCGCGACAAATGCGTTCGTTAGTCCGGGCCGCGTCAGGAGCTGCCGAGGTCTACCGTGATCACGCCGCAGCGCGCGGGGACCGAGTTCATAACTATGCAGAAGCCTATGCGTTGCGTGAACTAGGTCTTGAGCACGATCTTCTTGCTGCAAGGTCCGCTTTGGAAGAAAATCACGAACTGGGATATTTGCAGCATTTTGAAACGTGGTGGGCCGAGTATCAAGTTGAACCACTTGCCGCAGAGGTCTCCGTGTGGAACGAAACTGTCGGCTATGCCGGAACGATTGACCTTGTGGCGAAAATCGGCGGGCGGGTTTGCATCGTAGATTACAAAACGAAGACCTCGGACCGAGAGGGAATCGTAAAGCGCCCCGACGATAAAGTCATTATGCAACTCGCCGCTGCCTGTAAGGCCGAAGAACAAATCGTCGACGCAGAGCGCGGCCTTTGGAAACCATGGGAGTACGGTACCGACGCAATGCTGCTCGCTGTTGCTTTGGGGGATACCGGCACCAGGACCTTTATGGCGCCGCCAGCAGCGCTCCCTGACTATTGGGCGAAGTTCTTCGTATTGAAGCGCAACTGGGAAGTGACGAATAAGATTGCTCAATCCCGCGCTTCACTGTCCGAAATCACGCCGCCAACTCAATAATGCGAGGTCGCGACCGCGTAGACTAGAACGGTTAGCATTCGCCCGTGCGAGAGCTCACAGAAATGTCAACGGCAGGGAAGGTACCAGCGAATAATGGCGATTTTGGGAATTCGGATCATCGGAGACCCCGTTCTACGCACGCAAGCGCAGGAGGTGACCGACTTTGGCCCGGAGCTCCAGAAGCTCGTCGAAGACATGGATCAAACGATGGAAGATGTCCATGGTGCCGGTCTGGCGGCCCCGCAAGTGGGTGTTTCACTCCGGGTCTTCACCTATCAGATTGGTGAAGAACGCGGTCACATCGTCAATCCAGTACTGGAACTGAGTGATGACTACCAAGACGATCAAGTTGAGGGTTGCCTGTCCATTCCGGGAGTTGCAGCTCCGGTTCCACGCCGCCGTTATGTGAAAGCGACCGGTTTTGATAAGTACGGCAACCCGGTGCAACTCGAAGGTGCGGACATGCTGGCGCGATGCTTCCAGCATGAGACGGACCACCTTGACGGGGTCCTGTTCCTGGACCGACTGGCTCCAGAGGAAAAGAAAAAGGCTTACCGGACACTGCGCGCGGCAAACTATTCGAAAACCGCCAACGCCACCGTGCAACAACGTGCCGGAGCATTGGGCTCTAGCTTTGGCGCTGGATTGGGGAACTAGAACATGCGAATCCTTTTTGCCGGCACGCCGCAGGTGGCGGTCACCTCGCTGAACTATCTGCACGAAGCAGGATTTGAAATCGCCGCGGTGCTCACCCGCCCAGACGCCCCGTTAGGGCGCAAGCGCGTGCTGACTCCTTCGCCAGTAGCGGCCCGGGCAGCAGAACTAGACTTGCCGATAATTAAGGCAGCAAAAATTACCGAGGAAACTACCGCGGCGCTGCGTGAGTTGAACCTTGACGCTGCCGCGATCGTTGCCTTTGGTGGGCTTGTTCCTGAATCCGCTTTGAGCGTTCCAACCCACGGGTGGATCAATCTGCACTTTTCGTTGTTACCCCAATGGCGAGGTGCTGCTCCCGTGCAGCACTCGATCATTCACGGTGATGACATCACCGGAGCGGTCACCTTCCAATTGGAAACTGGTCTGGATACAGGACCAGTCTTTGGGCAAGTCACCGAGGTGATCAACGAGTTGGACACCGCCGGCATCATGCTGGAGCGGCTCAGTGAGTCGGGCTCCAACCTGTTGGTTCAGACCTTGCAGGCCATAGATTCGGGACAAGCTGCCTGCGTGCCACAGAGCGGCTCGCATACCTATGCGCCGAAAATTACCGACGTCGACGCAGAACTCGACTTCCACCGTCCAGCCACTGAAATTCGCCGTCGCGCCCATGGGACCACGCCGTTCCCGGGCGCCTGGGTCAAGGTTGAGGGTCAGCGGTTCAAATTTGGTCCACTACGCGAGCACCGCGATATTAGCGATCTGTCCGCCGGTGAAGTGTGGATCGAACCGGGTAAACAACCCAAGGTCCTCATTGGCACCGCAACTTGGGCCCTTGAACCCACCCAGATTCAGCCTCCGGGCAAAAAGATGATGAACGCCTCCGACTGGGCACGTGGCGTGCTCACCCAGGGAACGAAAGTGAGCTTCGCATGAGCGAGCAGCAACGCGGGGGATTCCGCGATAACGAACCGAGACGTAATGAACAGGGCCGCACCAGAAATCGTGGTGGCTCCGGTCCTCGCCAATTCTCAAAGTCGGCACCGGGGCAGCGTAAGCGAGCAGCCAACCCTGCCCGATTGGTCGCTTTTAAAGTACTGCGTGAAGTATCCAGCGCCGATGCCTACGCCAACTTGGTCCTGCCCAAACTCATTCGCGAATACCAGTTGGATCGACGCGACGCTGGATTCGCCACCGAACTGGCCTACGGCGCCCTGCGCAGCCAAGGATTTTATGACGCGATCCTTTCCACCTTGGTTGATCGTCCGTTGGCTGAACTTGATCCGGCGATTCTCGACGCGCTACGCCTTGGCGCGCACCAGCTACTGGCAATGCGCGTGCCAAAGCATGCTGCCCTAGATGAGACAGTGTCTTTGGCCCGTGCGCAGATCGGTGCCGGTCCTTCCGGGCTCATCAATGCGGTACTACGTCGGGTTTCAGCTCAAGAAGCCGAAGCCTGGACGCAGCAGTTGGCCGCCAGCGCCACCTCAGATTCACAGCGCCTTTCAATCGAGCACTCGCATCCGGACTGGATCGTGCGCGCCCTGCGCGGCGCACTGATCGCTCACGGTCGCGATGCGAGCGAACTAGAAGCACTTTTGGAAGCTGATAACCTCGCACCACTGGTGAACCTGGTTGCTTTGCCGGGTCTGGGTGATCTGGCACCAGCCTTCGAAGCTGGCGCCGAGCCGGGGACCTTACTTGCCGATTCTGCGACCTACAAGCATGGCGACGTCGCCCGCGTGCCCGGAGTCAAAGAAGGTACCGTGCGTGTGCAGGACGCCGGCAGCCAAGTGATGGCCCGCGCCTTGGCCAACGTGGCGCTTCCGGAAGCTGGCGAGGATCGCTACTGGTTGGATTTGTGCGCCGGGCCCGGCGGCAAGGCTGCATTGCTTGGTGCCCTCGCGGTGCAACGTGACGCCCGTTTAACGGCCAACGAACCGACCGCACACCGCGCCCGTCTTGTCGCCAATTCGCTCGATGCAGTCCCACACGACTACTGGATGATTACCGAAGAAGACGGGCGCCTCTTTGGCCAGGAAGACTATGCGGGGGACTACGACCGCATCATGGTCGATGCTCCCTGCTCGGGTCTTGGTGCCCTGCGTCGCCGCCCCGAATCGCGCTGGCGCAAGGCCCCGCGTGATATTCCCGAGCTGACCGCCCTGCAAGGTGAACTTTTGGATGCCGCCTTTAATGCTGTGCGCGTCGGCGGAGTTATCGGTTTCGTCACCTGCTCGCCGCACCAAGCAGAAACCCGACTGGTCGTCGAGGACTTCCTCAAACGCCATCAGAAAGCTGCACTACTAGATACCTCAGCGGCTGTCTCATCGGTGATGTATGAGCGTTCGCCCGCCGCTGGACACGCACTCGGGGAAGGAAGCACCGTGCAGCTGTGGCCGCATGTGCACGGCACCGACGCGATGTTCATGGCGATCCTGACCAAAAAGTCCTAGTCACCTCTCCCGTCTCACCCAGTCACAAGGAGTACCAATGGGTCACCCAAGGATTAATCCTTCGATCTTGTCCGCTGATTTTGCCAACCTGGCCACCGAGCTGACGCGGATCCATACCGCCGACGCGGTCCACGTTGATGTGATGGACAACCATTTTGTCCCGAACCTCACCCTGGGTCTTCCGGTAGTCGAAGCGCTGGAAAAGGTCAGCAAGCTCCCCATCGACGTGCACCTGATGATTGAAGACGCCGATCGCTGGGCGCCTGAGTATGCGCAGCTCGGGGTGGACTCGGTCACATTCCACGCCGAAGCTTCTGCCGCACCTATCCGTTTGGCACGGGAGTTACGCTCAGCTGGGTCCAAAGCCGCGATGGCCCTGCGCCCGGCAACACCCATTGAGCCGTACCTGGACATGCTCGATGAACTGGACATGGTTCTGCTGATGAGCGTGGAACCAGGTTTTGGCGGTCAAAAGTTTCTTGACTTGGTGCTACCCAAGATCAAGCGCACTCGTGCAGCGATCGAAGGCACCGGAAAGCCGATTGCACTGCAGGTGGACGGGGGCATTTCGCGCGACACGATCTTGCGGGCGGCGGAAGCTGGAGCTGATGTTTTTGTGGCCGGATCAGCGGTCTACTCCGCGCCAGATCCATCGGTCGAAATTGATGTATTACGCAATCTTGCACTGGGCGGTCACTAAAACCGGCGCGGATGTGCCACAATAATTTCTAGTAAACACGAATACGTGCTCCGGGGTCGGTGAAAGTCCGAACCGGCGGTGATAGTCCGCGACCCGCTACCAAAGCTTAGGCCAAGGGAACGGTTGAACTGGTGAAATTCCGGTACCGACAGTTAAAGTCTGGATGGGAGAAGCACGAATTTGATTTGTCTACTGGTACTGCCGGTGCCCCTCTAACGGGCATCTTTGCAATGCAGAGCCATAGGCCCATCAAATGCACACCCCCGGAGCCGCCGCTTCGAGAAGGGTGAAATGATGGATTTCCTGCGGTGGCTCATTGAAGCTTTTAACTCACAAATTGTTCTCGGCTCCTCGGCACTTCTTGTGCGCGAAGTAGTTGGCAATGTTTTTGGTCTGGCTAGTGCTGTCGGCGGAATGCGTCGCAAAGTCTGGGCTTGGCCGATCGGTATTGTCGGGAACCTACTTCTGCTCACGGTCTTTTTGGGCAGTCTTTTTGACACCGGCTACACGGCGAACTTATGGGGCCAAGCCGGTCGCCAGATCATGTTCATCGCTGTTTCGGTATTCGGCTGGTACCGCTGGAAACAAGCTAAAAACGGTACAGGTCATGCGGTAACTCCACAGTGGGCTTCCAATAAAGCTCGGCTTGCTCTGATTGCTGTCCTGATTCTTGGCACCATTGCACTGACCCCGCTCTTCCGGGTTCTGGGATCCTATGAGCCGGTATGGGCCGACGCCTGGACCTTTGTTGGGTCGATGCTGGCCACCTATGGCATGGCCAAAGGTTGGGTCGAATTTTGGCTGATCTGGGTAGCAGTCGACGCGGTGGGCGTGCCACTACTGTTTTCCGCCGGCTACTATGCCAGCGCGTTCATGTACCTGTTCTACGGGGCCTTCACCCTGATCGGTTTCTTCGTTTGGGCCAAGTCCAAGCGGGATGAAAAGCCTCGGATCGACACCGATTTACCCGATCCGACGATCAGCTCGCAGCGCTAGGGGCAGACTCAGATGGTTAATCCACAACAACTCGACGCGGCCCTGCGCACTGCCTTGGAAACCGCCGGGCGTGGGCACCGTGGCGCCAATCCGCTGGTCGGCGCCTGCATCCTCGACGCGGCCGGCAATATTATCGCCACCGGTTATCACTTGGGCGCCGGCCACCCACACGCTGAGGTTGACGCGTTGCGCCGCCTAGGTAAAATCGCAAAGTCAACGGCCGCTGAACTAACGATGATTGTCACCCTAGAACCGTGCAACCATACTGGTCGTACCGGACCCTGCGCGCAAGCGATCGCCCAGGCAGGTATTGGCCAGGTCCATTACGCGGTCAGCGACAACACCTCGGCTAGTGGCGGAGCGCAGTACCTGCGTTCGCAGGGGATTACGGTCAGCAAATTTGCCGACGATACCGCAGCGAAAAACCTCAACCATCGATGGTTCCTCGCCAAAGAGGCGCAAAGACCTTTTATTACGGTCAAGCTGGCACAGTCCATGGACGGGCGGATCAATGCCCCCGACGGCACCAGCCAGTGGATCACGTCCGTCGCCTCACGCAACCACGCACATTCTTTGCGATCCCGCGTTGATGCGATTTTGGTAGGGACTAATACTGCGGTGCTAGACAATCCTCGGCTCAGCGCCAGGACGCCCGATGCTTTGCTGTATGAAAATCAGCCCTACCGACTAGTGATGGGTCAGCGCGAATTGCCGGCGGATCTAGCGCTGATGCAAAGTCCTGACTGGGAGCAAATTCGCACCCACGATGTGCACGAGGTCATTAACCGCGCCAATGAGCTTGGCATCAGTCACCTTTTGATCGAAGGCGGGGCGAGCGTGGCCTCGGCGTTTATCGACGCCGACCTAGCTGACGAACTTTACTGCTATCAAGCCCCCTTGATTATCGGAGCAGGGAAAGCTTCGGTGACCCTACCGACCACCACTTTGTCTCAAGCGCACCGCTATCGGCTAGATGTGGCCAGCAACGAGTCACTCGCCCGCATGGGTGATGACATCATGCTGCATCTGGAACCACTTCCACACTCTTAGTCGACACCCACAAATTTTTAGGAGCACCATGTTTACCGGAATCGTAACCGGCCAAGGCACCATCGAGGCCATCGAATCTTTCCCCGAGCAGGACCTAGCAGTTCTTACCCTGCGCGCCCCAGGGCACACCGAGAATCTCGGGCTCGGCGGTTCCTTGGCAGTCAACGGGGTCTGCCTGACCGCGACCGAACTCGACGGCGAGACTCTAAAGGTAGATGTCATGGGTGAAACCCTGCGTCGCACCACCACCGGTGAGCTAACCACCGGGATCAGCGTGAATCTGGAGCGTTGTACCCAGGCAGGGGCTCGTCTAGACGGGCACGTGGTTCAAGGCCATGTTGATACGGTCGGAGAAGTTCTGGGACGTGAAGACCACGGCCAGTGGACCACATTCCGAATTTCGATCGACGATGCCTACGCGCCGCTGACCGCTGAAAAAGGATCCATCGCATTAGATGGCATCTCGTTGACCATCACCGGCGTTTCCCCAGCCACTTCCACCGGCGGGCATTGGGTCGAAGTGGGAATTATCCCGATCACGCTGGCCGAAACCACGATGGGTTCACGCCAGATCGGCGACAAAATCAACATCGAGGTCGATGTGCTGGCCAAATACGTAGCTCGCCTGAACGAATTTGGGGGACAAAAGTAATGGCTGGTTCCACCCTCGATTCCATTGAGACTGCCTTGGCAGCGTTGGCTGCCGGCGGCGCGCTGGTGGTGGTCGACGATGAAGATCGGGAAAACGAGGGTGACATTATTTTTGCTGCCCAGCACGCCACCCGTGAGCTGATGGCATTTACCATTCGTTACACCTCCGGGGTGATCTGCGTGCCGATGCCTGCCCCACGCGCCGATGCCCTCGGGCTTGCCCCAATGGTAGGGATCAATCAAGATGCCAAGGGCACCGCGTTTACCATCAGTACCGACGCAGCCGAGGGAATTACTACCGGTATTTCTGCAGCCGATCGTGCCCTGACCACGCGGTTGCTCGCCGATCCGCACGCTACCCCGGTTCAGCTCTCCCGCCCCGGGCACATCTTCCCCTTGCGCGCTGCCCCCGGTGGGGTCCTGGAACGACGCGGGCACACCGAAGCGGCGGTGGATTTGTGCCAGGCGGCCGGCTTGGAGCCGGTGGGTGTGATCGGTGAAATTACCAAGGACGACGGCGAGATGATGCGCCTTGATGACCTGCGAGGTTTTGCCGCCGAGCACCAGCTTCCGCTGATCTCCATCGACGATCTGGCTCGTTGGCGCCGTGTAAACGACGAGATTGCGCTGACCGAACCGATCAATCTGCCCACAGCATTCGGTGAGTTCACTGCTCGAGCCGCCACCGCAGAAGGCCACGAGCATATGATCCTGAGCCATGCCGGGCCTGACGGCAGTGCGCCGGGTAATTTGGTGCGCATCCACTCCGAGTGTCTGACCGGCGACATTTTTGGTTCGTACCGCTGTGACTGTGGTGAGCAGCTGCACGCTTCGATGGCGCAGATCGCCGCCGAAGGTGGGCATATTATCTACATCCGTGGCCACGAGGGTCGTGGCATCGGCCTGGCCAACAAGTTGCGTGCCTACGCATTGCAAGAGGCCGGGATGGATACTATGGACGCCAATCTGCATCTAGGCTTCCCGGCCGATGCCCGCGAGTATTTTGTTGTGGCAGCCATCCTTCGCTCCATGGGGCTCGATGCCATCCGATTGCTAAGCAACAATCCGGATAAACAAGCCAAACTGCGCCATGCCGGGATCGCAGTAGAGGACCTGGTCGCTCTACGTATCACTCCGCGCGAGCAGAATTCGGCGTATTTGCACACTAAGCAAGCCAGGTTCGGCCACCGGTTGGACCTGCCAGATACGTTGACCGCTACCGAAGCCAACGCCTACCACGGCGCCTAGAACCTACCACTTCTCAAAGGAATAACTACATGAGCAAGCACGGAGCACCTATTAACGTCGCCGATCAGCTCCAAGAACTGGCTGCGAGTAAAAAATACGCCGGTCTCAAGGTCGCGATCATCGCTGCTAGCTGGCACGAAGTCATCATGAACGGGCTCATCGATGGTGCCCAGCGCGCCGCCAAAGACGCCGGATTGACCGAGCAAACTACCTTGATTCGTGTTCCCGGGACCTTTGAATTGCCGGTAGCAGCGGCCAGCCTAGCCAAGGACTACGACGCGATCATCGCCCTCGGTGTGGTCATCCGTGGTGGCACCCCGCACTTCGACTACGTTTGCTTGGCCGCGACCCATGGCTTAACCAATGTGAGCGTGGACACGAAGACTCCTGTTGGTTTTGGCGTGCTCACATGCGATAACGAAGAGCAGGGGCTAGACCGCGCTGGCTTGGAAAATTCCAGCGAAGACAAGGGTTATGAAGCGTACTCGGCCGCCGTAATGACCGTGGCGGCACTGGCCTAACTACCTGGTGGCTCGTCACAATGGGCTACCGGAATATAGTTACCGCCCTGAACAGGGCTAAGATTGGTACCGTGAAAACTTTTGACGAGCTCTTCAGCGAACTATCGCTCAAGGCACAAGAACGCCCGGAAGGCTCTCGTACCGTCACCGAACTCGACTCTGGTGTCCATGGCATCGGAAAAAAAGTTGTCGAGGAAGCCGCCGAAGTTTGGATGGCTGCGGAGTACGAATCCGACGAGGCCGCTGCTGAGGAAATCTCCCAGCTGCTCTACCACCTTCAGGTTCTCATGATCGCCAAGGGCATGACCTTGGCCGACGTTTACAAGCATCTATAGCCGTCGCACGTCCGCGGCCAGATCCCAATAGATCTGGTCGCCGGGACTGCACGGCAGAAACAACGGCCAACGAAAATAATCCTTGGCGCTTGTTTATGGCTGAACGCCGCAGCGCCACACTGACGAAATGAGTCAACAATGCTCCGCGTAGCCCTACCCAACAAGGGTGCTTTATCTGAAATTGCTTCCACTATGTTTAAGGAAGCTGGCTATCTCCAGCGCCGCGATTCTCGCGAACTGGTTCTGGTCGACGAAGAAAACCAAGTTGAATTCTTCTACCTGCGTCCGCGAGACATTGCCGTGTATGTAGGCCGCGGCATCCTCGATGTTGGTATCACCGGTCGCGATCTCTACTTGGACGCCGATGTGGACGACGACGTTGAAGAGCAACTGTCTTTGGGCATCGGGAAGTCCACTTTCCGTTTTGCCGCTCCGGTTGGCGCCTTCAACGATGCACAGCAGCTTAACGGTAAGCGCATCGCCACCAGCTACGACATCCTGCTGCGCAACCTACTAAAAAAGGCCGGCATTGAAGCTTCGATCGTTCGCCTTGACGGTGCTATCGAATCCTCGGTCCGCCTGGGCGTGGCCGATGCGATTGCCGACGTTGTCGAAACCGGCAACACCATCAAGGCTGCCGGCATGGAGATCTTTGGCGACCCACTGCTGAAGTCTGAGGCTGTGCTAATCGGTCGCGTGGGCCACCAGCCTTCCGGTCTTGACGTGCTGATTCGTCGTCTCAACGGTGTGCTCGTGGCCCGCCAGTACGTCATGCTTGACTACGATGTCCGCCGCGAACAGGCCGAGGAAGCTTGTGCACTGACCCCGGGTTTGGAGTCGCCGACCGTTTCGGACCTAGCCAACTCGGATTGGGTTGCCGTGCGAGCAATGGTCAAGAAGTCGCAGACCAACAACATCATGGACGAACTGTACGACGTTGGCGCTCGCGCCATCTTGGTCAGCCAGATCCACGCTTGCCGCATCTAGTAGATAGGGAACGTACTTCAATGAGCGTTGCCATTCGTGTAATCCCTTGCCTCGATGTTGATGCCGGACGTGTTGTTAAGGGCGTCAACTTTGAGGGTCTTCGTGACGCTGGCGATCCGGTGGAACTCGCCCGCCGGTACAACGAGGCCGGTGCTGACGAGCTAACCTTCCTAGATGTCACCGCGTCCAGTTCGGATCGCGAAACCACATACGATGTAGTGCGCAGAACCGCCGAAGAGGTGTTCATCCCGTTGACCGTCGGTGGAGGTGTTCGTGCCGCAGGAGACGTCGATCGCCTGCTGCGAAACGGTGCGGACAAGGCTTCCATCAACACGGCGGCTGTTACCAGACCCGAGGTTATCAACGAAATTACCGAGCGCTTTGGCTCTCAGGTACTCGTTCTCTCGGTCGACGCTCGTCGCACCAACGATCCAAAGATCGCTTCTGGCTTTGAAGTCACAACTCATGGTGGTCGTACCGGTACCGGCATGTGTGCAGTTGCTTGGGCAAAGGAGGCGGCTGAACGAGGCGTCGGAGAAATCCTGCTGAACTCGATCGACGCCGACGGTACCAAGGATGGATTCGATCTGGAAATGATTCGCGCGGTCCGTGCTGCAGTTTCGGTTCCGCTGATCGCTTCCGGGGGAGCAGGCAAGCCCGAGGACTTCCCGCCAGCCATTGAGGCGGGCGCCGATGCGGTTCTTGCCGCCTCGATCTTCCACTTTGGTCCCAAGGACATGATCGCTCAGGTTAAGCAGACGATCCGCGACGCTGGCTACCCAGTTCGCTAGGTTTGATCAAAAAATGCCCAGTCCATGTGGACTGGGCATTTTTCATGGGCACTAATCGTTGGCGATGAGTTCTTTCTCGGTACGCCAAACATCGATTGGCAATGAGTTACTCGGGACCGCGGCCTGTCCCGGAATCGCCTGCCACGGACCGCCATCAACGCTGAACTCGCCTCGGTAGAGCGTCGTTACGGTGACGCCGAACTTTCCGGTTTTGATGTAGGAATGACTGGTTTTGGTCTCATCGTGCAGCGTGTGAGACGGCATCGCCTCGCCAGGGAAAGTTAGGTTCCTCTTGGCGCCGTCTCCATATTTCCAATTCCACTGAATCGGGATCGCCTTGATCTTTACATTTTGATCTGAAATCTCAGATTTGAACTCTTGGACTTCCTTACTAGCCCAGAAATGAGTGTGCCCGTTGCGTAGCGAGAACTTGTTAGGAGAACTCTGTATCTTTGAAGCCTTGATCGGGTAACTGCGAAACTTCTCGACGGTAATTATGATCGCTCTTGGTGCTTCTTCGATCCGGCCATCTTCAGGTATTTCCATTTTTGGTGGATCTCCGGGGCAATATTGATACTGGTCGACCAAACGACCCTTTGTATCCAAAAGCTGGCGATTAATCGGATATGTGCCGTCGGGACAAGTGCTTTGATCGGGATTGCTATCGCAGCCTTTAACGTTCTCGGTGCCGGGGACGCAAGTCTGATAATCCCGAAAATGATATTTATTTCGGTTGCTCGGTTGCCGTTTCTGGGTGTGGTCTTTGCTCTTCGTTGAGTCAGAATTAGGCTTGTCCCTGGTCCTAGCTTTTTGTTCTTCTTTCTGTTCCTTTACGATCTGTTCCTTGACTTTGTCCTCATTGAGCGTCGTGCTCATTGATATGCTCCCTTTGTAGCTTGCCATAACAGGAGCGCCTTGAGACGTTAAAGTGGCAAGAAAGAATGCCGCTACCGACATTAGTAGTTTTGTCTTGGTTCTCATCAATCGGCCCCCATTATCTTGTGAACCGTCCATCCTTTGTCATAAGACAAATCGAAAGCGAGCCGGGCATCCTCCTGCCTGACTATCTTTTCGTGAACCGTATTTGGGGCAGAATAAACGTTACCCACGTCAGACGTGTATGCCATCGTTACGATGGCAATATCTTTACCTGATATATAGGAATCAACAACCTTAGGATGGTGTTTTCCTCCAACCTGCCATCGATGAGCATTTTTGGTTTTTTCGGCTTCTTTGATTATTTGTTTGTGGCAAACTGTGCAATCGTCTTCAGTAAGTTTTTTCATCGCTGCAACGTCGCTGGTGTCAATCACGTAATTTAGTAGATCGAAGTAATACAACGTGAAAGCTTCGGCGCCATCTTCGGAAAATTCCTGGGCCTTTTTCGGCATTGTTGGAAATGGAACGTTGCGTGCAGGGGCTTCCGCATTTCCAGGTATATACGATGAAGATGGTGGGGCATGCGTGGCGGAAGGTGATTCTGATGTTCCCGTCGACGTTTCCGTCGATTCTTTATTCGTTGGCAGGGGCTCCGCTGGTTGGCCTGTGCAAGCTGACAGCACGAGGATGGAACAAATGGTCAGAAGGATGATTTTTCTGATCTGCATTAAGCTACCGCCCAACATCAAATTTGAATCTGAGATTGAAGCAAATACTATTCTGTTCCGCAGATGTTGAGTAGGGGAGCTAGCAAACTCGTGGATAACCACTTAGAACGGCTAGCTGCTGCTTGCGACTTTCACCCTATCGAAAGTGCGCAGGTAGGTTCGGACTCTATCTCGGTTGCGTTCTACCGTTGATCCGACTGGGGGTTGGCGAATTTGTGACTCCGTTATTTTCCTGTGGTGAATTGCAGGGTAGCGACTCGGGCTCGCTATACGAATATTCACTGGTGCGCTGAAATACGTGGTTAAGCACGGCCTAGTGACAAAGCGCAAGGTTTACGGCCTCTACAGTTCGAAGCTTTTATCGCATGACTTCTAGTTCCGGGTTAACAGTATTTACGCAGTGGTCGAGTTGCGACTGTTCGTATGGAACGCAGACTAAAGCCCAGGCTTGAAGCCCTTGACGATTTCGAGCGCAGTTTCTCCGCCTTCGAAGAGTACGAGGCTTTGATCGATGCGGCCGAATCCATACAGCATCAGTTCCGTGACAGGGCCAGTGATCGACACTGCGTTGGGGGCCTTCTTGGCAACGTGGCGCTGACCATCGGGGCGGGTGAGGATGATGCCAACAGGCGCTTTGCGGAAGAGCATTCGCGAGGCACGTGTGAGGTTCTGCCAGAGCATCTCGGTGTACTGCTTATCGAGGACGCGCGGTGCCCACTGGCCGCGAGCACGTCGTACGTCTTCGGTGTGAATGAAGTACTCAGAGAGATTGGCTGCCTGATCGAACTTATCGATGGCAAAAGGGGAGTACTTAGCTGGCCCGGACCGGAAGGTGCGAATGAGCGCGGCATAGCCCTCCGGGGATTGCGCGGCGGCCGCCAGTTCCTCGATCTTGGCGTCAAGCTTTTTGGAGAGCGGTTTAAAAACTACGCCAGCGGCGAGAGCCGATCGCTCGCGAATCACGAGGTGCGCGACAAGGTGACGGGTTTCCCACCCGTCACAAAGAGTGTTGGCGGTCGGGCCCGCGGCAAGCAGGGTCTCGGCCAACGCAAGTCTGGAAGCTTGAACTAAGTGCATCACTTCTGAAACTAGCATGCAGTGCGCACTGAATTGTGCAACGCGCGAGCAGTGTCGCTTAAGTCCTGCGATGTGTCTAAGAGCGGTACGTCATGGGGCGCTGAAACACAGGTGAAACCAGTATGCTAAGAGGGATGTCTACTTCTAACGACGGCTCGAATCTGAGCCCCGAAACCCAAAGCCTGGATCCAGCGATCGCCGATCGGCTCAAGCGAGATGACAACGGACTGGTTGCGGCCATCGCACAACAATATGACACCGGCAAGGTGCTCATGATTGGTTGGATGGACGACGAGGCGTTGCGACGCACTCTGAGCACGGGACGAGTGACCTTCTACTCGCGCTCGCGCCAGGAGTATTGGCGCAAGGGAGATACCTCCGGGCATTACCAGTTCGTCAAATCTGTTGCCTTGGACTGCGATGGCGACGCACTGCTCGTACAGGTGGATCAAGTGGGCGCAGCCTGCCACACCGGAACCGAATCCTGCTTCACCGACCGCGCCCTCGACGCGGTTATCGGACACCGCCCGGAATAAAAACACCGCACCGGCCGGCTAAATACGTAGAAGAAGAACACTGATGAAAACTTTGGGCAAAATTTCCCTTTCGCGCGAACAATTCCGCACGATGGCTATCGACCGACGCGTTATTCCCGTAACGATCACGGTGCTGGCTGACTCGTTGACCCCTATTGGCCTCTACCGCACTCTCGCTCAGGGCCGACCTGGCACCTTCTTGATGGAATCCGCAGCCCCGGGCGGGGTGTGGAGCCGCTACTCGTTCATCGGCGTGAATTCGCCGGCAACCCTGAGCACCCGCGGGGGAGAAGCCTACTGGCAGGGCCATGCCCCCGAGGGTCTGCCCAACGGTGGCATCGGCGTTGAAGTTTTGCGCGATACCGTGCGTGCGCTGAAGACTGAACCCGTTGCGGGTATGCCTCCGCTGACCGGTGGCATGGTCGGCTTTGTTGGTTGGGACTGCGTGCGACACTGGGAGAAGCTGCCTGCGCCTCCCGTTGATGACCTGAAGCTGCCTGAACTGAGCATGAACCTTGTGGCTGATATGGCGGCGCTTGATTCGGCTGAGGGCACGGTGACGTTGATTGCCAACGCCATCAACTTTGATGGAAGCGACAACAACGTTGACCAGGCCTACGACTCAGCGGTAGCCCGCCTGCAGGCGATGCTCGACCAGCTCGGGCAGCCGGTGGAAGCTACCGCCTCGGTACTCTCTGGTACCGATGTTGCCCGCGAGACACTGATGGATGCGGTTACTCATTCGTGGGCCGAAAACGAATACCTGGATGCCCTGGCCAAATCCAAAACCGCGATCGTCGACGGTGAAGTTTTCCAGATCGTGGTTTCACGACGTTTTGAGCTAGAAACTCAGGCCTCAGCGTTAGACGTCTACCGGGTGCTGCGGGCGACCAACCCCAGCCCGTATATGTACCTGTTCAACTTTGAGAACGAAGACGGCGAAGCGTTCGAGATTGTTGGGTCCTCTCCAGAAGCATTGGTGACGGTCAACGATTCGCATGTCGTCACCCACCCGATTGCCGGCTCTCGTCCGCGCGGTGCCAACTACGAAGATGACCAGCTTTTTGAGAAGTCGCTGATCAACGATGAGAAGGAACGCGCCGAGCATCTGATGTTGGTCGATCTTTCACGCAATGATCTGTCCCGGGTCTGCCAGGCCGGTACCGTAGAGGTCACCCAGTTTATGGAGGTTGAACGCTTCAGCCACATCATGCATCTCGTCTCCAACGTGGTAGGCAAAACCCGTGCGGACATCGACGCCTATGACGTGCTGGCGGCCACCTTCCCGGCAGGAACCCTTTCCGGAGCGCCCAAGCCCCGTGCGTTGCAATTACTTGATGAGTACGAGCCATACCGACGCGGCATTTATGGTGGCGTCGTTGGCTACCTCGACTTTGCCGGCGATATGGATATGGCCATCGCTATTCGATCGGCCTTGCTCAAAGGCGGACGAGCCTACGTTCAGGCCGGTGGCGGCATCGTGAACGACTCAAAGTTTGAAGACGAAGCACTGGAAACCGTCAACAAAGCCGCCGCACCATTGCGCGCCGTCTGGGCTGCCCAGTCGATGCATGATGCGCACACCATCAACACCGAACTAGGTGAAAGCAAGTGAAAAAACTAACCAGCGCCCGCTATCTTGCCCTGCTCGGTGTCCTTGGCGCGTTGCTCGGCTTCTGGTCGGCCACACGCACTTGGATCACCGTGGACGTGAAAGCGACCTCGGTACAAATCCCGCAAGTAGTGATCGACGGGGCCGACGCAGCAGCTTCGGTTACCGCGGTCGCAGTGGTGGTGTTGGCCGGATCCTTGGCACTACTGATTGCCGGTAAAGTTTCGCGCTACATTATTGGCGGGCTCAGCCTATTGGCTGGGGCCGCGTCGATCGCTGCCGGGGTAGGCGCGTTGGCTGACCCGCAGTCTGTGGCGGCAACAGCGGTGTCAGAGGCCACGGGATTAGCCCAAAATGCCGGCGACTACTCGGTGACTGCGTGGCCGGCGGTAGCGATCGTAGGCGGCGCGATCATCGCCCTGCAAGCGGTGCTGATCTTCGTCTTCGCCTCGCGCTGGCCCACTAAAGCGAGTAAGTACGATCGTCAGGCCGCAAAAAAGGCGCCGGTGGCCAACGACGATTCTTCGCGCAACATCGCTAGCTGGGAGCAGCTTTCGGCCGGCGAAGACCCAACATCTGAGCCGCGTTCGTAATTTTCGGCGGTGATTCGCGCCACCGAAGCGAAACGAAAGCCCGGGTAAATAGGATGTGACCGGGCACAGATGGCAGAATAGTTTTTGAAGAGATACGTCGCGGGCTTAATGGCCCATCAACGACGCAGTAACAAACATGAGGAGAACGCGAGACATGTCGCAGAACACCGAGATCGATCCGGTATACACCGAAGAGATTGGCCACGGTAACTCCATTGCAGCGTGGAGCTGCGTGCTGATCATGACCGTAGGTTTCGTTGTAGGCGGCATTGCTTTCGCTTACCTAGCATGGCCAATTGTCTGGGTCGGCTGCGGCATTGTCATCTTGGGCCTGATCGCTGGCGCCATCTTGAAGGCAGCTGGTTTTGGTGTTGGTGGCGCCCGTAGCGGAGCAGCACACTAAATTGAGCGTTCTTGATGACATCATCGCGGGCGTCCGGGAAGACCTGGGCGCCCGTCGCGCAATCACCGATCTAGCCTCGGTCAAAACTGCCGCTGCGCAGGCTGCCCCGGCAGTGGACGCCTTTGCAGCACTAGGCGGTTCGGCGCAGCCCAGCTCGCGAGACACCACCCTGCGGGTTATTTCCGAAGTGAAGCGCAAGTCGCCGTCCAAAGGTGCCTTGGCTGATATCGCCGAGCCTGCAGTGCTCGCAGCGGAATATGAAGCCGGAGGCGCCTCGGTCATTTCGGTGCTGACCGAAGCGCGACGATTTGGCGGGTCACTCGCTGATTTGGACGCGGTGCGCGCTAAGGTGCAGATCCCGGTACTGCGTAAAGACTTCACCGTCGATGAGTACCAGATCTACGAGGCCCGCGCCCACGGTGCGGACCTGATCTTGCTCATCGTGGCGGCCCTCGATGATCGGCAACTGGCCGAGTTTTTGGACCTGACACATCAGTTGGGCATGAACGCTTTGGTGGAGACGCACACCGAAGAGGAAATTGCACGGGCACTGAAGGTCGGCGCAAAAATCATCGGCGTGAACGTGCGTAATTTGAAGACGCTCGACGTCGACCCAGCGACCTTTGGCAAACTTGCTCCCTTGATCCCTGCCGAGGCAGTGATTGTGGCAGAATCCGGAGTTGAATCAGCCGATCAGGTAAGGCAGTATGCCGGCGCTGGCGCCGATGCGATCTTGGTGGGTGAAGCGCTGGTGAAACACGCGGACCCGCGAGCCACCGTCGCCGAATTCATCACCGCTGGAACCCAAGCCAAACCGCAACGCTAAGCACAGCGCGGGGGCAACCAGCACTAACTTTCTCGTGCCCCGCTGGATCTTCCGGCGGGGCACGAAACATACCACGAATCAAGTTTCGTTCAAGAAAAGAGGGAATCGATGAGCACCCCGGAGAATTCCGAGCTAAGCCAGTCAATCGATGCACAGTCGCTCAGGCACGCCAGTGGCCCTTACTTTGGAGCTTATGGTGGACGATGGATGCCTGAATCGTTGATGGCCGCCATGGACGAGTTGAACGAGACCTTTGAAGCCGCCAAGAACGACCCAGAATTCATCGCCGAGGTCAAAGACCTCAACAAGAATTACTCCGGTCGACCATCGCTGCTCACCGAAGCTAAGCGTTTCTCGCAGGAGTACTGCGGCGGGGTACGGATCTTCCTCAAGCGTGAAGACCTGAACCACACCGGCAGCCACAAGATCAACAACGTGCTCGGTCAGGCTTTGTTGGCCAAGCGCATGGGCAAGACGCGTATCATCGCCGAAACCGGCGCAGGGCAGCACGGTGTTGCCTCGGCCACTGCAGCCGCATTGATGGGCCTAGAGTGCGTGGTGTACATGGGTGCAGAAGACACCCGTCGCCAGGCACTGAACGTGGCGCGAATGCGTCTCTTGGGTGCCACCGTGATCCCGGTAACCGTCGGCTCGCAGACGCTGAAGGATGCGATTAACGAGGCGTTGCGCGACTGGGTCGCCAACGTTGAAAACACCCACTACCTGCTGGGAACCGCCGCCGGTGGCGCACCGTTCCCTGCCATGGTTCGTTACTTCCACGAGGTGATCGGCGACGAGGCCCGCGAACAGATTCTCGCGCAGACCGGTCGCCTGCCCGATGCGGTGACCGCCTGTATTGGCGGCGGATCGAACGCGATCGGCATCTTCCATGGTTTCCTTGATGACCCTTCGGTCGAAATTTACGGCTTTGAGGCCGGTGGTGACGGTGTTGATACCGACCGCCACGCGGCCACCATCACGCTGGGTCGTCCCGGGGTACTGCATGGGGCAAAGTCCTACCTGATGCAGGACGAAGACGGCCAGACCGTCGAATCGCACTCCATCTCCGCTGGCCTGGACTACCCAGGTGTGGGCCCGGAGCACGCTTATCTTTCGGACATCGGTCGCGTGAGCTACGAGCCGGTAACCGATACCGAAGCGATGGATGCCTTTAAGGCGCTGTGCCGCACCGAAGGCATTTTGCCGGCGATCGAGTCCGCCCACGCCCTGGCAGGCACCATCCGTGTGGCCCAGCGCAAGGTCGCCGAAGGGGTGAACCCAGAGGAAACCATCATCATCGCCAACCTGTCCGGCCGAGGGGATAAGGACGTGGGAACCGCCGCCGCCTGGTTCAACATGATCGACGAAAAAGACGCTGAAGCTGAAATCAACGTGGCCAATTCGCAGAACTCCGGCTCGCAGAACTCCGAGGAGAAGTAAATGACCCGTGTGATGAGTGCCGAGAAGATCGCCGCTGCTCGTGCAGAAGGCCGCCCAGCCCTAATTGGCTACCTGCCTGCCGGCTTCCCAGATGTACAGACCAGCATTGAAGCAGCCGTGGCGCTGGCGGAAAATGGTGTGGACATTATCGAGATCGGAATTCCATACTCCGATCCGGTGATGGATGGTCAGGTCATTCAGGAAGCCACCGTGCATTCCTTGGCCAACGGCTTTAAGGTTGCGCAGATTTTTGACATCGTGCGTGGAATTACCCAACGCACCGACGTGGCCGTGATGGTTATGACCTACTGGAACCCGGTACTGCGGATGGGCGTGGACGAGTTCTCGCGTCGCTTTGCCGAAGCCGGCGGAGCGGGGCTGATCACCCCAGATCTTGTGCCTGATGAAGCCGGCGAGTGGATCGAAGCGAGCACCAAGTACGATCTGGAACGCGTATTCTTGATCGCGCCGTCCTCATCTGAAGCCCGAGTGCTCAGCACCGTGGACGCCTCCAGCGGCTTCGTGTACTGCGTTTCGCTGATGGGTGTCACCGGAGCTCGTTCTTCGGTGTCCTCGGCGGCACAAGCCGTAGTCGACGCCGCCCACAAGGCCGGAGCAGAAAATGCCTGCGTTGGTTTGGGTGTCTCGCGCCGTGAGCACGTGGAAGAGATCGGAGCCTACGCCGATGGCGTGATTGTTGGCACCGCCTTGGTTGCTGCCCTACGCGACGGGGGAGTACCGGCCGTGGCAGAACTCGCCGCACAACTTAGCGGACGGGCCTAATGTCATTAGCAACGCAGCTGGCACTTGCAGTGCCAGCCTCCATTCCGTCGCCACCGGCGGAATTTTCGAAGTTTAGCATCGGCCCGCTGACCATTCACGCCTACGCGCTGTGCATTCTGCTGGGCATTCTTATTGCCCTGTGGTTGACCAATAAGCGCATGCAGGCCCGCGGCGGTAACTCGGACATGCTCTGGGACATTGCCATTTGGGCGATCCCCTTCGGCATTATCGGTGGCCGTCTCTACCATGTGTTGATTACCGACCCGATGTACTACTTTGGGTTGGGCGGTCAGTCAGCACACTGGGCCGAAATTCCACAGTTGTGGCTCGGCGGTCTGGGCATCATGGGCGCGGTGTCTCTGGGCGCCCTCGGGGCCTGGATTGGCTGTCGTCGCACCGGTGTGCGCCTGTCAGCATTTGCTGACGCGGCTGTGCCGGGGTTGCTGATTGCTCAGGGCATTGGGCGTTGGGGTAACTGGTTTAACCAGGAACTTTTTGGTTCACCAACCACCTTGCCCTGGGGGCTTGAGATCGACCCGAACAGCTACAACTTCCCCGCGGGGCTTCCTGCCGACACGCTCTTTCATCCGACCTTCTTGTACGAGTCACTGTGGAACGTGCTGGGCGCGTTGGTCCTGATCGCGCTCGATCGCAAGTTTAAGCTTCGTCGCGGGGCGCTGTTCTGCTGCTACATGATTTGGTACGGCATCGGTCGAACCTTCACCGAGTCCTTGCGACTGGATCCGGCTGAAATCATCCACATCGGACCACTGGGTCTTCGTGTTCATCAGTGGCTCGCCATTGGACTCGTGATCGCCGGGGCGATCGCGCTGGCACTCGTGCTCAAAAAATTCCGGCCACAGCAAGTTGATACGTTCTTCCTTCCGGGCCGGAAGCCACAGGCAGAAGAACTAAGCCCGGCAGATCACGGCACAGCCGATCAGACAGGGGAAGCGGCACAGGCTGAACAGAAACATGGAGGCGAAGAACTGAAGTAGCCCGAGTGCTGCGATGTTCGAACTCTTGGCACCATCACGTGGCCGGCAAGCAACCTGACTTGCCGGCCACAGCCATACCGTTTACCGACGCCAAACTTCGATCAGCGGTTTCATGACGCGCTACAAGTGAAGTATGGCGAAATCTGGCAAAAAATTGAGGCCCAATTTTTAGATGGTAGCGAAAAGCGCCGGCAACATGTTTGAAACATAGCTCACACCCGAAAATTAGTAGACAACAACGGGTTTTAGGCTCCCAGCGAAACTTCTGGGCTTGCCCTCAGTGTGGCGTGGACCCCAGTGTTTAACATTTTCGAAACATAAACGGTCGCTCTTGAGAAACAAAAATTGCGTAACGTGTGATGTTGGCATCGTAGAAGGACCCTCAACCCCCTGGAGCGGACCTGCGATGCAGCACCACAATGAGGTGGGAAATGTTCCTCTCTGAAACTTCGACGCGCAGGCATACCCCGCCCGAGACACGTAGGTAGTTTCAGGTTGACGAAACATCAAGGCGGCCGGTCGCCCTTTTAAGGAATAATCCTCACGAGCAAAGGGTTCGGCGCGCCCGTCCTGCATGAACCACAGAAAGGCACGCTCATGAGCATGACCGGAGTCCCACTGAACGCCTCGCCAGGCTCCGGCGAGGCAGTCCTCTCGCCATATACACGCTTCTCAGCACTGCCTAGCGCCCAGGGCCTCTATGATCCTGCTGGCGAAAAAGATGCCTGCGGTCTGGCCATGATCGCCTCGCTGAAGAATGTTTCTAGCCACGAGATCGTCGGGCACGCACTCACTGCGCTACGCCGTCTAGAACACCGCGGCGCCATCGGCGCTGACGAAGGCACCGGTGACGGTGCAGGAATCCTGTTGCATATGCCAGACGCTTTCCTGCGTAGCGCAACCAATTTCCCGTTGCCTGCTGCCGGCGCATATGCCGTGGGTATGGGCTTTTTGCCCGCTGAAACCAAAGAGCGCGAGTTCGCTCAAGCTGAACTTGAGGCCCTAGCGCTAGAAGAGAACCTTTCGGTGCTCGGCTGGCGTGAAGTTCCAGTTGACGCGTCGGTGCTCGGTGCCTCGGCCCGCAAGGTCATGCCGTACATTACCCAGTTCTTCGTTTCCGGTCCTGCCGGTGCCCCGGCCTTGAGTAGCCGCGAACTGGACGCCGCGGCATGGCGTATTCGCCGACGCGCACACAATAAAATGGGCATCTACTTTGCGTCCTTCTCCGCGCAGTCCATCGTATACAAGGGCATGGTCTCGACCGCGCAGCTCGAACCGTTTTACCCAGATCTCTCGGACACCGGCTTCGCCAGCCGTTGCGCGATCGTGCACTCCCGCTTCTCCACAAACACTTTCCCTTCGTGGCCACTGGCCCAGCCATTCCGCACCATCGCGCACAACGGCGAGATTAACACGGTCAAGGGTAACCGCAACTGGATGCGCGCACGCCAGTCCACATTGGACTCCACGCTGCTCGGTGAGGTCCCGGAAGAGTTGTTCCCGATCTGCACCCCAGGTGCTTCGGACTCCGCCTCCTTCGATGAGGTCGCCGAAATGCTAATGCTTTCGGGGCGCAACGTCACCGAAGCGATCATGATGATGATCCCGCAGCCGTGGGAAAACGACACCCAGATGGACGCCGATCTGCGCGCCTTCTACCAGTACCACTCGATGCTGATCGAGCCATGGGACGGTCCGGCAGCAGTGTGCTTCACCGATGGCCAGATGGCTGGCGCGGTGCTGGACCGTAATGGTCTGCGCCCAGCTCGCTGGTGGGTCACCGACGACGACCTGGTAGTACTGGCCAGTGAGGTCGGCGTGATCGACGTGGCAGAAGAGCACATAGTCTCCAAGGGACGTGTGGCACCGGGCAAGATGTTCGCCGTTGACTTAAATGCCGGACGCATCGTGGAAGACTCCGAAATCAAGGCCGAGGTCGCTTCGGCTAAGCCATGGCGCGAATGGGTTTCGCAGAACATGAAGACCCTCGAGGACTTCCCAGATCTGGAACACGTACGCCACAACTCGGCCTCCGTGCTGCTGCGCCAGCTCACCTTCGGATACACCACCGAAGAGTTGCGCATCTTGCTTGCGCCGATGGCCACCACCGGCGCCGAGCCGCTGGCCGCCATGGGAACCGATACGCCGATCGCCGCCCTGGCCGATCGCCAGCGCCTGCTCTTCGACTACTTCACCCAGTCCTTCGCACAGGTCACCAACCCGCCACTGGATGCCATCCGTGAAGAATTGGTCACCTCGATGCGCACCACCATCGGACCAGATGGCAACTTGTTGAGCCTGGAGAAGGTTCCGCAGTCGCAGATCGCCCTGGACTACCCGGTGTTGACCAACGACCAGTTGGCTAAGATCGTGAACCTGCGCGACGATGCTGGTTCCAAGCTCTCGCTGAAGGTTCGCGGTTTGTACCGTCCGGCCGGTGGCGAATCAGAACTGCGTGCACGCCTGCAGGAAATCTGCGAGAAGGTTTCAGCCGCGGTGAACCGTGGAGTGCGTTACATTGTGCTCTCCGATCGCGATTCTTCGGCCGCTTGGGCTCCGATCCCTTCGTTGCTGCTGACCAGCGCGGTCCACCACCACCTGCTCAAGAGCTCAAACCGTACCCGCGCCTCGCTGATCATCGAATCCGGCGACGCCCGCGAAGTGCACCACATTGCGGTACTCATTGGTTACGGCGCTGCCGCGATCAACCCCTACCTTGCTTTGGAATCCGTGGAGCAGATGGCTGAAGAGGGCCAGCTGCCGGGCGTCGACGGCGCCACCGCTAGCACTAACCTGCGTAAGGCGCTGGGCAAGGGCGTACTGAAGATCATGTCCAAAATGGGCATCTCCACGGTCTCCAGCTACTGCGGTGCACAGACCTTCGAAGCTGTAGGCCTATCTCAGCGCGTGGTCGATCAGTACTTCACCGGTACCACCACTAAACTCTCGGGCATCGAACTGGATGTGGTGGCCGCCGAGGCTGCCGAACGTCACGCTCGTGCCTACCCAGAGATCGACGGCAGTTCCCAGGGCAATGAACTGGAAACCGGTGGCGAATACCAGTGGCGTCGCTCCGGCCCGCCGCACCTATTTGACCCGCAGACCGTCTTCCGCCTGCAGCACTCCACTCGTACCCGTCGCTACGACGTGTTCAAGGAGTACACCAAGGCAGTGGACGATCAGGCCGCAGAGCTCAAGACGCTACGTGGATTGCTCAAGTTCAAGACCGAGGGTATTACCCCGATCGACATTGATGAGGTGGAGCCGGTCTCCGAAATCGTCAAGCGTTTTGCTACCGGTGCGATGAGCTACGGTTCGATTTCCGCCGAGGCTCACGAGACCCTGGCGATCGCAATGAACCGGCTGGGTGGCAAGTCCAACACCGGTGAGGGCGGCGAGGATCCTGAGCGTCTACTCGATCCCGAGCGTCGTAGCGCAGTTAAGCAAATCGCTTCGGGCCGCTTCGGCGTGACCAGCTTGTACCTGTCCAACGCCGATGACATCCAGATCAAAATGGCTCAGGGCGCAAAGCCAGGCGAGGGTGGCCAGCTGATGAGCCAGAAGCTCTACCCATGGGTGGCCAAGACTCGTCACTCCACCCCGGGTGTTGGCCTGATTTCCCCGCCTCCACACCACGATATCTACTCCATCGAGGACCTGGCTCAGCTGATTCACGACGCGAAGTGCTCCAACCCGAGCGCGCGCGTGCACGTGAAGCTGGTCTCCGAGTCCGGGATCGGTACCGTGGCTGCCGGCGTGGCTAAGGCCAAGGCCGACGTGGTACTGATTTCCGGTCACGATGGTGGTACCGGCGCGTCGCCAATGAACTCGCTCAAGCACGCTGGCACTCCATGGGAGCTCGGCCTAGCTGAGGCACAGCAGACGCTGATCCTTAATGGTTTGCGTGACCGTGTCACCGTGCAGGTCGATGGCCAGCTCAAGACCGGCCGTGACGTGCTGATCGGCGCCCTGCTTGGTGCCGAGGAATTCGGTTTTGCCACCGCCCCACTGGTGGTTTCGGGCTGCATCATGATGCGCGTATGCCACCTAGACACCTGCCCAGTGGGCGTCGCGACGCAGAACCCTGTGTTGCGTGAGCGCTTCAGCGGCAAGGCCGAATTTGTGGTGAACTTCTTCGAGTTCATTGCTCAAGAGGTGCGCGAACTGCTCGCTTCGCTGGGGGCTCGTACCTTGGATGAAGTGATCGGCCGCGTTGAATTGCTAGAAACAGATGCCGAGCAAATTGGTGCACACCGTAAGGTGACTGGGTTGGCCCTTCAGGCCATCACCCACGAGCCAGCGGTAGAAGTTGCTGCGCGTCGTCGCCGTATTTTCCAAGATCACGGGCTGGATGCACACCTTGACCAGCGTCTGTTGGCTGCTGCCGCGCCTGCGTTGGCTGATCGTATCCCGGTCACCATCGACGCAGACATCGTGAACACCGACCGCTCGGTGGGCACCTTGTTGGGTCACCATGTCACCAAGACCTTCGCACTGGAGACCTTGGATGAGAACACCATCACGGTAAACCTTGCAGGCCGTGCCGGTCAGTCGCTCGGTGCGTTCCTGCCCGCGGGCATTACGCTCAGCCTTGATGGCGACGCGAACGACTACGTCGGTAAGGGCCTATCGGGCGGCAAGATCGTCATCCACCCACCAAAAACCACTACCTCGAACCCTGAGCAGCAGGTAATCGCCGGTAACGTTGTGGGCTACGGTGCCACCAGCGGTTCGATGTTCATCAACGGTATGGTGGGCGAGCGCTTCGCGGTGCGTAACTCCGGGGCAAGCATCGTCACCGAAGGCATTGGCGAACATGGTTGCGAGTACATGACCGGTGGTGAAGTTCTGATTCTGGGCGAAACCGGGCGTAACTTCGGCGCCGGCTTCTCCGGTGGTGTCGCCTGGGTCGTGGACTTTGATACGGACAAGATCAACCCATTGGCCGCCAGCCAGGGCGATCTGTTGATCAACCCCGTCTCCGATGCCGAGGCACAGCGCATTCACGAACTGCTCACCGAGCACATCGCACAAACTGCTTCGCCACTGGCGCAGCGCCTCGTGCTGAACTGGGAAGAAACCCGCACCCGCATCACCAGCATCACCCCGCGCGACTTCGCAGCGGTGCAGCAGGTGCGTAGTGAAGCGGAAGCTAACGGGCAGAACCCTGATTCGCCACAGGTATGGAACAAGATTTTGGAGGTGACCCGTGGCTGATCCACGCGGATTCCTGAAGGTGACCGAGCGCGTCACCCAACCCAAGCGCCCGGTACCGGTGCGATTGATGGACTACAAAGAGGTCGTCGAACGCCAGAAAGACGGGACCCTGCAGCAGCAGGCCTCGCGTTGTATGGACTGCGGTATTCCGTTCTGCCATCAGGGCTGCCCGCTGGGTAACCTGATTCCGGAGTTCAACGACCTGACCTACCGTGGCCAGAAGGATGAAGCAGCAGCCCGACTGCTGTCCACGAATAACTTCCCGGAGCTTACCGGAAAGCTGTGCCCGGCCCCTTGTGAGTCCTCATGTGTGCTGGGAATCAACCAGCCTGCCGTGACCATCAAGCAGGTCGAAGCCGAACTGGCCGGACATCTGATGGACCAGGGCGACTTTGTCCCTGCTCCGCCAGCACGTCACACCGAACACCGCGTGGCCATTGTTGGCTCCGGTCCCGCCGGGTTGGCTGCCGCACAGCAGCTGACTCGGGCCGGTCATACGGTGGCCGTGTACGAGCGCGACGAAGCCATCGGCGGTCTGTTGCGCTTTGGCATTCCTGACTTCAAATTGGAAAAGCAGGTCATCGATCTGCGTCTGGCTCAGATGCGTGAGGAAGGCACGATCTTCCGCACCGGCATCGAAATTGGTAAAGACATCACCTGGGAACAGCTACGCCGCGACTATGACGCGGTGATCGTTGCTACCGGTGCTACCGTTCCACGCGAACTACCAATCCCAGGTAATCAGTTGGAAGGCGTACACCACGCCATGGAATTCCTCACCGATAACAACCGCGTTGTTGCCGGTACTTCCAGCGAACGCACCATCGATGCTAAGGGCAAGCACGTTGTGGTCCTTGGCGGCGGTGACACCGGTTCGGACTGCATCGGTACCGCTCTGCGCCAGGGTGCTGCCAGTGTCACGACCCTGGCGATCGGCAAGCAGCCGGGCACTGAGCGTAGCGAGATTCACCCGTGGCCGATGATGCCTGTGCTCTTTGAGGTGCAATCTTCGCACGAAGAAGGCGGGGAACGTACCTACCTTGCTTCTACTGTGAACTTTGTCAATGGTGAGGGAACTGAGCAGAATAAGGTGATCGGTGTTACAGTTGCAGAGACAGAATTTGTTGCTGGCAAGCGCCTCCCGAAGCCTGGAACCGAACGCGTAATCAAAGCGGATCTGGTTTTGCTCGCCCTCGGGTTCACTGGACCGGAAGCTTCCGGCCTGGACGAACAGGTCAGTATCGAATTCGACAACCGGGGCAACGTCGCCCGAGATGGCTACTACATGACGAATACCGAATCGGTGTTCGTCGCCGGAGATGCCGGTCGGGGGCAGTCGCTGATCGTGTGGGCTATCGCTGAAGGTCGCGCTTGCGCCGCCTCGGTCGATAAGTTCCTCATGGGCACGACGATTCTTCCAGCACCGGTCGCTCCAACCGATAGAGCCATCAGCATCATTTGAGTGACGTAGGCTTAAATGCGGCGCATCCCGAAGTGGATGGGCCGCATTTTGCCTGCGTGGACAAGAAAGGCATTTGGCTGACGGAATGAGACGCGCAAAGATTGTAGCGACCTGGGGACCAGCCCTAGCAAGCTACGAAAACACTGTAGCGGTACTAAATGCGGGCGTAGACGTCGCACGCCTGAACATGAGCCATGGAGACCACTCCATGCACGCACAATCGTTGGCGAATGTGCGCAACGCAGCGGCAGAGATCGGCCGCGCGGTCGGCATCTTTGCTGACCTGCAGGGCCCCAAGATTCGTCTGGGCCGCTTCAAGGACAACGCAAAGTACATCCTTGAGGTCGGCGAAGAATTCACCATCACCATCGACGACGTAGAGGGCACCCGAAACCTGTGCTCGACCACGTTCAAGGGACTGCCAGAAGACGTAAAGCCGGGGGACTTCCTGCTGATCAACGACGGCAAAGTGAAGCTCAAGGCAGTATCTGTAGATGCCACCTCGGTGCGTTCCGAGGTTGTCGTCGGCGGCGAAGTCTCCAACAACAAGGGCATTAACCTACCTGGTGTTGCGGTGAATGTTCCTGCGTTGAGCGAGAAGGATGAGGACGATCTGCGCTGGGCGCTGCGCGCCGGCATCGACATGGTTGCACTCTCCTTCGTGCGCAACGCAGAAGACATCTCCCGCGTTCACGAGATCATGGACGAAGAAGGTCGACGTGTTCCAGTGATCGCGAAGATCGAGAAGCCACAGGCAGTGGCAGCTCTGGAAGAAATCATCGACGCGTTTGATTCCATCATGGTTGCCCGTGGTGACTTGGGCGTAGAGCTGCCGTTGGAAGAAGTTCCAGTGGTGCAGAAGCGCGCCGTTGAGCTGGCACGTCGCTGGGCTAAGCCCGTGATTGTCGCTACTCAGGTGCTTGAGTCGATGATTGAGTCGCCAACTCCTACCCGTGCAGAAGCCTCCGACTGCGCCAACGCCGTGCTCGACGGTGCCGACGCAGTCATGCTTTCGGGGGAGACCTCGGTGGGTGCTTACCCAGTTGAAACCGTGGAAACCATGTCCCGCATCATCTCTTCCACCGAAGAGCATGGTTTGGAACGCATCCCACGCTTGGGCTCCAAGCCTAAGACCACCGGTGGCGCTATCACTCGTGCAGCAGTAGAAATCGCCGATCAGGTCGACGCAAAGTACATCGTTGCGTTCACCCAGTCCGGTGACTCGGCTCGTCGCCTCTCACGCTTGCGACCAAAGAAGCCAGTTTTGGCTTTCACCCCGTTGCAGCAGACCTACAACATCATGACGTTGATGTGGGGAGTTCAGGCACGTTTGGTTGCCTACGCAGACCACACGGACAAGATGACCGCTCAGGTAGATGAGGCATTGTTGACTGAAGGCCTGGCCGATGTCAACGACACCGTCTGCATCGCGGCCGGTTCGCCTCCAGGACAGGCCGGCTCGACCAACTCCATTCGAGTGCACAAGGTTGGCGATCTGGCCGACGCAGGTCAGCTGGTTGACGGTAAGCCAATGCCGGCTCGCGAAAAGGTTGGGCCTTGGGCACCGGAGAATGTTTCAACTCCTGAGTCCCTCTAGCATCTCGCTTTTACGCTGATGCCTTAAAGTTCCGTTTTCGTTCATCTACAGGTGGACGGAAACGGAACTTTTTGTCTATGGACCTCGAAAACAAGTTTTGTGCACTCAGTCACATCTGCGTTGATTTTGGGTAGAAAAAAACCGCTGATCCGGAGGATTACTCCGAACCAGCGGTTCAAATTTGGTGCCCAAGGTGGGACTCGAACCCACACATCTTTCGATACCGCATTTTGAGTGCGGCGCGTCTACCGATTCCGCCACTTGGGCTGGCACTTTGACTACTTTACTAGAGGTTTTCCAGATTTCCTAATCGGGATCCTCGCGTCATCGCGTGAACTACAGTACATGCAAGTAGGCTTATATGTGAAACCGAGGCAACGTAGCTTCGCTGACGGAAACCATCTATCTGCCCTCCACCGCTTGGGCAGGATTTTTTGATCATGGAGGAAGGCGCAAATGAGCGAACTACCCGAAGTCACCCGTATTCCATCCGAGGTGCAAACCACCCCGCGCCGTGTGGTCGTCGCCGAAGATGAAACCCTCATCCGTCTGGACATCGTCGAAATCCTGAGATCTGAGGGTTATGATGTCGTCGCCGAAGCGGACAATGGACAGGCCGCGCTGGAGAAAGCTCGCGAACTGAAGCCCGACCTGGTGCTCATGGATGTGAAGATGCCTGTTATGGATGGCATCACTGCCGCCGAAGCGATCGTCAAAGAACGCATCGCCCCGGTTGTTCTGCTCACCGCGTTCAGCCAGAAAGAATTAGTAGAGCGTGCCCGTGAAGCAGGAGCCATGGCTTACGTGGTTAAGCCATTCACCCCGGCTGACCTCACTCCTGCCATTGAAATCGCGATCTCGCGCAATGACGAACTGCGTGCCTTGGAAGAGGAAGTAAGCAACCTCGCAGAGCAGTTTGAGACCCGTAAGCTTGTGGACCGCGCTAAGAGCTTGCTCATCACCAAGATGGGTCTGACCGAGCCAGAAGCGTTCCGCTGGATCCAAAAGACCTCGATGGATCGTCGTCTGAGCATGCGCCAGGTCGCCGAAACCGTCGTTGATCAGGTCAAGTAACTCGATTTCGATCGTTGGTAGAAACAATGATGTGCACCAAAACGCCGTGTGTGTTTTGGTGCACATTTTTATGCTGCGGGCTCCCATAGCCACCGCAATAGCTCAATAATGCTTACTGAGCACGGTGAATAGTTTGAAAATTCATTGGCCGTTGGTTGACTTTCTAGATTGACGAACCGCTCAGTACGCCTAAGATTGAAACTGCGCTGAGAACCAAGACCCGCATGCCAAAAAATTTTGCGGGGGAGTTTGGTTGATGCCCGTACACTTTCCCCTTGCCGTTCGACCTCTCAGGCTGGTACTAAATGGATTTGACGCTGATCGTCGTCCTAGTCATTGCCTTGGCGTTGTTTTTTGACTTCACCAACGGATTCCATGACACGGCCAATGCGATGGCCACCCCGATCGCAACCGGTGCAATTACCCCTAAAAAGGCAGTTGCCCTCGCCGCAATTTTGAACCTGGTCGGAGCGTTCCTCTCCACCGAGGTCGCGAAGACCATTTCTGGCGGCATCATTAATGAAGACCCCTCCACCGGCGTCGCCATCGGCCCAGCAATGATTTTTGCCGGCCTGATGGGCGCAGTGATCTGGAACTTGCTGACCTGGCTACTGGGCCTGCCCTCGAGCTCCTCACATGCTTTGTTCGGCGGTCTAGTCGGCGCAGCCATTATTGGTGCCGGCGTAGCCTCGGTGAACTACTCCGTGCTGCTTTCCAAGGTATTGTTGCCGGCGATCTGCGCGCCGGTGATTGCGGGTGTCTCAGCGTATCTGTGCACCAAGTTGGCCTACGCCATCACCAAGCGCCAAAACGGTGCTTCGCCTAAGCGCGGAGGTTTCCGCTATGGCCAGATCTTCTCATCTTCCCTGGTCGCACTCTCGCACGGTACCAACGATGCGCAGAAGACCATGGGTATCATCACCCTGACCTTGGTGGCCTCCGGCCTGCAGGATTCGGGTTCGCCAGTTCACCTCTGGGTGGTTGCTGCCTGTGCGCTGGCCATTGCTCTAGGTACCTACACCGGTGGCTGGCGCATCATCCAGACCATGGGTTCCGGTCTAACTGATGTGAAGCCTGCGCAGGGCTTCGCCGCTGAAGTTTCTACTGCCTCGGCCATCTTGGCTTCATCCCACCTCGGCTTCGCCCTCTCGACTACCCAAGTCGCTTCTGGCTCCGTGATCGGCTCCGGTATGGGACGTAAGGGTGGCGAAGTGCGCTGGGGGACTGCTGGACGAATCGCCCTAGGGTGGCTCTTTACCCTCCCTGCAGCTGCGATCGTCGGCGGCATCGCAGCCTGGATCGTCCACTTTGGTACTCCCGGGTTGATCATCGTCACGGTTCTTGGTGTGGGCGCGATGCTAACCATCTGGTTCGCCTCGCGTAAGCAACCACATGGGGCCGAGACGACGATGTCCGACATTGATAATTCCGGTGCGGCCGTCAACATTTTGACTAAGAAGCAACGACGGGCAAAGGCTAAGGCAGACGCTACACAGGCCAAGCTGGCCGCCGCAAACAAGGAAGCTGATAACTCATGATCGACTGGGTCGCCTTTGGAATCGTCGCGATCGTCACCTGGATTTCAGCCATGTTGATCGTCGCCGCCTACGCTTTTGGTGTTCGACTCTTGGCGGTAGCTAAGGATGAGGGTAAGAACACGAGCCTGAGCAAGACTGGCGCGTACGCCTGCTTCACGGTTGCCGGACTGATTGTGGCCTTCGGAGTGGTGCTTATCGTTCCGCAGCTCAGCGAAGCGGTGCTCGGCTTCTCCTCAAGTCACTAAGGACGCGCAGGGAATCACGCTTCGCCGGAGTCAACTGGGAAGCGAGAACTTAATATTGCCTTCCACGGAGGCACCCCTAGACTGGAGCCATGACTAGCTTCAAGTACTATGTGGGTGCCTCCGTTGATGGTTTTATCGCCGATGGCAGCTCCGATACTCACTGGTTCGCCACCTTCGCCAAGCAACCGGGGGTTAAAGCGCATTTCGAGAAGTTCTTCGACTCCATCGGCGCGGTCGTGATCGGCGGCAAAACCTATGCAGATATCGCCCGAGAGGTCTCCGAAGGCACGATGCCCTGGATGTTCGGGGACCGGCCGGTGTGGGTGTTTACCCATCATGAGCTACCGACTCTGCCGGGTATCGATCTAACGTTTATCCGCGGAGAAATCGGATTCTGGAGTCAAGACATCGCCCGTAGTGCTAGTGCTGGCGACGTGTGGATTGCCGGCGGAGCCGATCTGGCCGGAGGGTTCATCCAAGCGAACGCGCTTGATGAGCTCCTAGTGGTGAGAGTCCCGGTGGTACTTGGGACAGGGACGAGTATTTTTGGGCGCTCGGTGCGTGTTGAGCTCTCGGCGATGAGCGTTCAAGACCTCGGCGATGACACGGTGGTCACGCGGTACTCCGTAGGATAGTTACTCGATGGGCAACAGCATGTTGGTAATGCGCGCTGTTGCTACCCGTTGACCGTCCTCATTACTGATTACGATCTCATGGCAGGTGCTACGGCGACCCAAATGCACTGGGGTGCACACCGCTGTCACTATCCCCGTTCGCCCTGCCTTGTGGTGGGTGATATTCAAGTCAACTCCCACAGGTTGCGAGGTTGGCGCCCCATGTAGCGCGGCGGCCATGGACCCAAGTGTTTCGGCTAAAGCCGCTGAGGCTCCACCATGCAAGATCCCGTAGACCTGGGTGTTTCCCGCCACAGGCATGGTGGCGCTCAATTGATCGCGAGTGAATTCGGTAAAGACAATCCCCAGCTTCTCGGTGAGTTCACCAACACCATTGGTGCGCAAAAAGGGCCACATAGATTCGGGAATGCCACATTCGGTCAGCTGCCGTTCGAACGGGTGTGCCGAAGATTGCGTGGGTCCAGTAGTGAAATTGTCGTTCATGGCAACTAGGCTTTCAGGTGTGAGCGAAACTACCAAGCCGACACCTGCGTCGGACAAGAGACTGCTGATTATTGACGGACATTCGATGGCGTTCCGCGCGTTTTATGCGCTGCCAGCGGAGAACTTCGCGACGAGTACGGGACAGCACACCAACGCGGTGCATGGGTTCGTGTCGATGTTGCTGACGATGATCCGTCAGCAGAAGCCTACCCACGTAGCTGTGGCCTTCGACCTGGACACTCCGACCTTCCGCTCCTTGGAGTACACGGAGTACAAGGGCGGTCGAAATAAGACGCCTGAAGAGTTCTACGGGCAGATCGACCTCATCCAAGAGGTCATGAAGGCGATGAACATCCCCGCTATTACGCTGGAGAGCTTTGAGGCCGACGACATCCTAGCCACCCTGGCAACCATGGGCGAAGACGCTGGCTTTGACGTGCTGGTGGTATCCGGAGACCGTGACGCCTTCCAGCTGATCACCGACAAGACCCTAGTTTTGTACCCGAAAAAGGGTATTAGCGATATTCCGCCGATGGATGCGGCCGCGGTGGAGGCAAAATACTTTGTGCCACCATCACGGTATTCAGACCTTGCTGCTTTGGTCGGCGAAACAGCGGACAATCTTCCTGGCGTACCGGGAGTTGGCCCGAAGACCGCCGCGAAATGGATCAACCTCTACGGAGATCTGGCCGGCGTACTGGCAAATATCGACTCGATCAAGGGCAAGGTTGGCGAATCCCTGCGCGAACACGTTGATAACGTCACACGTAACCGTCGCTTGAACCAGCTCAAGCACGATCTTGAACTTCCGGTCAGCCTAGAACAGATGGAACTTGTCGCGCCCAACCGCGAAGAGATCGAGAACCTGTTCGACGCACTGGAATTTAATACCTTGCGCAAACGCCTCTTTGACCTCTTCGCCGCGCAAGAGGAAGAAGTTGCCCCAGAGGTGGCCGCCTTCACTCGCGTGGCGACCGATAATGCGCAAGCACTACGCGAATTTATCGATGCCGGTGAATCCGCGCCGATCGCCATCCAGCCTGCGGTCGTGGGCAATGAAGCGGTGGGCCTTGCACTGTTCCGAGGCGCTCAGGCGGTATGGCTTGATTTAGCCGAACTGGATGAGGCCACCGACAAGGAGTTGGCGGCGTTCCTCGCGGACCAAGACGCGCCGAAGCTTTTCCACGATGCCAAAGCGGTAATGCACCTGCTGATCGAACGTGGACTGCGCATCGCAGGTATCAAAGACGACACGTTGATCAGCGCCTATCTGATCCAGCCGGATCGGCGCAGCCATGATCTGGTGGACGTGGTGCAATACCACCTGAAATATGCGGTGCCAGTTCACGAGGCGAAGAAGGGCGAACTGGATCTGGGCCTGACTTCAGATCTGGCCGAACCAACCCTTGCTCAGGCTCAAGCCATCCACGACCTTTCAGCATTCTTGGCCACCAAACTGGCGGAGAAACACGCCGATCAGCTGGCTGCTGAAATGGAGCTGCCGCTGATTCCAGTGCTTTTCGAAATGGAACGTGCCGGTGTCGCGGTCGACGTCGCCCGACTTAATGAACTGCGCGGCCACTTCACCAGCCAGGTGGATCAGGCCACCAACGACGCCTTTGCCGCGATTGGCCATGAGGTCAATCTATCGAGCCCCAAGCAACTGCAGGTGGTGCTCTTTGAGGAACTTGATCTGCCACGGACCAAGAAAATCAAGACCGGTTTCACCACCGATGCAGAATCATTACAGGACCTGCTGGTCAAGACCGGCCACCCCTTCCTGGTTGCACTGATGGCGTACCGCGATGCGATCAAACTGCGTCAGACCGTCGACGGACTGCTCAAAGCCACGCACAGTGACGGACGAATCCACACCACCTACGCGCAGACCGTTGCTGCCACCGGACGACTTTCCAGCCTGAACCCGAACCTGCAGAATATCCCTGTGCGTTCGGAAGAAGGTCGACGTATTCGCGACGTCTTCATGGTGGGCGAGGGCTATGAAAGCCTGCTGACCGTCGACTACTCGCAGATTGAAATGCGCATCATGGCGCACCTTTCCGAAGATGCCGGACTGATCGAGGCCTATCAAAACGGTGAAGACCTGCACCGGTACGTTGGTTCGCGCGTGTTCAACGTTGAACCATCCGAAGTCAGTTCCGAGATGCGTTCCAAGGTGAAGGCGATGAGCTACGGTCTAGCCTACGGCCTGAGCAGCTTCGGCCTGTCAAAGCAGCTGAAGATCGGCGTGGACGAAGCCCGCAAGCTCATGAAGGACTACTTCGACCGCTTTGGTGCCGTGCGAACCTATCTGCGCTCGGTCGTCGACCAAGCCCGCAAGGACGGATACACCGAAACCATCTTTGGTCGCCGTCGCTATTTGCCGGAGCTGAACAGCTCAGATCGACGTCTTCGCGACATTGCTGAGCGCGCCGCGCTGAATGCCCCCATCCAGGGTTCGGCAGCTGACCTAGTGAAGGTGGCCATGCTGAAGATCGACGAAGGCCTGCGTGCAGGGCAGTACAAGTCACGGATGCTGTTGCAAGTGCATGACGAACTCATCGTTGAAGTGGCATCAGGCGAGCTGGACGCTGTTCAGGAGTTGATGACGCGAGAGATGGGTCAGGCAGCTGACCTTTTGGTTCCGCTGGATGTTCAGCCAGGCATCGGCCGTACTTGGCACGAGGCTGCACACTAAAATGCTGACGATTATGGGCAGGCGCACGATGGTGCGCCTGCCCTTGTTGTCTTCTTGAACGGTTAATTGCGGCAACTTCCGACGGTGCCTGGACTGTGTAGGTCTTGCTGAAGCGGACCTTGCCGTAGAAGACGCGACGAATAGACTGGGGGTATTCGAGAACGCCATTGTGGGAGGACTCATGAACGAAACTGCGAAGCTGCACGCCCAGACGCGCACCTATCAGGCGACCGAGCGTACCGAGCAAAACGACGCGGCCATCAAGTTATTTCACCAAGCCACGGGCATTGGGTTCTACGAGCAGTTTCCGGCCGAGGAGAAGTTTGCCGAGGTTTTGACACTCACCTACGCGCAGCGCATGCGAGTCTCAATGGTGTTCGATCTCGCCGCACCGTCGGCCTCCCGCCATGCGGCTCATCCAGTGCATACCTATGGAACCTTCCCGGGATCGCTCAACGCAGGGGGCAATTCACTTGTGCCGGTGCATAAGATTACCGCTGTCACGGTTGCTCCCAGTTATCGTCGCCGAGGGCTTCTCACCGAACAAATTACTGCTGACCTTCACTACGCCCAAGAAGCAAGGTACCCATTGGCTGCTCTAAGCGCCTCTGAAGCGACGATTTACGGCCGGTACGGTTTCGAACCAGCAACTTATCAAACACGGTTCAAACTCAAGTGTGCGCAGGGGCTGAAGCTGCGCGTAAAGATTCCCGGACAAGTGGTGGAGATCGACCCGGCGCTTTTTGAAGAAGAATTTGCTGATCTGGCAGATCGCGCAATGAAGGCCACCTTTGGCTCCATCGATAGTTCTGCGTTTGACGATGGCTACGCATTGGGCCGTTGGGACAGCTGGGAAACGATGGACAAGCCCAAAAATTTGCGCTTCGCCGCGTACTATGACGCTGGTGGCACTCTAGGCGGTTTTGTCACCTACAAGTTTGCCGGATGGGACGAGCCGACCGAAAAATTGGTGGTCCACAAACTTATTGCGACGAGCGATTCGGCGCGCTTCAAACTCTTCGAATACCTCGGTAATCACGACCTCATTAAAGAAGTGCACGGTCAAGGACCGCTCGCAGATCCACTACGACAGGTTCTTGCGAACGCGCGTGACTATGAAGTCCGCTCCGTTGACGATGCGCTCTGGTTGCGAGTGTTGAACGTCGTCGACGCGTTTCAGGCCCGCCAGTACCTGCGCAACGCCAAAGTTGTACTGTCGATTCGTGATCGACTCAACCTCATCTCGGGGGATTACCTGTTTGAGGTATCTGATGGATCAGCGCACATAGCCCAGATCAGTTCTGATTCAAACCTGCCGGATCTTCCACAAGTTAGTCTTGACGAGCGGGATCTGGCTGGTCTGTACTTGGGAACCCTGTCATTGCAACAGCTTCTGGCCTCTGGTCGGGCTGAGCTGGCCGGTACGGAAACGTCGGCAGAGGTTCTACAGATGTTCGACGTCGTGAACGAAGCATTCACACCACATAGTTTTTAGGTTTGAGCCTAAATTTCAGGGCTCGTTATGACGAAGTTCACAAAATGCTGACGTGGATGTTAGCGGGTTACACTTTGACCCGCACTCTGGTATACGCGTAGACTTGTAAAGTCGTGCCATGGCTCCAGCTATGGCCGCAACCAAGTTTTACCCGTTCGAAATTCCGGGACTTCCGGGGTTTCGACTGACCAAATCTATCCACATCGGAGTCCCTACTACATGACCATCACCTCGAACGAGAACAACAGCGCACCAGTCGTCGCAATCAACGACATTGGAACTGCTGAGGACTTCTTGGCCGCAGTCGATGCCACCATCAAGTACTTCAACGATGGTGACCTCGTCGAAGGCACCGTCGTCAAGGTTGACCACGACGAAGTTCTGCTCGACATCGGTTACAAGACCGAAGGTGTCATCCCTTCCCGCGAGCTTTCCATCAAGCACGACGTTGACCCAGGTGAAGTTGTCACCGTTGGTGACAGCGTTGAAGCCTTGGTTCTGACCAAGGAAGACAAAGAAGGTCGCCTGATCCTGTCCAAGAAGCGTGCTCAGTACGAGCGTGCTTGGGGCGACATCGAAAAGATCAAGGAAGAGGACGGCGTCGTTACCGGTACCGTCATCGAGGTTGTCAAGGGTGGCCTCATCCTGGACATCGGCCTGCGTGGCTTCTTGCCAGCATCGCTCGTCGAGATGCGCCGTGTGCGCGACCTGGCTCCATACATCGGCCAGGAAATCGAAGCCAAGATCATCGAGCTGGACAAGAACCGCAACAACGTTGTGCTTTCCCGCCGTGCATGGCTTGAGCAGACCCAGTCCGAGGTTCGCTCGACCTTCCTCAACAAGCTGGAAAAGGGTCAGGTTCGTCCGGGCGTTGTTTCCTCCATCGTCAACTTCGGTGCATTCGTGGACCTTGGCGGCGTAGACGGTCTGGTACACGTATCCGAGCTGTCTTGGAAGCACATCGACCACCCATCCGAGGTTGTCGAGGTTGGCCAGGAAGTAACCGTGGAGGTTCTCGAAGTCGATCTGGACCGCGAGCGCGTTTCCCTGTCGCTGAAGGCTACCCAGGAAGATCCTTGGCAGACCTTCGCCCGCACTCACGCACTGGGTCAGGTTGTACCGGGCAAGGTTACCAAGCTGGTTCCATTCGGTGCGTTCGTACGCGTCGAAGACGGCATCGAAGGCCTGGTTCACATCTCCGAGCTTGCAGTTCGTCACGTTGAACTGGCTGAGCAGGTTGTCTCCGTTGGCGACGAACTGTTCGTCAAGGTTATCGACATCGACCTTGAGCGCCGCCGTATCTCGCTGTCGCTCAAGCAGGCTAACGAAGGTGTTGACCCAGAGGGCACCGAGTTCGACCCAGCACTCTACGGCATGGCTGCAGAGTACGACGAGGCCGGCAACTACAAGTACCCAGAGGGCTTCGACCCAGAGTCGAACGAATGGCTCGAAGGCTTCGACACCCAGCGCGCTGCATGGGAAGCACAGTACGCTGCTGCTCAGGAGCGTTGGGAAGCACACAAGAAGCAGGTTGCAGCTGCAATCGTCGCCGACGCAGAAGCAGAGCCTGCTGCTGCAGCCGGTGGCAACGAGCCAGCTCCAGCTTCGTACTCCTCGGAGGCTCCAGCCACCGATGCAGGTACCTTGGCTTCCGACGAAGCTCTTGCTGCACTGCGCGAGAAGCTGACCGGCAACTAATTTCGCCTCCTGTCTCGCGCAGGAATCGTAGTTAGCTTTAGCTGATATGAGAAGGCCCAACCCTTAGGGGTTGGGCCTTCTTGCATAACCAGGTGCGTTCACGACGTCATCGGCGGCACTCGTTGCGCTGATAGATCCGCTAGTGGAATAGTTCGCACTGACCAGACAAGCAAAATTTTCGGGCTATAGACTAAAGCGCCGCTAATCATGACCGGTCATTTATCGACAGGTAGGTCAAGTTGGGTACGGGCATGAACGGGCGGGCGACGAGCAACATCGAGTGCTCACGGGGTTAGTCCATCGCTCTGAGGCAGGTGAGTTGGGTATCGTGGCTTGGGAAAATCCTGTCAGTGTTTGCACCGGACCAACTGGGTTACGCGTAATGGGACGAACAATCATGAGCGCGCTAGAGACCATGAGTTGTAGCTACCGGACCTCTCAGACGAACAAGAGTTCGAAAATAATTTGTGGATCCACGCTTCATTTTTACCTCGGACTTCTGTCTGGTGCACGGCATTGAAATGGTCAACAGTTTGACGTCAACTCAGTTTCTGGCTCGTTCGACACAACCGTGGGTGTATGGACACCATCTGACCGGAAAAATACTCGCGGTTGCCAACCAATATATGCACTTTGTCGGTCTGACCGTTTGGGGTTCGCATCCCAATGAGGTACGGTCGCCGCGCCTCCATAGAGCCCGAGTGTAGGCTAACGAGTATTTTGCCCCGCTGCCAGCATTAGAACCGATAGGTCGCGCAAGGCGAAAGCTGAAGGTCGTAGACCCAGCGGGTAACACGCCGATTCCCGATTCGATCGAGACGAATACACGAGAAGAGATCGATCGTACTAGCCTGCGATCGGTAGGCGTATATGCAGTGGTCGTCCGGGCGCACGGGGCCAGGCGATTTCTCATTTAGGCGCGTGCATGAACGGGCGCTACTAACTAGGCAACGTCAGCGCGGTGGTAGGTGTTGCGCACCGGGGTCTGTGTGGGGTCCATAAACTGAGGAAGTATCACCTTAGGTACCCCGTCGTCGGGAATGACTTTGATCAAACCTGCATGCACGTCGTGATGATGCGTATCGCAGAGCATCGCGCTCCAATAGACCGCGGTGACACCACCCTGAGACCAAAACCTAATGTGGTGGATATTGCATCGTTCGGGTTCCATGCTGCATCCAGGGACGAGGCAGCCACCATCGCGCACTGCAACGCCAAGTCTCATGTAGCGCGGATGTTTACGATGGCTACGACCTATGTCCAGAATTTCGCCCTTGCCGCCCAACACCATCGGGATAATTTTGGCTTCGGCCAGGGTTTGGCGCAGGTCTGTGGCGCTGAGTTTGAAACCGTGTGCAGTAATACCGTGCGTTTTTGCTCGGCCTTCCAGCTCTTCCAGAGTCAATGTGACCACCACCTGAGGTTTGACGACCGGCGGGTCTGGATCAGCTGCTTCAGTTGCTGAATCGTCATCCGGGGTAGTCCGGTGGGTCATTTTCTCTTCAAGACGCTTCAGGCGCTTGGAATTGAGTCCGAGTAGGAGCATTAGCGCGTTCAGGTGTCGACCCGCGACCGATACCTCGGCAGAATCTGGTTCCTGTGCGCCAGCGGCTTCTTCGTCGGTGACAAAGTCGGGATGTTCGTCGGTAGCCTGATGATTTTTGGAGGACTCATCCTTGTAAGGCTCACGCGCCGCTTGGCCAGCACTTGAGCGTGGATTGTCGCTTTGGGCGAGCAATGACTCGAAAAGCTCAGAGCGAAGTGGTCGCAGTGCAACTTCATAATGAACCAAGCCGTGGTGTAGACCCTTGCGGAAGATTCCTTCCTGCGCCTCCGGCTGGTCCTCGGATTGACGTTCGCGGGCGGCCCTCATGACTTCATTGATGGCCTTGCGTCGAGTTTTTGGGTCCGTCTCGGCCATTTTCTCGTTAAGCTCGGATTCAAGTAGCTGCCCATCGCCGTTGAGCAAGGTGGAGGTCGTCGGCAGGGCAAATTCGTCGCGTTTTGGCTCCAGAGAATTCAGACGACGGGCCACGGAAAGAACCTCGGCCGGCGGGCGGTCGTGGTCACGAAAACGCTGTGTGAGCAGGGGAAACTGTGGTGGATACTGCTGATGTTGGTAGTCGAATTGAGCATAAACGTGGTGGGCGCTATCCATACGACGTGTGGCTTCGAAGTACTCAATGTGCAGCCAGGTCGCGCTCAAAGCAGTGGCCGATGGCATGGAGGGTCGTTGACCAGTTCGCTGAGCGGAAGTGTCAAAATCAACGATGCCCGCGCGTGCAGCGTCGAGCTCTTCAACAGTGAGGGTGTGGGCGCTGGTAGCTTCGACCAAGTGAGCGGTGTAAATCTGGGTCCGCAGAGATTCCTGTGCGATCGTTTCGGCGCTGCTGGCCAGAGCCAGTGCAAAGCGCGGGTCCTGCGTATGCTCCGGCGAGAGTGCCGACCCTGCAACAGAATCTGGGGTGATGCTCCGTTGCAGGGTCGCGATGAGCGTGGCGATCTCTAGGGCATCATCGGCTGTGAGGCACGAAGATTCCGTGATCGCTAGGGTAAGGACGGCAATCGCCTGGCCAACAGATTCGCTCATGGACCAAGGATGCACCGGCAAAACGGCGCTGACAACACGTCGCCGCCGGATGTGGAAAAGTTCGACGGTGCGTTCGCGCTTAGAGCTTGATCGTGGAGGTGACGGTGAAGGTCTTGTCGCGCGCCAATTGTGTGGTCGGCCCGATGCGGCGCTCCAATTCGTGGCGGTAGCGTAGGTGCGAATTAAAAACGCACAACAAGGTGCCACCGGGGGTAAGAGCGCGGGCGGCATCGTCGATCAATTTGAATGCGATGTCTGCGGTGACCGTATTGCCGATGTGGAAGGGCGGGTTGAGGGTAATTAGCGTGGCCGAGTTCTCCGGCAGTCGGGACAGGGCGTCGTCCTGCACGGCGGTGATGCGCTCGGACACCTCGTTAGCTTCGGCGGCGGCCAAAGTGGAAGCTACCGCGGAGGCCGAATGATCCGAGGCGTCGACACGCAAGTGGCGGTGGGTCAGCGCCGCATATACGCCGATGGATCCGTTGCCGCAGGCCAAGTCCACTAGGGTGGCGTGTGCACAAAGGTCGGGCAAATGCTCAAGGAGTAGACGGGTACCAGGATCCAGCCGGGCTGCCCCAAAAGTGCCGGCGCCGGCGTGCAGGTTGAAGCTGGTGCCACGCACGGTGTGGATGGCGGTGGCCGGGAAATTACTGGCGGTTTGTTCGGCTAGGGGATTACTGGCCGTCAAAACGCGGGATTTTTGTCGTGCGAGTGAGACATCAACACGAGCGAAGCGGGAGGATAAAACCTCGTTCATCGAACGGCTCATATGTTTGATGCGGCCGCCGGCGAATAACCGTGCGGTAGGTGTGGCGGAGCTGGCCAAGGCAGCGACCTGCTCGTCCAAAACATCCAAGCCACGGGGTAGGGCCAAAAGAATCGTCGAGGCCTGATCGGCGACTTGCGCCAGGGTGTAGAAGCTCAACCGATCCGTCAATTGCGGCAAAAGTTTTTGCGCATTGGCTTCGATCGCGCGGCGGGCGGTAAGCGAATCGGTGTGAACCCGAACCTGAGTGCTGCCCAGCGCCAGCGCGCCGAGGGTCAGTGCGCCGTAGTGATCGCCGACGATCGTGATGGACGCCGGCCAAGGTTGATCCTGGGTGGAGTGGGACTGTGCGCAGGTATCGATGATCAGCCGGTCGGCGGCGTCCGCGGCAAAGAGGTTTGGCGCCTGCACGTCGGGCCAACGGCTCAGCGCGGTGAACAGCTGGTCAAGGTCGGCAGTTGGCTCGGGTACGGTGTTCAAATCAGATCAACCCATCGGGTGTCGGCGGCGGTGAGTTTTCCGGCGCCGGCGGTGAGCGTGGCGACGTGGGTGTGTAGTTCGTCAGCGGCGGCCGGGGTATCGGGGATGCCGATGTGCACTAGCGCGGATTCGGCCAACCACTGCGTCGGTTCGATCTGGTAGCCGGCGGCGCGCAGTTCGTTTTCGTAGCGGGCGGCGGTGGCATGAGCTGCGGGCATGGTGTAAATTCGCAGGCGCTGGCGGGGGAGCAGCGCAGCCTGATCCAAGGCACTGGAGACGGCCTCTGAATAGGCACGAACCAAGCCGCCGGCACCAAGCTTAATGCCACCAAAGTAACGGACGACCACCGCCAAAACGTCGGTCAATACCCCATCATCGCCGGTTTCCCGCTTGGCTAGGGCATCAAGCATCGGAATCCCGGCGGTCCCCGAGGGCTCACCGTCGTCATTTGAACGTTGGGTCATCCGGTCAGGGCCAAGAATGAACGCGGTGCAATGGTGACGAGCATCAAAATGGGTCTTGCGCAAAGCCGCAATGTGCTCGCGCGCGGCGGACTCGGATTCAACCCGGAACAGGTAGGTGATGAAGCGCGAGCGCTTAATTTCCAGCTCGTGCACGCTGTCGCTGCGCAAAGTAGTGTAGCGGGTTGCGACCGATTCGTTGGTGTTCATCGCTAATAGTTTATAGGGTGGAAGCATGGTGCATGTGGGACTGACCGGGGGAGTGGCCTCGGGAAAATCGGCGGTGGCGACTAAATTGGCTGAACTCGGCGCGGTAGTGATCGACGCCGACGCGCTTTCGCGCGAGGTCGTGGCTCCCGGCACCCCGGGGCTAAATGCCATCAACAACACTTTTGGTCCAGATATTCTGTTGCCCGATTCTTCCTTGGACCGCAAGGCGTTGGGTGCGATCGTCTTCTCTGATGAGGAACAACGGCTCAAGCTCAACAACATCGTGCACCCGTTGGTGCGTGAGGCGGCAGCCAAGCTTCGTAGCCAAGCACCGGTCAATGCGCTCGTGGTCGAAGACATCCCGTTACTCGTTGAATCTTCACAGGCCGACAGGTTCGACGCGGTCATCGTCGTACAGGCCCCTCATGATGAACGAATCCGACGGATGATTCAGGACCGCGGATGGAGCGAAGAAGAAGCGAAATCCCGTATGGCGGCGCAGGCGACCGATGAGCAGCGGGCCGCGGTCGCAGATTATGTGTTGGATAATTCCGGTACCTTAGACGAATTACAGGCGCAAGTGAGTGCCCTGTACCAGCAGCTGACGTAAGCAGTAGGAGAAAAATGCGCAAAATTGCCAAATGGACGATGCTCGCTTCCTTCGCGGTGGCCCTAGTGCTCTGGTTAGGCTTTGGCGGTCGAGCCGAATTTGTCAGCCAGGAACAAGGCCCGTACTCACCGGTGGTTTACATTTCAGGGTGGCTAGCCCTGCTCGGAATTATCGCAGCCACGATCGTGACCATGGGCTTCTTCTCGCAATCGATCGGCCGCACCGTGCGCCGTAACGCCATCCGCTATGGGATGCGTAAGTAGTCAGCAGGTCTTTAAGCTGAAAGCTGGCTAGGCTGGGTCCCAAAGCGTGGGACACAGTGGATATGCTGGAAGCATGAGTCTTGCACAGCCGATTAAGCGGGTCGTCGCCCCATTCGAAGTTATCAGCGAATATGAGCCAGCCGGTGACCAGCCGGAGGCAATTAAGCAACTGACACAGCGGCTGAACAATGGTGAAAAAGACATTGTGCTACTCGGTGCGACTGGTACCGGTAAGTCCGCCACCACCGCGTGGTTGGTCGAACAGGTACAACGCCCCACCTTGGTGCTCGTGCAAAACAAAACTTTGGCGGCGCAGCTGGCCAACGAATTCCGCGAGCTGATGCCCAATAACGCGGTGGAGTATTTCGTCTCCTACTACGACTACTACCAGCCCGAGGCCTACGTGCCGCAGACCGATACCTTCATCGAAAAGGACTCCTCTATTAACGAGGAAGTCGAGCGGTTGCGCCACTCGGCCACCAATTCGCTGTTAACCCGCCGAGACACGATCGTGGTCGCCACGGTGTCGTGTATTTATGGTTTGGGTACTCCAGAAGAGTATGTGGCCGGTATGGTGACCGTTCGTGCGGGGGAAGAGCTGAACCGCGACGCGATGCTACGCCAGTTTGTGGCCATGCAGTACACCCGAAACGACATGGACTTCCATCGCGGTACTTTCCGTGTACGTGGAGACACGGTCGAAATTATCCCGATGTACGAAGAGCAAGCGGTACGCATCGAATTCTTCGGCGACGAAGTTGAAGCCATTTACACCCTGCACCCGGTGACCGGCGAAGTGATTCGTGAAGAAACCGAAATGTACATCTTCCCGGCCAGTCACTATGTTGCCGGCGCCGAGCGGATGGGCAAAGCCATCAAACGCATCGAAGACGAGCTCGCGGGGCGCCTCAAAGAACTGGAATCCCAAAATAAGTTAGTTGAAGCCCAGCGACTACGCATGCGCACCACCTACGACTTGGAAATGATGGAGCAGATGGGCTTCTGCAACGGCATCGAAAACTATTCGCGCCACATTGATGGCCGTGACGCGGGGTCTGCCCCGCACTGTTTGATCGACTACTTCCCGGATGACTTCTTGTTGGTGATTGATGAGTCGCACGTGACCGTTCCGCAGATCGGTGCCATGTACGAGGGTGATATGTCGCGCAAACGTACACTCGTGGAGCACGGATTCCGTCTGCCTAGCGCCATGGACAATCGTCCGCTGAAGTGGGATGAGTTCTTGGAGCGCATTGGGCAGACCGTCTACCTTTCGGCTACCCCAGGGAAGTACGAGCTAGGCAAATCCGATGGGTTCGTGGAGCAGATTATTCGTCCGACCGGACTGATCGACCCCGAAATTATAGTGAAGCCGACCAAGGGCCAGATTGACGATCTGCTTGATGAGATCCGCACCCGCGTGGATCGTGATGAACGTGTTCTGGTAACGACCTTGACCAAACGGATGGCCGAGGACCTGACCGACTATCTGACCGAGCATCAGGTGCGGGTGCAGTATTTGCACTCCGATGTGGATACCATTCGCCGTGTGGAATTGTTGCGAGAATTGCGTATGGGCTCATTTGATGTGCTGGTGGGCATCAACTTGCTGCGTGAAGGTTTGGACTTGCCCGAGGTCTCGCTTGTGGCCATCCTGGATGCCGACAAGCAGGGCTTCCTGCGCTCGGCCACGTCGCTGATCCAGACTATTGGTCGTGCCGCGCGTAACGTGTCGGGGCAGGTGATCATGTACGCGGATAAGATCACCGACGCCATGGACCAAGCGATCGAAGAAACCAATCGCCGTCGGACTATTCAAGAAGCTCATAACAAGGAACACGGCATTGACCCGATGCCGCTGCGCAAGAAGATCGCCGACATCACCGATCAGTTGGCTCGTGAAGACGCCGACACACAGGAGTTACTGAACAATAATCGTTTAGCTAAAGATGCAAAGCGCACCAAGGCTTCCTCATCGGTCCGCAAAGATGGTTTGGCCGCCGCGCCGGCGGAGGACCTGCTGACGCAGATTGAGGAGATGACCGAACAGATGCACGCGGCAGCGGCCGAGCTGCAATTTGAGCTGGCTGCTCGTATTCGTGATGAGGTGTCAGAGCTCAAGAAGGAACTGCGTCAGATGAAGGCGGCCGGTCACGCTTAGTCCTCGGTAGATTAATCCACGATTGCGTGAGTAAATAAGTCTGTGCAAATGCTGTGCGCTACAATGGATGCTTGGACGTAGGGGAGTATCCCAATGCTGTGAACGTCAACACGCGAATCAATGGCGATTCGCCGGGCGCAGCAGCCGATCACGAAACCGACTTGCGATGTATTCGGAGGTCAGGGTGAGGGCGGAGAGACTTGCGGCGATTTTCCATACCCTCCAACGAAAGGTCGCTCGTCCGTGGGCACTCATGGGTTAACCATTCAATTCGAGATCATCGCGCTAGTCGTGCTGTGTGCGGTACTTATCGCAGACTTGCTATACGTCACCAAGCGCCCGCACATTCCTTCCATGAAGGAAGCCGGCATTTTTGTCGGCATCTATATCGCCCTTGCACTCATTTTCGGCGGTATTCTTTGGTGGCAGGCAGGACCTCAGATCGGCCAAGAATTCTACGCTGGTTGGGTCACCGAATACGCGTTGTCCGTAGATAACCTGTTCGTCTTCATCATTATCATGGCGCGATTCTCGGTGCCGCGAAAGTATCAGCAAGAAGTGCTGATGTTCGGCATTATTATTGCGCTGATCCTGCGCGCGATCTTCATCGTCCTTGGTGCAGCGCTCATCGAGCAGTGGTCGTGGGTGTTCTATATCTTCGGTGCCTTCCTGATCTGGACCGCTTGGAACCAGCTCAAGGACGAAGACGAGGACGAAGAAAGTGGCCTGGTTAAGAAGCTGACCAGCCGCATGCCAATCTCCGATGACTTCGACGGCGCCAAGCTGCGCACCGTGGTCGACGGAAAGAAGCTGTTCACCCCAATGGTGTTGGTCTTCGTCACCATCGGTATGACCGACCTCTTGTTCGCCTTTGACTCGATCCCCGCAATCTTCGGTTTGACCAAGTCTGCTTTCATCGTATTCACCGCGAACATCTTCGCGCTGATGGGTTTGCGCCAGCTCTACTTCCTGCTCGGCGGTCTAATGAACCGACTGGTCTTCCTGAAGCACGCGCTGAGCTTCATCCTTGCTTTCATCGGTGTAAAGCTGGTCTTCCACGCACTGCACGAAAACAACCTGCCATTCATCAACGGTGGCCATCACCTGGATTACCCATGGCTGGATATCTCCACCGGACTATCCCTGCTGGTGATCCTTGGTGCGATTATTGTTGCCACGGTGCTCTCTCTGTGGACTCCATGGGGCAAGCGTGCTGCGGCCAACGCAGAGGCAGAGTCGATGACCTCGAGCTCGGATCGTGCTTCGCGCGACGACATCTAATAATTCCCGGATGCCCGCCGGACGATCCTTAGGGATCGCTCTGGCGGGCTTTTCTGGCCCCATTGAAACCATCGAACATCTTTGGAGGGAGAAATCTCATGAGCGATGCACCGATTGATCTTGGCGCGATAGCGGCTGAGCTGGCGCAGGCTTCGGGGAAGATGACACGTTTACTGGGTGAAAGCGTCGGGGAGGGTCGTTCAGATACAGCGTGGCGTGTGCTCGGTTCGTTGGAACGTGTGAAGTCGCAACGTGTTGGTGAGCTGGCCGCCGAACAGCGGGTCGCTCAACCAACGATGACCGGTCTGGTGATCCGGCTTGAAAAAGATCGAATGGTCAAGCGCCATGGTGATCCAAAAGATCGCCGTGTAGCCCTAGTGAATCTGACTAAGCGCGGGCAGAAGGCTGTAGGTCGCTATCGCGAACGGGCCACAAACCTTTTGCTTGATGGCATCGAAGCGTTCAGTGAAGAAGACCAAGCAGTTTTAGCAAGGGCCTTAGTACTCATGCAACGGCTCAACGCTGAGATGGCGGACGACTTAGATGACTAGCCACTGGTCGTAGTAACTAGGCAGTATCAGTACCGCACAGAAAAAGGCGTGTGTTTCCCACTATGAGGATGGGAGGCACACGCCTTTGCTGTTTTGGTCAGGTTAGTCTTTGGCGGCTACTTCGGGATCCTCACCGTTGGTCATGGCTAGTAGGCGGCGGAAGATGGCTGGTCCATCGTCGCCGATTCCATCGTGATGGTACTGATCGGTGACCCAGGTCTGCAGACCTGCCACCTGCGAGGCGGTGCGCAAGGACAGTTCCCGATCGACGTAAACGTCGTCGTGATACACCGCTGCAGCCACGGGAACTGTGTTTTTCGCCAGCACCTCGAGGTCGTACAGTGGGGCGAAATGTTCGTGCTCGGCCAAGATGCGTGCCACGTCTTCGAGAGGGCGCAAAGCGGGGTCTTCGGCGAAATGCCAACGGAAGATCATTTCGCCGGTGAGTAACGGTGTGTCAGCCTGCGAGGTGAACTCCGGGAACTCGGCAAGCACTTGTTCGGCAGCGAAGTTCGTTGGCTGACCCTGAGCATAAATCGTCTCATGCATCAGCGCATACAGTGGGTTCGATGCGAACGAGGCCTGTGCCTGCAACGCGTCCAAGAACGTATCTGAGAGGCGACGACCGCCTGGAGTCTGGCAGAAGGCCTCTTCAAAGATGTGGTGCAACAGGTGCACTCGGGTATTACCGCCAAGGTACATGCCCAACATTTGTACTAGCGGTACCGTGACTTGTTGGCCATTGGGCAGATGCTCGTCGTGGTTCTCCCTCACGTGCTGATAGATATCATGCAGAGCGTTCAGGTCCTGGGGGTACCAAGAGAAGAACTCACGGTTGCGCTCAGCCATTCGTGCATAGGTTGCCCGATACACCGTTTTTGCGTCCTGATCTAGCGATGCTAGACCGCCGGTGACCACGCTGCGGGTGAGCGACTGCGGAAACATTGATAGATAAGTCAGGGTGCAGAATCCGCCGTAGCTCTGACCAAAGGTACTCCACCTCTCCACGCCGAGATGCATACGAAGCGCCTCGGCATCTCTCACGATGGAATCGGCACGGAAATGTTCTAGATAGCGTGCTTGAGCAGCGGAATCTCCGCGCAGTGGCAGGGTCTGTCGGTTGGCTGGCGTGGATAGGCCGGTGCCGCGCTGATCGAGTAATAGCACGCGGAAATGCTTGGTCGCCTCGGCCAACCAGCCAGAAAGCGAACCAGGTCGAGGAGACTTTCCGCCAGGTCCACCCTGTAAGAAGAGCAAGTAGGGTTTGGTCGAATCGGTACTCACCTCACGGGCGAAAACCGTAATTTGTTCGCCTTCAGGACGTGAGTGGTCTAGCGGAACGTCGATGCGATGATCGGTGACGTTCATGCCCCGGTACTGTGCCATGGCTATTCTCCTTGCGATCCAAGTGCTTCCAAAGCGGAGCCATCTAGTCGGCGGGTAGTCCAGCCATCCTGAGATCCCGCGCCGATTGAGTCATAAAATTTGATGGCGGGTTCGTTCCAATCCAGCACGTCCCATTCCAAACGTTTGTAGCCGCGCTCGACACAAATCTGTGCCAGCTGACGAAGTAGAGCCGTTCCGGTGCCTAAGCCTCGCTGGCTGGAACGTACGTAAAGGTCTTCCAGATGGATACCATGTCGCCCCTCCCACGTGGAGTAGGTGAGATACCAGATGGCGATGCCAACGATCTGGCCCTGCTGATCTTCAGCGACGTGAGCGAAAGCCCGTGGGCTAGGACCGAAGAGGTGCGTTTCTAGCTGGGCCACGGTATTGCGTACCGCATCCGGCTCCTTTTCGTACACCGCCAGTTCCTGAATTAGTTCCAAAATCTCAGAGCAGTCCTCGACGACCGCTTCGCGCACAATACTCATGTGTTCTAGCTTACCGCTGTCATGTCGCTAAAACGTCGGTGACCAGTCCTAAGGTTGAATGCATGATGGGTGGACACCACGCGGTGAGCGGCGCAGCCGCATGGTTGGCAATTACAACTCCAGTCACCGTGGGAACGGTGAACCTGGGGCTTGGCACCTTCCATATGGACCGTTGGGAAACCCTAGCCGGCGCCATCGTATGCGCGGGTGCCGCACTGTTGCCGGACGCTGACCACCACGGTGCAACGATCGCTCGATCACTGCCACCATTTTCGTCGATTTTTGCCAGAGTGGTTGGTGAAGTATCCGGCGGACACCGAAACGGTACACACTCCATCATCGGGATCGCCTTCTTCATTCTTCTCGCGTGGTTGGCCAACGGGTGGGATGTTGCCACCGCGGCCCTGGGAACTATTTACCCAGGCGCGGCGCTGTTCGCGATTCTGCTCATTTCCTTCGCAGTGAAGTCGGTGAAGTTCATGCCGCCGATGCTTTGCTGGATCATAGCTTTGGCTACCGGCGCCTTTGTCGGGGTGAACGCGCCGGAAGAAAACGCTTGGTTCCTGTTGGCGGTGGCCGTCGGAGTGATAGTCCACGTGGTCGGTGACATGCTGACCGTGGGCGGCTGCAACTTGATTTGGCCGATTAAAATTGGCTCCCCGCGCTGGTTCCGCAGATTGCCGTTGATCGGCGGTTGTTGGAAGGCCAATGGACGATTAGCAATTCCGGTCCTTGCAGAGACAGGCTCGACGGCCGAATGGCTTTTAGCAACCTTGCTGACTACCTACGTAGGTATCGCACTGATCGTTGCCTAGGTTGTTGACTGTTTTTTTGATCTGGCATCATCCGTTTTATGCACATCGAATTCACCCGACGGTTGCCATGGGCTGAGATTCCTAGTGAGTTACGTTCACTGATCGAGCGGGCGCTAGGCGCAGCGGTGGTCCAAGCTACCAGCCATTTTGGCGGTTCTTCGCCGGGAAGTGCAGATCTCCTTGAACTGCGCGACGGCAGAGTGGTCTTTGCCAAGGCCCCTTAACGAACGTTTGCTACTTATCAGTTATTGGCCTTGGGGATCCGTAGGTTTTCCCCGAGATAGATCAATGCCAAACCGAGCGCCAAAACCCCGAACTGGAAGAGCGTAAATACGAGCGCTTCGGTGGCAAACAGCGCTGACCAGCCGCTGAGCAAGCCGATCATCACAAACAGCACGACGCACGCCCCCAAGAGGCGAAGCTGGAATCCGTTCATGGCCATACCCTACGACAACGGCTCGTCCTTGGCTACTGTTTTTGTGCTAGCCGATGCAAGGCAGATAGTTCATGAAGAACAACGTTGGGCGGAAGATCCTTGAGGGAAAACCAGCGGAGATCTGCTGCCCGATCCGGTTCGGCAATCGCTGGATTTCCTGACCACTTCCGCGTGAAGAAGAAATGGTCTTCGACGAACTTTGCTGAATCGGTCCGGTCATCTCGCCGTTGCACAACGGCAAGTGGGTGCAAATCTGCCTCCTCAAGGCAGAGTCCGAGTTCTTCCCGGGCTTCACGAATCACTGCCGCTGTGGGCGATTCCCCGGGTTCGATGTGTCCGGCAGCAGCCGCGCTCCACATGCCGTCCATGAAACCAGTGCCTTGCCGCAGTTGCAGCAAGACCTGGCATTCACGAATTAGTAGCGCATAAACAATCGCCGTCAACTAAAGCTAGTCCAATCGGCCCACGGACGTTACCGTCACCACGGGGGAGCCGACCTCATCTGAGTCGTCCAATGAGATCGTAGCGCTGATTCCCCAGTCGTGGTGCTCTGCTGGGTCGGCGAAAATCTGGCGAACTTCCCACACACGGTTGGGTAGTTCGTTGACGATGAATAGAGCATTGCTACGACCGGCCGGACCGTCGTCGATGTCATCGTGCTCATCAAAGTAACCGTCCAAGGCATCGGCCCAAGCATCGGCGTCGAAGCCACTGTGAGCATCGAGTTCACCGAGGGCATGGTCTTGTTCATCGGCAAAAAGCTTGACCCTGCGGAACATTTCATTGCGCACCATCACACGGAAGGCCCGCTTATTGCTGGTCAGCTTTTCCGGAGTCGGAGGTGGCGCAGTTTCGGTTTCCTCGTGCAGTTCACCGCGAGAGAGCTCTTCCCACTCGTCCAGCAGCGAGGAGTCAATCTGTCGGATCATTTCGCCGAGCCACTCGATCAAATCTTCGAGATCTTCGCGAAGTGCATCTTGCGGAACCGTTTGGCGCAGCGCTTTGTACGCGTCGGTCAGGTAGCGCAAGAGCACCCCTTCAGAACGTGCCAGCTGGTAGTACTGAACAAAATCGGAGAAGCCCATGGCTCGTTCGTACATGTCGCGCACGATCGACTTTGGCTGCACCTCAAAATCGGCGAGCCATGGCGCACCTGTACGGTACTGCTCAAAGGCCGATTCCAACTTTTCGGCCAGTGGCATTGGATAGGTGATCTCATCCAGAGCATTCATCCGGTCGTTGTAGTCCATGCCATCAGCCTTCATCGCGGCAATAGCTTCACCGCGGGCCTTCTTCTCCTGACCGGAGAGCACCTGGCGTGGCTTTTCTAACGTAGCTTCGATGACCGATACCACATCCAGTGCGTAGCTGGCTGAATCTGGATCCAAGAGATCCAGGGCCGCGAGTGCGAAGGGCGACAACGGCTGGTTGAGTGCAAAGTTTTGCTGCAAATGCACGGTCAGCTCGTAGTAGTTCCCGTATTCATCAGGCTCGTCTCGACGGACGACGACCTCGGTGGCGATCAACTCGCGCAAGATCCCCAAGGCGCGTAGCTTCAACTTGCGCTGAGTTGCCGGAGTCTCGTGATTCTCGCTGAGCAACCGGACGGCTGCTTCGAAGGCGTTATCTTCGCGTTCTAGCAGGTTCAGCAGCATGGAGTGCGAGACTTGGAAAGAGGACTTGAGCGTTTCTGGGGCAGCGGCGACGATCTTTTCGAAAGTTTTCTCGCCCCAGGTGACGAAGTTCTGTGGTGGCTTTTTCTTCGGAATCTGCTTGAGCTTCGAGGAGCCTTCGCCGTGCTTCTTCAGTGCCTTTTCCATGGCCTTGTGATTTTCGATCGCGTGTTCAGGGGCCTGAACCAAGACGGTGCCAGCAGTATCAAAACCGGCCCGCCCCGCACGCCCAGCAATCTGGTGGAATTCACGAGCATTAACGATGCGAGTGCGCGTACCATCGAACTTCGACAAGGCCGTGAGTACTACTGTGCGGATGGGGACATTGATTCCCACGCCCAGGGTGTCGGTACCGCAGATCACCTTGAGCAGACCTGCTTGGGCCAATTGCTCAACGAGTCGGCGGTACTTCGGAAGCATTCCGGCGTGGTGGATGCCGATGCCATGCCGAACCAAACGGTTTAGCGTTTTGCCAAAACCAGCGGCAAAACGGAAGCCGCCAATCATTTCGGAAATTTTTTCTTTTTCCTCACGAGTTGCCACGTTGATGCTCATCAACCCGGTTGCTCGATCGATCGCGTCGAGCTGGGAGAAGTGAACTATATAGATCGGGACCTGCTTGGTCTTGATCAGTTCCTCTACGGCCTCTTGCACCGGCTCCATAGAGTAGTAGAAGTGCAGAGGGATCGGACGCTCGGTATGAGCGACGGTTACTGTTGGTGTGCCGGTGCGCTCTTCGAGTTCCTTCTCAAAGCGGGTCACATCGCCCAAGGTAGCACTCATGAGGAGGAACTGTGCCTGAGGCAGTTCAATGAGCGGAACCTGCCACGCCCAGCCTCGCTGCGGATCAGCATAGAAGTGGAACTCATCCATAATCACGCAGCCCACGTCGGCCTTGGATCCTTCGCGCAACGCAATATTTGCCAGGATTTCTGCGGTACAGCAGATGATCGGGGCATCGGCATTTACCGAGGAGTCACCGGTCACCATGCCAACGTTCTCGGCCCCAAAAATCTTGCATAGATCAAAGAACTTTTCCGAGACGAGCGCCTTGATTGGGGCGGTGTAGAAGCTGATTTGATCGCGGGACATCGCGTAGAAGTGAGCGGCGATGGCGACCATTGACTTGCCGGAGCCTGTTGGGGTGGCAAGGATGACATTATTGCCGCCGGCCAGCGCCATTGAGGCTTCATCTTGGGCGGGGTAGAGGTTGATGCCGCGGGAGGTAACCCATTGGCCGAAAGCCTCATAGATTTCGTCGTCGGAAACGCTTTTGCTGTCTGCTGGCAAGTAATCGGTGAGCAACATGATGCTACTAGCCTATCGGGTGAGACCGGTGGCTGAGTGCCTATTGAGGCGCAGAGCTAAAGGTTTAGGCTTAGGGCATGAAATGGGATCCAGCAAAGTACACAGAATTCTCCGACTATCGCGGACGGCCATATAAGGATCTGCTCGGACAATTATCCGAGATTAACCCTAAGAAGATTGTCGATCTGGGCTGCGGCCCGGGAAATATGACTCGGTTATTGGCGCAACGGTGGCCCGACGCTCAGGTGACGGGGCTTGACTCGTCGGCAGAAATGATCGCCAAAGCTCAATCTGCCGAACATGAAGAGAACTTGGAGTTTGCGCTGGCCGACGCGAGAGTCTGGCAACCAGAAGAAGAGACCGATTTGTTGTTTTCCAACGCGATGTTGCAGTGGCTTCCGGAGCATCGTGAGCTACTGACCTCATGGCTGGAGAACATGAAGGTAGGATCCTACGTAGCCATTCAGATGCCGGGCAACTTCGCCTCCCCATCACATGCGTTAATGAGGGAGGTCGCCGAGAGTCCCAAATGGGTTCACAAACTCGGGGGAATCCTTCGCGGCGGCACTGTTGTGGGAGAACCAGATGAATATCAACGTTTGCTGTTGAGCGCAGGGTTCCAGGCTAATGTTTGGGAGAGTACTTTCCATCAGCTACTCATGGGCGATGACCCCATCGTTGACTGGGTACGCGGCACTGCATTGCTGCCCGTAAAGGCGACCTTGAATTCGTCGGAGTATGTGGAATTCGAAAACGATTATCGTGCTGCGGTTTCTGCGTCCTATCCTTCTTTCCAAGCGCCTGATGGGACGAGACTGACGAACTTCCCGTTCCGTCGTCTGTTCATGGTTGGTCACAAATTGGCCCGGTAATTCACTACGGGACTGCACGCGTGCACGAGAATACAAGCAATGAGGTGCCCGGAGAACTGTCTCCGGGCACCTCACCAAGTTGTTTACCAGCCGCGCTCGCGCCACTCATCTAAGTGTGGGCGCTCGGTGCCTAGCGTTGTAGTATCTCCGTGACCCGGCAGTACCTTGGTTGCGTCGGGGAAACGATCGAAGACTCTTTCGGAAACGTCGGTAATGAGCGATAAGAATCGCTGCGGGTCTTTCCAGGTGTTGCCCACTCCGCCAGGGAACAGGCTGTCACCACTAAAAAGGACAGGCTGGCCGGAGGAATCGACCAGCGCGTAACCGAGGGAGCCAGGCGTATGTCCGCGTAGGTGAATGGCTTCAATTACCACGTCCCCAAGTTTGAGCTGGTCACCGTGATTCAGTCCATTCGTGATCTGAACCCCGGATTCTTCGGCAATGCCAGCCATGTCTTCAGCCCCGGCGTAGGTTGTAACCGGGTGCTTTTCGATCACGTCGGCCAGCGCACGAACATGGTCCCAGTGCTGATGGGTGGTTGCCACTGCCACGATCTGAGCGTTTTGCGCATCACCCTGTGCAGCCTGAATGAGCTCTGCAATTGCGGGAGCGTCGTCGGCGGCATCAATCAAAAGTTGTTCGCCCGAGCGACGATTGGTCACGAGGTAAACATTGTTAGCCATGTCTGAAACAGAGGTCCAGCGAATGGTCACATCATCTAGCAATAGTTCATTCATACCACTCACACTACGACGGAATACATGGTCAATGCGACCATTAAAGATAGGCTCGGTGCAGCAGAAGATACAGGTTCAACGACAGGAGCGTAGCATGAGCGAATTAGCATTCATCAAAATTGACCCCAAGTCCTCCGTGGCGCCGTACCAACAGGTCCGCGAACAAATCCTCTCTGCGATTGCCAAAGGCAAACTGGCCCCGGGTACTAAGTTGCCTTCTGTTCGGGCGTTATCAGGGACCCTAAATCTGGCGGTCAACACCGTTGCCAAAGTGTACAAAGAACTCGAACTGCAGGGAGCTGTAGTCACCCGTGGTCGACATGGAACCGTAGTACAGGCAGCCGATGACCGTGGCGAACAAGAAGTGAGTGATGCTGCCGCAGACCTCGCTCGAATTGCCCAGCTCTGGTCAGTGGACGAAGCCACAGCGGTCAAATACCTTCGAGCCGCCTTTAGCTCCCTGCCACGCTAGACACGTGTCGTTGGAAAGTATCGAATGAGGGCGCTGCAGCGTCAGCGAAGCTAGGTACTCGAACCGAGAGAAACGGTTCACGGAAATTTGTGGATAACCCCCGAATCATTTTGAAATCTGGGCCTAGACTCTGGAACTATTCAACGTTTCACGGGGTAGGGAAACACCATGATTTCGGACCGAAGTGGCTCCAAGGCATCCATTGCTGCCAAGCTGGCGACGTCCAGCGCACGGATTTTCAGCCTAGCTGTGTCAGGTTGCACCACGAGCCACGGCCAATCAACAGAGCAAACACCTCATATACAAGCAGCTGTTCCGGCCACTGTCGCATGGAAAAGCAAAGAGGTGCTCGTCTCTGATGTGTATGTTGAGGGCAACGTAGCTATTGCTTATCGGCGCCAAGGTCCTCAGTTGGAAATCATTGCGAGGGATCTGAAGACCGGTAAGCAAATTTGGAAAGACGAAGCTCTGGGAGCATCGGATATGCGGGGAGTACCCCCAGAAGTCCAAATTCTCGATCATGAGGACAACTTATACATTGCCTACCTTGGTGCGAGAACCGGCGGCTACGGTGAACTCAATCTTGCAAACGTTGCCACAGGCAAGAAATTCAAGGTTAAAAACACCTTTGATTACTGGGGCGAGCGACCGTACGTGTGTGGCGAGACTTTTTGTACGTCAGGTGCCATGGCCCGAGACAATCAGTTTCAAGGGAAAATCCATCTCAAACTTGACTGGGGAAGAAAGCAGTGGCGTTCGCTTCCAGACGATGATGTTGCGCTGGGACTCAAAAAAGACGGCGAACGATTAGGCCAAGGCGTGATCTCGTATTGGGATGATGACCAAGAAATGCTCAGCTACACGCGTGGAAGTAAGACCCTTTGGAATCGTCATTATGAAAATGTTTTCGCCAACGGCTATTCATCTTGGGAAGGTGCTGTTTGGGAAGCAACCGGAGAAAGCGGAAATGTTTTACTCGGCTATGGAGCCCACGCCCAGGACGAATTTTTCGAAGATGATAAGAAGAAGGTCACGTACTCCCTTGCGGACCTTTCAAAAGTAGTCGCTCTTGACGCAACATCTGGTCGCGAACTATGGCATCAAAAAGGCGTTGCTTGGTCTTGTGGGTCTATGGAAGGGCAAGGAATGTCGGTCAAGAATGGGATTCTCGCAACATGCTATTACGACAGCGGCAAACAAACTTTAACTTCGACTCGACAGGATCGATACAAATCCAAGAGCGAAGATGCCACGTGGAAGGTCGTAGGAATTGCTGTCAGATCTGGTGAAGTGAAATGGCGGAAAAGATTACAGGACCCTTACGAATTCTCGAAGCGCAAGGAAGGCGCTGGCCGCCCGTTCTCCTCAGATTCCTCATGGATTCTCCCAACGGCGAGTGGTGACAAGATTGTTAATGTCGCTGGGGAGGAAGCACCTTTGCAAGACGAGATCGGTGAAAACGTACTATGTAACGTCGACCGAGATTCCTACTATATTTACTCTTCCACTTTGGGAACCGAAGCTCCGTGGGAGCATAAGGCTTCTGGAGAAACCTATTTTGTTGACGCGCAATCAGTTTGCAAACGCGGTACATGGAAGCCAACTGAAGCAATTCCTAACGTTGACGAGTTCAAGAGAGCCGGTTTTAGGGATGAACAGTTAGTTGTGTTCAGCGGGTTGGAGGGCATGACTGCCTACCGAATGACGCCCGAAGAAGGAAAGTAGGTTCGCAACTGCGCTCGCCGAGCCCGGGGAAAACTTGTAAAAAAATTTCTGTGAGATAGGTCCACTCGTACACTTATTCGAAGTAGTTTTCGATTAGTATGGGCACGTGGCTACTACTGCAGACAGCAAGAAAACAGACCTCACTCGCCTGGTTGTTAAGGGCGCGCGTGAACACAATCTAAAGAATGTCGACATCGACCTTCCTCGTGATTCGATGATCGTCTTTACTGGACTATCCGGTTCCGGCAAGTCTTCTCTGGCTTTTGACACGATCTTCGCCGAAGGTCAGCGTCGATACGTCGAGTCGCTTTCTGCGTATGCTCGTATGTTCCTCGGGCAAGTAGACAAGCCAGACGTTGACTTTATTGAGGGCTTGTCTCCTGCGGTGTCGATTGATCAGAAATCGACCAGCCGCAACCCCCGTTCGACCGTCGGTACAATCACCGAGGTTTACGACTACATGCGCCTGCTATGGGCTCGTGTAGGTCGTCCGCATTGTCCAATTTGTCACGAGCCAATCTCTAAGCAGACTCCCCAGCAAATTGTGGACCAGCTGATGGAACTACCGGAGAAAACTCGTTTCCAGATTCTTGCGCCTGTAGTCCGCTCGCGTAAAGGAGAGTTTGTTGACCTCTTTGCTGAGCTCTCTTCAAAAGGCTTCTCTCGTGCACGTGTTGACGGCACCACCATTCAACTAACGGATCCACCGAAACTAGCCAAGCAGGTTAAGCACACCATTGAGGTGGTGGTTGACCGTCTGGCTATCAAGGAAGATGCGCGGCAACGTCTCACCGATTCAATTGAAACGGCATTGGGGATTGCTGACGGTCGAGTCTTGGCTGACTTTGTCGATCTCGAAGCGGATGATCCGCAGCGAGTACGAGCTTTCTCCGAAAATTTGGCTTGCCCTAACGAGCACCCACTGGCAATTGACGAGATCGAACCTCGCACGTTCTCCTTTAACAACCCATTTGGAGCATGTTCTGCGTGTTCGGGTATCGGTACGAAGCTTGAGGTTGACGAGCACCTGATCGTCCCAGACCCAGAAGTCACCCTTGCCGAGGGTGCCATTGCACCGTGGTCATTGGGCAAGGCGACCACCGAGTACTGGAACCGCCTGATCGAGGGTTTGGGTCAAGAGCTTGGGTTCACGATGAACACGGCATGGAAGGATCTTCCTGCTACCGCTCGTGAAGCAATCTTGAGCGGTAAGGACCATAAGGTCGTAGTTCAGTACAAGAATCGCTTTGGTAGGGAGCGAAAGTACTCCACCGGTTTTGAAGGCGTGATCTCTTACGTGCATCGCAAGCACGAAGAGACCGAATCGGACCACGCCCGGGATCGTTACGAGCAGTACATGCGTCAGATTCCATGCCCAACTTGTGGTGGTGCGCGTCTGAACCCAGCATCACTGTCGGTGCTCGTGGGAGGTCGATCCATCGCCGAAGTCTCCGCCATGGATCTACGCAGCGCAGCAAACTTCCTTGCGACCATCGAGCTTTCGACGCGTGAAGCAAAGATTGCAGCACAGGTGCTCAAAGAAATCGACGCTCGCATGAAGTTCCTACTTGATGTGGGCCTTGAATACCTGACCCTTGAGCGAGCTGCCGGAACACTGTCTGGCGGGGAAGCGCAGCGCATTCGCTTAGCTACCCAGATCGGTTCGGGGTTGGTTGGTGTGCTGTATGTGTTGGACGAGCCGTCCATCGGGTTGCACCAGCGTGATAACCGTCGACTGATCGACACCCTGCTACATCTTCGTTCCTTAGGCAATACCTTGATCGTCGTTGAACACGATGAAGACACCATTGCCGAAGCGGATTGGATCGTAGATATCGGTCCAGGCGCTGGCGAGCACGGCGGTGAAGTAGTTCATTCCGGGTCTGTCGAGGGCTTGAAGGCCAATACGCGATCATTGACCGGTGACTATCTCTCCGGACGTAAGCAGATTGACATCCCAGCTAAGCGTCGCAAGATTGATAAGGATCGCAAGCTGAAGGTCGTTGGAGCCAACGAGAACAACCTGCAGGATGTTTCGGTGGAATTTCCACTGGGCGTGCTCACAGCAGTCACGGGTGTCTCCGGTTCCGGAAAGTCAACGCTGGTCAACGACATCTTGTACAAGGTGCTGGCCAACAAGCTCAATGGAGCCAAGCAGGTTCCTGGTCGTCACACCCGCGTATTGGGTCTGGAACAACTAGACAAAGTGGTGCACGTAGATCAGTCGCCAATTGGTCGAACTCCGCGTTCGAACCCTGCCACTTACACCGGCGTGTTTGACCACGTTCGCAAACTGTTCGCAGAGACCAATGAAGCGAAGCTACGTGGTTACCAGCCTGGACGCTTCTCGTTCAATGTCAAGGGCGGACGCTGCGAGGCCTGCTCGGGTGACGGCACACTCAAGATTGAGATGAACTTCCTGCCGGACGTTTATGTTCCGTGCGAGGTCTGCCATGGAGCGCGCTACAATCGCGAAACCTTGCAGGTTCTTTACAAGGGCAAAAACATCGCGGACGTATTGGACATGCCGATCGCCGAAGGCGCAGAATTCTTTAGCGCCTTCACTCCGATCGCCCGTCACCTGCGCACGTTGGTTGATGTGGGCTTGGGCTATGTTCGTCTGGGACAACCTGCCACCACCTTGTCCGGCGGCGAAGCGCAGCGCGTGAAGCTTGCCGCAGAGTTGCAGAAGCGTTCCAACGGTCGCTCTATTTATGTCCTTGATGAGCCGACCACGGGTCTGCACTTCGAAGACATTCGTAAATTGCTGTTGGTGCTGCAAGGACTGGTGGACAAGGGCAATACTGTCCTGACCATTGAGCACAATTTGGATGTCATCAAGTCAGCTGACTGGGTCATCGATCTGGGACCCGAAGGCGGTTCCGGAGGTGGCACCATTCTTGCCACCGGCACCCCGGAAAAGGTGGCCAAGGTGAGTGCTTCGCATACCGGAAAATTCCTCGCCGAAATCCTCTAGAATATGTGGCGCGGATCAGGGAAATATGCCTTTTCGGTCATGGATTCCTGACCCGCGCCCGCTTCATGGGAAGATAGCTAAGTGAATATGTCGGTAACAAGTGCGCTCTTTGACCTTGATGGGACTCTGGTAGACCCTGCAGGTGCAATTACTTCGGGAATTCGCCATGCCCTGGTGGCTCACGGATTGGCCGATCCAGGAGAGGCGCAAGTTGAGGCTTTGGTCGGCCCGCCACTACAGGTCGGGCTTCGTACCATTGACGGCGTTACCGATGAGAACATCGAGAAAATCATCGCCACCTATCGCAGTCGCTACGAAGAATTTGGCATGGATGAATCGAAAATTTATCCCGGCGTTATCCAGCTCTTACAAGCATTGCGCCGCGCTAATATCTATGTCGCTGTGACGACGGCCAAACCAGTAAACATCGCCCGCAAGTTGTTGGACCGAAAAGGTCTGACTGAGCACCTCGATGCGATTCATGGCAATGAAAGCGAACACGGTGAGATGGGCTCAAGCAAGACTCACATCGTTGCGGCCGCATTGAAAGATGCTGATCTCGACGCGTCGTCAAGCGTGGTGATCGGTGATCGATACTACGATGTGGATGCAGCACGAGAAAATTCTGTCGCGTCCATCGGCGTATCTTGGGGCTTTGCCCAGGACAACGAACTTTCCCATGCTGACCTATTAGTAGATACCACCGGCCAATTGGCGGTAGCTCTTTTGGGGGAGCAGATAGCCCAAACACTCGAATCTGAAAACAACGGCGTGCAGGAAGGTGCTAAATAAGTGAGCATCTACACCATGACCCGTTCTTCGATTCGTGGCGTCATCCATGGCGTATGTCGTGCTGAGGTCACCGGACTCGAGAATGTCCCAAAAGAGGGCGGATTTATAGTCGCCTCCAACCACCTCTCATTCTTTGACTCGCTCATCATTCAGGCATTGACGCCACGTGATGTCGCATTTTTTGCCAAGGCAGAATACTTCACGACTCCGGGAGTCAAAGGAAAGTTAATGAAGACTTTCTTCGAATCCGTCGGATCCATCCCGGTGCAACGCGGCGAACAGGCAGCTTCAGTGGCTGCCCTGGATTCGCTAGTTGAGATTATCGAAACCGGGGGAGGCATCGGGATCTATCCCGAAGGCACCCGATCGCGTGACGGAAAACTCTACCGTGGCCGCACCGGTGTGGGTTGGCTTGCGCTGACCACTGGCGTTCCTGTGGTTCCGGTCGGGCTGATCGGTACCGAAAAATTGCAGCCTGCCGGTTCCAAAGGCTTCAGACCCGCAAAATTCAAGATTCATTATGGTGAACCACTTCAGTTCGACCAGCTCGGACGCAAGCATCCGTTGCCTCAGCGACGTCAGGCAACTGATCAGATCGTGGATGCTATTGCTGCTTTGTCTGGTCAAGAACGCGTGGATTCATACAACCAGTTACCACCAGACGCGAAATGACCCATGGCTGAACCAGCAAGCTACCGTCCGAAAACTTCGGACATTCCAACAAATCCGGGTGTGTACCGTTTTCGCGATGAACACGGCCGGGTCATCTATGTTGGCAAAGCCAAGGTTCTGCGGAATCGTCTCACCTCATACTTCGCCAACCCGGATCGCCTCACCCCCAAGACCCGGACGATGGTTTACACCGCGAACAGCGTGGAGTGGACTGTAGTCGGCTCAGAGCTTGAAGCCCTGCAGCTGGAGTTTGTCTGGATCAAGGAATACAACCCCCGCTTTAATATCGTCTTTAGAGACGACAAGACTTACCCATATTTGGCCATCACGCTCAACGAGAAATACCCGCGCGCGCTAGTCATGCGCGGGGATAAGCGCAAGGGCGTCAAGTATTTTGGGCCGTTCTATCCTGCCAAGGCTATTCGCGAAACCCTTGATACTCTATTGCGCGTTTTTCCGGTCCGCAGTTGTGCGCCAGGCGTTTTCAAACGTGCCGAGGCCTCGGGCCGGCCATGCTTGCTGGGATATATCGATAAATGCTCGGCACCTTGTGTAGGACGTATTAGCGAGGAAGACCACCGGCAGCTCGCCGATGATTTGTGCACCTTCATGGGTGGCGAAGCAACCAAGTTCACCAAGGCGCTAACAGTAAAAATGCAAGATGCCGTCGCTGAACTCGAATATGAAAAAGCTGCACGCTACCGTGATGACATCGCAGCATTGAACCGGGTGTTTGAACGAAATGCAGTGGTCTTGGACGACCGTACCGAAGCTGACATCTTTGCCGTTCACGGTGACGAACTTGAAGCCGCGGTGCAGGTATTCCATGTGCGGGATGGTCGGATCCGATCGCAGCGTGGTTGGGTCGTCGAAAAGGTTGCCGACGTCAGCGATGCAGAATTTATTGAGCAGTTGCTGACGCAGATTTATGCCGACCATGCGGATCGTATTCCTCGCGAAATTCTCGTGCCGTCTTTGCCTGAAGATATCAATGATGTCACTGCGTGGCTTTCTGAGCTACGCGGTTCCAAGGTCTCATTGCGCATTGCTCAACGCGGCGATAAAGCTGCCTTGGCAGCGACCGTGAAAGAAAACGCTGAGCAGGCCTTGCGATTGCACAAGTCCAAACGAGCCGGAGATATCACCACTCGTTCTCTCGCGATGCAAGAACTTCAAGAGGCCCTCGGGACCGAACAAGCCCTGTTGCGCATCGAATGCTACGACGCTTCGCACACCCAGGGGACCAATGTGGTTGCCTCAATGGTGGTCTTTGAAGATGGATTGCCTAAAAAGAGCGAATACCGAAAGTTTTCAATCACCGGGGATGCAGCGCGCGACGATACCGCGAGCATGTATGACGTGATTTACCGCCGGTTCAGTAGGTACCTCAAAGAAAAAATCGATCCTTCCTCATTCGCGACTGGTGCAGTCAGCGACGATGATCTGGTTGAAGGTGCCAAGAAGAAGTTCTCCTACCCACCTTCCTTGGTGATCGTTGACGGTGGCCCGCCGCAGGTGGCAGCTTCGCAAAAGGCCATGGACGACCTGGGGATCGACGATATTCCCGTCGTTGGTCTGGCTAAGCGACTGGAAGAACTGTGGCTGCCTGATGATCCGTTCCCGGTGATTTTGCCGCGCGCTTCCGACGCACTGTACCTCGTGCAACGATTGCGAGATGAGGCGCACCGATTCGCCATCACGTTCCACCGTGAAAAGCGTGCCAAATCGATGATTGCTTCCGAGTTGGATGCTGTGCCGGGCCTCGGCAAAGCTAAGCAGGCCGCATTGCGTAAGCACTTTGGATCGATGAAGAAGATACGAGCGGCCAGTATCGAAGAACTCGTCGAAGTACCCGGAGTTGGCCAGAAACTTGCGACAATCATCAAAGAATCTTTAGAAGACACTTCACTTAGCGGCGTGAATATGACGACAGGCGAAATTGTCGACTAGCCTTGGAATATGACCGCTGAGTATGAAGCTGTGAAGCCGCCTGAGTCTGAACTGGTGATCGTAACTGGCATGTCAGGTGCCGGTCGAACCACCGTTGCCCACGCCTTGGAAGATCAAGGGTGGTATGTGGTGGAGAACCTGCCACCGGCCATGCTGGGCCCACTGACAGAAATGATGAGCCGTTCACAGGGATCAATCCCGAAGTTGGCCGTCGTTATGGACGTGCGTTCTAAGGAAATGTTCCCTGAGATTCGCGATGCCCTAGCGAATTTGACTGCTGGTGGAGTCAAATACCGGTTGGTCTACCTCAACGCTAGTGACGAAGTCTTGGTACGACGCTTTGAGCAAGGCCGCCGCCCGCATCCGTTGCAGGGTGACGGTCGCATCGTTGACGGGATCACTAAAGAACGCGGAATTACCGATCAGTTGCGCGAAGCAGCTGAAATCGTTCTGGATTCTTCAACCATGTCGGTGCACGATTTGGCCAGAGCGGTCAACGAGCTCTTCAGCGAGTCCGGTCCAATCATTCTGCGAATTAACGTGATGAGCTTCGGTTTTAAGTACGGTCTGCCGACCGATGCAAATTACGTTGCGGACGTTCGTTTCATCCCTAATCCTCACTGGGTTCCAGAGTTACGTCCGCAGACCGGGCAAGACAAAGAAGTTTCGGACTACGTTTTGGGCCAAGAGGGAACTAGCGACTTCATTGAAAACTATCTCAAAGCGCTAGAACCCGTTTTTGAAGGTTACCGACGCGAAAACAAGCACTACGCCACAATTGCTGTTGGGTGCACCGGCGGTAAGCACCGTTCGGTTGCTACCACCATTGAACTTGGTCGTCGATTGGCTCAGTTCCCCAACGTTCGTGTGAGCGTCAGCCACCGCGATCTAGGTCGCGAGTAACGCCATGGCATTTGCAACGGGACCCATTTCGATCCAAGGACTATCCCGCGCGAACGATCAACGCAACCCATCGGTGGTCGCCTTGGGTGGCGGACACGGTTTGTCTGCTTCGCTCTCTGCTCTTCGACGCTTAACTACAGAACTGACCGCCGTGGTCACAGTTGCCGATGATGGCGGAAGCTCCGGGCGTCTTCGCGGCTCCTTCGAGGTTTTGCCCCCGGGTGACCTGCGCATGGCGTTGGCTGCTCTGTGTGACGACACTGACTGGGGCCGTACCTGGCGGGATGTCATGCAGCACCGCTTCGCGTCAGACTCGAACCTCCAAGAGCCACTGAACGGCCACGCTGTTGGAAATCTGCTGATCTTGGCGTTGTGGGAACTGCTTGATAATCCTGTCGCCGGATTGCGTTGGGCCGGTGCCTTGCTTGGTGCACGCGGTCAAGTATTGCCGATGAGCACCGTTCCGTTGTCTATCCACGGTGACATTCTCGAATCCGATGAGAATGATGTTTTGGTTCGACGACGTATCGAAGGCCAAGCGAAATTGGCTCGGGCCGGCGCTGGCGGTTTGGTGACTAACGTTTTGCTTGAACCAGCGGATGCACCAGCTTGTTCCGAGGCGCTGGAGTCCATTGAGCTTGCTGACTGGGTAATCTTGGGACCTGGATCTTGGTACACCTCGGTGTTACCGCATTTGCTGTTGACCGACATGCGTCAAGCGATTGCTTCTACTACCGCCAAAAAAGTGCTGACGATGAACTTGGCGATGGATACCGATGAGACCAGCGGCATGGACGCGGCGGCGCATCTTGAAGTGCTCAGCCGTTATGCGCCAGAAGTTAAATTTGATGCGATTATCGCAGATGAGTCCAAGATCGTGAATCGTCAGAGATTTGAGCTGGCAGCGCAAAATCTGGGTGCGCGCGTCTTTTTTAGTACAGTAGGAGTATCTGACGGTCGTGCGGTGCACGACCCGTTGCGACTAGCGGCGGCCTATCACGAGGTGTTTACCGCGATCGGATCTTAGGAAGATCCTAGTAAGGGAGTTTGATTCATGGCATTGACGGCTTCCGTCAAAGACGAGCTGTCGCGGGTAGAAATTCGCAAGCCATCGGTGCGTAAGGCCGAGGTTTCGACGATGCTGCGCTTCAGCGGGGGACTTCATATTGTCTCCGGGCGAATTGTCATTGAAGCCGAGGTGGATCTTGCCGCAACTGCCCGACGGCTTAAGATGGCCATCGGCGAGTTGTATGGACACGAGGCAGAGATCGTCATGGTCTCAGGTTCCGGCATCCGCAAAGGCAGCCGTTACATCGTCCGTGTAGCAAAAGACGGCGAAGTGTTGGCTCGACAGACAGGGTTACTGGACCAGCGAGGCCGGCCAGTTAGAGGTCTGCCATCGGTGATTGTTAACGGATCCACCGCTGACGCTGAGGCAGTCTGGCGTGGAGCCTTCCTGTCTCACGGTTCCTTAACCGAACCCGGGCGAAGTTCCGCACTGGAAATTACGTGCCCTGGCCCAGAAGCCGCCTTGGCCCTTGTTGGTGCGGCGCGACGTCTGGGACTCACGGTGAAGGCGCGCGAAGTGCGTGGTGTGGACCGTGTGGTGATCCGCGATGGAGACGCTATTGCCCAGCTGCTGACCCGTATGGGTGCCCACGACGCACTGATGGTGTGGGAAGAACGCCGAATGCGTAAAGAAGTTCGTGCCACTGCCAATAGGCTGGCAAACTTTGATGATGCGAACCTACGTCGAAGCGCTCAGGCGGCAGTTGCAGCCGGTGCTCGTGTAGAACGTGCGCTGAGCATTCTGGGAGAAGAAGTTCCCGAGCACCTTCGCTACGCAGGACTGCTTCGCCTGGAGCATAAGCAAGCTTCCCTCGACGAGCTTGGCCGTATGGCTGAGCCCCCAATGACTAAGGACGCCATAGCTGGCCGGATTCGTCGCTTGTTGGCCATGGCCGACAAGAAGGCCAGTGATCTGGGAATACCAGGCACGGAGTCCAGCGTTCCAGTAGACGAACTGGAACAGTAAAAGTGTCCCCGCAGGAGCCCTCCTGTGGAGATTCATCCGAAAGAGAAAATTGAGGAGAATCATGGCTGTATATTCACTGCCAGAACTGCAGTACGACTACGCTGCACTCGAGCCAAACATCTCGGCTCGCATCATGGAGCTGCACCACTCCAAGCACCACGCGACCTACGTTGCTGGCGCTAACTCGGCACTGGAGCAGCTGGCTGAAGCCCGCGAAAAGGGCGAATTCGGTAACATCCCGAAGCTGTCCAAGGACCTGGCATTCCACCTGGGCGGTCACACCAACCACTCGATCTTCTGGAACAACCTGTCCCCAGAGGGTGGCGACAAGCCAGAGGGCGAGCTGTCCGCAGCAATTGACGAGTTCTTCGGCTCCTTCGACGGTTTCCGCGGTCACTTCACCGCAGCAGCTATGAGCCTGCAGGGCTCGGGCTGGGCTGTACTGGCATACGACGCTATCGGTGGCCAGCTGGTCATCGAGCAGCTTTACGATCAGCAGGGCAACGTTCCAGTAGCAACCACCCCACTGCTGATGCTGGACATGTGGGAGCACGCCTTCTACCTGGACTACGTCAACGTAAAGGCTGACTACGTTAAGGCGTTCTGGAACATTGTGAACTGGGCAGACGTTCAGGCACGTTTTGAGGCTGCTCGTCAGGGCGCCGCATCGCTAATCGTTCCAGGCAAATAAGTAATCTGGTAAGTTAGCTCACATTCTGCGCTGAAATAGCGTAGTATGTTTCAAGTGTGTTGCGGATCCCGGCGATTTGCTGGGATCCGCAAAGCACGGCACAACGGAGTGTCCTTCAAAGAAGGCCACTTCCGTTTGCGAACGGTCGTGGCACAATCATCCCGTTTAGAGGAGATAGTCACGTGACAACTCGTGTTGGTATCAATGGTTTTGGCCGTATCGGACGCAACTTCCTGCGTGCAGTATTGGCACACAAGGCAGACATCGAAATTGTCGCCGTCAACGACCTTGGTTCAATCGATTCGCTTGCTCACCTGGTGAAGTTTGACTCTGTACTCGGCCCAGTGGGCGAGGCAGTATCCGTAGATGGTGACACCATCGTCGTCGGCGAACGTCGCATCAAGGTACTTTCCGAGCGCGACCCAGCAAACCTTCCTTGGGGTGAATTGAACGTCGACGTCGTCATCGAGTCGACCGGTTTCTTCACCAAGGCTGCTGACGCTAAGAAGCACATCGCTGCAGGCGCCAAGAAGGTCATCATCTCGGCTCCAGCATCCGATGAAGACATCACCATCGTGATGGGTGTTAACCAGGACAAGTACGATCCTGCAAACCACAACATCATCTCGAACGCATCATGCACCACCAACTGCCTGGCCCCACTGGCTAAGGTTCTGAACGACGAGTTCGGCATTGTTGATGGCCTGATGACCACCATCCACGCATACACCGCTGACCAGCGCCTGCAGGATGCTCCACACAGCGATCCACGTCGTGCACGTGCCGCTGCACTGAACCTGATTCCTACCTCGACCGGTGCTGCTAAGGCCATCGGCGTTGTACTTCCAGAGCTCAAGGGCAAGCTGCACGGCTACGCAATGCGCGTTCCAGTTCCAACCGGCTCGGCAACTGACCTGACCGTCAACCTCGCTCGCACCGCAACCGCTGAAGAAATCAACGCTGCATTCGAGAAGGCCGCTTCCGAAGGTCCACTGAAGGACGTTCTGGAGTACTCGACCGATCCACTGGTTTCCTCGGACATCGTCACCAACCCTAACTCGTCGATCTTCGACTCCGGTCTGACCACCGTTATGGGCAACAGCGTGAAGGTTGTTTCGTGGTACGACAACGAGTGGGGCTACTCCTCACGACTTGTTGACCTTGTTGGATTCGTGGGATCAAGCCTCTAGTCGATAACCTAGAGATATGTCTTCTCACACTATTGACGAATTGATCGCTGACAACGGTGTCCGCGGACGGCACGTTCTGGTCCGAAGTGACCTGAACGTGCCGCTCGACGGTGCAACTGTGACCGATGACGGCCGCGTACGCGCATCTTTGCCGGTCATCTCCAAGCTGGTTGAAGCAGGTGCCAAGGTCATCGTAATGGCGCACCTGGGCCGCCCGAAGGGGCAGTTCGATGCGAAGTACTCGATCGCACCTGCAGCTCAGCGCTTGAACGAACTTGCTGACTTTGAAGTAACGGTCGCCGAAGATGTAGTGGGCGAATCCGCTCGCAACGCAGCGGCAAACCTTGCTGAAGGTTCGGTACTAGTTCTTGAGAACGTTCGCTTCGACGCTCGCGAAACCTCCAAGGTGGATGCAGAACGTGAAGAGTTCGCCAAGGAACTAGCCGCACTGACCGGTGAGAACGGTGCTTACGTGAACGACGCTTTTGGCGCCGTGCACCGCAAGCACGCTTCCGTGTACGACATTGCCAGCCTGCTGCCTAGCTACCAGGGCGACCTCGTAGCTACCGAAGTCAAGGTTCTCAAGACCCTGACCGAGGCACCAAAGCGCCCTTACGTGGTGGTTTTGGGCGGTTCGAAGGTCTCGGACAAGCTTGCAGTTATCGACAACCTTCTTGGTAAGGCTGATCAGCTGCTGATCGGTGGAGGTATGGCCTTCACCTTCCTCAAGGCTCAGGGTTACGCCATTGGTGGTTCCTTGCTTGAAGAAGATCAGATTGCTGTCTGCCAGGATTACTTGAAGCGCGCACAGGAACTGGGTTGCGAAATCATCGTTCCTGTCGATGTTGTTGTGGCTGAGAAGTTCGGTGCGGACGCCGCACACGAAATCTTGCCAGCTGACAAGATCGAGGAAGCAAGCTTCGGCTCCACCGGATTGGGTCTGGATATCGGACCAAAGTCGGCGCAGCAGTTCGCAAGCTACATCACCAGCGCTAACACCGTGTTCTGGAATGGCCCAATGGGCGTATTTGAGATCCCAGCGTTCGCTGAGGGTACCCGCACTGTTGCGCAGGCACTGGCAAACTCGGAAGCATTCAGCGTTGTCGGCGGTGGCGATTCTGCCGCAGCCGTACGCGCTTTGGGCTTCTCGGAGGAGGACTTCGGTCACATCTCCACCGGTGGCGGAGCATCCCTGGAGTACCTCGAAGGCAAGACCCTGCCGGGCGTTGCCGCATTGGAAGGTTAAGAAATGACCATTTCGCAGAACGGCGCCTTTGTGCGCCAGCCACTGATCGCTGGCAACTGGAAGATGAACATGGACCATGTCCAGGGCATCACCCTCGTCCAGAAGCTTGCGTGGACCCTCAAGGACCACGAACACAACTACGATCGTGCTGAAGTTGCTGTATTCCCGCCATTCACGGACATCCGTGGAGTTCAGACCTTAGTTCTGGGTGACAAGCTGGACGTCGTTTACGGCGCACAGGATTTGTCGGCACAGGACTCGGGCGCGTACACCGGCGAAATTTCGGGTCAGTTCCTGAAGAAGCTTGGTTGCACCTACGTGCTTGTAGGTCACTCCGAGCGTCGTGAATACCACAACGAAACCAACGACGTTATTGCTGCCAAGCTGGCTGCTGCGTACCGTCATGAGGTCACTCCAATGCTCTGCGTTGGAGAAGGCCTAGAGGTCCGTAAGGCAGGAGAGCACGTTGCTTTCACGCTGAACCAACTGGCTGAGTCCTTGGAAGGCGTCAGCGCTGAGCAGGCAGAAAACCTGGTCATTGCTTACGAACCAGTGTGGGCTATCGGTACCGGTGAAGTTGCTGGTCCTGCCGACGCTCAGGAAATGTGTGCAGCAATTCGCGGCGCATTGGCTGAACGTTTCGGAGCAGAAATTGCCGAGAAGACTCAGCTGCTCTACGGCGGTAGTGTTAAGGCTGCGAACGCGGCATCGATCATGCGTGAGCGTGACGTTGACGGCGTGTTGGTTGGCGGAGCGAGCCTCGACGCCGAAGAGTTTGCTAATATTGTCAGGTTCGAGCAACACCTCGTAACCGACTGAATCTAGCTAAGGAACCGTCGACTTGGATATTATCAAGATCATTCTGCAGGTACTGCTGGGCATCACAAGTGTCCTGCTAACCCTCCTGATCCTGCTTCATAAGGGTCGTGGTGGCGGTATGTCGGACATGTTCGGCGGCGGTATGACCAGCTCAATGGGCTCTTCAGGCGTTGCCGAGCGCAACCTGAATCGCGTCACCATCATTCTTGGTGTTGTGTGGGGCGCCGTAATTATCGGTCTAGCCCTAGTCCTGAGATTCAGCGCTGAAGGCTAGTTACAGCCTTTAGCCAAAAAGCAGCCAATGGGTGCCTTCCACTGATGTGGAAGGCGCCCTTTTTGGTTTAAACCAGGGCTTTTGTCCGTGGCATTTGTGTGTCTTGTAAGTGTTGTCAGGTGCGGTCGCATGTCGGAACCACTGGCGCCAGTGTGTAGCTGTTGGCCAGGGCCATGAATGTATTGTGAGCAGCTTAGGCGATACTTTATGCGCTGCTTACAGCCTCAAAACAGTCTTGTACAACCGCCTCCAATGAATTGGATAGCACATGGTCAGCGCGGAACTTCCCGTGTTAAACAAGACCGCCGATCAAGACCAGCATTGCAACTACAAATTCGTCTCCCTAAATCAGAAGCCGAAATTTGGGTGGATTGTTCCTATAAGTTTGAGTCGCTCAGATGCGCATTCGTTTTTTGACTTGCGCTTCTCCCTTTGAACATGTTTTTGCTATCTGGCTATGACTAAATTTTAGTCCCGGTGCGTTGTGAGTTCTCCCTTCTGCAAAATGACAGGGCTAACTCCTTCAACAACTTAGCTGTTGATAGAGAACGGTTTGTTTGAACTAATGCAAAGAATCTTGTCAGGCCATATTATTGCAAGTATATTTTGATCTGTAATATTCGACACTCGCAATGTCGATGGGATACTTTTGAAGCAATTGATAAAGCGAATGGCCGCGGTTTCGACAACTGTCTTACTGGGTCTGGGTCGACTTTGTGTGCCTGCGCAAGCAATCGAGCCGATGGGAGCAGTTGATATACCGGCTGCGACGACTCCGTGTTCAGCGGTATTAGACACACAATCAATTAACTCGCGAGAACATTCGGATGCCACGGGTAAATCTGAACTTCAACCGGTGAATCCCGCTTGTGCAGCAGTGGCCGGTTGGCAGCGAACGTGTTCGACCATAGGACAAACCTATGCACGAAGCATGTGGGTGAAGTTCAAATCCGGAACAAATCCTTGCAAGGGTTCATATCTGGTGTTGCGTCGCAACGACGGAAAAATGAACCGCGTTGTAGATACGCGAACATATAAGAGCCTTAACGAATGGTGTGGCAAGCGACCTTTTGACTGTTCGGTGGCGACTGGAGGGGCCTTCTTCATTGCGGGGCTACTGATAGGCCCGTGGTATTCGTGACCAGAGGTTCGTCACTAATTGTCTTGGCCATCCTACTGATACTTTCTTTGGGCCTCGTAAACGTGCCTTATTCGCTCGACGCCTTATCGCGAAACCTCTTAGCGGGGCTGCTGGCATTCATTGTTTGGGTGCTGGTGCGTCTTTTGCTGAGGAAGAAGCGATAGTGCGAGTTGAGACCTCGTCCTGCAAAGACGCGCTGAATATTTTTTCGGGTAAGTTCCCGATCTCGGTCTAGCTCTGGTCCTGAGATTCAGCGCTGAAGGCTAATTGAAGCCTTAAGGCAAAAGCCAGCCAAAGGGCGCCTTCCACGATATGTGGAAGGCGCCCATTGAGTTTAAACCGGTGGTGTTACCCGTGGCAGCTGAGCACCACGACAGAATGAGCAGCGGCAACATAGTCTCCCGAAACGGTTCCAGTAGACCGTTGAGGATCGGCGCTGTCTATCTCGAAGCGCCATTGAGCTTCACCTTCTAAGGAAGGCAACTGAAACTCACATTGCGCGCTAAGGTTAAAAATGATCAGGACACTTCCGTTGAGCGCTTCACCCCGTGGGTCCTGGGCGACGCCGCGCAACTGAAGCGCTAATGAACGAAATTCCGGGTCCTGCCAATGCTCTGCGGTGGGCGCGGTTCCATCAGGACACAACCATCGCACATCCGGGAACCCGTCCGTGCGTAACTGTCCATGTAAGAAGCCTCGCTGACGCAGTAGCGGTAGACGGCCGCGTAAATCGATGAGTCGCCGTACATAACGCGTGAGTTCCTGATCAGTCTCTGACCAGTCGACCCAACCCAAGACATTGTCCTGGGCATAGGCATTGTTATTGCCTAACTGGCTATTACCGAGCTCATCTCCGGCCAGGAGCATTGGTACACCCTGCGCGAGGAACAGCGTGGTGAGCATGCCGCGTACACGCAGGCTCCGAGCCTGAGCGATTCCAGCGTCGTCGGTAGCGCCTTCCACCCCGAAGTTATCACTGAGGTTCTCGTTGTGACCGTCTCGATTTTCTTCGCCATTGGCCTCATTGTGCTTATGCGAGTACGAGACAGTGTCGCGCAAGGTAAACCCGTCATGAGCACTGATGAAGTTGATTCCTGCAGTGGTAGTGCGTCCGGAATGGTCAAAGAGGTCCGCGGAACCAAGAAGCAGTGAGCCGAAGTTCGCTTCCCCGAGCGAGTCGCCACGCCAGATTCGTCGCACCCCGTCGCGGAAGCGATCGTTCCACTGGGCAAACGGGGCAGGGAAGTTTCCCACTTGGTAACCACCGGGACCCAGATCCCACGGTTCGGCGATAAGTTTCAGCTCGCCGAGCACAGGATCTTGGGCGATGGTCTGCAAGAAGCTGCCCTGCGGTTCGAAACCTTGTGGGCTGCGGGCGACCGCCGTGGCCAAGTCGAAGCGGAAACCGTCGACTCCGAAGGTTTGCGCCCAATAGCGCAAACTGTCGAGCACTAATCGTAGAACCATGGGGTTTTCGACGGCTAAGGTATTGCCAGTCCCGCTGTCATTAATATAGTGGTGATGCTCGTCGTCGGTGAAGCGGAAGTAACCAGTGTTATCCAGTCCGCGAAGGCTCAGGGTAGGCCCGAGTCCGTTGCCTTCGCCATTGTGGTTATACACCACGTCAACAATGACTTCGATCCCGGCCTCGTGCAGCGTGTACACCAATTGCCGCAGCTCATCGGTGGCATCAACGTGGGCGTAACGAGGATCCGGGGCAAACCAAGCCATCGGCTGGTATCCCCAGTAGTTTCTCAACCCCTTATCTACCAGAAATTCATCGTCGATGAAGCTCTGGATAGGCAACAGCTCCACCGCGGTGACGCCCAAGGACTGCAAATACTCGATGACCGCCCGGTGAGCCATCCCTGCGTACGTTCCGCGCAGTTCTTCCGGTACTGCTGGGTGCGCCGCCGAAATGCCCTTGAGGTGAGTCTCGTAGATGACCAGATCCGCCAGCTCATGACCCGGACGATTACTTGTCGGGTCGGCTGTGGTGGGGGCACTGGTGATGATGCCCTTGGGAACAACACTGGCACTATCGCGCGGATCGGCCTCGAACTGATCGTCCTCGCCCAGCGTGGTGCCCAACATCAGATCATGGTGGGCCACCGGGCGGTCTAAGGCGCGGGCGTAAGGGTCAATGAGCAGTTTCTCAACGTTAAAAACCAAGCCCTCATCGGGGCGGAAGGGTCCCTCGGCACGCAAACCGTAACGCATCCCCGCCGCAATACCCTCAACGTGGGCATGCCAGATTCCGTCCTGGTGGTAGGGCAGCGACAGGCGATGCTCTGGCTGCTGACCGTCCTGTCCGAACAGGCAAAAATACACGGCCGTGGCCTGCGGAGCATAGACCGCCACGTTGACCCCGGTCGAGTCAATGGTGACGCCTAGCGGCCACGGGCGACCAACACCTACCGGAGGAATTTTGGCTTCGGTCATGAAGTGAGTTCCGTGAACAGGTTCGCGTATTCGGCTGCTGATGTGCCCCAATCAACCGGCGCATGCAAGGCTTGCGCGCGCAATTGCTGCCACGAGTCCTGGTCCTGATACAGGTCGATCGATCTGCCCAGAGCAAAGCCTAGCCCGCCAGCATCGATGTCGCTAAAGGTAAAACCGGTGGCGGTCTTGTTGGACAGGTTCTCAGGTGTTGCGTCAACCACCGTGTCCTTGAGCCCGCCGGTGGCCGCTACGAGTGGGATCGCGCCGTAACGTAGGCCGATCAGCTGCGTCAGCCCGCAGGGTTCAAACCGGGAAGGAACTAACACCAGATCGGCTCCAGCGTAGAGTCGGTGACTCAGCGGCTCGTCATATCCGATGCGTAGTCCGACACTGCGCGGATACCGCGCGGCTAGCTCGCTCAGTGCGTATTCGTAGCTCGGGTCGCCGGAACCGAGGACCACCACAGCACCGCCGGCTTCAATAAAGGTGGGTAGCTGTTCAAGCAGTAGATCGACGCCTTTTTGATGGGTCAGTCGGGTCACCACCACGGCTAGCGGACCGGATGGTTCATCGAGCTCGAATTCGTCAAGCAACGCGGTACGGTTAACCGTCTTGGCTGCCGGATTCTCGGCGTCGAAGTTGGTGATGTTCGCATCGGTGGCAGGATTCCACACCTCCGTATCAATGCCGTTGAGGATGCCCTTGAGCTCGCCACGGTCGCGTCGCATAGAGACGACGCCTTGTAGGCCGAAGCCGAAGTCGTCAGTGGTCAGCTCGTGAGCGTACGTTGGACTGACGGTGCTCACTGTCGAGGCATGAATCATTCCTGCCTTCAAGGTGCTCACCAGCCCGTGGTACTCCAACGCATCAGGGTGGAAGTCCCAGGTGGGCAGCTGAAGGTCATCGAGCTGGTCCGGGCCGAAAATACCTTGGAAGGCGATGTTGTGAATAGTCAGGACGCTGGGAATCGTGGAGCCCGCATACTTGAGGTAGGACGGTACCAGGCCTGCCTGCCAGTCGTGGGCGTGCACGATATCTGGTCGCCATCGGTCACTGGTGCCGTTGATGGCCAGTTGGGCGCCCACCCAAGACAGCGCGGCAAAGCGCACATGGTTATCGTGGTGATCGTGCCCGTCGACTACATAGGGTCCGCCGGGACGGTCAAAGAGGTGCGGTGCGTCCAGTAAGAGCAGATCCAGCCCAGCGTGGCGCCCCGAACGGACCGAGGCCGGACCGCCAAAGATATTATCGTGACGCCAAATCCGCCGAGTGCGCCCGACTTTCTCTAGTAGGCCTGGGTAGGCCGGCATGAGGATCCGGGTGCGCCATCCGAGAGGTTCAAGCGCGGAGGGGAGCGCACCGACCACGTCGGCCAGTCCGCCAGTTTTGATCAGCGGAGCACACTCGGAGGCTACGGAGAGCACTCGGCGATTTTTTGCGGCCATGGGCGCTTACTTCCCCTCCAATTGTTCAGGGTTGAGTTTCAGATCGCCAGCGAGTACTGCAGCTCGTTGGTCCAGCATGGGTTGGGTAATGAGTACGACACCAGAGGCGGTACGTCGGAACCACTTAGAATCTTCCACGGGGTCCTGACCGACGACCAAACCCTCTGGAATGCGCACTCGGCTGTCAATCACGCACTTTGTCAGATCCGCGTTGCGACCCACATCTACGTTGGGCAGTGACACTACCTGATCAAGCTTGGAGAAGGAGTGGGCCCGGTTGCCTGTGAACAGCAAGGACTTATGTACGTCGGCGCCGGAAAGGATGCAGTTTCCTGAGATCAGCGATTCGACTGCTTGTCCCCGTCGTGATTCATCGTCGTGGATGAACTTTGCCGGTGGGGTCAACTCCGCATAGGTCCAGATAGGCCAACTATTGTCGTAGAGGTCCAGTGAGGGCACGACCTCCGTTAGATCCAGATTGGCTCGCCAGAAGGAATCAATAGTGCCCACATCGCGCCAGTAGGGTTCGGTTTCTAGTCCGGTCATCACGCAGGAGTCGGTGAATTTGTGCGCGTAGGCGCTACCGCTTTTGACGATGTGCGGGATTAGATCGTGGCCAAAGTCGTGGCTGGAGTTGGCTTCTTCCGCATCCTCGAGCAACAGTTCACGCAGGAACTTCCAGTTGAAGACGTAGATACCCATGGAAGCCAATGCCATGGAAGGATCTTCTGGCATGCCCGGAGGATCTGCTGGTTTCTCGAGGAAATCCACGACACGTCCGGCCTCGTTCACGTGCATGACACCGAAGCCGGTAGCTTCTTCGCGAGGTACTGTCAGGCAACCGATGGTGACGTCAGCGCGGGTATCCACGTGCTGACGCAACATGATCTCGTAGTCCATCTTGTAGACGTGATCGCCGGCCAAGATGATCACGTACTCGACATCATAATCATCAACGATGTCGATATTCTGGGTCACTGCATCCGCAGTACCCAAGTACCACTTGTTTTCTTGGACGCGCTGGCTGGCTGGCAGAATATCGAGGTATTCATTTCGCTCGGCACGGAAGAAATTCCATCCGCGTTGCATGTGGCGGATCAAGGAGTGTGCCTTGTACTGGGTGGCTACTGCCATCTTGCGCACACCAGAGTTATAGGCATTGGACAGTGGGAAATCAATAATGCGAGACTTGCCGCCGAAGTGCACGGCGGGTTTGGCACGGCGATCGGTGAGCTCCTCTAGACGGCTGCCACGTCCGCCAGCGAGAACAAAGGCCATCGCTTGGCTTGAGAGGCGCGGAGGTGCGCCGGTGACACCGCGAGTACCGGAATTGATATTCATGATTGTTCCTCCACAAAATAGAGTGCCGATAAAGGTGGGAGTGTGAGTAGAGCAGATTGGGCTTCGTTGCCACAGGCAACGGCTTCGGTTTCGACGGCTCCGCCGTGACCGCGATTGGCCCCGTGGTAACGCTCGGAGTCTGTATTAAGCGCTTCGATCCAGCGGCCGGGCACCGGGAACCCAATGCGGAAGCCAGTGCGTTCCACCGGGGTGAGATTCACGATGACTACAACATGGGCGTCGCCTGGTTCGCCGCGTCGCAGCCATGCGAACACCTGGTGTTCTACATCATCGACCAGAAGCCAGCTAAATCCGTCGCCGCGATGATCTCTGCGGTGTAAGGCAGGCTGTTGACGATAGAGCGTATTCAGATCGCGCACCAGTGTTTGAACCCCGGCGTGGCCCGGATCGTCCAGTACGTCCCAGTCCAGTTGGCTCTGGTAGTTCCATTCGGATTTTTGCCCGAACTCTTGCCCCATGAACAACAGTTTCTTGCCGGGGTAGCCCCACATGTAAGCGTAGAACGCTTTGAGGTTTCCCAACTTGTCGGCATGGTTGCCTGGCATGCGTGAATACATTGACCCTTTGCCGTGCACGACCTCATCGTGGCTGATCGGGAGCAAGAAATTCTCGCTGAAGGCATAGGTGATGCCGAAGGTGAGCTGATTGTGGTGGTGCTTGCGGTAGACCGGATCCTTGCCGAAGTACTCCAGCGAGTCATTCATCCAGCCTAGGTTCCACTTGAAGCCGAAACCTAGGCCTCCGGCATCTACCGGGCGGGTGACACCGGGGTAGGCGGTGGAATCTTCGGCGATCATTGCGATGCCGGGATGCTGCGCATAGCTAGCCACATTGGTCTGCTTCAAGAATTCCAGGGCTTCGTAGTTCTCTTTCCCGCCATCCTTGTTGGCGACCCATTCACCTTCCGCTCGCGAGTAGTCGCGGTTGATCATCGAGGCGACAGCATCCACGCGCAGCCCGTCCAGGTGGTATTCCTCCAGCCAATACAGCGCATTGGCCACAAGATAATTGCGGACTTCAGGGCGCCCATAGTTATAGATCAGCGTGTTCCAGTCCGGGTGAAAGCCTTCGCGAGGATCTTGATGCTCGTATAGCGCGGTACCGTCGAACCGGCCCAGACCATGTTCGTCGGTGGGGAAGTGTCCCGGAACCCAGTCCGCGATCACCCCGAGACCGCGCGCATGGGCGGCGTCAACAAAGGCGGCAAATTCTTGTGGTGTGCCATAACGAACGGTCGGTGCGAAGAGCCCGATCGGCTGGTAACCCCAGGACCCGTCAAAGGGGTGCTCGGTGACCGGGAGTACTTCAGTATGGGTGAAGCCCATGTCGGCGGCGTAGTCGACGAGTTCCTGAGCTAGCTCAAGGTAGCTCAGAGACCGATTGTTTTCGGCGAGTCTGCGCCAAGACCCCAAATGCACCTCGTAGATGCTGACGGGAGCATCGACGGCATTGATCTGTGCTCGTTCGGTGACCCATTGCTGATCGTTCCATTTATGGGTGCCCAATGGGCGAACCACTGAACCATTTGCCGGCGCGAGCTCGGAGCCGAAGCCGACCGGGTCCGCCTTCAGCGGCAACACCTCGCCGTTGGCGCCAAGGATCTCGTATTTGTAGACGGTGCCTTCCTCAAGCCCGGGCAGGAAGATCTCCCAGACCCCAGTGGCACCGCGTGAGCGCATTGGGTGCACGGTGCCATTCCAGCCGTTAAAGTCGCCTAGAACTGAAACACGTTGAGCGTTTGGTGCCCACAGGGCGAAGTGTACGCCGGCGATGTCTTCGTGGGTGATCAGGTGAGCACCCAGCGCCTTCCAGAGGCCGTGGTGCTCACCTTCACCGATCAGATGTTCATCGAACTGGCCAATGACCGGTCCAAAGCGGTAGGGGTCTTCGCGTTCTTCAACGTATCCGGACGCCCATTGGATGCGGATCCGATAGTAAGGCAGGAACGCCGCAACGAAGACTACGGGATCCGCTGGATGAGCGGTGGCCTTCACCTGGTCAGTCTTGTTAAACAGCCATACTTGCTCGGCCCCTGGGAAGCGGAGAACTACATGCGCTCCGTCTGCAGTTGGGCCCAGCGCAGCAAAGGGATCAGGGTGCTCTCCCCGGGCCAACAAGCTAACCTGTTGGGGGCCCAGTATCGCAGTGATGCAGTCCTCTTTTGGCACCTCGGCTCCTTGCCTCGTCATTTGATCTCATCCAAGCACAATAAGATTTAGGTCACGTTAACATGACGCAGCTCATGGCAGTATGACTTAGTGTGAACGACCGCTTCGACTTACAGAGCAGATTCGACATCCCAAATTTGATTCATGTACTGACGAATCGAGCGGTCAGAACTGAAATACCCCATGCGTGCGACGTTAAGAATCGCCATGCGTTGCCAACGTTCAGCATCCGCGTAGCATTCGGCGACCTCGGTTTGCGCCCGGTCGTAATCCTCAAAATCTGAGGCCACCAAGAACCAGTCACTGTTCCACATGGCATCGAGCAAACCGTCATAACGGTGGTGGTCATCGGGGCTGAAAGTACCCTCTGCGATTGCCTGCAGCACATCACGCAAGGTTTGGCTGGCTTCCAACGCTGTACGAGCATGGCCTTCTTGAGCTCTTCGCTGCGCAACCTGTTCGGTACTCAGGCCGAAGAGGAAGAAGTTCTCGGCCCCGACTTGTTCGCGGATTTCAACATTTGCCCCGTCTAGGGTTCCAATGGTCAGCGCTCCGTTGAGCGCAAACTTCATATTTCCAGTACCAGAGGCCTCCATTCCAGCGGTGGAAATTTGTTCGGAGAGATCCGCGGCGGGGATCAGCTTTTCTGCCATGGAGACCCCATAGTTTGGAGGATAAACAACGCGCAACAGGTGCTGTGTTTCCGGATCGTTGTTAACTACCTCGGCCACGTCGTTGATGAGCTGAATGATCAGTTTGGCCATGTGATAGCTCGGTGCCGCCTTTCCGCCTAAGATCTTAACCCGGGGGACCCACCCTGCCTGCGGGTCGCGTTTGATCCGTTGATAGTGAGCGATGGTCCATAAGATGTTGAGTAGTTGGCGCTTGTATTCATGTAAGCGTTTCACTTGGGCATCAAATAAAGCCTCGGCCGGTAACTGGATGCCATGTTCCTTGGCGAGCCATTGAATGAAGTGTTCTTTGGCAGCGGCCTTGCTCCGGCCGAAGGCCTCGCGGAACGCAGAGTCATTGGCGTACGGTTCCAACTCGCGAAGACGTTCCAGATCCGTTTCCCATCCGGCGCCTATGGTGTCGGTAATGAGAGAGGCCAAGGCCGGGTTGGCCAGTTTCAGCCAGCGACGCGGGGTGATGCCGTTGGTGATGTTCACGATGCGCCCGGGATGCAATTCGTTGTGAACTGGAAAGAGGTCTTGACTGACCAGTTCGGTGTGCAGGGCCGAGACCCCATTGATCTTGTGGCTGGTGGTGAAGGCTAGGTCACCCATGCTGACCTGATCATTGTTGATCAGGCGAACAGGATTTTCCTTCGCCCCCTGTAGCTCGATGAACTGGGTGTCTAGCGTTTCAATAATCTGCAGGTGGCGCGGTAGGACCTTGCGCATCAACCCCACGCTCCATCGTTCTAACGCCTCGGGCAGCAGCGTGTGGTTGGTATAGCCCAAGACGTCGGTAACAGTGGAAACCGAGGTGTCGAAGTCCATCTTGTGCTCGTCTACCAATAAGCGAATCAGCTCAGGGCCAGCAATTGCCGGGTGGGTGTCGTTCATCTGAATGGCGACAAACTCTGGAAGCTTGAGTAGATTCTCGTGCCCAGCGAGGTAGCGGCGCAGGATATCTTGAACCGAAGCCGAGGTCAGGAAGTACTCCTGTGAGAGTCGAAGTTCCTTGCCACCTTCAGTGGTGTCATTGGGATAAAGTACCCGGCTGAGGCTTCTGGCTAGGGCCTCTGGCTCAGAGGCTGCAGCGAAGTCGCCAGCGTTAAAGCGATTTAAGTCGAACAAGTCTGCGCTTGGCATTGCTGCCCAGAGGCGAAGAGTATTGGCCCATTGGCCTGCGTAGCCAACCACTGGGGTGTCGTGGGCTGAAGCGATTACCTTGGAACCTGGAGTCCAAATCGAAGTACCGTCCTGCTCGGCCAGTCCGCCGCCAAAACCAACGTTGTAGGCGGCCTCGGGACGGTTGAAATCCCAAGGGTTATCCGTGGCCAACCAATTTTCGGGGGTTTCGATCTGCCGTCCATGCTCAAAATGCTGGCGGAAAAGACCGTGCTCGTAGCGCAGCCCGTAGCCATAGGCAGGGCAACCTACGGTGGACATGGAATCCAAGTAGCAAGCGGCCAAACGCCCCAATCCACCATTGCCCAACGCGGCATCGGGTTCACCTTCGGCGATGTCCGCGAAGCTCAAACCAAATTCAGAGAGAACTCGCACGATGACATCGCGCAACCCTAGGTTGATCGCTTGATCTTCCAGCAAGCGACCGATGAGAAATTCCATCGAGAGGTAGTAGACCCGTTTGCGGTCTTCGTCCCACGTGCGACGTGTGGCATCGAACCAAGGGTCTACGGCATAATCACGGACGGTATGTGAAAGGGCCATGCGCCAGTCAAAAATAGATGCCTTTTGCGGGCTCTTGCCCACGGTGTACTGCAAATGACGAAGCAAGGCCTGACGAAACGCTGGGGCAGAATTCACTGTTTCATTAGCGTTCAGTTTTCGGGTATCGAATGATTGCGACATTTGTTGCCCTCAATGACTAAAGTGATGCATCGGATTCGAGTGGTCGTGCATTAAATGTGAGATTACTCTATGGCCTGCGGTCTGTCTTCGATGGTTACATCAATGCGTCATCAAAGGTGACGCCGAGAAATAGACCCAAAAATCTCTCCATTGTTGACGGTATAAATCCGGAAGAGAACAGCAAAAACGCGCCGTTGGCCAAGGCGGATACTTTAAAGCAATCCTTGGAACGAGCGCGTAAATTTGAGAAATTGTCGATTTCGTTGTGCAGCCTTTACCGCGATGAATACGGCGTAAGGCTGCACACGGAACAGGTGTATGGGGCAATGTCCGGAACAATAATGATGTGCCCGACGGCGACGATTTAGCCACCGTCAAAGAAGGGTTTATCTAGAATTCAGGTGAATTTAGGGTTTCAGAAAACTGAGTTAAGCCTCTAGTAATTCCAGAACACGTCTAGCTGTGCCCCAAGACATCGTGACGCCACCTCCGCCGTGCCCGTAGGCGGCGATGACGGGGACTTCATGGGCCGAAATTCGCTCTAATCGGACAGTTTCACGCGCAGGACGCAAACCAACCTTGTGTTCGAGAACTTCGCACTGGGCTAATTCGGGAACCATGGAGATAGCTCGGCTGAGCATGTCGGTGGCGATTTGTTCGTCCACCTTCAGGTTGGTGTCGTAATCAACGTCCGTTCCACCAACGATGATGTCCTCGCGACGTGGAATGATGTAGGAAACTCCCAGTGGATGATCGTCGTCACTGAGCCATTCATGAAGACCTGCGGTGTTCGCCAACCGGATCACTTGGCCTCGAATCGGGTAGACGGTCTCATCATCTCCGAGTAATTCCCCTCCACGGATTCCGGCGGCCAGCACAACCGTGTCAGCTTCGGCGGCAAGTTCGTCGATGGAGGTGATGGTGCGCTGCTCAAACTTTACGCCCAGCTGTCGGCATTGGTTTTGCAACCAGCCCAGATATGTGGGCATGGTAATCACCGGAACAGTGCCACTGGTGGCAGAAAGAGCGCCCTCAGGCAAGAGCTGTGGGTCTACGACTGTGGCATCGGCGACGTGCCTAGTCCAGGACCGATCAGCATCCGTACGTCGTTCAATGTCCATTCCGAAGCGTAGGTCAACACCGGTCTCTGGGATCAGCGACAAGGCTTCAAAACGTTCCAGGGTGTGTGCAAGGAGAAGATCTGCGGCAGGGGAGTTCTCGGAATGGTAGGGGAACCAAATAGCTGCGGAGACCGCCGAAACAGTCTGGAGAGGTTCTTGATCGCTCACCACGGTGACTTTGTGACCGTGTGAGGCTAGTTCGTAGGCGGTGGATAGGCCTATGACACCGGCACCGATGACGGTGACTCTGAGCAGGGAGCTAAGATCAGACATTTTTCCTCTAGAAATCTAATGGTTAGGGCAAAGGCCGGCGTGGTGAACCAATGGGTTCACCACGCCGGCCTGAGCCTATCAGTTAGAGCAGCGTGGAGGCTGCTCGATCCACGATCCACCGAGTTGCTTCGGTGCCACGCACGGCGCTAGCCGGCACAGCAACTTCGTTGACCTCATGGGCTGCGGCAGCCAAGGCGGGGGCCTTATCTGCGCCAGCAACAATCAGCCACACTTCACGCGCGGTATTGATGGTGCCCATGGTCAGTGAGACACGATGCGGTGGTGGCTTGGGGGAGTCGTGAACCGCAATGGCACCAAGCTCATCCGAACGGGTGTGGTTCGGGAACAGCGAGGCGACATGTGAGTCTGGACCCATGCCCAACATCAAAACATCGAACACCGGAGAAGCAGCTCCTACGGAGGCTTCGGCGGCTAGCAACCGCGTGTAGGCAACTGCTGCCTCTTCAGCGGTTTCGTACTGATCAGTGGAGCCCATAGCGTGCACGGTGGCACGGTCCAGCCCCAACTCATCCAGCGCTGCAAACAGTGGCTCGGCCTGGAGTACGTTGCGATCCGCACTGTCGGCAGCGACAAAACGCTCATCACCCCACCAGAAGTGCACTGCAGACCAGTTCACCGAAGCTTTGGCTGGGTTCTGCGCCACAGCTACCAGTGCCGCGATGCCTAGGGTGCCACCGGTAACCACGATGTGGGCCACCCCGCGTGCACTGACCGCATCGGTGATCGAGGTGATCAGCCGAGCAGCGATGGCATGAGCGGTCGCCGAGACATCGTCATGAATGGTGATTTGCCTAGCGATCACTGGGAACAACGCTCCTGAGCTGAGTCATTTCCAGTCCCTTGGTGATCACGTCACCAAAGACCTCGTCAGCATCCAAGCGACGCATTTCTTCGGCCAAGCAGTCGGCGACCGACCGGCGTGGCAGCGAAATGCGCTGAGGAGCTGAACCTGGCAGGTACAGATGAGCTACCGCGCCGGAAGGACGCGAAAGCTCAACATCGCCGGATTCACGGCTCAGCCGCACGCTGGAGAGGCCACCGGTGGTGTTATCTGCAGCAATGGCGACCGGGACATTGAGGGTCATGGTCAGCCAAGCGGCCAGTAACGCGGTGGATGGCGAATTCTCTGCGCCCTTCACGGTGACGCTGGTCAGATCCTCGGTGCCCACCAAATCGATGATGCTCGCCAGCTGTCCGCGCCAGTAGGTCAGGCGGGTCCAAGCTAGGTCGGTATCGCCGGCTTGGTAGCTGGATGCACGGCCGTATAGCGAGGAGACCGGATCGGACTCTTCGGCTGAATCGGTAATGCGACGGTGAGCCAACTTACCCAAAGCGGTCGCGTAAGGATCCTTCGGCACACCATGTGGCCACCAAGCCACGATCGGTGCATCTGGCAGAAGCAAGGCTGAGATCAGTGCTTCATCGGCTACAACGTCTGGACCAAAGGTACGCATGACGATAACTTCGGATGCACCGGCGTCTCCGCCAACACGGATCTGCACATCGAGGCGGTTCTTTGCGCTGGTATTGCCACGAACCACAACGATGATGCGGCATGGGTGCTCGCGACTAGCCAGGTTGGCCGCCTCGATAGCGTTTTCCGCGAAGCCTTCGCGGGTGATGACCACCAAGGTCAGCACACGGGAGAGTGCCACCACGCCATGGGTTCGACGTGAAGAAATCAGCTTCTTGGCCACCTTGGAAGTGGTGGTATCGGGAAGATCGATCATCATGGGCGTCGCCACGTCCTTCCATCTTTGGCCATTAGCTCATCGCTGCTGGCTGGTCCCCAGGAGCCCGGCGCGTACGGGTCAGGCTGGCTAGGCTGTGAAGCCCAGTACTCCTCGAACGGATCAAGGATTCGCCAGGACTGCTCGACCTCTTCATGACGGGGGAATAGTGGTGGTTCGCCCAAAAGTACATCCAAGATCAGACGCTCGTAAGCTTCTGGGGATGACTCGGTGAACGCGTTACCGTAGCCGAAGTCCATGGTGACATCGCGAATCTCCATCTGGGTGCCAGGCACCTTCGATGCAATACGGATGGTGGCACCTTCATCTGGCTGCACACGGATCACGAAGGCGTTCTGACCGAACTCGTCGGAATCATGATCTCCGAAAAGCAGGTTCGGGGCCTTCTTGAACACCACAGCGATTTCTGTGACGCGGCGGCCCAAACGCTTACCTGCGCGCAGGTAGAACGGTACCCCATCCCAGCGACGGGTCTTGATGTTCAAACGAACGGCCGCATAGGTTTCGGTCTTGGACTTCGGGTTGAAGCCTTCCTCATCAAGGAAGCCAACCACTTCTTCTGCACCCTGCCAGCCTGAGGTGTACTGACCGCGGGCACTAGCTGCGCCAAGATCCTCGGGCAGTTCCACCGCCGAGAGTACCTTTTCCTTCTCGCTACGCAAGTGATCGGCATTGAAGGAGATTGGCTCCTCCATCGCAGTCAGTGCCAGCAACTGGAGCAGGTGATTCTGGATGACATCGCGGGCAGCACCCACGCCGTCATAGTAGCTGGCACGTCCACCAATGCCGATATCCTCGGCCATGGTGATCTGTACGTGGTCCACATATTTGTTGTTCCACAGTGGCTCAAACATCTGGTTACCAAAACGCAGAGCCAATAGGTTTTGTACGGTCTCCTTGCCCAGGTAGTGGTCGATGCGGAAGACCTGGTCTGCTGGGAAAACGGACTCCACGATTTCGTTCAGTTCGCGGGCGCTTTGCAGGTTGTGACCAAATGGCTTTTCGATGACCACACGTTCCCAACCTGGGTTGGAATCATTGGCCAGGTGGTGCTCGGAGAGCTTCTGGCAAACAATTTCGAACCAGCTTGGTGGGATCGAGAGGTAGAAGGCGTGGTTACGTCCGGTGGAACGCGATTCCGCGAGTTCATCCAGGGTTTCAGCGAGCTTCCGATAAGCGTCGTCATCATCGAAGGCACCGGAAATAAAACGCATTCCGGAGGCCAGCTGGGCGAACACCGTCTCGTTAAACGGGGTTCGGGAGCTGGCGAGGATCCATTCGCGTGCCTGAGCGGTGAAGTCTTCAGCGCTCCAGTCGCGACGGCCAAAGCCGACGATGGCAAAGTTTGGGGGGAGAAGTCCGCGGTTAGCCAGGTCGTAGACCGCTGGCATCAGTTTTTTGCGGGCGAGGTCGCCGGTGATTCCGAAGAACACCAGCGCGCCCGGACCGGCGATGCGGTTAAGCCGCCGGTCGCGAGCGTCGCGTAGTGGGTTGTTCATTCGAGCCTTACTTCGCAGCCTCTAGCAGTGCTGCGATGCCGGCTGCGCGATCCGTGAGGTTCACGCGCAGCACTGGGCGGTTGTGTTCGGCGTCTGAGAGCACTGCACCGTCGCCAATGGCCTGGGCGGTGATCAAAGAGCCGAAGGAGTATGGACGATCCGGGATCTCAAGGTCATCCTTGTGGTCCGCGGTGATCTGCAGGAATACACCCTGAGCCGGTCCACCCTTGTGGTACTGGCCGGTGGAGTGCAAGAAGCGTGGACCCCAACCGAAGGTGACCGGGCGACCGGTCTTTTCGGCGAAGAGGTCACGCAGTTGCTCTAACTGCTGATCCGAAAGACGGTTCAGGTAAGCCTGAATTGCGAAGTAACCATCTTCTGGCAACTGCGCGGTGAGCTGATCCAGAGCCTCTGCCAGGGTGCTGGCGGTGGTGCCGTACAACTGCACCGCACCGTCGGTGGCATCCGGCGCCGTTTGCGCTGGAGCGTCGAGCATCGAGCGTGCTGCAACCTTAGCGGCTTCAACATCTGGCTGGTCAAATGGGCTGATGCCCAGCAGGTAACCGGCAATGGCGGTGGCGTACTCGAAGATCATGAAGGAGGTGCCCAACGGTGCACTAATGTGCACGGCGGTGGCGTCCTCATCAAGTTCTTCTGGAAGCTCTTCGTAAACGAACAGCGGCAGTACGTCGGAAGCAACGTCCTTCAGCTCGGGTGCACCTACATGTGCGGCAACAGGCAGAACGCCCTTGCCGGACTTGCCGGTGGATTCTGCGATGAGCTGTTCTGCCCAGTCGCCGAAGCCTGGCAGTGCCTGGCCCACGCAGGAGATCAGTAGCTTGTCACGGCCTGCGGTGGCCATTGCGGCGCCGAGGTGCAACGCGATGTTGTCCTCATCGTCGGCGGCCAAGATGTCGCTGATCAGCCCTGCTTCTTCAACCAATGCTTCGATGTCCGCACCGGCAAGACCCGAAGGTACCAGGCCGAAGGCGGTCAATGCGGAGTAGCGGCCACCCACATGTGGGTCGGCGTTGAAAACTGCGCGTACGCCCTCTGCCTTGTCCATCGGCGAACCTGGATCGGTGACCAGCACCAGACGGGTTGCTGGATCAATTCCGGCAGCGTTGAACGCTGCGGTGAAGGCACGACGCTGCGAGTCGGTTTCCACGGTGGAGCCGGACTTGGAGGAAACGACCACTACGGTGCGCTGAAGATCGGTTTCCACGATGTCCTTGACCATCGAAGGGTCGGTGGTGTCGCAGATGACCAGTTCGATCTCGTCATTGGCGGCGATGACTTCTGGAGCCAGCGAGGAGCCGCCCATGCCACAAAGGACAATGCGGGTCAGGTTTTCCTTCACCAGTTCTTCACGCAGTGCCAAGATTTCTGGAATCAGTTTTGCTGCCGCCTGGAAAGGGTTCACCCAGCCAAGGCGGATCGCTGATTCTGCTTCAGCCTCTGGACCCCAGATGGTGGCGTCGCCGGCGGTAATGCGGCTGGCAATCTTCTCTTCGATTAGCTGTGGAAGCAGCTGGTCAACAGAGGCGAGTGCCGCACCGGTAGTAACCAGTCCGAGTTCCATTTACTTGGCTCCCTTCAGAGCCACTGACATGTCTTCGAGCAACTCGTTCCAAGCAACCTCGAACTTGTCGACGCCTTCAACCTCAAGCAGGTTAACAACCTCGTTGTAGTCGATGCCCTGGGCGGCCAGCTTGTCCAGTACGTGATTAGCTGCTTCGTAGCTACCCGAGATGGTGTCGCCGCGAACCTCGGCCTCAGCAGCGGTAGCGTCAAGGGTCTTTTCTGGCATGGTGTTCACGGTGTTGGCAGCAACCAACTCGGTGACGTACAAGGTCGATGGGTACGCAGGGTCCTTCACACCGGTCGAGGCCCACAGCGGACGCTGAACGTTGGCGCCAGCGGCAGCCAGCACCTCGTAGCGTGCCGAAGCGAAGGTCTCTTCGAAGACCTGGTAGGCCAAGCGTGCGTTCGCTACGCCAGCCTGGCCGCGCAATGCGGTGGCTGCGTCGGTACCGATAGCTTCAAGACGCTTGTCGATTTCGGAGTCAACACGGGAAACGAAGAAGGAAGCGACCGAATGGATCTTGGACAGATCCAAGCCCTTGGCGTGAGCCTTCTCCAGACCGATCAGGTACGCGTTGATTACTTCGCGGTAGCGTTCCAGCGAGAAGATCAGGGTCACGTTGACCGAAATGCCTTCGGCGATGGTCTCGGTGATAGCTTCCAGACCTTCGAGGGTGGCTGGAATCTTGATCAGGACGTTGTCGCGGTTAACCCGCTCGTACAGGGCTTTGGCCTGTGCGATGGTTGGTGCGGTTTCGTGAGCTAGACGAGGATCAACCTCGATCGAGACACGGCCATCGAAGCCCTTGGAGGACTCGTAGACACCCTTGAACAGGTCGCAAGCTGCAGCAACGTCGTCACTGGTGATCTCGGTAATCGCATCTTCCACGGACTTTTCACGCTGCTCAGCAATCGCTTCGCCGTACACCTCAGCCTTGGACAGTGAAGCGGCGAAGATGGCTGGGTTGGTGGTAACGCCAACAACGTTCTTCTCTTCGATCAGCTTGGCCAGCGAGCCGCTGGTCAGTCGTTCGCGGGAAAGGTCATCAAGCCAGATGGAAACGCCGGCGTCGGACAGGGCCTGGGTATTTGGGTTGCTCATAATGTGTACTTCAGTTCCTTACTTTGCGGCGTTCTGTACGGAGGTTTCGGCAGCGGCAACAACGGCCGCGGTGGTGATACCGAACTCGGAGTACAGCTTCTTGTAATCGGCGGAAGCGCCGAAGTGGTCTAGGGAGATGATCTCGCCATGTGCACCGACCAGCTCGCGCCAGCCCTGGGCTACACCAGCTTCAACCGACACGCGCGCGGTGATTGCTGCTGGCAGAACCTCTTCACGGTAGGCAGCATCCTGCTTGGCGAACCACTCAAGGGAAGGCAGGGAAACTACGCGGGCTGCGATGTTCTTTGCGGCTAGTTCTTCGCGCGCCTCAACTGCCAGTTCTACCTCGGAACCGGTAGCGAGCAAGATGACATCCGGGGTAACCTCGGCGCCGTCGCGAACAGCTTCAGCCAGGATGTAACCACCCTTCAAGGTGCCTTCTGCGCCACGGAAGCCTGCAGCTTCACGGTCGTAGATTGGCAGGTTCTGACGGGAGAGAACGATACCCGATGGGGTGTCGGTCAGTTCCAGCATGCCGCGCCATGCGTAGGCAACTTCGTTGGCATCCGCTGGGCGAACTACGTCGAAGTTAGGGATGACGCGCAAGCTGGCAAGCTGCTCAACTGGCTGGTGGGTTGGGCCGTCTTCGCCCAGACCGATGGAGTCGTGGGTCCATACGAAGATCGATGGAACACCCATCAGTGCAGCCAAGCGGATTGCTGGGCGCTGGTAGTCCGAGAAGATCAGGAAGGTGCCGGAGAATGCACGGGTAGGGCTTGAAAGCACAATGCCGTTCACAATCGAGGCAGCAGCATGTTCGCGGATACCGAAGTGCAGGACACGACCGTAAGGGCTTGCATCCCACGAAGCGGTGGAGCGACGCTGCGGCGCGAAGGACTTCGCGGTATCGATGGTGGTGTTGTTCGAACCTGCGAGGTCAGCCGAGCCGCCCCAAAGTTCTGGCAATTCATCAGCGATAGCGTTGATAACCTTGCCCGATGCCGAGCGGGTCGCCATGGTGGAACCTGGCTCGAATACTGGAAGCTTTTCGGTCCAGCCTTCTGGAAGCTTGCCAGCCTGCAGGCGCTCAAGCAGAGCAGCCTCTTCTGGGTTAGCGCTCTTCCAAATGTTGAAGTCCGCGTTCCATGATTCGTGAAGTTCTGCACCGCGGGTAACTACTTCGCGTGCGTGATCCAGTACTTCCTGATCGATGTGGAAGTTCTTTGCTGGGTCGAAGCCCAGAACTTCCTTCAGGCCTGCGACTTCTTCGGTTCCGAGCTTGGAGCCGTGGATGCCGCCGGTGTTCTGCTTGGTTGGTGCTGGCCAGCCGATCACGGTGCGCAGGGCGATGATCGATGGGCGGGAGGTCTCGGCCTTGGCAGCGCGGATGGCCTCGTCCAGTGCTTTAAGGTCTTCAACATATTCGCCGGTGACAGTCCAGTCAACGCGCTGGGTGTGCCAGCCGTAGGAGTCGTAGCGACCCAGAACATCTTCGGTGAAGGCGATGTCGGTGTCGTTCTCAATGGAGATCTTATTGTCATCGTAAATTACGACGAGGTTGCCAAGTTCCTGGTGACCGGCCAGCGACGATGCCTCTGAGGTGACACCTTCCTGAAGGTCGCCATCGGAAGCGATGACATACACGGTGTGATCAAACGGGCTGGTGCCAGCTTCGGCAGCTGGGTCCAGCAGGCCACGCATGCGGCGCTGCGAGTAAGCGAAACCAACGGCGGAGGCCAGACCCTGACCCAGTGGTCCGGTGGTGATCTCTACACCGGCAGTGTGGCCCACTTCTGGGTGACCTGGAGTCTTTGCGCCCCAAGTACGCAGTGCTTCGATGTCTTCCATCTCTAGGCCGTAGCCGGAGAGGAACAGCTGTAGGTACAAGGTCAAGGAAGTGTGACCTGGGGAGAGGACGAAGCGGTCGCGGCCGATCCAGTTTGGATCCTTAGGGTCGTGACGCAAGTGCTTCTGGAAAATCAAGTAGGCGGCCGGTGCCAAGCTCATGGCGGTACCCGGGTGGCCATTGCCAACTTTTTCAACAGCGTCGGCTGCCAAGACACGTGCGGTGTCGATGGCCTTACGATCCAACTCAGTCAGTGAAAACTCTTCTACTAAGGATTCAGTCGCCACAGTGGCGTTCCTTCCATTCAGGCTTGGACGGGAGCTATTTCCCGCTGACACGCAATACGCCGTCGCCTCCTATAGATTCCTGATGCTTTGCGGCTCAAGAAGTTCTAGGTTGCGACGGCGCAATCTCGCTCAACTCTATCGCGAAAACAGAGGTTCGCGTGTTGGTTATAGCAAGATGACGTCCAACTTTATTTCCGCAGGGTAACGGTGGATTCACCACAGATAAATTTCGTTCGCCTGATTGCTTTGGATTGCGGCGGTGTTTCATTCGTCACAACGCAGTTCGTGGGGCTGGATTTAACCTCCAGACAACAAACTGTCACCGAGCCGGCGAATCCGATAAGACAAAGACTGGACTTTGTTATCAGTAGTAGTACATAAGTTAAATGTCGTATTCGCCGTTTGAGTTCCGAGAATCAATGACTCGGCAGCGAGAAGTTTCAAAAATCTAACAATCGAAAACCTAGTTTGCGTGCCTGGTTGCCGCGCTAAGGGGCGGGGAGTTCAAATATTGAGACTTCATGACGCGCCTGCTTCCCCGACCAGTCACCAAAAATCACCTCACGATCAACATCCGTCCGGTGTACCGATGCTGATACCCATCTCAACAGGAGGGTTGATCGAGATCACCAAGAATTGGACAGGAACCACGCGCTAAGGAGTTTCAAAGAATTTCTATCGGGCGTAGAATGAGTGTGTCTATCTTGTACCCGTGAAGAACTGAGTGCGTTTAATTGAAGACTCAAAGTGTCGCCGGAGCATCAGTGTCGCGCGCCTCGCGTCAGCCTGGTGAAAGCGCCGGAGACTATGTGAAGCGCAAGGCCAGCGCTTATTTGGCGTTGACTAAGCCTCGTGTTATCGAGTTGCTGCTGGTGAGCACCTTCCCGACCATGATTTTCGCCGAGCGTGGCATGCCGCCGTTGTGGTTAATGATCTCCACTCTCGTTGGCGGTGCTATGGCAGCCGGCGCTTCAGGCGCATTCAACTGCTACATCGACCGTGATATGGACAAGCTGATGAAGCGCACCAAGGGGCGCCCGCTTGTTACAGGAGATCTCACGCCAAAAGAGGCTTTGATTTTCTCGTGGGTTCTGGCGATTGCATCTCTCGTTGTTCTATGGTTTGGCACCAATCCGCTGACCACTGCATTGGGCCTCGCTGCAATTCTTCTTTACGTCGTCTTCTACACGATGATCTTGAAGCGTCGAACGGCCCAGAATATAGTCTGGGGTGGTATTGCCGGTTGCATGCCTGTGTTGATCGCCTGGGCGGCAGTTACTGAAAAGGTAGAGTGGCCAGCTGTCATTCTCTTTTTGGTGATTTTCTTGTGGACGCCACCGCATTACTGGCCTCTGTCCATGAAGTATGCGGATGATTACAACGCTGCCTCGGTTCCTATGCTCGGCGCTATAGCCAATGCTCGTCGAGTTTCAGTCCAGGTCGTTCTGTACGCGTGGGCCACGGTTGTTTGTTCGTTGCTATTGGTCCCACTGGGTCACGCTGGCATTCTCTACACGGCCATTGCGGGCGGAGCCGGCATCTGGTTCATTGTTGAGTCGCACGTTCTTTATCGCGAAGCCCGGGACGAACATAAGCCTGCGGTGGTCAACCGTAAGGCTATGAAGGTCTTCCATATCTCCATTACCTACCTGACGATTGTCTTCTTGGCGTTGGCATTTGATCCTTTTGTTGGAAGCCCACTGTTCGGCTAGATCGCGACTAGTTCGCACTTCTCTAAAAACCCTCGTGCTCATTCTTTCGAATGAGTGCGAGGGTTTTTGTGTTTGGGATCGTCGTTGTTGGTTCGAAGGTTCACGCGGGTTCTGAGTCGTAGAACTATGAGATCTCTTGGTTGAAAGACGTTCATGGTTAGAGCTTGTCATTGAGTCATGCTATGCAAGCCTTGTTATGCAAGGTAAAATATTCTATATGTTTGAACAGCGCGAAAAGATCGCTACCAACATACGCAAGGGTGTACTTGAGTACTGCGTGTTGGGATCGCTGTCCAGCGGGGACAAATATGGGCTGGAGCTCGCAGAACAGCTCACAGAGCTGAACCTGACGGCGGGTGAAGGTAGCTTGTATCCCTTGCTGGCGCGAATGAAGGCGGCGGGACTAGTAGAAACCCAATGGCATGAAGGCGGAACCGGTAGGAAGCGAAAGTACTATTCGATCACGGCCCACGGACACCAGATGCTCAATGAGTTCCGTGCAGTATGGACCGAGATAGCAGGGCAGGTTGAACAAATACTTGGAGGGCAAAATGGCGAAGGTAGTTGAGACACCGAGCGTAGAGGAGTATCTCCGCGAGTTAAATCATCTTCTTCGCCATGTTCCGGTTCAGCTAAGGCACGAGCTCGTGGCCGATATCGCCGAGCACATTGACGAGGGTCGCGAACAAGGCCGCAGTGATCGCGAGATAGTGACCGCGCTAGGTAATGCTGAGTCTGTGGCGGCCCCGGTGCTGGAAGAAGTTCTTCTGCGCGGTGCGGCACCGACAATGAAGCGCAACCGCCGGGTGCTAGGTATCGTCGCGTTTGTTACGGGACTTTTTGCAGCGATCGTTTCGCGCTCTTCAGATTCCACTGTCATCAACATGACCTTTGGCCCCACAGAAATGCAGGGCGCAAGCATCAACTATGGGTATTCAGATATTTTTGCAGCGAGCCAGTTGCTCATATTTATCTCTTTAGGGCTGATGGTCGCCGCGTCCTCAGTAATGAGGCCGAGGATAGCGCGTAGCTACAGCGTTGCAGCCGCCATCGTAATGACGGTTGTGGTGATCATCTGTGGCACTGGGTTGGGGATGTTCTTTGTTCCATCGATGGTGGCTGCCTGGTTGTTAGCCGGGGCCAACAACCTAAAAATGGGTGCGGATCAAAGGGATCGGCGTTCAAGAACAGTGAGAATAGTCGGGGGCATTGCGTTGTTGCTTCCATCGAGTCTGGCCGTTGCCGGTATTTTGTCGGGTTCGGTCCTAGGGGTAGGCCCATATATCTTCGTGGCCCTTGGGCTTGCCTGCAGTGTCGGCTACCTCAAATCATTCCGATTCGCGCAGTGGCTGGCATGTATCACCGGTGGTTTGCTCATGGTCATGGCGATCATAGATCAAGGTATGCTGATGGCAGCTTTTTGGCTTGGTGGCATCATGTACTTTTTCTTTGGTTTGTACGGCCTCTTGTGGTTCAGTGACCGGCGTGCCGTTTCTACCACAGTCTTGCAGTGAGCTGAGGCGGTCATTTATTTTCAACTACACTTCGGGCGGCCATGCAATACGCATGGCCGCCCGAAGTGTAGTTGGACAGTTATTAGTTCTGGACGCGCTTGTACTTTGGAAGCAAGGTCGCCCGGTCCCATACGTCGCCACTGGCAACTAGGAGCAGGCTCGCGCCAAGCATATGAAGTAGGACCAACCCGATAGGTAGTCCGGTGAAATGCTGGACATAACCGATGGCGGCCTGAAGGGCGATAACTGCTACAAGCCACAGCACCGGAGCGCGCAAGTGGCGATCCGCTGTAGACCGTGAAATCAGTACTAACAACGCAATAGTGGCAAGCACCAAAAGGTAGACAGGAGCGGTGTGCATGCGTGTCACGAGCAGTGGATCAAACATATGACGAGGTGCTGTGGCATCACCAGCGTGAGGGCCGGTACCTGTGACGATGGTCCCCAGAATGACCGAAATGATCGAGAAGATCCAAGCCGCGATTGAAACCTGACGGATGGTCCTTGTTGTTGTTGGAAAGGACAGCCTCTTGAGTTCAGTTCTTGTCCTGTTGACCAGCAAGGTTGCCAGCGTAACCAAGGTTCCAGAGAGTAAGAAGTGCAACGAAACAATCCATGGATTCAAGCCGGTAAGCACGGTAATTCCACCGATGACGCCTTGAGCCGGGATACCTAGGAGAAGTACGAGTCCCAATTTGAAGATGGTTGGGTGGCTGCGTCGCATTGACCAAACCGAAACAATGAATGCGATGGCAATGAACAGCAATACAAAAGTCAACGTGCGGTTCGCAAACTCGATAATGCCGTGAATGCCCATCGCCGGAACCGGAGTCATAGACCCGGGAACGCAGTTCGGCCAGCTTGAGCATCCCAAACCAGACTTAGTAAGTCGCACAGCGCCACCGGTGACGATGATGCCGATCTGTGAGATCAGCGATGCGATCGCCAGACCGTGCACGAGAGGTGTGACTTTCGTGGGCAACTTCTCGGCCCAGCTTGATGCGGCTAGGTCAGAGGACATGGGAATCTCCCTTAGAGGTTGGGATGGTGGGTTAGTTCCACTTGAATAGTTTGATCGCTGCAAAGGACGCGGCTGCGGACCACAGAACTAGGAAAATCAAGCCGGCGATGCTGAAGTGCCCTGAAATGAGTGCATCGCGCATCGCGTCACCTAGCGCGGCAGATGGCAACGCGTTAAGCGTGGGTTGGATCCAGTCTGGTGCCATGCTCAGCGGATAGAGAACTCCACCGGCACCGGCCAAGAGGATCCAAGCCAGATTGGTGATGGCAAGTGTCGCTTCTGGCCGTACGGTCCCTGCAATGAGCAATCCCAGTGAGGTGAATGCTGCCGCGCCAAGTAGCAAGAACAAGATCGCTGGAACTATACCCACTAGATTTGGTTCCCAGCCCATGAACAGACCTACGACACTGATCAAAATGACCTGGATGACCAAAACAGTCAAAACAGCGATTACCTTGCCGAAGATCAGACCGGCTTTGCCCAGGGGAGTAGTAGAGAACATCTTGAGTACGCCATAACGACGGTCAAAGCCTGTACCGATGCCCTGACCGGTAAACGCTGTAGAGATGACACATAGTGCCAATACTCCAGGAACTGCTGCGTCAATGCTTCGTTCAGCTACACCGTTGAGCAGGTCGGTGACGCTCAATACGATCAAGGCGATCAGTGGCATTACTACTGCCAGGATCAGCTGCTCGCCGTTGCTGAGCATTTGAATGGACTCGTACTTGCCCTGAGCAAGAATACGTTTGAGTGGGGACGTGGCGTTCGACGCTATAACTTGCTGGCTCATGCCCGTTCCTCCTTCTGTGCGAATTCGAGGAACACGTCTTCCAAGCTGCGCGACTGAAGGTTCAGCTGTGTCGGCAAGATGTTTTCCTTGACCCACCAGGTAGTGAGCCAGTTCAGGTGCTCGGGGGAGTTAACGCCGTCTAGACGGTATTCACCGGCCGAAGTTTCTGAAAGATGTAGACCCGTTGGGGGTTCTGGAAGTACCAAGCCTGCAGGTCCTGCAAAGGCAATTGGGCGAGTGTCCTGATCTTCGGCGGCTCGCTCGATTAGTTCTGCCACGGTGCCTTGAGCCACAGTGCAGCCCTTGTCGATGATGTAGACGTAGTCACTCAACCGCTGGGCATCATCCATGAGATGGGTAGTGAGAATGATCGCCTTGCCAGCATCACGCAACTCGGTGATCAAATCGAAAACTACTTGGCGGGACTGCGGGTCCAACCCCGCGCTAGGCTCATCGAGGAAAAGAACTTCGGGATCGCCTGCCAGAGCAATAGCCATGGCAACGCGCTGCTTCTGACCGCCGGAGAGGCGACGAATGGTGCGCGTTCCGAAGGATTCAAGATCCAGGCGTGTGATCAACGAATCAATGTCGATAGGGTTCTTATATAAGGAAGCTACGTGACGCAGCAATGGAATTGGGCGCATGGATGGTGGAAGCCCACCATCTTGAAGCATGACCCCAACGCGTGAGCGCAGGTCCGGGTTATCGCCGTAAGGATCTTGCCCCAGCAGTTCTACCGTTCCACCGTTTGGCTGCAATAATCCCTGAGCACAGGCAAGCGTTGTAGATTTACCTGCGCCGTTTGCCCCGAGCAATGTGGTGACTTTGCCGGGATAAGCCTTCAGAGACACCGATTCAAGGACGCGCAACATGCGGTTGTCTAAGGCCGGTACGGGCCCTAGATCTTTGGCCAGTTCATTGATGATCAGACTGGGAGTATGGGAAGACACCAAAACATTCTACGACATGTCGAAGTTGGAATTTTGAGGACCATGTCACCATCACTCGCAGTTCTTGACTACCAGCGAGAGAATGAGTATCGCAGTACGGATCAATAGGGACCCAGGAGCGGGGTGGGCAAGCTCTCACTTAGTAAGCCCTTCCTTACTAGACCTAGAGCAAAAATTTACGCATGATTGTGTTGTGTATTCATCAAATTTAGACTCAGCTAATAGCTCCACTGCCGAAACAGTTGGTGCAGTTGGGGATACCGAAGAACGCACGCGCGATCGTGTTCTCTACGCAGTGCTAGAGGACGGACCTGTGAGTGCGGCGGAGCTTGGCAACAAGCTTGGTTTCACTCCAGCAGCAGTTCGCCGACACCTTGACGCGCTCTCGAAGTCGGGACTTGTCGAAGTGAAATTGGTGGCAAACCAGAAGACTGGCGCCGGGCGCCCATCGCGGCGTTACGTGCTTTCGCACCGTGGCCAGGCGAAGCTCGGAAACGACTACCTGGAAATTGCCACTGATGCACTAAAGATGCTTGGTAACGCAGCCGGAGACGAGGCGATTCGCACCTTTGCGAAAAATCGCTTCGCCGAAATGGAGACCCGATACGCCAAGGCGCTCATCGGAGTCGAAGGACTGGAAGCACGAGCCGAGGTACTAAGCAATCTCCTTAGCGCCGATGGGTTCGTGGGGTACAGCCGAAAAGTAGATACAAAAGTTGCAACCGCTTTGATGCACAGCGTTCAGCTGTGTCAGGGGCACTGCCCGATACAAGACTTGGCACGTGAGTTTCCGGTGTTTTGCGACATCGAAACCGAAATGTTCGCCCGACTAATAGGAGTCGACGTTCGACGATTGTCGACCCTTGCCGGCGGCGGCCACGTGTGCACGACCCACATCCCCGTGGGGCGTGAAAAGGCGCCAATGCGCGCCGAGAAGAGAACTCGAATTCAGTTCACGAAGCAGGAGAGGCCGCGATGACGGATCAGATTGCACAGGAGTCAGCAGACCCAGGTGTAATTTCCGAAATTCTGGAGAAGAACCCCGAACTCCACGGAATCGGCAATTACGAATATGGCTGGTCAGATAAGAACGACGCGGGTGCTAACGCTCGCCGCGGCGTTGACAAGGATGTAGTGGCGAATATTTCGTCACTGAAGTCCGAGCCAGAATGGATGCTCGACCGCCGCCAGAAGGCGCTGAAGTACTTCGATCGCAAGCCAATGCCAACCTGGGGTCCAGACCTCTCGGGCATTGACTTCGACAACATCAAGTACTTCGTGCGTTCCACCGAGAAGCAGGCTGCTACTTGGGATGAGCTTCCAGAAGACATCAAGAACACCTACGACAAGTTGGGTATTCCTGAGGCTGAAAAGCAGCGCCTGGTTTCCGGCGTTGCCGCTCAGTACGAGTCTGAGGTTGTTTACCACCAGTTGCGTGAAGACCTTGAAGCTCAGGGTGTGATCTTCCTTGATACCGATACCGGTCTGAAGGAACACCCAGAGATCTTCGAAGAGTACTTCGGTTCGGTTATCCCTGCTGGCGATAACAAGTTCGCTTCGCTGAACACCGCCGTATGGTCTGGTGGATCCTTCGTTTACGTTCCTAAGGGCGTACACGTAGAAATTCCACTGCAGGCCTACTTCCGTATCAATACGGAGAACATGGGTCAGTTCGAACGCACCCTGATCATCGCCGATGAGGGCTCGTACGTTCACTACATTGAGGGTTGCACCGCCCCGATCTACCAGTCGGACTCGCTGCACTCGGCCGTTGTGGAAATCATCGTGAAGAAGAACGCCCGCGTTCGCTACACGACGATCCAGAACTGGTCGAACAACGTGTACAACCTGGTGACCAAGCGCGCCGTCTGTGAAGAAGGCGCAACCATGGAATGGGTCGATGGCAACATCGGTTCCAAGGTCACCATGAAGTACCCAGCGGTTTACCTGGTTGGCGAGCACGCTAAGGGCGAGACCTTGTCCATCGCTTTCGCCGGCGAGGGCCAGCACCAGGACACCGGTTCCAAGATGGTTCACATCGCTCCGAACACTTCCTCGGCCATTGTGGCCAAGTCGGTGGCTCGTAACGGTGGACGCTCGGCTTACCGTGGTCTGGTTCAGGTTCAGGAAGGTGCCAAGGGCACCAAGAACTCGGTGGTTTGTGACGCACTGCTGGTTGACCAGATTTCGCGTTCAGATACCTACCCATACATTGACGTTCGTGAAGACGATGTCACCATGGGCCACGAGGCTACCGTTTCACGTGTTTCCGAAGAGCAGCTGTTCTACCTGATGTCCCGCGGCATGGCCGAGGACGAAGCCATGGCGATGATCGTGCGTGGCTTCGTTGAGCCAATTGCTCGCGAGCTTCCTATGGAATACGCGCTGGAACTGAACCGCCTTATTGAACTTCAGATGGAAGGATCGGTCGGTTAAGAATGTCGGAGACCACCACCCACATCCCAGACGAGAAGGTACGCATTGGCGCACCATCCATCCCTGGTTTCACCGAAGAGGGCGAAGACCTTTCGCCAATCAACGACAATGACAACTCGCCACTAGGCGGTGCGTCTACCAAGGCACACAGCCACGGTGGCGGAGTCGAAACTCCTGATTCTTCGCGTGCCGGTCGTTTGACCAGCACCAACGTTGAGGATTTCGCCAAGTTGACCGGTCGCGAAGAGGACTGGCGTTTCACCCCGCTGAAGCGCCTGTTGGGTCTGCACAGTGAGGATCTCACCGGTGCTGCTCCAAAGGTTGAACTCACCGGAAACGACATCGCTCAGCTTTCGGTAATCTCGGCTGAGGATTCGCTCAACGGTGTTGCGCACACTCCCGATGATCGTGTTTCTGCCAATGCTTGGAAGTTTGCTTCCCAGACTCAGGTAGTGACCATTCCAAAGAATGCTGAGGGCGCGAACGCTAGCCTTCGCATCACCGGCGAGTCACTGGTTCCTGCAGCCCAGCACCTGATCATTGTTGCTGAAGAGAACTCGGAAGCTACCGTGATCTTGGACCACGTTGGTTCGGCAGTGCTGGCGCAGAACGTCGAATTTGATGTTCGAGCCAACGCTCGCTTGACCGTGGTTTCACTTCAGGCTTGGGAAGATGACGCAGTGCACGCTTCCTCACAGCAGGCAGTGGTGGCCCAGGGTGCTTCGTTCAAGCACATCGCCGTATCCTTCGGTGGTGACCTGGTTCGCGTGAACCCATCGGCTCGCTTTGCAGGCGAACGTGCGGAGATTGAGCTTTACGGCTTGTACTTCGCAGATGCTGGTCAGCACCTTGAGCACCGTCTGTTCGTTGACCACGCAGTCCCTAACTGCAAGTCCAACGTACTGTACAAGGGTGCGTTGCAGGGCAAGGACGCACACACCGTTTGGGTTGGCGACGTGCTGATTCAGAAGGCAGCTGTGGGCACCGATTCCTACGAAGCTAACCGCAACTTGGTATTGACCGACGGTGCACGTGCTGACTCGGTTCCTAACCTGGAAATCGAAACTGGTCTGATTGATGGTGCTGGACACGCATCGACCACCGGCCGCTTCGATGACGAACACCTGTTCTACCTGATGGCCCGCGGTATCGATGAAAAGACCGCACGCCGCTTGGTAGTGCGTGGTTTCTTGAACGAAATCGTTCAGCAAATCGGCGACGAAGCTCTTCAGGAGCGCCTGACCGAGACCATCGAAGAAGAACTGGCTGCTACCGAGAACTAGGTAGTGCTCGCTTCACCAGCTTTTTAGCCTCAGAGCTTTTTAGAAAGAAACGGAACGACGTATGTCTACTCTGGAAATCAAAGACCTGCACGTCTCGATTGAAACCGAGCAGGGCGAGAAGGAAATTCTCAAGGGTGTAACCCTCACCATTAACACCGGCGAGACCCACGCAATCATGGGTCCTAACGGTTCAGGCAAGTCGACCTTGGCTTCGACGATTGCCGGCCACCCACGCTACACCGTCACCTCCGGTTCCATCACCCTCGATGGTGAAGATGTACTGGAGATGAGCGTTGACGAGCGCGCCAAGGCTGGCTTGTTCTTGGCTATGCAGTACCCAGTTGAGGTACCAGGCGTAACCATGACCAACTTCCTGCGTACCGCCAAGACCGCCATCGACGGAGAAGCTCCGAAGCTGCGTACCTGGACCAAGGACGTCAAGGAAGCATTCAGCAAGCTGAAGATCGATGCAGACTTCGCTGGCCGTAACGTCAACGAAGGCTTCTCCGGTGGCGAGAAGAAGCGCGTTGAGATCCTTCAGCTTGAGCTGTTCAAGCCTAAGTTTGCAATTCTCGACGAGACCGACTCGGGCCTTGACGTTGACGCGCTGAAGATCGTATCCGAGGGCGTTAACCGCGCTCAGGATGAGAACGAGATGGGTACTCTTTTGATCACCCACTACACCCGTATCCTGCGCTACATCAAGCCACAGTTCGTCCACGTGTTTGTGGATGGTCACGTAGCAGAACAGGGCGGCCCGGAACTTGCCGACCGTCTGGAAGAAGAAGGCTACGACCGTTACCTGAACGTCAAGGCCTAAGGGTATTTTTCATGAGTGAATCAACCGAACAGAGCCAGGGAGCCGTCTCGACTCCACTGGAAGACGTTGAGGAAGCACTAAAAGACGTTATTGACCCGGAACTCGGTGTTAATATCGTCGATCTAGGGCTGCTCTACGGCTTGAAGTACGCAGAAGACGGAGTTCTACTGCTGGATCTCACCTTGACCACCGCTGCTTGCCCGCTCACCGATATTATCGAGGAGCAGGTTGCCAAGGCACTGGAGAGCATTGTCGATGATCACCGTCTGAACTGGGTCTGGATGCCACCTTGGGGTCCAGAACGTATTACCGATGACGGCCGCGATCAGATGCGAGCCCTTGGGTTCAATATCTAAGCACCAGCTCTAAAGCGCGAGGCGCTACCAACCCCACGGGGTCGGTAGCGCCTCGCGCTTTATGTATCTGTTGCTACAGGCACACGGATTCAAAACCTATTGCACTACCAGTCCCACCGGCAGCTGCCATAAGTGCGATAGACCTCTGCCCTGGAAGTTTCTTTCTTCGGGCTTGCGAGAAAAGCCTGGTGAGTAGCACCGCGCCGCTGGCTCCGTACGGATGTCCCAGCGCTAATGCGCCACCTTCCCGATTTACTGTGTCGGTAGCGATGCCCAGTTCATCGAGACAAGCGAGCGCTTGAACGGCGAAGGCTTCATTAAACTCGATCAGTGGCGATTGCTCTTGTGTCTCGGCGCCCAATAGTTTGATGAGCTTTTGATAGGCGGGAGTAGCGGCCATTCCTAGAACTTCTGGATCGCAACCTGCGGAGGATGAACCAAGATAACGCAAGGCGAAATCAGGCTGTATCTGTTCAAGCACCCTTTCGCTAACAAGAAGCACTGCGCTGGCCCCGTCATTGATCGGGCAAGAATTTCCCGCAGTGACGCTGCCACCTTCCGCGAACGCTGGTTTGAGCGCGGCCAGCTTACTTGCGCTGAGCGTTGGTCGCGGACAGGTGTCCGCTCCAACTAGTGACGACGCGGTCTGGATTGGCACAACTTCATCGCGAAAAATTCCCGCCGCTTGAGCCTGAACGGCCCGCTGATGACTTTGCAGAGCGAAAGCATCCTGACGTTCACGAGTGACAACGAACCGTTGAGCGATGTTTTCCGCCGCTGTACCCATATCAGGATCTGGATCGGGGCGTGGAGTAAAACGTGCCCGGGAATATAATTTCGGCGGCGCGATCATCGAGGTCTGCTTTTCGACTCGCCACGGGGCTGTGCTCACTGATTCCACGCCACCAGCGAGCACTACATCCGCCTCACCACAGCTGATCATCCTCGCTCCGGCTGCAATGGCCTCTAATGCGCTGGCACACTGTGCATCGAGGCTGGTAGCTCCCACCGATGACGGGAGCTTTGACGCCAGCGCTGCAACCCTGGCGATATTACCTCCGGGCCCGGCGGCGTTGCCAGCAAACACATGATCTACAGAAGCGGGAGCAATCGAGCTACATTGAAGCAGGGCATCAAAAACCGGTGCCAGCAGGCGCTCGGCAGTGGTGCGGGCATATTCTTTTCCGGCCCGGACGATGGGAGTGCGTAACGCATTGATAATGAAGGCGTCAGTCATCTTAATCGCACCCTTTTCATGATTTCGTTGGCTTGTTCCAGTGGTGATGGGATTTTTGCTTTTCCGCTGAAGGTTTGTGGCCACTGGCTGAGAAAGACAATTTCGTGGGGAATCTTGTACGTCGGTAAGAGTTGTGCGAGTTGTTTCTGAAGACTTTGTTCATCGACCGGGGCCGAACATACGTAGGCGATCAGACACGCTTGATCACGACCATCAGAAACTCGGATTTTGACCTGTGGCAGGCCGATTTGTGCGAAGACTTGCTCTAGCTCCTGCACATAAATGTTGTTGCCGTTCAGAATCAACATACCGTCCGAACGTGGCTGGAAAACTATTCCTTGTTGCCCTACCAGGCTGGCTCGATCGCCAATGCTTGTTGATTTGTTGCATCGGGCTATTGGTGGAGCAGTCTCTGTGAGATAGCCCTTGGCATTAAAAGGACTGTCTACATAGACCTGGCCCGTACCAGTGGGTGTGTCGTGGTCATGGAGGTGAACTTTTACTCCGGGGAATAAGACCCCAGTAAAGCTTCCCAGGTTCGCCCCTCGAGGCGCCCGTTGCGAGTAGGCGATCAAACTGTGTTCGCTACTGCCGAAGTATTCAACGCAACGTTTCATTTTAGGTAGATCGTATAGCCGGTCCACCAACTCGGCACTCAATGATTCGCCGCCACTGACAACGCAAGTAATTTCGTTGACCAGCTCCGAATCTAGGCTATCGAGCATCCGTTGAAGAATAGTGGGAACGCTGACTATTCGATTGCAGCTAACGCGCCGAAGGAGGGAAGCGGTCCGGTTAGCATCCCAACGGCCTGCGCCAACGAATGTTCCACCGGTCTGTAAGGACTCCACTAACGAATACAGACCAAGACCGTGCGAAACCGGTCCGGGGGACAGCGTGACACATTGATCGGTGGCCCCCAAAATCGAGGCGCCGGCATTGATGGACTTTGTCCAAGACTGTGCACTTCTCAAGATTGCTTTGGGGTGTGAGGTTGTGCCCGAAGTGCAAATAATCAGCAACTCACGCTCCGGCACATTTGAACACGGGCTCAGCTCACAGCCCGAACTACTCTGGGGTACGTCAATAAGGCTCAGATTGTTTTCTAGTAGTGCTGCTGGAAGATCCTGAGCAATCAGATGGGTGCACCCAAGCCGGGCGACCATGTCGCTTAATAGGGACGCGGGCCACGCGGGATCGAGCACCACCAGCGTCTTGCCCGATAGCGCGCATGCTTGAAAACCAAGAGCCATGTGGGCTGGCTCGCTAGTCAAGATTCCGACGCGTTGGTGTGGAACCTCAGCCAACGTAGTGGCTAACTGAGCCGTAAGGTCAGCTAGCTGCGCATAGGTCAGTTCATGACTAGCAGTGCGCACAGCAAAATGATGTGGTCGCACCCGCGCCCAGTGAACCAGAGCGTCCCAAAAATCCATGCTGTTACTTCATCAGCCCGCGGTAACTGCGGTGAACCGTCAAGGCCACCAGAGTGGTCACAACCGCTTTGAAAAGGTCTCCTGGGAGGAACGCTGCCGAGCCAAGCAATGAAGTGCCGAAATCAAGACCGGTAACCATTGCGGTCCACGGGACACCACAAAGATAAATACCGCCGATTCCTCCGGCGGTGACTGAGGCTAGCCCAGCGAGGAATTGTGCCGTTTTGCCGGTAACGCGAAGGACCCAGTACTTGAACAATGCTCCGATAATGAAAGAACCCAGAATCCAGCCAACCAAGTATCCACCGGTTGGGCCTAGCAGTACTCCAAGTCCGCCACGTCCGCCGGCCAGTAATGGTAGCCCGGCCAATGCCAGCACAACCACAACCAGTGACGCCATCGCACCGCGCCAAGGACCAAGCAGTGCCCCGGCCAACATGACGCCCAAGGTTTGCAAGGTGATAGGCACTGGAATGATGCCAAGGGTAATAGGTGGAAGTAGTCCCATAGCGGCAATCATGGCGGCGAAGATAGCAATGTAAACGGTGTTCTTGGTCTGGGATGTAGAAGTGGAGAGCGACATGGTTTTCCTTGGCAGAGCGAGTGAGAGTGGATGAGGTGGTGCAGCTAGTGGTTGGCCGGTGCCGAGTCGAAGCCGCGGGCATCTAGTGCCTCAGCAGTTTCATCAGCGATCTTCAAAGATCGAATGACCAATGGCACGGTGACAGCTAAGGGATTGTTAGCCAGACCGCGGGCGTGTTGGGCTTCTCGGACTTCGTTGTAGACCTTTTTGAGTTCGGGGATGAAACGAATGGTCATGGATAGGGCTAACGCGACTTGATCAGGATTTCCGCCGACGACGCGTATTGGAGAAGCAACTTGTTGAAACAGCTCCAGCATTTCGGAAAAGCGTGTGCTCAGACTGACTGAATAGGCCAGCAGGCACATGGTTAGTAGGCGCAGAACTGAAGACACTGCGTTTAGCCAATTTGTTTGAATCCCTAACAGGATGAAAACGACACCGAGAATGATCACGATTGAGATCAATGGGGCTCGAAGTTGTTTCAGATCCACTCGCGCTGAGGCCAGCAGGGCGACACTGAGGATGAATGCCACCAGGAGCACTTGCCACGAACTGATTAGGTATAGTCCGATACTCAATACGAGCAGACTTCCAAACTTCCAGCCAGGCTTGATCCTCGATAGGTAGGAAGCGTTGTGAGCCGCGCTCATGCGTGGCTCCAAGCGCGGTAATGGTCTATTGCGGCCTGGGGGAGGCCGTCAAAGGACACCTGACCGTTGGTTACAACAAGTACGCGTTCAAAGTCCTCGAGGATTTCCAAGTCGTGGGTGATCACGATGGCTCTTTGCTCCAACTTGGCTATTTCACGTTGGAAGCCGAGTCGATTGCGTAGGTCCAGCATGGTGGTGGGTTCATCGAATACAACGGTCTTAGGGCGCATGGCCAGCACCGACGCGAGGGCGACCATCTGCTGCTCGCCACCTGAGAGAGTGTGGCTTTCACGGTCTGAGAGGTGAGAGATGCCTAGTTCAGAAAGTGTTGTGGACACACGTAGCTGTCGTTCGTTCTTTGGCAGTCCAAGGTTCTTGAGTCCAAAGGCGATATCTTCTGAGACTATCGGCATGATGATTTGATTGGCTGGATTCTGAAAGACGAAGCCAACTTCACGCCTGATTTGCTTAGCGTGTTCTTTCGTAGACAACTCGCCGATGCGAACTGTTCCAACCGTGGGAAGCACTAGACCATTGAGCAATCGGGACAGCGTGCTCTTTCCGGCACCGTTAGCGCCAATGATGCCGATACGTCGCTCATCTAGCGTGATGTTGACGTCTTTGAGTACGTCGCGCTCGTCATAACGAACGGTGACGTTCTCGATGCGGATCGGGGGTAGTTCCACAAAAGCTCCAGCGTGATGCTCTGAGCCAGATGCAAACCCAAGCGGTGGCGAGGTCAATCTGGCTAACGGATCGGACGGTCGAAATACCGCCGATACAGAGCATACTTGATCACCGTTCAATTGTCTTGATCAGTGTTCAATAAATGAGTTATGCGACGAAAAATTGTTCGTAGATCAGGCCTAATGCTAGACAGACCATGATGATGCCGGAACACAGCGTGACACCTCGCGCGACCCTTGGGCGTGAGCGCAACAAAGCTCGAGCTGTCACGGCAACACAAAAGTAAACGATGATCGAGACGCCTACGTGTGTTAGCCCCAAGATCAGAGTTTGGAGGGATATTGGCAACGAGGCCGAGGGGTTGAAGTACTGCGGGATCAAAGCCACGTACAGAAGGAGGGCTTTGGGATTGGTGCCACTGGTGAGCAGACCGCGAAGAAAAGGGGACGGGTGGGTCTTGATCTTTTTGGTTCTTGTCAGTACAGCAACGGACCCGCTCATTGAAGGTTCGTGTTCGGCTACAGGTGTTGAAAGCTCAACTTTGTCTGTAGAAGAAGCGGTCGCTTGGTCCGCGTCGTAAAACTTAGCTTTTTTGAACGACACCAGTGTCGAGATTCCCAGCCACAACAAGTAGAACGATCCAGCAACGGTTAGCCACAACAATGCCATTGGTGAGCTCGCGACCAGCGCTGCGATGCCACAAACCAGCAAGGCGGTGTGGAGCAAGTAGCCGGAGATCAGACCCCAGACGGCTGGGCGGTAACTGCGTTGCCCTAACGCGGATGAAATTACGTAGGCCCAGTCCGCGCCAGGAGTGCATGACAGCGCTACTGATACTAGGAGGAATCCGGCAAATTGAGTGAGTTCCATAGCAGTCTCTCCTAGGGGTTGTTGGCGTTGAATCAACCTTAGGAAATTTCGGCCAAAATGTGTTTGCTGATTTTTGGTTAGAATTCGATATCCAAGCAAAAAACATCTATATAGAAGGAATCTTGCGCAAGAATTTTGTGCGATAGGCTAAATCTATGGATGATTTAGATCGTGCGATCCTCGCTGAACTGCAGCTCGATGGTCGAATAAGCGCAACGGCGCTTGCTGCAAAAGTCGGTTTGTCGGTGGCTCCCTGCCACCGTCGTATTCGAGAGCTGGAGCGTAGCGGAATCATCACTGGGTATCAGGCAGTGATCGCGGCCGATCGCGTGGGCCTAGGGTTTGAGGCGCTGGTGTTTGCAACCCTGAAAAACCGGGCCGAGCTTAAAGATTTTGAAGCGGCCGTTGAGGAAGTAGATCTCATCGTGGACGCGCAGCGGCTTTTCGGGGATCCCGACTTCCTGCTTCGCGTGCTTGCCGAAGATCTAAGTCACTTTCAGCGCGTTTACGACGATGTGTTGGTGGGATTGCCAGGAGTCGAGAAACTAACCAGCACCATCGTGATGCGCAATATTAAGGAGCGAGCCGTAATTCCCGTCTAAGGCAGCAAGAAAATTCTATTTGGGACGCCGGCTGACCCGGGGTGTCAGAAGAAGTGACATGACCAAAACAACGGCACAGACCCACAGGGCCTGTGGCAGCCCGACGCTATCGACGATGAGCCCGATTAGTGGGGGACCGCCAAGCATCGCCCCGTAACCGAATGCACTAATAATGCTTACTGCTTTGGGGCCAAGTCGCTCGCTCCTCGCCGCGGCGATACTCATTCCAACGGGGAAGCCTAATGAGCTGCCCAATCCCCACATCGCTGAGCCCATTCCGATGAGATATGGATTAGCGCTGGTGATGAATAGACAAACGCCGATCAAACCAACGGATCCCATAAGCAGCAGCGTGTATTTGTGTCCGAGACGGTCTACGAGCATGCCACCGACAAATCGCCCAATGGTCATGGCGCCGACGAACAGCGTGAACATCAGGGCACCTTCTTGGTGCTTCAAGCCGTGGCCGTCGACACTGGCCACCGCAATCCAGTCGTTGGCTGCGCCTTCGGCAAAACTTAGCCCAGCGACCATCAGACCCAAAAGTATCAGCAGCCCAAGCTTGCGGGGATTGTGGGATCCTTCCTCGGATTTTTTCTTGGCGCGGTTGGCGAAATTCTCGTTTTCCCACGAAGCTAATCCGAGATGAGCGACGAAGGCTAGGGCGATGATGAGAACGGAGACGAACACAAAGTGCCAGATACTCTGGATATGCAGCGCGATAGAAGCTGTTGCTATCCCGGCGCCAATCAAAGACCCTAGACTAAAGAAGCCATGCAGAGACGGCATGATACTGCGTCCCAATTCGCGTTCAATTCGTGCACCACTGACGTTCATCATGATGTCCAGGCAGCCGAAAATGATCCCGTTGATGAACAAGGCAACGTAAGCCAGTGCGGTGTTTTGCGTGACTGAAATTGCGATGCCAAGTATGGGTAGGCACAGCGCGAGCCCCAGCGGTAGTGAGCAAAGAAGTCGCTTCGTTGGAACAAATCGGCTGATTGTCGGAATGATGCTTAAGCCAACGAGCGTTCCAACTGTCATACAAAGTAGGAATGAGCCTAGGCCTAACCCGGAAAGTCCTAGAACTGTATCGATGATCGACAGTCGACCGGCCCATGAAGCGAAAGATAGTCCTGCAAGCAGGAATATTAGGTTGATACTGGTGCGTTCAGACGGGACGAGTCGCTCTCTAGTGGCGACCAGTTGAATCATGAAAAAGTGCTGCCCTCTCGATTTCTATATTCTCTAGAGTTTATCGCAAATTTCATGCCAAAGTTACCGTCCAGTTGCCTGTCCTATTGATTCAGCGAAGATGCAAGGCTCGTGTTAAGCCGGTGCACAGAGTCGAGTGTGGCACGGCACTGTCAGCCGTTCAGAGTGTGGAACTCAAAGAATCGAAATACGCCTTGTGAATCTCCGCAGGCATCGTGAGATTTGGACTTTTTGAGTGCTGATGCGGTGCATTAGGTGAGGGGTATGAGAAACCGCTGCTCACTTAATTTGCTAAGTGAACAGCGGTTTGAGTGTGCCCCCGGCGGGATTCGAACCCACGACCTAGAGATTAGAAGGCTCTTGCTCTATCCAGCTGAGCTACGGAGGCTTAACCGAAAAATAGTTTAGCTCATTGCCTCCTAAAAGTACGACTTGAGCTCACTTGATGGTCGGGTGCTTTCGATTCTGACTCAGTGCAATGCGTGTGTAGACAGGATTCGTAGAGTCCGTTGTGTCGCGAAGCAGATGGTCCCTGGCCACGCCAAGTCACGGAGCGGTTGCTGAGGGCCTCGCCCTTCAGCTTTTGCTCGGTAAATATCCACAATCCGTAAATCCGGCGGTCCATCGCTTATGGCAGAGCAGCATCATGAGGTCTAACACCGGGAACAGTCCTTGGTGTCTGGACTAGAAGGAGTAGATCCCTTGAGTGATCTAGTGACCATCCGTGCGATCGTCGGCACGGACCCGCAATTGACCATTACCCAAAAGGGCGTTTCTGTTTTGAAGTTTCGCGCTGCTACTCATGAGCGGAAGCGTGAACCCGAATCGGGCCAGTGGGTAGATGGGCCGACAAACTGGTTTTCCGTATCTGCTTTCAGGGGATTAGCGGAAAACACCATGGAGTCACTGGCCCAAGGAGATCACGTCGTGATCTTCGGCAAGTTGCAAATCAGGGAATTTGAGAGAGCTGACGGCACACGAGGAACTAGTGCCGATATTGAAGCATTTAGTGTTGGGCATGACCTCCGTTTTGGCACGAGCACCTTCACTAGGGTTCGCACAGACACTTCAGAAATCGAACGTGTATCGCATTCCGAATCGCAGGCTGACTCTGACGGTAGTTGGCCGAAAGGTCAGGGACAAGCTGCTTAGGTGGGGGTTGGATGGCGGTGGTTGGTCTCCTTGTGTGAATCCGAGCACCGCCAAGCCAAAATAGTTCAGTTCGGATTCGGATTTGACCCCCAACACCGACTAGCCTTAACAACATGGCGGAATTCATTTATACGATGACCAAGGCTCGCAAGGCCGTTGGTGACAAAGTCATCCTTGACAATGTCAGCATGTCGTTTTTCCCAGGCGCCAAAATTGGTGTTGTCGGGCCGAACGGTGCTGGTAAGTCAACGATCTTGAAGATCATGGCGGGTCTCGATACCCCGTCCAATGGCGAGGCACGACTCTCGCCAGGATATTCGGTAGGCATCCTGATGCAGGAGCCACCATTGAACGAAGAAAAGACCGTCCTGGGCAACGTCCAGGAAGGTGTAGGCGAGATCTACCAGAAGATCACCCGATTCAACGAGATTTCCGAAGAGATGGCTCAGGACGGCGCCGACTTCGACGCACTTCTTGAAGAAATGGGCAAGCTCCAGGAAGCTATTGACGCAGCAGATGCGTGGGACATCGATAGCCAGCTTGAGCAGGCCATGGATGCTTTGCGTTGCCCACCAGGTGACGAAATGGTAACTCACCTTTCCGGTGGTGAGCGACGTCGTGTCGCTCTTTGTAAGCTGTTGCTGCAAAAGCCAGATCTGTTGCTGCTCGATGAGCCTACCAACCACTTGGACGCAGAGTCCGTACTGTGGTTGGAACAGCACCTAGCTGCATACCCAGGCGCAGTATTGGCAGTTACTCACGACCGTTATTTCTTGGACCACGTCGCCGAGTGGATCTGTGAAGTTGACCGCGGTCGCCTGCACCCATACGAAGGCAACTACTCCACTTACTTGGAGAAGAAGCGCGAGCGTATGGAAGTTCAGGGTAAGAAGGACCAGAAGCTGGCGAAGCGTCTAGCTGAAGAACTCGAATGGGTTCGTTCGAACGCTAAGGGACGTCAGACCAAGTCCAAAGCCCGTTTGGCTCGATACGAAGAAATGGCTGCGGAAGCCGAGCGCACGCGCAAGCTTGACTTCGAAGAGATCCAGATTCCACCTGGCCCGCGTCTGGGGCAGGTCGTCATTGAGGCGACCGATTTGAAGAAGGGCTTCGGAGATCGTGTACTGATTGACGGCCTGTCCTTCTCGTTGCCACGCAACGGCATCGTCGGTGTCATTGGTCCGAACGGTGTTGGTAAGTCGACTCTGTTCAAGACCATTGTCGGCATGGAAGAGCTGGATGGTGGTTCGCTGAAGGTTGGCGAAACCGTCAAGATCTCGTACGTTGACCAGAACCGTGAAAATATTGATCCGGCGAAGTCCCTGTGGGAAGTTGTTTCGGATGGCCTGGACTACATCAATGTTGGCCAGGTTGAAATGCCATCGCGTGCTTACGTTTCGGCTTTCGGATTCAAGGGCCCAGACCAGCAGAAGAAGGCTGGCGTGCTTTCCGGTGGTGAGCGCAACCGTCTGAACTTGGCTTTGACTTTGAAGCAGGGTGGCAACCTCTTGCTTCTCGATGAGCCTACCAACGACTTGGACGTTGAGACCCTTTCCTCTTTGGAAAACGCCTTACTCGACTTCCCAGGCTGCGCCGTCGTGGTCTCGCACGACCGTTGGTTCCTGGACCGAGTTGCTACCCACATCTTGGCTTATGAGGGTACCGAAGAAAACCCGTCGAACTGGTACTGGTTCGAGGGCAACTTCGAGTCCTACGAAGAGAACAAGGTTGAGCGTCTGGGCGCCGATGCGGCCAAGCCGCATCGTGTAACCCACCGTCGCCTTACTCGCGACTAATAAAGTACATAGCAATGGCCGCCACTAAAGTGGCGGCCATTGCTATGTAACAACCGTGGGATCACGGGAGAATTATTGTGTCTCTGAAACGCTGAACAATTCCGAAATTCGTAGGTACTCACGATTCTGATGAGCTAGATGCTGTCCCGAACGCCCCTGCAAGATCTCGTGAACCTCGGCTGCGATCAGGCGTGATCCGCCAACACTCACCGAAGAATGAATCGTGGCCCGAAATGCGACTGGCGCCTGAACAAAATGTGGTTCACCAGTTGGCAGGAAATGGAAATCTTGCTCCGGGGTAAAGCGTGGGGCCCCGGGCCTTGCGAAGTTCGTCGCTAGCTCCTCTTGCTGTTCACTGAGCATGTGGATGACAAAACTAGGCGCTGCCAATACTGCGCCGGCTGCTCCGGACTCCTTGGCAAGCGAGAAAGACACCGCTACCGGGTTGATCGACAGAGAAGCTAAGGAAGAGATCGTCAGCCCGTAAGGCACCTCGTCAACGGTTGCAGTAATCAGGGCAACACCAGCTGGATGATGACGGAATGCGGTACGAAAATCATCTGACAATTGGCTCATCCGGTGGCTCCTTCGCCTGGATCATAGTTCAATGGTCCAGTTGCTGATGTGGAAGTTTTGCGGGCTTCCACCAACGATATTGATTACTTCCACCCTAAGACCTCAAGTAAACTTGAGGTCAAGGAGGGGAGTCGTGATGATTCGCACAGAGCACCCTGAAAGTGACCCAGAAGAAATTCCAGCCGAAGAGCAGCTGACAATCGGACAGGTCAGTGACCGAACGGGAGTCGCCCGCTCAGCGCTTCACTACTACGAAGAAGTCGGACTGATCTCGTCCCTGCGCACAGGTGGAAATCAACGCCGATATCCGCGACACCTGCTTCGCCGGATCTCGTTGATCACAGTAGGTCGGAAACTAGGAATCTCCCTAAGTGACATCAAACGGGCCTTAACTCCGGTGCCGATGGGTCGGGTCCCCTCAGAATCGGATTGGCTTCGGGCCTCCGAAGAGTGGAAACTGGTGTTGGAAACTCGTCGTCGGGCCATTGAAGAACTAGAAAATCGACTTATGGGATGCATCGGGTGCGGCTGTCTTTCAATGCAGGCATGCGGACTGCTCAATCCAGAAGACCAACTCTCGAAAGATGGCTCCGGTGCACGTCGACTTGAAAACATCGATGAGCAAAAAGATGACGGCTAGTCTTCACGTTGTGGTCGAGGCTTCTCGCAGTTCACTAGACTCATCCCATGAAGATCGCGCAGTTATTTCGGTTTCCCATCAAAGGACTACCCGGAGAGCCAATTAGTTCGGGCGCAGTGTGCGTTGGTGGTGGAATTCGAGGCGATCGGGGCATTGCGTTCACCAACGGAACAGTTGAAATTCTTGATGGCCAGTGGGGGAATTGCCATAGTTTCACGGTCCTGAAGAACAACAAAAGCCTTCAAAAGTGGCGAGTTAGCTCCGTTCCGCCACTTATCACTGTATCGGCACCCACCGATAATTCTGGGTCTTCGTTGACATTCGACTCATCTACTCGTGAGGGAGTCGAACGGCTAGGAGACTATCTTGCTGAGCACCTTCCTACACAAGGCTCCGTGCAACGACGTGCAGTGACAATGTCGCAGGGAATGTTTGATTCACAGCGTTCAGGTATTTCAATCATCAACCCTAGGACGGTTGAAAGGCTTTCTGCCGCCGGCGAGATCATCATGGATCCGCGTCGGTACCGTGGCAATATCCTCGTTGAAGGATTACCTGCGTTTGCCGAGTTTGGGCTTATCGGAAAGGTTCTACGCATTGGTGAAGCGCGAATAGCCATCTCTAAATCAATCGAGCGTTGCTCAGCGACCTCGGTGAATCCCGAAAGTACAGACGTTGATACTAATGGGCCGCGATTGTTAGCTACTCATTTTGGCCATTTGCATTGCGGAATCTACGGCACGGTTCTGGACCCTGGCGTTCTCGAAGTTGGCAATGAGATTGACATTGAGATGCCAAGCGAAGATATTTCACATCTTGTGCCCGCTAAACGCTCTCCACGGTATGCCACAATTCAGAAAACCAAGAAGGTCTCCGTGGACATTGTTGAAGTCACCTTACGTGATGCGCACGGCTGGTTGAGCGAACATGACGAGCCGGGATCACATTTACGAATTCACTTCCCGGACCCTGTGTGGCGGAACTATACGATCACCGCAGTCCACGGCCAGGACGTCACAATTGCCGTAAGAATTCAGGGAAGAGTTTCCAAGAAGGTTTCGCAGCTGCAAGCAGGTGACGAACTGTTGATATCGGGTCCCTACGGGACGGTTACAGCCGATAGAGTGCTGGGAGAACGTACGGCATTTGTCACTGCCGGCATCGGCATTACTCCGGTGCTGGGTTTACTTCGAAATTTTCAGGCTTCGTCTCAAAAGCCCAATTTGAGGTTGCTACACGTTGAACGCGGGGCACCTAGTGAACTCTTTTTAAGGGCCAAGCAGCAGGTCGAACAAGCGGCAACTGAATCCACGGTGTTGCACTTTGATACCACCGTGGCACGTCCGGACATTGAAGCCATTGCTCAAGTCGTGAAGGGCTGTGACAGCGTCATGATCTGCGGCCCCGGGCAGTTCACCTCGATGGTCCGAGAGATCTGTCGCGTTGAAGGTATCGACTCCAGCCGCGTCCACACTGAGGCGTTTGTTTCACCCCAAAAGGACTTCAGTAGTCTGTTCCAGGATTTTGACCAAGCCCAAGTAAGCTGCGCTAAATCCGGAAAGGAAATGACCTGGCAGCCGGTAGACGGCGTTCTGCTTGATGCATTGCAGTCACGCGGAATCAGCGCCCCGAGCTCATGCCAAGCCGGATCGTGTGGTGAATGTGCAGTTACTTTGCTCAGAGGCAACGTGAGCTATCCCATGGAACCCAGCGCCCCGATTACACAGGGCAAGATCCTTACCTGCGTGGGCGTACCTAATGGCGACGTGGAGCTGGAGCTCTAGGAGTGGTGGTGCCTAGATTATTTCTTGGCACCGAATTCGGGAAGTCGCACCATGCCTTCTTGAGCAACTGTTGCCACAAGCTGACCACGGCGATTAAAGAATTGTCCGGTGCCTAATCCGCGCGCAGAGGAAGCCGAAGGCGAATGTAGGACGTAAAGAAGCCACTCGTCGACCCTGAAATCCCTGTGCCACCACATGGCGTGGTCCAAACTCGCGATGCTCAATCCTGGATGAATCCAAGCCAAGCCATGGGCCTTCAAGATTGGTTCGAGCAACACGTAGTCGCTGGCATAGGCCAGTGCTGCGCGGTGGAAGGTGGGGGCGTCTGGCATGGCTGAAGTGGTCCGCAGCCAGACAGCCGTATCGGCGCTCTTAGTCTGATCGCCAGACAGGTAGATAGGCTCGGATACATGACGAACATCGAAGGGACGCTCAAATGCCCATTCTTTCGCTACCGGGTGATCAAGGTGCCCTACGAGTTCAGCGGTGGTAGGAAGCGACTCTGGATCGGGAGCGTTGATAGGCATTGGATCAGAATGTTCCAAGCCCTGTGCAGGCTCTTGGAAAGAAGCGATCATGGAGAGAATAGGATCGCCGTTCTGATACGCATGGACTCTGCGGGCCGAAAAAGAACGTCCATCGCGTAGACGTTGCACCCCGAAGGTGATGTTTTGCGCAGGATCACCAGGTCGAAGGAAGTAGCCGTGAAGGGAATGGATGGCTCGTTCTGGGTCAACAGTGCGAGATGCCGCCATGACGGACTGTGCGAGTACTTGGCCGCCGAATACGCGCTTGCGATTCTGTTTAGGCATACGTCCGATAAAGATATCCTCATCGGTTCGAGCCTGATTCTCGCCATCCAAATTTAGCAACTCCAGTAGTGCCTGAGTGGTACCAAGGTCTCCGGTCACGGCATAAACTCCTTGAAAATTTTTATGGTGTATATCTTTACCCAATGTTACTCGAAAGTATCATTTCGTCGGGCGGACCTGCCTGTACGTAAACTATACGATTATTAGGGTGCTGTTCACGCCGGTAGCTAATTTGTGGCAGGGCGAGCGTGCGACCGTGAGAACATTAATCCATGGCAAGCGACGTTTTGATTTTTGACGATGTAAATTCCGTCAGTGACCTTTCAAACTTCATTAGTCGGGCCAAGACTATTGAAGATGATGCAGCGCTATTCGTTGCAAGGGGAACCGCGCTGGCCGTCTACGTGCCAGTACTCGTTCCAGCTGAATTGGGACAAGGACAGTACACGGTCCTGGGAATGCGAGTGCATCGACTGGCCCAGCCTGCCGAACTTAACACGAGTTACTCAATGGCCTCAATTCAGGACCGACTAGCCAGGATGGGGGACACGTCAGTGGAATTCACCGTGCCTCCTGTAGAAGCTACCGCTCGTTGGGCTGGGATTTCAGTGCCAATGACGCAGTGGGAAGAATCGGGGAGCGTCCTTGACAGCGAGCTATCGCGTGCGGCCCAAACCGGAATCGACGCCGTTGCCCAGGCGTTGCCAGAGAATCCCGGAAAACCTGTCATTGCGCAAATTCGCCAACGAATCTGGTCCTCAGAAATTGAGGGTCAAGACACGCCTCTACCAATGGGGGCTGCCTTCGCAATGCATGCACTTGGTTTTTTGACCAAAGATGGGCAAAGTCGAATCTTGCGCCGTGGAACCTGGTACCGCGTGAGCAATGGGCTCGGTCACGCGGTAGTACGTCAATCTTCGCTGCTGGGCTAAAGTCTTGTTAGATCAAGAAAGGGTCTGAAACCGTGTATGGTTTCAGACCCTTCCTTGGTATTTACGTTGGATTAGCCCGGCGTGTTCATCATTGAGTGGGCCGCACGCTCGAAGTAATCACGGAGCGTTTCAGCTTGTAGCGGTGGCAATTCGAGCTGATCTATGGCCTTGTTCATATGGCCCAGCCACACATCGCGGTAGTGCGAGTTGACCGTGAAATTGCCATGACGCATCCGTAGACGTGGGTGTCCACGATGCTCCGAATAAGTGCTCGGGCCACCCCAGTACTGCTCGAGGAATAGTTGAAGTCGCACCTGAGCTGGGTGCAAGTCCTTTTCCGGGTACATGGCTCGGAAATCCTCGTCCTGGGCAACCGAATCATAGAAATTCTTGGTCAATTTCGCGAATACTTCGCGACCGCCCACTTCGTTGTAGAAGGTTCCCGGGTAGAGGGAGGCGTCTACAGGTTGCTCAGCCAGATCAAGAAACTCTTGGCTTGAAGCGCCTAAAACGAGAGGCTTGCTGAAAGGATCCTGCTTTACGCTGTGCGGGATCTGCGGATGTTCACTCATTTTTGTTCCTCAAGAATTGCTCGGAAGTACCGGTTCATGAAGGACCGGGAAGTTGACGGACCTTGCAATGAAACACACCTTGTTGGCTTGTTCGTGCAGAGAGTTGGCTAGTTCACGCTGTGATTCGTCGGCCAGTTGGATGTCCGGACGGAGCACGGCCTGGGTGAATTCGCCACTGTTGTCTGCGTTCAGTCGGAGCGTGCCCTGAGCTGAGTCGGTATATGCGGTGACCCTCACGCCGTGATTTACTGCGATATGCAGGTAGGAAAGCATATGGCATTGGCTCAACGCTGCGAGAAGTAGCTGTTCGGGGTTCCAACGATCCCTATCACCATGGAAGGTGGGGTCCGCGGTTCCTGGAAGATCGGGTAGGCCCTGTGCGCGCACAATATGGTCTCGACCGTAGCTTCGATAGGTATCGGTTCCGGTACCGCGATTGCCGGTCCATTCGAGACTGACACGGTACTGGTGATGCGAAAGGTCCATGAAAATATTGTCGCATCTTTAACTGGCCAGGGATGTACGCACGAGCTTGGCGAGCTATGCGTACATCCCTGAACAATCTCCAGTTACTACAGCCTAGATATCGGCTTGACGAGCAGCCAACGCGCGTCGTACATCGGCTGAGGACTCGGACAGCAGGCGGCGAAGGGCTGGATGCTTTTCGCCCAACGATTCCAAGAAGGCCTCAGTCTTTTCCAAAGTGGATCGGGAGACCTGCGAGCTTGGGTAGAAGCCCAAAACAATCTGCTTGGCCATCTCGTGGGAGAAACTTTCCCAAGCGTTGACCAGCAGGTCGAAGTACTTATCTGAGTAGTCTGCGATCAGGCCTTTGTTATGGGTGTTGTTGAAGCCTGAAATCACGGCACTTTGCTGATCGTTAGACAACGTTGCAGACGTCGCTGCTTCAAATGCTTGGGCTTTAGCCTCTGGCAGGGGGCGCGAAGCGCGAGCGGTGTACCACGAGGCTTTACCCTTTGCGGTGTCATCTTTGGCGAGAACTTCATCAATCTGCTCTGCTGAGAATCGCCCGCCGGCGCTGAGTGCGATGGTCAACGACCACCTTAGATCGGTATCGATGGTCAGTCCGTCTAGGGTCTGCGAGCCATCGAAGAGCCCCTGAACGATTTCAAGCTGTTCAGCAGTGCGGGAACGATGGGCGAAAGCTTTGGCTAGCTGTAACTGTGCGTCAGAGCCAGCCTGAGCCTCGGTTGCCAGTTGCCACAAGCGATCCGCGGCCTGAACGGACAATGCCTCGCTGCGGTCATCGGCAACGTAGCTGTCCAAAGAAGTGTTCAACTGGCGCAAAAGAACCATGATGAGCGTTGAATCAACCTCGTGCCCAATGTTATTCAGCAACAGCTGGACGTAAGTGCTGGCGGGGGATTCCGCATCTCGGACCGAGTCCCATGCGGCCGACCAGACTAACGTTCGAGGCAGTGACTCCTGGAAGTCCTTGAGATGTTCAGTTGCCGTCGCCAGCGAACGCTCGTCGAGGCGAATCTTCGCGTAGGTCAAGTCATCATCGTTGAGCAGTACCAGGTCAGGCTGGCTGAGTCCCACCAAGGAAGGAACTGGGGTGGATTCGCCGATGACGTCTAGCTCTTCACGATGAACCCGCTGCAATGCGCCACTTTCATCAAGACTGTAAAAGCCAACGGCAAGACGGTGCTGGCGAAGTGTGGGGTAGTCAGACGCGGCGCTCTGGTTGATGTTAAAGGTAGTGATTGCGCCGGACTCATCGGTTGAGATCTGAGCCCTCAGCGTATTAACGCCGGCGGTCTCAAGCCATTGCGCACCCCAATCGCTCAGGTCACGACCACTGGACGCTTCGAGTTCGGAGAGTAGATCTGGAAGTTCAGTATTCTTCCATGCGTGTTTCGCGAAATACTCACGCACGCCAGCCATGAATTCTTCCTGACCAACGAAGGCAACAAGCTGTCGCAGAACGCTAGCACCCTTAGCGTAGGTAATGCCATCGAAGTTAACTTCAACATCCTCAAGGTCGTTGATTGGCGCCACGATTGGGTGAGTTGAAGGCAGCTGGTCCTGGCGGTAGGCCCAGTTCTTTTCCAAGGTGTTAAAGGTGGTCCACGCGCTGGTAAATTCGGTGTTCTGGGCTGCTGCCAAGGTAGACATGAATTCAGCAAATGACTCGTTGAGCCAAAGATCGTTCCACCACTTCATGGTCACTAGGTCGCCGAACCACATGTGTGCCAACTCGTGCAGCACGGTGATTGCACGGCGCTCAACCATGGCACCGGTTGGACGGGAACGGAACACATATTCTTCAAGGAAGGTGACTGCACCTGCGTTCTCCATGGCTCCGGCGTTGAATTCCGGTACAAAGAGTTGGTCGTACTTCTCGAACGGATAAGGAGTGCCGAAGTTCTTCTCATAGAACTCGAATCCTTGACGAGTGATGGTCACGATATTTTCTACGTCGAGGTACTCCATCATGGAAGCGCGTGCAAATACGCCCAGTTCCACGGTGCGCCCACTGGCGGAAACAAGTGAATCGCGGGCAACCTGGTAAGGCCCAGCAATCAGTGCCGTGATGTAACAGGAGATGCGCTGAGTTGGTGCGAAGGACCAGGTTGCAGAATCACCTTGTTCTTCGGGAGTCGGCGTTGGAGCGTTAGACACTACATTCCAGTACTTTGGCGCCGTGACGGTGAATTGGAAGGTCGCCTTGAGATCTGGCTGCTCAAAGACTGCGAACATTCGACGGCAGTCGGCGACTTCAAACTGAGTGTAGAGATAGACCTCTTTGTCAACTGGGTCCACAAAGCGGTGTAGGCCTTCTCCGGTGTTCATATACAAAGCGTCGGCGTCAATGACCAAGACGTTTTGTGCTGCCAAGTTGGGAAGCTGAATGCGGATGCCGTCTGCATGGGATGTCGGATCAAGTTCCACACCGTTGAGGTTGATCGAACGTACGGTATCGGTGACGGCATCGATGAAGGTCGATACACCTTCTGTGGCGGTGAATCGAACAGTAGTTTTGGATGTGAAAACCCGCTCTCCACGAGTGAGATCCAGATTCACCTCATAGCTGTCGACATTGAGCAGTCCTGCGCGTTCGGTGGCCTCAGCGCGGGTGAGGTTCATTCCTGGCATTGGGTCTCCAGTTCTTGATGAAGTGTGCGTCCGAGACAGTTATGAAACGGATACTGAATATTTATATATTGTGTCACTTCTGACGGGGTGTAAAGCAAGTCATCTGGAGAACAATTTACGCAGATGCTTCAGATCAGCGGAAAACTTCAAGAACTCGATCTCAATTGGTGAGAAAAGATGGCGATATTACCGACAGAACATCGTTACATGACAAGGAGTTCGCAGGACATCGCTAAGCTAGATGGGACAGTAATAGCCCCTCCAAGCAAAAAAGAGGCAACAGACTATGCGCGTGCATATTGCTACCGACCATGCCGGACTAGAGCTCAGTGACCACTTGGTGAAGTACCTAACCGGCAAAGGGTACGAAATGGTCAACCATGGTCCGGAGTCATATGATCCTGAAGACGACTACCCTGCGTTCTGCATCAACGCAGCGAAAGCGGTTGTGAAGGAGCAGCGTGAAGGATTGGATTCTCTAGGCATTGTCTTAGGCGGCTCCGGCAACGGGGAACAGATCGCTGCCAACAAGGTCGAAGGGGTTCGCGCTGCGTTGGCTTGGAATCTGGATACCGCTAAGTTGGCTCGCGAACACAATAACGCCAACGTGATCGCAGTTGGTGGCCGTCAGCACTCCGTTGAAGAAGCTGCCGAACTCATCGAAGCTTTCTTGACAGAACCATTTAGCGAAGCTGAGCGTCACGTGCGCCGAATCGGCAAGATTGCTTCGTACGAAACCACCGGCGAGGTCATCGACTAACCGTGCCAGAAGGCCACTCACTACACCGACTTGCCCGCCAATTTGATGACGTCTTTGGCGGGCAAGTCGTGTATCTATCCTCTCCGCAGGGCAGGTTCGCCACAGACGCATTACGCATCGATGGTCAAGTCCTGGAAATCGCTTTTGCAAAAGGAAAACAACTTTTCTGTCGCTTCTCAAATGACTTGTACCTCCGAGTACACCTGGGGCTGTATGGGGCATTTAGCTTTGGCGGAGACGAGTACTTCAGCGGTTATTCTTCCATCGGTGCTCCACGCAAGATCGGTGAGAAGGAACTAGGTTCTCAGCCTGAAGTGGGGGAGTACCTCGGCCCTCCAGCGCCGATAGGCGCAGTTCGTGCGCGGATCGTTTCTGAACATGGGTGGGCAGATTTGCGCGGTCCGACGGCCTGTGAGGTCCTCGACTATTTACATGTACAGAAACACCTCGACAATTTAGGTCCAGATCCACTCGCGCGTGCTGCTAATGAATTCAGAGCAGCGAAATCCGCCGAAGAGTTGCCGGCATCAGAGTCGGTGATGGAAATGGGCTATCGGGAGTTTAAAGAAAATCTCTCCAGGACGAAAACTCCTATCGGCATTGCTCTGATGAACCAAAGCATGATCAGCGGAGTTGGAAATATTTATCGTGCCGAGTCACTATTCCGCAATCGTATTGCGCCAGCGTTGCCGGCCAACCTCCTGACTCCTCGCAAAGCGCGACAGCTATGGAACGACATTGTCAGCGTTATGGAAGACGGAGTAAATGATGGAAAAATCATCACGACTCTGCCTGAAGACCGTCAAGCTGGACTCCCTCTATGGCCTGATAATGCGTATTACGTTTATCAACGCCAGGGTCAAGGATGTCGACGCTGCAGTGGCAGTATTTCCCTCATGGAAGTTGCGGCGCGCAAGCTCTACTGGTGCCCGCGCTGCCAGAAAATGCCCCGCGCGGCGGCGGTAAAGGGCTGAGCCGTCGCAGGGATGCGATGAGCGAAACAGTTTTGCTACGCAGATGACGGCGTGTATTGCTTTGAGATGCCCAAAACAGATGCTAGTTGAGAGGCTCCAAGTGAGAACGGGAATCCTCGATTTGCAAAGCGTATCTTTTATGGTCTAGACTCAATCTTGTTCGAAGCGATAAAGCTTCGAAATGGGGATGTAGCTTAATGGTAAAGCCTCAGTCTTCCAAACTGATTACGCGGGTTCGATTCCCGTCATCCCCTCGGAAAAAAGGCTCCGGCTCTCAACTTGAGAGTCGGAGTTTTTTGTTTTGTTGAAGATTGCATCCGCTCTCGTGCGCACGTGCCGCCATCGTTGAGCAGGGCATGAATTCGCCTTTGCAATGCTTCTCTTAGTCTCTCAGGCTCTTCTGCCGGATTGAATCGATACCTGTAACTCGGCTTTGGTGTTAGACGAAAATGCATCGACACCTTAGGGCAGTAGCCTCAGGGTAACTGCACTCGAAACGAAGTGGGCGTTGCTCGGCGGGTGATGCTAGTCGGATCTTGATTTCCGGCAAAGTTGTTTTCTCGTGCATGTGAGCCGATTTGGCAGTGAAATTCTGTAATTCAACTCACGTGAAGTCGTAAAGTTTGGCTTTTAGGGCGCGAATTTCGCGTATATACGCGGAATCATGCGTAAGTGATTGTTCGACATGCGTAGGTTTCGATTTTGCTTTTGGTCCGAACCCGTGTAACTTAGTTTCTTGTGATCAGCACGGGAAACAATTGATTCCTAAGTTGAACGCAGGACGGAAAGTCCAGATGAAGTTAGGTTTTCCGAACTTTATCGGGGTATAGCTCAGCTTGGCTAGAGCGCGCGCTTTGGGAGCGTGAGGTCGCAGGTTCGAATCCTGTCACCCCGACTCTGTCGAACAACCCCGCAACGCCACCATGTTGCGGGGTTTTTTGCAGATTAGACCTAATATTAGACAACTCAGGAGTACAACGCTGTGAAGAGCGCCGTCGAAAACGTCAACCCGACTCGGGTTAAGCTGACCGTTGAAGTTCCTTACGAGGAACTGAAGCCCCGCGTCGATGAGGCGTACAAGACCATCGCTCAGCAGATTCAGGTCCCAGGCTTCCGCAAGGGTAAGGTTCCCACCCGCCTGATCGATCAGCGCGTTGGTCGTGGCTATGTCATCGAGACTGCAGTCAACGAAGGTCTGAACGATTACTACCAGCAGGCAATGGTCGAGAACGAGCTGACCCCACTGTCCCGCCCAGAGGTTGACATCACCGAACTGCCTTCCATCGAGAAGGAGGGCGAGGGCCAGCTGGTATTCACCCTTGAGGTAGACATCCGTCCGAAGGTTGAACTTCCGGACTACAAGGGCATCGAGGTTGCTGTTGAAGCCAAGGAAGTTGCTGACGAGGATGTCGAGAAGGCTCTCGACGACCTGCGTGGCCGCTTCGGCACCCTGAAGGAAGTTGAAGCTCCAGCAGTTGCAGACTCCTTCGTTACCATCGATCTCACCGCGTCGGTTGAGGGCGAAGAAGTTGACTCCGCGCAGGGCCTGTCCTACCAGATCGGTTCCGGCAACATGCTTGAGGGCATGGACGAGGCTGTTACTGGCCTGTCCGCCGGCGAAGATGCAACCTTCGAAACCACCCTGGCTGGCGGCGAGCACGCCGGCAAGGCTGCGACCGTCAAGGTTGTTATCAATGCTGTTAAGCAGCGTGAACTTCCAGAAGCTAATGATGACTTCGCTCAGCTAGCTTCCGAGTTCGACACCATCGCTGAATTGCGCGAAAACCTGACCAAGGACGCTGCTGAAGGCAAGGTTGTTGAGCAGGGTGTAGAGGCACGCGAATTGGTTCTCGACAAGTTGGTTGAACTGGTTGAGGTTCCTGTTCCTGCCTCGGTTATCGACGAGCAGATTGAACAGCACTTCAATGCTCCAAACTCTGAAGAGGGCCACGACACCGAAGAGCACCGCGCTGAAGTTCGTGAAAACACCGAACGTGCTTTCAAGAACGAAATCATCTTGGACGCAGTTGCTGACGCCGAGGAAGTTGGAGTTGAGCAGTCCGAGCTGATCGATTACATCGTTCAGACCGCTGGTCAGTACGGCATGGAGCCAAACCAGTTCGCACAGATGCTCGATGGTGCCGGCCAGGTTCCAATGCTGATGGGCGAGGTTCGTCGTCGCAAGGCTCTGGCTAAGGTTCTTGAGTTCGCTAAGGTCACCGATTCCAAGGGTGAAGCAGTGGATTTGACTTCCTTCGTGAACCCAGCGGGCGAAGAAGAAGCAGTTGCTGAGGTTGAAACCGAAGAAGCTAAGTAGTCTTCACTCATACTTTGATGGCCATTGGCCGCCTCCAAAGGCGGTCAATGGCCATTTTTGTTCGCTCCAGGCGTGCATCATGCGCCGTGAGCGAAACAGGGGCATGAAACCACCCATGAACGCATTGAAGTAAGTAATCTCAAAGTAACCAGTTGCAGCTTTGGGGTTGGAAACAGAAATCCCAGAATCTGATCTACACGTTTGGAAGAGGTAGAGAACATGTCAAATGATTCGCGCACTCCTACTATGGCCGCCGTTGATCCGGCCAGCCGTGACGACTACATTTACAACCGCTTGCTCAAGGAGCGCATCATCTGGCTGGGCTCCGAAGTCCGCGATGACAATGCGAACGCCATTTGCTCGCAGTTGCTCCTGCTCTCGGCAGAAGATCCTGAGAAGGATATTTACCTGTACATCAACTCACCAGGTGGATCGATCACTGCAGGTATGGCCATCTACGACACGATGAACTTCATCCCGAACGATGTGGTCACCGTAGCAACCGGCCTGGCAGCGTCCATGGGGCAGTTCCTGCTTTCCTCGGGTACCCCGGGCAAGCGCTTCGCGACTCCTAACGCTCGCATTCTGATGCACCAGCCTTCAGGTGGCATTGGCGGTACCGCCTCGGACATCAAGATCCAGGCTGAGCTAATCATGCACATGAAGAAGGTCATGAGTGAACTGACCGCTGAGCAGACCGGTCAGACTGTGGAGCAAATCCTCATCGACAACCAGCGTGACAAGTGGTTCACCGCTGAAGAAGGTTTGGCATACGGCTTCGTTGACCAGGTCGCAAAGAACGCAGGGTCTGTTACTGGTGGCGGCGGCGTAGAGCCTCAGTAGTCGAATCCACCACTTCATACCCAAAGATTTGTCCAAGGAGAAAACCATGAACTTCAATCCTGAAGCAGTCAGTGGCCAGATGCCATCGGCTCGCTACATTCTTCCTCAGTTCGAAGAGCGCACCCCATACGGATTTAAGCGCCAGGATCCATACGCAAAGCTATTTGAAGACCGCATCATTTTCCTCGGTGCACAGGTTGATGACGCTTCGGCAGATGACGTAATGGCTCAGTTGCTGGTTCTGGAATCTATGGATCCAGAACGCGATGTAACCCTTTACATCAACTCGCCAGGTGGTTCGTTCACTGCAATGACTGCGATCTACGACACGATTCAGTTCATCCGTCCCGAGGTTCAGACCGTTTGTTTGGGACAGGCAGCCTCCGCTGCCGCGGTCCTGCTTGCAGCAGGTACCCCAGGTAAGCGTCTTGCGCTGCCAAACGCACGAGTTCTGATCCACCAGCCCGCTATGGGTGGTGGCGAACGTGGCACTGCAACTGACCTGCAGATCCAGGCCGAAGAAGTCATGCGTATGCGCTCGTGGCTGGAAGAGACTCTGGCGTCGCATTCGGGTCAAGACGTAGAGAAGGTTCGCGATGACGTGGAGCGTGACTTGTTCATGACTGCCGCCGAGGCAAAGACCTACGGCATCGTGGATGAGGTTCTGACTCCACGTAAGCTGAACCGTGCTCAGCTGGGAAGCTAAAACTAAAACGGAATAATCCCCGATGAATGGCGGTTTACCCTAGGGGCGCGACTTTACATTCGTGAAGTCGCGCAACACAGGTAAACCGCCATATTCATCTAATTTGGGGTACAACTAGCCTAGAATTGAGTAAGTCCACAGCTACTCAAGTAAACGGGAGAATGGTGCGATGGGACGCATGGGTGAAGGCTCAGATCTACTGAAATGCTCTTTCTGCGGAAAGAGTCAAAAGCAGGTTAAGAAGCTAATTGCAGGCCATGGGGTTTACATCTGTACTGAATGCATCGAGCTTTGCAACGAAATCATTGCAGAGGAATTTGCAGAAGAGCAGGTGCATGAGGAATTCTCCTTAGCCAAGCCTCGCGAGATCTTCGATTCCTTGCAGGATTACGTTATTGGTCAAGAGAACGCCAAGCGCGCGCTTTCAGTGGCAGTCTATAACCACTACAAGCGAATCCACGGAAACCAAGATCATGGTCCCGTGGCTGCATTGACCAACGATGATCCGTTGGGCGAAGTCGAAGTTTCAAAGTCGAACATCATGCTCATTGGTCCGACTGGTTGCGGCAAAACTTATCTTGCGCAGTCTCTGGCCAAGAAACTTAATGTTCCTTTCGCTGTCGCTGACGCCACTAGCCTCACCGAAGCGGGCTATGTTGGCGAAGACGTTGAGAACATTCTCCTGAAGTTGCTCCAGGCCGCTGACTATGACGTCAAAAAAGCAGAAACTGGAATCATCTACATCGACGAGATCGATAAGATTTCCCGTAAGAGCGAAAATCCATCTATCACCCGAGATGTTTCCGGTGAAGGTGTACAGCAGGCATTGCTGAAGATCCTCGAGGGAACCGTAGCGGCTGTTCCGCCTCAGGGAGGGCGTAAGCACCCGCACCAAGATTTTATTCAGTTGGACACTACCAACATCTTGTTCATCGTTGCCGGTGCTTTTGCTGGGCTAGAAGAAATTATCTCTTCTCGCGCAGGGCAAAAGGGTATCGGTTTCGGTGCACCATTAACCGCGCTGAAGAGCGAAACGGCGTCGTACTCGGATGTACGCCCTGAGGATCTATTGAAGTTTGGTTTGATTCCAGAGTTCATTGGTCGTCTGCCGGTAATCACGACTGTTGAGCACCTTGATAAAGATGCACTCGTCCGAGTATTGACGGAACCAAAAAACGCGCTGCTGAAGCAATATCAGAAGATGTTCCAAATGGACGGCGTCGCTTTGAATTTCGATCAGTCCGCACTCGATGCCGTCGCTGAGAAGGCTATTGAGCGTGAGACAGGAGCTCGTGGTTTGCGCTCGATCTTGGAGGAAACTCTGGGCGGGGTCATGTTTGATCTTCCTAGCCGTGAAGACGTAGCTGAAGTTCTGGTGACTCGTGCCACCGTTCTTGATGGTGAGGAGCCAGCGATGCTGACTCACGCAATGGTGGCCAAGCGCGACAAAAAGTCTGCGTAACCTGTATAACAATCGCAAGATTATTTTCTCTGAAAGGTTGGAATCACATGGCGGAGCGCCAGCAAGTCGATTTTTGGTTTGATCCGGTCTGCCCATTCGCGTGGGCGACTAGCCGGTGGATCAAGGAAGTAGAAAAAGTCCGCGACATTGATGTTTCGTGGCACGTCATGAGCCTATCGGTGCTCAACGAAGGACGCGACCTTCCAGAAGATTACCGCGCCATGATGGACTCGTCTTGGGGCCCAGTGCGGGTGGTAATCAAAGCTGCACAGGATCATGGTGAAGAGGTCGTTGATAGTCTTTACACCGCCATGGGTGAACTCCTGCACTACGACAAGATCACCGACCGCGACGAAGTTATCAAAAAAGCTCTGGAGAAGACAGGTCTTCCAGCTGAGCTCGCTGAAGCGGCTCACGCCGATGCTTACGACGAAGCACTGCGAACCAGCCACGAAAACGGCATCAGCAAGGTTGGCCAGGACGTTGGAACTCCGGTTGTTGCCGTCGACGGCGTCGCATTCTTTGGTCCAGTCATCACCCGTATTCCGCAGGGCGAAGAAGCGGGTAAGCTGTTTGACGCGGCCGCACAGTTGGCATCGTTCCCGTACTTCTTCGAAATGAAGCGTACTCGTACAGAAAGCCCAGTATTTGACTAGGGTTGACTGCTAAATTGTTGAAGGGCATTTCCAATTGCTGAGGAAATGTCCTTCAACGCTTTAACGCGTAACCGGTCGTAGATCCAAACGTGCCCTTACTGCTCGGCTTATCAATGTTGCTAGCCGCCGATTCGATTCAGCTAAGTCTGCTCTTGAAAGAAGTCAACGTGGTTTTCAGTTCGCAACCAGCGCTGTGGCGTCGCACAGTATCGAGCCTTTGCATCATACTAAGTGTGATCATTGCTCCGATTTCAATAGCTGGTCTCTGGGCTTCCAACCACATCACGAATACTGACGGATTCGTGGAAACCTTGGGGCCGCTGGCTAATAATCAAGGTTTACAAGATTTGGTGGCAGAGCAAGTCACCACGTCAATTTCGGGTAAGTTGCAAATAGAAGACAACATCATGGCAGTTACCGGTGACGGTCTATTGTCCCAACTGTTACCGGCCGATGAACTGGCTAACAAGGCCGACGAAGTCATTCAGTCCAGTACTTTGCGGATCGTGCAGTCCGAAAGCTTCGCCGCGACGTGGCAGTCGACCTTGCGGACTAGTCACCAAACCACGGACCGGATCTTCAACGAACAAGGCACGGCCGATCTGGACCAGGCAGGAAAGCTAAGCTTCCGATTCGATGACGTGTTCGCTGGTGTGACAAAGAGTCTTGGTGCCTTAGGGATTGCAGGTTTGCCTGCTATCGGCAACTTCTCGTGGAGCCTAGATCTTGTCCAAGAAGACGCACTACCAACAATTCAAAAGGTCTACCTGCTGATTCAATCGGTTGGACCGTGGGCCATTTACATCAATGGTGCCTTGCTGCTTGCCGGTGTGACGCTCGCACCGCGCTACCTGTCCAAGGCATGTCTTTGGCTAACCGCGACAACCGGACTGAGCTACATCGCGCTGAAGACACTAGTGCCCGACTACATTCAAGAGCGACTACTTTCCCACTTCACTCGTGAACTATCAAGGGATATTTTCGATCAAGTCAGTCATGGCCTAGCAACTGGCTTGTTGGTGACGGCTATTGTGTCGGCGATCCTGGGGGTCGCATCGTTACCTCTGGTCAGGTCTTGGTCGCGGTCACAAAGTACGCATGGCATAGCCGCGCAACAGTGATGACACTGTTTTCGCAGGACCTTACCTGATCCTCGAGGGCTGGGGGACTGTCCTGTCTAGGGTGCCTACGCTTTCTATGAGTGGGCAAATACGACAATTAGTCCTAATTCATCCGAGCGCCGGCAAAAAATTTTTCACCGGGTGAGCCACCGCGAAGCAATGGCAAAGTATCCGATACCGACTATTTCGCTTCATACTTACCATCAACCATCGACGCGTTCCAAGGGACCTTGCACGAGCAGATGACACGCATCACAAAACTGATTTCTAGAGGAAAAGTCACCTCTGGGTAAATTTAGCGTTGTTTCCTGTCGCGCCTAGAGCCATAGTTTCCGATCATCGCCTAGCCATGAGCACGCTGAATTACTTCATATTCAAAAGGTAATTCGTTGATACGTCAGTGATCAACGGAGGAAAAGATTCCTATGGAATTTGTGTGAAGTGTGTGTTTGACTAATTTGCACGAGTGCTACAGCACCCCCATCGATAGTGGTCAAGTGCCACTGGACAAGGAGTTATATCGTGCAAGTTCGTATGCAAAAGGCGGATTCAGCAAGGCTCAAGGGTCGACGCAAGTTGGCCGGAGCAGCGCTTTTCGCAGGAGCATTGATGCTCTGTTCCGCGCCGATGGCCACCGCAGCGCCTCAAGCACCCAACGATGACATCCAGTCGATTAAGATATCCTCCCAGAAGGCCGACAGTGCCATCGACTACTGGACTGCTGATCGTATGAAAGCGGCCAAGAACGCTGACTCACTCGTCAAAGGTAAGTCAGGTTCCGCAGCGAAGGTGGAGTCTGGCAAGTCCGCAAAGGTGCCTGGTCATGCAGCCAAGGCCAACGCGGGAGTATTGAAAAGCGCAACCGGTGGCAAGACTCGGGCAAGTGCAGAAAGCCCAGTTTCACACATCGGTAAGGTGTTCTTCACCCTTGGTGGTTCCGATTACGTTTGCTCCGGCAACGCGGTCGTCTCCGCAAACGAATCTACTGTTTCCACTGCCGGGCATTGCCTGAATGAAGGCCCAGGCGCATTCGCTACTCGGTGGGTCTTCGCACCAGCGTACGAAAATGGTAAGACTCCATACGGAACTTTCGCCGCGACAGAACTGGTGACCACATCGCAGTGGTCCGGTAGTGGTGACATCACTTACGACACCGGCTTCGCCGTAGTTTCCAACAGCAGCGGTGCAACCCTGACCGACACAGTTGGAGCCTCCGGTGTGGCCTTCAACCAGGCACGTGGCTTGGCGTACAAAGCTTACGGATACCCTGCAGCTTCGCCATTCAACGGTGAAACCCTTCAGTCGTGCTCGGGAACTGCAACTGACGATCCATTTGGTGAAACTCAGTCGCAAGGTATTCCTTGCACCATGACCGGTGGTTCCTCGGGTGGACCTTGGTTCTTAGGTTCCGGTTCGTCGGGCTACCAGAACTCGGTCAACAGCTTCGGCTACAACACCGTGCGTAACACGATGTTCGGTCCATACTGGGGTTCAGTCATCCAGCAGGCTTACCAGAACGCACAGAGCTAATCGATAAACCGTCGGTGAAGAGGATTCGATGGGGCTTTTCACCGATAACAATCGAGAAAGTAGGGACGATGCGAACAGATCACTCGTCAAAAGATGGGAACGATGTTCCCGTTCAAAGGCATCGCCTAGACTGCGGCGTAGACGAACAGCAAGAATATTTCACTGAAGATCGTCGACGCAGTGCTCAACCACGCAAGATCACCCGCCCGGGACCCTCGGAGGATGCGCAGGACTCCACGGGGGAGAAATAAGGGTAAAAATATGGTCTGGTTGTCATTCCGCTAACGGAATGGCAACCAGACCATATCGGCTTTGGGCTAGGCCTCTTCGGTTTCAGCCAACTCGACGTTGGTGACCGTTAGCTCGCCCTCGCCCTCGGCTTCGACTAGCGACAGCTCGCGGGCATTGGCCGCGGACTTTAGGTCTTCGAAACCAGCTCGAAGCTGCTCCACCTGTGCAGCTGGTGCATGAATTTCTCCGGAGAGAACTTCCGTGCGCTGCTTGACCTTTGCATCAGACTTTGCCTTGCGGATGCCCGAGAGAGCAACACCGACCAGAGGCAAGATCGCAGGATCTGCACCCTGCACTGCCGAAGACAGGTGATCGGTGCTTGGCCACTGGGTCAAGTGAACCGAACCGGTGCGCCACCATCCCCATACCTCTTCGGTAGCAAATGGCAAGAATGGCGCAAACAGGCGCAGAACCGAGTCCAACGTCGTCGCCAAAGTAGCCAAGACGCTAGCCTGTTCGGCTTCGCCGTGACCACCGTAGGCGCGGTCCTTGACCAGCTCTACGTAGTCATCAGTGAACGACCAGAAGAATGACTCGGTGATATCCAGAGCCCGTGCATAGTCGTAGTTCTCGAAAGCACGCTGTGCGTCATCGATCACGGTGGACAGGCGGACCAACAATGAACGGTCCAACCCATTGGTGACTACCGCAGCATCGTCGGTGAGGACGTTAGCTTCGGTGGCACCCAAGTTCAATACGAACTTCGAGGCGTTGAGAATCTTGATCGCCAGTCGGCGGCCGATCTTCATCTGGTTGATCTCATACGCGGTATCTGCACCTAGCTTGGCGCTGGCAGCCCAATAACGCACCGCGTCTGCACCAAACTTGTCCAAAACCTCGTTAGGAACAACCACGTTGCCCTTGGACTTAGACATCTTCTTACGGTCTGGATCCAGAATCCAACCCGAAATCGCAGCATGCTTCCATGGTGCGCTATCGTGCAATGAATCCGCGCGAACCGCAGTGGAGAATAGCCAGGTGCGGATGATGTCGTGGCCCTGTGGGCGCAGGTCAAATGGGTAGACCTTTGAGAAGAACTCGTCGTCTCGACCCCAACGACCAACAATTTGTGGTGTCAGTGAGCTAGTAGCCCACGTATCTAGAACGTCGGCGTCACCAATGAAGCCGTTGGCAGCTCCACGCTGGTCCTCGGTATAACCGGACGGAGCATCTGCGGCTGGGTCAACCGGCAGAGCATCGATGGTTGGGAGGATCGGGGCGTCGTAATTTGGCTCGCCATGTTCGTTAACCTGGTACCACACTGGTACTGGAACACCGAAGAAACGCTGACGAGAAACAAGCCAGTCACCGTTCAGACCAGAAACCCAGTTTTCATAGCGCGAGCGCATGAACGATGGATGGAAATCAATTTCCTGGCCACGAGCGATCATCTGGTTTCGTCGTTCTTCGTCGCGGCCACCGTTGCGGATGTACCACTGACGCGAGGTGACAATTTCCAGAGGCTTATCGCCCTTTTCGAAGAAGTTCACCGGACGGGAAATCTTTTTAGGTTCACCGTCAAGTAGACCCGCTTCGGAAAGCATCTCTACGACAGTTTCCTTAGCCGAGAACACGGTCTTCGTAGAGATCTGTGCGTAAGCTTCTTTGCCAGCCTCGGTGGTGATCCACTCTGGCGTGTCAGCCAGGATGCGGCCATCGCGTCCGATGATTGGGCGGGTAGGTAATTGCAGTTCACGCCACCAAGTCACGTCGGTCAGGTCGCCGAAGGTACACACCATTGCGATGCCCGAACCCTTATCGGCTTGAGCCAATGGGTGTGGGTGAACGGTAACTGGTACGCCGAAGATTGGTGAGGTGACGGTCTTACCAAACAGGTGCTGGTAGCGTTCGTCATCTGGGTGTGCAACCAGTGCGGCGCAGGCCGCCAGCAGTTCTGGACGAGTGGTCTCGATGAAGACCTGCTCGCCGTTCTCTGCGTTGAATGCATAACGGTAGTAAGCACCTGGCATTTCGCGGTCTTCGAGTTCAGCCTGAGCCACTGCGGTACGGAACGTGACGTCCCACAGGGTTGGAGCTTCTGCCATGTAGGCATCGCCCTTGTTCAAGTTGTCCAAGAAAGCACGCTGCGAAGCGGCGCGCGAGTTGTCATCGATGGTGCGGTAAGTCATGCGCCAGTCAACCGACAGGCCCAGGGTGGTGAAGAGCTGCTCGAAGACCTTTTCGTCTTCAACGGCAAGTTGCTCACAGACCTCAATAAAGTTCTTACGGCTAATGACATCCCAGTCGCGCTGGTTCTTGGCCGGCTTCTCTGGTGGACGGTAGCCCTCAATGTAAGGCTTGGTCGGGTCGCAACGGACGCCAAAGTAGTTTTGTACTCGACGCTCAGTGGGAAGACCATTGTCATCCCAGCCAAGTGGGTAGAACACGTTCTTGCCAGTCATGCGCTGGTATCGAGCCAAAACGTCGGTCTGGGTGTAGGAGAACATGTGTCCTACGTGCAGGGAACCGGATGCCGTTGGTGGGGGAGTGTCGATGGAGTACACGGCCTCGCGGGTCGTGTCTTCGTTGAAGTGATAGGTGCCCTCGGTGCGCCACCGGGACGAAAGACGTTCTTCCAAGCCTTCCAAAGCGGGCTTGTCAGGAACGGAAACTGTTGCGGGCGTGTCTGTGCCCAAGTTTTCTTCTGCCATAGCCTTATTCTTTCATGTTTTGGACGGTGCCTTGGCATTCATTCCCATGGCCTGCACCACGACGGCTGGCAAGGCGATCAGTACCGTGAGCGGATAGCCCAATAATTCTCTCTCAGCCCTGGCGATACAGCAGGTCGATTTGGTGATTTTCAAACTGCGCAACAGAACAAAAAGGGCGGGACAATGAAACGTAAGAGAAATTCATGCCTTACCAACTGGTAATCAACTAGTCCTACAGTTAGAAGCATGAATAACTTTGAAACTGAAAGTCCGCGCTCCGCCGTTGTCACTGGAGCCTCCAGTGGAATTGGCCAAGCTACTGTGCGCGCGCTCCGAAACCAAGGATGGACCGTTTTTGCCGTCGCGCGTCGCGCCGACCGTCTAGAAAACTTGGCCAAAGAAACTGGGGCAATCTCTGTTCCGGCCGACGTTAGCGTACAGACGGATGTGGATGTTTTGGCAAAAACTGTTGAATCGGCCGGAGGGGCAGATACTTTGATCAACTGTGCCGGTGGCGCACGCGGCACGGAATACTGGGCCGATGCCATCGATGAAGACTGGGACTTTATGTGGCAGGCCAACGTGATGGGCACGATGCGTCTGACCCGTGCACTACTGCCACAACTTCGCCATGCCCGGGGAACAGTTTTGAATGTGACTTCAACTGCTGCACTGGCCAGTTATGAAGGTGGAAGCGGATATAACGCGGCCAAGGCTGCCGAACGAGCGATGACGAAGGCCTTGCGTCTAGAAGAAGTTGAACATGGAATTCGCGTCATCGAAATTCTGCCTGGCTTAGTACACACCGAAGAATTCTCGCTGCGTCGCCTTGGTAACCAGAGCGCCGCAGACAGCGTCTATGCAGGAGTCGAGAACCCGCTGTCCGCTGAGGACGTAGCTGAAGTTATTCGTTACGCGGTCAGTGCACCGGCACATGTGAATCTGGATGAAATTGTGATCCGCCCGCAGGCTCAGGCCGCTAACCACAAGCTCATTCGCAACGCGTAATAAACGTTCAGCATTCCACTGGTGAGGACTCAGCCAATGACCGAAACAAAGCAGTGCACGATTCACGTTGTTGCTACATCACACGGCACCGACAACGCCTATGGACAACAGCTAATTCATGATCTTCGCGATCAGCTCGAGGACCTGGCCAAGCAAGAGCTATCGATAGAGCTTCGGTGGCACGAGGCTTACGTCGATGTGCAAGAGCCGTCGCTCGACGCTGTTGTAGCTGGACTACCTACCTTGGAACCAGCGGTGGTCTTGCCCTTGTTGGTCTCGGACGGAGTCCATACGACCTTGGATATTGCACAGGCGGTACAGTCACGTGAAAACACTCTAGCTGCAAGCCCACTAGGCCCGTTACCGCAATTAGCTCAACTGCTTGCCGATCGCGCGAAGGAGCATTTGGAGAATGACCCAATGGTTGCTCTGGCCGCGGCAGGGACGCGTTTGGAAGTCGGGCAGGAACAAGCAAAAGAACTTGCGCGCCAAATCGCCAAGATTCTAGAACGTGATGTTGAGGTCGGCTACTGCGCAGGTGCAAAACCGCATATTGCTCAAGTCGTGGACGAAGCGATGAAACGCCCGGTCGTTGTTTTGAGTTCCTTGCTCGCCGAGGGATACTTCCAGCACAAGCTCGTTAGCACGGGCGCCGATGTTGTGACAAGACCACTGTTACCTGACGTAACTATTGCTCAATGTTTCCTTATGCGACTTAAAGAGACGTTGAAAAAGGCCGGTTTTATGACGCCAGATGAAGAAGTTCTAACTTCTTAGTCATTGAGCGGTCATATGACCGAACGCGTTTGCTGACCCCCTAGGGTGGGTTTCTACGCTTGAATGCATGACGCAGACAACCACACCCGCTCGTCCAAAAAGGGCGTCCAAGCCCAACGGCCAATGGAAGATCGACGGCACCGAGCCGCTGAACGCCAACGAAGAGATGAAGGCCAAAGACAACGGCCTAAATGTTCGTGAACGTATTGAGAACGTTTACTCTAAGCAAGGTTTCGACTCCATTGATCCCGAGGACCTGCACGGGCGCTTTCGCTGGTGGGGTCTTTACACCCAGCGCGCCCAGGGCATCCCTGGCGGCAAGACTGCGACGCTAAGCCCCGAAGAATTAGAAGACAGCTACTTCATGTTGCGCGTGCGCATCGATGGTGGCGCGCTAACAACTGAGCAGTTGCGCGTCATCGGTCAGATTTCCAGCGACTTCGCCCGTGACACCGCGGATTTAACTGACCGCCAGAACATCCAGCTGCACTGGATTGACGTTATCGACGTCCCCGAGATTTGGCAGCGCCTTGAAGCTGTTGGCCTACACACAACTGAGGCCTGCGGCGACGTGCCGCGCGTCATCCTTGGTTCGCCAGTGGCCGGCATCAGCAAAGACGAAATCATCGATCCAACACCGGTCATCGCAGAGATCTCTCGCCGCTACATCGGTCGCCCAGAGTTTGCGAACCTGCCTCGTAAGTTCAAGACTGCAATCACCGGCCACCCAAACCAAGACGTTGTGCACGAGATTAACGACATCGGTTTGATCGGCGCGGTTCACCCAGAACTCGGCCCAGGGTATGACCTGTGGGTCGGTGGGGGCCTTTCAGCGAACCCACGCCTCGGTGAACGCCTTGGTGCGTTTGTCACCGAAGAGCAGGCACCAGATGTTTGGGAAGGTGTCGTCTCAATTTTCCGTGACTATGGCTTCCGCCGCCTGCGTAACCGTGCACGCCTGAAGTTCTTGCTTGCAGAGTGGGGAACCGAGAAGTTCCGCCAGATCCTGCAGGACGAATACCTGGGCTATGAACTGCCAGATGGTCCACTACCTGCACAGCCAGAAGAAGCGGGGGACCACAGCGGGGTGCACGAGCAGAACGACGGCAAGTTCTACATCGGACTAACCGCTCCGGCTGGTCGTGTCTCCGGCACCTCGCTGATCGCATTGGCCGATCTGGTTGAGTCCCATGGGTCTACCCGACTGCGCACCACCCCGCACCAAAAGATCATCGCCCTGGATATTCCGCAGGAGCATGTGAAGGACTTTGTCGGTGCTGCTCGCCAGCTGAAACTAGAGGCCTACCCTAGCTTGTTTAAGCGTTCGGCTATTGCCTGCACCGGCATCGAATTCTGCAAGTTGGCCATTGTGGACACCAAAGACACCACCATCGACGCAGTGGCGAAGATCGAGGATCGTCTCAAAGACCACGAAGGAAAACTGCCACGTGCCTTGAGCCTGCACGTTAATGGTTGCCCGAACTCCTGTGCACGAATCCAGACTGCAGATATTGGATTTAAGGGTCAGCTGATCACCAACGACCAAGGTGAACAAGTCTCCGGTTTCCAGGTTCACCTGGGCGGAACACTTGCTGGTTATGAAAATGGTGAAGCCGCCCTGGGACGGACGGTTCGAGGCCTGAAGGTCGCCGCCGATGAATTGCCTCAATACGTTGAACGAGTTGTTAAGAACTATTCGGAAACCGCCACCGACGGTGAATCATTCGCCGCGTGGGCGCACCGAGCAGAAGAGGATGAACTGAAATGAGCAATCAGACTCCAACCCGCACCCGTAGCGAAGCGCAGCTGCGCGAGATCGCCGAACTCGGCGCCGAGGAATTGGGATGGGATGCCACTGCAGCCGAGGTTGTTGCCTTTGCGGCCAAGCATTTAGGTGCCGACGAAGTTGCAGTGGCCTGCTCCATGGCAGACGCTGTTCTCCCACACTTGGTGGCCGAGCAGCTGCCAAATGTTGACGTGCTCTTCCTCGACACCGGATATCACTTCGTGGAAACGCGCAGCACCCGCGATGAAGTAGCCCGCACCTTGAATGTCAACATCGTTGATGTCCTCCCGGAACTCACTGTCGCCCAGCAGGATGAGAAGTACGGCAAGGACCTCTTTGCCAGCAATCCTGCAGCTTGCTGCCAGATGCGCAAGGTTGACCCATTGGCCAAGTCGCTAACTGGCTACAGTGCCTGGTTCACCGGTGTTCGCCGTGATGAGGCACCAACTCGAACCAATACTCCGCTGGTCACCTTTGACGAAAAGAACGGCCTGATCAAGTTCAACCCGGTGGCCCCATGGTCCTTTGACGAACTGATCGACTACGCCACCGAGCACAAGGTGCCGGTCAACCTACTGCTATCTAACGGATACCCATCCATCGGTTGCGAGCCATGCACCAAGCCAGTGGCCGAGGGGGAAGACCCACGCGCCGGCCGTTGGGCAGGACTAAACAAGACCGAATGCGGCCTCCACATCTAAGGAAAATGCCTTGACTACCATCGCTAACGCCCCAACCGGCACCCAGCGCAGCGTCTTGGACGCCCTGGAAGCCGAATCAATTCACATCATCCGCGAAGTACTCGCCGAATTTGAGAAGCCAGGACTGCTCTTCTCCGGCGGCAAAGATTCCGTTGTTGTCCTGCACCTGCTGGCCAAGGCCGTAGCACCGCTGCGCGTTCCCATCCCAGTGGCGCACATCGACACTGGCCACAACTTTGATGAAGTCATCAAGTTCCGTGACTCGGTAGTTGAAAAGTACGGCCTGAACCTCGTGGTTGGTTCCGTGCAGGAATACATCGACCGCGGTGAACTGACCGAACTGCCTGACGGTACCCGTAACCGCCTGCAGACTCGCGTCTTGTTGGACACCATTGAAAATAACGGCTTTGATGTTGTTTTTGGCGGTGCACGCCGTGACGAAGACAAGGCCCGCGCCAAGGAACGTATTCTTTCGTTGCGTGATGAGTTTGGTGTGTGGGATCCACGTAACCAGCGCCCTGAACTGTGGAGCCTGTATAACGGTCGCCACGAGCCGGACTGGCACGTGCGCGCCTTCCCGATCTCCAACTGGACCGAACGCGATATCTGGGCCTACATCGAGCGCGAAAACATTGAGCTGCCACCGATCTACTTTGCGCACACTCGCGAAGTATTTGAACGTGATGGCATGTGGCGCGCGGTCACTCCGGTCAGTCTGCCCAATGAGAACGAGCCAGTAGAGCTCAAGCAGGTTCGCTACCGTACCGTGGGCGACGCCAGCTGCACCGGCGCCGTGCTTTCAGCGGCTGACAACGTGAGCAAGGTGCTGGACGAATTGGCCATCGCCACCGTGACTGAACGCGGCGCTACCCGTGCCGATGATCGTATTTCCGCAGCGGGTATGGAAGACCGCAAGACCGAAGGGTACTTCTAAAATGACCACCACACTATTGCGTATTGCTACCGCCGGTTCGGTCGACGACGGCAAATCAACCCTGGTTGGCCGCCTGTTGCACGATGCCAAAGCAATTCTGGCGGATTCCTTGGATGACATCGCTCGTACCAGCGCAGAACGTGGCTTCGGTGGCACCGAGGGAACCCTCGACCTAGCCTTGGTCACCGATGGTCTGCGCGCAGAACGCGAGCAGGGCATCACCATCGATGTCGCGTACCGCTACTTCTCAACCGATAAGCGTTCCTTCATCCTCGCCGACTGCCCAGGTCACGTACAGTACACACGTAACACCGTCACCGGCGCATCCACTGCAGATGCAGCGATCGTGCTTGTTGATGCACGTAACGGTGTACTAGAGCAGACCCGTCGCCACCTTGGCGTGCTCGCCCTGCTGCGTGTTCCACGCCTGGTTGTAGCAGTGAACAAGATGGACTTGATCGACTGGGATGAGAAGGCCTTCGGTCAAATCGAAGCCGAAGTACTGGCGCTGGCAGACGAGCTGGGCATTATCTCCACTACCGTAATCCCAGTTTCTGCACTTCAGGGCGACAACATCGTTGAGCCTTCGCAGGTAGCACCTTGGTACACCGGCCCAACCTTGCTTGGCCTGCTCGAAGATATTGAGCCAAAGCTGGGTGGCGGGACCGCTCGTCTAGACGTTCAGTATGTGATCCGTCCGCAGGGTGGATTGGCCCCAGGGCTAGACCCAGAACAGTACCGCGACTACCGCGGCTACGCTGGAACCTTGGTCGATGGCATCTTGACGGTGGGGGACAACGTTCAGGTGCTCTCCAACGGGCAGCCAGTGGCCAGCCGAGTTAAGGGCATCAGCACCCCAGCTGGTGAAGCACAGCAGGCTCAAGCCGGTGACGCCATCGTTGTTGAACTAGAGACCAACCTCGACATTGCTCGTGGTGACACGATTGTGGCTGGCGAGTTGCCAACGGCCCATCGTGAATTCCAAGCCAATATCTGCGTTCTTGATTCAGCCAAGCTCACCAATGGTCAGCGTCTGTTGATCAAGCACGGCACCAAAGTTTCCGCAGCCAAGCTGTCCACCATCGATTACGTCATCAACGTTGCAGATTACTCGCAGCAGCCTGCCGAAAGCTTGGAACTGAACGATCTGGGTCGTATCACCTTGCGTAGCCAGGCAGCGTTGGCCATCGAGCAGTACGCTACTTCACGCACTGGCGGAAGCTTCTTGCTGATTGATCCTACCTCTGGGCGCACCCTGGCTGCTGGGATCATCGAGGAAAACAATGAAGCAGCCTGACCTGCCCCAGCCGGCAGAAAATAAGGATCGAGTTCGTCTTACCGCTAATAGTGGTAAGTCCGGGTACCGGGGTCGGTTCCTAGGACTAGTCGCAGTGGGCGTGCTGGCCGCCGCCGCAGTGGTCACAACCTTCTTGCCTGGACCCAATGAGATTCAGGCCCAGGCTGCGGACAAGGGGCCGGCTAAGGAGTTGAAGATTGGTTACTTTGCCAATCTCACCCACGCTCCAGCACTGATTTCGCAGTCCCAAGGGATTCTGAAAAATCAGCTGGATCAAGACGGTACGAAGATTGAATCGCAGATCTTCAATGCCGGACCGGCGGCAGTTGAAGCACTGAATTCAGGGGCTATCGATGCCGCCTATCTGGGGCCGAACCCTGCGCTGAACAGTTACTTGTCCAGCCACGGTGAGTCTTTGAATGTAGTTTCCGGTGTCGCTTACGGCGGGGCGAGTTTGGTGGTCAACGACAAGATCACCAAGCCTGAGCAGTTGGCAGGAACTAATCTAGCTAGCCCGCAGTTTGGTGGAACCCAAGACGTGGCTCTACGCAGTCACCTCAAGGATCTGAAACTGAAACAGGAAGCTACGGTAACACCAAGCTCCAATGGCACCGTTGCGCAGCTCTTTGGGCGTGGGGAAATTGATGGGGCTTGGCTTCCTGAACCATACGCATCCTTGCTGGTAGAGAAAAACGACGCTCACCGCTTGGTGAACGAAGCCGATCTTTGGCCCGAAGGTAAGTTCCCGACAACTGTTTTAGTTGTGTCGAAAGACTTCATGGCCAGCCACCCTTCAACCGTTCAGAAATTGGTGGACGCCAATACGGAAGCGATTGATTGGCTGAACAGCGCCGATGACAAAGAAAAATTGAAAGCAGTGCAAGAGGCATTGGCTAAGGCCAACGGCAGCACTTTTGATGAAGCGGTAATGGCCGCTGCTTTGAAGGAAGTTAACTTCAGTTCGGACCCATTGCCTGAGACCTATCAGGAGCTTGTTGATCATGCTCTGGCCGTAGGCGTTGGATCTGGCGGAGATGCTGACGGACTTGTTGACACTCGTTTTCTCGATAATCAGGAGCGGTAATGGGAGTACTACTCAACGAAGTTTCCCTCAGCTACCCTGGCACGGGACTGGTCATTGACCGGCTCAGTACAGAAATTGAAGATGGCGAATTCATCGCCGTCCTTGGTGCTTCGGGCTGTGGCAAGTCTTCACTGCTGAATATGATTGCCGGGCTTCTGGCACCGACCTCTGGTTGGTTAGAAGTTCCACAAGATGGTGCTGCTTTCATGTTCCAGGATGCCAATCTGCTGCCGTGGCTCACCGCGAGCGAGAATGTCGACTTGGCGCTCAAGCTTGCCGGTCACCCGGTCAAAGAACGAGCACAACGAGTCGATGAACTGCTCAAGCTTGTCCAGCTTGGTCATGCTAGCGATAAGAAGCCACATGAGCTTTCGGGCGGTATGCGCCAGCGTGTAGCACTGGCCAGAGCGTTAGCCCAGGACCGGCAGGTACTGCTGATGGATGAGCCATTTGCGGCCCTTGATGCCATTACCCGAGACATGTTGCACGAACAGCTTCGAGCATTGTGGGAACAGACCGGCAAGACCATCATCTTCGTGACGCACAACGTACGTGAGGCAATTCGCCTCTCGGGGCGGATTCTGGTTTTGTCCTCACATCCGGGCCGCATTCTTGAAACGCGTCGCATCACCGATGACCTTCGTAACAATCCGGCTCAGGCAGCAGCCTTGGCCGACGAACTCACCACGATACTTAGAAAGGAGCAACGTAAACATGAGCTCACTGACCGAATCTCGAACTAACGTGAGGCCCGTGCGAGCTATCAAGTTACGTCCAAGCGGGCGTCTTGATGCAGTGGTTGCTCCAATTCTCACCGTCGTGGTCCTCGTGAGCCTCTGGCAGATCGTTTCGTGGGTGAGCCCGTTACGTGAAGACCTATTCCCTGGTCCACTGTCTGTCGCTCAGAAGTTGCCGCAGCTACTGGCTGACGGGTCACTGGCTTCCGCGGTAGGTAACTCACTGTTCCGTGCAATTAGCGGTTTTGTGATCGCCGTCGTGATTGCGACGCCAATTGCTTTGCTTCTGGCTCACCAGCCGCTGCTGCGCAAGGGTGTAGGCCCGTTGGTTTCGGCCATGCAGGTGCTTCCATCCATTGCTTGGGTGCCAGCAGCGATCATTCTGTTTGGCCTGAGCGATGCCACCATCTATACGGTGTTGCTGTTGGGCGCGATTCCTTCGATCATCAATGGTCTGCTCTCCGGCATTGACATGATCCCTTCGCAGTACAAGTCGCTGTCCAAGGTACTGGGCGCCTCCAAGTGGGAGCATGTGCTCCACATTGAATTGCCGGCTGCGATGCCAGGCTATGTGGCTGGCCTTCGACAGGGTTGGGCTTTCGCTTGGCGTTCGTTGATGGCAGCGGAACTAATTGCCGTCGGCGGATCGTTGGCCCTGGGCGTGGGTTCCTTGTTGCAGCGCGGACGAGATCTGGCTGATCTTTCACTGGTCATGTTGGTCATCCTGACCATCTTGCTGGTGGGCGTATTGATTGAGCTGGCTGTCTTTGCTCCAATCGAACGCAAGCTTTTGCGTGATCGTGGCATGAGCCGAACAGGGGAGAACAATGGCTAAAGGACATATCACACTCATCGGTGGTGGCCCGGGTGACCCCGAACTGATTACCGTAGCCGGTTACAAAGCCTTGCTTTCCGCAGATGTGGTTCTCGCTGATCGTTTGGGGCCCACCGCATTGTTGGCTGACCTGGCCGAAGATGTCACCGTGATCGACGTGGGTAAGGGCCCGGGCTGTCACGTCAAGACTCAAGACGAGACCAATGAGTTGCTGGTTAAATTCGCGTTGGAAGGCAAACATGTTGTTCGCCTCAAAGGTGGAGACCCGTTCGTCCTGGGTCGTGGCGGGGAAGAAGTTCTCTTCGCTGCTCAATACGGGATTTCCACCCGTGTCATTCCCGGGATTACCAGTGCGATTTCTGTGCCAGGTGCCGCTGGAATTCCGGTGACCCACCGAGGAATCGCCAAAGGTTTCACGGTGATTAGTGGCCATACTGAACTTTCAGATGTTCCGATCCGTCCGGACCACACGCTTGCGGTGTTGATGGGCGTATCTAATTTGCCACAAATTGTTGAGACATTGCTTACCCGAGGTTTGCCGTCAAGTACGCCGATTGCGATAGTAGAGCGAGGTTACTCACAGACGCAACGCACAACTATCGGTACGCTAGAAGAGATTGTAGTGCGCGCCCGCAAGGCCGCAGTGGCGAATCCGGCCGTCATCGTTATTGGTGATGTCGTTCGGCTAGCCCCGGAAGCCTCCGACCAACTGGTAGACCTCCTGCCGCTAGAGAACGCCGATGCTACCGAGCCGGCCTCATTCGTTGACTAAGAAAGAGAAGTTGTTTGATGAGTGAAATTATCGTCCCAGAGCACCTCAGCTCCCGCGCACTGCGTGTAGCCATCGTTGGCGCCGGTCCTGCGGGCATCTACGCCGCAGACTTGCTGAACAAGAGCCAGCCGGTTGCCTCAGGTGACCTGAAGCTACATGTAGACCTTTTCGACGAGTTGCCTACTCCTTTTGGTCTGATTCGTTACGGTGTGTCTCCAGACCACCCACGAATCAAGGGCATTATCAACGCCTTGCACAAGGTGCTAGATAACGACTGGATTGATTTCTACGGCAACGTTGGCCTTGGCCGCGACATCAGCCTAGAAGATCTACGCGCACGCTACGACGCCGTGATCATCTCCACCGGTGCGCAGAAGGACGCAGACCTGAACATCCCAGGTATCGACTTCGAAGGTTCCTTCGGAGGAGCTGACTTCGTTTCTTGGTACGACGCACACCCAGATGCAGATAAGACCTGGGATCTGTCAGCCAAGGAAGTTGCTGTTATAGGTAACGGCAACGTGGCACTAGACGTTGCTCGAATCCTCTCCAAGCACGCTGACCAGCTGTTGGAAACCGAAATCCCTGAGCACATTTACGAACAGCTCAATGACTCTGCCGTCACCGACGTGCACGTCTTTGGTCGTCGTGGTCCAGCCCAGGTGAAGTTCACCCCGCTGGAACTGCGCGAACTTTCACACTCGAAGGACGTCGACATTGTTCTCTACCCAGAGGACTTTGAATTCGATAAAGCTTCAGACGAAGCAATGAAGACTAACAACCAGACCAAGACTATGGTTTCCACCCTGACTAACTGGCTCATTGAGCAGGAAGAACGCGAAGAGGCACCAAGCGCTTCACGTCGCCTGCACCTGCACTTCCTGCAGTCCCCAGTTGAGGTTCTGGGCGAAGACGGTAAGGTGACCGGTCTGAAGGTGGAACGCAACGAGCTTGACGGCAATGGCGGGGCCCGCGGCACCGGCGAATTTGTTGAATACCCTCTGCAGGCAATTTACCGTGCAGTTGGCTACTTTGGCTCAGCCGTTGAAGAGATTGAATACGACGGCGCCAAGGGTGTTCTTCCCAACGTTGAAGGACGAGTGCTGGACGCTTCGGGAACCCACGTTTCGGGTCTGTACGCAACCGGCTGGATCAAGCGTGGCCCAATCGGCCTGATCGGTCACACCAAGGGTGACGCACTAGAGACCATCACCCACTTGCTCGAAGATTTGGGCAACCTGGCTCAGCCAGAGTCAGAGCAGACGATTTCAGAGTTGCTTGAAAGCCGCGAAGTTGCATATTCGGACTGGAATGGTTGGAAGACCCTAGATGAGCACGAGAAGTCTTTGGGCACTGCCGCTGGTACCGTCTCGACTCGCTTCGGTGACATCACCCGTGATCGCGTGAAGGTTGTCGAGCGTGAAGAACTCCTAGAAATCTCTCGCGCAAAAAAATTAGCTGAGAGTCTGTAAGTCTCACCCCAGACTCAAGTTGCTCAATGGCGGTGATCGCTGGCACGAAAATGCCAGCGGTCACCGCCATTCGTGTCTGTGGTTAGATTGTTGATCTACAGTAGCGAGTTCCACAGGTAGTCTTCGCCGACTACAGGTATTCCGTAGTCCCGGGCCTTTTTCGCTTTGCCGGAGAGCGAGTCAGGATCGGCGGCAACCAACAACGCTACCTTCTTCGTTATGGCTCTATGCGGCGTAAATCCGGCCGCGTTGAGCTTTTTCTCGATCTCAGAACGTGGTTGACTCATATCACCGGTCAAGACGACCAAGGATCCCGGCGTGATTCGGGCGCTCTTTTGCCCAGTAGACGTAGGTTGCTCAGATTCGTGCTTAGTTGGAGTATCTGGAACCGCCTCGATCATCGCCGCGGGTAGTCCGAGCAAGGTGACAACCTTTTTTAGATCTGAAATTTCATCATCAGTGAGAATCCCGTCTGACCAAGCGGCATCTACGAGCTGTCTGAAATAGATCTCGTGTAACGCCAGAGCTCTGTTCCTGTCAAGGCCGATTTCCCCGGCGGCTTGAATCAATTGCTTCTCTTCGTGAGCGGAGAGATATCGGTCCATGAGTGCGAGGTCGAGCAGCGCCAGGTAGTTTTCTTCAGATGCTGTTCCTTCGAACTCGGGAAGTTGAGTCGCTAATTTTTCGAGAAAATGATCCGAAGATTTATCGTGGGAAGATCGGCGAATCACGGGAACGAAATGACTTTGTGGCCTTGAAGGATTCCAAGCGTTGGCCGACGCCATTTGAAGTCTTGTGTCCCATTCGCGTTCGTAAGGATCTAGTTCCATATACCGGGCAAGTAGCGTTGCTGTTGCTACGGCATCGCCAGCAGCGCTGTGAGAGTTCAGAAGCTCGATACCAAATGAATCGCAACAGTCTTGTAGAGAGCGACCGGCGCCCTGCAAATACCGATGCGACAGTCGCATAGTGCAAATGCCCTGATTTAGAAACTCATCTGGAACGGGTTTGGAACTGTTTCTGAATTCCGCCTGCAAGAACCTGGCATCAAAAGAGAGGTTATGAGCTACCAAAACTGTACCGGATAGCCTCCAATGCAGTTCTTCAGCAACCTCTTTAAACGTCGGTGCATTGAGTAGGTCTCTACTCTGGATCCCGTGAATTGTTTGTTTACCGAGGTCACGCTGAGGGTTTACTAACGTTTCCCATTTCTCAACTACTTCTCCGGAACGGGTCATAGTAACGACAGCGATCTCGGCGATACGGTCGTTTCCGCCAGGGAAGAGTCCCGTGGTTTCCGTGTCTACAATGGAGAATAATTCACTGCTCAATGATCTCCCCTTTGATGAATGTCCTTGCCTCAATGTATAGCAGAGGCACACCCTAGTTTGGGAGGTACTTGGTAGACAGAATGAAGACAGCCCAGACCTTCACGGTCTGGGCTCTTCCGACGGGCGACAGTGTGCCACTATCGCTTAGTTTGTGACGGCGGCTTCTTCGAAGTTCTTGTTTTCGCTCACGCTGCGACGCAGGATAACAAACAGCAAGACCATACCCGCGGTGATGGACATGTGTCCAAGACCTGCGATGCCGGAGATCATCTTGGACGACTCAACTCCGAGCACGGTCATGATGCCATGAGTAAGCTGCATTCCTGCAGTGAGAATTACCCCTGCGTTGTAGGTGCCCATGAACCATGCGAAGAGCTTACCGTGCTTGCTCAACGCGAAGGCCTTTTCCAGGAGCAAGACCAATAGCAGCATGACGAACCCGAGGATCAAGAAGTGCGTATGCACTACCGAAAGCTGTGTCCATTGATCTTCGGGAAAGTCATTGATTTTTGTGAATTCGCGGTAGAACAATCCCGAGGCAACGCCAAGGATCATGTAGATGAAGGAGAAGTTGACGAGCTTACGCATTGATTTCGCTTTCTTTGAGATCTGATGGCTCCGCAGTCAGCGTTGCAGGTGCCCGTGTTTTGCCGAAAATTGGTCGTTGCCCTGATCCCAGTACTGCGAACAGTGAGGGGAGTAGCAGGGTTCGAACGATGAAGGTGTCAAGCAAGACGCCGAGTCCAACGATCAATCCCAGCTGACCCAAAACGGTCAACGGTAGCGTTGCCAACGCTGCAAACACTCCGGCTAGAACGAGTCCGGCGCTGGTGATGACGGAGCCGGTACGACTTGCGGCTTGCTTCACAGCCTCACGAAGCTCAAGGGTCTGTACATCCTGTCGGACACGTTGTGTGAAGAAGATCGTGTAGTCCACGCCGAGGGCGACCAAGAAGACGAAGGCCAACAACGGAACTTGGACATCTAGAGCCTTGGCGTCAAAGACGAATGACGAAACGAGGGATCCGAGGCCCACAGCTGCTGCCGCACTCAGTAGATTGACTAGCCCCAGAGTCAGGGCGGTCTTCCATGAGCGAGTGAGCCAGCCGAGCATGACAAAGCAGATCACCATGATCAACGGCGCAATCACGTACAAGTCGCGTAGATGCATTTGATGAGAATCAAGTTGCGCGGCCGTCTGCCCACCAATGAGTACTTGCCCATTGTCTGTCGCCATGGTGCGAAGCTCAGCTACCAAATCCTGAGCCTGAGAAGAATTTGGATCCATCTCAGGAACCACAGAGAACTGCTGCCAGGATGAATCGCCGACCTGTGTAGCCTTGCCAATTCGCTTCACGCCAGCAACGTTCTCGAACTCACTGTTCAGCGCATCAACTTGATCGGCTTGAGCGAGAACGGTCAGTGGTTGCGCTTCACCAGCAGGGAAGTGGGCAGCGAGTTCTTCCATCGCTGACGAAGACTCAGTCGCAGTACGGAATTGTTGGGTCTGTGACAAACCGATACGAGTGCCGGCCAACGCGCTGGCAAGTACCAGCAGTAGCACTACTAGAGCAGCCAGATTAAGCGCAGGACGGTGCATCACAAGTCGTGCCGCACGAGAGAAGAAATTGTCCTTCTTGATCTCGCTTCCAGGTCGAGGAATCAGCGGCCAGAATGCTTTACGCCCGCTCATTGCTAGGACTGGTGGTAGCAGGAGGAGGACGAAAATGGCAGCGATCAATAGACCTGCAGCGCAGACAATACCCAGACCCCGGGTGTCATTCATAACTGCCAGCCCCAACGTCAACAGTGCAAGGACAACGGTGAGGTTGGAAGTCAGAATGGCCTCTAAGCTGGCGGCCCAAGCTTTAGCCAGGGCGCGACGATGATCGGTGGTCTTCTGCAGTTCGTCACGGTAGCGGGAGATCAGCAACAACGCGTAGTTGGTGCCGGCGCCAAAGACCAGAACACTGAGTACTCCCGAATCAAAGCTCAAATCCCAGAGGTTGCCAAGAAGATTGGCAATAAGCGAAGCGCTTCGGTCGGCGATTCCAACAACCGCGAGCGGAATCAACCACAGCACTGGTGAACGGTATGTCAGGATGAGCAAGACAGCGACGATGCTTACCGTGACTGCCAGCAACGTGAAGTCAGCACCTGCGAAGGCATTGGTGATATCAACCGCAAAGGCGGTGGAACCGGTGATTTGCACGTCAAGACCTGGGACCGGATTTTCTTGTATCCAACTGCGCAGTTCTTTCAGGGTTTCCCTGTCGGCTTCGGTAGACACCGTGCTCCAGGTCAGGGGAAGCATGGCTGCTTGTTCATCTTCGCTGACAAGAAGACCTCCACCAGACACGTTGGTGTTTTTGCTGAGGACTTTGGCCTCGGCCTCAAAAGCGGCAATCTCTTTATTGCCCAGCGCCGAATTGTCTGATCGCGTGGCGACCAACAGTGCGGATGTTTGCGTGTCCGTAGAATTTTCGTCCAAGATCTGATGAACCTGGGCCGAATCGGAGCCGTTCACGATAGAGCTGTCAGAGCGGGCAGGCGCTTCGAGACTGCTCAAGGCACCAAAAAGAATGGCGATACATGCGATGATCGCGGCGAGCCAGATCCGGGCACCGCGGCGGCCGGTCAATGATTGAGCGACCCGAGTTACGACTGAAACTTTCATAGTTCCAGTCAACGAGATTTTGCCGGTTCATCCATCGTGGAAATAGCTGAATAAAAGATCAACCGAAAGGTTGAGGCGGGTTTTGGCGTGTCTAGTCGAGCAAGTTTAGTACTAGAGCAGTCCGTGGTCTTTGGCCTTGTTGATGGCATCAGTTCGGGTAGTAGCCTGAAGCTTGTCGAAAATGTGAACCAGATGGGTTTTGACCGTAGCTTCAGAGACAAAAAGTGCCTTGGCAATTTGTTTATTGCCGGCTCCCGTAGCAAGTTGAGAAAGCACATCTCGTTCACGTGCAGTCAGTTCCACCTTGGGGCGGCGCATGCCCTCGACCACACGAAGAGTCATTTCAGGGGCCAAAACCATGTGTCCGGCGGCGGCTTGCCGCAGAGAATCAACAATGGTTTGTGCGCTGACATCCTTGAGCAGATAACCGCAGGCACCGGCTTCGATACATGCCAAAATCTCTGCGTCCTTATCAAAGGTCGTCAAGATCAAGACTTGTGGAGCCTTGGGAAGCTTTCGGAGCACGGCTGTTGTTTGTGCGCCGTTCATGCCGGCACCCAAGCGAAGATCGCACAGGACAACATCAACCGTTGCGTTTCTGACGAAGTCTACGGCTTGCTCGCCGGTAGAGACCTCACCAACAACTTCGATATCTTCATAGTTGTCCAACAATGCACGTAGGCCGGTACGAACGATGGGGTGGTCATCAACCAACAAGATTTGGATCATGAAATTTCCTTTGCGAAGCGAAGCGGAAGATGAGCGCAGAGGGCTGTTCCCTCACCCAGGGCACTTTCGACGTCAAGTCCGCCGCCAAGCTCTTTAAGCCGACGGTTCATGGCGGTCAGACCGAAACCACCCACAGCGGGATTGTGTTGCAGGCGTCCGGTCGGTGGGGTGAAGCCACATCCATCATCCACGATGTCCAAACGTACCTCGTCGTCACTGTAGCTCAAGCTCAGCACTACAGCCGTGGCTCGTGCATGGCGGCGGACATTGGACAACGCTGACTGGGCAGTGCGAAGCAAGGCTATTTGCACGCTGGGGTCTAGCAACGGCAAGCCTGGTTCTATATCGATCCTCGTTCGTACACCTGAATCCACCGCGAAGTCGTCAAGAATTCGGGACAAGGCTCCGGCGAGCGCTTGGGAATCAAGCTCCGCTGGAGCTAGGGCGGCGATGATTCGACGAAGATCGCTCAGGGCCTGTCCGGAAAGATGGTCGATGCGCTCTAAGGCTTCATGTGCGGCCTCGTAATTGTTTGCTGCGTTGGCGGCTTTAGCATGTAGTCCTATCGAGGAAAGTTGTTGCGCTATGGTGTCGTGGATTTCTCGGGCTAGACGAGTACGTTCAGCTGCTATGCCTGCCTCTCGTTGCGAGCGGGCCAACTCCTCTTGCAATGCTGAGGTTTCTTCCTGAGCGCGGATCAGGGAGTTGAGCAATGAGGTGCGCTCTTGAGCGTCACGTTCCATCTGGAGATACCCACGCGAGATGCCCCAAGCGAACAGTCCACCAACCAACGGGCCAGCCGCGGCGGCGACACTTAGTTCACTGTGTTGCAGGTACGGTGCGATCAGGGTGAATGCATAGACCACCAAGGACCAAAGGATGGAGGGCACGAAGGGAAGCTGATGACCAAGTAACAGCCACAGGCTGAAGGCCAGCCACATGAATTCTGCCGAGATAAACAGGCTTGAAATCCAGATGACCAGTAGTATCGCGAGCCACCAGGCAGGTTTGTTGACGATTTTGTTCTTGCTGAAAGGGATAAATCCCACTGCATACCAGCCCGCAAAGAGCACCGACACAAGGATTGCGGTCCACAGATGATCTGGTGTTGAAACTTGGCGAAGCAGTGCAATCACCAGCAAGATCGCAGTGACCAAATGTTGCCCCCACAGCAGCACTCTTGGCGAGGCAAAAGAATGCTGCTGGATGTGGGCGTCCAGTCGTAGCTGCTCAGGTGTACTCATGAAGCCAGCCTACTAAATTCGTGAACCTCTACTGACCTGTGAACACCACCATTTGAGCTGTTGCTCGGGTCATGGCGATGTATCGGCGCACCGCACCAGATTGACCCTGGCCGAATCTCTCTGGTCGGTAGACTGCAACAAAATCGAATTCAAGACCTTTGGCGTTCTCCACGGACAGGGAACTTACCCGATCTGTTGATTCGAAGTTCGGATGCCCGATAACTGCTGCGGTTCCTTCAGGGTGAGTGCTTAGCCACTGTTCAAGTAGTGGTGTCAACTGATCAGGAAGCGCAAAGTGAACAGGTTCTCCGTTAGTTCTCAAGGATTCTGGAATATTGGCATGTGGTATTTGCTCACGGACCTGTTCGGCGGCAACTTCCATAATCTGGGCAGTGCTACGGTAGTTCACCTTCAACTCGGACACGGTGAGCTCTTTAATCCCTAGCTTCTTTAAGCGTTGCTCCCATGTACCAACAAAGCCTGCCGATGCCTGAGCCCTATCACCGACAATAGTTAAACTCCCGGAAGGGCATCTACGCAGGATCATGGCCCACTGCGCATCGGTGAGATCTTGGGCTTCATCAACGACGATATGTGAATAGGGGCCGTCAAAACGTTCAGGCGCGTGCTCCGGTTCTAGGTGTTGACTGATCAGTTGTTCCTGAAGGTCAGCGTGGATCAATTGAGAGCTGAGATCTTCCTTGTCGTCGGCGGACTCTAGCAAATCGGAGATCACCTCCTTCCACTGCTGACGTTCTGCATGCTGAACCGCCTGACGGTGCCGATGTTGCGCTTCAATGGAAAGATCGCCGGTCAAGAAACGTGCGTAGTCGATGAGCGGGAGATCCGCTGTAGTCCACGAGAGTGCTGACCCAGCGTCCAGCAGTTTCTGGATCTGCGCGCTGTTTAGCTCGACCCCGCTGTAATGCAACAGTGCTGGCGTCGTATAGAGGGTACGCAACAGATTCATCGGATCTAGTAGTGGCCAGAACTCGTTCAGATACTCGTTGAAGTCGGTGCTGCTTTCGAGTTCGCGGTGCAAGCTCTGCTTACGGGACTGGTCATTTGTAAGCCGGGGGAGTATTAGCTCCAGAAGGGCATTACGTAATTGACCCCGTGCTTCATTGTGGGGCGCCGTGGCATCGATCATTGATATGGCACTACGCCACAAAGAGACACAGATGCTCACCGTGCCGTCGGTAAGTTGAATTTCTAGACTGGTGGAAGGCGGTTCTTGGAAAACCTGCACGGCCCTTTTGATGGTTCGAAGCATTGAGCCAGTTGACTTAATTTGGCTGAGTTCCGGATCCGTCTCAGCTAGCACTTCATCATGAATCGAAACTATGTTCGAAAGAGTGGATATCTGTACTTCGTCCTCTCCAAGATTCGGCAGAACATCCGAGACGTACGCCGAATAGGCATCGTGTGGACTCACTACCAAGACCCTGCCGCCTTGACTGCGCAAGCGCGGGTCTGCATACAGCAGGTAAGCGGCCCGATGTAACGCCACCACTGTCTTGCCAGTTCCAGGTCCGCCGTCCACGACCAAGGCTCCCTTGGAGCTGGCACGAATGATGGCGTCTTGATCCGATTGGATCGTTGAAAGTACATCCTGCATTTTGGATGACCGGGCAGTGTCCAATGAAGCAAGAAACGAAGAGTGATCATCTAACTTCGAATGTGAAGCTAAGAGTGAAGGTTCGAATACCTCATCCCAAAAATCTGTGATGAGTTGGCGACGCCATTTATAACGCCGACGCATTGACAGTCCGTAAGTTCTTTCGTGGGTGGCCGCGAAAAATGGTTCGGCAGCTGCCGTTCGCCAATCAAGCATGAGTTGTTTTCCGTGATCATTGCTCAGCCCGATGCGTCCAACGTACTGGCGCTCGCCGGTCTCGGCATTCTCCATGAACCCTAAGCACGCTAAGGGGCCGGTGCGCTCTAACTGGCGAAGTTGTTGGGCTAACTCGCTCAGTTCAACATCGCGTTCCAAGGACTGCTGCAATTTTCCGGCGTGGTCCTGGCCCCGTCGAACAATTCGGTTCAATGTTTCAGCTCGGAGTTGCTCAACGCGCAAGGCAATAGCGATCAACCGCTGGTCATCCTCGGCGATGCTAAGTGCCGCATCGGTCATGGCTTGCTGTGCGGAAATCTCAAAATAACTTTCGATGTTGGTTCTTAATGGCACGTAGACTCCCGGACGTAGGCGGATTTCAAAGCGGAAGTCATTGATTATGAACCATAGGTGGGGCCTTGCGGCAAGACCCCCTGTACGCGCTATTCTGAAAATGTAGGAAGTGAAGGCTTGGCATTCAGATGTTGTGTTGTGAGCCTGCACTCACTTGTGTTCAGTGACGTTCTGGCGAATTTTCAGCACGGGCATCACGCGGTACGATAGATGTATTCAGGTATTGATCCGGCCATCACCGGGGAGCCTTCGGAAGAAAGGTGAGCTTCATGCTCGCTTAGTAGAACCGAACGGGACCAGCCCGTCACAGCTGATGATAAGTGGTTCCCTATCATTTGGTGGGGGATAAGCGGGGTGGTACCGCGGCAATTCTGCCGTCCTCGTAGGCAAGGATTTATCGACCCTACGCTTGAAGGACGGCCCATTCGATGAGCTTTTACCCGAAGGTCACCTCTGACCCATCCGGTTCGACCCCGGCTTCACCGCGCTTCCCAGAACTAGAAAAGCGCGTCCTCGAATACTGGAAGAACGATGACACTTTCCAGGCCTCCATTGATCAGCGTGAGGGCGAAGAGTTCGTCTTCTACGATGGCCCTCCCTTCGCTAACGGCCTGCCACACTACGGCCACCTGCTTACCGGCTATGTCAAGGACCTGGTAGCTCGTTACCAGACCCAGCGTGGCAAGCGTGTTGAGCGTCGCTTCGGTTGGGACACCCACGGTCTGCCCGCCGAGCTGGAAGCCATGAAGCAGCTTGGCATGAACGACAAGAAGCAGATCGAAGCCATGGGCATCGATAAGTTCAACGACGCCTGCCGCACCTCGGTGATGAAGTACGCCGATGAGTGGAAAGAGTATGTGAACCGTCAGGCTCGTTGGGTCGACTTCGAAAACGACTACAAGACCCTGAACGTTGAGTACATGGAGTCGGTGATCTGGGCGTTCAAACAACTCTCGGACAAGGGCCTGACTTACCAGGGCTTCCGCGTGCTTCCATACTGCTGGAAGGACGAGACCCCACTGTCCAACCACGAGCTGCGTATGGACGACGACGTTTACAAGAACCGCCAGGATCAGACTGTCACCGTCGGTTTCACCATCCTTGCCGGGCAAACCGAAGCTTCCAAGGCACTAGCTGGCGTTCAAGCTCTGGCTTGGACCACCACTCCGTGGACTCTGCCAACCAACGCCGCGTTGGCTGTGCACCCATCGATCGAATACGTCGTTGTACCGGCTGGTGAAGCTGGTGTGAAGGCCTCGGACGCTGCCGGTCCATTCCTATTGGCTAAGGACCTGCTCGGATCCTACGCCAAGGACCTTGGTTACAAGGACGTCAAGGAAGCTACCGCCGCGATCACCGCCACCTTCGCTGGCGCGGATCTGGCCGGCGTACGTTACCAGCCGTTGTGGGATACCTACACCGATACCGAAAAGTACGGTACCGAGAACGCTTGGCAGATCGTCACCGCGGACTACGTAACTGTCGCAGACGGTACCGGCATCGTCCACCAGGCACCTGCCTACGGTGAAGATGACCAAAAGGTCTGCGAAGAAAACGGCATTCCGGTCATCCTCTCAGTCGACGAAGGCGCCAAGTTCCTTTCCGTCTTCGCCGATGGTCCGCTCAACGACATTGTTGGTGTTCAGGTCTTCGACGCAAATAAGACCATCACCAATGTGCTCAAGGACGAAGCAAAGCTGGTAAAGCAGGCTTCCTACGAGCACTCCTACCCACACTGCTGGCGTTGCCGCACCCCGCTGATCTACCGTGCGATCTCCTCCTGGTACGTAGAGGTCACCGCGTTCAAGGACCGCATGTTGGAACTGAACGAACAGATCAACTGGATTCCGGGCAACGTGAAGCATGGACAGTTTGGTAAGTGGCTAGAAAATGCCCGTGACTGGTCCATCTCCCGCAACCGTTTCTGGGGCTCGCCCATCCCGGTATGGGAGTGCACCGGTGCCGATTGTACTCATCGTGAAGTCTTCGGCTCGCTAGAGGAACTGAAGAACTTCTTCGGACGACTGCCAGTGAACCATGAGGGCCAGCCAGATCTTCATCGCCCATTTATCGACGAGCTGACCAAAGCCCATGAAGGCTGTGCAGCTGGTGGCACCTTGGTGCGCGTGGAAGACGTCATGGATGTATGGTTCGATTCCGGTTCCATGCCTTTCGCTCAGGTGCATTACCCATTCGAGAACCGTGATTGGTTTGAGAACGGTCATAACCCTGCCGACTTCATTGTGGAATACATCGGCCAGACCCGTGGCTGGTTCTACATGCTCCACATCTTGTCCACCGCGCTCTTTGACCGCCCAGCCTTCACCAACGTGATCTCGCACGGAATCGTCTTGGGTTCCGATGGTCAGAAGATGTCTAAGTCCCTGCGCAATTACCCGGATGTCACCGAGGTTCTTGACCGCGATGGTTCCGATGCGATGCGTTGGTTCCTGATGGCCAGCCCGATCCTGCGCGGCGGCAACCTGGTGGTTACCGAACAGGGCATTCGCGACGGCGTGCGCCAGGTGCTGCTGCCACTGTGGAACGTCTGGCACTTCTTCAACCTCTACACCAACTCCGCCAACAACGGGGCAGGTTACGAGGCAAAGCGTTCGACCGCCTCCACCGATCCGTTGGATCAGTACATGCTTGCCGCAACCGGTCAGCTGGTACGCGAGGTCACAGTTGCCCTTGATACCTACGAGGTTTCCGACGCAACCGAGGCTGTTCGCCAGTACATGGACACCCTGACCAACTGGTACGTGCGCCGGTCCCGTCAGCGTTTCTTCGACGAAGACACCCAGGCTTTCGACACCCTGTACACCGCACTGGAAACCCTAGTGAAAGTCACCGCTTCGTTGCTGCCACTGGCCAGCGAAGAGATCTACCGTGGGCTCACCGGTGAACGTTCGGTACACCTGACCGATTGGCCAGATGCTAACGATTTCCCTACCGACACTTCAATGCTCGAAACCATGGAAACCACTCGCAAGATCTGCTCGGTGGGTTCTTCGTTGCGCAAGGCTAAGAACTTACGCGTGCGTTTGCCGCTGGCTGAGCTGAAGATTGTTCTCACCGACGCTGCTCGCCTGGATGGCACCTACGCATCGATCATCAAGGACGAACTGAACCTCAAGGCTGTGACCTTGATTGACGCTGAAGGCGTCGATGCGGCTAGCTACGGTATCAGTCAGCAGTTGGTAGTCAACGCTCGTGCAGCCGGTCCACGATTGGGCAAGAATGTTCAGCAGGCTATCAAGGGCGCCAAGTCCGGCGACTGGTCAGTGACCGACGGAGTCGTGACCGCCGGTGGTTTGGAACTCGTCGAAGGTGAGTACACCTTGGACACCGTGGTAGATGCCGAAGGCGAGATCGCTGCAGCAGTGATCGACGGTGGCTTCCTGGTGCTGGACACCGAAGTTACTGACGCGCTGGCTGCCGAAGGTACCGCACGTGACATGATCCGTTCCATTCAGTCGGCACGTAAGGACGCAGACCTGCAGGTATCGGACCGTATCCAGACCGTGATCACCGCCAACGCTGCCACCATCGCAGCGCTGGAAGCTAACCGCGAGCTGATCTCCGGTGAAACTTTGACCGCGCAGTTGGAGTTGCGAGTCGATGAGAACGCAAAGGCTGAAAGCGTGAGCGTACAGAAGCTGGACACCACCACAGTAGAGGCTAACTAGTGAGCGAACTACAGCGGGTTTACGGCCAGTTGCTGGCCCGAGCGCCCGAAAACAAGATGGAACCTCGGATGGATCCGATGTTCCGTGCCATGGAAATTTTGGGGGAACCCAATAAGTCCTGTCCGGTAATTCATATCACCGGAACCAACGGCAAGACCTCAACAGCACGCATGATCGAGTCATTGCTCGGTGCTCATGACCTGCGCACCGGGCGATACTCTTCGCCTCATTTGGTTTCGGTCACCGAACGAATCAGCATTGACGGCGAACCCGTCGACGACGAAACTTTTGTCCGCGTATGGGATGAGATCCTGCCATTCATCGACCTGGTGGATGCTGAGCTCGTTGAGCGCGGTGAAAACAAGCTGACCTACTTTGAAGCGGTCACTATCCTGGCTTTCGCGATCTTCGCCGAGGTGCCGGTGGACGTGGTAGTGCTCGAAGTTGGATTGGGCGGGATCACCGATGCCACAAATGTGGCCGATGGCGATGTTTCGGTGTTCACCCCGATTTCGTTGGACCACACAGACCTGCTGGGTGATACCACCGAGCTAATTGCCGAAGAAAAAGTGGGGATCCTTAAGCCAGGAGGATGCCTAGTCTCTTCGGTGCAACCATCGGATGCGGCCGACGTGCTGCTGGGGCGTGCGCGTGAACTCGAAGTTCCCGCAGCTTTTGACACCTTGGACTTCAAACTCTTGGAGCGCAAATTAGGTGTTGGCGGTCAGCTCTTGTCTATTCAGGGACAGGCCGGACGCTACGACGAGATCTTCTTGCCGCTTTTTGGCGCCCATCAGGCACAAAATGCCACGGTGGCGTTGGCTGCCGTTGAAGCATTCCTCGGTGGAGGCCAGCGCGAGCTGAATGCGGACCTTGTCCGCCAAGGTTTCGCGGCAACTTCCAGCCCTGGGCGGCTTGAACTGGTGCGTAGTGCGCCGAGCATCCTGGTGGATGCCGGACACAATCCGGAAGGAATTCGCGTTTCAGCTGATGCCGTGAAGGAATCATTCGGGTTCACTCGACTGGTGCTAATGGTTGGCATTTTGCAGGAAAAAGATGCTGAGGCCATGCTCTACACCATGCGTGAAGAGTACGGCGACATGGTTGAAGATCTCTGCATTACCCAGTCATCTTCACCGCGTGCTATCCCCGCTGGAGAGTTGGCCAATATGGCCATGAACGCAGGCTGGCCTGAAGAAGACATCCACGTCACCGAAGATCTTGAAGATGCAGTGGAGTGGTCTGTAGGCCGCGCCGAAGCTGGGGAAGATCTCGGCGGCGGCGTGCTGGTCACCGGTTCGATTACACTGGTGGGCGAGATTTCTTTGTTGCTCAAAGGAAGTGAATCGTAATGGCCAAACTCACCCGTGCGCAGCGCGAGTGGCGTCCCGGTATGAAAAAGAAGCAGCGTTCCACTAAAACGATGTTTGCTTCCACCGTGTTGGTTTGTGAAGCTCTGTTGGCTGTTTTTGTCACCTTGGCGGCTTTCGGACTCAAGCGTGGGGGAGAGCCAGCGGTAGTGCTAGGCCTTGGTGCAGTCATCGCCTTGCTCTGCATTGTTACCTGTGCATTGTTGTCAAAGAGAATCGGATTCATCATCGGATGGGTCCTACAGCTGGTCTTTTTCCTCAGTGGCTTCATTTTGGTGGACATGTTCTATCTTGCCGCGGCATTCGCCCTGTGCTGGTGGTATGCACTATCAAAGGGTGAAGAAATTGACGTTGAAAATCGACGTCGCGCCGCAGCCCAAGAAGCTTGGGACCAAGCGCACCCAGAACAAGCTTAATAACCTAGTAATACATCAACGATACGAAGAGGTAGTCAAATGACTGAACGTACCCTGATCTTGGTCAAGCCTGATGGCGTTAAGCGCGCCCTGACCGGACAGATTCTTGCCCGCATTGAAGCTAAGGGCTACACCATTGCCAAGCTGCAGCAGGTGGAAGCTACTCGCGAGCTTCTGGCCGAGCACTACGCAGAGCACGAAGGCAAACCATTCTACGAACCACTGGTTGAGTTCATGCTCTCCGGTCCGGTGGTCGCCATTGTTGCTGAAGGTCAGGGCGTTATCCCTGGTTTCCGTTCCCTGGCTGGTACCACCGACCCAACCACCGCAGCGCCAGGCACCATCCGTGGAGACTTCGGACGAGACTGGGGCCTGAAGGTTCAGCAGAACCTCGTTCACGGTTCGGACTCCGTAGAGTCTGCAGAACGTGAAATTGGTATCTGGTTCGGCAAATAAGCTGAATGTAAAGAATCCCGACAGATCTCATGATCTGCCGGGATTCTTTGCGTCTGTGGATCCTTACAGCCAGTCGTCAAGGCTTTCGGTCGCCTGTGGGTCGCTGTCGCTCCGGTGATCCAGTTGCTGTTCTTCGGGCGATCCTATCGTGACGACTTGGTGATGCTCTGCTATTGAGTCGGCCAGATGTGGAAAAACATCATCAGCTGGCCCGTGATCAAAATTCGACATATACAATCCTTCCAGTCGCTCATGCAGTGTTCTCCTGAAGCGAGATGTAGCCGGATCAGGAAATGCAATATCGCGTTTCAAGTGAAACCTCCGGGGGTGGAAAGTTTCCCTTACCTACGTCACATTAAACACAAAGCCTAGTCTCGTGACAACGTTGTTTAGAAGAGAATATAACTACTGATGTGATTAGTAGGTGGGCCTGCGTTGAATAGTCAGCGACTATTTCATCGGCGAAGCTCATCGTAATACTACTTGGGACACGATGGGTAAAGGAAAACTCTCCGGTAAACCACCCTGAAACTCAGGGATGCTTCACCGGAGAGTAAACCATCAGGCGTTGCTAGCCTTTTGGTGCTTCGGCTGAGTCGTCCAAGTCATGATCCTTGTTATCCAAGGCTTCATCTTCCTCTTCGATCTCTGCTTCGGTTTGAATGTCGGCACTAGCCTCCGCTACCGGATTGGACTTGTCTCTGCCAGTCCAGACTTTAATAACCGCCCACGCTGCGGCTACTAGTGGGACAGCGAGTACCGCACCAATGATGCCTGCCAGTACGGTACCGCCAGTCAAAGCCAGCAGTACGACCAATGGGTGCAGGTTCAAGGCGCTGGCCATAACCACCGGTTGCAGGAAGTTGCCCTCTAGCTGGTTGACGACGATCACGGATGCTAGAACGATCAAGGCTACGACCGGGCCATTAGTCACCAAGGCGATCAGTGTGGCCAAGACACCGGCGACGGTGGCACCAACCATGGGTACGAAAGACCCGAGGAAAACTATGACACCCAGCGGGATAGCCAAGGGCACACGAACAATCAACAACGTCGCAGTAATGCCGATGGCATCCACAAGGGCCACGGTGGCAGTGCCACGAATGTAACCGCCGAAAGTCTTCAAAGCGCGGTCCCCGGACTGGATCCACTTATTGCGGTAGTGCGAAGGAGTCCATGAAACAGCAAAGGCCCAAATGCGGTCCCCATCCTTCAAGAAGAAGAACAGGATCACCAGAAGAAGAACCAAACCGGTCAAGAAGCTGCCGGCAGCGCTGAGCGTATTGAGCGCTCCAGTGCCGAACTGTGAGCTAGTAATGAAGTTCGTGACCGTCTTGACCGCGTCATCAATCTGGCTCTGATCAATCTGGAAAGGAAGATCACCCAGCAGGGTCTGAACCATGTCATTGAGCTGATTGAAACCTTGAACAGCCTTGTCTACCAATTTCGGCCATTCATTGATCACCGAGAAAACAAGGCCGGTGCCGATGCCTCCGAGAACCAAGAATGTGCCAAGGAAAACGATCCAGGCCGAAAGCATTGGTGAGAAAGTCTTGCGCAGCTTCACTACAAGGGGCCAGAGTGCGCAAGAAATGATCACTGCCAAGAGGGTGGGGATCACGATCATCGTCAGCCGGAGCATGCCGATAATGAGGAATCCGGCCAGCGCTCCCACAATGAGGAGCTGGGCGCTACGGATACCAAGCCGGCCCAAAAGATCTGTCCATAGTCCACCGACGGTGAATTCCGGGCTTGCCTCGCCTGAGGCCAATTGCTGAGTGTGTGCTGAAGTTTTTACTGAATCTATCTGTTTCTTCTTTGGCGGTTGGGATTTACCCTTGCCGAACAAAGCCATTGTTGCTCCTCATAGCTTGTACTAATTTAGTTCTAACCATAGGTCAACAGGTTGACTCGCACCTAGGCCGACACCACAGCGTCTACCAATTTCGCATCAGTGAATCTAATGCGAAGAAGACCTGAGGTGATCAAAAGATAGACGTTTCATTAGGTGAGATTATTCATTAACGAGATCAGGTGATCACTCTTGACTCAGTGATCACCTGAAACAGTGTGCGACTTTAAGCCTTGAAGTATTCCTCAGCTAGAAGGCCCATGACGATCTTGTCGTGGAACTTCCCATCGTGGAAGCCTGCTTGGCGGATTCGTCCTTCTTCGTGGAAGCCGGCGCTAATGAACGTGCGCAAAGCTCGCTCGTTATAAGCCCAAACATTCAAACCGATCCGGTTCAGACCCATTTCTCGGAAACCATAATCAATGATCATTTTGGTGGCCAACGTACCGTAGCCTTGGCCCACATTAGAGCCACCGATCATGATCATCAGTTCGGCCGATCGTGCTGGAGCGTTGTAGTCGTAGAGCGCGGTGTGACCGATTAACGTGTCATCGGGCAGCGTGATGGACAGTCCGACTCCGTCGGTGGTTCCACGATTCAAGCTACGGGATTTAAACAGCGAGGCGGCTTCATTGACCGGATGGGGGAGTACAAGGCTCCCTTGAAGCGCCATGAATTCTGGGCTATTCCACCACTGAGTGAGGAATGCGAGATCTTCCTCTTGTAACTCACGTAGGCGTAATTGATCAGAAATCAGTAGATCGATTCCATAATTTTGGGCATTTTCTGTGTTCCATATGTCACTTGCCATGTACTCAATCTACCGGTCATTGCTCAGAAGTAGTCGAATGATCACGACCGGCGAAACCGAGACATAGCTGAGCAAGCGTTTGAAATGGGGTGATCGGTCGGTTGGCGCTGGTTAAAAGAATCAGCCGGGTCGTTGTAAAAACAACGACCCGGCTGAAGGGATTGGTTGTCCAGGCTTAGCCGAAGAATGCGTTAGGGAAACGAAGAACGATTGAAGCTGCGACCAGAATCCAAAGAACTGCGGTAATGATCCAGCTCCACTCGGCGAAGAAGCGCTTGAGCCCTTCGCCGGCAGGGATCACACCAGTGACGACGTTACGCGCTGTCGTAAAGACGAATAGCGGAATAACCATGGCCCACACGACCATGCAGTAAGGGCAAAGTGCGTTGATTTCATACAGCGCCTGCGACCAGAACCAAATGACCAAGCCCATAGCGGCGGTAACGCCGACTTGGAAACAGATCCAGAACCAGCGCTGGAAGTTCGAAGCTCCGGCCAGAAGTACCGCGCCGATGGTCACTACTACGGCGAAGCACACGATGCCAAAAAACGGATTGGGAAAACCAAAGATCCCGGCCTGCGCTGATCTCATCACAGTGCCACAAGAGATCCACGGGTTAATGTCGCAGCTAGTGACGTAGTCAGGATTCTTGTAAAGCTCTAATCGCTCTAATACGAGAATTCCGGCTGCTAACCATGAAATGAATCCCGTGATTACCAAGAGCAGTCCGAAACCGCGTTCTTTAGCCCACCACGGCAACACGCCCGGGTTGTGGCTCTTTTCTAGTGATGAAACCATGTTTCGACTATTCCATAAATTTGTAGGAAAGCGGGAGTTTCCGCATTGAGCCTTTTCATATTAGGAAGTGATTCTGTGGAACTGATGAGAAGCGATGAACGTGGTGTGAACTATATATGAGAGAATGGTGATGGTTGCTCGCGGATCCACAGTCTGCTTTCAACCCGACGACAGACTTTTGAAACAACAGATCGACTGGCGATGAATCGCTTCGGTTGAGTGCCCAATACGTGCGCCTCCCGAGGGAATACCGCGGATCGTAGGGCTGCAAAGGAAAGCAGCCGGTTTTCATGGGCCACGTTGATCCGCAGGAATTGCGTCCAGCTCTATTACAGGGTTAGTGGCAATCTTGCGGAAAATAGAGAGCTTTTGTGTCTGACCGATGACAACTAGTCGGCCAAGTGACACGTGATGATTGTAGTTTCAGCTAAGGCGCCGTCTGTGGAGGATGCCTAAGCGGGACAAAGTAGGAGTACGCGAATCTAATGAGCGCAGCTAATCAACGAAAGGGCGGGGCGCAAGGTAACAAGCGAGGCAATCGTTCAACACGTGCCCGTCGTACCAGCGTTTCCACCACCCCAGCACGGCCACTGCGTCGTGCCATGACTTTGGCAGAGCTCAATGCTGCTGCCGGAGTCGAAGAGAGCCCATACCGTTGGAGGGCTACTCGACGCACCCAGGTAGCCACCCCTGATTCCACCAAGCGCGCTAGTCGTCAGGCTGAGCGCAAGGCTCAGGTTGCGCGCCACGTTGCCAGTGACGAAGCGGTCGAGCAAGCAGCAACACGAGAAGAAGCTCACGAGCGCGATCAGCAGGTCGCCTCCGCTACCTCGACCGAAGAGACCGTAGTACCTCAGGTGGAAGCACCTGTAGTCGAGGACCATACCGGGTTACTGCTTGCCGAGCACGGAAGCTCTATGATCCTTAACCCCTTCGCCGTTCCAGAAACCGCGCAGGCAGTTCTGGCGCAGGCCGTGGCTAAGAAGCATGAGCCAGCACGTCGCGAAGCAGCCACCTCTGATTCGGATGCCGAGGATGTGACCTCACGTCGTCGTCGCCGACGACGTCGCGGGGATGTGGATTTGGAACTTGAGGGTGGCTCGCAGGACGATCCGCCCAACACCGTCACTCGTGTTCGTGCCCCACGCGCCAACGTCGAGAGTCATCTCGCCGCCAGCGATCAGGTCACCTCGGTACGCGGCTCGACCCGCCTGGAAGCCAAGCGTCAGCGTCGCCGTGAATCTCGCGAGACCGGTCGTCGTCGTCAGGTGATCACCGAAGCCGAGTTCTTGGCACGTCGCGAATCCGTGGAACGCAAGATGATCGTTCGCCAGCGTGAAGACCGCATCCAGATTGGTGTCCTAGAAGATGGTGTGCTCGCAGAGCATTTCGTTTCCAAGACCCAGCAGGACTCGTTGATTGGCAATGTCTACGTTGGCAAGGTACAGAATGTACTGCCATCGATGGAAGCTGCTTTCGTGGATATCGGACGTGGCCGCAATGCTGTGCTTTATGCAGGCGAGGTTAACTGGGACATTGCTGCCCTCGAAGGTCAGCCACGTCGCATCGAAAACGCATTGAAGGCCGGCGACTCGGTACTCGTGCAGGTCACCAAGGATCCGGTGGGCCACAAGGGTGCACGCCTGACTAGTCAGATCTCGTTGCCTGGTCGCTACTTGGTGTACGTACCGGGCGGGTCAATGACCGGTATTTCGCGCAAGCTGCCAGATGTTGAGCGTCAGCGCCTAAAGAAGATCTTGAAGGATCACCTGCCGGAGAACGCTGGAGTGATTGTTCGTACCGCCGCTGAAGGCGCTTCGGAAGAAGAGTTGACCAACGATATCAACCGCCTGCGCGCGCAGTGGGAAGGTATTGAAGAGCAGTCGACCTCGACTAAGACTTTGGCGCCTGAGCTTTTGTACTCGGAACCAGATCTAACCATCAAGGTAGTGCGCGATGTCTTCAATGAAGACTTCACCAAGTTGATCGTTTCCGGCGAGCACGCTTGGGACACCATCGAGGCCTATGTCATGTATGTGGCACCGGATTTGATGGGACGCTTGGAAAAGTGGGAGTCCGAAGAAGACATCTTCACCAACTACCGTGTTGACGAGCAGATCGCCAAGGCGCTGGACCGCAAGGTATACCTGCCTTCGGGTGGTTCATTGGTAATTGACCGAACCGAAGCAATGACCGTCGTTGACGTGAATACCGGTAAGTTCACCGGTTCCGGCGGCAACCTCGAAGAAACCGTGACCAAGAATAACTTGGAAGCGGCCGAGGAAGTTGTCCGTCAGCTTCGCCTACGCGATATCGGTGGCATCATCGTCATCGACTTCATCGACATGGTTCTGGAATCTAACCGAGACCTCGTCTTGCGTCGCTTGGTTGAGTGCCTTGGTCGGGATCGCACCAAGCACCAGGTGGCCGAGGTGACCTCGCTGGGTCTAGTTCAGATGACTCGTAAGCGTATGGGCACCGGCCTGCTGGAAGTCTTTGGAGAAGAGTGCGAGCATTGCGCTGGTGCCGGTGTGATCACCCACGAGGAGCCAGTAGAGTCCCGCCGTACCTTCAATTCCGCCGGCGAAGCTCATGTGAAGAAGTTCAATGAGAAGCCTGCTCGTAACTCCCGTCGCCGTCGTGGTGGCGAGAAAGATGAGACCAAGCCAGCTGCCAAGCAGGAGAATAATGGCGAGGGCGAGAAAGATGAGGCCACCCGTAATGCGTTGGCTAGCATCGCTGCTGCTTCACACTTAGAGGTACACGCTGAAAATGCGGTGAACATCGAAGGCGAACAGATTCCTGTGATCAAGACCAGTGCATTGCCTCACGGCGACGTGTCGGTCACTCTCGAGGCGCTTGAGGCTGCCTTGCCGGGTAAGGATGGAGCCGAGGAAGAGAATGAGGGCGGACGTAAGTCACGCCGTCGCTCACGCTCCCGGGGACGGAATCGTTCTCAGGGCGACTCGCAGGCAGCAGAGGCCAAAGCTGATCAGTCAGAGGCTCCCGCCCAAGACGTTCAACCGGCCGCGGTAGAACTTCAGGAAGAGCCGAAGGCTGATGTGCAGCCTCGTAAGCGCTCACGCCGTGCTTCACGTCCGCAGGGCGGCAGTGGGGTAGTGCAGTCGCAACAAGACCAGCCGGTACTTACCGGATTGGCCATGCCGGCAGCAAACGCTCCCATTGCCACTGAGGTTAACGCTCCAGTCCAAGCATCGGCTACCGCTAGTGCGGTGGCCCCACAGAGTTCCACGAAACCGAAGCGACGCAGTCGTCGAGCCACCTCGGCTCAGGGCGACGCCAAAGCAGAAGTTCTCGTGGCTGAGGTATCCGAAGCTACCGGTTCGGTAGTTCAAATGGATGTCTCCAGTTCGAAGAAGGAACAGTCAGCTGAGCCTGCCGGGCAACCGGTAATGCTCGGAGTTGGTGTTCCCGTACGCGAACTGAAATAGATGAACTTGGTCACGCTTACCCCGCTGGGGCACTTTGTATTTGCCCCAGCGGTGGTCACTAGCGTAATCTAGTTGATCGGTGCTAAACGCCAAGATCACGGACTTTTCGTCCGCTCGGCGTCAAGGCACAAGCGCATGAGATCCCCGGGTTTCGCATCCTTGGTTGGATGTTCGGGTCGATATCTGCGCCGGTAAGACAATAAACGTCGAGTAGAAGTGAGTACCCACGTGGTGTACGCAATTGTCCGCGCAGGCGGCCACCAGGAGAAGGTTTCCGTTGGAGACCTCATCACCGTTGACCGTCTTCAGGCTGCCCCAGGTAGCTCCATCGAGCTTCCAGCTTTGCTGTTGGTAGATGGCGAGAAGGTAACTTCCGCAGCTGCTGACCTGGCTAAGGTCAAGGTCACCGCTGAGGTTGTAGAAAACCTTCGCGGCGAGAAGATCGTTATCCAGAAGTACAAGAACAAGACCGGTTACAAGAAGCGCCAGGGCTTCCGTGCCGCTCTGACCAAGGTCAAGGTCACCTCGATCGCCTAATTGGGCCGATCGTAATATCCATTTTTGTAGCGAAAGAGGCTAAAAGGCATGGCACATAAGAAAGGTGCGAGTTCCACTCGCAACGGTCGCGATTCCAACGCACAGTACCTAGGCGTAAAGCGCTTTGGTGGTCAGGAAGTCAAGGCAGGCGAAATTATCGTTCGTCAGCGTGGCACCCACTTCCACCCAGGCGCCGGCGTAGGTCGTGGCAAGGATGACACCCTGTTCGCCCTGGCTGCTGGTGCAGTCGAGTTCGGCACCCGTCGTGGTCGCCGCGTGGTGAACATTGTTGCTGCAGCCTAATTTAGGCAACAGGCAAATTTTTTAGTACACAAGGGGTGGGCCGTTTTTCGGTCCGCCCCTTGCGTGCATAGTTAGACTTTTCTGCGAGCACAGCTCGCAACCCCGTACTAGGAGAAGATGGCCCCGTGGCTGCATTCGTTGATCGCGTAACCCTTCATGTCACCGCAGGTAATGGTGGCCACGGTTGTGTGTCCATCAAGCGCGAGAAATTCAAACCGCTCGGCGGACCCGATGGCGGTAACGGCGGCAAGGGTGGCGACATCATCCTTCGCGTCGACCCTCAGGTCACCACGCTGCTGGACTTCCACCATCTGCCGCACCGTAAGGCTAGCAACGGTGAACCAGGCAAGGGTGGACTGCACCCGGGCAAGCACGGTGAGGATCTGGTCCTCGGCGTTCCTGCCGGCACCGTGATTAAGTCCAAAGATGGTGACATCCTTGGCGACCTGGTGAACATCGGCGACGAGTACATCGCCGCAATTGGTGGCATGGGTGGTCTGGGCAACGCTGCGATCTCTTCGGATAAGCGCAAGGCTCCAGGCTTCGCATTGCTGGGTATTCCCGGCACCAGCCAGGACATTGTCCTGGAACTGAAGTCCATGGCGGATATTGCCCTCGTTGGCTACCCCTCAGCTGGCAAGTCTTCTTTGATCGCCGCAGTTTCGGCAGCACGTCCGAAGATTGCCGACTACCCGTTCACCACTCTGGTCCCTAACCTAGGTGTAGTTCAGGCTGGAGAGACTCGCTTCACCGTCGCTGACGTACCTGGCTTGATCCCAGGCGCCTCGGAGGGCAAGGGGCTCGGCCACGAGTTCCTGCGCCACGTTGAGCGTTGTGCAGCCATCGTGCACGTTTTGGACTGTGCGTCACTGGAATCTGATCGTGACCCGCTGACCGACCTAGACATTATCGAAGCAGAGTTGGCCAACTATGAAGCTGACTCCACCTTCGCCGGCACCGATGGAACCATCGTGCCACTGATCGAGCGTCCAAAGCTGATCGCCCTGAATAAAGTTGACATGCCAGACGGCGCCGAAATGGCTGAATTTGTCCGTCCAGAGCTGGAACAGCGCGGATACCGCGTCTTCGAAATCTCTGCACTCTCACGTAATGGATTACGTGAACTGTCCTTCGCTATGGCTGAATTGGTAGAACAGGCCCGTGCTGAACAGGTTATCGAAGCACCAGTAGTTGAGGTGCCGGTGATTCGTCCACGAGCTGCCAAGCAGGAAGAGTTCTACATCCGCCGTGAAGAACAAAACCTGGAACCACTGTGGCGCGTTATTGGTGAAAAGCCAGAACGCTGGATCATGCAGACCGACTTCCGTAATGATGAGGCAGTTGGCTACCTAGCCGACCGCTTAGCAAAACTGGGGGTAGAGAACAAACTATTCAAGGCCGGAGCCAAGCCGGGCGACGCAGTCGTCATTGGTTCCGAAGAAGATTCCGTGGTCTTCGACTGGGAGCCAACCATGGCCGCAGGTGCTGAACTGCTCGGCGGAAGCCGACGCGGTGAGGACGTACGACTAGAAGACCGTGGAAACCGTAAGACCCGCGAAGAAAAGCGCGCCGATCACGAAGATCGCAAGATTGCCAAGGCTGAAGCTCGTGCCGAGCTAGAAGCTGAGCGCAAGGCTGGCATTTGGACTGAATCGGTGAACGCAAAACGCAACAAAAAGGCTGCAGAAAAGAAGGCAGCCCAGGAGGAAAATTAAAGTATGAGTGAAAGTGCCACTAAGACCATTTCAGCCATTACCTCTCCTCACGAACTGCCAGAAGCGCGGCGGCTCGTGGTCAAGGTCGGATCCAGCTCGCTTACTACGGTTAGCGGGGGAATATCTCATGAAAGACTGAAGTTCTTGGTGGACACTCTCGCCGAGACCGTGAATAACGGGACTGAGGTTATCCTCGTTTCCTCCGGTGCAATTGCAGCCGGGTTGGCCCCGCTGGGATTGCCAAAGCGTCCAAAGGACTTGGCAACCCAGCAGGCCGCGGCCGCAGTAGGTCAAGGACTGCTGCTGGCCGAGTACACGCAACTTTTTGAAGAGCATGACCTTCGAGTCGGCCAGGTCCTGCTGACCGCAGATGACCTCATGCGTCGCTCTTCGTACACCAACGCCTTACGTTCATTGGTTCGTTTGTTAAACCTCGGTGTCTTGCCGATCGTGAACGAAAACGATGCGGTAGCAACACGTGAAATTCGTTTTGGTGACAATGACCGTTTGGCGTCCTTGGTAGCTCACCTGGTGAAGGCCGATGCCCTGTTGCTTTTCTCCGACGTCGACTCCGTCTATGACGCTCATCCTGATGACGGCGGAAACCGCATCAGCACCATTGAGCATCCTGACGAGCTTGAAGCCGTTGACCTGGGTACCCCTGGCGCAGCCGGGGTTGGAACTGGAGGAATGATCACCAAAGTTGACGCAGCTACTCTTAGCTCATCGGCAGGAATCCCGACGCTGGTGACCAGCACGGACAACGCAGCCAAGGCTTTGCGTGGCCACGATGTGGGTACGTGGTTTGCTGCCCGCAACTCGCGCCGTTCTGCCCGCGACGTCTGGCTTGCTTACCTCGCTGGTATCGAGGGAAAGCTGATCCTCGATGATGGTGCCGTCAAGGCGATCGCCAAGGGGACCAACTCACTGCTTGCTGCCGGCATTGTTGCAGTTGAGGGCGCCTTTGAAGCTGGTGACGCAGTAGAAATCTGTGGCTCGGATCACCTTCCGTTTGCTCGTGGACTAGTGAACTTCTCTTCAGAAGAACTCCCAGAGATGCTGGGGCATAGCACCAACGAACTGGTCGCCGAATTGGGTGAAGGTTACGACAAGTCTGTGGTGCATGTCGACGACCTAGCTTTGATCGAACCTATTTTCTAGGATGGAAACTATGAGTATCGACGCAGTACGAACAGAAGAACAGATCACCGACGTTACCGCTTCGGTCTATCAGCTCGCTGATCGAGCTCGCCGTGCATCGCGAGTTCTCAAGCGTGCCAACCGGGACTGGAAAGACCGTGCGCTACTTGCCATGGCCTCCGGGATCGACTCGGGCCGTGCCAGGATCATTGAAGAAAACAAAAAAGACTTAGAAGTTGGCCGGAACAACGGCACGTCGCCAGCAATGCTGGACCGCTTGAAGCTTGACGACAAACGCATTGACGGGCTGATTGCCGCCCTGCACGAACTAGCAGGTCTGCCAGATCCAGTAGGACGCGTTGTCCGAGGCGAGACGCTACCAAATGGTCTACGCATGCGACAGGTCAACGTGCCTATGGGAGTCATCGGAACAATTTACGAGGCTCGTCCCAACGTTACCGTAGACATCGCTGGCCTCTCGCTCAAGAGTGGCAACGCTGTGCTATTGCGTGGTGGCACAGCTGCGTTCAACTCGAACCAGGCGCTGGTTTCAATTATTCGTGACGCCTTGGAATCTGTTTCGCTTCCGCGAGATCTGGTGGCGTCAATTGATCAGTACGGTCGCGATGGTGCTGATGCGTTGATGGGCGCACGTGGCAAAGTAGATGTACTGATTCCTCGTGGCGGACGTGAGCTGATTCAGCGTGTTGTCACCACCGCAAAGGTGCCAGTGATTGAAACCGGTGAAGGTAACGTGCACATCTTTTTGGATGCTGATGCACAAGAGCAGATGGCAATCGATATCCTGACCAACGCCAAGACCCAGCGTCCCAGTGTGTGCAACACCGTGGAGACCTTGTTGATTCATAAGGATTCAACTGCTGCCGCGGCGGTGCTCAAGGCCCTGTCTGCAGCTGGGGTGACCCTGCACGCTGATGAGCGTGCCGCGGCTCTAGTTCCGGGGCTTCAGACCGTTGCTGCGCAGGAGGAAGACTGGAGCACTGAGTACATGGACTTGGATCTTGCGGTCAAGGTCGTTGATGACATCGACGAAGCCCTTGATCACATCCGTGAATACTCCACCGGTCACACCGAAGCCATCCTGACTTCGTCACTGGCGAACTCTGAACTGTTCATCGCTGAAATTGAATCGGCTGCGGTCATCGTGAACGCATCAACTCGATTCACCGACGGTGGCCAGCTCGGCTTGGGTGCAGAGGTTGGAATCTCGACCCAGAAGATGCACGCTCGTGGCCCTATGGGTCTGACCGAGCTCACCACCACCAAGTGGATCGTTCAAGGTGACGGCCACGTTCGTAAATAGTTTCTGACGGCGCTTTTCGGTAGGATGTAGAAGAAACGTACCGTTACTTTTCGGAACATTGAGCCAGTAGCACGAGTTGCTGGGCCAATTGACTCCGTGGATACGACTGGAGAATTACTTGAACGCGCTGATTCTGGCCTCTGAAGCCTCTACCACTGGCATCAGTGGGCATACCTGGTCCCTGCTTATCGGTGGCGGCATCTTTGTTGCTTTGATGATCTTGCTTCTGATCACCGTTTCCTACACCAACGTGGGCAACCGTCATCCTGCTAAGGAAGAAGACCAAGACATCCACCGCCAGTTCAAGACTCACGAACCACACAGTCACTAGTCTTGACTGAGCGGCAGCCTCGTAACCGCCCATTACGCCTCGGCGTGATGGGCGGTACTTTTGACCCCATCCATAATGGCCACTTGGTGGCAGCCAGTGAAGTAGCTGCTGAGCTAGATTTGGATGAGGTAGTTTTTGTACCCACCGGTCAACCGTGGCAGAAGGCAGACAAGCAAGTAACCAGTGCTGAGCACCGTTACTTGATGACTGTCATTGCGACGGCTTCGAATCCTCGGTTCACAGTGAGCCGCGTGGACATCGACCGCGAAGGTGCAACCTATACGCGCGATACCTTGTTGGATTTACGAGCACAACGCCCGGAAGCGGAGCTCTTTTTCATCACCGGCGCGGACGCGATGAGCCAAATCATGAGTTGGCGTGACATCGATGAGGTGTGGGATCTTGCGCATTTTGTTGGCGTCAGTCGCCCAGGTTACGTGATGAGCGATTTGGGGCGAGAGAATGTGTCACAGCTCGAAATTCCAGCACTGGCGATTTCTTCTACGGATTGCCGCGAACGAGTCGCTGCGGATAAGCCAGTTTGGTACCTTGTGCCTGATGGTGTGGTGCAGTACATTGCAAAATATGGGCTGTATACCGCGTCGTAACCTCATATTCGGTAACGTAACACGGCATAATCTCTAGGTAAGGGTGACGGTATTTGTCTATGCGGTCGGGAGAAGTACAGGATGAGCGATAACTCGCAGCCAGTTTCTAGCAGGCGAGCTCTGCGCGAAAAGCGACGTGCCGAAATGGAAGCTTTGCTAGCAAGTAGCAAGGCTGAACAAGAAGCTAAAGAACTTGCAGATCAGAAGGACACCGGGAAGTCCGAGAAATCGGCCAAGCCGGCGAACACTGATTCAGGTTCTGCCCAAAAGTTGAGCCCAAAGCCAGCACCGGCGAAGCCTCAAGCGCCAGCTGGAGATGCTAAACCTGTAGCTGAAAAAAAGGTCTCGACGACTGAGTCAAAGCCAGCGCAGAAGTCAGCTCCTAAATCTTCGACTCCAGTAGTGCCTGCAGAGGCCAAGCCCACCGCAACAGGTGCAAACAAGCCGGCTCAGAACCCCGCACCTAAGCAGGGCGCTCCTAGCACGCAAGCTGACGCTCAGGCTGCCAAATCGGCCCCTGCAAACAAAGCCGCGCAAAAGCCAGAGAGTGCTGTTGCGCCTAAGCCCAAGGTTGTAGCGCCCCAGAAACCTGCGCAGTCCTCGGTCACCGAAGCAAAAAACCAGGTCGCGCCAAAGCAGCAGCCAGGGGCTAAGGCTGACCAGCCAAGTCAGGAAACCAAGAGCGAAGAATCAACGGGGGAGCGAGCATCGCTACGCCGTGCTCGTAACCGCGAAGCTCTTCGTGAGCGTCGTCGCCTTGAAGGCGAAGTCGATGCCCTCACAACTCACATCCCGACCGTTGATCCCGGTGATGATCCAAAGCCGCTGACCCGTCGTCAGCTTCGCCTTCAAGCGCTAGCGGACCAAGGTAAGAGCGGCACCCCGGCAGCTTCAGCGCCAAAGCCAGTAGCAAAGCCGCAGAAGAAGCAAGCTGACCAAGATGACTCGCCGGCGACCACCGTCATGAGCGTTGAGCAGGCGTTGGCAGCACGGCGGGCCCACGCCCCGAAAGCGGCTATTGATCCGAACCTCATTGGCGAGGATGACTCCGAGATCGATCTCGAAGTCCTTGCGCATCAGCGCGAAATGGCAGCACGCGCGGCGATTATTTCCCGCCGTGCTGCTGAACGTGAACGTCTGCGTGTAGAAAACGCAAAGCGGGGCAAAGACGACAAATCTTCAGATCCATTCACCGGCGCGATGGGTAACATCCGCGAGGTCGAGGATCGAATCGCGAAGACTGGCGTTCAAGGTCCAAAGACCCAAAGCGTCTCATTGAACCTTGACCCAGATGGCAAGATTTCTTCGAAGAAGGATCATGCTGCCCCTGCAGCAAAAAAGCCAGCGGCTAAGCCGACTGCTACCGCGAAGCCTGGTCCAAAGCAGACTCCTATGCCAGCACCGAAAGCAGCAGGTAAACCAGCGGCCAAGCCTGCCGCTAAGGTTGCCAGTGACGTGGCCCCAAAACCCGTAGCGAAGACTACCGGTCAGCCTGCTGCTTCGCAGTCGAAGCCGGAAGCGGCATCGGATGCATCTGCTGTTGAAATGCCTCGCATTAACGCCGTCAATGCCCAAGGTCTAGAACCGTTAGACGTTCAGACTCACGGCGTGCGACGTGCCAACAATATGCTCATCGCCATGATTGTTGCACTGAGCCTAGGCGGAGCAGCCTTGATCGCCGGGTTGATCATGTTGCTGGGCAACTAATTTCATAGCACAATAAGATTCTCGATCTACACCTCTAACAAGGAGACACCCCACTCAATGGGAGCACATGCAGATTCAATTGCCCTCGTGAAGATCGCTGCGCACGCAGCGTCTGAAAAGTTGGCAGAAAACATGGTCGCGCTTGACGTTGCCGACCGCTTGGGCGTTACCGACGCCTTCTTGATTGTCTCTGGTGGATCAGAACCGCAGGTGAACGCAATCGTTGACGAAATCCAGGCCCAGATACTCGCCGAGTACAGCATGCGCCCAGTGCGCCGTGAAGGCTTTGGAGCAGGACGCTGGGTGCTCTTGGATTACGGAGATGTCGTAGTTCACGTTCAGCACCAAGAAGATCGCATTTTCTACGCGCTGGAGCGCCTCTGGGCGGACTGCCCTGTGATTGAGCTGCCGGAGGAATCCTCTCAGAACGATCAGTAATCTGGAGTTTGCATCCTGATTAGGTATTCATCTATGATTATGGAGTTGCCTAATCAGGGTAGCAATCCTTTGGGGGTATGGCGCAGTTGGTAGCGCGTCTGCATGGCATGCAGAAGGTCAGGGGTTCGAATCCCCTTACCTCCACCAATTAAATCCTGGAATTCTTTGTAGAAAGAATTCCAGGATTTTTTCGTTCACATTTGTTCCCATTTTTGTTATAGATTTCGTCTTTGAGTCTAAATCGCCTTTTGAACTTGGGGCCTCGCTGATGCTCAGGACCGAAGGACGCGATGTACTGTTGAGAATCTTCACGGCCTAATGCTCATTGGTACGCGGAATTTCGGGCTCGCCTTGCGATACTAGAACAAAGTTATTCAATCAGGAGCGGCATGTCACGAATTCAGCGTCGGGGTAGCAGACTGCGTTACACAACCCAAAACCAGCATCCGGTACATAGTTCTAAGCGTGTACGGTTTATTGATGATGGTGAAGTTGAGTGGGCGCCGTCGAGCACCACCGCGATTCAAGCGCTCGAATTTGGCAATACGGGAGAGAACCGAATCGCGCTTTCGCTTTATCCAACGCCAAATGAAGCCGACATCAACGAGCTGACCGAAGCCTGGGATTTACACCCCGTACTAGTCGAAGATCTCCTGCACGCTCGGCAACGCCCAAAGCTTGAACGGTATCGTGATGTGCTGTTGGTCGTAGTCCGATCAGCACTGTACTTAGATGCTGTTGAAGAAGTTGAGCTCTCTGAATTCCATATCCTGGTCCGGCCCGGTTCCATCGCAGTACTTTGCCAGGATCATCGGTGGATTGATGGGACTGACGGTCAACGATTTGCTGAATCGATTAGCGACGGTAGCCTGAAACAACACCAAATGTTGCTCAAAGACCCACAGCTTCTTCGGCTTGGCGTCGAAGCGGTGCTCTACCGAATCCTCGATGAGATTGTTGACGGTTATGTCCCGGTACTTCACGGATTAGGCATCGACAAGGAACAAATTGAACGTCAAGTATTCAGCGGAGACGCTGCAGTAACAGAGCGCATCTACCGACTCAGTCAAGAAGTGATCGATGTTCAGCACGCGACAGCGTCACTTCTTGAAGTTGTTCGCTCACTCGGCGCGGGCGTTAAGAAATATCCGGTGCCAGATGAGTTGGAAACCTACTTACAGGATGTGACCGACCACCTGACGCGCGCTAACACGCAAGCGCTCGAGTACCGTGATGCCCTTTCGCAGATTCTCAATGTTAATGCCACTTTGGTGGCGCAGCGGCAGAACGAGGACATGAAGAAGATCTCGGGGTGGGCTGCGATTCTCTTCGCTCCCACATTGATCGCCGCGATTTATGGGATGAACTTCGATAATATGCCCGAGCTTCATTGGGCGTTTGGATATCCGGCGGCAGTGCTGTTCATGGTCCTTTTTGCGGCCGCGCTCTACGGTGTTTTTAAATGGCGAAAGTGGTTCTAGCAATATCTAGGTTGGGGGAGTGTGCCAGTGACAGAAAAGATCGATTTTAAGAAAACCTATGCAAGCTATCAGGCTAAAGTGTCGCAATTTGAGCTACTGACGCTTGAATCGATGCGATACCTTATGATCGACGGCACCGGTGATCCGAATACTTCACCTGCCTATCAACACGCGTTAGAGACGCTCTATCCAGTCGCCTACAAGTTGAAGTTTGCCAGCAAGAAAGATGGCCGAGACTACGTTGTGCCCCCGCTGGAGGGGCTATGGTGGGCCGATGACTTCGCCAGCTTCACAACCCAACGCGAAAAGATCCTGTGGTGCTGGACGATGATGTTGATGCTTCCGCCATGGCTGGATGACGGCGACGTCCAGCGCGCCGTAGAAGCTACACAAGCGGGCAAGACGTTGCCGAGTCTTGAGCAACTGCGCATAGAAACACTAGTGGAGCACCAATGCGTGCAAACATTGCACGTTGGATCCTACGATGATGAAGGACCGGTTCTTCAGCTCATGCATGAACAGTTCATTCCGAAACATGGGCTGCGACTGACGGGTAAGCATCATGAAATCTATTTGGGGGATCCACGTAGAGTCGCCCCAGAGAAACTACGCACAATCCTTCGACAACCAGTTCAATCGCTGTAGTAAACAATCGATATGGAGAAGAATTTGACTACTCAAATCGGTCCAGACAGTTCTGTAAAGGAGGTCAGCCAAGCTCTGGCCGAGCTTGAGGACCCTAAAGCGCGAGCCATCAACGAACGACATGGTGATGACTTCGGGGTGAACCTCAGCAAGCTCAGGGGTTTGGCGAAAACGCTCAAGACCAATCAGGAACTGGCTGAGCAACTCTGGAAGAGTGGCGACACGGCTAGCGCACTTGTAGCCATTCTGATTGCCAAGCCACGTAGTTTCACTTTAGATCAGCTGGTTGAATGGAGCCGCGAGGCGAGCACTCCAAAGGTGCAGGCTTGGTTCCTGAGCTACATTGTCAAAAAGACTAAACTCCTAGAGGAACTGCGCGTATTGCTCATCACGGATCCAGACCCCATTCTTGCCGCAGCTGGCTGGGAGTTGACCGCACATCAGGTGACTAAAGATCCCCAGAAGCTCAACCTCACACAGTTGCTAGATACTATCGAGCTGCGCATGGCCACGGCACCTGAGCGACTGCAATGGGCAATGAACAACACGCTCGCCACCATTGGCATCGAACATGCCAGCTTGCGTGAGCGTGCCATATCCATTGGCGAACGCCTTCAAGTACTGGCTGACTACCCAACCTCGCCGGGCTGCACCTCGCCGTTTGCACCGATCTGGATTAACGAAATGGTGAAAAGAAAAGCCTAGGCCCGATCCATTGCTGAATCGAGCCTAGGGTGAGGAGAACAGCGCAGTCTGTTATCTATTGCTGACAATGCTCTGATCAGGAGTGTCTTTCAAAACTAGCTTAGACACAACCCAGATCGCTGCCGTCAGGCCTGCGGTCAAGAGCAGTTGCGTCCGGGCCGCGGTATCGGTCATCGCGATGATGACAATGACTGCGAGCACAACCAGAGTGCCGATACTCAAAATTGGGAAGCCCCACAAACGTAGTGGCAGGTACTGTCCCTCCTTATCGGCACGCCGACGCAAAATCAATTGGGTCACAGCGATGAACGTCCAAATGACGATGATCGTTGAGCCTACGACGTTGAGCAGAACAGGCATGACCGTCTCTGGCCAGATCCAGTTCAAACCTACGGCCAGGAAGGAGAACGCCACCGAACTCAGGACAGCCCGTGACGGAACACCCTTACCGGTCACGTGAGTCACCGGGCGTGGGGCCAGATGGCGTTTGCCCAACGAGTAAAGCATGCGAGAAGCCCCATAGATGTTGGCGTTCATGGCTGAAAGCAAAGCAACAACGACCACGGCATTCATTAGCAGTCCAACACCAGGTATGTTCATGACACCAAGTGCAGCGGCGAATGGGCCCTCGGCAATCGCCGGATCATTCCATGGCAGGACCGCAACGATGACCAGAATGGAACCCAGATAGAAGAACAGGATTCGTAGCATCACGGACTTCACGGTGCGTTTGATATTACCTGCAGGGTCAGCCGACTCGGCAGCGGCAATGGAGACAACTTCGGTGCCGCCGAAGGAGAAAATCACAATCAGAAGGGCTGCTGCGATACCTGACATGCCGCCGGGAGCAAATCCGCCGTGAGCGGCTAGATTGCCAAAACCAACAGGTGAATCAGTCGGGATTACCCGTGCCAGGACCAAGACGCCGAAGACCAAGAACGTAATAATCGCGGCTACCTTAATCACGGCAAACCAGTATTCGAAGCGTCCATAATTACGAACACCTAAGAGGTTGCCGGCGGTGAGTATGACGACAAAACTTAGTACCCAAGCCCATTGTGGGAACCCAGGGAACCAGCCGGCAGTAATGGCGGCTGCGCCAGTGGCCTCTGCGGCGATAACTACCACTAACTGAATCCAGTACAACCAGCCCAAGGTGCTGCCCGCGCTTCGTCCCATCGCCTTGTGTGCGAAGGTACTAAAAGCTCCAGACGACGGATTAGCCGCAACCATTTCGGCCAGCATGGCCATGATGACGATGATGACCGCGCCGGCGATCAGATAAGAAACAAGGACGGCAGGGCCAGCAATGGAGATGGCCTGCCCGGAACCGACAAAAAGCCCAGCACCGATAGCACCGCCCAGACCCATCATTGAAATCTGGCGTTGAGTCAGTGAGGTGTGAAGCTCAGGAGACGATTCTTTGGTGCTTGTCATGCGGTCGCCACCTCTGCGGTGTTCAGCGCTGGCAGAGCAGCCAGTACACGGTTGACTTCTTCTTTGGTACCCGAAGAAATGCGAAGTCCCTCTCCTGCGAAGGCGCGAACTATCACCCCGCCGTCGGCGAGCTGTGCTTCTAACTCCAGCGTTTTCTCGCCAGCGTCAATCCAGACAAAGTTCGCTTGAGACCTGACCACCGGATATCCAGCCTGCGCCAAACCCTCATACATGCGCTCGCGTTGGGTAACAACTTCCTCAATGCGCACCGATAGCTCATCGATCGCAGCTAACGAGGCTACGGCGGCACGCTGAGCGAGATCAGAAACGCCGAAAGGCACTGCTACCTTGCGAAGATTCGCGGCCACTTCAGTTGGGCTGATCGCATAACCGATGCGCAGGCCAGCTAGCCCATAAGCCTTGGAAAAGGTGTGCAGGACGGCCACATGAGGGTACTTGCGGAACAGCGCCAACCCGTCAGCTCGAACAGCCGAACGGTCAAAATGTACGTAAGCCTCGTCAACAACTACCAATATGTTGCGTGGCACCGAGTTGATAAAGGAATCTAACTCTTCGGCCTGAACGACGGTACCCGTTGGGTTGTTCGGGTTGCAGATGAAGATCAATCGAGTCTTATCGGTAATCGCGTCGAGCATTGCTGGCAGGTCATGCCTGGACTGAGCATCGAGCGGGACTTCCACCGGGGTAGCGCCGGCGATGCGTACCAGTGACGGGTAAGCCTCAAACGAGCGCCATGCGTACATGACTTCGTCGCCTTCAGCAGCAACCGCATGGATGATCTGTGAGGCTACTTCAACGGAACCAGCGCCAAGAGTGATCTGCTCAGAGGGGATATCAAACTGCTCGCTGAGCGCCGAAGTCAGTGCAGGTGCAGCAATGCTTGGGTAACGATGAATGGTTGACAGGCCCTCTTGAATACTTGCCAGAACCGAGGGCAGGGGCTCATGTGGAGATTCATTAGAGGAGAGTTTTGAGGCTCCAGCTGGAGCGGGCTTGCCTTGTTTATACGCCGGGACTTCCCGCAAGGAGGGACGCTGGTGAAGGGTCATGAGTTTCCTCTCTGACTGCCACAACTGCATGGGGTGGCAATCGTTCAAACAGCAAGACCCCTGCAATGACTCCCGCGCAGTGGTCTCGCTCATATTCTCGCGTGTCGCGATTCACAAGCAATGACTGTAGGTTGAAGGGTTCAACCGTGCAATCGACATCTGGCGATCTATGCAGGCTGCATAGCGTTCATTGCCCACAAAGCCATTTTACTAGTCGAATTGCCTAGTCTTTTCCGTTTCGCTCTGATCACTAGCGCAGGCGGAGACTAGTGGAAGTGTGCGTCCCTGAAAGTGCTCGTGCAACGCAAAAGAGGACGAAGTGCGTGCGACACCGGGCACACGGTTGATCCGGTCGAAAATTTCCTGCAGGTCATCTGCCGTACGCGCCACCACGCGTAGTTGGAGATCGGAATTCCCGGTCACCGTATACATGTCTACGATCTCAGGTATGGTCTCGGCCAGCGCGGAAGCGACCGGGCCATGGCCGTAGCGTTGAATAATTTCGACTTGGCAGAAAGCGACCAGTGAATAGCCGAATCCAGCAGGTTCAATGCGCGGAATGATGCCCCGGATGACCCCGGCCTCGTGGAGCCTAGTTAAACGGCTGCTGACGGTGCCACGCGCAACGCCCAGCCTACGTGCGCATTCCATAACCGGAAGCATTGGTGAATCGGTGAGCAGTTCAATGAGGTCTGCGTCGAGGCGGTCAATGCGCACGAGCTTCCTTTCGGTTTAGGGGTTCGTCATTCAAGAGTATCGGGCGGTAGCGGACTCGCCGACTCGGGTTCAGATGCTGTTAGTCAGATCATAAAGTAGGGCAGATTCGCCACCGAGCAGAAAGGAAACGTCATGGCCCATGCCCCACTAGATTCAATGGTTGGTTTGCACGTTTTAGTCACCGGTGTTGCGCAGGGTTTGGGTTTCTTGTTCGCGCGACCTCCCTGCCTCGAAGGGGCTACCCGGATCATCCTGTGGGTCATTGATGAAGAGAAGCTTTTAGAAGCCGTAGAACAACTCAAACTGATCTAAGGCAAAATCCAAGCCCACGTAGTTGTTCTGGCAGATCAAGAACAAATTCGTCGGTCGGCCTAAGAAGCGTTTGCTGGCGGCGGGGTAGATATCGAGATTAATAATGCTGGGGTCGTCACCGGCAAGCAGTTTAGCGAGCACGAGGTTTCGCAAATCACCTCAACGATGCAGATTAATGCTTTAGCTCCGATGTATCTGACACACGCGTTGTTGCCCCAATTGGGACGCGCGGGTAAAGGACGAGTGTTAACAATGGCCTCGGCTGCGGCACTTGTCTCCAATCCAAATATGCGCGTCTATGCAGTCTTCAAGGCTGCTGCAATGTCGTGGAGTGGTTCTCTACGGCTGGAGCGAGAAGGCAATGCGACGGTGGCAGTCACCACGGTCAGCTATTACGAGGAGTACTACCTCGCCCAGCCTGGGACTTTATCGCTGACAAGGTGATCGGTGTCTACAAGTCGATGGATGACACTACCGGGAGGGCGAATGGCGAACAACGCAACGGTGACGCTGAAGTAAAAAGTCGCTAATTGATCTACCCAACGGGCGCGTTGAGGCGTAGCGTGAAACCGTCACTCAACTTCGTGGGAGGATTCTCATGCAAAAGCTCACCGTTAACCTGTGGATGCAAGGCACCGCTGAGGAGGCAGGAGCGTTTTACGCCCAAGCCCAGCCTCAAGCACGAACCGAAGTTGAATCACGCTATCCGACGGAAGGACTGTTGGACTTTCAGCAACCCTTCGCGGGTCAGGCGCTCACAGTTTCCGTATGGGTGCACGGGACCAAGATAACGTTGATCAATGCGGGTAACGAGTTCTCTCCAAACGCGTCAATCTCGATGATCTTGAGCTTCAACGCGGATGAACGTGATTCCCTGAATGCCACGTGGGAAGCGCTGAGCGATGGTGGATCGGTTCTTATGCCATTGAACGAGTATCCGTTTAGCTCGCGGTACGGCTGGGTGAGTGACAAGTACGGAGTTTCATGGCAATTGATGGAATCCAGCGAAGCGGTGTCTGAAACGACCCGTGTGATGCCATGCCTTATGTTTGGTGGAACCGCCCAGAATCAAGCTGCTCAGGCAATCAAGTTCTACGGGGAAGTGCTCGGTGCTGAACTCGAGAGCGCATTCCCATATGGTGAGGCCACTGAAGTTGCGACAGCTGAATCGTTGATGTTCGCCCAATTCGCTCTGGCGGAAGATCGGGTAGCCGCTATGGATTCGGGAGTTGCTCAGGACTTTTCATTCACGCCAGGCGTTTCGTTGGAGTGGCCTTGTGAAGACCAGGGTGAAATCGATCGAGTCTGGGATGCACTGTCGGCGGTGCCTGAGGCTGAAGCTTGTGGATGGCTGACGGACAAGTTTGGGGTCAGCTGGCAAATCGTTCCATCAAACATGGCTGAGCTCATGCAGCGCCCCGGAGCCTATGAGCACATGCTGAACATGAAGAAGTTAATCATCAGCGACTTTTAGCGAACTGACGGCAGGATACCGTCAGGGGTAAAACGCTTCATCCGGATGCATGTTGCATGCATGTACGTTATCGAAGTCCCAGAGGGTTGCTCTCGGAGGATATAAAGGTGGAGGCGACCCTCTTGCGCAGCCTCCGCTAGAACCGGAGCTGACTGATATAGTCAAAACCTTGGCAAATAACTTCTGGGAAATGCAAGGATGAGTACTGTGAACCCGAAAATCCGTTCCTTCAAATTACCTCCATTGGCGGACGGATATGCAGGGGATCTAGGTAGCGGTGAATACATCGAGCTGCTTCATTTTGCGAATATTGATGAGCCGATTCAGGCCGATGAAGCACGCCTCGAGGAGTGCAAATTTACCGGTTCTTCTTTGGAATCATTGCGTAATGCACGGCTTTTGCAATGCGAAATGGAACAGATCGGTGTTCCATCGTTCAACGCTGCAGGAGCGTTCTTCAACGACGTCCGCTTCACCCACAGCCGCTTCGGATCCGCTGACTTCGCCGCAGCGGAACTAGACGGCGTTGTTTTTGAAAACTGCAAATTTGGTTGGTTGAATCTCCGCCAAGCACGTGTCCGTGACGTTGTATTCCGCAATTGCCAATTTGAAGAGATTGATTTGGGTGGCCAAGTTCAGCGTCTAAGCTTCGTGGATTCACGTACCGGTGTGGTTAACTGCACTGGTGCGCAGCTACGAGATGTTGACCTTCAAGGCCTAGACTTCGCTCAAGTTGAAGGACTCGATTCATTACGTGGAGCAAAAATCAGTTCGCTGCAACTAAGCATGCTGGCCGAAGACCTCGCCGGTCATTTGGGGATCAAACTAGCGAGGTAATCTGCTCGTGCCGCGAGGCTAAGGTCTTAGCAGTGGACTCGATCAGCTGATGCATGGCGCTGGCTGCACGGGTCAAACTCACGTCTTTGCGATGCGCCAATCCGATAGTGCGTGACAGCTGCGGGTCTCCCAAAGCCACCGCGCGTACTCCTGGGGTTTCGAGTGCGACCGTAGCCGGTACAACAGCTACGCCTAGGCCACGATGGACAAATCGTAAAACGGCATCCATCTCACCGCCTTCCACCACAACGTTGGGAACTAGTCCTGCGGATTTATATGCTTGTTGTGTGCTCGCGCGCAGATCATAACTATGTGCAAAAGCCAGCTGGGCGATGGGTGCAAGTGAAGACAAATCTAATTCAGTGATTTTGGGCAGATGGGGCCGGTCGAGCGAATCTATCACCACCAGTTCCTCTTCGAGTAGCGGCAAGTTGTGAAGATGTTTTTCGTTCACTGCATGCTCGGAAGTCACGATGAGCGCAAGATCTAACGCACCGTCGTTCAATTCTTCCAGCAATCTGTGTGAGCCAGCTTCAACGATATGTAATTGCACTCCCGGGTAGCTTTGGCGGAATTGCTCTAAGGCTTCAGCGACTAAAGATACACACAATGTTGGTGGGGCACCGAGTCGAACGCGTCCACGGCGCAGTCCTGCAAGATCCGCCATTTCACTTCGTATGTTTTCCTCATCGGACAGCATTCGTCGGGCCCTTGGTAGTAGCGCCAGTCCGGCGGCGGTCAAGGATATATTTCCTCGGGCTCGGTGGAAGAGCTCGGAGCCCAATTCCTGTTCGAGGGTGGAAATTTGCCGGCTTAACGATGGTTGGGTGAGGTGCAGTAGCTCGGCCGCGTGAGTGAAGTGGCCCACTTCGGCGATGGTCATGAAGCCACGCAACTGCTCTAAATTCATGTGCATAGCCTATCGCTATCGAGAGCATGTCAATAATTCATTGGACGCATTCTGGATGTCGGATGATGCTGGAAGACATGAGAACAGAACAGCAGATTTCCACCTCAGTGCTCGTCATCGGAACCGGCGGTTCAGGTCTGAGAGCAGCCATCGAACTCGCCGAATTGGGAACAGCTGTCTTGGCGGTTGGCAAACGTCCAAAACATGACGCTCACACTTCGTTAGCCGCCGGAGGTATCAACGCTGCCTTAGGCACGATGGACGAAGAAGATAGCTGGCAACAGCATGCCGCCGACACGATTAAGGAAAGCTACTATCTGGCGGATCCACGAACCGTCGAGGTCGTCGCCCAAGGGGCACAGCGAGGCATCGAAGATCTGGAACGCTACGGCATGAATTTCGCACGCGAAGAGGACGGTCGCATTTCGCAACGATTCTTCGGAGCTCACAAGTTCCGTCGAACCGCTTTCGCAGGCGACTACACCGGTTTAGAAATCCAACGCACCTTGATCCGGCGTGCAGAGCAATTACAGATTCCAGTGCTCGATTCTGTTTACATCACCGAGTTGCTTGTCGCGGAGGGACAGATCTTTGGCGCTTACGGCTTCGACGTCAACGACGGTACGGGGTACCTGATCCATGCTGATGCTGTCATTTTGGCGGCCGGCGGACATAACCGCATCTGGAGGCGCAGTAGCTCCCGTCGGGATGAAAACACTGGAGATTCGTTCCGCCTCGCCGTCGAAGCCGGTGCTCGCCTGCGTGATGCTGAGCTCGTGCAATTCCACCCCTCGGGCATCATTGAGCCTGAGTCTGTTGCCGGAACCTTGATTTCGGAGGCAGCGCGCGGTGAAGGCGGAATCCTGACCAATGCACTGGGGGAGCGTTTCATGCAACGGTACGATCCTCAGCGTATGGAACTATCCACCCGTGACCGTGTTGCTTTGGCCGCTTACACCGAAATCAGTGAAGGCCGAGGTACCGAGAAAGGTGGCGTATGGCTGGATGTCTCACACCTTCCACGAGAAACCATCATGTCCAGGCTACCGAGGGTATATCAGACCATGCTCGAGGAGCAGATGCTTGATATCACTCAAGAAAAGATCGAAATTGCACCCACAGCCCATTACTCCATGGGCGGGGTCTGGGTGGATCCAACGACGCATGCAACAGAGGTGCCAGGGCTGTACGCGATTGGCGAGGCGTCCTCTGGACTTCACGGAGCAAATCGTCTGGGTGGCAACTCACTAATTGAGCTGTTGGTCTTTGGACGGATTGTGGGACAAGGGGCAGCTAATTATTCGCGTTCCATGAAGCGACACGTACGTTCGCAAGAGGCCATTGAGCACGCACGCCAGACGGTACATGGCCTGATCTCGGCGGACGGTGACGAGAACGTACGAAGTTTGCAGCGAGCAATCCGAGACGTGATGACCGCCTACGCAGGCGTGGTGAGAAACGAAGCAGGGTTACAACGCGGTCTTGAGAAACTTGCAGAGATTGAACAACGCATGCAGAATGTCGGAATTCATCCAGATATTGCCGGTTACCAGGACTTGTGCCATGCCTTTGACTTGAAGTCTTCGGTGCTGGCAGCTAGAGCCACGTTGGAATCGGCACTGGAACGAAAAGAAACTCGCGGATGCCATAACCGCAGTGATTATCCACTGACGGATCCTGAGTTACAGGTGAACCTCGTATGGTCACCAACTGGAATCGTCCGCGAACCTATTCCAAAAATACCTTCTGAGATCGCGGCCCTCATTACCGAGGTTTCGCAGGAAGGAAAACTCGTCGAGTGATAGCTGGCGAAGTTCACTAACCAGTCTGTAAGTAAATATTTGCGGTTCGAGGTCACAGCTGGTTGCTGTCCTCGAACCGCAGTTGTTTAATCTGGTTCGGTGTATTTCCAGTGCCTGTAATGCATTCTTAACCTGGTGGAAATGAACGCGCAGAAACTGCGAAATACGCCAACGATAAACTCACTCTGTCTTGGGAATAGTATTCTCAACAGCAGACTCCGAAGAGCTAGCTGAAAAGTGCACTCCAGCAAGTCTGCACGTGTTCATCTGGGCAGTGTTCAAGGACGTTTCGAATCTGATGACCGGTGAATTCCGGTGCGAGAGTACTAATCAACTGTGTGAATGGGGAATGTGTCAATGCATTTGACGCCGAGGGAGCAAGAGAAGCTCATGATCGTCGTTGCAGCGGATCTGGCGCGACGACGCCAGGGCCGCGGCTTGAAACTGAACTATCCCGAATCCATCGCCATCATTAGCTATGAGCTGATCGAAGGCGCCCGTGACGGACGCACAGTGGCCGATTTGATGAGCTATGGAACCACCATCTTGAGACGCGAAGATGTCATGGAGGGAATCGCTGAAATGATTCACGACGTCCAAGTCGAAGCGACATTCCCCGACGGGACCAAACTGGTCACGGTCCACAATCCCATTCGCTAACTCACACGGAAACGAAAGGCATTATTGATGATTCCGGGAGAGTACATCCTTCGAGAGACCCCCATCGTCTGCAACGAAAAGCAGGCCACTCGCGTCCTAAAGTTAGTGAATCGCGGTGACCGTCCAGTACAGGTTGGTTCACATTTCCATTTTGCGGAGGTTAATCCGCAGTTGGAGTTGGATCGTGATGCGGCCAGAGGATTCCGCTTGGACATCCCCGCTGGTACCGCGGTTCGGTTTGAACCCGGTGATGCTCGAACCGTGAACTTAGTAGAATTCTCTGGAGCCCGTGAGGTTCATGGCTTCAGAAACCAGGTCGCTGGACCGTTGGATTCCGAACCTAGAAAAATTCAGGGGCACTAAAAATGAGCTTCGAGATGTCCCGCAAACAGTATTCGGAAATGTACGGACCAACCACGGGTGATGCCATCCGACTGGCTGACACCGAATTACTTCTGGAAATTGAACGCGACTACACCAAGTACGGTGAAGAAGTTGTCTTTGGCGGCGGTAAAGTCATTCGAGATGGAATGGGACAAAATGGTCGTCTCACTCGAGACCAGCAGATTCCCGATACCGTCATTACCAACGTTGTGGTGCTCGACTACACCGGCATCTATAAAGCAGACGTGGCCTTGCGTGATGGTCATATTTTTAGAATTGGTAAGGCCGGTAACCCTGATATCTCAGATGGCGTTGATATCACCATCGGTTCGGCCACGGAAGTCATTGCCGGTGAGCACAAAATTCTGACTGCCGGGGCTATCGATACCCATATTCACTTTGTCTCTCCGGGCCAAGTCGAAGCAGCGTTGGCTAACGGCACCACCACCATGATTGGTGGCGGTACTGGGCCTGCCGAAGGCACCAAAGCAACCAGCTTGACCCCGGGTGCGTGGAACATCTCTCGCATGTTGCAGGCAGTCGAAAACTTGCCAATGAACATCGGATTCTTGGGCAAAGGCCATGCAAGTGATGAGGCGCCACTAGTTGAACAGATCCGGGCCGGGGCTATCGGACTGAAAATTCACGAAGACTGGGGTGCGACCACTTCCTCCATCGACACTTCGCTGAAGGTTGCCGATAAGTACGACGTCCAGGTGGCGATTCATACCGATACTTTGAACGAATGTGGTTTCGTTGAGGACACCATTGAAGCCATCGCTGGACGCGTTATTCACACTTTCCATACCGAAGGTGCCGGCGGTGGTCACGCACCGGATATCATTCGCATGGCAGCCCTTTCCAACGTGATTCCCGCGTCCACCAATCCAACATTGCCCTACACCAGCAATACGGTGGATGAACACCTCGATATGCTCATGGTCTGTCATCATCTGAACCCAGACATTCCCGAAGACGTTGCTTTTGCAGACTCACGTATTCGTCCCGAAACGATTGCCGCTGAAGATGTACTGCACGATCTCGGAGTATTTTCGATTACCTCCTCAGATTCCCAAGCGATGGGCCGCGTAGGAGAGGTAGTGCTGCGCACCTGGCAGGTTGCTGATTCAATGAAACGCCAACGCGGTAAGCTGCCTGGTGATCCAGAGATCGGTGATAACGAGCGCCTGAAGCGGTACGTGGCCAAATACACCATCAATCCAGCCATCGCTCATGGCATTGCGGATTCTATCGGTAGCGTTGAGGAAGGAAAATTCGCTGATCTGGTGCTCTGGGATCCCGCCTTCTTCGGCGTTAAGCCGGAACTGATTATCAAGGGCGGATTGATCGTGCAGTCGATTATGGGGGATTCGAATGCTTCCATTCCGACGCCGCAACCTCGAACTTTGCGACCTAGCTTCGGGTCCATGGGTAGCGCCGTACATGAAAGTTCTATTACCTTCATGTCTCAGGTGGCAATTGAGGACGGTGTTGCGCAGAAACTGGGACTACGTAAAAACATCCGCCCTTGTCACGATATCCGGAACTTGACCAAAGCCGACCTAAAGCACAACGGTCAAACCCCAGATATCAGGGTCGACGCTCAAACCTATGAAGTTTTTGTTGATGGAGAATTAGCAACTTGTGAGCCATCTAGAGAATTGCCGATGACTCAGCGGTACTTCCTGTTCTAGCTGGTGTAGTACAGGAAAGATTTGAGAAGGAGAACAATGATTATTGACAAGCTCGTGGGCAATCTTCACGAGGGTACACAAGACCTGACTAGTGGGCGGCACCACGAGAAGGTGGTTCTTCCCAGCATGGATCTGGTCAAGCGAATCCAACGGGTCAGCACAGATCATGGTCGAGAAATCGGCCTTCGCCTTGCACCCGGACCCGATCTTAGGGATGGAGACATCTTGATGATCTCGGAATCTGAACTCATCAGCATTTCGGTGTTGCCAACCGACGTTCTGGTGATCGCTCCGCAATCAATCTATGAAATGGCATTCATCGCGCACTCGCTGGGTAACCGTCACCTACAGGCGCAGTTCTTCGATATTGAGTCTGAGTACAAGGCAGAAGTTATGGTGGTCCAGTATGACCACACCGTCGAAGACTTCTTGAAGCACCACCACGCTCCGTATGAACGTCAAGAACGTGTTATGCCTGTGCCGTTTAGACATGCAGAACACACCCACTAGTTCAATACACCTGCTGACCCTATTGCAGCTCTCCGACTCAGCCTTGCCGACCGGAGCATTTAGCCATTCCTTTGGGATGGAGTCGTACCTTGAGTCAGGTCTCGTGCATGACGAACACAGTTTTGCCCTATGGCTTCACCAATTCTTGGTGCAGTCGTTGGCATACACCGACGGGTTGTTGTTGCGCCTAACGTTTGAGGCGCTGGACGAACAGCGCGTTATCGAGCTCGATACACTCATCCATGCCTCCGCCTTGCCAAGACAACTTCGCTTAGCTGCACAGAAAATGGGCGCACGAATGCTGGCAGTGTCCTTAGCCGGGTTCACGACCCCGGACCTGCAGAAATACAACGAGGCCATACGGGCCGGACAGTGCATAGGGCATCCTGCGATTGCTTTTGCTCTGGCCGCGCGCGGTGCTCAAGCACCAATAGCTGATGCACTGACGAGCTACCTGTTCTCAACTGCTACAAGCCTGACACAGAATGCTATTCGCGCCATCCCGCTAGGCCAAGATGCAGGACAGCGGGTTATTCGTGCAATGCATGAGACCGTGGCCGAGACTGTCAGCAAGATTTTCACGTTGGATGATCAAGATCTGGGCTTAGCAGTGCCTGGTTTGGAAATTGCACAGATGCGGCATGAGCACCAACGAGCGCGCATGTTCATGTCTTAATTTGACCATTAGTGACCGCGTTCGTGGTCCTAACTAATTTGAGGAAGATATTTATGGAACCTATTCGTATTGGTATCGGTGGCCCCGTCGGTGCTGGAAAAACTCAGCTCATCGAACGCATTACTCGCGCCCTCGACGGCGAGATCTCCATGGCCGCGATCACCAACGATATCTACACCATTGAAGATGCCAAGATCTTGGCTGCTAATGGAGTGCTTCCGCTTGACCGAATTGTCGGGATCGAAACCGGTGGGTGTCCGCACACCGCCATTCGTGAAGATACCTCGATGAATGAAGCGGCGATTGAGGATCTGAAAGCTAAGCATGATGACCTGCAGGTGATCTTTGTCGAATCCGGTGGCGATAATCTCTCAGCAACCTTCTCGCCTGAATTAGTTGATTTTTCTATTTACATCATCGATGTTGCCCAAGGCGAGAAGATTCCGCGCAAGGCAGGACAGGGCATGATCAAGTCCGATTTGTTCATCATCAACAAGACTGACTTGGCTCCTCACGTGGGCGCGGATTTGTCGATTATGGAATCTGATTCCAAGCAATTCCGTGGACAGAAGCCGTTCTGCTTCACCAATTTGAAAACCGACGACGGCCTGGAAGACGTCATTAACTGGTTGAAGCATGACGTGTTAATGACGGATCTCGCGTAGTGAATCAAGGCCAACCCACTGGCGAACTATTGCTGCATGTCGAGCGCAGAGCAGGCAAAGACTTGGCCACGAAGCAGTTCCATCAGGGCGCCTTGCGTGTACTGCGTCCGCACTATCTCGATAACACTGCGCAGGTTTGCTACACCATCGTGAACCCGGGTGGTGGCTACCTCGGCGCTGATAGATACAGGGTTGACATCAGCGTCGGGGCGTCCGCCAGTCTGCTGCTCACGACACAATCGGCAACCAAGATCTATCGAACCCCACAGGGGCGAGCACAGTCGCAGATGCACGTCAGCCTCGCTGAAGGTGCCGTCTTGGAATATATACCCGATCAGCTCATCGCCTATCAGAATGCGAGTTATCGTCAAGAAACGATCGTGCACATGCACCGATCCAGTTCGTTGGTGATGTTCGAAGTGATCACCCCGGGATGGAGCCCTGAAGGAGATCTATTTCGATATGAAAACATCCGGCTCAGAACCGAAGTCCATGTCGACGGGAAGCTCGCGGTACTCGATAACTTGTCGGTAGAGCCGGGACGCCAAGACATTAGTTCACAACTGTACTTTCAAGAGTTCACACATGTCGGAATGCTACTAGCTGTCGATTCGCGCATCGACACTTCAATGGTCGAGTCTTTGAGAGACATAGCCTATGACGTTGCTGCGCAACAGGCTGAAGCTGTCCACGTGGGAATTTCAGCGACCGCCGCAGCCGGACTTTCCGTGCGAACTTTAGGGACCTCGACAGAAAGTGCCACTGCAGTCTTGATGAGCGTGGTTAACGAACTACGCGAACGCCTGCACGGACAGGAACCTGTCCAACTGCGCAAGTATTAGATCTGTACTAGTTACTAGTTTCTAGTTTCCTGCTGTAGTTCTCCGAGCATCACGACGCGATCGCAGGAGGAGATCAGCGAAGCCTGATCATGCGAAGCGATGACGACACAAGCCCCGGCCGCCGCACGGGCACTCAAGAGCGCGAAAACTACTGATGTGGTCTTGGGGTCTAGCGCCGAGGTTGGTTCGTCACACAACAGGATCGCCGGATCGAGACTGATCGAACGCGCCAATAGGGCCCGTTGTAACTGACCATCGGATACTTCAGAAGGTAATCGGCGAAGTAAATCTTGGGGTAGTTGCGCCGCATCGCACCATTCAGAGATCAGCTCACGATAGTTTTTTGGCTTCGGCCGAGTCTTGCCGTCGCGGAACGAGATCGGGGTGCAAATTGTTTCCTCTAAAGTTAGCCGCGGGTCTGCGTAGCTTCGTGGATTCTGGGGGAGCAGACCAATGCTTTGACGGATATCAGCGGGAATTGAAGCACCAGTAATTTTATGTGGAATCATGCTCTTGTTGATGACTACGCGACCAGAGCTGGGAGGCTGAAGTAGCGAAGCAACAGATAAAAGGGTCGACTTGCCAGCTCCTGAAGGAGCAGTAATTCCCACCATTTCGCCACTGACGACTTCCAATGATGTAGGAGCCAAGATAGTGCGTGCGCTGAGCTGGACAGTGACTCGGTCTAGAACGAGGCTCATGGCGCCACCTTGTCGTCACGTGCCGAGTACTCCTTGAGCATTAGGTGGCCGTTGTCCATGACATATATGTGCTCCGCAAGGTTCTCAGCAAGTTCTAGATCGTGGGTCACCATGAGGACTGTGGCTCCACGTTCGGCTGCAGATCGCAGCACGTTGGCGACAATTGTTCTGGTTTCCTCGTCTAAGGCACTGGTTGGTTCATCGAGCAAGATATGTTCGGGATCAGCAGCGAGCCCGAGGGCAAGTACCGCTCGCTGGGCTTGCCCGCCGGAGAGCTGATGCGGATAGTGGCTTAATAATTCCGGGACGAGCCCGAATTCGCTCCAGTATGTTGCCAGTTGCTCATCGTTTGAGGGCAGTGAATGTTCGCGGAACGTTCGCTTCAAAGCGGTGCGAAGTGTTTGTACTGGGTTTAGCGCGGTGGCCGCGGATCCAGGAATGAAGACCATTTGCTTCCCAAGTAGCTTGCCAGCAGCCGCATTGGGGTATTGCTTGCCATGAAGTATGACTGAAGAATCTACGGACAAAGTCTTTGGCAATAGGCCAGCGATCGCTCGAAGGAACAACGTCTTTCCCGCGCCTGAAACACCTGTTACGGCGTTAATTGTTCCTTTGGTGAGCCTGAGTTTCGCCGACTGCACCAGTATTGTGTCACCGGCAGCTACTGTGACCTTGAGCTGAAGGTCGTTCAGTACATGCTTGTCATCAGAAGTCTGGAATGACGGTTCCCGCCGGACTTTTGGTGCCGTAACGCGAGATTCTTTTCGGGCACGAGGCTGGGTGACCGGCAGTGAGGCCACTGCCCAGCAGGCCAAAACCAAGACGGTCGCCGGGAAAACCAGTAGCCACCAAGCCCCAGTTAAGATTCCGCCGCGGGCATCTTCCAATATCAATCCGAGTGATGCTGATTGTGCTGGTAACCCGACGCCAAGGAAAGACAACGCTGATTCGTGCCACATGGCGTGAGGGATCTGCAGAGCAAAAGCAATCGATGCTTGCCCAAGTACCGCTGGGAGAAGGTGCGTGCGCCACAGGGCCACGGGCTTGGCTCCCGCTGCAACACTGAGTTTGACGTATCCACTTTCACGTTCGGCTAGCAGTTTAGAGCGAAGAATCCTCGCTGTCTGCGTCCAATGGGTCAATGCTATGGAGAGGATGATCGCCCAGATTTCTCCCGGCCACAGCGCCAGGATAACCACTGAGAGTAACAAATGTGGAACTGCGTTGAGGGAATCAATAAGCCGAGTGATGACCTGATCAACCCACCGGCCGAAAGTCACTGCTGCCACTGCTGCGAGTGCACCAAGAATCGTTGAAAAGATCGCCGCCACCACAGCCATCACCATAGAAATCCGCAGTCCTGCCGCAGTGCGAGTCCAGATATCTCTACCCAGCTGATCTGTGCCAAAAAGGTGGCTGACACTTGGAGCGTGATAGACGCCCGAGAGGTCCACTGCAGAGATTGCTTCATGATTGATGACAGGAACGATAATCGCGTAGCTCAGCAATAGCACAGCGATGGTGAGCGCAGTCCAATTTCTCTGGGGCTTATACATGAGTGACCCGAGGATCTATAAGGAGATAGGCTGCGTCAGCTAGGGCATTTCCTGCAAAAACAGCCAGGGCTGAGCACACGGTCACCGCGGCGAGTAACGCGAAGTCACCAGCCACTGCAGAACCAACGACGGCGGAAGCAATTCCTGGCCAAGAAAAAATAGTTTCAATCAGTAACGCACCGGAGATCAGTTCACCGAGTCGAGAACCCACAACGGTAATAAAAGGCAACAGGGCTTGGGGCAGGGCTTCGGTGAGCAAAATATCGCGAGAACCTCGCCCTCGTGCCGCCAAGACTGCGTCCGTGTCTAACGCTTCGAATAGCGAGGTACGGAGGTTCAAAAGTAACCAGGGGAGCAGGCTAATGGCCAACACGGTGGCGGGCAACAACAAATGGGTGGCCACGGAGGTCATTGTGGGATCCATACCTGTAGCTGCCACGCCTGAGGTGGGCCAACCAAGTGGCAACGCAATAAGGGTAATGGCCACCAAAGCGATGACAAACACCGGAATTGACTGGGCTAGATGGCTGATAGCTTGGACCACACGGTCGATGAATCCGTACCGATAGGTTGCGGCGAGCAAGGCCAAAATGAGCGCGATGACAATCGCCAGTAGTAGACCTACGCTGGTCATGAGCAGCGTATAAGGGATTCTTTCGAGTAGTACGCTCGTCACCGGTTGTGAGGTGGAGATGGAAACTCCAAGGTCCCCGCGCAACGCGTGGCTAATCCATTGTGTCCAAACCTGCGCCCATGGTTTATCAAAGCCAAGCTGGCTGCTCAGTTGTTCACGCAATTCTGGATTGGTGTGAGTGTAACTTGATCCGAGATACGTGGCGAGCGGGTTAAACGGTGCAACGCTGGCCAGTGCGAAGACGAGAGCAGTGAGTACCAGGGTGACGGGCACGGCTACCGCGAGCCGTCGAGATAATAGCCTGGCCACCTGGACCCAGCGACCAGGGAAGGCTGTATCACTCACCTGTTGCTCCACTGACCTATTTTGGCCCATGGTCCCCACGCTGTGCCGTGTTCGTGCGGTTCCAGAAGTGTTCCGGTCGTGTTCCAGGTTTTGTGTACGTCGCTACGCTGTACGTAGGTGTGGTCGATAAAGGCTAGTAACAGCATCGAGGGGTCACTGACGTAGAGGTCTTGTACGTGCTGATAGGCCGCGACCCTGTCGGCAGTCTTAGTGCTGGTCCGTCCCTGATGTAGGGCCTGGTCCATGTCTTTACTGGCGAAGTGGCTCGGATTATCGTAGTACGCTCCAGCTTTCGGATAGCTGGAATGCAGCATCTTGTACAGCTGCGTATCAACGTCGTACGGTGTGTCTCCGCCGCCGAGCATGATGGAGTCCTTGCCAACGCGTGGCTCGGCTTGGTCGAATGTTGCCGAGTCGACGCTAACCTTGATGCCGTAGTTTTCCAACTGGTCGGCCAATGCCAAAGATAGATCTCGACGTAGCGTGTCTCCGGGGTTGTAGAGCACAGTGAACTCTGCGCGTTGCCCGTTCTTGACGCGAATACCGTCGTTACCAATCACCCAACCATCGTCGTCGAGCATTTCTTTCGCGCGTTGCGGGTTGTGTTCAAAGACGGCTTCAGAATTGTAATACTCACCGTATGCTGGCGGGACGAAGCTGTAGGCGGGGCGTCCAGCACCAGCCAATACACCGTCAATAATCTGTTGTCGATCAACCGCAAGGTTCAGGGCTAGCCGCACCTTGGGGTCTTTGGTAAACGGGTGATCTGCAGGAAGAGAAATGCCCCGCCAGTCCGCGCTGGTCGCGGTGACAACTTCGAACCCTTCGCGTTGGGCAAGTCCGGCGGCCAGGCGCGGCGGCAACACAGTGCCTGTGTAATCCGAACCTGCCATGCTCTGGGTGCGAGCATTGTCGTCTTCTGACTGGGTATAGGAAACCTTCTGTACCGCGGGAATCCCGTCGCGGTAGTTCTTATTGGCGCTCAGGACCAGAGATGAACTGTCGAATCGATCCAGCACGTAGGGACCAGTGCCTACCGGAGAGCGATTCAGAGATGATTCGCTCATCGGCTCGCCCTGATCAATTAATTCGGAGGGTGCAATGCCAATCAGCAGGGAGGTTTTGAAAGAAATCTGGGGTTCGTACAGGGTAAATCGAACGCCATTTTCACCATGGGTCTGGACGGACTTGAGATTTTCTAAGGTGCTGGCCAGTGGGGAAGCGGTGCGTGGGTCCTTTATGGCCTTGTAGCTGGCGACAACATCTGCCGGATCCAGCGCAGTACCGTCGCTAAACTTGATCCCTTGGCGCAATGTCACGTCCCAGACTAGTCCGTGCTGAGAAATCTTGGGGTCTTTGTCAGCAAGCATGGGAACGATATCAGGAAGCGCTTGGGAGTCCCCATCGAGGGTGAAGAGGGATTCGTTGATTTTTCCAATGCCGTTATTGTCGAATCCGGCCAATGGATTCAGCGATTCAGGTAAAGCGTTAGTCAGGAGGTTGACTTCGGACTTTGCCGAGGCAGCCGTCGTAGTTGCTTGACAACCGGTGCAGGCAATTAGGATTGGTAGCAGAACAGCTATGGCGCTGGCGGTTGTCTTGCGCAATGGAATAGTACCTTTCACAGCAAAAGGGGAGCTAGATGATCTCAGAATACATGTGTTCAACCGGACATATGTCTGTGTTACTTGGGCTTTGTACGATTAACGAGGGACCGGTAAACCGTGGCTGAGATTGAATTGGAAAAGATCGGGTTCGACGCACTGGCTAAGGTTCAAGAGACCATTCCCGAGTGGATCGAAGTTTTTTCTCTGTGCGCCGACGAAACACGAATCAAGATACTTGTAGCCATGCATGCTGCCCCGGGATCTTCGGTGAGCCAATTAGCCCAAGCGACCGGGCTGACACCGAATACGGTGACCCAAGCGTTATCCACCTTGCATCGTGCCCAGGTTGTGAATGTCGAACGTGATGGCAAATATCGGCGTTGGCAGCTGGTCCATCTGGGGATTCATCAATTACTTCACCAACTTCAGGCGCCGCACTCTGAGTTACATCCAGAGCACCACGTTTAAGATGACATAAATTCAGCCGGTGGCCGGTGCGTTTCAGATTTGGAACGCACCGGCCACCGGCTGTTGTGTATTTGAATTCTCTATCGTTGACGCACTACGCGCTGCTCGTCCCACACGGGTTCCGGGGATTCATAGACCTTTCCGTCGGACCCAAATACGAGGAAACGATCAAAACCGCGAGCGAACCAACGGTCGTGGGTGACTGCCAAAACAGTACCTTCAAAAGCATCGATGGCACGTTCCAGGGCTTCACCTGAATGCAGGTCCAAGTTATCTGTCGGCTCATCGAGCAGAAGCAAAGTGGCGCCCGAAAGCTGCAACAACAAAATCTGGAAGCGCGCTTGCTGTCCACCAGAAAGTGACTCGAACTTCTGTTCTGCTTGACCGGCCAATCCGTAGCCATCCAACGCACCCGAGGCAGCTTCGCGGGGTAAGCCTGAACGGTGTTCGTCTCCTCGGTGCAGGATTTCTAGCAAGGTCTTGCCAAAAAGATCCGGGCGGGTATGAGTCTGGGCGAAATAACCAGGACGGATTCTTGCCCCAAGCTTGACCGAGCCTTCGTGTGGCACCTCGGAGATCACCACATCTGAGACAGGCAAGTGCTCACGTTCTGGGTCGGTGCCCCCGGAGGCCAATAATCGGAGGAAGTGCGATTTTCCTGAACCATTCGAACCCAGAACCCCCACACGATCCCCAAACCAGATTTCGGTAGAGAAGGGTTTCATTAGACCGGTCAGTTCGAGATTTTCGGCAACGACCGCTCGCTTGGCAGTACGTCCACCTTTCAGGCGCATCTGAACATTTTGTTCCAGAGGAATTGCTTGGGGAGGTCCTGCTTCCAAGAACTTTTCGAGTCGCGTGGTCGCTGCGTGATAGCGATTGGCCATATCCGAGCGGAAGGCCGCCTTGGTCTTATACATGTTGACCAACTCTTTGAGCTTGGCGTGCTCTTCATCCCAGCGCTTGCGCAGTTCTTCAAAACGTTCATTGCGTTCTTGGCGAGCCTGAACGTAACTTCCAAAGGCGCCACCATGAATCCAAGCCGTGGCTCCGCCATGCCCTGGCTCCAAGGTGACGATTCGGGTTGCTGCATTATTGAGCAATTCACGGTCGTGGCTAATAAACAGTACGGTTTTAGGGGAGTTGCGCATCTTTTCTTCCAGCCAACGCTTGCCTGGAACATCAAGATAGTTATCCGGTTCGTCCAATAACAACAGTTCGTCGTTGCCTTCAAAGAGCGCTTCGAGAACCAAGCGTTTCTGCTCGCCACCCGAGAGGGTTCGCGCCAAGCGGTCTGAAGCTGCGTCAAATTCTACGCCGAGGGCTGCCATGCAGACCTTATCCCAAGTGGTTTCCAATTCGTATCCACCAGCATCGCCCCATTCAATGATGGCTTCGGCGTAGCGCATGTGGACTTTTTCGTCCTCGCTGGTGAGCATGAGAGCTTCGTACTTGGCGACTTTTTCAGCAGCTTCAGCCAGTGCTGGGGCAGCGGTGGAGAGCAGAAGTTCTTTCACCGTTGTCTCATCACGAACCTGGCCGACAAACTGGCGCATGATTCCGAGGCTGCCGGTGCGGTTGATAGAACCGTCGTCGGCCTTCAGGTCACCGGAGATGATTTTGAACAGTGTTGTCTTGCCGGTGCCGTTGGGGCCAATCAGCGCAGTTTTGGTGCCAGCAGAGACCTTAAATGTGACACCGCCCAGCAGTTGGGTGCCGTCGGAAAGGAAATATTGGATGTCAGTCACGTCGATATGAGCCACGTAACCATCCTATCCGAGCGCAAGTGCCCCGATCTGCTGGGCGGAACTAGCTAGTCGTTGTATTTGTAGAAGCCCTCGCCGGTTGCTCGGCCTAGCTTGCCGTTCTCGATGTACTCACTCTTGAGTAGCGCGGCAAATTTCTTGCTGGTCTCATCACCGTTGCTTGCGATGTGATAAGCGGTATTCAGTCCCACTACGTCATAGATTTCAAACGGTCCAAAGGGTGCTCCGGTGCCGATTTTCCAGGTGGTATCGATCGTGGCCGCGTCGGCGATGCCGTTGACCAATAGATGGCTTGCGGACTCCAAGAACGGGACAAGCATTGAGTTCAAGACGTAGCCTGGTTGTTCTTTGAGTACTCGAATGGCCACCAGACCGGTGCGTTCGGCAAAGTCAACAACTGCTTCGAAGGCTTCCTTGCTGGTTTGCTCGGTGCCCATCACCTCGCCGGTATTGTTTTTCCAGATGTTGTTGGCATAGTGCAGGGCCAAGAACTGCTCAGGGCGTCCGGTGAATGGTGCGATGTCGGACGGCAGAAGCGTGGAAGAGTTCGTGGCAAAAATAGTTTCTGGGCGAGCGACGGCGGCAAGCTTCTGGTAGGTCTGTTCCTTGATTGCCAGGCTCTCGGGCACTGATTCGATGACCAGGTCAGCTTCTTTCACAGCTTCGGCCAAATCAGTGGTCAAGGTGATTGACTCACGAGCCGCCTGGGCCTTGGCCCGATCGCCGAAGAATTCGGCATAGTTCTCAACGAGGGTATCTAAGCGAGATTCGGTTGCGCTGATTGCTTCCTCGGTGATGTCGTATCCAGTGGCGGGTAATCCGTAGTAGGCAGTTTGGAAGAGAATCTGGGAACCCAAGACTCCGGTTCCTAGCACGGTGGTGTTGACTAGTTGCATGATCGTCTCCTTGAAAATTGAACTTTCAAGGAAAGTCTGCTCCTTTGGTTGAAGTCATGCAACTAAATGTGAGCAGTGGAACGATGGGGTATTTACTATGCCTCATCTGAGCGGTATCCGAAGTGCAGTAGATATGACTCAGGGCGTGACCTCCAGTGGAGGTCACGCCCTGAGTCATGAAAACTAGTTCTTCTTCTGCACCTGGGATGCTACAACAGCTGCGACGGCCGCGAGTACCAGTGAGATGATCAGGACCTTGCCGCCCTTGCAGGACTTCTGCTTTGGCGCAAGGCTCTTCTGTGCGGAGTCAACAGCGTTCTGCACCGAAGCGCGGGCACGCTGGGCGGCCTTAGAGTTGCCACCGACGTTTTCGATCAGGTTGGAGCCAGCCTTGCTGATTGCTTCAACGTTGACACCGGAAACAGCCTCATTCCAGCCGCCACGGATTTCTTTTGGCAGTTCTTCTTTGGCAGCCTTGGCGAGCTTCGCCAATGACTTCTCAACTTCTTTAAAGCTCTTAGCAGTCTTCGACATGTTTTCCTCTCTGGTGAACCTTTAGGCCTCACTCACTAGCCTAGCCAGCTAGCGGTTCGCTCTCAAGCGACCGGCGTTGCGCTCACTGCGAACTGATGATTCGTTGAATGCGTGTGCGCAGTGCGCTCAGCAAACAGATCAGCATCAGAACCGCAGCGATCAAGCTCACCGTTGCAAAGAGCGGAGAAGATCCCTGCCCGTTATAGCGATCAATAATAATCCAAGTAAGAACCCATAGGGCTCCTGAATTGAGGTAAATCCCCATGGGGTTTTTGAAGGTTACGGCGCAGAGGAACAAAGCCAAAAGGGTCAGTACTAAGGCGCTGGCTCCCTTAAACATGAGTGAATTTTGGTTGGCGTGGCTGATGGCGAAGAATGCAAGTGTTTGCGACATGATGATGACGCTTAACCAGCCTGCGAATAAACCAAAACAGGCTCGGGTGAGCCATCGGTCGATGTGCTGTATCAAGAAGTTGCGGCCAAGGATGACGGCAATACGCACCAGTATCACTAATAATAGATATCCGCAGATGAGGCTTAAGCCGATCATTTCCCGCTTGAGGCACAAAACCCAAAGTGCGTTAGAGAGCGCCAGAGCAAGAACCCAGGGACGCAATTTTTGGTGGAGTTCAAGCCGCCAGCGAGCCACGCCTTGCCAGATGGCGTAAAGGCCAACACCAGCGGTGAGCCCAATCCATGGCAGTAAACCAAACAGTGGCACCGAGCTGACGAAGGCATCACGTTCTAACCAACTGCCGGCGACATCGACTAGGGTCGAGGCCGCAAGTACTGCCCACAATGCCCAGCTCGTCGCTAAAAGCATCAGCGCGGAATATCCCGCAGATACAATCCTTAATTCCACAGCTTTGAATTTAGCACGCTGGACGTGTACATACTGTGAGCCACGGTTAGAGTTGAGTCATGACTGATCTTTGGGTGCGACAAGCAATTTCTCAACTCAACGCCGATGCAAATCGTAGCGCAGACACACACCTTTTGAGGTTCGAGCTTCCTGCGCACTGGGGGATCGAGCTGTATCTGAAGGATGAGTCGGTGCACCCGACGGGATCGCTGAAACACAGGCTTGCCCGCTCACTCATTTTGTACGGTTTGGTGAACGGAAAAATCACCGAGGGAACCACGCTGGTAGAAGCCTCCAGTGGTTCTACCGCTGTATCTGAGGCTTACTTTTCACGCATGCTAGGACTCGAATTTATTGCAGTAGTACCGGCTTCTACGAGTACTGAGAAGATTAAGCTCATTGAATTTTATGGTGGCCGTTGCCATCTCGTAGATTCTGCTGGGCAGATGGATGTCGCTGCTCGCCAACTCGCGGCAGAGACGGGTGGTTATTATCTGGACCAATTCACCTATGCGGAACGGGCCACCGATTGGCGAGGGAACAACAACATTGCCGAATCGGTCTACGCGCAGATGTCTGCCGAACCACACCCCATCCCCAGCTGGATAGTGGTGGGTGCCGGAACCGGAGGAACCAGCGCCACCTTTGGCCGCTATGCACGCTACAAGCAACATGAAACCCGCATCTGCGTTGGTGACCCAGAAGGCTCATCCTTCTATGAAAGCTGGCGTACCGGGAATCGTGAATATGCCTCAGGCACCGGCTCTCGAATCGAAGGAATTGGCCGGCCCAAGGTCGAGCCATCCTTCATGCCCGGGGTCATCGACCACATGATTCAGGTTCCCGATGCCGCCTCCCTGGCAGCTATGCACTTACTACGATCTAAGACCCGCTATTTTGCCGGCGGCTCCACCGGCACGAATCTCTACGCAGCCCTGCAAGTCATCGCGCGGATGCTGGAAAATGGCGAGCAGGGAAGCGTGGTTACGCTGATCTGTGATTCCGGCGAGCGCTACGAGAATACCTGTTACAACCAAGACTGGCTTGATGAGCAGGGATTGGAGTTGCAACCCTACATTCAGGCGATGGAGCAGTTCCTGTCCACCGGAGTGTTCAAGTAGTAGCCGCGAGGCAACCTAGTGTGATCGGAGCTTGGGCATCAGGCCGGTGGTGCGTTTTCTTTGGTGCACCGAAAAATAGGCGAGTCCTGTTTCGTGTGCGATGAATTCGCGTTGCGAGCGTGCCGGAAGGTAGATGATATCTCCCGGTTCCAATGTGATCCGCTCGGTGTCGCTGATTAGCTCGCCTGAGCCTGTCAGGATGTGAAGGACGACGTCGATCTCTGGCCCCTGATGTCTCTGGATCTTAGCTCCCGGAGCCAGCGAGATTACGTTGGCATCCAGGTCTCTTTGCTCAGGCTGAAGTTTCCAGATGGCGCCGTTGCTAGTTCCGAGTGGAAGCTGGTTGGTGTTGGCCATGCGGCTCGGTTGGGTCATGGTCTCAGCCTAACTAAGACGTGGTGCAGGTGTGGGCGCAGACACTGCCCGCTGTGCTCAGCGGAACGACGCCAACTAGCGGTTACCCATGGCACTGGAGTGATCAGCGCAGTACTGTGAGCAGTAGACCAACTAAAGATTGTGTGCAGGAGGAATGTTTTGCCAAATGTAGCCGACCACCTGATCGAACAGCTTGATACCCAAGGGGTGCGCCGAATATATGGCATCCCGGGGGACTCCCTTAACGGTCTGACCGATGCCTTGCGTGAAAACGGTCGCATGGAGTGGATTCATCATCGTCATGAGGAAGCTGCCGCTTTTGCCGCCGCAGCCGAAGCTGAAATCACCGGGGAACTAGCGGTGTGTGTAGGCTCTTGTGGACCGGGAAACCTCCATCTCATTAATGGTCTGTATGACGCCAATCGTTCCCGCGTCCCAGTCTTGGCCATTGCTGCTCAGATCCCCACCGATGAGATTGGTTCCAACTATTTCCAGGAAACCAACCCGGTGGAAGTTTTCCGTGGTTGCTCGGTGTATGCCGAGCAAGTTTCTGACCCAAAGCAAATGCCCCGCATGTTGCGCATTGCGATGCGTGAAGCCATCGAGAAACGTGGGGTGGCCGTGCTGGTCATTTCCGGTGATGTTGCGCTCTCGGAGATGGAACGCACCGGAACTCAGCTAATCGCCAAGACCAATCCGCGGGTCTTGCCCAACGAACAGGAGCTCGAGCAGGCAGCCGAGATCCTTGAAGGCTCTCGCAAGGTCACCATCCTCGCCGGTGCCGGCGTAGCAGGAGCCCATGATGAGGTTGTGGCACTAGCCGATAAATTGGCGGCCCCGATCGTGCACGCGATGCGCGGTAAAGAACATATCGAGTATGACAACCCATTTGACGTGGGGATGACCGGCCTGCTGGGCTTTGCCTCCGGCGCCAAGGCGATCGCCGAGTGCGACGTACTGCTGATGCTCGGTACCGACTTCCCGTATCAGCAGTTCTATCCACAGAATGCCACGATCATCCAGGTAGATATTCGCGGTGAGCAGATCGGACGGCGTACCAAGGTAGACGTACCTTTGGTCGGAACCGTCAAAGATACCGCTGCTGCGCTCAATGCGCTGCTTCCGGTTCAAACACACCGTAAGCACCTGGAGCATGCACTTGAGCACTATCGCAAGACGCGCACCAAACTAGATGAACTGGCTGAACCTTCAAAACCAGGGACGGCAATTCACCCACAGTATTTGGCGCGCCTGATTGATCAGGCGGCCGATGATGACGCGGTCTTCACCGCCGACGTGGGTTCGCCAGTGATTTGGGCAGCACGCTATTTGAGCATGACCGGCAAGCGACGTGTCCTGGGTTCCTTCAACCATGGATCGATGGCTAACGCCTTGATGCAGGCTCTGGGCGCCCAGGCGGTGGATCGTGGCCGTCAGGTCATTGCTTTCGCCGGAGACGGAGGGTTGGCAATGATGCTCGGCGAGTTATTGACGGCCACACAGAATAAGCTGCCGGTCAAGGTAGTGGTCTTTAACAACTCGTCGTTGAATTTTGTTGAGTTGGAGATGAAGGCCGCCGGCTTTGTTACCTATGCAACCGACCTGCAGAATCCCGATTTTGGTGCAGTGGCTACCGCAGCGGGCCTGAAGGGCTACCGGGTGGAGGACTCGACGCAGCTCGAGGCGACCGTCAAGGAATTCTTGGCTCATGATGGACCGGCCGTTCTTGATGTGATCACCGATCGTCAAGAGATGTCGATGCCACCTAATATAAAGCTGGAACAGGCCAAGGGCTTTGCCCTGTATGCCATCCGCACGGTCCTTTCTGGCCGCGGCGACGAGCTATTGGACCTGGCCAAGACCAACTGGCGTCAAGTGTTCTAATCATTTTTGTTTATGCTTGTTGCTGGCGCCTTTTTGGCGCCAGCAACATTTTTGTGAGAGCTAGAAAGTAGGCGTCTTGACTTCGCAACCTGCTGCCGCACATGCGGCCACCACCGAGGACTTCGTTAATAACCTAGCGGCGGTGAACCAACGTATCGCTGCAGCCGCGAGCACTGCAGGCCGTGAAGCGCGCTCAGTTCGACTCTTGCCAGTAACCAAGACCATCGACATCGAACGCCTGTCCCTAGCTATCGCTGCAGGGGTAGATACCTTGGGCGAAAACAAGGTTCAGGAAGCCCAGAGTAAGCATGAAGCGTTCCGAGAACGCTTTGAGCACCTGCGCTATGCCGTCATTGGGCCGCTACAAACCAATAAGGCAAAGTTCGTCGCGCAGTTCGCTCACGAGTTTCATGCGTTGGATTCGTTGAAGCTTGCTCAGACCCTGCAGCGTCGTCTGGAGTTGGAGGACCGTTCACTAGAGGTCTTCATTCAGGTCAATACCTCCGGGGAAGAGAGCAAGTCCGGGATTGCTGCATCGGCTGCGCCGGCACTCCTTGACGGCCTTTCCTCGCTGGATCGTCTTACGCCGGTGGGACTGATGACCATGGCCGCCAACACAACAGATGAGCATCAGATCCGTGCAAGCTTCTCGTCCTTACGCGAAACTCTAGAGTCATTACAGCCAAACGCCCCGCAGGGCTTCAAGCACCTGTCGATGGGAATGAGCGGCGACTATGAGCTGGCCATCGCCGAGGGCGCCACTGTGGTGCGTGTAGGCCAGGGGATTTTCGGGGCTCGCAACTACGCCTAGCCTCGGTTAGCAATTTTTGGACTGTATCAAGTTTGCAGATGGGCAGTTAGCTTTTCTTCGCTGGCTGCCCATAGTTGTGTGCAGGCCGTAGAAATGCGAATGGGAATGTGTTGTGCACAGCGCGCGCCATGGACGCCAAATTGTCGGCCCCTAGAACCACACTAGATGTAGTGGTTCGTTCGGGAAGGGGTGGACTAGATGTAGTAATGAGAACACGCCGAGAATCTTGTCACAGAATAATTTTTAACCCACATGCTCCAGCGTTGAAGCTGTGGAAAAAGTTGCGCGGACCCCGAAAAATCGCGGTTTAAACGGGGTCAAATATCCACAGTTCCTGTGGACGTAGCGGGGGAAGAATGACATACTTGTAATACATCATCTTGTGGCTGCTTGACCGGCTAAACACAACATGTAGTATTGAACCCGTTGGTGCGGCTCGCACCAGTAGCACCTCGAAAACCCTGTTTTTGAGGCATCCGAGAGGACAGCTGGGAAATTCCATCAACAGATGGAAACCGGCCAACATCAAGAATTTTCTAAAGGGGATCAGGGACATGGCCATCACCGTTTACACGAAGCCTTCCTGCGTTCAGTGCAACGCTACTTACCGTGCGTTGGATAAGAAGGGCGTCGAGTACAACAAGGTCGACATCTCACAGGATGCCGCTGCTTTGGAGCACGTTCGCGGCCTGGGGTACATGCAGGCACCTGTCGTTATTACCGACGATGATCACTGGTCGGGTTTCCGCCCAGACAAGATCGCTGAGCTGGCTCCAGCTAACTAAGCTCTAGCACTTTCCGCTCACTTTTTGTAGTGGAGGCAATAAAGATGTCACCCACAGCACTTGCTGATAAGCAAAACGCTGAGGCCCACGAATCAGTGGAACTCACCAAATCGAAGTTGATTTATTTCTCTTCAGTTTCTGAGAACACCAAACGATTCGTGGACAAACTTGAGATCGACGCGGCTCGGATCCCGGTCTACGCAACCGAGCCGCCGCTCATTTCCACCGCACCATATGTTTTGCTTATCCCCACCTATGGGGGAGAGCGCGGCAAGCACTCCATCGTTCCGCAGATCATGAAGTTCCTGCGCTACGACGAAAACCGAGCAAACCTTCGTGGAGTGATCGGTGCGGGGAACACAAACTTCGGCGAGTACTACTGCATCGCGGCTAAACGAATCGCTCAGAAATGCAACGTACCCGTACTTTACACATTCGAACTTATGGGAACGTCGGAAGACGTACTCAAAGTCAAAGAAGGGCTTGAAACCTTTTGGACACCAGTGTCGCAGAATTGGCAGGAACGATGACGAGCTCAAAGGAGCTCCCAGCCCAGTTCCAGGGCTTGAGCTACAACGACCTGAACGCCATGCTGAACCTCTACGGTCCAGATGGAAAGATTCAGTTTGAAGTAGACCGTTACGCGGCCCGTCAGTACTTCTTGGATCACGTGAACAACAACACCGTGTTCTTCCACGATCTTGACGAGAAGCTCGAATACCTCGTCAAGCATGAGTACTACGAGCGCGAAACCCTTGACCAGTACTCGATGAACTTCATTCGTGACCTGTTCAAGCACGCGTTTAATAAGAAGTTCCGTTTTGAAACTTTCTTGGGCGCTTTCAAGTTCTACACCTCGTACACGCTGAAAACTTTTGACGGCAAGCGTTACTTGGAGCGTTACGAAGACCGCGTGTGCATGGTTGCCCTGCACCTGGCTCGCGGTGATGAGCAGCTGGCAACTCGCCTTGTCGATGAAATCATCGATGGTCGCTTCCAGCCTGCTACCCCAACTTTCCTCAACGCTGGTAAGGCTCAGCGTGGCGAACTGGTTTCCTGCTTCTTGCTTCGTATTGAAGACAACATGGAGTCCATCGCCCGCGCGGTCAACTCGTCCTTGCAGCTCTCGAAGCGTGGTGGCGGTGTCGCTCTGTCGCTGACCAACCTGCGCGAACACGGCGCGCCGATCAAGCAGATCGAGAACCAGTCCTCAGGTGTCATCCCAGTGATGAAGCTTCTTGAGGATTCCTTCTCCTACGCTAACCAGCTCGGTGCACGTCAGGGTGCCGGTGCGGTCTACCTGAACGCACACCACCCAGACATCTACCGTTTCTTGGACACTAAGCGTGAGAACGCCGACGAGAAGATCCGTATCAAGACCCTCTCCTTGGGCGTTGTTATCCCAGATGTCACCTTCGAACTTGCTCGCAAGAACGAAGACATGTACCTCTTCAGCCCGTACGATGTAGAACGCGTATACGGCGTTCCATTCAGCGAAGTCTCGGTGACTGAAAAGTACTACGAGATGGTTGATGACTCGCGCATCAAGAAGTCTAAGATCAGCGCGCGCGAATTCTTCCAGACGCTGGCTGAGATTCAGTTCGAGTCCGGTTACCCGTACATCATGTTCGAAGACACCGTGAATAAGGCGAACCCAATCGAGGGTCGCATCACCATGTCGAACCTGTGCTCGGAAATTCTGCAGGTTTCCTCGGCTTCCGAGTTCGGTGATGACTTGAGCTACTCCAAGGTGGGCAAGGATATCTCTTGCAACCTTGGCTCGATGAACATTGCCAAGGCAATGGACGGCAAGGATCTTGCTACCTCGGTAGATATTGCGATCCGTGCACTGAGCGCAGTTTCGGATATGTCCTACATCGGCTCGGTACCTTCGATTGCAGACGGCAACCGTAAGTCGCACGCCATCGGCCTTGGCCAGATGAACCTGCACGGCTTCCTTGCTCGTGAGCACATCTACTACGGTTCTGAAGAAGGCATCGACTTTACCAACATCTATTTCTACACGATTCTGTTCCATGCGCTGACCGCTTCGAACAAGATCGCGATTGAACGTGGTGAAACCTTCGATAACTTCGAGAACTCGAAGTACGCATCGGGCGAATTCTTCGACAAGTACACCGAGCAGCAGTGGGTACCAGCAACTGAGCGCGTGCGCGAGCTCTTTGCAGACATGCACATTCCTACCCAGGAAGACTGGAACGCGCTGAAGGCTTCGGTCATGGAGCACGGTATCTACAACCAGAACCTGCAGGCCGTGCCACCAACCGGTTCGATCTCGTACATCAACAACTCGACTTCTTCGATCCACCCGGTCGCAGCAAAGATCGAGATCCGCAAGGAAGGTAAGATCGGCCGCGTTTACTACCCGGCCCCTTACATGAACAACGAGAACATCGATTTCTACGAGGATGCTTACGAAATCGGTTACGAGAAGATCATTGACACCTACGCCGCGGCTACTCAGCACGTGGACCAGGGCCTGTCGTTGACGCTGTTCTTCAAGGACACCGTAACTACTCGTGACATCAACAAGGCACAGATCTACGCATGGCGTAAGGGCATTAAGAGCCTTTACTACATCCGTCTGCGCCAGATGGCATTGGAAGGCACCGAGGTTGAGGGTTGCGTTTCCTGCGCACTGTAAAGCCTGTAATTAGTACCCGTATCATAGGGCGCTAATATCACGAAGTGGCTGCCGTTTGGTCCCGTCCAGCGGCAGCCACTTTGTATAAAAACACATGTCAGATCACACGAGATCTGAGCCTAGATTTGTGTTTTGCTGACTCTGCGCTGTTAGGAGAAACGGTAGAGTTGGTAGCAAAGTTCGTTACACCATTTAGCTTTTCGATGAGGGGCAATGACCGAGAAGATTCAGCTCACCAATAAGGTTGAAGCGATCAACTGGAACCGTATCCAGGATGACAAAGACGTTGAGGTGTGGAACCGCCTAGTCAATAACTTCTGGCTTCCAGAAAAGGTGCCGCTGTCCAACGACATTCAGTCGTGGGGTACCTTAACTGAAGACGAAAAGTTGCTGACCATGCGTGTGTTCACCGGTCTGACCCTGCTTGACACCATTCAGGGCACCGTGGGCGCAGTGTCGTTGATTCCCGACGCCATCACGCCTCACGAAGAGGCTGTGTACACCAACATTGCGTTCATGGAGTCGGTGCACGCAAAGAGCTACTCATCGATCTTCTCGACCCTAGCCTCCACCAAGGAAATTGACGAAGCTTTCCGCTGGTCCACTGAGAACGTGAACCTTCAGCGTAAGGCCCAGATCATTGAGGGTTACTACCATGGTGAGGATCCGCTCAAGCGCAAGATCGCTTCGACCTTGCTTGAGTCATTCCTGTTCTACTCAGGCTTCTACCTTCCAATGCACTGGTCTTCCCACGCCAAGCTGACTAACACCGCTGACTTGATCCGTCTGATCATTCGCGATGAAGCCGTTCACGGTTACTACATCGGCTACAAGTTCCAAAAGGGTTTGGAAGGCGCGAGCGAAGAACGCAAGCAGGAGTTGAAAGACTACACCTTCGAGCTCATGTACGAACTGTACGAAAACGAAGTTCAGTACACCCACGATCTTTATGATCCAGTGGGTCTTTCAGAGGACGTGAAGAAGTTCTTGCACTACAACGCCAACAAGGCGCTGATGAACTTGGGCTACGAGGCGATGTTCCCATCGACCGTTACCGATGTTTCCCCAGCCATTCTGGCCGCGTTAAGCCCGAATGCTGATGAGAATCACGACTTCTTCTCCGGTTCAGGATCCTCCTACGTTATCGGTAAGGCCGTTAACACCGAAGACGAGGACTGGGACTTCTAACCGACTCTTCCAACGGCTCGAAAGCGGCCAGGCTCTGCAGTAATTCGCAGAGCCTGGCCGCTTTGCGTTACCGGTCAAAATTCCTTTTTATCGTCAACTGACTCAGTGCGCGAACAATGCAGAAACCGTATTCGTGGCGTCAAAGTCGACTGTGAGTACTACCCACGCGTAAGCATTAGTGACAAGGTGGAACCAGCAAGGAGTCTCCGAAAGGAATCAACAATGGAGTTCGATACGAAGTGCGTCATTGCTGGGGGAGGACCTGCCGGAATGGTGGCAGGACTATTGCTGGCCCGTTGTGGGGTTCCGGTAGTGGTACTTGAGAAGCATGCAGACTTCCTCCGAGATTTCCGTGGTGATACGATCCACCCTTCGACCCTGCAGTTGCTTGACGAGCTTGGCTTGATGTCCGAATTTGAGAAGATCAATTTCAGTACGGTGAGTCAAGCACAGTTTCCTTCTGGTGACGGAAGCGCTACTACCGTCGTGAACCTAGCCAAACTAAAGCATCCCTATCCGTTCATTGCCATGGCGCCTCAATGGGATTTCTTAAATCTGTTGGCTCGTGCGGGAGAGGCCGAAGACAACTTTGAGTTACGCATGAATTGCCAAGTCCTCGATGTGCTCAGTGAAGGAGACCGAATCGTTGGTGTCCGGTATTCCAGCCCAGACGGTATACAAGATCTAAAAGCCCTGCTAACGATCGCCGCTGACGGACGATGGTCAAGGGTTCGCGACGTTGCCGGAATCGCCATGAAAGATTACTCAGTACCGTTGGATGTCTGGTGGTTCAAAGTACCAGGTGTACTGAAGCGTCCTAATGCGCTATCACCAGCTTTTGCCCAAGACAAGACATTCGTCTTGATTCCGCGAAGCGATTATGTGCAGACGGCGATGCTTTTGCCCAAGGGAATGGATGCAGAGATCAGGGCTCAAGGTGTTGATGCTTGGCGAAGGTCAATCGTGGAAGCTGCTCCGGAACTGACTGAAGGAGTTAGTAAGCTGAGCTTGGACGATGCGAAATTACTGGACGTCAAACTTAATCGTGCACGGCGTTGGTGGAGATCCGGGCTTCTATGTATCGGTGACGCGGCGCATGCTATGAGCCCGGTTGGTGGGGTCGGTATCAACCTTGCAGTCCAGGATGCTGTGGCGGCCGCCAGAATTTTGGCAGAGCCACTTAGGACATTGAAGATCTCCGATAGGGACGTTGCCAATGTTCAGAATCGACGTTTAGCTCCTACCATCGTTGTACAGTCGATTCAGCGGCTGATGCATCTAGGATTACGTCGGGTTATGCGAGGTAGCGAAGAAGTCGCTTTGCCTGCTTCGGTGGCATCTCTGCTGCGCCGTTTTCCTAAGATTGGGGTGATACCGGCTCGATTGCTTGCAGTCGGTGTTATCCAGGAGCATTCTCCATTAGAGGCACGCAGAACTGCTGGAAACGATTTGCCCGGTTAAACACATCGAAGGTGCAGTTCCAACCCTTGCGGGGGAACTACACCTTCGAAGGAAGTCTCTTAGCGAGCCTGGATGTTGGTTGCCTGTGGGCCCTTTGGACCAGCTTCCAGGGTGTACTCAACGGTCTGGCCCTCTTCCAAGCTACGGAAACCGAAGCTCTGGATAGCGCTGTAGTGTGCGAAAACGTCAGCAGATCCATCAGAAGGAGCGATGAAGCCGAAGCCCTTTTCAGCGTTGAACCATTTTACGGTGCCAGTGGCCATAATGTTATTTCCTTATTTATTGATTGGCCACGTTGTGGCCTGGTTGCCGATTCGAAGTTCCGAACCGGAAAATTTGGGGGTTACCTCGAGCAGAGCTGCCGAGAACGTTTCACCTGCCGTCGATACGGACCATCGAATACTGATTTTGCCGGTATCGGCCAAAACGGGAGTCGCTGCACTTGCTTAAACATCATCGGTTTCCAGGCTGCTAACGGGTAATGACCCCACGCTAGCGGAGTAGAACAAGGAATCCACAGAGATGTGACGTTGAAAGTCGTCGAGATGTTTTATCTGCAGTGAAGAAGAGAAGATGAAGAATTCGTTTCGGTAGGAGCTCAATCGATCCGAAGATCGGTGAACCGATTTGTAATGCACAGACGATTTGTTGGCTGTGCTACAAATCCTACTGCTAACGTCTGCCGGCGGGTGAGTCACACCTGCGGACGTCGAGGTAACGTTTAAAGCCTACCATTGATTATCCCTGCCCGCGAGGTGATAGACGCTACGTTGGCGCGTCGATGGGTTTTCCCATGGATTTCCGGGGTTTTGCGCTCCTGCCTCCCATCACCGGCTTCGCTGATGATGGGAGGTGCATGAGGATTTTGTTGTTACATCTTGCTGCGTTCAAGCTTCGAATTGAGTAGGTCGGCGTTTATTGCTGCTCCGGCCAGGGTTCCTGAGGCTGCAGCGGACATGACCATCGCCCCCAGGTTGCTCGCGTTCCCCACGGCGTAGACCCCAGGGATTGAGGTGGCCCCTGTGTCGTTGACGCCAATGAAAGTCCCGAGCGGATGGTCGGTGACCACGCCGCCCATCGACTGGAAGAGATCGGCATTTGCTTCCATACGGCTAGCGACAACTACTGTATGGGCAGGAATTGCCTCGCCGTTTTCGAGTTTGGCGGCGGTCAGTTCGCCAGAATCGTTGAACTCCAACGCGCTTACCTTTTGGTCCACCCGAGGTATATCGAGAGCTTCCAAGATTGCTGCGCCTTCGTGGCTCAGTTCGGACGGGTCGTGATTAATGAATGTGACCTTTGAGCTGAGCTGCTGGAACATCATTGCTTGGTGAGCGCTCATGGGACCACATCCTATGATGAGCAGTTCCTTATCGCGCACTTCCCATCCGTGGCAGTAGGCACAATGGATGGCACTGGATCCCCATGCGTGTTGCAAGCCTGAGATTTGAGGTAAGCGATCGGTTAACCCCGTGGCTAAGACGACCCGTTCGCAGGTATAGCTACGTTCATCAACCGTGACGCGGAAGCCATCACTAAGCGATCCGGTGAGTGCAGTCGCAGCACCGTTGATGATTTTTACGCCGTAGCCTTGGGCTTCTTCTCGACCTCGTTTTAGGACTTCAAGCGGGTTGCTACCCTCTTGGCCCAACAGATTATGGGCGTGAAGTGCTGGCGAGTTTCGAGGCTGGCCTTCGTCGATGATCAGAACTGAGCGCAGTGAACGAGCCAAAGCGACGGAGGCGGCGAGGCCGGCGCTGCCGGCGCCAATAATGATTGCTTCAAAGTGTTCCATGAGGCTTTTCCTTCTTGCGTGTGCTGGGATTTTTACCATATCGACTGTTTGCGTCAGAAGGAGTATCGTTTTGCGCATGACGCAAGAATTGGAAGTAGACCGAATCATTCGCCAACGCATTCGCACGTTACGCCAAAACCATGGGTGGTCCTTGGAATCCTTGGCCAACAAAGCATCACTGAGTGTTTCAACGCTGAGCCGTATAGAAACCGGAAGCCGACGAATAGCTCTGGACCAGCTGGTTCCTCTAGCCAAAGCTTTGGGGACAAGCCTCGACGAACTTGTTGCGACCTCAGAAGCTGAAATCATTATTCGGCCCGAGCCAATCTCTATGCCCGGGGTTACGTTATGGAAGCTCTCCACCGACGACGCAGTCAATGGGGTGAACGTGTCCAAGATGCGCATAGACCCAACACAAGCTCCGGCGCCCAGTGATTTGCGTATTCATCCAGGTAAAGAATGGTTCACTGTTCTGCTCGGCGAAGTTCAGCTGAGGCTGGGGGACCGGACCTATCATGTCAAGGCCGGGCAGTCCGCGCAGTTCGACACCATGACGCCACATGCTATGTGGGCCAAAGATGGTGTAGCCGAGATTCTAGGGATCTTGGACAGTGCAGGACAAAAAGCTCACCAACACGACACTACGGCCTAATCTGTCGGTTTGAGCTGAGCTTGGATAACCTGAGTGCAGTGCAACGATTTTTTACATTCCAGGAGGATAGCGATGACGCATCAGCTCACTGAAGAACTCGAGAAGATTCTCGCCAAAGGTGACTACTATTTCGAGTCTTTGGGACAGGGGCGCTACCGCTCGTCCGTGCACGCCCAAGGGGCCTGGAATGAACACGAGCAGCATATGGCACCGGCTTCAGGCATCTTGGCTTATGAACTGGAAAACTTTCAGCCTCGTGACGATATGCGCATCGCCCGGCTGAGCTTCGAAATCCACGGGCTAATTCACGCCGGAGAATTCGAAATCACCACCCGGATGGTGCGACCAGGGCGAACGATCGAATTGATCGAAGCTGAAATGACGGCCAAGGGTCGAACCAGCATTGTCGCCCGCGCTTGGCGCGTCATCAAAGGCGATTCTAGTCAGGTAGCTGGCATCGAGGATGCAAAGATTCCCGGCCCAGATCAGTGCGAAGTTCAACAAGTTAGCCAACGCTGGCCGGGTGGATATATTAGATCCATCGATATGCGCGCCGATAAAGATTGGCGTCTAGGTAAAGGCATCGCGTGGCTACGCGCCAAGTACGCGCTTGTTGACGCCGCGGATGCATCGGATATGGCAAAGCTTGTCGGTCTGATCGACACCGCCAATGGTGTTGCTCCACGCGTTGAACCCAGCGAAGGAACGTGGATCTATCCCAACTTGGATCTGCAGATCCATATGTACCGAGAACCCGAAGGTGCCTGGCTTGGGTTACAAGTTCAGCAGAGCTTCGGAACCGACGGAATCGGGTTGACCTCCACAGTCCTGCATGACGAAACAGGACCCTTTGGTCGCGCCGAACAGATCCTGACGGTACGCTCTCGATAACGACTAGCTAAGCTGCTCAAAGCTGAGAAAGTAGCTTCTTGAGTTCTGGCTTGGACTTGAGAACAAACTGGCGTTCACGATACTTTTCTCGATCCGCACCGTGAACCTTGAATAGCGCGTATCCACGTTTGAGCAAGAACAAGATTGGCTTACGTCGCTGGGCGACATCGCGAACAAAGCGACGAATGCCAGTTACTAATGCTGGCTCATCAACGTAGTATGCCTGCACGTTGATTCCTTTTGCGCGCAGTGGCTCGAGCAGTTCGTAAAGGAAAATTCCTTCTGCGACTATCGGGCCGTTGGCTGAGGTGATTTCCCTGTGCCCGTTGTAGCTCGAGGTGGAGATTGAATAATTCGGAACCATCGTGCTGCCCTTTTCTAGCAACTCATCGATGGCTCGTAACGCTGCTTCCTTGTTCCAGGTGCCCGAATGATCCCAATCAACTTCTCCATAAGCCGTTCGGGGGAACGGCACGGGATCACCGTCTTCGCTGAGCTGTCGGTAGTACTCATCAAGCGGCAGATGCGGGTTTCCGTACTTGGACGCGAGGTAAGATTTTCCGGATCCGGAAGGTCCGCCGATGAGGATGACAGGAGTCGAAGAATTTGGCACGCCTTTAATTATGACGCAGATTTGTCAGCAGATGATTCTCCGTCCTTGTGACATCAACTCCAGTAGTGGCCAATGCCTGAATTAGACTCGTAAGTATGAGTTTGTTCAATCCTGTCTCGGATGCTTCGTTGTCACTAGAAATTGAAGATCCTAGCGGTGACGCTGCAGCCGATTTGGAACGCGGGGTTCAGCTACTTCGAGAAATCCAAGCAGGAGATCGTGGCCCAACCTTGCGCCTCTACCGACCAGCTCGCACCTTGGCTTTTGGACAGCGAGATGTTCGTTTACCCGGATTTGAAGCGGCCAGGGATGCGGCAGAGCAACGTGGATTCATGCCTTTGGTGCGCAAAGCTGGAGGCCGGGCCGCCGCATATCATCGAGGCTCATTAATTGTTGATCATCTAGAACCCCAACAAGATGCCGTATTGAGTCAGCAAAAACGCTTTGAAGTGTTTGCCGACATTTATGCCAATGCACTGGCACGCATCGGCGTTAACGCTCAAATTGGCCCGATTCCGGGGGAGTACTGCCCTGGCGACTATTCGGTACATGGCCTGCCAACAAGTGATTCGCCTCGAAATTTCCCGGTCAAACTTGTTGGGACCGCCCAACGAGTAGTGGCTGGGGCTTGGCTTTTTTCTTCGGTGTTTGTCATCGAGGATTCCTTGCCCCTACGCCAAGTTCTTGACGACGTTTATCAGGCAATGGAAATTCCGATGGAGCCGAGCACTGTAGGTGCTGCCAACGACCTCGTTGCCGGCGTAACCACCGAAGGATTCATCACCGCGCTACTCGAGGAATATCGGGAACACGTGACGTTGAAGTAGTCCTCAGCGCAGTAGTTCTATATATCAAAAAATCGGTGCCTGAAGTTCAGACACCGATTTTTATGCGTTGAAACTTTGAATAAATCTCGAGCTATTAGGCGCCGACGCGCTCTACTACTTCTTCGATCCGTGGATTGGTGGCTGCGGTGCCGTCCGGGAAGATCAAGGTTGGAACGGTTTGGTTGCCGTTGTTGAAGGACTCTACGATTTCTGCCGTACCTTCAACTTCTTCGATATTTACCTCGGTGTAGGCCACACCCTTCTGGTCCATTAGACGCTTGAGATTACGGCAGTATCCGCACCAGCTGGTAGTGAACATCGTGACGCCACCTGCGGCAGGAACGTACTGGTCAAGGTTAGATTCGTTGCTCATACTGCGTACAACTATGCGCTGGCCCGGTTTGTTCCCGGATTACGCCAAATTTTTACCAGTTTTCCTTGTGCACGGTGGTTAGACTGGGATCAGATTTCCCCAGTGGTTTCAAGGAGCAGATGATGTGTGGAAGATATGTGATGGCCAAGGCCATCGGAGATCTTGTGGCAGAAGCAGAGGCTGAGGCGGACGCCAATCTTGAACTGCGTCAGTCCTGGAACGTCGCGCCCACCACTGATGTGCCAATTGTGCTCGAGCGGTTGATCGATGATCAACTGCACCGCCAGGTGCATGTGGCTCGCTGGGGTCTAGTGCCCGGTTGGGCTAAGGAAGTCTCCGTGGGAGTGCGTGCTTTTAACGCGCGCAGTGAGACCGCCAGTAGCAAGCCGACCTTCCGTTCCGCAGTGAAAAAACGCCGCGCGGTAGTACCCGTGGAAGGGTACTACGAGTGGAAGAAAGAAGGGAGCAAGAAGCGTCCCTTCTACGTTCATCGTGAGGATGGGAAGCTGATCTTCTTCGCCGGGCTCTATGAATGGTGGAAAGACGAGGACGGAACCTGGATCCTCTCCACCTCGATTATGACCATGGATTCTCCTTCGGCAGAAGAACCTGGAGTGTTAGGCGAGCTAGCTGACCTGCATGATCGTCTGCCCATCCCGTTAGACCGAGAAATGATGGCGCAGTGGATGAACCCTGCCGAGGAAGATGGTGAAGGTCTAATCGAGCAGATCACCGCGCAAGCCTTCGATGTCGCTTCTCAATGGACTATGCACGAAGTTGATTCTGCGGTGGGTAATGTCCGGAATAATTCACCAGAGCTTATCGAAGAACACACCAACGCACTGTTCTAAGGTACTACCGGGCACCCAACGCCCAGAACCCGGAAAGCATCAGGGGCAGCCAGAAAAACTTCTGGCTGCCCCTGATGTGTGCGCGTGACTAGTGTCCGCGCTTGATCCACTCGTCTAAGTTCGGAGCTTCTGCGCCGATGGTGGTGGCATCACCGTGACCGGTGTTCACCACTGTCTCTTCCGGCAGAGTCAACAACTTAGTCTTGATTGATTCGATAATCGTCTCAAAGCTCGAGTAGCTGCGACCGGTAGCGCCTGGACCGCCGTGGAACAGGGTGTCACCGCTGAACAACACGCCCAAATCTTCTGCATAGAAGCAGGTGGATCCTGGTGAGTGGCCTGGCGTATGTAGGGCGATCAGTGTTGTGCCAGCGATGGTGAACGTGTCGCCCTCGTTGATTTCTGCATCCACATCACGATCTGGGTAGACAGCATCCCAGAGCATTCGGTCTTCCATGTTCAAGAAGAGTGGTGCATCCACAACATCAGAAAATTCTCCGGCAGCGCGGATGTGGTCGTCGTGTCCGTGGGTGAGCACTACAGCCATCACTTCACGTTCGCCAACGACTTCACGAATCTTCTCGATATCGTGTGCTGGGTCAATGACGATAACTTCTGAATCGTCACCAACAATCCAGACGTTGTTATCTACATCCCAAGTGCCACCATCCAGGGAGAAAGTCCCGGAGGTAACGACATTTTCGATACGAGCGGTCATTAGATTTCCACCACCGAACGCAGCACCGTGCCATCGTGCATCTTGTTGAAGGCTTCTTCGATTTCGTCGATCTTGATGCGTTCGGTGACAAACGCGCCAAGGTCTAGGCGTCCAAGCTTGTACTGCTCAACGAGCATTGGGAAGTCGTGGCTTGGCAGGCAGTCGCCGTACCACGAGCTCTTCAGCGAACCACCGCGACCGAAGACGTCGAGCAGTGGCAGCTCGAGCTTCATCTCTGGGGTCGGAACACCAACCAGCACCACACGGCCGGCAAGGTCGCGAGCGTAGAAGGCCTGCTTGTAGGTTTCTGGGCGACCCACTGCATCGATCACTACGTCGGCACCGAATCCACCGGTGAGTTCCTGGATGGCTTCAACTGCGTCAACCTTGGATGAGTCAACTGTGTGGGTGGCGCCGAACTTCTTGGCGCCTTCCAGCTTGTCGGCGTTGACGTCTACGGCGATGATGGTGGTTGCGCCTGCTAGCTGTGCGCCAGCGATGGCGGCAGCACCCACGCCACCGCAACCGATGACGGCGACGGATTCGCCACGCTTGACTTCGCCGGTGTTGATTGCTGCACCGATACCTGCCATGACGCCACAGCCGAGTAGGCCTACGGCTGCTGGATCTGCATCTTCGTCAACGATGGTGCACTGTCCGGAGTGAACCAAGGTCTTCTCTGCGAAGGATCCGATGCCCAGCGCAGGGGATAGTTCGGTGCCATCTTCGAGGGTCATCTTTTGGGTGGCGTTGAAGGTATTGAAGCAGTACTTTGGTTCGCCCTTGGCGCAGGCGCGGCACTGACCACACACTGCACGCCAGTTCAGGATGACTCGGTCGCCGACCTTAACGTTGGTGACGTTCTCACCAATCTGGCTGACTACTGCGGTGGACTCGTGGCCCAGCAGGTACGGGTATTCGTCGCCGATGCCGCCGAGCTTGTAATGCAGGTCGGTGTGGCAGACGCCGGTGGTTAGTACGTCAACGACAACTTCCCCGGGACCTGGATCCGGAACGATGATGTCGACGACCTCAACAGGGGCATCCTTGACGCGGGAAATGACGGCTTTGACCTTATGGGGCATGGGATTTAGCTCCTGAAACGATTGAGTGTTGCTACGTCGATGCTATCGGTGTGGCCGGTGCTTCGCGAGCTTTCGGGGCACAATGACGTGGGTGGTTTCGCGCAGAGCCAATTCGGCAGTGACCTTCACATCTTTTATTGACTTTTGAACCTGGCCTCTAGGCAGACGCTTTCTCTTCGCCAGGGCTTGGAACGACGAAGGAGGTGAGAAGTACTTCATCGTCTGAGGCGGTGCTATTACAGCTGGGTGACGGCCTCGGGGCTCAGCTTCATGAGTTTGGCGACTGCTATTCGGCAAGCTTGTGAAGCAACGGCAAGCTCGAGCTAGCGAGCGAATCACCGAATCAATCTCGGTGAGACGTTTGGCTTGTCGTGAACCCAAGCTCTGGAGCATCGATAGCCCACTGTCTTTCGGATTGGGTCGCAATGGCGGTGATATTCCTTGGGATACTTCCGGAGGGGTCTGTGGTTCTTTGTTTGATGCGTGGGTTAGCTGCATCCTCCGCAAACACCATGTGCATATAGGTCTAAACGCCATCGGGGAAAGTGTTCCGTGACCAAAAATCACCCCACACCCACGACCAGAGAGGTCAATCTAAACTGTCGGTGACTCTGACTAGTGTAACTATCGTTCGAACACGTATTCGAATAGAATAGTTCTACTAGGTAAGGAGTGCACACGTGGGGATGTTCACTGAGTCAATTGAGGTTGCCCGCGCGGCGAACGGAATGCCACTGCGCGTGAACTGGCAGGGGCAGGATTATCGGTTGGTTGCTGAGCCTCAATGCTGGTTCGAGCGCCGCAAGTGGTGGGAGGAAAATCTGCGAATTCCTCAGGGAATTGGTGCCGGAATTGCCGACTATGAAATGTGGCGCCTGCAATTGGTCGCGGTGAGCGGATCCAGGCAAGAGCGCACGGTTGACGTGAGCTTTGATGTCCAAACTGGGCGGTGGCGACTGGTGCGTGTGCATCAAGCGCTAGCCCAAAGCGCCTAAGGCGCTAGGCAGGGGAACATATTTTCGAAGGACCGTTATGAGTTTTACCCATCTGAACGTCAGTTCTTCATACAGCGCCCATTACGGGGTAACGCCTCCGCGTGCTTTAGCCCAAGCTGCTAAGGCGCAGGGGGCAGAAATGCTGGCGCTGACCGATAGGGACGGACTCTACGGAACTGTCAAACATGTAGCTGCTTGCATGGCAGAAGGGCTTGCTCCGATTCTTGGTGTGAACCTAGCTGTGCTCAACAGTAACGGCGTGATTCTAGGCCGAATTGTTCTCTTGGCGCGGGGTAACTGTGGCGGGCTCGGCTATGCGGCGCTCTGTCGAGCTATCAGTCTCGCGCACAGCACTGCCCACGGCGTACCCGGGCTGAGCGCTGAACAACTGGGTCAGCTGGGTCAAAGCGGAAACCTGATGCTCCTGCTTGGCGGAGAATCGGATGTAGCTCGAGCAATCCTCAAGGGAAACTATGCACAAGCTCGCCGACTGCTGGCGGGGTGGAAAAAGCTAGCCGGAAAAATGCTGCGGGTAGAAATCACTACGCATCTCTCCAGCCCTGGTTCACGCTACAGTCTTGGCGAAGCTTCACGTATGCTGCGCTACGCCTACGAACTGAATATCAAAGCGGTGCTATCCAACGCCGTGCGCTACGTGGATCCCGACGGCGCGATGACCGCAGACATTCTCGATTCAGCCCGCGCCCTGCATAGCCTGCTGAACCTAGACTCTTGCCAACCCAATGGGCAGGGGTGGTTGAAGACTCCACATCAGATGCGCCAATTAGCCAGCGTTATCGGGCAAGCTACCGAAAGAAGCTGGGCGAACCAAATGCTGCGTGAAACCGAAGCGGTGGCCCAATGGGGTGTAATGAACCCAGTAACAGACCTCGGTTGGAAGACCCCGGTGATCCCTGAAGCGAAGATCATTGGTTTGCACCGTCCGGCCATGCAAGAACTCACCGATCGTGTTTATGCGGCCGTGCCAACACTGCTAAGGAACGAAAAACCGAGCCTGGTCGAAAAGCAACTGGCACTAGAACTTGGTGTGATCGAACGGCTGGACTTCGCCGGCTACTTTCTCACCGTGGCAGAAACCGTCAACCTGATTACCGATATGGGTATTCGTGTTGCGGCTCGTGGCTCGGGAGCATCGTCATTGGTGAACTATTTACTGGGTATTAGTCAGGTGAACCCGCTGGCCCATGACCTCGTGTTCGAACGCTTCCTCTCGGATACCCGCACCACCTTGCCCGACATCGACATCGACGTAGAGTCTGCACGCCGCCACGAGATCTACCACAAGATTTTCTCCAGCTTCGGTGAAGAGCGCGTGAGCCTGATGAGCATGCAGAACGCCTACCGCGCCCGTGGTGCAGTCCGCGATGCCGGCGTAGCACTCGGCGTAGAACAAGAACAGATTGACGAGATCGCTAAACAACTCTGGCGGTTCTCTGCCTCATCCTTCCGTGAAGCACTCACCGAGAAACCTGAATTGGCCGAATTGGCCGAACGTATTACCGACGACACTCAGCTCGATATCCTCATCGACGCTACAGAACGATTGGACCGACTACCTAGGCATATCTCCATGCACCCCTGCGGGGTGATCCTCTCTGACGCGAGCCTATTAGACCGCACCCCGGTGCAGCCCTCAGGCATCGGGCTACAAATGAGCCAGTTCGACAAGCACGATATGGACCTAATGGGGCTGATCAAGCTTGATGTGCTCGGCGTGCGTATGCAATCAGCCATCGCCTACACGCTCGAAGAGATCGCCCGCATGCACCCGAGCAAAGAACAAGCATCTCGCGCTGGCGGGCACACCAATGACAGCTACATCGATGCTTCAGGAAAGATCGACCTAGCCAAGGTGCCACTGGATGATGAACCTACCTTCGAATTGATCCGCTCTACCCACACCCTGGGCTGCTTCCAGATTGAATCCCCAGGGCAACGTGAACTGGTGGGCAAGCTAGCACCCAGAGAATTCAACGACCTGATCATCGACATCTCGCTCTTCCGCCCAGGCCCCATGCAATCAAATATGGTCAAACCCTACCTGGAGCACCGCCACGGATTCGCACCCGCCCAATACCTACACCCAGATCTGATTCCCGCGCTCGCCGAAACCCACGGGGTCACCGTCTTCCACGAACAGGTACTACGCATCCTCGACGTGCTCACCGGCTGCGGGCTAGGCATGGCCGATGTCTACCGGCGCCTACTGGGTAACCCAGAGAAGGAACCAGCCGTAGAACGCTACGTACGTACCGAGGCGGTGAAGAACGGCTTCACCCCCGAGGTGATCGATAAAGTCTGGGAAGTATTATCGGGCTTCGGCTCCTTTGGATTCTGTAAAGCCCATGGCGCTGCCTTTGCCGTACCCACCTACCACTCGGCCTGGCTCAAAGCGCATCACCCCGAAGCATTCCTTGCCGGCATCTGGGAACACGACCCCGGCATGTATCCCAAACGGTTGCTGGTCTCCGAAGCACGAAGAATGGGCGTACCCATCCTCCCGCTAGATATCAACCGCTCCACCGGACACTACCGAGTCGAACGAGTATTCGAATCCGCTCCAGCAAAACTCCCTATGGTGCCCCGCGCGCCCAGCTCACTACGTCCCGGACGCTACGGAATCCGCCTCGCCTTCCGCGACATCCACCAGATGAGCGAGCGTGAAGTGCAACGCCTCGTTGCTGGACAACCCTATGAACACCTTGCGGATGTTCGCGCCCGCGCAGGGCTCTCCCGACGCACCTATCAGAACCTCGCAGCCCTCGGTGTCTTCGATTCTCTGCTAAGCGGAACTTCCCGCGCGGACACCATCGCCCACACTCAATCCATGGCGCATAGCTCCCTGCCAGCCAAATACCGCCCCGGCCCTGGGCAGCTGGCCCTCGACCTTGGGCAGATCGAGCACATCAAAGCTACGGGAACGCAGCTGGAACCTGCCGAAGTGGTCCGTACCGAACTAGACCTCATGCACCTAGATGCCAGCGAACACCTGATGAGTTCATATCGGCAGAGACTGTCTCACCTACCGATGACCCAAGCCGCGGAACTTTTACACCTACGCAACGGCACCGAGGTGCTGGTTGCCGGGGTACGCATCGCCACCCAGACCCCACCTATGCGAGGAGGCAAACGCGTAGTCTTCATCTCCGTGGATGACGGCACGGGCTGTATCGACGCCACCTTCTTTGATGACACCCAACAACGCACCGGACCCTTACTCTTCTCCACCCGCATGCTACTGATCCATGGGGTCACTCGCCGTACCGGACCGCGCGGCATCTCGCTACAGGCACTGAACGCATGGGACCTGCATCAGCCCGAGACGCTACCTGTTGCCGGATACCTTGAAGAGCAAAGCCGACCGCAAATTAGCTACCGGCCCAAGCTTGGCGATGAAGCTCGCAAGAAAGAGAGCGTCTCAGAGCTCGCAAAGCGCATGGAAGCTGAAGGTTTAGACCAACGCGGCGCATGACTATTTAAGTCGCAGACAGGGCCGGATTCAACAGATAGATTGAGTCCAATATCGTAAATATCTGATTTGAGAGGCAACGGAACGTGAGCGCGCAGAATGAACAACTTTTTCTGAAGTACATTCAAGCAAACCCAATCAACGCGCAGATACTTCAACTGGCACCGCAGCTAGGTGTTTCGGACTGGTGGCTAACCGCAGGAGCACTATTCCAAAGCGTATGGAACGTGCTAGAGGGCAAAGAACCACAAAACGCGATTCGTGATTACGACTTCTTCTATTTCGACGAAGATACGTCGTATGAGGCCGAAGATGAGATTATCCAACGTGCAAAAATCCTTTTTAAGAACGTAGAAGCAGAAATCGAAGTCCGTAACGAGGCCCGCGTCCATCTTTGGTATGAAGAACATTTTGGTGTTCCAACCAAGCCATTCACGAGCAGTAAAGACGCGATAGACCACTTCGCCGCGAAAACATGCTGCTTTGCCGTTACAGCTGGGGCCAAAGGACAACTCACCACCTACGCTCCGTACGGATATGAGGATCTTTTCGCCCGAAAAATTATTCCGAATCCGATATTGGCCACCCTCGAAGTCTACGAAGCCAAGACCGCTCGCTGGTTATCTGAATGGACAACGCTTAGCGCCGAACCCTGGCCAGCAGTCGAAACTCAGTAATAGCAGGTGGCTAGACCGAAGAAACGTGCCCATCTGCGTCAATGACAAAGGAAGGGTTATGGACAAAGTCCCAACGGAAACCATCAGGGTCAGCTACGCATGCACTTTTGCCACCCCACGGCTGAACCGTTGGCTCAGTAATCGAAGTTGCTCCCGCATCCAGCGCTCGCCGGTAGTGGTGATCGACTTCTGCGTCGGAGTGCACATTATGTCCCAGCGACACTGGGGGAGCTAGTTGGCCGTGTCCAACATTTCCGTACTCGCTCGGCATCTGTTCCACGTCCCATAAGGCGAGCATTAATCCGTACCCTGCCCGGACAAAAGCAATTTCTGGATGAGCTGGCTGAACCAGTTCGAACCCCAACCCTTCGGTGTAGAACTTGGTTGAGGCGCTGACGTTACGCACACCAAGGGTGATTGCGCTGATGACTGGCGGCGTGGACTTATTCATAGTTCCAGAGTAGAAGTGATGGGAACCGAAGGCCATGGCCAGGGCAACCTTTAAGGTACTGGCAAAGGATCAACACCCTGCACTGAAGCATGAGTCCATCAGGCTACTAGGCGAAGGCCATCAAGGCCTCCGACAGTCGCCAACAAAATTCACGCACAGCACGCGGCGTAGCCCGCTATGCGAAGTATCTCTATCGTGAAGAAGAACGAGTTGGGTGCAGGGCTCTCGTTGGCCTGACTCAGGTTTACCTGAGGGGTGCAACGAGGGCTTACTGCGTTTCGCTCTTTGCTGCAGAGCTTTGGTGAGTAAAGCATGCCTCGGCGCTAGAAATTTGACGAGCTCTTGATTACTTTCGCAACTTCGAAAGATCCAGCGAATGGCTCCCTGCGTCATTTCTAGTCTTACTTATCGAGTGCGGCCTGGCTCTGGGTCGCTTCTGCCTTGTCCCACATATCTGGGTGCGGGATGTTTCTAACCAGTGGCGTGGACCAAGCTAACAACGCACTGATCATCACGAATGCTCCAAAGAAAATCAGGGTTGGTCCCATGCCAACCCATTCCAGACCAAAGCCGGTCACCAACGGAGCTAGGGGCAAGGCGGCCAGCGCCATGAACGTGATTAGAGAATTAGCGCGCCCGGACATTTCCTTCGGCACACAAGCCATGAAGTATCCGCCCACGGCGGCGTTGAGGGCTGGGACACTGAGGAAGCTGACCATCAGCATGGCGCCCATCCAAAGCAAGTTCGTGTTAAACCCGATGAGCAACATCGCCATCCCCAAAATACTCAGACAGATACAGGTGAGCAATCCACTGCGGAATTTATCGATAAGCTTCGTAGCGATCAACGAACCGATCAGCATTCCAACGCCCATAAAGGTAGAAGTTAGCCCGATGACCCATGGTGTTTCAGAACGCTGTTGAAGTCCGTAGATCATCGTGGTCATGAGACCGTTGACGCCGATGTTGACGATGGTGATGAGAATCAGTAAGGCACGTAATTGTGGTCTCGAAAAGCACCATCTCATCCCGGCGAGAACTCCATGGCCCACTTTCTCCCTGGAAGCTTCAGTATCGTTGTGATCATCTTGCGAGAGGTCGGCTGCTACTTTTAGTGGCCGACGTAAGGCGTACCCAGTGAATGCTGCGATCGCATTGAAGACACTTACAGTGGCTAGTGCGAGGCCACCGCCTAAACCCAGAAGTAAACCGCCTAGGGGAGCGGAGCCCAACATGAGCACTGAGTCTCTCCCTTGGTTAGCGGCCATGGCTCGACCCAATTGTTTGGGATGAACAAGATCCTTCAAAGCAGCATTGGTGATCGAGCCGAAGTATCCACCACGTAATTCCATCAAGACGTGCGCAATGCACAGAAGTGCGATTGGTATGGAGCCCGTAAGGCTACCTAGCGCCATGGCCGCGGTGATGATTGCCCCGCAGATACCGCCCATGAGCATCATCCTCGCCTTGTTGGAGCGGTCTGCTTTGGACCCGCCAGCAAGAATCAAACTGGCCCGAGCAATCATCCCTATTGCAGCGAGTATCCCCGCTAAAGCAGGGGAGCTGGTCGTAGCCAGCAGAATCAACGGGAAAACGAATCCGTAGATACTCCCCGATAGTAAGGCTGAGGTATCTGCGGCAAGCCACATGCGGTAGTTCCGCTGCTTATGCAACGGAGGCAGCAAAGCCTGCGAAGTAACATCTGCGGCGACGTTCTTGGTGCTTTGGGGCGAGTCCATGTCAACAACTATAGATGCGCAAATAAAGTTGCGCAATCAAATTTGCGCAACTTTATTTGGTGGATTGCTATGCTGTGGACATGAGCACTCCTGAGCCACCGGTCACATTCACCACTCCCATGCTCAAGGCCATTGCGAACCCGCTTCGAAGGCAAATTCTTGACACGCTCTCAGCGATGGAAAATGCCCGTGCCGCCGATCTTGCGCAGACTCTTGGAGTGCCCGCAAATAAAGTCAGCTTCCATTTGCGCGAGCTGGCTAAGGCCAACATGATTGTTGAAGTTCCGGAGTTGGCTCGTGACAAACGCGATCGGGTCTGGAAGCCTGCGGCCCGAGGCTACACCACCGGAGAGGTAGGGGAGCGCCCGGAAGATCTGACTGGAACGGCCATGAACGCCTACCTAGGCCAGGTTGTTCACGATGAGCAACGTCGCCTGCAGGCCGCGTTGCAGCATGCCGAAAAGCACTATCGCGGAGAAGAATCGGGGGTTGTGAAAGCACAGATGCAAACGAGCAATCTGATGCTCACTCATGACGAATGCCAAGAGCTCATCAGGCGTATGGAAAAAGTGATTCCAGCATTCCGCGAGGATCTAAAAAACGGCAAGGTTAAAAGCTCTCAGTCCGCGCAGGAACGCGAGATCTGGCACGTCATGACCCTGTATAACGCTGATTCTCTGTTGAACGAATCACATATGGGTGAACAATCATCGCAAAACTCGAAGTGAGCGCGCACGTCGGTGAGGTCCTGAACTAAACTGGATTCTGGCTGGCTGTGGCCAAGGTATGCCACAAGCTATGAAGCCATCCCAGATTGAAAGGTAGAACCCGATCTCATGAGCGAGCAGCTGACCCTCACCATTGACGGCGAGCAGGTACAGGTGGACGCGGGAACAACCGGTCTGCAGTATTTTGCCAAGGACAAAGACGTGGTTGTTATGCACGTCGACGGCGTATTGCGTGACCTCTCCCGCGAACTAGAAGCCGGCACCTCTGTCACCCGCGTAACCATCACCGATCCAGAAGGATTGGAGGTGCTGCGTCACTCGACCGCCCACGTGATGGCCCAGGCTGTGCAGCAGCTTCGCCCGGATGCCAAGCTGGGAATCGGTCCATACATCACCGACGGTTTCTACTTCGACTTCGATGTGGCTGAACCATTTACCCCAGAAGATCTCAAGCAGCTGGAAAAGATGATGCTCAAGATCGTCAACCAGAACCAGCTCTTTGCGCGCCGCGAAGTTTCGCCAGAAGAAGCCAAGGCAGAAATGGCCAACGAGCCATACAAGTGCGAACTTCTGGCCAAGGCTGACTCCGCTGACACTTCCGGAGAAGGCGTCACCGTTGAGGTTGCTGCCGGCGAAACCACCATCTACGACAATGTTGACCGCAAGTCCGGCGACATCGTGTGGAAGGATCTTTGCCGCGGCCCGCACCTGCCCAACACCAAGCTGATCAAGAACGCTTTTGCGCTGACTCGTTCGGCCGCCGCCTACTGGTTGGGTAGTGAAAAGAATAAGCAGCTGCAGCGTATCTATGGCACCGCATGGCCAACCAAGGAAGACCTCAAGGCCTACCAGGAGCGTCTGGCTGAAGCTGAGCGTCGCGATCACCGCAAGCTCGGCGCCGAACTAGACCTGTTCTCCTTCCCGGATGAGCTGGGCTCGGGCCTGCCGGTGTTCCACCCTAAGGGCGGCATCATCAAGCGCGAGATGGAAGACTACGTACGTGATCGCCACGTAGAAGAAGGCTTCCAGTATGTGGGAACCCCACACATCTCCAAGGATGGGCTGTTCCACACCTCTGGCCACCTGCCGTACTACGCGGACACCATGTTCCCAGCGCTGCACATCGATGAAGAGCGCGATGAAGATGGCAACATCACCAAGCAGGGTCAGGAATACCGGCTGAAGGCAATGAACTGCCCAATGCACAACCTGATCTTCCGTGGCCGTGGACGTAGCTACCGCGAATTGCCACTGCGACTATTCGAATTCGGTCACGTGTACCGCTATGAGAAGTCCGGTGTGGTTCACGGACTGACCCGCGTACGTGGTTTCGCTCAAGACGACTCGCACTCCTACGTCACCAAGGAACAGGCACCTGCCGAAGTTGATCACCTGCTGAACTTCATGCTTTCCTTGCTCAAGGACTTCGGACTGGATGACTTCTACCTAGAGCTGTCCACCCGCGACCCGGAGTCGGATAAGTTCATCGGCTCCGACGAGCAGTGGGAAGAAGCAACTGCCGTACTGGAACGCGTCGCTACCGAGTCAGGTGTTGAGCTGGTTGCCGATCCAGGTGGAGCTGCGTTCTACGGCCCGAAGATCTCGGTTCAGGCCAAGGACGCTATCGGTCGTACCTGGCAGATGGGTACTGTGCAGTATGACTTCAACCAGCCTGCACGCTTCGGTTTGGAATACCAAGCAGCCGACGGAAGCCGTCAGGAACCGGTCATGATCCACGCTGCAAAGTTTGGTTCCATCGAACGCTTCCTCGGCGTACTGACCGAGCACTATGCGGGTGCTTTCCCGGCATGGCTTTCGCCAGTACAGGTTCGCGCTATCCCAGTGGCAGAAGCTTTCAACGATTACCTTTCAGAGGTAGTCGCGAAGCTCAAAGCTCAGGGTGTTCGTGTTGAGCTGGATGACTCCACCGATCGCTTCCCGAAGAAGATCCGTAATGCGTCCAAGGACAAGATTCCATTTGTACTCATCGCCGGTGGCGAAGATGCAGATGCCAATGCTGTGTCCTTCCGCTTCCGTGATGGCAGCCAGGAAAATCAGGTGCCAATCGATGATGCTGTAGCCCGCATTGTCGAAGCCATCAAGAGCCGCGACAACAACAACTAGTCACCACTAGTACCGATAGGGAGTCCATGAGTATGCAGGAATCAGATCAGTCCGTCACCGACGATTTTGAACTCGCCGGAGTACCGGATTCGTTCCAGCGCTTGTGGACTCCCTATCGCATGGCCTACATCAAGGGTGGGCAGGATCAAGTTAAGGATGAGGCTAGCTGCCCATTCTGCGCAGGTCCTGATCGAACCGACGAAGAAGCCTTGATCGTGCACCGCGGGGAAACCTGCTACGTAATCCTGAATCTCTTCCCGTACAACCCTGGGCACCTGTTGGTCTGCCCTTATCGTCATGTGCCTAACTACACCGATATTACGGTTCAAGAAACGGCAGAAATGGCGGCGCTGACGCAGCAAGCCATGCGTGTGCTGCGTAAGGTTTCCAACCCCTCAGGGTTTAATCTGGGCATGAATCAGGGTGAGGCTGGGGGAGCTGGCATTGCTGCTCACCTACATCAGCACATCGTGCCTCGTTGGAACGGCGACGGAAACTTCTTCCCGATTATCGCTAAGACCAAGGCAATCCCGCAGACACTCTCTGAGGTTCGTCAGGCAATCGCCGAAGCCTGGGACAGCGAAAACCCCAGCTAAGTAATCATCAAAGTTTCATGGCGGTCGGAATATTATCTATTCCGATCGCCATGTTTCTTTTAACCTGTTCCGCATAGCCCACTTCTGCACTTGTCAATCTGCGGGAGAACTACGGATATCCCTCAATCTAACCAGAACGCGGTGTTTGATGAGAAATCACTGAATAAAGGTAATTGACTAGGCGTTTAAGGCTGAAATGCTATGTTACGCACCAACTCGAAACTAGGCGATAAATCTCCTATCGTAACAATATGACGAAACACCCAAGGTCATAAAGCGATCGGCTCCTACGATTACTGACGTACCACCTCGCACAAGCGCCGAAATTTCCGGCCCATAGCGAATCCATGCAGTGTCGAAAGGAACCCCTCCTCACTATGTCTACGAACAACCAGAACTCCGTCGTCGGTTCGGACCGCGTCAAGCGCGGCATGGCCGAAATGCTCAAGGGCGGCGTCATCATGGACGTAGTAACCCCAGAGCAGGCGCGCATCGCTGAAGATGCTGGCGCCGTGGCTGTTATGGCTCTGGAACGAGTTCCAGCCGACATCCGCGCACAGGGCGGCGTTTCGCGTATGAGCGACCCAGACATGATCGACGGCATCATCGCCGAGGTCTCCATCCCAGTGATGGCTAAGGCACGTATCGGTCACTTCGTAGAAGCACAGATCTTGCAGTCCCTGGGCGTGGACTACATCGACGAGTCGGAAGTTCTTTCGCCAGCAGACTACGAAAACCACATCGACAAGTGGCCATTCACCGTTCCGTTCGTTTGTGGTGCCACCAACCTGGGTGAAGCCCTGCGTCGCATCAACGAGGGCGCAGCCATGATTCGTTCCAAGGGCGAAGCCGGAACCGGCGATGTTTCTAACGCCACCGGACACATGCGCAAGATCCGTTCCGAGATTGCCAAGCTCGCAGCCCTTCCAGAAGACGAGCTGTATGTTGCTGCAAAAGAACTTCAAGCTCCTTACGAACTGGTCAAGGAAATCGCCCACACCGGCAAGCTGCCAGTAGTGCTCTTCACCGCTGGTGGCATCGCAACTCCGGCCGACGCAGCAATGATGATGCAGCTAGGCGCCGATGGCGTCTTCGTTGGCTCAGGTATCTTCAAGTCGGGCAACCCAGTACAGCGCGCCGAAGCCATCGTGAAGGCCACTACCTTCTTCGACAATCCAGACGAGCTGGCCAAGATCTCCCGTGGTCTGGGTGAAGCTATGGTTGGCATCAACGTTGACGAACTGCCAGAGCCTCACCGCCTAGCGGAGCGCGGCTGGTAAACCCCAGCGCCACAATTAAAAGCCCACGCCACCGAGTATTCGGTGGCGTGGGCTTTTGGTCATTAATCCGGGGCGGACACAGAATCCGCTAGCCATGACAGATTCTACCGAGCAAGCAACCACCCGACGGCCGGCGAAAGGCAGGTTCACGAGTCTTCATCTGCGTCACACAAGGTCATCCTGGTTCCAGCAGAGCAACACTTCTAGTGCCTTCACCGATGGTCGAATGAAACCCTGAGCAACACTTCTCGCCGTGTGACGGAGCAGGTGAGGATTCGATTTGTCGTGCTTAGTCTTGATCCAAGTTCTCCATCCCGGAGATCAGCAAACAGATCAACGCAGCCGCGTAAACACTGCTGCTAAGGAGGCCATCATGACTATTACGACCACCGCCACCGAACTGAAGCTCACCAAGCTCGGCGAACACATCGGGGCGCGTGTTGAGGGCTTGGACCTCAGCGGGGCACTTGATACAGAAACTGTCGATGCGATCCGCGCTGCTCTCAACGAGCACAAGGCGCTGATTTTCAGCCGGTCGGGAATTGAAACCGACGAGCAGCAGGAACTCTTTGCATCTCATTTCGGCCCACTGACCACAGCCCATCCCACGGTGACGTTCAGTGAACAAGTAAAGAAGACGGTACTGCCGGTAGACAGCGAACAGTCGATCGCCAACCAGTGGCACACCGACGTCACGTTCATTGTGAATCCACCGCAGGCGTCCACCCTTCGCGCTGTCACACTGCCTGAATATGGAGGCGAAACGCTAATTGCCAATGCCGCCGCCGCGTACCGAAGCTTGCCTACTGAAATTCAGAAACTCGCCGACGGATTGTGGGCCGAGCACTCTAATGATTCCGACTACGTTCGGCCCCGAACCGTAAATACAGATAAAGAGAAGGCCTACCAAGAGGCTTTCGTCTCCGAAAAGTACCGAACAATTCATCCTGTAGTTCGCGTGCATCCACTGACCGGTGAAAAAGGATTATTCATCGGAACCTTCGCACGCCACCTAAAGATCGTTGGTGTTTCGCCCTACGAGTCACACGACCTGCTACGACTGCTCCAGAGTCATGTCACTCGCCCCGAACACGTCGTACGCGTCGCATGGGAACCAGGACAGGTGGTGCTCTTCGATAACCGCATCACCCAGCACTATGCCATCGACAATTATGGCCGCGCACCGCGCAAGCTCAATCGCATCACGGTTGCCGGGGATATTCCGCGCAGCGTGGAGGGAAAGCTAAGTTACTCGGTCGAAGGTGATGCCTCGCACTACTCGCCAATCGTCGATCTTGACTAATTAGCTACGTTCCCCGAATTCAGTTTGTTCCCCGTATTCCTACGTCGCGACCGACTGCACCAGACCCGGTCTCGACGTAGGAGGAATTGGGATGACAGGGCGCAAGCTGTAGTAAGTTGAAGTCCATGAGCGAGATCATTTTTGATGCTGCCGTGACGCTTAATGGCTACCTAGCAGATGAGAACCACAGCCTACAGTGGCTCTTTGATGTCCCCGGGGCCCAGGAGCCGGACCCGGACCTGTTGCCACAGAACGTACGCGTCCACATAGAGGGTGCCAATACATACTTGTGGATGCTTGAAAACGAACAGCTCTTGGAAAATCCGCACAAGTGGCAAGAATACTATCCGGGAATCACCACCTACGTATTTACTTCTAGGGATCTTCCGATCCCGGACGGCGCCGATGTACGCCTGGTCCAAGGGTCTGTCGCTGAGCTACTGCCAGAAATTCGAGGGCTGGCCGGCGAGCAAAACATTTGGGTGCTTGGTGGTGGCGAGCTCCTCGGCCAATTTTTCGACATTGACGCTATCGATATTTTGGCGTTGACCGTTGCCCCTGCAGCAGTGTCGGCCGGGGCTACGCTCTTGCCAAGAAATATTGGTAGTGACCGTTTGGCGCTGACCGAAGCCCGAGTGGCCGGTCCTTTTGCGCGACTGACCTATCGAGTGAGACACACTAACTAAATACTACAAAGAGGCCGCCGGGTCACAGGGGAAACCTGTGACCCGGCGGCTTCTTGGCAAAAAATTTTGAGCGTTATGACCAGGACCGGAGCACCATGTGCCGGCCGCGGCCAAGCAACTTCAGTCCGTTAGCACTGAAGAAGTCCGCACTGGACGGAGTTGCAGCAGCCAACAGCTCCACGGCCACTTCCTCATCCGGTGGCGACAACGGGTTGATCATGGAACGTGACAGGCCATGGAGCAAGGCAGTGCCGATGCCTTGGCGACGGTGTTCCTTGCCAACCGCAAGGGAATGAACCATCAACTGTCCGCCCAAGCCCTGCTGTGCAAAGCCACGGCCAACAATTTCACCCTCGTCGGTTCGTGCCAAAGCGTGCTCAACACGGCGCAACGCGGGATGACCGCTGGAAAGTTGGCTACTCAAGTCACGCCACAGGTTGGTCACATTCAGTTCCGATGCATCAGCGCCGGTAGCTTCTGGGACGTTATTGCCTAGGCGGATCTTCCCGGCCCAACGATCCATCGGAATGGCTAGGGGGCCAGCATGCCAGGATACTTGAGCGTTATCCGAGAAACCGGCAGCCTTCAGTTCAGCCGAGTCAGAACCGGCATTAACCCATGCTTCGACCCGGCGGGCACCCAAACGCTGACCCTCAGCCAAGGCAGGGCGTAATCCTGATTGTTCGGGGCTTTCCGGGAACAGCAGAATCAAGCGCTTGCGCACCGGCTGCCATGCCCACGAGCACCCGTGGGTGGTAAAAATCTTGCCGCCTGTGGCAACTGCTAGTGCCTGATGCCAGTGGCTCAGTGCTTCCTGTGCGGAGGCAATCGTCGTCATTATTCTGCGTTCACCAATCCTCGACGGCGCAGCAACGGTTCTACCCGAGCGGTGCGGCCACGGAACAATTCATAGGACTCTAGGGGATCACGCGTATTACCGCGTGAAAGTAGTTCCTCACGGAACCGATTACCATTTTCGCGCATCAGGCCCCCATTTTCCTCGAACCACTGCACAGTGTCGGCATCGAGTACTTCACTCCAGATGTAGGAGTAGTAGCCAGCTGAATATCCATTGGCGAAAATGTGCTGGAAGTAACCGGTTCGATAACGCGGGGGAATAAGTTCTGTATCAAAACCTGCATCAACCAGAACCTGCTGTTCAAACTTCAGCGGATCATCAATGACGGTGCCTGCGCTAATGGTGTGCCATGCCCAGTCCAAGACACTGGCAGCAAGGTACTCGGTGGTGGCAAAACCCTGACCCCACAACGCGGCGTCGCGAATCTTGGTAATGGTAGCTGAATCTAATTTTTCGCCGGTTGTGTGGTGCAGCGCGTAACCAGCGATGACCTGCTCATCGAGCACCCACATTTCGTTGACTTGAGAGGGGAACTCGACGAAGTCGCGGGGGACAGCGGTTCCGGCCAGTGAAGCATACTTACCGTTGGAGAACATGCCGTGCAAGGCGTGACCGAATTCGTGGAACAACGTGTTGGTTTCGTCCAACGACAGCAAGACTGGTTCCCCCTCGGCAGGAGCCGAGATGTTCAACGTATTGGTCACGATGGGTAACTCGTCTAAGAATGAGGCAGCATCTCGCAAGCTGGTCATCCATGCGCCGCCCTTCTTGGTATCGCGAGCCAAGTAGTCACCGGTGTACAGGGCCAATGGAGTACCGTCGGCGTCGAATACTTCAAAAACACGGACCTGCTCGTGATACGTCGGAAGGTCGAAGCGCTCGGTGAAAGTGATGCCAAAGAGCTTGGTAGCGGTGGCAAAAACACCATCAATCAAAACGCGATCAAGCTCGAAGTAATCTCGCAATTGCTCGGAGTCCACTGCGTACTGGTCGCGCAAAACCTGATTAGAGTAGTACTTCCAATCCCAGGATTTCAGTTCATGCCCGGCAACCTTAGCCAGTACCGCCGCTTCCTTGCGCGCGTTAAGGGTGGCCGCCGCAGTCAGCTCAGCAAGTCGCTGTTCAACTGCGGCGGTGGACGGCGCCGTGGCTTGAGCCAAAACAGTTTCAGCGTGATTGGTAAACCCGAGCAGGCGCGCCCGTTCAGCGCGCGCAGATGCCATCTGGGCCGCAAGATTAATCGTGGGATTCTCTTCTGAACCGCGGGTGATCGAAGCGGTAAAAACCTTTCGGCGAGATTCGCTGGAGCTCAGCGATTCAAGCAGTGGCTGCTGGCTTGGCGAGACTAGGGGCAGTAAATATCCGCTGGCATGACCTGCTTGTTTGGCAGCCTGGGCAGCTGAATCGATAGCTTGATCGTTCAGTCCCGCAAGCTCTTCAACGGCGTCAAAGTGCACCGCGTGTGCGTTCTGATTCTCTAGAACGCGGTTGCCGAATTGGCTCGATAGCTCAGATAGTTGCGCGTTGAGTTCTTTGAGCTTCTGTTTATCTGCCTCATCCAGGCCGGCGCCGGAGAGCTCAAAATTTTTCAACGTCTGCTCTGCCAGGCGAGCATCTTCACTGTCCAACTCCGAGCAATCCACACCTTGTAAACGAGAATACAAGGTTTCATTTAGGTAAATCTCATCATCTTGCGCGCTATTGATCGCAGACATTTGCGACTGAATAGCCCTGATGGGCTCTGTTCCGTGGGCAGAAAGGACGCTGAAGTAGGTCATCATCGCCCGGCGTAGCGTCTGACCGCTGCGTTCAAGAGCCTGGAAGGTATTGGCGAATGACGGCGTGGCAGAATCAGAAACGATGAGCTGCAGTTCTTCACGTTGTTCCGCAGCACCGAGCTCGGCGGCTTCCAAGTAGTGCTCGGCGGTCAATACATCAAAAGCCGGCCATTGGTAGGGGCGCGTGCTGGGAGTCAAGAGCGGATTTTGCATAAGCATAGGCTTTCACAACCGACGTGATTTAGCTTGCATTAACACTCTTAGTGAAAAACTCGACTACGCTCAAAACATGCGACTTCGTGGGTCCCCCGTTATTCGATACGTAACAGTCAGCGCGCTCGGCCTTGCCCTTCTTTCGGGGTGTTCTGCGAGTGAGAACACATCGAAGAATGACTCGTTGCCAACGACGCATTCTCCCTCCGATACGACTACAAGCTCAGCTACCCGCGGGACTAAACCACCGGCTTCTGCTTCGGCAGAGCGAGCGGAAATATCGCTTATGGTGACCGGTGATGTGTTGTTACATCCCCAGCTACTCGACGAGGCAAAGACCGCAGCTCAATCGGCTGGCGGCAATGGCAAAGACTTTGATTTCGCGCCACTTCTGGAGGGGCTCACACCATATGCGCAAGATGCAGATGTGGCCCTATGCAATCTGGAAACTCCCATTGGCACTGAGCCCTACTCGGGCTACCCGCGTTTTACCGTCCCGGCGCAGATCCTTTCAGATTTGAAAGATGTTGGATACGACGGTTGCACCACAGCTACCAACCACACGGTGGACGCCGGAACTGGTGGAGTTAATCGCACTTTAGACGCACTGCAGGACCAAGGCCTGTTTGCTACCGGCTCTTATCGAACGCAAAAGGATTCTCAGAAACCGTCAATTATGGATGTTGAAGGAGTGAAGCTGGGCGTAGTTGCCAGCACTTATTCACTCAACGGACTGGCGGCAGCCTCAGACTGGCAGGTAGATACCGGAGTTGACACCACAAGATTGATTAGCCGCGCCAAAGCGGCCAAAAAGGCTGGCGCACAGATTGTTGTGGCAGCGATACATGACGGAACCGAATATACGGACCGTCCCAGCATTAAGCAGCGAGAACTAGGTCAAACCCTGGCTGAGTCCGGAGCCTTTAACTTGATCTACATGCATCACACACATTCGGTGCTTCCCATAGAAAAGCATGACGGTACCTGGATCGTCTACGGCCTGGGTAATTCGGTCGCCAAGCACGCTACCCCCACGATCTTGAACCGCGAAGGAATCAGCGTGAAAGCTACGTTCGGTGCAGATGCGAAAACTGGAGCATGGGAAGTTAGCAATCTTCAGTGGGTCCCGCATCAGCTTTCAACAGCGCCGGTGAAATGGTGCCAAGTATTCGAGCCGTCCCAATGTCTACCGGCCAAGGAAGCGAAGGCCTCGCTAGCGCGCACCACAGAAACCGTCGATGCCTACGGTGCGATCGATGACGGTTTAAAGCCGTGGAAGGTGGACTGACGAACTAGTGGATCGTCAGATACTGCGACACACCGTGCAACAAAATCAACTGCTACCCGACAGAGGGCTAACGTAGTTTCGGCGCAAAGTGCGCCAAACAATTCATACTTTGAAGGTCATACCCATGCTGAAATTCGGCGTCCTCGCCCTCCAAGGGGACTTCCGTGAACATCTTGCTTCGTTGGATCGGCTCGGTGAAGCAACCCAGATTGTTCGCACCCCACAAGACCTTGAACGGGTTGACGCATTAGTCATACCCGGCGGTGAGTCGTCCGTCATTGATCGTCTATCGCGCAATTATTCGCTGGCAGAACCCATTAAGGCTCGCATTGCAGCAGGCATGCCCACTTACGGCTCCTGCGCAGGAATGATCATGCTGGCGGACCGCATCGAAAACCCGGCTGTTTCTAGCACGGGAGCGGTTCAGCAAAGTTTCGGCGGAATTGACATGACCGTGCGACGTAACGCTTTCGGTCGTCAGGTTGATTCGTTCGAGCACCGGCTCGACTTCAACGGCAAAAATCTCGAAGCAGTCTTTATTCGAGCACCGGTTGCGGTACAGGTTGGGCCCGAAGTACAGGTGATCAGCACCGTTCCGGCGGAAGATGAGCGCGAACAGGGTAGAATTGTTGCAGTACGTCAGGGAAATTTGTTGGCAACCAGCTTTCACCCGGAAGTCACCGGCAGCACGGCGATCCACGAATTTTTCATCCAACTCACGCGAGGAGACGCTTAAAGCATGTCAGGCCACTCCAAATGGGCAACCACTAAGCACAAGAAGGCTGCGATCGACGCCAAACGCGCCAAAGCCTTCGCAAAATTCATTAAGGGCATTGAAGTCGCAGCCCGTGCCGGCGGTGCAGACCTCTCCGGTAACCCAGCGCTGGAACTTGCTGTTAGCAAGGCCAAAAAGAACTCCGTGCCAGTCAACAACATCGACCGCGCTATCAAGCGCGGTGCGGGCCTGACTGGTGAAGTCGTTGACTACACCGAAATCATTTACGAAGCACGTGGCCCACAGGGTTCGGCGTTGTTGGTCGAATGTCTGACCGACAATAAGAACCGTGCAGCTTCCGAGGTTCGCGTTGGCATCACCCGCAACGGTGGCACCGTTGCTGACCCAGGCTCGGTGGCTTACCTGTTCAACCGCCAAGGTGTCGTTCGCCTTCCAAAGGGTGAGCTGACCGAGGACGATCTGCTCATGACCGTCCTGGACGCTGGTGCTGACGAGATCTTGGACGAAGACGAGAACTTCGCCATCGTTTGTGACCCTTCGGACCTGCGTGCAGTTGCCGCAGCGCTCGACGAGGCAGAAATTGCCTACGAGTCCGACGAAATGGAATTCCTTCCTTCAATGAAGGTGGACCTGGACGTTGATGGTGCGCGTAAGTTCCTCAAGCTCTACGATGCTCTCGAAGAACTTGACGATGTGCAGAATGTATACACCAACGCTGATCTGTCCGACGAGGTTCGCGCCGCGCTGGACGAAGAGCAGTAAGACTTGTCCCTTCGCGTTGTCGGCGTCGACCCCGGACTGACCCGCTGTGGTCTGGCCGTGGTCGACGTTGCTGCAAATAGGCAAGTGTCACTGATCGATGTGACAGTCGCCGGCACGCCGCCGGGAACTCCGTTGGACGCGCGTTTGCTGAAGATCGCCAACGCTATTGATGCCTGGCTTGATCTTCACAAGCCCGATGTTCTGGCATTGGAACGCGTTTTTGCCTCGGCCAACGTGTCTACGGTGATCGGCACCGCCCAGGTGACCGGCGTAGTCATTACCGCCGCTGCCCGCAGGGGAATACCGGTCGCTCTGCATACACCGACGGAAGTCAAAGCCGCGGTGACTGGTTCCGGTCAGGCCACCAAGGCCGCCATCGGCAAGATGGTAGCTAAAATTTGTCGACTGGAGGAAGCTCCAAAACCTGCCGACGCGGCTGACGCTGTGGCCTTGGCTATCGCGCATGGTTGGCGAGGTGCTGCTTCCGGATCTAATGCATCGGCCTCCGCCGCCGGAGCCACCGGTTCCTCTCAACTCACCGGAGCTCAACAAGCTTGGATTGCTGCTGAGGCCTCAGCCAAGCGAAGAACCGTTCGCCGGTAGCAACGGCGACCCACCGGTGTGCTGCGCACATCGCTATTCGTAGGTATCTTCGATAAGCTTAGTTCGATCGAATATATATCCCAAGGAGTGGCATGATCAGCTCATTGACCGGCACCGTTCAAGCGGTGGCACTGAATACCGCGGTAATTGATGTTAACGGCTTCGGCATGCTGATCAACGCCACCCCGGGAACATTGGCAACCTTGCATGTCGGCCGTGATGCGACCGTGTTCACTTCGATGGTGGTTCGCGAAGATTCTATGACCCTCTTTGGGTTTGCCGGCGCCGAGGAACGCGATGTTTTTGAGGTTCTGATCTCTGTCTCCGGCATCGGCCCGCGAACCGGTTTAGCCATTCTTGCGGTGCATAGCGCTGAAGAAGTGCGTATTGCCGCCAACACCAAGGACACCGCCGCGTTTACCAAGGTTTCAGGCATTGGCCCCAAGGGCGCCAGCCGCATCGTGCTGGAGCTAAACGGCAAGCTAGTCCCAACTGGCGCTCCCGTATCCACCCCTGCTGGCGCGGGAACTGCAAGTGTTTGGGAGCCCCAGGTCATTGAAGCGCTCACCGGTTTGGGTTGGAGTGAGAAGGATGCCACGAGCACCCTTAAGTCGCTGTCTAAGGCGGAGCCAGAGATCGTTTCGGGCGGTAACGTTGCCGATATTCTGCGGGCTGCCTTGCGTAGTATGTCCAGCGGAACCCGACCCTAACCCGCGTTCGAGAGGACCAGCATCATGAGTGACTCCACTGGACTGACCAATGCGGGCAGTGAGCCCGAAGAGCGCGTCCTAGAGGCCGCGTTACGTCCACGCAATCTTGACGATTTTGTGGGCCAGGCCCGAGTGCGCCAACAACTTTCACTAGTACTCGAAGCGGCAAAGATTCGCGAACGCACCGCAGATCACGTTTTGCTCTCGGGACCTCCAGGACTGGGAAAGACCACACTGTCGATGATCATTGCCGCCGAGATGAATGCTCCACTGCGCATCTCATCGGGCCCAGCTATTCAGCATGCTGGAGACCTCGCTGCGATTCTTTCCTCATTGACTGAAGGTGAAGTTCTGTTCTTGGACGAAATCCACCGCATGTCTCGTCCTGCAGAGGAAATGCTCTACATGGCCATGGAGGATTTCCGGGTGGACATCGTCGTTGGCAAGGGTGCTGGAGCCACCGCGATCCCACTGGAACTACCACCATTCACTTTGGTGGGGGCAACTACTCGCGCAGGGTTGCTTCCAGGGCCGCTTCGCGATCGTTTCGGATTTACCGGTCATCTAGAGTTTTACGCAGTCAAAGAACTTGAACTAGTGCTGCGCCGTTCTGCAATGATGCTGGATCTCAGCGTCACCTCACTAGCATTCACCGAAATCGCAGGCCGTTCACGAGGCACCCCTCGTATTGCCAACCGTCTGTTGCGTCGAGTCCGTGACTGGGCGCTGGTTCACAAGCTCGAAGAGATCGACCACAAAGCTGCGGCCGCTGCGCTGGACATGTACGAGGTAGATGCGCGCGGGTTGGATCGTCTGGACCGAGGCGTGCTTGAAGCACTGTGCACTAAATTTGGTGGGGGACCGGTGGGGCTTTCCACCCTAGCCATTGCCGTAGGCGAAGAAACCGAAACAGTCGAGACCGTCGCCGAACCATATTTGGTGCGCGAAGGATTAATGGGTCGTACCCCGCGTGGAAGGATCGCGATGCCCGGAGCATGGGAGCATCTGGGACTGAAAATGCCTAAGGACGCGATCTTTGCCAGCGCACAAAGCTATGAATCCGATGAGGATTAGGCAAGTAACGCTTCACTGCTCGCGTAAATGGTTCGACCCTAGACCGTGACCGATTAGACTAAAGACGCCTGACCTATACCCGTTTGCGGGTACGGTGGGGCGTCTTTGCTGTTATCGCTCGCACCCGAGCGCCGCAGCATCCCAGATCTTTTGATTAAAACGCAACGAATCGTTAGCAGGTAAATACGTGAATTCCCCCGTGATCGCCCAGGCCGCTGGTGGCGGCTTCAGCCCATCACTCATCCTGATGGTCGCACTGTTCGCAGTGCTGATCTTCATGATGTTCCGTGGCCGCAAGAAGCAGGCTGCGCAGCAGGAGAAGCTGAAGACCAACACCGTTCCTGGCGCTAAGGTCATGACCAATTCGGGCATCTTCGGCACCATCGTGGGCGTTGACGCAGAGGATCGCGTTCAGGTCGAGGTCGCCAACGGCGTAGTGCTGACCTTGCACCGCCAGGCAATTTCCACTTTCTTGGATAACGAACCAGCTGCGGCTGCTGCGCCTGTTGCAGAGCGCACTGAAGCAACCAACGATGTCGCTGAAACCCCTGAAGAGTCCCTGCGTCGCCTTAACGACGAGGGCAAGGACGAACGCAACTCCTAAGTCCAGGGTTGTCAGCGGTGGCGCGAACGTACGGCCACCAAAACTAGAAAGCACAGTAGATGTCATCAATCAGACCAGTGAAGCAGGCGCGCAAGGCGTTGCTGTGGTTACTGATCGTCTTCATCATCGCAACCGGCGTGCTGGTGGCTGGTGCGACGACAGGTAAAACCGCGTGGGGGCCAAAGTTAGCCCTTGACCTTGAAGGCGGCACCGAGATGATCCTGGCCCCTAGGGTTCAGGGCAATCAGACGATCAACCAGGAACAGCTGGATCAGGCGGTGTCGATTATTCGACAACGTGTCAACGGCAACGGTGTTACCGAAGCTGAAGTCACCACCCAGTCCGGTCGCAACGTGGTTGTTTCCATGCCAGGCATCCCTGATCAGGCCACACGTGACCTGATTCAGGCTTCAGCAGCAATGGAGTTCCGTCCGGTACTCGTATCTGGCAGTTACGAAGCGACTCCGAAGGACCAGCGCACTGCCAAAGCTGATCTGCCTAATCCAAAGGACGAGCCAAAGAATGGTTCGGACACCAGTTGGGTGACCGCGGATCTGTATAAGCAGTTCGAAGCGTACGACTGCAAAACTGAGTTGGCGAAGGACAGCGGAGAAGAAGCTGACCCTAAGAAGCCGATGATTTCTTGCGATGCCGGTACGCAGTCGAAGTACATCTTGGGCCCGCAGGAAATCCCCGGCGACCAGATTTCTGACGCTTATGCTCAAATGGCTCGCGGTACCAATGGTTCGGTGACCGGCGAATGGGTTGTTGTCATTGAGTTCAACCAGCAGGGCACCAAGACTTTCGCCGACACCACTCAGCGACTGGTCGCGCTTCAGGGCGCTCAGAACCAGTTTGCGATCGTGCTTGACGGCGAAACTATTTCGGCTCCAACCACCAATGCGGTAATTTCCGATGGGCGACCTCAGATCTCCGGTGGCTTCACCCAGGAGTCTTCACAAGCGCTAGCCGAACAGCTGAAGTACGGCGCGCTGCCGATCAGCTTCGACATCCAGTCCGAACGTCAGGTCTCGGCTACCCTCGGTGCAGACCAGCTTCAAGCAGGTTTGATCGCTGGCGTTATCGGTCTGGTTCTGGTGTTCATCTACTCGCTGTTCCAGTACCGTGCGCTGGGTCTGGTAACCATCGCATCCCTGTTGGTCTCGGGCGTCCTGACCTACTTGGCCCTGGTGCTACTTGGTTGGGGAATGAACTACCGACTGTCCTTGGCCGGTGTTGCTGGTCTGATTGTGGCTATCGGTTTGATCGCTGACTCGTTCATCGTCTACTTCGAACGCGTTCGAGATGAGCTGCGTGAGGGCCGTCCGCTGGCTAGCGCCGTGGAGATCGGCTGGGGCCGCGCAAAGCGCACCATTTTGGCTTCGAAGGCCGTGAACCTTCTTGCTGCAGTTGTGCTGTATATCGTGGCCGTGGGTAACGTGCGAGGCTTCGCCTTTACGCTGGGCCTAACCGCGATCATTGACCTTGTCGTGGTCTACGGTCTGACCCACCCAACGTTGGTACTGCTTGCACGCACCCGCTTCTTTGCCGACGGTCACCGACTCTCAGGCTTGGATCCTTCGTTGCTCGGTGTTGAACCGTTGTACAAGGGTGCCGGTCAGATCCGTCAGTTCGGCGCCAACGCTGAAGCCAACCGTGGCAAGAAGAACGCCAAGGCCTCTGGTGAAGCAGCCAAGCGCATGACCATTGCTGAGCGTCGTCGCGCAGAAGCACTGAAGTCTTCGGAGCCTGGCAAGGCGCAGTCCAAGGCGCAGGAGGAGAACAATGAATAAGCTAGTGACGTGGGGTAACGAGCTCTACACCGGCAAACGTTCCTACCCGTTCACCTCCAAGCACCGTCTGTGGTTCGCCATCGCCGGCGCATTGGTGATTCTTTCGATCCTGGTACCCGTGGTTAAGGGTGGATTCAATCTAGGTATCGATTTCCGTGGTGGTTCCGAGTTCACTGTCTCGAATGTGCAGAGTACTGACATCAAGATCGGTGAAAACGCAGTTACCTCGGTGGCCTCAGGTTCTGAAGCTACGGTCACCAACATTGCGCAGAACACCATGCGCGTTCAGACCGAACGCTTGAGCGATGATCAGACTCTAGAAATCGCCACCAAGCTCGCTGAAGGCTACGACGTTCAGCCAAAGGAAGTGACCAGTAACTTCATCGGTCCTACCTGGGGTCAGGACGTATCCCGCCAAGCCCTGGTCGGTCTTGTAGCCTTCGTGGTGCTGGTCGGGTTGCTGATGGCTGTCTACTTCCGCACCTGGAAGATGTCATTGGCCGCAATCGTCGGACTGTTCGTGGTGATCATCGTAACCGCTGGAATCTACTCGCTCACCGGTTTTGAGATCACGCCAAGTGCGATCATTGGATTCTTGACGATTCTGAGCTACTCGCTCTATGACACGGTGGTGGTCTTCGACAAGGTTCGAGAGAATACGAAGAATTTCACCAAGCAAACGCGTAGAAGCTTCGAGCAGCTGGTGAACCTGGCTGTGAACCAGACCCTGGTTCGCTCGATCAACACCTCGGTTGTTGCTGTTCTGCCAGTCGCTGCAATTTTGTTCATCGGCTCCTACCTGTTGGGTGCCGGTACGCTCAAGGACCTTTCACTGGCCTTGTTCGTCGGTATTATCATTTCGGCGCTCTCCACATTGTTCGTGCAGGCACCGCTGTATCAATGGCTGCGTCGCAACGATGACGATGTTGTTGAACATACAAAGAAGTTCGCTCAGGACTAGTCTAGAACTATGCAAAGAGGCACTTCCAGCGCATGCTGGGAGTGCCTCTTTGCCATTACGTGAAGCGGTGTAATTAGTTGTCACCGGCCGAACGTGCTATAACAAATGAACCAAACAAGGTGTTTTTAAGTGCAAGGTTGTAGAGGTGTCTATGACCGGAAACTACCACCACGTAACTTCTGGCTGTCTCACAGTAGTCAGCGGACATGGTGGCAATGGGGAAGGAGCGGGGCATGGCTAATACGCCTAACCTGAACAATTCGAAACGACGCTCAATTTCCCGTCTAGTGCGCTTCGCCGGGCGCGGAAATACACCGGGTACCTCGCCAACGCTTGAACCGTTATTGCGCACGGTGAAATCCAAGCATCCCCGGGCAGACCTGGATCTCTTGGTACACGCCTATGAAGTGGCCGAAAAATACCACGAAGGTCAAAAGCGTAAGAGCGGCGACCCTTATATCACCCACCCGGTGGCCGTAGCGACCATTCTCGCGGAGATGGGAATGACCGGCGCAATACTTGCTGCGGCCCTATTGCACGACACCGTAGAAGACACCGAGTATTCACTCGAATCAGTCAAAAAAGAATTCTCCGAAGAAATCGCCATGCTCGTTGATGGCGTGACCAAGCTGGACAAAGTCACCTACGGTGATGCAGCTCCGGCCGAAACCGTTCGCAAAATGGTCGTTGCGATGTCACGCGACATCCGAGTGCTGCTGATCAAACTCGCCGACCGTCTGCACAACGCTCGAACCTGGCGTTACGTCTCCCAAGAATCCTCGTCGCGAAAAGCCAAAGAGACCTTAGAGATCTTCGCTCCGCTGGCGCACCGCCTTGGTATGAACACCGTGAAGTGGGAATTGGAAGATCTCTCTTTCGCTGCGCTACATCCCAAGGTGTATCAAGAGATCGTGCGTATGGTGGGGGATCGCACCCCGGAACGCGAAAAATATTTGGCTTCCATCCGCCAGACACTCAACGGCGACTTGGGCAATGTAGCAATTCACGCGTCTGTTTCCGGCCGTCCTAAGCACTACTACTCGATCTATCAGAAGATGATCGTTCGCGGTAAAGACTTTGACGACATCCATGACTTGATGGGTGTCCGCATTCTTGTTGACACCGTTAAAGATTGTTATGGCGCGCTGGGTGTGGTCCACGCACAATGGAATCCTCTGCCAAACCGCTTCAAAGACTACATCGCGATTCCGAAGCTGAACCTCTACCAGTCGCTACACACTACAGTGATGGGTCCCGAAGGTAAGCCGGTTGAAATACAGATCCGTACCCACGATATGCACGTGCGTGCAGAATATGGTGTGGCTGCGCATTTCCAGTACAAGCATGGTCAAACTGCCAACTCGATGCTTTCTCCAGAGCAAAACATGGACTGGTTGCGCTCCTTGATGGAGTGGCAGGCGGACACGACTGACTCCGAAGAGTTCCTCGATGGCCTGCGCTACACCATTAGCTCCGCCGAAGTTTACGTCTACACCCCTAAGGGAGACATCATGTCTCTTCCTGTGGGAGCGACCCCGGTAGACTTCGCGTACTCCATACACACCGACGTTGGCCACCGAACCATAGGTAGCCGCGTCAACGGCAAGCTCGTGCCGTTACACACCGAGTTGAAACAAGGCGACGTAGTCGAGGTCTTCACTTCGAAGGCCGAGAGCGCTGGGCCGTCCCAGGACTGGCAGAACTTTGTTAAGTCTCCTCGCGCCAAAGCGAAAATTCGTGGTTACTTCTCCAAGGAACGCAGAGAAGAAGCCATCGAAAAGGGCAAGGAGCTGCTGACCAAGGAGCTTCGTCGAAACCATCTGCCGCTGCAGAAGTTGATGACCCATGATTTGCTCACGACCGTTGCCAACGAACTTCACCACACGGACATTTCTGCTCTGTATCAGTCCGTAGGTGATGGGCATACGAGCGCTCAGAACGTCATTGAACATCTGACGGCCCTCATTGGCCCTCCAGAGGCCGAACAAGTCGATGAGGAAGTAGTTGTTCGACCGAACGCTCCAAGTGCGACAACGGGCAATGACGCCGGCGTGATTGTCGAAGGCGTTGGCGACGTACTTGTTAAGCTGGCTCGTTGCTGTACTCCTGTCCCACCGGATGAAATTCAAGGTTTCGTCACCCGTGGTACGGGTGTCTCTGTTCACCGCACTGACTGTCTTAATCTCGTACAGCTTTCGACCCAGCCAGACCGTCTAGTTAACGTTTCATGGGCCGCGAAACATCACGGAGTTTTCCTCGTGGAGATCCAGGTAGAGGCCTTGGACCGAAAGTCGTTGCTCTCTGATGTCACGCGCATTCTTTCCGAGAGCCATCTGAACATCTTGTCGGCGTCGGTACAGACTAGTAAGGATCGTGTGGCGCTGTCCCGTTTCTCCTTTGAAATGGGTGACCCTAAGTTCCTGAACCACGTATTGAACCAAGTCCGTCGCATTGACGGAGTGTACGACGTCTACCGTACGACGGCGGGCTCACGACGTTAGGCTGCTTGGGCGATATCGGTAAAGGATTCGACCAGACGTAGGGCGCGCGAGCGTTCTGCGGATGGTTCGCACCTTACAAGGGCCTGCGTAATCGACTCATAGTTCAGATACGGGTCGTGCAGGCTGATAGCGTTAGTCAAAACCCGGGTAGCGACCGGAAGCGGGTCATATTGCGCACAATCGCAGACGCTGCGTAGCGCAGATGTCACCTTCACCCTGCTGCGAAAAACCATCTGCGTGTCGGGCACTCTGGTTTGCATGAATTCGGCAGTCAACCCGAAAGCTGGCTGGAATGGTCGATGGTAGCTGCGGGTGTAGATGCATAGCGTGTAGACCTCTGGCAGCAAACCGTGGATCCAGGCCGCGGTTTGTCGCGCTAGTACTGCACCGGAATTCAGTTCCCGGCCACAAGCAAAAGCTGCGATACGTGCCCTGAGCGAAGGCGTGATCTGAAATTTGTGGGGCAAAAAGCAATCGCCCAGAACTTCACGTAGTAAGCCGTTGGAGGCCATAGCGTAAAGCTCGTTACGGCTAAACATTTGGCCGGCGATCCAAAGATCTTCGGGAATGCGCAACGCGACGGCGCCTGACTCGGTAGCCTGGTAATTTCTAGATTCCATGTAGCTACTGAACCAGTAAGCGCCGTCGCGTTGACGGTGTACTGACGATCTGTGGATTACTTACTGAAAATCGGCAGCCGACTTCTCTAGAGTGTTCAACCACATGCGGCGAGCATCAAGAGCCTCTTGAGCCTTCTCGATCTGCTTCGCATTTCCCTTAGCCTGAGCTGCAGCCAGGTCATCTTCCAATGCAGAGATGGTGTCCTGGAGCTGGGAGAGCATCGAATTGGAGCGCGCCTTGGTCTCCGGGTTGGAACGGCGCCACTGCTCATCTTCAGCACCCTTGACCGCATCTTCAACCTGACGCAGAGCCGATTCAACACGCTGCAGGTCGTTGCGCGGAACTTTGCCGGCAGCTTCCCAACGATCGCGGATCTTCTCTAGCTTGGTCTTGGCGGTGGCCAGATCCTTGATAGGCAACAAGGCGCGTGCTTCTTCAAGCAGGGCTTCCTTGACCACCAGGTTCGCAGAGTATTCAGCGTCAATCTTAGCGTTGGCCTCTGAACGAGCCTGGAAGAAAACATCCTGAGCCGCGCGGAAGCGACCCCAAAGCTGGTCATCGTCCTTACGCGAAGCACGACGTGACTTCTTCCACTCATCCATGAGCTTGCGGTACTCGGCAGCGGTGGCGGCCCAGTCCGTGGAGCTCTGCAGAGCCTCTGCGCGAGCGATCAGCTCTTCCTTGACGGCCTTTGCGGACGCGTTGGTGGAGTCAAGCTGCGAGAAGTACGCGCGACGGTGACGATCAAAGACGGTGCGTGCAGCGCGGAATCGCTTCCACAACGCATCTTCGGTAGCCCGTGGCAAACGAACCGAGGAACGCTGGGAAGCTTTCCACTGCTCGAACAATTCGTTCATGGACGCCGAAGCGGTCTTCCACTGAATCTGCTCCGGACGCTTTTCGGCCATGGCCTCGGCCTGCTCCACGATCGCTTCGCGAATCGCCTGCTGTTCTGCGCGCGCTGCATCATGCGCCTTGCGCTGTTCATTGTTCAAGCTCTCAACGGCAACACGAACGTTTTCAAGACGGGTTTCCAGTGCAGGAATGTCGCCAACCATGTGGCGCTCTGCGACGGTCGCCGAGAGGGTGGAGACAGCCTTGCTCAACTCTCCGGCCGGGGCCTTGGCCACGACACGCTGCTCCAAGAGCATGAGCTGAGAGATCGCATCGTCATATTTGCGCACAAAGTAGCCCAAGGCTTCTTCCTGCGTAGCGTCGGGATACTGACCCACTGGGAATTCTTCACCGTCGATGATGACAAAGACGTGGCCGTCCTCGGTGACGCGGGCAAATTTAGCCGCTTCATCAAGGGGAGTGGTGTGTGCGACGCTAGGCGCTACGACCGGCTTTGCGGCAGGCTTCTGAGCCTGTGGCAATGGGGTCTTCTGGCTGTCGTCGGATTGCTGACTGGTGGTCACCGCTGAAACTCTTTCACTGTACGAGCACTTGCTTTAGCCAACTCTACCTGTGACCTCCGTTTCTTAGTAAGCCGACGTGCACAGGTTTCTTGCAAAACAGGCTTAAGATGTATTGGTAGCCCAATTTGCACTAAGGAGTTTCATGGCACGCAAGGCCTCACTATCAGGTTTCCCGGAATGGCTTCCAGCTGAACGGGCTGTTGAACAGCACGTGCTGGACACCTTGCGTCATGTCTTTGAATTGCATGGTTTCGCCAATATCGAAACCCGCGCCGTGGAAACACGTGCACAGCTTCTTCGCAAGGGCGAAATTGATAAGGAAGTCTACGGTCTGTCCCGTCTGGCTGCCGAAGATGACAAGAACGATCCCAATGCCCTAGCCCTGCACTTTGACCTCACCGTGCCTTTTGCGCGCTACGTAGTGGAAAACGCTGGACACCTGGCCTTCCCATTCCGTCGATACCAGATGCAGAAGGTTTGGCGTGGCGAACGCCCGCAGGATGGTCGCTTCCGCGAATTCACCCAGGCCGATATTGACGTTGTTGGCGATGGTAGCTTGCCATTTAGCTACGATGTGGAACTCGCGCTAACCATTGCCGATGCACTCTCTGCCTTGCCTATCGGCGACTTCCGCTTGCGCGTGAACAACCGCAAACTAGCAGAAGGCTTCTACCGCGGGCTCGGTCTGGAAGATCCAGATGCTGTTTTGCGCGCCATCGACAAGCTGGAAAAGATCGGCGATGAAGCAGTCGCCAAGATCCTGGTGGAGGAAGTTGGCGCAACGCGCGAACAAGCCGACGCCGCTCTGGCACTGGCAAAGATCCGCACCCTAGATACCTCATTTGTTGACGAGGTCCGCGCACTGGGTGTCTCCCACGAACTGCTCGATACTGGTCTCGACGAGCTATCTCAGGTGATCGACGCTGCTTCCAAGCGTGCCCCGGGCAAGGTCATGGCCGATCTGTCCATCGCCCGTGGACTGGATTACTACACCGGCACGGTCTATGAAACCGTGTTGGTTGGTCACGAATCATTGGGTTCGATCTGTTCCGGTGGTCGCTACGAATCACTGGCCTCAAAGGGTAAAAAGAATTACCCAGGCGTTGGCCTTTCCATCGGTGTTACCCGTCTGATCTCGCGCATCTTGGCTGAAGAGGTTGTCACCGCCAGCCGCTCGGTTCCCTCGGTGGTATATGTCACCTTGGCCAACGAGGATTCATGGCACGAAGCTCAGGATGTCGCCTCCCAGCTGCGCGAGCGCGGCATTGCCTGCGAGGTGGCAGCCAGTGCAGAGAAGTTTGGCAAGCAGATCAAATTTGCCGATCGTCGCGGGATTCCTTTCGTCTGGTTCACCCAGAATGATGGCACCAACGAGGTCAAGGACATTCGTTCCGGCGAGCAGGTCACCGCTGACCCAAGTACTTGGGCCCCCGCAGCCGAAGACCTGAAAATCGCCATCAGTTAATACCTAGGGCTTTTTCGCCCGCACCGGCACCTTCTCAAGGTGCACTAAAGTTCATGGGGAGAAACTTTCCCACCCGACCGAAAGGATCGTAGTGCTACGCACTCATCAGCTGGGCGTCTTGAACGCTGAGCACATTGGACAGCAGGTTACCCTCACCGGCTGGGTCGCACGTCGCCGTGACCACGGTGGTGTCGCCTTCTTGGATCTGCGTGATGCCTCGGGCGTAGCCCAGGTTGTGGTACGTGATGAAGAGGACTTCCACCCGCTGCGCAATGAGTTCGTGCTGCAGATCGTCGGCACCGTCGAGCGTCGTCCAGAAGGCAACGAGAACCCGAACCTGCCTACCGGGCAGATCGAAGTTATCGCTGACACCGTCACCGTGCTGAACACCGCGGCCCCTTTGCCTTTCCAAGTTGACGAGCACGTTGAGGTTGGCGAAGAGGCGCGTCTGCGCCACCGCTACCTGGACCTGCGTCGTCCCACACCGGCCCGCAATATCCGTCTGCGCTCCGAGGCCAACCGCATCGCCCGCAACCTTTTGCACGATCAGGGCTACATCGAGATCGAGACCCCAACGCTGACCCGTTCCACCCCCGAAGGTGCCCGCGACTTCGTCGTGCCGGCGCGCCTGACCCCAGGTTCGTGGTACGCACTTCCACAGTCCCCACAGCTGTTCAAGCAGCTGCTGCAGGTTGGCGGCTTTGAGAAGTACTACCAGATCGCTCGCTGCTACCGCGATGAGGACTTCCGCGCGGACCGCCAGCCAGAGTTCACCCAGCTGGATATCGAAGCTTCATTCGTTGAAGAAGATGACATCATCGAGCTTGGCGAGAAGCTGGTTTCTGAGCTGTGGAGCCTGATCGACGTACAGGTCCCGACCCCAATCCGCCGCATGGCGTACTCGGAGGCCATGGCCAAGTACGGTTCGGACAAGCCAGATCTGCGCTTCGGCCTGGAACTGACCGAAATGACCGAGTACTTCGCGAACACCTCCTTCAAGGTCTTCCAGTCCGAGTACGTTGGCGCTGTGGTCATGCCTGGCGGTGCGTCCCAGCCACGTCGTACCCTGGATGCTTGGCAGGAATTTGCTAAGCAGCGCGGTGCCAAGGGCTTGGCTTACGTACTGATTAAGGAAGATGGCGAGCTGGCTGGTCCAGTGGCTAAGAACCTTTCAGACGAAGAAAAGGCCGGTCTGGCTGCTGCTACCGGCGCAGCTGCCGGCGACTGCATCTTCTTCTCCGCTGGCAAGAAGAACGAGTCCCGCGCACTGCTCGGTTCGGTCCGTGTTGAAATCGGTCACCGCACCGGTTTGATCAAGGAAGGCGACTGGGCTTTCGTCTGGATCGTCGATGCACCGATGTTCGAAGCCGCTTCGGACGCTGTCGCCTCGGGCGACGTGGCCGTGGGCGCTGGAGCTTGGACCGCTGTGCACCACGCGTTCACCAGCCCTAAGCCAGAGTTCATGGACACCTTTGACACCGATCCAGCATCGGCCCTGTCCTACGCCTACGACATCGTCTGCAACGGTAATGAAATTGGTGGCGGTTCGATCCGTATCCACCAGCGCGAAGTTCAGGAACGTGTCTTCAAGCTCATGGGTGTCACCCAAGAGCAGGCAGATACTCAGTTCGGCTTCCTGCTTGAAGGCTTCAAGTACGGTGCCCCACCACATGGCGGCATCGCACTGGGCTGGGACCGCGTTCTGCAGTTGCTGACCAACTCAGAGTCCATCCGCGACGTTATCGCCTTCCCGAAGACCGGTGGCGGATTCGATCCACTGACCGCGGCTCCTGCACCAATTACCCCGCAGCAGCGTAAGGAAGCTGGCATCGACTTCAAGCCTGAAAAGAAGAAGGTCGAAGAGACCGAGAAGGCTGAAGCAGAAGCCAAGTAAGCTTCGGAAAGTCTAAGAAGCCGGAGGCAACGCAGTTATGCGTTGCCTCCGGCTTCTTTTTGCATCAGATGAGCCAAAAAGTAGATTAAAGCTGGTTTTAATACTAGGTTAGTTTTCAACCTAGTTATCTTGATCCTAGGAGAGCCCTGTGGCCTCGGCAGAACCCAATGACATCATCGAGCTCTACCCTGATGGCGACCGCAAATGGGCGCAGGACTTCAATATCGCCATGTGGTGGAAGGACCTGAACGATTCCCAGTGCGCTGCAGAACTGAGCACAGCACTGGAGACCATCCACGACAGCGGTCAAAGCGCAGAAGAACTCTTTGGCGATGCCACTGAATTCGGCGAAGGTCGGGCTTATGCGCGTCTGACCCCGCAGCAGCTCGCCGATTCGGAGATGCCGATCAACAGCAGCGTACTGCTCCTGAGCGGCTTCGGGCTCGTTGTTGGCCTGCTCTGCGCTGGTTTTGGCACGTTGATCGGATTTCGCGACGGATGGACCTCGAACTCGTGGCATTTCTGGCAGCTGGCAGCCCTGAGTGCAGGCACGGGAATCGCCTTATCCGGGCACCTGTGGTGGTTCTACCGGTTGAAAGGTAAATTTGCGCGATCATGGGTGCTGGGATTCTCCGGAATCGCTGTTTCCATCGCCGCGGCCGTACTGATCGCGGTACTCGGCGGCGAGGAGGCCATGCCGCTGCCTAACTGGCTGGCACCAGTCCTGGGCGTGGCGCTTGGTATCGGCGTATTTTGGCTGCCATGGAATGAAGAGCCTGCGACAGTACGCGGTGATGCCTATGCTTTCACGGATCCGGAAGCATGGTTTGCCGAAACCACCCGATTGCTGCGCGGGCGCTACGGAATGCGCAGCAGGGAAGCGGCGTCCGCTCTGGAACCCGCCCGCGAGCACTGGTCAAATATGAGCAAGGACGACGGAGGGGCCAGCATTACGCAAGAGTTCGGCACGCCAGGTGAATTCGCCATCGGCCTGTCAGTGAACACCGGCACAGCGCTGAAACGGCGCTGGTTGCTGCGTCGCATGCTGCCGCTAGTCTCCGTATGTCTCTTCAGCTTCAGCACCGTGCCGGAGGTAATCGCCCCGGACCGGAGCGGATGGGATATCTTCTTCGCAGTATGTCTTCTGATTTTTGCAGCGGTGACCCTCTACGAGTTGCGCCCCGTAAACCGCGCAGAATATGTGGAATCCAAGCTTGCCGAAAGGCGCGCCCAGGCTCGCGGGCTAGAAGATGGCAGGGATGAGTAAGCAAGCGCCAATCCCGGGAAGCTGGCAGCGCGCGATGCTACCTTTGCTCCTGCTCGCAGAACTCTCCGACGGCCAGGCCCACGGCTACGCGCTGTCCAAATCACTACAAGAACGCGGGTTCGGGCCGATCAAGGGAGCCACGCTTTACCCCGCGTTGGCTAAGCTCGAAGCCGCCGGCCTCGTGAAAACCCGGTGGCAAGACGGCCAGGGCGGGCCTGGTCGGAAGGTCTATGAACTAGCCGCCGCTGGTCGAGCCGAATTGGCCGGCCAGCGTGATAGCTTCGCCAAGCTAGCCGCACTCGTACAATCCACCGGGAACTAGGCCAGATCCGCAGAATCAACGATCACCGTGAACGGGCCGTTATTCACCAGCGACACGTCCATCATCGCGCCAAAGCGTCCGGTCTCGACATGGGCACCGAGCTCGCGCAAGTACGCCACGAAGTATTCATACAATGGCTCGCTCACCGGACCGGGCGCAGCATCAGACCACGAAGGCCGGCGCCCTTTGCGCACCGAACCGTACAAAGTGAACTGGCTGATCACCAGCAGCGGTGCGTTATTACCCGCCGCGGAGGTCTCTTCGTCCATAATGCGCAGGTGCCAGATCTTCTCAGCAACTTTGCGAGCGGTTCTTTGATCGTCATCGTGAGTCACGCCGAGCAAGATCACCAAGCCTGGGGAGTCCAACTGCCCGACAACCTCCCCTTCAACTTCAACATGGGCGGTGCTAGCAACCTGAACAACGGCGCGCATGCGCAAAATCCTCTCGGTAGATTGGTGCAGTCACCGAGACTCGGTTCCGCATACCTTCCAGAATATCGGTAGGCTGGAGCGGTGAGCGATTTGTTCGATTCCCTGTCTGAAGATCCGCAAGATGAGCGTGCCTCCCAAGTCAAACGGCCGCGCCCGCCTCTTGCGGTGCGCATGCGCCCACGCTCGCTCGAGGAACTCGTTGGCCAGCAGCACCTATTGGGCCCCGGCTCTCCGTTGCGCCAGCTGGCAGAGAATCCCGAAACTGGCCTTGCCGGCCCGGCCAGTGTGATCTTGTACGGCCCTCCGGGGATCGGCAAGACTACCATCGCTCACGTGATTGCCCGGGCGACCAATCGCAAGTTCGTTGAACTTTCCGCGATTACCGCAGGTGTCAAGGATGTCCGCCGCGTCATTGAACAGGCTAAGGACGACCGCGATCTGCGCGGGGTTACCACCGTCTTGTTCCTCGACGAGATCCACCGCTTCAACAAGGCCCAGCAGGATGCCTTGCTGCCCGGCGTGGAAAACCGTGTAGTAGTCCTGGTTGCAGCTACCACGGAAAACCCTTCCTTTTCGGTAATCTCTCCGCTACTTTCGCGCTCACTGCTGCTCACCCTGCGCCCACTCACCGATGCTGACCTCGCGGATCTGTTGCAGCGTGCGATTCAAGACGAACGCGGTTTTGACGGGCAGGTCCAACTTGATGACGAGCAGCGCGACGCCATCATTCGCCTGGCCCAGGGCGATGCCCGTCGTTCCTTGACTGTGCTTGAAGCTGCAGGAGCCGTCGCGTGGAATGCCGCCGGCAAGGATGTGCAACCGCCGGTAGCGATCACCCAAGAGCACGTCCAATTGGCTATGGATCAAGCCGTCCAGCGTTACGACAAAGATGGCGATCAGCACTACGACATCATCTCCGCGTTCATCAAGTCCATCCGCGGTTCGGACGTAGACGCTGCGCTGCACTACCTCGCACGCATGCTATCGGCAGGGGAGGACCCGCGATTTATCGCCCGACGCCTGATGATCTCGGCCTCTGAAGATATTGGTATGGCCGACCCCACCGCTCTGCCTTTAGCGGTCGCCGCGGCCCAGTCGGTGCAGCTGACCGGAATGCCAGAAGCTCGCATCATGCTAGGCCACGCCACCGTGCATTTGGCGACCGCGCCCAAATCAAATGCTGCGTACAACGCCACCAACGCTGCCTTGGCCGATGTGTCCGAGGGCAAGGGTTCACTGGTGCCGGATCATTTGCGCGACTCCCACTATCCCGGAGCCAAACAGCTTGGCCACGGGGTCGGCTATATTTACTCCCACGACGCGCCGCACTCAATTGCCACTCAGCAGTATTTGCCCGATGATTTGGTCGGCACCAACTACTACACGCCCACCGAAAACGGTGCGGAAAAAACCATTGGTGCACGGCTGGCAAGGCTGCGCGAAATCATCCGAGGCAAAGATCCGATTCGAGCTCAACGAAAGCGTTAAATGTGCGCTACACCTCAGCATTTCGTGCTGCAGGTTCGTGTAGACTTGATCTTTGGCTGGCAAGCCCTACCCGGAATCTGAGAAATCAGCGACTGGGACAAGGTTGCAGTGTAGCAGGGACGCGACGCCCACACACTCTCCATCCTGGAGGCCAGTAGATACCGTCGCTGAACGAAAGAGGGACACATTATGGCTAACGCCCGTGCCCGCCGCACCGTACGCCTTTCGCGTGCGCTCGGCCTTGCATTGACCCCTAAAGCTGAAAAGTACATGGAGCGCCGTCCATACGGTCCAGGCCAGCATGGCCGCGCCCGTAAGAAGCAGGACAGCGACTACGCAGTACGTCTGCGCGAAAAGCAGCGTCTGCGTGCCCAGTACGGCATCCGCGAAGTTCAGATGCTGAACGCATTCAAGGAAGCAAAGCGCCTCGGCGGCCAGACCGGTGACAACCTGTTGGCACTGCTCGAGTCCCGCTTGGATGCCTTGGTTCTGCGTGCAGGCTTCGCCCGCACCATCCAGCAGGCTCGCCAGCTGGTTGTGCACCGCCACATCCTGGTCAACGGCCAGCGTGTAGACCGTCCGTCCTTCAAGGTACAGCCGGGTCAGCTGATCCACGTACACGAGAAGAGCGAGAAGATGGTTCCATTCCAGATGGCCGCAGCAGGCGAGCACGCAAAGGTGCTCCCAGCTGTTCCTGGCTACCTGGACGTAAAGCTGGAAGCCCTTCAGGCTACCTACCTGCGCGCTCCTGAGCGTGCAGAGATCCCAGTGACCTGCGAAGAGAACCTCGTGGTCGAGTACTACGCACGCTAAATCCGTGCGCTAGTTCCAAGCCCGCAACCGTTTTCGGTTGCGGGCTTGTCGCTTAACTACCTTTTGGAGCTCAGACTTCGATAAGGTGGACTGGCACCAAAAACCCAAGCAGAAAAGGAAGCACATGTCGGGTTCGGATATTGCAGGGCTTATCGCCGCCGGCGCATTTGTAGTACTAGTTGTGCTGCTGGCAGTGCCGATCATCAAGTTGGGCAAGGTGTTTGATGAGCTACGCACGACCATCAAGGACGTGGCCGATGGAACCACCCCGTTGCTCGGCGAAGTCGCCAATACGGTGGCGACCACCAACGACCAGCTCAAAAAGGTCGACACCATCACCAACAACGTTTCTGACACCAGTGCCAATGTTTCCGCGCTGTCCTCGCTCGTAGCTGCCACCGTAGGTAAGCCACTGATCAAGGTCGCCGCATTCACCGAAGGTGTAAAGGCCGCGATGAACACTAAGCCAAGTGGCAAGGCGCGTCGCAGCCGCTAATTACGATGCTGTTCGATCGAACACGTATCGGCGCGCGTACAGACAGTCGGCCACCTCTCGGCCGCCAAGGAGACTAGAATGAAAAAGCTCTTGTGGGTTTCTATTGGTGTGGGCGTAGGTATGCTCGCCACCAAGAAATACGCTGAAGTAAAATCCGGGGCAGCGCTCAATCGCCAGGTCAGCAAATATACTGACCGCGTCGCGGATTATCTGGAAGCCTTCCATCAAGGAATGAGCTCCCGCGAAGAAGAATTACGTTCCGCCTTGGGCGTGGACGCCGCTAAGTGAAGGGATCATCCGTAACACGATGAAAACGCAGGAAATTGCCCGTCGGTGGGTCGACTTTTTCGTCTCGAAGGGCCACACCGCGGTGCCCAGCGCCTCGCTGGTATCAGCTGACCCTTCACTTTTGTTCACTGTGGCCGGCATGGTTCCTTTCATTCCGTACCTCACCGCCCGCGAAGAAGCCCCGTACAACCGTGCGACTTCGGTGCAGAAGTGCATCCGTACCGGTGACATCGAAGAAGTAGGTAAGACCGTACGTCACGGCACCTTCTTCCAGATGTGCGGTAACTTCTCCTTCGGTGACTACTTCAAAAAGGACGCCATTCACTTCGCTTGGGAACTGCTCACCAGCTCCATCGAAGACGGCGGCTACGGCCTGGATAAGGAACGCCTCTGGGTCACCGTTTATGAAGACGGCGACGAGAAGGACGTTGAAGCACGTCGCATCTGGGAAGAAGAGATCGGCATTCCAGCCGAGCGTGTAGTGGGCACCGGCAAGGAAGATAACTACTGGAACACCGGCCAGCCCGGCCCCGGCGGTCCTTGCTCCGAAATCTATTACGATCGCGGCCCCCAGTACGGTCAAGAAGGCGGCCCAGCTGTCGACGAGACCCGCTACATCGAAATCTGGAACCTCGTGTTCATGCAGTACCGCCTCTCGGCAGTACGCTCCAAGACCGACTTCGACGTGGCCGGCGAACTGCCAAAGCGCAATATCGACACCGGCTTGGGTCTAGAGCGTCTAGCAATGATCCTGCAGGGCGTGGAGAACATGTACGAGACCGACCAGGTCCGTCCGGTGCTCGACAAGGCCGCAGAACTTGCCGGCGTTACCTACACCTCCACCGAAGATCCAACCGATCCCAACCACGCCACCGATGTGCGCCTGCGCATGATCGCCGATCACATCCGCTCCTCGCTGATGCTAATCTCCGATCAGGTCACCCCGGGCAACGAAGGCCGTGGCTACGTGCTGCGTCGCCTCATCCGTCGTGCGGTACGCGCCATGCGCCTGATGGGCGTGGACACCGAAGTACTCCCAGAATTACTTCCGGTCTCCCGCGACGCAATGAAAGGCGTGTACCCAGAGGTTGAGAACGACTTCGAGCGAATCGCTCGCATCGCTTACGCCGAGGAACGTGCCTTCCGCCGCACCATCGCTTCGGGCACTACCCGCCTTGACGAAGCCCTGGGTCACGCCAAGGAAGAGGGCAAGAACCTCTCCGGTGACGATGCATTCACCCTGCACGACACTTACGGTTTCCCGATCGACCTCACCTTGGAGATCGCAGCCGAAGCAGGCCTGAGCGTTGACGAGTCGCGCTTCCGCGAACTGATGAACGAACAGCGCACTCGCGCGCAGAAGGATGCCAAGGCTAAGAAGGCTGGCCACGCCGACCTGTCGGTGTACAGCCAGCTCGCCGAGGCAGGCAATGTTCACTTCACCGGTTACGACACCCTTGAGGGAGAATCCTCAATCCGTGGCATTATCCGCGACGGACAGGTGGTTCCCTACGCAGAGCAGGGTCAAGAAATCGACCTGGTGTTGAACGAAACCCCGTTCTACGCTGAGTCCGGTGGTCAGGCTGGCGACAGTGGCCTGATCACTGGCGACGGTTTTGTTCTGGAGGTCACCGATGTGCAGGCTCCGGTCAAGGGCCTGAACGTTCACAAGGTGATCGTACGCGAAGGTGAACTTCCCGCCGAGGCACTGGTTCGTACCCAGGTTGATGCGGTGCGTCGTCGCTCAGGCGAACAGGCGCACTCCGCTACCCACCTGGTGCACGCCGCGCTGCGCGAGCTACTTGGCCCAACGGCCACCCAGGCTGGTTCCTTCAATAAGGCCGGCTACCTGCGCTTCGACTTCTCCTGGGCTGAGGCACTTTCGGCGGCCGCCCGTAGCGAAGTTGAAGAAGCGGTCAACCTGGCGATCACTTCCAACTACCAGGTTCTGACCAACGAGATGTCTTTGGCTGAAGCCAAGAAGCTCGGTGCGATGAGCCTGTTCGGTGAGAAGTACTCCAACGACGTTCGCGTGGTTGAGATGAATGGTGCCTGGTCCCGCGAATTGTGCGGTGGTACCCACGTGGATAACACCGCTCGCATCGGTCAGCTCACCCTGCTCTCCGAGGCATCTGTGGGTTCAGGTAACCGCCGTGTGGAGGCCCTGGTCGGCATGGAAGCCTTCCGCCACGGTGCCGCTGAGCGCGCCTTGGTCTCCGAGCTTTCTGGCCTCTTCCGTGTGCCTTCAAACCAGGTTTCGGAGCGTGTGAACGATACCGTAGCCAAGCTGAAGGCCGCTGAGAAGCAGATCGCTGAGCTTAAGAGCCAGGCAATGTTGGCCCAGTCGGCAGCTTTGCTGGAAAAGGTTGTCACCATTGGTTCGACCCGCCTGCTAGCCCACAACGCCGGTGCGATCGATTCGGCCGATGCCCTGCGTACCATGGCTTTGGATCTGCGCGGCAAGTTGGGTGCTGAAGCTGCGGTGATCGTACTGATCGGCGAGTCCAACTCTCGACCACTGGTTCTTGCAGTGACCAATGACGAGGCCCGCGCCAACGGCTTTAAGGCTGGCGCCTTGGTCCGTACAGCAACCGGCGTACTCGGCGGCGGTGGCGGTGGCAAGGACGACATGGCTCAGGGTGGCGGCCAGGACGCTTCAAAGATCGATGAAGCGCTTGAGGCTATCCGGGCGGCTTTGGCCAATGGCTAATGTCGCACTCGGCGTCGACGTGGGCCTAGCCCGCGTCGGCGTCGCCGCATCTGACCCTTCGGGCATCTTGGCAACCCCAGTGATGACCCTTCGTCGAGATGTGAAGAAAAACTCAGATCGCCGGATGCTCTTGCGCATCATCGCCGATCGAGAGGTCACCGAAGTGTTCATTGGTGAACCAAAATCCTTGGCTGGAAACAGCACGGACTCCACCAAAATGGCACGTGACTACGCGATTGCTTTGGCAGAAGAAGCGTCAGAGGCTAATATCGAGCTGGCGGTTTTTCTTGTTGACGAGCGCTTAAGCACGGTTAATGCGCACCGCGCACTACATGCTTCGGGTCGTAAGATGGAGGACCATCGAAAGGTTGTCGATCAGGTCGCAGCCACCGAAATCCTGCAGCAGGTGCTGGAAATGCGCCGGAACAACGTCCGCGTGCAGGCCAGCCGGATCGTACTGAAGTAAACCTAGTAACCCTAGGTGATGTGCGATCTGCCCCGAGAAACGAGAATTCATGCGAGAAGAAGCCCGTCATGAGCGGCAACGCGACACACATCGCGCGCTATACGAAAGCTTCGCGGCAGGCCAAGGTCTGCCGATCGCAGAACCCTCGGATCCAGAGCTGACCGGCCTTGGGCACTACGCCACAACAGCCACTGAACCAACAGATCAACTCGAGCCGGACGATCAAGCATCGCCGGTCACAGAAGTGGCTGAGCAAAACGGCGGGGAGAATACCAACACCCGGTTCCTTCCCGCCGTGGCACCAATCGGCACCGAGCAAATCTCAAACTTTGCAGCAAACCAAGAGTTCACTGCCAGCGCACTGTCTGGTGCCACACGCTCTTCGGCCAAACGCGAGGACCGACAAAAGACCCGGCGCAAGCGTAATAGCATCATGGTTGCCACCATCGTCATTTTTGCGTTGATTCTGGCCGGCTCCATTTTTGTCGTTAAGGCCCTGTACAAGCAGTTCAACCCCGACGATTATCCAGGGCCAGGCACAGGTGCCGTGGAATTCACCGTCGAAGACGGCTGGGGCCTAAACCTCATCTCCAAGAAGCTGCAGGAGAAGGACGTCATCTCCAATGACAAGCTTTTCACTAAGGCAGTTGAAGACTCAGATGGGTCCAACAAGTACATCCACCCGGGCACCTATCTACTCAAATCGCAGATGTCAGCCGCGGACGCGGCAAAAGAGCTCGTTAATAACAAGCCGGGCAAGGTCTTCTACATCGGGCTCAAGGCCAATATGCGTCTGGGTGCGGCACTAGAAGAAATTGCGAAAAGTTCTGGTCTGAAAATCGCGGATCTAGAAAAACTGGCCAACCAACCGGAGAAATTTGGGCTACCTGCTTCGGTTAAAAACCTCGAAGGATGGCTGCATCCAGGGGAGTACCGCTTCGCTTTAGACTCCAGCGCCAAAGAAGTTCTTAGCAAACTGGTTAAAGACACCAAATCCACCTTAAAAGACGCTGGAATTACCGACCTCAACCAGGGTTACCGAACCCTGAAGGTCGCCTCGATCCTGCAAGCCGAATCGCGCGAGAAGGACTATGCCACCGTCGCCGGGGCGATCGAAAACCGCCTGAAGTCCTCCAACAAGGAAACCCACGGTCTGCTGCAGGTTGATTCAGCGGTGGTTTATGGCCTAGGGCGCTACAGCTTGCAGTTCAGCAAGGACGAGAAGCAGGATAAAGCCAACAAGTACAACACCTATGTTCATGCTGGCCTTCCGCCGACACCGATCGGCTCTCCTGCCACCGCAGCCATCAAGGCAGCGGCGCACCCAGAGGAGAATGGTTTCTACTACTGGGTGACGGTGAACATCAAGACCGGGGAAACTAAGTTCGCCTCCACCTACGCAGAACATCAGAAGAACCACGCACAATTCCGTCAGTGGTGCTCCGATAATCCCGGTTACTGCTAATTTTAGTCCCAGAAGAAAGCACAATAATTGATGAAGCAGGCTGCCGTTCTAGGCCACCCGGTGAGCCATTCGAAGTCGCCGCTGTTGCATCGCACCGCGTACCAATTGCTCGGCGCACGGATCAGCTACGATGCAATCGATCTTGAACCCTCGCACTGCGCCGAGCACGCACAGCGACTTCGTGCTGAGAAGTGGGCAGGGTGCTCGGTCACGATGCCACTGAAAGACACTTTTTTGCCTCTCATGGATCAGCTGTCCACCCGGGTGAAACAACTTGGCGCGCTGAACACCATTGTGGTGCGCGAGGACGGTTCGCTGTTCGGTGAGAATACCGACGTGGATGGACTAGTTCACGCGGTGCAAGACTTCTCACCCGGTGAGCTGAGGAAGGCCATGATTTTAGGTTCGGGCAATACTTCCTTGGCCGCACTTCAGGCCTGTGCCGAACTCGGGGTACAACATGTGACCCTGATCGTTCGTTCCGCTCACAGCGCCACGCGCGCAGTCGCCCTGGCCACAGAGCTGGGCCTGGATTCTGTCGTCCACGAAATTTCTTTCGTGGACAGCACCCTGGCCCAGGAACTTCGGGACACCCCATTGGTATTTAGCACCCTGCCACCTCGAGCCGCTGATACGTGGGTGCCAACTTTGGGCCCCGGAACCGGGATCCTGCTCGATGTGGCCTACGATCCGTGGCCTTCGCAGATCGCACAGCACTGGGGCGGACAGGTTATTTCCGGGTTGCATATGTTGGTGCATCAAGCGGTGGAACAGGTACGCCTTTTTGCCCCCGATCATTGGGACGAGCACCGTCGGCCGGACGTCACAAATGCGATGTTTGACTCTCTGGGGCTAACTCGACACCAGTAAATACGTCAGGACGTGGCAAAATAGAGGACATGTTGCGTTGGTTGACCGCGGGCGAATCGCATGGCCCTGCACTCGTTGGAATTCTTGAAGGACTACCTGCCGGAGTATCGGTAGACAGTGAAGTAGTACGCGAAGCGTTGGCGCGCCGCCGTTTAGGCTATGGCCGCGGTGCGCGCATGAAGTTTGAACAAGACCAGGTGACCTTCCTTGGCGGCGTCCGCCACGGTAAGAGCCAGGGTGGTCCGGTGGCCATTCAGATCGGCAACACCGAATGGCCTAAGTGGGAACGCGTCATGAACGCCGACCCGGTCGATCTTGACGAACTAGCCTCCATGGCACGTAACGCGCCGCTGACCCGTCCCCGTCCGGGCCACGCCGACTTCACCGGCATGCAGAAGTACGGCTTTGAAGACGCACGACCAATTCTTGAGCGCGCCAGCGCCCGCGAAACCGCTGCGCGTGTGGCACTGGGTGCCGTCGCCTCCCGTTTCCTGCAGGATCTGGGCATCGAGTTGGTTTCGCACACCACCGCCGTAGGCGCCGTGAGTGCACCGGCCGAGGCACCGCTTCCTACCGCCAGTGATGTTGCGGCCCTGGACGCCGATCCACTGCGTTGCTTCGATGAAGCTACCAGCAAGGCGATGGTCGCCGAGGTCGATGACGCACATAAAGCAGGGGAGACCCTGGGCGGCGTCGTAGAGGTTTTGGCGTACAACTTGCCTCCAGGCATCGGCTCCTACGTTCACTGGGATCGCCGTCTTGACTCCCGTTTAGCTGCAGCATTGATGGGTATTCAGGCCATCAAGGGTGTTGAAGTGGGCGACGGTTTTGCCACCGCCGCGCGACGCGGTAGCGCTGCACACGACGAAATTGTGTACGCCGAAGATGGAAGCATCAAGCGCAATTCCAACCGAGCAGGCGGCATTGAAGGCGGTATGAGCATCGGTGAAGTACTCCGTGTTCGCGCGGGTATGAAGCCGATCGCCACGGTGCCTCGAGCGCTGCGTACTATTGATACCGCAACCGGCGAAGAAACCACCGCGCACCACCAGCGCTCGGACGTCTGTGCGGTTCCAGCCGCCGGCGTAGTCGCTGAAGCGATGGTTGCACTGGTGCTGGCTCAGTCCCTTCTGGAGAAATTCGGTGGCGATTCAGTGGCTGAAACCAAGCGAAATATCGAATCCTACCTAGCTAACATCCCGGATAATCTGGGATCTACCGGCGTCTAGGAAGCGTTCGGTAATGATTTACCTCATTGGTCCGATGGCCAGTGGCAAGTCCACCGTGGGCAGGTCGCTGGCCACGGCCTTATCAACCAGTTTTGCCGATTCCGACGCTGCGGTCGTGGCTCATCATGGCACCATTCCGCAAATTTTTGCCGAACACGGCGAGGCACGCTTCCGCGACCTCGAAGTTGCAGCACTGGCCAGATTGCTCACCGGAGTGGTCGCTACCGGCGGCGGCGCGGTGCTTCGCGAAGAAAACCAGCAGCTACTCTCACGAGGCACCGTGGTGTATCTCGAGCTCGGGTTAGCGGCAGCAGCAGAACGCATTCGACAAGAGTCGAACCGACCGCTATTGGCAGGTGACGAAGCACTCACCGTGTGGGAGCAGGTCTACGAAAAGCGCCGTCCAATATACGAAATGCTAGCTGACGTGCATGTTGTGGTGGATGGCAAGTCTGTTCTACAAATTGTCGAAGAGATTCTGCCTCAACTTGACCAACTGTGATTAGGACCACGAGATGTCATATCTGCTCAATGGCACGCGTAGGCTAGAAAAATCATCACCATCAGGAGGAACAAACTGATGCCATTGGCACCGACCACTCTTAATGTCTCGGGAAACACTCCCGCCGAATCGTACCCGGTATTGATCGGCAACGGACTTTTGGGTCACCTTCCCGAACTACTCGGATCTTCGGTGAAGAAGGTTTTGGTTATCCACCCTCGGGCCCTGCGCACCACCGGAGACGTGGTCCGTGACGAATTGGCCAACGTCGGCCTCGAAGCACTGACCGCTGAAATCCCGGATGCCGAAGAAGGCAAGCACATCCAGGTGGCCTCCTTCTGTTGGGAAGTTCTGGGAAAGAATGACTTCACCCGCACCGATGCCGTGATCTCCGTGGGCGGCGGGGCCGTGACCGACCTTGCTGGCTTTGTGGCCGCCACGTGGCTACGTGGTGTCAAGGTTATTCACATCCCGACCTCTTTACTAGGGATGGTTGATGCTGCCGTAGGCGGCAAAACCGGAATCAACACCGCCGAAGGTAAAAACCTCGTTGGCGCTTTCCACCCTCCGGCAGCCGTATTGGCCGACCTTGACGCTTTGGCAACGCTGCCGAAGAACGAACTGGTCACCGGCATGGCAGAAATCGTTAAAACCGGTTTTATCGCCGACGAACGCATTCTTGAACTCATCGAAGAAGATCCGGCCGACGCCATCGAGCCGTCCAGCGCCCGGCTTCGTGAACTGATCGAACGCACGATCTCGGTCAAGGTCGACGTCGTATCGCGCGACCTGAAGGAATCGGGGGACCGCGAGTTCCTAAACTACGGCCACACCCTAGCCCACGCAATTGAGCTGGCCGAGCGCTACCAAATGCGCCACGGTGCGGCAGTATCCATTGGTCTGTGCTTCGCGGCGGAACTGGGTCGTTCGGTGGGTTACATCTCCGATGAAATCGCCGACCGCCACGTCAACATCCTTAAGTCCTTGGGGTTGCCAACTACCTACCGCAATGATCGTTGGGCTTCACTGCTGGATGGAATGAAGCGCGATAAGAAGGCTCGTGGAGACCAGCTACGCTTTGTGGTTCTCGAAGCCATCGGCAAGCCTCGGATCTACGAAGTACCGGATAACTCGCTGCTCTTCGCGGCATACCAAGAAATCGGGGAATGAAAATGGGTGACTACACCGCATACGCCATTGACGTCGCATCGGTAAACCGCCAAGGCGTGGGCACTTCGGTCGAAGGCGTCTTGATTGATCCTGAAACCCTCAAGCCTTATGTGGCCGACGAGCAGGCCGCCGAACGCCAGATGCAGGTTGGCTCACCCACCGATCAGGTCATGATCCTATTGGCTCGAGGCCATCTGGCCGAAGCCGGGGAACTGATTGCCGAATCCCGTTTGATCGATCCAACCAACGCACACCTGCGTGTCTTGGACACCGAGCTGACTCGAATGCAGGGCGACTTTGATCGTGCGATCAATCGCCTGCGCAAACTTGCCGAGGAATTCGCTGGCACCGATTATGAGCCACTGATGCATCACCACCTGGGGCTCTCCTTCTTTGCCAAGGGCGACTACAAGGCTGCAGCCACCCGCTTCCGCAAGGCGATGGATCTTCGCTTGGCGCTGGACGATGACACCTACCTGGTTAACGCATCGAGCATCTGCTTAAACATTGCCGAACAACGCGCGGGGCAGTAGGCAGTAACGAGCGCCACCGCGCCACGCCCTAACGTTTCGAGTGTCGGTAGGGTAAAGTTGTAGATGGTTTTTTGATAATGCCAGTGCATGCTGGTGTAAATAGAGGATTGAGGAAACGTGGCGGATACAACTGACATCAAAAATGGTGTGGTGCTGAAGATTGAGGGTCAGCTCTGGACCATCATCGACTTCCAGCACGTCAAGCCAGGTAAGGGTGGCGCTTTCGTCCGCACCAAGATGCGTAACGTGATGACCGGCAAGGTAGTGGACAAGACCTACAACGCTGGCACCAAGATCGAAACCGCAACTGTTGACCGCCGCGATTACCAGTACCTCTACCAGGATGGTGAAGACTACGTCTTCATGAACCTTGAAGATTACGACCAGATCACCGTAACAGGTGAGACCGTCGGCGAGGCCGCTGGTTTCATGCTCGAAAACCAGGAACTGACCATCGCAATGCATGATGGCAGCCCACTGTACCTCGAATTGCCAGCCTCGGTAGTTCTGGAAATCACCTACACCGAGCCAGGCCTGCAAGGTGACCGCTCCTCGGCCGGCACCAAGCCAGCTACCTTGGAAACCGGTAAGGAAATTCAGGTTCCACTGTTCGTAGAGCAGAACACCAAGGTTAAGGTTGACACCCGCACCGGCGACTACCTGGGTCGTGTCAACTAGTGAGAGCCCGCGCCAAAGCCCGTCGCCGAGCCCTAGAGTTCCTGTTTGAAGCCGAAGCCCGTGACGTTGATCCGTTGGGTGTGGCTATCTCACGCCGGGAAAACTCGGACATCGTACTCAATGAGTACTCGCTGACGATCCTCGAAGGCGTCATGGCCCATCTGGACCGCATTGATGAAGTTCTCGAGAGCTACGTCAAGGACTGGACCATTGAGCGCATGCCCGCCGTTGACCGAAGCGCGCTGCGCATCGGGGTGTGGGAGCTGCTCTATAACGATGATGTGCCCGACGCTGTAGCCGTGGCCGAGGCCGTGGTCAACGTTCGAGAACTCTCTACCGACGAATCACCTGAATTCGTCAACGGCGTTTTGGGCCGCATCCAAAGCGTCAAGGACACCTTGGTCGACTAATCCCTCGGGATAGTCACCGTGTTACTCAGTCATGAAGCCTGGGTCGAATTACCAGTAATGGAGATTCGACCCAGGCTTTTTTGCGCCTTCCGATAAGTAGCGCGCAAAGCGCCAGTCAGTGTGCGCTTTGCTTATGTTGGTACACAGGAGGCCCCTGCCAAAATAAGTCAAGCCTTGTACTGCAGGTACGGCACAGCAAGAATGGGTGGATGAACGAGCTACCTGAACGTTGGACCAAATCAGTGCAGCTTCCGGATATGTGGCTGGATCCGGGTGAGGACCCAAGGGATACCGATGAGCCCGATCCCGTGGGGGAGCAGGCGACCTACGCTAGATATCTGCGTGATTACCGATGGACACTGGAGCTGAAATGTCAGGGTCTGAACGCCAACCAGCTTGCTTTACGCTCGGTGCCACCTTCGACGATGTCCTTACTGGGACTGCTTCGCCATCTGGGTGAAGTAGAACGCGACTGGCGCAATTGGATTACCGTGAGTCAGCCGGCCGAACGAATCTACGGGCCATCCGGGACAGATTTTGATCTTGTAGCGCCGAACCCTGATGAGGTAGTCCGCGCCTTGCAGGTTCTGCATGACGAACAACAAGCTACGGACTTAGCGCTTGAGCAGTACGACGATCTGGGACTAGCTATTGGCCGCGAGCACGTGGTCATCCGTGAACTGCAGGTGCATCGCATTGAGGAATATGCACGGCATTGTGGCCATGCGGACCTGTTGCGCGAAAGAATCGACGGGCGCGTGGGTCAATAACCCACCAAAAGCACGAAGTAGACACGAATAATTTGGTGTGCCGAAGCCAACAAACCTAACCGATGCACCGCGCCGAGGCTAGCGATCTGCACCATTGCGCCGGTGTGCCGATGCGAGCTAGCGCTTATGGTGATCGATTTCACGCCTCATTCAGTGTCATGCATAGCTTTCCGCTAGGGAATCACTGCCGGCTCGTGATAATTTGAAATAGCAATATTCCTTTAAATGCCGTCCTGTGAGGCGGGGAAGGGAGAAGGTGCACAGCATGAATGAAAGTTCAGTGCCAGATGTGTCGCGCACGGTTCTCACCGGCGACGATATTGATCGTGTACTCACTCGTGTGGCTTTCGAGATTATCGAAGCCAACAAGGGCACAAATGACCTTGTGCTCCTGGGCATTCCCAGCCGTGGTTTTCCATTGGCGCAACGCTTGGCGCAGCGTATTGCAGCTTCAGCACCCGGGGATGTGGACCCAGCAACTCTAATAGGTCAGCTCGACATCACTATGTACCGTGATGATCTGCGCCACTCCACCACTCGCACTCCTTCGCCCACGCGTCTGCCCGCTGGCGGCATCGATGGCAAGGTCGTAGTTTTAGTCGACGACGTGCTCTATTCAGGCCGCACCATCCGTGCCGCGCTGGACGCCTTGGCCGACTGGGGACGCCCGCGTATCGTGCGCCTGGCCGTGTTGGTCGATCGTGGCCACCGCGAACTACCCATCCGCGCTGACCATGTAGGAAAAAACCTGCCCACCGCCAAGAGCGAAAAGGTGCGCGTGCACCTTGAAGAACTTGATGGCAAGAACGAAGTGATTATCGAGGGCGCAGCATGAAGCACCTGCTATCCACCGCGGATTTGACCCGCGAAGAAGCCATCGCCATCTTGGATATCGCCGAAGAAATGCGCGAATCCGGAACTCGTGCCATCAAAAAGCTTCCAGCCTTGCGCGGACGCACCGTGGTAAACCTCTTCTTCGAAGACTCCACCCGAACCCGTATCTCCTTTGAAGCGGCGGCCAAGCGACTGAGCGCTGACGTCATCAACTTCTCCGCCAAGGGTTCGAGCGTCTCCAAGGGCGAATCGCTAAAAGACACTGCTCAAACCCTGCTGGCCATCGGTGCCGACGCAGTAGTTATCCGCCACCCAGACTCGGGTGCACCGGCCAGACTTGCTGCCACCGATTGGATCGGCCTGCCGATCGTCAATGCCGGCGATGGCACCCACGAACACCCCACCCAGGCGCTGCTGGACGCATTCACCCTGCGCCGCCAGGTGGCTTTGCGCAACGGCACCAACCCACTGGGTCAGGGCCTTGATGGACTGAAGGTCGCGATCGTCGGGGACATTTTGCATTCCCGCGTGGCCCGCTCCAACCTCTGGCTGCTCAAAACCCTCGGCGCCGAAGTCACCATGGTGGCCCCACCCACCCTGCTTCCGGTCGGCGCACATTCCTGGCCATGCACCATCAGCTACGATCTCGACGCAGTCATCGCGTCCGGGATCGATGCACTGATGATGCTACGAGTGCAGGGGGAGCGGATGAACGCCGCCTACTTCCCGAACCCGCGCGAATATTCCCGCTATTGGGGCCTGGACGATGCGCGCTTGGCTACCCTCGACGCCTCGGGCGCACAAACCTTGATCATGCACCCAGGCCCGATGAACCGTGGCCTGGAAATTTCCTCGGCGGCCGCCGATTCGCCACGCTCCACGGTGCTCGACCAAGTCACCAACGGTGTGGCCGTACGCATGGCTAGCCTCTACATGCTCCTCTCCGGCGACCTGATCTGAAAGAAGACCCTATGAATTACTTGATCCAACAGGCCGCGATCCTCGGCGATGAGGTCCAGGACGTACTCATCGTCGACGGCAAGATCGCTCAGATCGGCACCATTGAGGCCACCGACGACGTGCAGGTCATCGACGCGAAAAATCTTGTGCTGCTGCCAGGCTTGGTCGACACCCACACCCACCTGCGTGAACCTGGCCGCGAAGATGCGGAAACCGTGGAAACCGGTTCCCAAGCAGCAGCTTTGGGTGGTTACACTGCCGTTCATGCGATGGCTAACTCCACCCCGGTGGCCGACACCGCCGGCGTGGTTGAGCAGGTGTACGAGCTGGGCCGTCAAGCTGGCTGGGTAGATGTTCGCCCGGTGGGCGCGGTGACCGTAGGTCTGGCCGGCAAGCAGCTAAGCGAAATCGGCGCCATGGCCGACTCCCGCGCCGCGGTAAAGATGTTCTCCGATGACGGCATCTGCGTCTGGGATCCGCTGCTGATGCGTCGTGCCTTGGAATACGTCAAAGCGTTCGACGGGGTCATCGCCCAGCACGCTCAGGAGCCACGACTGACCGAGGGCGCACAGATGAACGAGGGCGAAGTTTCCTCGATCCTGGGCATGCCGGGATGGCCAGCGGTGGCCGAAGAATCGATCATCGCCCGCGACGTGCTGTTGGCCGAACATGTGGGCGCCCGCCTGCACGTCTGCCACGTCTCCACGTCAGGCTCGGTCGAAATCATCCGCTGGGCCAAGGCGCGTGGAATCAACGTCACCGCCGAGGTCACCCCGCATCACCTGCTGCTCACCGATGAACTGGTGCGCACCTATGATCCGGTGTACAAGGTCAACCCGCCATTGCGCCGCGAAGCCGATGTGCAGGCCCTGCGTGCTGGCGTAGCCGATGGCACCATCGACGTGATCGGCACCGACCATGCTCCGCACCCTTCGGAGTCCAAGGACTGCGAGTGGGGAGCGGCGGCCATGGGCATGACTGGTCTGGAGACCGCGCTGTCCATCGTCCAGCACACCCTGGTTGAAACCGGGCTGCTGTCTTGGGCCGACGTTGCCCGGATTACCTCCACGGTGCCCGCACAAATTGGTCGCGTTGCCGATCAGGGCCGTGAGATCGCCGTGGGCCAGCCCGCCAACCTCACCCTAGTTGACCCCGCCGCGCGGTGGAAAGTTGATCCATCCGCCATGGCCACCAAGGGACGGAATTCACCGTTCGCCGGCATGGAACTGCCCGGTCAAGTGCGCGCCACCTTCTTCCACGGTCACCCCACCGTGCTCGAGGGCAAGCTCGCCACCCCAAGGTCGGCCAATGCCTGAGGGAGCGCTAGGCCCGATCGTCATCACGGCGCTGATCATCATCGCCGCTATCACGATGATTCTTTTCGGCTGGCGAAACCTCAAGGCCCGCCAGTCTCAGATCCCGGAACCCTTTGCGGAATTTGATGACTCGATCGAACACAGCTTTGCCGGAATGTACGTGGCCACCACCAAATTTGATGACTGGCTAGACCGTATTGCAGTGCACGATCTGGGCGTACGAACCAACGCCACCTTGGAACTGGGCACCGACGGGATCCACCTGATCCGTTCGGGCAGCACAGATGTGCACATTCCCTGGGAGCACTACGAGCAGGTGAAGCGTTCCAACGGGATGATCGGCAAATTTGTCGAGAAGAACGGGCTGATCGTGATCACCTGGAATCGCGAAGGGTTCACCTTCGACACCGGATTCCGCCCTCGCTACTCCGAAGACACCCCAAAGATTTATCAGTTGCTGGCGTCGCACACCGACGTAAGCCGAGCAGGAGACAAATAAGTGAATTCTCTGAGCAACCTACCCGCCGTGTTGGTACTCGAAGATGGCCGCATCTTCCGCGGACGCAGCTATGGCGCCGTAGGCACCACCCTGGGTGAAGCAGTATTCACCACCGGTATGACCGGCTACCAGGAAACGCTGACTGACCCGTCCTACGCACACCAAATCATCGTGCAGACCTTCCCGCACGTAGGTAACACCGGTGTGAACTCACAGGATCCAGAATCCACCCGCATGTGGGCTGCCGGTTATGTAGTGCGCGACGCCGCCCGCCGACCAAGCAACTGGCGTAGCGAACGCACCTTGGACGATGACCTGAAGGAATACGGCATCGTAGGCATCCGCGGGGTTGATACCCGTGCGCTGACCCGACACCTGCGCGAAGTAGGTGCGCTGAAGTCTGGTGTCTTCTCGGGCGATGACGCTGCCAAGTCCGATGCGCAACTGGTTGAGATCGTCAAGGCGCAGCCTTCGATGGCAGGCCGGAACATCTCCGCCGAGGTATCGGTGGATGAAGCTTACATTGTTGAGCCGGCCGATCACGGCTACACCGGCGCCATCAAGCACACTGTGGCCGCGATCGACCTGGGCATGAAGTCGATGACCCCGCACCGTTTGGCCGAACGTGGACTTCGTGTACACGTTTTGCCACACGACGCCACCTTGGAGGACATCTTGGCCACCGGCGCCAACGGTGTGTTCTTCTCCAACGGTCCCGGTGACCCGGCCACCGCTACCAAGCAGGTGGAACTGGTCCGCTCGGTACTTGATGAAGGCCTTCCATACTTCGGAATTTGCTTCGGCAACCAGATGCTCGGTCGCGCACTAGGCTTCGACACCTACAAGCTGCGCTTCGGCCACCGCGGTATCAACCAGCCGGTAATGGATAAGGCCACCGGCCGGGTTGAAATCACCAGCCAGAACCACGGCTTTGCTGTTCAGGCCCCCATCGAAGGATCCGTTCAGGCCCCAGTAGAGCGCTTCGGCAAGGTTGAAGTTTCGCACTACTCGCTCAACGATCAAGTGGTTGAAGGCCTGAACTGCCTGGACATTCCAGCCTTCTCCGTGCAGTACCACCCAGAAGCCGCATCGGGCCCCCACGATGCCGCCTACCTCTTTGACCGCTTCATCACCGCGTTGGATTCCGCCGCAGAAAAGGACAGCAAGTAATGCCTAAGCGCACCGATTTGAAATCAGTACTCGTCATCGGTTCGGGTCCGATCGTTATCGGACAGGCCGCTGAATTTGACTATTCAGGCACCCAGGCACTGCGTGTGCTCAAGGAAGAGGGCCTGCGCGTGGTCCTAGTGAACTCCAACCCGGCCACCATCATGACCGACCCGGAATTCGCCGACGCTACCTACGTTGAGCCAATCACCCCAGAGGTGGTTGAGAAGATCATCGCTAAGGAACGCCCGGACGCCATCCTGCCTACCCTTGGTGGTCAGACCGCGCTGAACACCGCCATTGCCCTGGATAAGTCCGGCGCGTTGGATAAGTACAACGTGGAGCTGATCGGCGCGAACATCGAAGCCATCGAGCTGGGCGAGGACCGCGAGAAGTTCAAGGGCGTGGTGGAGCGTTGTGGCGCCGAGTCGGCTAAGTCCGTCATCGTGCACACCTTAGATGAGGCCTTCGCCGCGGTAGAAGACCTGAACTACCCAGTCGTGGTTCGCCCATCGTTCACCATGGGTGGTCTGGGCTCGGGCATGGCCTACAACGCCGAGGACCTGACCCGCATCTGTGGCGCCGGCCTGCAGTACTCACCAACCACCGAGGTGCTCCTAGAGGAGTCCATCTTAGGTTGGAAGGAGTACGAGTTGGAGATGATGCGCGATAAGAACGACAACGTTGTGGTCGTGTGCTCCATCGAAAACTTCGATCCGGTAGGCGTGCACACCGGTGACTCGATCACCGTGGCCCCAGCCATGACCCTGACCGACCGCGAATACCAGAAGCTGCGCGACATTTCGATCGCCGTCATCCGCGAAGTCGGCGTGGACACCGGTGGCTGCAACATCCAGTTCGCCATCGAGCCTGACACCGGGCGCGTAGTCGTGATTGAGATGAACCCACGTGTTTCGCGTTCCTCGGCGCTGGCTTCTAAGGCCACCGGCTTCGCGATCGCGAAGATCGCCACCAAGCTGGCTGTTGGCTACACCCTGGATGAGATCCCGAACGACATCACCCAGAAGACCCCGGCCTCCTTCGAGCCGGCCCTGGACTACGTCGTAGTGAAGGTTCCACGCTTCGCTTTTGAGAAGTTCCCGGCAGCGGATAAGACCCTGACCACCACCATGAAGTCGGTCGGAGAAGCGATGGCATTGGGCCGTAACTTCACCGAGGCCCTGCAAAAGGCCCTGCGCTCGCTAGAGCAGAAGGGCTCGGAGCTGTCCTTTGAGCCGATCCCGGCCGAGCAACACGAAGAGGTTTTGGCCTCCATCGTCAAGGGCTCCACCGAGCGCCTGTCGCTGGTTCAGCGCCTGCTCTTCTCCGGTGTGAGCATCGAGCGGCTCTACGAAGTGACCGCCATCGATCCTTGGTACCTGGATCAGCTGGCCCTGATCAATGAGACCGCACAGCTAGTGGCAGCCAATAAGGATCTGCCAGAAGAGGTGCTGCGCGAAGCCAAGCGTCACGGATTCTCCGACGCACAGCTGGCGCAGCTGACCGGCAAGTCCGAGGCAGTGATTCGCGGAATTCGCCACGCCTTGGGTGTGCGCCCGGTATACAAGACCGTTGATACCTGCGCAGCCGAATTTGAGGCCTTCACCCCGTACATGTACTCCTCCTACGATGAGGAGACCGAAGTTGTCGCGCACGAGAAGAAGTCGGTCATCATCCTCGGGTCCGGTCCAAACCGTATCGGGCAGGGCATCGAGTTTGATTACTCCTGTGTGCACGCAGTGATGGCACTGCGTGCCGAGGGCTACGAGACCGTCATGGTCAACTGCAACCCGGAAACCGTGTCCACCGACTACGACATTTCCGATCGCCTCTACTTCGAGCCACTGACCCTTGAAGACGTGCTGGAAGTTATCCACGCGGAGGAGCAGACCGGGGGCGTACTGGGTGTGTTCGTTCAGCTTGGCGGCCAGACCCCGCTGAAGCTTGCCGCCGAACTAAAGGCTGCCGGGGTGCCGATCCTTGGCACCTCACCAGAAGCCATCGACTTGGCCGAACACCGTGGCGCCTTCCAGCGCGTGCTGGATAACGCCGGGCTGATCGCACCAAAGAACGGCACCGCCGTGTCCTTCGCTGATGCAAAGGTCATCGCCGACTCCATCGGCTACCCGGTGTTGGTTCGACCTTCCTACGTCCTTGGCGGGCGTGGCATGGAGATCGTCTACGACGAGGCTAACCTCGAGCGCTACATCACCAACGCCACCGAAATCACCGTGGACCACCCGGTCCTGGTCGACCGCTTCCTCGAAGATGCCATCGAGATCGACGTCGATGCTTTGTTCGACGGCACCGACCTGTACGTCGGCGGCATCATGGAGCACATTGAAGAAGCCGGCATTCACTCCGGTGACTCGGCCTGCACCCTGCCTCCGATCACCCTGGGCCCAGATGTGCGCGATCGGGTCAAGGCCGCTACCTTGGCCATCGCCGAAGGTGTTGGTGTGCGCGGTCTGATCAACATCCAGTTTGCCTTGGCATCGGACATTCTCTACGTGATTGAAGCTAACCCACGTGCCTCACGCACGGTACCGTTCACCTCGAAGGCGACCGGCGTGCAGCTGTCCAAGATCGCTGCGTTGATCGGCGTGGGCAAAACCCTGGCTGAACTGCGTGGCACCTACCTGCCAGCGGTAGGCGACGGTGCGCACCTACCTGACTCGGCGCCGATCGCAGTCAAGGAAGCGGTCATGCCTTTCGCGCGATTCCGCACCCCAGAGGGCAAGGTTGTCGACTCGCTACTCGGCCCAGAAATGCGCTCCACCGGCGAAGTTATGGGCATCGACAAGTACTTCGACACCGCCTTTGCCAAGTCGCAGGCTGCTGCGAATAACCCGCTACCAACCTCCGGCAAGGTCTTTGTTTCGGTTACCAACCGCGACAAGCGCTCGATCGTACTTCCGGTCAAGCACCTTTCGGATAACGGGTTCGAGATCATCTCCACCGGTGGTACCGCCGAGGTGCTGCGTCGCAACGGCATCCCGACCAAGGTGGTAGGCAAACTGCACGAAGGTGGGGACTCGATCGTTGAGGCGATCAACGCTGGCGAAATCGGCCTGATCCTCAACACCCCTTCGGGTTCGGATGCTCGTGGCGATGGCTACGAGATCCGTGCGGCAGCTACCTCGGTGGGCACTCCAGTGATCACCACCGTTGCCGAATTTGGCGCTTCGGTCCAGGCCATCGACGCCCTGCGCGAATACGCATGGGACGTCACCAGCCTGCAGGAGCATGAGGCTCGCCTGAAGGCAGCGCGCAATGCCTAGCCCAATCCCATTTGGGCAGCGTCTGCGCACTGCCATGAATGCCGCTGGCCCGCTGTGTGTGGGCATTGACCCACACCCAGCGTTACTGGAGGCCTGGGGCTTGTCTGACACGGCCGAGAGTGTGCGATCTTTCTCACTCACCGTCGTTGAGGCCATGGTCGGTGCAGCCGCCATTCTTAAACCTCAGGTTGCCCTGTATGAGCGTTTTGGTTCAGCCGGATTTGCGGTGCTGGAGGAGACTTTGGCGGCTGCCAAATCTGCCGGGCTGCTGACTTTGGCTGACGCTAAGCGTGGAGACATCGGTTCAACCATGGCCGCCTACGCGACCGCGTGGCTTGATGATGCATCGCCACTGGCCGCCGACGCGGTGACCCTGAGCCCTTACTTGGGCTATGAGTCACTACGTCCGGCGCTCGATCTGGCTGCCGCTACCGGTCGGGGAGTGTTCGTCCTGGGGCTGACCTCCAATCCTGAGGGCCCTTCGGTTCAGCACGTGGGTGGTGAAAACTCGGTTGCTAAATCAATTATCGACCAAGTCACCGCGGAAAATGCTGCTGCAGTAGATTTAGGTCACGTTGGTTTGGTCGTTGGGGCGACCATTGGTAACGCGCCTGAAAAACTGGGAATCGACCTTACTGCAAGCAAGGCACCGCTACTAACTCCCGGGCTCGGAGCTCAGGGCGCAACGGCCCAAGATATCGCTAAGTCGTTCGCCTCGAGCTATTCACAGGTATTGGGGACCAGCAGCCGCGATGTGCTCAAGGCCGGCCCGAGTGTAGGCGCGCTGCGTAAGAAAGCGCTGAGCGTACGCGATGAATTACTGGCCGCAGGCTAGCCAAAATTCAGGTTCGTGACATTAACGCGTCGTGGCTATTAGAGTTTCTAGTAGCCACGACGCGTTTAGTCTTGCAAAAGCAGCGCTAGAAAGCTATGTTTCTCAACATAGCCTTAGTCAACTACACATTAAGGATGGCTGAACGATGGTACTGCGAGAACTCTCTGACGAAGATCGTATCCGGGCCCGCGCCAAAGCCCTTGCCGCACGCACTCGTCGTGCTGAAATCAAGGCGGAGTTCAGCGCCGGCAAAATTTCCATCACCGAGGTACTAGACTTGGTATACGAAGATGAAGCCGTGGGACGCATGCGTGTCATGGACCTTCTCGAATCGGTGCCGGGCGTCGGCGAAGTACGCGCGGCAAATTTGCTGGAACGCCTTGGCATTTCCCCATCCCGCCGACTGCGCGGACTGGGTCGCAAGCAGCGCACCGCAATCACCGAGCACTTCAAGCAAACCCCGCCAAAAACGAAAGTGTAGTCAATGACCGCTGCGTCGGTAACTGTTCTAGCCGGCCCCACGGCCGTAGGTAAGGGCACCGTCTCCACCTACATCCGTGATAACTACCCAGATGTCTGGCTTTCCGTGTCCGCAACGACGCGCAATGCACGACCCGGGGAACAAGACGGGATCCACTATTTTTTTGTGGGCCCAGAACGTTTCCATGAGCTCGTGGAAGAAGGCCAAATGCTGGAGTGGGCTGTAGTCCATGGCCAGAATAGCTACGGCACCATCCGTTCAACGGTTGAGGATGCAGTGGCTGACGGTAAAAAGGTCCTGCTCGAGATCGATCTGCAAGGTGCCCGCCAGGTCAAAGAGTCGATGCCGGAAGCAAAGTTTGTGTTCCTGGCACCGCCATCGTGGGATGAATTGGTACGTCGCCTTGTGGGACGTGGCACTGAATCGCCCGAAGAACAGCACCGCCGTCTAGAAACCGCTAAACTAGAACTTGCGGCGGAATCTGAATTCGACGTGACCATCGTTAACGACGATGTTGCACGTGCCGCCGAAGAGCTTGTAGCCCTCATGGGGCTAAAGAACGACTAATAGGGAGTCCTGTGTCCAACCTAGAGGGAATCATTAACCCATCGATCGACTCGTTGCTTGAGACCAACGACTCGAAGTACGCCATTGTGCTCAACTCGGCCAAGCGTGCCCGCCAGATCAACGCATACTACGCACAGCTGAACGAAGGCCTGTTCGAGTACGTTGGCCCACTGGTCGATACCAAGCTGAATGAGAAGCCGCTGACCATCGCCCTGCGCGAACTGGATGAAACCTTGTTGAAGGTTACTCCGGCAGAGGTCGTCGAGGACTAATCTTAAAGTTGGCGCCCTGTCATAGGGCGCCTTCTTTTTGGTTAAGCACCTTTTCACCGCACCAACACTTCAAGGAAGCACCTCGTGAAGCGAATCGTTTTAGGCGTCTCGGCAGGAATCGCTGCCTACAAGTCGGTCCTACTCTTGCGTTTATTGCGCGAAGCCGGCCACCACGTTGATGTGATCCCCACTGGCAACGTCGAAAACTTTGTGGGAAATGCGACGTGGGAAGCGCTTTCGGGTAACCCGGTGACCTCCAGCGTGTTTGATGCGGTCGAGAATGTGAACCATGTACGTCTGGGGCAGATGGCCGATCTGGTCATGGTTGTCCCAGCTACCGCAGACCTTTTGGCCAAAGCAGCCAGCGGTTTGGCCGACGATCTGCTCACCGGCACGCTCTTGGCTACCCGCGCTCCTATCGTGATGGCACCGGCTATGCATACCGAAATGTGGCAGCACCCGGCCACCGTTGCCAACGTCAAAACTCTGCGTGATAGGTCAGTGCGGATTATCGAACCTGCTTCGGGGAGGCTGACTGGAAAAGATTCGGGCCCCGGACGCCTTCCGGACCCAGAAGAGATCTTCGCTTCGGTACAAGACCTGCTCTCCGAGCCGATTCTCGCCGGGCAAAAGGTCCTGATCACCGCAGGCGGTACCCGCGAGCCGCTGGATCCGGTCAGGTTCCTGGGTAACCGGTCTTCGGGGCGCCAAGGTGTGGCCCTAGCGGAAGCCGCTCGTGCCGCCGGCGCTGAGGTCACGTTGATCGCGACTCACTTGGAGGTGCCAGCACCGCATGGGGTGAGCCTCGTTGAAGCCTCGAGCGCTCTTGATCTACGCGAAGCTGTCTTCACCCACGCACCGGGCAAGAACGTGGTGATCATGAACGCGGCGGTCGCGGACTTCCGACCGGCCACGATCGAAAACTCAAAGATCAAAAAGCGCGACGAAACTTCTGCACCGGTGATCGAATTAGTTCGCAACCCGGATATTTTGGCTGAACTGGTGCAAGCACGGTCAACCACCGAAAATTTGCCAGGCTTCATCGTGGGATTTGCCGCGGAGACCGGCGATGAGATGGGTACGGTGCTGGGCTATGGTCGCGCCAAGCTAGAACGCAAAGGGTGCGAGATGCTGGTTGTGAACGAAGTGGGTGCCACACTGACTTTCGGGCAAGAGACCAACAACATTCAGGTGCTCTTTGCCGACGGCACCGATGCGGTCAGCGCCGCCGGAAGCAAATTGGAAGTGGCGCGGGTCGTCATCGAACAGATTTCGCACGCAACAAAAGGACATGCTGCGCAAAAATAGTGAGCTGAGCCATACGCGGCTTGGTCACTATTGGCGCAACAACTGCTTAACGGTCCATCAGACCAGATAGAGTAACAACGTGACTTCAACAACCCCTGAACTACGTCTTTTCACCTCGGAATCCGTGACCGAGGGACACCCGGACAAGATTTGCGACCAGATCTCAGACGCGATCCTCGACGCCATGCTGGCCCAGGACCCCGACTCCAAGGTCGCTGTCGAGACCCTCACCACCACCGGCCTGGTGCACGTGGCCGGCGAGGTAACCACCAACGGCTACGTGGAGATCCCCGAGATCGTCCGCAAGACCATTTTGGACATCGGCTACGACTCCTCGGCCAACGGCTTTGATGGCGCTCGTTGCGGTGTTTCCGTGTCGATCGGCCAGCAGTCCCAAGAGATCCACGACGGTGTTTTTAATTCGCTGGAATCGCGTGAAGGTACCGCTAAGGATCCTCGCGATTTGCAGGGTGCCGGGGATCAGGGCCTGATGTTCGGCTACGCCTCGGATGAGACCGACTCGCTGATGCCAACCCCGATTTTCTTGGCTCACCGCCTCTCCGAACGTCTGACCCAGGTGCGCAAGAACGGTCGCATGCCCCTGCTGCGGCCGGACGGCAAGACTCAGGTCACCATCGGCTACGACGGAGAGAAACCAGTTTCGGTAGATACCGTGGTGGTTTCCAGTCAGCATGCTTCCGAGTATGAGCTGGAGACCCTCAAGGCGGATCTGAACGAAGAGGTAGTTACCCCAATTCTGGAACGTTCCGGGCTGGATATTTCGAACGCAAAAATCATCCTGAACCCCTCGGGTCCGTTCATCATTGGTGGCCCGGTAGGCGACGCTGGATTAACCGGGCGCAAGATCATCGTGGATACCTACGGTGGTTTCGCTCGCCACGGTGGTGGCGCTTTCTCCGGCAAGGACCCATCAAAGGTGGATCGTTCGGCCGCCTACGCCATGCGTTGGGTCGCGAAGAATGTTGTGGCTGCTGGTCTGGCACGTCGTGCTGAGGTCCAGGTGGCCTACGCTATTGGCGTGGCCCGCCCGGTCGGACTCTACGTTGAAACTTTCGGCACCGAGACCGTTGACCCGGCGAAGATCACCACGGCCATCAACGAGGTCTTTGACCTGCGCCCGCTGGGCATCATCGAGGACCTGGATCTTAAACGCCCGATTTACCGCAAGACCGCCGCCCACGGCCATTTTGGCCGCGAGGACAACGACTTTACCTGGGAGAAGCTGGACCGCGTCGACGCTTTGCGCAACTGGTTCAACGCCTAGGACCATTCACGTGCAGCAAGACGCACTGATCTCAGCACCCGAGCTGACCCGCCGCGCGCGGGTTGCTCGGGTGCTGATTGATTCTTCGGTTCCACATTTGGACCGCTTTTTTGACTACGAGGTTCCACCCTCCATGGCTGAACAAGCGGTAGCCGGGATTCGGGTCAAGGTGCCCTTTGGGCATCAGCAGCTCGCCGGGTTCATCGTAGAAATTCTCGAAGACCACGCCACGACCATGAAGTTGCGCCCGCTGAGCAAAATCGTCAGCGAACAGGTCCTGCTCTTTCCCGAAGTTCTTGCCACGGCCAGTGAAGTGGCCACACGCTACGCCGGGACACTATGGGATGTGGTGCGTTCGGCCATCCCTGCTCGTGCCGCCAAGGTCGAAAAAGAAGAACTGACCACAACCGCGCCGAGTCTGCCTGCCGGGCCAAACCAACTGAACCATTACGAAAATGGTGCACAAGCCCTGGACGCCTGGGCCAGTGGGGAAGTGCTACGCGCGGTGGCCACCTGGATACCGAACCTGCAGGGCTTCTGGCCCGAATTTTTGATGGATGCCGCCCGACCTGTGCTCGAGCGGTCGCAGCGTGTGTTAATCATTGTGCCCGATGCGCGAGATCTGAAAATCCTCAGCTCCTACCTGGATCAGTACTATGGCGTCGATTCCTATGCGCGACTGCAGGCCGACGATGGACCGACTCCGCGGTACCGCAATTTTCTGCGCGCCATCGCCGGACACGTGCAGATCGTCATCGGTACACGCTCCGCGGCGCTGTGCCACCTACCAGACTTGGGGCTGATGATCGTCTGGCAGGACGCGGACCAGTCGCATCGCGAACAGCGCGCCCCGTATCAGCACAGTCGCGAAGTTGCGCTACTGCGCAGCACCCAGGCAGGGATTTCGCTTCTCATCGCTTCCTCGTCACGGTCGGTTGAGGCCCAACGCCTAGTGGGGACCGGTTGGGCAACTGAGCTGAAGCTACCCCGCGATCTGTTACGCACGCACACCGCGCGCGTAGTCGCTACCACTAATGACTTCGAGTTAGAACGTGATCCGACTCTGGCTCGCGCACGAATTCCTTCATTGGCCTGGCGAGAAGCCAGTAAGGCACTAGAAACCGGTCCGGTATTGGTGCAGGTAGCACGCACTGGTTTTGTCCCGGCAGTAGCTTGTCAAGATTGTCGAACGTTAGCGCGCTGCACTCGTTGTCAGGGTCCGCTACACATCGCCGGCAAAAATTCGCACGTAGCCTGCCGCTGGTGTGGAGAACAATTTCACGACTACCGATGCCAAAATTGTTCCTCTCCACGGATTCGGGCGGCCAGCGTCGGCGCTGAGCGCACGGCCGAAGAACTAGGACTGGCCTTTCCAAAGGTCAGCGTTATTTCCTCCACCGGAGCTAAGCCCATCGAGAAAATTCCCGACAAACCGGCGTTGGTTGTCTCTACCCCGGGAGTAGAACCGTTGGTTGAAGCCGGATATGCAGCGGTGTTGTTGCTCGACGCTGACAAGATGCTTGCCCATGACTCCCTGCGCAACGCTGAAGAAGTTCTCTCGCGCTGGTTCACCGCGGCTTCGCTGGCTAGAAGCCAGGGTGTGGTCGTGCTTACCGGCAACCCGTCACCGGCTGGGGCATCGCTGGTTCGTTATGACCCTGCAGGGTTTGCCGAACGCGAGCTGGCTGAACGTCACGATGTCGCGTTGCCTCCTGCACTCAGAAGCGCTGTGGTCTCCGGACTCGGTGCGCAGCGCTTTATCGCTGCCCTGGACCAAGCCACGCGCGCTCGTGTGCAAATCCACGGACCAACCGTATTTGACGGACCGCCACTGACCCATCGCTACGTTCTTTTCTTCTCCTACGCCGATGGGCATGAAGTCACCAGTGCACTGCGGCATCTGCGTTCGAGCATGTCCGCGGCTAAGGACCCGGTCGTGAATATCGCTGTTGACCCCTACGACGTGCTCTAGCTTTCTTTAAGCCCACCGCTGCGTGCGCTTCCGGCGCCCTGAGAGCAGAGGAACCCCTGGATTTCGTCGGCAGTTTCGCTTGCCTTCTCGTAGTGAATCAGGTGCCCCACGTTCGCCAACATGCTTAACCGTGCGTCGGGGAAACTTTCTCGCAGCGCTTCCTGGGTAGCAACGCTGCCCAGTTCATCTTGCATGCCGCCGATCATCAAGGTTTGGACCCCAACGGCGGGGGAGTAGTCCCCGACCGTGCTTGAGATTGAAGCGCGATAGGCCTGCGCCAGAGTTGCTCGTGAATGGAAGCCCCCAAAATACGCCCGATGCTGCTCGCGAACATAGGCTCGAATGTTTGGCTCCTTGCTCTTGGTCATCACCACACTCATAGCGTCGGTGAAGAGCCGAGATCGCAACAGTGGTTCGGCCACCGCGGCGGGCAATTTGGCGCAGAGATCGTAGTAGCCACTGGTAATTTTTGCCAGTAGCGCTTGGGAAGAGTCGAGGGCCAGCTCAGAGATCGGGTTGAGCAGAATTAGCGACGCAAATTCGCGTTCTCCAGCCAATTTGGCGGCCACGATGGAACCAAATGAGTGGCCCAGTAAATGCACGCGGGAGTCTAGCCGCAACTGCGTGGCGAGCTGGTTTAGGGTTTTCGCGTAACCATGAACATCATGTTCAACGTTCTGCATGGAACTCGACGCACCAAAACCGGGCAGATCCGGCACGATCACCGTGTACTGCGGCAGGTGCGCGATGATCCGATCAAGCCCGTTGTGATCACCGCGGAAGCCGTGAATCGCAAAGATGACGCCGCGAGCCGGCTTGTGCGCGAGGGTGGTGAAAACACGCACCGTCGATCCATTGATTTGGTGCGTGGACACTGCCTGAACTCGTTGCTGCATAGCTAAAATCCTACCCGTCCAACAGAGCCAATGCGGTGCCCTCATCGATCACCAAGTCGGTAATTAGCCCGCCCTTGAGCGCACCGAGTACCGCCTGAAGCTTGCCGCGCCCGGCAACCACGCAAAACCGTGTTGGAACTTTTCGTAACGCGTCCAGATTGGGGCCGGTGGATCGGGCATTAAGCGAGATATTGGAGCTGTTGCCGTCCTTGTCGAAAAATACTGTCGCCACGTCCCCGACAACGCCCATATCGCGCAGTTCTTGGGTTTCGGCCTTAGTCAGATAGCCGCCGCGATACACCTGAGAAATTACGGCCGATCCGGCCGATCCCAGTGAGAACACTGCCACGTTCATCTCTTGCTGTACCTTCAGCACGCGCTTGATTGAGGTTTCCTGCCACATCGCCTCGCGAGTTGCCGCTCGATCAAAAAACGCTGGGACCGGAAACTGTTCGGTTCGCGCGGTGAAGGCCTGACCAAAGCGGGTCAAGATTTCACTGGCATAGCTCACCCCACTGGTCACCGGATTAGCTGCTCCGTTGAGCTGGACGATCTTCGTATCGTGCGTTGGATGCGGGGCTAGCGCGGTGGATACCGCCTGCATGGTCGCACCCCATGCCACTCCCACGGTCATCGAGGAGGAGATGATGTCGGCCAGCAGGTAAGCCGCGTGGGCTGAGACCCGCGAGAGCAGTTCGGAGTCGTCCATTGACCCGTCGGTGGGCACCACGTAAAAGTTCACACCGTAGTGTTCACGCAACTGGTTTCCCAGTAATGCGGACATGTTGGCGCTGGGGCTGATGCTGATCGAAACCATGCCCGTTCGCTTGGCGTGGGTCAGCAATCGAGAAACCGTCGATCGGGACGTTCCCAGCTCTTTGGCGATCACTTCCATCTTCATGTCTTGCAAGTAGTAGAGCTGCGCTGCCCGCAGAGCGTCCTTGGCCTTGGGAGTGGTGTGCACAGATGTGCCAGGCACGCCCCGTTTATAGGTTCCACCCGACGGTGTTTTCATCATCAATCTGACCGTTTCTGCACGTTTGTGCAATTTGTTTGACCGAATGGCCGTTCTGTTACAAGACTAGCCTCAGACTTATTCAATTGTTACTAAGGGGCACAAAAACGTGATTCGTGAACAGCTATCCAAACTGCGCGAACGCCCGCAGGCGCGGGTATTGGTTGTTGGCGGTGGCATCAACGGCGTAGCGACGTTCCGCTACCTCGCGATGCAGGGCATCGATGTGGCACTGATCGAACGCGGTGACTACAGCCAAGGTGCCTCCGGGGCCAGCTCGCACATGATTCACGGTGGCATCCGCTACCTCGAAAACGGTGAATTCCGTCTGGTCCATGAATCAGTGCAGGAGCGAAACTCACTGCTGGAAATCGCCCCGCATTACGTGAAGCCACTGCAGACCACGATCCCGATTTTCTCCACCTTCTCGGGCATCCTCAGTGCACCAACGCGCTTCTTGACCCACAAGTCGGGCAAGCCAACCGAACGCGGTGCCGCGCTCATCAAGGCCGGTCTGATCATGTACGACGTGTTCGCTGGCATCGGCGGACGTAATACTCCGTGGCACACCTTTAAGTCCGGTAAAGCGGCCCGCAGGGATCTGCCGCAGTTGCGCAATGACGTGAAATACACCGCCACCTACTTCGACGCTTCGGTGCACAACCCGGAACGATTGACCCTTGATGTATTGCGTGAAGGTCTGGATGCTAACGACCAGGCGCGCGCCAGCAACTACATCGAGCTCACCGGTGTTGAGAGCGGAACCGCAAAGCTGCGCGACGTGCTCACCGGCGCAGAATTCGACTTCGACGCAGAGGTCATCATCAACGCCACCGGTGCCTGGGTGGATTTGACCAACAAGGAGCTGGGCCGCGAAACCAAGTGGACCGGTGGCACCAAGGGATCGCACATCGTGCTGGATCATCCCGAACTACTTGAGGCCACTGGAGGCCGCGAAATCTTCTTCGAACACGAAGATGGCCGCATTGTGCTGATCTACCCGATGCTCGGACGCGTTTTGGTCGGTACCACCGATCTTGAGCACGACATGAACGAGCCAGCGGTGTGCACCGATGAAGAAGTTGCGTACTTCTTCGATTTGATCCACCATGTTTTCCCGGGCATCAAGGCCACCGAGGAACAGATTGTCTACAAGTTCTCTGGCGTTCGTCCGCTGCCGAACCACGATGACACTGCTCCTGGCTTCGTCTCCCGCGACTACCAGGTGAAGGAAACCCGCCTGACTGACTCGACCACGATGCTCTCGCTGATCGGTGGTAAGTGGACAACCTTCCGCGCGCTGAGCGAGAACTTGGGTGCTAAGGCTCTAGAATTTTTGGGTGAGCGCCAAGTGAAGTCGACCGCCGGTGTGGCCATCGGTGGTGGCAAGAACTTCCCGACCAATGACGGCGCACTGGCCGCATGGTATGCAGCTCGCGAGTCGAAGGCATCCCGGGACCGCCTGCGAGTCTTGCTCGAGCGCTATGGCACCCGTGCCGACTACGTGCTCGCACAACTCGGTGAGAACGAGACGATGCTGGAGCATACCGACGAGCTGTCCTGCCAGGAGATCGCCTACATGGCTCACAATGAGCAGGTCGGCCGCCTCATTGACGTATTCATTCGCCGCACCAACCTTGCCTTCCGTGGCTTGGTGACAAAAGATTTGGTCATCGAGGTAGCCAACTGCCTTGCTGACCCAATGAGTTGGGATCAGTCTCAACTACAAGCCGAAATCGACCATTCGCTCTCGGTTCTTGCAGAAAGCCACGGAGTCATCCTGAGCTAATCTGCCACGTGGCCGGCGGTAAGTAGCCGCCGGCAGTCGAAATCACTAAGAGGTCAACGATGTCCACTCACGTGTTTTTCGCCGAGTTACTCGGCACATTTGTACTATTGCTGATGGGTACTGGCGTCTGCGCCAACGTCGCACTGAAGGGCACGCTGGGAAGCGGCGCCGGATGGCTTGCCATCAGCTTCGGCTGGGGACTTGGCGTCTACAGTGGTGTCTGGATCGCCGGTATTTCAGGTGCACACCTAAACCCTGCGGTGACCCTAGGCCTGTTGGTCAATCCTGACGTCACCGAATACGCTCCTGGCGTTGCCATCACCTTGGGCAATACTTTGCTGTACTTCTTGGCGCAATTCATCGGCGCCTTCCTTGGTGCCACTGGCACTTGGCTGGCCTACAAGAAGCACCTTGATGACAAGCAGAACGCCGGCACCCAGCTCGGCGTCTTCGCAACCGGACCGGCTATTCGCTCCTATGGTTGGAACTTGGTTACCGAGATTTTCGGTACCTTCGTGCTGGTCTTGGTGATCGCCGGTTTGGGTCACACCCCGAACGAACTTGGCCCACTAGCCGTAGCTCTCTTGGTTGTTGCTATCGGCCTGTCCCTAGGCGGCGCCACCGGTTACGCCATCAACCCGTTCCGCGACCTCGGCCCACGTTTGGCTCACGCGGTTCTACCTATTAAGGGCAAGGGCTCCTCAGATTGGGCCTACGCGTGGGTTCCATTGGCAGGGCCGGCCGTCGGCGGTATCCTTGGCGGACTAATGGCCGCCCTAGTCTTCTAGAAAGAGAGCAGTAAATCATGAGTGAAAAATTTGTGATCGCCATTGACCAGGGCACGACTAGCTCCCGCGCCATCGTCTTCAACCACGCAGGCGATGTGCACTCGGTAGGACAGCTCGAGCACGAACAGATCTTCCCGGCCGCCGGGTGGGTCGAGCACGATCCCGCTGAAATCTGGAACAACGTGCGTGAAGTGATTGGCCAGGCGCTGTCCAAGGCCAACCTAACCCGCCACGACATCGAGGTTGTCGGCATTACCAACCAGCGTGAAACTACCGTGGTCTGGGACAAGACCACCGGTGAAGCTGTTTACAACGCGATTGTTTGGCAGGATACGCGCACCCAAGACATCGTCGATGAACTGGCTGCCGACAAGGGTGTAGACCGTTACAAAGAAACCGTTGGTTTGCCGCTAGCAACCTACTTCGCAGGCACCAAGATCAAGTGGATTCTGGATAACGTTGACGGTGCGCGTGAACGTGCAGAAGCCGGCGATCTACTCTTTGGAACCACCGATAGCTGGGTGCTATGGAACTTGACTGGCGGAACCGACGGCGGTGTCCACGTCACCGACGTGACCAACGCTTCGCGAACCTTGTTCATGGACCTCAAGACGCTGTCGTGGGATGAAAAGATCCTCGCTGACTTCGGCGTTCCTCTGTCCATGATGCCTGAGATCCGTTCGTCCTCTGAAGTGTACGGCAAGGTGCACACCAAGCAGTTGCTGCGCGAGGTGCCGGTGGCTGGCATTTTGGGCGATCAGCAGGCGGCAACTTTTGGTCAGGCAGCTTTCACCGCCGGTAGCGCTAAGAACACTTATGGCACTGGTTGCTTCCTCATCTTCAACACCGGTACCGAGATCGTAAATTCGACCAATGGTCTGCTCACCACGATGGCCTACAAGCTCGGTGACGAAGCACCGGTATACGCGCTAGAAGGCTCCATAGCTGTGGCTGGCTCACTGGTGCAGTGGCTGCGCGACAACATTGGCATGATCTCCTCGGCGCCGGAAATCGAAGAGCTCGCCGCCAAGGTGGATAACAACGGCGGAGTTTATGTTGTCCCAGCATTCTCCGGACTGTTCGCCCCGTATTGGCGCTCAGATGCTCGTGGTGCCATTGTGGGTCTGACTCGTTTTGCGAACAGGAACCACATTGCTCGTGCTGCATTAGAGTCCACCGCGTTCCAGACTCGCGAGGTGCTCGACGCGGTAAACGCCGACGCTGAGGTTCCGTTGACCGAACTGAAGGTCGACGGTGGCATGGTTGCCAACGAAGCGTTGATGCAGTTCCAGGCAGACATTTTGGGTGTGCCGGTGGTACGCCCAAAGGTTACCGAGACCACTGCGCTGGGTGCTGCTTATGCTGCAGGGCTCGCCGTTGGGTTCTGGAAGGATCTAGGTGAGCTTGAAGCGAACTGGTCCGAGGACAAGCGCTGGGAACCACAGATGGATGAGGAAACCCGCGAACGCAATCTGCGACTGTGGAAAAAAGCTGTGACTCGCACCTTCGACTGGGTCGACGAGGACACCAAGGCCTAAATCGCCTGCGCTTATCCTTGAGCGCATAGGCGCGACGACGCCCGAACCATATCGATGGTTCGGGCGTCGTCGTTTAACCTCAGCACTCGTCGGGCTCAGGGTTCTGTACTTGCGGTGGATCTTGTTCGGGTTCTTGTTGCGGGGGAGAATCGCCTGATTGCAGGGCGCCCCAGAAGGTATTACGACGTGGTTTCTGTTCGGGATCAAGATGTTCAGGCAGAATCACATGAGGTAGCCCATCAACGTCGACGACCTTGATTTGTCCAGCGTGGCGCTTGTGATGATCGCCGGTGCACATTCCTGCCCCGGACCAGACGCTCGTTTCACCACCCTCGGACCAAGGAACGTCGTAGTGGTCGGTTTCAACTTGGTCCGGAGGCACCGTGCAATCGGGCACAATGCAGCCACGATCGCGCGCCAAAATTGCTTCCCGAATGCGGCCTTTGTGATAGCGCATCTTGCGTCCCATATCCAGTGGTTGGCTATTGCCTCCAAGGACCAAAGGAATGATGTCTGCTTTGGCCAGTAGCACTCTAAGTTCGCCCGGCGGGATTTTTACGCCATTTGCGGTCATTCCGTTGACTTCCGCCAAATTTTGGAGATCGGAAAGCCACATGTAGACGATGAACTTCGGGATAACGACCTTGCGTTTACCTCCAACGTAGGGAGCGGCAACAAGGGCCATCAGTGCGTTGAGCCGGCGCAGAGCAGCATCGGGCTCTTCGGGTGCGACGCTCGGCGTTTCAGGTGCGGGGGCATCGGCATCGGCATCGGCATCGGCATCGGCATCGGCATCGGCA
>NZ_VHIN01000016.1 GCF_009805585.1 Glutamicibacter sp. JC586 | reverse complement strand
TTTTTCTTACGTAGTGCAGAGCGGTTCTGACCCAGAACTTGGCAAGCGAAGCGTTCGGACGCCGGTGAATTTATCCATCGCCATCCGGACAGCACGGCGGCGTGGTTCGGGGCTTAGAATTTTCCCTTGGCTACCTCGGTAAGGATGTCGTTGGCGAGCATCTGATCAGCGAGCAGCTTCTTGAGGCGCGCGTTTTCCTTCTCTAGCTCTTTGGTACGTTTGCTGGCTTCAGCGTTTTTCTCGGTCCCGTACTGGTTGATCCACCGGTACCAGGTCGCTTCAGTGATCTGCAGTTCTTTGATGACCTCGATCATCGAGTGTCCGTCGTTGAGCATCTTTTGTCCTTGACGGACTTTAGCGATGACCTGATCTGGTGTGTGTCTGCGTGCCATTGTTTCTGTGATTCCTCCTGTGTCCATTGTCGGACACGAGTACTCACATAGTCACTGGACTACTTT
>NZ_VHIN01000015.1 GCF_009805585.1 Glutamicibacter sp. JC586 | reverse complement strand
TAGCTCAGCTTGGCTAGAGCGCGCGCTTTGGGAGCGTGAGGTCGCAGGTTCGAATCCTGTTACCCCGACTTTATGGATGACGTAAATTCAGACATAAATTTTGACACGAGAAATCGGGTCGATCGAGTCCCTTGGGAATTTTCCTGGTCGGATTCAAAACCTTTAGGTTCAAGGCTGCTCGCAATGCACATTGCGAACAGACGAACTACCGGGGTATAGCTCAGCTTGGCTAGAGCGCGCGCTTTGGGAGCGTGAGGTCGCAGGTTCGAATCCTGTTACCCCGACTCATGAACTGAAATCTTTGGATTGCCGCTCATGAAATTTGAGAGCTAAATATAATTTAGATCTTGTGATCACTGGGAACTGTCAAAAGTCACTAGTAAGCATCACAAACGATTAGTGGATACAGGATGACTCGGGTTAGACTGTTCACTGCTAATCGGGGTGTAGCTCAGCTTGGCTAGAGCGCGCGCTTTGGGAGCGTGAGGTCGCA
>NZ_VHIN01000014.1 GCF_009805585.1 Glutamicibacter sp. JC586 | reverse complement strand
AGGCCCTGTAGCGCAGTTGGTTAGCGCGCCGCCCTGTCACGGCGGAGGTCGCGGGTTCAAGTCCCGTCAGGGTCGCTCAATTTACTAATCTATTAGTAAATTTGGTGTCCATTAAGTGATACCAGGCTCTGTAGCTCAGTTGGTAGAGCGTTCGACTGAAAATCGAAAGGTCACCGGATCGACGCCGGTCGGAGCCACGCAGGCCCTCGGTTTACCGAGGGTTTTACTGTGTGTAATGAAATAAATTCATAACACTAGGCCCTGTAGCGCAGTTGGTTAGCGCGCCGCCCTGTCACGGCGGA
>NZ_VHIN01000013.1 GCF_009805585.1 Glutamicibacter sp. JC586 | reverse complement strand
CTTGGCACACTATTGAGTTCTCAAACAACAAACACTTACCGGTTCTCCGTAGATTCATAATTGAATTACGTTATCGTCCAGCGTTATAGATTTTCAGAATTTAGCGCTCAAAACTAATTGAGCTTTTCTGAGTGATTGTCGCCCGAATCGGTGCCAGCTTTGAAGCTGACCTCCTTGCGGCGACAGATAAAAACTATACACGGGTTTTGAGGCCGTTACAAATCGGATAGCCTCTTTTTGGCGTGACTGTCGTTACATGTTGTTTCCCTGGGTTGCTGCGAGTACAAACGGGCTGTCAGACGGGAAGCCATTGGTGTTGGTTGGGCCAGATATCTGACTATGCAGACTACTCCTGCTCATCGGTTCATAGGGCATCAATCAGTTCCAACGATTGATGCGGAGGTCTAACCACCCTCGAGTAACCAGCAGCGCAGGGGATGAATCAGCTGGTAGCTCCAGGATCCTGACAGGAGCGCATCGTTGACATTGCGGTTGCGTCGTCTGAGGTTGCTCAAAATATGAAGAACGAGTCTTCCTGCATACGGTTAAACGACGTCGCTGCCGGGTGGATATGCAGCGCCGATACTCGGTACCTGGAAAACCGGAGATTTTCTCCTGCCTCTACCGCCGTACGAAAAACTCCGCAAATGCATATGTCCTCATGAATCCGCTTGCTACAGTGAGGCTCCCGTTCAACGAGCAAGTTTCAGAGTCGCAACTATCAAGCCACCAGTAATTGCGAGTCGTAGTCCGTCACCGCCTGCGACCGTATAGCAATACCTCCATACGGAGATCTCAGTATGCAGTAGCCAGCGATACCTCTCAGCACATCGATCTGCCTAGGCACTGACTGTTAGCGTTGAGCAATGACTTACCTTGACATTGTGCAGCTAGCCCGTGAAAAGGGCGAGCAGCTTCCGGAATCCATGCTCGAATACCCTTTTGGGCCGGACTGGGATGTCTTCAAGATCAGCGGCAAAGTATTCATGCTGATCGCCGAGGTAACCGATTCCCAAACCTCATTCTCAAAGCTGCGCCCGAAGATGCCTTGGCACTTCGGGATCAATACGAACAAGTCACCCCTGGCTACCACATGAACAAGAATCACTGGATCACTCTCAACCCCGGCCAGACGCTCACTTCGCAACTCGTCGACGATCTGGTCACCGAGTCATACTTACTGGTCGTCGAAAAGCTACCACGTGCACGCCAACCAGTGGATCCGAATCAATTTGGGAATCGGGAGCAGTGACATTTCCAAACATGGGTTTCCACGAGCAAGCGGAGAGTGCGCCTTAGTCATCGATGGTCTGACAGCTAGTTCCCTTCCAAACCCGCAGATCTTGGGGATCGAAGAACGATCCACTTGATCCTCACAGAGAACAATTCTGAATTTCGCATCATCACGGCGATGGGTGGCGATGGCTATGGGGCAGGTCTAAGACGGAGCCTTGTCGAAGAATTGATTCATGATCCCTACGATCCAGGCCCGCTGGCAAGAAGCGTCAGCGCTGTAGTACTTAGAAGGAAATCGTCGATTGCCTCGTGCACAGCAAGATCCCTTACTGTCCGCAGATTACTGATTGCACGATCCGAAAACCCAATGTCGACGGCGGGCGAACCTTGACCGGGCGCCCGACCACAACCTCGGATCCCCTAGACACACAACCATTCCAGCGGCCTAACCAATAATGCTCACGATCAACGGCGCTTCTATCCGGGTTGGATTGTTCCGCAGTGATTAGACAACGGCACCCAGACATCAGGTTACGATTTTGCCGAGAACTGTTGTATCGATGAGAGGTTCAGCGATAGTGATAAATGATGTGCGCACTGCAATCGTCGTTGAAGTTGCTGCACTGAAAACCACTTTCGCTTGCTCATCAGGGCCGCCGGTCTCTTTAGCCATAGAGCTACTACGTTAGTAAAGAGCACAGGGTCCGAACCGTTAAGAAGCCTGATTCGCAGATTGCTACGATCAGCTCCGATTGAACGAACCAGCAACTACAGGCTCGAGTTTGAAGACGCAGTCGCAACGGAATGAGACTACCCTGTAGATACGCAAAAACCCCCGCCGAAGCGAGGGTTTTTGTTACATGTGACCCCAACGGGATTCGAACCCGTGTTGCCGCCGTGAGAGGGCGGAGTACTAGGCCGCTATACGATGGGGCCGTACGCTGAAGACGAATCTTCAACTCACCAAGTTGCCTTGGTGAAGCGCTGGGATACCAGGACTCGAACCTAGAATGACGGAACCAGAAACCGTTGTGTTGCCAATTACACCATATCCCAATGTGACTTAGTTTTCGCTAACCAAGCGGACGAACCCGCTAGCTACGAATGCCTTAGCACGAGATATAACTATACCTAAAAAGTTCCGCGAACGCACATCCTGAGCGCCGATACTCGAGTGATCTGTGGCTCGTTCGACCACGTGGCACGTTCATCGGCCAGCGAGGGCCACCAACACCAAGATATTTCAGCTGACAGTTATCAAAAAGAGGAACCCCTGCGGATGCAAGGGTTCCTCAATCTTGTCACTGGTCGGGATAACAGGATTTGAACCTGCGACCTCGTCGTCCCGAACGACGCGCGCTACCAAACTGCGCCATATCCCGTGATCAAAGACGATTTCACTCTACACCCCCAATATTCCCTACTCATAATCGCGACCTTGTTTCAGAACTAGCTGAATTTACGACTAGTTCGCTTGGGTCCAACGACTTCAGATCGCCTTTCCTGGATTGAGAATATTCAACGGATCAAGCAAGTTTTTGATCGATCGTTGAAGATTCATGACCTCCTCGGATTGCTCCCACGGGAGCCAATCCTTTTTGATGAGCCCTACACCATGCTCGCCAGTGATGGTCCCACCGAGTTCAATCGCAATCCGAACTGAGCTCTCCACTGCACGTCTGAGTCGGACCAACGGTTCATCGCCGTCACCAGGAGTTACCGAAAATGTAGGGTGCAAGTTGCCGTCCCCGACATGCGAGATCATTCGCATATCAACGCGTTCGGCATTCGCAATCAGCTGTAGTCGTCGAACGTATTCAACCATTCTGCTCTTTGGAATCGCGACGTCTTCTCCTGTGCGGTACGCGTCGTCTTTTGTATCCCCACGGCTGGTTCGGCGCATTTCAATAAGTTGGGTCGCCTCGATGGCGCCACCAGCGCTCATCTCTACATCGCGGTTAACGAACACTTTACGTATAGCCTCTTCTTCGCGAATAGCACCATATCCGTCGAGCCGTGCAAGAACCATGGCACCGCCAGAAAGCGAATAACTCGTTGAGTACTGTTCGTCGAGAATCGTCAACGTTGCGTGATCAATCAGCTCAAGGATGGCAGGTTGAATTCTGGCCCGCGCAATCAGTTGGACACCATGAACGGCTTCCTCAAGTGTGGGGAACAGCAACGAGATATCTCGTTCGTCCACCGGCAAGTATCGCAGCCGAACGACTGCGCGCACGACGACACCCAATGTGCCTTCGGAACCGGTAAATAGTGCAGTCAGGTCATACCCGGCTACACCCTTAAAAGTATTTTTGCCAACGCGAATCAATCGTCCATCAGACAGTACGACGTCGAGAGACAAAACAGAATCACGAGTTACACCGTACTTTGCGCAACGAAGCCCACCGGCGTTCGTCGCAATGTTGCCACCCAAAGTCGACATCTTGTAACTGGCAGGATCAGGCGCATACATCAGGCCATACTCTTCGACAGCTGAATTCAGCTCGTGGTTAATTACGCCAGGTTCGACTACCGCAACTTCATCCTCCGGCCGGATTTCAATGATTCGATTCATATGGCTCAAATTCAGGACCACGGCTACTCCACGAACGTGGATCCCACCTGAAACACCGGTGCCGGCCCCGCGGCTGATAACTGGAATGCGAAGTTCCGTGGCCACTTTCATGACGTGTTGCACCTGTTCGACGCTTTCAGGAAACACGACCGCGAGTGGCGGTATTGGATCTTCAGAGAGCTGGCCAAAGTCTCTCGAATTATCAGCAAGCACTTGCTCGTCTTGGACAACTAAAGCAGCAGGCAACTTTGCTCTCAGCTTTTCGAAAAGGTTAGCTTGAATATCAGACACCATTGTCTCCACCGTCCTAGAAAATTCGAATCTATTCTTGAGACTACGGCCAAACGCAATCGCTCGAAAATTCGTGACTAGCTAACATCCTGGAATGGGCAGCTACAGAAATGGATGTGCCATCACAGTTAACTAGTGGTCTTTAAGCAGGGAAAGAAGCCAAGCCCAAGCCTGACCCCTACCCCAACAACAACCAACACCAGCACCGCCACCAACAGCAGTACCATAGTGCTGGTTAAATGGGTGAGGCCCTGAACACTTCCGTGTCAGGGCCTCAAACCACTCATCTATATAAGTTAAGTCCGGCGGTGACCTACTCTCCCACACCCTCACGAGTGCAGTACCATCGGCGCAATGGGCCTTAGCTTCCGGGTTCGGTATGGGACCGGGCGTTTCCCCCACGCTATGACCGCCGTAACAATCACGAAGCACACAAACCATCATCCTGGTTACGTGTTTTCCGGTGTTAAAACGTCTTGTGTTTTGTTTTGTGGTTGTCGAGTTGTT
>NZ_VHIN01000012.1 GCF_009805585.1 Glutamicibacter sp. JC586 | reverse complement strand
ACCGCCGGACTTAACTTAATAATGTGTGGTTTGAGGCCCTGGACACGGAAGTGTTCAGGGCCTCACCCGTTTAACCAGCACTTTGGTGCTGGTGCTGGTGCTGGTGTTGGTTGTTGTTGGGGTAGGGATCAAGCATCAAGCTTGGCTCCTTTTCTTGTTTAAGACCATTGACCAACCGGACGCCAGCAACTGGTTCCTGCCGGCGGCGCCGGTGCTGATCCTGACGGCAACAGTGCGGTTGTCAGGCTGTTGGTTGCCGTTGGCTATTGGCTGTTGTTGATGGGGGTTGAGCTACGTGGCTCGACCCCTATACCTGTTTGTAGTCGTACAACAAGCGCCCCCTATATGTTCAGCGTTGACCGGATTGAGGTTTAGAGAAGAATACGGGCAAGACATCAGCCGATGCCTTACCCGTACTTTTCATCTTCGTGAGTAGGAGGCGCTTTGCCTTACGGGTCGGTCCTCGGTGCTTTTTCTGCCATCTTGTTGGTTAGCGGTGACAGAACCAGGTATCCCACCGTTGCGGTGGCAGATGCTAGCAGTGCGCCTTCGTATTCGGTCATTACTAATCGATAGCAACCGAGCATGACGATAAACGACAGAAGTGTCTGCAATGCTTGGGTCGCGATCTTGCTTGCGCTGTTAAATACTTTGAGTACGATCCGATCCGATATTTCGCCTAGCACCAGGATCACCAAAACAAAAACTATGGTCAGTAGTGGTGACCAGAGAAGTACCCCGTGTTTGGGGGAACCGGCTTGAGGGAACCATAGAGGCGCGAAAAACCCCAGTAGTACTGGTAATCCAGCGGCAAGTGTCACGAGCGATAGAAATAGACCGAAACCGAACTTTTCTGATGTTTTCAGTGTGCTCATTTGTACCTTATGTTGTTGGCTTGTTTATACCCTTGCGAAGATGACAACCCAGGTTGCAGTTGCCGCCGTTACGTAATATGGGATACCGAGAGCCATGAGGCCGGTGATGAGGGGTCCTTTTTACCAGTTTTCGAGATCTTCGAGGAAGCTGGCATTTTTTCGCATAGGGCCGCATAGCTTTGGGTAACTTGTCAGTACTGTATCGCAGCGCAACGATAGTTGCTTTTTTGGCTAGAGACGTGATGATATTCGCTGGCCGAGCGAAGTTGCTGGATCGAGATTTTCGTGCTGCCATGGCTTTTGCTACTTGTGCCGAAGATGCGTCGGTAGCAGTAGAAGCTCGCCGGGCGAATTCTTTCCAGTCGTTCGCTGACAATGACAGTGGAATGCTCGAAGCGTTCTTGAGCTCGCGCACTGAACTGGGGCTGTCGTTACGGGTGATGCGTTGGCTGCTAGTGGCGTTAGAACTAGGGCTCAGGATACTGAAACCGCTGCGGAGATTCGAAAGAATTTTGATTTGAACATGTGAATCTTTCCTTGGACTTGGCCTTTAACGGTCTGATGCGAGCGTATACCTTATTTCCAGAATCTGTAAATACTACCTTTGTAGGATGCTTGGCGAAGTTCTACCGCTAATCCTTAGCTGGGGGTGAAGGTTTTTATGTGGTTGCTTCATGAAGGATGCATCTAGTGAGGCTCTCAAAATATTGGGCTATGTTCGTGTTTCTACGGACTAGCAGGACATCAGTCCTGAAGTTCAGCGTGCTGCTCTTGGGCGTGAAGCGCATCTAAAAGGGTATGAGCTGACTCTGGTTGGGGAGCTTGCTGTTTCTGCGGTGACTGTGACGAAAAGGCCTTTGATGCAGCAGTTGCTGGCAGCACTGAAAGCCGGGCCATCTAACTAGCGATTCCCGCTGGGTATCATTCGGCGGTCTATGGCTATCTACCAACCTGCGGACTAGGGAAGTGGCATCGCTTGGGGTAGGGGTCAATTCAAGAAATAGTTTTTCGTCAGCATATTGAGACCGTACGCGCTGTTGGGATCGCACCGTCAGTGTCAACCGGGCGGTGCGGCGGCTGGTTTTGTCTATTGGCAGGGCGCCGATGAAGACAACTGGTACCCATAGGTAAGTCAGTTATATACCGAAATCTCGGGACAGAATCGAGTCCAGTGACACCAGATATTGCCAGCCCCTTTTCGGCTTGCGCTTTGGTGCAGTGACCTTTTGGAGCGGATCGATGAATGAAGTGGCTCAAGTTGTACTGGCCCAGTGCTCTAGATAGCTACTCACACTTGTAGCTTTGCGCGCACATGTCCAATGTGATGGTACTGGCACGGCAGTATTTTGCCGTTCTCGGTAGTTCCGGTTCGAAACTAGCCCCCTATCCCTAATTTCGGTAAGTTCTTGCCGAATCGAGTTCGATAGTGAATGATTGAGGCAAGGATGCGGATTATCGGCGAAATACTGCCGGAAGCGAGGTTGGTTTGGATTCGGCTAAGGAGCTTGGCGCTGAATTGCAACGCGCCAGAAAACTGAACGGTCTAACTCAAGAACAGCTGGCTGAATTAGCCGGCATTTCTGAACGAACTTTACGGTCAATTGAGCGAGGTGGCGGTAATCCATCCATCGAGGCTGTACTGTCCGTCGTGAACGTGCTGGGCCTGCGATTAGTAGTGGCCAAATGACCGTGGATCTTCAAGAACTCAAACGGGTTGCGCGAGCAGATGTTTATTGCAATGAGACGCTTGCGGGTGAGCTCGCTCGAAGGGCCGATGGAAGTGTAGCGTTCACCTACTATCCAGATTACTTAGTAGGTGGGGGAGCGGCCATTGCGACAACCTTGCTTCCTACTGCGGAGCCATATGTCGGCCCTGGCGGGGCCCTGCCGACATTCTTCTCAGGTCTATTGCCAGAAGGTCACCGACTCACTGTCCTTAAAGACGCAACTAAGACCAGCCTGTCTGATGAGCTGACTCTGCTCATGGCTGTCGGCTCGGATACTCCTGGAAATGTTCGCGTAGTTCCGTCTGGATCGGCCTTGGAACAGACTCCCGTGGTTGCTGAATTCAGCAACACGGACAACCTCGACTTCTCTGCTCTCGCGCGGACGCTAGATCGCCACTCGATCCCTGGCGTGCAAGACAAGATCAGTGCAACGATGCTGACAACACCAGTGGATTTCAAAAACAGCGCCTACTTGCTCAAGCTCGATCCTCGCGACCACCAGCATTTGGTAGTTAACGAAGCGCACCACTTGAAAGCGGCAAAAGCGCTCAAACTACCAGTCGCTAACAATTGGCTAGTTCTGGATTCGAAACAGTGCCCTGGTCTGTTAGTTGAGAGGTTCGATCGTTTGTTCACTGTAACGGTGGATTCTCCCACGCGCATGGCATTGGAAGATGCAATGCAGGTATTGAACCAACCACCGGCAAGCAAGTATGCCGTGAGTACCGAACAGGTTATCGAGTCCTTGGCCCTACAGTGTCAGGCACCGGTGATTGCCAGGCGCAATCTATACCTACAGTTTGTCTTCGCCTGGCTAACGGGAAACGGTGACTTGCATGGAAAGAACGTTTCCATCCTGGCCGATGAACATGGACGCTTCAGCGTTGCGCCGATCTACGACATCCCTTGTACGTTGGTCTACGGCGATAACACCATGGCGCTGACCGTTGCAGGAAAAGACAAGAATCTGAAGAAGAAACATTGGGCTGAACTTGCAGGAGAGCTTGGACTGACTGACCGTGCTGCGCAGTCTGCAAATCAGCTCGCACTGAAGGCCGCAACAATGGTAGATCTCAGCGAGCTTCCGTTTGATGGCTCGCCATTGCGCGGAGCTCAAAGAGAGCTGAGGTTCCGAGGTATGGAGTTACAGTAATGCCCTGCGAGACCAGTTAATTGGTAAGCGCCGAGAACGCAGTTAGCTGTGCGTCTTGGCTCTTCTTCGCTTGTCCTTTGAGCGCGGAAGTCCATGAGGGATACACCCGAAAGCCGCGCTTGCCCGGAGCTGATGCAGATGCGAGGACGCCGAGGCGCTCGAGGTGCTGCATAGTGAAGCGGAAAACACCGAAGCGATTGTCTTCGCTGATGAAAACCATAAGGCCTTGCAGTTCTGCCTCGGGTTCAAAAGGAGTGGTTGTCCCAGTTTCGTCTCGACGCCAAATGGCAACGAATCCACCTGACTTCGTTGGCGTAATCCTTGCAGTTCGAATTCGCCACAGCTGCCCATCGAGCTCAGCGACACCTGCCTCATAGTCACTTTGCTGTTCTTCGGGGGTCACTACGCCGTGCTTCTCTCTGGAGAGCACGCAATACTCTTCTAATGCGGTGTACTTCAAGACATCACTTCACTGGATTGGCAAGCTTGCGGGTTCTGATCATCCTAAGATCGTTGATGCCGATTCCCCAATCGGCTGACGTTGCGGAGCTAGAAACATTCTCGTTCCGAGACTAATGACCCATACCGATGGGTAGTCCGGTTTCAAAGTTGGAGTAGGGCGCATTCATGTTCGTGCGACCGCTGGACAGGATCCTTTGCATTCGAAATGCACTGATGCATCGACGGGCAAGACAGTTTTGAATCATGTGTGCACGGTCACCGTTGCAAAGTACCCCACCGATTTGCACGACCCCCAAAACCTGTGTATAGTTTTTCCTTGTCGC
>NZ_VHIN01000001.1 GCF_009805585.1 Glutamicibacter sp. JC586 | reverse complement strand
ACAACCACCATTTCTCAGTGACTGCTTCGCTCCGGAGCAACTTTTCAAGCTTACCACCGTGTCAACCAAAGTCAACTCGACGTTTTCAACTTGTTCACCCCACTGTTTCTTTCAGACCTTTTCGGTCCGTTCCGATCAGCGGCGCGAGATAAAACTCTACACGGATTCCCAACAGACACAAAATCGGCCAATACCCCTCCCCAGCTGTCCCTAAACGCTGAATTCTCGCGGTTTCCACGCCTTTGGAGATGAATTCCAGCTAAAAACAACTGAAATTTGTTGTTATGAAGCGGGTCACTTTACGCAAAATGGGTTGTCACCAGCTCTAGAACTGGTGACAACCCACGGGAATTGCGGAAGGTTACTTCGCTTGTGCGTTGCGCAAGCGGGAAACTTCGTACAAAGAAATACCAACGGCCATTGAGGCGTTCAACGATTCCATAGCCGAGTTGATCGGGATGGAAACAATCGCGTCGCAGTTCTCGCGGACTAATCGCGAAAGTCCCTTACCCTCCGAACCCACGACGATGCACAGTGGGCCCGTGGCCAGCTCGAAGTTAGGCAGTTCCATATCTCCGCCGGCGTCAAGACCAATCACGAAGATTCCGGCGGCCTTGATTTCTTTCAACGCACTGGTCAAGTTGCTGCACTTGGCGACCGGCACTCGAACAGCAGCACCCGCGCTGGTCTTCCATGCCGAAGCGGTCATGCCAACGCTGCGACGTTCAGGAATGATGACACCGTTAGCGCCGAAGGCCGAAGCCGAACGAACGATCGCACCAAGGTTACGTGGATCGGTGATGCCGTCAAGAGCGAGCAGCAATGGCTGGGACTGGGTATAGCCGCGCTCGTAATCCTTGATGGTTTTGGTCGCCAGCTGAACGGCGTCCTTGTACTCGTAGGAAGGGATCTGCAAGGCAAGGCCCTGGTGGATCGCGCCGTCGGTCATGCGATCGAGCTCTTGCTTCGAGGCCTCCATCAGCGGGATACCCTGAGCGGCAGCGAGTTTCAGCGACTCACGGACACGGTCGTCAACTTCGATACGGATGGCCACATGCAGAGCCTTGGCTGGAATGCCGGCGCGCAGTGCTTCAACAACCGAGTTTCGTCCGGTGACAAATTCTGCGTTGACCTTGATGCGGTCGGTGCGCTTACCGGTGCTGCGCTTGTTAGCCGAGCGTTCTGCCAACTGCTTGTTGCGGTAGGCCTTGTGGTACGGACGGTCTTCGGCCTTGGGAGTTGGGCCGCGCCCCTCTAGGGAGCTACGTCCCTTGCCGCCACTACCCTTGGTTGGGCCCTTTTTGCTCATGGTGTCTGTCCTTAAAGTTGAGTCTTAGTTTGCCGTAGGTGCGGCTAGTTGTTCAGTGTCCAGCGGGCGCCGTCGGACGAATCTACGACGGTAATGCCAGCCGTCGCCAGTGCGTCGCGGATGGCATCCGAGCGTGACCAATCCTTGGCGGCTCGGGCCTGCGCACGTTCTGCCAGTTGTGCTTGGATCAGTTGATCCAGCGCCTGATGCTCTGCACTTGCCTGCGTAGTCTCGACGTTCGCTGCATCGTCTAAGCCAAGGACCTGAGTCATGGCCAAAACCTGTGCGAGCGCGAGCTCGGTGGCAGCGTCGTCACGGGCATCAAGCGAAGCGTTGCCCTGACGCACGGTCTCGTGCAATGCAGCCAGTGCCATCGGCACGTTCAGATCGTCATCCATCGCGGACCCAAAAGCATCTGGCACCTCGGTGGCGGTAATTGCCTGCGCCGAGGCACCCAAACGATACGTCGCGTTCGAGATGAAGGTATCAATGCGTTCCACCGCGGCGCCGGCTTCCGCCAACGAGTCTGGACGATAGTCCAGCATCGAGCGGTACTGTGCTTGGCCTAAGAAGTAACGCACTACGCGGGCATCGGCCAGGGCCAGCATTTCTTCGGGTGAAATGGTGTTGCCGATGGACTTGGACATCTTTTCACCCTCATAGGTGACCATGCCATTGTGCATCCAGAAGTTAGCAAATCCGTGGCCGGCTGCGTTGGACTGTGCCATCTCGTTTTCGTGATGCGGGAAACGAAGGTCCAGTCCCCCACCGTGAATGTCGAATTCGGCGCCGAGGTACTTGCCGGCCATAGCCGAGCACTCAAGGTGCCATCCGGGACGACCGCGGCCCCACGGGCTTGGCCAGGATGCGGAGCGCGGATCGGTGTCCTTATGCCCCTTCCACAGTGCAAAGTCACGAGGGTCTTTTTTGCCTCGCGGGTCAGCATCGGTGGCGGCCTGCATGTCATCGATGTTCTGGCGGGTCAGTGCGCCGTACTGGGCGAACGAGCGCACATCAAAGTAAACGTCCCCGGAGTCATCGGTAGCCGGGTAGGCATGTCCACGTTCGATCAACTGTGCGATCAGTTCGTGCATTTCGGTGATGTGACCGGTCGCGCGTGGTTCGTACGTTGGGGTGCGAACGCCAAGTGCTTGGTAAGCACGGGCGAATTCCTGCTCGAAACGATAGGCCAACGCGAACCATTCTTCGCGTGGTTTATAGTGAGCATCTGCCTGGAAATCCGGTGCAAATGACAGAGCGGATTTCTCCAAGATCTTGTCATCGATGTCGGTGACGTTGCGTACGGTGGTGACGGTAAATCCACGGTACTCGAGCCAGCGGCCCAAAACGTCAAAGGCGATAGCACTGCGCACATGACCAACATGTGGCATGCCCTGCACGGTGGCGCCACAGTAGTACAGCTTGGCTTCACCCGGGTTTAACGGTTGGAAGTCACGTACTGATGCTGTTTTGGTGTCATAAAATCGCAGGCTCACGTCGTTAAGGTTATCCGATGGACGCGACCTTTGTATTTCACTTGTGATGCGCTTAGCCCTACTTGGGGTAGACCAGTGCGGTAGCGTATGCGGTCACCCCGGCACCTTCACCCTCATATCCGAGCCCATCACTGGTGGTGGCAATGACACTGACCGGGGCGCCGATAGCTTCGCTGAGTACCTGACTTGCTTCTTCGCGACGGGCGGCAAAACGAGGACGGCGTCCAACAAACTGCACCGCAACGTTGCCAATCTCAAAGCCAGCTTCTCGGACCAAACGTGCAGCTTCTGCAATCAGGCTCACACCGCTGGCGCCAGCAAATTCGGGACGATCCACTCCGAAGTGGGTTCCTAGATCGCCAATTCCGGCAGCGGAGAAGAGAGCGTCGCAGGCGGCGTGGGATACCGCGTCACCATCGGAGTGGCCGGACAGCCCGACGTCGTCAGGGAAGTACAAGCCAGCCAACCACATGGGCCTTGACTTCTCGTCGCTGACGGCGTGAACGTCGATCCCATTGCCGATGCGAGGCAGTTTCATCTTTTCCCTCTCCTGCTCAGCTGCTGAAGCCGATGGCCTGACCAGTCTGCTGACTATTTCTAGATCTTCAGGATGCGTCACCTTCAGTGCTTGCTGTTCACCGGCCACCACTTGCACGGCCGAACCTGCAGCACGCACGATCGAAGCATCGTCGGTGACCTTTTCCAGTTCGGCTTTGGTGTAGTGATCTAGTTGTGCGTGGGCCGCTCGGAGCACCGAAGCGTCAAAACCCTGAGGTGTTTGCACGGCACGCAAACTGGAACGCGCCGGGGTCTGTTCTACGAATTCGGCACCCGACTCTATTGGCGCCGTAACGACCGAGATCGTATCGGTCACGGGCAGCGCCGGGATCACAGCAACGGTCTTGGGTGAGGACAGCGCATCGAGTACGCGTTGGTAGAGCTCTACCGGGGCGAAGGCGCGGGCCGCATCATGGACAAGAATATTCTCGGCCGCGTCGCTAACTTCATTCAAGCCGCGACGGACCGATTCCGCTCGGCTGGCCCCACCGGGTACCGTACGGAGCTTTCTCCCATACGGCGCGAGTACCTGTGACATACGTTCGTCGCCAGGAGGGGTCACTACAATGATTTCGTTGATCTGCTCAACTTGAAGAATCCGGTCGACAGCGTGTTCTGCCAAGGACTTGCCGTCGATCTGTACCAATGCCTTTGGCATACCGGCACCCAGTCGCGTGCCCATGCCGGCGGCGACTAAAATCAGGGCTGAAGGATGCGATTCAGTTTGCTTCACAACGCTCAGCTTATCGTGCGCGCTGGTGCTTCATTGGGGCTTTAACGGCAACAGCCGTGAAACGCGGAAACGTTTCACGGCAAGATGCACGTAGGAGTTTTGTTTAGGCCGAAGCCAAAACCTCATCCAGCAGGCCTTCGGCCTTGGTTTCATCCAGGTCCTTGGCCAGAGCCAATTCGCTGATCAATACCTGACGAGCCTTGGCCAGCATGCGCTTTTCGCCGGCGGACAGGCCACGATCATTTTCTCGGCGCCAAAGGTCACGAACGACCTCTGCAACCTTGATGACATCGCCGGAAGCTAGCTTCTCGACATTTGCCTTGTAGCGGCGCGACCAGTTGGTCGGCTCTTCAGTAAATTCAGCACGAAGGACATCGAACACATGGTCCAAGCCTTCCTGACCTACCACGTCACGCACGCCAACCAGATCAACGTTCTCAGCTGGAACTTCGATGGTCAGGTCGCCCTGAGCCACCTTGAGCTTGAGATACATTTTCTCTTCGCCCTTGATCTTGCGCATCTTGATCTCTTCGATCATTGCGGCACCGTGGTGCGGGTAGACAACAGTCTCGCCAACCTCAAAAACCATGTGGATAAACCCCTTTCCCACTACCTAGTCTAACATGTTTGCGCTCCACAAATCCTCGTTTGCGCCCTATATAACCGCGAATTCACGGGGATTCACCTCTTCCATTCGCAAGAGAAACATGGTAGGAAGAGAGTACGACGAACAAAGTTCCATACCCCTTATTCCCAACTTGGTTCTCTACTTCTTGTCGAAAAGTGTGTGTTGCACGTCGCTAAATCGCGTCTTTGTGTGAAAAACAGCTAGGCTTAGAGGTAATCGTGGTCTTTTTTGCGAGTTGCCCCTCACCCTAGGTGGAGTCGATTCGGTAGACCATGAACCGAAGCAACTCATTATTCTCACCGAGGAGTTAGTGTCGTGATCACCGCACGCATGACCGCTGGACGTCGAATTGCCGCGTCCCTCGCTGTGGCTGCCCTGGCATTCGGTGTCACCAGCTGTGGCGCCATCAACGAGCAGGCCACCAACACCGACTACGCTGCCAGCGATGGCATCAACGTAGACGTCGCCGACGCACAGGTTCGCAACCTGATGTTCGTTACCAACAGCGATGGCAGCAAGGCTCGCCTGATTGGTTCCGTGGTTAACGACACCGATTCGGCGCTGACCCTTTCCGTCAAGGCTGCTAGCGCTAGCCCAGTGACTATCTCGGTTCCTGCCGACAAGTCCGTAAAGCTGGAAGACGATGCCAACCAGAAGGTCATCGCGAACCTTGACATCAAGGCTGGCGAACATGCCAAAACCGTTTTCTCCGCCAATGGCGATAACGTGGACTTCAGCGTCCCAGTAGTTGACGGCACCTTGGCGGAGTACCGCGACTTCGTACCAGGCGGTTCCGACGCTTCGGTTACCGAGCACCTGAAGGCTACCGAGAGCCACGCAACCTCGGAGCACTAAGCACAAAGTAATGAGCCTCGGGAAGAATCGAATGATTCTTCCCGAGGCTCATTGCTTTAAGCAGTCCTTGCTAGTTTGAAAAACTACGCAACAAATTTGTAACCCAAACCGCGCACGGTGACCAGATGTTCTGGCGAAGCCGGATCTGGTTCAATCTTGGAACGCAATCGTTTCACATGCACGTCCAAGGTCTTGGTATCCCCCACGTAGTCACTGCCCCATACCCGGTCGATGAGTTGGCCGCGGGTAAGTACTCGACCGGCATTGCGCAACAGCATCTCCAGCAACTCAAATTCCTTCAGGGGCATGGAAACCTCGGCGTTATCAACCGAGACCATGTGGCGCTCCACATCCATGCGCACAGGTCCTGCGGTCACCACATTACTGATCAGTTCTTCAGCTTCACCCTGGCGACGCAACACCGCACGGATGCGTGCCAGTAGTTCGCGTGAGGAGTACGGTTTGGTGACGTAGTCGTCGGCGCCAAGTTCTAGGCCAACCACCTTGTCGATTTCGGAATCCTTCGCGGTGAGCATGATGACCGGTACCTGACTGTTCAGGCGAATCTGTCGGATTACCTCCGTACCTGGCTGCCCTGGCAGCATCAGGTCCAACAGCACCAAGTCTGCGCCGTGACGTTCAAATTCCGTCACCGCGACCAGTCCATCGTCAGCGATTCGTACTTCAAAGCCTTCACGTTCCAGCAGGAAAGACAGTGGGTCTGAGAGTGATTCCTCATCCTCTACGATCAATATGCGGGTCATCGTCGTCCTCCTTTACGGTCTGAGGTCCGAGCCTCGACCGCTTGTTCCTTCATCTTCTCGTCGGCAAGAACAAAAGAGCTCGCCGGTTCTTCATCCGCTAAGGGAAGTCTAAGGGTGAATGTTGAGCCGTGGCCGGGCTGCGACCACAGTGATACTTCGCCGCCATGGTTAGCCAGCACGTGTTTGACGATGCTCAATCCTAAGCCGGTACCGCCAGTTTGCCGTGAGCGAGCAGAGTCAACGCGGTAGAAACGCTCAAAGACGCGTTCCTGTTCCTCGGCGGAAATCCCTGGCCCTTGGTCGGTGACCGAGATTTGAGCGTAACCGTCTCGCTGTCTGATTCCCACACCTACCTTGGTATTTTCTGGCGAGTAGCGAATCGCGTTGTCGATCAAATTTCGCACCGCTGTCATCAGCAGGTCTGGGTCGCCCAATACGGTCTCTTCGAGATGGCCGCCAACGGTAATAGAAATACCTTTTTCCTCAGCGATCAAATGGCTGCGGTCCACGGCTTCAGCCACCACGGAATCGATATTCACTTCCTTGCCCTGCACAATCGCATCGCTGGCTTGAAGCCTGGAGAGCTCAATAATGTCCTGGACCAGGGCCGCAAGCCTGCGCGATTCTTTATGCATTCGTGTAGAGAAGCGAAGCACGGCAGTGGGGTCATCAGCAGCTTCAGTGATCGCTTCTGCAAGCAGAGAGATCGCTCCGACCGGGGTTTTAAGCTCATGGGAGACGTTGGCGACGAAGTCGTTTCGCATCGCTTCGGTTCGAGTAATCTCGGTCCTGTCATCGGCCAAGAGCAGGATGTACTCATCACCCAGCGGGGCCACCCGTACATGCACGATCAGCTGACCGGCACCAAGGGTTGATCGTTGCAGCTCGTACTGACTTTCAGCGATCACGCCGTCGGCGCGAACCTGACGCACCAGACTCTGGAGTTCGTTGTGCACGAGTGTATGGCCTCTGACTAGCCCATAGGCGTAGGACGCCGGATTGGCTCGCACAACGCCGTCTACATCGTCAAGGATCACGAAGGCGCGACCAATGACCGATAGGACGGCAGCTGCACCTTCAGGCAACAGCGGCTCATCAACTTGCGGCAGCCTAGCGGTTCGTCGCTGAGATATTCGGAAAGCAATAACGCCAACAATTCCCAAGGCAAGACCGAGGACTCCAGCTATCAGAGTCGAGATCACATCGTTCACCCTTTTAGCCTAACTTCACCTATGGGTACCTACTGGCCTAAATGACGCAAAAAAGGCTTATTCGGCGCGCTGTTCACCAAACGTTCACGTTTAGTGGCATATTCGTTAATCACCCGCTGACAGGGTGGAGTAAGACCCTCCACCATGCCATAAATCTGTTGTGGGGCGGTTGGCTGGCAAAGCAGTCACCGAATGGCATGGGAACGAACACTCGAAAGGAACTGCTATGCGTAAGGTTTTCCAAGCAGATCTACAACAAATTGGCGAAGAACTCATTGAGATGGCCAACCAAGTAGCAACTGCCATGGATCGGGCTTGGGACTCACTGGCCAACGCCGATGTTGATCTAGCTCAAGAAGTCATCGCCGCAGACGCGAAAATTGATTTCCTCCAGAACCAGCTCGATGAGCGCGCTATTGATACCTTGGCTCTTCAGGGACCGGTGGCCAGCGACTTGCGCATGATCGTGGGATCGCTGCGCATGAGTGCCTCGCTGGAGCGCATGGGCGACCTCGCCCGTCACCTTGCTCAGTTGGCCCGTTTGCGTTTCCCAGCGCAGGCTATCCCTGAAAAGATTGCTGGCACATTCGCGCAGATGGCCTCGATAGACATTCAGATTGCAAATCAGGTCGCTACGCTTCTTGATACTCGCGACTTGGCCATTGCGGCCAAGATCATCGAGCTGAACCATGAGGTCGACCGTCTGCACTCCAGTGTATTCACCCAGATCGCCGCCGATGATTGGGATGTTTCGGCCCCGACTACCGTCGATGTATCGCTGACCAGCCGCTACCTAGAACGCTTTGGAGACCACGGTGTTTCCGTGGCCCGCAAGGTGACCTACCTGGTGACCGGCGAGTGGGATCCTTCGGACGCTTAGCCCCGAAAGCAACTTCTGCTGCTTAAGACCCTAGAACAAAGGCAGCCCACCGATTGGTGGGCTGCCTTTGGCATGTTCGGCGCACTATTAGCGCCAGTGTAGAGCGGCTATTAGCCTTCGCACTCTACACAGAAACCTACATTGCCTTCTTCGCGTACCAGCTGTGAGCGGTGGCGAATCAGGAAGCACGAGCCACAAATGAACTCGTCGTCTTTCTGTGGAATAACGGTGACCGTCAATTCCTCATTGGACAAATCTGCACCTGGCAGATCCATTCCATCAGTGTGATCGGCTTCGTCGAGCTCGCGCACCACGGACTTTGCGTCCGGTGCGTTTGCGGACTTAACCGCATCCAGAGAAGCCTTACGTGCCTCAGCAACGTCTGGGCGGACTTCATCGTAATCAGTTGCCACGAATTGCATTCCTAACGTGAGCCATTGAGCCTATTCGAAATAGGAGATTACAGCATACTAATGCCAAAAATACAATCGTGCGCAGTTGTTTCGCTCACAGCGGTTGTTCTCGGTAAGTCTCGGCACTTAAAACCAGAACAGCGGCACCGAATTCGAAAGCCTAAGCTTTTCAGATCCGGTGCCGCCGAAAAGTGCGTTTTACTTGCGACCCTGGTTCGCGACGGCCTTGATGGCATCGGCTGCAGCAGCAGGATCCAGGTAGGTTCCACCCTTGGTGATTGGCTGGAAGTTGTCGTCCAACTCATACACCAGCGGAATGCCTGTTGGGATGTTCAGGCCGGCGATATCTTCATCGCTGATACCGTCAAGGTGCTTAACTAGGGCGCGCAGCGAGTTGCCGTGAGCAGTAACCATAACGGTCTTGCCGGCCGACAGATCCGCCTTGATGTTTTCTTCCCAGTAAGGAAGCATGCGGTCAAGTACATCCTTGAGGCACTCGGTGCGTGGAGCGGAATCGCCCAGAGACGCGTAGCGTTCATCGTTGATCTGGCTGAATTCCGAAGAATCGTCCAGTGCTGGAGGTGGGGTGTCGTAGCTACGGCGCCATTCCATGAACTGTTCTTCGCCGAATTCAGCCAAGGTCTGTGCCTTGTCTTTACCCTGCAGTGCACCGTAGTGGCGCTCATTCAGACGCCAGTCGCGGTTCACCGGGATCCATGAACGGCCGGCAGCTTCCAATGCCAAGTTAGCGGTGACAATAGCGCGGGTCAGCAACGAGGTGTGAAGTACCTCAGGCTTGTAACCGGCTTCTGCCAATAGTTCGCCACCGCGCGAAGCTTCAGCGCGGCCCTGTTCGGTCAGCGATACGTCGTACCAACCGGTGAATAGATTCTTTTCGTTCCATTCGCTCTGCCCGTGGCGAAGCAAGATCAAAGTGTGACTCATACAATCCATCCTAGCCAATGCAGGTAGCCCGATGCGCCAAAGTTAAGGAGAGTTCACTAATTGAGAAGACCCGCAGCACCGTCCATGACGGGATGCGGGTCTTGAAAATCTGTGGTTAGTCGACCGGGGCTAGTAGTTATACCAGCCGCCACCTTTACCGCTCACGGCCGGCTTCACGTCAGCAAGGTAGACACAGGCGATGCAGGCACCGATGAGCTGAAGGAAACCAATTCCACCGTTGCTCACTACGCCGAGCAGCGAAACGACCGCGCTGGCCACCGTCAACCCGATCCAGAAGCCCTTAGTTCGTTTGCCTTCTTGGGCAAAACGCGTGGCGCCTTGGCGCAGGCAGTCGATCAGCGCCCAGAGCGCGAGAACCAAAATAATCACGCTCAGGGCCAGCATCAGGTAGCGCTCGATGAGAAGAGCGACATGCATCATGGACATGCTTTTACTCTACCTTTGCATGGTGTCGAATTCTGGCACTGCCACGCATCAGAGTTGATCCAGTGCCTGCTTCAAATCGGTCCAGAGATCTTCGACCTCTTCGATACCCACCGAAAGTCGGATGAGATTCTCGGGCACGCTGGCCGGTTCGGAAGCATGCCGAGCCCTGCGCTCGGCCAAGGTTTCCACTCCGCCCAGAGACGTCGCGCCGGTGATCAGCTTAAAGGCAGCAATCACCTTGTCGGCGTCATCGGTACTGGTGCCAGCTTGGAAGGCGATGACCGATCCGAAGCTTCCCATCAGCCCAGCGGCTCGCTGGTGTCCCGGATCGTTTTCCAGCCCTGGGTATCGCACGCCTTGGACGTTGGGGTGCTCGATCAAACGCTGGGCAAGAATTTGGCTGTTGTTTTGCGAACGTTCTAGCCGTACCGACATGGTCCGTACGCCACGCAATGCCAAGAAGGTATCCATTGGCGAAGCAATAGCTCCGTGGAGCGTTCGGTACCCGTGCACGGCGCCATGCAGCTTTTCATCGCTGGTCACGATGGCGCCCATGATGACATCAGAGTGACCAGAGAGATACTTGGTCACTGAGTGAACCACCACGTCCGCTCCATGGGTCAGCGGTTGCTGCAACAGCGGGGTGGCAAAAGTATTGTCCACGATGGACAAGATTCCCCGGGCCTTGGTTTCACTGAGCAACACGGGTAGGTCTGCAACTTCAAGCATCGGATTGGTCGGTGATTCCACCCAGAGCACGTGCGCGCCCTCAAGTGCGGCAATAACCTCGTCGGTATCGGCAATGTCTACCGGGCGAACAACCAATCGACCAGCGGCTTCCAATTCCGAGGTCAATGCCAAGGAACCGTTATAGGAGTGCTTTGGCATGACCATTACTCCCCCGGCCGGCACCAGGCTTAGCGCCGCAGCGATCGCCGCCATGCCTGAAGAGAACACCAAGGCAGGTAGCGTCGCAACTTCAAGCTGCCCCAAAACCTCTTCAAACGGGTCCCAAGTGGGGTTGGAGAATCGTGCATAAACCCGTTCATCGGCGGCTGCTACACCCTGAGAGTGATAGGTGGAGGTGAACGTCACCGGGAAATTCACTGGGGCATCCACTGCGTGAGCCGGTCGGCCACCTGCAACGATGAGAGTCTTTGGATCCCACTGCGTACGGGGTGCTGACGGTGTGCTGCTTGAGTTCATAGGGAAAACTTTACGCTCGGGCTCGGGTTGGCCACGGATCGATTTCATTACATTTCGCGAATTACCGACGATCAGCGCCGAAGGCATGCAGATGAATAGCTTTACCTTGGATAGGCTAGAGGGGTGAGTAACAAATCGAGCGCGCCGGCCCGTGGACTGTTTATTGCCTTTGAAGGCGGCGACGGTGCAGGCAAATCTACCCAGGTCGCGATGGCCCAGCAATGGTTGGAAGCCCGAGGGTCCCAGGTCGTCACCACTCGTGAGCCCGGTGGAACCCAAATTAGTGAGGCGCTGCGCTCTTTGGTACTCGAACACGGCCACGGTGAGATTGACTCTCGCACCGAGGCCTTGATCTATTCCGCAGCCCGAGCGGCCCACGTACAGCAGCTTATTGCCCCCGCATTGAACGCTGGAAGTCACGTGATTTGCGACCGTTTTGTAGATTCTTCTTTGGCCTACCAAGGCATGGGCCGTGCCCTAGGTTTTGACGCGGTCGCCCAGATTAATGACTTCGCCACCGACGGCCTTAAGCCTGATGTGACGATCATTTTGGACATTTCTGCGGCCGACGGTCGAGCCCGTCGTGTCGCGGCCGGCGGCGGCGTGGAAGCCGCGGACCGTCTTGAAGCTGAACCCGACGATTTCCACGAGCGCATCCGTAACGCCTTCTTGGAGTTGGCCGCCGGTGACCCCGAGCGTTATCTCGTAGTAGACGCCACACTCAGCGTCGCAGAAATACATGCGGCGATCACCACTTACCTCGCAGGTCTGCTGTGAGCCGGCCGGTCTTTGCCGATCTCGCCGGTCAGGAGCGAGTGATTCAGACGTTGACCGCGGAAGTTGATCATGGCAATCCCACCCATGCTTGGCTGCTCACGGGCCCTCCGGGTTCAGGGCGCACCACGGCAGCTCGCGCATTTGCCGCCGCCTTGCAGTGCACTAACACTCCAGCAGGCTGTGGCGAGTGCGAAAACTGCAAACTCGTGCTTTCCTCCGGGCACCCGGACGTGTCGTTTATTTCTACGGACAAGTTCGAGTACCAGATAGCTGATGTCCGCCACCTGATTACCCGAGCGCAAGAAAGTTCAAGCACCGGGCGCTGGCGCATCATCATTATCGAAGATGCAGACCGCATGTCCGAGCGAAGCACCAATGTCTTGCTCAAGGCCATCGAAGAGCCACCGGCCAAGATGATCTGGATCCTCTGCGCTCCCTCCCCTGCCGATGTCTTGGTGACCATCCGTTCGCGGTGCCGTGCGGTGAATCTTTCGGTTCCCTCGACCAACGACGTCGCTGACCTGTTAGTGCGCCGCGACGGGCTGAATGAGCAGCAAGCACTGTTTGCCGCCAGGGTTTCGCAGTCTCACATTGGTGTTGCCCGGATGCTAGCTCGTGACGAACAGGCTCGCCTGCAACGCGAGAAAGTGGTCACGCTTCCACTGCGCACCACCACTTTGCCCCAGGCTATGGCAGCCGCCGCGGAAATCTCCAAGCTGGCTACCGAGCGTGCCGAAAACATTACGGGCACCGATTTGCAGCGCAAGACTGACCAGCTACGTCATGCCAATGGCATCGGTCCGGAAGAGACGATTCCACCGGGACTGCGCGGTCAGTTCAAAGCGCTGGAAGATGATGCCAAGCGCTTTGCTCGACGCGCCAGCTTTGATGCACTGGACCGTACGCTGACCGACCTGACGACCTTCTTCCGTGATGTGTTAAGCATTCAGCTCGGCACCGGCATTGAGCTGATCAACGAACACCTGCGTGAGAAACTTGAAAACTACGCCAAGGGACAAAACACCGAGAAGTCCCTTGCACAGCTCGACGCGATTAATCAGACGCGCAGTCGACTCGCTGCTAACGTCAATCAACTCATGGCTCTTGAAGCCTTGATGACCCGACTTTTGCCTCAACCTGGCCGACGCTAACCCCACCCTAGGAGACACATACAGTGCCTGTACGCTCACTCAAGATGCGGTTAGCAGCAGTGGGGTCCGTCCTCGCCTTAGTTGGTCTGACAAGTTGTTCCGCCGGATCCAGTGCTCCGCAAGTCGATGATTCGAGTGCCACTCAGAGCAGTAGTGAGGTGGCGCCGGAAGGTCTGAAGGATTACTACTCTCAGAAACTGGAGTGGGAAAACTGCGGGGGTACCCTCGAATGCTCCACGATTAAAGTTCCACTGGACTATGCGAATCCAACAGGTCAAAGCATCGAGCTTTCGCTGAATCGTCGCGGGGCAGAGAACGCTACCGGAAATTTGCTCATCAACCCGGGTGGCCCGGGCGGCTCAGGCCTGGATATGGTCGCTTCGTCCGTGCAACTGATGTTCAGTGATGATCTGATGTCCTCGTTCAACGTCGTTGGTTTTGATCCGCGTGGGGTGGGTAAGAGTTCACCGGTGACCTGCCAAAGCGATGCAGAAATGGATAGTGGGCGACAAGAGAACTTGCGCGCTTGGTTACCCGAAGACCAGGTGCAAATTATTAAAGAAACCGATGAGTACGCTGCTGCCTGCGCGACGAACACCGGAGATCTTCTAGGACATGTTGATACCGTCTCTGCTGCCAAAGATATGGATGTCATCCGCGCTGCATTGGGCGACAAACAGCTGGACTACCTAGGTTTTTCTTACGGCACGTTCCTCGGTGCAACCTATGCGGATCTCTTCCCTAAAAAGGTTGGAAAATTTGTGCTCGATGGAGCCATGGATCCAACAAATCAGGCATCGGAGCTGACCAAGGCTCAAGCCGTCGGCTTTGAAAAAGAGATCGATGCTTGGCTCGCTCAGTGCGTCGAATCAGCAAACTGCCCATTCACTGGAACCGTCGCTGAGGCGAAGGTTCAGCTCCAGCAGTTCTTCGCCCAGGTCGAGAACCAGCCAATGGTTTCTAGCGATGGACGCACCGTGCCGATCATCGATTTTGTTAATGGCTTCATCTTGCCGCTCTATGACAATTCGAACTGGTCCTACCTCACTCAGGCTATGGCAGACGCAGTTAACGATGGAAACGTCGATAGCATTCTTGGATTTGCTGACATGTCTGCCGACCGACAGGACGATGGAACGTACACGTCGAACTCTTCGGATGCATTTACGGCCATCAATTGCCTAGACCGCCCGATGAATGCCAACAGTGCGGCGATGGGTAAGGAAGCAACAGATCTTATGCGGGTTGCTCCGACGCTTGGCAAGTACCTGTCCTACGGTGAAATCGCTTGTGATGTATGGGACCACAAAGCCACCGGACATGCCGAAGAGCTCCATGCCAAGGGCTCCAACGAGATTTTGGTGGTCGGCACGACCGGAGATCCAGCGACCCCATATAAGTGGTCGCAGTCGCTGGCGCAACAATTGGATAACGCCACCTTGTTAACCTACAACGGTCATGGTCACACGGCCTATGGACGGTCCAACGACTGCATCACCAGCGCAGTGGACGGATACCTAATTGATGGGAAAGTTCCGGCAGCCGATACTCAATGCTGATTGGGCATGATCATGTCATCCTCGTTTTGACGTTCAGACAAATACTCGGATAAAGTGACGTGGTGCCTGTTTGCAGGTGCAGGCCTCCTTAGCTCAGGGGTAGAGCAGCTCCCTCGTAAAGAGCAGGTCGCCGGTTCAAATCCGGCAGGGGGCTCATGTGAAGAAAAACCCGGAATCATGCTGACGCTTGATTCCGGGTTTTTCGCTTCTCAGACGTGGGCCTATCGGGGATTAGTTTCCGCCGCTAACCTCATAGTCGAGCGTGATCGCGCCACCGGTAGCGTAGTTGGGAACATCCGCGGCCACTGCCTGACCCTCTGGCGAGCCCATGGCAGCACGGAAGGTTGCAACGCTCTCAAATTCGGCCTCAAAAATTGCGAAGTACGCACCTGGGTTGCCTTGCGCATCCGGAGAAATTTCTGTTGAGTACCGCCATGAATGAAGCCCGGGGAGCTTTGTCGCTAGTGGCAGATGGGTTTGTTCGTAGTAGCTGACGAATGCTTCACGATCAGTTGGTTCTGGATATAGGACAACGAGTTTGTGCATGGCCGGTTCTCCTCAGGGTGTGCCGATGGTTAGGTTGCACGAGGGCCCCTCGGATTTCTAATAATCCGAGGGGCCCTCGTGCATTTTGCTGACTTAAGCGAAGTCGGCGGTGGCAGGGTCAGCTGCGATGCGTCCTTCTGGACCACGATCCAAGGTGGCAATTGCTTCAAGATCTTCAGCGTCAAGCTTCACATTCAACGACTCGAAGTTCTCAACAATGCGTGAGTCGGTGACCGACTTCGGGATCACCACATTGCCCAAAGCTAGGTGCCATGCAATGACTACCTGTGCCACTGTGGCTTCGTGCTTCTTGGCGATTTCTGCCAGCAGTGGTTCCTTGAGTAGATCACCGCCCTGTCCCAAAGGGGACCATGATTCATGCAGAATGCCGTGCTCAGCTTCGTAGGCGCGAAGTTCAGCCTGTGGGAAGTAAGGGTGGGTCTCAACCTGGTTGATTACCGGACGTACGCCGGTTTCGGTGTAGAGCTCCTCAAGGGCTTCTACGGTGAAGTTGCAGACACCGATGGACTTGGCCTTGCCATCCTTCTGCAGCTGGATCAGCGCCTTCCAAGTGTCCACGTAGGTACCCTGCTTAGGCTGCAACCAGTGGATGAGGTACAGATCCACATAATCGAGGCCGAGACGCTCCAGGGATGCGTCGGCCGCTGCCAGCGTCTTGTCGAATCCCTGATCTGCGTTCCAGACCTTGGTGGTGATGAAAAGATCTTCGCGGGCAATACCGCTGGCGGCCACTGCACGGCCAACGCCGGCTTCGTTTCCATAGATCTTTGCGGTGTCGAGATGGCGGTAACCGGCCTTGAGCGCCTTACCGACCGCGATCTCAGCTTCATCATCGGCGACCTGCCAGACGCCGAAACCGAGCTGGTCGATAGTTTTTCCGTCGAGGAACTTACTTGCTGGAATTGATTGGGTCATGCAACCAACTTAGTTCACCAGTCCGCCCAAATTCTAGGCGTGAGCGCCGAGGTGATCGGCAAATCTCAATTATTCATTATCAGCGAACAAGGAAGCGGCTGCGCTGACATCTTCCTTAACTAATCGCGCCCGATGTTGCACCGCGTTAATATCAACTTGCCCGCCGGCTTCGGCTTGCATACGCATCATCGCAATCACTTGCGCGGTGGTAGCCAAGTCGTTAGCCGACTTGGTCAGGCTGCGGTGAACACCCGCGGTAGCTTGCGGAATTTGTTCGTCGTCGCTCGGGGTCACCCGCTGCGCGGCACAGCAGATCTGGCGAACCGTCGGCAACAACTCCGCCATTTCATTGGCTTCTTTGACCAGCTGGTTATAGACCTCGTCATCCGCGATTCCCTCAATCACTTGAAAGACCCGATCCAAGGAGCGTTGGAACCGATCGTGTGCACGACGCCAGACACCCTCGCCAAGATCGCGAGTGGCTGCGCGCTGAGCGCGAAGTCGTGAAAAGAACGCCATGACACTTCTCTACTACCGAGGAACAAAGAACAATGCTTATAGCCTACCGGGAGCGAAGCGGGCAAAAGCTTTCGACAACGACATAAAACGAAACCGGCCTCGAAACATCCGAAAATACGGATAGTTCGAGGCCGACTCTATCTGCACCTAGCAGCAACGTCCTTCAGGGTTTTTTTCTTGCCAGTCGGTGTAGTCTTTCCAGAACTCACGTTCATTCATCGGTTGCCGGTCAGGATGATTGCGCTGGTGATGTTCTAAGTAGTGCTGATATTTATCTGCACCTAGAACCCCATCAACAAACCTCTTAGCCTGCCCCAACCGCTCCAACAACGAAGCCATGACTAATGACCGCCACGCTGGATTTGTGATTCGGCTGGAACCTGCTTCCAGGCCTTTTCCAACTCCTTCTCAGCGGGAGTAGAAATCAACCCAGCCGGTGCGTACATCTTGGATGGTACGACCGGATCTTCGGTATTGTTGCCACCGCCATTTTTCTTGGCCTTGATCGTGGCCAAAACAGCAGTAACGATCACCACTGCAGTCAAGAGCAAGAACAGCACCGAGAGCCAGCCCTGGACTCCGGTATTGCGAACCACAGCTTCCATGGCTTCCACGCTTTTCGCGGATCCCAGGGAGGTCTCTCCGTTGGCAAGCGCTTCTTTATAGGCGTTGTGATTAGCGAAGTAACCGACCTTGGTATCGGTCGAGAAAATCTTCTGCCAGCTGGCAACAAAGGTGACCACCACGGTGAAGACCAGTGGAAGGGCGACAACCCAAAGGTATTTGAAATTGTTGCGCTTGGCGATAATCGTCATGACTACGGCCAACGCGATGGCTGCCAACAACTGATTAGCAATGCCGAACAGTGGGAAGAACGTGTTGATTCCGCCCAGCGGGTCGGTCACGCCCAAAATCAAAATGTAACCCCACCCAGCAACCATGACCAGGGTGCAGATCCACACCCCTGGACGCCATGAGGTGTCCTTGAACTTAGGGAAGAAGTTACCGATGGTGTCCTGCAGCATGAAGCGCGCTACACGAGTACCAGCATCCACAGCGGTGAGGATAAACAGTGCTTCGAACATGATGGCGAAGTGGTACCAGAAGCCCATCATCGCGGTGCCACCAAACCACTGGTGCATGATGTGAGCAATACCCACGGCCAAGGTTGGTGCACCACCGGTACGCGAGACCACGCTGGTCTCACCCACGTTCGTGGCCAATTCAGTCAAGGTGTCAGGCTGTAGGTTCACGCCAGCCAAGCCTAGGGAGTTCACAAACGCAACCGCGGTTTCCACGGTTCCACCGGTGGCCGCCGCGGAAGAGTTCATCGCGAAGTACACGCCACGGTCAATCGAGATTGCTGCAACCAACGCCATGATCGCCACCATGGACTCCATCAGCATGCCGCCATAACCCAAGAAGCGGGTCTGCTTTTCTTTCTCAACCAGCTTGGGTGTGGTACCCGAGGAGATCAAGGCATGGAATCCGGATAAAGCGCCACAAGCAATAGTGACAAACAAGAACGGGAAGATATGACCCGAAACAACTGGCCCGTCGGCACGTGAAGCGTACTCGGAGAACGCCGGAACCGTGATCTCAGGGCGAACAATGATGATGGCTACTGCCAAAAGCGCGATCACGCCGATCTTCATGAACGTGGACAGGTAGTCACGCGGTGCCAAGAGCAGCCAGACCGGAAGAACTGCGGCGATGATGCCGTAGATAATGATGGCCCAAGCAATGGTGGTGCGATCCAGATGGAAGAACTCGGCACCCCACGGTGATTCAGCAATCCAACGACCTGAGATGATCGCGAACATCAACAGCACAAAGCCGATAATGGAGATTTCCAGAACCTTGCCCGGACGGATGAATCGTAGGTAGATGCCCATGAACAAAGCGATCGGGATAGTCAGGCCCACGGAGTAAACGCCCCAGGCTGATTCGCCCAAAGCATTAACCACAACCAGCGCCAAGATCGCGGTAATGATGATCATGATGGTCAGGGTCGCGATCAGTGCCGCGGTACCACCGACCAAGCCAAGTTCTTCACGAGCCATTTGACCCAGCGAGCGTCCACCACGGCGCATCGAGAAGAACATCACCAGGTAGTCCTGCACCGCACCGGCCAGCACTACACCAACAATGATCCAAATGGTTCCCGGAAGGTATCCCATTTGGGCGGCCAAGATCGGCCCTACCAGTGGACCCGCCCCGGCGATGGCCGCAAAGTGGTGTCCGAAGAGTACCCGACGGTCGGTAGGCACGAAGTCGCGACCATTGTTCACGCTCTCCGCCGGAGTAGCACGGAAATCATCAGGCTTCGTAATCTTGCGCTCGATAAATTTCGAATAGAAACGATAAGCGATCAGGTACGTGGCGATCGCCGCGAAGACGAACCAAATCGCGTTGATGGTCTCCCCGCGCGAAAACGCGAGGACCGACCAGGCGACGCCACCAACTAGCGCGATGGCGATCCAGATCGTGATCCGCAAAGGTGTCCAACGCTTTTCTTCGCGCTGGGCAACTTCCGGGTCTACGCCTGCCGGGGGCAGAGTATTTTGGGCACTCAAGCGAGCATCCTCCTCAGACTTAGCAAGTGATGTGCGTGACCGCCCTTTAAAAGACCTGTCACACCTTTATGACTACTTTGTCACTTTACGCGTCGAAGGGGTGATCAGCTAAACCTTAACGACAATTTTTCCGGTGTGGGAGCCTGAGTCGAAATACTCATGCGCACTAGTCAACTCGGAGAATTCGAAGCTCTTGGAGAGATTAACAGACAGTTCGCCCGCGTCGATCAACGGCAGTACCCGTGCGACGGTCTGCTTAATGATCTCGGTCTTTTCGACCAATGGGCGCGATCGCAGCGTTGTCGCAATCACCCGGGCTCGCTTAGCCAGCATCATTCCCAAGTTCAGCTCGCCCTTGGCTCCGCCTTGTAACCCGATCACTACAACGCGACCGCCGACGGCGAGCGCCTTGATGTTGCTCTCTAGATATTTGGCACCAATTACGTCCAAGATCAGGTCCACTCCCCTGTCTTCGGTGAGCTCTTTCGCGCGCTGCACAAAATCTTCTTCACGGTAATTGATCCCTGCATCAGCACCCAGTTGAGCGCAGTATTCCAACTTTTCTGCTGAAGAAGCGGTCACGATGACTCGTGCTCCAGCTGCCTTGGCTAGCTGAATTGCCATGGAGCCGATGCCTCCGGCACCTCCGTGAATCAACACGGTTTGTCCTTCGACCAGCGAGCCCTCCATAAAGAGGTTGGATACGACTGTGGCTGAAACTTCGGGTAGCGCGGCCGCCTCGACGGTAGACAGCGACTGAGGGATGTTCATCAGCAATTGAACAGGTACGTTTACGTACTCCGCATACCCGCCGCCGGCAAGCAGCGCCGCAACCCTCGTTCCGATCCTCCACTCGGTCACATTCGCGCCGAGCGCGGCGATCGTTCCAGCGACCTCCAGCCCGGGAATATCACTAGCACCTTCGGGTGGTGGGTACACCCCCTTACGTTGTTGCACGTCGGCACGGTTCAGCCCGAAGGCTTCAACCTTGATCAACACCTCACCTGAGCTGACCTCTGGAATCGACCTTTGGGTGAGTTCGATAACTTCTGGTCCGCCGCCACCGTTGTAGATGTATGCCTTCATTGCTTCACTCACAGATCTCAATTCCTTTCATTGGGGGTTCATGCCGTATACTTTTTCGGGTTGGATGGTTGTCCGAGCGGCCGAAGGAGCTAGTCTTGAAAACTAGTGTGCGGTAACCCCGTACCAAGAGTTCGAATCTCTTACCATCCGCGTTATAAGTGAAGCGGGCTGATCTTCGGATCAGCCCGCTTCACTGTTTAAACTCGCTCTGTTGGCAGACCTTCACCTACGAGGAATCCTGCCAGACGTGCGACTTCGTTGGCCACATGGGTGGCATCTTTCAACGTTCGCGCCGCAGGGTTATTGATGTCCCCGGCCTGCGCGGCGATAGCGGTGCCCCATTGCGCGGAAGAAAGCTGTAGACCCAGCACAAAAATTCCTCGATGAGCTAACCCTTCGCTGTTAACTAGTCGGTAGGGCTCACCTATTACGTCAAACCCGGAGCCCGGCAAGGATTCACCTTCAGCATTACGCCAGGTGTGCACGCGCCCTACATGCTCAGCAAGCAGTTGCTTGATCAGCGGGGAGTTGTTTTGCAGGACTCGGTTGCTCGGCATCATTGCCTCACACAGTGTCCTCGCCGTGTGCACTTCGGCATCCACCCATGGCGACGAGGCAGTGAACTGCCCCGAGACTTCATCAAAACCGAATTCAGGTTCGGGTCCTACGAAAGTCACAATCCCGGCCCTAGAAAGCGCCAAGAGTTGTTCAATCCTCTGAAGCGGAGGCCCCGAGGCCAGTCCTTCAACCAGTGGCTCGAATTGCGCTTGAATCTCTTCGATCCTGGACTGTTCATCGATCACACCCATAACGATCAGCTCTTTGACCAGCATTCGCCCGGCATTCATCGTCATGATCGCGCAGGACAAAGGATCATCCAATCCCCCGTCGCTGTGCTGCGCGTTATCAACTAGGTAGTCCTGAACAGCCTTCTGGTACTCTTCATTCGACCCAAAGCCCACCTCTTCAAAAGGCTTCGCCAATTTGGGAACATCCAACCAATGAATCTCGGGGAACTGGGCAATAAACTTTCTCAATTCGCCCATCCATACCTGGCTACCTTCACGGTGCTCGGCCGACAAGATCCTTTCCACTTGGTCAACAAATTCCGCTGCTGAGAAGCCACCTGGCCCCCCGCTATTGTGGGCACATTGCCGGTAATAGGCAAAGAGCACATCGCGATGCAGGCTGGGCCAAATGTGTCGCGAAAATTCCAATGTTGCTAAGGGGTTATTGGCCCGCAACTCGGCCAGGTGCCCGATCAAATCGGATACGTCAAGGAAACGTAGTTCGATCTCATCTGGAATGAACTGATCAACGACTGGCTTGCCCCAATATGGAGTCCCACGTCGAGAAGCGACAATCAGTTCGGGCTCGCGTCCCGCCGCGACGTACTCCAACCGATGCCCAGGTTCAGCGGACACTTCTCGGAAAATCCCACCTCGACCAAGAGTTAACTCAGCCATGGTGTCAAAGAAATTAAGTCCCAATCCTCGGATGAGCGCCGGCTGTCCGGGGGCAAACTGCTCAAAGTCCAAATCTGATGGAACATTCGGTGGAAGGTAGAGCGCTCCGGCAGTTGTTGCTGCTTCTTGGAGTTGCTTCTGCCACGGGTTCAGGTCGGCACTTTGGTGCCCCAAAGCCAGGACGACCGCGTCAACAGCCAGACGCTGAACTTCGTTGCCGGAAGCGACAGGGCAGTATTCCAGCTGGTACCCACTTCCTTGTGGCCTGACCGCCAGAACTTCAGCGGCTAGGTACTCAACGCCAAAAGACTCGTGTGCCTCTAGGGCAGAACAGCTGCTATCAAAGACGTGTTCAAGGTACTCACCGTACATGGCACGTGAAGGGTAAGTACCCGGTCCGATACTCGTGATGGCGCGTGCATGGACTTCGGTGAGCCTTCGTCCATCGCCACGAGCCTGAACGAATTGTTCAAAGCTCAGACCCGGCTCATCGCTGACACGCTCAGGTGCCACTGTCGGAAAGGACGCTGGAGTATTCATCCAGAAGTTCTCGGACTGGTGTGGATTCCAGACATGCCCTGAGCCAGGGCGAAAAGGATCCATAACCACAATCTTGAGCAGTCCGTCTTTGGGCGTCAGCTTTGAGGCCAAGTCGGCGAACCTTTCGACCACACTGGTACCGCGAGGCCCCGCCCCGACGATGGCCAGGGTGTACTCGTTCTTGGGATTCTGAATCTTGGTGCTCACCTCTCTAGGTTATTACCTTTGGAGCTGCCCAAGTGCCCCAACGCATAGACTATGGCCATGACTGAGCAAGTTTCTACGGTAGATAGTGTCGATCCATACGCCTGGCTAGAAGGAACTCACGACGAGCAAGCCCTTGCGTGGGTGCATAAGCAGACGCTTCGAACTGAATCCGAACTCCACGACGATTCCTTCAACAAACAAGTCCAGCAGATCAAGACCGTACTTGATGCTCAAGACCGCATTCCCATGGTCAGCAAGCGCGGGGAACACTATTACAACTTTTGGCGCGATGCAGAACATCGCTTGGGCCTGTGGCGCCGTACCAGTTGGCAGTCGTATCTCACCGACGAACCGCAGTGGGAAATCTTGTTGGACCTTGACGCATTGGCGATCAGCGAAGGCAGCGAGTGGCATTTTGCTGGCTCTTCGTTACTACGCTCTCAAGGGTCCGGACCATATGAACGTGCTTTGCTTCGTTTGAGCCCCGACGGTGGCGATCAAGTGCGCCTGCGCGAATTCGACTTGATCAGCAAATCCTTCGTAAAGGACGGTTTTGACCTGCCCGTGGCCAAAACCAACGCGTCCTGGATCGACCGTGACACCTTGTTAGTAGGCAGTGCCAGTAGCGAGCAGTTTACGACCCGTTCCACTTATGCCAGCACTCTGCGTCAGGTTGAACGCGGTATGAAAATTGAAGATGCCCCAATCGTCTTCGAGGTTGAAAAAGACCACGTTGCCGCCTTCGGTTACTTCGATTCCACCCCCGGTTTCGAGCGCATCGTCACTACCGATGCCATCGACTTCTATCATTCACAGACCGGAGTCATCCTCGACGGCCATCACCATCTCATCCAAGTCCCTGACGATGTTCAGGTCAGTTTGCACCGCCAATGGGTCCTCTTTGCCCCACAAACCAACTGGGAGCACCACGGAGAAACCCTACGCGCAGGATCCTTGGCAATTGCACGTCTAGAAACCTTCCTCGCCGACGGCACCATCGACAAGGTGTTGTTTGTACCCGATGGCGACAGCGCCTTGGAAGGTATCAGCTTCACCGCCAACTACCTGCTACTCACGCTCCTACATCACGTTGCTTCTCAGGTTCGCGTCATTAGCTTGAACGAAAATTTCGCAGAGTCGGCCCTGCCCTTACAGGATAGGATGCTCAGCGTTTCGATCGGCGCCGTTGACGATGAAGATGAATCCTCTGGCGATGATTATTGGATGACGGTCAACGGATTTACCACACCGACCACTTTGCTTCGTGGCACTGTCGGCTCCACGGCGGAGCCCGTCAAGAAGTCCCCGGAACGCTTTGATGCCACTGGGTTAGAAGTGACGCAGCACTTTGCAATATCGGCGGATGGGACCAAGGTGCCCTATTTTCAGGTCGCCCCACAAGACCTGGTATTGGACTCAAAGAACCCTGTCCTCATGGATGGTTATGGCGGATTCCAACACAGCATGACCCCGGGCTATGCCGCCACGATGGGCGTTGGCTGGCTGTCGCGACACAACAGCGCTGGCCGCCGAGCGATCTACGTCATGACCAACATCCGCGGCGGCGGTGAATACGGACCTACCTGGCACCGCGCGGCACTGCGCGAGAATCGTCACCGGGCTTATGAAGATTTTGCTGCCATCGCACAAGATCTTGCAACTCGTGGGGTAACCAGTCGCGAACATCTGGCGGCCACTGGTCGGTCCAACGGTGGGCTATTGATGGGAAATATGATCTCCGGTTACCCGCAGCTATTCGGGGCCATATCTTGTGGTGTGCCTCTACTGGATATGAAGCGCTACACTCAACTCGCCGCGGGTCATTCGTGGATCGCCGAATACGGTGATCCCGAGGTTCCTGAAGACTGGAAGTTTTTACGTACATTCTCCCCAGTACATCGCCTTAGCGACCAGCCACATCCGATTGATGACTATCCTGCGACTTTGATTTGGACCACAACTTCTGATGATCGAGTTGGGCCGTCACAGGCACGCATCATGGCAGCCAAAATGATGGATCTTGGCATCTCAAATGTGCGGTATCACGAGCCTGAAGGCGGAGGCCACGCAGGGTCAACGGATAACGAGTCAACCGCAAAAATGCTCGCCACAAGTTACGAATTCCTGTGGCGAGAAGTGCATTAGCTCTCTCGTTTTGGAACACGCGCCTATCTTCGGGTAGGCTAGATTCTGCTGGAAACAGCGGATGGACACGTGCCAGAGCGGCCGAATGGACTTCACTGCTAATGAAGGGTCGGGCTAAAACTCGACCGGGGGTTCAAATCCCCCCGTGTCCGCCACAAAACCCCTACTCAGGTAGGGGTTTTTGTTTTCCCGGGCACCTTACGACGGTTCCTGACGGGGCTACAGGCCCGGCCTGAAGCCTATAGCTATCTAAAACAAGCATGGCGCCTCTCAGCTTATTGCTGAGAGGCGCCATGCTTGTATTACCGGCGGTAGTCGCCGCGTGCGTAGTTAGTCTTCGCGCTTCACGAAGGTCTGTAGCATGTTGTGCACAATGTCTTCGGGCAATGAGGTATGACGAACGATAATTTCGGACATACGGTCTAGATCCGTATCGGCAATCGCTTCAAACAATGCTTCGCGGTCTGCTTCAGGTAGTTCAGCGGCGTCAAAGTGCACTGGACCGTCCGGGCCCTGTCCTTCAAATTTGAAATCAGCAACATTACCGTTGGCACCGGCGCCAGACATCGGCGAGGTAGCGATCATGCGCTCCAAGTCCTCGACTGGCAGGCCAGTGTAACCATGCAGAATCTTGGCGGCTTCCTCAAAGTTCGAATCACGCAGCATGGAGAACAACTGATCATATTCATTGGGCGGAAGTTGCTCGCTGGAAAATTCTCGGCTTTCCCCATCAAGTTCAAATGCCATCTTGAAGTGAGTAGCGCTTGGCTCGTTCTCAGAGCCGAACTGTTCACTCCACTCACGGGGGACAACCCACGTGTCAGCGTCCGCGCCAAGGGTGGATTCCAGCTCTTTGCTGCTGGCAGCTTCTTGATCTTCGCGTTCTACCTGAGCCTCTAGTTTGTCGCTCAAGGCCTGGATCTCGGCCTCATCCGACGGTAGTTCCTTGGCAGGAGCAACTTGCGGGTACTTATCAAGGCTGCGAACAGCGATCACGCAGTTCTTCACCGATTCACCGGTGGCCGCGCGGTAATCCTGCACGGCTCCCATGACGTCACCCTTCGCAAGGTGGCGGTAGACAGAGTTACGGGCAGAATCATCTAGCTTCTCGTTAGCTGCTTGAGCTACTTCACGAGAAATTGCTTGTTCAACCTGCGCGGTATTTTTCTTGCGTAATGCCTGCAGACCGAAGTAGCCCAGGGCAATCACTGCGATGATGACGACGAGCCAAATGATAATGTCCATACCTCCAGACTACTTCTTTTAACTGTGCAATTACCCGGCTACGCCCAAAGTGAAAGGCAAGACACCCGGTGCACCTGCGATTCTTAATGCCCGTCCGGCCATCGCTACGGACCAGCGAGAGTCCACCAGATCATCAACCAAAAGAACAGGGCCTGGCGCACCAGAAATTAGTTGTTCCAACGCGGCGGGAAGTTCAAAGGCGTCAGCAACCGCAGCCACACGGAAAGCAGAGTTTCCACCAGAGCCGTTTTGGGGACCTGCACCCCGATATTCGAGCTGGCCAAGATACCGCAGACGACCTACTTCTGCCAGCGACTGAGCCAACGATGTGATCAGCCGTGGCCGCTTGTTCGAAGGCATGGCAACAACGCCGACGGGACGTTCTTCCCAGTTCCACTCAGCCAGCACCTTAATGCACGCATCAAGCATGGCCTTGTCTATTGGGTTATCTGTCGGATCAGCAAAGAGCTGTCGTAATCTATTGCCCCAGCCCAGATCCGTCAGCCTCGCCAGCGCGCGTCCGTTGGAGACCTGTTCATCAACCGGAATCTTTCCCTTCAGACTGTAGCCAAGACGGTCCAGTCCCGAGGGGTAGAGCTTGCGCGGTTCAATGGGGATCCCGACCCGTCCCAGAGCGGCTTGAGCACTGTCCTTTGAGTCTTCAGGAATATGGTCATCAAACCAAACACCAGCACAGTTATCACAGCGCCCGCACGGTACCGAACGCGGATCGTCTAAGGCTTCGGTCAAGAATTGCATGCGACAGCCACGAGTATTTTCGTACGTGACCATCAAAGTTTGTTCGTGCACACGGCTTTGTGCCACACGCTTGTATCGGTCGGCGTCGTAGCTCCACGGCATGTCGGTACGCATCCATCCGCCGGCGACGCGTTCCACTGCACCGTCCACGGCCAGCACCTTGAGTAAAAGTTCCAATGGCGAGCGACGCAGATTCACCGCACTTTCCAGTGCCGGTACGCTCATTGCTCCATCGGTTCCGGCCAGCGCGTCCAGAACTTGGGTTGCACGTACCTGGTCTGGCATGGAACTTGTGGCGAAGTACTCCCAGATTTCTGAATCATCAGGTCCAGGAAGCAACAAGACATCCGCGTTTACGCTGCCACGACCAGCACGGCCGACCTGCTGGTAGTAGGCCACCGGCGAGCTTGGCGCACCAACATGCAAGACGAATCCCAGATCTGGCTTGTCAAAGCCCATACCCAAGGCACTGGTAGCGATCAGGGCTTTAACCTCATTGTTTTTGAGCGCTTGTTCTAGCCGTTCACGCTCTTCAAGATCAGTGCGACCGGTATATGCGGCAACTTCATGGCCCGCATCACGCAATAGCCGTGCAATATCTTCTGCCGCCGAAACGGTCAGGGTATATATAATTCCTGATCCTGTGAAGTCATTAATGTGACTGAGCAGCCAGGCCAACTGCATCCGTGGAGATGGCAGTCTGAGTACCCCAAGACGCAGTGAATCACGAGCCAAAGTTCCGCGCAGGGTAAAGACTTGCTCGGTACCGCCGGCCAATTGCTCTGCCACATCTTGAACAACCCTGCTGTTGGCCGTTGCGGTGGTAGCAAGTACCGGAAGGCCTTTGGGCAGTCGAGCGATTAAATCCCGAATACGGCGATAATCAGGACGGAAATCATGGCCCCAGTCTGAGATGCAGTGTGCTTCGTCAATAACCAGTAGGCCCAGGCGTTGCATCAACATCGGCAGTTGTTGTTCGCGGAATGAAGGATTGTTCAGACGCTCCGGAGATACCAGCAGTACGTCCAGTTCATTGCGTTGCAGCTTTTCAAGAATTTCCCGCCATTCCAGGACGTTGGCGGAATTGATAGCTGCAGCCCTCACTCCTGCGCGCTCGGCGGCTGCTACTTGATCTCGCATCAGAGCCAGCAGCGGAGAAACAATCAAGGTCGGCCCATAGCCCTGTTCGCGCAAGAGCAGCGAAGCGATGAAGTACACCGCTGACTTTCCCCAACCGGTACGTTGGACAACCAAAGCACGACGACGTTGAGCCACCAAAGCTTCAATTGCTTCATACTGACCGTCGTGGAATTCTGCTTCCGGATTCTGTACTAGCGCCCGCAGTTTCTGCAAGGCCAGAGTTTTCAGATCCACTTTCATTGAGCCATCCATAACTTCAGTATTTCAGCTTCCTCCCCTGATTTAGCTTCGAGGCATGGCCAATTGTGTATGAAGAACGTTGTGTAAGGCACCGCAAACCCGATTTAGCTGAAGTGTTAGGCATTTCCCATCCACAATCAGGCAATTCTCGATGATTTGAATCAGTCAAACCGGTAGGCTGAAAGGCGTGAGTGAAGAAATTGATCTTAATCAGAGTTTTAAGGCCTACGACGTTCGCGGCGTAGTGGGCGAAAGCCTGAACGCCGAAGCGATCGAAGCTATCGGCGCGGCCTTTGTTGATGTCTTATCCCTGTCTGGCAAAGACGTATTGGTTGGTGGCGATATGCGTCCATCCTCCGAGGAATTTGCCCAGGCATTTGCCCGCGGCGCCACCTACCGTGGCGCAAACGTCATCATGCTCGGATTAATCTCCACCGACGAGCTCTACTTTGCTTCGGGCAAACTTGATGCTGCCGGCGTCGTATTTACCGCCAGCCACAACCCGGCCAAGTACAACGGCATCAAGATGTCCACTGCCGGTGCGCGTCCAATTTCCTCGGCTACCGGCCTCTTTGACATCCGAGATCTGGCTCAGCAATACCTGAACGAAGGTCTGCCGGTTTCTGGAGATACCCCGCAGGGCAGCATCTCAGAACGCGACGTACTCGCTGACTATGCAGCCTACCTGCGCGAACTGGTTGACATCTCATCCATTCGCCCGCTGAAAATCGTGGTTGATGCAGGCAACGGCATGGGTGGCATGACCACGCCAGCAGTGCTGGGCGACACCGTGCTGTCGGCGTTGCCGTTGGAAATTGTGCCGCTCTACTTTGAACTCGATGGCACCTTCCCCAATCACCCAGCCAACCCGCTGGAACCAGAAAACCTCAAGGACCTACAGGCATCTGTGCTCGCACACGGCGCAGATATGGGTCTGGCCTTCGACGGTGACGCGGACCGCTGTTTTGTCATCGACGAACGGGGCTTACCGCTCTCCCCTTCAGCTATCACCGCTTTGGTAGCCGTGCGAGAAATTGCGCGTGTGCAGGCCACGGGGGAAGAGAACCCAGTGATCATCCACAACTTGATTACTTCCAAGGCTGTTCCTGAATTTGTCACCAAATCCGGCGGCACCCCAGTGATGACCCGCGTGGGTCACTCCTTCATCAAGGCAGAAATGGCTAACAAGGGCGCCGTCTTTGGTGGGGAGCACTCAGCGCACTACTACTTCCGTGATTTCTACAATGCCGACACCGGTATGCTGGCAGCCATGCACGTTCTAGCGGCCTTGGGCGAGCAGGAGCTTGCTCTCTCCGAACTAGGCGCCGAGTACGAGCCGTATGTTGCCACCGGTGAGATTAACTCCGAGGTGGCAGACAAGGCAGGAGCTACCGCTCGGGTTCTGGCTCACTTTGACGGGGAACCTGTAGATGTGATGACTATGGATGGCACCACTATTTCGGCCAAGGATGGCAGTTGGTGGATTAACCTTCGCCCATCGAACACCGAGCCCTTCCTTCGTTTTAACGGTGAAGGCCGCACCGCAGAAATCATTGAGCCCCTGCGCGATACCGTCCTGGCTATCGTGCGATCAGAAAACCTCACCAACTAGCAAGGGGAAGTCATGAATCTTGAATCATTAGATGAGGGCGTCAAAGACGCGCTAAATAAGGTCTTGGGCACCGCGCTAGGCGTGGCTCGCGAGCAACTCGAAGAGCAGGGAGTGTTCCTTCCCTTTGCGATCGCCCTGGAACCAAAGGACGACGACAGCGAACCAGAGTTGCGCCTGATCGCTGTGCCACCAACGGATGATCCTGAAGATCCAGATGCTGACATCGATACCGAAGCCATGGCCGCGGAGTTGGTTCAGGTCCTAAACCAGCAGGGCACCCACTTTGATGCCATTGCCATCGCTTCCGATGTTCTGCTTCAGGAAAACGATCGCGACGCAATCCATGTGGTCGCCGAGCACCGCGTAGGCGCTGCCTTGGCTATCGTGCAGCCATACACCATGCCTGCGGAACCAGGTGGCGAATGGGTCTTCGACGAGCCAGCAGCAGAATCTGCAGAGGCCATCTGGGCCAACGCGCTCTAGAACCTGCTTGGTCATTTTGGGGTCAGCATAGTCACTATGCTGACCCCAAAATGTTTTCCCCGCGTAAAGTACTAAGCATGAAACTCAGTGCCTTCACCGACGTATGTCTGCGAACCATCATGGTTCTGGCAACACCAGGCACCGGGCAGCTGACCAGCCGAGAGATCGCCGATTCCGTTGGAATCCCCTATAACCATGTCGCAAAGGCCGTACTAGAATTGCGCACGCTGGGAATTTTGCAGGTCACTCGCGGTCGCAACGGTGGCGCGACCTTGGCCGACAATGCGTTACATACCTCGCTCGGCGGGCTGTTGCGCAAACTGGACAAGCGCACCGATATTGTGGACTGCTCCGAACATGACGCACAAACAGCATGCCCACTGTCGGGCAACTGCCGTTTGCGAACCGTCTTCCGCCAAGCCCGTGAAGCTTTCTACGCTTCATTGGATCCTTTAACCATCCAAGACATCTGCCCCGAATCATCCGCGTCGCCAATCAAGGGACTTCCATTCCCGACCGTGCGCGATTTTTCCTAGCTCCCCTCACCGCTGAAGTGATTTCGCTTGCTCTTCGCGGGTGAGACTCAGGTGAATTTGCAATCCTGTTCTACGAGGCGTAGAAATGAATCATAAATCTTGCATTTCATATGCGAGTTATTTCTACTCCCTAGGAGACCCGATGCTGTCCCCCAAATCCCTGCCTGTCATTGAAGCCACTTTGCCGATCATCGCAGAGCGCATCTCAAGCATTACCCCCAATTTCTATAATCGCCTGTTCGCAGCCCACCCGGAACTACTCGACGGAATCTTCTCTCGCTCAAATCAGAAGAACGGAACACAGCAGCAAGCCCTAGCCGGGTCAATCGCAGTTTTTGCCACTTACCTGGTCAAGCAACCTGGCGTGGCTCCCGAAACAATGCTCGCCCGAGTAGCCCACAAGCACACGTCTCTTGGCGTCGCCGAGGAACAGTACCCCATCGTTTACAAGCACCTGTTTGCTGCAATTGCCGAAGACCTGGGTGACGCACTAACCCCGGAGATCGCTGATGCTTGGACTGAGGTCTACTGGCTAATGGCCCACGCGCTAATCAAGATCGAGAAAGGTCTATACGCCCAACAGGCTAATGCCGAAATCTACACACCCTGGAAGCTCATCGAACGCACTGAAACCGGCGTCGATTCGGTAATTCTCAGTTTTGAACCAGCCGATAGCACCCCGGTCACGGTAGCCAAACCGGGCCAGTTCATTTCGGTCCGCATGCCGATGACTGACGGACTGCGCCAGGTTCGCCAGTACACTCTGAGCAACGATGTCGAGCATGCTCGCCGTCGCACCATCACCGTGAAGTTGGATGCCAGCGGCGAATTCTCTCCGGTAATCTACAACGGTCTGGAGATCGGCGGAATAGTTGAACTTTCGAATCCGTATGGCGATCTGGTCATCGACGACGATGGTTCGCCTCTGGTGATCGCCACGGCGGGTATTGGCTGCACTCCTAGCGCCGCCGCATTGCAGACCTTGGCCGCGCATGGCTCGACTCGCAAGATCACCGTGTTGCACGCAGACCAGGAAATCAACACATGGCCACTGCGCGAACAGATGCTTGAATCCATCGGCAAGCTGCCAGAAGCCACCATCAGCACCTGGTTCGAACGCGGCGAATTGCCCGACGGGCTGAACGCCCGATCCGGCTACATGAACCTCACCGAGGCGCTGAGCGCGAATTCTCAGGTATATCTTTGCGGCCCCTTGCCATTCATGAACGCCGTACGCAATCAGGCACTAGAAGCCGGGGTCCCAGCCGAACACATCCACTATGAAGTCTTCGGTCCCGATGTTTGGCTCGCTGCCTGACATCAGGGGGTAAGGCGAGGCTGCAGGTGGATTCATAAAGAATGCGCCTGCAGCACTTTTTGCCACTATTTATTAGGGGATGGCAGAACGTCCCCGTAATCGCCCTACTGGGGACTACTTCTTCTTAAAATCGAATTTCGCAGTGAACTTACCAGGTTTCTGTGGTGGCGCTTTTTCAGCATCGCTCACCGATTCACCGGCAACTTGGCTCTGATCTTTCGGAGCTTCAGCTTCCCGATCCACTGAGGTGGGTTTGACCCCGCGTGCTGGTTTCACAGCCTGTGGGTCAGTAAGGATCTGGTGCAGCCCACCATCGGTGATCCAACGGCGAAGCACCGCGTTAAAGAGTAACGGATTCTCAATATTCCACTGATGATGCATTCCCGGCACGACTCTGGTGATCGTTTGCGGAAGATTTTCCCTAAGCGAGGCAAACGACTTCTGCACCAGCTTCGGCTCCTTGGAACCCACAAGTGCCAAAACTGGCCCCTGGTAGGCAGATAGGTTTTTGGGCAACCCGCCGGGGTCCAAATCGTTCATGATGGCCCGCATATTTTCTGCCTTGAGTTTGACCCCGTGTTCAGCGAACAATTCACGTTCGTCATCAACCATGCCATAGGCACCCGCCTGAAAACGCCAGTACCATTCACTGCCGATCAGTTTGAGCTGCATGCGATGGAAAGTACGTGCAGTCGTACTGGCACCGGTCACCGGGGTACCGGTGATGAACACCGAATCTACGAGCTCTGGATGCCGGGCTGCTACATGCAACGCGATAACCCCGCCAAGGGAAATCCCTACAAGGTGCACCCCACCCTCGGATACTTCGTCTGCGATCAAGGCAGCGACATCATCCGCTGCAGATTCCAAGCCGTCCCAGGTCTCCTCGGAACGGGCACCAAAGGCAGGCAGATGCAAGGTGAGGATATTAAAGTCGCCGAAAGCCAAGACTTGCGGGTCCCAGCTCCAGTTACCCACGTTGCCTCCGTGCAGGAAAACGATGGTTCGCGGTTGGCGCTGGTCCGCACCGTTGCGCCCTGGGTGCACTTCAGGGTAGTCGGTAGCATCGCGTACCGAATTCTGAGTGGGCTTCGCTGCAGAGTCTTTGGCAGAGGTCATGGCAAGTACTCCAATACCGCATCGAGCCATTCCAGCTGTGCGGCTTGTTGTCGGATTGCATTATCGAGGGTTGCGGCCATCAAGAAGCTTCGCCGGTCAGCGGCGGCACGCATGTCGATTCCCTCGCGCTGGGAAAGGTAGTCATCAAGAATGAATTGGGTCGCCTCACGACGTTTCACCAGCAGCTGTTCGATGTCTTCGCGCTCCAACTCTGCCGCGAAGAAAACCTGACCCATAAATGGATCACGTTCTGGCGATTCGACAGGGCCTGCCGAGAGCCACTGAGTGAGTACTTCACGTCCGGCTTCGGTGATGTGGTGTTCTTGACGGTCCGGGTAATTGCTTTGAGGCACGGTGCGCACCGTGGCATACCCCTTATCCACTAACTGTGCCAAGGTGCGATAAATCTGCGCCTTATCTGCGTTCCAGAAGTGGTTAATAGAGGAGTCAAAGTGCTTTTTGAGCTCGTAGCCAGTCATCGGCGACAAGCACAACAGCCCAAGAATCAAACGTGCCAAAACCATAGAGTTATCTTTTCACAGTTAGTTGATTTTGCACCCAATTTTGCACGGTGTTCGAAAACTGTGCCCGGATTGTGACAATTGCTCGACCCGCCCGCCTACCCGTAAAACTACGAGGCTCCTTGCCGCTGGATATTCCAGCGGCAAGGAGCCTCGTAGGTCTCGTTCTAGCTCAACGCTTAGGCGCTCAGACGCTCTTTCAGACCGTCAAGCTCTGCTCGCAGTGAAGCTGGAAGTGCATCGCCGAAGTTGGCGTACCACTCTTCGATACCTTCAACCTCGGTAGCCCACTCTTCCTTGTCGACTGCCACGGCTTCTTCAACTTGCGCGGCAGTGAAGCCTTCCAAGCCGGTCAGGTCCAACGATTCACCAGTCGGAACGTTACCGATGATGGTTTCCTTGGCGTCAGCGGTGCCTTCGATACGTTCGATGGCCCACTTCAGTACACGCGAATTATCGCCGAAGCCTGGCCATGCGAAGCCGCCCTCGGAGTTGCGACGGAACCAATTCACCAGGAAGATCTTTGGCATCTGCTCTGGATTGAGCTTGTCCGAGATGTTGTCCCAATGCTTCAGGTAGTCCCCTGCGTTGTAACCGATGAATGGCAACATCGCCATTGGGTCACGACGAATCACACCCGTTGCACCTGCGGCGGCTGCGGTAGTTTCCGAGGAGAGAGTCGAGCCCATGAAGATACCGTTGGTCCAGCTGCGCGCTTCGGTCACCAATGGGATGGTGGTCTTGCGTCGACCACCAAACAGGATGGCGTCAATCTTCACACCGTTAGGCGAGTAGTAATCTTCGGAAAGCATGTCGACCTGAGAGATCGGCGTGCAGAAACGCGAGTTAGGATGCGCCGCTGGACGTCCGGACTCCGGAGTCCAGTCGTTGCCCAACCAGTCGGTCAGGTGTGCCGGAGTTTCCTCGGTCATCCCTTCCCACCACACGCCACCTTCGTCGGTCAGCGCAACGTTGGTAAAGATGTTGTTGCCCTTGGCGATGGCACGCATGGCGTTAGGGTTTGTGGACCAACCGGTACCTGGCGCAACGCCGAACAGACCGTATTCAGGGTTAACTCCGCGTAGCTCCCCTTCCTTGCCAATGCGCATCCAGTTGATGTCATCGCCCAGGGTTTCTGCCTTCCAACCGTCAATGGTTGGATCAAGCAACGCTAGGTTGGTCTTACCGCAGGCCGATGGGAAGGCGGCGGCAATGTGGTACGCCTTGTTCTGTGGGCTGGTCAGCTTCAGAATCAACATGTGTTCTGCAAGCCAGCCTTCATCACGCGCCATGGCCGAGGCGATACGAAGCGAGTAGCACTTCTTACCTAGCAGTGCGTTGCCACCGTAGCCCGAACCGTAGGACATGATGGAACGTTCCTCCGGGAAGTGAACGATCCACTTGTTCTCGTTGCATGGCCATGCAACATCTTCCTGGCCTGGCTGAAGTGGCGCACCAACCGAGTGCAACGCAGGAACGAAGAACGCATTTTCTGCTTCCATCTTGCGCAGTACTTCAGTACCGATCTTCGCCATGATGCGCATGGAAGTCACGACGTAAGCAGAGTCGGTAATTTCAACGCCGTAGGCAGGATTTTCTGCGTCAAGCGGACCCATGACGAAAGGAATGACGTACATGGTGCGTCCACGCATCGAGCCATCAAACAGGCCGTTGAGCATGGACTTCATCTTTTCTGGGTCTTCCCAGTTGTTGGTGAAGCCAGCGTCTTCCTTCTTTCTGGAGCAAATGAAGGTACGCTCTTCGACTCGCGCTACGTCTTTTGGATCTGAGAAGCCAGCGTACGAGTTAGGGAAGTTTGGATCGGTCAGCTTGACCAGAGTTCCTGCTTCAACAAGTTCCGCGCTCAGTCGTTCTGCTTCTTGAGCTGAACCGTCTACCCAATAAACACGATCCGGCTTCGTCAGGGCGGCCACTTCTTCGACCCAGCTTGCCAACTCCTTGTGCGAAGTCGCTGCGTCGATTACGGTCTGATCCGAGCTCGTGCTCATTATTTGTTCCCTCCATTGGGCTCAACTAGCAATAAATCAAGGCTAGGGTGAACGCTCTGGAGTAAGCGTGTGATCGAGACCTCACGAGCGCGGGCTAATCAAACGTCAAAGTTGATAAACCCCGGATTTTCAGGGAATAACACTTCACCAATTACTGAAATATGTGATGAAGGTCACGTAGACCGGTACCCTTTTGATCGCTTCATATAACCGTATGTTCACCTAAGCGCGGTAGCTTTGCCCGCCGATTTGTACATGCCCAAAACGACCTGTATAGTAATTCGAGGTTCGTGAGAACGAATCAACAATAGAATATGCGCCCATAGCTCAGCTGGATAGAGCGTCTGTCTACGGAACAGAAGGTCAGGGGTTCGAATCCCTTTGGGCGCACAAATTGAAAATTCCCACTCAATCGAGTGGGAATTTTTTTCGTTTCCCAGGAGAAACTACTAAGGAGAAGCCAATGAGCGCACTGTTCATAGATTCATGCACGACCTTACGCCTCCTTCAGGTCAGTGATGCCGAACAGCTCGCCGAGGGCTACGCGCGCAATCGCGAACACTTGCGCCCATGGGAACCCGAGCGTGATGAAGCTTTTTTCACAAAGGCCTGGCAAGCGGAAAATATTTCACAAGTGCTCGCAGCCCACGAGCACTCACTGGCATACCCTTACGGACTGTTCCGGGATGAACAACTAATTGGTCGCTTCAACATCGTTTCCGTTGTTCGCGGGTCCTTTCAAAGTGCCAGCCTAGGTTACTGGGTTGACCATCAGTTCACCGGGCAGGCATTAGCCTCGCGCTCCATCGCAGCACTGCGCACGGAAGCGGCTACGAACATCGGACTGCACCGCTTGGAGGCAAGTACCCTTGTGCACAATCACGCCTCGCAAAAAGTATTGCTCAAGAACGGATTTAGTCAGATTGGAATGGCGCCAAACTACCTCAAAATTGCGGGCCGGTGGCAAGATCACAATCTCTACCAAACAATCCTTCACGGCTAACCTCCACCCCGAACTGCGCTCGATAACAGCAGGTCGACCAGACATCTTGTGAATCACGGCACTTTTGCACTGTTTGGTTTTTTCTCTGCTCAATTCTCGTGTAGAGTTATTCAAGTCGTCACGACGACAACAATAAAATATGCGCCCATAGCTCAGCTGGATAGAGCGTCTGTCTACGGAACAGAAGGTCAGGGGTTCGAATCCCTTTGGGCGCACAAATTGAAAATTCCCACTCAATCGAGTGGGAATTTTTTTGTTTCTTTCCAACTTCTGCCACGGGCTCTGCGAGACCAGATTTTCTGAGACTAATGCGAATCTCTAAGCACCAGTTCAGTGTCCATGATGCTCCACTGTGGAACTTGCTGGCCCTGAATCCGTTTGATCAGCAACTCTGCCATGGCCTCCCCCTGCTGTTGGGGGTACTGAGCAATGGTAGTTAACGGTGGGTTAGAACTACGCGCAAATGAATCGTCATCCACCGAAGTCACCGAGATATCTTTCGGCACGTTAATGCCCGCTTCTTTCAGAGCTTGCAAGGCTCCGAAACCCATCTGCGCACTGGCCGTAAACAATCCATCAATCGCCACCTGACGCTTGAGTAGCTGATCCGTGATGTGGTGACCGCTGGCCGGAGTATAGTCGCCAATTTCGATTGCCACTGGTTCCAACCCAGCCGCTTGGGCGGCCTGTTTGAATCCCACGAAGCG
>NZ_VHIN01000011.1 GCF_009805585.1 Glutamicibacter sp. JC586 | reverse complement strand
AATAGTGTTCACCTACTTCGACTAGTCGCTCGTCTGGGATGCCTCGTCCCGCAGTGACATTCTGGAGAAACGGAAGAACATCCTCATCTTTCTCCGGTCCACCGAAGGACATGAGGACGACTGCGTCGAAGGGGGTTAGGTTGATGCTTTCCATGCCTGCATTTTACGTACTGTAGAAAAAGCGTAAGTCCCTCATTCAGGGTGTCTCCAGCTTTGCTGAGTTTGCCGTTTCATTCTTGAAGATACCTGGGAGAATAACTAAATCGGTACCGTATCTAGTACCACTAGGAGGCGGCATGTCAATCACCGCCAGCGAAGCGCGACGAGACTTGTTTGGTCTTATTGAACGAGTGAACCTGGACCACGCCGAGGTTGAAATCATGTCCAAGCGTGGGTCCGCAGTGCTCATGTCGAAAGACGAGTACGATTCCCTCGTTGAAACCAGCCATCTGCTGCGCTCGCCCAAAAACGCGATGCGTCTACTTGCAGCCCTTGAAGCTGCGGGCAATGACCAGACTGCAGAACACGGACTCATCGAACCGTGAGCGACAGGCTTCCGACCTGGACCGCCGGTGGGTAGGAAGACTATGTCTACTGGCAGACCCAGGACCGCAAAACACTCAAATGAATCAACGTGCTGATCGAGGACGTGCTCCGTGACGCTCCTTTTGAAGGCATCGGAAAGCCTGAACCGCTGAAGCACGCATTGGCTGGTGCGTGGTCGCGACGCATCGATGACGTCAACCGACTGGTGTATATCGCTGATGACCGCGCAGTAACGATAATTCAAGCCAAATATCACTACTGACATAGCCTTTTGACGTTCTTGGTCTGTTGATGAGCCCCAATACCCTAAGTAGATTCTTCTCGCCGGTAACCTCGGTTATGTAAAGTGGAGGGTGTTGTACTTTCAGATGATGCGAACCCGCGGCCCCTGTTGGTTCTCTGACGTAACTGAGCAATATAAAGCGGGAAAGCTATGTAAGCGACACCCGTTGCCATTAAATTGCACCCAATAGTGTGGCTAGGGACACCGCTGCAAAAGTTATTTTTTGAACGGGCCCCGCCTTCATAGAACCGATGTAAGCAGTAGGCGTGGTAATCGCGCAACTTCTTTCGGGGCTCGAATGTCTAAGCTTAGGGTGTCTCCGACATAGTTGATGATTGAGCCTGGGGGGCTAAGCAGAAATCGTCATTGATCTTCAGGGTCAATGCCACGAGCAACCTGAGCAGCTGGAAGTAGGAATTCTTGTGCGTACTTATATCTTCGGGGTCGGCATTAGTCCCATGCGCGTACTTATTTCGCAGGTCCGGGCCATCGCTGAACTCGCTCTTGTTCAAGAAATAGTTGAAGTAACTAGCTTCAGGTTTTGTCAACAGCGTTGAACTAAATTCGAGCCACCCCTTTTGCACCAGTAGGAGTGCCGCCGAAGCCTCATCCTCACCATAGTGACCATAGGCTGCGGCTTCGCGGTTGTTGATGTCACTTAGTACTAGAATCTGCACTGGCTGAGCAAATTCCAGCAGATCAGAATCGACGACAACTAAACCCTCGTCGATCAACCAATCGATAGATTCTTTCTGATAAGGGCGGACCGAATCGTAAGAAACTTCGTTCTCTGTTATCAGCTCGACGAAGTTCGGGGCTTTGAGTTCACTGTTTATGTAGGCCATTCCAGACTGATCACTAAAAAGCAGATGCATAGCCCGATCGCAATTATGATTGCTCCCTCGGTGTAGATACTTACGCTCCGTAAGACTTGGGATCGCGGCCCACGGCCGAGGAGCGGAGGTCATTTGTAGAAGTTCAGCATCCAGGACACCTTCATTGCAGTATAAGCTGAACTGTCTTGCAATACTCTCCATCTCTGCGGAAATATGCCTACATCGCTCAAGGAACGAGCTACTAGGGCTGGACGCCGCGAAGTAGAAATTAGCCACGCCGAACTTATCGACCAAATGCTCTCGGAAGAACCATGCCACGGAATCTTCTACTTCGATGCTGTACTGACGTAGGAAATCTGAGTAAAACTGAGTCCCGTTAAGGGTGAGCGCATCAACATAGTTGAACTCGCTCCCTCGGGGGTATGCGTCTTTTCCCGAGATTATCAGTGCGCGGAGCGCTCCCAGCTGACCTTTGAACGATGGCATTGTGAGCAACCCTCGTTCAAGAATGCCCACCACCGAAGCGAAATTTAGAAGTATTCGCTCCGGATCCATGGAAGATAACAGATATTTTTCACTGAGCGATCGGACGTAGCTCACGTTGTTCTCGTCACGCTCAACGCGGTCGATCACTGGCTTTCGTTGTTCCGGATCCAGCCTGAGTCCGTGATACGTATTCGTTGTTGTGGTCCTCTTCTCGGCAAGGAGTTCCTCGATAAGGTCCTTATGACGCTTCCTCGCTTCCAACCGTATTTTCGGAGTTACGCCAAAACTATCGTTGTCGTTGCTCTCCGCAATCGCTTGAACATAATTGATATGCGGAGAATCACTTGCTATGTAAGCGCTCAGAAGCTGCTGCAGGTCCTCTCCGCTCAGGCTTGCGGGAAGATGGCATGAAGGATTTGAATCTTTGACCAGCCTCATGCGGACCAGTAGCTCTCCATTATGGGCGTCTGAGAGCATCACCTCTCGAAGTCTTCGATCATGCCGGTTCACGAATTGACGATCTGAAAGCATGACCTCCAGAGGTAATGCAGCATCCGACAGCACTTTGAACAGCATTTGGCCGCCAACCCTTTTAGCGACTTCATGCCTTTCGAGGAGCAGGACTAGGTCTTTGGCATACTGAAAGTCCAGCTCATTCAAATGCTCTTCAAGATTCGACACTTCAATATTTGAGAAGAAAGAGGCAACCAGTCGTCGCGACTCACGCGCCGACAGCGCTAACTCTGTGCGGTCTTGCGCAGTCAGGAAATTCGGGAAGATGTTGTTCTTTTCAAATTCAAGCGCATTATGGAGTTCGAGAGCATCGTTAAGCGAAAGGAGCTTTCGCTCCGAGGAATAACTCTGGATTAGAGTGACTGCCTCCTCCGCAAGCCACCCATTGGATAAATCCCGTATGCCATAGAACTTTAACCTCACGGGTGAATCCACATCTTCCATCCACTAATTGTACTCAATACGTGAGGAAAAAGTCTTTGTGGAAACTTCATTCCGACTGCGCCAGCAGATGATTGCTGGAAGATTAACATCACGATAAAAGGCAAAAGATAAATGTGGATAAGCAAAAATTCGCGTCTCACGATCGAACGTTTTCGGTCTACACGGCATTCGATCCAACGAGGTACCTACCATGTCCTTAAACACTGAAGCACCCCGTGATAACTGTGGGATGCTTCAGCAAGGAAAGACTGATTTTTCAGTTGCGAACAAGATCAAACAACGCGGTAACATTCTGGCGCAGACGCAGTTGACACAATGAAAACCGTGCCACCTACGGCAGTGAGATAACTAGCGCGCCGTACTCACCACGTCGGCATAGACCGTGCGTCGAGCCACGTCTTTCAACTACCAGGCACGAAAAGCTGTTTGATGATTTCACTGGCCGCCGCTCCAGAGGCCGACGTCATCCCAGCCGTCAAAACACCCCGCAAAGTCGCTAGCGCCCCTTTAAGGCTCTTCTGGTCAGGCTCTTCCTTAATCACTTCTTGCAGAATGACCGATCCTGCATCTCGACCAATTTCCTGGTCATCCGGACCGAAATAATCCGAGGATTCCAGCAGATCCAAGGCACCTTGGACCGCAGCAACCAGCTCGGTGTAGGCGGCAGGAACTTCCTCATGCTGCACTACACGCCCTCCATGGGTGGCAATCGCCACACGTGAGCCGGAAGCAACAATGGCATGATCTCCGTAGATCACTGTGCCCGAGTGCCCTCCTGGAGGGTTACTCTGGGGTGCTGAGGTGCTGAATGTCGCCTTGATATGGCTCATATCGGCTCGTATGCGTCCACCGGCCCGGTTCACTTCCACGTCGGTGATATAAACGCGCTGCACTCCACCGCGCGGATCGGGAATCTCCAACCGGTCACCCTCATAAACCGGCGCATCAACATCAAAGAAGGCTGCCTTGGACTGCACCTGGGCTTCTAGTTCAGTGCGCTCTTCTGTGCCTTGCTCCGACTGATGAATGACCGTCACCATCTCGGTGCCGAAATTATTCCTGACCCAGGCGATGAATCCGTGCCCGCTTCCTGGAAGAGGTCCCATCTCACTCATTGCTTGCGCTATGAAATCCGGTTGATTTCACTTTTGCTCAGCATGACACACTCCGGCGACACTTCGTATAAGGGTTCTGTCCCCGTCACAAGGCCACGCCCCACGATTCACCCGCCTTGTTGTGCTTGGCGCCTGCCCGGCGGTTTCCACCGCTTGCTCAGCTAGTAGCAACGCTTCGCGGGTCATAACATTGGATGATTATCAACCACCGTATAGAAACCCTTCGTCCTGCTCGGACGAGTCACCAATCTAAACATGCGCAATCTGGCCTGGTGCTAGCTGGTCTGGGACGTGAGATGCTGTCCCACCCGCCGAAAAATCGGCCACTCCAAGAACTGCGGCGGAAAAACAAGGACCGAAGACACGTGTCAAAAACATTCGTTTTTGACACACCGAGCAGTGGGTCATGATGAAAATTTCTGACGGTTGAGAATTCAACAGATTTCGACGGTCGTTTCATCACAAAACCCAGTGCCTAAAACTATGCGTCGAAACAGTGACCACTGCACGAGTATTGATACATCTGTACGCAATAGGACACCTCGTCGGATATGCCAAAGCCTCTACTGGCGGCCAAGGCACACAACTCAAGCTCGATGCATTGTCTAAAGCTGGCTGCTATCGAAACTTTACCGACACCGCATCCGGCGCACTCGAGTCCCGTCCCGAGCTTCATAAGCTTCTGGATCAGATCCGCCAGGGTGACACTCTCGTGGTCTGGCGGCTGGACCGTCTCGGATGCTCCACCCGTCATCTGATTTACCACATGGACGCGTCGTAGCAACAAGGGATCGAGTTCAAGTCTCTTCAGGAGAATATCGGCACCAGTTCTTCCGGTGGTCCACTCGTGTTCAACATTTTTGCCTCCCTGGCAGAGTCTGAACGAGACCTCATCCGCGAACGAGCCAATGCCGGTCTGGCAGCGGCCCGTGCCCGTGGCCGTACGGGAGGCCGCCCCTCGTTCTTCTCCCCCGACAAGCTGAACACCGCGAAGAGACTCTACGAGCAGCGTGACATGATGGTCCCGCAAATCGGTGAAGTGCTGGGTGTCAGTCGCAGCACTCTTTATTGAGCACTGAGGCACAATGCTAAGGGGTGAATCTTCTAAATGCATCGGCTAATCCTGGATCGAAACAATCAGGTCCCGATCTCCAAATAGCTGAGAATTTCTCCATGGACATCCTCAATCGTAATCTCCACCCGCAACCGCTCAACGAGCAACTCGGCACCAAGACCAGCCTGAACGTACTCCAAAATCTCCCCTTCGATCTGCTGAACGGTAGCTTCAGTAAGCATGCTGACGGTGCATCGGACAAGCCACTGAACATGAGGTATCTTCGCGTCTGTCGCCTTGACCTCGGTGTAGTTTAGCTGTGCTTTGTGAGAGTAGGAGAACTGCTGTCGAATTCTGCTGATAATCTCGTTCGAAGATATGCGTACAACCTCACCCGTCTCTCGCAAGGGAGCTTCCCATGTTCTCTGCATGGGCCGTAGGTTGGAAATCTTGCTCAGGACGTTGCTCGCTAGGTCAGTGCTATCTGCAGTGTGGTCTTCGCCTCTAAGATGGCTCAGGACAATCGTTGTTTGGTCCTTGAGGCGGCGCCGTTCTTGATGGCACCAGTGGCATTCGAGTTCGTGTAGGTCTGGTGCGTCATCTAATTTGTGGAGTATGTCTTCTATTGTGCGTCCGCATGGAAGGGTTTTCATGACACCGCCTCAATGATTGCCTTGCGAGCCCGGGCGACTCGTCCTCGAATAGTGGATTCTGACGTGTTTGCGATAGTGGCTGCTTGCTCATAGGTCATTCCCTCAAGGCATACCAGAACAAAAGCTTGCCCCAAAGTGGAAGGAAGCTTGGCAACGATACTCCACGCCCTTTCGACCTCACTTCGCTGGACGGCTAGATACTCGGGCGAAAGATGCTCCGGCGCAGGCTGCCCCGAGAACTCTTCGGCATCGACTACCTGAACTCGATTTTGAGAGGATCGAATGCGGTCCAGACAGACGTGTCTAGTCATGCGGAAAAGCCACGTTTTGAAGGCGCCGTTCTGCTGGAGTGTATGCATGCTTTTCCACACTTTGATCCAAACTTCCTGCACAGCGTCGTCAGCGTCCTGCCAATTCTCAAAAAAGGAGCGGCAGTACCTCCTGAGGCTGGGCGTCAGGTCGGAAACAAGCATCCCAAAAGCTTCTGGATCGCCTTCACGGGACCGACCTACGATCGCCAGTTGTTCTAATGCGTCCACACAACCCCCTTTAGTGTGATTCAGGTCACTCCAATTTTGTGTGAGGATATGACTACGGACCTCGTCTGTATGAGTGTAAGCGAAAAAGTTTTCGTCGATATAGGAGCGAAGAACATGGCACAGCCAATGTCGAACGACAAAATCATCAAGCCAACCGGCGAGGAACTGGAACGCCAGGCAAAACGCGAAGCGAACCACGACGCTCAGGAAGAGCGGCTTTCCGGTCCGCTGCACACCGAGCTGGGCAAGACGACCATTGAAGACCGAGTCGTTCAGAAAATCGCCAGCATTGCAGCACGCGAAGTGCCCGGGGTGTACGCAATGGGCAATGCAGCACGGCGAACTTTCAATTCCCTGGCAGAACGAATCCCGGGTGCCTCAGCAAACACCTCCGGTGGTGTGAGCGTGGAAAAGGGAGAGCAGCAGACCGCCATCGATGTCTCCATCGTCGTCTCTTACGGATTCTCTATCGTGGAGGTCTCCGGGGATATCCGCTCGAATATCGTTTCCCAGGTGGAACGCGCCACCGGACTGGAAGTCATTGAAGTTAATGTCGATGTCACCGACGTCCACCTGCCAGAAGATGACGAAGACGACGAGCCGCGAGAAGACCTAAAGTAGGAAGACTAGAAGTAGGTCGCAACACTGCCGATCGGCAACGAAAGGAATACCCATGGATAAGCTCAGGTGGGGACTAGTCGTAGGGCTAGTAGCCGGACTGCTCATAGCGTTCGGCTCATTCACCCAGTTCATAGTCGTAGCATTCTTCGTGCTCATCGGTGGTGTGGTCGGCTGGTTCCTGCAGACCCGCGTCGACTGGGAGCGTGTGTTCATTAGCCGTCGGCGGTGATCAGTATGGCGACAAATAGTGCCACCGTGGGTGTTACTACCGTGAATAACCAGATCTATTCCAAGATCGCGGCAAAAGCGGCCTCTAAGATCCCTGGAGTCGGAGCCAGCTCTGGCGGCCTATTGCAATTGGGCAAACCACGCGATATTACAGGGAAACCTACTGCTACAGCAGAGGTTCTCGGTGGTGCCGTTGCAGTCGAGCTGAAAGTCGGCATTCGATACCCGCTGAGCTTGCAGCAAACCTGCGAGGCCATACGTCAACAAGTGACAGATGAGCTCGTTCATTTCCTTGGCGCTTCATCCGTCCAAGTTGACATCGATGTTGCATGGCTTCATGCAGATTCAACCAATGCTGAGAAGAGGAGGCTGCGATGAGCAGATTTTGGCATGTTCGCAGTGCTCGAACTGCAACCCTGCTCAGTACCTGCCTGTTGTTATTAGGCATCTCAACTACATTCCTGGTGATTTGCCTTATCAGAGTAGCTAGCGGTTCTTGGCCGAGCTGGATAACCGGATTTCTGGATTCTGCTAAGAATATTGTTTGGGAAAATAGCAGTTTGCTGGCCTTAGCTATTGGCGTCGCCGTTATCGGTCTGCTTCTGTTGATTGCTGCTTTGGTTCCGGGAAAGCGAAGGACAGCACTGCTTGAATGGGATTCAGTCCACGAAAACGAGGAGTGGGTTGCGGATAACCGCGGCTTGGCTAATCTGGCGCGTTATGAAGCAGAGCGCACTGATGGGGTGGGCAGCGCCTCGCCCATATTGCGGGGTAAGAAGCTGCATGTCGGCGTTTCCACTCCGGTGCATGAAACCAGAGATATTTCGCAGTCGGTGCAAGCGAACGTCCAGGAAGTCCTATCGGCCATCCCGTTGGCACATTCGATAAGCGTCAGTGTCAAAGCGACTACCCGAGGAGGGCAGTAGATTTGTGGAAACCCAATAGCGTTCGGCAACGAGTCTTTCTGGCGCTCCTTGGATTGCTTCTTATGGCAGGGGGTGCTTGTGTGGCCTGGCTAAGCTGGAATTCAACTCAGAACGGACTTGCCCAGAAACGTCTTATCGATAGCTTTCCTGCACAAATGCCAGAATTGGGCATTTACATAGCCGGCGCATTAGCCCTGATATCGATCATGTTGATCTTTGTGATGGTGTCAGCCCTACCCAGGAAACCGGGTAAACGGACCTTCATCTACCAATCAGATAAAGGCACTGGCATCTCCACCGTAGATTCAGGAACCGTCGCCCTGGCTGCCCGGGAAGCAGCTGAAAGCACACCTGAGGTTGCCCATGCAGATATACGTATCAATGGAACAGTGAAGAGCCCGATTCTTTACGCACGATTCGCTTTGCGCGTGGATGCCCGGCCAATGGATGGCATGGGCCTCGTGAGGGATGTTCTCATTCCTCAGATGGAGCAAGCCCTCGGCGCCCGGTTCGCCAGAAAACACGTGAACATTGATTTCCAGCCTAAGATATCTGGAACATCCGCCAAAACGACCTTGACCTAATAATTTGTACTAGTCAGCTAATCGGCGGAAAGCAGTAGGGGATATGGAGACACCCTCCAGAACAAGGCTCAGGAAATATCGGACAAGTCAAAGAAAGCATTGATGATTCCTTCAGCGACAAGGATCTGGGAGCTGATGGGCCAATATGACATAGCCGGCGGGGTGCCACAGAGATTGTCAAAGATGCCTACAAACAACTTTGGGCTAATGAATCCGAGAACGTCGGTTGCCATGCTCAGCTAGGCCGACAACGCATCCTACCGCTAGTAACTTAGCAGGGTGTCAATGCTTCAGCAGATCTGCAATTCTGCCGTGGTTTGCAAGGACGCGGCATGGCGCGAGACCACCATTTCCGAACAAAACTCACAATGCCTCGCACAGATTTCCTCTCAGTAAGGGAAGAAGAAACTCGCAATCTAAAATTATGAAAGGCCCTTAACGTGAAGAAAATCCTCATGGTCCTGACCAGCGTTTCCGAACTCGGTACAGGAGGAGAACCCACCGGCTACAACGTCGCGGAAGCAGCTCATCCCTGGAAGGTTTTCCGGGACGCGGGACACTTCGTCGACTTCGCCTCTATCAAGGGCGGACAGCCACCACAAGATACGGTCGATACCGATGACCCAATCCAGGTGCAATTCACCCAAGACGAAACCACACGAGCCGGTCTCTATAACACGGCGAGGGTCGAGGTAATTGATCCGGACCAGTACGATGCCATCTATCTCGTCGGCGGCCATGGCACCATGTGGGACTTCCCCAACAACGAAGACTTGCAACAGCTCATCGGGGCCATCTACAACAGTGGAGGCATAGTTGGAGCAGTATGCCACGGTCCGGCAGGATTACTGGATGTAGAACTGCACCACGGAATCAAGTTGCTGAGTGGCAAGGATGTTGCTGCCTTTACCAACGATGAAGAAGTCGCGGTCGGCAAGGACAAGATCATTCCATTCTCATTGGCCGACAAACTCGTTGAGCAGGGGGCCAACCATATCGCCGCCGATGATTTTGAAGAGAATATCCAAGTATCCGAGCGTCTGGTCACCGGTCAGAACCCTGCCTCGGCTGCCGGTGTTGCAAAGGAAATGGAAAAGCTTCTGGCCGCAGTGATTCGTCAAGAAAAGGCCACTGATGAAGCCTCCTCAGACGTTGACTCAGCCCAGGCTGTGGAAGACTAAAAACATCTGTGGGTACCGCTTTTCTACACCTGTGGATATCTCATAAGCGGCTGTATCCGGCCAAAAATTCCTCGTAGGTAGACGGAGACCTACGAGGAATTTTTCGTTTAAGCATTCGTGTCCTCCACCTGGTGGCGGGAGCGTCACAACTTTCCGAGGGTCTGCATCGCAGTGGCAAGCACACTCACTATCCAGCATGGCCGGTTGGCAGATTTGCACTGTCCAGGCTGGCCCGCGCTGTCACCTACGATGCAGGGCGACCTACGCCCGTTGACGATGTGCAGACCGTTTTTATCTGCTCTAGATTCGTTTTGCATCTCGACGACTTCACATACAGCAAGTTCTAGAAATGACAGAGTCTAGGGAGCGTCAGCAAATAATTGCGCAAACCGTCTTCCTACCAGAACTTGGGGATAAGCACTGGCGTATTTTCCTTGTAAGCTTCATAGTCGGAGCGACCTCCCCATTTTGATTCAGCTTTCGCTTCAAGTAGCGGGACTCCACTAATCTTGATGAGCAGCACCGCCACGAATACCGGTGAAATCATCACGACCCACTGCCAGTGCTGCAATGCCGGAGCGGCAACAACAGCCACTCCGATCCAAAGCAGAATCTCTCCGAAATAGTTCGGATGACGGGATTTGGACCACAATCCGGAGGAAATGAATTCCCCTTTATTCTCCGGGTCACGTTTGAAAATTGATTTCTGGTGATCGGCTAGGCTTTCCACACCGAGACCTATCGCCCAGATGACGAACCCTGCCAGTGCGAATCCGTCCAGTTCACTAGCTTGTTCCGAGGTCATGGCAGCCCAAGCAGTAGCAGCAGTGAAAGAGACCCAGAGACCCTGGATGGTCCAGACACTGAAGAACCGGATGAACGACGGTTTGATCTGGTCAAAGCGATCATCTTTGCCGTCCCTATTAACACGGCGGAAGAGGAAGATTCCCAGCCTAAGAGTCCAGGCCAACACCATAAACGCCAGTAATAGTGATCTGGAGTGAACTTCAGGGGCTAAGAGAAGCAAAAGCAATGTGACTGCCGTATAGGTCAGAGTCCCGGTCAGGTCGTAGAATCTCTCTGTTTGTCCTAGGAACGAAGGTATGAAAGCGACCCATTGGACTATGAAGGACGTCAGTACAGCCAGAGCGAAGAGGGGCATCGAACCCCATGTAAGCCCACCATCACTACCGGACAATGCAAGTATCACACCTAGCATAAGCACTACAGGCATGGCGGTCAGCGCCTTGCGTTCCTTGCTCTTCATTATGAGGTTTCCTCCGTTAAATTTCCCTCAGGGACAACCCAGGGATCCTGCCATACTCTTATCCAAGAGTCGCTTCATCATATTGTCTGGGACCGGGCAATACTATTGGACACAGGTTGAGCCAATGCTTTTGATGGAATCGCGGCTTGACGCTTCTCATGGAATCTCTTCGCGGGGCTATCGTCTAGGAGTTTCCTGCCGTTGGCGGAGGATTGCAGAAACAGCTTTCGTCCCCAGAATTGTTCGCGACCTGTTAATTGGCCTGACTGAACAAATCAAGCATTCAGAATGCCAGATGAAAACCGTTCTAATCTCGATTGACTAGTTATTACGTCGAAACGGAAAGCGTGGCCTGGTTTCAAGCCTCACACTAAACAAGCTTGAAACCAAGCTATGCGACCCTCGCCTCGTCCCTGATTATGCTGCCTATCTGAGATGATAGCGCCCAACAATACCTACCTTGAATGACGCCTGACCGAGAAGTAGCCCACAACAGGTTAGTTCTGTCCGTATTTGATATCCACCGTTACCCCTGCCCAGAAGGAAAAGCTATGAGGGAATTTTCGACGCCACCATTGGCCACCTTGCACATGCACAGGAATGCCACCGATCTCTTGATGGAGCGCCTGAAGAATTCGCCCGAGCATATAGCATTCGAAGTTCGATGTGCTGATGGCGCCGTCGCTGCCCCATGGAAGCAAATAACTACTCGAGAACATTTTCTCGAAGTGCAGGCATTGGCCAAGGGGCTCATCGCTAGTGGGCTGCAACCTGGAAACAAGCTAGTGATTATGTCACCTACACGCTACGAATGGGCTCAAATGGATATGGCTGCCTGGTTTGCAGGCGCGGTCGTGGTCCCGATTTATGAAACTTCGTCACTTGATCAGGTCACAGCCATACTTGCCGACTGCTCTCCAAAATTTATAGTTGCTGGAAGCACCGACCAGGCCTCGATTCTCAAGCGCGGACTAACTGGAGCGGGAATAAGCGGGTCGAGAATCTGGACAATGGACACCCGGAATGATCTCGATCTTGAAGATCTTGTTGAAGTAGGGAAATCTATCACCGATCATGCGGTTGAAGAACGACGAGTGATAGCAACATCAGAGACGATAGCGACCATCGTCTACACTTCGGGAACGACGGCAGCACCCAAGGGCGCTTTAATTACGCACGGTAACCTCGTTGGCTTAGTACTCAATGTCGCTGCCGCTTACACTGAGGTGGTCAAGGAGACAGGAAATACGATTATTTTCCTTCCCATGGCTCACGTTCTGGCTCGTGGTCTACAGCTGATCTGTTTGGCTAACGGGATGCGCATCGCGCATCTCTCAGAACCCAAAGAAGTAATACCGTCTTTGGAACTCCTCAAACCCACATTTCTCGTAGTGGTGCCGCGGGTGTTACAGAAGATCCAAGACTCCGCAGCACAGGCCGCTAATCAGAAACGCCTTAATCTTATTTGGAAGTGGGCCAGCGACACGGCAACGCAGTGGGGCGAGATGGCTGAGGGACACGATGCCGGTTCGTCGAAGCAAGCCTCGCCTAGCCTTTGGATGAGACATTTCATTTTTGACCGGATTTTCTACTCGCGTCTCAGAAAAGTAGTCGGCGGCCGTCTTGAGTACCTGCTATCAGGAGCTGCAACCCTAGATAGAGAAGTTTCCCTCTTTTTCAGGGGGATCGGCTTACCAGTAATCGAGGGGTATGGGCTGACTGAAACTACAGCGCCGCTAACGGGAAATATGCCCGGGTCGATCAAGTCGGGAACTGTGGGAGTTCCGATGCCTGGGACCACTGTACGAATATCGAATGAGGGGGAGGTGCTAGCACAAGGAATCGGCGTATTTGCTGGATATACCAATCCCGACGACAACGCCAATGCTTTCACCGATGGGTTCTTTCGCACAGGAGACTTGGGATCGCTTGACGAGCGTGGACGCATCACGCTGAGGGGAAGAATCAAAGACGTCATAGTAACTGCGGGAGGAAAAACAATATCTCCCAGCATATGGGAAGGATATGTCGAAACTGATCCACTAATTGCCCACGCGGTAATGGTCGGGGAAGGTAAGCCGTTCTTGGGATGCCTCGTGCTCATTGACTCGGAAGCAGTTCAACAGTGGGCTTCAATCCAAGGGATTACAGACGCATCTCTCTTTCAGCATCGCACAGAAGGATCAATTGACAGGATTAGAAACCAGCGCCTGTTTCAAGCCATCTCCGGCTCCGTCAGCTCAGCCAATAAACGGGTAGCAAGAAGTGAACAAGTCAAAGAGCTCATTATGCTTTCCACCGATTTAGGGGAAAACAGTGAGCTGCTGACACCGACCTTGAAACTCAAGCGAAGCAAGTTTCTTGAGAGAACAAACAGCTTCGTCAACGAGATCTATGACTCACCTAAGCGCTAGCTATCGGTCATGATATGGGATCTTAACGTTCGGATGGGAGGGCAAAAAACTTTTAAATAATCCAATCCGGAGTATCCCTGGCCCCGAATGCCCTATGACAACCCAAACCAAGAGGTTTGGAAAACCAACTGGCCCAACGGGGGTCGCCAGGTAAGGAGTTCGACATGAAAACCATGCAGCGCAAAACAGTAGGATTGCTCTCGATTGCCGCGGTCGCCGCGTTCGGATTGAGCGCCTGCTCGATGGACAGCGGCAGCGAGTCCACTCCAAGCAGCGAAAGCTCGGCTTCCAGCATGACCGAGAGCAGCCCGAGTGCCTCCGAGGATTCGGGAATGGCCAGTGAATCGGCCATGGACCCGGCCGCCAATCTCGTGGGCCCGGGCTGCGCGGCCTACGCGGAAGCAGTGCCCGAAGGTGACGGTTCTGTTGCTGGCATGGCCAAGGATCCGGTAGCCGTTGCAGCATCCAACAACCCGTTGCTGACCACCCTGACGAAGGCCGTTTCGGGAAAGCTCAATAAGGACGTCGACCTGGTGGACACGCTCAATGGCGATGAGTTCACCGTCTTCGCTCCGGTGGATGATGCCTTCAAGGCCATCCCAGAAAAGGACCTTAACGCTGTCGTATCGGATGCCGACATGCTGACCAAGGTATTGACCTACCATGTGGTCCCCGGCCAGATAACCCCCGATGATCTGAAGGGTGATCTGGAAACCGTTGAAGGCGACAAGGTCAAGGTCAGCGGCAGCGGCGATGACCTGATGGTCAACGATGCCAAGGTCATTTGCGGTGGCGTGCAGACTGCCAACGCCACGGTCTACCTCGTTGATTCGGTGCTGATGCCCCCGGCCAAGAAGTAGCACTACAGCATCAAGCTGAAGAAGCCAGGGAGCGGGCGATGCACTATTTTGGGGAGGCCCGTTCCCTGGTTTTTGTCTACCCAAGATTTGGCCTGCAGCTATTTCCTGAACAAGACCAATGATCCTTAACGGTAGGGGATCCTTGAACTCACGATTCTGAATCGAGCAGTTGAAATTACTGGCGGTTCGACGCAGGATGAAGCTCTCTTGCTTCAAGCGCCACAGGGAGAGGAAGCAGCTATCGAGCAAGCGGCTTCATGGCCGAATTTTCCCCAGTTTATTCGTTTTGGGCGCCCTTCAACTGAGCGACGAAGTCCAAAGGTAGGAAGCCACACAAAGAATATTTTCAGACGATTAACGCCATGTTGATGGCTTCGCCGCTGTGCGAACTACCGCACCAACTTGGCTGCTGAAGATCGTCCATCAGCCTGCCGTGGGACAGATCCGCTTCACTTCATAGCGCCCGATATCTGAACTGGAAATCGCTGTTGAAACCCCAAGCAAGGCATCAATCATTGCAGGGAATAGCGGCACGGCCTGATGAGGTCAAACTCATGATCTAAGCTCTCTGCCAACTAACTGAAGCCCAAAGAGATACGATCCAACTGGTCTATTTCGGGGTGTGACGCATTGTTAGATCCCTGATCATGCCCAACTACCTGTGGTGATCGTGAAAGCCGGCTCACGAGACAGAATGAAGGAAATACGAGAATTGCTGGGAGCCATGTCATGGGCAAGCACAAAGGTAAACTGTTCAACGGCTTCGCCCTGAATGCGCTGACCCAAACTGAACGTGATCAGGTGCTGCAGTATGAGGCCAATGCCTCCACGGACGGGCAAGAGCTTGCTTCTTTGCAACAGACTGCTGCCTACCTCGGTCTCACCGTCTCCGAAGTGAAGCCGCCACCGAGAATTAAGACCTACGTTATGGATGCGATTCGCACCGTTGAACAGGTTCCCGCAAGCGTTGATGAGACTCAATGCGATCATTCCGCAACGGAAGCAAGAGCTCTGCTTTACCCTCATGACGAATTGGCTCGAAGTATGCAGAGCGTTCACAGAAAGCCGCGGAAGTTCTTTGCGCTAGCTGCGGGGACTTCACTTGTTGCTTCTGGTGCTCTCGGTGCGCTGGCGTGGAATCTGAATACTCAGCAGCAGATGGAGATGGTTGTTCAGGCTATGAAGAGCGAGCGGGATACGATGAAGCAGATTTTGAGCGCCCAGGACATGCAGTCTAAATCCCAGACACTAGATAACGGGGCAACAATTAGGCTTTCATACTCCGAAAAGTCTGGTGTCATGGCCGTATCAACCCACGCGCTGCCTGAACTCCCAGAAACGAAAGGCTACGAACTCTGGCTCATCTCCGCTGAGAAAGCAATCCCGGCCGGCATGCTGGATCCTTCCAGCGCCGCAGCAACCGCAATGATTACCGGTTCACTGGAAGGCATCACCCACTTCGGAATCACCGTGGAACCTGCAGCGGGCTCACCCGCTCCGACTACCGAACCAATTCTCTTGCAAAGCCTTTAGAAAAATCGACACACGTGCAGCGCCCATGCCCCAATTTTTTGACATCCAATCCAGGCACCGGGTGACACCGAATAGGAGTTATCCGGTGTTCGAGTAAAGCATTCGAACGCACCGCAACGAAGTGTGGGGTTCAGTGCCATGGAGCAACAACAAATAAAAAGCAAGCGTCATATGTGGCGCTATCCAATAGCTGGCATCTGCTCAGCTATTGTTTTGTTCACTATCGCTCAAGCAGCGTCCACATTCTTCGGGACTGCTTCATCGCCCCTCGTCGCTCTAGGGTCAACAATCATTGATTTCACTCCACCATGGCTCAAAGATCTGGCCATCGGCTTATTCGGCACCAACGACAAGCTTTTTCTATTCATCACCTTATCGATCACCGCCGCCCTCTTAGCGGCCACAGTGGGACTTGCCACGGCACGGAGCCTTGCACTCGGATTGAGCTTGGTAATAGGGCTATCAGTACTATTAGGTGCTTCCGTGCTAAGCCGCTCGGCAACAAACTTCCTCGATCTAATACCGACGATAGTCGGCACCATACTAGGCCTGGGAACACTCACACTTCTTACCGGCATGGCTAGCCGTGCCGTTGTACCAACGATCCATCCCCAGTCCGAAAACACAACATCACGAAGAAAATTTCTCCTCGGATCAGCGGGAAGCGTGGCACTCGGACTACTCGCCGTCGGCGCTACCCAGGCCCTGCGGACCCTTAGAAATACCGCAGAGTCAGCCCGCTCAGCCCTTGGTCTTCCACCGGCGAAAGTGAAAGTACAAGCCCCGCCTCAAGGAGCTGAACTAAACGTCCCTGGCGCCTCTAGATTTGTCACACCGAACCAGGACTTCTATCGAATCGACACGGCCTTGTCTGTGCCGCAAATCGACCCCCAAGACTGGTCATTGAAAATTCACGGAATGGTCGAGAAAGAATTCACACTCACATTCAATGAACTCTTGAACATGGACCTGGTCGAGCACTACCTCACCTTGACCTGCGTTTCCAATCCAGTCGGTGGCGATCTCGTCGGCAACGCCAAGTGGCTTGGTTACCCACTACGAGAACTACTGGCCCAAGCCAAACCCTTACCGGGTGCCGATATGGTTCTTTCTACCTCCTTCGACGGCTTCAGTGCCTCCACGCCGCTGGAAACTCTCACCGATAGCCGTGAAGCTCTGCTGGCCATCGGAATGAACGGCGAACCCCTGCCACTAGAACACGGTTTCCCGGTCCGTATGGTGGTTCCAGGACTCTACGGGTATGTTTCGGCCACCAAATGGGTGGTTGATTTGGAAGTGACAAGGTTCCAAGACAAAGCTGCCTATTGGACAACACGAGGCTGGTCAGAACGAGGACCAATCAAGATGTCATCCCGGATAGATACCCCACGGTCCTTCGCAAAGTTGCCCGCCGGCAAGGTCGTCTTTGGTGGCACCGCATGGGCTCAGACCACGGGAGTTTCCAAAGTGGAGATCCGTATCGATAACGGGCCGTGGCAAGAGGTCGAACTCGCCACCGAGCTCTCCGTAGACACCTGGCGTCAATGGAGATTCGAATGGACAGAGGCAACCGCGGGCAATCACTCCGCTACCGTCCGCATGACCGATGCTCATGGCCAGCTACAGACAGAAGAAACCGCTGCGCCTGTTCCAAACGGTTCCTCCGGCTGGCACCGGCTGCAGTTCAGCGTCGAATAATCGATGCAACTTTCTTGCATTACTCCATGCCATCGCTGAAACCGTTGAGTGATCCATATGCGGATCCAAGTCTCAGTCCGCAAACATGGGTTGAATTTTTCTGATTAGTAGGTTTTTACCGTGACTGAGAATTTCCAGACGTTCGGGCCAGCTCGATTTCCGATGCGGTCGGTGTCGTAGAAAATGAAGCATTGGCTGGCCTTTGACCAAGAGGAGTTCATGGTTAGGCGCTTGGTGTTGCAGGCATCGAAAGTCTTGTAATCGGTGGGATAGAAGTAGGAGTATCCAGCTCGGGCCGGAAGCGCTGCAACGGTGAGTCCTCCGGCAGTGAGCGCGAGAGCCGCGGTCGACACAGCGACATGTGTGAGGGATTTTTTGATCACGACAAGGACCTCCAAAAATTGTACTGTGATGACAAGAGCAGTATGACCATACGCTGGATTAAATCTTCAGTCTTTTGAAGAGTTTGGAAGTAAATTCCGATTGGCTCCCTGGTTGGGGTCAATCCCTTAGGATCTGAGTATTTTCCGCGCTGCCCAAGGTGGAATTAGTTACTGGTGCGTTGCTTGCAGCTCTTTTCACCTTGATCGCCTACCGGGTGCCGAGTTGGCGCTTGGCTCCCGCGAGGCAGGCTGCGAGTGGTACCATATCTAGTACCACTAGGAGGCGGAATGGCAATCACCACCAGCGAAGCGCGACGCGACTTGTTTGGTCTTATCGAACGAGTGAACCTGGACCACACGGAAGTTGAAATCATGTCCAAGCGTGGTTCTGCGGTGCTCATGTCGAAAGACGAGTACGATTCCCTCGTTGAAACGAGCCATCTATTGCGCTCGCCCAAGAATGCGGTGCGTCTACTTTCAGCTTTGGAAGCGGCACGTAACGACCAGGCTGCAGAACACGGGCTCATCGAACCGTGAGTGACAGATTACTGACCTGGACTGCCGGCGGCTGGGAAGACTACGTCTACTGGCAGACCCAGGATCGCAAGACGCTCAAGCGCATCAACCTGCTGATCGAAGACGTGCTCCGTGACGATCCTTTTGAAGGCATTGGAAAACCTGAACCACTGAAGCACGCATTGGCCGGCGCCTGGTCGCGACGCATCGATGACGTCAACCGACTGGTGTATATCGCTGATGATCGCGCAGTGACGATTCTTCAAGCAAAATATCACTATTGACATTGACTTTTGTCGATCTTTGTCAGTTCCCGAACGCTCACTCCTCAAGTGGAAGTTTAGCGCCGATAACCTATCTTATGTAAAGCTGGAGGCGGTTTGCCCCGTCAAGCATGAACAGGCCCTCATCCTGTTCCGAACGTTGGCGGCTAAAGCGCGCCAGGGTATCGCTGATTTTCGGCGGATTTTTAGTCTAACCGTGGAATTCGCTCGCGATCTGGGGGTGGTGTTTCGCACGCGAATACTCTGATCCGAAAAGCTGTGCAAAGATTTACCCAGTTCTCAACTTTAAGCATCCCGAGGGGCACATGAATTTTCACCGCACAACACTGGCCATCAGCGCTGCGCTGGCTCTCCTTGTTGGAGGCCTCACGCCGGCTGCTCAGGCAGCCCCACCGCACAGTTGCTGGTCATGGAACGATGAAGAAGATCACCCGTTCCATATGGAATGCTCGCAGGTTGAATCATTGGCGGATCTGGATGTTCCCACCACGGTGACCGAGCTGAGGATTCTGAACCAGGACGAATCAACCATAGCTGGGCTGGAGCGTCTGAAGGACATGCAACAGCTGACTTCTGTGGAAATCTACGGTGCCACCAACGAGGCGGTTGCGGCTGTGGCTCAGTTGCCCAACCTGAAGAAGCTGTGGGTCACCTTCCTGCCAGCGTCCGGTGTCACTAATGCAACGCGGACTGCTCTGACCAAGATGACAAAGCTAACCAGCCTTACCGTGCAAGACGCGGGCCTCACGGATTACTCCTGGGTGGCAGCTATGCCTCTGCTTGAAGAGTTCAAAGCCAATGAGACGCATTCGCTTTCCAAGGGCTGGGTGGGCAAGACGCTGACCTTCGCACCAATTGTTGGTGTAGATGGCCGAGCCATCGTTCCGCGCCGCCCTTCAGGGGCCGCTGATCCACAGCCCGTTTACACGAAATTTACAGCCACTTCCGTGCTGCCCATGGTGGCCGGCAGTAACGTCATGGTCGCAACCTCCGATGCAACCACGGGTTCCTCACTGAGCTCTTCTGATGTACACGTTGTCTTGGTCACCGACGTATTTGATACCGCAAAGTCAAGCCCGCTGAGAGTCAACTACCGCACAGCACGAAAGGACAATTCTGACTCTCCGTTCGCTATCATCGGTGACGAATTGGAAATACCTTGGGGCTCCTATGCGCAAAAGAACTTCCAGTGGTTCCGCAATGCTGTCGCGGTCCCAGGGGCGACCGGGCGCACCTATAAGCTCACCCCCGCCGATGCCGGGAAGAAGATCACCGCAAAGTACACCAGCGTTGAGAAAACTTCTTGGGACAAGAAGATTGTCTATGTCCCTACTGCGACTCTGTCCGCCGGGTACGACCTACCGATCCCGGCCTCTGAGTCCACTCATCCCGTTGCCAAACTGACCGGCACCGGATTCGTGACGGAGAAACTCAGTATTGCGTTGGATCCCACCGTGTTCCCCCATGCCCAGAAAACGTATCAGTGGTTCAAAGACGACACTATTGCGATCAAGGGCGCGACTGGTCCCACTTTCATCCCAGATGATTCTTTGAACTCGAAGCGGGTGCACGCCGTCGTAACTTTCGTTGGCGCACATGCGGAGCCGGTCGAGCTGATCTCCAAATCCGTAAAGATCGATCATGGCAATCTGAAATCCGGAAAACCGACCATCTCTGGCACCGTTATGGTGGGTTCGAAGCTGACGGCCAAACCTGGAACGGTATCCAAAAAGGATGCAAAACTTACTTACATCTGGCTGCGCGACGGAAAGGAAATTTTCCAGCAAAACCGCAGCACCTATACTCTTGTTCCCGCCGACTGGGGGAAGAAGATCAGCGTAAAAACACAGTTCACCCACCGCTACTACAACACCGTGGTCGCTCAAAGTACAGCGACCAAGACAGTGGCGCCGGGAACGCTAAAGGTGAGCAAGAAATCGACTCTCTCAGGCAAGAAGATTGTGGGGAGGACCGTAAAAGTGTCAGCCGGCACCTACAGCCCTACGGCAGAGAAAGTGACATACCAGTGGCAACGCTCCGGCAAGAACATCAAAGGTGCAATCAAGAGCAGCTACAAAGTCACTAAAGCTGACAAAGGCAAGAAGCTGACGGTCAAGGTGAGCGCAATAAAGAAGGGCTACGCAACGAAGAGCACTGTATTGACTGCCAACTAATACCATTTTGTGTCGAGAAGAACCTGCGGTACAACTATTGCGTAAAGTCAGCTGTCGAGTCGCTTCATCGCTGTTATAGGGATCGTCGAGACCGTGGCCGAGAATCTAAATTGTGTGCATAAGGGGTGTTCTCTGAGTCGATCCCCTATCGCTGTAGTACAGGTCTAGATGCGGCAGCGCAGGCGCATCGCTGGACTGGAGGTCAGGAATTACCTTCGATCCTCTCGGTTAAAGCGGATAATTGACGTTATGTAAAGTTCTGAAGACTTTATTTGCATCCGATGCATGACCATCACTACTCGGCTTACCAAGCTTTGACCGTGTCAGGACGACCGGCGAGAACAAACGGCGGAGCAGTAGACCCGCGGACAATGAAGAATTAGGTCCGTAGGGAGTGAGATATGCCTAGTTTGGAAATTTTCAAGTCAAGTGAGACCACCAGTGCTTAGACGACCATCATCTTCCCTTCTCCCTGCTTAATCGGTTCATTAATCCACGCCGCGTCAGGCAACATCATTTTCTTCGGTAACTGGTTCTTCCCAAACCGTTCAGGATGCTCAGCCCACGCCGCCTCCAACTCAGCTAACCGCTGATCATCCACGTGCCCAGTCATCCCGAAATGCACGTCCGCCGGCGTATGAAACCGCAGCCCGGAATGACGATGCTCAGTGTTGTACGCCTGAACAAACCTGCCCATGAAATCCCCGGGCGCCTTCCAACGAACCAAACCGTTCAGGAAACACCGGCATCTACTTCAACGTCTTGAACCAGACTTCTGAATACGGGTTGTCAGTACTGACTTTCGGACGTGAGTGCGACCGCAAGACATCTAAATCAGAAAGTAGCGACGCGACCGGTTTCGACGTCATCGAGGTGCCACGGTCAGCATGAACCACCAACGGCACCTGATCAGTAGCAAACACGTTTTTCATGAACGCCTGCACCAATAATCCTGACTCCCGGGCATGCACTTCGCACCCAACAATGTAGCGGGAGTAAATATCAATCATCACGTACGCATCAAAATACGCTCCCTTAGAAGGGCCAGCGAGTTTGGTGATGTCCCACGAGAACACCTCACCAGGCTGGTACGCCACCAACTCCGGCACTTTCCGTGCAGGATGTCGTGCCTGACGGCCCCGTTCTAGCACTTGCTTCTCCCGGCGTAGCAACCGATACATCGTTGATACTGAGCACAAATAAGTTCCTTCACCCAGCAGTACCGCAAAGATCTGTTCCGGTGCTTGATCAACGAAACGGTCACTATTCAACGTTTCAAGAACCACTGCTTCTTCAACAGATGTTAGCTTGTTCGGTGGTGCTGGACGTGGCGCATCAACCCGTTTCACTGGGGACAGCCGGGCTGCGCGTTGACGGTGCATCGCGGCCCTACTGACTCCGGCCAGTGCACTGGCTTTCCTGGTGGAGATCCCTGCCTCAACAAGTTGGTCATAGACGTTCTTCAGCAACGCACGAGAGCCTATTCGGAATCCGCGCTCTTCGAGATTTGCTCCAAGAGCGCGTGTGCTTTTCCCATGATGTCTAACGCAGTTTGCGTGTTCGCTAGTTGCGCGTCACGGGCCGCCAACAGTTTTTTTCAGCCGTGCAATTTCAGCTTGTTCTTTACTCAATGTTCCCTTGCCTGTCCGAGTGGACTGCTTGCTCACCCTGACTGTATTTCCTTCGAGGATGCCCGCTTCGCGTAGCTTGCGCCATTCCGCGATTTGTGAGGAGTAGATCCCGTTGGCGCGCAGGTAGCCACCGCCTTCACCATGTTCAATGGCTTGCTCGTACCCGTTGAGGTACGCGAGTTTCTGTGCGGGGTTGATGGTTCGGCGTTTGGGCTGGTCCGGGCGTACAGAAGAGTCCATGGTTCTATTCTCTGGCAGTGAACCCGCAGGGTGGTGGAGGTTGGTGGTGCTCATGGTGTGGAGTGTTTCCTGGTTCTCGCCTTGTCTTCGGGTGAGGGGTGTTGCTATGAAGGGGTGGTCTCACTCAACACTGACAGACAGGGAACGGTTCTGGTGGGAAATAGAGAGGACATACATCAATTCAGCACCTGATGGTTGTTATCCTATGTACCAGGAATCGGTTTCACACAGGATCCCTATTCTCGTTGAAAGTATAAGTTTCAATAATTTCGTATGGTGCTCTGAGGGTGTTATCGCCTGAGCCGCATGGAGGTTAAGGCCTAAAATGACACGCATTGCGAAAGATGCACAGGTATTTAATGGTGCTCAGATATTCACAGATTCGGCTGAACAGGCTATTTCTTACCTCAAAATGCATACCCCGCTGACAGATTGGTCAGTTTCTCGCGTAATCGATGGAGAGCAGGTCCACTTGCACGTGCAACCAGATCAGTTGCTCAAAACCGGTCAACGTGTTGAGTGGAAGGAATCTTTATGCAGTCGAATGGCCAATGGCGCTGCGCATATTGTGAACAATACGCAGCTAGATCCTGACTATTCGTGTATGCGAGTTTCAGTCGAGGTAGGGGCCTATGCCGGGTACACCATCAATGATGACCGGGGTGAGATGTTTGGTGTCCTGTGCGGGGTGCGCACCGATCCGCTCACTGAAGGGGAGGCAATAGATGAAGAACTCGTTGCCCTCATCAGTTCACTTCTATCTGCCCAATTGAAGTTAGCTAGAGTAGCTGATAGAGAGCGAAGAAATAGTGAGCTATCTGATGCCTTGGCGCAAACAGATGCTTTGACTGGTCTGTTGAACCGACGCGGCTGGGACAAGATCACCAGTGATGCGCAAGAACGTCTCGACGCTTTTGGCGATTCCGTCTCGGTTGCTGTGATTGACCTCAATGGGCTTAAGCAGGTCAATGACAGCCAGGGTCATGCAGCTGGGGATCTATTGTTGCAGCGCGCTGGTGAGATCCTGAGAAGTAAAAGCACCGAGTCCTGCCGCGTCGCTCGATATGGGGGTGATGAGTTCATGATTTTGGCCAACGGAGTAGCTCCATCCCAGACAGAAGCTTATTTCTCAGTATTCAGAGAGTCCTTGGAAGAGGCAGGGATTCCTTCAGCCATGGGATTCTATTCAGCACAGCCAGGTACCACCAACATTGATCAGTGTATTGCCGCGGCTGATGCCTTAATGTATCAGCAGAAATACCAGTGTCGCGATCAAGCCAGGAAAAACAGCTAACAGGCTGTCCTCGCAACGGCCTGCAGAGAACTGTATCCATCTAAATGCGCACTTGTCAGGAAGATCTCGGAATCGAAAGCTGTGTTCACCAAGGCACTACCGATTCTTTAGTCGAATGCTACCTGCATTGTGTTTTCCTGCATTTTTTGGGAATGCGCGGGTGTTCCAGCATGTACGATATGCATAGGTTTTGCGCGGGTCGGCTGGGCCAATCTGGGAAGCTTCTTTCAGAGCGTTGCGCCGCCATGAAGACCGTTTCTTCTTAGCGGACCGCGAACGGCCGCATCGCCTGCTGCGTGGTGCGAAACCACCGCGACGCTACGAACACACTGACGCGGGCGCAGCACCCGACGCTGAATTCCCGGCCGGATCGATCCAACTCATCCCAGGTGTCAACATCCATGTGGATGCGGCGGATCACCATGTTGGTGCTGCTGTCCTCATTCCACACCAGAGACGTGAAATCATCAATGGCCGGTGCCGGGTTCACGGTCCCGTCGACCTGTCCGAACAGGTTGCGCATCGTCGTCCCGCTGGCTTCAGAGCCCCGCGAGCGACGGAGCCCGGTTTGCACCCATTTCACCTCGCAGAAGCTGCGGGCATCCTTTAAGAGCATGCGCTGGGCGTGAGCGAGTGTGAAGGGGTCATCCGAGCCCAGATGCAGGAGCAGATCCCCATCATTCCAGCGCTCCTGCAGCCGATCGATGCTGAACTTAGGCAGCGGCTGAATGTCTGCCGCAGAGGAACTAGCCATCTCCACCAGCTTTGGGCCGAAGTCGAAGGTGAAGTTCAAGCGGGCCGACACCGTCCCCAATCCGGGTTCGGTATCCGCCAGGGCCGCCTCGCCCTGGGTCAGCCGGGCCGAGGCTACTGCTGGTCAGCATCGGGGCGTTCTTGCTTCGGTGGGCGCAACTGCCATAGGCCCAGCGCAGTGACGAAGGCCCCGATCACCAGCTGCACGATTGAGCCCGTTATCGAGGTCGATGGGGAGCCGGTAGCGTCGGCCAGCCGCAGTGCCGACAGCACGAGCACGACCAGGCCCGATCCAACGACGAGCAGCCAGGAGAGCCGGTTGTTCCTTGGGGTGACCTTCATGGGCGGAACTCCTTTCAGGTCGGTGAGTATGCGTTCACCCACGAGTCTATGAACTGGCCTGTGCCGATGTCGCGCAGTAGCGGCCGCTGGAAGCACCGCACCCTGCTAGTACACAGGTTCGCGGTGCAGGTTCCGCGGTTAATCTACGCTGGCTGTATGAACTCCAGCCGCAGCCATGATCAGCCCCAGGGCTACCAGCTAGTGCTCTTCCGCGATGACTTGCGCACCGCAGACCATCCGGCGCTGTTGGCGGCCCGCGACGCGGGCCCGGTGGTGGGCCTGTACATCTTGGACGAGGATTCTGCCGGGATCAGGCCGCTGGGCGGTGCGGCGCGCTGGTGGTTGCACCACGCACTGGTGAGCCTGCGCGCCTCGCTCGAGGAACTCGGCATTCCGCTGGTGCTGCGGCGCGGAGCCACGGTGGAGATCCTCCAGGAGGTGGTCGCCGAGGGCGCCGTGGCTACGGTGCACTGGAACCGGCGCTATGGCCAGGCCGAGCGCGCCGTCGACACCGAACTCAAGAGCACCTTGGGCGAAGCCGGGATACCTGCGCACAGCTATGCCGGGACCCTGCTGCACGAACCGTGGGAGCTGCTGACCCAATCAGGCACCGGCTACAAGGTGTTCACCCCGTTCCATAAGGCCTTGTGCGCCGCCGACATCCGCCCACCCCAACCGGCGCCGCAACGGCAGGCCGCGCCGCAGGGAAAGACGCCGCCCGGCGAAGATCTGGAGAGCTGGGACTTGCTGCCCACCTCGCCGGATTGGTCCACCGGCCTGGCCGAAGCATGGACGCCAGGGGAACCGGCGGCCCATGAGCGCCTGGAAACTGTGCTCGACGAGATCGCCCGGGATTACCAGGACCTGCATGATCGCCCGGACCGCGATGGGACCTCCGCGCTGTCTCCGGCGCTGCGTTGGGGGCACCTCAGCGCGCACCAGCTGTGGCACGAGCTCAGTACGTTGGCCCAACGCACCCCGGGGGCCGCCGAGGGTGCGTTGGGATTGCGCCGCCAGGTGGCCTGGCGGGATTTCTGCTGGCACCTCTACTACCATCACCCGGAACTGCCCACCGAGAACCTGCGGGCGGAGTTTGATGATTTTGATTGGGCCTGGCCCGAGGATTCGGCCCGGGCGGCGCACCTGGCCACGGCCTGGCGGCGGGGCCGCACCGGATTCGCGTTGGTGGATGCCGGGATGGCCCAGTTGTGGCAGACCGGCTGGATGCATAATCGCGTGCGCATGGTGACGGCAAGCTTGCTGGTCAAGAATCTGGGGCTGCATTGGAGAGTCGGCGAGCAATGGTTCTGGGACACCTTGGTGGACGCGGACCTGGCGAGCAATACCGCCAACTGGCAGTGGGTGGCCGGCAGCGGCGCCGACGCCGCGCCCTATTTCAGGGTGTTCAATCCAGAACTGCAAGCCAAGAAATTCGACCCCTCGGGCAGCTATGTGACCCGCTACGCTCCGTTGGCCGTTGAACCGCTGGTGGATCTGAAGGAATCACGGCAGGCGGCGCTCGATGCCTACCAGCACATGAAATCTGTTCAAGACCAGTAATTCGGGGGCGAGCGCCCGGGGCCGGGAGTGCCTCGCACGGCGGCTGCGCTGCGCAGGACGGGGCGCGGTCGCCAGTTTTCTGCACAAGACTTTTCTGCACAAGACAACGGTGGACAGCTCCCGCCGCTTAATGGCTGGGAGCTGTCCACGCGATGGTGCCGGGGAAGCGCAATGCTGGCTACTGCACGCCGGCGGTTGCCAAGGCTGGCCGCGATGGCAGCTGGTATCTATTGCTGGCGGCGCCGGAACTGTGCATGGCGGGACAGGAAGGAATCACGTGGGCCACGGCGGTGTGCTGCCAGAATTTCACGCGGAATTCGGCAATGGTCGCCGATGCGACCCGGTCGAAGAACGCGCCGATGGTGGTGGAGTCGGCGGAAGGTGCAACAACACGCAGCGCCGATTGCGGGGTGGTGATGTGCAGCATGCGCAGTTCTTCGCTGCGCGGGTCGAGCATGGCGACCAGCGCCGCCCGGCCGTGGACGGAGACCATCGCCATCACGTCATGCAGTGGTTCGTTGGGACGGGTCATCACGATGGGCATGCCCGGGGCCCAGCCAAAAGAAGCTAGGTGGGACTTGCCCTCACGGGTGGCGAGAAAATCGGCGACCCTGACAGCGGTCTGGGTTCTGGCAATACGACCTGGCATTGTAGATACTTCCCTTTCTTGCATTCCTCAGTGAATATGGTGCTGCGCGGGGTGCGGTTTCGACGGGCCGGAGCCTCGTCGATCACCCTGTGTGCGTGCAGAGCCGAACGCTCCGCACTGGCCCTGGCGGGCCTAGGCCATGCTCAAATCCGCGGATTTTCCTCCTGTCTCCGGCCGCCAGCCTTGGGTGGGGTTCAGGGTCGGGGTGGCGAAGGGGTCATCCAGCCAATCTGTGGAGGCATCGGCCTTGTCCAGGTCTTCGGGTTGTGTCAGGAGATTTTCCCGGCCGGCCACCGCGAACTGCAGGTTCCGCACCTCGAACTGGATGCCCAGCAGCCGCTCCATCTGCGGCAACAAGGTGTCATTGACGTACTGCATGAGCTCGGTGACATCTTCTTCGCCCGTCGCGGTGCAGGCTAAATTGACAATCAGCTTGTCAGGTGTGCCCTGGATGGTGCAGATCGCCGAATGCACCGTGCTTCTGCTTCTGCACTCCTGGGTGCCGAAGGATGCGATGTTCTGCATCCTTGTGATCCATGCTTCGTGGCCCGTAGTACTCGTATCTGCGGGAACTGCTAAATGCTCTTTCATCCTGCGCTCCGGCACTCTTCGCTGTTTCGTAGTAGAATATATGTAGACTGTCTAACTATTAGGCAGACTACATTATTTTTTTCAGGAGACGCAAGCTGGAATTTCACAAGAATCAGTGGAAGGCCGGCAAGACTCTTGGGTATTGTGCTCGTATCCGAGGAAGGGAGTTCTCATGAGTCGCTATGAGGCCAGTGGATATTGGTATGGTGAGGGCCAATCGGCTCCGGAAGCCGTTGACCTGTTGAACCTCATGCGCCGCTACCGTGACGCAGAGCGGAAAATGCGTGCCCAGACTCGCGGATCCATGGGCATGAATGAGACCGACATGACCGCCCTGCGCTTCCTCTTGAGGGAGCACCGCAAGGGCGAGGTGCCTCGCCAGCGCGATTTCGCCGAGGAGCTGGGCATCTCCAATGCCTCGGTATCAGCGCTGATTGATCGGCTCTGCCGCGATGGATACGCCGAACGGATCATGCATCCGGCCGACCGCAGATCGGTGGGCATTGTTCCGACCCGGTACAGCGACACCGAGGTGCGTGAGACCCTGCAGCAGATGCATGAGCGGATGATGTCCGCCGTCGATGGGCTCAGCGCAGATGAGCGGAGGGCCGCAGCGAAGTTCCTGCATGCCCTCATTGCCAGTGTGGAATGGAATGAGCATGACCTCGGCCAGTCGGCGCAACGCGATCATGAGCTGCGCGATGTCCCAGGGAGCAAGCTGGCGTCCTCATGACCTGCCCGCTGGAACCCCGCGCCACCTGAGCGCGACGGGCAAGGCAGCGAGTTGCTGGAAAAAACCTCAAGGCAGATGCCGCAGTGCCGCTGCGCGCGTAGGTTGAAGCCAAACGGAAACAGGTGACCTCACACAAGTTAGGGTGATTTGAATGCCGCGCAGGCGCATCGATGTCAGTGTCAGCCACGACGAGTTCGAAGATCTCAATAACGCGCTCGAAGACCACCGTGATGGTTTCACGGATCTGGCGAAGGAAGCAGCCAATGGCTTTGGCCTGGAACCCGAGTACTGGTCGGGCCGGGCCAGCGAGGTGCAGAACCTGCTCGAAAAGGTCCAGGAGCATAGCCGCGAAGAAGCCGACACCGCCGGCGAGTCGGCGCAGTCCGCGGAGCCCTCGCAGGGGCTGGAACGCGGTGGGCAACCGGATCCGCGCGACTAGCCATTGCTCGCCTCCGGATGGTGCGCGCCGCTGCTGAACGTTGCCCTGCGGACCTGCTGCGATGCCACTCGGGAACATGGCAGTGGATGGCGCCGACGATGCGTTGGCGCCATCCACTACCATGGCTCTTGGTGGGCCGTCCGCTAGGCCCGCTTGCGGGTCAGTAGCCCCCAGAGGACCAGGACCACGAGCGAACCGCCGATGGCCAGCAGCCAGGTCGAGAGCGACCAGAACTGGTTGATTCCCACATCGAAGACCGCGGAGCCGATCCAGCCGCCCACCAGGGCGCCGACGATGCCCAGCAGCAGCGTGGCAAGCCATCCGCCTCCCTGCTCTCCCGGTTTGATGGCCTTGGCGATAGCCCCGGCGATCAGTCCCAAAACGATCCATCCGATAATGCCCATGGTTTCCCCTTTGCTCGGTTTCATGGTGCCTCGGTAACGGGTACCGGCACCGTCTTCCAAATCAGAAAGGTACTAGATGCGCCCAGGCCGTCGCCGGAAAACTGGGTGCCTCCTGGGAGCCTGGTCGTGGCGATGGCCGGAAAATAGCCCTGCCACTTAGCACAGCCCGGGCCGGGCGTGCAACGGGCCCCGGCGGGAACCGCGCTCTGCGGCGTGCCGGGCTAGGCCGTGCGAAACCCCAGGCCCTTCTGCTCCAAGGCGGAGCCCAGGATCCTGATCGCCTTGGGGCCGACGCAGTGAATGGCGAGCAGCTCCTTTTCGGTGCACCGGCAAATCTTTTCCAAGCTGTCCAGTCCGGCGAGCTGCAATTCCCGCGGGGCGGTTTTCCCCAGCTCATGGGGGAGGTCTCCGACGGGACGCACATCCGGTGTGGCCATGGTGTCTCCTAGGGTAGCGAAGAATCCGGGTCTGGCCACAGGATACCGAAGCTGAACCGGCTAGGCCAGAGGCACCTGCCGATCAGCTCGCCGGCAGCGAAGGCGTCGCGGCCAGTTCTGGCCCGGCGGCCGGAGCCTGCAGCGCCGTGGACACGGCGCGCGCGGCGTCGAGTCCGCTTTCGATGGCCCCGTCGATGAACCCGCCCCAGCCATTGGCGAAGTCCGAACCTGCCAGGTGAAGCAGGCCCTCCGGGCGCTGCAACTCGGCCAGCGACTCGGTCAGGTAGCCCGTGTAGTGCATGGGCCAGGTGGACTGCGATTACGGGTCGTCCACCCAGTTGTACCCGGCGGCCTCCAGTACCTCCAATCCGGGAACCAAGCGATCCAGGTAGCGTTGGGCGGCGGCGAGATCCTCGACATCCACCGCGGCCGCATCGGGGCCGAAGCACACCAGGGTTGTGGTGTCTTCCTCGATGTATTCGACCTGGACGAAGTTCAGCGGGGCATCTTCCGGGCCCAGGGCGACAAATCGCTGTTGCCGCCCCTTGACCTTGATCCACAGCTTGGCTCCGCGGCCAGCCTGTCCGCGCTCGGCCGCCTAGCGCTTGATCGGGGAGAGCGCCGGTAACCACGCTGATTTCCTCGGCCAGGCGCCGGGTGCCTCCTTCGATCTTGTAGCTGGCGCAGGCCTCGAACATGGTCTACCAGGATCCGCTGGCGACGACGCACCAGCGAAGCGCCTGGCTGTAGGCGGCGCGGTCCATTCAGCCGTTGAAATACAGCGCCCAGAAGGAACGCAGCAGCTGGCGCTGGTGCTCGGGAAGATCCAGCCGGTCGATGGCCTCGGAGGCCGTAAGGCCGTCGATCCGTGCCACCTCCTTGCTGGACAGCGGGGACCAGGGCAGCGGGAAGTGGTCGGTGATTCGCTGCATCATCGATGTGGAGATCGATGATGCAGCGCCCGTGCGTTTGGAGTACTAACCAGCTAGCGAAGTTCGGATTCCGTCGATGGCTGCAATTCAAGGTGAACCAACGCGCCGTTGTCATTGGATAATTTCATCGTGGCGCCCAAGGCCTGCGCCTGACCGCTAGCGATGGTCAATCCCAGTCCGATCCCACCACCCTTGGACACAAAACGTTCCGGACCATTGTCCAAGACACCGCGCGGGAATCCCGGGCCCCGATCATGGATGCTGATGCTCCGGCCCCGAGTGCTGATCGTGATCGGCCCTTCACCGTGGGCCCACGCATTGCTGATCAGATTCTCTAGGATGCGCTCTAACCTTCGCGGTTCAACAAGCACTTCGCTACCTTCGGCGTTCAAGTGAAGTTGTAGTTCGGCGCACTGTTCCGGGCGTCGTCCACGGATATGCCCAATGATCTCGGCAACACAAGGATCCAACTGCACGGTGGCCAAATCGGCCGACTCGATGCGCGACTCCAACCGGGAGACTTCCAACAGATCTTCGACGAGGTTCCGCAACTTGGCCACCCGATCCTGGACTAATTGGGTGGGGCGGGAGTCGGGAAGCAAACTTGCCGCCGTCACTAAACCGGTCAATGGGGTGCGTAGCTCATGGGCTAGATCTGCAGAGAATCGTTGCTCGGCAGCGATTTTGGCATTGAGTTCACGGGCCATCGCGTCAACGGCCCCGGCGAACTGATCGACTTCATCCCGCCCTCCGAAGGGCTTACCAATCGAGTCTTCCACCAGCACCCGGCGCTCGCCGGAAGCGATGGCCCGGGCCGCGTGGGATCCCTTGGTCAGTCGCTTGACCAGTCGTGAAACAATCACAATGCCAATGGATGACACCAAAACAAGGGTGGTGATCCCGGCCCACAACAGGGCAGTGTCAACACTTTGGCGCATCTGCTGGCTACTGGCCCAGGACACCGAGAGCGACAAGACCGCCGGCTGGGTTCCCAAACTGACCGGGGCCGCCGCATAAATAACTTCCTGCCCATCAAGGAGGGCGCGATAGGTAATGTACTGGCCCGCCTTGGCAGCGTCCCGCGCCTCATCGGGTAACTGCGGATCATTGACCTTGGCACCAAGGATGCTAATTCCAGTCTCATCCAGAATCCGCACCGCTTGCTGCAGCGAAGTGGTGGCTTCCTCACGCAGTCGCTGTTCCTCGCTGAGATTGATCATTTGGCGGACCAACATGGCCGAAACCAGCAGGGTCAGCAGCACCGAAAGAATGGTCATCCCGGTGATTTTCCAGCGCAGGCTCATCTGAGATCATCCTGCAGCCGGTAACCGAATCCGCGCACGGTTTCGATCCGACCGGCACCGATTTTTCTGCGCAATCGTTGTACGTGGACGTCGATGACGCGGTGATCAGCTTCCCAGGTGTATCCCCAGACCTCGGCCAGGATGTCGCTGCGCGACACCACCGCACCGGGGGTTTCACTGAGCATCAACAAGATTTTCATCTCGGTCGGGGTAAGGTGAACTTCCTGCCCATCGAGCAGCACCACTAACCGGTACGGGTCGATATTCAGACGTTGCGTTTTTGATGCGGGACTTGCTGGGACTGGGCTGGTGGCGGCCGGCCGGTCCGCGCGCCGCAAGACCGCACGCAACCGGGCATCAAGGACCTGCAAGTCGAAGGGCTTGGCCAGATAGTCGTCGGCACCGGCATCTAAACCGGTGACCATATCCAGGCCTTCACCGCGTGCCGAGAGCATGATTACCGGAACGGTGCTGAAGCTACGCAATTCTCGGCAGACCTGGGTACCGTTCATGGTCGGCAACATGACATCGAGCAGAACCACATCGACCGAGTCATCTTGTTCCAGCTGGCGGAAGAGTTCGAGTCCTTCCAGGCCGTCTTCGGCGCCGAGAACCTGGTAGCCCAACCGTTCAAGCCCGATGGCGGTAGCTTCGAAAATGACCGCATCATCCTCGATCATCAAAATCCGAATACCGGTGGGCCTCATGGGGTGACCTCCTGATTTTCGGTGGGCTCTACCGAACTTTCGAAGGAATCGGCCTGCATAAACTGTCCATCTTGATAGCGGAACATTCGCACGGACCATCCCGAGGGACAGCACATGGGGTCATCCGGTTGGTAGACAGCTTCTTGGGCCACCAGGCTACCTTCCTTGCCAGCACTCAAATACACGTTGCTTCCACCCACCGCCAACGCGATCGATGGTTTTCCTTGATCGTCTCGGATGGCAAAGGACGCAAAACTGTAGGCATCGCCGGCGGTGCTCACGGAATAGTTTTGGAACTTCTCGCCGGCAATCTCAAAGCTGGGCAGGGCAAGTAGGCACTTATCGCAATCGGTCAGGTATTCGCGAATATCTGCCTCGGAGTTCTGCTCGGTGGCGACAAGACTGAGGTCAGTCTTCAGTAGCACCGATCGAACCTCGGAGGGCGCAAACGGTTCTTCCCAATCTTTCATGTCACCGTCAGATGGGCTACTCGCCGTGGTTAACGGCATCGAGGAAGCTGTGGGCGATTCGACCCTTAAGGCATCGGTAGTGCTGCAGGCGCTCGTTACCAGAATCAGCAACAGAACGTAGAGCATTGAGATAGCCCGCCGTACACCCACAAAGATCCCTTCCCATTTCTTGCTTTCCGACGCACCCCACGGTGCAACACTGCCAATTATGCCCGGGATCGTCGGCGAAATGCGCGAAACTGCCGGAACTGAATCCGTCGATTGTGTAACAAAATTGATGCATGGGCGATAGCTGGCAGAGAGCTGTTCGTCGTGGCGAATGGGAAGTATTAATTATGTGATTCAGCCAGTGACCCTTTCCGCAGCCCCGCCGCACTCAGCGGACGACAAAACTCAACCAACCAGCCGCAATCTTGGCCTTGACGGCCTGCGAGGCATCGCCGTGCTGGCTGTCATGACGTATCACTTCTGGCCGAGTTTCTTACCAGGCGGGTTCCTGGGAGTAGATCTGTTTTTCACCCTCAGTGGTTTCTTGATCACAGGTGGTTTGCTCAAGTCCATGACAGGCAGGCGATTCCCGGACCTGCGCGGTTTCTGGTTACGCCGGGCTCGACGCTTAGTTCCGGCCATGCTTCTGGTACTCGTCATCTGTACCGCGTTGGCCTTGCTGGCCGTAGGGCAACTTCCGGCAGGCCTTCGTTGGCAATGGGCCGGCGCGCTGACCTACACCAGCAACTGGATGCAGATTGCCCACGGTAACAGCTATTTTTCCTCCGTGGAACCACTCTATTTCCAACATTTTTGGTCCTTGGCGGTCGAGGAACAGTTTTATGTGTTGTGGCCGTTGGTGTTGGTCCTCTTAGCCGGAGTCTTGCGCAAGAGGGGCGCACTGATGTGCGGAATCCTTGTGGTGGCGGCTGCCTCGGCGGCGAGTATGGCTTGGGGATTTGATGCTTCGGCAGACTCTAGTGTCTTGTACTTCGGGACGTGGACTCACGGTTTTGGACTGCTTCTGGGCTCGGCCGGCGCGGTGGCGTGTGCGGGAGGACAGGTATCTCGCCGCGGTAGATCACAGCGGGCCCGTATGCTGATTCAATGCTCGCAGATCCTGATCATCTGTTGCCTGTTGCTGGCCTTCTTCGTGCTTCCCGATACCTCAGCTGCCACCTACCAAGGGGGAATGGCACTGTTCTGCGTAGCAGCTACGGTATTGATGATGACCCTGAGAAATTCTGGAACTTGGGGATACATCTTACTCAGCCATAATTACCTGCGGTGGTTAGGTCAGCGCAGCTATGGGTTATATCTTTGGCATTGGCCACTACTGGTCTTGGCTCAGACGATCTTTCCACCCCAAGCGCAGACTGCAGCGGTCTTGTGTGTCATCCCGTTGATTTTTCTGGCGGCCCAACTGTCATGGCGGGTTATTGAACAGCCCATCTTGCAGTATGGTTTCATACTCACCCTGAGCGGGTGGGCCAAGAACATTGCCGGCAGAACCCTGCAGGTATGGAATGGTGCCACGAGAAGCTTTGGCGCGGTGGCCACGCTCTTAGCCCTGGTGCTCGTACCGTTGTGCGCGGCCTCCGTGCTAATGGCTTCGCCTGCTCAGAGCCAGTTGGAGCAGCAACTGACCCTGGCTCAGATTGCCTTGGACGAAGAAGCGAAAGCTCCGGCGGCTGAAGAACAGCAACCGCAGGCAACAGATGATTCGCGGCAGGAAAACTCGACACAGAAGCTGTCGAAAAACGAAACTGCGCGAAAAAAATTTACCGGTCTAGACGTGACAGCATTGGGTGATTCGGTCATGCTTGCTTCATCGCCACAGATGCTCAAAAAGCTGCCAGGTATTTCGATTCATGCCTCGGTCGGGGCGCAGATTTGGGATGCTCCGGCACGGTTACGTGAGCTGAAAAGCGCGGGTGAACTGCGCAAGGTGGTAGTGGTGGGTCTAGGTACCAATGGCGATGTATCAGCTGGAACACTAGAGCAGATCCGGTCGGTGATCGGAGCCAAGCGTGAGCTGTTGCTGATTACCGCCTCGGCACCACGGCAGTGGATCGGTCATGTTAATGACAGCTTGCGCGCTACGGCCGAGTCAGATTCCAAGACCCATATTGTTGATTGGGCGCGGACCGCACCCACCGTTGATGACATGGCCCGCGACGATATTCATCCCGGGCCACATGGTGGCGCAGCCTACGGACAACTGCTGGCGGATGCCGTGCAGAAGCTCTAACGGAGGGTGATGAAGCGACCGAAGGCTCCCAAACTCGGAATTTTTATACCTATATAAAGGAGAAGGTCGGGTACCGCCCAAAGGCGGTACCCGACCTTTAATATGCGTCGCTAATATTTGTCGCTAAAACCTATCGCTCATCATTAGCTGGCCACGGTGGCCAAGCTCAGACCGCGCAGGCGCTCCATCTGTGGATCGTATAGTGGATCATTCACCACGGTGGCGGCGATTGGCTTGCCGAAGTACTCGATCTCTACCGAGTCGCCCGTTTCTACAGAAATTGGCAGCCAAGCGTAGGCTATTGGCTTGCGCACGGTGTAGCCGTAGGCGGCGCTGGTGACGTAGCCGGAAACCTTACCGTTCACATATACCGGTTCCTTGCCCATGACTACCGACGTGCCACCATCAACGGTCAGGCAGCGCAGGCGCTTGGTGGCCGCGGCGGCGCGCTCGGCCAGGGCCGACTTGCCGACGAAGTCCACTGTCTTGGCGGCCTTGACCGCGAAGCCCAGCCCGGCCTGTTCCGGTTCGTGCTCGCTGGTCATGTCGGTGCCGAAGGAGCGGAAGCCCTTCTCCAAGCGCATGGAGTTGAAGGCCTCGCGGCCGCCGGCAATGATGCCCTGCTCCTGGCCGGCCTCGAAGAGCACGTCCCAGAGCTTGGCGCTGACATCCGCCGAGGCGTACAGCTCCCAGCCGAACTCGCCCACGTAGGACAGGCGCATCGCGGTGACCGGAATGCCGCCGATGGTGATCTGCTTGGTCCGGAAGTACTTCAGCCCGTCGTTGCTCATGTCATCATTAGATACCTTGGCCATGACCTCGGGAGCCAGTGGACCCCAGAGGCCGATGCAGGAGGTGCCGGCGGTGATATCGCGGATAGCAGCCCACTTGCCTGGGTTGGCGGCGTTGAACTTCTTGGCCTCGCGGTTCAGGTAGGTAACATCCACGTTGGAGTTGATACCGGCCTGGTACACCTCGTCGGAGATGCGAGCCACGGTGATATCACTGGTGATACCGCCTGCTTCGTTCAGCAGCAGGGTGTAGCTGACCATGCCCGGTGCACGCAGCATATTGGCAGTGGTCAACCCCTGCAGTAGCTCTCCGGCGCCCGGGCCGGTGACCTCAACACGCTTCAGTGGAGTCATGTCGAACATGGCCACCGCGGTACGAGTCTTCCAGGCTTCCACCGAGGCGATCGGGGAGTGGAACTTGTTGGACCAGCTATCACGTTCTGGGGCAGCCCATTCGGCAGGCAGTTCATCAAGGAGCGCGGCGTTGGCCTCGTACCAGTGTGGACGCTCCCAGCCGGTGCCCTCGAGGAAGAAGGCGCCGAGCTGCTGCTGGCGGGAGTAGAACGGGGAGGTGCGCACGGCGCGAGGCTTGGTGCGTGGTTCCAGTGGGTGGCGGACGTCGTAGATTTCCACGAAGTTCTGCTGCGAGGTTTCGCTGACGTACTCCTTGGTGGTCTGTACGTCTTCGAAACGGTTCAGATCGCAGTCGCTCAGATCCGTCTTGGAGGTGCCGGTGAGGATCAGTTCGGCCACGGCCTTGGCGATGCCCGGTGCGTGGGTGACCCACACGGCCTCGGCGGCGTAGAAGCCGTCAACTTCCTTGGACTGACCGACCAGCGAGCCGCCGTCCGGGGTGAAGGAGAAGATGCCGTTAAAGCCGCGCTGGATTTGGGTGTTGCGCAGATCTGGAAGCAGTTCCTGGGTGGCTTCCCATTCGGCGACGAAGTCCTCGGGGGTGAATTCCAGCGAGGACGGCATGCGCTCGTGGGTGATCTCTTCGGGGCGGTAGGTCTGCAGGGTATCCAGGTCCACCGGCATGGGGCGGTGCGCGTAGGAGCCGATGCCGATGCGGTCTCCCCATTCGCGGTAGTACAGGTCGCGGTCCTGGTAGCGCAGGATTGGGCGGCTGGCGCCGTTAGGCAGTTCGTTGATTCCGGCCAATGAAGGGGCCGGGGTGGTCCAGACGAACTGGTGACCCAGTGGCAGCAGTGGGATGGAGGTGCCGACCATTGCCCCAATCTTTGGACCCCAGAAGCCGGCGCAGGAGACCACGATGTCGGCCTCGAAGCGCTCTTCCCCGCAGATCACTGCGGTGACCTTGCCGCCGGACTGTTCGATGTCAGTGACGATGGTGCGGTCGCGGAATTCTACGCCTGCAGCTTTGGCGCGTTCCATGACTAGTTGGGTGCCCTTGGCGGCGAGCGCTAGGCCATCGCCTGGGGTGTATAGGCCGCCGAGGACCTTGCCTTCGGCGAGCATCGGGAACTTCTTCAGGCACTCGGCCGCGTCGATGACTTCGGCTTCAACCCCGTAGGAGCGGTTCCAGCCGGCGCGGCGGTGTAGGTCGGCCAGGCGGTCCTCGGTGGTGGCGATTTCTAGGCCGCCCACTGGTAGGAAGGAGCTGGTGCCGTCCGGGCCGATCAGGCTGGAGAGCTTCTTGATGGTGTACTGCGCGAACTGAGTCATCGACTTGGATGAGTTGGAGGAGTACACCAGACCCGGAGCGTGGGAAGTAGAGCCGCCGGGAATATTTAGTGGTCCCTGCTCGATGACCAGGGTATTGGTGTGGCCCAGCAGGGCCAGCTCGTCGGCTAGGTTGGCGCCGACGATGCCGGCGCCGATGATGATGACCCGAGGGGAAGCGGGGGACATGGTGACTCCTTATATACGGGGAACTACGTTTGGGTGGCTGGGTGGGAGCGGTGGCTAGGCGTCGATGACCAGATCGGAGGTGGCGGTGGAGCAGCAGGGCAAGAATTTGCCGGCGGTGATTTCGCGGGCGCGGATCCCACCTTGGTGATTCATGCTGACCTCACCGGAAAGTTTGACGACCTTGCACGAGCCGCACATTCCTTCTTGGCAGTTGGCTCCGATGCGCACCCCAGCGTTTTGGGCCACGCCCAAGATCTTCTGATCCGGGTTGATCATCACGTTCACCCCGGTGCGCATAAAGCTCATGGTTAGTGTGCCTTCGCCGACGGTTTTGAAGCTGGAGGTATCGGGCGGGAGTTGCTCATCGATCGGTTCTGCCGGTGGTACCGGTGCGTCGGCAGGCACTGCGATCAGTTCCTGGCCGGTCGCTTCGATGGTTCCGGTTTGATCGTATTCCGGCTCGTACATGCCCAATTCTGGTGGCTGGCTCTCGTAGAACTCTTCCACGGATTCGGCCACTTCCTCCGCGATGGATTCGGCGAGGACAATTTCCTTCTGGTATTCCAGCAGGGTTTTGCGGTCCCCGGAGAAGAACTCCATAAACACCGAGGTGTCATCCACGCCGACCTGACGCAAAAATTCGGCGGCCGAATTCAGGTAGCCTTCCGGGCCACAGGCAAAAACCTTGCGTCCGTTGGCATCAGGGGCGACGTCGTCGATCATCTTCGCGGAGAGGCGGCCCGCGTAGCCCTTCCAGCTCTTGGGCTTATCGCGATCTCCCAGCGAGTAGTAGACCTTGATGCGGGTATCGACCTTGGAGATATATTCCAGCTCCTGCCAGAAGGCGAAGTCTCCGGGTACGGTGCCGTGGCAGAGTACGATCACATCGGCCTGACCGGGCAGGGTGTGAATGGTGCGCATCATGGACATGATCGGGGTGATACCGGCGCCAGCGGCCAAGAACAGGTAGCGGGCTCGGCGATCCGAGTCCCCGAGGTGGAAGGCACCGACCGGGCCGAGCATATCTAACACCATGCCTGGGCGCAGGTTTTCGTGCGCCCAGTTGGAGACCAATCCCTTAGGGTCACGCTTGATGCTGATATTAAAGGTCCACGGTACGGTCGGGGCTGAGGAGATGGAGTAGCTGCGGTCTACCGTCTCTTCATCTTCGCCGTAGACCGGGAAGGCGATGTTCAGGTACTGTCCGGCGCGGAAGGCCAATGGTGCACCATCGAGTCGGCGGAAGACAAAGGTCATCAGCCCGCCGGCTTCCTCGATGTTTTGCACACATTCGGCCAAGAACTCCTGCGGGTGCCATGGACCTAGGGCCTTGGCAGCGCTGGTTGCCTGATCTTGGGTGGAGAGCACGCGGTTCCACGGCATTTCCAGTCCGCGAATGCGCTGCGCGGTGGACGTCGGCGCAGACGTCGCGGCGGTTCGTGCAACGGTAGTGTCACCGCTCATGCCAGGTGCTCCAGTACGCGCTGGGTGTACCAGTTGATGAAGGCCTCAACCTGGTATTCGCTCTTCATGTAGGGGCCCTGCTGGTAGGCAGGGCTGCCGGCGCCCTGTTGGCAAAGCTCCACAAAGGCCTTGTCCTGGATGTTGGTCTGCTTCCAGGTGTGGGTGAGCTTCTCCAGGTCGTAGTCCACGCCTTCTACCGCGTCGTCGGCCACCAACCAGGTGGTGCGAACCAGGGTCTGGTGTTCGTTGATGGGGTAAGCGCCGAAGGTGATCACGTGATCGGACTGGAAGTGGAACCACGAGTTGGGCTGTAGGTGCATGGAGCAGCGGCCCAGGCGGAAGTCACGCAGATCGCCGAGCAGTTTCTTGGACAGGCGGCGGCCGTCGGGGGAGAAGGACTCGCCTTCGCCGTCCAGGGATTCACGGGAGATGCGGATGCCGGCGATGCGGGTATCCAGTTCCTCGATGACTTCAAAGGGTAGACCGTAGCGGGCGCAGCGTTCTTCCAATGCAGCCTTGGCTGCCGTGTTGCGCTCCCAGACCTCTTCAAGATGTGGTGGAACCAGTTCATCGGTCAGGCCCCAGGTGGGGAAGAGGGAGCAGGCTAGTTCTGGGTGACCGTCGCAGTGGTAGCACTCGCGGTTGTTTTCCATCACCAGCTTCCAGTTGCCTTCTTCGATGATGTCCTGCTGGTAGGCGACCTTGGTGCGTGCTAGATCATGTGGGGCGATGTAGGGTCCGAAGATCGCGGAGACTTCGTCAAAGTCGGTCGGTGGTTCTTCGGCGATGGAGACGAAGATCAGTCCGCCAACAACGCGGCCGTGCGCACGCTTGAGGGCAAAGCAGCTCTTGTCGAAGTCGATCTCGCCCGGTGAGGAAGCGTGGATCAGGTTGCCTTCGGAGTCGTAGGTCCAGGAGTGGTAGCCGCAGACCACGTTGCCGGTGCTGCCGGAGGCTGCGGTCAGTACGCGGGCTCCGCGGTGGCGGCAGACGTTGTGCAGGACGTTGACCCCGCCGTCGTCGGTGCGCAGTACGATCAGCGAGTGTGGCCCGTAGTCCAAGGTGACGTAGTCCCCGGGCTCGGGAACTTCGGCGATGCTGGCCGCGAAGAGCCAGTGGGTGCCAAAGATGGCTTCCATCTCGACCTTGAAGATTGCTGGGTCGGTGTAGAAAGGTGCTTCGAGCGAAAAACCCTTACGTCGCTGAGCAAAGAGTTCGGTAATCTCAGCGAGCTGACTTTCATCAAGTGTTGATGCGAGCTTGCCGCGCGAGGTGCGCGTGGTACTTACCGAAGCGGTCATCTTTTACTCCTAGAGGCACAGCGCTCTTCGCGCTCTTGAGGATGTGGTGTAGCGGAAGATGAACCTCGATGTGATCCACCGCATGAATCGAGATTAGGAAGAATTAGCGTCCATGAAAAGCGCAAGATTTCGAATGTAATCATGCAGAATATATGCATGATTGATCCACGCATCTCGACCCTCCGCGTCTTCTCTTCCACCGAGAATGTGGCAAAAACCGCTGAATTGACCGGTTATTCACCCTCGGCGGTCTCTGCGCAGCTACGCGAACTGCAGCGCACTTTGGGTATTGACCTGCTGGTTAAGGAAGGGCGCGGGGTCCGGTTGACTGCCACCGGTAGGCATTTCGTTGCGGGTCTGGATGCCATTGTGACGCAGTGGGAGATGCTCATGGCCTCTTCGCGCACTGCCTCGGGGCAGTTGCAGGCAAGCTTTGGTCTGGGCGGCTTCTCCACTGCGGCCGCTGAATTGCTGGCCCCGCTGGCCGCCAGGCTGCGCACCACGCGCCCAGAGATGGAGGTGCGACTGGTGGAAGCTCAGCCGCAGCGCTGTTTGGATCTCTTACTTTCCGAGCGCATCGACCTGGCGGTGATTGTGGCCAGTCAGTCGCAGACCGGAACTTTGGTGCAGGCAAGATTTGAGCAGACGGTATTGCTTGACGATCCGCTAGATGTGGTGCTGCCCGCCAATCACCGGCTAGCAGGCAGCAAGTCAGTGTCCCTGGAGCAATTGGCCGATGATCCGTGGATCACCGAAGCCGAACACTCGGTGTACCGGGCGCTGTTTGTCGCCGCCTTTACCTCGCTGGGTGTCACCCCGCATATCGCCCACGAAGCGGTGGAGTGGGAAACCATGATCGCGTTCATTGGGGCCGGGTTGGGCGTGGGGTTGTTGCCGCGACTGGCCACCTTGGGCAGCGTGGACAACGTGGTGCGCCGCCGCGTTTCCGGGGTGGCTAAACCCTCGCGTCGCATCGTTGCCGTGGTACGTAAGGGCTCGATGGGTTCGCCGATGATTGAAGAATCTTTGAAAATTTTGCAGCAGACGGCCAAGGGAATTATTTCCCAGCGCTCCGCCGAAGAACTAGAGTAGGCGCGCTTCCTGCCTCGATTCTTACTTCACCCAGCCTATTGACATGGGTCACACTCATGGGGAGACTTTCCTACATCCGATTAGTATCCAACTGATATTTCATGTGAAAGGTCTGGCATGGGAAACTTAGCAGTCAGCTACGCAGGAGCGGGCAAAGTCGAACTGATCGACACCCCGTACCCGGAATTTGAACTCAAAGACGGCCCCGGTGTGCACCCGGATAACATCGGCCGCAAGGTCCATCACGGCGTCATCCTCAAGACCATCGCCACCAACATTTGTGGCTCTGACCAGCACATGGTCCGTGGCCGCACCACCGCGCCCGAAGGTTTGGTTCTGGGCCACGAGATCACCGGCGAGGTCGTGGAAGTGGGTCGCGACGTTGAATTCCTCAAGGTCGGCGACATCGTTTCGGTCCCCTTCAACATCTCCTGCGGCCGCTGTCGAAACTGCAAGGTCGGACAGACCGGCATCTGCCTGAACGTGAACCCCGACCGCCCGGGTTCCGCCTACGGCTACGTCGACATGGGCGGCTGGGTCGGCGGCCAGGCCGAGTACGTGCTGGTTCCCTACGCAGACTGGAATGCACTGAAGTTCCCAGACCGCGACCAGGCACTGGAAAAGATCTTGGATTTGACCATGCTCTCGGACATCTTCCCGACTGGTTTCCACGGCGCTATCGGCGCCGGGGTGACCGTGGGATCCACCGTGTATGTGGCAGGCGCAGGTCCGGTCGGTCTGGCCGCAGCCACCTCGGCTCAGCTACTGGGCGCAGCCACCGTTATTGTGGGCGATTTGAACGCCGACCGCTTGGCTCAGGCACGTAGCTTCGGTTGTGAAACCGTGGACGTTTCCAAGGGCGACCCGGGAGAGCAGATTGCTCAGATTCTGGGCACCCCAGAGGTTGACTGCGGCATCGACGCGGTAGGCTTCGAAGCCCGCGGACACGGCCATGATGCCGGCAAGGAACAACCCGCCACGGTGCTGAACTCGCTGATGGAAATCACCCGCGCCGGCGGTAGCTTGGGCATTCCCGGCCTGTACGTCACCGGGGACCCAGGAGCTACCGATGAGGCGGCCAAGGTCGGCTCGCTGTCCATGCGCTTTGGTCTTGGTTTTGCCAAGTCCCACACCTTCGTCACCGGCCAGTGCCCAGTGATGAAGTACCACCGCGGACTGATGCAGGCGATCCTCACCGACAAGGTTTCGATTGCCAAGAACGTGAACGCCACCGCCATTGCCCTGAAGGATGCACCGCAGGGATACGCCGCCTTTGATGAAGGGGCAGCCAAGAAGTTCGTGCTTGATCCACACGGAATGATCGGCGCCTAAGCGTCCCCAAGATCTGCAGCAGGTGCGGGATTCAGGCAGTGCAGCTTGGATCCCGCACAACCTGCGGCAAGCCCGCCATCGGAGCCGGTTGCCTGCCACACTAAGCCCGGGAGAAGGCCGAATTATGGCCCTCCCGACTACCTAATCACGTAGCAAACCGTGATTTGGCCACCGGCCAACCGCCAAGGACCACACCCAGTAGGCGGGGCGCTAATTCACTCTCAAAGGACATGCCATGAAGAGCACTGAGCAACCTGAGATAGACCTCGTCAGTGAGTTGCATTCAGCACGAAAACGTAAGCCACGCAGATATCTTTCCAGCGGTACTGACTACTGGGTGTTTGGTATCGCAGGAATCCTGACCCTGGCGTTCATCGCCTGGGGATTCATCTCTCCCGAAGGTCTGGGCGACACCGCGTCCAAGGCCCTGGACTGGGTAATCACCAACACTGGTTGGATCTTTGTCATTGCAGCCACGGTCTTCACCATCTTCGTTTTGGTGGTGGCAGCCAGGAACTTCGGACGCATCCCACTGGGCAAAGACGGCGAAAAGCCACAGTTCAGCACAGTCTCCTGGATCTCCATGATGTTCGCCACCGGCATGGGCATCGGTCTGGTGTTCTACGGGGTGGGCGAACCGTTGTACTTCTACATGGTTCCACCGCCCGAAACCGTCGGCGGTCAAACCTCGGCCGCGGTGGGAACCGCCATGGGCACCACACTGTTCCACTGGACCCTGTTCCCTTGGGCCATGTACGCCATCGTTGGTTTGGGAATGGCCTACGGTAGCTTCCGACTAGGCCGACCACAGCTGTTCTCTTCGATGTTCACCTCGATCTTTGGCGAGCGCTCCGTGCACGGTTGGGGCGGAAAGACCATCAACATCCTGGCCATCTTGGCCACCCTCTTTGGCTCGGCCTGTTCACTGGGCTTGGGTGCACTGCAGATCGGTGGCGGTATTCAGTCTGCTGGCATCATGAACTCGGTAGGCTCTGGCGTTCTGGTGTTGATCATCGCGATTCTTACCGCGATGTTTGTTGCCTCGGCGGTATCGGGCATTGAACGCGGCATTCAGTGGCTGTCGAACATCAACATGGTGTTGGCCGTGGCACTGGCCCTGGTGGTCTTCATCGGTGGACCAACCCTGTTTATCCTCAACGTCATCCCGAATGCTGTGGGATCGTTTATCGCAGACCTGCCACAGATGGCTTCACGCACCGCAGCTTCTGGCGACGGGGATATGGCCAGCTGGCTGTCGTCGTGGACGATCTTCTACTGGGCATGGTGGATTTCTTGGAGCCCATTCGTGGGGCTGTTCATTGCACGAATTTCCCGCGGCCGCACCATCCGCCAGTTTGTGACCGGCGTATTACTAGTTCCATCGTCGGTAACGCTGATTTGGTTCGCGATCTTCGGCGGTGGCGCCATTGGTATCCAAGAGCGCGCCGAACGTGGTGGCGATATGGGGGCAGCACTGACCAGGATGGTCGATGGCGCACCAGATATCGACTTCGACTCGATCCTCTTCACACTGCTAGGCAGCCTGAATCTGCCAGGCTGGATTGCCACCGGACTGATGGTGCTCACCGTCATCCTGATCGCGATCTTCTTTGTCACCGGCGCTGACTCGGCTTCGATTGTTATGGGTGCACTCTCAGAACGAGGTGCTGAGGAACCGACCAAGAAGTCAGTGATCTTCTGGGGCACTGCGGTGGGTGCGGTGGCTGCGGTGATGTTGCTAGCTGGGGGTGATCACCCGGCTGAAGCGCTCAACGGGCTGAAGAACATCACGATTGTCTCGGCCCTGCCATTTGTTCTGGTAATGCTGCTGCTCTGCGTGGCGTTATGGAAGGACCTGAGTCATGACCCACTGGTCCTTCGTGAAAAGGTCGCCCAAGAGGTTCTCGAACAGGCGGTTGATGAAGGAATTGACCGCCATGCCGGCGAGCACTTCAGCCTGATGACCTCGGAGCAACCGATCGTACAGGTGGCTGGAACTACCGGAGCTGGTTCAGCCCCGGTGATCCTGCCGGCTACCGACACGGCAACTGACCAGGATCCGGACCTGGATACAGATCTAGAGCCGGAAGGCGCCAAGTAAGAGAAACTCGCAACAGCGCCCCTTGGATTCAGGCCCAGCCTTGAACTAAGGGGCGCTTCGCAGTGCCTGCTCAAAGTGGGTGACGTGTGCGGTGACCAGTTCTGCAGCCAGGTCCGCATCGCCATCCAGGATGGCACGCAAGAGGGCCGAATGCTCTTTCAAATGCTCTGCAATAGGTGGCATCTGGTCAATGACCAAGCACCAGATGCGGGTCACCAGATTATCCAGGCGCACCAGGGTTTCTTCCAGGTGCTTGTTGCTGGCTGCCTTGTAGATGAGTCGGTGAATCTGCACATCCAACAGCAACAGGGACCGCTGATCCAGTGACGGATCCAATCCGTCAATGCGCTCAAGATAATCGGTGAGTTGTGCGCGGATCTCAGGATCCTTGTTGGCCGCCGCGTTGCGTGCTGCCAATGGTTCAAGGGCCTGGCGCATCTCTGAAATGTAGTTCAGCTCGTGGAAGTCCACCGAGGTGGCAAAGGTTCCACGGCGCGGGTAAGAAACCACCAAGTGGTCGATTTCCAAGCGCTTGAGCGCTTCACGCATCGGGGTGCGTCCTACCCCTAGTTCTTCGGCCAACTGCGGTTCATGAATCGGATGGGACGGGGCGATTTCTAAGAGCATCAGGCGGTCGCGCAGGGCCGCATAGGCGCGATCTGCCATCGAACCTTGTTCTGTGATGGTGCTGGTGAAATCGGTGGCCATCAAAAATTCGCTTTCTTCACTGGGCGGAAACGCACTTGCCAATACACACAGAGTATCGCCTGTGGAGCTCGCAGACGTTTTTTGCCCCGCGCCGACAGCCGCAGAGGTGTGAACAAAGAAGTTAAAAATCGGTTGAGAAATGTTGTTGACGCTGTGCTGGCGCGCACATAGTATTGTGATCAGCTATTGATATATCAGTCTTATGGTCAGCATTTCAGACACTCTCAAAAGTCAGGAATCGACGGGGACCGTCAACGAACTCTGACCACGAAATCTCCCCACCTTTTGATCTCACAATCACCACGAGCCATGGCGAAGCTAGCGCTGACTCGGCGAATGCAAGGAGCGGCACGATGACCGAACCGAACAACAAATACGTCTTGACCTACACCTGTGCTGAGCGCGCGGGTATCGTCCATGCGGTCACCGGCCTACTACTTGATCACCACGGCGATATTCGTGAACTCAAGCAGCATGATGATCTGCGCTCACGCACTTACTTCCTGCGCATCGAATTTGAGGTGGCCGACGGCGAAAACAGCGAAGCTGCTATCGAGGACCTGCGTTCGAACCTGAAGAACCTGGCTGAAGAGCACGACGCCACGTGGGGCTTGCGCCCAGCGGGTCAGAAGAAGCGCGTATTGATTATGGTGTCCAAGTTTGGTCATTGCCTGCACGACCTACTCTTCCGCTCCCGCATGGGTGAGCTGCCGGTAGAAATCGCGGCCGTAGTTTCCAACCACCCAGATCACCGCCAGCAGGTGGAGTGGAACGGCATTCCGTTCTTCCATGTACCAGTAACCCCGGCCACCAAGCCTGAAGCTGAGGACAAGCTGATGGAATTGGTGGATCGCTTCGACGTGGACCTGGTAGTGCTGGCCCGCTACATGCAGATCCTCTCCGACGATCTCACTCGCAAGCTCAGCGGACGAGCCATCAACATCCACCACTCGTTCTTGCCATCCTTCAAAGGTGCCAAGCCTTACCATCAGGCTTTCGAACGTGGCGTCAAGACCGTGGGTGCCACCGCGCACTACGTCAACAGCGAGTTGGATGAGGGGCCAATCATCACCCAGCGTGTACAGGAAGTTGACCACAGCTTCGAGCCAGAACACCTGGTCGCTGCCGGTCGCGACACCGAGTGCAAGGCGCTATCCGACGCAGTGCGTTGGCACTGTGAAGATCGCGTTTTCATGGACGGTTCGCGCACGGTCGTGCTGCGCTAATAGAACTGAATTCCGGAAAAGCCAGTTGCAATACTTGGGTATTGTTGCTGGCTTTTGCGTTTCTTGTTGCGCACTCTGTGACGAGCTTCGGAAAGAACCTTCGAGGGCGGGCAACGCAGCAGACTCCACCCGTGGTTTGAGCACAGAGTGCCAATATCGTCCTTACTTACGAGGCGTCCAGGATTCGTAGCCACTTAGGCTTGGTATCGGATCAACCGATTCCGTTACTGACCGTCTGAAGGAACTCCATGCGCGACTTCTCGTCTTCTGACCTCTCCCGCAACATTGCTAGGTTCTCTGCGAGCACCGCATTCTTGGCATTGAGTGTTGGGCTGGCTGGTTGTGGTGCGGTTCAGTCCTACGACAATGCAACGTCCGATGCTTGGGCAGTTACGTATGAGGTCAGTGTTGACGGTGGATCGGATGACAAACTCAGCGACGTGACCTATCTGGAAGCTGCAAACCGTGGTGAGGATTCGACGGAGGTTACTGACGATTCAATCTCAGCAACCGTTGAATCCAAGAGTTCAAAGGGGAGCGTTTGGTCCGTCGAAAGTATGGTCACCGCGCAAAAGGACGCCGGCGTAGCGGCGACCCCTGCAAAGGATGGGATCGCAACCTGCAAGATTCTTCTTGATGGCGTCAAAGAAATCGCCAGTGAAACCGGTGCGCCAGGGGAGCAGGTGGACTGCAAAGTAAACAGGCTCATCCCAATTGGAGGTGTAGGAGTTGGGGTCTGAAGCCGCCGGTCTCGAGCAGGCTTCGGGCGATGTAGTTGGTCAGATTGCGGAACCCGAGTGCGGAGCCGCGCAGGTGTTCGAGCCGTCCATTGAGTGCCTCGGTCGGCCAGTTACTGGTGCCGGGTCGTTCGAAGTAGGCGAGCACATCGGCGGCTCGCTTCTTCAGGGTCCGGCCCAGGGTGGTGAGCTCGGTGAGCCCCTTGGGTACGCCGGCGCTCAGGTCGGTGATCAGCTTCTCCATGAGCTCGCGGCCACGTTGCCGGTCCTCGTGGCGATAGGCGGCGATCATCCGCTGGTAGACACCCCAGGTCGCCTCGACCTCGACGTGAGCGTCATCAACGAACAGCGCGCGTAGCCTGTCGCTCTGATTGTCGGTGAGCAGGTCCGCAGCGGTGTGCAGCGTGCGCCGCGACTTGTAGAGCGGATCGTCCCTGAACCCACGTGCCCGTGAATCGCGAGTTGGACCCGGCGCCGGCACCTGTCGAGGGCGTCACCGGCCAGGCGCACGACGTGGAAGGGATCCATCACCGTGACCGCGTCCGGGATCTCCTCCGCAGCGGCGGTCTTGAACCCGGTGAAGCCGTCCATCGCGACCACCTCGACCGCGTCACGGAAGGCGTCGTCGCGGTCGGTGAGCCAGGTCTTGAACGCCGCCTTCGACCGGCCCTCGACCATGTCCAGCAGCCTTGCTGGGCCGGCGCCATCCCGGGCCGGGGTGAGGTCGATGATCACGGTGACGTACTTGTCGCCACGCCTGGTGTGGCCCCAGACGTGCTCATCGACGCCAATCACCTTCCCGCCCTCGAACCGCGTCGGGTCGTTGATCGGCAGCCTCTTGCCTTCGGCTAGGACCGCGTTGTTGGCGGTGTCCCACGCGACCCCGAGTCCCTCGGCGACACGGGCGACGGTGAGGTGTGCGACCACGATCCCTTCCAGCGCCCACCGCAGCCCGGTGCGCGAGAGCTTCGCGCGTGGCTCCGCTGCGGCGCTGGTGTCTTGGCGCCACACGTGTCCGCAGTCTGCACAGCGGTAGCGGCGCACTACAACTTCCAGCACGGTCGGTCGCCAGCCCAGCGGCTCGTGGGCCAACCGCCGGATCACGGTGTCACGAGCAGCGCCTTCGCTGCCGCACCGTCGGCACCACTGATCTGGTTCCACCACGCGGCACGCGAGGACCGCACGATCCGGTTCAAGTCGTTGTCCGGTCACGCTCAGACCGAGGCGGTCGAGTCGAGCGAAGGCGGTTAGGTCAGGGCGGCCGAAGCCGGCCGGCGGGGTAG
>NZ_VHIN01000010.1 GCF_009805585.1 Glutamicibacter sp. JC586 | reverse complement strand
CAACGGCTTCGCATCGAACGAGCTCGGCACCTCTCAGCAACCACGGACCTCACCTCCGCCGAGATCGCGCTACGGGTCGGCTACGCAAACGCCGAGACTCTGCGCTCCCTCCTGCGCAGGGAGCGACGCCGTTCCTGACCTATCGCCATGCCTGTAGCTTGTGTCCTAGCGCTCGGTTGGAACCACCTCTCAGCACGTCGCGTCGACGCTCCTGCGTCGCCCCTGGACTACCCACTCGACACGCCCGCAGCACAGCCCATGTGACGCGCCCCGGCTTCCTGGACGGTCGAGGTTGGGTGGCTGTGATGTCGCTGGGTTCTCGCCGAGAGGGTCAGCAGACCCGATTGGGATGAGCCGCGAAGGCGGTTAGGTCAGGGCGGCCGAAGCCGGCCGGCGGGGTAGCGTCGGACACGTCGAGGTCTTTCGGATGGATGGCGTAGGAACCTCCGTCGTCGGGAGTTCTCGACGCCTATCTGCGGACCGACGCGCCCGGCCGACCTACACCGTCATCTGGGAAGAGCCAGTAAACACTCCACCATTTTCTCGGTAAGTAAACCTCTTGCGCGCAGTGCTTTCGATTACGGTGCTGATACTGAACACCGCGAGTTCCAAGGGATTCTGAGACCCTGTCCACAGCGACTGTTTAGCTCTGGCGATAAGATGGCAGTTAGCCTTCTTTGGGTTTTCGTAGATCAGAACGGGACATTGAGCAGTGAATAAGCGAATGAAATTTGGGCCAGCTGGCCAAGGTCATTCCGCTCGGTTGCACCCCTCCACGGGCCACGCCGTGCCACGCTACTCAGAAATTCTGAGTTTCCTTCATCGGATTTGGCGACTGAGTCACGCGAGAGTTTTCTATTATCTCGCGGTGATCAGCATCATTCAGCTGATCAATGGCCTCGGCGTCATGCCTGCGATTAGGTACCTCTTCAATCTGGCCCTCGAAGCCAGCGACCTCGTGAACGTCACCGACCGAACATTCACGGTATTGCTGACTCACCCGATCTCGGTCCTCTTGTTGTTAGCGATCGCCATCATCGCCTTGGCTGCGGTCGGATTGCAGTTCTTTTCCCTGATCGTGATGGTTAACCGCCAGCAATCAGGGAGGCCGCCGAGCCTTCGGGAGATGTTCTTCGATACCTTGGCGGCCTTGGGGAAGTTATTGCGCTACCCCTCGGTGGCGATGATGATTTACTTTTTCCTCGCGCTTCCTCTAGGTGGGCTGGGACTGTCTTCGGTATTGATTCAGGGCGTGGGCATTCCTCCCTTTATCACTCGTGAGTACCTCAAAGTCCCGATCAGTACCGGGATTTATTCTTTGATCATCGTAGCCATTCTCTGGCTGAACCTGCGGCTGATTCTGACTCTTCCACTGATGGTCATCGGGGAGAAAAGGCCACTGGCTGCGCTGGGTAACAGCATGAAAGCGACTCACAAGAACTTTTTCCGGTATCTCCTATTGGTGGGGTTGCCACTTGGAATCGCGGCGCTGGGTGCCTCGATTATGGTGGAAGTTCTCACCTGGATTCCAGAGCTGGCTACCGGCTTGATGAGTCGAGAAGGCGCCGCCATTGTGGCAAGCCTGTGCATTGGAGTCGGGCATACGCTCGGATTCCTGATTATTGGTGCTGCTACAGTCGTTGCACTGCAAATTTTGGTGGCACTGAGCCGAGACCGGTTGGGGCTACCCTCGGTTTACGAGGAGCGCTCACTTCGCGCCCGCACTTTCAAAGTTAAAGCGACCCGCGTAATCCTAGGAACACTCGCGTTTGTGGTTGCGGTGTCGGTCAGTCTGTATGTCTCTCCCGTATCGGGCAAGATCACCACGGGAGCGGAAAATACACTCGTGCTTGCTCATCGCGGATATTCTGCAGGCGGCGTCGAAAACACCCTAGGTGCCCTCGACGCTGCTGCCGAGCACCATGCTGATTATGTTGAAGCGGACTTCCAGCTGACCAAGGACGGACACTTTGTCGCCAGCCACGACAGCAACCTGTTCATGGTCTCCGGGGTCAACCGAAATATCTTCGATATGACCCTAAAAGAAGTTCAGAAGGTGACAGTGCGTGAGGGGGGATTCACTGACCGCATCCCGACCATGAGTCAGTATCTAAAGCACGCGAAGAAGCTCGGAATCCCGGTGCTTGTAGAGCTCAAGGTCACCGGGCATGAGCCCAAGGGGTACCTGCAGGAGTTCCTCAAGGATATTGATTCTGCGGGCACAGCAACAAGCAATATCTACCATTCGCTCGACGCCCACGCGGTCAGTGAAATTAAGCGCCTGCGTCCGGAGCTTCGGGTGGGTCTGACTGTGGCCATGAGTGTGGGGCAGTTGCCGGCCGTGAACTGCGATTTTTACACGATAGAGCAAGCGTCGTTCCGCCCGGATCTTTTGGAACAAGCTCATTCGAGGGATCAAGAAGTCTACGTCTGGACCGTCAATGATGAGTCCACGATTCGCAAACTGCTGTCTTTGCCCGTTGATGGCATCGTGACAGACCAAGTAGAGGTGGCACGATCCGATCGTGAACTGGTCGCCAGCGAACCGGCCAGTGATTACCGAGTCGGATACTCGCTGGCTTACCTAGACTTGTTCCGCTAGGACAGGATTCCCATCTTTTCAGTCATCTGGTTGGTATTCCCATGATCCTTATGACCGGTTGTTCACAACGCGTTATGCGTGCCGACTCAACGGCCCACCCCGATCGTATGGTTCCTGCATGAACTACCGAGAGAAGATCTACCCTTGCCAAATTGGTGCCAATAATGGAACCATTCTGCGATGCCTTCAATAGACGGCATAGTGTTCAAGAGCAGGAGCAATCCCAAGAACATCCGCTTCTCAGAACTAACCAAAGTTTGCACCGCGTTGATTGGACCACTGCGTGCAACCGCGGGAAGTCACCTTGTTTTTCAAATTCCGTGGGAGGGTGATCCTCGCATCAACATTCAAAACAGGGGTGGTTTCGCTAAGCCCTACCAAGTGAAGCAGGTACTGGCCGCTATAGAGAAAATGGGGAGCTAAAGATGCTTGCAGGTGATCTAGTCCTGGCAACTTAATACAAGTACAGCGTCGCATGGTCCGCTGAGGATGATGAATTCGTTGCCACCGTTGCGCAGTTCCCATCTTTGTCATGGCTTGCTGGATCACCACAAGCTGCCCTAACGGGGATTCGTGACCTCGTGCAGAACACCGTCGCGGACCTATACAAATCAGGTGAAGAAGTCCCTCTTCCGTTTGCACTGCGTGAGTACAGCGGAAATATTCGGTTACGGGTATCACCGCAAAAGCATCGGGCTTTGAGAGTTAAAGCCTCCGAGCACACAGTGTCCTTGATACCGTTACCTGAACGAATTGCTGTCCGGACTCTGAGGTCACGCAGAATCTACGGAACCCTGGTGGCGCGAGGCGAAAGGTGAATTTTTCCGCGCCAGAACTATGGTCAGTAGCGTGCCGATCAAAGAAAAGAACACCGCCATCCACCATGCTGCATTCCACCCGCCGGTATATGAGACCACGCCAGCCAACAGCATGGGGCCGGTGAAATTGCCGATGTTAAAAATCTGTTGGGCCAGGCCCATGGCCGCAGGCGCGGAACCACCAGCCGGTACAAGATCAACGACGATCCGAGTCACCGTCGTGGGGATCGCGGCCCCGCATAAGGAAAACATCCCAACGCTAGCGATCTGCATCCACATCAAGCTTGTTGGGTAGTCGAAGGCGAACGTCGCGACGGCTGCTAAAGCCATCAGGGCAAAACCGGAGAAAAGAAGATTTTGCCCGTTGAATCCTCGATGCAGTAACGTCCCACAAATGATGGCGCCCACCGCGTTCAACCCACCAACGGCGGCCGAGGCTAAACCATCAGTAACCGGCGACAGCCCGAACTCGGCATAAATTGTGGGCAGGAACCCCACCACGGCCATCCATTGCACCGTATAACACCCAAAAATTAGGCCGCTCACCCACACTCGACCGGAGCGGGCTGTGGTGAGGATGCGAGAAAGCGCCGGGCACAAAGCTGAAGGACCCGATGGGGTATCGGGCGGAACGTATTTGTAGATCAGTGGAATGGGTAGCGCCGTGAATAACGCCAACAGTCCCCACCAGAGTTGCCACGAGATATGCTGCAGGGCTAAGGACGTAGAAAAGACGCCAATAAAAGTAGCCAGCCCCATGTAGGCAGCCCACCAGCCCACTGCCATGTTGACGTTACTAGGCGGCGCGTGGCGTTTGACCAAACCTGGCCCCATCACGGTGGCCATGATGACTCCGGCACCTTCGATCATTCGTGTGGCCAGCAGGATGTAGGAGTTCGGCGAGAAAGAACCCAAGGCACTGCCCAGGATCAGTAAGCAAAGTCCGAGGATCAAGGTCCGTCGTTGAGACAGAACTTCAGCGAGCAATGACACGGCTAAGCCGCCGAGCATGCCGGCTGCTTGAACGACGCCCAGAAGTACACCCGAGAAAATGATTGAAAAGCCTAGTTCGTCTCGGATGACACCTAGTGCAGGGGAGAGCTTCCAGATGTGCAGGCCGGCGATGACTCCGGAAGCCACGATAATGATCCACGCGGAGTTGGTTCGCTGCTCAGGCTGATCTGTAGTTGAGCGCATGTGATCCGATGCCTCCTTGCACCTGTCGCGTCGAGATTCTGGACACGATTCTTCCCAAGAATTCTTGCAGCGCGTTGGCGAAAGGGCAGCGAATATTTCGTTCATTGAGAATACTCGTCGCGGCTGAAGCGAAGAGCTAAAAGTATTTACTTGGAAGACCTAGTAATTAGTAGGATGTCCAACTATATTTGAGCCTAAACTACTCCGAAAAAGGGCTGAGCATGTTTGAAATATCCGAGGACCAGCGCGCACTAGTAGACATGGTCCGAGACTTCGCCTCCACTGCATTGGAACCTAATGCAGCGAGCTGGGACGAAAACAAACACTTTCCAATCGACGTTCTGGCGCAAGCAGGCGAACTTGGAATGGGCGGTATCTACGCCAAGGAAGAATTTGGTGGATCGGGACTCACCCGCAGTGACGCGGTACTGATTTTTGAGGAGCTGGCTAAGGCGGATCCCACCATCTCCGCCTACATCTCCATCCACAACATGGTCGTTTGGATGATCGATACCTTTGGGTCTTTAGAGCTTCGTGAAGAATGGATTCCACAACTCACCACCATGAAGTCGCTCGGCAGTTACTGCCTCACCGAACCTGGAGTCGGATCTGATGCGGCGGCTCTGCGCACTCGCGCCGTGCGCGATGGTGATGACTACGTACTGAACGGTGTGAAGCAATTTATATCAGGCGCCGGGGCATCCGCTGCGTACATTGTCATGGCTCGCACCGCAGATACCGGTGCCCGGGGCATCTCTGCCATCCTCGTTCCGGCAGAAACGCCCGGACTATCTTTTGGGCCTAATGAAAAGAAGATGGGCTGGAATGCTCAGCCTACCCGTCAGGTCATCATGGATAACGTGCGCGTGCCCGCCCGCAATATCCTGGGCAATGAGGGTGACGGGTTCGGTTTTGCTATGAAAGGGCTCAACGGCGGACGCCTGAACATTGGCGCCTGCTCCTTGGGTGGCGGACAGAAGGCGCTGGAGAAGTCGATTGCTTACCTCAAAGAACGTGAAGCTTTCGGCGGCCCGTTGACCAACCAGCAATCCTTAGTCTTCAAACTGGCCGATATGGAAACCGAACTTGAAGCGGCGCGTACCTTATTGTGGCGGGCAGCCGCCGCCTTGGATGCTGGAGCGCCGAACGCGGTGAAACTGTGTGCCATGGCTAAACGACTGGCTACCGATGCAGGGTTTAACGCAGCCAATACGGCCATCCAGCTCCACGGTGGATACGGCTACCTAGCCGAATATGGTCTGGAGAAAATAGCCCGCGACCTGCGCGTGCATCAGATCCTTGAAGGCAGTAACGAAATCATGCGCCTGATCATAGGCCGCACACTGCTGGACTCGTAGTTCTCGCTGTCGCAGACTGAAATTCCAACGAATAAGCCTTCAACGAAGAAGAGAGAATTCACATGGCCACGAACATTGCTTTTATTGGACTGGGACATATGGGTGGTTATATGGCCGCCAACCTCGTCAAAGCAGGACACAACGTGCTGGGGTTCGACCTGTCAGAACCGGCCATTGCGGCCGCCAAGAATGCGGGTGTGCCTATCGCCGAATCCGGGGCTCAAGCAGCAGCCAACGCAGAGGTGGTCATCACGATGCTTCCCGCTGGGCGGCACGTGATCGGTGCCTTGGAAGGTCCTGATGGATTACTCGCCGCCGCACCCAAGGGCACGTTGTTCCTTGAATGTTCCACTATCGCAGTAGATGATGCCCGCACCGTGCATCAGTTGCTCGGTGAGGCCGGGCATCGCGGAGTAGATGCACCGGTATCCGGTGGAACCACCGGAGCAGAAAACGGAACACTAACTTTTATGGTCGGCGGTAGCGACGAGGACTTTGCTGCGGCTGAAGTGATCTTCCAAGATATGGGCAAGCGAATCGTTCACTGCGGCGGCCCAGGTGCGGGGCAAGCGGCGAAGGTCTGCAACAACATGATCCTCGGAGTGAGCATGATTGCCGTGTCTGAAGCCTTTGTTCTTGGCGAGAGTCTTGGCCTATCCAACGAGGCACTCTTTGATGTGGCCTCGGCGGCCACCGGCCAGTGCTGGGCCTTGACCACCAACTGTCCGGTACCGGGTCCTGTGCCAACCAGCCCAGCGAATAGGGACTTCCAACCAGGATTCGCAGGAGCGTTGATGGCCAAAGATTTGGGGCTGGCTGCCGAGGCAGTGAATTCCTCAGGAGTGAAGGCGCAACTTGGCCTGGTCGCCGAAAAGATCTATCGCGACTTTGCTGCCGGTAGTGGTGCAGGAAAAGACTTCTCGGGGATTATCGAGGAGATCAGAGCTGCCTCATCCGGGGCCTGATCTGTTCAATGATCACCTCTGGCGCGCTAGAGCCATAGGCTGTATTCAACGATGGCGATGTACAGCTGGGGTGTGGGGGAGCGATCAGTGATTGATCAACGGGCAACAGACTCACTTGGAGGTTTGCGCGTAGCACGTCATGGCGCGGTGGCAACGTTGGTGATTGATAATCCGCGCCGTCGTAATGCGGTGTCCAAAGATATGTGGAGCCAGTTTGCTCCGTTACTTTATAGCTTGGAGCATGACGATTCGGTACGGGTTGTGGTGGTTCGTGGCGCAGGTGAGAATTTCTCGGCCGGGGCCGACATCAGTGATTTGCGGGCCATCTTGCATGATACGGAATCTGGACGCCATGACGGCGGACATGTCAGCGCGGGCGAAAATGCCTTGGCCACTTTCCCCAAGCCGGCCATCGCCGCCATTGACGGATACTGCGTTGGTGGTGGATGGCAGATCGCCGGGGCCTGCGATCTTCGTATGGCCAGCGACCGGGCCAAGTTTGCTATCACCCCGTCCAAAATAGGCATCGTGTATCCCACCAGTGGAATTGAACGCCTGGTGCACTTAGTCGGACCGGGAGTTGCTAAGCAACTACTTTTTAGCGCGGACTTCATTGACGCTGCCGAGGCAAAGAATGTTGGGTTGGTGGGCCGAGTGCTTCCTGTTGCCGGGTTCTGGGATGAAGTGCAAAACTATGCGCAGCACCTGGCAGGGCGTTCGGCCCTGTCCATTCAAGCGATGAAGGCTATCGTTGATTCCATCGCCACCGGGTCGTCGGATTTGCCGCAGATCAATGACTATTGGCAGAAGCAGATGGCTATCGCGGATGATCCGGCCACTGGGATCTCCGCGTTCTTGAACAAACAGACTCCGAGCTTCACGTGGAACCATGTGGTGGAGGTGGACTAGCGCCATACCCGTACTGAAGCTTTCCGTCTAGTTTTCCGCGGTGGCTTTAGGGCGTGAAGACTAACGTTGACTGGAGAGACTCAAGGGCGCGAGGAACAATCGAGTAGTACGCCCAGACTCCTCGCTTTTCGCGATGTAAGAGTCCAGCATCAACCAAGATTTTAAGATGGTGCGAGACCGTTGGCTGCTTGAGGCCTAACGGTTCAGGCAGGTCGCAAACGCACGTTTCAGCATTCTTATTGGATGCCACGATCGACAGGATCCGCAGACGGCTGGGATCGCTTAGGGCTTTGAAGCGTGAGGCTAAGAGTTCTGCTTCTTCAGGGTTCAGTGCGTTCTGAGTTGCCGAAGGAGCACAACAAGGGGCACTGAGGTTTTCAGTATCGGTACCGGCCTGATTGATACTGCTGGTGCTCATGGTGTCCTGCTCTCTTTGTCGTTGAACCAGAGATTGACAAACGTCGATATCTGTCATCATACTCAACATATCGATAATCGTCGATGTCTTGTTTTGGAGTGATGACTACGTGACAGCTGTGCCTGCGCCCGATACTGCCCCAGTGGCCGCCAAGCTTTCTTTCTTGGACCGGTATTTGGCGCTATGGATTCTTTTATCCATGGCTGTCGGGCTAGGTTTGGGACGAGTCTTCCCAAAGCTTGGCGAAGTTCTGGATCGATTCACCATCGGCGGCGTCTCGGTACCAATCGCTCTTGGCCTGCTGGTGATGATGTATCCGGTCCTCGCAAAGGTTCGTTACAACGAAACTGGACAGGTGCTAGCCGATAAAAAACTCATGGTCACCTCATTGCTGATCAACTGGGTGCTCGCTCCTGCGTTCATGTTCGCGCTGGCCTGGATCTTCCTCGCCGATCTGCCTGAATATCGCACCGGACTGATCATCGTTGGTCTGGCCCGCTGTATCGCCATGGTGTTCATCTGGAATGACTTGGCCTGCGGAGACCGTGAAGCAGCGGCAGTACTGGTAGCTATCAACTCGATCTTCCAAGTCATTGCCTTCGGTGCGCTGGGCTGGTTCTACCTCCAGCTGCTGCCCTCATGGCTGGGACTGGAAACCACCAGCGCGCAATTCTCCATCGCTGCCATCACCGCCTCGGTACTAGTATTCCTCGGCATCCCATTGGTAGCCGGATTCCTCACCCGCACACTTGGCGAAAAGGCCAAAGGCCGCGACTGGTACGAAGAAAAATTCCTCCCCAAGATTGGCCCGTGGGCACTGTATGGATTGCTGTTCACCATCGTTTTACTCTTTGCCCTGCAGGGAGAAGCAATCACTTCCAAGCCATGGGATGTCGTGCGCATTGCGCTACCACTGCTGACCTACTTTGTGGTGGTTTTTGGTTCCGGAATGCTTATCGGTCGCGCGCTGAACCTCGGATACCCGCGCACTACCACCCTGGCCTTTACCGCAGCAGGCAATAACTTTGAACTGGCTATTGCGGTGGCTATCGCGACCTTTGGGGCAACAAGCGGTCAGGCCCTGGCCGGTGTAGTTGGCCCATTGATAGAGGTGCCCATCCTAATAGCCCTGGTTTATGTGGCCCTCTGGTCGCGCAAATTCTTCCCGTCCACCCAACTCGCCACCGCTTCATCCTAAGGAATCAAAGCATTATGACTGATATTCAAAAGCCATCGGTTCTCTTCGTCTGCATTCACAATGCAGGCCGTTCACAAATGGCTGCGGCCTACCTGTCGCACTTGGCTGAGGGGAAGATTGAGGTCCGTTCGGCGGGATCTGCACCGGCTGATGCGGTGAACCCAGCCGCGGTACAGGCGATGGCCGAAGAAGGCATCGACATGTCCGCAGAAACACCAAAGATCCTCACCACCGAAGCGGTGAAGGAATCAGATGTGGTGATCACTATGGGTTGTGGGGACACCTGCCCGATCTTCCCGGGAAAGCGCTACGAAGACTGGAAGCTTGAAGATCCCGCAGGCCAGGGCGTTGAAGCGGTCCGTCCGATTCGTGACGAGATCCGGGCGCGGATCGAAACCCTCATCTCTGAACTTCTGCCAGCGAGCTAATTGTGGGCCGGCGTTAATAATTTCGACCGCCTCAAGTCGCAGCACTGCGGATTCTATGTGAGGGCGTCTTACGATGCTCGCGATAGGTACTCGTCTAAAGCTCGACGAATGATATCGCTTGGTTTTGCCTGATCATGCTCGGCCCGTTCGACGAGTTTCTTGTCCATTGCGGCAGGAAGCCGAACTGATCTGGCAGGGGAGATGCCTTTGCCGCTCAGCGAAGGCTTCCCGACAGAGCGATGCACTGCCGCTTCTGAACCTAAGGCGGTTGCGAGGAGATCCATTCCAGCGCCGGGTCCGGCTGCTTTAGTAATGACCGCGTCCTCCGCTATTTCGGCAGTTTCTGCCCGGAGACCGAGCTCGTGGATTTCTTCAGCAGTGAGGGTGTCATGCTCATTTTTCTTGCTCATGCCTACTGTGTCCTCTCGTACACAATTTCTGGGATCTTCTGCCGCGCTTCCATTACGTGGAAGATGAAGATGTCGTTTGGCGGGGTAATGACTGCCATGACTTCTAACAACCTTGTACGGTCAATGGATTCACCAATGAACAGGTCGGGTCTATGGTGAGACCCGATTCGGGGCTCGTCAAATTTCTCCACTCGGTATTGATGATTCAGGATCGTGTTGATTGCATCCTAGCGGTCTATACCGTGTTTATCCGCACTTTTTGAGAACCTTAGTGACATCTCAATATTGTCATACGATATCCAAAGAAGGCAAGCTTTTTTCTCTCCTGGTGGGGATAAAGTGCTTGTCGTGAGCCCCGAGAGAAATAACCCACTAGTCGCTCCTGAGTTGAGCGACGAGAATATTCATTAGTGCAACTGCTTGCCCTTGGTCTCCGGCGCCCACAAGATCGAGGCAATGAGACCAACCAGCGGGAACGCAGCCAGAATGATCAAGGTTCCGTTCGCGCCCAGGTGCTCCATGGACGTGGGGAGCAGGTAGGTCGTGGCGATGGCCGCGATGCGAGAGAAGGCTGCGGCCATACCAACACCGGTGGCCCTCACGTTCGTCGAGAAAATCTCCGCCGGGTATACGCGCTCAATATTGTTGGCAGCTGGAGCGATGAATAGGTAAGAGATGAACAGCAAGACGGTCATCCATACCGGTGCGCTCGGGAACAGGCCGAGAATGATCAGCGCGCCAAACATCAGCGAGAAGGTCCAGATTACAAAGTGACGACGTGCGAGCTTGTGCAAGAGGTAGAGGCCAAAGAAAGCACCGGCCAGCTGGATGCCATTGCTAACAAAGTCGAACTGCGGGCCACCGGCAATGCCGAGGTTCTCAAAGACTGGTTCTAGGAAGGTGAAGATCGCAAAGAACGGACCCACCTGGCAGAACCAGAACAGTCCAGCGAACAAGTGCGGGCGCCAGGTGGACTTGGTCCACAAATCGCGGAAGCGTGCCTTGGTTTCCTCTTGAGTGGATTCGGGTAGTTCGTAGCCTTCACCAAAATGTTCGCGAACGATTTCTGCGGCTTCTTCTTTACGGCCCTGAGCGTGCAACCAGTATGGGGATTCTGGCATGCCAATGCGCATGACGAAGGTGATGATTGCGGGAATTGCGCTGGAGGCCAGCAGGATGCGCCAGCTGCCCGGTACGTAGTGGCCAACAATGTAAGCAAGAATGAAGCCGATGATCCATGAGACTTCAAAGGCTCCCAGAAGTACGCCGCGTCCCTTGCGCCGGGAGAACTCGGCAAGCATGGAAGAACCTACGGCGTATTCAACACCGACGGCCAGTCCAAGGGCTAGTCGGATGACAACGAGCTGCCAGACATCGGTGACGCCCAGTTGAAGTAGTGACAGGATAATAAAGGCACCCAAGCTCCATGAGAATACGGGCTTGCGGCCAATCTTGTCGGCGAGAGAGCCGAAGAACAAGCCACCAACAAACACGCCAATCAGCGCGCTGGCTGCAATCAGTCCCATGCCTAAGGCGTTCAGTCCGAGCTCGGATGATGCTGAGTTGATGACCGGGCCAACGATGCCCAAGACGTAACCATCGAGGATGGCACCACCCAGGATTGCGCCAGTGGCCAGAATATGGACCTTTCGCAGAGGTGCTTCGTCGAGAGGGAGCTTCTTGCCAACGGCTGCAATGGGATCTATGGTCATGAATCCTTCATCTCGTGGCGGAGTGGTTTGGTGAGGCACCCCTGTTGATGAACAACTATAAGACAATAGATATATCAGTGGTCAAGCGTTTTTGAGAGATGACTTGAATGTGAATTCCGCGGGGTGCAGTGAGGAATTAAATGCTGATAACTGAACTGTTACGACTGAGTTTCTGTCGACCCTTCAGATGCCTCAATTAGCTCGACTTTCAACGCTTTCTGACCGTGTGATTGCTGAACGACAACCCCTCGATGTCAGTGATACTCGCAGTCAACAGCGATTTATCCCACTTCAAGGTCGTCTGCATTTTCGAGAAATGAATGCTTGTGCCGATGCACAGTGACTAATTTTGAGTTATCCGTTACGGGGTTGGTTGGCCCACTGTGGGCCAGCTGACACCCAATTTTTTTGCACGTAGCTCAACGTTTATGCTGTAACACGCACTAATTGTCTGCAAAGATGCGTTCGGTTTGAACATTTCTCAGTGAGGTACCCATGGCAGGAACACAAGACCCCCCATCAACCGGCCAGCCCAAGCCGCTTCGCTCGCGCCACGTCATGATGATCACCCTCGGCGGCATCATCGGCGCAAGCCTGTTCGTTGGTTCGGGCAACGTCATCCGCTCGGTGGGCCCGGCGGCAATCATCTCCTACCTCATCGGTGGTCTGCTGGTCTTCCTTGCCATGCGCATGCTCGGTGAGATGGCGGCGGCACGTCCAACCATCGGTTCCTTCATGGAATACGCCCGCGTAGGGCTGGGCAACTGGGCCGCCTACCTGGTGGGTTGGCTGTACTGGTACTTCTGGGTTGGCGTGCTCGCCTACGAAGCGGTGCTTGGCGGCGAAACCCTGAACTCATGGTTCACCTTCCTGCCGGCATGGACCTGGTCGCTGATCCTGATCCTGATCTTCATCGGCACCAACGCCATTTCGGTGCGATCCTTCGGTGAAGTTGAATTCTGGCTGGCCAGCATCAAGGTTCTCGCGATCGTAGTCTTCCTCGGTGCAGGCCTGCTCTTCGCCTTGGGCCTGTGGCCTGATACCCAAATGTCGGTCAGCAACCTGTGGGACCACGGTGGCTTCGCCCCGCATGGCTACGGTGTGGCACTGACCGGTGTAGCACTGGTAATCTTCTCCTACTTCGGTACTGAAATTGCCGTGATGGCAGCGGCCGAGTCCGAGGACCCAGCCAAGGGCATCAAGCAGGCGACCAGCACCGTGATCTGGCGTATCTTGCTGTTCTTCGTTGGTGCCGTACTGATCATCACCATGGCCATTCCTTGGGACGAGCTACCTGAACCAGTGAACGTGGCCTCCGCTCCATTCACCAAGGTCTTTGAACTGCTCGGCCTGCCAGGGGCTGCGATCATCATGCAGCTGGTCATCTTCACCGCCGTGATTTCCGTGCTGAATTCTGGCCTATATTCCGCTTCGCGCATGTTTGCGGCGCTGGCTGATCAGGGCTTCGCCCCGAAGCTTGTTGCCCGCCGTTCCAAGAATGGCGTGCCACTGTGGGCACTGGTAGCTTCGACCTCCGGCGCGGTGATCGCAACCATCGTGAACTTCGCGGCTCCGGATTCGGGAATCTTCGACTTCATCATGAACTCCGCCGGCCTGGTGGCATTGTTCGTGTACGTCTTCATCGCACTGACCCAGATGCGTATGCGCCAGAAGATGACCCCAGAAGAGGTTGCCGCGCTGAAGCTGAAGGTCTGGCTGCACCCATGGCTAAACATTCTGCTCTTTGTCGCTATCGCCGGTGTACTGGGCGTCATGCTCAGCTCTGAAAGTGGCCGAACCCAGGTGTGGACCAGCTTGCTGGCCACCGCGGTGCTGGTTGCCTTCTGGCCACTGGTGCGTAAGAACCTGAAGAAGCGCGGTGCCTCTGAGGCTGCTCCAGCAACCCAGGATGGCAACGATGAAGCGCGCGTAAGCGAGCACTAAATATCAATCAATAGATTGCAATCGCCCTTGACCGGTTTGAACTGGTTGAGGGCGATTGCTTTTTCGTCTAGCGATACAACGCTCCGGGCGTGCTCCCAAACGAGGCGCGGAACGAGGTGATGAAAGCACTGGGGGACGAGTACCCGTAGTCGTTGGCCACCCTGGTGACACTCTGTCCTTCGGCGAGCATCAAGGTTGCGCTGTGCAGCCTTAGTTGGTTTCGCCAGGTCACGAAACTCATTCCGGCCTCGGATTGGAAGAGGCGGTTCATCGTTCGGCTGCTGGCTCCGGCCAGGCGGCTCAGTTCGGTCAAGCTGAGATTGCGGGTCATGTCAGCTTCCAAGATTTTTTGGATCTTGATCAGCCTAGGATCTTTGAAGACCGGCAACATGGACTGACCATGCTCGGAAGCCAGGAGCTGATCTCCTAAAACGTGCAGCAATCTGCGTGCTTTGTTGTCTTTCTGTACTCCGTGATTGGCGCACGCTATGATCAACTCTTTGACCAATGGCGAAACGCTCACCAGTACGGGTTCATCGCCCAACGTGGATACGTAGGCCGAAGGTATGGAGACCATGTGCACCGTGGTGGTGCCATGGACCTGCCAATGATGGACCATTCCTCCGGGAACCCAAACGGCTCGTACCGCCGGGGCGAACCACGTGCCTTCTTCAACAAAGACCTCAAGAACTCCAGCACTGGCATAGATCAGCTGATGATCATCATGCTTATGCGGTGTGACCTCATCCCCGGGGGAAAGATAGCGAGTCTCAGTGGGAGCTACGGACTGATGGCGAATTTTCGACATAATTTGGCAGTATAGTGAAAGCGCGACGTACCCGGCTCTTGCCAAACTTGAATTATGAGTTCCGCACAACCCCAGTTCGCCAATCGCAACGCACGCCTTTTGGCCTACGCTCACGTGAGCGTAGATTTTTATCAGGGTGCTATAGCCGCTTTAGTCCCCTTCCTTGTTTTTGAACGCGGCTATTCCTATGCCGCGGCTGCCGGCATTGTGCTGGCCAGTTCACTAGCCTCCTCAATTGTCCAGCCACTTTTTGGGGCACTGGGTGATCGTTGGCGGATGGCTTGGGTCATCCCAGTGAGCATCGTTGTGGGCGGAGCGGGCATTGCCGGGATCGCGTTCACGCAGTCTTTGACTGTCACGGCAGTACTCGCCGCTCTTTCAGGCGTTGGTGTGGCCGCATTCCACCCTGCAGGTGCCAGCAAGGCACGAGAAATTAGTGGAAATGACCACGTAAAAATGTCGTGGTTTTCGCTCGGTGGGAATATCGGCTTTGCCATTGCCCCTTTGGCAGTTGCCGGCACCGTCGGGCTGTTGGGTTTGAAAGCAACACCGTTACTTTTCATTCCTGCGCTCACCGGTGTGCTTGCCATGGCACTAATCAAGAAGGAACGCGGAGTTTGGCAGAACCACCGCGGAAACGAACAAGCTACCGGTCGCGATGACTGGAGCGGGTTCATTCGAGCATCCGTGGCCATCATCGCGCGCTCGGTGGTTTTTGTGGGAATCGGTTCCTTTATGGTGCTCTTCATGATTCAAGAACGTGGAATGAGCCAATCGCTGGCCAGTGCATCACTGTTCGTCTTCTACCTTGGTGGAGCCTTTGGCACGGCCATAGGCGGATACCTGGCCAAACGCTGGCAACGAACGAAAATTATTCGCTGGGCTTACTTGGCTTCGGTGCCGATGGTCGCCGGCATTCTGCTCACTGCCGGAGAAGTGGCATTCGTTTTTATCGCGCTGGCTTCCGTGGCGTTGTACGTTCCCTTCTCCTTGCACGTGACCCTAGGCCAAGACTTCTTACCACGCCACATGGGTACGGCCAGTGGAGTGACCTTGGGCTTGGCGGTTTCTTGCGGTGGGTTGGCGTCCCCGGCCATCGGAGCGCTGGCAGATGATGTTGGTCTACACGCCGCGTTGTTGCCACTGATTGCTCTGCCAGCGTTGGCCAGTCTGGTTCTCATTGGCTTGAAGGATCCGAGTGCACCGGATGCGGTTGGCTCCCAGTTGAAACAATCGGCGAATCGGTAGGTGAGGGATGCACCCGCGCCGCTGACTTCGGTGCTCTCGTGGTTCCTACTGAAGCCACCGCTACGGCGCATACCGAGGTGAGAATCAACGCTGAAGCCGGAGCGATCACAGTGAACGGAGCACGTTGAACATAGTTGATTCCTTCGGCCAGCAGTAGACCCCACTCGGGCGTCGGCGGTTGGGCTCCGAGTCCCAAGAAGCCCAGGGCCGCAAGGGCCAAGGCAACTCCGGGAAGCCTAAGCATGCTGTGACGCAATAATGCAGGCACTACCGCGGGCAGAAGATGCCGTAGGAAGATCTGCGTGCGGGGTATGCCCGCAAGTGGTAACCACCGGATATGTGGCATGGCTCGGGCTTCTTCCAACAGTGAGGCGGCATGGGTGGTTAATGCAGGCCACGTCACCCACAACACCGCAATGCCAGCTCCGATCACTGAGGGACCAAGCAGCGCCGAAATGACGACGCCGGCCAGGATGGGAGGGGTAGCGTTGGCGATTGCTGCTGGTCCACGGGCAAAACCACCCACACTGGCCAGAAGTAATCCGAGCACCATGGCCAGCATCACGATAAGCACCGCCTGAGCTACGGTGCCCATGGTTCCGTGGGCCACCCGAGCCAAAAGATCCCGCCCACTGGCATCGGCGCCGAAGGGCAAGGCAAAACTTGGCGGGGCCAATCGTTGATGGGCAACGCTGAAAGGGTCGCGGGGTAAGCCCGAGAGAAGAATGAGCAGCAGTCCACCCAGACTCAAAGCGATGGTCCAGCGCCGTATCACCGAGTGCGAGCGGCGCGGGAGTGGTGCGGGCAAGGCGCCGGCGGGCAAAGAGCCCGAGCGCAACCAGTGGCGTGCCACCGAGGTGAGCAGACCAATCACCAAGGCAGTTGCAGCCATCAACAGTAGCCCGGCTTGCAACGCAGGGATGTCCTGGGCATTGGCTGCACCGAGGAGGTATCGGCCTAGTCCGGGGACCGCAAAAATCTGTTCCACCGCGACCGCACCGCCGAGCAGGCCAATAAAGACCAAACCGAACTGATCAATGATCGAGGTAGCCGCACGACGCAAGACACCCAGGACCAAGACCGAGCCGCGAGCTCCAGCCAATCGCCAGATCATCACCCAGCGTTCGGTTGATGCCGAGGCGATGGCATCGGCCAGTAACCGTCCCAGCATTCCGCCGGCAGGAATACCTAGGGCCAGCGCAGGCAAGATGGCTGTCTCAATACCGGTCCAACCGAAAGGTGGCAGCCATTTCAGTTGTACCGAAACCACTATGAGCAGGAAGCTTGCCAGCAGGAATTCGGGCAGCGCGGTCAGCGCAACCCCGATGGCACCAGAACCTGGTTGCGGCTTATTGCGCAGGATTGCACGGATAGCCGGAGTAATCAGGCACCCGGTGACAAGCAATGCAACAAGTCCAGCAAAAACGGTGAGCGTCAAGGAGACCAACAAGGCACGGCCAACGCCGGGGCCAACCGGTGTTCCGCTCACCCATGACGAGCCCAAATCCCCGTGCAGTACGCCGTTCCACCAATGCAGGCTGGCGAAAATCGGTCCCTGATCAAGACCAAGCTGTTGGCGCACGGCCGCAAGCGCCTGCGGCGTCGGCTCAAGCTCGGCATAGCGGGAACGCAAGATCGCCGCTGCCGGATCGGTGCGTGAAAGCCACGGAAGTGCGCCGGCGAGCAGGAGCAAGGCGATGGAGCTAAGAACATAGGACAGTGTTGTCGGAAGAGAGAATCTGAACCGCTGCACCGAAACCTACTTGGATTCCAGAGACGTCTGATTGGTGATCAAGGCCCGTTCACGCGGGTCCCTCGCCGCGCTTAAGACGGCTGCGTTTTCGCCTTGCAGGACTCGTTCATGTAGCAGCGGGATGGCCGCGTCGGTGCCTAGGATTTTCGCTTCGGCCAGCATGATGGCGCGCTGGCGGTTCGTTCCAGCTTCGGTTTCGGAAGCGGTGGTAATGCTCTGGTCTACCACAGCATCGCAGAGCTGCGAGATGGCAAAACCTCCCTCGCAGGTGAAGTCTGAGGCGAAGTACGCTACTGGATCTCCGGAATCTAAAACGGTGGCGCGCGAAAGGATGAATGCATCAAAGGTACCGTCCAACGCATCGGCCTCAATGTATTGGTATTCGCGTACGTCCTGTTGCACGTCGAATCCTGCCGCCTCAAGCTGCTGCTCAAGGATGACCGCTACCTCTGGAAGTTCGGCACGGTCGGTAAAGGTACCTAGGGAGATTTTCACGCCGTTGACTTTGGCAGGCGTGGCCCGTTGGGACAATAGCTCCTGGTATTCAGGATCTTCACGGAAGTCGGCAGCGTAGGGAAGGGCCGGACCAAGCAGACCCTGGGCGACATCGGCGCGGTCTTCATAGACCGAAGCAATAATGGCTGAACGGTCAATGGCTTCGCGTGCGGCAGCTCGTACCCCCGGGTCAGCAAAGGGGCCGGATTTAGTATTCAGGTACAGCGTATTGGTCCGCGGCATGGGCACTTCGGTGAGTAAATCTTGGTCCACTGTGGAGGCCTGACCGGCGGGAATGGCCTCAACAACATCGGCTTCTCCGGTGCTCAAAGCCGCGGTGCGGGCGGTTCCATCCGGAACAAACTTCACGTCAATACCCGTGGCTTGAGCTGGCTCTCCCCAGTAGTCATCGAAGCGTTCTAAGGTGGCGCCGGTGATGCCATCAACATCCGTGATCTTAAATGGGCCGGTGCCTGTGCCTACCGGGTTAACTGATTCTTTTGAATAGGCTTCGGGGGCAAAAATGGCCAGCTGCGGGCTGGAGAGTCGTTGTGGCAATAGTGGGTCTGAGTCTACGGTAATAATGCGAATCTGGTTTTCACCTCGGACCTTGACCGAGAGTTTGGTGCCGTTCAGGATGCGGGGAACGGGGGTGGAATCGATAGCGACTTGAAGAGATTTGGCGACGGCCTTGGCGGTGAGCAACTCCCCGTTGTGGAAATGCACGTTCTCGCGCAGGGTGATATCCCACGTGGTGTCGTTGACTCGCGTAAACGAGGTGGCCAAAGCCGGCACAGGCGCTGAAGAATCGTCGAGATTGACCAGAGTTTCAGCTGCTGACCAGCGTGAGAGCTTAAATGCGTCGTCGCTTAGTGGGCTGAGCCCGGAGCGTGGCGGTTGCATGTGGGCTATCGAGATGCGCTCCTGGCCCGCCGGTGAAGCGCCGGATGACTGCGCTGCGGAGCTGGAGAAGCAACCCGAGAGGGCTAAACTGCCAGCGAGCCATAGGCCTAGAATGGGCAGACTTCTGCTGCGTAGATGTGTCATGAAGGTGTTCCTTTAGTGAGCAGTGATGGTGATGGTACGGGTGCAGCGTGCTGCGAGCTGCGAATCATGGGTGACCAGCAGCAAAGCAACACCGGTCTTCTTTGCGGTGACAAAAAGCTGATCGGCGACTTGGGCGGCGGTAGTTGGGTCGAGGGCGCTGGTGGGTTCATCGGCTACCAGGAGGGCTGGGCGAACCACCAACGCGCGGGCTAGTGCGGCACGTTGCCCCTGACCTCCGGAGAGCTCACGGGGCAGGCGGTTAAGCAGTGTCGGATCGAAGCTGGCCAGCGCGATGGACTGATGGATCTGGCGCTCGACATCAAGTTCAGGAGCCAAGTGCGCCAAAGCCACCTCTAAGGACTTGCGGATAGTCCAACGCGGCACAAAGGCTGCTACAGCATCTTGCGGGACTCCCTGAACTTTCACGCGCTGAGCTTTAGTTGCATTGCGTATGGGTGTGGACCATGTTTGTCCTAGTACCTTTACCTCTCCGGTGGCGGGCGTCCCGAGTCCCAAAATTATTTCAGCCAGGGTACTTTTCCCTGCCCCAGAGGGACCGACAATTGCCAGCGATTCTCCGGCGTTTAAGGACAGGGAAATTGGGGTCAAGATCTGCCGAGTCGCAGTGCCGAAACCGCGAGTGGCGGAAATGTTCGTAGTTTCTAGAACGCTCTGATTCATGCTGGCACCACCGATTGCACAGTTGAGTGTTCGTGCGTCAACACCCCGGAATTGAGCACAACGTGGTTGGAAGCTAGTTTTTGGGCAACGTGGGGATCGTGGGTGACAAGAACCAATGCTTGATCTTCAGTGATCACGTGGTTGAGCAATTCAAGGACGTGATCACGTGTCGTTTGGTCCAAAGCACTGGTTGGTTCATCAGCCACGATGATCGGTGCATCACAAAGCGTAGCCAGAGCTATCGCCGCTCGCTGTGCTTGCCCGCCGGAGAGCTCGGCAGGGCGGCGACTTAGTAACCGCGGATCATCTAGCCCCACCAAATCTAAGGTCGTCTGGATTCTTTCGATGGCCTCACCGGTGGCTTTACGTAGTTGCGTCCCCAAGGGGAGCAGAGGGTTAAGCGCATCTTGGCCGCGTTGTGGGATGTAGCCGATGCGGTCGGCGCTCACGTGGCGATATCCGGTGAAGTCTAATTCTTGAGCCCAGTGACCGGTGATGAGAGAAAGTAGTAGCGACTTGCCGCTGCCTGAGGGGCCGGTGACCACCAAGCGCTCGCCGGGACAAACCAGTAGTTCTGGGACTCTCAGTAACGGTCGATGGATCTCTGGTGCGCAAAGTTGTGCGTTGTGTAGCGCTATCACAGGTGCGCTCGATGATTCTTTTGATGGGGAAGAACCACAACAACTCTGTTCGCTAATCATAATGAGAATGATTATCACTTAAAGGCCGTGGTGAGGGCAAATTGCTGAGCCCTGGCTTAGCTTGGGAAGTGCGGTGCCTGGCTGATTCTGCCAATTCCTACGCGCTGATAGTTACTCGGTGAAAGCATCTGTGCACCGCACGATCAAGGCTTCAAGGAACCTAACAGTGAGCTCCGCACTCGCCGTGAAGATATTCGTAGGCCACGAGGACTCAAATAATTTGCCTGCGCCGTCTGGTGGAAAACGGCAATGTGCAACTGCTTGAAAATGCTGCAGTGGTGTCCATGAAAGCTGATACCCGGGTGAGCTTGTCCTTGGCCGATGGCCGGGAACTAGTGGTTGACCGTATCGTTGCGGTGACCGGATTCCGACCCGATCTGCTGATGCTCTCGGAACTCCGTCTGGATCTGGATGAAAGCGTGGAAGCACCACGGCAGTTGGGAACTCTGATCGATCCAGAATTTCACAGTTGCGCAACGGCCAGTGCGCACGGCGAAAAGTGCTGGCTCATCCGGAGCAGAACTTTTACATTGTCGGCATGAAGAGTTATGGACGAGCACCGACCTTCTTATGGGCGACCGGCCATGAGCAAGTTCGTTCCGTTGTGGCCTCGCTATCGGGGGATCGTCAAGCTGCTGACCGCGTGGCGTGCGAAAACTGGATTTATAGACCGCCGGCTACCCGTAGCGTGGCGCCTGTGGTGTATGAGGCGTCATCCGAGAGCAGCCAGGCGACAGCTCCTGCAATTTCTTCCGGGACTCCAGGGCGTCCAAGCGGGATGGATGCTGCGACCTTTGCCGGACGTTGTGGATCTTGGTGAAAATCAGTCCACACCGTTCCGGGTTCTACACAATTGACACGGATGCCGTCCTTGGCAAGTTCTTTGGAGAGCCCAATGCTAAGAGTAGCGATTCCCGCTTTGGCCGCCGCATAATGAACATAAGTTCCGGGGCTACCTATGGTCGAGGCGCCGGAGCCGATGAGTACCAAAGAACCTCGCGTCGTAGTCAGATATCTGATGGCCTCGCGAGCCGTAAGTATGGCGCCATATAGGTTAACTTCAAGGTCGCGGCGAATCTCTTCGGGATCGAGCTCAAGCAAGGGACCTACAGCCTGGACTGCGCCGGCCGAGGCCACCACCCCACGCAGATCTCCAAGAGTCGTGCTCGCGACGAAAAACTGAGAGACCGAATCTGGATCAGTTACGTCTATCGGAATGGCCATTGCTTGTTGGCCCAGAGAGCGGACGCTTTGAACTACTTCTTGTGCAGCGTTCACATTGTTGCGATAACCGATCGCAACGTGGTGCCCGGCCTTGGCAACTCGCACTGCGGTCGCCGCGCCGATGCCACGTGAGCCTCCAGTGATTGCTATAACGGACTCAGAAGTGTGCATGAGCTTATTGTAGCCAGCTGCCATAGGACCCAGGACCAGACAAGATCCTCATGTGCAGTCGGGCAAATCTCCCTCGGCGAAGCCAGTACGCTGCGGCCGCTTGTTCGAGTTCGAAGCACCCCATCTCCTCGATGGCCAAATGCGTCTCATAGCAGGCACTGTTCGCAAGTATATGGACACCGGCGGACACTTTGCGAGGCTACTTAAGTGATAGAAGTTAGATAGTTCAGATGCTGGCTTGGCCATTGAAAGAGACGTATTCGTGGAACGAATTGTGACGGTACTAGAACAACCCTTCATCCCGGAACCAAGCGTGCATTTGAAGATTTGACCTTCTAGTCGACTAGAAGGTTTAGGGTTGAGCTGATGCGTATTTCAGAAGCTGTTTCTCAATCTGGTGTTCCTGCCACAACCTTGCGGTACTACGAATCCATTGGCCTGATCACTACCAATAGACTCTCCAACGGGTATCGCATTTACGGCGAGGAGGTTCTAGAGCGTTTATCGCTGATCGAAGCAGCTAAGTCACTGGAGATGTCGCTACCTCAGATATCTACGCTCTTCAGTGTCATGGATGCTGATACCTGCACGAATGTCCGGGAAACACTTCACCCTCAGCTGGCGAATCGGCTGGAAGAAATTGACGCTCACCTGAACCGACTTCAGGTGCTCCGAGATCGATTACTTCAAGCTCAACGCAACGTCTTGGACTGCCCGGATGGAGATTATTCTTGTCGTAGTGAGTGCCTTCTCGTCGCCGCTGGCTCAGAAGAAGGGCAGGGTCAGACTTGCCAAAAGTAGTCCAATGGTGGGACCGTCATCAGGTGCTCCTATATCTGGTGGCTATCGCCTTGGGTGCTGCGCTTGGTCTATTGGCTGAGCCTGCGGCACCAGTGTTGCAAGAGCTCATCGAACCGTTATTGATGCTCCTTCTCTTTGCCACCTTTCTCGCTGTTCCGCTGATAGAAGTTGGTAAAGCCTTTCTTGACGTGCGTTTCTTAGGTACGGTGTTGTGCGTCAATTTTGTGGTGATGCCGTTGGTGACCTGGGGACTGTCGCGGTTTGTGGTTGATGATCAAGGATTGTTCCTTGGCGTATTACTGGTATTGCTCACCCCGTGCATTGACTACGTCATCGTGTTTACCGGGTTAGCCGGCGGGTCCAAAGCTCGATTGCTGGCAGCCGCGCCATTGCTGATGCTGGTTCAAATCCTGTTATTGCCTGTGTACCTGTGGTTATTCGCTGGCCCGCAAGCATTATCGGCCATTGAGATTGCGCCGTTTGTTCGGGCGTTTTTCCTGCTCATCATCGTTCCCTTGATAGCTGCTGGATTGGTTCAACTGATGGCCAAAAAATTCCGCGCCGGCCAGCTCATCGATCAGGTCATGGCTGCGGGAATGGTTCCACTAATGATGGCTACGTTGGCAGTAGTGGTGGGTTCGCAGATCGTTTCGGTAGGATCTCAAACTAGTTCCCTAGCTAGAGTCGTTCCGCTCTATGTCTTCTTTGCTGTGATCGCTGTGGTGGTTAGCAAGTATGCAGGACGAGTGACAGGACTAGATGTCAGTGCCACCCGTGCCGTCATGTTTTCAGGAGTCACGCGTAATTCACTGGTGGTCCTGCCCATGGCCTTGGCATTGCCAGCCTCATTTGAGTTGGCCCCGTTAGCCGTAGTGACGCAAACGCTGGTTGAACTGGTGATTATGGTGTTGATGGTACGGCTGGTTCCTCGACTCGTTCCTTAAAAGCGACGCTAAGAACTTCCGTCCGAGAGTTGGAGGAGAAAGGCGAAAACTACTTCAAACGCAGTACATGGATCGGTTCAACTGAACGATTCGGGACGCTGGGAAAAACGGGAAAGTGGACTATAGATAATTTTCGAGTCCAAGGAGCGTCATGTCCCTTTTCTTATCCCGCGTCGGAGGCTTTAGTGCCCGGCATCGTCGGGTGGTGCTGGTCAGCTGGCTAGCGATATTTGTTATCTTCGCTGGAGTCTTTGTGGGAGGACGGAACTCTTCGGTTGATGAATCAGCCAGTTCGTCCCACGAGACCGCGATCCAAGCCACTGAACTCAAACTCGTCTTCCACCCGGATTCGGGCGATGTCACTTCGGCCAAGAATGCCAAAGAAATTCAGAGCGTGCTCGCCAAAGCGCATCGTCTGCCCGGTGTAGAAACCGTGAGTGACCCGCTCAATGCCCAGCAGCCGTTCATTTCAGAAGACAAGTCGGTGGCTGTTGCCACTCTCGGTTACGGCCAAATGACCGATGATCAACGCGAATCCAATTATGAAGCGGCCCTAGAATTCCAGCACAGTGCCCCGGACTCTGTGGGTGTTGAACTTGGGGGCAACTTCGTTCCTTTAGGTGCACCAGAAATGGGCGCCGGCGAAGGCGTAGGCGTGATTATCGCCTTTGTTGTTCTTGCCTTGACCTTCGGTTCCATGCTGGCAGCAGGCGTGAACCTGCTGTTGGCAGTCTTCGGTTTGGGTACCGGTCTGGTGGGCATTATGGCCTATGGAACGCTGGCAGATTTGGACAGCAGCGCGATTATTCTTGCCGCGATGCTGGGTCTGGCGGTGGGCATCGACTACTCGCTGTTCATTATTTCCCGCTTCCGCACCGAACTGCGTTCGGGCCGCCCAGTGTCAGAAGCCATCGCCCGTGCTACCGGAACCGCAGGTACCGCTGTAGTCTTCGCCGGCATGACTGTCATTGTCGCGTTGGCAGCGCTACTAGTGGCCAACATTTCGGCCATCACCCAGATGGGCATGACCGCAGCTTTCACAGTTGCAGTGTCTGTCCTGGCTGCGCCGTGCGCACCGGGCCCTGGGCTACGTGCCCAATCAGCGCGGCCGACGCCGTAGCAGACAGCGCGCCGCCACCGGTGGCAACATCTTGAATTCCTGCCACAAGCTCGGCAGGACTCGCTCCCTTGCTCAAGAAACCATTGGCTCCTGCCTTGAGGGCGGCAAAAACATTCTCATCATTATCGAAAGTGGTGAAAACCAGGATGCGCAGTTGCTCACTGCTGAACTTTTCGCGAATCCGGCGGGTGGTTTCCACCCCATCGATCCCGGGCATGCGCAGATCCATCAGAACTACGTCGACTTCATGAGTCTCCAGCAGGCTCAGCGCCCGCAATCCGTCGCTGGCCTCAGCCACAACCTCAATCTCATTTTGTGCCGAAAGGATGCCACGCAGACCAAGACGGATCATCTCTTGATCATCAACAATCATGATGCGAACCATTTAGTGAGTTCCTCCTGCCAGGGGCAACGTAGCGGTGATCTTGAACGATCTTGCAAGATTTTCTATCAACAGATTTCCGCCCGCTGACTCCGTGCGTTCGCGCATTCCCACCAGTCCTAGACCGCTGCCGTCCTCATTGGAGCGTGAGGATTTTTTGGCGTTCTCGATACTGATGCTCAGCCACTGATTCTCCACGAGCGTTCGAACTTCCACGGGCCCAACGCCGTGACGTTGTGCGTTGGCCAGCGCTTCCTGCACTACTCGGTAGGCCGCCGTGCTGACTTCTGGATTCAGCTTCGGTGGCAAATGATCTAGTTGAGCATTAACTTTTAGTCCGGTGGCTTGGACCGAGGCAATGAGGTGTTCAAGACCTTGCGCGGAAGGGGCGGGTAGCCCTTCTGCTTCGGCGGGGTTGTCGCTGGATCGTAGGACATGCAAGATCTGTTGCGTCTCTGCCAAGACTGATTGCACGTTCGCACGCGCAGCGGTCAATGACTCATGGACTTGTTTGGCTTCCGGCGGGGTATGTACTTCGGCAACGCCTAGATGAATACCGAGCATGGCGATTTCGTGGCCTACGAGGTCGTGCAACTAGCGATTTGCAGTCGTTCATCGGCAACGCGCTGGTTGATTTCAGCGATTCGTTTGCTGCCGGCATCGCGGATGCGTTGTCCTTGTTCGTAGAGGTACCTGAAGTAGCTGTGCACCGCACTGCTCATGCCGGCCATGGCAAGTATGACGGAGACAAGGATCTGACTCTCACGGATACCTTGGTCAAAATCGTTGGCAAGAAGACAGCTCGCGAATGAACTGACTGCGGCCAGCGCTGAAAGCCCAAAAACGTTAGCCCCACGCAAGGTCGCAGAAGAAACCATGAAGACCGTGATGGTCCAAAATAGGACTGGCTCCACTCCTGCCCAAGAAGCTAGCAGCAAGATAGCCATGGAACTCAGGGCGCCAATCCACAGGTGTCGGCGTGAGAGCAACAGGATAAAGACCGTGAGAACTACGAAGAGTAGATACAGTGGGCGCAACCCAGCGGCAAAAAATTCGAAGAGCGCAAATATGGTTGCAAAACTAGCGCAACCAAAAAAGATGAGATCCAGAGTTCGGGGAATCCGATGAACATGGGCATCAGCAAAGTTGGCTAAAATCTTGGAGAGTTGCTTTCTTAGGGGAGCGTCGTGTTGCATCGTAAGTAGATTTGTCGGGAATCCCCGACACCCTTTCGCAGTCGTTGCGATCAGTATACAAGCGCCGAAGCAACGAGATTGATTGGTTGTCCGCGTCCAGAGCGTCCTTGGCTGTCGGGTCGTAGGGCTATCGTGAACTTATGACTTCACCAAAGATTTCTCTAGGGTCCATCAATATGACCGCGGATGATCCCGAAGCCCTGGCCAAGTTCTGGGCAGGCGTGACCGGTAATGAAATTTCAGGGGGTGGAGACAGCTACTATTTGGCGCCAACAACTCCTGATGACTTCGCCCTGTTCTTCCAGCCAGCTGCGCAGCCTAGAGCGCAGGCCCAAGTAGCGCACATGGATCTCACCGTCCCGTGGGGCTCTCGCACCCAAGAAGTTCAGCGCGTGATCGAGCTTGGTGCCGAGTACAAGTGGGACGTACTTGAAGAGTTCGAGCATGTTCAGTGGACTACGTTGGCTGACCCAGAAGGCAATCTGTTCTGTATTGCTGAGCACCCGCCGGTGAACTAATTTGCCCAAAGAGATAGCCCAGAGACTAAAACTCTGGGCTATAACTTCACGCTACTTGGCTTCCAACGGTAGCTCAGTCAACGGAAGGTTCTTCGACTCACGTTGGCCACCGCGCTGCGCCCCGGCACCAGCGGAAATCACCAAGATGATTCCAAGAACCTGGAACCAGGTTGGCATCTGGGCCAAGATGAGAATGCCAATAAGCACACCGAAAGCCGGCTCAATGGACAGTAGTGTGCCAAAGGCGCTGTGAGTCATTCGGCGCAAGGCCAGCATTTCCAGTCCGAAAGCTATCACCGGTGTAATAAGTGCAATGCCGGCTGCTGCTGGTAGTACCCACCAGGTGAACTCCCCGTGGATTAGCTGAGGAAGACCCAACGGCATGGTGGCTAGAGCCGCCACCGGAATGGTCAGTGACAACCCGCTAATTCCTGAGAAGCGGTCGCCCACATGCTGGGTGAGGAGGTTATATAGCCCCCAACAGATTCCAGCGCTGAGTGCGAAGACCACGCCGACCGGATCGATTTGACCCTGCCAAGGTTCAGTCAGCAGGACCACACCAACGATAGCCAGAGCCGGCCAAACAAGCGCCTTACGATTTTTGCTCATGATGCCAGCCACCGTCAGTGGGCCCAGGAACTCAATGGAAACAGCGGTGCCCAACGGAATGCGGTCAATGGCTTCTAAGAACAACAGGGTCATATATCCGGTCACCACGCCCAGGACAATGAGCGCAGGGATGTCCTGTTTACGGATGGAGCGGAAATTTGGGCGGGCAATGATCCATAGGATGATCACCCCAAAGCTCATGCGCAACCAGGCGGTACCCCCGGCACCGACCTGTTCAACTACGGACACCGACAAGGCATTGGCCAGTTGCACTGCCAGCATGGCTGCTACCGCAAGGGTCCAGGGCGGCAACCCATTAACTATTGAACGAGCTTTCACTGTGCCCCAATCATGCGACGAGAAATCTGCACAGCGCCACCCAAGGACTCCAATGCTTGGCCAAGCTCTTCGCCTACCGCGCTGAGCCGTTCATCGGTCATGGGCTCTAGTGCGTCCAAGATGAAGAATGCGGTGCTGGTTTTTTCTGACAATGCAGTTCGTTTGCCCTGACGCCAGTTCCATCGGCGGCAGGTGACCCCGGTGTTATCGCGCCAAATCACTTCACCCTCACTGGGATTTTCAATGACAATTTCACCGCCTGCGGTGGTATCAAACGCTTCATCGCCAATGGCGCGGGGCAGTTGAGCCGGACCATCATAAAGATCAAAATCTTCACCACCGAGTGGGATCTGATGAAGCACGCTGATGGCGTTGTAAATATCGGTCAGTGCATTTACCCGTGGCAGACCATCGGCGGCACGTCGAGTCAGTGCTTCGAGGCTATTGCGGGTGCGCTGAGGCTTGGCTCCAAAACCGCGGTAGGCATCACGCCAGGCGCTGATCTGTGGCAGTTGGTCTACTGGAGTCTCGGCTAGAAGTTCTTTGGCATGAGCTTCGGCGTGAGCGATCAGCTCATCTGCCACAGCGGAGCTGGCCTGCGGTTCTAGACCTTCAACTACCAGCAGTAGCGCACGGTAATCGGGGCGCAGTTCAAAGACCTCGGGTGCAACACTGCAAGCGTAGAGGAATTCGGTAGGGGTGAGGTTATTTGGCATTGTTATCCTCCATCTTGTGTGTGGTACCCGCCGAAGGTTCAAAAACACAGAGGTTAAAAATGGCAGGTGTCTTGTGGGTATTCGCATACGCATGGGCGGTATCGCTGTGGAAAGACATCGCGTCCCCGGCCCGTAGTTCGAAGACTTCGTCGTTGACCTCGACGGTGAGCGATCCTTTATGTAAGTGCAGTAATTCCCGAGTGCCCTCACTGTGCGCCTCGCTTTCGTGGCGCTCGCCGGGAGCCAAGGTCCAGTCCCACAGTTCCAAGGCATCAGGGGTTGCGTTGCCGGCAACCAGTATTCCGCTACCTCCGTTTTCTCCGGTCCACAGTGCTGCACCTTCACCCTTGCGGGTGATCATGGCGGTGCGCAGTTCCGGTGGTTCAACTAGTGCCGGCAGACCTATGCCTAGGGCGTCTGCAAGGCGCAATAGGATGCTCACGCTGGGGTTGGCAGTTCCCTGCTCCACGTTGATGAGCATGCGTCGGCTCACGCCAGAGGCTTCGGAGAGTTGATCCAACGTCCAGTCGTGTTTTTTGCGTTCGCTTTTTACTCGCGCCCCGATGCTTTGGGCGAGTAGTTCCACACTAGTGTCCATGAGTGCATCATATTGCACTGAAAGTGCATTATCTAATGTTGGTTGGGGTAGAAGTTGGCTGGGCGGGAGCCGATAACGCAATTTTCTTGCTGCAACAAGAGTGCTCAGAGGTTGTGGCGAACTGAATATTTGGCCATCTGGGCGAAGTGACAGCGTGAAATGCGCAGAGTCAGGGTGGTTGCTGGCCTTGTGTAAGTTAGCTGAGGAACGCGAAAGCCCGTGTTATCAAACTCGGGCTTCGGAAGTGGAGTATTTGATTGCGTCCTGAGGTTCGGTCTAGAGGGTAGCGCTGCGAGCTGTCGTGTCGACAGTGGCAGGCGGCCACCTGTGGAACCGCTCCATTCAGGGCTTTTGCCGAGGGCGCTTGTTTAAGATCTGTACTACTTGGGCGGTGGATCCGACCCAGCTTCCTACGGCAGGGTTGATTCCGTGAAGCAACCTAGTGGAGGTTCTGAAGTAGGATTTCCTATCGGTGTGCAGCAACGGTTCGTGGTGGGCAATTCGGTTTCTCAGGGCATGCGCACGCTGAACGTAATACTGAACTACGTATGCGTTTGTTTTACCCGGGAATGCCTTGCAAAGAGCTTCGGACCAAAGTCTGCGCGCCGCCAACTCTTTGCTCCGTTCTTGCTGACTTAGACTACTTAGGGGAGCGTGTCGGTGCTTGGGGTTAGGGAGCAAATGTAGCCAAAACCCAAAAGTTGTGTGCGCAATAATGTCATCGTGCGTGACGTAGGTCGCATGTCGAGGATGGGCAGGGTCTCGCTCGTTGCTGCCATCAATTGCTCGGCGTAAAGCTCCATCATAGGTGGAGAGGATTTTTCCGGTGCGCGTCCTTGTATTCACTAGCTTGAACAATAATGGCGCTGGATGCTTCAACCACTCTTCGGAATTGCCTCCGTCACGCTTGCGGGCATCGTTGAGATCGGTTTGCCCGGCAACTCGGGGTTGATCAGCATTCCATGATCTAAGTTGCAGGTCCATTGCATGCCGCAAAACAACTTCAACGTGCCCTAAAATTCTCGCGAGTTCGGCGGCAAGTTTCGAGTTCCAGGTGTAGGTGGTCAAAGCTAACTTACGGTCGTTCTGGCAGTTATCCAAGTACGTTTGGAACCGTGCACCTGCTAGGAAGCTGCCGAAGTCCGCTAGTTGATTCGGTTGCATAACGAAAGTGTCGTATTGGGCAGAAGCTGGACCGCCTAACTTGTAAAAGTTGGGAAGTGATCCGTGCATATATCATTGGGAAGTCCTCGTACCGCCAAGCGGTATGGGGCTTCTTTTTGTCTATGGGTGTGGTCTCAAGCTGGGCCTATAGGCCAGAATTTTCTAGTTTACGGGTTCCGCTCCAATGATGCCTGCATGAGGCATTCCTAGGTCAAAGCTACGTGGCGACAAAGTCTAGACGATGGTCGCTTCGCTATTAACCGGCATTATCCGGCCTCTGAGGTGTTGGTTCGACGATTTCCTTTCCCCTGGGTAGAGCTGGAAAATCGACGCAGCGGAAACTGACTTTTCAGGAAGGCATCCGCTAAGTGAAGCGTCTCGTATCGCAAGCTTCGCGCTGTTGTCAAATTGGCATAAATCATTGACCTCATCTCAGCGGATCACCTAGGGTAAACAAAAAGTGCATATAGGTAATCCACCTCACTTTATGCGCACGCCTCGCAGTGTGTGAATCAAGACCTCAGTCTCGGGAGAAGCGTTGAGCACAGAAACACCGACAGAGCGCGACGTCCTAGACGCAGCGGCACACATCGTAGACGCCTTTGCGGCGACCAACACCAAAGAATACTTCGCGGGCTTCGCGCCAGAAGCTTCCTTCATCTTCCATCCAGAGGCAACCCGTCTCGACGACCGAGCCATTTATGAAAAACTGTGGGATAGCTGGCTGGCCGAAGGGTGGCAGGTTACCGACTGCAAATCCTCGGATCAACTGGTTCAGGTCTTTGCCGGTGGCGCTGTCTTCAGCCACACCGTGGCAACCTCAATCCGCTCGGGACTTGACCCGGAAAACTACAGCACCGACTCCTACGTGGAACGCGAAAGTATCATCTTCCGCCGCGAAGCAGATGGTTCGCTGATTGCTATTCATGAGCACCTCTCCACGATTCCTGAAGACTCCCAGTTGACTGCGAACGGCGAATCAGCATGAACCTCTACCGCAAATTTGAACGCAAGCTTGAAGCAGGCGCCGAAAGCTCCGGACCTGTCAAAGGTCAATTAGGCACAGGGCGCATCGGCATGATCTGGCTGGCTGCCAACCTGGTGGTGACCACCTTGCTGACCGGAACCTTCTTTGTTCCCGGCCTGAACTTCTCGCTGGCCCTGATCCTGATTGTCGTTGGAACCTTGGTCGGTTCGGTCATTCTGGTGTTGGTCGGAAACATTGGAACCCGCACCGGAATGCCTACCATGGCAATCACCCGAGGAGCCTTTGGCACCCGAGGTAGCCTGCTGCCCGTGGCAGCCAACGTCATCGTGTTGATGGGTTGGAGTTGGGTGCAGGCAATGCTCGCCGGGGTTACCGTGAACTACCTGGTCGACTCGCTCACCGGATTCAGTAACCCGGCACTGTTCTCAGCGATCTGCCAAATTTTTGTGGTCACCCTTGCGCTCTTTGGACATGAGGGCATCTCTAAAGCTGAACCGTGGCTGGCCGTGCTCATTTTGGCCATCATGGCTTACGTCTTTGCGATGGCTTTCGGCAAGTTTGAGCCAGCAGAATTTGTTGCGATCCCAGTTGATGAATCGCTGGGCTACACGCCGTTTATCGTCTTGGACATTGTGATTGCTACCGCTATTTCATGGACTGTACTTTCGGCCGATATCAATCGCATGGCTCGTACCACCCGCGCCAGCGTCGTCGGCGCGGGCATCGGTTACACACTCTCCACTGTGCTGGCTATGATCCTCGGTGCCACCGCCATTGGCTACGTCATTCTCTCCGGTGGTGAAGCTACTGCCTTTGACCCAACGATCTTGGTCAAGGCCTTTGGGGCTCCACTAGCCATCGCTATTTTCCTCTCGGTGATGGCAACGAACAGCATGGCGGTCTACGGAATGATCACCTCGGTGGTCAACTCTCGACCTGAACGAAAGTTGCCATTCCTTGCAACTGCACTGATCGTTGGTGGCGTCTCCATTCTCGGAGCAACGTGGTTGTCACTGCTAGATCAATTCACCGACTTCCTAACACTGATCGGGGCGTTCTTTGTTCCGGTCTTCGCGGTCATGATTGTTGATTACTACATCCTCAAGCGCGCAAGATATAGCCGCGATATTCTTCGTCATACCGGCGGCGCCTACTGGTACCGCAACGGGGTGAACCCGATTGCTGTTGGTGTTTGGGTGCTCGGAGCAGTGGCTGCCTATCTGCTGACCTATGTGTTCCCTAGCCCTATCGGTGCGAACATTCCGTGCTTTGTCATCAGCTTCCTGCTCTACCTAGGACTGTCGTGGAACACTCGCGAACGTGGCCAAAAAGTGGCCCACGAGCATTTGGTTCGGAAGGCCGCCGAGTCTGTACGTTAGGGCCGGCGCGACTTCGGAGATCTAAAGAGCCTTGGACTCGGAGCCAGTTCGTGTCACTTAGGTGCAACCGAGACGCCCGCCTCTACGGTGGAAACAACGCGTCAAACACATGACCAAAGGAGTTTCAGTGACCGAGTCTGTAATGCCCCAAAAGGCGAACACTTTTAATTCGTTGGATCTTTCGCAGTTTATTTCGCAGTGCATGCGCGCCGTGGGTGCGAATGAAGCAGACGCCCAATATATGGCGGATCAACTAATTTCCTCGGAGCGCGCAGGGCACCCATCCCACGGACTACGCAGGCTGCCTGAATACGTGCAGCGTGCGCTGGACGGAGTGAGTAACCCCTCGGCGCAGACGAGCATTGAGAAGGATGCCGGCGCGTTAGTGGCGATGGATGCGCACCGAACCTGCGGTCACTTTGCGTTGCGTGATGCGATGACTCTTGCCATTGCGCGCGCAGAAGAGCATGGAATTAGTGCCGTGACCGTACGCGACTCAGATTTTGCAGGACGCTTGGCACCTTTCTGCGAACAAGCTGCGGAAGCTGGCAAGGTCAGTCTTATCTTTGGCAATAACAACGGCTCCTTGCAAACGGTCCTTCCTCCGGGTGGTTTGCAGCCAAGACTATCGACTAACCCCATTGCAGCTGGGGTGCCCCGTGCCCAAGCACCGCATATGGTGATCGATTTTGCGACCAGCGTGGTCGCTTCGGGGCGCCTACAGGAAGAGAAAGATACCGGAATGACAGTCCCTGACGAATGGGTGGGTGCCGGCGGATACCACAAGCCCTTCGGCGGTTTTAAGGGATTTGGCCTATCACTGTTGGTTGAGGCATTCGGTGGAGCGCTCTCTGGATCCGATACGGTCTCTACCCGTCAAAGCCCGGAAGCCCAAGGCACGCTGATCATTGTCATCGACGTTGCTGCCCTCCGTGATCCCAATGATTACACCGCGCAGGTAGAAGAGCTCATCAATTACGTCAAAGACACAGAAGTAGAAGAAGGATCAAAGCCGGTACGGGCTCCAGGTGAAAATGTTCCGACTCCAGGGCAATTGGCCGAAGAAGCCCTCATCACTCTGAATGAGAAGACGTGGGAAAACCTGCAAAGGATCGCTGCGCAAGTAAAGGTTGAGCTACCGCGGAAGCGGTAGGTTGCCATGGCTGGTGCATGACACCCGGAACTAAGAGAACCTATGGTGCTCACGTCGAGACCTTTGGCATTGACTTACCGGCTAATTACCACCGACAGTTCCTTATCGGCGGAGTGGTCAACGTTCTTGGAGGTTGGGTCGCAGGAAAGATTAAAGGGACCCCAGAGTCGCTTACGGATACCGCCCTGAGCTTGATTGAGTCCATTCAGCACAGTGCCGAGCAATCGGGCAAGCGATGAACTGAATCATCGTTTAGCAGTGACGCTTTTGCTGTTTTCCCTAGCCAGAATGCATCTGGAATGCCTAGACTGGCCACAACCAGCAATGTTAAAAACGTTCGTTGTTGGGTTTGGTCATGAAGTGCACAGCGGTAAAAACCAGCGCCTGAATGTGAGTCATCAACTATGGATAGTGTCGGTACCTTAGAACCTTTTGCCACTCCCACGGTAAGACTAGACAAACTGTTTGATGTGCCAGATATCCAAGTTTTCGCCAAACTAGATTCCCTACAACTTTCCGGAAGCACCAAAGAGCGCACCGCAGCTAGTTTGCTTGATGCGTTCATTTCTTCCGGACGCTTGGCACCGGGTGGAACAGTCATTGAATCGACCTCCGGGAACCTCGGCATCTCTCTATCTCGTCAGTGCATCGTGCGCGGCATTAGATTTATTGCGGTTGTAGATGAGAACGCCAATGGTTCGGCGCTACAAATTATGCGCGCGTACGGGGCAGAAGTAGACCTCGTGCTCAACCCGGCGGATGGCAACAAATTGGCAGCCCGCCGCCAGCGGGTACAAGATCTCCTAGCGCAGCACCCAGGAGCGGTCACCACCAATCAATACGGTTCACCGGATAATCCCGCGGCCCATTATTCTTCCACCATGCCTGAAATCATGAAGGCCTTGGACGGGAATCTGGATTTCCTCTTTGTCGCCACCAGCACTACCGGAACACTTCTGGGATGCCAGAACTATGTTCGAGAGCATCGACTCTCCACACAACTGGTGGCAGTAGACGCCTTGGGATCGGTACTTTTTGATGGTGAATCTGCGCTGCGGCGTTTACCGGGACTAGGTGCCGGAGTAGTTCCGGAACTATCCCTGCAAGCAAAACCGGATCACGTCTTGCGCATCAAAGAAATTGATATGGTTCGCGGTTGCCGCCGTCTTGCTTACCGTGAAGGTATTTTGGCTGGGGCATCCACCGGTGCCATCGTTGCCGCCATGGATCAGATGTTGCCCGAAATTCCGGCCGGATCGCGAATTGCTTTCCTCGTTCATGACTCGGGAGTTCCTTACCTACATACCGTCTATGACAATGACTGGGTCAAAGAAAACTTGGGTGAGGTGCCAGAGAATAGTGGGGCGCAGTGATTCGCATTGCCATGATCGGTGGCGGGCCCAAAAGCTTGTTCGCGCTGCTTGAACTTCACGAGAGACTGCAGGGCGTGGCATCGCCAAGCGTGTTGGTAGATGTCTATGATCCCTACCCACCAGGAGCCGGACGGGTCTGGAACACTGCTCAGCCACAAGAGCTGAGGATCAATGTTAATGCCCGAATTATTGACGCTTCCTTCAGCCTTGGTCCCCGTAGCTTTGATCAGTGGCGTCAAGACAAACCTGGAACTGATAGCTCAGATCCATTTCCGCCCCGCGCGCTCGTTGGTAAGTACCTCAGCGAGCAGTTTGAACAACTGGTTCAGCACAGCTGCATAGAAGTTGAGCATCGAGCGTACGTAGTAGATGCGCTCAACAAGGTTGATGGGAAATGGGAGGTAACCACCTGTAAGGTCACGGAAGTTTATGACGAGGTGGTGCTTGCCACCGGTCACGGAGTCACCGGCCAAATAGTTGAACAGTTGGATCCAATGTCGATTCAAGCCACCGCGCTGACAGTTCAGAGCTTGGAGAGTGAAGCACAAAGAATTCCGGCCGGTGGCGAAGTGATTATCAAGGGGTCAGCGCTGACAGCCTATGACGTAGTGCTGAGACTTACAGAGGGGCGCAGCGGAAGCTGGGAAGGCGATTCGGGTGCCGGTGGACTGACATTGATATATGTACCCAGTGGCAACGAACCGAAACTGATCACCATGACCTCACGTCGAGGAATCAGCATGACACCTAAGCCACAGGCGGTTGGGTCACGCGTGCAGGATGCGTTGGTGCCGTACCGCAGTGAATTGCGGACATGGGGTGGAAGCCAAGAACGCAAAACAGATCAGCTGTGGAATATCCTGACGGACGCAGCACTAGCAGTGGCAAAGGCCAGCGCCGTAGAAGCTAGCAAAGAAGCCTTGCAAGACACTGTTCATCAAGGCATTTCTGAACAGTTTGCTGGCCAGAACAACCCCTTTGAGCAGTTGCGATACAGTCTTGAGGTCAATCACGGGGTGAAGCCTAAAACCCACGAATGGGTTTGGGGTGTCGTGTGGTCCGGCCTGTACAGGGAAATGGTTGAAGCGCTGTCCAGATACGAGTGGGATCGGCAAAGCCGACAAGAATTCAACATGATGGCTTCCAACCTTGAGCGAATGGCCTTTGGACCACCTGAGCCAACGGCTCTGAAGCTACTGGCCTTGTCTGAGATAGGGATTCTTCGCCATGAAAATTCCGGGCAGGGAACTATGGGTGACACCCCACGGAGTGAGGTTCTCAGAGTGGATGCTGTGACCGTACCGCCCGGGGTGCTTAGTGCGCCCGCCCCCGAAGGTGTGCCGGCGAGCGCACTGTACAAATCATTGCTTGTTAGTGGCGAAATTTTTATCAGGCAGGGGGAGCGAGGCATACTCACCGATACCGATGGGACATGTCTGGATGCCCAAGGACAGCGCAACGAATCATTGACTGCGTTGGGACGTCCCACAGAAGATCCAACGTTGGGTCATGACACCCTCAACCGAACTTTGCACACCGAATACCAACGCTGGGCCCAAAGAGTGACCACTCGAGTGATTGCCAGTAACCAGAAAGTAGCCCGTTAATGCCAGCACTGATGCACGGAACTATGCCACTTACGGCTCGCTTACAGCCATGGATGAACGAACTTGTTCAGGACCCGCAGCTCTGCCAAAAACTGATCAGTGAGTACGGGTCACCGCTGAACCTGCACAACTTTGATTCCATGGCGGAAAACATTACTGAGTTACGTGATGCTGCAGCGGAGTATGAAATAGACTTCCAGATCTATCTGGCCCGCAAAGCGAACAAGACCCTGGGCGCCATCGACAAAGCACGTGCCGAAGGTTGCGGAGTCGATGTTGCCAGTTTCCACGAATTAGATCAATGTTTGAAACGTGGACTGAGCGCTGAGTCATTGATTGTCACCGCGGCGGTCAAATCTCGGGCGTTGCTTGAACTGGCAGTAGCGAACAATGTGGTTTTGAGCCTGGACAATATCGATGAAGTTGAAGAGCTCTTGGACATCACCGGCGCAGCTGACAAGCCGGTGCAAGTGGCACTGCGACTCGCCTCGGATCAACCAGAAATCCCTGCTACCAGATTCGGGCTTCAGGCAGGAGCGTGGCTTGAATATTTGTCGGGCAGTGAGGCTAAAGAATCTATTGAAGTGGTGGGAGCGCACTTCCACCTCAACGGGTATAGCGGTGAACAGCGTGCACTGGTCATTCAGGAGTCCTTGGAATTTGTAGACAAGTTGAATGAGGCAGGGCATGAAGTGAAATTTGTGGATATGGGCGGAGGAATCCCCATGTCTTATCTTGATGACTCGCAGCAGTGGAACGGATTCTGGGAGGCGCTCGCCGAGCTACCCGAAGGTGATGAATCAATTACCTGGAAGTCTGATCGGTTAGGGGCTAACGGGCCGAATGCCAGCAAGGCAGTGTATCCGTATCATCAGCCACTGATTCGAGGGCAGTGGCTACGCCAGATTCTTTCTACTCAGAGCGCTGACGGAAAACAAACGGTGGCGCAGATGCTCAGGGAGAGAAGAATTCAGCTTCGGTGTGAACCTGGACGGTCGCTACTTGATGGTTGTGGCCTGACCCTTGCAGAAGTTGCTTTCACCAAAACACGTAGCGACTCGGTCGCTTTGGTGGGGCTGCATATGAACAGAACCCAATGCCGTTCAACATCAGCTGATTTTCTTGTTGACCCCATTCTGATCAAGACGGCCCAACAGCCAGTAAGAGATTCAGCTGACTACAGCGGGTTTTTGGTAGGAGCGTACTGCATCGAGGAAGAACTCATCTTGCGTCGTCGTTTTGAGTTCCCCCAAGGAGTCGCCAAGGGAGATCTCGTGGCTTTCCCCAATACCGGGGGATACCTCATGCACATTATCGAAAGTGCCTCACACCAATTGCCGTTGGCAAAAAATCTGCGCTGGGAAAAAGATCAGTGGATTCCAGATGGAATCGATGACATTCACCTGAGCTGACGTGCTGTGAGTAGGTGAAACTGTGACATTAGGTTAATTGACGGATGCTAGCATCGCGACAAGAATCAAGTTATGACGCGAATCTTCAAACCGCATAGTCGCTTCGATTTGGCGTCCTTAGCTCAGGGCCGTTTCTTCGTTGCCTTCGTTCTGGTGTTTGTTGGGTGGACTTTACTATCTACGGTCTGGGGCCTAGATGACCTAGACCGGGTGACACTTGCGCCGTGGATTCATCCGCGTAGCTTTGCTGGGCAAATTGCTGAAGCCTTTGCAATTCTCACGCACCCGGCTCTAGTTTTCGTTGTCATCTTGGTCATGGCGTTCTGGTCGTTGCGCCGCCGCATGCGCAGGCTATCTGGAGCGTTGAGTGCTGTCGCATTTGTTATCCCGGTGTCGGCCGCGATTCAACTGCTTACTAACCAGGCACGGCCTTCTTCACCTTATGAAGATTCGCTGACTTATTGGTTTTCGGGGTACCCGTCCGCGCATATGGTGGCGGTGACGGTATTGGCCTGGGTGTTGGCAACATTGGGTCAAGCCAGGAGGTTGACCACCAGCTCAGCGATCCGGTCGCGGATCGTTGCGGCGCTCTTGGTCATCATGGTGTTGGCGGACCAGTGGTTTATGCGTACTCAAACCACCAGCCAGCTTATTGGCGGGATACTTCTCGGGCTGACCTGGGCCAGTGGCGTCTTAGTGGTCACAGGGGTGGGGCCCATTCTGCAAGGTTGGGCCGGACTCGGGCTACCCGCAGAACAGAATGATAAGCGTGCCGCAGTCATCTACAACCCCACCAAGGTATTGGACTTCGGGCTATTTAGGCGCCGTGTGGAGTATGAGTTACAGGCCGCCGGCTGGAAGCCGCCGCTGTGGTTAGAAACCGAGCGTGAGGATCCAGGAGTGAAGATGGCCCATCAAGCCATCGATGCCAAAGTAGACGTGGTGATCGTGGCCGGTGGCGACGGCACCGTGCGTGTGGTGTGCCAGGAATTGGCAAACCAAGGAATACCGGTGGCGCTGATCCCAGCGGGCACCGGAAACTTGCTGGCAAGAAACCTCGGGGCTTCACTGGATGAAAGTGAAGCGATTCGTACCGCACTGGCCGGTGAGGAAGTCCCGGTTGATCTGATTCGTTGCACCACGGACGCCGGCAGCTCTGTTTGTGCTGTGATGGGTGGGCTAGGTTTTGATGCCAAGATCATGGGCAACACGAATCCAGAGTTGAAAAAGACCATCAAGGCCGGAGCCTATGTGGTGGCTGCCGCGCAGCAGTTTAGCCTCACTCCTTTCGAATGCACGATGAGCATTGATGGTCAGCCGGTCCAACAGCATTCTTCGATCATGACATTGGTGGGCAATGTGGGGCGGCTGATGGGTGGAATCAATCTGATCCCTTCTGCGGTTCCCACCGATGGAAAAATTGATGCGATGATCGCTTCTCCTGCCGGTGCACGAGAATTAGCATCCCTGGCTAGAGGAATTGTTTTAGGTACTGAGGCGAAGTCGCTGAACTATCAGCAAGGTCAGGTCATTGAAATTCGTGCCGATCAACCGGTGGCTTGCCAACTAGATGGTGACTATGCCGGAGAATCAACCTTCTTCCGTGCCGAGGTCATGCCAGCGGCACTGTCCATCATGCTTAATCGAGATGCGCCACGACCTTGGCAAAAGTAGTTCAGCGCATGTACTGCCAGAGCAGTAGTCAAAGTGGTCCGAATAGACGACGCTGCGAACTTAGAACACCGAGAGACTAGATATACATCGGGAACGACCTGGTTCTAAGGAAGGAAAGTTATGAGCATTCGTAAGGCAGTCGTCGCCGTAGCCCTAGTGGGAATCGCAGCTTTCACCTACCGGTTGGTTCGCCGCAGCGCGTACAAGAAAGCACTTAGCACGCAGTGTAAAGCGCAATAGGCAGAGCTGGAACAGTATGGAGACATACGGTTCCAGCTCTGTGTCATTAGTGCTGTTGCTACGGGGAAGACCGTGGCTAACCCACGTGCACCCAAGGGCGACGCTGTAGATTCGGCTCAGCTTCGCGCAGTACCTCGCGGGTCAGCGGAGCAATCTCACCTTGTCCAAGGAAAATGAACTTGGCAACGTTCAGCAGCGGATTGCCTTCGGTCCAGCGGAAGTAGATGTGGGGCATCACTTCATACTGGTCACGTATGGCCAGACAAATCGCTGCGATGGATGTTGAGACGGACGGTGCTGTGGCTTCAAGAATCCATTGACCGTGACGGGTGATACCGCGTACCTCGATGTCTTGAGCGAAGTCCGAGTAATCACTGACCTTGATTTCCAAGAACACTACCGGGGCTCGTTGGGGAATGTGGCTGGCGAGAATGGCATGTTGATGCTTGTGAAGGTAGCGACGCTTAGAAATCTTGACTGGTTCGTGGGCAATGAGCCGAAGCAATCCTGCGCTACTGGCGCGCTGGATAATTTCCACGGCTTGGGTATCAAACATGACCGAGGTGGCGCGAAGCTCGGTAGAGCGACGGAACCTTGAGAGCAGTGAGACGACAAGTACTGCACCAATGAAGAAGGCGGCAATCTTTAGACCGTCGGGCCGTTCAACGCAGTTGGCAATGGTGGTGTAAACGAAGACCACGCTGGCGGCGCCGAAAAGAATTGTTTTACGCTTTTCACCTTTTCGTTTTGCCGAGATTGTTACTGCTATGGCTGCAGAACTCATCAGCACCAACACACCTGTCGCGTAGGCGGCACCCTGTGCATCTACGCTTGCCTTGAAGTGAAGGGTGATCCCCAGGGCAACGAGGATGACCACCAAAACTAGTGGGCGCACTGCACTGGCCCAGGCCGGGGCCATACCAAAGCGTGGCAGGTAGCGGGGGATCAGGTTGAGCATGCCGGCCAGTGCCGAAGCTCCGGCAAACCAGAGAATCAGAATGGTTGAGATGTCATAGACAGTGCCAAAACCATCGCCCATGAGGTGGTGAGCCAACCACGAGAGCGCACGGCCATTAGCCGCACCACCAGGCTCGAACTGCTCGGCAGGAATCAGAATGGTGGTCACGATGGAGGAGAGGACCAAGAAACCACTCATGATCAGAGCCGCGGTGGTCAACAACTTCTTGGCACCCTTGATGCGTCCCGCAGGGTTGGCCTCGGTATCGCCGGGAGCCTTGGAGATCTGCGGCATCACAGCAACGCCGGTTTCAAAACCTGACAGGCCCAATGCCAGCTTGGGGAACACAATCAGGCAGACCAGCAGCATCATGATCGGGTCCCCATGAGCGGTGAACAATGAATCCAACCAGTTAGAGACCGACACTGGGTGACCGACGATATTGACCGCCGCAACAATGATGATCACGAGGTTTAGCGCCAAGAAGGAGAACACCAGAGTCACTGCAATCCAGATGACTTCAGAGAAGCCGCGCAGGAACAAGGCGCCGAGCAACAATAGCAAGACGATGGTGATCGGTACTTCTTTACCGGTGAACCAGCTCGGGGTGAACGGGTTCTCAATCAAGTGAGCCGAGGCATCCGCAGCAGAGAGGGTTGCGGTGATCATGAAGTCTGTCGCGGCGAAGCCCAACAGGACTAGGACAAAGACCTTGCCCTTCCAGTGCGGCATGAGCCGTTCGAGCATGGCGATGGAACCCTGACCGTGAGGAGATTCCTGGGCCACCCGACGGTAGACCGGCAGTGCAGCAAAGAGGGTGACGGCAACAAGGATCAGGGTGGCAAAGGGTGCCAGTGCACCGGCGGCCAGTGCGGCAATAGCCGGCTGGTAGCCGAGGGTGGAGAAGTAGTCCAAGCCGGAGAGGCACATGACCTGCCACCATTTGGCGCCATGCGTTCCGCTGCTGTTCGGATCTTCCTGACCGACAGAACTGTCTGTCAGCCAGCGACGTAGGCGTGATGGCACCGTGGATTGTGGTGCCTGTTCCGACCCTTGGATCGGCGCAGATGTTCTATTCACGAAGATGAACAGTACGCCTGAAATCGAGGTAAAGCACCGTCTCAGAGCAATTATTTTTTACGCGCCAACAAACCGGCAAAATCTTGGGTCTGTTGATAGGGCTTGACGAAGAAACGGATAGCCGAGGGAACGGTTTGAAAAACGCTCTCGTCATCAATATTAGTCATTTGATCAGTCATTTTAAACAACACTGGATGGAGTGAATCGTTTATCAGTCTTCGTGAAAATCGAAGGTTCACAGCGTCGGTGGTCGAGAAAATTTACGCAAAAAATACTGTGTCCTCAGACACATTAAAATTAGGGCGTAAAGGACTTATCAAGATTTTTAGCCATCGCATTAAGGGGGCGTTAAAAGCAGGTCAGTGGTGGAGTCGTGAGAGGTGCAATGGAAACGTACTCGTGCCACAAAGTGGTGTCGCTCAAGTTGCCAAACGAGTAGAAGATCATTGAATAAGTACAGCAGTGCCCACCCAGCCTCATTCCGGTACGATCGCTTCGTACCGGCTAAGGATCCCGAACGCCAAGGAGCACTATGGACGTGTCGAATACCCCGCCGCTAGTCCACCCCTTGGTGATTGTGGCGCTCTCAGGCCATGCCGGGTCTGAAGACTTGTTGCGTCACGGGTTGGTGCAGGCCTCCCAGATGCCCGGTGCCGAAGTGATGGCAGTTCATGTTCCCGAGCGGGGGATGGGCACCAGTAGTAGCGAAAGAGACAGCGAACTGACTCGGTTGCGTGAACTAGCGGAGAGCTCTGGTGCCACCTGGCATATGGTGTTGGGCCAAGACGTCAGTGAAGCTCTACTCGGCTTTGCTCGTAGCGCACAAGCCACCCACCTGGTGGTGGCAGGAACGCTAGCTGGCAAGAGCAATCGCCAATTAGCGCGGCAGATATCTATCCAGCTCTTGCAACAAGCCACTGCTCCTGCCGACCCGCAGATTCTGGTCGTTCCTGAGTCAACTCAGAGTGAAAGGGAAACTCGCGCTCCGTCGCAGGCGGTTGCCAAACGCCACAGGCCGCGTGGCCCGCGTTGGATCCTTAGTTGGTTATTGGCCATCAGTGGACCACCTTTATTAGCTGTCGGCTTCCTACTAGGCGGCAGCGAAAGTGAACTGTTGACCTTGAACTTCTTAGGCCAGCTCTCCTTGGTGGTCTTTGTAGCTCTTTTGGGAGGCTGGTGGCCAGCGGTTACTGCAGCCTTGCTGGGCACTGGAATCTTGAACTGGTTTTTCACCCCGCCTACCGGACAATTACATATTTATGAGCCCTTCAACGTTGCGGCCCTGGTGATCTTCCTATTGGTGGCCGCTGGGGTGGCAAGAGTTGTTGACGTGGAGGTCAGACGTACTGCAGAGGCTGGTCAAGCCCGACATCAGGCAGACACGCTCTTTGAATTATCTGGCTCAGTGATCCGTGAGGGGCTGAGCGTACAGGCTCTGTTGGAATGGCTCTGCCGTTCTTATGCATTGCGTGGGGTGGCGCTGGTCAGACGGGACTCAGAGTCTACGGCGCAGAGCGCAACTGTGGCATCAGCCGGTGATCCGCCACAGGGTGAGGAAGCCAGTGATTATGCGGTAACCGTGGATACCGAGCACTTGTTAGTAATTGATGGGATCCCACGTGAGGCCTCGGATCAGGGAATCTTTGAAGCGTTCGCCGGACGCATTGCGGCGGTATTGCAACAGCGAGCCCTTTCCGAAGCGAGGCTCCAGGCTCAAGAATTAGCGGCCGGTAATGCGATGCGCACCGCCTTACTTGCTGCCGTATCCCATGACCTGCGCACACCCCTGTCAGGCATCAAGGCTTCGGCATCGAGCCTGCGCATGCAGGATGTGGTGCTCAGCGAAGAGGACACTGCCGACTTGTTGGCCACCATCGAAGAGTCTGCCGACCAACTCAGCGAAAGGATCGAGGACCTGCTGAATATGAGCCGCATCCAAGCCGGTGAGCTAGTGGTACACCGCAGCCCTATCCAGGTTGAAGATCTTGTGGCCTCCGCGGTACGTGATGTGTCAGGGCAAATCAGCCCGGCCCAGGTTCAGATCCAGCTTCCCGAAAACTGCCCAAGGGTTCGCGCAGACTACGGGCTCGCCGTGCGTGTGCTGGCCAACCTGCTAGAGAATGCGGTTCGCCACGGTGGGGGACCGTCAGTGCAGCTACGTGCCGTTCCCACCAAAGACGAGGTGAAAATTCTCGTCATTGACCACGGTGCAGGAGTACCGAAATCAGAGAAGGACCGTATTTTCCGTCCCTTCCAACGGCACGGTGACCGGGATAATTCCAGTGGCCTGGGACTGGGACTGGCTGTAGCCCGTGGTCTAGCCCAAGGTATGGAGGGGCATGTGAAAGCAGAAGACAGCCCGGGAGGTGGGGCCACAATGGTCTTCAGCCTGCCGGTAGTCGAGGAAGAACTATGAGCACCACCGTACTGATTGTTGAGGATGACGCGCAGATTGCTCGCGCCTTGCTGGTGAATCTCAGGGCACGAGGCTACCGCACACTTCATGCCGCCACCGGGGTTCAATGCCTACAGTTGGCTGCCGATGCGCACCCAGATGTGGTCCTACTGGACCTGGGCTTACCTGATCTGGAAGGTGGGGATGTGATTGACGGGATCCGTGGATGGTCAACGGTGCCGATCATTGTTGTTTCTGCCCGCCATGATTCGCACAGCAAGGTGGACGCCTTAGATCGGGGCGCCGATGATTTTGTCACCAAGCCTTTTGCCATGGATGAACTCCTAGCCAGGCTGCGGGCTGCATTGCGCCGTGCGTTACCGGATCCTGGACACGCGGTGGTGGAAACCTCTGATGGGCGTGTGCGCATCGATTTATCCGGCCACTCGGTGAGCGTCAACGGGCAAGCGGTGAGGTTGACCCGCCTGGAATGGCGCGTGCTGGAAGTATTAGCTAACAACCCGCATCGGCTCATTGGCCGGAGCGAATTGCTGACCACCGTGTGGGGTCCGGAGTATGGGGAAGAAGCCAACTACCTGCGGGTGTACATGTCGCAGCTTCGCACCAAATTAGAACCCGAACCTTCTAATCCCCGTTACTTCCTCACCGAGTTGGGAATGGGGTATCGCTTTACTCCTTGAGCAGGCAATAAATCCCTAGTACGTCTTGCCCGAGTAACCTAGCTTGCGGGAAATCTGTGCGGCGGTGGAACCCATCACGGATTTGAGTGCCTTCATCCGTTCATCGGGCATATATGGGTTGGTGGCTGACATGCTGATAGCGGCAATGATTTGTCCGCTTCCGTCGCGGATCGGTGCCGCTACACAGCGGATCCCCGGTTCGTTATCTTCTAGGTCCAGCGCAATGCCTTCATTGGCGTAGTTCTTCATTCGTGCCAAGAAAGCGTCTTTGGTTTGGTGTGGTGCCTGTTCCACCGGAGACTCTGAATCGAAGGTTGATTCCCAACGCTCTGGTGTGTCCAGTAGTAACGCTTTGCCGATACCGGTGCGGCTCAGCGGCATGCGCTGACCGACGCGTGAGCGCATCTGTGCCCCACGGGTGCCGGGAACTTTGTCGACGTAAAGTACCTGCGCTTCATCCTCTACTGCCAGGTGCACGGTGTCCTGATACTTGCGGGCGAGCTCTTCAAGGATGGGCTTAGCAATGACCGGAACTGGGCTCTGATATAGGGCGTGGAATCCGAGCTCAATGAGCGCCGGGCCCAGGCTGAAGTCAGTGCCATGGGTGCTTCGTAGAAATCCACGTTGCACCAAAAGCTTCACCATGCGTTGCGCAGCACTCTTTCCGATGTCCGCCGCTGTGGCGACCTCATTGAGGTTTGTCGCTCCACGCCCCACGGCACGCAGAATGTCTAGGCCTCGGGCCAAGGTGAGTGTTCCGGGCGGTGGTGTCTCGGCCGAATCATCCGTAGTTGGATCAGATTCTTTGACCATGTGGTCGTCCCCTTTGAAGAAACCTATGAAATCACTTCATCCCACTATATACAACGCCTTTTGAACTATTGGGATAGCTCAGCCACTATTCACATGTGAAGGGGAGCACATCTGAAAGATGATGAGCGGTCCACAAAATGAAAACAGGAGTTATGACAAACATCGCCGAAGCCCAGTTGATTGCCTTGGACTGGGGAACCACATCCGCCCGTGCTTATCTCATAGGCAATGGCGGAAGCATTGTGGCGGAACGCAGTTCAGCCCTCGGAATCATGCAAGTGGCGGCGAAAGCTCAATCAGAATCTCTGACATTGTCACGGGCATTCAATAACACCCTGACCGAATTATGCGGTGACTGGTTGGCGAGCTTTGAGAGTATCCCTGTCATTGCCTGCGGCATGGTGGGCAGTCAACAAGGCTGGGCAGAAGCTGCCTACCGGCAAGTTCCGGCAAATCTGGCAGACCCAGAATTTGAACTAGAAACTGTCGAGATTGCACCGGGCCGGGTCATGCACATCATCCCCGGGGTTTTGGACCTCAAGGAACTTCCCGATGTGATGCGTGGGGAAGAAACCCAAATCCTGGGTGCAATCGAACTCAGCGATCTTGCGCCTAATAGCCACGATGAACAGTGGTTCTTACTTCCAGGGACACACTCGAAATGGGTGAAAGTTTCCGGACGCACCATCACTGAGTTCTCCACATCGATGACCGGCGAAACCTATGCACTTCTGAGTTCACAGTCCATCCTGTCCAAACTCATTGAGCCTTCGGACAGTGTCGATTGGAATGCTTTTGAACGTGGAGTTCGGGTGTCCCAGTCACCGGAGGGCGGAGCCGACCTGATGCTGACGGCCTTTTCCGCTAGGACTCTGGTACTGACTGGACGCCTGGGGAAGGCCGAGGTCGCAGATTACCTGTCCGGTCTCATGATTGCTGCTGAGATCCGTTCTGTCATTGGTACCTCGATGACCGTTTCTGTACCGCCACTGACAATCTGTGGAAATAAAGAACTCAGCGCGAGATACACCAAGGCGCTCAATGTTTTTGGAATTGATCAGGTGCGAGAGCTTCAAGGTACAGCGCCCCGAGGCATCTGGGCGATTGCCTGTACCCAGGGCTTACTGCAGAGCGCATCGGTCTGAACCTCGAACATGATTAACGATTTTTTAGAGAAAGGGTTTGCTATGAATGAACCAAAGACTGCTTTGAAGACCGCTGGACTGGTGGCCATCTTGCGAGGGCTACATCCATCAGAAGCGCAAGCCGTGGGCGAAGTACTTTACAACAGCGGTTTCCGCTCACTGGAAGTGCCACTAAATTCCCCTGAACCGCTAAAGAGCATCGAGATTCTTCGCCGGGTACTTCCCAAGGACGCAGTAGTTGGCGCGGGAACTGTGCTCACGGTGGAGCAGGTCCGAGACTGCCAAGCAGCCGGTGCACAGATCATCGTTTCACCAAATACCAACGTGAAAGTCATTGAAGAAACCGTTGCCTTGGGAATGGATTCGTTCCCGGGAGCCGCGACTCCAAGTAATGCCTTTGACGCGATTCAGGCCGGTGCAAAGAACGTCAAGATCTTCCCTGCCGAACAAGTGGGCCTTGCCGGTTTCAAAGCATGGACCGCAGTCATCCCGAATGAGATTGGCTTGATTCCTGTCGGAGGGATCAACGAGGAAAACATGACGCAGTGGGTAGAAGCCGGAGCGACAGGATTTGGCATCGGCTCATCTCTCTACAAATCCGGCCGAAGCCTAGAAGATCTAAAAACGCGGGCGGACAACTTAGTCGCCGCCTACAAAACGACCCATGAGATGAGGAAGTCTGCATGAAAATTACAAAACTGACCACGTACATGGTGCCTCCACGTTGGCTATTTTTGAAGATCGAAACTGACGAGGGAATTGTCGGCTGGGGTGAGCCAGTACTTGAAGGCCGCGCATCCACCGTCGCTGCAGCTGTCGAAGAACTTTCCGACTACCTCATCGGTCAGGATCCAAGGAATATCGAGGACCTTTGGACCGTCATGTACCGTGGCGGCTTCTACCGTGGTGGCGGAATCGTGATGAGTGCGCTCGCCGGCATCGACCAGGCACTGTGGGATATCAAAGGTAAAGCCCTCGGGGTTCCAGCCTATGAACTACTTGGTGGCAAAGTCCGTGACAAGATCCGTGTGTATTCGTGGATTGGCGGAGACCGTCCTTCGGATACCGCAGCAGCGGCCAAGGCGGCCGTTGACCGCGGCTTCACCGCAGTGAAGATGAATGGCACCGAAGAACTGCAGTACATCGACACCTGGGACAAGGTCCAGGGGTGTTTGGAGAACGTTCAGGCTGTTAGAGATGCCGTGGGCGACAACGTAGGCATTGGTGTGGACTTCCACGGCCGTGTACACAAGCCAATGGCCAAGGTACTGCTCAAAGAACTTGAACCGTACAAACTGATGTTCATTGAAGAACCAGTGCTCAGCGAAAACGTGAACTCGATGCTGGAACCACTACGTAACTCAAGTACTCCCATTGCCTTGGGAGAGCGTCTGTTCTCCCGTTGGGATTTCAAGGATGTCTTGGCCAGTGGAGCGGTAGACATTATCCAGCCAGATCCATCGCACTGTGGCGGCATCACCGAAGCACGCAAGATCGCTTCAATGGCTGAAGCCTATGACGTGGCCGTGGCATTGCATTGCCCGCTAGGTCCAATCGCGTTGGCCGCCAACCTGCAGATTGATGCAGGTGCCTACAACGCATTCATCCAGGAACAGTCCCTGGGTATTCACTACAACAAATCCAACGATCTCCTTGATTACGTCAATGATCCGTCGGTCTTCGCCTATGAAGATGGCATGGTTGCCATTCCTGATGGCCCAGGCCTGGGCATTGATGTCAATGAAGAGTACGTCATTGAACGCGCAGCTGAAGGTCACCGCTGGCGCAACCCAATTTGGCGTCACAAGGATGGATCCTTCGCAGAATGGTAAACCGTATGTCTCAGTCGACAATGTCGTCAGCTGCCACAGTCAAAGGCACTGGGAAAGCGACAAAGATTCGCTACGCCGTAGCGTTTATGTTGTTCCTTACCGTAGTTATCAACTACATGGATCGTTCCAACCTTTCGGTAGCAGCTCCGCTGATTTCCGAAGAATTTGGACTGGACACTGCACAGCAGGGTCTGTTGCTTTCTGCCTTTGGTTGGACCTACGCTGCTATGCAGCTTCCCGGCGGATGGTTAGTAGACCGGGTTCAGCCCCGGTTGCTGTACCCAATTTGCCTGGTGCTGTGGTCTGTAGCGACCATCTTCATGGGCATGGCTGGAAGCTTCATTGCCTTGATCGTATTGCGTTTGGCGGTCGGTGGTTTCGAAGCGCCGGCCTACCCCATCAACAACAAGGTAGTCACCGCATGGTTCCCAGAACGTGAACGTGCCACAGCTATTGGTTTCTACACCTCGGGCCAGTTCATTGGCCTGGCACTGCTGACCCCGGCCTTGATCTGGTTGCAGCACGCACTGACCTGGCACTGGGTATTTGTTGTCACCGGTGGCATTGGTGTTCTCTGGGGTTTGATCTGGTTCTTTATGTACCGGAATCCTGTGGACTCGAAGAAAGCCAATGCGGCTGAAATTGAGTACATCCGTCAAGGTGGCGGACTCGTCGACCTTGGCAGCTCAAAGGCAAAGGCACCAGCTGCCAAACTAAACAAGGCTGACTTCGCGTTGGTCCTTGGACGCCGCAAGCTTTGGGGTATTTACATTGGTCAGTTCTGCCTGACCTCTACCCTGTGGTTCTTCCTGACTTGGTTCCCCACTTACTTGGTGACCTACCGTCACATGGACTACATCAAGACCGGATTCTTGACGTCGTTGCCATTCATTGCGGCCTTGGCCGGCGTACTGATCAGTGGTGTTCTCTCTGACTACATGCTCAAGCGTGGAGTAAGCCTAGGCACTTCCCGCAAGCTGCCAATCATCACCGGACTGTTGCTCTCCATGAGCATGATTGGTGCAATCTTCACCGACAGCACCGCACTGGTCATCACCTTCATGTCTATTGCCTTCTTCGGCAATGGCCTGGCTTCGATTACCTGGTCGTTGGTTTCTGCACTGGCACCGTCACGCCTGATTGGTTTGACCGGTGGCATGTTCAACTTCATCGGCAACCTGTCCTCGATTGCCACACCGATCGTGATTGGCTTACTGGTCTCGGCGACCGATTTCGGTCCAGCCTTCATCTATATGACGGTCATCGCCGCGATTGGCATCCTCTCCTACGTCTTCTTGGTAGGTAAAGTACAGCGCGTCGAAGGCTAAGACATACGTTTAATTGTTAAAGGCCACGCTTCGTTTTCTCCTAGAAGTCGAAGCGTGGTCTTCTGCGTCCAGCTGCGCCAATTAGCCATGACACTCGTTCGACTTTTCCGCTTCAAGGTGTTGTCTTGTCCGCCAGCCTGCAAAGTGTCCATGTTGGCAGATAAGATCACTGGTAACGGTAGTAGTCGATTAATGTATACGTCAGTGGGGAATTGGGTTGAAGAAGCAGATCAACGTTGTCGGGGCCGTAATCGTTCGAAACGATGAGATCCTTTGCGCGCAGCGCGGTCTTGGGGGCAGCCTCGGTGGCATGTGGGAGTTCCCAGGCGGCAAAATCGAAGCCGGCGAAACTCCTCGCCAGGCACTCGAACGTGAAATCCAAGAAGAGCTACTCTGCACCGTGGAGGTAGCCGATGAAGTTACCAGCACGACTCATGAATATGATTTCGGGATCGTGACTCTGACGACCTTCTATTGCGAATTAGTTGAAGGGGAACCGCAGCTGACGGAGCACGAAGCTACAAAGTGGCTAAAGCGCGGCGAGCTGGACACCTTGGAATGGGCTCCTGCTGATATCCCCGCCGTTGAACTCATTAAGGCGGCCTGATGTCCTCCAGCCTGGATATCTCATTCACCGGTGGGCTTTCCGGAGATGTCACCTATGGTTTTTTGGACGGCAAGAAACAGTCTCGTCGCCACCACCATCCACGTGTAGTCCTCAACGCGGACGGCAATACGGTTCTTCGTATTCTGCGCGAAGAGCTAGCACGATGCGATGAGTTCATTTTCTCAGTCGCCTTCGTGACACCTAACGCGATCGCAATGCTCAAGCAAGAGCTCGTGGAGTTTTCGGGCCGCGGCACGATCGTCACCTCGGACTATCTGGGATTCAACTCGCCGTCTGCCTTCAGCGAGTTACTGAACCTGACGAGCCTCGGCATTGATGTCCGAATCCACAACGCTGACGCATTCCACCCCAAGGGCTACATTTTTAGGTCAGCCGATGTGGTTACGGCAATGATTGGAAGCTCAAATCTTACGGGCAACGCCATCGTCAAGAATCATGAGTGGAATCTTAAAGTTACGGCAGCGAACGACAGTGACTTGGCCGGTCAGTTGGCTAACCTTGCCGGCAACCAACTCGCTGAATCTCAATCGCTGAGCCAAGAATGGATCGATCTCTACGCAGCGCAATACACCCCACCCCCACCGCGCAAGAGAATCGAAATTGCCAAGAAACTAGAGCAATCGGACGAACAGATCATTGATGAAGTCGCAGCAGGGCTTACCGAATCCAGTGGACTAGGTGGCGACATCAACTGGGCTGACCAGCTCATGCCGATTCTGCCCAACCAGATGCAGTCAGAAGCACTCAAAGCATTGGAGAAGGTTCGCCACAGCGGAGAAACGAAGGCCATTGTCATTTCGGCAACTGGCACAGGAAAAACAATACTGTCGGCACTTGAGGTGCGAGCTGCCCACCCGGAGCGGTTCTTGTTTGTTGTTCACCGCGAGCAGATCCTGGATAAGACGATCAAGGAGTACCGCCGTGTTATTGGAGGTGATCCGGAGCAGTTCGGCAAGCTAGCAGGAGCCTCCAAACAGAGTGACCGAAAATATGTTTTCGCCACAGTACAGACCCTGTCTCAATATTCGGTGTTGCAGGCGATTGAACCTGACGCTTTTGACTATGTCATTGTTGACGAAGCCCACCGAGTTGGTTCGCCGACCTACAAGAAAGTCCTCGGCTATCTGGAACCTAAATTCCTCCTGGGTCTAACCGCCACTCCTGAGCGTAGCGACGGGTTCAACGTATTCGAATTCTTTGACTACAACGTGCCTTATGAGATCCGCCTGAACCATGCTCTGGAAGAGAACATGCTTAGCCCGTTCCATTACTACGGGATAGCGGACGTGACACTTGACGATGGTTCCATCCGTGAAAGTTCGGATGATCTTTCGCACTTGGTAACGCCTGATCGAGTACATCACGTAATTGATGCTTTAAAGAAGTACGGCCAGGCGGGTACCAAACCCAAAGGTCTAATTTTCTGTTCCCGTAACGATGAAGCAAGTGCGCTATCAGCTGCTCTCAATAAGCAACAGCTGCGTGGAAGACAACTGCGAACGACCAACCTAAGTGGAGACGACTCTGTAGAACGTCGCGAGCACGTTGTCGCTCAGCTGGAATCTGGCGAACTCGACTACATTCTCACAGTGGATATCTTCAACGAAGGCGTGGACATCCCGGCTTTGAATCAAGTTGTGATGCTGCGGCAAACGCAATCAGCAATTGTCTTCGTCCAGCAGCTCGGTCGTGGACTTCGCAAAGCACCGATGAAGGATTATCTCGTTGTTATCGACTTCATTGGAAATTATGCCAACAACTACATGATTCCCATTGCTCTCTTTGGCGACGAATCTTTGAACAAGGAATCGCTCAAGGAGAAGCTAATCGCTACCGAGCAAGCTGGAGCTATGGCTGGCTTATCGAGCGTACATTTTGACAAGATTTCCCACCAAAGGGTTCTCGATTCAATTCGGAACACGAAGCTGGACAATCATCGGAACTTGTTAAAAGCTATGCAAGATATGCAGGATCGGTTGGGCCGAGTCCCAAAATTGTATGATTTTTATCGTTTTGAGTCAGTTGACCCTGTTCTGTTGGCAACGAGAGAAGGTAGCTATCCTTTACTGGTCCAAAAAATTTTGAAAGTTGATCATTTTCTCGACGAATATGAATTGTCTGCATTAAGGATGCTTTCTCGCGAAATATTACCTGCTAAAAGAATTCATGAGTTTGTACTTGTAAAGGAATTGTTAGGAGACGGAGTCGCTCCCTTAGGAAAAGTCAAAAGTAAACTGTCCGCTTTAGGGCTCAATGTGTCAGATCGAGAACTGACGAGTGCAGCTCATACTTTGACACTCGAGACTCACAACATAGTTGACAAGAACAAGTACGGTCGACCGTTAGGGGAGCTGAGAAACGATGTCGTTATTGCGGAACCTAATTTCTTGAATGCTTACAAGAATAACCCCGTGTTTGCTGATCAAGTTGACGATCTAGTTCGCACAGGTGCTGCAATTGCAGAATCCCGATACATCTCTGGGGATCCTTTCGTGACCGGTAGCCAGTATTCGTCTAAGGAGGTTACACGACTACTGGGGCTACCTCGCACCTGGGTTTCGACGTTGTTTGGCTACAAGACAGATTATGAAAATATGGTTTGTCCTATATTTGTGAAACTCGAAAAATCCGAAATGATTTCGGCCAGTATGGCCTATGAGGATGAACTTGTTGACTCAACTCATATGCGTTGGTACTCAAAGTCTAAAAGAACTCTAAAGAACAAAGAACTGCGTTTGATCGCCAACAACGAGGTTACGCTTCATGTTTTCGTGATGAAGAACGATGCAGAGGCAAAGGAATACTTCTACCTAGGGCGTGCCCACGTTGACGACGCGGTAGAGACTCATATGCCAGGTGAAAATATGGAACAGATCAATGTCGTTAGATTTGAGCTACGCTTCGAAAGTGCTATTGACACGGCGCTTTATGACTTCCTTACGCTGCGAAAGAACGCTATCGCCAGCCGTTGAAAATTTATCCTTCCATGGCTGTGGAACTGCGTAGAAGTTGCACACGTGATCAGCGTGTATCCAACCGGTCGGTTGGCGCAGGACAGATTGGCCGTTGAGTGCGCCGAAGCGTACAACGGCGGGCACGTCAGCGGTGCTGTCAGCGAACAATGCGAAATCCTGGAAAGCGGGAGTTGATCACTTTTAGGCATCAACGAAACTCAATAGAAGCGGGGAACAACGAATGAGGGTGGAGCGAATAGTAGTCGACAATGACACCGGGATCGACGATGCTCTTGCCTTGGCCTACCTCTGCTCGCTTGACCATGTGCAGATCGAAGCGGTAACCAGCACCCCAGGCAACGTCGACGTTGAGCAGGTCGCGGCCAATAACCGCGCACTGCTCAACCTCTGTGGAAAGCCAGAGGTTCCGGTACTCATCGGCGCACGCGAGCCACTCGAAATTCCATTGGTGACAACCCCTGAGACCCATGGCTCTCAGGGCGTCGGTTACGCAACGCTTCCAGATCCTGGCTCAGGTCCATCGGCAAGCAATGACGCAGCTGACTATTGGATCAAAGCGGCGCGTGCGAATCCCGGGGAACTGACAGTTCTCCTCACGGCACCCCTGACCAACTTCGCTCTGGCGCTGCGCCGCGAACCCAAGCTGCCGTGTCTGCTTCGCAAAGTGGTCATCATGGGCGGCGCCTTCTACTACCAAGGCAACACCACGCCCACCGCCGAGTGGAACACTCACGTAGACCCCCATGCGGCAAAGGAAGTTTTTGCCGCTTACACTACTGCAGCTGAACAAGGTCTTGAATCCGAGAAGCTACCTATCGTCTGCTCGTTGGATACGACAGAACGTTTCGAGATGCAGCCCGAGTTCCTAACCAAACTGGCCGAGGAAGCAGGCTGCGATGAACCAGAATTAGTTCTGGCCAGTGACGCCGAAGGAACGCTCAGCAAGGCTTCTAGTCCGTTAGTGCGCTACCTTTCTGATGCTTTACGTTTCTACTTTGAGTTCCATCGGCACTACGACCAGGGCTACATTGCTCACGTCCATGATTACTTTGCCGCCGGTGTTGCTGCCGGGACCCTTGATTACGAAACACGTCCTGCGACTATCGATGTCGAGACAGAATCACAATTACTATTTGGAACCACCATTGCGGACTTCCGTGGGCTATGGGGTAAACCAGCGAATGCGCACGTGGTCTCGCACAATGACCCACAAGCCGGCTTTGAAGAATTGGTAAGGGGCCTAGGCGCTCTGGCTCGTAAAGTAGCCACGGACTCTTAGCCGTTCAGAATGGTCAGCTAGAATTGTCAATTGGGTCGAGGTGACATAGACCCGCAGCTCGCGCGCGCCAGCATGAACTTTGGTGCGCAGTCATACCCGTACCTCAGGACTGCTTCATCATGTCATCAAATCTTCTCTTGCCCGAAGAAACTTCGTCGCAAACCCTTCGCCGCCGGATCATGGCCATTGCCGGAACCGTCATCCTCGTGGCCACCTATATTACCTTGATCACCACTCAGCCAATGGGAATCGTTGAAGGCTTAGGACAGGGCGTTGCCCTAGGTACCTTTGCTGCCTACCTGGTAGCAGCGATTCTGCTCTTGCTAGCCGTGTTGTCTGATCTCCCTGTTTCCACTTTGACTCTGATTCCAGTCGCCTTGGTCCTGAACATCATTCTTGGTCAGTTCGTTGGTTCGGTAATGATTCCTCTGTACATTGACTCCATCGGTACGGTCATCGTTGGTTTCCTTGCCGGCCGCCGCGCCGGAGCTGCCACTGGTGTACTGAGTACCTTGGTCTGGTCGCTGTTCGCTCCCACCGTTCTGCCTTTCGCAGCCGGTGCAGCACTTGTAGGTTTCCTTGCCGGAACCGCTGCACGCTTTGGCGCACTGCGTCGCATCTACTTGGCACCTATTGCTGGCGTTATTGCCGGTGTGTTGGTTGGTGTGGTCTCGTCGCCAGTAGCAACCTTCGTTTACGGTGGCACGTCGGGTGTTGGTACCGGTGCACTGGTCGCTGCGTTTAGTTCCATGGGTGATTCACTGCTTTCAGCAGTGACCAAGCAGGCGCTGATTTCTGACCCTGGAGATAAGGCTGTGGTCTTTCTGGTTGCAGCCATACTGGTGTATGCGTTGCCAAAGCGCTTGAGTGGTAGCTTCGCCTTTGTGCGTCGCTACAGCGTCTTGGGAAAGCGCGTCAGCAAGTAGTCGATACCCCATGTCCCGCACCATTAGTCTTCACCCGTTCACCATTCTGGCTGTTGCCGTAGCCGTCATTACCGTGACGACTGCCGCTAGCCAATGGTGGCTGAGCTGCACCGTCATAGGCCTGTGCCTGCTCATATCGGGATGGGCGGGAGACCTGAAGAAGTTGGCTGTCCTTAGCGGCGCCATGCTACTGCCAACGTTCCTTTCCCTGCTGTTGATTCATGGATTAATATCCAGAGATCCCGCACCTGCCATTGCACAGTGGGGGCCTATGCGCATTACCGTCCACGGGCTTGAAGTGGCTTTGTCTTTGGGCCTGCGTACGGCAGTCCTGGTCGTAGTTGGTCTGCTGTGTGGATTGCTCATTGATAAGCATCAGCTGGTAGCTGCCATTGACTTATCTCCGGTTCCTCCGCAGCTGGGATATTTGTTGGCGGCCACGTTGTTCTTGCTGCCGCAAATGGGGGAGAAACAACACCAGATCGGTGAAGCGCAGCAGCTACGCAAGGTGGGAATTGGCCGAGGGATCATCGGCTGGTTCCAACGCGTGCGGCTACGAGCGGTTCCGCTGGTTCTTGCTTCCATGCAGGATGCCCAAGACCGTGCGGTTCATTTGTCGGCACGCGGATTCCCTGCATCCGGACCACGCACGCGTTTGCGTACTGTTCCTGACTCATCGGTTCAACGTGGCATTCGTTGGGCTGCTCTGGTGTGTGCAGTGCTTGGGCCGGTACTCATCTTGGCGATTACACTCGTGGGGAGCCAGTAATCATGGACCGAAAACTCTCCGAACAGTCCACCGCAGTACTGGGGATGGACCTACACAGCTTCACCTATCTGGATAATCACGCTGCAGTCCTGCATGACATTCAGCTGGATGTACACCCAGGTTCCCTCACGGTCATTGCAGGACATTCGGGCTCCGGGAAATCAACGATCGGCGCCATCCTGGCAGGCTTACTTCCACGCCACGGCATGGACGAACTAATCGGATCTATCAAGGTAGACGAAACTCAGATTGAATTCTCTTCGTCTTCCACGCCGCGCATCGATGTCGCTCAATGGGCGAAGCATGTAGGCCTTCTGCCACAAGACTCAGGACACTACTTATCGGGCATTCGTGGCACCGTTGCTGAAGAGCTGGCCTTCTGTTTGGAAAATGCAGGAATGCCCAGAGAGCAGATGCTTCAGCGAGTCAACGACCTTGCGCAGAAGCTTTATCTTGAGCACCTGCTCGAACGCCACCCACAACAACTCTCCGGTGGCCAGGAGCGTCTGGTTGCCTTAGCTTCTTTAGCAATGAGTGAACCGGATGTCCTTGTCTTGGATGAGCCACTAGCTGGTCTGGATAAGCGGGCTACGCAGGTGGTCTCTGCGATGATCGATCTGCTTCGTGCCAACGGAACGGCACTTGTGGTGCTTGTTGATTCGGTAGGGATCTGGGCTGAAGACGCGGATGATCTTTGGCGACTAAACCAGGGGACTTTACACCGCGTTTCCGCTGCGGAACTTCTTCAGCGCACAGCGCCGTCGCTGCATCACCGACCGGTGGCTATAGACGCACAGATCTTACTGGAGCTGGACACTGTGCAGCTGTCATATCCTGGTTCATCTGGGCCTGCGGTGCGTAACGTGAACCTTCAGCTCCGTGCGGGCGAATGCCTTGGGCTGGCTGGTGCCAACGGCTCGGGTAAAACGACTGTGCTCAAGGCAATTGCGGGCTTACTGAAACCAAATGCTGGAACGCTGACACTGTCAGGGGAATCTGGGCTATTGCTGCAGAATTCTTCTGACCAACTCTTTGAACGTACCGTCCTTAGAGAAGTTTCCTTTGGAATTCCAAAGAAGAGTTCCGGGCGAGATCGAGTTCCGGAAGTTCTCGCGCAACTCGGCCTTGAATCCTACGCGCAGACTCATCCCTACGAGTTGCCGGCTTCGGCACGCAGGCTGGTCGCCCTAGCCACCGTGCTGATCCATGAACCGCAGATTCTGCTCCTTGATGAACCGACGGAAGCGCTAGATGAAGCTGGCGAAGCAGTACTCCAAGAGGTGATCGCATCGGTGCTGGATCGTGGGGGAGCGGTGGCGCTGTCTACGCATGATGAAACCTTCATGAACCGCGTTACCCGCCGGGTCATCCAGATAGGACAATCCTAAGCGCATTGAGGACTTCTTCGCCGGGCGAAGTTGTTCACCGAAAAATGATCCAGCTCATATTTTTTGAATGTGTGGAATAGATTCTCGGATTCGCTCGTTGTCCTATGCAACTGCAATTTTCCAATTCCACTTCAGGAGTCCCACCCCATGGATCTGTTCTCCCCACTAGAGCTCGGCGACCTTAAGCTGTCCAACCGATTGGTCATGGCACCATTGACCCGATCCCGCTCAGGCAAGGACGGCGTGCCCAACGCTGACGTTGTTGAGTATTACCGTCAACGCGCATCCCTTGGACTGATTGTTTCTGAAGGAACCTACCCAAGCTTCGCTGGCCAGGGCTTCGTGCGTCAGCCAGGACTGGTGACGGAAGAACAGGTTGCTGGCTGGAAGAAGGTCACCGACGCTGTGCACGGAGAAGGCGGTCTCATTGTCGCTCAGGTGATGCACGCAGGACGCGTCACCCACCCAGAAACCACCGGTGTTGACTACGTTGAGGCACCAAGTGCTATTGCCGTTGAGGGCGAGACTCGCACCTACACCGGTAAGTACGACTACCCGGTTCCACACGCGCTGGAAACCGAAGAGTTGCCACGCATCCTTGAAGAGTTTGTTGCTGCTTCCCGCAATGCTATTGCTGCTGGCTTTGACGGTGTAGAGCTCCACGGTGCCAACGGTTACCTGTTGCACGAGTTCTTGGCTCCAACCTCCAACACCCGCACCGATAACTACGGTGGTTTGCCAGAGAACCGCGCACGCTTTGTGATCGAGGTTGTCACCGCGGTAGCTAACGCCATCGGTGCCGAAAAGACCAGCCTGCGTATTTCCCCTTCGCACAACATCCAGAGCGTTATCGAAACTGATGCTGCAGATGTTCTTGCCACCTACACGGCACTGGCTGAAGGTATTGCACCACTGGGTCTATCCAGCCTGAGCATCCTGCACCATGATCCAGCTGGCGAATTGGTTCAGTCCATCCGTAAGGCTTTCGGCGGCCCAGTTATGCTGAACACCGGCTTTGGTGAAATTACCACCTACGAGGAAGCTGCTCGCGTGGCTTCTGAAGGCTTGGGCGAAGCTGTTGTAGTGGGCCGCGCAGCGATTGCTAACCCGGACTTGGTGCGTCGTTGGAAGGAAGAGCTTCCTCTGAACGAACCAGACTTCGCGACCTTCTACACCGAGGGCCCTGTCGGTTACACGGACTACCCTTTCTGGCAGAACTAGGGCTGGAAGACCTCTGATTTAGATACCAAGAAGCTACCTCTTTCATTGACAAACGAAAGCGGTAGCTTCTTTGTATCTAGAGGGTCACAAGTCGCGGTTTAGAAGAGTTTGAGTTGTTGCACATAGATGCTCGACTTTTGGATAAAGTTTGCCCGGCAGCTCACTGTCACCGATGGTTTCTGATTCATTTTCGAGAACTTGTGCCAACGCTACGGGCAGTGCGTACGTCATCGTACGCACTGTCATCCGTAACCACTCCTCATCGATCCGTGCCTCACGAGCAAATCTTGACCAATGTTTTGATGAGACTCGCCCGAACTGCCGCTCGCTGCCGATAGACATAGCGGCCTTCCGTAACCCATCCTTTTTTTGCGGAAAACCGTCAGCGTTGACGTGCTCGTAGGGTAATCCAGATGCAATGTCGTAGAACGGCGCCAGTTGTATACCGCCATCCGGAAGATGCAATATTGAGTAGTTTTTGGCATGTGCATCAGGAGCGCCTAAAAGGTAATTTCCAATGAGGCCTTCAACGAACTTTTGAACTTCAGTTTCAGGAGCGCGAGCTTGCCGAAGGGTCATAATGATTTTTAGTGCGCTGGGTCCTTTGCTCGACTCGTACTTATTTATGGGTAGCGTCGAAGTGGCCTGACAGAAGTCCTCTTGATGGATTCGATAGACGTTGTTTTCATCAAAGAGCCGATCGTACCGTTTGACGACAATCGCAGATTGCCCGTCGAACTGCATGAAATTGGTTTCTGCAACTTGCAGCCCCATGAGTCCTAGTGCCTTGAGACAAAGATGCTCATTGAGTGCTTGATCGCGAAAATCTTGGATTCCTGGCTTGAAAATGTGAGTTGTCGGTTCGCTGCCTGTGGCTTCATGCCAGCCATTCTGCCATCTCAGCGCAAATTTGCTTTGAGCCCCAGCTAGCGACCACCGTTCACGACGGACAGTCCAAGTTCCTTTGGGAGAAGAAGACAATGCCTTGATGCGCTGACCGATTTCCTTGTCAGTGCAAGGCACAAGCTCGCCTTGTGAGTCCAGGAACTCATCAATTTCATCAGGACGTACGAACTGCACGGCACCGGCGCACTCAAGTCCAATATGTTCCAGAAGGGCGAAGGGGTTCCTTGCCGAAATGCCAAAGTTATCAGCGAATGACTGGCGGACACCTTCACCTTCTGGAATTAGCCCTTCAATGAACGGATCTGTAATGGTGCGCGGGTAAGGGGCCTCGCGATAGGGTATTGTCAAAGATAATCTGGCTCTCCCTGATTCTTGCGGAATGAATCGAAACTTCCTGTTCCCAGATTGGTCCTGCTGAAGGATTCCGACCGGTTGCCCGTAGAGAAACGTCAGAAGTTCTTTCATTGGAGGCTCGAATCGTTGTCGTCAGTCCTGTTCTCGTGCTCATCGCCTGCATCTGCATCGAGACGTGTTTGATCAAATTCTTCTTCGATGTCCAGAGCAGTATTCGCGTCAGGATCTAAAGTAGAAGCATCTGAATGAGTCACTTCTCTTTGGTGGGGACGCCGCAAGGATGAAGCCGTGATCACTGACGAGGCAAGCTTCTGGAATGCAGATTCAGAGAGGGGTGATGCTGCAAGGTTCCGGAAGCCCGTCTGGTTTCCAAGTTCCTTGGCTAACTTTTGGAACGAGGACTCCCCAAGTGCCGAAGCGGCCAGGCTCTGGAATGCCGATTGGCTGGTGTTCGAGGACGCCAATTTTGGAGGAAAAGACTGGTTTGAATTTGTTGCTTTCTTTAGCGCATCCCTCGCAGCGGGAGAGAAGTCAGCCAACGATTGGTGCCGAGCATTATCTGATGGCTCGACTTGAGGTTCAGTATTGATAGAAAGATTTATTGAAATGCCGAGTGCGTCAAAGGTATCTAGAATTTTGCCGAGTTCAGCGCGCGTGCGCACTCCCTGCTCCAGTCCTATAAGCCATTTCCGAGAAACTCCCGCACGTTCAGCCAAGGCCTCTTGAGTTAGACCGAGTTTTATCCGCGCGTCGTACACAAAAGATCCAAGTTCCTTTTGGGTCGAAACTTCGCGATTCATGAGTCCTCCCATTGTGTACGTATTTACACATCAGGATAGGTGAATGTATGTACACAATCAAGAAAGTGAATGTACGTACACTTTAAGAAATGTGAACGCTTGTATACATTCTCAGATACTGGTGAACGTGTGACTAAGCCTCTGAGCCCAGATACCGAGGAAGTCTAAGAATTAGCGTCTCCAATAAAATCCTGCAATCGAGATCACGCGGAATCGGCGCCAGTGGCATTCGAAGCAGGAAGTAGCATTGCAACTTGTTGCTTTGACGGCGCAAGGAGGGCGGCTCGTTGTTTTGCACCAATGCGAGGACGTCCGGCGCACCTCGGTCGATCCTTATAGGCACGCTCTTAAGTGCGCAACCCTAAGAATCGACGATTTGAATATCGTCGGGAATCATATCCCACTGTAAATCTTGGTGGTTGTCGACGACGCTGCAGGCGGCTGACGGTTCATTGCCGTTGCGCCGGTCAGCCATATTTCTACCTCTCGCGGGGAAACGTCAAGATCATACGTTCACGCTGATCCGGCGGCTCGTCTAAGCGACTTTGCATATTCGTCGAGCACTTTAAGTACTCCACCATGTTGCCAGATTCGGTTTCGGTTGCGTCCCGATTTTTCAACCAAGACTCCACGTTCGGTCAGTTGACTTAGCGCCCGTTGAATCGTTGCATCGCCTAGACCAAGCTGATCTTTCAAGTAACGAGAGTTCACTACTGGTTGAGAGATGAGCCGAGGAAGAATTTTCCAGGCAGCTGAACTGGAACGTAGGCCTGCCAACTTTGTAGCTGATTGATCTATTTGGGTGACAAGTGAGTCGATCAGATCCTTTCCTGTGTTGGATGCGAATATTGCCGCGCTGGTAAAGGTGTCAATAATCGGCGCTGCGTTTCCTATGCGGAACGCTTTCAGTGCGTCAAAGTATGCACTCGTATTTCGTAAGATTCCCGCTGAGATTGGTGCGGTGGTGTACTGGGTAACACGGCGGCTGCGGAGCACGCTATGAACAAGTGCACGTCCCGTTCGTCCGTTTCCGTCCACGAAAGGATGGATAGTTTCAAATTGGGCGTGAGCTACTGCCACTTGAATGATCGCTGGCAGATCGGTGCGAGAAATGAACTCAACAAGATCTTCTAGGGCATCGCGCACCTGCTCGTGTTGCGGTGCGACGTAGATGGATCCGCGCGGTCCAGCAGTATCCGATCCACCGATCCAGACGAGCTCGTCCCGAATTTTTCCGGCTTCATCTTCCATACCAGCTTGTTGATTCATCAGGCTCTGATGCATTGAGAGAATGCTATCGAGACTGATGTTTTGGGCGAGATGGAGTGCAGATTCCATGGCATGGACGTTTCCCACAACGGTACGGGCGTTCGCCTTATCGCCTTCATTCAGTTCTGCCAGCGCAAGCTGGCGAGCTGTCGTCGTTAGCTGCTCAATTTGAGAGCTTGAGGAGCTTTCGGTTCTGAGTAGAACACTGGACATTGGACCTAGCTCGGGACTGTCGTTGCCTAGTTTCAACAATGAGTACACGTCGAAGTCTTGGAGAGCATGCAGGGCTTCTTCCAGCGAGGGGAACTTCAAGTCCTCTGGCTGAGGCGACCAGTCGGCAATGCGTGCTGGTATAGCTGACTTGTAAGTACCGGTTTGCCGCTTCACTTCAGCATTGCTGAAAATGTGGGGATTTGAAGGCTGCCAGGACAGTTCTTGATATGTCGTGGCAGGGACGCTGATCATCGGGTCTGCAGCGAGAGGTTTCACCAAGACGTCCTCCAAAGTGATAGTAAGATTTATCTTACTATCACTTTCTAAGAAAGTGATAGTAAGGATTTCTTTACTTTCACTTTCTTCTGCGCAGATGTACGGGTCCTGCCAGCTATCCGAACCAAGGCTTTTCAGCAGCCTTCAATGTCCCGTCATGCTTGGACATGTTCAGCCACTGATTGACGTACTCCTGGAACTGATCATCGCCCAATGGTAATAAGTACGCTTTCTGCGAGAAATTGAACGGCTTATCAGGGTGAACCGCACAGAGCTCCGGATGCTCATGGGCCACCCAACGAGTTTCTGAAGCATCAGTAGTCATCACGTCTGCACGCCCAGCGATGATCTCATCAAAAATCTTGTTGTTGTCTTTAAAGCGAATGATCTCGCCTTTGGGGTAGTTCGCGTCAGCGAACTTCTCATTGGTTCCACCGATCGGGGTAATGGACCGTACCCCTGGCTGGTTAATTTCTTTGATGGTGTCGTACTTGTCCACGTTTTCACACAGGGTGATTGGAGTCTTACCCTCATCTAGGGTGGCTTCGCTGTAGTAGGCCTGCTGGGAGCGTTCAAGGGAAATCGATACTCCACCCACCGCGATGTCGCACTTGGAAGTGAAATCAGGCATCAGATCTTTCCATGTGGTCTGCACGAATTCGGCCTCAACTTCCAGAGACTTCGCTAGGTTCTTAGCCATGTCGATATCAATACCGGACCACTCTTTAGTCTTCGGATCTAAATAGGTGAATGGACGGTAATCACCGGTGGTGCAGACCTTGAGCTTTCCGGAATCGGTAATGCTGGTCAGCCGTGACGCTGATTCTTGGGTTTCCACGTTGCTGTCCTCGGTGGGCGACTCGGGTGCGGTGCAGCCAGCTGTGAACAGAAGTGTTCCTAGAGCAAGCACGGACGCGGAACGGATGAATGACGGGATCTTCTTTGAACTGTCGGTCATAGCCATCAAACCTATTCGTTCCCTACTCAAGGGCACAAGAGATCTGACTTTTCTTACGTTCTGGAAAACCTAGCTGACTTTGCGCACTGCTGATGTAGCGTCCAATGCAGCCACAAGATCTTGGCTGTGCTGGTGTAGGGGAGCATTCAAGAAATCGGTCAGTCGGCGGTGCTCAACTAGTTCACCTTCAAAGAAGACTGCGACGTTATCGCTGACGTAGCGGATCACGTCCATGTCGTGGGAAATGACAACGAGGCTTAGCCCCATCTTGTCTCGCAACTCAAGCAACAGGTCAAGGATGTGGCGCTGCGCTACCGAGTCCAGTGCAGAGGTCGATTCATCACAGATCAATACCTGAGGTTCAGTTAATAGTGCGCGCGCGATGGCCAGCCGTTGCAGCTGTCCGCCAGAGCACTGGCTCGGACGGCGGTCCAAGAGTTCTTCGGGTAGACCTACCTGCGTTACGGCCTGCTTCATGCGTTCTCGCCCATCAGCTTCCGACAGTCGGTGTACCGCCGCGCTCATGCTGGTTCGAATTGTTAGCCGCGGATCAAAGGAGGAGAACGGTTCCTGAGCAATGATCTGCACCTGGGTAGGAACATCATCGTGCTGGTTGATGATCTGACCGGTAGTTGGCTGCTCCAGTCCGGCAAGCAATCGAGCGAACGTGCTCTTACCCGAACCCGAGCGGCCCACTACACCCAGTACCTGGCCACTATGCAAGCGCAGTGTGGTTGGATTCAATGCTGCTTTTCCCTTGGCCCGACGGGTGTAATTTTTGCTGGCACCCGCGGCTTCCAACAGGCAGACAGAGTCGCCGGCACGAGGCGACCTGATAATTGGCAGACTAGCTTCAATAAGCTCACGCGTCTTGGCATGACGATCTTTAGAGAACAATTGCGCGGTAGGGCACTGATCAACAATTTGTCCCGCGCTGACCACCACAACGCGGTCGGCAATGTGTTGGATACTGGCGATGTCGTGGGTAATGAAAAGGACACCTACGCCGCGCTCTTGCTGCTTATGGCGTAAGAGTTGCAGTACTTCAGCCTTGAGAATTGAATCTAACGAGGAGGTCGGCTCATCAGCCAGAATGAACTCCGGGTCACCAGCCAAAGCTATAGCCAACATGGCACGTTGAGCCATGCCACCGGAGAGTTGATCTGGTCGCTTGGCAGCGATGTCCTTGGCGGGGGAGAGCCCCACTTCTTCTAGCAAGGAAAGTATTTGCGTTTCGTGCGCCTTGGCTTTACCCCACCCATGAGCGCCCATAGCTTCTAACAGGTGAGCGCGAATGGTCATGCGAGGATTCATGACCCGCTTTGGCTGCTGGAACAGCATGCTGATCCGCCCACCACGCACAGCGTCCATTTCCTTGTCGCTGAGCTGATCCAGGCGTTGACCGTCAAGGAGAATCTGCCCCTCTGCGCGTAACTGATCGGGTAGTAGACCCATGATTGCTTTGGTCAAAAGAGTCTTGCCTGAACCTGAACGTCCCACCACAGCAACGAGCTCACCTGCTCGAAGAGCACCGCGAGCTTCAGAAAGTAACGATTGTTCTCCAGCGCTCACACTGAGATCGGTGAACTGAAGTTCTTTAGTCATGGATTTCCACCTCGGACTCCGTAGCCAGCACGTCCTCTCTACCGAGTACGTGGGTAATTCGGTTACCCACCAAGGTGACACAGAAGCTGACCAGGAAGATTGCAGCGCCCGGAGCGATCATGCCCCACGGGGAGCGAATGGCGTGAGGTTGAGCCTCGGCCAACATGGAACCCCAGTCAGATTGAGGTGGTTGAACGCCGATGCCGAGGTAAGACAGGGAACCGAGCAAAACCAACAACAGTCCAAAGCGCAGCGCCGCCTGGGCCAAGACTGGTCCCGCAACAAAGGGCAGAACATGGTGGCGCAGGATGAACCAGCGTGAGGCGCCTACGTGTCTTGATGCTTCTACGTGATGAGTAGACAAGACTTGCGCAGCCATGGAACGTACTAGCCGTGCTGTTGGAGTCCAAGAAACCACGCCCACCGAAAGGACCATGGTGAAGAATCCTGGACCCATTACCGCGATGATCAGCAATGCGATGACGATTTCAGGTAGCGCCAACAACAGGTCGTTGATGCGCAGGAACATTTCGTCTATCCACCCGCCGCGCAAGGCACTGAGCAGTCCGAGGACCGTTCCTACGACTAGCGAGAAGATGGTGGTGATCAATGCTACGGATAGTGAGAACTGCCCGCCGTGCAGTACACGGCTCAGGGTGTCGCGGCCCAAGGCGTCCGTGCCCAAAGGGTGTGAGAACGAAGGGCTCTGCAAGCGCTCCGCCAAGCTTTGAGTATCTGGATCATAGGGAGCGATCCATGAGGCGGTGATGGTCACGAGCGCTATAGCTAACAAGATGAAGGCAGGTGCAGACAGCAGAATCTTGGAGACATTGTTCTTAGCCATGTCGAACACCAATCCTCACATTCGGATCACTGAGCTTGTGCACCACATCGATGATGCCGGTGGCTAATACCGCGCAGGTCACCACGACCACCACTCCGCCTTGGGCTACTGGAATATCCGCATCGGTAATGGCGTCAAAAATCAATCGGCCCATACCGGGGATGGCAAAAATGACTTCCACAATGACTGATCCTCCGAGCAACCCAGCAAACCAGACACCCACCATGGTCCACAGTGGAAGCAAGCCATGAGGTATCACGTGGCGGATTAGCGCTTGGGTTCGGCTCAGACCCCGGGCTCGGGCAGCCAGCACATGTTCTGAGTCCACCGCTTGGTGCACACCGGAGCGCACCGCGACGGTGAAGAAGCTGATGGGGCGCAAAGAAAGAATGAAGACTGGCAACACCATGGAGGCGGGGGAGTCAAAACCTGCCGAAGGTAGTAGCGACCAGCGCACGGCAAAGAGCAAGACCAACAGCGGAGCCAATGCGTATTCCGGGATGGCAATCAATGCGTGAGTCGCCGAAGTGATGAGCTTATCGGGCCACGCCCCGGCACAGGTGGCGGAGAGGACGCCAAGAAGTATTGATACAAGAACCGCCACCAAAAGCGCGGTACCCGCCAGCGATAGCGTGACACCAATGGCTGGTAGCACCTGATCCGCTACCGGCGTTCCACTGATGTAGGACAGGCCCATATCCCCGCTAAAGAACTGTCCCAGCCACCTACCAAACTGCACCAGCATCGGATCATGCAGACCAAACTGATCCGCGTAGGCCTGCACTGTGGCTTCATCGGCTTCACCAATATCCATTCGCGCGCGCAGCAAGGACCGCACGGGATCCCCCGGCGAGACAAACGGGACCAAGAATACCGCGAAGGATGAAAGCAGAACTGCTGCGCCGAGTCCTACAACTCGGCGTAGCACGGTGGTTAGTGGTGACAAATTACTTGGTCTTCGCTAGATCCTTGGTTAGCACGTAGCGGGTCAACGGATCCTGCACGTAGCCCTGTACCTGATTGCCTACGCCATCGATAGCCTGCTCGTTGACCAACCACACGTTGGCTGCGTCTTCGGCCAGGATGTCGCCAGCCTGACGGTACAGATCATTGCGCTTGGTCTGGTCATTTTCTGTCAGAGCTTCAGAAATCAGTTTGTCGTAGTCCTTGTTGCAGTAGTGGCTCAAGTTGTAGCCACCCTCGCAGGTGTAGTCCGCCTGCAGGAAGCCGATAGGGTCAGCGATATCAATCATGCGGTTACGCTGGCTGAGGATCATGTCGTACTTGCCAGCCAGTACATCAGGCTCTACAGATCCGTAGGACTTGGTCACCACGTTGGCTTTCAAACCAATCTGCTTGAACTGCTCTTGGATGATGGCACCTACGCCAGCAAATTCAGCACGCTCGGTGATAGCAATGATCTCCAAAGGCTTGTCCTGCTTGTAGTCGGAGGCCTCAACAAGCTTCTTAGCTTCTTCGATGTTGACTGCGGGCACTGCCAAATCAGAGTTGGCCCACGGCTCGCTCGGTGCAAAAGGACCTGTGGCAGGCTGGGCTGCCCCTTCATAGATACTCGCTGCCATCGCTGGAAGATCCAGAGACATGGTCGCTGCCTTGCGCAGGTTCACGTCATCGAAAGGTGCGCGTGAATTGTTCAAGTACAAGGTCGAGGTACGTGGGGAGTCAGCCTTGAGCACACTGATCTTGCTGTCGGCCTCCAAGGTAGCTAAGGAAGTGGCTGGAATAGACATGGAGATATCGGCTTCACCGGTCTGCACCTGAGTGGCGCGGGTGGCGCCTTCGGTGATGTAGCGGATCTCGCCACCGGCCAGTTTCACGTCTCCGTCCCAATAGTTCTCATTGCGGTCCAACGTCAAAGACTGACCCGACTTTTCAGAGACTGGGGTAAAAGGACCAGTGCAGTGATTCATTGGATCAATGCCCTTGGAGGTGTATGCCGCCGGGGAGAGCACGCCTGCGTTCACGCTGGCCATGCGGTAAGGCAACAGTGGGTCGGCAGCCGGGGTGGTCACCCGCACGGTATCGGCATCAACGGCTTCAACCTTCTTGATGGTCTTTGGATTCACCGCGCGTGCTGGAGCAGTAGCTTTCAAGACGTGGTTCATTGCGCTGGTGACAGCCTTGGCATCAAAGGCGGTGCCGTCCTGGAACTTCACGTTCTTGCGCAGATCAAACTCCCACACAGTATCCGAAGTCTGCTTCCAAGAAGTGGCGAGCATTGGCTCAACCTTCTTCTCGGTCTGGTCATACTTGGTCAAAGTTTCCAAGCAGCCGGCGATAGAGAGCACGTATGCGTCATCGCTTTCCAAGGCCCAATTAGATACTGGTGCGCGGAAGTTGGCGACAACTACCCGGGCATCCTTATCTGCAGTGGCATTGGATGCAGAGCTAGTGGAGGTTGAACTGCAAGCAGTTAACGCAAGGGCAATAGCAGCAAATCCTGCGGCTACGCGCAGTTGTCCAAGCTTCATGGAAGGTCCTTCGGCAATACGTGATGAATTGGCTTTGAAAGTATCAAAGCCTCGGTAAGCGTACCCTAATTCCGAGTCTTGCTACGAAGTGACTAATGGGTCTGAAAAGTTGCCTCGCGCAACCGAATCTTGGGTTGTGCCAGAACAGTATCTGAGTAGCGGAAAGTTGATGTTGGCTGTGGAGGTTTTGACTGGGTTTTGCGTTTTGTGTCGCAGCTCATCATTAGTGCCCTGCGGGAATGCTTCGGCGAACTACGCGCGCTCCAAACCAGGACGCCAGCAGTAGCGGGATGATCAAGACCAGCCACGGAAGGAAGACAAATGTCTCTCCGTGTTGGGTGATGGAGAGTGACCAGCCAAAGAGCATATTGCCCAGCAGTACCGCTAGCCCGCCACAACTGGAGAGCAGGCCGAAATAGGAACCGGCGGGATGAGAGCCGGCAAACTTTGGTACGAGGCTCAGCGCTGTTGGGTTCACGCTCATGTGTCCAAGAGTCATCAACGTGACTGCGCACAGGATCCGCAATAGTTCACTGCCAGCTCCGAAAATGGTGGCAGGAAGAAAAGCCAGCAGGCTAAAACCAAGGGCGCTGCACAGATAGCCAAGACGCAACATTGCGGCCGAACCAATGCGCGCTGCAATCCATGAGATCGGAAGCTGCAGGGTCAATGTCGTGATGGAAATCCATGCGAAAACTAGTCCCAACCATTGGGTGGGCGTGTTCTGACGTTCTAACTCTAGCGGGATCGCCAGATACAACTGGTTATATGCCAAAAGGTCCGCCGCATGTAACGCACAAAAGCTGAGGAATGCTCGGTCCTTGAGGCATTCACGCAGGCTGCCACGAGGTTTGGATACTTTTCGAAGCGTGCTTTCCATTGGCGCGCTCGCCGGTTCCGGGTTGCGCAAAGTACAAGCTAAGAAGATTCCAATGATGACAAAAAAGACGGCGCCAAACCCAGCGACCGTGGAAAATCCCCAACCCCACAGGGCCGAGCCAACCAAAGGCCCGGTTACGGCACCAATTTCTCCGGTGATGCTCAACCAAGCAAAAAGTGTGGCCCTACGTACCGGCTGGTGATCGCCCTGTTCACGGGCCACCTGGGCGGCGGCCACCAGAATGTTCAGTCCAGGAGAAAACAATGCGCCACCAAAACCGGTCAGCAATGTGCCCACAACGAACAGCCAAAGCACCGGAGCACTGGCCCACAATGATGCAGCTAGTGTTAAGAATCCGGCAGCGCGCACTGCACATCCGATGAGGATCATCTTTCGTGCGCCAAAGTGGTCAGCCAAGGTGCCTCCAGCAAGGAAGAGACCCTGCTGCGCAAACGTTCTGATTCCAAGGATGAGACCCACCGCGGTGGAAGCCAGCAGGAAATCATTGGTGAGTACCACTGCCAAGAACGGCACGACAGCGTAAAAGCCGATGTTGAACAGCGTTTGGGTTCCCAGCAGTACCGGAACTTCGAAGCGTGACGAACGAGTTTTCATAGACCTTTTAGAAGCGAGTGGAGCGCTGAGCTTGGCAAGAATCTCTAGCCAGTTCATTGATCATAACCAACTGTCACCTGCCCAGATACTTCTCAGCGCACACGAAGTAATGAAGCTGGTCTGAAGAACACCCTAATTTTTCGTTTGCAACCTTGTGCAACGCTTCCACCACGTGGTGGCTGAGCGTAACGTGAAGTTGTCAGGCAGTTTGATGTCGGGCGCGGACGCCAGAGAGCAAAAACGGGGAGTAAAAATGAAAGCCGCACGCTATTACGACCAAAAAGACATTCGCATTGAAGAGATTGAAGAGCCAGAACTGCAACCTGGGACGGTAGCTATCGACGTAGCCTGGTGCGGCATCTGCGGCACTGATCTCCATGAATATCTGGAAGGGCCTATTTTTATCCCACCTGCTGGTCACCCACACCCGATTTCCGGAGAAAGCGCGCCGGTGACCATGGGCCATGAGTTCTCGGGAACCATCACCGCGCTGGGCGAAGGAATCGATGATCTTCGGGTGGGCGAAAACGTTGTGGTTGAGCCGTATATCATCCACGACGACGTGGACACCTCTCAAGGACAGCAGTACCAACTCTCCAAGGACATGAACTTCATTGGACTGGGCGGACGCGGCGGTGGACTAGCCGAGAAGATTGTTGTGCAGCGTCGTTGGGTTCACCCCATCGGGCAAATCCCCTTGGACCAGGCTGCACTCATTGAGCCATTGTCTGTAGCTCACCATGCTTTCGTTCGTTCTGGAGCGAAGGAGGGACAAGTCGCCATTGTTGGTGGCGCCGGTCCGATCGGGCTACTTACCGCGGCAGTACTGAAAGCCAAGGGTCTGAAGGTCTACATTTCCGAGCTTTCCGAAGCGCGCAAGGCAAAAGCATTGGAAACTGGCGTCGCTGAAGAAGTCTTTGACCCGCGTGAAACAGACGTTGCCCAACGCGTCCGCGAACTCACCGGTGGACGCGGAGCGGACGTCGGTTTTGAATGCTCTTCGGTTCCCGTGGTGCTCGACATGCTCGTGGATGCGGTGGCTGCCGGCGGTGTTATCGTCAACGTATCCATCTGGGGTCACAAGCCCGCAGTGGATATGCCCAAGCTGGTCCTGAAAGAAATCGACCTACGCGGAACGATCGGTTACGCCGGGGATCACCCGGACACGATCGAGTTGGTGAGCAGCGGAAAGCTAGATTTGGCACCGTTCGTCACTGGACGTATCGGGCTCGATGGACTCATCAGTGAAGGTTTTGAGCAGCTGATAAATAACAATGAACATCACGTAAAGATCATCGTTGACCCAAGGGGATAGCCTCTAAGCTTGCGCCCCGAGCTCTATGCTCTGTTCTGCTCAAGTTTTCGGGGAGTAGTTCAAGGGCTTCGCTCGTCTTAACGGAAAGAACCTGAAGAAGACCAATTAGTCATAGCGCAGGATTGTGGGTGTCGACGTGGCCATTCGAGTTGCAGTGGGCTCGTGGGGATTAGCTCTGAGCGTACAGGCTTTGCCCGGGGTGTTGCGAATGGACTCCAACTGGCAGACTGACAGGTGGAACCATTCATGAGCGACCTCAGGAGCGATATGAGTACTTACGCAGTGACCAATCCTGCCACTGGCGTGGTGGAAGCAGAATTTCCTACCGCAACCGACGAGCAGATCAAGCAGGCCGTGGACCTTAGCGCTCAGGCCTACACCCAGTGGTCCGTTTCAGAACTCGACGAACGAGTAGCGCTGCTCAATCGCGTGGCCGACATCTACGAGACCCGCGCCGAAGAGTTGGCAGCAATTATCACCCGCGAAATGGGTAAGCCGATCGAGCAGTCCCTGGGCGAGATCAGCATTGTTGTGGCCATCTATCGTTACTACGCCAAGAACGGTCCGAAGTTCCTTGAAGATGAAGAGCTGGAGATTGCATCAGGTGGACGTGCGCTAGTCCGCAAGGAATCCGTGGGTGTATTGCTGGGCATCATGCCATGGAACTTCCCGTATTATCAGGTGGCCCGCTTCGCGGCTCCAAACCTGATGAACGGCAATACGATCCTGCTCAAGCACGCACCGCAGTGCCCGGAGTCGGCTGCTGCGATGGAGCAGATTTTCCATGAGGCCGGCGCTATTGACGGTGCCTACGTCAATATCTACGCCACCAACGACCAGGTCGCTGACATCATTGCTGACCGTCGGGTGCAGGGCGTTTCACTGACCGGTTCGGAACGTGCCGGTTCCGCGGTTGCTGAAATTGCAGGACGTAACCTGAAGAAGGTCGTACTGGAACTCGGTGGTTCGGATCCATTTATCGTCTTCGACGATGCCGACATCGCCAAGACCGCCAAGCTGGGCCTGCGCGCACGTTTCGGCAATACCGGTCAGGCCTGCAACGCGGCCAAACGATTCATCGTTGACTCCTCGGTCTATGAGGACTTCTCCTCGGCCCTGGTTGAACAGGTCTCCGGCATCAAGGTGGGAGATCCAACCCAGGCGGAGAACTTCGTCGGTCCACTGTCGTCCACAGCAGCTCGTGACGGTTTGGCTGAACAGGTGCAGGACGCGATCGATAAGGGTGCCACCGTTTTGGCTGGTGGTAAGCCCGTTGATGGTCCCGGAGCATTCTATGAGCCAACCATCTTGGCCGGGGTGACCGAGAAGATGCGTGCCTTCTCTGAAGAGCTCTTCGGACCTGTAGCAGTCTTGTACAAGGTTGAGAGCGAAGAGGAAGCTGTGGCGCTGGCCAATAATTCTGATTACGGTTTAGGCGCTTCGATTCATACTCAAGATCAGGAGCGCGCTGATCGTATTGCAGCACAACTGAGCAGTGGCATGGTGGCCATTAATGAACCATCCTCCACTTCGCCAGAGCTGCCATTTGGTGGTGTGAAGCGTTCTGGTATCGGACGCGAACTGGGTAAGTTTGGTATGGATGAATTCATCAACCGTAAGCTAGTGAAGATCGCCGGACGTTAAGTCTGGACGAAAACAGGCAGCGCTCCGATGAATTGATTTTCAGTTCATCGGAGCGCTGTTGTCTCACGCGTTCCTTAATGCTTTAGACGCCTAAAGATTTACGTAGACGAGATACGTGCCCCTTGGCATCAACGCAGTATTCAATCTGCGCAATGTTTCCCGCAGTATCAACAACCGCCGTGGAACGCAGAGTTCCCTCGAACGTCTTCTCGCCAAAGGTCTTTTCACCGTAGGAGCCGTAGGCCTTGGCCACGGCATTATCTGGGTCTGAGAGCAGAGGGAAGTTTAAGGACTCATCGCTGGAGAAGCTGGCTAGTTCCTCTGGCTCATCGGGCGAGATGCCTAGGACTGAGTAGCCTGCGCCGAGCAGCGAATTCAGATTGTCACGGAAGTCGCAGGCCTCGGTGGTGCACCCTGGGGTGGCAGCTTTTGGGTAGAAGTACACAATGACGTTCTTGCCCGCGTAGTCAGAAAGTGAAACGGTTTCACCTTCGGCGTTGCGCAATGAGAATTCTGGAGCTTTCTGGCCCACGGACAACGGAGCTGAGTTTTCCGCCATGGTTCCTACTTTCGTATTGTGGTATTTGCTTTTCATTCTATGATTACTTGCTGTCTACGGCTAGTGCTGCAAGGGAAACATCCAGCCATACGTAGCTCGTTCAATTGCTCCAAAAGCCCTGCCAATGCCAGTTTCCCGATGGAAGAACCCAATGAGAAATGTTCCACTGAGACCGTACACATTTCTAATGGACCAGTAGTGCCTGCATGAAGAGGAGCCAGATGAGCGACGTACCTACAGCGATACGCACCGTTGGGATCATTGCTGATCCGGGCATCGCCCAAACGCTGGCGTCTCGGGCTTCGCAGAAATTGGAAGACCGGTTGAACCAAGCCGTCGATGCATCGTATAAGTGGAAAATCCATGTAGATTCGTACACCTTACCCATGGGCAAATCTGGTCGAGTCGCCCTGAATGACAAGGTTCCGACGCTGCGTGAGAAGCACGGTTGGAATTACATCATCTATCTCACCGATGTACCGCACTACGTCCAAGACCGTCCGGTGCGTTCGGTGGTTAGTTACCAAGAATCGTCTGCTGTAATCAGCGTCCCCAGTTTAGGCTTTGCCCGGCTAAGTGTACTCATCAAGCATCTGGCTAAACTGATTCAGGAACTATCTACCGGTCAGCCTCCCGTCGCTCCGCCGTCCCAGTTGCGTAAAAAGATCAGCATTGAAGCTAGCTTGCCCGACGGAGAGCAATCACAAGACCGGGTAACGAGCATTGAAGGTCTACGTGGTCGGCTATTGCTGATTGGCGGGATGATTCGCAGCAATCGGCCGTGGAGGCTGGTACCCAAATTATCCTCAGCGATGGCCGGTGCTGTGGCCACTGGAGCATTCGGTGTGTTCTATACGAGCATCTGGTCAATGGCCGATTACCTATCCACCCCCAGGCTTGCCTCAATAACAGTTTTCAGCATTTTGGTGCTCACCTTGTGGCTCCTGTTGCACAACCGCCTATGGGAGAAACCAGAGGGGAGTCGGCGCCGTGAACGACTCATTATTTACAACACCGCCACGGTGCTTACTGTTGCCCTCGCAGCCAGTGCGATGTACATACTGCTGTTTATTGCGCTAATGGCTGGTTCGCTGATCGTGATTGACCAAGATTACTTAGCCTCCCAGTTGGCTCACGAAGTGGGGTTGGCTGAGTACTTCAACCTGGCTTGGCTGGCCTCGTCCTTAGGGCTACTTGGAAGCGCCGTCGGATCCAGCTTTGACGACGTGGCCCGCGTTCAGCGGGCCACGTTCAGTCAACGCGAATACGAACGGCGAAACATGGAGTTTTCCATAGATAACTCTGAAGCCGACTCAGCTTAGGGAATTTGTCTAAGGCTGATTTTTGCCGCCGTTGACGTGAATGGTCGAGCCAACGATGTAGGACGCTTCATCACTGGCCAGGAATACATAAGCGGGAGAAACTTCCACAGGCTGCCCTGCACGGCCAAGCCAGGTATCGTGCCCGAATTCTGGCAAAGCTTCAACGGGCTGACCATCCGAGGGTTGCAAAGGAGTCCAGATAGGACCCGGTGCCACGGCATTGGCACGGATACCCTTCTTAGCCGCCTGTGCAGCCAGAGACTTCGTGAAGTTACTGATAGCTCCCTTGGTCGCGGCGTAGTCCATCAGATTATCCGAAGGGTCAAAGGCTTGAATTGAGGTCGTATTAATAATCGACCCGCCCTCAGGGATAACCTTCAACGCAGCCCGAGACAGGGCGAACATGGCAAAGATATTCACGTCGAAGGTTGCTTCGACTTGGTCGTCACTAAGCTCTTCAAGAGAGTCAACGCTGATTTGCTTACCTGCGTTGTTTACTAGGATGTCCAAGCCACCTAAAGCCTTGGCCGCCTGTTCAACAAGGGAATCACGGTAGGTCCTGTCGCGCAGGTCGCCCGGGAAATGCTCAACCTCCACACCCGCGTCTTCTAATACCTCCGCCACCGATAGCGCATCCGAAGCTTCCACTGGCAAATAAGCCAATGCAACGTCGGCACCCTCACGAGCAAAGGCGATTGCCACCGCTGCACCAATTCCCGAATCACCGCCAGTAATCAAAGCGCGCTTACCCTTGAGTCTGTCGTGGCCTTGATAGCTTCGCTCGCAGTGATCTGCCTTGGGAGTCATTTTGCTGTCTAAGCCTGGTTCGGGCTGGTGCTGTTCCGGCGGGCTGATCCGTTCTTTTCCTGCCCGCTGGGAATCTGTGGATTGCTCTGGCATATGAAGTCCTCCTGCAGCTGGTGAAAATTTCGGACGCGACATGAGCCTCGTCCACGAACTCTTTCATTCTTCTCGCGAGATCCAGTTTGGTGAAGCCCGAGTGCCTGGCTTTGAGAAAACAGCCAGTTAGTACTGCATGGGACTTCAGTTTCTTGAATGGGCAATTCTGATGTGTTAACCATGGTTTCTGAGTTCTGACATAAAACCGTGCCGACCCCCTTTTATCTAATGCGACAGTTAGTTAGCGTGGGTCGCGTAAGGACTTGTAATCATCAATGGACGTAGCGCCATGATCCACAGTCGGAGGTACCAAGTGGCAGGCAAAGCTCAAAGCCCTATTAAAGATGAAGAGCTCTATGAAGAACTGCGCGATGAAGGCAACTCCAAACAAAAGTCAGCACGCATCGCCAACGCAGCAGCTCGCGACGGTCGCTCTGCAGTAGGTAAACGTGGTGGTAAAGCTGGCGATTATGACGATTGGACAGTGGCAGAATTGCGTAGCCGCGCTGCGGAAATTGGAATCTCTGGACGATCAAAAATGGTCAAAAGTGAACTGATTGAAGCCTTACGTAACTCCTAAGAACGCAACTCTCTCACGAAGCGGAGGACACAGCGATGAACGATCGAAAGAACCCAGAAGAGGGCGCGCGAACCACAGAACCTGACGCCCCTGCAGAACCCGGCGATGAGCGTGTGGTGCATCGCGGGGAAATCAGCGAAGCCAACGAACAATCAGAAGATCCAACCGATGATCGATTTGATGCGGGCTAGAAATTTCGACCAAATAACTACCCCCGCCGTTGTCCTTGACGTCGGGTCAAGCAATATCCAAGCACAATAAGAATGGAGAAAGCTCATGGGATTTTTGGACAAAGTCAAAGAACTGTTCGGTCAAGCCGCCGATAAGGTAAAGGACCCAGATCAGAACTTGGTTGAAAAGACGTGGCCCGCTGGCGAACCCGATGATGAACACGTGCCACAGGACGGTCAGTCGCTACCGGGCGTAGACGAGCAACTTCCTGAGTCGATGGATGGTGAAGGACAATCACCTGTGCCAGAACAGGTGGATCCAGTTCTTGGCGTTGATCCAGAACTGGATGCGGACCCGCAACTCGAAAACGGTCCAGAATTCAGTGCCGACTCCGAGGGCGATGCACCTGAGGACTTCCAGCGCTAAGCACTGGGTGAAACCTGCATCAGAGAACACCACTATGGAAGGTGCAGAATGAGCGACTCAGACATTCTCGACAATCAACAAGTCACCGACTACTTGGTGGATCTGCCTGACTGGCGACTAGTCGATGACGCGCTTCGAACGGTATTCGAAACTAAAACTGCGGCTCTGGCTATTGAGCTATTCGGTGACATCGCTGCGGCGGCGGAAACAGATAATCATCACCCCGACGTTGACTGGCGCTACAACCGGCTGTTTGTTTCCATCACGTCCCATGATGTTGGGTCGGTAGTGACCACGCGAGACATTGCCCTGGCTACTAAGATCACTGAAAGAGCCGAGGCTCGGCGTGCTATCACGCGAACGGAGCTGATCTAAATCAGCGCAATGTACCAAAGGATGGTGCGATCGCAATTGCGTTCGTCGATACTTTCCCGGGAAAGCACCCGCCAAATGCAACTGAAGATGTGCTTGGACGAGCAGCGATAAGATTCGCGCGTCAGGCCTGGGCCAACGCAGAAGTTTTGATCACGATGACCGATTGGTAAAAATCAATCGCAAGGATGGTTCTACTAGTCGGTGCACCGGGTTAGGCTAGTAATCGCTCTTCAATCATCGCGCCCTTAATCCGAAGTGGTCTGGTGCCGGAGAGCCTGATGCCAGCGAGGATTTTCCACATGCTTCTCAAGCTCATCTTGAAACATTCCAAGCCTTATACGGGCTGGATTATTGCCGTAATCATTTTGCAGTTGGCCACCACCATGGCCACTCTTTACCTCCCCAGCCTGAACGCCAAAATCATTGACGTAGGCGTCACTACCGGCGATGTCGACTACATTTGGCGTACCGGCGGACTAATGCTCATCGTGGCCCTCGTACAGGTTGTCACGGCTGTTGCAGCCGTCTACTTCGGGGCCAAAACCGCCATGAGCGTGGGCCGCGACGTTCGACAGTCAGTCTTTGAAAAGGTCTCTACCTTCTCAGCTCAGGACGTCAACAAGTTTGGCGCCGCCACTTTGATCACCCGCGGCACCAACGACGTTCAACAAATCCAGATGCTGACCTTGATGGCGTTGAACTTCATGGTCAACGCACCGATCATGTCCATTGGCGGCGTGATCATGGCCATCCGTGAGGATCCAGGACTGTCCTGGCTCGTTTGGGTCTCGGTGCCATTGGTATTGATTGTTGTTGGCCTGCTGGTTATCAAGTTGATGCCACTGTTCCGCGATATGCAGACTCGCATTGACGGGATTAACGGAGTTCTGCGCGAGCAGATCACCGGTATCCGCGTGGTCCGTGCCTTTGTGCGTGAGAACCATGAAACCGAACGTTATGCAGATGCCAACCAGAAGCTGACCGACCTTGGCGTCAAGGTTGGTAATCTCTTCGTGCTGATGTTCCCGGCCATCACGATGATCCTTCACCTTTCCACTGCGGCTGTGCTGTGGTTCGGTGGTCACCGCGTGGATAACGGGCAGGTCGAAGTTGGTGCGCTGACCGCGTTCTTGCAGTACATGTTGCAGATTCTGATGGCAGTCATGATGGGTACCTTCATGGCCATGATGATTCCCCGTGCCATGGTTTCAGCCGACCGCATCTCTGAGGTGCTGGACAGTGAACCATCGATGCAGGACGCGCCAGACCGCGCAGTTCAGCTTCCCGAACCAGGCACCGTGGAATTTAGGGATGTGACTTTTGGGTACCCGGGTGCAGAAGCGCCGGTGCTATCGAATATTTCCTTCACTGCTAAGCCGGGGGAGACTACCGCAATCATCGGTTCTACCGGTGCCGGCAAGACCACCTTGCTCAACTTGATTCCACGTCTGTATGACGCCACCGAAGGCGAGATTCTCATTGGTGGAGTGCCACTAAGGGAACTGGGCCGTGAGACTATTTCACAGAATATCTCCTCAGTTCCACAGCGGCCCTACTTGTTCTCCGGAACTATCGCTAGCAACCTACGCTTCGGTGCTCAAGATGCTGAGGAAGAAGACTTGTGGGAAGCCCTACGCATCGCGCAAGCTGAAGGGTTTGTCGCCGAGCGTGAAGGGCAACTGGACTCCAAGATCTCTCAGGGTGGTACCAACGTCTCTGGTGGACAGCGTCAACGTCTATGCATTGCCCGAGCCTTGGCCGCCAAGCCAAACACCTACCTCTTTGATGACTCGTTCTCCGCGTTGGATGTCAGCACAGATGCCAAGCTACGTGCAGCGTTGGCAGAACCAACCAAGGACGCAGCGGTAATCATCGTGGCCCAGCGTGTTTCAACCATTACTGCAGCGGACCAGATCCTAGTGCTGGACCACGGCGAAATTGTTGCCCGAGGAACCCATGACGAACTCTTGGAAACTTCGGAAACCTACCAAGAAATTGTGACGTCCCAGCTGAGCGTGGAGGAGGTGGCCTAAATGGCGAAGAAACAGAAAAACGTTGAACCTGAGCAGCTTGATCAAGAGCTAGCAGCCGTTGACGAATTTGAAGTAGCTGCCGGTGCAGATGACTGGAGCGGTGGCGCACCTACCCGTAAGGCTGAGCACTTCTGGCCATCGGCAAAGCGCCTTGTTGGGCTGATGTCCCCCTACAAGTGGGGCATGGTTCTGGTCTTTGCTTTGATCACCGTATTCGTCGTTCTTTCGGTGATAGCGCCGCGCGTTCTGGGTAAGGCCATGGACGTCATCTTTGCTGGCTTGATTGGCAAGAATATCCCGGCAGGAACTCCTGCGGATGTTGTCATTCAGCAGATGCGTGACGCCGGCCAAAACACCCAAGCTGACATGATGTCTAAGGTGGATTTTGTGCCCGGCCAGGGCATCGACTTCACCCAGCTTTCGCACTATATCCTGATCGTGTTGTCCATGTACTTTGTGGCTTCACTGTTCTCATGGGCTTCGGGCTGGTTGCTGAACAAGCTGGTCATGCGCGTGGTGTACAACCTGCGCAAGGATGTTGAAGACAAGATCAACCGTCTTCCGTTGAACTACTTTGATACCCGCCAGCGTGGTGACCTGCTCTCACGCGTCACTAACGACGTGGACAATATTCAGAACGCATTGCAACAGGCGCTGAGCCAGTTGGTGCAGTCCATCATGACGGTCATCGGTATTGTCATCATGATGTTTGTTGTCTCCTGGCAGATGGCACTGATCGCTCTGGTTGCCTTGCCACTCTCCGGTGTAGCTGCCGGGTTCATTGGTTCCAAGGCGCAGAAGCTGTTCACCGCGCAGTGGAAGAATACCGGTGCACTGAACGGTCAGATCGAAGAATCCTTCTCCGGCCATGAGCTGATGAAGGTATTCGGCCGCGAAGAAGATATGGTGGAACGTTTCACCACCCGCAACGAAGAGTTGTATAAGGCAAGCTTCGGAGCCCAGTTTGTTTCCGGCATGATCATGCCAGTGATGAACTTCGTTTCCTACCTGTCATACGTTGGTATCGCTGTGGTTGGCGGTCTGCGTGTGGCTTCGGGAACTATGAGCTTGGGTGATGCGACCGCGTTCATTCAGTACAGCCGCGAGTTCACTCAACCTCTGGGCCAGATTGCCGGTGTAGCTAACATGCTGCAGTCAGGCGTGGCCTCGGCCGAGCGTACCTTCGAGCTGTTGGATGCTGATGAGCAGGAGCCGGATGAAGTCCGTGCATCGTTGCCAGCACGCACCGATGGTCACGTGTCCTTCCAGAATGTCACCTTCTCTTACACCCCAGAGAAGCCTTTGATCGAGAACCTGTCCTTCGATGCGGATCCGGGCCACACCGTGGCCATTGTCGGTCCGACCGGCGCGGGTAAAACCACGCTGGTGAACCTAGTGATGCGCTTCTACGAGTTGAACTCGGGCAAGATCATGGTTGATAACCACGACGTTACCCAGATCTCTCGTGCAGATCTGCGTTCCAAGGTGGGTATGGTGCTCCAAGATGCGTGGCTCTTTGGCGGTTCCATTATGGAGAACATCCGTTATGGACGTCTGGATGCTACCGATGAGGAAGTCATCGAGGCAGCTAAGGCGACCTTCGTCGATCGATTCGTTCGTGCCCTTCCAGATGGCTACGACACCATCATCGATGAAGAAGGCACCAACGTCTCGGCCGGTGAAAAGCAGCTGATCACTATCGCTCGTGCCTTCGTGGCGAACCCGTCGCTGCTGATCCTTGATGAAGCCACCAGCTCGGTGGATACCCGTACCGAGTTGTTGGTGCAGCATGCGATGGCTGCCTTGCGCAGTGACCGTACCAGTTTCGTGATTGCCCACCGCCTGTCAACCATTCGTGACGCTGACACCATCTTGGTGATGGAAGCTGGCCGAATTGTTGAACAGGGTAATCACGAAGAGTTGCTGAAAACCCAGGGTGCGTACTACCGGTTGTACCAGTCGCAGTTTGCTGGTCCTGCCGAGGACGTGGATTCAAATCCTGATACCGCGGCCGTGAACGCTGTGACAGCAGGTGCTCCAGTAGTTCCTGACCTGAGCGAAGAAACGAAGGAAGAAACCGAGTAGTTTCTGACTTTGAAGCTAGCCCCGAAACCAGCAACATTTTCTGGTTTCGGGGCTTTCTTTCTGCTAGAAATTTCATCTGAGGAAAGTCCTCTGTTAGTTGGAGGACTAACGATGGCTGGTCATAGCAAGAAAGGTGATGCAATGGACTCATGATGCTTCGACAACTGGAATACCTGATTGCACTATCGAGCGAGCAGCATTTTGCTCGTGCGGCCGAAGAATGCGCAGTTTCCCAGCCTGCACTTTCTGAGGGTATTCGGAAGCTGGAGAAGGAACTCGGAGTACCACTGGTTCGCCGTGGCCATGCTTTTCAGGGGCTCACCGTTGAGGGTGAGACCGTGCTGAAATGGGCACGAAAGCTAGTGAAAGACCATGAGTCACTAAAACAAGAAGTGACGCATCATCAGGCCGGGCTAAATGGGACGCTACGGGTGGGAACAGTACCGGCAGCCTCATCCACGGTCGTGGCGCTCACCGATGCGTTTGCCCGTGCCCATCCGCAGGTAAAAATTAAGGTGCAGGCCAGTCTTCACTCGGCGGAGATTGTTCGACAGATCAGAAACTACGAACTTGATGCTGGGCTGATTTATGCCCAGCCTCAGGATGTGGCTGGGCTACTGAGCTTTCAATTGTATTCAGAAGAGCACGTTCTACTGACCGCTCCGCAGATGCAAATCAGACAGTCACCCAATTCGTGGTCCTCGGCGTTACAACTACCGCTGTGCCTGCTTGATTCATCACTACGAGGACGGCAAGTGCTAGATCAGGCTCTTTCGCAGCACGGCATGAAAGCAACACCTCGAATCGAGTGCGATTCGATCGTTACGTTGTTGGCGCACGTTTCAACGGGACATTGGGCCAGCATCGTCCCACGTCAGTGGTTGCCGCCGATAGGTGCTCTTCCCGGCATAGTGCAGACCCGCTTGGACGATCCAGAAGTTACTTCGCAAATCTCGTTGGTTATGGAAGATGGCGAACCATTAAGTCTTATGTCGCAAGCATTAACGAAGCTCATATCCGAGATTTTCCCGCAGAAAATACAGCGTGAACAGTAATGATAACTATTTCTTATGAACTGATTGGTTCTGATTGTTTGATCTGATCAACTCAGATCCTCCAAGCTGATTGCAGCACCCACTCGCCTCGCAGTGGGTTACCTGTATCAAACACGAGGAGAGAACCTTGGATCAGTATGTTGTCCCAAAGACAGCGAATTCGTTGTGAATCTCGGACGCAGCTTCCTCTCTCCGCACCTTGCACCAACGCTGCGATCCAAGCTGAGCCCAATAGCGAACTGGCAACTTTTCATCATTTCGCATAGTCCCGAAATCAGGCCTGCGCTGCGTGTAGGGATCGGACTTGCGATTCCAGGAACCGCGCTGTTACTGACCGGCCGGGTTGATCTGCTCGCCTACGCTGTCTTCGGATCTGTTGTGGGCATGTACGGGCGAGATCCCCGTAGGCTACAACGACTCAAGAATCAGCTCCTCGGGGCTGCCCTGATGCTCTGTGCAGGAATCTGCGGAATAGCGATGGCACCACTGGGCTTGCACGGATGGGCTCTGCTGGCCGGAGGAATTTTTTGGGCGGTGCTCAGTTCGGCGGTAGCGGATCATCACGGGTTGAAACCCGGTGGGGCCTTCTTCCCACTCTTTGCTTTCGGAGCGTTAGGTACGCTACCTGTGGGGGAAACGCCGGCCATCGATGGGATGATCGCTTTCATTGCCACCGCGCTATTCAGCATTCTCTTGGGGCAACTTGCACGGTTTGGGCCGGCAGGCGAACACGGCGTTGAAACGCTGTCCATGCCGTGGCCCAACATCTTGCGCCGGTCCGCAACATATCTCGTGGTGATTTTCGTAGCTGGAGCCATCGGCATCAGCTTTCAGGTGGAGCATTTGCAATGGACCATGGCTGGGGCGGCCGTTCCATTAGCTGCTGGCCATGCACGAGGCAGAATCAAACGCGGAGCTCATAGAATTGCCGGAACACTTGCCGGGATCGGTGTACTGCTGGGCCTTCAGCTGCTGGAACCGAGCGAACTAATTATCGGGTGTTGCATCATCTTGCTCATGTTCCCAACCGAGGCGTACATGGTGAGAAACTACGGTCTGGCACTGAGCTTCTTTACGCCGCTGATCATTCTGATGTTGCAGCTAGCCAATCCATTTATTGGCGCCCAGATGATGTGGGACTGCGCAATGGGCAATCTGTTGGGTGTTGTCGTGGGGATTTTGGTAGCTGCAGTTATTGAGCGTAGGCCAAGGCAGCAATACTCCAGTGGCGCCATCGGATGATGAATCGAGCAACAACTTCGAAAGATCAGCGCTGAGATTGAGTGTTAACTATCTGAGTAGAGAGTAGTTCACGAGATATACGGAAATATTTGGCACAATCCCTATCTTTGGTCTCAGTCATGTACCTAAGCTGGCCTTGAACTCGCAATATTCATCGAGGAAAGGGAAGAAAGCATGTCAGATATCGCCGTGCCCACCGTGGGCGCAAAACTTTCGGCAGAATTCTTGGGCACATTTGTGCTGGTCTTCGGTGGCTGTGGTTCGGCCATCTTCGCGGCTAAGGTCTTGGCCGATAATTCAGTGAACATGGGAATCGGATTTGTCGGCGTTTCACTGGCCTTCGGTCTGACCGTGCTGATCATGGCTTACGCCGTGGGACATATTTCCGGCGGACACTTCAACCCAGCGGTCACCCTAGGTACGGCTTTCGCGGGGCGTACACCATGGAAAGACGTTGGACCTTACATCGTGACCCAGATCGTTGCAGCTTCAGTAGCTGGCGCAGTGCTGTTCTGGATTGCTTCGGGCAAGGACGGGTTCGACGCAGTTGAGTCGGGCTTCGCTTCGAACGGCTATGGGGACCGCTCGCCAGATGGGTATTCGTTGGTTGCCGCCTTGGTTGCGGAAATCGTACTGACCGCGATCTTCCTTTACGTCATTCTTGGCTCCACCGACGAGCGTGCGCCTAAGGGATTCGCACCCATCGCCATTGGTCTGTCGCTGACGTTGATCCACTTGGTCTCGATCCCGATCACCAATACTTCGGTCAACCCAGCTCGCTCCCTTGGCGTTGCATGGTTCGCCGGTCCAGAAGCTCTGGGCCAGGTCTGGCTGTTCATCGTCGCACCGATCATTGGTGCTGCCATTGCCGGTGTTAGCTACAAGGTCCTGTTCCCAGCATTTGTGGACAAGGGCCGCGAGGGCTTCGATCGCAACTAGTTTGAACTGAGCAGTGGATGCAGCCATTGCTATACGAGACCCCGTGGTTGGTGTTGTGCAGACAGCGTCCGCCCCGGGGTCTCGCCGTGTACGCGGTGTCATGTGAAGTGATTCAGAAGTCTGGTGCCTAACAGTTTTCAGCAATCCACAGACAACACGTTTAGGCTTGTACCATGCAACAATGGCCAGAGCACCCAGTTCAATATATGGCTGTACGGCCTAAGCAACGCGTCTTCAACGCTGGTAAGTTCACCAAGGGTGACTTGTTTACGGTTATTGCCTACGTGGTCCTCTTTATTGGTGGCGGCGCAAGCCTCATCACCTTGATCCCCGGCTACATGTCCGCGTTTGATACACAAGAGCAGGCGCTGTTTGGTATCAACCTCATTCTGTATGTCACCTTCTTTATCCTCGCGATGATCCAATGTGGTCCGCAGTTCTTCGAGTCCTTCAAAACCATGAGATACAACCCGTGGGCCAAATGGCTGATGTTGCCCGGTGGCTGGTTGCTGACCATCATGATCAATGCTCTAATCGCAGGGCTGACCGGCCAAACTGTCACCAGTGAAAATCAAGCGGCTCTGGAGGGCATGGCCACCTCAGTCCCGCTTCCCATCATGTTGGTAGTGACCGCATTCTTTGGCCCTTTTGTTGAAGAGTATTTCTTCCGTCATCTGCTCATTGGCAAACTCTCGCGCAAGGTCAACGTCTGGATCACCCTGGTGATCTCCACTGTTCTGTTCGCCGGGATTCACTTCATCGGCGGTGGTGTGGGATCGTGGCTGGAAGTTATTCCTTACCTCATGCTGGGCATCATGATGGGACTGGCTTACATTCTCAGCGGCAAGTCCATGGCGTACTCCTACATGTTCCACGTCCTGAACAACACCATCGCCTTGCTGGTGGTGTACTTGCTGTACCCGCTACTTCCTCAAGGAGTTTAGTCAGTGTCCTTCACCGGTCACGAACCACGAACACCTGCCTACCGAGGTATGTTGCTGGCACTGTTCGCCAGCGGTGTTGCCACCTTCTCGCAGCTTTATGCAGTGCAGGGATTACTCCCGGTCATCTCCGGATATTTCAACGTCACCTCGTCCCAAGTTGCTTTGGCTGTCTCCTCGGCCACCCTGGGTTTGGCCCTTGCGGTGACACCGTGGGCCATCATTTCGGATCGCATCGGTCGGCGCAAAGTCATCTGCGCGGCGTTGATTGCCTCGGTATTGTTGGGGTTGCTCAGCACGCAGTCACCGAACTTTGAAACCTTGGTGACCATCCGATTCTTTGAAGGTGTTGCACTGGCTGGGGTGCCAGGTTCTGCCTTGGCGTTCTTGGTCGATGAGGTCAACCCGAAGGCGGTTGCCGTGGCCAGCGGAACCTACATATCCGGAACCACCCTAGGTGGGCTGGCCGGACGACTGGTAGCCAGCTTCGTGGGAGAACCAGCAGGCTGGCGCTGGGGGATTGCAGCGGTGAGCATTATGGCCGGGCTGGCCACGCTATTCTTCTTGCTCAAAGCCCCCACCGCTCAAGGGTTTGCACCTATTAGGGGCCAGAAGCTCAAAGACATTGCTTCCAAATTTGCTCTCGCATTGCACGGGAAAATGGCGTTGGTCTATGCCCAAGGCTTCTTATTGATGGGTGGCTTTGTCGCCGTGTACAACTACCTGGCGTTCCGTCTGGAAGCCCCGCCATATTTGATCCCCTCCTCCCTGGCCGCGCTAGTTTTCCTGGCGTACCTATCGGGAACTTACACCTCGGTGGCCAGTAGCAAAGTGGTGGCAAGAATCGGACGGCGAAACACCCTGCGCCTGAGCATTCTGATCAGCGCGATCGGTCTGGCCTTGACTTTGGCTGGAAACCTCATCGTGATTGTGATTGGTCTTCTGATCTTTACCGCCGGATTCTTCGCCGCGCACGCGGTGGCCAGCGGCTGGGTTCCGGTGCTGGCGCCGCAAGCGCGCGCCCAAGCCTCCAGCCTCTACAACTTGTTGTACTACGTGGGGTCCTCGGTCCTCGGGTGGCTGATCGGCATCCCGTTCTTGCACTATGGCTGGGCCAGCGTGGTGCTCAGCGTGATCCTCTTGCAGGGGGTTGCCATGATTCTGGCGTCCTTCCTTTCCAAACGGGATCCGTCCTTGGGCCCACGCAGTGATAGCTGATGATCATCAAATAATCGCTACTCACAGACGCAATGTGTCAAGAACGTCATGCATTGCCTGCGAGAAATATAGACTGGTCACAGAGGAAATCTGACTCTCATTCGCCGGGCATCGTTCGGTGATCCAGGAACTGACCTAACGGTAGCGGGGAACCAAGTTGATTAAACCACGGCGCGTTGTCGCCACCTTGATTAGCGCCGTGGCTATCGGCGCACTGTCCATTATTACTGCCACACCAAGCACCGCGACCAATGCTGCGGCTGCTGTGGAAGTTGCACTACCTGCTGCTTCAACGAACATCACCGAGGTTAGGACGACGGCCAATCTCAATCTGCGTTCCTCTGCCGGTACCAGTGGCCGAATTCTGAAGACCATTCCCACGGGCAGTAGCGTTCCGGTATCTGACGTTGCATCCAATGGCTGGTACAAAGTCACCTACAAGGGCATGAATGGCTGGATCTCGAACAAGTACGTCACGGTGACCGCCAAGACATCGGAATCAACCTCAAAGAATACTGATGCTTCATCAGTGAAGTCAGTGAACCTGTGGCTGGCAGCCACGAGCAAGGTCAATATCCGCAAGAGCCCGAACACTTCCTCAGCGGTGGCTGGCAGCTTGCCGAAGCATGCGGCCGTGAAGGCTACCTCGCGCGCAGCCAATGGGTGGTACAAAATCACCTACAAGAAGACCACCGGATGGGTCTCGAATCAATACGTGCTCACCTGCACCAAGGGCTGCCAGGTGGATACCGGAGCTTACTCCACCAACCGTGCCGGGCTGACCGACAGGTACTACACCAAGGTCGCCGGCGCCGACCTCTATTCGGCTGCTGGGAAGCGACTGCGCATTGGTGACATCCCCAAAAACTCGGTGGTGTACCGCGACCTGAAATGGGAGAAGGCTGGCGGGCAAGTCGCTGGCTGGTACTTCGTGCGCACCCAGGGCATGGATGGCTGGATGAAAGCCTCCCAGTTGGGCCGAAAGAGCACCGCGACCACCTCGAATTCTCGCGGCTACACCCGTGCCAGCGTCATGAAGCAGAAAAACGGCAAGATCCCCGCATCGATGCTCGTCGCCATCTCACGGGATAAGGAAAAGACCTTGATTGCTGCTCCCGCGGCCAAGGACCTATCCCGACTGAATACCGCTTTTAAGAAGAAATTCGGTAAGAACCTGGACATTGATCTGGCCTACCGCACGCTAGAAACGCAACAGTACTACTACAAGGAACTAGGCCCCTACATTGCGGCCAAGCCAGGCACGTCCAACCACGGGTGGGGACTGGCCATCGATGTTCCAGAGTCCTACGACTATTCCTTTAGGGGCAAGTACTACAAGTGGCTGAAGGCCAATTCCAAGAAGTACAACTGGATTCACCGCAGCAACCTTGAAGAGTTCCGTGCCAATGGAACCCGTAACCCGTACGCCGAAGCTTGGCACTTTGAATACAACGGAAAATAGGTTGCGCTCGTCCGCCAACTGAGTCACTAAATGGTCAATGTCCTGCCCGCTTCGTAGAGTGGAAACTGTGAGCTCCTCAACATCCGCCGATTCCCCGAAAAGTATCTCTCGACAGATCCTTGCCCTAGCCCTACCCGCCCTGGGCGCGCTGATTGCCGAGCCGCTTTTCCTGCTGGCGGATTCGGCCATTGTCGGTCACCTCGGGGTTAACGAACTCGCAGGTGCCGCACTGGGCACCACGGTCTTGCAAACCGCGGTGGGGCTGATGATCTTCTTGGCCTATGCGACCACCCCCGCGGTGGCCCGAGCCATCGGTGCGGGCAATCGGCAGCAAGCCATGGCCGCCGGACGCGATGGCATGTGGTTCGCCGTAGCCTTAGGTGTGCTGCTTTCGGTGCTAGGTTTCTTCACCGCACGACCGCTGGTCCACGCCATGGGAGCCGAAGGTGTAACCGCCGACTTCGCGGTGGACTACATTCATTACTCACTACCCGGACTGACCGCAATGCTGCTGGTGCTGGCTGCCACCGGCGTACTGCGCGGAATGCAAGACACTAAAACCCCGCTGGTGGTGGCCACCGTGGGCTTTGGATTGAACGTGGTGCTGAATTTTGTGCTGGTGTACGGCGCGCATATGTCGGTCGCCGGTGCGGCCCTTGGCACCTCCATTGCCCAGTGGCTGATGGCCGCGGTGTACCTGTGGATGCTGTTACCGCGCATTCGTGAAGAGCAGGTTTCGCTGGCGCCGAGCTGGGCCGGATTCATCTCCACCGGTCAGGTCGGCTCCTGGCTCATGGTGCGCAACCTGACCATGCGCGCAGCCCTGCTACTGACCGTCTTTGTGGCCACCAGCGCTGGAACTCAAACGCTGGCGGCCCACCAACTGGTGTTTACCATCTTTAGTTTCCTTGCCTTTGCCCTTGACGCTTTGGCCATTGCTGCCCAAGCAATGATTGGCCAAGAGCTGGGGCGCGGGGACGCGCAACGGGTACGCAAGTTGACCGGCATTATGAGTCGGTGGGGCATCTACTTTGGCGTGGTCACCGGCGCCCTGCTCTTGGCCACCGCGTGGGTCTTCCCGATGATGTTCACCCCCGATGAGCAGATCAGGCACTTGACCACGGTAGGACTGTGGGCGCTGGCATTGTCCCAACCTTTGTGTGGACTGGTGTTTGTGCTTGACGGGGTATTGATTGGTGCCGGCGATGCCCGCTACTTGGGTTTGGTCAGCGTGCTGAACTTGGTGGTGTACCTTCCGATGCTGTGGGCGGTCTACGCGCTGGCGAAAGATCCACAAGCATCGATCTGGTGGATCTGGGTGGCCTTCGCGCTCGGGTTTATGGCTTCGCGCGGTATCACCTTGTCGGTGCGTGCTCGCGGCACCGCATGGATGCGCTTGGGGCAGTAATACTAACTTGCAATCACTGTAGCTTTCGAAGCGAGGGAGAGAACCATGGGAAATCTGAAACGGCAGATGCCAGATGTGGCAGCACTGACTAGCCTCATGAAATTCAAGGTGCCATCCCTTGATCGCCGAGCCACACGACTTGCAGGTGCAGCTGACATTTGGGATCTGAGAGCCATCGCCAAACGTCGGACCCCGAAGGCCGCCTTTGATTATGTGGACGGGGCTGCCGGACGAGAGATCACCGCGCAACGGGCCCGCCAGGTCTTTGACTCGGTGGAACTACTGCCCAGGATTCTGCACGGCACCGCACACTCGGATCTATCCACGACGATCGCCGGGGCACACAGTGCGTTGCCCTTTGGGATTGCACCCACGGGCTTCACCCGGTTCATGCATTCTGAAGGTGAGATCGGTGGGTCGAAAGCTGCCCATAAGGCGGGGATCCCCTTTACCCTCTCCACCATGGGTACCCGATCCATTGAAGAAGTCGCGCAGGCGGCGCCCGGAGGCGTGAACTGGTTTCAGCTGTACCTTTGGAAAGATCGTGAGAAGTCGCGCGCGTTGGTAGAAAGGGCAGCCAGAGCTGGCTTTGATACGTTACTGGTCACCGTGGATACCCCGGTGGCTGGCCAGCGTCACCGCGATACGCGTAACGGGATGAAAATCCCGCCGGAACTGACGCTGAAAACTATTGTTGATGCGTCGTATCGTCCAGAATGGTGGTTCAACTTCCTGACCACCGATTCGCTGAAGTTCGCTTCGCTCTCTGAATCTTCGGCCGATCTTCCTTCCATCATCAATTCCATGTTTGATCCTTCCTTGGACTTTGATGACTTGAAGTGGATTCGGGAATTGTGGAAAGGCAAGCTCTTCGTCAAAGGTGTGCTCACCGCCGAGGACGCTGCCAAAGCGCAAGCCGCCGGGGCCGACGGGCTGGTGGTCTCCAACCATGGCGGACGCCAACTCGACCGTGCGCCGATCGCCTTCGAAGCGCTGAGCGATGTCCGTGCCGAGGTGGGCCAGGATATGGAGATCATTCTGGATTCGGGCATCATGTCCGGTGTAGATATTGTCGCTTCACTCTGTGCTGGCGCAGACTTTGTGCTGATCGGCCGGGCTTATCTTTACGGTCTGATGGCCGGTGGGGAACAGGGAGTCACTCGGGCCATCGAGCTACTAGCCAAGGAAGTGGAAGTGGCCATGCAACTGATGGGTGCTGCCTCCATCAAGGACCTTGACGAGCATTTGATTCGCCGGCACTGGTAACTGGAGGGCACCGCCTTAGGCTGAGAATTGCCGCCACATCATTTTTTATGAGCAAATCGTTTGAAGGGCCAACTGTACGGGGGTGCCATACAAACTATGGGCAGCGCGATGGAACAGTACCTCATCAATGAAGTCAACCGACAGACCCGTCTTACAGAGGCTGCGCGCAATGCCATGTTGTCTTCCGCCGCCCGCCGGCCGGAGGGCATTTTTGGGCTTCATGCAAGCGGAATGAGTGTTCGTGCCATTGCAAGCAAACTCGGGTGCAGCCCTGCTGTAGTTCAGAGCGCGATAGCGCAGGCGCGATCGTCTAGACCCCAAATTGCTCGTCGGGAAAATCGAGTGGCCTACGAATTGCACCGAGCGGTCGCTACGCACCTAGATGAACGGCCCAACGAGGTCATTTCCAAGACGATGGAAAACGTTGCGAACATGCGTTCCAAGAAACGTGACCCATTTTCGTTGGGATGGGTTTCATTGTGGGAACAACTTCTTCAGGGAGACCTGGAACGGCTGAAGGAGTCCATGCTTGAAATTAGTACAGATGCAGAAGATTTGCGTCAGATGTCTCCATTCTCGGGAGTCCTTAGCGATGGTGAGCGACTTTTAGCAATCAAGAAAGCTGCCAAGTATGCGTCGAGAATAACTGGAAATCGAAACGGGACTGGCGAACCCCGACATCGTGATGAAGCGCATGACAACGCTTGAAAATGCACGTTCAACTCGGGCGCAGCAGCGATTTTCTTAACCACGTGACCGTTGCACGCCCCTTGGGTAAGTGGGAGAAACAAAGTGTGTTCCAGCAATGGAACGTCGGGGATGTGGTTTTCCGTATCCTTGTAGGCACCTTTATAGGTGCGGAGCTCAGTGTTGGTACCACTGAACTCCGCGGTCGAATGACCAACCAATTAGAGGGCTTCAATAATGAGCCTCAGCAAGGCCACGATAAGTCGAGAAACCTTGAGAATGAGTTCGGCTTTCGTGGCCTTTGGCTTGCACCCACAAGCCGATCTGCCCGGGCGACGAGCGCACCAGCCATGAGTTGAGCTTCGAAGAGACTCACGGATCGTGCGCCCGCCTTTCGATCTTCACGGCAAAAGGGCCAACAGTTCAGGCGCTTTGCCCCCGAACGCTGACACCTACAGCGTAGAGCTCGAGAAGCAAACGTAGTTCTCACATCCACAGGCGGCCAGCACCAGCCTCACTGAACTGGCGGTTAGTTCTATGCGCGGTAGAATAGAAATTGTGCCTGCACCAACAACCACCCCAGTTCAAGCCGAAGAAGTATTCCGCCCAGTAATGTTCCGCGGCGTAGCTGCGCTCGTTTATGCACTGCTCTCGATCTTCTGGATCGGTGCTGACCAGAACGCTCTGGCTTACACAACGGCCGCATTCTTTGTGGTCACCGGCGCATTAATGTGGCAGTACGTAGCTGTCGACAGTGCTCCAGCGAAGTCTCGCAGTCCCTATGTCTTTGGTGCTGGGTTGATGCTGCTGGCAGGTATCGCACTGATCTTTGTGGGCTCGGTGGCGTGGATTTGCTACATCGCTGCCTTCGCATTTTTGGTTACCGGTATCGCCGAACTATATGTCTTTGCGAAGTTGCGCGCCGACTTCCCACCGTTTAGAAACCAGCTGGTTACCGGTGCGGTAGGCGTGATCTTGGCCATTGCACTGAGCCTGTCCGGCGGCATGGATGCCCACGGCCTATTCGGTCTGATTGGCGGCGGCACCATTATCTTTGCGGTCTTTGAGCTGATTGCTGGCTTTGGCCATCGTCACGAAATCAAGGCTGCAGTAACAAAGAACAGCGATACACCAGAACCGGAAAGCAACTAGGCTTAAGGTCAGCAGGAAAAGTAGAAACGGAGTTCTTGGTGGGAAACAACAAGAAGAAGCAGCCGTGGAGCCAATCGATCAAGGGCCCGCTGAGCTTCTCGCTGGTGATGGCGCTCATCGCTGGAATCGTCGGCTTGGTCAGCTCCACCGGCGGATCATCTCATCCGCTGCGCTTCGATATTGGGCTTGCATGCTTCGGCATCGCCTTTATCGCCTGCCTGCTGGTCATCTCGGTGATGACCATGGCTGGCAAGGAGAATGATCCTGAATTGGGCAAGGGAACCGGCGTGAACCGATCCTCCTTGAACCCTGACAAGAAGTTTGAAGACTGATAATAGAGCTTGACCACGCAGCACGCGCTGGGACTGTCCACTATCGATAGTCCCAGCGCGTTCTCGTTTGTCGTAACCCGGATCAAGGATTGACCGTGAGTAGCACCAGCACCACCCCTGCAGCAGGCCGCACCCCACTGGGCAAGCAACTACGCCGCCGCAAGTCCATCAAAGCAATGGGCAACGACGCCGCTAATAACTCTGGCCTCGGGCAGTTGAAGCGCTCCCTAGGCGTGATGCAACTGGTGATGATCTCGGTTGGCGCCACCCTTGGTACCGGCATCTTAGTCATCCTTGGGTCCGCGGTGCCGGTCGCCGGCCCGGCGATCTGGATTGCTTTTGTGCTCGCGGGTATCACCGCGTTACTTTCGGCCGTCTCCTACGCCGAGATGGCAGGCATGGTTCCGGTCTCCGGCTCCAGCTACTCCTATTCTTACGCCACCCTAGGCGAAGGCGTGGCTTGGATCTGCGGTTGGTGTTTGGTCCTGGAATACGCGGTCTCAGCGGCTGCCGTTGCTGTGGGTGCCGGTGCGTACGTGAATCAGACCCTGCAAATCTTTGGACTCTCACTTCCTGATTCCTTGGCCGGCGGTCCAGGTGAGGGCGGGGTCATCAACCTATCGGCTTTGATTGTTGTGGTTTTGGCGACGCTGTTGCTGGTGCGTGGTGCCCGGGAATCAGCGCTAGCTAACACCGTGATGGTGCTCGTGAAGATCGCTATTTTGCTGTTCTTTGTCATCGTCGCTTTCACCGCGTTCAACGCCGGAAACTTCGCCCCACTGCTGCCTATGGGGGCGGCCGGCGTGACCGGTGCAGCCTCCATGGTCTTCTTCTCCTACATTGGTTTTGATGCCGCTTCCACCGCCGGTGAGGAAGCCAAAAACCCGCAGAAGGATCTGCCACGGGCCATCATGATCGCCATGCTTTTGGTGACCGCGATCTATGTGCTGGTGGCGGTGGCCGCTATTGGCGCCCGTGAATGGAACTGGTTCGCTAGCTCCGAAGCTGCCTTGGTGCAGATAGTTTCCGAAATCACCGGACAGAAATGGCTAGTGCTGGTCTTTGCTCTCGCTTCGGTGATTGCGATTGTCTCGGTGGTGCTCACGACCTTGTACGGTCAGACGCGCATCCTGCTCTCCATGGGCCGCGATGGTCTGGTGCCTCGCCTCTTCGCCAAAGTCTCGCCCAAGACGCACACCCCGGTGAAGGGCACCTGGGTGACCGGACTGGTGGTTGCTGTGGCCGCGGCCCTGATTCCCTTGGGCCAGCTAGCCGAAGCCACGAGTATTGGTACGCTCTTTGCTTTCGCCTTGGTCGGTGTCTCGGTGATGTATCTGCGCAAAACCCAGCCTGATACCCCGCGTACCTTCCGTGTGCCCCTGTACCCGGTCACTCCGATCCTTGGCATCGCGGCCTGCCTGTTCTTGATGCTGAACCTGGCCGGAATTACCTGGGTAGTCTTTGGCATCTGGATGGTTGTGGGTATCGCGATTTACCTAGGCTATGGTCGACGTCATTCGCGTTTGGGTGCGCTCGATGCGAAAGCCTACCAGGCCGAGCTAGACCTCTAAACTACGGGTTCCCGAGTGCCTCGGGGACTTTGTATAGCGTGGCTGGATTCTGTGCGCGGTTGACCTACATGCATGGCTGTGCGCACATGTAGCCTTATACGTTTTTCGGCTGATGATCTCCCTGCTCCGGTAGCTGTCGTTCGTTGCCATAGTTCAGATTTCTGTACGGTACCTAGAGCTCAGGCTCCGCGACTATGCTGTGTTGTGGAACACCTTCACTATTTTGAGGAGCTCTCATGCAGCAGGAATCAATTGGCACCGCCGACCTCTACGATCAGCAGGGTGATGCTCTGGCATCGATCTCGGTACAATTTCAGGACTTTGGTGGACGCCTTGCCTTCCATGGTCCAGCGCGCACAGTGAAGTGTTATGAAGACAATGGACTGATCAAGGAAATCTTGAGTTTCCCCGGCGACGGGGCAGTGCTCGTGGTAGACGGTGGCGGTTCCCTGCGTTTTGCATTGATGGGAGACATGATCGCGGCCAGTGCTGAAACCAATGGCTGGGCCGGCGTCATCATCCACGGCGTGGTACGAGACCGCGCAGCATTGGCAGAGCTAGACCTAGGTATCAAAGCGCTAGGAAGCAATCCGCGCAAGACCGTCAAGCGTTCGCACGGCACCGTAGATGAAGTGATCACCATCGGGGACGTGCAGGTACGTCCCGGGGCGATGGTGTACGCGGATATCGATGGGATTCTGGTAGAGCGCTAGGCGAGTAGCACTTGGTTACCGCTCTTGGTCGCCCGCCGACTCCCACTCGGTCCGGAATTCTTCCGGGCTGAGGTTTTCTAGATCTTCGCGGATTTGCACGATCAACCGTTCGGCCTCTTCAAGGCTAGAAGTGGTCATGCGCAAGAGGACTGAGTCATCAACACGGGAATGGACAACTACCTGTGGCTCGTTCGCCTCGAATTCACCGTCTCCGAATGACGCTGAAGCTAAGGCGACAACCCAGCGACCTGCGGCCACGAGGGGATTGTTGTGCCCAGCTTCCAGACGTGCCTCGTAGTCATCTGATGCGTGCAATTCCTCTGACATGACCTGTCCTTTCAGCGACTTCAACTCCGGATTACCGGTGGTGTGTTCATCATAGGGGTCGTAGCGGGTTAAACGCGAGAATTGCGCGAGCGCGAGTTAGCCGATGCCTTGAGTCTCTAGCTCTTCTTCTACTTCAGCATTGGAGCTCTCGCGTCGTGCTGCACGGGTAGGGAGCTTTGCATGTAACTTGAGCAGACCCGGCACAGTGAAGTACACGGTCAACGGAACAACCACCAGCGTGAGTACGAGCGAACGAAGAATTGGGTGCCATGGTGGAGCGAGCCACGCCAAAATCGACATGCCCAAAGCAACCATCGGGAAAATGGCAATCCAGGTTAGTACGGCTCTGGTGTGGACCGAAGGCCCGGTGGGTACCGGTTTTTGGCGCGCGGGTTTCATCAATCTCCAACTGGTTGTTTGGTTACAGCTTACTGACAGAACTAACCGCCTCCAAACGTTTAGTTGGAGATAGAATCGCCTTATGGGTTGGGACACTGAAGCGACGCGTCAGAAACTACTGGCCGCTGCCATTGACGAATTTGCGCAGCGAGGCTTTGCCGGAGCCAGGATCCAGGATATTTCGAAAAAGTCCGGCTGCAACCGGGAACGGATCTACTTCTACTTTGGCAACAAAGAAGGTTTATTTGAAGCAGCATTGATTCAGGCGCTGTCCACGACTCTCGACTCAACATCGGTGATTGGGTCTGGAGTGCAGAGCGTCATCGATTTTGCTGTTACCTATTTCGACTTTTCCCAAGCTCACCCGAACCTGGCCCGGTTGACCTTCTGGGAAGGGTTGGAACGTGGCGTAGCTGTAGGTCCCACGGAACGATCCCTACGAGCGCAGGCCAAAGTCGAAGAAATTCGATATGCATTGGGCCTAAACGATGTAGCGGTGGCGCAGAACCTACTGCTCACGATTGTCACGCTGAGTAATTCACTGCTCGTGACCGAGAATATCGCTGAAGTGATTCTGGGGGCCGAGCAAAAGGAGTTGCGCAAAGCCACATTCATTCAGGCAGTACGTGCGATCGTCCTTGAAGCTTCCAGAGCCTAGAACAGCGACTTACATGTTCTCCTGGGCCTTAGTAGATTTACGCGCGCGATAGGCGCGAACATGTTCACGGTTGGCACAGTTGCCGGTATCGCAGTACAGCTTTGAACGGTTTCGGGAGAGGTCCAGGAGTGCTTTCTCGCAGTCCGAGGATGCACAGATTCGAAGGCGCGGAAGACCATCCGCGCGAATGACTTCCGCCAGGGCCATTGCAGCGTCCACCGCGAGCCGGTCGTAAAGCGGGGTGCTGGTCGTGGTGGCGTGCAGGTGATACCCGAGGTTTTCGCTTTTGATCAGCTGCGGTTGCGCGTTGGCATTGCGTAGCAAATGATTCACCCGGGATACCGCGTCTTCTTCATCCCCGGTCCAGATGCTCTTGAGCTGGGCACGTAGCTGGCGGATAGAACGCAGCTCGGATTGATTGTGTGCGCGGCTTCCTTCAAAGTTCTCGGAGTCAAGGAATTCGTCCAGATCAGCGACGGTGGAGAGCATATCGATAATTTGAACCTCGGTATTCAAAAGATTCACGATGGTCTTCAAAGAAGCTTCAATATCTGGTGCGAAAGTCATAATTCGATCCTGAACGTGCGGTGGATTGACTGCCCTACAAGCCTAACCGTAACGTCATGCCCATATGCTTTGTTGCCCCTGTGCTGGGCAGAAATTCTTCGAGAAAGACGTCACCACCCATGAGCGAGGCCACCGGCCCAGTCGTACCTGCGAGAACTGAGAGCTCCGCGCTGCAAACAAGCAACCAATCAAAGGGGATTTGGATTGCTCTGGCATCGTCGGCGGCTTTTGGAATCTCAGGTTCTTTCGCCAAAGGACTGTTTGAAGCGGGTTGGAGCCCCACCGCGGCCGTCGCCGCCAGAATGGCTGGCGCGGCGATCATCCTAGCGATCCCTGCAGTCATTGCCATGCGTGGACGATGGACTCTGATGCGCACCAACTGGCTGTCCATTCTGCTCTTTGGTCTCTTCGGCGTTGGCGCGTGTCAGCTGTGCTATTTTTTGGCTGTTCAACGCCTAGACGTTGGAGTTGCATTATTGCTGGAGTATCTGGCTCCGGTGCTGATCGTTCTTGTGCTGTGGGTCAGGCATCAAAAGCGACCTTCGATAGTCACCATCGCAGGTGCCGTGATGGCGTTGCTTGGGTTGGTTGCAGTGCTGGATCTGACCGGCGCCACGAAGATTGACCCTATCGGTGTGCTGTGGGGATTGGGCGCAGCGGTAGGGCTCACCTTCTTCTTTTTCATTAGTGCCAAAGCCGATGGGGGACTGCCTCCCATCATGCTCTCCGCCGGCGGAATGGCAGTTGGTGCACTGTCCGTACTGGTCGTAGGTGGGCTGGGTATTTTGCCGATAACGTTCGCTGCCGGAACCGGGTCCTTCGCCGGTTACCCAACCCCGTGGTGGGTTGCGTTGATTGGTCTGATTCTGATTGCCACCGTCTTTTCGTACACTACCGGGGTGATGGCAGCTAGGGAGCTGGGCTCCAAAGTTGCTAGTTTCATTTCATTGACTGAGGTCCTCTTCGCGGTGCTGTGGGCATGGCTACTGCTGGCCGAACTGCCGGGGCTTGTCCAGCTTTTCGGGGGCCTATTAATTGTGGCTGGCGTAGTGCTGGTTCGTGTTGATGAATTGCGGGCGGTACGTAAGGGGCAGTAGGCGTGAGTTGCCTTTTGCGCTCAGAGACAAGGGCCCTGCGCCAGATGACAATCATCGAATCAAGAGCACAGACACACTGAATCTATGACTTCGCAGCACACATCGAGGTGGGCTGACGGGAGAGAAAGTGGGTTTGTCGTGGGCGATGTATCAGTCATTGTGGTCGGTGCAGGTTCAGCAGGGTCGGTGGTAGCTCGGCGTTTGATCGATGCAGGAGCCGATGTCACGGTATTTGAAGCTGGCGGAGAAGATTCTAATCCGGCCATTCACGATCTCTCGCGCATGGGCGAACTCTGGCATAGCCCAGATGACTGGGATTACTACACCACGGCCATGGCCGGTACTGCTGGCAAGCAAGTCCACTTGCCCCGCGGCAAAGTTCTGGGTGGATCCCATGCACTTAACGCGACCATTTGGGTTCGCTGTGCGCCGCAAGACTTTGATGGGTGGGCCAAGGAGTGTGGGTCATCCTGGGCTTGGGAAAATGTTCTCCCGGTGTATCGAGAAATTGAAAACTTCTCTGGTGGCAGCAGCGAAGTTCACGGTACTGACGGTTTGATTCCTGTCGATAACGACTATCAGTTAGATGACATTCATGCCTCTATTGTTAAGGCCGCGCAGCAGTCGGGCGTCGAATTCAACCCAGACTACAACTCGGGGGTTCTAGAGGGCGTCTCCAAAGAGCAAGTGAATATCGTTGACGGTCAGAGAGTTAATTCCTATAAGGCCTATCTGAAGCCTGTGCGAGGAAAAGCCACCATTATTACCGGTGCTGAGGTCCATTCCCTCATCCTGGACAAGGGCAAAGTTGTTGGCGTTAACTACCGTCAAGACGAACAAATGCATCAGCTACTGGCGGACCAGGTGGTGTTGAGCGCTGGGGCTTTGGGTTCTCCCCAGATCCTGCTGCGCTCTGGCATTGGCCCAGCTAATGAACTGGAGAAGGTTGGGGTGAACCCGGTCCATGATTTGTCTGGCGTTGGAAAGAATCTACACGATCACCTGCTGGCACCAGTTATCGCTGAAACGACAAAACAAGACATTCCAGCCCCGCGTCCGGGAGTATCTGTGTCGCAGTCGCACATGTTTGCACGATCCCGTGAAGGTCTTGAAGTTCCCGATACCCAACCGATCTTCTTTGCCGTGCCCATGTACTCACCGGGGATGGAACCTACTGAAGGCACCGCACTGACCTTGCATTCTGGAATCGTCACCCCCTACAGCCGCGGTGAATTGACACTGAGTGGCCCGGGACTTGATGATCCAATCCAAATCGATCTGAACGCGCTAGATGACCAACGAGATATGGATGCGTTCTTATTCTCCATCAAGCAATGCCGCGACATGTTGCAGCAAGATGCCCTGCAAGAAGAATGGGGTGCGAAAGAAATCTATCCAGGGACCGATGTCCAAAGCGATGAACAACTCGAAGACTACATCCGTAATAACGTGGTCACCTACCACCACCAAGTCGGAACCTGTGCCATGGGCACGGGTGAGGACTCCGTGGTGGATCCGCAGTTGCGGGTGCAGGGCCTGCAAGGATTGCGCGTGATTGACGCGTCGATCATGCCAAAGATTACTACAGGCAATACCAACGCGCCATCGATTCTGATCGGCGAACTCGGTGCCAAGTTCATGCTCGAGGAACTGGAACTGAACGGCTAGAGAAGGCGCGAGGATCTATGACAGGCCTTACTTGGCCTCCGACCTGAGGATTGGTCGGAGGCCATGAGCCACTAAATTCTTCAGGCAGACTCCTCTAGTGCCCAAAGCACAGAGCCCTCATTTTCTAGATGTCAGGGATACGCACTTCCGTGGTTCGAGTCAGAGGCTATGTATCAGACAGGAATTTAGCAGTGCACGGGTCCGCCCGGGCAGGAGGAGTACGTGGTGTGACATTCAATCAATTAACGTCTCGTAGCGAAATAGTTTCGGTATGAAATGATATTTTGGTTAGATGGCAGACTACTTGATTCCACGGTTCCAATGGAACTCCCTGAGCTACTTGACCTCGCGTGCTGGTCGAACAAGCACCGTTGACCTTAACGCCTTCATGGAGTCTGAGTCTCTGACTCGCAATCACTTCATGATCGTGTGTGCACTCGATGAGTTCGGGCCCATGTCGCAAAACGACCTGGCCAGCCACTCGAATCTGAACCGTGGACACCTCGTGGCCTACCTGGATGAGCTTGCAGAACGCAAAATCCTAGAGCGCAGTGTGGACCTGGCGGACCGCCGACGAAACATCATCACACTCACCGCGATGGGTAAAAAATTTACCGCCCGCGCCACCGCTGCAGCGCTCAGTAGCGAAGCCGAAGTTTTTGGTGCCCTAGACGCCCAACAACAGGAAATGCTGCGTTCGCTGTTGCAAATAGTTGCTCAGTCCGATGGTGAGGCGCGTTAGTGAAACGTCACGTCAAAGAGGTATTCAGCCGCAGTATTGTGGTTGCGCCTCATAAACCATCGGCGATCCCGGCAGCAAAAGCAGCATTTGCGCTGGCGGTGCCACTGGTGTTGGTGACGGTTACCGGGCATGCTCAATGGTCCATGTATGCCGCTTTCGGCGCGTTCTGTGCCGTCTTTGGTCGCTACGACTCCTATGCTCCGCGATTCTGGCAGCAACTTTCGGTAGGCGTCGTGCAGCTTTCAGCCATGGTGCTGGGAACATTCTTCTCGATGATTCATGCGCCTTTTTATGTCTGCGCTGTGGTGCTGGCCGTAATTGGCTTCGGAGCCAACTACGTTTCGCAGGCCGCGCGATGGCTGCCACCGGGCCCCATCTTTGCGGTTTTTGCTGGCGGAGCGTGCATAAGTATTCCCGCCACGGCCAGCTCCTTTGTCGGGGTGTTGCTGGTGGGTGGTGGCACGATAATTTTCAGCTTGCTCTTCATGCTTGGTCTCTCGCTACGTCGGGCTAACCTTTGGCATACCTTGGGAGCTGGCTACACATGGACTCCTAGTCCACGAGCCCTGCGCGATTCAGCGCAAATGGGTTTGGGGATCTTCTTAGCTGCCGTAATCGCACATCTACTGGGCGGCGGTCACTGGTATTGGGCCAGCCTTGGAGCAATCGCCGCGGTCAGCGGAATAGATGCGTATTCAAAAGTGGCTCGTGGTCTGCAACGAAGTGTCGGCACGTGCGTCGGCGTGCTGCTCACTGCCACAGTCCTGATTTTTGAACCGCCAGTTTGGGCTATCCTCGTCGTGGCCATCGTTGGTCAGATCTGTATCGAATTAGTGATCCTACGTAACTACGCCATCGGCATGGTGTTCATGACAGTCACAGCACTATTGATGGTGCATATGGTCAGCCCTGAACCAGCCTCCAGCCTTCTGCTGGACCGCGTGGCAATGACTGCCTTGGGTGCTGGAATCGGCGCCGTCCAAAGCACTCTTTTCGGGATATTTGCTGGCCGCGAGAGAAACCTCGCCGCGTAAAAAAGCAGTTGCCCCGCACCGATATTGATGCGAGGCAACTGCTTGGTGACACTACTGTCGGGAGTCGTGCTCCAGTGGCTGTTGGTTCACCGATGCGGCATCGTGCCCAAAGGCCAAGGCGTCACGGTACGCGGCAGCCTCGTAGCGTTCGTGGGCTACCTTGCCCACATGCGCAAGGCGTAGGGCTTCGTGCCTTGGATTGCGACGAATCACCAGGTAACCCACGCCTAATACGAGGAACCATATCGGTGTCACCAGCAGTGCAACGAGAGTATCGGGCTGGGTGGTCAGCGCCCAGACGATGAACCCGAAGAAGCCCAACACCACGTACGGCATTACTCGTCCACCGGGCATCTTGAAAGTCGAGGCATCATGCAGATGTGGGCGACGTGCGCGGAAGACTAGGTAGCTGAGCAAGATGATGGTCCACACAAACATGAAACACAGTGCTGAGACGGTGGTTACCAAGGTGAAGGCCTCCATCACCGAGTCGCCGCTGTACAGCAGGACAACACCGGCCAGCAGGAACATGCACGAGAACATCAGCGCGTTCTTGGGCACTTTGCGTTCTGAAAGCTTCGCAAAACCGGTGGGCGCGTCGCCTTCTAGGGCCAGTCCGCGCAGCATGCGTGAGGTGGAGTAGATTCCCGAGTTAGCGCTGGAGGTGGCGGAAGTAAGCACCACAAAATTGATGATTCCAGCGGCCCCGGCCAAACCAGCCAAGGTAAACATGCCAACAAATGGCGAGTTTTCAGAAGAGAACAATTTCCACGGTTGAACGGTCATCAAAATGATGAGCGCGCCCACGTAGAAGAACAAGATGCGGATGGGGATTGAGTTGATGGCCTTGGGTAAGGTCTTTTCGGGATTCTTGGTTTCTGCTGCGGTGGTGCCTACCAATTCGATACCCACAAAAGCGAAAACAGCAATCTGGAATCCTGCCACAAAGCCCATGAAGCCGGTGGGGAACATGCCGCCGTTGGCCCATAGGTTGCTCACCGAGGCAGTCGCTCCATTGTGCTGGAACCCGGTAATGATCATGACTAGACCAACCACGATGAGCGCACCGATGGCCACGATCTTGATTAGTGCGAACCAGAATTCTGTCTCACCAAAAGCTTTGACGGTAGCTAAGTTCAGTACCAACAGCAGGGCGATGCAGGCCAGGGCAGGGATCCATAAGGGCAGATCGCCCCACCAGAAAGCGACGTAGTGGGCGATGGCCACCACATCGGCAATGCCGGTCACTACCCAACAGAACCAGTAGGTCCAGCCGGTGAAAAACGCGGCCCATGGACCCAAGAGGTCACCGGCGAAGTCTGCAAAAGTCTTGTAGTTCAGGTTGCTCAGCAGTAATTCACCCATGGCGCGCATGACGAAGAAGAGCATGAAGCCGATGACCATGTACACAAAGATGACTGAGGGTCCGGCGACGGAGATGGTTTTGCCCGAGCCCATAAAGAGGCCGGTTCCAATGGCACCGCCGATGGCGATGAGTTGGATGTGACGGTTTGAGAGGCCGCATTCGAGTGTGGGATTAGAACTGGTGGAACTCATGCTGGTTGCCTTCCAGGAGTGGGATGCGGCGCCATCGCACGTCACTGTGCGTAGCGCCCAGAAGTACCCGACTCCTTGGAAGGCCCCGTCAACTCGTTACGCCAAGAGCAACGGTTGAGAATGCCGCTGGAGGGAGCCGACGATTCTGGGACGCGTGTGGCGTCACTGTTCGTGGTCCCTCCCCGTTCTGTATTTCGACCTGAGAGTTTTCGCTTGGACCCGATTACTGGGCGAAGCTTGCTCCTTCGGTGAATGCGGTTCATCCCGCACTGCTTTCCAGAATTGCCTTCTCGTGGCGGTACGGGTGCCTGAGAGTTTCCCGGGGAGGAAATTGCTCCTACGGCGCCCGCCCCTGGTGAGGACGGAACTCTCCCGCCACGCATCAACGGCATTGTGGTGATTGCCATCACAGTATGCGCAGATCGATCAGTGTGACGCAAGTCGCATGTCAGAAGATTTCACGAATGATGACAATTGGGTCACCAGGGGGCAGTGAATGGCGTTCGGTTTTTGCCGACTTGCGACCAAGTCTTTATGTACACTGTATTGATTAAAGTGGGGGGAGTCTCATTCTTGTGGATGGGAGAGAGGAGCCCCACCATGAATTCACATCTCACAGCGCTGCCAAAGAGCGGCGCACTGCTAGCTATAGGATTACAGCTGCACCACCAGAAAACGCAGGACCACCCGATCATGCAGGCCCGCCTTCATCGGCTCTAGCTCCGTCACATGCCGGTCCGCCCGAACATGCTGGTCCACCGGCATCCACGCCCACGCCCACACCAACGCCGACGGAACCGACTGAAGATCCTGGTCAGTCATGGAAGACCGTGACCTTTTACAATCTCACGTTTGATGTGCCTAGTGATTGGGAGATCGTCGCGAACTGCGAGTATGAATGCTCCGCGGAATACACCTCTTACAACGTCTGGGATTCCGAAGGGGTTCCGGTAATGAACTTTGAGACCACAAGTTTCAGGGACACTGACGGGGACACCAATACTTACCGTCGAGAAGTTCTCGACAACTCCGCACTAACTCAGCTGCAGTTCGCTCCGACCAGCATGGTGTCGCACTACTCGGTGGCTAGCGGTGGAGCACAGGATTTGACCGTCGCGGTCATCATTGATGATGAGTGGAAGAACTGGTAGAAGACGCCGGCTCTCGACTACTTCAAAACAGAAGAAGAACGCTGGCCGACCATGCAGATGCATCCGGACTACCTGCAGGCCCTTGGATATGACCAGGATGGGGACACCACCCTCGACGAGGCCAATGACTTCCTTGCCAGCGAGCAGTACTCAACTCTCAAGAAAGTCATGACCAGCGTCAGGGAATCGCAGTAGCCCCGCGGTTACTTGCCAAAACTGCGAAGGCGCAGCGAGTTGGCAACCACCAATACGGAGCTGGCCGCCATGGCGGCGCCAGCGATCATCGGATTGAGCAAACCCAAGGCCGCGATCGGGATACCAGCTGTGTTGTAGGCGAAAGCCCAGAACAAGTTGGACTTGATCGTGGCCAAGGTCTTGGCCGAAAGATCGATGGCGGTCACTACTTGCTGCGAGTCATTGCCCATCAGGGTGATGTCGGCAGCCTCGATCGCCGCGTCCGTACCCGAACCCATGGCAATACCAAGATCGGCCTGAGCCAAGGCCGGTGCGTCATTCACACCATCACCCACCATGGCGACGACCTTGCCCTGTTCCTGCAGGGAAGAAATAGCCTTAGATTTGTCTGCCGGGAAGGCTCCAGCAAACACATCTTCAGGGTTGATCCCTACTTGGGCCGCAACTTTGTTGGCCACCGCCGGATTATCTCCGGTCAGCAAAACCACGCGCAAACCGCGCTGCTGCAGATCCTTAATGGCAGCGGCTGAAGTTTTCTTCACTTCGTCGGCTACCGAAATCACCGCCCGGAACTGGCCATTGACCGCGACCAAAATGGCGGTAGCGCCGGCTTGTTCAGCTTCGTCGAGCGCAGCGAGTGCGTGAGAATCGAGTGCTGTACCTTGGGCTTCAAGCCAGCTCTTGCGGCCGACCACCACGCGCGCGCCGGCAACCATAGCCATGACACCACCACCTGGTTCGGAAATGAAGTTGGTGGCTTCTGGTAAGGCGCCGAGTTTCGCGCCAGCGCTGGCGATCGCCTGAGCAATCGGGTGCTCGGAATGATGTTCCACAGCCGCGGCTATTTTGAGAATGTCATCAGCATCAACACCGTGCGCAGTACTGGTGCCGGTGTGGGCCATGATCCCGGTGGTGACAGTGCCGGTCTTATCCACCACTACGGTGTCCAGCTTGCGAGTGTCTTCCAAAACCTGCGGACCACGAATCAAAACGCCCAGCTGAGCGCCCCGGCCGGTACCAACCAGCAGACCAATGGGAGTAGCTAGTCCCAAGGCGCAAGGGCAAGCAATGACCAGTACCGCAATCGCGGCACTAAATGCTTGATAAGGATCTGACGAAACGAGCCACCAAATGAGGAAGGTAAGCGCTGCGATGGCCAAAACAATCGGGACAAAGACCGCTGAAATCCGGTCAGCCAGACGCGCGATGGGGGCCTTACCTGATTGTGCTTCTGAAACCAGCTTGCCCATCTGGGCCAGAGTGGTTTCTTCGCCCACCCGGGTAGCCTCAACGATGAGGCGGCCAGAAGTGTTCAACGTTGCCCCGGTGACCTCGGAACCAACCTGTACTTCCTGGGGGACCGATTCGCCGGTGATCAGTGAGGTGTCCACCGCGCTGAGGCCATCGATAACTCGGCCGTCGGTAGCGATCTTTTCCCCTGGACGCACTATGAAGTGATCGCCTGGCTGAAGCTGGCTCGCGGCGACCTTAACTTCTTGTCCATCACGCAAAACCACCGCATCCTTGGCGCCGAGGTTCAGCAAGGACTTTAACGCATCGCTAGCTGAAGTTTTGGCTCGATGCTCCAAGAAACGTCCAAGTAGCAATAAGGTGGACACCACACCGGCGGTTTCGAAGTACAGCGCATGCTCACTCATCTTCATGCCGGTGTGTGCAGTCATCTGTGGATCGACGATCAGCTGGAGGGCGGAGAACAAATAGGCTGCCAGCACGCCAAGGGACACCAAGGTGTCCATCGTGGAGGAGAAATGCCGTGCATTGATCGCCGCGGCCTTATGAAACGGCCAAGCGCCGTACATAACTACCGGGGTGGCCAGCGCAAAAGCGACCCAACCCCAGTGGGGGAACTGCGCGGCGGGAACCATGGAAATCACGAAGAGCGGAATGGTGAAGACCGCTGAGATGATCAGTCGGCGCAGCAGGTGGTTGGGAACCAAATGCTCATGGCCTGAATGTTCATCGTGCTCTGAGTGTTCGGGCTGAACCGGCTTTTTGACGGTTGCCGAGTAACCGGCAGCAACCACGGTGCTAATCAGCGTTTCATCGCTGACATCGGCCGGAACCTGAACCTTGGCTGTTTCCAAGGGAAGGTTCACGCTGGCGGTCACCCCGGGGAGTTTACCTAGCTTACGCTCAACTCGGTTTACGCAGGAGGCGCAGGTCATTCCCTGAATGTCGAGGTCAACGGTGCGCAGTTGCGTTGGGGAGTGTTCGGGTGCGTGGGAGGACATTTTTCTACCTTGCACTTTCTTTTCCCGCGACTGACGGGAGGTGCCTGGCTCGGTGGCTAGGCGTTGATGGCTTCGAGCTTGTATCCGGCCTCGTCGATGGCTTCGCGGATTCTCTCTTCGCTCAAGTTTTCGGTTGCCGTGACGGTGGCGGTGGAGATGCCTTGGGCATCGAGAACAACGTCGACGTTTTGCACGCCGGGCAGTTCTTTGAGTTCTTCGGTGACTGAGGCTACGCAGTGACCACAAGTCATGCCGGAGATCTTCAGTTCGGTCTGAATGCTCAGGGGAGTAGCTTGATCACGCGTGGTGATCTGTAGACCCTGGGAGGTGTTTGCGTTGTTCTCGTTGGAGCATCCGCAGTTGCATTCGTGGCTCATGATCTTGCTCTCTTTCGATGAATCTTGTGTGAATCGGAAATCTATAGGGATTGGCCGTTAGCGAACCAGTCGGGAAATGGCAGCGGTCGCTTCGGAGATTTTCTCTTGAACGATGCTTGGGTCCCCGGTTTCTATCGAGGATTTGGCGGCATCCACAACGCAGTGACCGATGTGGTCATCGATGAGTTGCACGCTGACCTTGTGCAATGCCGCGTTGATCGCCGAGATCTGGGTCAAAATGTCGATGCAGTATTTATCTTCATCCACCATCTTGGCCACACCACGAACTTGGCCTTCAATGCGCTTGAGGCGACGTTCCAAGGCTGACTTGTCGGCATGGTACCCATGGTGCTGGGCATGCTCATCAACGTTCTGGGTGCTTTCCATACTTCGATAATACCCCTATGGGGTATTAAGTCAAGTACCCCCTAGGGGTATCCAGCCTTCCTGCTAACGTACCTGAAACGCGATAAGATTTCACCCGTGAGCCACAACGACCTGCACCTGCGTCCGATTACCAGCGCCGAACACTCAGCCTTCCTTGAGACCGCCCTCGACGTTAGCTTCTTGCAGCGTCCCGAATGGGCCCGCGTCAAAGGTGGATGGCGGGGTGAATCCCTCGGTTTCTTCGACCAAGACGACTTGGTAGGAACCGCCCTTGTACTGCACCGCGCCGCCCCGGTCATCAAAAAGACCCTGGCCTATGTACCTGACGGGCCGGTCATCAACTTCCAGGAATACCCTGCCGAAAAGGTCATTCGACCATTGGCCGCTTACCTGCGCAATCGCGGAGCATTCCAGCTGAAAATGGGACCAGGGCGCGAAGTACGCACCTGGGCTGCTGCTGCGGTGCGCAAAAACCTCGGTAAAGAAGGGTTCACCCAACTAGCTGATCTCGAGCTCAAGAGCTCATCCGAACAGGCTCTGGCACTGAACGATGCCCTGCTGGATCTTGGGTTCACCAAGGAAGACGTTGGCCTAGACTTCGGTGCCGGCCAGCCAGAATACGTCGCCCGCGTGGCCCTTCAGGATGAAAACGGCACCCAACTGGATGTCGATCAGGTCATGGCCAGCTACTCGGCCACCACCCGCAACGAGACGCGCAAGGCGCTGAAGAGCACCTTGGAGATCGAAGTCGGCGACACCGCAGATATGGCTCGATTCCATGCGCTGTACAACACCACCGCCGACCGTCAAGAATTCACCGGCCGCCCGCTGAGCTACTTCGAAAATATGCACCGCGTGCTCAACGAAGCCGTACCAGGATCTTGCACCCTGTACATCGCCAGTAACGAAGGCGTGGACCTAGCAGCCTCCATCGTGATCCGCTCATCGAACCTGGCTTGGTACCTCTATGGTGCCTCCTCCAATGAGCAGCGCAAACTCTTTGCACCCAAAGCCATCATGAACCGCATGGTGGAAGATTCCATCGCCGCCGGCTGCCGCTACCTTGACCAGGGCGGTGTGAGTGCCACCTTAGACAAGGAGCACCACCTCTCGGGCCTGACCAAATTTAAGACCAATACCGGCTGTGACATCGTGCAGACCAATGGCGAATGGGACCTGGCGCTGAATAAGCCGCTGGCCTGGGCCTTTGAAAAGTACATGAACTGGCGCAAGAAGTAGGGAAGCACTTTCGTGGCAATTGATCCAACCCAGCCATTCGTTCCGGTCATTCTCGGTGGCGATATTGGCACCTACACCCTGGCGCGCGAATTTTACGAAGCCTACGCCGTGCGCTCGGTCGTACTGCCAGCGGCAGGAAATGGCGTCATCGAACACTCGATCGCCATCGACCTATGCCCCATCGGCTCCATGGCCGACGAGGGCCGCGTCGTGCAGGCGCTGATCGAGCTCGCTAGTGAATTGAGTGCAGATTCAGCACGCCCGCTGATGCTCTTCGGCTCGTTGGACTTCCACATCATGCTGATCGCCAAGCACCGTGAGCAGCTCGAAACGCACTACGTGATTCCCTACCCAGAGCTGGAAACCATCGAAGCAGCCGCGTTGAAGGAAAACTTCTACGCGCTGGCCGAAAAGCTGGACATCGCTCACCCACGCACCGCCGTGTACTACCCGGGCGATGCGGTGGAATCCAAGGCCAAAGAATTCACCTATCCACTGATCGGCAAACCATCGAGCTCGGCCGACTGGATCGCAGCGAAGTTTGAGGGCAAGCAGAAGATCCACACGATCAACAGCCGCGCAGACCTCGACGCGTTGCTGACCAAAATTGACGCGAGCGGCTACACCTCCGGCTACATCTTGCAGGAGTACGTCCCCGGAGGGGACGACGCAATGCGTCTGTGCACCTACTTCGCCACCCAGGAAGGCAAGGTCATCTTCGCCGGCTACGGCGAAGTAGTCATCGAGGAACATGCACCATTGGTGCTGGGTAACTCGGCAGCTATCGTGACCGGGCAGAACGACCAGATGGCCGCCGATGGTGCACGCATGCTCGAAGAGCTGGGCTGGCGCGGAATCGCAATGATCGATGCCAAATATGACCGCCGTGATAACACGATCAAGTTCTTTGAGATCAACCCACGGCTGGGAAGAAACCACTTCTATCTCACCGCGGCCGGCGTGAACCCTGCCCGGTTCTACGTCACCGAATTCTTGGGGCCAGAGTTTGATAACTCCGACCCGCAGACCGAAGCCGTGATGGAAACTCCTGCCGGGGTATTGCAGTTACGCCGTGAGCATCTGTTCACCGTCTTGCCGCACCACCTGTTGGGTCGATTCTTGGACAGTGCTACCGGCAAGAAGGCTGCTGCACTGCTCAAAGCAGGCAAGGTGTCCAACCCATTAAAGTTCGCCGCCGAAAAGAACCCACGCCGTAAGGCCTACCTGGTGCTCAACGCGGTGAACCACTACCGCAAGTACAAGAAGTTCCCGCCACGAGAGCAGTAACCTCGTTCGCCTAGGGACGCGTCCTGGCTGGCTGATCACCGACATCGCTCGGGATCCGCCAGCCATCCAGGGCCTGCAACCAAGGGCTCTGGGTGACTTCTCCACCATCAAGAATGTCTAATGGTGTGGCCTGATCAGCGTCCATGGGGATCAATTCCACGGCATCGAAGCCACGGGCTGCCACAATACTCAGGGCTGTTGATACGTCAGGATCATTAGCCGTGGACATGGCCTTCCACTTCAAGGCCGAGATGATACTTTCACCGGCAGGGATCACCACCCGCTGAGCTTTGATGTCAGGCATCGGCGTCAGGGTGAGATTCTGTTGTTTCTTCCCTCGGGCATTAACGAAGTCAATGGTTGGGTAGCCATTGACCGCGCAAGCGCTCTCAGATTTATTATTGGCGAAGACTGTCATATATCTAGAACCTAAGGCTGCATCGGGGGAGCCCAGAGTCACCTCAAGATCACCCTGAGCGCAGGACCGCGCAGCAGGATTATCCGGCCACGAGCTGACGCCTTCTGGCAATCGCGCCGGGCGAGCAATCTGAGATTCGGGAACCTTGTTGCCGATCCAGCCTTCGACAATCTCTGCGTATCCCGGGCTGGATAGCGTGAAGGGCGTCGGCTCCTTCAACGGTGGATGCTCGCTGAGCCACTTTTTTACGCGGGCGGTTTGTTCTGAACCGGAAGCTGTTCCAGCGTGCACCGAAAGTCCGCTGGACCCGAACGTGGTGTTTACTACCGAATTCAGCGCTGCTACTTCGAGGGTTAGATCTAGTGCCTCGGTATTCAGCGGAGGCTCGGAGGAAAACAGCACAGATCCATCGGCTAAGTTCAGCGTGAGCGATTGACCGTGGTCGGCTGCGTATCTGGACAAGATCTTCATGGATTTGGCGTCTTCGGCCGTGGCGGATCCTTGAGAAACGCTGGTAGCTCCAAGCTTGAGTAACGCAAAGGCTTGGCTGAGCTGTTCCTTGATTTGATCACTGTCAGAGACATCCAATGGATACAATTTCAGATTTGGTACATCCGAGTCATGGGGTTCTCCGGCGACAAAACGCAGCGAACTCTGCGTTAGGGGACGAGTATCGCTGAACGTGCGGATCTGTTCGGAGCTGTGCGCAGCCAATTCGCCGGCGCTAGTGCCGTCCAGATTCCTATCTAGGTGTACAGTCCACGTTGCACGGGAGGAATCACCGTCCTTGGCGTCCACTTTGGTGACCTCGAAATCTACGGCAACTTCTTGGACGCCTTCTTGGCTCTCTAGCTCGGAGGCCACAACACAGAATTCTTCTGGTGCTTTGCAACCGTCGAAGATTTTCCAAGGTTGCCAGATCGCCGCAACGGTCACTGCGAGAACTAGCGCGAGGAATATCGCTCCTAGACGCAGTGGTTTCATTATGTCACCATACCAAGACGTCAGAAAAGTACTGCGGGAAAGCGAGTAAAGTTTTTACCACACGTACTTTGAAAGCGAGTTCCACATGAGTTTAAAAGATCGCCTGCGCGAGGACAGCATTGCCCATTTGAAGGCAGGTAACGAACTGGAGAAGACCACCCTGCGCAATATCCTCAGTGCTATCGGCACCCGAGAAAAGTCGGGGAAGAACCCAAGCGAACTGAACGACCAGGATGTCGAGAACCTGTTGCGCAAGGAAGTGAGCAACCGCGAAGAAACTGCAGAACTGGCAGCTAAAGACGGTCGCACTGAACTGGCCGAACGTGAGCTGGCCGAAGCAGCGTTCATCTCGACTTACCTGCCGAAGATGCTAGACGAAGCAGAAGCACAGAGCATCGTGGACAAAGTTATGGCTGAACTTGCCGCGGATCATGAGCTGACCATGAAGGATATGGGTCAGGCGATGAAGCTAGTGGGTGCAGAAATTGCTGGCCGTTTCGACGGTAAGGCAGTCTCGCAGATGGTTCGCGCCAAGCTGAGCTAATCCATAATGCAGTTGAGGGGACCGTTCCGAGTAGGGGCGGTCCTTTGGCGTATCTGCTGACCAAAAATTCCCACTAAAAAATCTTTACTCGAAATTTTGGGGGTGAAATTTCGAGTAAAGAGATCGAATCCGCTAGCTCGCAACTTCTCCCGCTGTCCCGCGACCTTCAACGTCCTTGCCGAACCCTAGATCTGCACGGCTTCCTGCAACGCGACCGGCGTAGGCGGCATTGATACTCCCGCTGGCCGCCCGATTTCTACTGCGGCGCAGGGACGGGTATTTCTCGCTGACAAAGTCGTCAACCTGCTCCTTGCGACTGACTAAGACCAGCTCGGTACCACTTCCATTGTGTTCGCTTTCCTCTTGATAGAGACCATGGATGCGTTCGGCCACCTGAAGATAGAAGCTGCGCTGGAATTCACGGCGCTCAATGACTTTTTCAGAGCCTGTCCGGTCCCACGCAATGTGCTTACCCTCAATGCTCCACCAGTGGCTCATGGCAAGGCTGGCCTGGATAACCAAGGACGAGAATAAGTTTTTCACGGTGGCAACATCAGACTCATGACCGATGATGTACAGCCGACAGAAATTCGAATAGTTCGTTTGCAGTAACGTCACGGTACGGAAAGCATGACCCACTACGGATAGTCCGTCGCGCTGACCAAGACGGTAGGTGCCGCGCATATCGAAGTGGGCTTCGAGGATCGGTTCCTTCTTTTTGCCATGGGCGGGTTGTGCATCCAATTCTGCACGGCCGATCCCGTAGCGAACCATCAGGCGTTCGGCATGTTCCTGGAAGGTCTGTGCTTCTGCCGGAAAATTAGTGTTTTCAGCCTTGTTCAGTAGTAACGCGATACGTTCTTTGAGCCGCTCAAGCTTCTGTTCCGAGGTGCTCATTATCTGACCTTTCCGGCGGTTTGCGTCTGCAGTTTCCGCGAGTGCTGTGGATTCATGGCCTCAGTGTGGCAGGAGATCAAAAATGTTGCTTTGCAGGCTGTGGGTAACTGTTTGGACAAGGCTCTAGCCGGTGGTGAAAACCGCGCGTAGAGTGAAGGCACCAAGCAGGTCCAGCACGCCCCGTGACAGGGTTTCGGGGCTCTTTGAAAAGAGGTTCTGATGGGTGATTTTCGGACATACACCATGGAGGAGCGGGCCACTTATCTAGCTCCTTCCTGTCAGCGCTGCGGACAGCATCGTCACATCGTGTGGGAACAGGTCGAAGGAACGCAGACTTACAAACCGCGTGATGCTGGGTGCTCCAATGAGGCGTGCACGGCCTAGTCGCTGATACCGAAGATCCATCGCTCAGGTGTTTACTTCAACCGGATCCCCAGCGACGCAGAGATGCGCTGGGAGGCGGAGGTGAGCACCTGGGCGATGTGTTGCTCGTCGAGCTCAAGCGGTGGATAAATCACTGCGATGGCTGCCGGTTTTGCATGGGGAAGAACCAGCGGAACGGCGATGGAATGTAATCCGGGGATCACTTCATCGTGGCTAGACTCAAAATCCTTGGCCGGGTATTCGGCGGGGTTCAGCTGCGAACGGATCACACGACCGGGCGCACCATTATCGATGGGGTGGCGTGTGCCGGGGCGCTGGGCCACCGTTGCATCAGCCAGTCGTGGTTCTGCGGTGCTTAGGGTGACGGCGGCTTCGCCGTCAAATACTACCAGCAAAGCGGTCATCCCTAGCTCGTCGGAGACCGACGCCAGATGAGGGGTCGCCGCGGACTGCAAGGACTTGGCAACGTTGCGGGCTAGTGCGCCCAGACGTGCACCCAGTTCTAAATCGCCAGAGGCTGAGCGCTCAACAAAGCCGTGCTGTTCAAAGGTCTTGACCAGTCGGTATGCCATGGAACGGTGGATCCCCAATTGGGCAGCGAGTTCGGCAACACTGATGGGTGTCGACGATTCGCCAATGAGGGTCAGTGCTTCGAGCCCGCGGCTCAAGGTCTGGGACCCGCCTTCAGTGGATTTGGTCATTGCTATATCATTTCATCTCGCCCGCTGTAAGGTCGGCAAGGTGTTTCTTGCAGTGTTGATTTTCTTGCTCACAGCCTAGCCTGCCACTTGCAATAAATGCGGGTCCAGAGCGGTAACCAGTGAATCGGTTTCTGATTGGCCACCGACGCGCTGAATTGAGCTAGGCCAAAACATCACCAGATCCCGGGCATCCGTCATCAGGGGATGATCGTTCGTCACTCGTGGGGCAGTAATCAATAACGACCGTTATCGATCTTGATTTGATGCTTCGTATCAAACAATCACTTGCGAAGCAACCATACTTAAGTAGTATAGATAAAATCCCAGCTTGTAGTTATGATCAAGATGTTACTTATAATAAAAGGGCGGGAAGTAAATGAAAAAGGCTCTAACAACCGGTGTTCTAGCGTTGGGGTTGGCATTGTCTTCCTTCGCGACACCGGCGTCTGCTGCTTCAATAAATAGTACGGGCACTGCTTACGAAGAACTAGTTGCGCACTTCCAAGAAGATGGGGTGCCCGCTTCTGACCAGAAGGCCCTCGCTGAGAAAACTCTTTCTGGTGCTGTGTTAGACAGCACAGTTCCCGGTAAGAAGCCAGTTGAGAGTAAAAAGTGGTCTGACCCAAAGACTGACTACCTGCGAGAAACATTTGCTGATGGTTCATACCGAATAACCTCGTACGAACAAGGATTTAGGGCTCCGAAGGGCGTCGCAGTCCCAGCTGCAATTTCTGGTTGCATCGTAACTACAGGCACGGGATATCAACAGAACCAGAATTGCCGTGTCTCTGAGTCTCAGGCAACCTTCAAGGCTTCATTCGTAGCCAGTTACACCTTCAGTGCGGGCGTGTACGGTTCGATTTCAAAGGTTACAGATGGAAACGTCAAGGGATTCGGCGGAACAGTGAAGGATACAAGCATCGTCACAAAGCTCCAGAAGAAGCGTTCCGACGGGCGCGTCCCAGCTTCGGCGTATGTCAAGTGGTACTTCAAGTCCAAGGGTGAGCTTGCCAGCGGGACAACCTATCTTTATCTCAAAGTAACCGCTAAGAAGGCTTACACTGAAGTTGATTAGTAACTTCCACCTGAAAGAAGAAGTCAAATGAACGGACAATCCCTTAATGAGCTCGTGTTCTGGGATCTATTCTCGGCAGCGTTGCTGCCTGCTTTGCTACCCACATTGGTGATTGTCATTTTTGGTGTCATGATCCTTCGACGCTTGCCAAAGCAAGGCAGTAATAAAGGTACGCACCAAGAGAGAAACTAAGCAGGATTATGGGGCAGACCAAATGAACTGGGTCCCGAAAGTTGGACTCACTAAATAATAGTCTTACTCAGGCTGCAAGGGTATGACACCGATATTCCATCGGAGTCATACCCTTCAGTCGTTCCTGACGACGAGTGCTGTTGTACCAATCGATATACACCTCAATCTCCACCTTGAGTTCCGCAAAATCTGCGAAATGCTCTCCATGAAACATCTCTGACTTGAGATGTCCAAAGAAATTCTCCATGACCGTGGTTGGGTCCCTTTGAGCAGTCCAGCAGCCATGCGATAGCTAACTGATTCTCTAAATCCCATACATCCCAAAACCGGGACGGCGTCAACCCATCCAAAGAACCATGGGGGCGTTCCTGATTGTAAATGTCTTTCCATTCATCAGCTAAATACTTCGCCTCCACCACGGTGTCCATGATTTCCCCCGAGAGCTGTTCACGCCGAAACTGGGCGTTAATCGACTCAATGAAACCGTTCTGCCAAGGCGAACCTGGATCGATAAACGCAGTGGACACCCCAACAGTGTTGTACCAGTCCACCAGCGCGCCAGCAGTGAATTCAGGCCCGTTATCGCACCGCACGAACGCTGGCTGGATCCCAGTTTCAGCAATGATCCCCTCTAAATCGGCCACCACATCCTCAGCTTTGAAAGACCGCCGCGGGATAATCGCCAATGCTGTTCTCGTGTACTCATCAATGACATTGAAAAACCGGACGTGACGTCCGCAGGAGGTGACATCCGATTGAAAGTCGAAACTGAGCACATGCATTGGATACGCTGCGGTCAGTCGCTTTTGCTCACCGGCCCCAGGGCCGGTACGGCGCTTCTTACGACGTTTAGGCTTGCAGACCAGTCCCTCATCGTGCCGCAACCGACGAACACGCTTGCTATTCAAGAGCTGATCTTTCCATCGTTCGGTAGTCAGTAGGTGCCAGCGGGCCTTGCGCCAGCCCCACGCCGGATACTCGGACGCGATAGCCCTCAAGTCGGCTCTCAGCTGCGCTTCGTCAAAGCTCATCGGAGCGTTTTTTCTTACGCAGTGCAGAGCGGTTCTGGCCCAGAACTTGGCAAGCGAAGCGTTCGGAGGCCCCAAATTTTTCCATCGCCATCCGGACAGCACGGCGGCGTGGTTCGGGGCTTAAAATTTTCCCTTAGCCACCTCGGTGAGGATGCCGTTGGCGAGCATCTGATCGGCTAGCAGCTTCTTGAGGCGGGCGTTTTCCTTCTCTAGCTCTTTGGCGCGTTTGCTGGCTTCGGCGTTTTTCTCGGACCCGTACTGGTTGATCCACCAGTACCAGGTCGCTTCAGTGATCTGTAGTTCTTTGACGACCTCGATCATCGGGTGGCCTTCGTTGAGCATCTTTTGTCCTTGGCGGACTTTAGCGATGACCTGGTCTGGTGTGTGTCTGCGTGCCATGATTTTGCGTGTTTTCTCCTGTGTCCATTGTCGGACACGAATACTCACAAAGTCACTGGACTACTTTCCGGGGACCCAACCAATTGGGGGTGAAGAACGATTTTGACCATTCTGTTTGAAAGCCATTCAAGAGTTTCACCTCAGCGCACCAGTATTGGAGACATCGTTTTATCCTTTCATTTCTTGAATGTGGGGTGATCAGCCAAAGCGCTTGGCTCGTTGCTTCTAGGTGGGCTCGAACGAGTGCATAGGGACCATGCAAGGGGACCGAGACGCTGGGGCATTCTTCGGCTTCTACGACAATGAGCTGCTGAAGACTCTTGGAAACATGGGCGGCGGTTACCAGTAGATCAAAGACCAAGGCAGAAGTAGAATAATTGCCGAGCGCTCGGTCATCTTGTTCCAAAACGCTGCCCGGTTGCGCATGTCGAAAGTGCTTAAGATTCGTTGCAATTTCTTGGTCTCGCTCAAGACGCATCAGCAGTATGCGTTTACTGTCAGCAATTGGGTCTTCGGCGGGTGTGCTGGCAAGGGAATGTATCATTCGCAAACCTTTTCCAACTGACTATTACGTGTTTGGACTCAGGATAGGTGCTACTTGTCAGCAGAGCGGTCAAGTCGTGCGTTACACGATCAGTTTACGGAACTCGCTGGCGTGACAGAACAGCTTGGGGTTCCAGAATGAACGGAGAAGTAGTTGATAATGGCACCATGTCTTTTCCGCGACCGCAATAGTCGTTCCTATCGCTTCGACTGGCGATACTGTTGACGAGCGAGCCGCAATTTAGCTCCAATTAAATAGATGGAATGTCAGTCGCGGCGAACGCGAAGGAGTGGTTGCTGTGCCTTGGCTGTACGAGCAGCACTCCGTGCCAGTTTTGGGTGGGCATCCTCAATCAGTAATCAATGCAACAAACCTGTCCCGGTGAGCGTTCCCCTTACGGTCGACTCAGTGCAGCGCATGGGACTTCGGAAACTCAGTGCAGTTGGCTTCGGAAAAAGGCAATTTTCAAGACTGCGCGAATGGCGGTTTGGTTCACTCCAGAAACGACCGTTTTTGGTGAACGTTTTGATGTCTGTATTAGGGTGCGCACATGCACCAGCATGTTCTTTGGCCAGCAGCATGGAGCGTTCTCTGCGAAGAATCGGAATGACACTACGATCGTTTTCTCAATCTTCCGCCTAGAAGTGCAGGCATGACTCGTAGCTCTTGATCGGTACAATCGTGCCATGGGCAGACGCAAATACAGTGAAGTCAATGTCTTTTCCCCTACCCCGTATCTTGGCAACCCCTTAGCAGTTGTTCTTGAGTCTGAAGGGTTGACGGGGGATGAGATGCAACGGTTCGCGAAGTGGACAAATCTATCCGAGACAACGTTTCTTCTTCGTCCGACCGATCCTGTTGCCGACTACCGACTTCGAATTTTCTCGGCCACAGAGGAGTTCCCTTTCGCCGGCCACCCAACGTTGGGGTCCGCCTGTGCCTGGCTTGAAGCAGGTGGAATGCCAAAAAACAGCGGGATCATTGTTCAGGAATGTGGAGCGGGGCTTGTGAAGGTACGTGTGGATAATCAACGGCTTTCCTTCGCTGCCCCGCCTTTGACCCGCTATGAGCCCATTGAGGAAGATTTAGTGCACAGAGTCGCTAGAGCCTTAGGCATACCACGAGTAGACATTCTTGACACTTCATGGTTGGTCAACGGACCGGAATGGATAGGGGTCAGACTGGCAACAGCTCAAGACGTACTCTCATTGAGCCCTGACCCAACCAAGTTAGGATCACTCGCCATTGGGGTAGTCGGACCGTTCGAGTCGGACCATGAAGTCCAGTTTGAGGTGCGCGCGTTCTTGGGTGGGGATCCGGTGTGGGAAGACCCAGTCACAGGCAGCCTGAACGCAGGACTTGCTAAGTGGATGGCTGATTCCGGAATCTCGAATCAGCACTACATTGCTGCACAAGGAACTGTCATCGGGTATCACGGGCGGGTACATGTAACCGTAGAAGATAGCGATATCTGGATCGGCGGAGATGTTACAAGTTGCATCCAAGGAGAAGTAAATCTCTAGTACCCAGCTTTGTTTCCTCGAAGAGGGGAAGCGATTGGATTCATGCTTCCTGACAACGAATGATTCGTGAATAGCGAAGGTTTGATCTGTCGCAAGTATCTTGGTCTCTCCGCTGAAGGTTTCATTCAGGTAATTTCAAAAACGGTAGATTCCGAGACTCTGAAGGCAGGCCACGTTGTGTAGCCTGCCTTCAGGCAAGGTCCTTTAGAACTGCGAACTTCGCTTAGCGGATCGGTGGATCAGCGGGCAGTAGGTGTTCGCCGGTGCGATCGGTGGCCAAAGCCAGTGAGGAAATGTACTGCTTTTCTCCATTCGGGCCAGGGATAGCGGAGGCCAACATATCAGGACGCTCGAACTTCAAACCGGTCACGCAGCAGGTGTACAACTCATCGCTCGGGTTTCCTTCTGCATCCAGCAGCGGGCTGTCGATGCCGTCATCGCTGCGGCGCAGGTAGTACCGGCCCTTAGTGATGATCGCCAGGATCGGTGGAAGGAACAGTGCCAGTCCGACCGCGACTAGCGGGCTAAATGGCTGGATTGCCGGGCCTAGTAGCCCAAAGAAGACTGCGATGGAAGCAACTGCGGAGAGAATCATCGAAATGAATCCCACGGGGTTGACCGCGTAGAGCATGCCGCGACGGAATTCTGGAACCTTTGGCGAGAGCTTGAGCAGGTACTTATTGATAGCAATGTCGCTGGCTACGGTGACCACCCAGGCCATGGCGCAGTTCGCGTAGAAGCCCAAGACAGTATTGAGGAAGTCGAACATATTCGATTCCATCAAGATCAGTGCAATACCTAGATTGACCAAAACAAAGACCATGCGACCCGGATAGGTTTTGGTGACGCGGGTAAAGGAATTAGTCCACGCCAAAGATCCGGAGTAGGCATTGGTGACGTTGATCTTGATCTGTGAGATGACAACCAGAATCACCGCCAAGCTCATAGCCAACCATCCAGGCATCATTTCGCGGTAGACACCGAGGAACTGGTGCACTGGTTCATTCGCGGTAGCCGAAGCCTGCGGGTCAAGTGTCGCAATCAGGTACACCGCAATGAACATACCGGTGATCTGTTTGATCGCACCGAAGATCACCCAGCCCGGGCCGCCGAGAATCACCGCGGTCCACCACTTGCGAGCATTGGCCTGCGTCTTGGGAGGCATGAAGCGCAGGTAGTCGATCTGTTCAGCGATCTGCGCCATCAAGGACAGGCACACCCCGGCGGCCAGCATGGCCGAAGCGAAGTTCACGCCCTGACCCTCCCCCTGCGCACCGGCGTAGTTGATGAAGGTATCCACCGATTCCGGGTGGGTGGCCACAAGGTAAACCATTGGAACGACCATCAGCACCAGCCAGAGTGGAGTGGTCCAGACCTGCAACTTGGCCAGGGTTTTCATTCCGTAGATCACCAAGGGGATGACCATCAAGGTGGAGATGGCATAGCCCACAGGTTTGGGAATCCCGAGCCCTAGTTCTAGACCCTGGGCCATGATGGCGCCTTCTAAGGCAAAGAAGATAAAGGTGAAGGTAGCAAAAATGACGTTGGAAACGATCGATCCGTAGTAACCGAAGCCCGAACCTCGAGTGATCAAATCCAAGTCCAGGTTGTAACGGGCAGCGTAGTAAGCCAGTGGGAACCCAGTGACAAAAATGATCACCGCGGCAATCAAGACACCGGTGATGGCGCTCGCCGTGCCGTGGGCCAGAGCGATATTCGCGCCGATGGAGAAGTCTGCCAGATAGGCGATGCCGCCCAACGCACTGGTGGCTACCACAGAGGGTACCCAGCGGCGGTAAGAGCGTGGGGCAAATCGAAGGGTGTAGTCCTCTAGGGACTCTTTGGCTGCATTAAGTTGCCCTTGGCTAGTATCACTGGAACTTCGTGCCGGTGTTTGCACTTGATCATTAGTCGTTGTCATGAAAAACAGCCTAGATATTTGATGTTTCACGGTTTGGGCTTGTTTTATGTCAGGGAGGTAAATTACGTCGCTTGTTCGTGAACCTCTGATTACGGGCAGTGCTCCCGGGGTAGATGTGACCTAGGTCTTGCTCACTGCCCGCAGTGAAGCTACGCTTGTTTCTATAGTTAGAACAGTGTCGCAATTATAGAGACAATGACGTTTGCGTGACACAGAACGAGGAGCCAGCACCATGCAGATCCATCACCGGGGATACGTCTCAGGAGACCCACGCGTCAAAGCAGCCGCCGGGTATGGAATTAACCGAGCGACCGACATTCCCGAGGAAATGGACGTACTCATTGTGGGTACCGGACCAGCCGCGTCGGTAGTAACCGCACAGCTCTCTCGATTCCCTAGCATCAATGCCCGCGCCATTGAAGTGCGCCCCGAACGCCTGAAAGTTGGCCAAGCCGATGGCATCCAGGCTCGCTCGGTAGAAACATTCCAGGCTTTTGGCTTCGCCAATGAAGTGATCGACGAGGCCTACCGCAACGTGGAGATGTGTTTCTGGACCCCGGACCCGGAAAATCAAAAGAACATCAAACGCCACTCGCGCGCGGCCGATGACGCCACGGGCATCAGCGAATTCCCGCACATTTACGTGAACCAAGCGCGCATCCTGGATTACTTCCTACGCGACGCCGAACGCGCCCCAGGAAAGATCACCCCGGACTACGGCGTGGAATATCTAGGCTGCGAAATTGACCCAACTGCGAAGTACCCCGTGACCGCGCGGATCAAGTATGTGGCGGGGGAACGCGCCGGTGAAGAGCGCACGGTAAAAGCCAAATACCTCGTTGGTGGCGATGGCGCGCGCAGCCAGGTTCGCCGCTCGCTGGGACACAAACTGCACGGTGACTCGGCCCTGCACGCCTGGGGCGTAATGGACGTCATGGTCAACACCGACTTCCCTGACATTCAGGTCAAATGCTCCATCCAGTCCCACGACGCCGGCAACATTCTGTTGATCCCGCGCGAAGGTGGCTACCTCGTCCGCTTCTACGTGGACCTCGGCGAGCTGAAAGCCGAAGATGCTGGAGCTATCCGCAACACCCCGGTGGAAGATATTGTCGCCACCGCCAACCGCATCATCCATCCGTACACCATGGACGTGAAGAACGTTGCGTGGTTCTCGGTATACGAAGTAGCCCACCGCATCACCGACGGTTTTGATGACGTCTCCGATGAAGAACGCGGCACCCGCAGCCCACACGCATTCATCATGGGAGATGCCTGCCATACCCACTCGGCCAAGGCTGGCCAAGGCATGAACGTCTCCATCCAGGACGGCTTTAACCTTGGTTGGAAACTTGCGGCCGTTCTTGAAGGTCGCGCACCCGAAGCATTGCTGGACACCTACGCCGAAGAACGTAAGGTCATCGCCCAGAACCTGATCGATTTCGACAAGGAATGGTCCACCCTCATGGCCAAGTCCGTGGACGACTGGGAAGATCCGGACGAACTAGAAAAGTACTACCTGCAAACCATGGAGTTCCCTGCCGGCTTCATGACCCAGTACACCGAATCGGCCATCACTACCGGTAGCGGGCACCAAGATCTGGCTGTGGGATTCCCTATTGGCAAGCGGTTCAAATCTGCCGAAGTGATCCGCCGTTCCGATAACCGTTGGCGCCACCTAGGTCACCTGCATGAGGCAGATGGGCGCTGGCGCGTTTACGCTTTCGCCGATGCCGCAGGTCCTGCTCATGAAGGCACCGCTTTGGCTGACTTCGCTACCTGGTGGGAGGCAGATTCGGCCTCACCGCACAATCTCTACACTCCTGTCGACGGGGACCAAGACGCGGTCTTTGATACGAAGGCCATCTATCAGCAGGACTACACCGAAGTTGAATTGCATGATGTGCCCAAGATCTTCCAGCCACTGAAGGTTCCATTCGGCCTGCACGATATCAACCAGGTATTCGCCACAGGTCATGGTCGAGACATCTTCAAAGAGCGTGAGATCAGCAAAGACGGTGCCATTGTTGTGGTCCGCCCCGATCAGTACGTCGCTGGCATCTTCCCGCTGGATGCGCGGGAGGAAATCAGCGAGTTCTTCGCCCAGAACATGTTGCCGCTGGACGGTCGCAACGCTGGTACCTTCTCAAGCTTGGGCAGAAACACCGCCAACAGCTCCAGGAAGCATAGCCGATGAAGTGGCCGAAAAAATTCTTGATCAACAAGCTGACTTAACAGTCGAGGAAGCGCTTCAAATAGGTGAGAAGCAAGGTGTCGATCCAGCGACTGTCGTTGCCACACAGACCACCAGCAACGAGTTTGAAATCCATCTAACCCGGGCTGGGGTACGAGCAAATGCAGGTGACATGCACAGGCGCCAACAAGGGAGGGAAGGCTCTTGCAACACCACACGATTCGAAAGGTGTCGGTGGAGCCATCTTCAAGACCAATATCAAGTGCACAGGTTACGGTGCCTCTACGGTAAGGCTTCGCGGTCAAGGACTGCTCTCTTTCGCTCCGGCCAAGAACGCGAATGACACGGCTAACTAAACCTTCAAGGCGCGAGCGACGAGCGACTACTGGCAGACAATCACAGTCAATGGGCCAGCGAAGACTCTCTACACTCGGCAGGCCGGGAAACATGGCGGTGTTGGCAAAGGATTCTGGATCAGCACATCAACCTGGTACTTCCGTGCCTCCGGGGTAGCCTCGACAGTGGGCAGTGAAACGAAGATCAACTTTCTGAATATCGTGAAAAGATAGATCCCATGATCGCTTCAAATGTGGATCCTCGATACGCAGATGAGCAAGACCTTTCTCCTACTTACCGCGTTGATTTCTGGTCTGCCGACGGGGCCAGTGAAGAATGGCGGCTTGTGGACGTGAAAGACGTGCACGAAGTCTTTGAGTGGGTCAGCTCAAATTCAAGGGGACGAGAAGCGTCGGTTTGCGTGGAATATTCCAATCTTATTGGCGGGCAAGGCAACACGGCCCTTCTAAGACTGAGCGGCCCTGCACCAGCGTAAGAAGCTAACGCCTCCGAGGCACCCAATGGGGTCCACTAATGGCTAACGTCAACAGGCGCTTGAATGGCAACATAGTTTTTACAGTTTGTATTGTTGCCATGAACGTCGGTGTGTTCATAGCGGGCTTACGTTGGTGCTCGATGGAGGGGCGAGCATCGGCCAACACATTCAGGGGATCTAGTAACTGTGACGAGCGGAGTGCATTCATCGGACACGAATGCGCTTGCTGTTCTCAAAAGACGATCCGGAACTTATAAGGCACCTTTTTGGGCCACTACAACGTGCAACTCGTCCTGTCGTACGTGGCTGATAATCTCTGGGCATGAACGCGTTCTTTGATTCATTGCCGGTGCGCCGAATCGCGGAGCATCCCAAAGCACCCATGGACCGCACCGATTGGGCGGCCCAGATTCCAGCTGTGCGTCAGGTCTTGGATGAAGGCCTGGAGCTGGGGCAACTGACCGTGCTGGTCGGAGAAAACGGGGCCGGCAAGTCAACGCTGGTGGAAGGTATCGCGGGAGCTTTCGGACTAAATCCAGAAGGCGGAACGCGCGACGCCCGACACGAAACCCAGGTCACCGAATCAGGGCTATCCTCTCATCTGCAGTTGGAACGCGGTGCCGGTGCTTCCAAGGCAGGCGTCTTCTTGCGCGCCGAAACCATGCACGGCCACTTCGCTTATCTGGGGTCCATCGGCTCACGCGGCATACACAACTTTCAAAGCCACGGAGAATCCTTCATTGAATTCTTCACCCAACGCTCCAGCGTCAATGGGCTCTGGGTTTTTGACGAAGCCGAATCGGCGCTGTCCTTCAACGGGTGCCTGATGCTGCTCTCGCACATTTCAGACCTTTTGCGCAGCGGATCCCAAGTCATCCTTTCCACCCACTCGCCGATCCTCGCCTCCTTGCCGAACACGACAATCTACGAGATCGGTGAATGGGGGATTCGTTCAGCAAGTTACGACGAACTGGAAATGGTGAGTAACTGGCGCTTGTTCCTCGAAGCTCCGGGACGCTACCTTCGGCACTTCGACTCATAAGTTCGCCCTCGGGAATTTTGGTTATCTCGCTGGGCCCTCTTCCCCTAAGCTTTTAAGCAAAGGACGATGAAGGGACGCAGCATGGCACAGAAGCGCTCAATTTGGGCTCGAATTTTCGGAATCGGCAAGGCCAACGCTAACGCGGCACTGGATGCTCTGGAAGATCCCAAGAAGATGCTGGACCAGACGGTCCGGGACTACACCAACAACATTGCCCAGGCTGAGCAGGCCGTGGCCCAGACCATCGGTAACCTGCGCATGGCCGAGGATGACCTGGGCAAACTGCAACAGGAGTCCACCGAATGGGGCACCAAGGCAGTGGCTGCCTCCAATAAGGCAGACGAATACGCTGCCGCCGGTGATACTGCTAACCAACAGAAGTTCAATCAGCTGGCCACTGTTGCCATTCAGCGCCAGATGTCCGCGGAGAAGAAAGCAACATCGTTGCAGTCCACCGTGGCAAGCCAGCGTGAAGTGGTCGACAAGCTCAAAACTGGACTGAACACTATGCAGTCCAAGCGCCAGGAATTGGTGGCCAAGCGAGATGAGCTGGTGGCTCGTGCGCGCAATGCCAAAACTCAGACGCAGATGATGGACACCATGAAGGCACTGGATATCAGTGATCCTTCCAGCGAGATTAGCCGTTTTGAGCAGAAAATCCGTCAGGACGAAGCCAAGGTTCGTGGCGCCCAAGAATTGGCTGCCTCATCACTGGATGCGCAGTTCGCACAGCTCGAAGATCTGGGAGCAGCCACCGAAGTTGATGCCCGGTTGGCTGCGCTGAAGGCCAGCAACAATCCGCAAGACGTTATCGAACAGGCTCCGGCTGACCCAGAATTAGAAGCCGCAGCACCGGATCTCTCCGAGGTTGAAGCTCGGTTGGCCGCGCTGAAGAACAAGCAAGCCTAAACCCGGTTCTGACTTAAATGCTCAGCGGCCAGTGATCAAGAATCATTGGCCGCTGACTATTTTTGTATTGCTTTTTAGTTGCTCCACGGCCCAGGACCGGAGTCCTGCGGGTAGAACGTCGCATGACCGGCCGAAACATCCACCGAGATCTTATTTGGTGAGTCCATATCCGTGGCCAGGAGGTTGCTGACGTCTCCGGCTTCAACCCTTTGACGAAGATCGTAGGTACCCTCAGGAAGCTCAAGATCCAAGGAACCTGCGCTGACATTCGCGGTAATGTTCTGTGGCGCCTTGCCCGAGAGGGTGCCAGCGAGGTGGCCTGCGGAAATATCAAAGTCAGCCTGCTGCACATCTTCCAGTGACACCTCGGCGCGACCTGCCCCGAGGTGAACCTTGGCCGATTGCGCGGCGCCAGACATGTTCAGTTCACCGGCACCCACTTCAACCTCAAGATTCTTGTAGGAACCAAGAGCGTTAAAATCTCCGGCAGCAAGTTCAAAGGAGGCATCGAGGCTACCGTCATTCATGGACTCTGGCAGGGTCAGTACCGCAGTGTTCTCATAGGAACCGCAGCCGAAGAAGCACCAGTTGCCCCACGAATTCGGCGAATCAACTACCAGCTTATTGCCCTCGCGCTTCAGCTCCCACTGTTGGGAATCTGAACTGTCCACTTCCAAGGTGGCTTCCTGAATCTTGGCGAAGCGCAGATCAAAGCGTCCCGAACCGGCCTCGATCTGCAGACTTTTCACATCTTGGACGCTGGCGGTCTGCGTGGAATTCTCACGGCTCAAGGCCGCAAAGGCGCTACGTGCTGAACCGATTAGCAAGGTCAGGATCACCAACCCGCCAATGACCGCAAGAATGATATTTAGCGCCGTGCCATTGCCTCTGCCATTGCCGTTGTATGTAGGGGGAACCGGTGGCATCGCGGTGGTTTGTGTATCACTCATGATTCGTTCCTGTCTGTGTGGTTGGTGCCCAGGTTTTGTATATGTGCCAAGGCCGCCAGCACACGCCGGTTGCCCGTTCCGTCGGCCTCTAAGCCGAGCTTTTGGAAGATGGAGGTGATGTATTTTTCAACGCTGGCTTCCGAAAGGAAGAGCAAGGCGGCGATGGCCTGATTGGATTTGCCTTCGGCGAGGGCAGCTAGCACGCTGCGTTCACGATCGGTGAGTCGTTGCATCCGCTCCTCGTGGTTACGTCTGGTCAACAGCTGTGCCACCACTTCCTGATCCAAGATGGTGCCGCCGGCGGCAATCTGCTCAAGCGAGGCAATGAACTCACTAACATCGGCCACCCTGTCCTTGAGCAAATAACCGATGGCCCCTGATTGGGTGGAGATTAGTTCCGCAGCGTAGCGTTCCTCTACATATTGGGAGAGCACCAGAAGCGGTAAATCCGGGTAGGTTTTGCGCACCTGAAGGGCAGCTCGAATACCTTCATCGGTGTAGGTCGGTGGCAGGCGGACATCTAAGATGGCGATCTGCGGGAAGTCCTCGTCGGCCACCGTTTCCAAGAAGTCCATGAGCCCGGTGGCATCGGGCAGATCGGCAACTACCCGATGACCGCTGTGATCGAGCAGGCGCACCAGTCCTTCACGTAACAGGACCGAATCTTCACAAATTAGTACGCGCATGGCACACTCACTTCCACAGTTGTTGGTCCACCGGCAGGGCTGTGCAGGTCCAGGGTTCCACCGGCGGCCACCACCCGGTTATTGATACCGTCGAGTCCACCACCCGGGGTGATGACAGCAGCGCCCACGCCATTGTCTTCCACCTTTGCCCATAGGAACTGTGCCCCAGCATTTTCCCGGACCCGCACCGTGACCTGACAGCGTTGAGCCCGTGAGTGTTTGGCCGCATTGGTCAATGCTTCGGCGATGGCGAAGTACACGGCCGCTTCGGCCACGCGGGGGTAGCGTCCCTCTAACTGCACGTCGAGTTGGACCGGGATGTGGGAGCGTCCGGCTACCGCCGACAGGGCAGCATCCAAACCACGATCATCGAGTACCGAAGCGTAGATACCCCGGGTGAGCTGGCGCAGCTCGGTGATGGCAGACTTGGTGGAGGCATGGGCTTCGGCCACCAGTTCTTTGGCCTGTTCAGGATTGGCGTCAATCTGCTGGTGAGCCAAGCCCAGGGTCATCGCTACCGACACCAGTCGCGGTTGCACCCCATCGTGGAGGTCCCGCTCGATCCTGGTCCGTTCTACTTCGGCGGCGCGAACCGCGCCTTCACGTTGCACGGTGGTGCTGCGTACCCGCTCGGTCAGTTCAGTTTCACGGGCTAATGATCCGATGATGCCCACCGAGATGCTGCGATGTAAGAAGGCAGAACTAACCACGATGCCGGCCCCGGCAATGGCCAAGAGCATCAGCCACGGTGCCTGGGCTGCTGGGGTGTGCAAGGAGAGCGGACCGGCCACCGTTTCCACATTGGTCAGTGGTGCGAAGGAGATGATCGCGAAGTGCACGCTCCATTGCAGTACCCCGAGCATTATCGTGCCGATAATGCAGGAGAGGACCAAACTCCCGATGGCCGCCCACATGCGGCCATCAGCCACTGCCCGGCCAAGTGTTCTGAGGTACTCTCCGAAGCCTGGACCGCGGCGTTGTGGCCAGTTTAGCGGGACCGCATCGATGCCGTAGAGACCGCTAACACGCAGGATTTCGCTGCGTGCCACGGCAAAGAGCGTGAAGAGCAATCCCACGAGTAGCACTAGGCCCAGACCCAACAGAGGGATCAACCCGATGCCGACGGCTAGCCAGGTGAGCAATAGCGAAAGCCCGATAATGCCGAAGGTTCCAAGCACTGCTAAATGCAGCAGGGTGAACCCTAATTTCAGTGGTGGGCGCCCGGTAGCGGTGCCCGGGAAAGACCTAAGTGTCGAAGTCATAATTCAACAGTAGATTGCGCGTTGTGGCGCGGGTACCGAGGGAACCGGAGAAGTTCATTATGGAAAACCCGAACTTCCCAGCCCTAGCTCTGGTGATGAACCGTCATGGCGTGCAAGATGTTCTGAGCATAGGATCTGTAGCATTTACCCGGAATTCAACTGGAATCTCAGCGCCATGCATATTGAAGCAATAGCCTCGCTATCATGGGACGGCTATTTATGGCGCTGGGGGATTCTTTCACCGAAGGGGTAGGGGACTGGGAGCCTCGGCTACCCAACGGTGTGCGTGGCTGGGCTGATCGTGTGGCCAAACAGCTCTCCAAGGCCGACCCACAGTGGCAGTACGTGAATCTCGGAATTCGAAGCCGCCGCCTGGAACAAATCATTGAAGAACAGATCCCCGTTGCCCTTGAGCTCAAGCCCGATGTGATCACCTTTTATGCCGGCGGAAATGACATTCTAGAGTTCCGCAAAGACATGCGAATTTTCCTTGAACGTTATTCGCAGGCCGTGGAGGATCTGGTGTCCACAGGAGCGAAAGTCTTGCTGTTTACCGGCTTTGATATCCCGGTCCATCCAGTCTTGGCTCCATTTAAGCGCCGGAACTGGCGCTTCAACGATTGTGTGCGGAAGCTGGCGGAGAAGTATCCCGAAAGCATCGTGCTGGTTGATTATTGGCAATGGGATGCATATCGGGATCGGCGCATGTGGGACATCGACAAACTCCACATGAATCGAGCTGGTCATCGCTACATGGCCATTCGGATTCTGGAGATCCTAGAGTCTGAGCACCAACTGGAATTTACACCCTTGGGCCATGCCGAGCACGCGGGATTTTGGCAGGCAACCCAGCGTGATGTGGAATGGCTGAGGCAATGGGTGCTTCCCATGTTCGGGCGCAGGATGCGTGGAGTGACCTTAGGTGATGAGCTTCAACCGCGGTGGCCAGAACCGATGTACCCCGCTAAGGGGATGAAAAAGCAATTCCGTAAACGCCACGCAGTTTCTACTGCACGGCATCTACGGAATTCAGAGGTGTCCTAGACCCTGGCTGGATTTAGCCCTCAGAAGCTTCCATGGACTGCAAAGCTTCTGGGCTCATCCATGAAATTTCCCAGACATGCCCGTCCGGGTCTTGAACGGCAGCCTGATACATTCCAGGGAAAGGTTCGTCAGCGGCACGGTAGATACTGCCGCCACCTGCTTGGGCACGGGTCACAAAATCATCCACGCCTTCGCGGGTGTCAGCCGAGAGAGCGTTGAGCACTTCACGTTGGCCAGAACCTAGGCCTGGCTTGTCACCGTTGACCAAGAAACTGCCGAAAAACTCTTGCTGCAGGCTCATGACAAAGATGTTCTCATCGATGATCCATGACGTGGCATTCTCGTCGGAAAAGGCAGGATTCTTGGCGAATCCCAGTGCCTCGTAAAACTTGTCTGCTGTGGCTAAATCTGCGGTTGGAAGATTGACAAAAATCATTTGGCCCATGGCTGTGCTCGCTCCTAAAAAGGCGGGTGCTGCTTGATAGCAACTACTACTCTGCGTTATGCATCGTGCCAGATCAAGAGCGCTGGGAGAACTTCCATAAATAGGCAACAAGACCCCGAGCTGAGCACTATGTCAGTGCAATAGCTCGAGGCCTTGAAAACACCCTGAATGCAGTGTGGGCTTAGGGTCTTTGGTGCGTTGAACTAGATCAGCGCGGTGGTGATCTCCAGGGGAATCCGGTCACGGGTGTACGTGATGTGGTCGTAGCCGTGTGGTTCTGGCTTTCCGTCTTCTCCGATATTCACAAAGACGATCTTTTCGATGGTCAGGATCGATTCCTGAGTAAAGATGTTGCGTACTTCTGCACGCAAAGTAATTGAGGTGTTGCCGAAATCGATGGCCGTCAGACCCATCTCGATCAGGTCGCCTTCCTTTGCGGAGGCAATGAAATTGATTTCGGACATGAACTTGGTGACAACATGCTTGTTGCCCAGCTGAATGATGGAGTAGATTGCAGCTTCTTCATCAATCCAGCGCAAAAGGCTACCGCCGAACAGCGTGCCATTTGCATTCAGATCTTCTGGGCGAACCCACTTGCGCGTATGAAATGTAATACCCTTAGCCATACTCAAAATGCTAGGTCAGCCAAGGGTCATCGCGCTGTAAGATGATCCACATTGTCGTAGAAAACACATAGCCTAACCGTGGAAGTGTCCACTGTGCTAGCGATAGCGTACTTTGGGGCGTGAGATATTGGTAGTCTCAAGTCAGTTACGCATGATCAGTCGTTTTCTCTGAGCAAAGGCAGGTGGCAGTGAACTATCCTTCGGAAGGCAATAACGAGACCATTCCTACGGATTTTGACGACGTAGTTCAGCAGGTATCAACCGGTGCGCTGGAACACGACCAGATTGATGCGTTACTGAAAGAGGCCCACGAACGCTACGCCGAGGTCGACGAGGGTCTGCTCGCGCACTACATTCCGATCCTCGGTCAGGCCGACCCGGACCTCTTTGGCATCGCCATGGCGCACGTTGACGGATCCGTGCACGCGGTGGGGGACTGCTCCCACCAATTCTCGATTCAGTCGATTTCCAAGATGTTTGTGTATGCCTTGGTACTGCAAGAGCACGGGCGCGAAGCGGTGCGCGAACGCATCGGCGTGAACAACACCGGAATGTCCTTCAACTCCGTGATGGCGGTTGAGCTGAACAATGGGCACCCGATGAATCCGATGGTCAACGCTGGGGCGATTGCCACCACCTCGTTGATTCCGGGAAAGACCGCCGCCAAAAAGTGGGAGAACGTTCGGGAAGGCTTATCAGCTTTTGCCGGACGGTCCTTGAGCCTGGACGATGAGGTCTACCACTCTGAATCTCTGGCCAATGAGCGCAATAAGGCGTTGGGTTATCTACTCAAGAGCAACGGGCGGCTCGATAATGATCCAGTCGACGCCGTTGATGTTTATACCAAGCAGTGTTCGCTGAATATAACCGCCCAGGACCTCGCCATTATGGGTGCGACCCTAGCCGATGGCGGGGTGAACCCAGTGACCGGCAAGCGGGTGGTGGATGCCGATGTTTGCCGCGATACCCTGGCCACGGTGGCCAGCAATGGGCTGTATGAACGCTCAGGTGAGTGGCTCTTTGAAATCGGAATTCCAGCGAAGTCCGGGGTCTCTGGTGGCATTGTCGCCGTGGCCCCAGGCAAGGGTGCTATCGGAGCTTTTTCGCCACCTCTTGATATGGCTGGGAACTCGGTGCGCGCCCAGTTGGCCATTGGGCAGCTCTCGCGCGCCATGGGTCTGAACCTCTTTGCTTCGGCGCCCAGCAAGCTGACTTGGACCTAGGCTCTGGTGGTTGGCACTGTGCGCGCGAGCCCATCGAGGATGATCTCTAAGCCCAGTTCAAAGGTTTGACGAGCTCGATCCTCGGTATTCTGTCCCGACTCCAGGGCGGCCTTGAACTCGGGGGAAGCCTGTTCGTCGGCCAGCCAAACTTCCGCTGGGGCTGCGGCGTCCAAGGCTGAACCCAGGATGAAGGAATCGATGATGGTGATGGCTTGCAGTCGCTGTTTCGGTGCGAACCCGGCCGCGGCGAAGGCCTCGGCGAGCGCGTCGTACACACGCAGAGTGGTGGAGTCGCGGACCGTGTAGCTGGTCATCAAGGGGATCAGGCGCGGGTGCTTTGAATAAGAAGCCCAGTATTCGGTGGCGATGAGTTGAACGCTCTCTTGCCATTTCTCCGGTTCTAGGTGGGGCAGGCTGATGACTTGCATAGCTTGCCCGCGCATCAGTTCAATGATTTCGTCTCTGCCCTGGACGTGGTTGTAGAGCGAGGAAGCCGAGACTTTCAGCGCTTTGGCTAGTTGGGGCAACGTGAAATCGCCCTGCGCATCGACGAGTTTCAGGGCAGCCTTGGCGATGGCGGGGATGCTCAGTTTGGGTTGTGATGGCCGGGCCATGCTCACTCCTGTGCTTGAAAATCTCTTGACATGAGCATACACAAAATAAACGAAACTTATTCGTTAAATCTCTTGCCATGATCGCCGAAATGGCTCTACGCTATAAAACGAATCACATTCGTTTATGAACCTGAAGGTGAACCATGCAAGAAATTTTGGCCATGACCCCACCTGAGTCTCCTGCCCGCGTTGACGAGGCCGAGCGTGGCACACTCACCGTAGCCCTGGTCCAGCACCGCTGGCACGAAAACCCGGCCGAGACCGAGGCTGAGCTGGAAGAAGGTATCAAGCGGGCAGCTGGACACGGCGCACAAATCGTCTTCCTGCCAGAACTCACGCTGAGCAAGTACCCGGCCTTCGAAATCCCGGATGCGGCGCGCGCCGATGCCACCGCCGAAGATCTGCTGACCGGCAAAACCTTCAGCTTCGCCAAAAACATGGCCGCCACTTACAACATCCACGTGCATATTTCCCTGTTCCGCACGGCACCGGATACCGACGGACTGGGCCTGAACACCGCCATCATTGTTTCGCCTGAGGGAGAACTGGTGGCAGCCACCAACAAGCTGCACATTCCGCGCACCGCCGGATATTATGAAGACAAGTACTTCCGCGAAGGCCCGAACGAAGACCCATATCCGGTGCACCAAATTCCTGCACTAGGAGATGTGTCCATGGGGCTGCCCACCTGTTGGGATGAGTGGTTTAGCGAACCACCACGCATCTACTCACTGGCAGGTGCCGACCTGCTGGCCTACCCCACGGCCATCGGCTCAGAGCCGGATCACCCAGACTTTGATACCGAACCACTGTGGCGCCAAACGATTGTTGGCAACGGCATCGCCAACGGTCTATTCATGGTGGTACCTAACCGCTGGGGCGATGAAGGAGCATTGGCCTTCTACGGGTCCTCTTTCATCTCCGACCCCTACGGGCGCATCCTTGCCCGCGCCCCGCGGGATGAATCGGCCGTCTTGGTGGCCACCTTGGATTTGGACGCGCGCCGGGACTGGCTCGCGCTCTTCCCATTCCTGCGCACCCGTCGCCCGGAAACCTATTCGGCGTTGACACAACCGCGTGTTGATTCACAGTTGGGCGAGCAGAAGGAAGATTCACATGCCTGAGTGCTTCATGCCCGCCGAGACCGCAGCGCACCAGCGGATTTTCATGGCCTTCCCCTCGGGCGGCTACACGCTGGGGGACACCGAAGAAGAAGCGGAAGCAGCTCGGTCCACGTGGAGCCAGGTCGCGCGAGCCATCTGTAAATTCACGCCCGTGACCATGGTGGTTGATCCCTCCAGCGAGGCCGATGCGCGCCGACACCTAGGTCAGAGCGTGGAATATTCAGTCCACGAACTCAACGATGCTTGGATGCGCGATATCGGACCAACATTTGTGCACACCGCTAATAACGAGTGGGCCGCCGTGAACTGGAATTTCAACGGGTGGGGCGCCCAAAACTGGGCGAGTTGGGATAAAGACAGCCTGATCGCGGGCCACCTTGCTCAGCTCACTGAGATTCCAGAAGTGCGTGCGAGCATCACCAATGAGGGTGGTGGCATCCACGTTGATGGTCAAGGAACCATCCTGGCCACCCGCAGCGTTCAGTTGGATCCGGGGCGAAACCCAGGGGCCAGCGAAAAAACGATTGAAGATGAATTCGCCCGGCTGCTGGGCGTTTCAAAGGTGATCTGGTTGGATCGCGGTCTAACCCGCGACAATGAAGAATTTGGCACCCGAGGTCACGTGGATATTGTGGCCTGCTTCGCTGAACCGGGGGTGGTGCTCTATCACCACCAGCAGAATCCCGAGCATCCAGATTTCCTGATCTCGCAGGAAGTGCGTCAACGCCTCGAAAGCTCAACCGATGCTCAGGGCCGGAAACTCACACTGATTCCCGTGCCAGCTCCCACGGTGCTACGCGATGAGGAAGGCTGGGTGGATTACTCCTACATCAACCATCTGGTGACCAATCAGGGCGTGATCGCCTGCGCTTTTGATGACCCCAATGACCAGCAAGCCGCTCGCATTCTGGCTCAGGCCTACCAAGGCCGCGAAGTGGTAAGCGTGGATGCGCGCGAATTGTTCGCCCGTGGCGGTGGAATTCACTGCATCACCCAGCAGCTACCCCAAAGCTAATGGGAGACTGCTAGCTGATGCCCAGCGCGCGCCGTCGTTCTAAGAACAACGGTGCGCGCTGGGTGGATGAGGCAGAGAACAAAGGCTCCGAGCCCCGTGTTCCCAAAGCCAACCCAGCAAGGTATTCACCGATGGCCGGAACAAACTTAAACCCGTGACCGCTGAAACCTGCACCGATGGTGATCGGGCCGAGCCGGTCCAAGATGAAGTTTTCATCATCGGTATTCGAATACGTGCAAGAGACCGACTCGTAGACCTGAGAGTCCACCTCTGGCAACCAGCGTTGTGCGTACTGCTGAAGTCCGAGAATTTGTTCCTCTATGACCTGATGTTTGCGGTGATCCGGATCCGTGACCTGTCCCGAACCGTGCCAGCCAACCTTGATCCCTTGACCAGGAGTGTGCATGCCATAAACCGGGCCAAAAACGCGTGAACCAATATCCCGGCGGCCATCCACTATGTGGTTAAAGCCAGGGAACTTCGCTGAAGTAGAGCTCAACGCGAAGTGCACCGGGTGCTCCTCGGTGACGTGGATAGCTGGCAGGTTGTGGACTCCGAGCAAGTGGTGGGTCCACGCCCCTGCGGTAACGATCAGGTGCTTGGCAGACACAGTGCTCTCGGAGTCCTGGTGGCGAACCCTGACCCGAACCAGCTCATCATCGATCACCTCGATAGCTAGCGCCTGATGATGGTGTTTGATCGTTGCCCCGGCACCGGTGGCTAGTGCTTGCATGGTCGAGACCGCAGCATCGGCGTTGATCTGCCCGCCGGCAGGAATATGCAACACCTCGGTTTCAAATTTCATCCCGGTAAAACGTTCTTGAGCTTCGGGGATGCTCAGCAGTTCGCTGGCAAAACCCGCGCCTGCTAGCACCTGGTGCATTGCTCGCTGCTCGGCGACAATCCCGTGATTAACCAACCCGGTGCGGGTGAGCAGTTGGGTATTGGCCTGCAGAGAAATCTCATCCCACAGGGTATTAGCGCGTTGCAACAATCGTAGATATTCGGGCTGCGCATAGGCGGGGTTGAAATTACGGGTTGTCCCGTGGGAAGCCCCGTTCACATGGCCGGGTTCGAACCGCTCCAAAAGTAATACTTCGTGGCCACCTTGGGCCAGGGACAGTGCGGTGCCCGAACCCATAGCTCCGCCACCAATGATCAAAAAATCTACATTGTTACTCACGTTTACAGCCTAAAACCTTAGTCAGTGGCTTGAGCGTGCGAGCTAGGTTTCATATCTGGGCTAACGTAATAAGAAGACATAATCGTGCATACGGGAAAGAGAAATGTTGAGCGGGGAACTAGCAACGGTGCTGTCGCTGGCAGCAGCGGTCTTCGTTGGAGCCTCCACCCAACGCATTTCCGGAATGGGCTTCGCCATGGTCGCCTCTCCATTCCTCGTTTTGGTCCTCGGGCCCCACGCCGGAATTACGTTGGTCAACTTACTTGGCGCCTGCAGTAGCCTGATGATTTTTGTGCAGGTCTTCCGCCAGGTTCAATACAAAAAGGTCATGCTCATCCTGATTCCGGCGATGATCATGACCCTTCCCGGTGCCTGGGTGGCAGCCAGAGTTGACGGGCCGTGGCTCTCCATCGGCATCTCCTTGATGGTGATTTTGGCGCTGGTTTCAAGCTTCCTGATTCGAAACCTTCCCGCCGCCCAAGGCAAAGGCCTAGCCATTGGTGCCGGCGCCGTTTCAGGATTTATGTCGGTTACCGCCGGTGTTTCAGGGCCCGCCATTGCCGGCTACGCGGTAGCCAGCCGATGGCCACAACGCGAGTTCGCAGTCTCGGTGCAGCTGTATTTTTTGGTGCTGTCTTGCACCTCGTTGCTGGCCAAGGGCGGACTACCGCAGTTGCCGGTGGGCCAATGGATCGGTTGCTTCGCCGCCATGGTGGTAGGGATCCTGCTAGGAAATTACCTAGCACCAAAGATCCCGCCCAAGTACAGTCGTGTTTTTGTGGTCTTGATTGCTTTTGCCGGAGCGCTTGGTTTGATGATCGAAGGAATCACCGCGCTCGCCGGGCGCTAGGGATCGTAATACTGGTTTATCCAAACAAGTGAGAGTATGGAATACGTGCCATACCAGTATTCTCACGCCACTGATAGTCCCCGTATCAGCGAATTGACCATCGAGCGACGCGCTCTGTGGGCCGGACTGATCTGCTCAATTTTCGGGCTCACCGCAGGGTTGATCTTTTTTGCCGGCGAACGCCCGACGATATTTGGGCGCTGGTCGGTGGGCTGGGTAGCGGCCCTATGCGGTGGAACCGCGGCAGCCGCAATGAGCGCCTATGCATTCCGCTCCATCCTGCGTTACCGCGAGCCGTGGCTCCGAAAAATTCCGGTATGGCGCCAACTTCTCACGGCTCTCGGACTGATCGTGGTGCACGCTGCGAGTGCAGTGATGATCATTTTGGCGGTCTTTCACCTTTTTCAACAAGCCTTTGTGGGTCTACGACTTGATGTCTTAGCTGGCGCCCTCGCAGTGAGTGCCGTAAGCGGACTGGTCGCCTATTTGTGTTCGGTAGCCACCTCTCGGACCGACGCTGAAACCCTGTCGGTGGTGCTCGGTATTTTCATGGCAGCGGGCGTATTGATCAGCATGTTGCTGGCTGAGGAACAAGGCTGGTGGCGCAGCATGTTCTCTTATCTGGGAACTACGCATGCCGGCCGCGGATCGTTTTGGACATTTAATCTGACGCTGATTATCTCCGGTCTGGTGCTCGCTGCATTTACCGAATTCCTCACGCGCGACCTCGTATTGTTATCGCGCACCTACCGCTGTCGTCCGGCCTTGCGTCGCTATACGTTGGCCAGAAAACTTCGACCTCGCCCGCGCATCGTGCGCTGGTGCCTGGTGGTGGTGGCCGTAGGCATCATCGGGATTGGGATGGTTCCGGTGGATGTATCCAAGGAAGTGCATTCGGGCTTCGTGCAGCTGGCATCGGTAGCAATGATCATTCTTTTGGCAGGCACCGCTGTGCTGCTTCCCGGGTATCCTGCCATCTTCCATCTGATGTCTTATACTGCATTGGGCGCTGTGTGGGTTGCTTTTCTCCTGTGGCACGACTGGACTTACTACAACCTGACCGGTTTTGAATTGGCTGTTGTCGCAATCATGTTCTCCTGGATTTCCGTATTCATTCGCACTACTGCAGCGATGACACGTGACGGAAAGGCCCCCGATCAAATACTCGCCGCTGGCGAACACCCCGTACCTCATATCTCGCAATATCCGCCAAAAGACTGAGGACTTGAGCGCAGGGTGATCGGTAGCCTGTAGGCATGCTGATCTCAGAAAAGCTCTATTTGTTGATGGCCGATAACCAGCAGAAGCCCGAGGCTGTTATGGCGGCAGCTGGGTATGGAATGAACGCAGCGGTACTTTCCGACCTTATGATTGCTGGACGGATTGCACTGAGCGATGACCGGCCGGCACGGATCAAGCTCATCGGCGCAGGGCCTTGCCCGGATCCGGTGCTGGCTTCTCCGCTAGAAAAGCTGGAGAAAAAAGAGGGCGTGAGTTTGGACGCGGCGGTCAAAATACCTTCGCTGTGCGACGTCAGATTAGTGACCGACTCTTTGGCCAAGGCAGGAGTCGTTGAATACGGTGCACGGACTTTGTTAGGTTTGGGCAAAGAACGAGTCAACATTCTTAATGATCAAATTGAGCGGCAGATACGTGCGGATCTCGGAGCAGAACTGCACGGTAAGAAGCCGGCGGGTATCAGCGACACGACTGTACTGGCGATCTTGCAGGCTCTGGGCATTGCCCAAGAAGTGCTTGAGCAGGAGATCTCTCCGATGAGCGAAGGACAGGCGAAAGCACGGATTGCTGAACTAGCGCAGGACTCGCCAACAGCTGATTCGGCCCAGCGTGCCGTCGCTCAGGTAAACAGCATCATCACCAGCGAGCCGGTCATCCCTCCTGCGACGAGGACCAAGTAGCTTTAGCGTTGCCGAGCACCGCGTGATAACGAAGCGACAATGATCCGGTCACGGATTGACGCCGAGGCTCCACGTGTTGCAGTTAGGGATCTTAAGCGCGAATCGACGCGACGACCCATGAATTAGTTGTTGCAAGACGGTTCCTTCTGCCAAGACTTGATGTCGAAATCATAACTGTTATGTCGATCTATTGCACAAAAGCGTCGCGGTAGCAGAAACTGGCTGAGCCTACATTCGCATGCAACGGTGCACGCGAGGTGAGATAAGGATCAGCATGTCTAAGAAGATTCGCACAATTCTGTCCGCAGTCGGTGCATTAGCGCTCACCGCCACGGCGATGGCTCAAGCATCAGCGGCCCCACCCGAACGGAGCGAGGTCACGTGGGTCACGGCTGAAATGGCCCACATCGGAGAACTCGAAGGGTTCCCAGGAACCTCACAACTGATCAGTTTTTCCGGCAACACTGACGGGTTTAGCGATGTGGCAGTGGTTGGATTCGACTGTCCTGCTGGTCAGCTTCCCTCTTGGGAACCAGAAAGTGGCTGTGAAATCGGCGAGATCGTGGGTATGTATGGTTACGAGGCCAGCGTGCGCGTCGATAAGAAGCTTTCTCGTGCCACCATCGAATCCACGGTCCGTATCTATGAAGGCGAATCCGAAACCGGTGAGCCGATCTGGGGCCAAGCCCGCCAGCTGAGTGTCACGGCGCAAGCAACCGGACCTCTGGTGAAAACGCGCGACAAGCAAGAGGGATACGTTCGCATCGACAGGGAACGTCCTGCAGTGGTCACCAACGGACAAGTCGGCGAACTGGATCTGACCGGCAGCGTGGGGAAGATCGACTACGTCAAGGAATCCTACAAGAACTAGAAGGCCAACCAAGCGGTGCTGCGCAGGCGATAAGCTGAAAGTGTGGCACCGCTTATCCGTGCCCAAACTCACCGCCAACGCGCAGTCGATACGTGAAACAATAGGTAGTAATGACTTCCATCGATTCCACACCACTTTCCGCTGATGAACGCAAGGCACTGCGCACCGAGCAGGCCGCCGCTCAGCGCGCCCAGCAGCTTCGCATCTCCAAATCCCGGGCCAACGCCGAAGGCCGTGCCCAGGTAGTCCCAACCGCCGAAGGTTGGAAGCAAGAGATGGGTGCAGATGGTCGTCCAGAGCTGCAGTTCTCCACCAAGCGCCGTGTTTCCCAACCGCCAACGCACCTTGCCGATCTTTCATTAGCTGAGCGTCAGGCCAAACTGAAGGAACTGGGACTGCCAGCCTTCCGTGCCAAGCAGCTCTCAGTGCACTACTTCCAGCACTACACCACCGATCCAGAGAAGATGAGCGATCTTCCCAAGGAGCGCCGCGCGGAACTTGCCGAGGCAATGTTCCCGAAGCTGCTCACCGAGGTCAAGCGCCTAGAGACCGACGATGGCAAAACCATCAAATTCCTCTGGCGCCTCTTCGATGGTTCACTCGTAGAATCGGTACTGATGCGTTATCCAAACCGCATCACCCTATGCATCTCCTCGCAGTGCGGCTGCGGTATGAACTGCCCGTTCTGCGCCACCGGCCAGGCTGGTCTGACCCGCAATATGTCCACCGCTGAAATCTTGGACCAGATCGTTCAGGCCAATCGCGTGATCGCTGAAGGTGGTTTGGGTGGCAAGAAGCACCCAGATGAGCGCGTTGGCAACATTGTGTTCATGGGCATGGGTGAACCACTGGCTAACTACAAGCGCGTCATGAACGCCGTACACCGCATGGTTGCTGAAGCTCCTGAAGGCCTAGGCATGAGTGCCCGCGGCATCACCGTGTCCACAGTGGGTCTTGTGCCAGCCATTCGCAAACTGGCTGACGAGAATGTTCCAGTGACCTTCGCGCTGTCCTTACATGCTCCAGATGACGAGCTACGTGATGAACTGATCCCAGTGAACTCGCGTTGGAAGGTCGATGAAGCACTGGACGCCGCCTTCGACTACTACGTCAAGACCGGCCGTCGTGTCTCCATCGAGTATGCGCTGATCAAGGACATGAACGACCACGAATGGCGTGCAGAAATGCTCGCCAAGAAGCTGAACGCCCGTGGCCGCGGCTGGGTGCATGTGAACCCAATTCCGCTGAATCCAGTACCAGGCTCAATCTGGACCCGTAGCGAACCGGATATTACTTCCAAGTTCGTACGCCGCCTCGATGAGTTGGGCGTCCCAACTACCCTGCGCGATACCCGCGGCAAGGAAATCGACGGGGCTTGCGGTCAGCTAGCTGCCGACGGCGACAAGTAACAACAAGAATCGGGATACAGTTCAACGAACTGTATCCCGATTCTTGTTTAAGTAAACGTACCGTGACTGACTAGATTTTCTCTTGAGAATCAACGTTGCGCACTGCTGCAGTAAAGCGACGTTCAAACTCTACGGCGCTGACCAATTCGCGCTCCACACGGAATGATGATTCCGGGATGCCAAGTACCGCAGCAATGAGGGTGCGGGTGTAGCCGGCGATCTTGCGCGACTTTCGGGTGCAGGTCACCTGGTCAATTTCTGGAACCCAAATGTTCCACCAACCGCCTTCTTTGCCGACGACTGCCTGGAATACTTTTTGCTCGCTCACTACTTCTCCTGCTTTCACCCGGTGGCCACTGATGTGGCACATCATCTCTGTTTCTAGTCTCCCCGGTCAGTCAAGCTTTAACAAGTGGTTCGGTCTTTTCGGTGTAGCGTGAGAGGCTGAAAGAACGGCGTTGGCCACGCAGACATGCGGGCAGTGAGGAGACAACAGTGCAGGTTTCGAATCGTTCCCAGGTAGCTCCCTTCGAAGTGATGCAAATAGTTGATCAAGTATCCACGATGCGCCAAGAAGGCCACGACGTGATCTCCTTATGCGTCGGGGAACCTGGTGGGGGAGCACCAGCAGCGGTCAACGACCTAGCTGCCCAACTACACTCCGAGCATGCAGATTTTGGCTACACCTCCACCGCTGGCTTAGTCGAAACCCGCCAAGCATTGGCCGAGCATTACCGGGGGACCTACTCGGTGCAGATTCCTGCGAAAAATTTTGTGATGACCACAGGTTCTTCTGGCGCGTTTCAGCTCGCGTTTCTCGCGGCCTTTGATGTCGGTGATGTAGTTGCGCTACCGCGCCCGGGATACCCGGCCTATGCCAACATCCTTCGGGCATTGGGACTGAAAGTAGTTGACCTGCCCACCGACGCAGAACAGCGTTTCCAGCCGACCATCGCTCAGCTAGAACAGGTTAAGAAGGAACAGGGTCGACTTGACGGCTTGGTGGTAGCTTCACCAAATAACCCCACTGGGACCATGCTCAGCGCCGATGAGCTGCGGGAACTAGCACCGTGGTGCGAAACCAACTCGGTGCGATTGATCAGCGACGAGATTTATCACGGCATTGAGTTCGATCCGCAACGACAGGGGCACACCTCATGGGAGTTCTCGCAGTCCTCGATTGTGGTCTCGTCCTTTTCTAAGTACTGGGGTATGACCGGATGGCGCCTTGGTTGGATGATCGTTCCGGATGACCTGATACCCGCCGTGGACGCATTGGCCTCGAACCTGGCACTGTGTGCTCCGGCTCCCGCACAGCGAGCCGCGGTGGCTGCCTTTGAGCCGAAGAGTATGGAAGAAGCAGACGAACGAGTCCAAGAGTTTGCTCGAACCCGAGCACTTGTTCTTAAAAACCTCGGCAAGCTTGGAATTGTTGAGGCTGCCCCTGCCGATGGCGCTTTCTACCTCTACGGTCGACTGGCCCCAGAAGTGCTGGAGCATTTTGAATCGGCCAGTGAATACTGCAAAGCAGTCCTAGGCCATGCGCATGTGGCGTTGACTCCCGGCGGAGACTTTGACCCATTTGAAGGCCACCTATTTATCCGACTGTCATTTGCTGCTGGATATGAGCGCGTCGCCGAAGCGGTTGAGCGGGTCGACGCATTCCTGCGGCAGAGCATTGCCGGGGCATAGATTTCCACAACTCGCATTACCTGGTCCGGTGCCAGCAAGTGTTCATTAGACAGTTATGGCCAAAGCAATCAATGCATTGCTTTGGCCGTAACTGTCTTAAGGAGTCTTGATGTCCGAGCTACCACTACCTGTTGAACACGAATGTCTGCCTTGTTTCCTGTATCGAGTTACAGGAATGCAGAGTTGCGACGGGTCACTAAAACTGCTGACTCACTATCGTGATCAGTGTGCTCCGCGAGCCACAGCACTGGAGAAAAAGATGCGGATGCTCGGTGGATATTGTGACTGCGAAGTCTTGCTTAACGCAGTGAGGCCAGCAACCACCCAGGCTATGCGCCTGATTGAGGTGGGAGAAGACTTGGTCTGCAAAGGAGTACGCCGCGGCACAATTCAACCTTGCGAGAACTGGTTGATGCGCCGCGGCGTGCAGTGGGGTGGCGGTCGATTTAGCCGCCGAAGTGCTTAGAAATTACTTTTCGTTGTTCGTGCTTGGCTTGCGAGCCTTGAGCAACTCGATGCCGATGGGGACAACTGAGATCAGCACGATCAGGATGAAGATGATGTCGATATTCTCTTCAATCCAACTGAACTGTCCCAACCAGTAGCCCAACAGCGTGACACCAATGCCCCACAGTGCAGCGCCAATCAGGTTGAAACTGACGAAGGTCTTATGATCCATCTTGGCCACGCCTGCAATGACCGGGACGAAGGTTCGTACCACTGGAACGAAGCGAGCAAGAATGACCGCGCGGCCACCGAATTTCTCGAAGAATTCGTGAGCGCGTTCAACATTCTTTTGCGAGAAGAAGCGAGAATCAGGTTTCTTGAAAATCGCTGGGCCAGTTTTTCTGCCGATCATAAAGCCTGTCTGATCGCCAGCAAAAGCACTGATGAAAATTGCTAGGGCAAAGAGCCAGAGCGGAATGTGAATGGTGCCAGTTGCGATCAGCATGCCCACGGTGAAAAGCATGGAGTCGCCCGGGAGGAAGAATCCAACCAGCAAGCCGGTCTCAGCGAAGACGATGGCGCAGACAAGCAAGAGAACCCAAGGGCCGAGGTCTGGGTTGTTCAGGAAGACTGCAGGGTTCAGCCAGTCAGGCAGGAACGCGGCACCGATGGTGGGTGACGCATAATCCGTCACGAGAGAAAGAAAAGTAGATTGATCTAGCACAAGGAAAATTTTACGGTAGGCGGCTGTGAGTTTCCCAGAGCCCTTGCGTGAAAGTCCTTTGGACAACACCTTAATAGCTGCCGGTTTGTATCACTGTTCTCTCACGGCATGGCTCTGATTACGGTGTCTTCTCGATCCAAGCAGTTCCGCTCAAATCAGAAGTCCGTCAATATTGTTGTAGAGGTCACATGAATTTTAAAAACTACAGGCCAGATGGTTGTTTTGTGCAACCAATTTTCTTCTCCCCATGACAACGGTCATGGGTAGAACATGACAATCCACTCTTCTCTATGCAGGACGCGAAGCGAAGAATGAAGATATGAAAACACAAGGCGAGGCCATCAGCGTGAAGGCAGTGAAGAAATCCTTCGCGGTCCGCAACGGAACAGTTGAAGCGGTTAAAGGGATTAACCTGCAGATTTCACGCGGTGAAATTGTTGCTCTTTTAGGGCCCAATGGTGCCGGAAAAACCACCACTGTCGACATGCTCCTTGGGCTCACGCAACCAACCCACGGATCCATTCAAATCTTGGGGCAAACTCCACACCAGGCCATCTCCGCCGGCCAGGTGTCAGCGGTTTTGCAAACCGGTGGCTTGCTTCGAGACATGACCGTCGGTGAAACCATCAAAGTCATTGGCGCGGCCCATGGCCGTCCGGAGCGAGTGGCTACCGTTATGCAACGAACCGATTTGGAAAAGATCGCCAAGCGCAAAGTCGGCAAATGTTCGGGCGGTGAGCAACAGAGGATCAAATTTGCGTTGGCCCTACTGCCTGACCCAGATGTACTGATCTTGGACGAACCCACGGCCGGCATGGACGTTATGGCACGTAGAGCGTTTTGGCAGACCATGCGCGGCGAGGCTACCGAGGGACGCACCGTCATTTTCGCAACCCACTATCTAGAAGAAGCCCAAGCCTTCGCCCAACGAACAGTGCTGCTCAGCCAAGGGCAAATCGTCGCCGATGGGGCAACTGAAGAACTGCGCCACTTGATTTCGGGTCGTACCGTATCGGCCACCTTCGCCTCAACAGATGATGCCGAGCAGTCCAGTAGGTTCGATCAGTCGGTTGCTGTCACCGATGTGCAAGGTCTTCGATATGAGTTCAATTGTGCAGACTCGGACAGCTTTGCGCTGGCGCTACTACAGCAGTACGGCGCACGCGACATAGAAATTTCCTCTCCCAGCCTCGAAGACGCTTTCATTAAACTCACCAAGGACGCATCATGATGACCACCTATATCCAAGTGGAATTCGCTCGGCATTTCCGCGACGGTTACAACCTTGTTTTTGCACTGCTCTTACCCGTTGCAATGTATGTACTGTTCGGGAACATTCCCAGCTACACGGATACGGAAATCGGTGCCGGCAACGTCAAGTTTTATCTCATGATCTCCATGGCAGCCTATGGCGCAGCGGTCAGCACGGTATCGATTGCTGGTACCGTCGCCACCGAAACCATGCAGGGATGGGGGCGGCAAATAGCCCTGACCAAGATGTCATCTGCGAGCTTTGTGGGAAGCAAAATGATCGTTGCTGCCACCGTGGCCGCCGTGTCTGCGGCAATTGTTTTTGGTGTGGGTGCTTTGACCGGGGCAACGGTGAGCCAGGGCTGGATCTGGGGCGTAAGCTACCTAGTCATCCTGGCAGGAGCGATGATTTATGCCTGCTACGGTATCGGTGTCGGCATGATCTTCAAATCCGAATCAGCCCTCGGACTTGCTTCTGGACTGATGGTATTTTTTGCCTTCTTTGGTAACGTCTTCATGCCATTGGACGGGGCAATGCTTGACGCTGCGCGGTTCACGCCAATGTACGGCTACGTGGCACTGGCACGGTATCCGCTTCTGAAGGACATGCCTGAAGGAACCGATATGGCTCCGGACCCCATGTGGATGATGGCAACTAACCTAGTGTTATGGGCAATCATCTTCGCCGGCTTCGCGGTTATCGCCACACGCAAGGCCAAAGCGCGTCAGTGAGTCAGGCGATGCAGACCCAAGCAAGTTTTGACGATAACCAGGAACAGTTCTGGAACTTATGGGGTTGGCTGCTCTCCGGGGTCTGGATCGTTTTTCTAATCTTTCCGATCTTGGACTTGGTCAATAAACCGTATCCCGTCACGGTGCGAATTGTTGGCTTTATCTTGTTGGCTGTTTTTGCAGTGACCTATCTTCGTGGTTATGCCAAATATTCCTCGGTGGTCGGTTTCGGCGGAACCCGTGAATGGCCCGCACAAGCCCGTTTTCTTGTCCTGACAGGGATCGCGCTGCTGGCTCTGCCGGTGACGGGACTCAGCGCACTGGGGTTGATACCTTTTGTGACCTCCTATGCGGCATTCTTACTGACCAGACGCTGGACCCAGGTCACTTACGCGGTGGCCACGGTCACGGTCATTGCCTTGCCATTAGCCTTGGGGCGTTTCGTCGATGCTCTATTTTTGGTCGGGTTGAATCTGGTCATGATGGTCGTCTACGCAATCACCGTAGCCGCCATAACTAGGGCGGCTACGGCCGAAGAATTACGCGGTGACTATCTGGTGTTAGCCGAGCAGGAACGGGTGGCGCGCGATGTTCATGACGGGATTGGTCATTCGCTGACCGCGTTGAATCTCAAAGCGCAACTGGCGATGAAACTCATGGACGCCGAGCGCTACGAACAAGCCCGTGCCGAAGTGCAGCAGCTCTCGGAGCTTGCGGTGAACGCGCTCGACTCGGTGCGCACCACCGTACATGGGCTCAACCGTCAGGATCTCGACGCTGAGTTAGTGCAGCTGCGGGTGGCCTGCAAGGATAATGATCTGAGCTTCACCGTGATAGGCAATGCGCAGCAGGTACCGCTGCGCTGGCGGTCCCACACCGCATGGATCATGCGTGAGGCAGTAACGAATGTTCTGCGCCATGCGCATGCCAGCATGGTGCGTATCAGCATCAGTTCCTCAGAAGTTAGTGTTGAGGATGACGGAGACGGACTAGGTGCGAGCGACGCCGGTCATGGCATCCGTGGCATGCAGGAACGAGCCAACCAGATCGACGCGACCGCAAAAGTAGGAGCATCAGAACTGGGCGGCACCTGCGTCACGCTTACATTCGCATCACAGAGCAAGGGAGCTGCATGATTCGAATTCTGTTGGCAGATGACCAGCATCTTATCCGCGGCGCGTTAACTGCCCTGTTGAACCTCGAAGATGACATGCAGGTGGTTGTTCAGTGCGCCGAGGGCGATGAAGTTGCCGCCGCGTTGGACACGCACCGGGTAGACGTGGCGTTGCTGGATATCCAGATGCCGCGGCTTGATGGGCTGCGCGCTACCGAGCAACTCAGAGCGAAGCACCCCGAAGTGAAGGTGCTGATCCTGACCACCTTTGACCGTCCCGGGTATTTCCGACAAGCCTTCGAAGCCGGAGCCAGTGGCTTCTTGGTCAAGGATGCGCCGCCAGAACAACTATTGACCGCCATCCGCAAGGTCCACGCCGGCGACAAAGTGGTTGATGCACAGCGGGCGATGCTTAGTGTAGAAACACGACGCAATCCACTCACCGAGCGGGAGCGAGAAATCTTGGGTCATGCCGCCAGCGGTGCGCCGGTCTCACAGATCGCGGCTACGGTACATCTCTCGGCTGGAACGGTGCGCAATCATCTGTCCAACGCCATCGGCAAAACTAATACCGCCAACCGGATCGAGGCTGCCCGACTAGCAAGCCAACAGGGCTGGATCTGACTAGCGGGTGGCGAAGTGCGTGATCAGGCCGATGACCCATACCGACGAGGCCAGAAGTACACAACCGAATTCCACCACGATACCCAAGCCCATGGCCTTCAGCGCCGCCCACGAGGAGCCCAGCGCGCCGGAAAATTCGCGCCGACGCATGCTTTCGCCAGCAAACAGGCCTACCGCAAATCCGACAAATAGTCCGATCACCGGGATGATGAAGGCACCGGCAATCGCACCGATGACCGCAAAGAGAATCGAGCCTTTGGGGACTTGATGCTCTTTGAGCTTTCGCCCGGTGAGTATAGCCGAGGCTGACCAGCCCAGTACCGCAATCGCCATGCCCAGACCGGCAGCCCACCACGAGGCAGCAGAACCCAGCAGCCAGCCCCAGGCCAGGAGCGTGCCGATGGTCAGCAGGGACCCTGGTAGCACCGGGAAGATTGTGCCAAGTGCCGAAACTACCAGAAGCAATCCGGCAATGATCGTATAAATAATCTGTGCGTCCACTTACCTAGTGTGGCACGGAAATCCTCGACTTATTCCTGACTGAACTGGGCAACCAGTTCACGTTTGAGAATCTTGCCCGAGGGACCCAGTGGGAATTCTTTGACGATCTCGATGAAGCGCGGGTACTTGTAGGCGGCCATTTCTTCGCTGGCCCAGCGGATCAACTCTTGCACGCTCAGAGTCGAGCCCTGAACCAGGGTCACCGAGGCCACTACTTCCTGGCCATGCTTTTCATGAGGTACCCCGTACACGGCCGCATTGGAAATTTCTGGATGGCTGGTGAGCACCTCTTCAACTTCGCGCGGGTAGACGTTATACCCATTGCGCAGGATCATGTCTTTGGTGCGATCTAGAATGCGAAGGTAGTCCTCTTCATCTTTTGTGCCCAAATCCCCGGTGCGGAACCATCCATCAACCACTGCTTCCGCCGTCGCATCAGGCCGGTTGAGATATCCGGAGAAGAGGTTGTGGCCACGGACTACCAATTCGCCGAGCTCCCCGCGAGGCAGTAATCGAATTTCATTGGGGTAGGCAGGATCTGCGATCTCCACATCAACACCCCAGACTGGAGTTCCAACAGTTCCCGGGCGTGGATCGCGGCCCACATGGTTAAAGCACGCCACCGGTGAGGTTTCGGTTAGTCCGTAGCCCTCGTAGATTCGTGCACCAAAGCGCTGCTCAAATGCGGAGAGCACCGACAGCGGTAGGGAGGCCCCGCCAGAAATCGCGTAGCGTAGATTGCTAGGCTTCCCTTCACGGTTCGCACCTGCCTCAACCAGTGCGACGTACATGGTGGGTACGCCGAAGAACACATCGATATCCGCATCCAAGACCAAATCTAGTGCCGCATCCGCGGTGAATTTAGGCAGAAGCATAACTTCTGCACCGATGCGCAACCCTGTATTCATCACGCAGGTCTGACCGAAAGTGTGGAACAGTGGCAAGCCGCCAAAAATCTTATCTCCACGGCGAATGTCCATGGTATTCAGCAAGTTGGAGTTCGTTTGCTCTATCAGCGCTAAATGAGTTCCCAGAGCGCCCTTTGGTTTGCCAGTGGTCCCAGAGGTGTAAAGAATGGTCGCGATGTCCTCGGCCTTGCGTGGCAAATAAGTGGTAATTGCGGTGGCCGTGGCCGCCAAGTCTTCCAGACGTGTCACGCTTCCTGCTTCAGGTTCCATCACGCTGAGCAAGGTCACGCCCGATTCTTGTGCCCCCTTGGCACCTTCACCGAGCAGTGCGGCTGCCGCGACCAAGACCTTGGCTTCGGCATCCTCCAAGACGTAGGAAATTTCGCGGGCTTTTAGCAGTGCGTGGATAGGAACTACGGTGGCACCTAAGGCGAGTACGGCGTAGTACACGCGAGCGAAGTCGGTGACGTTAGGAATCAGCACTGCCACACGATCACCTTCGCTGACGCCTTGATCCTTGAGCGCACCGGCGTAGGCTTTGGCTTCGTCCCAGAGTTCACGGTACGTGGTGCTGATGCCATTCATAGTGATGGCGTTGAGCTCGGGGTAGCGGGTGGCACCTTCGGCCAAGATCGCGGCCACCGATATGGTGAGGTTTGATGTGCTCATTAAAGTCTCCTCGACGCGACAAATATGAAGTGTGCTCCATGTCACAAATAAGCCTAATGGAACCGCGTGCCAAATCAAGGCACTAGGTTTCGTAATATTGGCGAACTCTTCGCTGAACCGGCATAGACTCGGCCCATCAAACTGGTGTGAGCGCGAAATGGGGAAGCGATGCCGGTAGACAGAGGTCCAAGGGCCGAACCTTGCTGGGTGGATTTACTCACTAGCGACTTTGACGGAGCTATCGAGTTCTACTCGCAACTTTTCGGGTGGGAAATTCATGATGATCCGCAAGCTCGTATCGACGGTTATTTGCCGGCCAGCCTAGATAATCAGCTCGTTACTGGATTTGTGCTCAACGATCAGGATCAGGTGGCTGCGGATGCTTGGACGACCTACCTGAATGTGACTGACATTCATGCGGCCGTGTTTGCCACCAAGTTGCATGGTGGTCAGCGCTATCTCAAACCTGTGGTGGTGCCAGGTCAAGGAACCATTGCCCTTATTGGTGACCCGGCAGGTATTGGAGTTGGGCTTTGGCAATCTTTTAATCCCGCCAACTATCCGATGCGGAGAACCCATGGTCATCGGATCTGGAATGAGTTGCACACCAAACACTTTGAAGTGGTCGGTCGTTTTTATCGTGAAGCTTTGGGCTGGGAATTGAATCCAGTTTCAGAGACAGCTGACTTTCGCTATTACACACTGGGCCAGGGAGCCGATGCGGCCGCTGGACTCTATGACATTTCTGGCCAAGAATCTGCCGAGGGCTGGCGTACGTACTTCGCTGTTAATGATGCGGATCAGATAACTGAACTCGCGCAGAGCTTGGGCGGCAAAGTTATTACCGAGCCTCATGATTCTCTTTTTGGACGCATCGCTATGCTCAGCGATCGCGGAGGAGCTGAATTTGCTGTGATCACTCCGGAACGCAAATAGTGCACAGGTAGGTTAGGAGCTTGCACGATTCCAAACATATGGCGTGGTGCTAGAAACTTTGAGTAGCCCTTGGCTTTCTAAGATTGGCCGCGAATACTCGGTGGAGTCGCTGTGTACGTAGCGCAATCCGTGGGCTATGGCACTGCGCGCCCGGGCATCGGTCAGCGCACGATAGATTCCGCAGCCTCGGTGTTCTGGCAATACTCCGCCACCCCATAGGCCAGCAAATTCGGAACCCACCACAGGCTCCAAACGACCGGCACCCACCATTTGCCCCTCGACCTCAGCCACCCATAATTCCATGCCGTCGTCCCTGGCCGTACGAGAGACCAAAGCATTGGTGATAGCAGGATCGTAAGGCTCGTCAAAGGCGCGTGCGACCATGCGGCACATAGTTTCGATCTGCGCGGGCGATTTAACCTGTCGCACCACAAGACCTGGTGGGGGAGCCTGATTACTGATCAACGATTGCATGAAACCGATCATGATGGATTCCGTCGGCTCAGGTATGAACCCTAATTCCTCCAGACGCTGCGCCAGACCCGGGGCGTGATCATGGACCCGGGTCTTGAACTCCACAGTGGAAATTTCGGGTTGAGCAAGAAAGTACTCTAGCGCCGGGGCCGCTAGCTCGGCTAAGGACTGCGGCGCGGTGGTGGAGAAGTGCGGGTAGGTAATGAACCCACGACCCTCAGCGAAAGTGACAAGTCTTAGCGGGCCGAGACGCTGAACGTGCAGGGCACTGGGCGTTTCCGCATCGGTGCGAAGCTGAGCGTCGTAGAGCGCAAGGAGTTCTTCACGTTTCTCTGGCATTTGCTCAGTTTACGATCATCTCGCTTATTATTTCTCGCGAAGCACGCTCATCGGCGGTTCCAGCACACCTCGTCAATAGCTCGAGACGCATTTGTCTTTCCTTAAACCAATTTGTGGTGGTCAGGTCCCTTAGTAAAAGACCCGGCCACCACAAATTCTTTGATCAGAAAGTTACTGCGCAAACTTCGGAATGACCTCGTCGATGAACAGCTTCAAGGACCGCTTCTTCTCCTCGTGGCTCATAGCGTTATCACTCCAGAAGCTGTACTCGCTCACGCCCAGCTGTTCATAATGACGCAAACGGTCAACAACTACATCTGGCGTGCCGATCATTGCCGTGTGATGCAGCGAGTCAGGAGTGAATTCTTCGCGGCCGGCAAACTTTTCTTCGGGGCTAGGTTCGATAAAGCCATTTACCGGCTCCACCTTGTTACCAAAAACTGCGTCAAAAGTGCGGTAGAACTTTTGGATGCTTTCGGCGGCCGGACGCCAAGCTTCAGGCTCCTCGGCGCTGTGGACGTAGGTATGGCGAAGCACCATGATGTCAGGGCGTTGCGAGATCTCTGGGTGAGCCTCGATAGCGGTTTCGTACTTTTGAACTAGTGACTCAACTTCTTCGTCCCCCTTCATCAAGGGCGTCACCATGACATGACAGCCGTTGGCTACGGCGTAGTCGTGGGATTCGGGACTGCGCGCGGCGACCCAAACGGGGATTTGCGCCTGTTTTGGTTTAGGAACCGAAGTGGATGTGGGGAACTGCCAGACTTCGCCATCGTGAGCGTAGTCCCCTTCCCAGAGTTTCTGCACCGCAGGAATGAGCTCCTGCATGGCCTGACCGCCATCGGTCGCCTTCATGTCCTGGGTCATGCGATCAAATTCAAATTGATACGCGCCTCGCGCAACGCCTAATTCTGCACGACCGTTGCTGATGATGTCGAGCAATGCCAATTCGCCGGCGGCCCTAATTGGGGTCCAAAACGGCGCAATGATCGTGCCTGCGCCTAAACGAATAGTAGAGGTCTTGGCCGCAAGATAGGCCAGCTGTGGGATGGGGTTGGGGGAGACGGTGTATTCCATGGAGTGGTGCTCGCCAATCCAGACGGTGCTGAAACCTCCGGCCTCGGCCATCTGAGTTAGCTCAACCAGATTTTCGAAGTGCTCTTCGTGGCTGATGGTGTCGTCATAGCGTTCCATATGGATGAACAATGAAAAGCGCATGGTGATCCTTCCTTAGTGGCTCGGCTGCTTTAGGCAGTTGCCTCGGGGTTATTGCGTTCAGCGATGGTTTGATTGGTCCGGGACCAGTGTTCGTGTTCGATTTCGCGCACGATAACGGTGATGTTTTCCGGGGCGGCGCCGACCGTATCTTCGGCCGCCTGATGTAGTGCGGCGATCAGGGCGCGCAATTGCTGTGGGCTGCGGCCCTTGGCGATAGAAACGTCAATCAATGGCATGTTTGATTCCTTTCTAGCTGCGCATCACGAAGGGATCTGCTACCGGTGATTCATCGGTATTGATCCAGACACTCTTCAGACGGGTGTATTCGTTCATAGATTCCAAGCCATGCTCGATGCCAACACCGGAAGACTTGAAACCCTGTCGTGGGGACATTGGGGACATCGCACGGTAGGTGTTCACCCAGATCGTGCCGGCCTCCAGTTTGCGAGCCATGCGATGAGCGCGGGCCAGGTTTTGGGTCCACACACCGGCAGCCAATCCGTATTCGGTGTCATTGGCCATGCCCAGCAGTTCTTCTTCGTGCTCGAAGGGCATGATGGCAGCTACTGGTCCGAAGATCTCTTCACGCACCACACGCATGTCATTGTTCACGTCGGTCAGGACCGTGGGAGAGAAGAAGTACCCTGGCAGTTCCAAAGCATCGGGACGCGAACCACCGGCAAGAACTTTGGCGCCTTCATCCGCTCCGATCTTCACGTAGGAAGAGACTTTCTCCAGCTGGTCGGCGAAGGCTAACGGGCCCAGTTCGGTGGAATCCGAGAGTGGGTCGCCAATGACAATGGACTTGGCACGTTCGGTAACTCGTTCTAGCAACTCGTCGTAAACCGACTTGTGCGCGAAGACGCGACTGCCGGCAATACAGGTCTGCCCGGCCGCTGCATAGATACCGGCCACCACGCCCATGGCCGCGTTGGACACGTTAGCATCGTCAAACACGATATTCGGGCTCTTGCCACCGAGCTCCAGGGTGCAACCGATGAAACGGCTGGCAGCCTCGGCCGCGATCTTCGACCCGGTAGCAGTGGAACCGGTGAAAGAAATCTTGGCCAGCAGTGGATGCGAGACCAACGCAGCACCGGCCTCGGCGCCAAAACCGGTGACCACGTTGACCACTCCCGGAGGGAACCCGGCCCGATCGGCTAACTCGGCCAGTAACAGTACGGTTCTGGAGGTGTACTCGCTGGGCTTGATGACCACCGTATTGCCGGCAGCCAGCGCTGGAGCGATCTTCGAGGTGGTCAGGGTCAGCGGTGAATTCCACGGGGTGATCGCTCCGACCACGCCCAGCGCCTCACGCTGCGTATAGTTCAAGATCGCCGGGTTCATGCTCGGAATCTGGGCACCCTGCACCTTATCGGCCAGCCCGGCATAGTAATAGAGGTATTCGGGCAGGGTGGCCAGCTGGCCGCGCATTTCGCGTAGCAGCTTGCCGTTATCTAGGGATTCGTAGCGGGCCAGTTTTTCGGCGTTCTCGCCGATCAGATCGCCCAGGCGACGCAACAGGTGTCCACGAGCGGTGGCGCTCAAAGTGCTCCATGAAGGTGCGGAGAAGGCCTTGTGGGCGGCCTTAACAGCGCGGTCCACGTCTTCGGCGTTGCCGCGGGCGACATCGTAGAGCTCTTCGAGGGTCGCCGGATTGGTACTGGTGAAGAAACGATCTTCGCTGGGAGCGACGTGCTCGCCGTTGATGAAATGCAGGTAACGATCACTCATTCCTGTTTCCCTTCGTTGTCTCTGAAAAAACTGTTCAATTCCGCGGCTAGGGCCCGCGGATTCTCCACCGGGAGCATGTGCCGTGCCCCGGGGATGATGCGCAGCCGCCCCTGTGGCACGGCGGCAACCAGTCGGTGGGACATCTGCGGGGTTGATCCGGGATCCAATTCGCCGGTGATGGCCAGCGTCGGCTGGTTGATCTTACTCAGTTCCCCGGCGATCTCTCGATCACCGCGGGCGAACACCGCGTAAGCGTGAAGATAGGATTCCAGGTCGTTGCCCGCCATAGTTTGGCGCGTAGCCTCGATGCGTTGCGGGTCCACGGTGGTCGTCGAGGCCGGGAACCAGCGTTCGATGGCCCGGTCCACCCCCTGGGCGAAGTTGGTGCCGGCGGTAGCCAGGCGTTCCTCAACCGCTGCCGACTCTTCAGCTGTGCGCTGGCAGACGGAGTTGACCGCGGATAGGGTCAGTACGCGTTCGGGAGCGAAGCGAGCCAGATATTGGGCAATTAATGCGCCGAGCGAGAATCCCACCAGGTGCACCGGCTCACGAGTATCCATGCGTTCCAGGACATCTGCGGCCAGGCTCGCTAGGGTCTGCGTGGCGCGCAGCGGTGGACGTAACCCGTGCCCGGGTAGGTCCAGGGCCACCGAAGAATGCTCCAGTTGTTCACGCAACGGTGTCCACATGGTTCGATCCAGTCCGACTCCGTGCAGGAGAACAACCAAGGGCTGCTTGGTGCTTGTCATGCGTGCTTCGCTCCGTTTCGACTGATGTGCTGTATTACTGTTCGGTGGACAGTGGGGCTAAGCGCTCTTGCGGGCGACCGCGGGTTGCACCGGCCAGGGCGATCAGAATTTCACCGGCATGCGGGGCATCGGCGATCTTTACTTCCACACTCTGGTGGTGCGAACGGATCGTGGCATCGGTGAAGTGCTTGAGTGGGATATCGAACTGCACTCCGGCCGGTCCACGCTTTTCCACGGCAGGTAGCAGGGTTGTGGCCTTGGCAGCATCACGGAAGTGGTTACCAAATTTCAAGGTGTGGATCAGCGCTGAACCATGTTCGATTTCGCCGTCAAGACCAACGATTGCTGCCTTGCCGTAAGCTTCAAGCGGGGCGCCCAAGGCTTCGATGACTCGCGGGGCCAGCAATGCGCCGAGCTCGGAGGCAACCGAGTCGATTCCCGGATTAAGGTTCTCAACAAATCCTTGACCTGCCCACGGATTGTCGATGACTGCAGCGACGATGGCCACACGGGCTACCGGGTCCACCTCCCGGCCTCCTTCGGTGGCAATTTCCTCGACGGTGGTGACCAGTTTGCGGTAGTTCATAGTTGAATTCCCTTCAATATTTCGGAAGTGACGGTACGGTCGGTGGTTCGATCTCCGATCCGTGCATGCGGTCGAGGACCGTTTGAAGCTGCCGCAATCACGGCAATTTCTCCGGCATGCGGCGCATCTGGCAAGGAGAGTTCCAGGGTTTGATAATGAGTTCGGGTGGCCGCTGCGGTCTTGTGCCACATCGGCACACGCAGCGATTCACCGGGAACGCCACGGCCATCGACAAAACAGATGATCGAGGTGCCATCAAGCGCTTCACGAAGCAGGTTGCCGAAGAAAGGAGTATGAATCAGCGCTCCGGCATGTTCCAATTCCCCATCGCTGCCAACTAGGGCAGCTTTGCCGAAGGCCTGCACCTGTTCGGCACCACCCAAGGAACTAAGTAGGCGATCAGCTAGTAACTTAGCGAGCAATGGTGCAATGGCCTCGGTCCGTTCTGACAGATCATGCGATGTTCCTGTGCCGAGCCACGGATTGGTGATGACAGCTGTGGCGGTCGCACGGGTGATGGCACCCAATTCGTGATGGGGAACTTCCTCCACCGTGCACGAGATCTTGCGCAGTCCAATGGCTCGGGCCACGTCTTGGTAGCTATCGAGCGTTGATCTGGTGCTCAAGTCAATGAGCTGAGGCGGCGAGGCCAAGGGGGATTTCATCTGGTATTCCTTTGCGTAGCTATGGAGGGGCTATCCCGGGTGTTCTTCGTCTTCGCGTAGGGCTGCAAGGGCCGCCGATTGGCTTGAGGCAGCAACATGTCGGCGCATGATGAGCTCTGCGGTCAAAGGATCTTTGGAGCTGATGGCATCGATGATTGCCTGGTGCTCATTTTGCGAGTTCTGCAGGCGCCCGGGCAGACTCAGGGTCTGTGAAACGATGCGATGGTAGGCCAGTTGGTTCATCAACAGGTCGTAGTGTTCGGAGAGTTTTCTGCTGTCGGCCCCGGCCACGAGGGTGCTGTGGAATTCGTGGACCAGCTGCGAATAGAGTTCCGCGTCGCCATTTTCGACGGCCTGCTGGCTGCGTGCCACGTTTTCCTTGAGCTGTTCTAGTTCAGGGACTGCGCCGCGCCTGGCCAAGAGACCCGCTGCTAATCCTTCGAAGGCTTCCTTCAAGGAAAACATCTCGTGAATTTCGCGCTGGGTGGGTTTCCTAACGAAGGTGCCGACCCTGGAACGTACCTCAACCAACCCCTCGCGCTCTAGTTGCTTCAGGGCTTCTCGAATCGGCGTGCGGCTGACCTCAAAGTCCTGGGCCAGGGCGGTTTCAGCCAATAGGTCGCCGGGCTGGACAACCCCGGTGACAATCATTTGACGCAGTCGGGTCAGCAACGGCGTCTCTGCGACACTCTTGGTTTTTGATTCCACACTTGAACTCTCTTGCATACAAGAACCCTATCCATAGTTTCTCTTGTATGCAACAGATCTTTCTAGGTTTATTGGTTTTCCGCTAAATTTTCACGAATTTTCCAAAATGTGTTGACTGGATCACAACCTTTGCTAGCATTTCTTGCATGCAACAAATTGTAAATTCACTCCAGCCCGTCAAAGAATCACTCGTCAACGCTTGGGAAGCAGCTTGGGATCAGGGGCAGGTCGATGCCCTCGATGAGATCTTCCACCCGGACTTCCAGCGGATCAGTAAGAAATCCAAAAACGTCACCACTGTCCCTGAACTAAAACAAGAGATCCTGAGTGTGCGCGAGGCCTTCCCTGACCTCGTGACAACAATTGATCACCTGCTTGTGGATGAGCAGCAACAAACCATCGCGATTTTCTGGCACACCACTGGTACGTTCATCAACGATCTGCAAGGTGTACCTGCAACCGGCAATACCGTGGAAACCCGTGGCTCCAACTTGATGCAAATGCGAGATGGAAAAATCATCTCTGAGCAGGTCACCTGGGATCAGAGCGAGTTGCTCGAAGACGTAGGTGTGCCTTCGCTGAAGTCGGCTTTTGAGTCCGGGGGAGAAGGAGTAATTGTTGATGATTTGAGCGGCGTGCCAAATCTCGACGAACTCAAGGGCTTCAACCGCCAATTCATCACCGGCGTGACCGTCGTAACCACCATGGACGAGGCAGGCAAGCCTCGTGGGTTAGCCGCAAATTCCTACGTCTCTGTTTCACTTGAGCCACCCCTGGTGCTGGTTTGCGTGCAGAAGACCACCAGCACCTACGCGTCGCTGTTCAAATCCACCCACCTCGGAATCAATATCATGAGCAACGGCCAACGTGACACCGTAGGCACCTTTGCCTCCAAGGGGGATGACAAATTTGCCGAGTTGCAATGGCACCAAGGTCCTAACGGCAGCCCACTAATCGACGGGTCGGCGGCCTCTATCGAAGCAGAAATCAAGGAACGCTTCCAAGCCAAGACCCACACCGTGTTCATCGCCAAGGTCAAGCATTCCGAGGTAGCCCAGCTTGAGCCGATGTTTTACAAGGCAGGCCGGTTCTACGACGGCGCCGAACTGACGGCCCTGTAACCCGGCGTTGGAAAACCCTCCAAACTAACGAAGTGTGAGAGTCATGAGTACCGAAACCAACGACAAGCAGGGCGAAGGGCCATACAAAGGGCCGACGCTTACCGGTGGCACGTTACATCGTGCCGCCGATAAGAATGAATCGAAACAGGTCTACAAGCAACTGAAGCGTCCGGGCAGCGTCCTTTCCATTTCGCTGGTGCTGGTTGTGGTCTTCGTGCTCTGGGCTGCGCTAGCTCCAGAGCGGCTGAAAGTGCTGATGTCCGGGGCCTCCAACTGGTCGGCGCAATACATTGGTTGGAGCTACCTCTTGGTGACTCTTGGATGCATTGTGCTGATGCTGTTCCTAGCCTTCTCGCGCTACGGAGGCATTAGGCTTGGCAAAGATTCGGAGCGTCCAGAATTCTCCACATGGGCCTGGATTGCGATGATTCTCGGCGCCGTCATGGGCATCGGATTGATTAGCTACGGCGCTGCCGAACCTATGAGCCACTTCATGATGCCTCCACATGGCCGAGCAGAACCAGAAACTATGGACGCAGCGGTGCTGGCCCTGCAATTCTCGTACTTTGACTGGGGTCCAAATGCGTGGGCCTTGTTCGGAGTGTTCGGTTTGGCTATTGCCTATTCGACGCACCGCCGGGGCAATTCTGGTCTCGTGTCGGTGATGCTCCGTCCAGTATTGGGAAAGTCTATGGATGGATGGCTTGGGAAGATCATCGATGTGTTCACCGTGCTGGCGACCCTTTTTGGGACCACCACCTCGCTGGGCCTGGGAGCTTCACAAATTGCTGAAGGGCTAAATAGCCTGCTCGGAATCCCCACAGATTTGATCGTCAAGATCGTGATCATTGCTGGCGTGACCATCGTATTCACGCTCTCGGCGCTCTCCGGCGTCGGCAAAGGTATTAAGTGGCTCAGCCAGGGCACCATGATCGGCGCTGCAGTCATCGGTCTATTTGTCCTAGTTTCCGGACCCACCGGATTTATCTCCAACATCTACTTCCGTTCCATGGGCCAGTTCCTAGGTGAATTCCCGGCCGTGGCGCTGCTGACTCCCTCGGGGGCCGAAGACCTGCAATGGATGCAATGGTGGACTTACTTCATGATGGCCTGGTGGTTGAGCTGGGGTGCATTCGTCGGCATATTTCTGGCGCGGATTTCCAAGGGTCGGACCATTCGTGAATTCGTTGTTGCGGTGATGGGCGTCCCGTCGCTGGTCTTTAGCCTGTGGTTCAGCATTTTCGGCGGTACTTCAATCCACCAGCAGATGAGCGGTAACTCCGGGATTGGGCAGGCAACATTACAGGACACCAACAGCACCTTCTTTGCCATGTTGGCTGAACTGCCAATGCCAGAAGTGACCTCAGCATTCACGGTCATCCTGGTGGTGCTGTTCTTCATTACCGGAGCGGATTCAAACACTTATGTACTCGGTACACTGACTTCCGGCGGAAATATGTACCCCAAGAAGCCGGTGTTGGTGGTCTGGGGGCTTCTTACCGGAATCTGCGCGATCGTGCTGTTATTGGTCGGCGGGCTAGAAGCGCTACAGCAGGCCGCCATTCTCTCCGCCGTACCATTTACGGTGATCGTCACGCTACTGGGGATGTCGCTGATGCGGGAACTTCGCAGCGATACTCGTCTACCGACGGCTGTAACACTGGACGAATCCGAAAAGGGAATGCGGGGCGCCAACTAACTCGACGCTGAGTTTTGGCCGATGGTGTGCGAGTATTGGCCAGAGTATGCAGACGCACCGCAAGGAGCAACCACATGGGCCGTAAGATCGTTCGCCGTCGAGTTATCCGCGCTACCCGCGACGGTGGCTGGCGTGCCCGGGAGGAAAAACTCGCCGGTGAAGAACCGCTGGAAATCCGCTTTGGCCACGCCTCCTACACCACTTCCATGCGCACCCCGGGCGACGACTTTGACATGGTCGCCGGATTCCTCGTTGGCGAAGGAGTCATTCGAAATTCAGAGCAGCTGCTCTCACTGCGCTATTGCGCCGGCACCGATGAAGAGGGTAATCAGACCTTTAACGTTATTGAAGTGCAGTTAGGTCCTGGTGCCACACCACCTGATCTGGCGGCCTCCCGCAATGTGGTGACCAGCTCGGCCTGTGGCATCTGTGGCACCAACTCCATTGATGAAGTACGCAAAAAGGCCGGATATGAAATGGCCGAGCGTACCGGAATTATCGACGTGGAAACCTTGCTGGATTTGCCCGATACCTTACGCGAATCCCAAAAGCTGTTTTCCTCAACCGGCGGAGTGCACGCCGCAGGACTGTTTTCCACCTCAGGAGAGTTGCTGATCCTGCGCGAAGATGTGGGACGGCATAACGCGGTGGACAAAGTGATCGGGGCAGCACTGCGCCAGGGCATGCTTCCGCTGAACGACGCGGTACTTCAGGTCTCTGGTCGGGCATCTTTTGAACTAGTACAGAAGGCCGCGATGGCCGGGATTCCGCTGTTGACCGCGGTCAGCGCTCCTTCATCTCTTGCAGTCGATTTGGCTCAGGAGACTGGTCTGACACTGGCAGCATTTTCGCGCAGTTCCAGCGTGAACCTTTATACACATGCGCATCGAGTCTTAGAGGCGTAGCCTAGTAATATGTGAGCTGGATATCACGCTCAACCACGCAACCCACAGGAGGGCGTCATGCATCGTTCGGCACCTAAAAAAGACATCAATGAAGATGAACTAAAAGTCAGCGAACCAGCCCATGCCGCAGCCGGTCTCAAGGCTGTTATGGTTTCGATGGAACGTGGTTTCGCCCAGGCCGGACCGAGTCGTACCCTGCGCTCAATGCTTCGTGTCAATCAACATAATGGCTTTGACTGCCCGGGTTGTGCGTGGCCAGAATCTATTACCGAGCGCCGTAAACCGGCAGAGTTCTGCGAAAACGGTGCCAAGGCCATCGCCGAAGAAGCCAGCTCACGTACGGTCACCCCTGAATGGTTTGAACAGCACCCTATCGCGGTATTGCAAGATAAGACCGAATACTGGTTGGGCTCACAGGGGCGAATTACCAACCCGATGGTCATTCACGAAGGCGAAAGCCACTACCGCCCGATCAGCTGGGGTCAGGCCTTCGAGACCATCGCGCAGCATGTACACGAGTCCACCCCTGAACGTTGTGTTTTTTACACCTCCGGTCGTACCGCTAACGAGACCGCGTTTATGTACCAATTGCTGGCCCGAAGCTTGGGCACCAACAATCTGCCAGACTGCTCAAACATGTGCCATGAGTCCTCGGGTAGTGCACTGAACCCGACCATTGGCATTGGTAAGGGCACCGTTTCCCTTGAAGATTTTGAGCATACCCAACTCATTTTTGTCGTGGGCCAGAACCCCGGCACCAACCACCCCAGGATGCTCTCTGCTCTTTCCGATGCGCGCAAACGTGGCGCCCGCGTGGTGGCCATCAATCCATTGCCCGAGGCCGGGTTCTTCGGCTTCAAAGACCCGCAGACCGTCGGTGGCATGCTCGGCAAGGCCGAACCAGTGGCCAGCGACTTCCTACAGATTAAGGTCGGCGGTGACTTAGCCCTGTTCCAGGCCTTCGGACACCTCTTGCTTGAAGAAGAAGCAAAGAATCCCGGCAGCGTTGTTGACCACGAGTTTATTGCAAAAGTCACCGACGGTTTTGAAGCCTACAAGAGCGCACGCGCCACCTTGGACTGGGACGCCACCGAAAAAGCCACGGGGCTAACCCGAGCGGAAATCACCGAGATCGCGCAGCTGCTGATCAAGTCCAAAGCGACAATCATTTGCTGGGCCCTGGGCTTAACTCAGCAGCCTCACTCGGTGCCTACGCTGAAGGAAATCATTAACCTGCTGCTAATGCAGGGTAACTTCGGCAAACCTGGTGCAGGAGCTTGCCCGGTCCGTGGACACTCAAATGTTCAGGGTGATCGCACCATGGGCATCTGGGAGAAGCCAAGTGAGAAACTTCTGGCATCGATTGATCAAGAGTTTGGCATCAACTCACCACGCGCCCACGGATATGACTCCACCGAAGCTCTTCATGCCTTTGAGAAAGACGAAGTAGACGTTTTTGTCTCAATGGGCGGCAACTTTGCGATGGCCAACTCGGACACCGAAGCGCTCGAAGCGGGCATGCAACGGGCCAAACTGACCGTTCATATTTCCACCAAACCCAACCGTTCCCATGTGGTACACGGCAAGACATCACTGATCCTGCCTACCTTGGGGCGTACCGATAAAGACGACAAGCACCCCTCAGGTGCCCAGTTCCTCTCAGTGGAAGACTCCATGTCGGTTATCAAATCTACCCGCGGACGACTGGCCCCGGTTTCTGAACACCTGCTGGCTGAACCAGTCATCGTGGCGCGAATGGCTCAAGCTATTTTGGGAGATGACCACCCGATTGACTGGCGGGCCATGTCCGAAGACTATGACGTCATCCGAGACCACATTGAAAATGTGCTGCCCGGATTCGAAGACTTCAACCGACGCGTCCGCGACAAGAACGGCTTTGTATTGCCCAACCCGCCACGCGACACTCGCTCGTTTGCCACAGACATTGGCAAGGGACGATTCACCGTTTCACCATTTGAAGCGCTGGAAGCACCCGAGGGGCACTTGGTTTTGCAGACCATGCGCAGCCACGACCAGTACAACACGACCTTCTACGGACTCGATGACCGTTACCGTGGCATCAAAGATGGCCGTCGCGTCATCTTGATCAACCCCGAAGATTTGGCTGAAACGGGTTTTGCAGATCGCGATCTGGTTGACGTGATCTCTACCTTCGCCGGAAGTGAGCGTCGCGCTAACCGCTTCCGTTTGGTGTCCTACCCGACCGCTAAGGGCTGTGTTGCTGCCTACTATCCAGAGGCTAATGCGCTGGTCCACCGAGACTTGGTAGCCCGTGAATCCAACACTCCTGGTTTTAAGGCCATGATGGTGCGCTTCGTTGAACACAGCCAACTCCCTGGCGCAACATTGGACTCTTAGAGTTCAAGTTCCGTGGGTGCGCGGTGGTGGTGCGAGAGAATTGATTGCATCATCCACCGCAGCGAACCGAAGAGGAACAACCCCCATGAGTGCTGCCAGCAGCCAACCAGCGCTGAGCGCAAGACCCGAAGATGAACGCCTGAGCCCTGGTCGCACGGTGGCCTATGGCTTCCAACACGTGCTGACCATGTACGGCGGAATCATTGCCCCACCGCTAGTGATGGGCAGTGCTGCGGGAATGGACACCGCACAAATGGGTGTACTGGTGGCTTGCTGCTTGTTTATTGGCGGGCTGGCCACCATCTTGCAGACCTTGGGTATTCCGTTCTTTGGTGCTCAGCTACCGTTAGTTCAAGGTACGTCGTTCTCCGGTGTGGCAACGATGATTGCCATCATGAACGGTGGCGGCGGAATGCCAGCAGTATTTGGCGCGGTGCTGGCCGCCGGAGCCATTGGCATTGTCATCGCCCCATTTTTTGCCAAGCTTCTACGGTTCTTTCCACCGGTGGTTACAGGTGTAGTGATCACGATTATTGGTGTTTCGCTTTTCCCCGTCACCGCTGATTGGGCGATGGGCGGCACGGCGGCCGGTGATAGTTATGGTTCGATGAAGAACATCGCCCTAGCGGCCATTACTCTGGTGATTTTGCTGGCGCTATCCAAATCGGGTGTAGCCGCACTGTCGCGTCTTTCCATTTTGTTATCCATTGTGTTTGGCACAGTAGTTGCAGTTTTTATGGGCATGACCGATTTTTCTCAGGTGCTTACCGGCGATATTTTTGCGGTGCCAACACCATTCGCCTTTGGCGCACCAGTATTTGAACTCAGTGCCATCATTTCAATGATGATCGTTATCTTGGTGACCTATACAGAAACCACCGCAGATATGTTGGCAGTGGCTGAGGTGACCGGATCTAAAGTTGATTCTCGTCGTATCGCCAACGGTCTGCGTGCGGACATGCTCTCCTCAACTGTGGCTCCAATCTTTAATACCTTCACTCAGTCGGCTTTCGCGCAGAATGTCGGCCTAGTGGCAATTACTGGGGTGAAGAGCCGATTTGTGGTGGCCGCCGGCGGTGGCATCTTGGTGATCTTAGGATTGCTGCCAGTGCTGGGCCGTGTGATTGCATCGATTCCGCAACCGGTGCTGGGAGGCGCGGGAATTGTGCTCTTTGGTTCGGTAGCTGCCGCCGGCATCCGCACGCTAGCCAAGGTCAAGGATGACAACATGAACATGTTGATCATTGCGACCTCGCTCGCTTTTGGTTGCATTCCGATGGTCAAAGCCGACTTCTATGCTGCTTTCCCTACCTGGGTAGGCACCATCTTCCAATCCAGTATTTCCTCGGCCACCATCATGGCGGTAGTACTGAACATCATTTTCAACGAACTAACTTGGGGCAAGAAAGAAACCTCCCAGCGATCGATCTACAAGTACCAACTTGAAGGGCTTGCCGATGGCGATCGCCTGATCGACGGCAAGCTGTACGACCACCAAGGTCTTGAAGTACAGATCATCTCCGAGCAGCCCGGTCAGGCTGGAGATAGGCCAATGCCACAAGGATAAGAGTTGGCCTAAGCTCCTAAGTACTCAAGTCCATTAATAGACGTATCGCCTCAGCATCAGTCGAGGCGATACGTCTATGTAAGCGATACTATTTGGTGTTGTTTTCACCGGTCATGGTGATGGGCTGAACTCCCGAATTGGGGAAGCAGCCGATCGGGCTCTGGTTTGACTCCGCAACGATGTCTAGGCATTTGGAAGTCAGTGTTTCCTGAGTCAGCGAGCGCTCCAAAATCTTATTGGCTTCCGCTTCAGCTGTACTCGTTTGCTTTCGTTGCTCGGCAACTCGAGTCTTTGCTGCCTCTGACTGAAGTTCATTGATGCGGTTCTGCGTTGGCTCATCAAAGTTGATGATTGGCAAAGTGACAGAGCGAATCTCAATCTGGGTCTTGACTTTGGCCTGCATTTTTTCCTGAACCGACTTAGCTAGGCCCTCAAGATCCTGGCCACCCTTGGACGGTTCGGTGTAAGCCAGAGGATCATAGCTGGCCATAACTTCGTTGAGTGCCGCACGGAAGTTTCGATCAACGAGGTTTGATTGGATACCTTCAAAGGTTCGGTAGTCCAAGAACACGTCCATCGCATCGTCGGTTTTTAGCTGCCACTGAATAGAAGCGTCAACGTTAGCCCGGCCGTTGTTTCCTAGTCGAACAGGGATACCACTATCTGCGGAGTAGACGTCGTTTTGAACTGAGCCGTCCAATTTTTCAACGCTTTCCCACGGCCACTTTAGATGGAATCCGTTGCTGACCACGGAAGTTGGTTTGCCTAGGGCAACTTTCACGCCGACGGTGCGAGGTTGAACGATGGTGATACACATAAATGCAAGTACGACTAGAGAAACGATAAAAACGCCGAATCCGGTCAACCGGGTCGGAGTTCGATTCTTGTTCTCAGCCTTCATGGACGAGCCAGCGAGAATAATTGCCAAACCGATCAGTGCAAAGATGAGCGTTAAAATTGCGGGAAGCATGATCTCCTCATTGTTGTGATGACAGTCAATATTCTATCGAATGGAGCATAAGGGAATATGTCGAAACGCCGTTCTCAGTATCGTAATTAGCTAACGCGCCCTAGACTCGAAGCTATGCAACAACGAGAACTTGGACGCACTGCGCGCAACGTATCAGTCATCGGCCTTGGAACGTGGCAGTTAGGCGCCGACTGGGGATCGGTCGATGAAGCCGCGGCCCTGGCCGTCTTAGACGCTGCCTACGAGGCCGGCGTAAACTTTTTCGACACAGCAGATGTTTACGGCGACGGCCGCAGCGAAGAATTGATCGGTCAGTGGCTGACAGCCAATCCGGACGCTTCCATCACGGTGGCTACCAAAATGGGTCGCCGCGTTGAACAGATCCCTGAAAACTACAACCTTGATGCCTTCCGCGCGTGGAATGATCGCTCGCGTAAAAATCTAGGAGTAGACACCCTAGACTTGGTGCAACTTCATTGCCCGCCAACCGCGGTGTATTCAACAGATGCCGTCTATGATGCGCTGGATACCATGGTGGACGAGGGGCGTATGGCCAATTATGGTGTTTCGGTTGAAACCGTCGATGAAGCTCTGGCGGCCATCGCCCGGCCCAACGTCGCGACCGTGCAGATCATCATCAATGCATTTCGCCATAAGTCATTGGAAGTTGTCCTGCCTGCAGCCCAAGAAGCTGGGGTGGGAATTATTGCCCGTGTTCCGTTGGCTAGCGGTCTGCTCACCAACCGTTACACGCTAGAGACCGAGTTCGCCAAAAACGATCACCGAAACTTCAACCGTGATGGTTCAGCTTTTGATGTGGGGGAGACCTTCTCGGGTGTGGATTATGCAACGGGTGTGCAGGCAGCTGGGGAATTCGCACGGCTTGCTAAGGCGGAAGCCTCGGATGCGAGCAGCGCCCAGGTCGCTCTCGCCTGGTTGGCAGCGCAGGATGGGATCAGCACGATCATTCCTGGAGCGCGCAATCCTGAGCAGGCTCGTGCCAATGCGGTGGCCGGAGCGCTGAAGGTTTCCGAGAAATTCAACCAAACGGTTCGTGATCTCTATGATGAAAAACTACGCGCCCAAATTCACCCGCGCTGGTAGGAAGTTCCCAATACCATACGCGGGTGAATCACAGCGGGCCTAGCGTTGTGGAGCACCGACCGGGATGCTGGCACCCAGCGCGACTGGCTCGGCCGGACGCTTCTGGCCACGCTCCGGTACATAGGCTAGTTCTGTGTCGGGCTGCGCGGTATTCACAAAGGAACGGAAACGCTTAAGCTTGACCGGGTCAGCCAGCGTAGCGGCCCATTCGTCTTCGTAGTTGGCTACGTGGCGCTCCATGGCTGCTTCCATTTCAGCGGCTAAACCTAGCGAATCATCGATGACAACCTGCTTGGCCCGTTCCAGCCCACCCTCCAGATCCTGTAGCCAATGGGCCGTGCGCTGTAGTTTGTCGGCGGTACGAATGTAGTACATCAGGTAGCGATCGATGTACTTGAGCAAGGTCTGATCGTCCAAACCGCCAGCCAACAGCTGAGCATGGGCAGGGTTAGCTCCACCGTTACCACCGACGTAGAGGTTCCAACCTTCAGCGGTGGCAATGACCCCGATATCCTTGGCGCGGGCCTCAGCACATTCGCGGGCGCAACCCGAAACGCCCATCTTGAACTTGTGCGGGGCGCGCAGTCCGCGGTAGCGAAGCTCCATCTCGATACCCATGGCCACCGAATCGAGCATGCCGTACCGGCACCATGAGGATCCGACGCAGGTTTTCACATTGCGTAGTGACTTGCCGTAGGCCTGACCGGATTCGAATCCGGCATCCACCAGTTCGCGCCAGATATCAGGCAGCTGGTCCAGTCGCGCACCGAACATATCGATGCGCAGGCCACCGGTGAGCTTGGTATACAGGCCGTACTTTTGTGCCACCGCGGCAATGACCGCCAGCTTCTCTGGGGTGATTTCGCCACCAGGAATACGTGGAACCACCGAGTAGGTGCCGTCCTTCTGCATGTTGGCGAGCGCACGGTCGTTGGTGTCCTGGGCGCCGGCCAAACCAGCGTCCATGGGGTGTACGGAGGTCTGCGAGGAGAGGATGTTGGCGATCGCCGGCTTGCAAATATCGCAACCGGATCCGGTGCCGAAGCGTTCCATCACCTCGGCGAAGGTGGAAGCCCCGGCCACCTTGATGGCTTCGAACAACTCTGGGCGGGAGAAGGAGATGTGCTCGCACAGGGCGGTAGAAACTTCGGCCCCGTCCTTCTTCATCTGCGCTTCCATCAATTTTTTGATCATCGGTACACACGAGCCACACTGAGTTCCGGCCCGGGTGCAGGCTTTGAGCCCGCCGACGGTGGTGACCGGGTCCTTACCCTCGCAGCTGCCACAACCGGAGACGGCATCGCGGATATCGCCGGCCAGCACGTTATTGCAAGAACACATCACCGCATCATCTGGCAGCTCTGACTCAGGAGCTTCACCGCCGATGGCACTGAGATAGGCACCGGGCTCGGCGGCAAGTTCACGCCCGAGCATCGGCCGCAACGACTGATAGGGGGTTGCATCGCCTACGAAGATGCCGCCAAGTAGCGTCTTGGCGTCAGCGGAAACAACTAGCTTTTGATACAGGCCACGAGGTGCATCGGCGTACACAACTTCCAACGCGCCTTCGGTTTGCGCAAAAGCATCACCAAAACTGGCCACATCCACACCGGAGAGCTTGAGCTTGGTGGCGGTATCAAAGCCAGGGAATTCGCCGTGGCCTCCGCAGAGCTGTTCTGCGACAATCTCGGCCATGGAGTTGGCTGGAGCGACCAGACCAACGCACATGCCATCAAAGTTGGCGACTTCGCCAATGGCCCAGATGTTCTCGATGCCCGTGGCGCAATTCGCGTTGATGACCACGCCGCCGCGCGGACCCATCTCGAAGCGCTGTGCATTGCTACCGGCCTGATCCAAGGCCTCGTTGTAGTTGCGCGCCAGCTCATCGCGTGGGGTGACACCGATGGATGCGATGACCATGTCGGCCTCGATCACGCTGTCGTTGGTGAGCATCACGCCGGTCACTTCATTGCCCTGAGTGATGATTTCTTTGGGGCGGAACCCGCCATGCACCGTGAAACCGGTTTCCTTGATCAGTCGGCCCATTGCTTGGCCTGCACCTTCATCAAGCTGGGAGCGCATCAGCCAGTGTCCGCTGTCAATGACAAGAGATTGTGCACCCAGTGCCTGCGCGCCTGCGGCGGCTTCCAGACCGAGCAGACCGCCACCGACGGTGGCTACTACCGGGGCGCGGCCCAGGGTAGTTTTGAGTTCTTCGATCTTTTCAGCGATCGACCAGACATCTTCTAGGGTGCGGTACACGAAACTGTGTTCATTGCCCGGAATACGTAAGGCGGTGGCGTCTGATCCAGTGGCAAGCACCAATTCGTCGTAGGCGAAGGTCCGGCCGTCGGCAGTGGTGACGATGTGCTGTTCGCTGTCGATCGAGACCGCTTTAGCGTTGGTTTCCAAAGTGACATGTTCTGCCTCCCACAACGTTGTATCACCCAAGGTGAGGTCAACGGTGCGGTCAGTCAGTGCCTTGGACAGTGCGACTCGATCATAAGGCAGGTGGACTTCCTCAGTCAGAACCGTGATGTTCAGTTCCTGTGGTGCGCGGCTGGACAGCGATTCGGTGAATCGGTGTGCTGCCGGGCCGCCACCAATGACGAGGACGCGACGTGCGGTGTGTGATGTACCCATGATCAATTTCGACTTTCGCTTGGAAACGAGGAGTTTCAGGCTGATAGCTCAAGAGTAGAAAACCGATTTTGCGGTGCAGTTTCTCTTGTGTTTCAGCGGATGTAATTCTCTTCCCCAACCCGAACTAGGGCAGTGAAAGCCACGAAACATCGTTGAATCATTGGGTTGCTTCAAGTTTCTCTCGTAGGGAGGGCGCGAGGTGAAAACCGTGGAGTTCTGGGGATTATGAGCGCTCACGGAATCAAGAATTGGTGTTAACCATGGTTTACTCACTAGCAATCGCTCACGGCGTTGAGCGAAACATTTCACTTCTAAGCTCGGTATATCAGCGAACATCCACTAGAAAAGGAACAGGTTCATGAGCACGCAATTTGCCGAAGAGACCATAGAGAAGTCAGTGAACTTCGCGCCGGTATGCCGTAGCGAAGAACTTGAACCAGGTTGGGGCGAGGCGCTCCTACTTGATGGCGCACAGGTGGCCCTCTTCCGAACCGAGGCCAACTCCTTCTACGCCGCGTCGCACCACTGCCCAACCACCGGCGCCAAGGTCATGGCACGAGGAATTCTCGGCGGCACCATGGTTGATGGTCGACCGGTAGAAACCGTCGCCTGCCCGCTGCACAAAGAGGTTTACCGCCTGGATAACGGTACCTGCCTGAACGCCGATTCGCCGGCACTGCCGATCCACGAATTGGTTGAGGCTGACGGCCAGCTCTGGCTGCAGCAGACTCGCTAACACCAATTTTCCAAGCAGAAACGCAGGGGCCAACTGGTCCCTGCGTTTCTTGTTGGTGCACCCGGCAGAGGCTAGGCACACCCCTTATTTGAAGTAAGTAGTACGCAACCCCTGATTGATGGTTGTGACTAGGGGCTTATACAGAGACCCGACAGGCTCGACTATTAGCCAACGACGTCAGCCATGCAACCACCAACTACATTCTCTCCGGCAACTGCTACGCCAGGGCTGGGGCTTTCTTAAGCATTTCTTCGATCTTCGACTTGCATCCACCACAACCGGTACCTGCCCGGCAAGACTCACCGACTTGCGCCACCGTCGTGCAGCCTTCGCCCACAGCGTGGGCCACCTGTCCATAGGTGGCTCCGGAGCAACGGCAGAGCTGATCCTCATCACTAGGAATCGCAGTGCCCAAGTCCGAAACGGCCGGATCATCCAGACGAAGCAGGGTGGAGCGATCTTCGGGAAGTGGGGTGCCACGCTCGTAGGCAAGGGTGAGTTCGGCGCTGGTCTGTGGCAAGCCGATGGACAGGAAGCCGGTGACCACGGAGTCACGAGTGACGACCTTGAGGTAGCGTCCGGCCGAAGGGTCGGCAAAGACGGTGGCCTGAAGCTCGGGGTTATCCCAAAAACCAGCGCTCACATCGCCAGCGGCGGCTACCTCAATTCCTTGGCCCTTGAGCATCAAAACGTCAGAAGCAGAAAAATCTGCTGCTGGAATATCCGTAGGTGAGCTCAGGTGCGCGGCTAGCCAGCTGGCTTGAGCCCACCCCGGGGCGAGCAGACCAACCGGGGCCTGGCCATCAACTTCGGCGCAGTCACCCAAGGCGTAGATGCGTGCTTCGGTATCGGCACAAAGGAACTGGTTGGTTTTAATTCCACGTCCTACTGCTAGGCCACAACCTTCGGCCAGTTCGGTGCGGGCGCGTACTCCGGTGGAAATCAGTAGTGCACCACCTGGAATCTGTCCGTGAGTGGAGGTGGTCAGGGCGGCAAACCCGTTTTCATCCTTGGTAATGCCGGTGGCTTTAACTTGCGAGATCACCTCAACGCCGGCTTCTTTCAGGCACCGGGTCAACAGTGCTCCGCCGTCTGAATCTACGACGCGGCCCAGCGGAGCGGCTCCGTGGTGCACCAGGACGGGCGAACCGCCGGAGGCGGCAATCGCGAGGGCCGCTTCAATGCCCAGAATGCCGCCGCCCAGAATCAGGATCCGGTCTCCGGCAGTCAGATGGTGCTGGAGCTTGTTCGCGTCATCCACGGTACGCAGCGCGAAGACCGAGTCGGGTAGGGCGGTATCAGCATGCGGGTCAAAGTTCAGGCCGTTGAGGCTCGGGATCATCGCTCGGGCGCCGGTGGCAAAAACTAGGCGGTCGTAGGCCACCGGTTCATGGTTGCCAATGATCACGCGGCGTCGGGCGCGGTCCACTCCGGTGGCTTGGGCGCCGAGCAGGATCTTGACCCCGGCGGCTTCAAGACGGGGAGCATCAACCATGTTCAGGTGATCTAGTTGGGCAGCTCCAATGGCCAATTCGGCGAGCAGTACGCGGTTGTAGGCCAAATGCTCTTCGGCACTGATCACGGTCAATTCACATTGGCCAGCGGTAACCGCGGGCAAGAGGCCTTCAACCAGTGAGGCAGCCACCGGGCCGAAGCCGATGATGACGATCTGTTCTGGACGTTTCATGATTCCCCTTTGATCGGGTTCAGAGACACGTGGGCATGTTTGAACTCTGGCATCTTGCTAAAGGGATCCACACTCGGATCGGTCAGCAGGTTTGCGGTGCCGGTGTTTGCATAGTGAAAAGGCAGGAAAACTGTATCTAGTCGCATGTCCGTGCTCAATCTTGCGCGGGCGATGGTGGTGCCACGCTGATTGGACACTTCCACCATTTGTCCTTCGCTGATCTGGTGGGCCAGTGCGGTGCTCGGGTGGATTTCAAGGGCAGCTTCTGGGGCGGCGGTGGCCAGCTCCTCAACCCGTCGGGTTTGTGCCCCGGATTGGTAGTGCTCCAGCAGGCGGCCGGTGACCAGAGAAATCTGTTTGCTGGGCACTTTGTTCGGTGCGTAGACGGCGATGATTTTTGCCTTACCGTCCGGGTGGGCGAAGGAATCAAGGAATAGGCGCGGGGTGCCGTTTCGAGCCTCGGGATCGGTACTGACTTCGCTGGATTCGGGGCATGGCCAGTAGATTTTTGCTCCCGCGTCGAGCTGTTCGTAGCTCACCCCAGAGTAGTCGGCGATGCCACCGGCCGAGGCGAGTTTCAGTTCAGCAAAAACCTCGGCGGCGTCTGGGGAGAAGGTGCCTGCCGCTCCTAGGCGTTGGGCCAGCTGCGCGAAGATCCACAGTTCACTTTTGGCTTCACCTGGTGCTTCCATAGCTGCTCGGCGGCGCAGGATTCGTCCCTCGAGGTTGGTCATGGTGCCTTCTTCTTCGGCCCACTGTAAGACCGGCAAGACCAGGTTGGCCTCGGCGGCGGTTTCGGAGAAGAAGAAGTCGGAAACCACCAGGAAGTCTAGTCGGCGCAGGGCCGCGATGATCTGGTTGGCATCCGGGGCAGAGATAACCGGGTTCGCCCCGTGCACCATGAGCATTCGTGCCCCGCCCTCGGTGCCCAAGGAATTGAGCAGTTGAACCGCTGGGGTGCCTGGTCCTGGAATGATTTCGGGATCAACACCCCATACTTTAGCCACGTGGGCACGGTGTTGTGGGTCATCGATCTTGCGGTAGCCAGGCAACTGGTCGCACTTTTGGCCGTGCTCGCGACCTCCTTGACCGTTGCCCTGACCGGTGATGGTGCCATAGCCACCGGCGGTGGTTCCAGGCAAGCCCAAGAGTAGGGCCAGGTTGATCGCGGCGGTGACGGTATCGGTGCCATTGGCATGCTGTTCGATGCCGCGGCCGGTAAGAATGTAAACCGGGTTTCCACCATTTTTGGCGGCCTTGGCGGCGGCTGCCAGGGCACGGGCGGTGTGTCGGATTTGATCTGCGGGAACCCCGGTGACTTTTGCGGTGCGCTCTGGCCACCAGCTGGCCACCGAGGAGCGCAGGGAATCCAAGCCGGTGGTGCGCGCGGCAAGGTAGTCGATGTCGGCCAAGGACTCGGTGATAACCACGTGTGCCAGGCCCAAAAGTAGCTGCAAATCGGTGGAAGGGGTGGGCTGTAGGTGCCAGCCTGCGCCGTCTGCGCTGAGCTTGGCGGTGGCCGAACGCCGCGGATCAACTACCACCAGTCCACCGCGTTCGCGCACCGTTTCGAGGTGGCGGACAAAGGGAGGCATGGTGTCCGCGACGTTGGATCCGAGCATCAAAATCATGCCGGCAGTATCCAGATCGGCCAGCGGGAAAGGCAGACCACGATCCAGCCCGAAGGCCTTATTGCTTCCGGCCGCCGCCGAAGACATGCAGAATCGACCGTTGTAATCGATCCGCGAGCTACCCAAGGCCAGTCGTGCAAACTTTCCCAGCTGGTAGGCCTTTTCGTTGGTCAACGAGCCGGAACCGAACATTGCCACCGCATCTGCCCCGGATTCAGCCCGAATGCTCAACGCCTTGTGGGCGATGAGATCCAGTGCCGTATCCCAATCAACTCCGGTGAAGCTACCGTCGGTTTGACGCAACATCGGGGTGGTGACGCGCTGTGGGTGGGCCAGCAATGAGGCGGCGCTGAATCCCTTACGGCACAGCGCGCCACCGTTGGTTTCAAAGTCTCGGCCGGACAAGGTGGTGTCCGCGCCGGAGCCTTCTAAGCTGATACCGCACTGGAGTGCGCAGTAGGGGCAGTGTGTGGCGGTCATTCTAGACTCCGTGTGCAGCGAAGCGGGTTCCGCGGCGTGCATAGTTGAACCAAGTCACCAGCATCAGCCCGAGATAGGCGACGATGAAGACGATGAATGCTGGGCTGTAAGACCCGGCGTTGGACATCGAGAATCCCAGTGCTTGTGGAATCAGGAATCCACCGTAGGCGCCGATCGCTGAGATCAGTCCCAGAGCGGCCGCTGACTTACGCGATGCCTCGGCTCCCTTGGATCCCACACCCAGGGCGAAGACGGCCGGGATCATGCGGTAGGTGGACCCATTGCCGATGCCGGTAGTGGCGAAGAGCATCAAGAACAGTGCCAAGAATAGCCAGAAGTTCGCCAGCGGAAGGGTCAGCACCACCAGTGCGGTAATAAGCGCCATGGTGGCTAGAGCCGCCACGGTGATTTTTGCCCCGCCGATGCGGTCGGCAAGCTTGCCACCGTAAGGGCGGGCCAGTGAGCCAACTAGTGGTCCGAGGAAGGCCAAGGTGATGGTTGCGGTGCCCAGTGGCAGGTGAGAGTAGGCGGGGAAGGTATCAACAATCAGCTTGGGGAAGACCGCAGCAAAGCCGATGAACGAACCGAAAGTTCCCACGTAGAGGCTGGCGATGATCCACAGGTGCTTTTCTTTCAGGCAAGCGATTGCTCCGCGGACATCGGACTTCGCAGAGGTCAGGTTGTGCATGTATTTCCATGCGCCAAAAGCGGAGATCAGGATCAAGGGAATCCAGATGACCCCGGCCAGAGGTAGCTGCAGGGAACCTGCTGCAAAAACGGTGATCGCGATCGGCACCAGCAGCTGAGCTACGGCCGCTCCGAGGTTACCGCCAGCAGCGTTCAGCCCCAGTGCCCAACCCTTTTGTGCTGCCGGGTAGAAGTGGGTGATGTTAGCCATCGAGGAAGCGAAGTTACCGCCACCAAAACCGGTCAGTGCTGCCAGTAGCAACATCACGCCGAAAGGCGTGGAGGTGTTGGCGAGCGCGAAGGAGAGCCCGACGGCTGGAACCAAAAGCAGTAGGGCCGAAGCGATGGTCCAGTTTCGTCCACCGAAGCGGGCGACCATGAATGTGTAAGGGATACGCAGGGTGGCACCAACCAGGCTTGGCATGGAGATCAGCCAGAACAGCTGGGAGGTGGTGTAGGTGAAACCTGCGGCGGGGAGGTACACCACGATGATGGCAAAGAGCTGCCAGATGCTGAAGCCAAGGAATTCGGCACAGATTGACCATTTGAGGTTAACCCCGGCGGTGCGCTGGCCGACCGATTGCCAGAAGTTTGTCTCTTCGGGGCTCCAGTTGTTGATCCAACGTCCTGGGGTGATGTCTAGGGATGGTGCGGTAGCGGTACGCAGTTGCGCCCCGGGGTCTACTTGTGAGCTCACGGCATTTTTTCCCTTCGCAGATGACTGATGCTTAGAGCATGACAAACCGGTATTTCACTAACGTGCAGAGGGTGTTGCACCGAGGGGAACTTAATTTCACGGGTGCTCATTTGTTGGCGATAGAGGTTTGTAATCCGTTGGAAACGCAAAAAATCGCCAATTATTCATATTGTGAAAAAAGAATCTCAAAAAACATTGCGAGGCGCAGATCACGCTGATAATCTCATACGTGTCTATGGCGGGCACCCATCAATGGGTCGCTATCTACCGGGCGTGCAACTGATAAATTCAGCAGCCAAGTGCGGCCGGTTCATGATGATTACGTTCGTGATGCACCGTGCTTGAGCCAAGCATGAGGAGACACGCGATGAGCGTTAATACCAACGGCCAAGACTATCTTTCGATGGCCATCGATCTTGCCACCCAGAACGTTCACAACCAAGGCGGACCCTTCGGAGCCGTCGTGGTCAGCCCGGACGGGCAGGTCTTCGAAGGAGTCAACCGCGTCACCGCAACCAACGACCCCTCCGCCCACGCCGAAGTCGTGGCCATTCGCACCGCAGCCGCCGCGCTAGAAACCTTCGACCTGAGCGGCTGCGTGCTCTACACCAGCTGCGAACCATGCCCCATGTGCCTAGCCACCTCCCTGTGGGCCCGCATCGAGAAGGTGTACTTTGCCGCCGACCGCCACGATGCGGCCAAGGCGGGCTTTGACGACGCGGTGTTCTACGAATACTTCGAGAAGGATTCAAACCGCGCGCTAATGCCGGTATCGCACTTCGAGCACGAAAAAGTTGAATTCCTCAAGCCTTTCCAAGCTTGGGACGCCTTGGAATCCCGCACCGATTACTAGGCGCCGGTCATGACAACGCTTAGTCGTAGCCAAGACCGTGTCACATCCGCACCCGAGCCTCGTGGCCCGGGAAAAATGCTGGATTCCTTCTTCCAGATCACCGCACGCGGATCCACACTGATCCGAGAGTTTAGAGGTGGGTTGGTCACCTTCTTCACGATGGCCTACATCGTGATTTTGAATCCGCTAATTATCGGCGGATTCAGCCCCGAGGCCGCCCCGGTGGATGTGGCGGGGAACTGGTTGCCCGCGGCCCAAGTGGGGGCGATGACCTCACTGACCGCCGCGGTGATGACCATCCTCTTCGGCCTGATTGCCAACTTGCCATTCGCGTTGGCCGCAGGGCTGGGAATGAACTCCTTCCTGGCCGTCTCGGTGGTCCAAGAAGTGACCTGGCCAGAGGCCATGGGGTTGGTGGTGATCAACGGTGTGCTGATCGTGCTCTTTGGAATGACCGGCATTCGCACCGCGATTTTCCGGGCCATCCCCAAAGACCTGAAGGCGGCCATCACCGTTGGCATCGGACTATTCATCACCTTTATTGGATTTGTTGATTCCGGATTCGTGACCCGTACCGAAGCCGGGCCTCCGGTGCAGCTGGGTGAAGGCGGCTCGATCGTTTCCATTCCCACGATGATCTTTGTGTTGGGCCTGCTGATTATGGGAGCTTTGGTGGCTCGCGGGGTGCAGGGCGGAATCTTGATCGGGATCGTGATCTCCACGGTGTTGGCGGTGATCGCCGAGCAGCTGTTCAGGATCGGCCCGAGCAGCGAAACGAACCCGCATGGCTGGCACCTGAATATGCCGGTGTTGCAAGGCCAAATAGTGTCGCTACCTGATCTTTCCTTAGCGGGAAACTTTGACCTATTCGGCTCGTTTAGCAGGATCGGGGTGCTGGCGGCGACCATGCTGGTTTTCACCCTGGTGTTCACCAACTTCTTTGATGCCATGGGCACCATGACCGGGCTGGCTAAAAATGCCGGGGTGGCCAGCAAAGACGGAACATTCCCCAGGCTCAAAGCTGCCTTCGTGATCGAAGGTCTGGGCGCGGTAGCTGGAGGAGCTGGATCCAGCTCGTCCAATACCGTCTATGTTGATTCGGCGGCAGGTATCGGCGAAGGCGCACGCACCGGGCTAGCCTCGGTGATTACCGGAGTCCTGTTCCTCGGCTCGATGTTCTTCACCCCACTGACCTCCGTGGTCCCTATGGAAGTGGCGGCCGCGGCTTTGGTGTTGGTGGGAACGATGATGTGTGCGCAGATTAGAGAGATCAACTTTAAACGGTTCTCCAGCGCCATGCCTGCATTCCTGACCTTGATCACCATGCCGCTGACCTATTCCATTGCCAATGGAATTGGCGCTGGCTTCATTGCCTGGGTTGTGGTTAATACCGCGGCCGGTCGCCATCGCAAGGTCCATCCACTGATGTGGATCGTTGCAGCCGGATTCTTGGTGTACTTCGCACGCGGTCCGCTGACCGTGCTGTTGCAGTGACACCCGATACGCGGATGTGATCCGGGTTATATTTGATAGCACTACGTGAATGAAAGGTGAAGACCTGATGGGTGACTGCATTGCCTGGTCCAAGGGTCAGATCGCGCACGGACACTAAACGCGGTTTCTCCCGCACAGTATCCAAATCATTCACGGTGCGCCCGGTTCCACGGGTGCAGGAGGTGTCAAGGCCATGAGTGCCGAAGTTTCCCTAACAACCGGTTGCCGGATCACCGTCAACGGCCACGAGATGGACTTTGCCGGTCCACCGCATAGCAACGCGCTAGATTTTTTGCGCAACCAATCACTGGTTGGTAGCAAGGAAGGCTGTGCCGAAGGTGAGTGCGGGGCCTGCGCGATTTTGGTAGCGCGCAGCGATGGCGAAGGTAGCCGGTGGACCTCGGTGAACGCCTGCCTGGTTCCTGCCGCGGCACTAGACGGGCAAGAAGTCATCACCGCCGAAGGTCTAGGCACCATCGATGAGATGCATCCGGTCCAGCAAGAGATGGCCGAGCGTGGGGGATCGCAGTGCGGTTACTGCACCCCGGGGTTCATCTGTTCCATGGCGGCTGAATACTACCGGCCCCAGCGTTCGGCAGATGCTCCGAAGGGAGCTAAAGATCATGAGTGCGGACCCAATGGTTTTGACCTGCATGCGCTCTCTGGAAACCTGTGCCGGTGCACCGGCTATCGCCCGATTCGTGATGCTGCCTACGCATTAGATGAGCCCAACAGCGAAGATCCGCTCGCCGCTCGTCAGCGGCGCAGCGCACCGGCGCCGGTAGCTACGGACCTGTATGCCGCGGACGCTCCTACCGGCGAACTCGGACGGTTCCGCCGGCCAGCTAACCTTGCTGAAGCGTTGCAGATCTTGGCTGATGAACCACAAACCACGGTAGTAGCTGGCAGCACTGACTGGGGTGTAGAAGTCAATATTAAAGGCGCCCGGGCCCGTAATGTGCTGGCCATCGACCGGCTCGAAGAATTACGTCAGATTTGTTGGGAGGAAAACTACGTAGAGCTTGGAGCTAGCCTCACCCTGAGCGAACTAGAACGACAAGTAGCAGGACGCATTCCATTATTGGGTCAGCTTTTTGGACAATTTGCCTCCCGACTGATTCGAAACTCGGCCACGCTTGGCGGAAACCTCGGCACTGGTTCACCGATCGGCGACACCCCGCCAGCGTTACTGGCCCTGGAAGCGCAATTGGTATTGACCAGTGCCAAGGGGCAACGCGTAGTGGACTTGTCGCAGTATTTCACCGGTTACCGGCAGAGCGTGCGGGCTGATGGTGAACTGATCACTGCGGTACGAATTCCGTTGCCGCTCAAGTCCCTGACTAGCTTCCAGAAAATCTCTAAGCGACGCTTTGACGATATTTCCTCGGTGGCCGTGGGCTACGCAGTGAGTGTTCATGGGGGCATCATCACCTCAGCCCGAATCGGCCTAGGCGGTGTGGCCGCAACACCGTTGCGCGCTCTCGCCACCGAAGCGATGCTTGAAGGCAAAGCGTGGAGCATCCAGACTATTCGTGAAGCAGCCAAGGTTATGGCAGGCGAAGGCACCCCGATGGAAGATCACCGAGCCAGCGCGAAGTATCGACGGGCCATGCTCGCCTCCTCCCTCGAACGGTTCTATGCACAACAACTAGCGGTCATGGCTTCGGGTAAGGAGGCAAAATAATGAGCCAGCTATCTCAACGGCCAGATTCGGCCATCGTCGGACAGCGCCAGCCTCACGAATCGGCGGCAGCGCATGTCACCGGAACTGCACTGTATACCGATGACCTAGCCCACCGACTCACCGGGGTTCTGCATGCCTATCCGGTGCAATCAACCATCGCCCACGCAAAAATTCTGAACTTAGACACCAGCGGGGCGCTACGTGTTCCCGGGGTGATTCGGGTGATTATGGCGGCCGATATTCCCGGGGTCAACGACCAGGGCGCAAAACATGATGAGCCGTTGTTACCCGATGACGAAGTCATGTTCTACGGACAGCCGATGGCCTGGGTTCTGGGTGAAACTTTGGAGGCTGCTAAGGCCGGCGCCAAAGCGGTGGCAGTTGAGTATGCCGCCCTGGAATCGTTGATCACGGTGCAAGATGCCATCAAAGCGGAGAGTTTTCACGGTATTCAACCGGTGATCCAAAAAGGCGATTGGGAAGCCGGATTTGAACAGGCCACCCATGTTTTTGAAGGTGACTTCGACTTTGCCGGGCAGGAACATTTCTATCTAGAAACCCAAAACTCACTTGCCTTAGTAGATGAAGCCGGACAGATCCTGATCCATTGTTCTACCCAGCATCCCACCGAAACTCAGGACATCGTTTCGCATGTGCTCGGGGTGCCGGCCCATGAAATCTCGGTGCAGGTTTTGCGCATGGGTGGCGGTTTTGGTGGCAAAGAAATGCAACCGCACGGTTATGCCGCGGTCGCTGCCCTAGGTGCCCAGCTGACCGGTCGACCTGTGAGGGTGCGGCTAGACCGCACACTGGATATGACCATGACCGGTAAGCGCCACGGTTTTTATGCCAGCTGGAAAATTGGGTTTGATGATCAGGGACGAATTCTTGCCCTTGATGCCCAGCTGACAGCAGATGGCGGGTGGAGCCTTGATCTTTCCGAGCCGGTACTCACCCGTGCCATGTGTCATATCGATAATTCCTATTGGATTCCCAATATCCGAGTAGCTGGACGAGTGGCAAAATGCCATAAGACCTCGCAGACCGCGTTCCGTGGTTTTGGCGGTCCCCAAGGCATGCTGGTCATGGAAGATATTTTGGGTCGGGTGGCTCCGCAACTAGGCATTGATGCCAGGGAACTGCGCCGCAAAAACTTCTATACCGAAGGTCAGGACACCCCGTACTTCCAGCCGGTACGCCATCCCGAACGCATCGGGGCAGCGTGGCAGCAAGTTCTGAACTCGGCTGATATAGCGCAACGCGAAGCTGACATTGCGCAGTTTAATGCCGGTAACCAGTACAGTAAGCGGGCGCTGGCGATCACTCCGGTGAAGTTTGGCATCTCCTTTAACCTCACTGCCTTTAATCAGGGCGGCGCATTGGTGCTGGTGTACAAAGACGGTTCGGTGCTGGTCAATCATGGTGGCACGGAAATGGGGCAGGGCCTACATACCAAAATGTTGCAGGTGGCCGCGACCAGTCTTGGTGTGCCGCTATCAAGTGTGCGCATTGCTCCGACCCGGACAGACAAGGTGCCTAATACTTCGGCCACCGCGGCCAGCTCTGGCAGTGACCTGAACGGTGGTGCCGTCAAAGACGCCTGCGAGCAGATCCAGGCTCGTCTGGCTCAGGTGGCCGCCGGCAAGTTCGGGGTCCCTGCCGCGGATATTCGTTTTGACAACGGCAAGGTCACCGCGTTAGGTAAGAGCGAAGAACTGGAATGGAACGTGCTGGTGCGCGATGCGTATATGCAACGCATCCAACTCTCGGCCGCCGGATACTACCGGACGGAGGGGTTGCACTGGGATCTCTCACGCATGACCGGTAGCCCGTTTAAGTACTTCTCCTATGGGGTAGCAGCCAGCGAAGTTGAGGTCTCTAGCTTTGACGGATCCTATGTATTACGACGCGTGGACATCGTTCACGATGTAGGTGATTCACTCTCGCCCATGATCGATCTGGGCCAGATCGAAGGCGGCTTCCTTCAGGGGACCGGTTGGCTCACCCTCGAAGATTTGCGTTGGGATACTTCCGATGGCCCGGGCCGCGGTCGGGTGGCCACCCAAGCGGCCAGTACCTACAAGATCCCGAGCTTCTCTGAAATGCCAGAAGTCTTTAATGTGGCACTGCTGGATAAGGCGCATGAAGAAGGGGTGGTGTACGGATCCAAAGCGGTAGGCGAACCGCCGTTGATGTTGGCCTTCTCGGTCCGCGAAGCGTTACGGCAAGCGGTAGCAGCCTTTGGTCCGCAAGGATCTTCAGTGAATCTGGCCTCGCCTGCGACCCCGGAAGCGGTGTTCTGGGCTATCGACTCGGTGCGTGAGTAGCCATGTTGTCATGGATTGATGCGGTGACCGCGCTACGTAATGAACGTCGTGCGGCAGTGCTGATAACGGTGACCGAAGTACGCGGGCATGCTCCGCGAGAAGCTGGTGCCAAAATGGTGATCGCCGATGACGAAACCTTCGGGACAGTGGGTGGCGGCAACCTCGAAATGGCTGCCGTCGCCCGCGCCCGGGAGATGATCGCAACCGGAAGTTGTACCCCAGAAATCATGGAGCTGCGGCTGAACGATAAGGCGCCGGCGAAGTATGGACGTCAATGTTGCGGTGGGGAAGTGAAGCTTTTGCTGGAGCCATTGCCCGTGCCCAAGACCGTGGCAATTTTTGGGGTGGGACATGTGGGCATGGAACTAGCCCGCATTCTTTCTCGTCACCCCATCGACTTGTATCTCACTGATTCGCGGCCCGAAGCTATCGCTGAAGCAGCGCAACTGCTGCCGAGCGTTGCGCGTATTCAAACGCAGGTGGCGGTCATGGGAGAACAGGTCCTGAGCACTCTTCCTGAGGGCAGCCATGTGTTGATCATGACCCATGATCATGCCGAGGATTTCCACCTCTGCGATGCTGCCGTAACGCATCCCTCGCTGGGTTCGATCGGGCTGATCGGTTCCACAGCCAAATGGTCCCGTTTCCGCAAAAATCTTGGCGAAAGTGGGCACACTGAGCAACAGATTTCTAAGATTCAGTGCCCCATCGGGATACCGGAGATTACCGGTAAAGAGCCGGCAGTGATCGCGGTGAGCGTGGCGGCGCAGCTGATGGGACTGCTCTCGAAACCTGCCGTTCGGCTGGCGGGACAACCTGAAACTCCGCAACCGCGTGCTCTAGCTAAGTAGGTCGTGAGTGACACTCCTGACGAAGATAAGGATGCCATAGATGTCAAAACCTTTCCTTTTTGGTAAGGTTTTGACATGACTACTGTTACCAAGCTCGATGTACTGCGCGAAATCGCGCTGGATCAGCACGGGTATGCCACAACGGTCCAGGCACTTGAGGAAGGCGTTACACATGCCGATCTGTCGAAGATGGTGACGCGGGGGCGGCTGTCTAGGGTGGGGCACGGTGTGTATCGGGTGCCGTTGATTCCTGTGACCGAGTTTGATCAGTATCGCCTCGCCCTGCTGTGGACTGGAATTGACGGTGCGGTGCTGAGCCATGAAACGGCGCTGCAAGCCTGGGAGATCTCAGATATTAACCCAGCACGTATCCATCTCACGGTCCCTAGGGGGCACCGACTGCGCCGAGCTGGCGGCGATGGCTACGCCGTCCATTACGAAAACCTTGCATCGAGGCAGGTGACCTGGTGCCAGGAAATGCCAGTCACCGATGTGCAGACGACGATTGCTCAGTGCATCGGGTCCGGCGTATCCACTTATTTATTGAAACAAGCGATTGACCGTGCTGGGCGTGGCAGGCAGCTCGGACCCGAGCAGCAAATCGAACTCGTGCGCAGACTAGAGGAGCGAGATGGCCACCGATGACGTGGACAACCTTGCGGCTTCACCGAAGAAGTTGGACCCCAAGAAGAAGGAGCCCACTAACGCGCGTGTGCTCGACGGATGGATCGCATAAGCACGCGATCGTCTCGACTCCTATGGGCCGCGACTCGGCTGGCTCGTCGCCGCCACCGTTGTGACAGCCGCGCTGCAACGCACCGTTGACGAAGACGGGCGCTCGCTGTTCTTGCTCAAGGGTGAGACGATGCTGCAGTATCGCCTGTCCGGCATGTCCCGCACGACTCAGGACATTGACGGACTCGTCCGCACAGACCTAGATGAATTCTTGGGCAAGCTCGATGCGACTCTGACTGAGTCCTGGGGGCCGCTTACGATGACGCGCGGCGAAGCACAAGAGATCCGTGTTCCTACCCGAATCGTAAACCCTCGTCGTTTCGACATCAAAGTCGCCATAAAGGGTGTGACATGGCGACGGGTGCAGGTCGAAATCTCGCTCGACGAGGGCAACGCGGGTATTCGGACGGAAGAGATTCCCTCGCCATCGCTTGCGGGATTCGGACTGCCGACGCCGGAACGACTTGTGAGTCTGTCGATGGCGTACCAGATCGCACAGAAGATCCACGCAAGCACCGACCCGCATGATCCGCCACACGAGGTCAACGATCGTGCTCGCGACGTCGTTGATCTGTTGTTGTTGCGCGATCTCGCGACGCGTACCGGACACCCCGCGCTGGAAGAGATCCACAACGCGGTGACCGACATCTTCGCGGCTCGAGCGGTCGAAGCGCAGGCCATGGGTATGCCGCCGAGGACCTGGCCTGTGGCGTTGGTAGCTCACCGGCATTGGCTGGAGAGCTATGCGGACGCCGCCAAATCCGCGGAAGTCGCCATTGACCTGGAACACGCCGTCGCCGAACTCAATGAATGGTTGCTTTCGCTGCACTAAGCAGTCGGTGGTGCGTGGGACGGCTTGATAAGCCAATCGCCACGACCTTCTTCCACATTGTTTTTAATGGTTCAAGCTGTCTTCGTGGGCGGACAGCGCGAACCTATTGTCTGGATTCCGGCAGAGACTCGTTCACGCGATGCCCTGATCTTTATCTTTAGACGAGCTGCGCTGCTTCGCGCACCCGCGTAATCTGTTCCGGGCTGACCTGGCAGCAGCCACCGATCAGGCGAGCACCGGCAGCAACAAGTTCTGGCACTGCTGAAGGCAGATCAGTGCCTTCATTGCCCGGTCGCCAAACACGTGCTTCGTGGTCCCAGATCTCTCCGCTGTTCGGGTATGCCGAGAGCGGCAGGCCAGTTTCTTCACCGAGGATTTTTAGGGCCTCGACGGCAACAGGCACCGGACAACAATTCACTCCAACGCCTGCCCAGACTCCGGATTCCTGCACGATCTTGGCAACCTGTCGAAGATTCGTTCCATCGCCCAAGGCAATGTTGCCGTGTTCATCGGCGCGAACCGAGAGACTAAGGATGGCGGGTAGCTCAAGATCCTTGGCCAGCGAGGTGAGAGCTTCGACTTCGGCCGCGCTTGGTACGGTTTCGAAGATGATGACGTCCGCCGGGGTACTGGCCAGAATTTCTAGACGTTCGCGGTGCCAATCGATCAACTCGTTGGCGCTGAGATCATAGGCGCCATCGTATTCGGTGCCAGCTCCTGGGCCGGCGCCGTAGGGTCCTACCGAGGCAGCCACCCAACGCGGTGCTTCGCCACCATTGGCGGCGGCAGCTTCTTGCGCTAGCGCGACACTGGTGCGAAGCATGGTTTCGAACTTGTCGGCGGAGCCAACCTGCGCAAGGCCGTCGCGGCTGACCTGATAGGAGCAGGTGGTCGCTACCTGCGCCCCGGCCGCAAAAAAGTCTTGATGTGCGGCTCGCACTTCGTCGGGACGATCCAGCAGGATCTGCGCAGACCACAACTGGCCGGTGACGTCATTGCCACGGTCGGCCAGATGGGTACCAAGCCCGCCGTCAAGAATGACCGGTGCGGCGTCTTTTGCCTTCAACGTGGTCAGGAAATTGCTGGATTCATTCGAGGTAAGCACGCCATTGAGAGTACACGCCAACCCCTTGCATGACCGATCTTGACGTACTGTGACAGCACATGACAGTCCGGCGAAAAAGGCCCGGCGAATCTCGATATTCTGGAACGCATTTATTTTTGAAGGAGTTCCATGGCCGAGATTATTACCGAGAGCAACCAGAGCGAGAATACCGAGTCGGCATTAAGGCGAACCATGACGTCGCGTCACCTAGTCATGATTGCCTTGGGCGGTGTGATCGGCTCCGGACTGTTTGTCTCTTCCGGTTACACCATCTCCCAAGCTGGACCGTTCGGTGCTGTACTGGCCTATGCGGTCGGAGCTCTGGTGGCCTACATGGTCATGAGCGGGTTGGGCGAACTCTCGGCCAAGCATCCGGTGGCCGGCGGTTTCCACGCCCACGCCACCCGGGACCTCGGACCGGCGTGGGGATTTGCTACAGCCTGGCTATATTGGTTGTGTTGGGCGGTGGCCCTAGCAAGTGAATTCACCGCGGCCGGGTTGCTGATGCAAAGGTGGTTCCCCGATGTCTCGGTCTGGATCTTCTCACTGATCTTTGCTGCGTTGCTCTTTACACTGAACGCCATTTCTTCACGGGTCTTTGGTGAAAGTGAATTCTGGTTTTCACTGATCAAGGTGGCCGCCGTGCTGCTGGTGATCGTCGTCGGTCTGGCTACGATTCTGGGCATCAATCCAGCGAGTGAGGCTGGGACAATAGGTTTCTCAAACTTCCACACCGAACACGGACTGTTCCCTACCGGTATTACCGGCGTTCTGGTCACTATCCTCTCGGTGTTCTACGCCTTTAGCGGCACCGAACTGATTGGTGTAGCCGCGGGCGAGGCCAAGGATCCACAGTTGAGCATTCCGCGAGCCATTCGCACCGCGGTAGTGCGACTAACCGTCTTCTTCATCGGAGCCATCGTGGTGGTCGCCGCGATCATTCCTTGGGCGCAAGCCGGGGCTAATGAGAGTCCGTTTGTCACCATTCTTGATGTGGCTGGACTACCTGCCGGTGCGGATCTGATGAACTTTGTGATCATTACCGCGCTTCTCTCGGCCGGTAATTCCGGACTGTACTCTTGCGCTCGAATGTTGCACTCAATGGGTGCAGCCGGTCAGGCGCCGAAGGCCTTGTCCAAGACCAATAATCGCGGCATTCCAATGTTGGCGCTGAGCCTGTCCATGCTTGGAGGACTTGTCTCTCTGCTCTCCAGTGTCATTGCCGCGGAATCACTCTTCTTGGCTTTGGTGTCCGTCGCAGGTTTTGCGGTGGTAGCAGTGTGGATCGTGATTTGTGCTTCGCATATCTCATTCCGGCGGCACTACGTGGCAGAACATGGCTCCACCGACTCACTGCCGTATAAGGCGCCGCTGTTCCCGATTCTGCCAATTATTGCTTTGATCCTGTTGACCGCTTCCTTGCTGGGTGTTGGCTTTGATCCAGTGCAACGAGCGGCCCTGTACTTCGGTGTTCCGTTCACCTTGGCCTGCTTGGGCTATTATCGCTGGCGTCACGGAGCAGGGGTATTTAGCCCACAGCGAGAAGTAGTCAGTGCGGGAACCAACCTCACGGCTTAGGAGTTTAACAAGGTAGAAGCGGTTCCAAAGCGTGCCGCCTAACCCCTAAACAAGGAGTGATAGTCGTGTCCATGTTCAACAAGTTGATCCGCAAGGGCAAAGCAATGGCCGGCGAATTCGTGCGCGAGCAGCTCAACGAGCGGAGCTCCAATGGCTCGCAAACCTCGCGCGGTACGACTCCTGCTTATGGAAATCAGAGCTACGCGAACCAAAACTACTCCGGTCAGCGTCCTGCGACAACTGGTGTGTCCCGCGAGGATCAAGCGGCTATCGAGAAGTACAAGTACATGCTGCGCACCGCACCACCTCAAGACATGGAACGCGCCCACGCCGCGGCCTTCTCTCGCTTGACCCCGCAGCAGCGCGCGCTGTTACAGGCTGAACTCTCTGATCAGCTTCCGGTGGCAGAACGCCCGGTCAGTGATCAGCCTCAGGACTTGGCTCGCGCCGCAACACGCGCCGAGGTTTCTCGTCCCGGATTCATGGAAAAGATTCTGGGATCGTCTTCCGTTCGATCACGTATGGCAGGTGGCTTGGCCGCCGGGGCCGGGGGACTAGGCGTAGGTTTACTCGGCGGTGTGGCCGGTGCGTTTATTGGCACTGCGCTCGCCGGGCCACTGCTGGAAGGCTTCTCTGGTATCGGTGAAGAATTCGGATCCTTGGCGGAAGGATTTGGTGATTCCGTCTCCGGCGCAGGAGAGCAGATTTCCTCGGCCGGCGAGGGACTGTTCGGCGACTTTACTGGCGGTGCCGGTGGGGACTTCGGCGACTTCGACTTCTAAGTAAAAAATCTTCAGTGAGCCGGTAGCGACATCATGTCGCTGCCGGTTTTTCGTCTCCGGGGGAATCGCCCGGAGCGGTGCCTACAGTGCGTCCATGATCCCGCGATTGTGGGCCAACGCCGTTGCCTCGGCACGGGAATGCACGTTCAACTTCTTGAACAAGTTCCGTATATGAAATTTCACCGTATTCTCGCTAATGCTCAATTGCGCCGCGATGGAACGGTTCGGCTGTCCTGAAGCGAGTAGTTGCAGAATCTCGAATTCACGGGAGGCAAGCTGCCACTGGGCAACATCGGGGGAGGTTTGTTGTGGCGCATCAAGAGGAAGCGAAATTGAAACCTCGGTGCCCCACCCGGAAATGGCCGAAATCTCTAAGCTGCCTTTGAGTGCTTGTACCTGACGGTGTAGCCGCTGAATCGTCGGTGCGGTGTTCTCCAGCAGGCCTCGCCCATCATCGCGGACACTAATCAGCAGATTTTTGCCGTCGCAATCCCACTGAGTTCGGATTCGCCGCACCAATTCCTGTTCCATCATGAGCATGGCTAAGGAGCGCATGACCGAGCGCGCAGCGTGGGCGACTTCGCCAGGCAAGGCGCGACCGTCGGCTGGCGGTTCGATGAACTGCAATTCCACGCCACCGGCCTCACTGAGCGGTTGCAGGTCATCGCGCAGACGACGGAACGCAGTACCAACCGGTTCTTGGACCAGTCCACTGGTGCGGTCATCGAGTGTGCGCAATCCAATGAGGGTGTGTACTGCCCAATCGGTAGCCTTCTGACGCGTTGAAACATCGGTGTTTTGCTTGCTGCGCAGGGTCGTGAGCAGGACATCGAGACCTGCGGAGAATTGGTCCACCAGCTCGGTGGTCACCCTTGTCCGTTCCGCGGACACAGCGCGGGACTCGCGCAAATATGACGGTGGGGCATCGGCAACTTTCTCTCGAATGCGTGCCGCGGTCAGATCCCAGAGATAGTCCAGCAAATCTCGGGAACCGCCAGGCTGGACTGGTAACTCGTTGAACGTCGGATTCACCAGCACAAGAATGGCGCTGCTGGGCAGATAACGCAGCACCAGCAGATCACGCTGAGCGCCCGCGATCAGATCGGTTGCGTGCCAGCGAACCTGGTCGGAGTGTGAATCTCGAATGTCTTCCAATTCGGCGATGCTCACCTTGGACGTGATTGATTCATCCCCGGCCTTCTTTTGTGGCCGACCGGTGCAATCCTCGGTAAAGATCAGTAGCGCCGAGCAGCGAAGCGCGGGCACTAGTGCTGACTTCAATCTTGCGGCAATTTCGAGCAATGGCGAGGCTGCCAGCAACGAAATTTTCTCCAGCAGATCCCACCCGATGAGCTGATCAGGTACATCGAAAGTTGGTGTTGTTTGCGTCGGTGCCATGGGTAAAGTCTAGTTCAGAAGTTGACTGCCGCCCCACCCTTTTGGGTAGTAAATACTGCTAAATGAAGGTGTATTACCTACCCGCAAGATTCGCGAGGATTGAATGTATTCACCCGGTGGGCGCATCAATGTCCACTCGAACTAGCGAAGGACAAGCATGAGCGCAGCGTCGGTCGTAGCAACCGCAGAAATAACGGACGAACAGGTGCGTGGCGCCAGCGAAGCCATTCTCGCTGAAGTTGCACACACCGTTCGCGCTATCGATTCCTCCCACACGGCTGAGGCAGCACAGATGTTCAGCCAAGCTGAGCGGATCTTCTTCACGGGCGCCGGCCGTAGCGGCCTGGTGTTGCGTATGGCCGCGATGCGCTTCATGCATCTGGGATTGACCGCTTACGTGGTCGGTGAGAGCACCACGCCGGCCATCAGCGAAGGCGACTTATTGGTCGTTGCTTCGGGTTCAGGAACTACCACTGGCGTGGTGAAGAACGCTGAAAAGGCAGCCAGCCTCGGCGCTCAAATCTTGGCCGTGACCACTGATGACACGTCTCCATTAGCACGCTTGGCGACATCAACGGTGCTGGTCCCCGCAGCGCAGAAGACAGAGCACGGCTCGAAACTTTCTGGGCAGTATTCGGGCAGCTTGTTCGAGCAGTCCCTGTTTATTCTCACGGAGACCATCTTCCAAAGCCTTTGGAAGAACTCCGATTCAGCGGCCGAAGAGCTCTGGAGCAGACACGCCAATTTGGAATAGACCGCCTAAAGAGATCAACACCATCATCAACACCCAAGAAGGAAAGAGAAACACCATGAAAATTCAAGTTGCCATCGATTTGCTGACCACACAGGAAGCTTTGGAGCTCGCTGCCAAGGTTGCACCCTACGTCGATATCATCGAGCTGGGGACCCCGCTGATCAAAGCCGAGGGACTCTCAGTGATTGCTGCAATCAAGAGCGCTCACCCAGACAAGATCGTCTTTGCTGACATGAAGACGATGGATGCCGGTGAGTTGGAAGCAGACATTGCTTTCGCCGCCGGAGCTGACCTGGTCACTGTTCTGGGCAGCGCTGATGACTCGACCGTGGCCGGTGCAGTGAAATCCGCTAACGAACGCAATAAGGGAATTGTTGTGGACTTGATCGGCATTGCCGACAAGGCCAAGCGAGCTAAGGAAGTCATTGCCTTGGGCGCGCAGTTCGTCGAGTTCCATGCGGGCCTCGATGAGCAGGCACAACCCGGATACGACCTAGACGGCCTGTTGAATGCGGGATCCTCGGCTCAAGTACCTTTCTCCGTAGCAGGAGGGGTTAGCATCAGCACCATTGCAGATGTGCAGAAGGCCGGAGCTGAAGTGGCGGTAGCTGGGGGTGCGATCTACGGCGCAACGGATCCGGCAACTGCAGCGCGCGAACTGCGCGAAGCGTTGGTCTAGACGCAGATAGTTTCAACGCAACAAAAATGGAGTGGTAACGCAGCGTTGGCTGCGGTACCACTCCATCAGCGGTTAGGTCCGACGAGACTACGTCTTCAGGTGGTCAACCAGCTGCGAAGCAATGCCGTTTTAACGCACGGGCGCGTAGAAATTTGGTTCAGTATTGGAAAATTCCTCCGGTTTCCGTGAAGAGAAGACCCGTCAGCGTAGCCGCCCTAGCTACACGTAGTTGATGGATCTCCTAGTTAACAGCGATCCAGGATATCGGGCGGTCTCTTGAAACAGTCCTTATCCGGTTCAGCGCCATGAGCCATTCGGCCAGGGACGGATCAATGTACTTCATGAGGAAAAATGCGTCTAGTAGGCGTTGCCCCGGTAGAACTGCAAGGATGTTCTCTCCGTGGGCGATTCGATTCCTCAGATGATGTAATCGGTGCAAACGGCCTGAAACGTCCTGTGCGACTTTGTCGATTCGTGGCGCCCCGGTGAAACCGTTTGCTAGGGCCTCATCCCACAATAAACGGAACTTGACCGACTTGGGTTGTCCGTTCGAATCGTAGGGCATAAGAGAAGCCCACTTGCCGAATGAAACTTGCGCCAGAATGTCGTCCTGAGTTGGTGGGGTTTGACGAGTTGGATGTGAACCATGCCGTCGCCCAGCGGTGGCAGCCGCCTGTCTTTTTGCTTCGGCTATCGCGTGCTGCATCATGCCGCGCAGTGGTGTTGCGGGTTCTTCGATCCAGCTTCTCGAAAATATTCGACCTTGGTTTCGTGAATTACCACTTTGAGCTAGATTCCAAGTGGACAAATTCTCGTCGAAGACGTTGCGAATGGCCACTTCTACAAGCATGAGAACTTCGTGAAAAGCTGCGCTGAGCCTCAGATTCCATTCGTAAAGCGCTCATACGGACGAGTCTGAGCCATCGCTTGCGTGCCGATACGTGGATAATCGAGCTTCGCCAAGAAATCTCAGTGCAACCTCGATCCGATTCTTGTCTTTGGAAGTAAAGATCTCATCCATCGCGCTACGCCCATTCTTGGCTCCCACTTGAACATTTGTCTGTACTATAGCCGATGGGTAGAATGTTGTAGTAATAGCGCGGGACAAGGACTTGCGCTTCATACATCGAAGAAACCCACGGATTCCGTGGGTTTCTTGCGTTACGGGGACATGCTAACGCCCCGCGAGCCTGTGGATAATCGGCTTGTTTTGCCCTGAGAATCATGAACCTTGATTACTGATCCCGAACAATGCTGGACCAGGAAGCTAGAGCCATATAGCGATTCTTAAACAGCTTTCGCCGCGGAGAACATCTCCGAGGCGAAAGCTGTTATTGAACGAAATTCTACTTCTTCAGGTGGTCAACCAGCTGCGAAGCGATGCCGTTGTACGTACCTGGGGTCAGCGACTGCAGGCGCTCCTGAGCTTCTGCCGACAAGCCAAGCTCGCCAACAAATTCCTTCAGACGGTCTGCATCTACGCGGTGGCCGCGGGTCAGATCCTTCAGGCGCTCGTATGGGTTGTCCATACCTTCAACACCGGCGATAGCTTCGGCGCGCATAACCATCTGAATGGCTTCGGCAAGAACTTCCCAGTTGTGGTCAAGGTCGTCAGCCAGCACTGCTTCAGCGACTTCCAAACGATCCAGACCCTTGGCAACGTTGGAGATTGCCAAAACCGAGTGGCCGATAGCGGTACCGATGTTGCGCTGCGAAGAAGAATCGGTGAGGTCACGCTGCCAACGGCTGGTGACCAGGGTGGAGCCGAGGGTGTCCAGCAATCCGTTGGAGATCTCCAAGTTAGCTTCGGCATTTTCGAAGCGGATTGGGTTGACCTTGTGTGGCATGGTCGAGGACCCGGTGGCACCAGCGACAGGAATCTGCACGAAGTATCCGATGGAGATGTAGCTCCATACGTCGGTGCACAGGTTGTGCAGAATGCGGTTGAAGCGTGCGATGTCTGCGTAGACCTCAGCCTGCCAGTCGTGGGACTCGATCTGGGTAGTCAGTGGGTTCCACGTCAGGCCTAGGTGCTCAACGAAGCTCTGGGATACCTGCTGCCAGTCGGCGTTTGGCACCGAAGCGTAGTGAGCAGCGTAGGTACCGGTGGCGCCGTTGATCTTGCCCAGGTATTCGGTCTTTTCAATGCGGTCCAACTGACGGGTCAGGCGCCATGCCAGAACTGCCAGTTCCTTGCCCAAAGTAGTTGGGGTTGCAGGCTGACCGTGGGTGCGCGAGAGCATTGGAACTTCGCGGGACTCTTCAGCCATCTTGGTGATCTGAGCGACCAAGTCGCGAGCTGCTGGCAACCAAACGCTGGTGACACCGCCCTGTACGCCTAGTGCGTAGGAGAGGTTGTTGATGTCTTCAGAAGTGCAACCGAAGTGAACTAGTGGCTTGAGGTTACCGATGCCGATCGCTTCCAAACGGTTAGCAATGTAGTACTCGACAGCCTTTACATCGTGAACTGTCACAGCTTCAATCTCTGCCAGTTCCTTCACGGAGTCTGCATTGAAGTCAGTCACGATCTTTCGCAGGGCGGCTTTCTGATCATCAGTCAGTGGGGCAGTGCCTGGAAGAACGGAGTTGTCGGTCAAGTGGATCAGCCATTCAACTTCAACGTGGACACGGTCACGGTTCAGTGCCGCTTCAGAAAGGTAGTCAACCAGCGGTGCCACGGCGCTGCGGTAGCGTCCGTCAAGGGCAGTTAGAGCCAGTGGTTCATTAGCAAGGGAAGTGCGCGCAATCTCAGCCATACTCATATTCTTCCATCCCTTGCGCACCATCACATCTTTTACTTCATGCAGGTTTCCACAGGGCGCTGTATTCCTGGAATCGCAGCTCGGATCTTCATCCATGATGATGAACAGGAATTGAGCAACAAGGAGTAAGAAAATGATGTTCTCGGCAACGCTGGATTCAATGGCATTTCAGCTGGACGACGCTCAGAAGACGATCAAGTTTGCTGTTCGCCAGCTTGATTCTATTGGGTCATTGACTTGGGAATCTGATGCTGGGCGGACGTTCTACGAGAAGGTTTTGGAGTTAAGCCTATGGTTGGAGAACTTGAACCGGAACCTTGTCGACGCTGAAGGTTATGTGGGGTCTGCGAGACGTGAAATTCAAGAGCTAGAACTAGAAATCCTGAAGCAGAAGCTGGTCCCGTAGCCATGGGGTATGAAGTCAGTTACAACGAGTTTGATTACGCGGAGGCCAACGACGTCTGTCAGAGGGTCGTGAATGATCTCGAAGAAGCGCAGGTGTGCATAGTTGCCGTGCACGAAACAGCGGAGCAAACCAAGATCCAACTTGCAGCGATGGCGATGGGCGGTCCTGTGGCGGCGTACAGTCCGAGCCTGGACAGTATTGCAATGAGATTGCGCGGATTGCGAGAGGGCATTGCGCTATATTGCGAAGATAGTCGGCGGCTTGCTGAAGCAATCGGCCAAGCACGCGGGAATTATGCAGCTGCAGAGGCGCGAGTTGAACATCAGATTTTGGCCACCCAGGTTCCAGCAAAACTATGGGAGAGCATCGCCGGATTAAGAGAGAACGGTATGAGGCCACCAACTGAGGACATGGAAACCATGCTGCGGTTGATGATGTTCTTGCGAATGGATTTCACCTTGGGGTGGAACGACACGTTTGGTGACCAAATGGAAGATTGGACCAAGTTGCTCTCAAATGTTCTTCGATATTTCCGTTCGGATCAGAACAAAGAAATCGTTATTACCCAAAAGGATCCTCCTGAGTACGTCGAGGTTGATGGAGGTGTGGAGGGATACTACGACTATCACAGCATGCTCGAAGACCAAGGCCCGGAAGAAAACGGGAAATTCATGGTGGTGCAACGAGACAACGATAGTTACGTCGTGGTGCTACCTGGGACTCAAAATGGCGAGGGTTTTGAGAATCCCTTTGATGAGTTCGGCATCAGCGATGCATTTGGTGTGGAGTCGGAGAACTACGCTGATGCAATCGCCCAAGCACTAGAAGACAGTGGGGCGAAAGAAGGGGCTGAGGTTACATTCTCTGGTTATTCGCAAGGTGGAATCCACGCCGCGCAGCTAATGAAAAACAGCAAGTTAAAGCGCAAGTTCAAGTTGACCAAGATGATTACGTTCGGTTCGCCTATAGCCAATATCGATATACCGGATGATGTTCGCAGCTTGTCTCTGACAGATAGTAAGGACATGGTGCCAGGATTAGACGGAACTCCCAACAAGAATCGCGGACGGCATCATTTCACTGTAAATTTTGACGGGCCAAGTGATCGAATTAAGCGCTTGCACCGCGACGAGAATTCAGCTTTCGGTACGCCCCACAAGCTCAATAACTATGGAGATCATTTGCAAGAGCTGGAACTGGATTCGAGACCTGAGGTGCGTGAGCAGCTTGATGCGTTCCGGTTACCGACAAAACCGCTGAAAGTTCAAAAGTTCAAGATCGAGCGAAGGCGGAAGCAGCTGACGGATGAGCAAGTGGAAAAACAAGCTGAGCGCATGCGAACAGTGGCACCTGGTCATTAGCTCAGAGGCAGAGGCAGAAAATTTCAAAAAAGGAAGTGGCTCCGGTGGGAGCCACTTTCTTAGATCTAACGGGGTACGGTTGCTAGCTAGTCTCGCTCGCTCTTGACGAACAAGCCTAGAACCGCCGAGATGATAGCGATGATGATGGTGCCTGCAATAGCATCCCACCAGAAGCGTTCGATGATGAAGTCAATTGGTGTGAAGGTCGTCAGCCACGAAGTCAACAGCAACATCAGCGCATTGATCACCACGGTGAACAGGCCTAAGGTCAGGCAGGTGATGGGCAGTGAGAAGAACTTGACGATGGGGCGAACCAGCGCGTTAACCAAACCGAAAATCACCGCGACGATCAGGTAAGCGACTGCGGTGTTCACGGCACCGTCGCCGACGGCGTCAATCTTGAGGCCGGGGACAATCCAAACTGCAGCGGCCAAGGCCAAGGCATTGATGATGACTCGAATCAGGAAGCTCATGGAATAACTCTGTCACAAAAAGCTGAGACAAGTTTGTGGGAGCGCAGTCACCGGCCTTGAAATGGGTACTAGGCTTTGGGGTATGACTGAGAATCCTGTGACCCCAGACCAGGTTCAGCCACGGCCAGTGGTTGCACGTTTGCCAAAATATGCAGCGGGCAAGCCGCCCACAGTGGTTCAGGGGCTGACCCCTTTTAAGCTTTCGTCGAATGAGATTCCCTTCGGACCACTTGAATCGGTGTCACAGGCAGTGCTTGCGCAGAGCAATTTGAACCGATATCCAGATCCGCTATCGACCAAATTGCGTGATGCGCTCTCCGACTACTTAGATGTACCGGCCGAAGACATCGTGACCGGTGCCGGGTCACTGGGTGCCTTGACTCAGATTCTGAACACGTTTGCCGGACAGAATGAAGATGGCATACAAGACGAAGTGATCTACGCATGGAGATCCTTCGAGGCCTATCCGATTGTGGTTCAAAGCGCCGGTGCACTTCCTGTCGCGATACCGCTGCTAGCCGATGGACGCCATGATCTCGAATCCATGATTGCCTCGGTGAATGAAAACACGTCCGTAATCTTGCTCTGCACGCCGAATAATCCCACGGGACCGGTGCTGACTCAGGCCGAAGTTGACGACTTTTTGGATCGAGTTCCTAAAAACGTCCTCGTGGTTTTGGATGAGGCTTATGTTGAGTTTGTCCGTGACGAGAAGTCAGTGGATGGAATTCACACCTACAACGAAAACGAAAACGTAGTTCTGCTGCGTACTTTCTCCAAGGCACATGGTCTGGCCAACCTCCGCGTTGGCTACAGTGTGGCTCACCCGTCAATCACGAACTACCTTCGCGTGATGGCTACGCCCTTTGCCGTGTCCAGTGTCGCTGAAGACGCGGCCGTGGCTTCACTGGAGCACATTGATGAAGTGCTCGAACGCGTCGAATCACTGGTCCAGGAGCGTCAGAGGGTAGTGGCGGCCCTAGCTGATCAAGGGTGGAACCTTCCTTCCACGCAAGCGAACTTCGTCTGGCTTCCGCTAGGAAAACGTACCGCTGAATTTGTTGAGCGTGCCAACGAAAGGGCGCTTTCGGTGCGCGGATTTGCTAACGAAGGAGTCCGGGTATCGATCGGTGAGGTTGACGCGAATGATCGATTCATTGAACTGTGCAGGGAATCACGGGATTTGGCGGACAGCTGATCGGGGCTGTTATCTCGCGTTTTAGCGGTCAATAGCTATAGGCTTAGAAATTGGACAAGCCGTATATGTCCCATGCGGAATGTATTCCGTCTGGAGCATATTTATGATCAAAGGAAGATATATGACGCGTGCTGCTACTGAGGCGACGGAGTCGGATCTAGTTCAGATCCTGACACCGGACGGCCAGCGTCACTCCCACGAAACGTATGACGCGTATCTGGGTGACGTTGATGATGAGATGCTTCGCGGGTTCTACCGGGACATGGCATTGACTCGCCGTTTCGACCAAGAAGCCACAGCGCTGCAGCGTCAGGGACAGCTGGCGCTTTGGGTTCCCCTACGTGGCCAAGAGGCAGCACAGATCGGTTCAGGCCGAGCCACTCGACCTAACGATTACATCTTCCCGACCTACCGTGAACATGGCGTAGCGCTCACCCGCGACGTTTCGTTCTCTGAGATGCTGCGTCTCTTCCGCGGTATTTCTGGTGGCGGTTGGGATCCCCGGGAAAACAACTTCCACATGTACACCATGGTGCTTGCCGCACAGATGCCACATGCTGCCGGCTACGGCATGGCGCTGAATATGGAACAGCACGGTTGGGACGAAGAACGTCGCGCAGCCGAAGGAAACGCTGTTGTGGCTTACTTCGGCGACGGATCATCCACCGAAGGTGAAACCCATGAGTCCATGGTCTTCGCCAACTCGTTCAACGCCCCGGTGGTCTACTTCTGCCAGAACAACCAGTACGCCATCTCGGTACCGTTCGAAGTGCAGTCCAAGGTTCCACTGGTCAACCGCGCTGTCGGCTATGGCATGCCAGGTGTACGCGTTGATGGCAATGACGTATTGGCAGTACTGGCCGTGACTCGCTGGGCTCTAGAGCATGCCCGTAGCGGTAAGGGGCCGGTGCTGATTGAGGCGGTAACCTACCGACTCGGAGCTCACACCACCGCCGATGATCCGACCAAGTACCGCATGAGCGAAGAAGAAAAGCAGTGGGCTCCTAAGGATCCGCTGGTTCGGCTAGAGACTTACCTTCGCGAGAACAAGCTGGTTGACGATGCATTCTTCGAGCAGCTTGTCCTCGATGCAGACGCAATGGCCGCCAAAGTCCGTGAAGACGCAATGGCTTTCCCTGTTCCACCGTTGGTCAAGTCCTTTGAACAGGTCTACGCAGAAGCACATCCGCTGATCCAGGAAGAACTGGCCTGGCATTTGGAATATGAAGCTGGATTCGCTGACGCGGCCGAGGGAGAGCAGTAAATGACCACCACCATGACCCTGGCCAAGGCGATCACCTCAGGCCTAGACAAGATTCTTGATACCAACGATAAGTCGTTGCTCATGGGCGAAGACATCGGTCGTCTTGGCGGCGTATACCGAGTCACCGATGGGTTAATCGACAAGCACGGATCCCACCGCGTGATCGACTCTCCACTAGGTGAAGCAGGCATTGTTGGTACCGCAGTGGGCATGGCACTTCGCGGATATAGCCCGATCGTAGAGATCCAGTTTGATGGATTTGTATTCCCGGCCTTCAACCAGATCACTACCCAGCTGGCCAAAATGCACGCTCGTTCCGAAGGACGTTTGACCGCTCCGGTAGTTATTCGTATTCCGTATGGAGGCGGCATCGGATCCATTGAGCACCATTCAGAATCACCTGAAGCGCTCTTCGCCCATACTGCCGGTCTACGCATTATTACCCCTTCCAACGCCCATGACGCCTACTGGATGATCCAGCAGGCAGCAGCGTGCCAAGACCCTGTAATCGTGTTCGAACCCAAGCGCCGCTACTGGCTCAAAGGTGAAGTTGATACCGAGACCCCTGCCTTGGACGCTTTCAAAGCCCAGGTAGTTCGCCCAGGCACCGATGCAACCATCGTCGCCTATGGCCCGCTGGTACCTATCGCTTTGGCGGCTGCAGATGCAGCTTTGGAGGATGGCCGAAATATCGAGGTTATCGACCTGCGCTCGATTTCTCCGATTGACTTCGACACCATCACCGAATCGGTGCAAAAGACCGGACGACTGATTGTCACCCACGAAGCTCCGACCTTCGGTGGTATCGGTGGCGAAATCGCTGCACGTATTACCGAGCGTGCCTTCCTATCTTTGGAAGCGCCAGTACTTCGTGTTGGTGGATTCCACATGCCATACCCGATCTCCAAGGTGGAGTCCCAATATCTGCCGGACATCGATAAGTTGCTTGAAGCCCTCGACCGGTCCTTCGCTTACTAAAGCGAAACTCAAGGAGTAAAAATGACAGTCTTTAATCTCCCCGATGTGGGCGAAGGCCTGACCGAAGCGGATATCGCTTCATGGAAGGTCAAGGTTGGCGACACCGTTGAGGTCAACCAGATTTTTGTGGAAATCGAAACCGCAAAGTCACTAGTTGAATTGCCTTGCCCCTTTGCAGGTGTAGTGGCCGAACTGCACGCTGACGAAGGTGAGACCGTCTTGGTCGACCACCCGCTGATCAGCATTGACCAAGAAGGCAACGCTGTTGCACCGACCGGAGTTCCAGAGCCAGTTGAAGCACTGAGCACCGCAACACCACAAGCTTCCGAGGAGCCTGGCCCTCTAGTTGGTTCTGGGCCAACAGCAGATTCGTCGGTACGTCGCGCTCGTACTAGCCGTCCGGCTCCTTCTGCAACCAGTCAGCGGGCAACTGCAGCCAAGGCTGCCGGTGCAGGTTTGGCGGATACCATCACGCGCCGTGCCCAGTCGCTGAGCACGGCAGTGCGTGGAGAAGTGGACCGCCGTAAGCCTGCCGTAGCTAACTTCGTTGACCGAGTTTTGGCTAAGCCCCCGGTTCGTCGTCTGGCCAAGGACATGGGCATCGACATCAACGACGTCGTGGGTACCGGCACCGAAGGCGAAGTCACCCGCGATGATGTGAATAGCTATCAGGCTCAGCGTGAAGCTGAGCATGCGGCAGCACCAACTTACTGGGCACATGGCCAGTTAGCTGATGCGCGAGTAGAACGTACCCCAGTACGCGGTGTTCGCAAGGCAACCGCCAAGGCAATGGTTGATTCAGCCTTTACCGCACCGCACGTTTCGATCTTCGTTGACGTGGATGCCAGCCGCACCATGGAATACGTGCAGCGACTGAAGAAGTCCCGCGATTTCGAAGGCATTAAGGTCTCACCATTGCTGGTGTTAGCTCGCGCCGTCATTTGGGCTGCGGCACGTAACCCTTCGGTGAATGCCAGCTGGGTTGAAACGGAAAACGGTGCAGAGATTCACCAGAAGCGTTTCATGAACCTCGGCATTGCTGCGGCAACCCCTCGTGGCTTGTTGGTGCCAAATATCAAGAATGCTCAGGACCTGAATATGAAGGAACTGGCCATTGCCTTGAACGACTTGGCCAGCACCGCTCGTGCCGGCAAGACCCGTCCAGAAGATATGCGTGACGGTTCGTTGAGCATCACCAACATTGGTGTGCTGGGTATTGATACCGGCACGCCAATCATCAACCCAGGTGAAGTGGCGATCGTTGCCTTCGGCACGATCCGTCAGAAGCCTTGGGTTGTTGATGGGGAAGTGGTCCCACGCTGGATCACCACCCTGGGTGGCTCGTTCGATCACCGCGTGGTGGACGGCGACCTTTCGGCCCGCTTCATGGCCGACGTGGCTTCGATCCTTCAAGAGCCAGCGCTGCTGCTCGACTAGCGTCCAGTGACAGAACCCCCGAAGAATCCTCCCGCAGGTATTCTTTGGGGGTTCTCTCGTGCCAACGTTAGTCACGGGCCCGTTTAGTCAAGTTCTTGTTGATATAGTGGTGGGCATGAACCGCACTCGTCACTCTGGCCTGCTTCGTCGCCTTGTTCTTCTGATCAGTGCGGTCCTCATTATCGGGGCACTGTGCGCCTATCCGTTGATCGCGATGGCTCAGCCAAGTGCTGAACCTCAGCCTTCAGGATCATCACAACCGGTGTACCCCTCAGCGTCACCAAGCAGCGAAACCGATGACAAAGGCACCATCGCGATTCCATCGGTAACCTCCCAAGAAGGCAAGATGTATCTTGCAGTCACCGATGCTGCGATCGATGACGTTGATTCGCAAAAAATCATGGACGCTGTTCGTGAAGCAGTCGATGGACAGAATGCCAAAATCCTGTTGGGTGTGGACAAAAAGCCCAATAACCTCAAGGGCGCCAGCCAGCTAGTGCGCGGCATGCTGTTATTCGGCAACAGCGACGCGATGAGCGATGACTGGCTGGAGAACGGCAAAACCAAAGGCTATGTGGGTCAAGGCTGGATCGCCATCGGCGTGATGCTCCCAGAAACCAAAGATGGTGATGTCGAAGTCTTTGTTGATCCCGGACGCAATGTGCGAGAAACCGAGCCTGGGAGCAAAGACCGAATTCTAGATGCCGGCGCCCCGTCATTCGAAGCTGGTGACTACACGGCGGGGATTAGTGCGGTCGCCATCTCCACCACAGAAAACCTGCGTGCACCACTGGATAAAAAGATCGCCGTGAGCATTGTTGTTGGTGTGCTGTTGCTGATTGCTGCAGTCATTGTCTTCTTTGCACTACGAGGCAGGCGCCGGGCTCAATTGCAGGCAGCTGCTAGGAAGCGCATCAAGCAAGTCGAAGTCTGGGAATCTTCAATGCATCAGGACCTGAACGCGCTACGCCGTACTCCGATGAACGATGCTACTGAGCCGGCATTGAATCGTAGCGCTGCGACGATTAAAGAGATTCAGCGACAACGTGAGCAGGCCATTACCCAGCGCAGCACCGAGCTCGAATCCGCCTTGGACGCTAGCGCAGAACCACAGATTTCCGAACAGCAAGCCCATGAGATCGAGCAGAGGGCAGAGCGGCTGAGCTTGTTACGCCGCGCGGTGGAACTGGCTCGGTCCCTAAGCGGCACCGCCAGTAATTCCGTGAAGTCATGGAACCAGATCATTGAACAGCATCACGGAGGACTGAAGCTTCTGGTGCAGCTACTTGATACCGACGGCGCCACAGCTCTCCCGGTAACACCGCAGGTTCGCACCGCAATCGTTACCCACACCGATGCCCTTGATCAGCTGCAAGCACGAGCCAAGACCAAGCTCACTGAACAGGAAGCAGCGCACCTACTGGAAGAGCTGTGGGCGCTCCGTGAGGAACTGGATTCACTGATTGATCAGGCGCTGGCCCAAAGCCAGGGTGCCTCGATGAAAGTGGACGCAAAACTTGCCGAGCAGTTACGCGCCTTCTTGCCCCGTGCGGGAGCCAACGCCAATGACCCAATATCGGTACTTCGCACGTTCGCTCCTTCGGATGGACAGCACTAATGACCGCACTGTTGACGCACTACTCGATGGGCCGACGTTTACGCCGTCCCTATCATTGGACCGCTATTGCGGCGCTGTTTTTTGCGCTAGTCACTGCCATGCTGGGTGTGCGTGCCGGGTTCGCGGTCCACTCGGCGCGCATGCCGCTTCCTTATGAGGTCATCGTCAAGGTTCAAGGCACACAAGACTTTAATATCAGCCAAGAACTCGTCGATGCGGAATTAGCGCAGCACCCGGTGCGCTCGGCGCAGCCGTTGACAGTGATCTTGGTGGATCGATGGTTGAGCGGGGATGAAACACTTCGCTCGCAGGTGCCCGACGGTCAGGTCATCATCTCTTCCAAGCTGGAGGATCTCGACACCGACCAGAGCGGTATTGATGAGCGCTTTAGTGGGGTGGCGGTGGCTGAAAACCTCACCCCTGACAAAGAAGCACGCACCGATGCCCGATATGACATCGAAAATGCTTTCATCAAGAATGTCTCCGTAGGCCACGGACCCAAAGCCGTAGTGGCCGCGGCACATACAGCCTCAGTGGTATTGGACCATTCCGGCTCACGTTCTTTGACCTTCTGGTTCTCCCTGGTGGGGCTTAGTGCTATGCTGACCGCCGCATTCCTCGTTTCTGCCTCACGTTTCCGGGCGCGCTGGAAATCTCGGCATCGCCGGTTGGCGGTGGCCCAACGCAAACTTGCCCGCGTGGTGCTGGACCTGGAGGCTTTGGAAGCCACCTATGTTGCTACCGATGAGTCGAAGCGTCCGGCAGGTTTCACCAAAGCATGGAACCAGTTACAGAATTTGTCGTTGGATGCTGCCCGCAACGAAGACCCGTTGGTTGCTGCACTCTATGACCGCGAGCAATGTCTTAGTAAGGACACCGGTAAGCGGCTGGCCAGATTTGAAGCCACCAGCCGCAAGCTGACCACTCTGGCCGATAGTCTCATGGGCGCAGGATCGGTTCATGCTCGTCTGGCCGGCACTGGATCAACCTTTGATCAACTCAGCAGCCCGATTAACGATGTCGCTAGCCAGCTGCTGATTCGCTTGGAAAACGCCCCCGGCACAATGATTGCCGGTGAAGATCTGGCGGGGCTGCGTGGAGCTTTGGGTGCCGTGTTGGATGCCGCCCAGGGTGATGCCAAGCAGATCAACGCGGTGCAAGCCTGGGCACGTGCCGAGGAGAACCTGTCGCGGGTCGCAGGGCGGATCATCCGCCGGTTGCGCCGATATCCTCATGGGAAGCGGCCGCCCATCTCTGATGTGGCGGCAGAGCATAATCAACTGCGCGCTACCCTGGGGTTGGCGCCGGTCTCGCAACAAGGTGCCCTGCATCAATTGCAGGTGGCCAATAGTCTGGCTCGCGCGATTCTCGGCGACACGCTGAGCACGGATCAAAGCGCAACGCCTGCAAAGCCGCAAACTTCGTGGCCAGTCGCGTTGCTGAGAAAATTTGCTGTCCCCGACGCCGAGGGCAAGGATGAACCTGGCATACTTACTCGTGCCAAGATCATTGGTGCTTTGGCCCTGCTGTTGTGCGTCAGCCTGATTGCGTCGGGAATCGTCGTTTATCAGCTCACCAAAAAACCCTATAAGAGCTACGAAGGCTCGGGTCAGGGCATGGTGTTGGAAATCGATGACAAGAACGGGCTGGTTGATGAGTCTGAAATCCGCCAGTACATGCACGAGGACTTCGAGGTAGAGCAGCACCTTTTGGTGGCTGTTCGTGATGCAGAATCCTATCTGGAATTGCAGGCGCAGGAAGGCTCAGAATATCGTGAGTCAACCCCTCACAGCGTGCAGCAGACGATTTGGCGGATCAAGAACGAATACAAGGATCGTACTGATCCGAAGAATCAGGAGTTACCTGAGAACCTCACTATCATTCCGCTACTGATCACCGATGAAGGCAAAGGCATCATGCCCGGCCTGATCTCGGGGGCAGTGATCAGCGGAACCGCTACGTGGGGATCCACGATCGGGTGGGAGTACGGGAGTATCCACGAATCGAAGTACCCAGCGATGGAAGTGGCGAACGCTGCGGAGGATCTCGCGATGGTCCTCAAGCGGGCAGGATACGAGGAACCCGATTTCAACGCGGCCCTGCTGTTCTGGATCCTGACGTTCATGTTCTTCTTCACCGTGCTCAACCTCGTCCAGCTGGTGATGTACCTGTTGGGTGCAACCTCGCGGATCAACCGGTTCTCCCGTGGTTCGCGTGCTGTGGGGCAGGCCCGCAGGCGGTTGGAGCAGTTGGCTTCGGGCTTGGAAGATTCGCAGATTAACGCTGTCGCGGTACTGGGCTCAACTCAGTCGGGACGGGCGGATGAAGCCGGACAGCGTCTCTTTGAACGTGCGTTGATGATGGCGTGGCGTGAAGCCGAGGAGCTGTCCAGCATGAGCGTCTCCGAGCGTCTTGGCTCGAGTTTTGGGGCGCGGGCCGAACACTTGCAGCGACTCGTGGCGTTACTGGATGAGCGCGATGTTGACGTGGCCAAACGCGCCCGTGATCTGGTGTTGGCCAGCCGTGGTGCCGGCGGAGATGCGCCGCAGAAAGTCGTGTTGCCGGGGCAAGCTTAGTGCTCGCCCCGGCAGTCGGCACAGTGAGTTAGCCGAGTAGCTCGGGCAGTTCACCGGGGGTGTTGCCTAAGACCTTCTGCGAGAGGAACTCGGTAACTACCTGGTACCAGATCTTCGCGTGCTGCGGAGAAAGGATCCAGTGGTTCTCGTCCGGGAAGTAGAGGAACTGGTGTTCGGTGCTGCCATCTTCTTTCTGCGGCAAGCCCGAATCGGCCAGCAGTTCGTACCAGAGGCGTAGGCCTTCGCCGATGGGAACCCGGTAGTCCTTATCGCCATGGATGACCAGCATCGGGGTGACGATATTTCCGATGGAATGATGCGGTGAATTGGCATCGCGCATTTCCGGACTCATCTCGCGGGTCCAGTAGAAGGCCGCATCGGTGGTTTTACCGAAGCCTTCCAGAGCCCACAGGCTGGCGTGGGTGACGATGGCCTTGAAGCGGTCGGTATGGCCGGCCACCCAGTTGGCCATGTAACCGCCGAAGGATCCACCCATCGCCGCGGTGCGGGTTTCATCGATATCTTCGCGCGCTTCGGCCACATCGGTGATGGCCAGCAAATCGGTGTACGGTTCTTGGCCCCAACGGCCCCAACCGCGCTGGATGAATTCTTGGCCGTAGCCGGTGGACAGGGCAGGATCCGGTAGCAAGACTGCGTAGCCTTGGGCCACCAGCAGCCAAGGGCTCCAACGCCAGCTCCACGCATTCCATGAGCCCAGAGGGCCGCCATGGATCCAGAGCAGCAGCGGTGCTTGCTTCTGTGCGGAGGCTGATTCTGGCAGCGCCAACCAAGCGCGCATAGTGGCGCCATCTTCTGCGGTGGTGGTGACCTCGGTGAGCTTTCCTGGCAGTTGCGGACGAGCGGCGGGTGAGCGCAATTCGGTGAGATCAGCGACGTCCCCGTGCTCTAGCTCTTGCACATGCGTCAGGTCGATAGCCACGGGTTCTGCTGGGGCCAGATAGCTCGAACGCAAAGCGTAGGCGGTGCGCGAATCACTGCTGATGTTCACATCTGTGAAGCTGCCATCTGCGGTAAGCCGGGTGATCTTGTCGTTGTAGAGGCTCAGGTGGAAGACCGGGCTGTGCCCGTTGTCATCAGCGGTGAGCAGCAACGATCGGCCATTAGGAACCCACTGGATGTCATTGACCCAGCGGTCCCAGCCGGCAGCAATCTGGTGGGTTGAGCCGTCGGCCAGATGCATTAGCCACAACTCAAAAATAGGCGCCGTATCTGCGGTGGAACGATTCCATCGCCCATAGGCTAGCTCTTGGGAGTCAGGACTAATCTTGCCCATGGTGTATTCGTAAGTATCATCCGGGCTCAACAGCATCTCTTGCGCACCGGAGTGCAGGTCCACGTGCATTAGCCCTGGTGCCATGGAGGCGCGGCCCTCGGGAACTTGCCATTCGGTGATGAGAAAATCTCCGTTGGGTGCAACGTCGAAAGCGGCTTCCTGCAGATTTGCACCAATGCCCGGGGTGAGATCTTTGAGCGCCGTAGCCTGTGAGTCTTGTTCATCGCTTAGGCGGCCCACATAAAAATGTGGGGTGGCTGGGCCAAGGTCGTGGTCCCAGTAGCGTACCGGGTAGCCGGTGTGCAAAATGGCTGCGACCTTCTTGTCTTTTCGGTCTTTGCGCAGCTTCTCTTCGGCTTCAAGATCCTTGGCGCGACTGTGTCCGCTGGTGCGCAACACGATGGTGTCTGGTGCGTTATTGCAAACGCTCAGGGACTGTACGCCACCAGGGTGAGTGATGACTTCGCGTGCCTCTCCACCTTCGATTGGTAGCAGCCAAGCTCCGGGTTTGGCATCGTCCTTGCTGGAGCGTTTGGCCACGAAGAGCAGGTCACCATTGGCGGTGAACTGTGGCTGGGACTCACCGTTTTCTCCGAAGGTGAGCCGACGGGCAGGGGCCTGACCTTTGGGATCGATAGACCACAAGGCACTTTCATAGCTGGTTTCGTCCTCGGAGAGGGTACTGACGGTAGTGACCAAACGCGTTCCATCGGGGGACAGCGTTAAGCCACCGAGACGAGGTAGGCCGATGAATGAGTCTAAATTATGAAATGAATGCTTAGAGTGTTCCACTTCACACATCTTGCCACTGATTAGAGTCCGAAACTACTGTCCGGGAAAAGTTACGTGGACCAGCGCCTACGACAAGGGACCGGCCGGATGCGCAACAAGTAGCTACGTTTCCGACCGGTCCCTTATCGAACGCTGGTTTTCTCTTGGCCTACTCGACCGGCTGACGCCCGGTCTTCATACGTGCCCGAGCCAGCTCGTTGATCCGGCCGCGGCACAGGTACCAGCCGCCGATGATCATCGGAACGATGATGACCAGAGAGGCAATGGTCCAGGTGCCAACCGGGTTATCAAAGGCCATCATGATCAGCACCATGACCAAGAAGGCCAAAGTGACCCAACCGGAGACCGGGGCCCACGGCATGCGGAAACCTGGACGCGCTTGTTCGCCTCGCTTGGCCGACTTCACCAGAGCCATCTGGCACAGCACGATCATGCCCCACGAAGCGATGATGCCGATGGCAGCAAAGTTCAGCACGATCTCGAACGCTGCAGCCGGAACGATGGCGTTCAGGATCACGCCGAGCACTGCCACCACTGCGGTGATCACAATGCCGCCGTAAGGAACACCAGACTTGTTCATGCGCCCGGCGAAGCGTGGAGCAGAGCCGTTCAGCGACATTGAACGCATGATTCGTCCGGTGGAGTACAGGCCAGCATTCAGTGAGGACAATGCAGCGGTAAGCACCACTAGGTTCATGATTACATCCATGCCCTTAACGCCAATGGAACCAAAGAAGGTCACAAATGGTGACTCGCCGGAGCTGTAGGCGGTGTAAGGAAGCAATAGCGAGAGCAGGACCAGCGAGCCGATGTAGAACACAGCAATACGGATGATCACGGTGTTAATGGCCTTTGGCATAACCTTTTCAGGGTTTTTTGCCTCGCCTGCTGCGGTACCAATGAGCTCGATGGAAGCGTAGGAGAAGACCACGCCCTGCATCAGCACCAGTACCGGCATGAAACCGTTAGGTAGCAGACCGCCATTGCCGGTGATCAGTGAGAAGCCCACCTCGTGACCTTCTACCGGAGTGCCGAAGATGACGAAGTAGCAGCCGATGATCAAGAAGGCGACCAGTGCGATGACCTTGATCAGCGCAAACCAGAATTCCATCTCACCAAAAGCCTTGACCGAGATCAGGTTCAGTGCCAGCACTACGGCTAGGGCTGCTAGGGCCCAGACCCACTGCGGGACCGCGCCGATCCACGCCACGTACTTGCCGAAGAAGCCCATGTAGAGGGCCACCGCGGTGATGTCCACGATCGCGGTCATCACCCAGTTCAGCCAGTACAGCCAACCGGTGGCGAAGGCCGCCTTCTCGCCGTAGAACTCGCGAGCGTAGGAAACAAAGGAACCGGTGGAAGGGCGGTGCATGACCAGTTCGCCCAGCGCACGCAGAATCAGGAAGGCGAAGAAGCCGCAGACTGCGTAGGAGATGACGATGCCCGGTCCGGCATCGGCCAGCCGGCCACCTGCGCCCATGAACAGGCCGGTACCGATGGCACCGCCCATGGCGATCATCTGCATTTGGCGGGAGGAAAGGCCCTTGTGGTAATCGTTGTCGCCAGCAGTGAGCGCGGCGTCAGGCACATGCGCCGCGGTGGCGTGTGGAGTGGGTGAGTCCATGAGGATCCTTGAAGCTAGTCGGAGAGGTTGGCGAGGCGCTCAGGGGAGAGCAACTCGTTGAGATCTTCGGCAGAGAGCAGCCCACGTTCGAGCACCAACTCCGCCACGCCGCGTCCAGTGTGCAACGCTTCGAGTGCCACCGAGGTGGAAGCTGCGTAGCCCAAACGTGGGTTCAGCGCGGTCACCAAGCCGATGGAGTTCTCCACCTCGCGGCGTAGCGCCTGCTCATCAACGGTGATGCCGTCGATGCACTTTTCGGCCAGGGTCAAGCAACCATTGGTCAGGTGCTTCAGGGATAGGCCGATGGAATGTGCGATCACTGGTTCAAAGGCGTTTAGCTGTAGCTGACCGCCTTCGGCTGCCATGGTGACGGTCAAATCGTGACCAACCACCTGGTAGGCGATCTGGTTAACAACCTCAGGGATCACTGGGTTGACCTTGCCAGGCATGATCGAGGATCCAGACTGCACGGGAGGAAGCTGAATATCATTCAGACCTGCTCGCGGACCGGAAGACAAGAGGCGCAAATCGTTGCAGATCTTCGAGATCTTCAGCGCCACGCGCTTGAGCACACCCGAAAGGTGCACAAACGCGCCCACATCGGAAGTGGCTTCAATGAGATCCGGGCTGGTGGTCAGCGGCAGGCCGGTCAGCTCACGCAGGTGACGGCAGGCTGCCTCAGCGTAGCCAGCTGGCGCGTTCAAACCGGTGCCGATGGCGGTAGCGCCCAAGTTGATTTCGGTGACCAAGGACAGCGATTCAGCCAGACGGGCCCGATCCTCGCCCAGAGTCACTGCCCAGCCGCGGAACTCCTGGCCCACGGTCATTGGTACCGCGTCCTGCAGCTGGGTGCGACCCATCTTGACCACGGTGCGGAATTCCTTGGCCTTGACATTGCAGGAATCTTCGAGCACCTGCATCGCGGCCAGCAGCGGCTGGGTAGCAAAGTGGGTAGCAATGTTGACCGCGGTGGGGTACGCGTCATTGGTGGACTGCGAGAGATTCACATGGTCATTTGGGTGCAGGTACTGGTATTCGCCGCGCTTGTGGCCCAGGATTTCCAGTGCCAGGTTGGCGATGACCTCGTTGGCGTTCATGTTGGTGCTGGTACCAGCGCCGCCCTGAATTGGATCCAGGATGAACTGGTCATGCAGTGAACCGTTAGCGATGGACTCGCAGGCCTGGTCGATCGCGCGTGCGCGGTCGACGTCCAGCAGTCCCAGCTCGTGGTTGGCGCGAGCCGCGGCCTGCTTCACGCGCGCCAGTGCGCGGATCAGGTGCGGGTTGCCAGCCAGGGTGGTGCCGGTGATGTTGAAGTTGTTCTTGGCGCGCAGGGTGTGCACGCCCCAGTAGGCCTCCACAGGGATGTCGAGGTCGCCAATCAGATCATGCTCGCTACGCGTTTCGCCGCTGAGCAAGGTTTCAGACATGGTGAATTATTCTCCAGAAAAAGGGTTGTGAATCGTGGATAAGAGAAATCTAAAGCGCGGTCAGTAGACCAACCGGAGCGCCGCCACCGAGCGCTGGGCTGGTGGCTAGCTCGGACAGGGCCGCCGGGGTTTGGTCGCCGAGGTACTCGGTCAGTAGCTTGACGGTGATAGGCATGCGGGCACGGTCGCCGCCATCGGCGATCTTCACCGCGAGGGAAGTGCCGTCGGCCAAGGCCACCGCCTGAATGCCTTCAAATCCGTCCTTGGCCACCGCTCCCGGGATGGCGCGCATCAGTGCGGTGACGTCGCGGCCCTCGCCGGCGACCAGTTCTGGGTAGCTAGTCATGGCGGCGGCCACTCGAGCTTCCGGGGTGCCTGACTCGGCGGCAGCCAGACGGGCGAAGCCGCGGGCCAAACCAATCAGGGAAATCAGGTAGACCGGGGTGCCGCAGCCGTCGGTGCTCACGCCACTGATCTTCTCGCCGGTCAGTTCCTCCACAGTGTCGGCCAACATCTGTAGTAGGCGCTCGTCCTGCAGGTAATTAGCGGTATCCCAACCCTTCAGCTCACTCAGGGCCACCAATGCCGCATGCTTGCCCGAGCAGTTCTGTGCCAGCTGGGTGGCGGTGCCACCGGCTGCCAGGTAGGCGTTGCGTTCGGCCACGCCGTAGGGCAGGTCGGTGGAGTTACCTAGAGCCGAGGCTTCAAGTCCGGCGGCCTTCAAAGTGGAAGTAGCAACCTGCTGGTGGATGGGTGCACCGGAATGGCTGGCCGCGGCCAGGGCAAGCTGCTGGTCATCAAGTTCAAGACCGGCGCGCAGCATGCCTACCGCGAACAGTGGTTTCAATGCGGAGCGTGGGTAGAAGACGGCTTGAGGCTCGCCGTAGCTGGCTTGCACATTTCCTTGAGCATCTAGCAACACTGCCGAACCGTAGTGAATTGACTCCACTGCATCACCGCGGGTTGCTACGACCAAAGGCTCATGCTTTGGAAGTACCGGGGCTTCCAGCGGGTTGCTTTGTGGCTGGGTTGTTGCGGGGTTCACTAATGGCTCCTGACGATTCGAGATACTGCGTGTTGTACTGCGGTGAGGTGGTTGTTCATGGCCTCTGAAGCTGCCTGTGGATCTTGGGCTTCGATGGCTTTGAAAATCGCCAGATGTTCTTCCTTATTGGGGCCTAGGCGCCCATCAACAAGGTTCACGGTCTCGGACTGACGAGCCATGGCTTCGCGGATATCGGCCACCACTTTGGTGAAGACCGAGTTGCCACTGGCTCGGGCGATCGCTGCGTGGAAGGCTGCGTCGAGCTCGACCCAGGCGACCGCGTCATCTTCCTGATTCATTTGTTCGATCAGACCGCTGAGGCGTTCGAGATCTTCTGTGGTCCGTCGTGTTGCTGCAAGGGCAGCAGCAGGAGCCTCAATGTGTGGACGGGCTTCGAGTAGGTCATCGGAAGAGAAGCTGCCCAATTTGAGCTCGCGAGTGGGACGATGAGATACAACAAAGGTGCCTCGCCCGGTTTCGGTACGGGTCAGGCCTAAAGCGGCGCAAGAGCGCAAGGCTTCACGGATCACCGAGCGGCTGACCTGGTAGTCGGCGGCGAGGGCTGCCTCGGAGCCCAGTTTGCTCCCGAGCGGGATTTCTTGGGCTTCGATGGCGAGGCGGAGGGCGTGGAATACGGCTTCGGCAGCGGAGCGACGCTCAATCGGCTGTTGTCCGGGTGTCCAGCTGTCTGACAGGTTCACGTTTACCAGTGTGGGGTGTGATCCACCCAACGTCAAGTTGAAATTTTCAGTGAACGGGAACACGCAAGTCAGTGACGTACTCCCGGCCCGCTAGGTCAATAACCAAGCAGGTACTTGTGGCGGTGGCTCACACGCCTTCATTCTTGTCGCGCATTTTGGCTGTGAAGAATCTGGCGCTTTTGCCACGACGAGTGACTCGACCGTGCGCGGTGACTGTGCTGGTTTCTATCATGACGGGTCGGAGGAAGGAGACCTTTATTTCTAGACTCCTGTAGCCAGCTCTTGAGGGTAGGGTGCTAAGCGCAGCGCAGCGCATCCAGCCGCAGAATCATGGGCGGTAGCAAAAGCCGACGTTGACTGAACTAACCGGATTGTAGTGCGACTCATCGGGTTGGGCCCCTGACCTAGAGTCAAGGCAAGACATAGGGCGGGTAGGGCCAGTTTGATGCCGAACCTACCCGCCCTATGGTTTTGCCACTTATGGGATCGTGATGATTTGACCCGCGTAAGCCAGGCCGCCACCAAAGGCGAAGAGTAGAACCTTCGAGCCTGAGGCCAGTGGCTCATCTGAGGCCATCATCTTGGACAAAGCCAATGGCATGGAAGCTGCCGAAGTATTGCCGGAGTGAACCACGTCAGTAGCGACTCGTGCGTTAGGGGCACCAATCTTCTCGGCCAGTGGCTCAATGATGCGCAGGTTAGCCTGGTGCAGGACGATAGCGTCAAGCTCTACTGGCTTCAAGCCGGCGGTTTCGATGATCTTCGAAGCGATCTTTGGAAGCTGAGTAACGGTCCAGCGGTAAACGCTCTGACCGTTCTGTGCGAACTTCATGTTGTTTTCGGTTTCAATGCGCACGGCGTCTGACAGGGATGGGACCGAGCCCCAAACCACTGGCGAGATGCCGTTGTCTTCCGAAGCGGTGATGATGAATGCGCCGGCGCCATCCGCGGTCAATACGCAGGTGGTGCGGTCGGTGAAGTCGGTGTAATCGGTCAGCATTTCCGAACCAATGACCAAGGCATTTTTGGCAGAACCGGTGGCGATAGCACCTTGGGCGAGACCAACAGCGTGTGCAAAACCTGAACAAGCTACGTTGACGTCCATGGTCGCTGGACCCTGCTCCATACCCAAAGCATTAGCAACACGGGCGGCCATATTTGGCGAACGGTCGGTAGCGGTGCAGGTTGCAACAATGATCATGTCGATATCAGCAGCGGTGATATCCGTAGCGTTGCTCAATGCCATTTCGCTGGCTTTGATGGCCATGGAGTCGACGGTTTCTACTCCGGTGCCCCAGCGGCGTTCTTCGATGCCTACGCGACGGGTGATCCACTCATCGCTAGTTTCCACCAACTTTTCCAGTTCGGTGTTAGGGACGATGCGCTCTGGCTGAAAATGGCCAAAGGCGACGACTTTGCTGCCGGTCATGGATATAGCTCCTCGGTGGATTCAAATCTGCTCTTCTAAGGGTAGTCGTTTTGTGTGCTACTCGCTGTTCATATACCCCAGAATGCATGTATGACTCGCTACATCTGTCTCATTTGGCTACTTTTGTTCGGTAATCGAGATTCGTTAGGACTTCATACCCCGTGCGCTGATTGTTCACCCGTTAGTTAGAACCCAAGAGTTCAATGGGTTCAATAGCAGGAAGACGCGGGGAGGGAATGATGAAGCCACTAACGATCGTTCATCTGAGCGATACTCATCTGCGCCCCAAGGGACAACTGTTGAACAACAGTATTGATCCGTGGCAACACATGGAACAGGCCTTGCTGGCCTCTAAGCACTTTGCTCCGGATGCTGTCGTTTTGACTGGCGATATTGCAGACCGGGGCGCGCCCATCCATCCTGTGGTGGCAGCGAAACTCAATGATTATCAGGAAGAACTTGAATGCCCCGTCATCAGCATTCCAGGTAACCACGATCCTGTCGGAAGTGTTGGACCAGAATTTAATACCCGCCGTCTTTCCACCGGACCGCGTGGCGCAAATACCGTGCATGAAGTCATGGGACTGCGCATCATCGGCCTAGATAGTGGTGGGTTTCAACTGGCTCAAGGCGAACTAGACCAGGACCAGCTGAACTGGCTGGAATCCTTGCTGAAAGTACCAGCTCCCATGGGATCAGTTGTCCTGCTACACCACCCACCAGTGGAAGCTAGCAGTAAAGAACGAGCTGGGCGAGGTCTTCAGGGCCCAATGGCGTTGGCAGCTCTGATCGCGGGTAGCGATGTCCGAGCAATTTTGTGTGGGCACTACCATCAGGCTGCCAGTAACCAGCTACTGACTACCCCGGTATTTATGGCTCCTGCTGTTTCGTACAACATGAATCCATTTGCGCCCAACGAAATTTTGGAGGAACCCGGAGCAGGGTTCGCCATCCTCCAGGTGGGTCAGAAAAGCGTGAACTGGACTGTTGCTTCAACTGAACAGTTCTTTTCCAAGTCAAAAGATATCTTGAGGCCAGCACCAATCAGCGGTCAACAAACCGCCCAATAACTGAACTACGAAGACTTTGCACCGCAGTTAAGAATCTTGTGGTGCACGCTAGAAAGAAGAAGACGATGAGTGAACAGAAAATTGTACTAGTCCGCCACGGACAGACCGAGTGGAACAAAGCCGGACGACTGCACGGACGCAGCGATCTGCCAATGAACGAAACGGGCGTACAGCAAGCCCAGCACCTGGCTCAAGAACTCGCCGTCCAGGGCACCTGGGCCGCGGTGTACTCCTCACCACTGTTCAGAGCTCTGCAGAGCGCACAAATTATTGCCAAGACCGTTGGCACCCGTGCCCTGTATGAAAGCCCAGAACTGATGGAACAAGACTTCGGAGAATGGGAAGGCAAGCTTGTCGGTCATCCAGCTGATGAGCAGCGTCAGCTGCACATTGGGTCGGGCGAAACCGAAAAGCATCTGGTGGAACGCGCGGTTAACGCACTGTTCAAAATTGGTCAACAGCACGCAGACGAAAACGTGATCGTAGTTAGCCATGGTGCGCTCATCAGTTCGGTGTTTAGTGCGCTGACCGGAGAATCCGACCCGCAGGTCGCCAATGGTACCTATCGTGAATTGGATGTTCAGTTGCTGAGCAACTACGTTTCGCGCGAACCGTTAGCTCACTAGAGCTAGTAGAAACAACACAGATCCGTGGGGTAGGTCATCCAGATGACCTACCCCACGGATCTGTGATTTGAGCGCTAGCTAGCGAACATTACTTACTATTCGTCGGCTTACCACCACGAGGAGCCGTGGACGGTAACAACTGGCTGACCGGTGCTCCAATCGATTTCGCCTTTGAGGCTGCGTTCAATTTCTCGCTCGTCGTAGTCGATATATTCTGTGTCCGCTTCCTTGTATTTGAAGGTGACATCGGTGCTTTCGAAACTATTCATTCCGTCAAGCATCACATCATCGGCCTGCTTCTTGACCGAGAAGGACTCTAAATCCTTGGCCTGTAGCTCGTAGGGGCACCCTTCATCCAGATTTGTCGGTGGGGTGACGCATGCGGTGGAGAATTTGTGTACCTCGTCCAGCACCAGCTTTCCGAGCTTGTCAGTGGCCGTGGTGGTTAGGGTAACGGCTGCTTCCATGTCATCGGGGTGGTTCGCGCGCAGTTCCTGAACATCCGTTTGTTGGTAATCGGTACTTGGTGCAGTGACGCTATAGATACCTGGGTAAACGTAGAAGTCGCCCGTGTAAGTGGAAGGGGTTTCATCGTAGAAAGACTCTCCTTCGTTGAGCTGCACCTTTGCCTTGCCAACGGTAACTTCAGAGACCTGGTCAGTACTGATCTTCACCGGAACAAGCAATGGCTCGTTCAATTCCCAGGTGTCGAGCAGTCCGAATTCCTTATCCCCGCGGTCAACTGAGAATTGTTGTTCATGCTGTTCGCCGTTGATGGAGTAGGTGGCGGTGACGGTGGCTGACGAGTCGTTTTTGGAGTCGCGCTTTACATCGACGACCTTCAGACGCTGTTCCGTATTGGCCATTGCTTCGTCGGTGAGCAACGCTCGGGAGGCATTGTCAATGCCAGGATCAACCATTTCGCCGGCCTTGGCTGCCTTGCCCTCGGCCAGCAAGGAGAGATACTGCTCTACCTGTGCTTCGGGCTTGCGCTGAGAATTCAAGTAGGCGACCGCTCCAATTCCAAGACCCACTAGAACTGCAATGCCTAGCACGCCAAATCCAGCAATTTTGGCTTTCTTCTTGGAAGTTGCTGAGGCTGGTTCAAGGGCTGGAGCAGGTGCTGCGAAGGCAGGCACTGCAGCATACGAAGTAGTGGCTACTTCGTTGGGAGGTGTTACCGGCATTGCGGTGGTTGGCGTTCCTACTGTCGGGTCCTGCGCATCAGCAGACGCTGCAGAAGCCGGCGTGGCCGGAACCTGAGACTCTCCGGAAACCCAACGATGAGTTGCTACCTTGCCACCAAGGGCCGTTAGTAGTCCGGGAGCAAATCGGTAAACCTGAAGGGGCAGTAATTCAGCAAGTATTGACACAACAGCTGCCCCGAGGGCCAGGAAAATTACGGAGTACCAGGTAATGCCGAAGGAAATGTCAGCTGACATCTCACCCATTTCACCAGCACTGATCTTGCCACCTAATGAAATGCTGGTCAGCCAAGCAAGAAGCATCCATAGAACAAGAGAGACAACCGGCAGTTGCCAGGTTCGCTGCCAATTGATGCCTGCAGTCCGCGTGCGGTGAATACCGACTCGGATGGCAACAACGATAACCAGTACAACGGTGAGAACGATAAGCCATGCGCCCTTGCCGTCCGCGAAGTCCCAGATACGGAACACCGTCGTCGGTACAGAATCGCCGGTAAATTCGGCAAGAGATGAAGCGACACCGGAAACGTTCGGTGCCAACGCTCCGAGGAATGCCAGTGCTCCAAGGTAGGAGCCCAAAGTTCCGAGCAGAGGAATCAAGAAGAAGTATATGCTCCAAGGCGTATCTTCGTCTTTGTTGATCAGAGCCACGATGATGCCAACAACTGCGAAGACGGCTACAACAGTGACGAGCAAGAATAATGCTTCCCGGAGACCCGTGATCAGAGGAGCCGCCGGGCCATACCGCAAGGGGGCTGTCGCCAAGAACTGGGTCAAGAAGATTGTCAGGAAGATCGTAAAGAACACGCTTGCGTAACGTGGGGATACCGTTGCGCTCACAAATTCCATGGCTTCCATGGAGAGTTTTCCAAAGAGCGAGATGATCAAGAAAACAAGGGCGAGGACCAGTGCGTGCAGGCCGGACGTCAGCGCTGCACTCTTCCACCCACCGTTGCGAACTGAGCGCTTCAGTTTGCGAACTACAACAAAGTTAGCGGCGCAGATTGCTAAGATACCTGTGACCGAGACCAGCGATAGAGCCAGATGCGCTTCTCCGGAGAATCCGAATCCGCCACCAGTACCTGAGATCTTCAAGCCACCGCCGAGCATTGCGCCGAAGAGCGCGATGAATGCTTTGAACGAATTGATCTGCGAAGCAAAGCTCGCATCAGAATAATCGCTGCTGGACCCTGATTCGTTGGCCATGGATGCCAAAGGAATTAGGTAGCACAGGGCAAGAACGATTCCAATAACAGCGATAGCCGCGGCTTGAATCCCAAGTAGTTGAAGGCTTGCGCGAGACTTGAGTTCCACGAGTGCGTTAATCAGCTTCTTTACCTGTGGATTTTGTCCAGTCGAGGTCTGGGGAAGCGGCGGAGGTTGAAGTGGCGTCTGTTGCGCCTTTGGTTCATCGGGTTGCTGCAAATTTTCCAATGGTACTCCTGATGTGATGCGATGATGATCAGGCAGCGTGAAAAGTTGCCGATATTAAGTCGAGCAACTTGAAAGTTTGCCTACCAATTTCATATCACAAGTAATGGACAAAATAACTTCGTCCAGAGAGTGTGACGCCAAGGGACGAGCTGAAAATACCTGTCCCGGGTGCACAAAAATGCCGGGGCCAGCGAGAAATAATGTCGCTGACCCCGGCATAGTTGTCGGGACTACCCATTTACAAGGATCGAAGCACTACCGAGGTTCCCTGTCCTCCGCCGCCACAAATACCAATGGCGCCCAGCGAACCGGCCGGTAATTCCTGTAGCTGATGTGCCAAGGTGCCGATGATGCGGGCACCGGAAGCGCCGATTGGGTGCCCTAGCGCAGTGGCTCCGCCATGCTGATTTACGATGTTCCCATCGATGCCCAACAGCTTGGTGGACTCAACGACGACAGCAGCAAAAGCCTCGTTGATTTCGACAGCCTTCAGACTCTCCGCTTTTTCGCCAGCTTTCTCAAGGGCTGCAGCGATCGCGTTGGAGGGCTGTTCATGCAAGGTGCGTCCCGGACCGGCTACAAAGGCATGCGAAACGATCTCTGCTGTTGCGCTCAGCCCCAACCGTTCGATGGCTGCATCGCTGGCCAAAACTAGTGCTGCTGCCCCGTCAGTGATCTGCGATGAGTTGCCGGCAGTGATCGTGCCATCTTTGGCGAACGAAGGACGCAAGTTTGCGAGAGATTCGGTAGTGGTGCTCTCACGGATGCCGTCGTCCTCAGCGTAGGTACTCTCGCCCTTTCGTGTAGTGACGGTGAACGGCGCAATTTCCTGTGCTGCGAAGTCACGTGAAGCTGCCGCTAGCTGGTGTGAGCGTGCGGCAATAGCGTCCTGCGCATCTCGGCTAATGGAAAGCTCGCCATTGTGTTCTTCAGTAGAAGCACCCATGGAGCGTTTTTCAGCCGCATCGGTTAGGCCGTCATAGGCGAGGGTATCGATCATTTCGATAGCGCCGTGCTTCACCCCGGCGCGAGCACGTTGGGCATGAGGTGCTAATGACATGGATTCTTGACCGATAGCTACGACGATGTCTGCTTCACCGCTATTAATTAATCGTGCACCTGCAACTACTGCTTCAGCACCCGAAAGGCAGACCGCGTTCACCGCAATAGAAGGAACGTTCAGTGGGATCCCTGCCCCCACTGCGGACTGCCGAGCAGGGTTTTGACCTGCAGCTCCCTGAAGAACCTGCCCCACGATGACCTGCTGTACTTCCTTGGGATCAACACCTGCACGCTCTAGAGCGGCCTTGGCTGCGTGGGCACCGAGCTCGGTGGCCGGAATGCTAGCAAAAACCCCGTTGAACTTCACAAATGGTGTGCGGGCGTAGCCGACGATTTTTGCGCTCATGCTTTTAGATCCTCCAGAATGGCCACGGCAAATTTTGCAGCCGTGATCTCTTTGATGCTTTCTACGTTTTCTCCCGGCGCTATTGCGCGCAAGATGAGTGAACCTTGTTCAATGTCGAATACTGCGCGGTCGGTGATGATTCGATCCACGACGCCGACACCTGTGAGTGGCAAGTCGCAGGATTCGACGATCTTACTGGTTCCGTCTTTGGCCGTATGGTCGGTTAGGACGATCACCCTAGGTGTTCCGGCTGCGAGATCCATGGCGCCACCCATCCCTTTGACGAGCTTGCCCGGGATAGTCCAATTGGCCAGGTCGCCATTGGCCGCAACCTGCAGGGCACCGAGGATCGCTGTTTGCACATGTCCGCCCCGAATCATGCCGAAGGAAGTGGCCGAATCGAAGAAGCTACCGCCGGGCAAAATAGTGACCGTCTGCTTGCCGGCATTGATCAGGTCTGCGTCTTCTTCCCCCTCATAGGGGAAGGGACCCATGCCTAGTAATCCGTTTTCGCTCTGGAGCTTCACCGATACGCCTTCTGGCAGATTGTTGGCTACCAAAGTCGGGATTCCGATGCCGAGGTTCACATATTGTCCGTCAGTCAATTCACTTGCGGCGATGGCCGCCATTTCATCACGAGTCCACATGCTTAGGCCTCCTGCTTACTACGTACGGTGCGCTGTTCAATGTCTTTGACGCCATCGGTAGCAACCAAAGTTTGAACAAAAATACCTGGGGTCTCCACTTGTGACGGGTCAAGATAGTCATCAAGAATCTCTTCGGCCTCAGCGAAGGTGTGGCGGCCAGACATGGCAGCCAGTGGGTTGAAGTTTTTTGAGGTCATTCGATACCTCAGGTTACCTTCGGCATCTGCTTGGTAAGCCTTGACCAAAGCTATATCGGCAAAGATACCTCGCTCCAAGATTGCTGGTTTGCCGTTGAAGTCCATGACTTCTTTACCTTCGGCAATAGGTGTGCCAACGCCGGTGGGTGTAAAGAATGCCGGGATACCCACTCCGCCGGCGCGCAAGCGTTCAGCCAAGGTGCCTTGCGGGCAGAACTCAACTTCTAATTCTCCGTCGAGGAACTGCTTGGCGAAGAGCTTGTTCTCACCAACATAGGAGGCAAGCACCTTTGATACCTGACGATTCTCCAAAAGGATTCCTAGACCCTTGCCATCGACGCCCATATTGTTGGACACGATGGTCAGGTTGGTGGCTTTGGAATCACGTAGTGCGGTGATCAGCCTGTTGGGAATGCCGGAGAGTCCAAAGCCACCCACTGCGATGGTCATGCCATCTTTGACGGCAGTGGCTAGTTCTGCCGCTGCGTCTTCTCGAAACTTCGTTGTCATCGATTTCTCCCTGCGTCCACTATATGGAGTGCGGTTATGTTTACTTCCAAACCTACGTAGTCACAGATGAGCATTCAATAGTGATCAAGAGATTGACTCACTATTGATCGGATGGTGATGAAAAACAAACCCAGTGTCCATAATATGGACGTAAGATACTCGTCTAAACAACGTCGAATTCGTTGCCCTCAGGATCGGCTAGGCATACGGCGAAATGATCCATCTCGGGTGAGTTCATTTCATGACGGATGACCGCTCCGAGGGAAACCAGACGCTTGGCCTCTTGCCTGACTCGTTGCTTGCGTTGTTCGAAGGGGACGCCGCGACCGCCGCCAACTAGCAGATCAACATGCAGCCTGTTCTTAATGCTCTTGGACTCAGGGACTTGCTGAAACCACCAGCGGGGACCTCGTTCTTGTGGGTCCACCAGTGACTCGGCAAGATCGCCAGCTCCTGGCGGAAGCTCTTCTTCGGGGACACCCATCTCTTGCCAGTAGGCACGCCAAGTTTGGTGCGAGGCCGGTGGTGGTTCTGGAGCGTAGTGCAGTGCTTGGGACCAGAATTCGACCATAAGTTGTGGGTCGGCGCAGTCAACGACCAATTGCCATGAAGTGTTCATGCACCACAGTATGCACTGCGATGGCGACATAATCCCGAGCAGCACCCAAAACATCGTCCATAATATGGGCATGAGTTCTTTACCAGCAGGTGCCCAAGTTGTTGGTCGGCTGGCAGCAGTCCTTCGCACCGTGAGTACCTCGATGCCTGAAGGTATAACGACCACGGATGTAGCCCGAACGACGGGACTAGCCAGACCTACCGTGCACCGGTTGCTCTCGGCATTAGTGACCGAGGGCTTCTGCGATCACGAACATCGCACCGGCAAATGGCTTTTAGGACCTGAGCTGTACTTGATGGGCGCAGTCGCGGCCGAGCGTTACGACATTAGCGTGCTTGCTCGCACGCACGTTTCTGCGCTGGCAGAAGCGACCGGAGAAAGCGCCTTTCTCTCGGCCCGGCGTTCGGATGAGACTGTTTGTTTGCTCCGGCAAGATGGCGCCTTCCCGATCCGCTCCTTTGTCCTCTACGAAGGGAAGCGTTTCCCGCTGGGGGTCGCCTCCGCGGGTCTTGCCATTCTGGCTTTTCTGCCCGAAGAAAGCATGAAACACTATCTGGCCAACAGCGCTCTGGAAGCAGAATATGGGCCCGCTCATAGCGCTAAAGAGTTGCGCAAAAAAGTGAGTGAAACCAGAAAAACTGGTTACTCCGTAAATCCGGGGCTGATTGTTGAAGGTAGCTGGGGGATGGGAGCTGCGGTCTTTGATAGCTCTGGACAACCGGCTTGGGCGCTGAGTATTACCGGTATCCACACTCGCTTTGAAAAGCAACGTAGGGAGGAAATGGGACAACTTCTGCTTCACCATGCTCATGAACTCTCGACCAAACTGGCCAAACGTACCTTGGGTGCAGGGACGTAGCGCTTAGCTTGTTGATAGGAACCTGATGTAATCTCTGTCTTCGGCGGATTCAAAAAATCAGGACCGTCACCGCGACATAGAACAAGCATTAAAGGAACGGTAGACGTGGTCTCAATCCCGGCTGGAATCAGCACGCCGCACATCATGATCGATGTAGCGCAATTGGAAAAGAACATTTCTAAGATGGCCAACCGGGTCTCCAGCCAAGGTCTGAAATTACGTCCCCACGCCAAAACCCACAAGATGCTCGAAGTGGCCTATCGCCAGCTGGACGCTGGTGCCGTCGGACTGACTGTAGCAACTGTCGGGGAAGCATTGAGCTTCGCGTTGCAGGGCGTGGCCAAGATCTTTATCGCCTACCCGCTGTGGGTTGATGAATCCCAAGCGACCCGAATTCTGGAACTGCTAAAACGCTCCAAGCTCAGTATCGGCACGGACTCGGTCGAAGCTGTCCATCAGATGTCAGTGACGCTAGGGGAGAAGGCAGCGAAGATCCGACTGATGATTGAAATTGACAGCGGTCATCATCGTAGCGGCGTAGCACCCCAAGATGCTGTCGCCATTGCCCAGGCAGCGCGTGAAGTTGGCATGAAAGTCCAAGGGGTCTTTACCTTCCCCGGCCACAGCTATGATCCTGATGGCATCGATGCGGCGGTCAATGATGAATATAAGGCGTTAGCCGAAGCAACTCGTTTGCTTCGTGAATCCGGGTTTGAAATCAAACGAATCAGCGGTGGGTCCTCGCCGACTGCAGCCCTAAGCGACAGCTCGGTGCTGACCGAAGTGCGTCCCGGTGTTTACGTTTTTGGGGACGCACAGCAGTATGAACTCGGTCGAATTACCTTTGATGAAATTGCCTTGAGCGTTGCCTCCACCGTAGTCAGCCGACATCAGGGAGAAGCAAATATCCCACGCCGAATTGTGTTGGACGCGGGAAGCAAGATCCTAGGAAGTGACCGTCCAAGTTGGGCTACCGGCTACGGGCGCATTGTTGAGTGTCCCGATGCCCGGATCATTGCTTTGTCTGAACATCACGCAACCGTGCAGTGGCCGGAAGACCTTGAACTTCCTGCGCATGGCACCCAACTGCAAGTAATTCCGAACCATGTGTGCCAGGCGGTGAACTTGGTCGATTCGGTACTCGCTGTGCACCCGGATGAAACGAATGAAGTTTGGGACGTAACCGCACGTGGGCTGAACTTCTAGTTGATGACTTCCTCGGTTGCAGCCCAATTGGTGGCACCCTGCAAGGAGATTCGTGCGTTCGTTCCGCTGGCTTCATTCACCAACTGACGGTCGCCAACCACCACTAACAGACTGCGGGCGCGGGAGAAACCGACATACAGTTGCTCGGTGGCTCGGTCCAGATCTTTGAAGCCATTTACACAAAGTATGACCACGCTACGCTCTAGTCCTTTGAAACCCAAGACGTGTCCGTAGAATTCGGCTTCTCGTGCATGGAATGCGGGCCAGTATTCAGTATCGATAGTGCCGTCATCATAGTGGTCTTGGTGGATGGGGTGCCGCCGGTTCGTGGTCAACAGGGCAATTTGATTGTTGGCCCAGCCCTCTTCTATCAACAGATCCACACAGTCTGAGGCAACGTCGACTGCATCTTCGGTTGAACATTGCACGAACCGCACTGGCAGTCCTTCGCCGCCACGTAGTTTCACATTATCGCCGATGATCTCTTTGAAGGTTCGGGCGATGCTCCGAGTATTGCGCAGATTGTCGTCAACATGAATAGGTATCAAAGGGCCGCCATCACCGATGTTTTCACCGCTCCACCGTTGATAAACGTCCTGTCGATTATCCATAAATGCATAGACCTGACCGTTGAACGGATCTTTAGTGCAGGACAACAATGCCTCCCACCACCCTGGCGCAAAATCTTGGGCCTCGTCAACGATTACCGCATCAAGTTTCTGCGACGGCGGCAACGACGGGCCAACGGCGCTCAGTAGTTGAGGCATCGTGATATCAAAGTACTCTTGACCGCTTCCATCAGGAACGCCGAGCGATCTGGCATATTCGTGGAATTCACCGGTATGCGCTGGTTTGTTTTGCCGCCACAAGTCCACCTGCGATTTCAGGTAGTGGCCCAGGCCTTTGTTGTAGCAGAAAAGTCCAACTCGCAGACCTTCCTTGGCGAGCTGACGTGTTTTCTCTAGCGCCATCCACGTCTTCCCACTGCCTGCGCCGCCGATAAAGCGTACTCGTTGCAGCGAGCGTGTCGAAGAAAGCAGAACTGCCTGCCTAGCGGTGAGCGTATCTTGCACGTCTTCATTGCTAGATACTTCGGTGAGGCTCCGTAATTCCTCGGCTTCCCCCAATGGCCCAGTGTCCCCGGTTAGATGCTTGACCATGCGTTTAGCAAATTCTGGGCTCAGGCCAGCTAATCCTCCGCCTTGTTCTTCGATGGCACGGCGAAGCAGAGGAACAATGTTATCCATTTGGGAGCGATCAATGATCAACTCTCGTGGAACACCGACCGAGCTGTAATGATTGGGCCAATCAGTGTAGGGAAAGCACACCACATCAGCTAGCCGACTGGTGATTTGGGTACCCATGAGCGGAAAGAGCACACTTTTCAGGGCATGCGCGGCGCTTTGCACTTGGGCCATCGGGCTTTGGATCCGGTGTTTTCCTTTGGTATCGGATTGGTACCAAGTGCCGTCTTCTACGGTAAGACGACCGCCCTTGACCTCGATGACAGCGATGCCAACGTGTGGCCACAACACCAAAAGGTCGATCTCGTGTTCGGCACGTTGGTTGCGCAATTGAACCGAATGAAAAAGTAGAGCATCGTCGGGCAAGGCCTGCGACAGGGCATCGAAGACCTTTTGCTCTGCAGCGGTCTTCTCGGTAAATTCTGGATCCTTCGGATAACAACGTGCCATGGGTGCCTTTCGGGGCGGTGGGCGCGGGTGCTTCTCTACCTAAAACGCAGTCTAGTTTGTGCATCAGACAATTCTGGTTCAAGGAGTCCAAGCAAGTCGGTTGTGCCCGCAAAGATCGCATGGTTACCGCTGCGTAGGGCATGATAGAAGGTATGGAGAAAAGCGCTGCACCCGCTTGGGTAGCTAATTACCAGCCCGGCGTTCCTGCCGAGATTGAACTGCCGACCGAGCCATTGAGCCGCATGTTTGAACGCTCAGTGGCTGAAGCTGGGCAAAGTCCGGCCACCGAGTTTTTCGGTCGTCGCACCAGCTACATCCAGCTCGGCGAACAGGTTGAGCAAGCCGCCGAAGGTCTGCGTCAACTCGGAGTTCGTGCCGGGGACCGAGTAGCGCTGATCCTGCCAAACTGCCCGCAGCATGTCATTGCCTTTTACGCGGTACTGCGTTTGGGCGCAGTCGTCGTTGAACACAATCCGCTGTACACCGCCCGCGAACTACGCCACCAGTTTGAAGACCACCAGGCTCGGGTTGCGATCGTGTGGGACAAGGTGGTGGGCACCGTGCAACAGTTCCCCAAGGACGTGCAGATTGACGCGGTTGTCTCGGTGAATCTGCTTGATGCGTTCCCACCGCTAAAGAAGCTGGCGCTGAACTTGCCGGTGAAGAAGCTGCGCGAGACCAAGGCTTCGCTGACCGCGAAGACTTCGGGAACCACCAGCTGGAAGGATCTGCTTTCTGGTGGAACCTTGGCCGCAGATCACCCGCATCCAGGAGTGAATGATCTGGCGGTCATTCAGTACACCTCGGGGACTACCGGCCATCCCAAAGGCGCCATGCTCACGCACTTTAATCTGTATTCCAACGCTTTGCAGGGTGAAGCATGGATGCTCGGTGCCAAGGAGCGCGAAGAGATCCTCTACGCGATCCTGCCAATGTTCCATGCCTTTGGCATGACCCTGTATCTCACCTTTGGTGTAAAGAAGCAGGGCCTGCTGGTTCTGTTCCCGAAGTTCGAAGCGGACGTGATTCTTGACGCTTGGAAGAAGTCTCCAGCTACCGTGTACTGCGCGGTACCGCCGATTTATGAGCGCACTGCACTAGCTGCCAAGGAACGTGGCATGTCGCTCAAGAGTGCCAAATACTGCATTTCCGGGGCCATGAACCTACCCGATCATGTGGTGGAACTCTGGGAGTCTATCTCTGGCGGACTATTGGTTGAGGGCTACGGCATGACCGAGTCTTCGCCGGTGGCCTTAGGCAATCCCTTCCATCCAACTCGTCGCACCGGAACTATTGGGGTTCCTTTCCCTTCAACGTTGATGAAGGTTGTCGACGTGGATGATCCGTCTAAGGAAGTGACTCAGGGTGAAGCCGGCGAGCTGCTGATCAAGGGACCGCAGGTGTTCCAGGGCTACTGGAATAACCCGGAAGAAACCGCCAAAGCTAAAACTGCCGATGGCTGGTTGCGCTCCGGTGATGTGGTCACCGTCGATGAAGCTGGCTTCACACAGGTGGTTGACCGGGCCAAGGAACTGATCATCACCGGCGGTTTTAATGTCTCACCCACCGAGGTAGAAGTAGCCCTGCGTCAGCATGCCGACGTGGTGGACGCGGCGGTATTCGGCAAGCCTCTGGCACGCGGCGGCGAGATGGTCGTTGCTGCGGTCCAGCTAGAACCCTGCGTTGAACTTAACGAAGACGGCTTGCGGGCGCATTGCCGTGAACTTTTGGCCGCCTACAAGGTGCCCAAGCGTGTGGTGGCGGTAGATGAATTGCCACGTTCTTTGCTTGGCAAGATCCTTCGCAAGCAAGTTAAGGATGAGCTGGTCGACAAGATCTAGTGATCAGAAAAATAACCGGCGCCCGTGGGCGCCGGTTATTAGTTTAAGCAGACTTCTTTGTGGCGCTCAGGCTCGGGTAGATTGCCTCAAGCGGAGCTGACTCTCGATGCAGCCATCCTGAAAATGCGCCGTACAAATGGGTTTTTGGGTTTGACCTCAAGAACCAACGTGTAAAAGAACTGGACGACTGGCTGAATGGCCTCGATTTTTTCGCACGAAATCACTATCTCGGAGAAATCGACGGGCTGTTCGAAGACGCGGCTGCGGGAAAATAATGGATGTTGGTGACTCCAGGACTCCAATAAAGCCAGTGAGGTTGGATCCTGATCTGTATGAGCTGAGATTACAAGTTCTCAAACGAAAACTCCGCTTCTATCACGGTGAGCCACTCAATCACCGCACTGTTCTAGTCAAATTGCACAAGCACATTAAGCGGACAATGCACGATGGTAACGCCACGCGAAAGCTTTCCCGAGAGGACCAAGACGAGCAAATATTGTTTGCAATCTCTTGCTACCGGATTAGGTAAGTGAGCAACTTATAAGTTGCTCACTTCAATGCGAGGGTCTATCGTTTGAAGCATGTCAAGCAATACCGAATGGCCACATTTGTCGGCCCCGGAAGCCGTGCGAGCACGTTCGAAGAGTCTGTCGCAATCTCATCGGCGGATGATCTCCGACCTCGTTGATGTCCGCATTGGACGTGGGATGACCCAGGGTGACGTTGCTGCAGTGCTTGGAGTGACACGTCAGCGTGTATCAAAAATGGAGCAGTACGATTCGAACCCACGACTAGAAAGCATTAGGAAATACGCCAATGCAGTTGGTGCTCGAATCGAATCACGGGTGTCAACTGACGGCTGAAACGAAAACCAGCAAGGTACAACTAGGGCTGGATAAACTCGCCATTACTCCAGAATGGAGCACGGGTCTGGCGTCTGCTTTACGGGTGGCTGGATCTTCCGGAGCTGTCGGGTCCGCACCGATCATGTGTACGTAAAGTGAAGCTCTAGCGCAATCGAGGCATTGCCGAGAGCAACGTTTTGGTGTATTCCTGCTGTGGGGCGCCGAAGATCTCTGTGGTGTCGCCCTGCTCGATGATTCGACCGTTATGCATGACAGCGACGTTGTCGCTCATGTGCTCAATGACGGAGAGATCATGGCTAATGAACAGATAGCTGGTCCCGGTTTCAAGCTGAATGCGATCCAGTAGGTCCAGCACGGTGGCCTGAATCGATACATCCAACGCTGAAACTGGCTCATCGAGAACCAGCACCGAGGGCTGCGGAGCTAACGCTCGAGCGATGGCCAGACGCTGGCGTTGGCCACCGGAAAGTTCTCGCGGATTACGGCCCAACAAGTTGGTCGATAATTCAACTTGTTCCAACAGCTGCTCCATCTGCCCTCGGTATTCGCTGGCGCGCTTGGATTTTCCACGGCTGAGCGCATCAGCGAGCAACTGTCCCACGGAGTAGCGAGGGTCAAAGGAACCTAATGGGTTCTGATAGATGGCGCCCATGTGTTCGCGGAGCTTGCGGCGCTGACTTTCGGAGCCCGGGGCGAAGCGCTCGCCGAGTAATTCAACAGTTCCGCTATCAGGTTTCTGCAGGCCGAGAACCATGCGTGCGGTGGTGGTTTTCCCAGAGCCGGATTCGCCCACGATGCCCAGCGTCTTGCCCTGAGGTAGCTTGAAGCTCACCGAATCTACGGCCGACTGTTTGCCGAAGCTCTTGGATAGGTCTGCAACGGCCAAAGCTAGCGGCCCAGATGCCGGTACCCCTACCGCAGAAGACGGCTGAGTTTCACCGCTGGAAGACAGCGAGGCATAACGTGGTACCCCGGAAGGAACGGCGTGCAGCAGCTTGCGAGTGTATTCGTGTTGTGGGTCATTCAGAACTTGTTCGGCCGAACCTGACTCGACAATTTCGCCTTGGCGCATCACTGCAATTTCGTCAGCCAGATGGGCTACTTGGGCAAGGTCATGGCTGATCATCAGCACACCCCGGCCTTGATCTTTCAGCGCCCGCAGTTGTGACAGTACCAGCGCCGTCAGTTGTGAATCCAGTGCGGTGGTTGCTTCATCAGCGATCACCACTTGAGGGTTCCCGGCCAAGGCTTGGGCAATGAGCGCACGCTGACGCATGCCACCGGAAAGCTCGGTGGAACGCTGTCTGGCACGAAGTTCAGGTTCTGGCATTCGCACCGATTCGAGCACTTCCAGAACGCGTTGCTTGCGTTGTTTTGCGCTCAAGTTCGTGTGCTCTTTCAGACCGTCACCGATCTCACGGCCCACCGGGCGTAGCGGGTCCAAGGCCATCAGCGCATCTTGCAGAATCATCGAGACAGAATTGCCCCGGATCTTTTGCCAAGAGCGGTCCGAAAGAGCTCGTGCATCCTGCCCACAGACGCTCAGTTCACTCGCGGTGACGCTTCCGCCAGATAGTCCTAGAAGGCTTCGTGCCGTCACCGATTTCCCGGACCCGGATTCGCCCACCAAGGCGAGTACTTTCCCGGCTTTGATGCTGAAGGAAATGTTTTTCACTGCTGGGGTTGCCCCGAAGCTCACCGACAGATCCTTGACGGTGATTAGTGTCTGTTCATTCATAGTGACTTCACCTTTCCGCCTAGGGCGCGGCCGATCAAGGTAGCGCAGACGGCCACGGCAACGATGGCTAGTCCAGGGAACAGGCTCATCCACCAGGCAAGGTGAAGGTAGGTGCGTCCGGCCGACAGCATGGCACCCCATTCCGGTGCTGGTGGGGGAGTGCCAAGACCCAGGAAGGACAGCGCAGCCGCCCAGATGACTGCTTGTCCGATGCCTAAAGTTACCAGCGCGAGCAGTGGCTTCAGCGCGTTGGGAATCAGATGATTACGTACCTTCAGCCAGGTGCTGCGCCCCAAGACGGTGGATGCTTCAAGCATCTCTGAATTCTTCAGCGTGCGGATTTGGCTGCGCACCAATCGCGCATATCCGGGTGCGGTAGACAATCCCACCGCAACGATGGCCGGGCCTACTCCGGGGCCGGTAAACGCAATGATCAGTAGCGCCATCAGTAGAGAAGGGATAGCGTAGAGCGCCTCGAGTACTCGCAGGATGATCTCATCTAGCCAGCGTGGGGAAAGAGCAGCAATGGTTCCCAAGACGATGGCCAGCCCCATCCCCAGTGCGGTAGCGGCCAGACCAATGGCCAGTGAGTCACCAGCACCGTGGATGACGCGGGTGTAGATATCTCGGCCTGATTCATCGGTACCGAAAAAATGAGCGAAGCCTGGTTTAGCAAAAGCTTCGGTCGGGTTGATGGCCAGTGGGTCACCGGGAGCTAGGAGAGAGGGTGCCAATGCCATGAGCAGCCAGATGCCAATGACCACTATTGAACAGATTTTTGTGGTGCGGCTCATCGCGGATCACCGGCTGGATTAATCATTCGTTCAATGCCTTCGGAAATGGCCATCACCACGATGTAGACCAGCGCGGAGAACAATGCGATACCGGTAACCATCGGAATATCTCTTGCGAGGACCGCGGAGAGCAGTGAACGGCCCAGTCCGGGGCGGGCAAAAATCGCCTCGACTACCACTGCTCCCGAGAGTAAAGAAGAAAACGCCCAACCGGTCAGACTCAGTGCCGGCAGAGCCGCATGACGTAATCCGTGACGCCAGAAAAGTTTGAGCCGGCTCTCCCCGCGAGCCCGAGCAGCCAGGGCGAACTGGCTGCTCATCGCTTCGGTGAGTGAATCACGCATCAGTTGGGTCAGGAAACCAGCTAGCGGTAAAGCCAGAGTCAAAATCGGCAAGACCAGGCCACGACCGGTGCCGTTATCCACCGCGGGCAGCCAGCCTAACGCGGAGGAGAAGAGCATGATCAGCACCGCGCCCAGCCAGAAATGGGGAACTGCTGCGGCGATAATCTCCAGCAGGTTGCCCACAAATGTACCTATGCGACCAGCGCGCATAGCCAAAGCAGAGAAGCACAAGGCCAAGAGCCAAGCGATGAGAAGAGCCATCAGCGAAAGCCACAAAGTATTGGGTAGCACTTCACCCATGACCTGGGTGACCGGCTGCTTCAGTGAATAACTGGTACCAAAATCAAAGGTGAGCAGCTTGCCCAGATACAAGAAGTATTGGGTGATAATGGGTTGATCCAGCGCATACTCGGCACGGGCGGCGGCCAAGGCTTGAGCCGAGGCCTGCGACCCTGGACCACCCATAATTGCTTCGGCCGGGTCGCCGGGGATCAGCCGGATGGCTATGAAGATGGCCGAAGCCACCAGCCACAACACCACCAACGCCCCGCCGACCTTGCGCCCGACCCAAGCAATCGTGTTCATCAGATGCTACTGATCCAAGAAGGTATCAAAGTAGATAGGGGAGGACACTGCGGTGGTGGCGCCGATGCCATGTACGTTCTTGCCATAGAGGAAGTGGTTCTGCTGGTCGTACAGCGGAAGCACGTAGTAACCCTCAAGTACGATCTTCTGTGCCTGCTCGTAGAGCGAAGCGCGCTGCGCATCGTCTTCGGTCTCTTCGGCCTGAACCAGTAGCTGATCGAGCTTCTTATTCTTTACCTGAGCATTATTGGCAAAGTAGCCCGATGGGGCCGGAACGGTGGAGTCGGAGTGGTACAGCACGCGCAATACCGAAGGTCCGACCTTGGTGTACGGGGCCGAAACCAGGTTGTACTCATGCTTGGCCAGTGCGCCGTACCAGCTGGACAGATCCAGCAGATCGATCTTCACTTCAAAGCCCACGGCCTTGGCCTGTGCCTGGAACTGTTCAAAGAGGGACTGTTCGGCAGGTACCGACTGGTTGGTGGAGACCGGAAAGCGCAAGGAAAGACGCTTGCCGTTCTTGGTGCGGTAGCCCTGAGCATCGCGTTCGCTCCAGCCAGCTTCATCTAGTAGTGCGTTGGCCTTGGCAGTATCGGTGCCAAATAGCGCCTCATCGGAGTAGCCCAACGGTTCTACCGAGGAGAGCAGGGAATAGCTGCGCTTGGCGGTGCCGAAGAACAAGGAATTTACCCCAGTGTTCACGTCCACTGCGCGGATAAAGGCTTCGCGCACTTTCTGATCATCAAACGGTGCATTGGAGCTGTTTAGCTCAATACGGTTGGTGGAACCGGGTCGCGGAGCATCCAGATGGCCTAGACCCGTATCGGTTGCCGAAGCGATGGTGTCTGGCTGAGCGTTGTCGATGACATCAACTTCGCCGGACTGCAAAGCCGCGTAACGGGTGGCTGCTTCTGGGATGAAACGCCAGGTGATGCCATCGAGGTAAGAGGTGGTGCTGGAGCGATTCTCATCGGCCACTGGCGCGACGTAGTCATCATTGCGCACAAGATTCACGGCCTTCTGGTGTTCCCAGCTTTTGACCTTAAACGGGCCGGTTCCTACCGGCGCGGTGCAGTTGGTGGCTTGATCACGTTCAAGGGCCTTAGGGGACTCGATAGCCGTCCAAGGCATCGACAATGATTCCAGTAGAGCGTTATCTGGGGTGGACAGCTTCAGTGTTGCGGTCAACTCGTCCGTGGCTTCAACCTTGACGACCTTGCCCACGGCGAGGTAACCGGTCGAGGAAGCAGTGTTGGGATCCTTGAGGTGTTCAATGTTTTTCTTGATTGCCTCAGCGGTTAGTTTGGTGCCGTCGGTGAACTTGATGCCGTCACGCAAGGTGATGGTGCGGGTCAATCCGTCCTTGGAGACTTCGGTTTTTTCTGCCAGCCAAGGGATGATCTTTCCTTCGGAATCCTTGGTGAACAACGATTCTAGGAACTGGCTTGCTACTAGGGCCTGGGGGTAATTGCCACCTACATGAGGATCCAAGCAGCTTGGTTCGGCATCGCCGGAAGCGTACACCATGGTGCCGCCGGTGACCGGCGTCTGGCTCTGCGCGGAGGATTCGGTGGTGCCAGTTGATGAGCAGCTGGCTAGAAGTGCGCCGATCAGTGGCAGAGCGAAGGCTCCGGCCACGATGCGAGACGAGCGCGAATTGCGTTGCATGAGAAGTGACTTACCTCGGTGAGCTAGTGGAATGACCATCCCAACTTTAGCCCTGCGCAGTGAATTCGTCAGATCGGCACCCTTTGGCACCGATCTGGCGAATCTCACTTATGGTGTGCGAAGGTATTGATTACTTTTCGCTGGCTACGGTCAGGCGACGGTTTTCGTGAGCAGGGGTTTCGATCTCATCGAGAATTGCTACGGCGAAGTCCTGGCTGGAAACGAAGTCACCGGCTGGTGAATCGGTGCCCTGGGTGTAGGTGCCGGTGCGGCGACCAGGTGCGATCTCTGGCGCTGGAGCAACAACGGTCCAGGTGATGCCGGAAACTGAGGTGAACATGTCATATACGGCGGCTCCGGTTTCTGCTTCTGCGCGGTAGGCATCTGGGAAGCCTGGGGCATCGAGCAGGCGAACACCGTTAACCTCGGTGGCGCCGGCGCCGCCGACAACGATCAAACGTGCTGGGGTGAGAGTTTCGGTGATTTCCTCAAATGCGTCCAAGTATTCCTGGTGGTCGCCGCCGGTGCGTGATGGTGGAACGGAGATGACGATGACGTCGTTGTTCTTGCCCAGGTCACGATAGGTGGTTATGTCGTTGAGTTCTGCTGCGACGGAAGTGGTGCCGGCGACGTCGGTGCCAGAGCGGGTGACCGAGGTGACCTCGTGGCCGCGGGTGAGAGCTTCGGCGACAACTTCAGTGCCAACCATGCCGGTGGCTCCGTAAACTGCGATCTTCATGGTGATTCTCCTGTTGATTGGTGGTCGTACAGCACGATGATATCCTTTAGATACCGACTACTACAACGAAACTAGGTTTCTTTATGGATAGCCATGAGACTTTCAACGTCTTCGTGCAAAACTGTCCTTCACGTGAAATTATGCAGCGCTTAGGGGATAAATGGACACCGCTGGTGCTTCTGGCCCTAGCTGACGGGCCGTTACGTTTCTCCGGGTTACGCCAGCTCATCGGCAGCGTCACCCCGAAAGTACTCACCAGCACCCTGCGCACCCTTGAACGCGACGGGCTGGTGCAACGCACCGTGTACGCGCAGGTCCCGGTCCGCGTGGACTACGAGCTCACCGACATCGGCCACAGCCTCTTGGACCCGATGGAAATACTGCGCAAGTGGTCCGAGAGTCACGCATCCAAGGTGCTCCAAGCGCGAGACGAGTTCGATGCCCGCGATGATCTGATCCGTAGCTGACCTCGTCCTTGAGTTGTCGCCCAAGTCACATAGACTGTGCTCACATAGAGCAATAACGGGCAAAGGAGCCGGTGGTGTTTGAAATAAGCGACGACCAGAAATCGCTGATCGGCATGGTCCATGATTTCGCGGAAACCAAGATCGCACCGATGGCCCAAAAATGGGATGAAGAACAGCATTTCCCCATCGACGTCCTCGCCCAGGCCGGGCAACTGGGCATGGGCGGTATTTATGCCTCGGAGGAGCACGGAGGCTCGGCGCTCACCCGCAGCGACGCGGTCCTGGACTTCGAGGAACTGGCCAATGCAGACCCCACCCTGGCCGCCTACATTTCCATCCACAACATGGTGGTGTGGATGGTCGATAGCTTCGGCAACGATGAACAGCGCGCAAAATGGCTGCCGGACTTGATCAGCATGGAACAGCTCGGCTCCTACTGCCTGACCGAACCGGGTATCGGCTCCGATGCCGCGGCCCTGAGCACCCGCGCCCGCAATGACGGCGACGAATACGTGCTCAGCGGTGTAAAGCAGTTCATCTCGGGAGCCGGAAGTTCCGGACTCTACATCGTCATGGCCCGCACCGCGGTTACGGCGCCCGAGGCATCAGCGCCTTCCTGGTTCCAGCGGATCTGCCGGGACTGAGCTTCGGCGCCAATGAGAAGAAGATGGGCTGGAAGGCGCAGCCCACGCGCCAGGTCATCATGGAAGGCGTGCGCATTCCCGCCGAAAACCTGCTGGGCGAGGAAGGCCAAGGATTCTCCATGGCCATGAAAGCCCTGAACGGCGGGCGCTTGAATATCGCCGCCTGCTCCCTGTGCGGCGGCCAGCTGGCACTGGAAAAATCGGCCGCGTACCTCAAAGAACGCCAGGTCTTCGGCGGCCCGCTGGCCAAGCAGGAAGCGCTGGTCTTCAAGCTCGCCGACATGGATATGGAACTCGAAGCAGCGCGGTCACTGCTGCGTCGAGCGGCCAGCGCATTGGATGCCAAAAGCCCCGATATGGTCCGCCTGTGCGCCATGGCCAAGAAGGTCGCCACCGATGCCGGATTCAACGTGGCCAACAGCGCCATCCAATTGCATGGAGGCTATGGGTACCTTGCGGACTTCGGCACGGAGAAGATCTTCCGTGATCTGAGAGCGCACCAGATCCTGGAAGGCACCAACGAGATCATGTCCCTGATTGTCGGGCGCAGCCTGCTCGATAACTGAGCAAGGATCAGGAACCTGGCGTGCCGATTTCGCTGGCGCGCACCGGGTGCGCGGAATGGGAATCGCGGGGGTCTGGATGCACCGCGGTGATCACCGCATCATTGGCGATAATGGCCTGCACTGTTCCCAGCTCCATGGCATCAAGCAGGGTCCGCTGGGTTGGGCGCATCATCTTCAGCTCACCTCGTTCAAGCGCCGCCAAGAGCTCCTGCGGCTTGGCCCAGTCAGAGCGCACGGCTTCGGTGGTCTGGTGCACAGGTTCCTGATCCGCAGCCAGCGCCGCGACAAAAAAGTAGGTATCGAACCGGCGCGGGAAGCCTTCGGGAGTCACCCAATTGGCCCACGGGAAGAGCTGGCCGGGGTCGAGGACCAATCCGGTTTCCTCGAACACCTCGCGCAGGGCGGCGGCCAAGATTTCACCGGCCTTCTGCTGGGCGCTGGCTTCGCCCTGATCCCACACGGAGGTACGCGCCCAGCATTCGGCGTGAGTCCTGATGATCATCGGATCCAGCTGGCCGCTGCCGGCCGTTTCGCTGTCCTTGGGATCAACCCTGCCCCCGGGATAAACCACCATGCCAGCGGCAAAATCCATGGTCGCTACGCGATGCTGGACAAAAACCTCAAAGCCTACAGCGCCTTCGCGCAGCATCAGGACACTGGCTGCGCGCCGAATTGGAACCGCAGGCGCTGGATCGTTGGTCGGTAAAGTCGTCATTGGCTGCCGATTCCTTTGAACGATGTACGGCCCTGACTTGTGAGGCAGGGGCAGGTGATCTTGTTTCAGCATATCCTCCGGAGGTTGACCGCTGTGTGCTGCCTCGGATCCTTCCTTGTGCATGAACGCACATTGACCTGCGGAATCTGCACAGTGTGAATCGTTGACCCGTGTCGGGAACTGGCCATAACTTTGCAGTAAACACCCGAGGTTCGGGTGCCTGCCGCAATGGTGCGCATGAAGGGATAACACCGGCCATGACTCAAGAATCAGAACTCCCAACGAGCACCACGGGCGGATTGCACGGCCGGCGCGCATTGGTCACCGGGGGAGCCTCGGGAATCGGTTTCGCCTGCGCCGAAGCTTTGGCCCAAGCCGGTGCCAAGGTGACAATCGCTGACCTGAACGAGGAAGCAGCCCAAATAGCGGCGAGCAAGATCGGCGGAACAGCGTGGGCAGTGGATCTTTCGGATACCGCGGCACTGGAGCAGCTCAGCATTGATACCGACATCTTGATCAACAACGCCGGCATCCAGAAAGTGGCCGCGATCCACGAATTCGAACCCGAAGCCTGGCGGCTGATCCACCGACTGATGCTGGAAGCACCCTTCCTGCTGATCCGCGCAGCCCTTCCCGGAATGCGCGAGCGCGGCTTTGGGCGGATCATCAACATCTCATCGATTCATGGCCTGCGCGCCAGCGCTTTCAAGAGCGCCTATGTTTCGGCCAAGCACGGTCTGGAAGGGTTGTCCAAGGTCACTGCGCTGGAAGGCGCGGAGCACGGGATCACCAGCAACTGCGTCAACCCGGGCTATGTCCGTACGGCCCTGGTGGAAAAGCAGATCGCAGACCAGGCCAAGCTGCATCAGATTCCGGAGTCGGAAGTGGTACAGAAAATCATGCTCACCGAGTCCGCAATCAAGAGGCTCGTCGAGCCTGATGAAGTCGCTTCCCTGGCTGCTTGGCTCAGCTCCGATAAGGCCGGCATGGTTACCGGTGCCTCCTACACCATGGACGGCGGGTGGAGCGCGCGGTAGATTCAGCGGGCGTTTCCCTGAAGCAGGACTGTGCGTACTTGCTTAGTGGGTCGCCACTGGCTCTTTCTTCGGTTCCAATATGTTGGCGGATACTAGGCAGATAACCATGCCAATGATTGGCAGGATGAAGGCGTTGTTGATTCCAAGCTGGTCGGCCAGCCAACCGATGATCGCGGGACCGGCGAGTACCGCAATATATCCAGCGCCGACGACACGGGCTAGTTCTTTGGCATTTGAGCCAGGAAGATTTCCTGTTGCGGTAAATACCTGCGGGACACAGCTAGAGAGGCCTAGCCCCGTAGCAGCCCAGCCAATGCACGCAAGCGGAAGGGCTGGAGAGCAAATGACGGCTATGAGCCCGGCGATCGACAGGGCAGAGCCATAACGGAGAATTCGCGCGGGACCGATTCGTTCCGCGAGACGGTCCATTGTGAATCGTCCAATTGTCATTGCGCTCACGAAACATGCCAAGGCCAACGCCGCACCGCTGGATGTCGCGTCCAAGTGTTCCTGGGCGTGAAGGCTGCTCCAATCCATGGCAGATCCTTCGGTCAGTAACAGCAGGAACGCCAAGCATCCGTAAGCGATGAGCTGCATCGTATGGCGTTTGCTTCGTTGAACCTTGCTTGAGGTAGTGGTTGCGCCGGTCGCAACTTGTGGAGTCGGGTCTGTCTGAATTCTCATCAGAGTTTTTGCTGAGACCACAAGCAATAGGAGCACCAGCAAGGCAACGGTAGGCAACGTGAACCGATAACTGATGTTTAGAGCAAATGCGCCGGCTCCGATCACTGAGCCTAATACGCTGCCTACGGAGAACATGCCGTGGAAAGAAGACATGATGGGCCGTTGGCACTCGCGTTCAACTTCTACGGCGGCGGCATTGGCTCCTACTTCAATGATCCCCACGCTAACTCCCAATGCCAGAGAAGCTATCGCTGCAGATGCCCAGGTCGTGCTGAAAAGTGGAGGAACGATGGTTGCCGAGAGCGCCAATGAGCCGATGGCTGCGACTTTCCCGCTCCCGAATTTGTTGGCGGCATATCCGCTGGCCTGCATTCCGAAAAATGCGCCACCGCCCAGTATGAGCAGGATAATCCCTAGTTCGGATGTACTTGCGTGCAAATTGGATTTCAAAATTGGCAGGTGAGCTGCCCACGACCCCAGAACCAGACCGAAAGCGACAAATGCCGCGAACACGGCGCGCCGACGTCGAATCAGTTCGCCTCGTGCCGGGGAATGCGAATAGTCCACTGCAATTTTAACCTTTGAAGATTGTGGAAGCCGGGTGTGGCATAACGCTTGAGAACTTGTAGGGGAGTGGTTCAGCGGACTCGGAAACCACCGGATGCCTTCAGCGGAAAGCATCAGAAGTTTTCAGTTTCGTAGGAATCAAGCCCAGCGGGGCAATGCCATTCGTGCCTGCGTCGTTGATTCGTAGGGCATTCCAGGAGACCACTGAATGAGTTCGGGCACTAACCCCCATGTAGTTCTGAAATAGGCCCACCTCAGTCCTTCCATATCCTGTTCTTCCTGGATTATGTCCGAAATTTGAGTGGTGTCTAGACGACTTGCTAATTCGTCGCTTGCCTTATCAATGTCGTCGACATGCAGGCATAGGTGCCAGCCGCCTGGATCCGCAGGTCGAGGCGCTGCATCAGGAATGGCGGCAGTTCGATTCGTGTACTCAAGCAGTTCGATATTGAATGAATCACCCAGTACCAGGTTCGCTTGTCGCAGTGTTCCTGGCTCGGGTTCCAGATCACCGGGCCAAACATATCCAAAATCATCAAACGGACCTTCCTTGATAACTTGTTCGAACCCTAGGGCATCGACAAAAAAGTCGACTGCTTCCTCAAGATCTGGGACAGACATACCGATATGGTCGAATGCTCTTTTAACTGTGATCATTTATCTCTCGATGTCTAGGGATGCAAAAGCATCTTCTGCTAACTAACGGTCGGTAGGTAGGAATGGATATAAGAATTTTTGTTAAGAATTGGACAAAGAAACTATTGGTTGGTTCTGGCGGCGAACAGCCAGGTTAGGAAGCGGTCAATCCGAGAATTTGACGGGAGATGGCCACGGCTTGATCAGCGCCTCGAGACAGGCCCTTGGCTGTCTTTGTAGGTTCGAACCATCTGGTTGAACCCTCCAGCAGTGTGTTGACCATTTTCACCTTGACCGTGACATCTTCGAGTCCGAGGTCACGAGCAACCGCAATGTACAGCGATTCGTATAGATCGACCCAATGCGCTACTTGCACGCTGAGGTCCACAGGAAGGATTTGCACTGATCGATCGATACCAACGATCAAATCCCACAGATTGCTTTCGGGCAGTTGAATCTGACGTACGAAGTGAAGCCGGATCATCGAGTCGAGAAAGGACGAAGCGTCTTTCGCCGGGCGAACTGCATCAACAAGGGCGCTGCAAAAATGATGGAAGTGCCATCGCAGGGATTCCGCGATGATTTCGTCGCGACCACCCGGGAAATGCGAATAAATTGTAGGTGCCTTGATATCAAGTTCTTTTGCCAGCGTACGCATGCTAACGGACTGCATCCCGTGTACTACACACAGCCTTAGGAATGCTTCGACAACGCGACGCTTAGCAGGAGACATGTCGTCTATACGAGCAGTATCGAACTGACTCGCGAATTCATCCAACGCAAGCTGGCGAAAAGTTGTTGCCATAGGCTCTGAAGATGTCTTTTTCTTTTTTGTCGTTGCTCCATTAGCGGTCATAATCATCATCTTATCTGTTTATCCTGCAAATTTGACTTGCTCGCAGCTCGCCCTGCTCCACTGTTAAAACTGTTGTTCTTGCCGCTCGAATGTACTGTTCAATTCGAGATTGTGAGTTTTCGACGCAATGAAGTTTATTCAATACTTGGTTCCAACCGCGTTGCCACGGAAGAATTCCAACCGAGCAACAATACTGATCACCACCGGTAGTTCATGGAACACACCCCGATAAATTTCGGAGAGAATCTTCCAGTTCTTTAGATGAGAGTTGCCACGCTCAACTGATGCACGGTGCTTCGATAGTTGCTTGTTGAACACTTTGTCATGCTCAATCAACTCACCGGTTCCTGGACGATGACCCTTCTTATGAGGGATCAAAGCACCGGTTCCCTGATACCCCAGATCAGCCAGATACGGTGACCCGTCGAGAAGTGCTTCCGCGCCGGTGTCGATAAATGCTTTGCGATCATGCGTTGGTCCTGGTACTGGTTCACTGATATGAAGTGCTTTACCATCCAGCGTAGTGATGACTTGGATATTGACGTAGTACCGCTTTTTCTTCCCCGAGTAGTGGGTCTTGATCGCTGGTTTGTGTTTACGAACCGGCACGTCAGTGCCGTCCACAATCAACGATTCGCCCTTGTTGAGAGCGGTGTGGATGTCTGGTGCTTCAAAAGCTAGGGCCTGGCTGATCAGTGGCATGAGCTTGCGGTAGATCCGGGATACCGTTGGTTGGCTGATGTCGTATTTCGTCGCGACGTAGGCTTGGCGTAGGTTGAACCTCAAGGTTTCTAGGACGAGGATCAGTTGGTCATGTCGGCTTAAGGCTGCTGGGCTGCCGCCGGCTTCCGCTGCGCTGCGGGGTCGTTGTTCGAGGATCTGCTGGATCCTGTCTTGCAGGTCTAGGAATTTGGGTAGGGGTAATCCAGTTATATACTTGTAGTCCATCGGCTTGTTCGGTTAGTTGGGTTGTTTAGACGCTTCCATTATTAACCGTTCGAGCCGATTTTTCTATGTTTATTGTGGTCAGGTGATGAATGTCATTAACTGAGGTTTTGAATTAAGTTCAATGATCTTTCCTACGCAAAAGCCGAGTCCAGTTGGAACTAATCATTCGACCTTTATTGAGGCAAAAGCTGACGAGTATGCGTTGGTGTGACCGAGGAGATTGCTTGGTGGAGAGCTTTGCGGAGCTCTCCACCAAGCAAAGCAGGTTGTTACGACAGAGTGACAGGCATCTTGTCATACGCGACTAATCGGTCCGTGATGACGCGGATTGGCTCCTGAGAAATCGTGACTTCGGTAAAACGCTCCGCGATCATTGTGAAGATGATGTCAATTTCAGCACGGGCAATCAACTGACCTGCACAACTATGGGTACCAAGACCGAAGGTAAGGTTTCGGCTCGCATCGATCGGCCGCGTGAAATCAAACTCGTGTGGGTTGTCAAAAATTTTCGGATCGCGATTCACGGCCCCGATAGGGAATTTGACCATTGAACCAGCCGGAATGGAGACGCCCGCAATTTCGATATCCTGGGTCGGGAATCGTGTCAGCAGGAGTTCGACGGGATTTAGCCGAGCGATCTCGTTGACAATCTGTTCGCGGGCTCCTGGATTGTCCCGGTACTCTCGCAGAACTTCTGGATGTTCGGCGAAGATCTCAAGTCCGGCTCCCACTAGATATGCTGGATTCGGGGCGCCTGACATGTAGAAAAGGACCATATTTTCCAGGACTTCTCGTTCGGTGATTTCACCCCGTTTGCTTGCCGCTAGGAGCTCATCTGCCAGACCGTTGCCTGGACTCTCTTCCTTTTCCTTGAGCAGCTTCGCGGTAGTGTTGAACATGTAGTCCAAGCTTTCGATGGATTTCTCGCGCGTTCCAGGGGCAGGATCAGTTGCCTGAATCAGCATTGCATTCCACAGTGCCCAGAACAGCGGCTCTACTTCGCCGTCCGGGAATCCCAGTACTTGCGCCATAGTGGTGTGAGTCGGAACAACGCCCAAATCAAAGTGTCCGTCGATTACCTGCCCTGGCTTGTACCCAGCGAGGATTTCCTCCATAGAAGTCTTTGTCGCTTCGACCCACTGCTTGATCAGCTTCGGGGTGAACCAGCGAGAAAACAATCGACGTGCCTTTGTGTGATTAGGCGGGTCAAGGGAGAGAACGGTATTTCCAAAAGCCTTCCATGGATTCTCTTGAATCCAATCTGGCTCACGGATGCTCATGCTTGGTTCCTTGACGAATTTCATCGCCTCATCGTAGCCAAGAACAACGAATGTCGTGTCGTCAGTCTGATGAACGGGACCCAGTTCGCGAGCTGCGTCGTACCAGGGATGAGGATTTTTCTGGAAGTGTTCGTTGCTCCATGGGAACAGGTCAGAAGAGTGTGAGCTTTTTTCCACTTGTACGGTTTCGCCTTCGTCATTGAGGATGGGCAGGATCTCGTTCGTGAGCCATTCTTGGGCAACCTGTGCGGGATCGAGTCCGGTCACTGCGTCATGCTTTCCGGTTGGCCCGATTTGTTCAGCTCCTAGGTCGACCAAGATCGTAGATACTGTTGCTACCGCGTTGTTGTAGTTTTCGTAGGTGCGATCTCCCAATCCGAAAGCGGCGAACTTGAGCCCGCTTAGATCTGGGCGTTCAGCCGACAGCGCGTCGTAGAAAGGCTCTGTCGTTGCCGGCAGCCCGCCCTCGCCGTAGGTGGAGGTAACAAAAATGGTGACTTCTGCGTTGGAAACGTCTGCAACACTGATCTCGGGCAATTCGCTTAAGTTGCTCGTGTAGCCCGTGGAGGAAAGTGCCGCGGCGATCTCATCTCCCACCATTTCTGCGTTTCCGGATTCTGTTCCATACCAAACGTTGACTTGAGTCATCGGTGTTTCCTTTTGTGATTAGGTGTTGGTTGATTAGTGCGGTGGAGCAAGGAGTTATTAGCTGCGCGTCTGTGCGACTACGTCGCTCATTTTGGACCATGATGTGAACTTTTGCCTGATGCGACCGGGCCTTGCCCTAGTTACTTCAGCTTCATCAATGGCTTTCCAATCAGAAAATGAAACCGGAGTTTGAGCCAGAAATGGTGCAACGCCGGCCAAACCCGTGAGTTCGGATTGTTTTCCCACCTTTGCGGCGACCAGTTGCGCAGTCTGTTTTGCAAGCACTCGGTTCTCGGCGAGGTTTCCTAACCGACCGGTAGCGCACCCACCGGTGCGAAATACATTGTCGGCAGGAACTTCGCCAAAACCGATATGACGCTCTTCGAAGCCAATCGCTGAAATGACAGCCGATGCCCGAAAGGACGTTTTGGGAGACTCGGCGGGCGGATGAGCGTCAGATGTTTCATTTTGCGTTCTGACAATTATTTGATTGTCATAGGCATTGTCTTCCTGGAGATCGATTTCGCACAGTTTCTGGTTGAAGAAAACTTCGACGCGAAGAGGTTGAGGGCGCGTTGGCGCTGACGACGTGTCAGTCTCTTCTGTCGAGCGTCTTCCATCCAGATAGACCTCAACACCGGGAACGGAACACAGCTCCTTGAACATCGACGGGTCCCAACGAACTTGTTCGTAGGGGCTTCGGGAGAGCAACGTGATGCGAGTGATTTTCGAAGGCGCCAACGCTTCACGAGCCGCGTCATCGACATCCGATCCGTCAAAACCTTCATCCGACTTGGCGAGTAATCTCGCTACATCCATTGCGACATTTCCTGAGCCGATGATGAGAACAGAGTCGCCTAACTCCACAGCTTCCTTTGTGCGCAAGTCACTGTCTGGATCGGCGTTGAGGTAGCGAAGCAACTGGCCGGCACCCCAAACCTTGGCACCAGGGTGAACCGGCACGGGAAGTGCGCGTTCAGAGGGAAGCCCTGTCGCTATGACTACAAAATCAAAGTTTTCCTGGAGGACTTCAAAAGGGAGATCTTGTCCGATTCGAACGTTGCCTACGAATTCGACTTGATCCGATCCGAATAACCGCTCAAACTGCCGAGTCACGTTTTTCATTCCTTGATGGTCAGGCGCCACTCCGTAACGTAAAAGTCCGTATGGTGTAGGCCTGGCGTCGAAGAGAGTAATGCGTACTTCGGGGATACATTTGAGCATCGTGAGTGCGGCGAAACATCCGGTTGGACCGGAGCCAACTATCGCAACATGGGCTGAAATTTTTTCATCATGTTGTCCACTGTTCGGCATGAAGCCTGACAAATAATTTGTAGATATGGACATAAGATCTCCTAATGAAACTACAGATACTGCGTGCATCTATGTAGACCATGATTCTTGATTACCACAACGCTACCTAACGTTCGTTAGGATGTCTAGGGTGAATTTTTCGGAGTTCGTAAACGTCTTGTAAACAAAAACAAACAACCTCTTCCCTAACTTACGGTCGTTAGGTAGTGTGGTGGCAATCGCACCGGTGCTGCGCATCACACGACCGGCCAGTGCGGTTCGTTCCCTCCCTCTCTCCAAGGAACCCACCATGACTAAAACATCCAAGGATGTAGGGGCGTTGCCTTCGCAACTCCCGTCATCAAATACTCGATTGTCAGGAAATCTAGGTGCAACGTCGCTAGTTCTGAGCGTCCTCGCCTTTTCCGCTCCTATTGTGACCGTTTCGGGCTATATTGCTTTCGCAATTGGCTTTGTTGGCGAAACGGCGCCTCTGGCCTGGGTGGTTGCAACTATCGGTCTTGCGATCTTTTCGGTTGGCTACACCACCATGACCAAGCACATCAAACGCCCAGGAGCTTTCTACGCCTACATTTCGCTGGGGCTCGGAAAGACGCTTGGACTTGGCGGAGCATATCTAGCAACAGTCTCGTACATGCTGATTACGGTTGGCATCTATACATTTACCGGGACAATGGTTTCTTCTGCTGTGGAAGCCTTGGGCGGACCAACTATCCCGTGGTACGTGTGCACTGCAGCCAGTTGGATTGTCATCACCATCCTTGGCCACTTCCAAATTGAGCTCTCCGCCAAGGTGCTGGGCACCGTCATGGTCTTGGAGATCATCTTGGTAGCAATATTCAACGTCGTCGTTCTCAGCAAGGGCGGTGAAAGTGGGCTGTCAGTCGAGCCCCTGAACCCGGCCAAGTTCTTGAATGCCGGTACGGGCATGGCATTGTTGTTTGCTTTCGGAAACTTCGTCGGATTTGAAGCAACTGCCCTGTATCGGGACGAAGTGCGAAATCCAGGAAAGACGATTCCTCGGGCGACGTATTTGGCCGTTTTCCTTATCGGCGGGTTCTATGCGATTTCTGCGTACTCAATGATTACCGCGTACGGATCAAACGCCGTCTCGCATGCGGTTGATGACCCAACCACCATGTTTGATTCGGCAATGGCAACCTACGTCAGCAGCAGCTTGGCCACCGTGACGCTGGTTCTGGTGGCAACTTCAGCGCTGGCCTCGGTGCTGTCTACACACAATGTGGTTGCACGTTATCTTCAGAACCTCGGCGCAGATCATGCTCTTCCGAACTTCTTGACTGCTGTGCACCCGGTTCACAAGTCCCCGTACAGGGCTTCGGTAACAAACTCTGTTCTGGTTGGTGTACTTCTCATTCTTGGTGGGCTCATCATTCACGACGAGGACTTGGTTATCGGAACCGGTAGTGGCCTGGGAACGGCCGGGGTTCTGTCCCTGATGGCCTTGGTGAGTTTTGCAGTGTTCCGATACTTCGCTATTGCTGGCCGTCCAGCTGGTGAATCAGTGTGGCGGGTGAAAACTGCGCCTCTGATCTCCGCATTCATTCTTTGTGCAGTCGTCGTGTTTGCGCTTGTTCGATTCGATCTTCTCGTCGGCGGAGAGCCTGGAGAGCGGCTTTGGCTCCTGCTGATCCCGATCCTCTTCATCACCGCGGGCTGTCTGGTTGCGATTCGGATGAAGCGTCTGCATCCAAATTTGTATCGCTGCCTTGGGCGTGCAGAAGGTGACCGATCCTAGCGGAGCTTTCCGGCTCGGAAATCTGAAGTGGGCTGAAACGTTCATTGAATTCATTGCATTGCGGAAGACATTGACTGTCTCCGCAGTGAACAGAAACAACAAAAGAAAGTAGGACAAGATGTCTACAGTAAAAATTGGACTCGTTGGGGCCGGCCCGTGGGCAAAGATTTTTCATGCGCCGATGATCACCGGAGGCCCGGAAGCGGAGCTTGCGGCTGTCTGGGCCCGTCGACAAGAAGCAGCCCAGGAAATCGTTGATGAATTCGGAGGCGTAGTCGCCGGCTCCTTCGAAGACTTGGTCGAGTCCGTAGATGCAATTGTCTTCGCCGTTCCGCCATTCATCCAGGCGGAGCTGGCGGCAAAGGCCGCTCCGGCCGGCAAGCCAATGTTGTTGGAAAAACCGCTTGGGGTGGATCTCGAGCAGGCCGAGAAACTAGCGAGCACTCTGAATGAAGCCAACGTAGCTACGCAGGTCATGTTCACTAACCGGTTCAGCCCGCGCATCCGTGAATTCTTGGCTGATGCGCGGAAACAGACGCCGATTGGTGCTGTTGGAAGCTACATTAACCAGGCAGCACTTCCAGGTGGCACTTTTGCAACTCCTTGGCGAATTGAAAAAGGCGGCCTCCTCGATCTTGGGCCGCACGTACTGGATACTCTGGACGCGGCAGTTGGGCCTATTACCCAAGTTCGCGGTGAGGGCGACCCGCAGCGCTGGTACATCTTGACGGCAACTCATGAGAACGGGGTTTTGAGCCAGGCCGCGTTGTCGCTCACTAGCCCCGTCGTCGCTGACGTAGCCGGAGTCAAGGTGTATACCGAAGACGGCGAACTCGAATGCGAATTCGTGGGCAAAGACGGCGACCCTGAGACGCCTCACGTTATTCGCCGAGAATTCGCTGAAGTCGTAAAGTCTGGCAAATCTCATGAGATCGACGTGAATCGAGCCCTCTATATCCAGAGATTGCTTGAACAAGCAAAGACCGCCAACTAAGTAAATCGGATTGCCTGGCGTCATAGGCGGTATCCGAAGATTTACGAAATTGGACGCGGGCCCTTGATGGCCACTCAAATTTGAAAGGTGGATACATGTCTCAGAACGTCATTGCCACTACTATCAACGAACTGCTTGGCCCGAACGCACCGAAGAATTGGGGCAAGTGGGGCGAGCAAGATGAGGTCGGCAGCCTCAATTACTTGGATGCAGCCCAAATTCTGAAAGGAATTGCATCAGTCCAGTCCGGTGAGGTCCATACGCTTCAGGTGCCCATCGGTGACCCCGACCTTCCTGACCCGGTGTGGCCCGGCCGCGAACCCGCGGTACGCACCCCAGTCATGGACGAAGGTTATTTCGTTAGGGGCGAAGAAGAAGAACCGTCCGATGGCCATCATTGGGCGGACGACAAGATCGAAATGTTCACGCAGGGGTCGACGCAGTACGACGCGCTAGCTCACTACTGGTACGACGGCAAGGTCTGGAATGGTTATCCGGCGGAAAGCACTGTGGGTGAATTGAGCAAGGCATCGGTACTGCCCATTGCTGAACGCGGTGTCGTTGGCCGAGGTGTTCTGATCGACGTGGCGCGTGCCCGCGGAAAAGATGCGCTTCAACGCGGCGAAACAATCACTCTGCAAGATCTTCTGGACGTAGCCAAGCTTCAAAATATCGAAATTTCCAAGCGCGACGTCTTGCTGATTAGAACCGGCTGGATTGGTTCGTACTATCGGACCCGGAGCTCCGAGTTCTTTGACGATTGGAACGAACCAGGACTGATCTACAGCCCAGAACTAGTGGATTGGTTCCAAGAAATGGAAATCCCGAACTTGGTTACTGACACCATTGCGAACGAATTGAGCTTCTACCCCGGGGGACTCCAGCTTCCGCTGCATTGTGCTTTGATGCGCAATCTCGGGGTCGCCTTCACTGAACTGTGCCAATTGGATTCGTTGGCTGATGCCTGTGCAGCAGACAATCGGTGGAACTTTCTCTACACCGCTGCACCCCTCAAGATTGTTGGCGCAAGCGGCGCCCCAGTTAATCCGGTGGTGATCCGATGAGTGCTCATATCGAAGAAACAAGCCGTGAAACAACGGGCGATACTGTCCCGCGTGGCCCAATCGATGCGTTCCGTGATGAGTACGGGATGTTCAGCATGGTCGCAGTAGATCAGAGAGGCTCGCTACGCCACATGCTGAGTGAAGGCCGGCAGGGTGCTGCAATTGCGGACGATGAATTGTCCAGTTTCAAGACGGACTTGGCCCTGGCTATCGGGGATCAGGCAAGCGGCCTATTGCTTGACCAAGATTACGGGCTTGAAGCAGCGCGAAATGCACAGTGCCCGGTAATCCTGGCCGCCGATATCTTGAGCTCCAGCCAGCCTGGTGGTCCCGTGGACATCGCTCAACTTGATGATTCCGTGACCCTCGAAACTGTTCAAGCTTTTGGAGCGAAGGCTTTGAAGTTTCTGTTGCCCTGGCAGCCCAACCGCAGAGTCGAGGCTGTCGAGCTTGCTCATGCCTTCATGGAGCGGTGCCGCGAGTTTGGAATTCCAGGAGTGCTCGAGGGCGTCGTCCGGCCACGCGAAGGGCATCTGGAATCGGCCGAAGGCTTCTCGGAAGCGCTCGTCATGGCCGCATCGGACCTCTCCAAGGTGCAACCAGACCTATACAAGACCGAGGTCCTCTACAACGGCAAACAAGATCGAGCACTGGCAGAAGCAACAGCCAAATCAATCACTCGCGAACTTGATTGCCCTTGGGTTGTTCTGTCCTCCGGCGTTCCTGCCGAAGAATTTCCTGAAGCAGTTTTGGCGGCAGTGACGGGTGGAGCAAGCGGGTTTCTGGCTGGTCGGGCTGTTTGGAGCGGAGCAACGAGAGTGGCTGACCCTGGCGATTACCTGCGGTCACACGCGCCAAAAAACTTGCAAGCAATAGCAGAGCGAATTCGAAAGACAGAAAAACGATGAACAACAGGTTGGACCCAAAAACCGATGTCGTGGTGATAGGTCGAGTTTGCATCGACCTTTATCCGGAACAATTCGGAGTCGGGCTTGAAGAAATCACCAGCTTCAGCAAGTCGATTGGAGGCAGCGCAACGAACGTTGCCGTAGCTGCAGCACAGCTCGGCAATTCCGTACGACTGATCAGTCGAGTCGGTGACGACCCATTCGGGGAATATGCCAAAAATGAAATTGCCCGCCTTGGTGTAGACAACACGGGGATAACAGCCGTAGCCGGAATGAAATCGGTGCTGACTTTTTGCGAAGTCTTCCCGCCGGATAATTTCCCTCTGTATATCTATCGCGAGCCCACTGCTCCGGATATGTACATTAATGGTGACGAACTGCCGTTGGACCTCATTGCGGAAAGCCCCATTTTCTGGGCAACCGCCACGGGCTTGTCTAAGGAACCGACGCAGTCTGCCCACATCAAGGCCTGGGAAAAACGCGGGCGTAGGCCCAACACCATCTTGGACCTGGATTATCGTCCGATGTTCTGGAAAGACGAGGACCAAGCTCATCAGGCTGTTTCCAAGGCGCTGGACCATGTCACGGTGACAGTTGGAAACCTCGAAGAGTGCCGAGTTGCAGTAGGTGAAACTGACCCGGACCGAGCAGCAGAGGCCTTGCTGGATCGTGGCGTGGAATTGGCGATCGTCAAGATGGGCCCCGATGGCGTAATGGCAAGAACCCGTACGCAACGTGTTGAGTCCAAGCCGATTCCAGTGGATGTAATCAACGGCTTGGGAGCAGGCGACGCATTCGGAGGTGCATTGTGCCATGCGTTGCTCAGGGGGATGTCGTTGCAGGAAACACTGGACCTCGCTAATGCCGCAGGCGCTTTGGTCGCAACGCGACCGCAATGCTCATTGGCAATGCCGAGCTGGGACGAGCTTCATGAGTTTTCCGTCCAGGCAAATGGCATTCCAGCCAACTGATGATCGACTTCGCAGGATTGCCGGGTGTGTCCCATCTGATCTGCATAAAACAGAAATAAACGAGTAAAAGGAAAAACTATGAATGAGATTCGAGTTGCAATTATCGGCGGTGGCGGCTTCATGGGGTATGCCCACAGCCTTGGATGGGCATTGGCTCCCATCACTGCAGATGCAGGCGCAGTCGTTCGGAAGGCCGTACTTGTTGAAGCCGATGAAGAACGGGCAAAGTCGGCAGCGCAGCGGCTAAATTGGGAAGAGTGGTCGGATGACTGGCGTGCTGTTATCGCCAGGGACGACATTGATGTTGTCGATATTGTGACTCCTCCGGGATCGCATGCAGAAATCGCTGTGGCAGCTCTGCAGGCCGGGAAGCATGTGTTCGTCGAGAAGCCCATCAGCAATACGCTTCAGGATGCCGAGATCATGCAGGCAGCTGCAGAAAGGAGCTCGTCGGTGAGCCAAGTGGGCTTCAACTATCGCCATGCAGCTGCAATTACCTTGATCAAGAACATGCTTGACGACGGGACCCTAGGCCACCCGTTGCAATTCCGTGCTCACTACACGCAAGATGTCGGAGCGCTCGGACGTGTCTTGAGCGGGTGGCGCGCCAAGAAGTCTGCCGGTGGATCTGGCGTCACAGGCGATATCGGTTCTCACATCATCGATTTGGCTTCGTATCTTGTTGGAGACATTGAATCGGTTAACGCAATTGTCGGCGCAAAGAATCCGAAAAATAACACTGCCTGGCTTTCGGACGAAGAAAGGAAAGACGGAGACCATCTCGATGACGCGGCTTTGTGGATGACCAAATTTGAAAACGGTGCAATTGGTTCATTCGCGGCGACGGTGTACGCCTCGGGGCGCAAGAACCGGCTATTTTTTGAACTTGAATGCACAGGAGGCACCGTTGAATTTGACTGGAACCACACTGACGAAATCAAGCTCAGCTTGGTCAGTGATGACCCAGACAAGCAAGGCTTCAGGACTATCACCTTGAACGAAAATCACCAGGATTACTGGTACCCATTGGGCGGTATGGGAACGGGTTATGCAGATGATGCATCCCTGCAGCTTCAAAAGTTCGTACGTGCCATCGTCGAAGGACGGCCGGGTACGCCAGGGTTCGCGGAAGCGACACGTACTCAGCGCGTAATTGAAGCAGTAATGCAATCTGCTGATAACCACCAGTGGGTAGCGGTAGACGAGGTGACGGCATGAGCTTGGACTTGAGATGGAGCACTGACATTGTCACTTTTTTCAATCCTGAATATTGGGGTATGCCCGCTGCGCAGGCCTACGGCGCGTGGGAAAGAAAAGTTGACGAGGACCCTCATCGGTTCTTTGACAGGATGTTGGACGGCGCTGCCGAAGCACAGCTTAGCGGCATCGAATTAGCGCCAGCACCCGGTGGTTGGGTTAATGCGTTGCGTGCTTATGGGACCGCTTCTGCTTTCAAGAAGGAGCTAGACCGGCGCGGCCTCGTACTTTCATCAAGCTATGTGTTGCCGATAGCGCTCAAGGCAGTCGTGGACGCCCCAGACGCCAAGACCAGGGCCGTTGCCCTGAACCGGCTTCATGAGGAGACGGCGCAACATGCCGAATTTCTTCGTGAGGTGGGATGCCAAACGTTGATTACGAGCACCGTGCCAAGGGCAGAGTTCTCAGAAACGGCTGGAATCGAAGCATCGGCCGATTCATTCGAGAAGCCTACCGATCCTGACCTTATGGGATCCATCGCTGACGTGCTGGAAGGCGCCGGGAAAATTGCTTCCGAGAGCGGAGTACATCTCGCGATTCACACAGACGCCTATTCGCTGGCGTCACGAGTCGAGGATATAGACACCCTGATGAGCATTACGGATCCGAATTTGGTCAAGCTGTGCATTGATGCGGGGCATATCGCTCTTGACGGAAGCGACGCGGTGAGCGTGGTTCGCAAGCACGCTCTACGTGCGCCGATACTTCATTGGAAAGATTGTGCAGCACATTTGCCCCCGCACAAATTGAGCGGAACACCGATGGAACGACATGACGTGATGATCAAATCGTTCCGAGTTATGGGTGAAAAGGGAATCGTTGATTGGCGCGAATGGACCAGGACTCTGCAAGAACAGCGGTGGTCTGGCTGGGGTGTCGCTGAAATCGATATGTCTGTTGATCCGATTCGCGAAATTCGTGAAGGCATCGAATACTACGATTCTGAACTCTCCCAGATTTGATCACTAATGTTCCGGTCTCTTAAGGCAGTTCGGTAATTTCTTAGTGCCTGAGGAGCAAGGGCTGAGAGGCGTCACCATGGCTTACGAAGATGTAGTCATCAATACTCTAATACGTGCTTTGGATCCCCAAGGCGTGCATGCTGCAGACGAGCAAAGTCTGTCAGCCTTGGGGAAAAGCTGGCAAAATGACGAAGAAGTCGTCAATAGAGAAGACCGTGTAGATTGCGAATTCCTTGCCACTCCTGCGGAAAGGATCTTGTCGTTCTTCAAGAGACAATATCGCGGAATAGCGTCTGACTAAACGACAACGGAACCAGAGGATTAGTGGTAAAGGTTCACAGCGGACCTGCCTGATGCACCATTGTGATCCTGGGTCTATCGTGCATAGCAAAGGGACTTGTCTAGGATTCAGGGCTTAGGATGATCGGGTTCTGAATTCAGGCAAGTTCCTTTGCCTCGTATTCGGGGACTTCAAGAGGCAAGGTCGTGTCTCTCCCAGAAGACGACCCGCAATCCGTGATGAAGAGTCTTACAAGACAATTTGGCTTGATATTTACCAATAGAACTAGCGCGTCAATATTTGCATGTGGCCATGCTTCGTTTCGTGGAACGTCCCGCGTGGCCCGCGTGTTCCGCTGGTTACACAATCAGGTTGGCGGGAAAAGCACGGTTCCGCTGGCTGCCACCGTGATGATGATGAGCGTTGCGATCAGGCCTAGAAGCAGCGCCTTGATCCCGGTAGTGAAGATGCTGCGTAGGTTCACGCCGAGCCCGAGTGCGAACATCGAAGCCGATAGGAGCAGCGTCTGCACCATCGAGGCGCTGTCGAGCAATGCCCCGGGCAGGTCGAGGGTGGTGCGCAGGAGCATCGTTGCCAGGAATCCGAGGATGAACAGCGGCACCAAGGGCGGATTCTTATCGCCATGGACGCTGTGCTGGCGACGCATATACAGTCCCACACCGGCAACGACCGGGGCCAGCAAGAGGACTCGCGCCAGTTTTACGGTGACGGCAACAGCCAGCGCCGCGGCGGATACCGATCCGGCACCGGCCACGACCTGGGCTACCTCGTGGGTGGACGCCCCGACGAGCATCCCGATGCCTCGATCGTCCAGGCCCAAGAGCAGGCCAAGTGCCGGCATCGCAGGAATCATCAGTGTTCCAAAAAGCACCACAAGCCCTACCGCCGTGGCTACCTGATGCTCCTTGGCTTTGATGGTTCCTTCCGCGCCAGCCACCGCGGCCGCACCGCAAATGGAAAAACCGATGGCGATCAACAGCCGTTGTTCAAGATCCAGGCCCATCAGCTTGCCGATCCATGCGGTGAGCAAGAACGTGATGGTGACCGAGGCGAGAACCACCAGCAGCACTCCGGGGCCCAGGGCGAGAATGGATCCCAGGGACAGCTGGAATCCCAAGAGGACGATGCCCATCCGCAAGAGCTTCTTCGCTGAAATCCCCACCCCGGCATCAAGGACGTGGGGCACCGGCGCGAGGTTGCGCCACAGGGCACCGAGCACGATGGCTATCAGCAGTGCGCTCACCGAGCTGAGGTAATGGCTGATCAGCATGCATAGCGCACCGACCACCAGGCAGAGCAGGATTCCAGGGGCTGGTCCTGCTAGTAGCCGGCGGGTTGCGGTGATTCTGGCGGAGGCGTGGGTATCAGCAGCGGAGTGTGCGCTGGTCGAGCCGGGGACGGGGTTCATGCCTACTATTCTTCGCCGGAGGCCGGTCCTGCGGTATTCATCTTCTGGCCATCACAGGCATATGATCATGATATGGATAGCGATGTGCCGGTACGGCAGAGCATGGCCCATTGGCTGCAACTCTCCTCATTGGAGTTGCTGGTGGGCATTGCGGACCATAGGAGCCTGAGCGCCGGCGCTCGGGCGGTCGGCATGGCGCAGTCCAACGCCTCCAGGGCGCTGAAAACTCTTGAACGCCGGTTGGGATATGCGCTGGTGGCCAGGAAAACCAGCGGGTCCACCCTGACCGCAGAAGGCGTGCTCACCGTCCAATGGGCGCGTGAAGCGCTCGCCGGGCTCAATGCCTTTGCCGCCGGGGTGCGTTCCCTGGCCGAGCATGGCCAGACGGAACTGGAATTCGCAGCCAGCATGACCGTGGCCGAGTACCTGGCCCCCTCGTGGATCGGCCAGCTGCATGAGCAATTGCCCAGCGTCACCCCGCGGATGAGGATCATGAATTCCCACGACGTGATCCAAGCGGTTGAACTGGAGCAGCTGGGCTTCGGCTTTGTCGAAACACCCCATCTGCCCTCCGCGCTTCAAAGCCGTGAAGTCTTCCGCGACGAAATGCTGATCGTGGTGGCTCCTTCCCACGCTTGGGCTGCCCGGAAACATCCGGTAACTCTCGAAGAGCTGCAAGAGACAGCACTGATTGAACGCGAGGAAGGTTCAGGCACCAGGGCGTTCCTGGATTCGCTGGCAACAGCCGAACGTGCCAAGCCGATTGCGGAATTCAACAGCAATGCCACGATCGGCCAGCTGGTGGCCGGCGGCATGGGGCCTGCGGTGCTGAGCCAGCTGGCAGTCGAAAGCCAGATCAAGCAGGGAACCCTGGTGGAAGTTCCGTTTGCCGGACCGGCCTTGATGCGCAAATTATGTGCCATTTGGCGCAAGGAACGCGCCTTGAATCCCAATGAGCGCACCCTGTTGGAGATCGCCATCAGCGCTCGCTGAACACGCCCCTTAACGGCATCATCCCGGATCGAGCATGGCCGCACTGCGCGGAGCCACGTCCGATCCGGGACGCCAGGCGGAGCCTAGGAAGCAACCTTTTCTATGGTGTGGCCCAGCTGCTTGGTGGGAACCCGATAGGTCTCGCGTGCAGTCAACGCCGAGAGCGAGGAAATGACGGCGATCGCCGCGGTGAACAGGCTGATCTGGACCCAGCCATTGGCTTCAAGCCCGCCCAGGGCGGCGACGATGGACGGCGCGAAGCCTGCCATCAAGAAGCCCAGCTGGGTGCCGATAGCCAGCCCGGAGAAGCGCACTTGGGAGGAGAACATCTCTGCGTAGAAGCTCGGCCAGACGGCGTTCGCTGCCGCATAGGCGCAGGAGAAGACCAGCACCGAGAGGGTGAACTGCAACAGCGCGTTGCTCGACTCCATGGACCGCAGGTAGAAGGGCATAATGGCCGCCGAGGCCAGCGCGCCGTAAATGAAGACCGGCTTGCGACCAATCTTGTCCGCGAGCATGCCGAACAGTGGCTGAGTGATCAGGGCGCCGATGTTACCGGCGACCACCAGCCAGAGGGTGATCGACTCGTCCATATTGCCGATGGTCTTGCCATAAGAAATGGCCAGGGTTCCGTACACGGTGGAGACCGCTGCAATGAAAGCGCACAGGACAACGCGCAGCACGTCCTTCCAGTGGAAGCGCAGTAGGACCGCCAGTGGGAGTTTGGCGATTTCGTTGTTCTTCTTGGCTTCTTCGAATTCTGGAGTCTCGTGCAATGAGCGGCGGATGAAGAAGGTCACCACTACGACGATGGCCGAAAGCCAGAACGGAATGCGCCAGCCGATGCCGAACTTGATCTCATCGGGCAGAGCGACCACGGGAATGAAGATCAGGGCAGCAAGAATCTGACCACCCTGGGTTCCTGTGAGCGTCCATGAAGTGAAGAAGCTACGACGGTGATCAGGCGCGTGTTCCAAAGACATCGATGAGGCACCAGCCTGCTCGCCGGCAGCTGATAGGCCCTGGCAGAGCCGAGCGAAAACCAAAAGGATTGGGGCTAGCCAGCCGACCTGATCAAAGGTTGGCAAGCAACCGATCAAGAAGGTGGATGCGCCCATCAGAATCAGGGTGAACATCAAGACTTTTTGTCGTCCGATACGGTCGCCAAAGTGGCCGACAAAGATCGCGCCAATTGGGCGGGCAATATAAGCAAAGCCGAAGGTGGCCAGCGACATAACCGCAGCGTTGGTGTCCTTGTCGGGGAAGAAAATATGCGGGAAGATCAGCGCAGCGGCGGAGCCGAAAATAAAGAAGTCATAGTATTCAACAGCGCTTCCCATGAAGCTGGCGACAGCAGCTTTGACCGGGGTGCGACCCTTAGTTCCGGTATCGGGGGATGCGGGCGTGCCATCGGGAGATTGCATCTCAGGTACTCCTCGTCGAGTGTTTGCGAGCTAGAGCTCAAAAACAAGTGTTCGCTATGCGTACACTTGTTCGGAATGTGTTCATCGTATTACAGTAGATGTAAATCACATCTCAGGCAATACCTGAAGTCATCAAAAAGAGTTGCGGGAAAAATGAGTACACGTGCACAGTCTTACCTGGTTGGTCTAATCGGAGATGGCGTCATGCCATCGCTTACCCCACCAATGCACGAACGGGCCGCACAGGTTCATGGCTTGCAATACCTATATCGACCCATTGACCTGACCGAACTGAATCTTCCGGCCAGCTGTATTGGTGATTTGCTCAAGGCCGGAGCCACACTGGGTTTTAATGCCTTCAACGTAACCCATCCTTGCAAACAACTGGTCTTGGACCACCTTGATGACATCTCAGAAACCGCCAAGGCCATCGGAGCAGTCAACACGGTAGTCATCACGGATGGGAAATTCCATGGTCACAACACCGATGCTTCGGGATTCTCCCGTGCGCTAGAAACTGGTCTGCCCGGAGCAAATAAGCAGCGGGTCTTGCAATTGGGCGCCGGCGGTGCCGGGGCCGCTGTGGCCTATGCACTGCTAGATACCGGAACCGAAGAGCTGCACATCGTTGACCTTGATGAAGATCGAGTGAACCACCGAGTTGAAGAGCTACGCAAAAACTTCCCTCAGGCCAAAGTCCATGCAGCCAGACTGCAAGAGGTGCCACAGCTTCTTGCCACCGTAGATGGGCTGTTGAATGCCACGCCTATTGGAATGCACCATCATCCGGGACTGCCTCTGGATATCGCTGCCTTAGAATCCCGTCACTGGGTGGCCGACTGCATTTACCGCCCGGTGGATACCGAACTGATTGTGGCTGCACGGAACCGTGGCTGCCAAGTACTCGACGGTGGGCACATGGCCGTCGGACAAGCCGTCGACGCCTTTGAAATCATCACCGGGATCAAACCAGACGCGCAGCAGGTGCGCGACCACCTATTGGAAATGTTGGAGAAGGGACTGTAATGCGTACGTCCATCGCCACCGTGTGCCTCTCAGGAACACTGGAAGAAAAACTGTTGGCCTGCGCCAAAGCGGGTTTCGACGGCATTGAAATCTTTGAACAAGATCTTCTGGTCAGCCCCATGTCGCCAGAAGAAGTGAAAGCTATGGCCGATCGTCTGGGACTGACTTTAGACCTGTTCCAACCCTTCAGAGATTTTGAAGGTGTCAGCGAGGAGCAACTGGCAGCCAACTTGCACCGAGCCGAAGCCAAGTTCCAGCTGATGAACCGACTGGGCATGGACTTGATGCTGCTCTGCTCCAACGTTGCCACCGCAACCGGCAATGATGATCAAGTCTTCGTTCAGCAGATTCGCCGACTCTCGGATCTGGCCAGCAAATACAACGTCCGCATTGCCTACGAAGCCCTAGCCTGGGGAAAATACGTAGACACCTACCAGCACTCATGGGAAATCGTGAAGCAGGTTGACCGTGAGAACGTGGGGCTGTGCATCGATAGCTTCCACATTCTTTCGCGTGGAGATGATCCACGAGAGATCGCGACGATCCCCGGCGACAAGATCTTCTTCGTTCAGCTCGCTGACGCTCCCGTACTTTCCATGGACATCCTTTCTTGGTCTCGTCACTACAGACTGTTCCCGGGCCAAGGTGGCTTTGCTCTGAACGAGTTCATGGCTGAATTGGTGCGCTCAGGATATGACGGCATCATCTCCCTGGAAATCTTCAATGATGTTTTCCGTCAATCCAACGTGGAGCGAACCGCCATCGACGGGCTGCGGTCTTTACACTGGTTGGCGTCTCAGACGGCTCAACTACTGCGCAGCAATGGTGAAAAGTACGCGTTGGATCTCGAAGAATTGCCCGGTATTCAAGACGCGACCGGATTCGACTTTGCTGAAATCCGCACCGAAGATCCTGAACTGGTCGGCGGGATGCTGGCACAACTAGGGTTCAGCTTCCGCGGGCAGCACCGCCGCAAACCAGTACAACTGTGGACCTCGGGGGACGCGCGCATCATCATCAATTCGCAACGAAGCCGAGGCGTTGAAGCCTCCGTTTCTGGCTTTGGCGTGTTGGTGCCAGATCCTGCCGCCAGCGGTGAACGCGGAGCCAGCCTGCTGGCGACCAAAGTTCCACGCCTGCGCACCTACAACGAGCAAGAACTCCCCGGATTTGTTGCGCCAGACAGCACCGAAATCTTCTTCAGCTCTGCAGAAAACACCCAAAACTGGATCGGAGAGTTTGAGGAGGCAGGAATGCCAACCTCGACTGCGGATGATGGGCCAATCTTTAGCATTGACCACATCAACCTCGCCCAGCCATGGCAATGCTTTGATGAATCTGTCCTGTTTTACAGCAGCGTCATCAATCTCAAAGCACAACCAGGCACTGAGGTCCCCAGCCCTATGGGTCTGGTTCGTTCGCAGGTACTCTCCACCACAGGCAACAGTGTTCGATTGGCACTGAATATCGTTCCGCAGGGACTGGAAAGCGCTATTGAACGTAACCATGAATATCCAGAACATATCGCCCTAAGCACCGATGACATTATTGGTGTGGCCAAACAAGCACGGGTTCGCGGAATGGAGTTCTTGCAGGTTCCGGCTAATTACTACGAGGATCTGGCGGCGCGCTTCGATCTGGACCCTCAGCTACTGGAAACCCTCAAGGAGCTGCACCTGCTCTATGATCGTGACGAGGCCGGCGAGTTCCTGCATTTCTACACCAAGACCATCGGCAACATGTTCTTGGAGGTAGTTGAACGCCGTTCTAGCTACGATGGGTACGGAGCTCCAAACGCTCCGGTGCGACTAGCTGCTCAATTTGAGAGCAACCGCTGGAGCAAAAACCTATAAACCTGGGGAGAAGAACGAGTGGCAGAGCGGCCAGATTATTTTGTTAAGTCTGCAGATAAGACTTTGGCCGTGCTGCTCGCGTTCTCCGCAGGCAACACCGAATTGACAGTATCGCAGGTTGCCACGGCCACCGACCAGACTCGGGCTTCCGCCCGTCGCTTCTTGCTGACACTCACCGACCTCGGATACCTGCAAGCGGTGGGCAACGCGTTTAGGATGACGCCGCGCGTACTGGACATTGGTGCTGCGTACTTGTCTGGACTCACCCTGCCGCAGGCTGCGGTAAGTCATCTTCAGGCTCTGGCCCGGGACCTGGAAGAAACCGCATCACTGTGTGTTCTTGAAGGTCAAGATGTCCTTTATGTTGAACGTGTGACCGCTCCGCGACTTCACGCACTGAATGTCTCCATCGGCAATCGACTACCTGCCTGGGTGACCTCGATGGGTCGAGTACTGATCGCTCATCTAGAACCCGCCGAGCAGGAGGCGTTCCTTGAACGTGTAGATCTGCATCCGTACACCGAACACACCCTTGCGGACCTTGAGGCTCTGAAAAAAGAACTGGCCACTGTGCGCGAACAAGAGTGGTCGCTCGTTAATCAGGAGCTCGACGAGGGCTTGCGTGGCCTTGCGGTTCCAGTCTTCCGCGGTGGAAAACTCTTAGGTGCGCTGAATATTTCGGTGCAGACCAGCCGAAATAACCCGCAGTACATTCAAGATGAACTGTTGCCTCGCCTACGCCGGGCCGCCCAAGATATCGCAGATGACTTTGGCGGCCGGCTCGGCTAGGACCTTGCTTAGCTAGCGTTAGCCTCGATGGCCGTAGCTAGCAACGCTGACAAGCGCTGAACACCTTCAGCGATGGTGGCCTCGTCAACTGCGCAGAACGCCAGGCGCAACTTATTATCGGCCTGACCGCTGGGGCTGAACGCCGCCCCAGGTATGAAGATGACTCCGGCCTTCACACCCAACTGCAGTAACTCATAGGTGTCGATCCCTTGTGGAAGAGTCAACCAGATGAAAAATCCTCCTTCAGGACGGGTGTAACTCACCTCGACGGGAAGATGCTTCTCCAACGCGTCGAGCATGGCATCGCGCCGTGAACGGTAGAGATCGTTGTACTTGGTGATCTGAGACTTCCAGTCATGCTCTTGAAGATAAGCACTGATAATCATCTGATTGAGCGTCGGCGGGCACAGTGCCACGGCTTCTCCAGCAAGGTAGAAGCGACGGAATAGATGGGTGGGAACAGCCGCCCAACCGATGCGCAGACCCGGAGCAAAAATCTTGGAGAAAGAGCCCATGTAGATCACGTTCTCTGGATCTAGGCTACGCAGCGTTGGGGCTGCTTCGCCCTCATAACGCAACATGCCATACGGGTTATCTTCGAGGATCAGGATGCCTTCTTCACGGCAGATCTTCACGATTTCTTCGCGCCGCTCAGTAGCCAGTGTGATGCCTGAAGGGTTATTAAAGTTCGGAATGGTGTACAGGAATTTAATGCGTTCCCCGGCTGCGCGAAGCTGTGTAATACGAGCTTGTAGGGCCTCGGGAATCAGCCCGTGATCATCGGTGCTGACCTCGCGCGCCTTGACCTGGTAAGCCTCAAAAGTGTTCAGCGCGCCCACGTACGTTGGGTCCTCGCACAGAACGGTATCGCCGGGATCGCAGAAGACCTTGCACGCCATATCTTGGGCCGACTGTGAGCCGTTGGTGACGACGACGTCTTCAAGTTTGACGTTGGTGATGCCTTCAGCGGCCATGACGTCAAGGATCTGAGTGCGAAGCTGTTCGGTGCCTAAACCGGAACCGTACTGCAGTGCCTCGGGGCCTTGTTCGGTGATGATGCGCTGGGAAATTGCGCCGATCTTCTCCAGTGGGAGCAATTGCAAGTAAGGGTTGCCGCCGGCCAATGAAACTAGAGACGGATCTAAGGAAAGTTCAAAAACATCGCGCACCGCAGACTGTTTGATCCCTGCCGCACGTTCGGAGAGAAGTCCTTCGTGGGCGGTACTTAGTGACTGGGGTGCGGTGCTCATGGTCCTCCTTGGCCAAAGCTCCAGCTAGGGCGGGAGCATGTTCTTCGCAAACGGGAGCCGCGCGAAGCCTTGTTTTCAAATAGAATACTTTGGTATTCCAGCAGGAAATCAAGTGGTTGGCAAGAGTTAGGGCAACATGTGCCAAATGCCCTTAACCTAAGACCGTTAATTCGCCGATTTCTTCTCGGACTCGCTGCGAGAATCTAGCCAGGCCTGGATGGAGCTCGGGCGAATGCGGCGATGGGTGCCGCGGTATTCAACTTCGATAATTCCTGCGTCAGCGAGCTTGCGAAGGTAGCTATTGGAAATGCCAGCCATCTGGGCCGCCTGCGAAGTATTAAGCAGTAATTCTGGTGTGCCGATACTGACCGACTCACCATCAGCAAAGCGCGAAAGTACTTCGATCAGCGCCTGATGAGCTTCCTTTGGCAGTTGTAGTGCGGTGCCGTTGACGAACACGGTGGTGTCATTTGATTCATCAAGTGCGCGGCGTAAACGTGCGGTGGTCTTTTCGTCGAGCGACTCGAAAGTACGCACCCTGCCTAGAGCTGAAGTCGGTGATGCCATGATTCTCATTTTGCCCGATGAATGCCCTGGGCGCACGCGATGACGGGCAGAGGTGGATATTGCTACGGCAGGTCATATTACTGCTGAGCGACAAGAGGGGGTTGAATTGCGACAAACGGTTCCCGTATGGTGGAAATTGTAGGTCTAAAGAAAGTACTGACCAGCCATCTTCCGGCACACCATGACGGAAACTTCAGCCTCACCCGGCGGAGCCCAGCATGGGAACTGTGTACATGGAAGCCTGACACCCTCCTTAATTGCGTTGGGTCACGCTCCGTTGCGGTCGGATGAATGGTCATGCGCGTTCCTACGCTACGCCACAAGCTTTGTGGGTACTGCGTTTTCGTCGTTCAAAACTTTCTTGAAAGCAGAGTAAATCAATGTCGATTGAATCCACCAAAGACCTCTCCACCATCACCGACGTCGAAGTATTTGACGCCCACATCGGCGGCAAGCTTAGCATCCAGTCGCAGATGCCACTGAAGACCAAGCGCGACTTGTCCATTGCCTACACTCCCGGTGTAGCCAAGGTTTCCCAAGCAATCGCTGATGACCCAACCAAGCACTCAACCCACACCTGGGCTTCGCGACTTGTGGCCGTGATCTCGGACGGTACCGCGGTGCTGGGCTTGGGCAACATTGGAGCAGCAGCGTCGCTGCCGGTGATGGAAGGCAAGAGTGCACTGTTTAAGGAATTCGCACAGTTGGATTCCATCCCGTTGGTTCTGGACACCACCGATGTTGATGAAATCGTTGAAACAGTGATTCGTCTGCGCCCAAGTTTTGGTGCGGTAAACCTCGAAGACATCGCAGCACCACGGTGCTTTGAAATCGAGAAGCGACTCATTGAAGCGCTGGATATCCCCGTCATGCACGACGATCAGCATGGAACGGCCGTTGTCGTCCTGGCAGCGTTGATCGGTGCAGCACGACAGACCAAGCGAGACATCAGCTCGCTGAAGGTTGTTGTGGTTGGAGCTGGCTCGGCAGGCGTGGCCGTGACAAACCTTCTGCTGAAGGCTGGGGTTGATGATGTGATCGTGTTGGATTCGCGGGGAACCATCCACCGTGAGCGAGATGACTTGAACCCGATCAAGGCTGAGCTTGCAGGGCGAACCAACCGTGAAGATGTGATGGGCGGATTGGCCGAGGCTCTGGATGGTGCCGACGTTGTGGTTGGCCTGTCCTCGTCGAAGTTTGATGAGGCAGCCTTGGCCAAGATGAACAAGGACGCAATTATCTTTGCGCTGTCGAACCCCACTCCGGAGATCATGCCCGAGGAAGCGAAGAAGTACGCTGCGGTTGTTGCTACCGGTCGCAGTGACTTCCCGAACCAGATCAACAACGTTCTGGCATTCCCCGGCATTTTCCGTGGTGCGTTGGACTCGGGGGCAAAGAAGATCACCGAGGAAATGAAGGTCGCTGCGGCTCATGCCATCGCGGACCTCGTCGGTGATGATCTTGCTGAAGACTACATCGTGCCTTCGGCTTTGGATGAGCGCGTGATGCCCGCGGTAGCTGCGGCCGTAGCTGCAGAAGCTGCATCGGCGAAGTAACCGAAAGCTAACCACAGGGCGTTTAGCCACAGGCGCTGCCTGCAATCAAAACTGATTGCAGGCAGCGCCTTTTTGTTGTCCACAATTAGCCAGGTTCTTGAGTCTTGATGGATGATTCCGGCGGATGCTCAGTAATAACACGTCGCCCACCACAGCACCTAAGGAGGAACACGATGGACGGTATCAGCAACTTACGATCATCGGTCCTTGGTTCTCTGTCCGCATCAGATGAAGAAAAAGGCGGTTGTCTGGCGGAAATAATCATGCAAGGTTACTGCGTGATGACCCATCGTTCTCCCAACTCGTTGCGCATCATGGTTGTGGCGTTGGGGCTGGGCTACTTCGATCATCCTGAATTTTCCATCCTCGCCAACGATGAGAATGAAGACGAAGCCTGCGGCCTGTTGCGGTACTTGGCCGAGCAGGTCCTGCATGAAGGTAAGGAGTTTGCTCAAGGTGCCTACTCAACGACGTTCTATCCAGAAATCATCTTCACCAAGGAAGATTTCGACATGAACCTCGCTGAATTCGACGACGACTTCTCTACAGCATTTCTCTACTGGTTGCGTTGCTCGTTGCCAACTAGTCAGCCGGCTGAGAAACGAAGCGCGAGGGGAGCAACACCATGTGCGACATCTGCAACGGAATGAGCGTTGAAGACGCTGATGCGAGAACGGATCAATGCATCCGCGACTACGGACGGCAAGTTCTGTTTATTGAACCGGACAGATTCAGTCAACCTTACGCGTACACCATCGGATTGAGCTTGGTAGGGCACCCTGAATTTTTGGTCCGTGGGTTGGACTACGCCCATAGCGTTTACATGCTCAACGGACTTTCCGCAGCAGTGCTGGAAAACAATGAAGTTTTTGCTCACGGACATAACTGCCAATGGAACAGGCAGACGTTGCTGTACTTCGCAAAAATCACTCAGGGGATTAAGCACGAAGCGCCTTGGGCCTACAGCCGCTACGGTCCGAGCATGGGACTGCTTGAGGTGCTCTTTGTCGGAAGAGATCTTCCTTTTGACGCGATTTCTGCCCGTAATAACTGAGAGTGCCAGTAACTGATACAGAACAAAGAAAAGCCGTGATCATCCGCATGCATGGTGGATGATCACGGCTTGTTCTGGATCCGTTATTGATCCAAAGTAGCGCTACTTGGAAGCGAGGTAGGCAGCAGCCTCACGCTTCTCTTCAGCAACACGAGCCTCGTGCGCTTGACGCAACTTGGCGTGCTGAGGATTGTTGCGAAGCAAAAGGTAGCCAATGCCGATGATGATGAACCAGATTGGCGTTGCCAGCAGGCCGACCAAGGTATCTGCATCGCGGGTGAAAGCCCACAGCAAGAAGACGAAGAAGGCCATGACCACGTAAGGCATGAACAGGCCACCGGGCATCTTGAAGACTGACTTGTCGTGTGCCTCTGGGCGACGCTTGCGGTACACCAAGTAGCTAACCAGAATGATCGTCCAAACGAACATGAAGCACAGCGAGGAGATCGTAGTGACCACCGAGAAGCCTGCGGACTTATCCAGGCCGAAGACCAACAGCACGATGGAGCTGAGCAGGATGACACCGGAGAGGAACAACGCGTTGCGTGGAACCTGACGCTTAGTGAGCTTGGCAAAGATTTTCGGAGCATCACCATCGGTGGCAAGGCCGAAGACCATGCGCGAGGTCGAGTAAATACCCGAGTTAGCCGACGACGTTGCCGAGGTCAGCACGACCGCGTTGACCAGGTGCGCGGCGGCACCCAAGCCTGCTAGCGAGAAGAGCATCACGAATGGCGACTCGTCAGCGGTGAACCGGTCCCAAGGAACAACGGACATCAAGATGACCAGGGAACCTACGTAGAAGAGCAGGATACGCACAGGAATAGCGTTGATGGCCTTTGGCAGGTTGTGCTCTGGGTTCTTGGTTTCAGCGGCCGCGGTACCAACAAGCTCAATACCAACAAACGCGAAGACAGCGATCTGGAAGCCCATGACGAAGCCCATGAGGCCACCGCCGAAGAATCCGCCCTCCCCGTTGAAGAGGTTCAGGAAGGAAGCCTGGGCACCATCGTGTTCAAAGCCGGTAACGATCATGATCAGACCAACAATGATCAGCACGACAATCGCGATGATCTTGATCAGTGCAAACCAGAATTCGGTTTCGCCGAAGCCCCTGACTGAAGGCAAATTCAGCAGAATCAGCAAGACAATGACAGCCAATGCTGGAATCCACAGCGGGATGGTCGGCAGCCAGTAGGTCACGTAGACCGAGGCAATGACAATGACGTCAGCGACGCCGGTAACGATCCAGCAGAACCAGTAGGTCCAGCCGGTGAAGAAGGCAGCCCATGGGCCGAGGATATCTCCGGCGAAGTCGGAGAAGTTACGGTATTCGGTGCGGCTCAGGAGCAGTTCGCCCATGGCGCGCATGACGAAGTACAGCATGAAGCCGATGACCATGTAAACCAGGATGACCGATGGGCCAGCAACAGAGATGGTTTTTCCGGAGCCCATGAACAGGCCGGTGCCGATCGCACCGCCAATGGCAAGGAGCTGAATGTGTCGGTTGGACAACGCTCGTTTAAGCTCGGGGCCGGTCTCTGCGGGTCGATTAGTTTCTATATTTGCCACGCAGGGTCCTTTATCGTGCGGCTTCGATTGGAAGCACTTATGTATTTGTGGTGACAGGTTCGCGTGGAACCACAAAAAACGACATTACCGGAAAAGAACCCACTGGTTGTAATTACCCTCACATCAGAAGTGTGGTGGTCGACTCATTTGAGGCAAATAGTGTACATGCCTAGTGGAAGCGGATAGGCGCAAGTGAGTAGTCTGGGGAGTATGGCAATTCGAAATCGTCGAGCAGCGGCTCTTCCTGCAAAACTGTCCCGTTCCTGGCTCTTGGTGAATGCCGCTAAAGAGGAGGACTTCGCTCCGGCTCTTGCGAGTGAAGCGGACTCAGTCATCTTCGATATGGAAGCCGCCGTTCCCGATGACAAGAAACTTCAAGCCCGCGACAATGTTGTCCGCGCGCTGTCCAATGGCATGACCGCATGGGTGCGTGTTAATGGCATTGACACCGACTTCTGGGCTGATGACCTTGCCGCCCTTTCTGAGGCACCCGGCCTGCGCGGGATCATGCTGGCCATGACCGAACAGCCAGAACAAGTGACCTACAGTGCTATGCGCTTGCGCGCAGGTACCCCAGTTCTAGCTTTGATTGAAACTGCTCTGGGCATCGAGAACGCTACTTCCATCGCATCGGCGCCAGGCACCTTCCGTCTGGCCTTCGGTGTAAATGACTTCCGTAAAGACACCGGTGTCTCCGATGACCCAATGGCTCTGGCATACGCCCGCGGCAAGCTGGTTATCGCCTCGCGTGTTGGCAAACTGCCAGGCGCTATCGACGGTCCACCACCGGCAGGTTCCGATGCGGTGAAGGTTACCGAGGAAACTCGCGTCACCGCATCCATGGGTATGACCGGTAAGCTCTCGCTCTCGCGCGACCACGTGGATGGCATCAACGCTGCCCTCGCACCGAGCGAAGATGAGCTCTCATGGGCCATGGAACTGCTCGAAGCTCACGCTGCTGGCGCTTCGGTCGGTGACGGCTCCTACCTGCCGCGTTTGGCTCGCGCTCAGAAGATCGCGGACCTCGCTGACTCCTACGGTCTGTGGAACGCATAACGCGTAGCTACTAACCGCGCTCGACGCACCAAAAAGCTCATCCCGGCCGGCCCTCATTGAGGATCTGGTCGGGATGAGCTTTATTTGTTCGTGGCTAAATGCTTAGCGTTGGTGAGAAGAACCGACGATATCGCCGGACTTCCACTGCGCCCAACCATCGCGGCCCTCCATGAAGTTTTCAATCTGGACTTTGTCGGCTTCCAGCTTCGGGTCATTCTTCAGATACCAGCGAGTTTCGCGGGCCACCATGCCGGAAAGGATCAGCAGACCGATCAAGTTTGGCAGTGCCATCAGACCGTTCATCATGTCCGAGAAGTTCCATACGGCGGTCAGTTCGGTGGTGCAGCCAATGAACACGACCAGTGAGAAGATGACACGGAATGGCATCACGGCTTTGCGTCCGATCAGACGCTCAATGTTGCGCTCACCGTAGTAGCACCAGCCTAGGATCGTGGAATACGCGAACATCACCAGACCGATAGTGACAACCCAGTGTCCCCATTCACCTGGCAAACCGTGGCTGAAAGCCTCGCCGGTCATCAGCGCGGCCGAGATCTGCTCGCCAGTGGATTCATCCACCATGTTCCAAACGCCCGTGGTGATGATGACCAAGCCGGTGCAGGTGACCACGATGATGGTGTCGATGAAGGTCTGAGTCATCGAGACCAAGCCCTGACGAACTGGGTGGGTGGTCTGTGCCGAAGCAGCTGCGATAGCTGCTGAACCCATGCCGGATTCATTCGAGAAGATACCGCGGGCCACACCGTACTGGATTGCGATGATGATGGCTGAGCCGGTGAAGCCGCCAACGGCCGAGGAGCCGGTGAAGGCATCGCTGAAGATTTCAGCGAAGGCTGCAGGGATGCTGCTGACGTTGGCAATCAAAATGTAGAGTGCTGCCACAACGTAGAAGACGATCATGATTGGCACAAAACCTGCGGTGACCTTACCAATGGACTTAATGCCACCGACCAGAACAGTCAGGGAGAGTACGGTCAGCACGATGCCGGTGACCCATGGGGTGACATGGAAGGAGTTTTCCAAGTTCAGTGCAATGGAATTGCCCTGAGTCATATTGCCAATCCCAAAGCAGGCCAAGGTGGCAGCAATCGCGAAGAACATGGCCAGGAACTTACCGAAAGGTCCCTTGATGCCACGTTCCAAGTAGTACTGTGGGCCGCCGGACTTCTCGCCGGCTGCATCGGTGCCGCGGTACCGCACGCCGAGGAAGGCCTCGGTGTACTTTGACGCCATACCCAAGAGGCCAGTGACCCACATCCAGAACAACGCACCTGGACCGCCGATGCCGATTGCGGTGGCCACACCAACAATGTTGCCGGTACCCACGGTGGCCGCTAGCGCGGTGGTCAGTGCCTGGAACTGGGAGACGTCACCTTCAGCTCCGTCATCCTTACGCTTGAGTAGTCCGAGGCGAAGAGACGCGGCAAGTTTGACGAACTGCACGCCACCGAGCCGAATTGTCAGGTACAAGCCCGTGCCCAACAACAGCGGAATGAGGCAAAATGGTCCCCAAATAAATGAGGAAATATTCCCGAAGAGTGTTCCCAACGCTTCCATAAGTCGACTAGTCCTTTGCGCGAGTGAGTGATGAGATGAAAACCGAGGCTTTCATAGCTCACATCCTAGGTGAGAGTGCGACCCAAGTCACTGAACGCGCAGGTGGGCGGGGTAGTTCTCGCGTCAAGCGGTTAATCTTGAGAGAACGTTACGCGCGGGATGTTGTCCGCTGAGTAGTAATTCCGTGACGAGCGCAAAAGATAATGGGCCCACCAATAAGGTGAGCCCAATGCGGGAATTAACTACTTTTGCGCAGCGATGAATGTAGTCCGAGCAACGCCCAAACCATCAATGTGCGTCTCCAAAACATCCCCATGCTTCAGCCACGGGTGACGGCCATTCTCATCACGCCGTCCGACAGCGACACCAGCAGGTGTGCCGGTCAGGATGACATCTCCGGGCTGTAGCTCGTTGAAAGTTGAAAGGTAGGAGACGATCTCATCAACGGAGAAAATGAGGTCATCAATCGTGCCTTCCTGAACGAGATTGCCATTGACGGTACTGGAGATCTTTGCTGCCGGATCTAGCTCATCAGGGGTGACCAACCAAGGTCCCAGGGGCGTGGAATGATCCCAGATCTTGCCCTGCAACCACTCGGAGGTGCGGCCCTGGTAACCGCGCATGGACACGTCGCTGGATACGGCGAACCCAGCAATGTGTGCGCCAGCGTCTTCTTCGCTGATGCGTCGGCCGGGGGTTCCGATGATGATGGCTAGCTCTGCTTCATAGTCCACGCGGTGGTCCTCCACCGGAATCTCCACCTCATCGTTGGCGCCGCAGAGCGAAGAAGCAAACTTAGCAAAGACGGTCGGATATTTTGGCAACTCCTGACCAACTTCAGCGGCGTGCGACTTGTAGTTCAACCCAATGCAGTAGATCTTGGAGGGATTGGGAATCAACGGCGCGTAGTTCGCTTCGCCCTCGGCAATGCTGTCGCCAACTAGGGCGCGAGCGATGACTTCTTGCTGCGTTGCTTCATTCAGACGCAGGAATCGCTGGACAGTGTCCAGGTTCTCTAGATAGTAAGCGCGACCGTCGTCAATGACGGCTGCTGTGGTGTGGTTGGGTTCGCTACTCAGGCGGAGCGTTGCAAGTTTCATACTTCCATCTCACTACATTTGGCGGTGAAAACACAGACTATTTCAGCTTCTCACAAGCATTCCTTTTGACTGAGAATTGCCGAGCTGTCTAGGGGATACAGCATTCTCACCTGAGGTGACGTGGGCTACTGTCGGTAAGCTAGGGGTAGAAACAGGGTGTTTTTCGCGTCCTGAGAACGATCGAGATACAAAACTAAAGCGAAGTAGGTTTTAATGTGGGTGAATTTTTTGAGGAGAGATATCGCAATATCCTCTTCGCCTCGTGGCAGCACTTTTCGCTTGTCGCCCAGTGTCTGATTCTGGCAACCATCATTTCAGTGGTCATTGCCGTACTGGTGTACCGCAATAAAGCACTTTCTGGAATCGCTAATTCCATCAGCGCCATCGGACTCACCGTTCCGTCCTTCGCGCTGATCGGTCTGTTGATAGTCCCTTTCGGCTTTGGCGTTGGCCCTGCGGTCATCGTCGTGACGTTCTTCGCCGCCTTGCCAATTCTGCGCAACGCCATCGTGGGTCTAAACAATATCGAGCCGAGCATCGTTGAATCTGCCCGAGGTATCGGCATGAGCCGTTTCAAAACCTTGGTCTCCGTCGAGCTTCCAATTGCTTGGCCGGTGATTCTCACTGGCGTGCGAGTCTCGGCGCAGATGGTGATGGGTGTAGCAGCAGTAGTTTCCTACGCTCTGGGTCCGGGGCTTGGCGGATTCATTTTCCAGGGGCTCTCCCGACTCGGTGGCGCCAACGCCTTGGAATCTGTGGTGACCGGCGTTGTGGGCGTAGTGATCCTAGCGCTCATTCTTGACTTGATTTTGCTCGGCATTGGCCGACTGACTACCCCGCGAGGTATCCGTGTCTGAAAATAAGAACTCTGAAACTTTGACCGCCCAGAACGTTACCGGCGCGTCAATCATGCTCGAAGAAGTCACCAAGACTTACCCCGGGCAAAAGAAGTCCGCAGTGGGCGGCCTGACTTTGGAAATCCCAGCTGGCTCCATCGTGATGTTTGTGGGGCCTTCGGGCTGTGGCAAAACCACCACGCTGAAAATGATCAACCGTCTGATCGAGCCCACCAGCGGCAAGATTGTCATCAATGGTGAAGACGTGACCAGTATGAATGGTGATGAGCTGCGACGACGCATTGGCTACGTGATTCAGGCTGGCGGGCTCTTCCCACATATGACCGTGGCTACCAATATCGCTATGGTTCCCAAGATGCTGGGCTGGTCCAAAGAGAAGATCGCAGCTCGTGTAGATGAGCTTCTGGAACTAGTCTCTCTGGATCCTGAGCTGTACCGCGACCGGTTCCCGAAGGAACTCTCTGGCGGTCAGCAGCAGCGCGTGGGCGTGGCCCGTGCGCTGGCGGCTGATCCTCCCGTGTTGCTGATGGATGAGCCTTTTGGTGCGGTTGATCCGATTACCCGTCAGCGCCTTCAAGATGAGTTGCTGAACATCCAATCTGAAGTTCAGAAAACCATCGTTTGTGTCACCCACGACTTTGATGAAGCAGTGAAGTTGGGGGACTGGATCGCGATCTTTAACGAGGGCGCGCAACTTGAACAATATGATTCCCCGGAACGAATTCTGGCCAACCCTGCCAGCGAGTTCGTGGAGAACTTCATCGGTTCGGGTGCAGGGCTTAAGCAGTTGACCCTAACCCGAGTGAATGAGGTTGAGCTGGAAGAAGCGATCACAACCACTGCGGGCAAGCGCGCTTCCGACGTGCTCTCACAGTTGCAGGGCGCAGGGCGCAAACACGCGGTGGTAGTTGATTCACGTGGTCGTCCACTGCGTCGTTTGGACCGACGCCAGCTCTCCCGTGCAGAAATCATCGATGGCACCTATGACCATGGGCTGCCAGTTGTCGGTGAGCAGGCAACCTTGAACGACGCGCTGGATACGATGCTGGTGGCCAGTTCCGAATCAGCCTTGGTCACAGGTCGTCGCGATGTGTTGCTCGGTGTCATTTCAGTGCAGACCGTCATGGAGGCCATCGCGGCCGCTAACGGTGCTCACGATGCTGATCATGCAGCGCCGGTGGGGTTGAACTCCGGAGCTATCAACGTGGTGAACATTGAAGATGACGCCACCGAGCCGGATGGTGAGCCTGCATGAACGGAGAAAAGCGAACTCTGATTTGGCAGATTGTCGGTATCGCAACTGCCTTTGCGGTACTGGTCATCTGGCTGCTCACCGCAGATCTCACCGAAACTGAACGTCAGACATTGGACCCCGCCACCATTTGGGGCTACACGTTGGAGCATCTGGAACTGACTGTGGTCGCAACGGTCATTGTCTTGCTCATCGCGATTCCGCTGGGTATCTTGCTGACTCGTCCGGCGCTTCGACGCGCTGCCCCTATCGTACGAGCCATTGCGAACTTTGGGCAGGCGGCCCCAGCCATCGGTGTCATTGTTCTGTTGGCGTTTTGGATGGGCTTTGGGCCGAAAACGGCCATCGTATCGCTGGTGATTTATGCGATTCTTCCGGTGCTGTCCAACACTATTGTGGGGTTGCAGCAGGTTGATCAGCGCATTGTTGAAGCGGGCCGCGGTATCGGTATGTCCTTGATGTCAGTGTTGTTTAAGGTGGAGCTGCCGCTGGCGGTTCCGGTCATGCTCTCGGGCATTCGCACCGCACTGGTGTTGCTTGTGGGTACTGCGACACTAGCCACCTTCATCAACGGTGGTGGTCTAGGAATCCTGATTACTACCGGCGTGAACCTCAATCTGAACGTTGTGTTGATTACCGGGTCGTTATTAGTGGCTTTGCTCGCTTTGACCATCGACTGGCTAGGTCGTGTAGTTGAACAGGTCGCTCGACCGAAGGGACTGTCATGAAAAACGTACTAAAGCTGTCCCTTCTCTCATCGGTTGCCATACTTGCACTGACTGGCTGTGGCTTGAGCCCATCCACGGGTACGGTTCCAGCTGTGGGGCCGGGAAAGATCAAGCCAGTGGATGAAGCCAGCGATGCTCCTGCGGTGACCGTGACGTCCAAGTCATTCACTGAGCAGCTACTGCTAGGTAAGATTTCCGTGATCGCCTTGAAAGCTGCCGGATACGAAGTCACCGACCTCACCAACGTGCCTGGCTCGCAACCTGCGCGGCAGCTCTTGCTGTCGGGGGATGCCAGCGTGCTGTGGGAATACACCGGTACTGCGTGGCTGACCTATCTCGGTCACGAGAAGCCAGTAGTTGGTGAGAAAGCTCAGTGGGAGGCAGTGCAAAAAGAAGATGTTGCCAACGGGATTGACTGGGGCAAGCCAGCTCCGCTGAACAATACCTACGCCATGGCAATGAATGAGAAAACTGCCAAACGTCTTGGGATTACGAAGCTTTCTCAACTGAAAACTCTCGATAAGAAGGACCTCACTTTCTGTGTTGATCCGGAATTCAACTCGCGTCGAGACGGGCTGACTCCGATGCTTGAGCACTACGGCATTGACCGTGGCAAGCAAGTATCAGAGAACAATATTGGCCTGTACGACGTCGGTGCGATTTACCAGGCAACTGCTTCTGGTGCCTGCGACTTTGGCGAAGTGTTCACTACTGATGGTCGTATCAAGGCGCTGAACCTAACGGTGCTAGAGGACGACAAGAAGTACTTCCCGAGCTACAACGCCGCTCCTGCGTTCAATGGTGAGTTCTTGAAGGAAAATCCTGAAGTCAAGGAGATCATGGGCAAGATTGCCCCGTTACTCACGGACGAGGTGCTGATGGAACTGAACTACCAAGTGGATGTGGTCGGCCGTGAACCCTCGGACGTAGCGTTCGAGTGGATGGTCAGCGAAGGTTTGGTCAGCAAGCCATAGTCGTTTGGGCACTAACGAGCGTTGAAAAGCTGGAGTTGGGTATTCGCTACCGGACTCCAGCTTTTTGTCATTGAAGGTTCACCCGAAGTTGTTCACAACGGAGGGAAAAACAGGCAAGATAGAGCCAGAAGGTGAAGTTGATCGATACGTTCTCGTAGTTTTTCGCCACCTAGGCAACATGATCTGCAGAAAGTTTTCTGACAAACCGACACGTCAGACGCTAGTTTTGCGGGATCTTGAGCGACGGAAGAAACTTTTTGGGGAATTTTGTTGACGCTTCAACTTTTTCCGTGCAATACTGGTGTCAACAAAACAAATTGAAACGTCAACTACTTGTTGGCGGGATGAAAGGATTTAGACATGGCAGCATCAGCACTTACCTCCGGTACCTGGAACCTCGACGCTTCGCACTCCGAGGTTGGCTTCTCGGTTCGCCACGCCGGCATCTCCAAGGTCCGCGGTAGCTTCACCGAATTCGATGCAACCCTGACCGTCGGCGAAACCCTGGCTGATTCCAGCGTTGTTGCCAACGTTCAGACCGGTTCGGTGAACACCAAGGATGAGAACCGCGACGGTCACCTGAAGAGCGCTGACTTCTTCGACTCCGAGCAGTTCCCAGCCATGACCTTCAAGTCCACTGGCCTCAAGGGTGACTCGGATGAGTTCGTTCTTGTTGGTGAACTGACCATCCGCGGCGTTGCCAAGGAAGTTGAGTTGGAAGTTGAGCTCGGTGGCCAGGCAGTAGACGCCTTCGGTGCAACCCGCGCAGGTTTCTACGCAACCACCACCATCTCCCGCAAGGAATTCGGCATCACCTGGAACGCAGCACTGGAAGCCGGTGGCGTATTGGTCAGCGACAAGGTCAAGATCGAGATCGACGCTTCCTTCGTACTGCCAGCAGCAGCCTAAAGAACTTCCCGACGACCGTCATCATGGGGGTGACGGATTAGAGGGCCGATACCGGCAAAGCCTCCGAACCATCAATGGTTCGGAGGCTTTGTCGTTAGCGCTAAGAATGGATTCGCTTAGAAATCGTAGGTTGACCCTGTAGTAGAGCTTGTTGTGTCAGGAGCGAAGATTGCTAGAACGAACACCCCGACGAACATGAGGATGTAGACAAGAGCGAGGATCGTTCCAATCCACCCGGTCACTTTGCCGGCGGTGGCTGGAGTATTGAACTCACGTTCAGCCTGATTGGCCTTAATGATGGCAATTGGTCCCAGGACGATCCCCAGGACAAAGATCGAAACGATGCCAAGGATCATCGAAGTCTGAGCTAGTTGCATGCCACGCAGGTGATTCTGCGCTGGATACCCCTGATAGCCCCGCTGATACGGCTGCTGGTACGAACCGTTTTGGTAGGAGGACTGCGGGTAATTCGACTGCTGATATGAGGGCTGCTGATACTGCTGGTTCTGGCCCTGGTAGGACTGACCTGAGGTATATGGATTCTGCGGTTCGCCATTCGGGGTCGACATTGCAGCCTACTTTCAAACTTGGTGGTTTCTTACATTAAATCAATCATCTGGCGGCTTCGCCTAAAAGTCACCAGGGGTGAACCTTCCTGAAATTGCAGGGTCACCAATTAGGAAGCTGAACCCGGTGGTTTCTAAGATGGTGAATCATGACGTGGGCTTCATTTATTGCGTATCTTGGCGTTTGTGTCATGGTCACGATTTCGCCAGGACCAGACACCTTCCTCATTCTGCGCTATTCACTGGTTCGCAGGATGCACGGGATCGTGGCGGCGCTCGGATTGATGGTCGCGATTTTCGCCTGGGCCATTCTCGCTGGAGCCGGTGCAGCCACCGTGATTCAGAAGTACCCGATCGTTGAAACGATAATTGCAGTTCTTGGCGGTTTGTACCTGATGTACTTGGGGCTTTCCGGATTCCTCAAATCCCGGGCCGTAGCCAAGGCTGATAGCTCGATTGCGAACACTGAAATGCGGAAGCAGACCCAGCGTGCGCAGGAGCCATTGCGGAAAATCTTTGGGGCCGGAGTGCTCTCTGCGGCACTGAACCCAAAGTTAGGCTTACTATTCCTGGCGATGATGCCAAACTTCATCCCCGCCGATTCAAATACGTTCCTATGGGGACTGCTGCTGGGCGGAATTTTCGCATCTATCGGCTTTGTTTACATGCTGATCTTGAGTACCGCAGCATCCAAAGCCATGAACTGGTTCAAACGACCTGAAATTGCTCTGCGCCTTGAGTGGGTAGCGTGTTCTGCGTTGTTCATCATGGGACTTGTGGTGCTCGTCGGAGCTTTTCTGCACCACACGTAACTGCGTGAAAGATCGGCTCCCTCGATCCGATGGATCAAGGAAGCCGATCTTTGAGAAGCCAAGCGCCTTAGAGTTAGAGTCCGCGCACCATCAGCACATCCAAGGTGCGTGGTCCGTGAACACCCTCAACACGTTCCAGCTCGATGTCGCTGGTAGCCGACGGACCAGAAATCCAGGTCAGTGGTCGAGTGATCGACAAGCGTGGCATGGCCTCAGGCAATAGCTGGACGATCGACGAGACCGGAACGATACATACGTGGTGATCTGGCACCAGAGAAATGGCACGACGGCCCTGGTCAGGCTCACCATCAAGAATGATAGTTCCTGACTCGGCCACGGAAACCGCCGAGGAAGTCACCACTGCGCTGGTGGCATCCAGCTCGGCCACACTCAAACGATTTCCTGGTGCATCAAGTCGCTGCTCCACGTTCTGGTCCAAGGCCGAAAGCCATGTGGCATCCAGACCCTGCGGGTAGACAACACTAGAAGCATTCGCGAGTTTGTCCGCCACGAACTGTGGAATCTGCGCGGCCTCAATGACGTCGACACCAGCCTTGTAGTCCACCAAGCGGTCCACCAGTAATTCGATGAGCTGCTCTTCGTTCATCTCTGAGCTGGTGCGGTACTCGCGCGGAACCTCTTCGGTGACCGGAGAGTCAGCTAACGCTGAACGGATGCGACCGAGGATTTCATCTTTGGCACTCACTTGGACTCCTTCGTATCACTCCACCAGTCACGGAAAGACTTATTTGGTGGGGCGGGAATGTCGCGGCTCTGGGTCCACCCTGCAGCGATGCCCGGCAGCTTCTTAATCTTCTTATCCTTGCCCGCGGCCAGTCGACCCAGAGGCAAAGCCTTTTCGAGCAGCCCAATATTCTTGCCCTTGCCCAAAGCCCATGATCCACCCTTCATCAAAAGGTCCATCTGGGTGGGTAGCTTGTGCTTCTCACGCTTGGCATCAACGTCTTCGCCACGTAGGTGCACGAGGATCTCTGGGATGTTGATCTTCACTGGGCAGGCCTCGTAGCAGGCGCCACACAGCGAGGATGCGTACGGCAGGGAACCGTTTTCCTCGACCTCAATGCCGGTGAGCAGCGGGGAGAGGATCGCGCCGATCGGGCCAGGGTAAGTCGAACCGTAGGCGTGACCACCGGTGCGTTCGTAGACTGGGCACACGTTCATGCAGGCTGAACAGCGGATGCAGTTCAGTGCGGTGCGGCCAAAACGATCGGCCAAGGCGCGGGTACGTCCGTTATCAAGCAGCACGATGTGTACGTTCTGCGGGCCGTCATCGGCACTCGCCCCGGTCCACAGGGAGGTGTAGGGGTTCATGCGCTCGCCGGTGGAGGAGCGGGGCAGTAGCTGCATGAAAACTTCGATGTCTTCCCACTGTGGGAGAACCTTCTCGATGCCCATGACGGTGATCAGGGTTTCAGGCAGGGTCAGGCACATTCGTCCGTTGCCTTCAGATTCCACGACGCCTAGGGTTCCGGTGTCGGCCAGGGCGAAGTTGGCTCCGGAGATCGCGACCTTGGCGGCCAAGAACTTCTTGCGCAGGTGGGCGCGGGCTGCGTTGGCGAGCTTGCTCGGATCATCCGTGAGGTTCGGGTCGACCCCCGGCATTTCCTTCAGGAAGATGTCGCGCACCTGGGTGCGGTTCTTGTGGATCGCTGGGACCAGGATGTGGCTGGGCTTATCGTGCCCGAGCTGAACAATGAGTTCGGCGAGGTCGGTTTCGAAGGCGTCGATGCCTTCGGATTCCAGATGCTCGTTGAGCCCGATTTCCTGAGTAGCCATGGACTTGACCTTGACTACCTCGGTGGAACCGGTAGCCCGCACCAGCTCGGTGACGATCTTATTTGCTTCATCAGCGTCACGAGCCCAGTGAACTACGCCGCCGCGGGCGGTGAAGTTCTTTTCAAACTCCAATAGCCGCTCTTCGAGGGTGGCCATGGAGTTGTTTTTGATGGTGCTGCCAGCATCACGCAATGCTTCCCAATCGGGAAGTTCGCCCACGACTTTCAAACGCTTATCGCGAATGGAATGGGTGGCATGGCGTAGATTCTTGCGCATCTGGGTGTTGCCCAGTTCGCGGTGAGCTGCTTGGGGGAATGGCTCCTGCTCGAACAGGTTGCCCTGTCCGCCAGCAGGCATGCCGAGGAATACCTGAGTCACAGTGACACCGTCTCTTCCATGGTGCTGGCCAGAATGTCGGCCAGGTGCAGGGTTTTTGGTTTGGCACCGGTGCGGGAGAGGCCACCGCCGATGTGCATCAGACAGGAGGCGTCGCCGCCGGAGCAGGCCGAAGCGCCTGTGGAGCAGATGTTTTTCACCTTGTCATCGAGCATGGCCGAAGAAACATCGGCATTCTTGATCGAGAAGGTGCCGCCGAAGCCACAGCATTGATCTGCTTCGGGCAGTTCGTTGATGGTAATGCCACCGACGGTCTTGAGCAGATCCAGTTGGCGGTCACCTAAGCCAAGCGAGCGCATGCCGTGGCATGAGGGGTGATAGGTGATGGTTTCGGGGAAGTAGCTGCCGAGCTGTTCGGCAGCGTTGGTGATCCCCAAAACATCGACCAATAGTTGGGTGAGCTCATAGGTGCGGGCGCCAACAGCCTTGGCCCGATCCTTCAGTTCTGGTTTGCCTAGGCGCTCAGCTAAGTAAGGGTGCTGATGCTTAACCGATGCGACGCAGGAGCCCGAAGGGGCGACGGCGACGTCATAGTCCTCGGTGTCAAAGGCATTGATATGGTTTTCGACAACAGGCAAGGCTTCGGGCATGTAGCCGGAATTCATGTGCATTTGCCCACAACAGGCTTGCGCCTTCGGGAAAATTACTTCATGACCCAAGCGTTCCAGGATTTTCACGGTCGACTTGGCGGTTTCTGGGTACATAGCGTCCACGATGCACGTGGCAAAGAGAGCAATTCGCATAATAAATGACTCTTTCAGGTGTGGTCTGACCATACTATGCGACAACTTTTGTAATAGTCAAGACTTGTTGTGATGACACTCACGTTGTACTCTTGGTGGTCGGACCACATATGGTCAGACCAACACTCGAGCAAGGACGCCCACACCGTGTTTACTCCATCCACCGAACCGATAGCAGGAAGTGTAGCGATCTCTGCGCTGATCGCACTCATTCCTCTCGTAACCTTTTTTGTGCTTCTAGCTGTGATCAAAACCAAGGCTCACTGGGCTGGTTTGGGATCATTGGCAGTCGCCATCATCGTCGCCATCCTCGGCTGGAAAATGCCGGTAGCCATGGCCCTAAATTCAGGGCTCATGGGTATGGTTTTTGGAGCCTTCCCGATCGTCTGGATCGTGGTCATGGCTATTTTCCTTTACCAAGTCACCGTGAAATCCGGTCGCTTTGAAGATTTGCGTCGCGTCTTTGACGTGATCGGCGGCGGGGATGTGCGCATCCAGGCCGTGTTGATTGCCTTCTGCTTCGGTGGACTACTTGAGGCGCTGGCCGGATTCGGCGCTCCCGTAGCCATTACCGCCACCATGCTCCTGGCTCTAGGTCTCTCGCCATTGCGTGCGGCCTGCGCGGTGCTGATCGCCAATACTGCGCCAGTGGCCTTTGGTGCCGTGGCCATTCCCATCACCACCGCTGGTGCCCTGACCGGTATCCCTGCCAAGGAAATTGGTGCCGTCGTTGGTCACCAGTCACCCCTGTTGGCTCTGTTTGTTCCTACCATCTTGGTTTTGATTCTTGATGGCTGGCGCGGAGTACGTCAGGTGCTGCCAGCGACCTTGACCATCGGTATTTCCTTCGGTGTAGCCCAGTGGTTGTGCTCTACCTACTTCTCCTACGAGCTGACCGATATTGTTGCTTCGCTGGTCGGCTTGGCTGCAGCGGTAATCCTGCTGCGTTTCTGGACTCCGAAGGGCGCCGAGGAAGCTCGTGCCCGGGTCCTTACCCCCGAAGCTGCTGCCGTGCCAGTGGAGCAGGGAACTAAGCTGCATGCTGGTAACACCTGGATGGCGCTGTTCCCTTACCTGTTGGTGATCGTGATCTTCGGTCTGGCCAAGCTGTGGAAATTGGGCGTTGATATTCCAGCATGGCTATCAAGCACGGACATCAAGTTCGGCTGGCCGGGCCTGCATGGACATGTGGTTGATGCCAGCGGCAAGGCCGTCTCCTCGACCATGTACAACTTCTCCTGGCTTTCCTCGCCGGGTACCTTGCTGCTGATTACCGGCATAATCGTCGCATTTGTTTACTCGCGCAACTCCGGTGGTGGCAAGTATGCAATGACCTTCGGCGAGGGCTTGTCGGAGATTGGCAAGACCATCTACAACATGCGCTTTGCCGCACTGACCATTCTTTCGGTGCTCGGCCTGGCATACGTGATGAACTTGTCGGGTCAGACCATTACCGTGGGAACCTGGTTGGCCGGTGCCGGCGGATTCTTTGCTTTCCTCTCGCCAATTCTGGGTTGGATCGGTACCGCGGTGACCGGTTCGGATACCTCGGCCAACGCGCTATTTGCTAAGTTGCAGCAGACCGCTGGCGTAAACGCTGGCATTGATCCACACCTGCTAGTGGCTGCCAATACCTCCGGTGGTGTGGTCGGCAAGCTGATCTCCCCGCAGAACCTGGCCATCGCCGCAACCAGTGTGAAGATGGAAGGCCAGGAATCGGTGATCCTGAAGAAGGTTGCCGGCTGGTCGGTGGGTATGCTGCTGGTACTGTGCTGCTTGGTCTACTTGCAGTCCACTCCGGTCCTCTCGTGGATGCTTCCATAGCGTGCTGACCGGCTAAAATAGATCTGATGTCAGTTAACCCAGCTCCGCGTGCGTACCAGATTGTTCTTCAAGCCATTGAGGAAGATCTACGCACTGAGAAGTTGTCCGTGGGAGACCAACTTCCCGGTGAACGTGCGCTCGCGGAGCAGCATGGGATCTCTCGCGCTTCGGTGCGAGATGCCATCCGCATCCTAGATGTGATGGGCATTATTAAAACCTCCACGGGATCCGGTCCGAATTCTGGGGCGGTCATCGTCTCTAACCCTTCGGCCGGAATTTCCCAGGCTCTACGCCTGCATCTTGCCGCCAAAGGCATCAACGTTCGCGAGATCGTTGAGTCACGCATCCTCTTGGAAACATGGGCCGCCCAGATGAATCCGCGCGACCCGATCCACGCGCAGCAGGTTATAGACCGTACAGCGGTACTGATCATGCGCATGGATGATGCGCAGCTTTCACGCGAATCTTTCCACCGCATCGACGCCGAATTCCATGTGCTGCTTGCGTCCATGGCCGGCAACTCGGTGGTCGAATCCATGATGGAGTCACTACGCAACTCGATCAGTGACTATGTTGCTGTGTCCATTCCCGATGATGAAGCGTGGCAACCGGTAGTCAAAGTTCTGCGGCGCCAGCATAAAGCCATTCACCACGCTTTTGCCACGGGGCAACGCGAGCGCGCGGCCCAGCTGCTTGAAGAACACATCACCTGGTTCTATTCGCAGACACACTAGTTATGCGCGGCAGGGTAGCCCTAAATCTGAGGGGCAGATGAGTTCGTGGACTCGCTGTGAAGGTGGGTGCTAATTGTGCAAGGCTTGCACAATTGGGTCCCAGGACGGTTCGTGAACACGAGTACGGCCTATCGCATTGTGGTGCTCCGCTGACGTTTCATTGAAGAAATAAGTACGACTTTATTGCCCCACGTACAGCTTATGTCTGATATGTTTTGAGAAGCGACGGGGCTCACTTTTTTGGATACACCACATTGCAATAGCTGGTGATGGGTTCCCGTCGGTGAATTATCGACACTTTTTTGCGAGGGAATTCATGAGTCAACTTTTTGACCTATCTGGACGTTTGGCCCTAGTCACCGGGTCTTCCCGCGGTATTGGCCGCGAACTTGCCCGCGCTCTAGCTGACGCCGGTGCCAGCATCATTCTGCACGGCCGCGACGAGGAACGTCTGGCACAAACCGTCAGCGAATTCACCACCGCGTATGGAGCCGAACGCATTCACAGCGTCTGCTTCGACGTCACCGATGACGCAGCCGTTCGTGAAAATATTGCGGCCATCGAAAAGAACATCGGCGCGATCCGCATCCTGGTTAATAACGCAGGAATCCAGCACCGCGTTCCGATGCTGGATTTGGAGCTGGCTGATTGGCAGCGCGTGATCGATACCAACCTCACCAGCGCTTTCCTTGTCGGACGAGAAGTCGCTCGCGGCATGGTGCAGCGTGGTGAAGGCAAAATCATCAACATCTGCTCAGTGCAGACCGATCTGGCCCGCCCAACCATCTCTGCGTACACCGCAGCCAAGGGTGGACTGCGCAACCTGACCCGCGCGATGACCGCCGAATGGGCTGCCTCGGGTCTGCAGATCAATGGCATCGCGCCGGGGTACATTCACACAGAGATGACTCAGAACCTGGTGGATGACGAAAAGTTCAACTCCTGGATCTTGGGCCGTACTCCGGCTGCTCGTTGGGGCACCGTGGCAGACCTCGCTGGGCCGGCCGTCTGGTTGGCCTCGGATGGTTCTAACTACGTGAACGGTCAGACCATTTTCATCGACGGGGGCATGAGCGTTGTCGTCTAATACCTTGACCACCAACACCATCGCTGTTGTTGCCCATGCGGCTGGTGACCTGCGCATTGAACAGATTGAGCTTTCGGCCCCGGATGTTGATGAAGCACGAATCGCGATCGCCTACGGTGGCATCTGCGGATCGGATCTTCACTACTGGAGCCACGGCGCAGCCGGCGAGTCCATCCTCAAAGCCCCGATGATTTTGGGCCACGAGATTGTGGGTACCGTGATTCAGGCTGCGGCTGACGGCACGGGCCCGGCTGCCGGTACTAAAGTTGCCGTGCACCCGGCAACTCCTAATGGCACCGGCGAACCATATCCAGAAGATCGCCCGAATCTTTCTCCGGGCTGCACCTACTTGGGCTCGGCCGCCCGCTATCCTCACACCGAAGGTGCTTTCGCTCGTGAAGTGAACCTTCCAGCACGTATGTTGCGTGAACTGCCTGAAGGCTTGTCGCTGCGCGATGCAGCGCTGGCCGAACCAGCTGCCGTGGCGTGGCATGCAGTCTCCCGCGCGGGGGACGTCGCCGGTAAGAAGGCGCTGGTCATCGGTGCAGGTCCAATTGGTGCCTTGGCAGTTGCAGTACTCAAGCGCGCCGGCGCAGCTGAAATCATCGCAGTGGACATGCACGAAAAGCCATTGGCAATTGCCACGCAGCTCGGTGCAACATCTACCCTACGTGCCGATGATCAAGAGGCCATCAGCGCAGTGAATGCAGATGTGGTGATTGAAGCCAGTGGTAACTATCGTGGTCTGGCCTCGGCAGTTCGAGGGGCGACCCGCGGTGGCCGAGTTGTGATGGTAGGTCTGCTTCCTACCGGTGAACAGCCAGCATTGATCTCAATTGCGATTACCCGCGAGCTTGAACTTGTTGGGTCCTTTAGATTCAACGACGAGATTGATCAGGTGATCTCCGCTTTGGCCGATGGTTCGCTGAATATCGCAGCGGCTGTCACCCATGAGTTCCCAGTAGCCAAGAGCTTAGAAGCGTTTGAAACCGCCAAGGATTCATCTACCTCGGGCAAGGTGCTGCTCGAATTCTTGAGCGAGTAGCCTGAAGGGTTCACCAACACAAAACCAACGCACGGCACCGATCCCTCCCAGAGGTTGGTGCCGTGCGTTTTTGGTTGTTGGGTACCTTAGTTCGCTTCGGCCACATGCACCGAAGTAGTCACCGGCACCGGGTTGGCAAACAGGTCCAACACCGGGCAATGATCATCCACAGCCTGGCGTAGTTCCTCGTAGCGCTCGGCAGATTCGGGGCCAGCAATCTGTACCTTCAGATCTACTGAGGAGAAACCGGGACGGATGGAGGCATCAATGCCGAACAGGCCACGGACATCAAGCTGCCCATCGGCGGTGATCTGAACGTCATCAACCTGGATCCCCAAGTTCTCTGCGTAGAGTCGGTAGACCACTACCTGGCAAGAAACCAAGGCTGCCAGCGCGTATTCGACGGGGCTGGCCGCGATGTCACTGCCACCAAGCGCAGCTGGTTCATCGACGGTGAAGGTGTGCTTACCGGCCCGGATATTAGAGGCCACCGACTCGAAACCCTCGCCCTGAACGGTGAAAGTTAGCTGAGCGTTTTGTGGAGCGGCAGAAATGCGTTCGCCCCAACCTGCACCGGCTTCTTTTAGGCGCTGCGAGCGGTCTTTTGCGGCGGAAAGTTTTTCGGTTGCGGTAGGCATGAGGAATCATCCCCTTTCTGACGCAAGGGTGCGCCATCGTTTACGCATCTTGGCTTTCAAGAAGCGTCGAATCCTCACCTGGGGCACCCCGCACAATGGCCTAAGGGTTGCCGTCCGCTCGGCCAGGGCCGTGATCAGCGGAACTCATGATTCAGTGGTTCATTTTTAGCCTGAATTCCGTGGCCACGTAAAGCGTGAGCTTAACTTTTCGTCATTACAAGACTGTCGGTATCCGCCGATAAGATGGAGGATGGCAACCGGCTCTACGGCGTATTGGGTGAATGGCGATTATGGAATACCAGCTGACTCTCGACTCATTGGAAGCTGTCATCAGCGAAGACACGTTGGAGCTAGGTGCTTTCTTCTACAACGCAGGAAAAGTTGCGCAAGTAGGGAGGTGGATTGAACCAAATATCACTACCGTGCGCGGCAAAGTACTCGGTGCCGACGTCAAAGCCGAGTTTCGATTTACTGATCAGGGCATTTCCTTTGAAGGTTCCTGCACTAAGCACCTGGTAGATACTCGTTGTGCTGAGGTCGCTGCCATGCTGATTGAAGCGGTGTCCGATGATGAAGACCCGTTGTACATTTCAGACGGAGCACCGAGTCCACAAAACTGGCAACGCAACAGCGTTCCACAGTGGGAACGCAACCTTAATCGTTTGTTGCCGTACGTTGATGATGAACCGGAAGTCGTAGAAGAGCCACTGGGCCTAATTCTCAAGATTGTCAGCGAACCACGTTATGGATCGGATGATGTACTGACTTTGCAGGCACGTCCCGCGCGACAGGGAACCAAGAGCCCCTGGATTCAAACCGGGGTCAGTTGGAAATCAGTGGCCTTTGACGCGCGATTCCCCAAAGAACAGCGACGAGCCCTGGTGGAACTGGACCGACTGCGCGAGCACTCGGAAAAGCAGCGGTACGGATACGTTTGGGACGTTAAAGATTGGGTTTCCCTGATGACCCTGTCCGGCAAAGATCTCATCGACGCATTCAAGATGCTTCAAGATGCCGGGGTACAAATCATCAATGGCAACAGTGCTAATAAGGCGACCGTAGAGTTCAGTGCGAAACAAGCAAACGCCTACGTAGATATTCGTCGTGGCAACGAGGGGCTGACGATGGAGGGCTTTGTCGCCGGGCCGGAACCAGAACACGAGTATCTGCTACCTATCGGCAACCCTCCCACTATGGTTGCGTACTCCAACAAGCCGTTGGCCAAAGCCAAAAGCTGGGGTCTGGCCGAATTTGCTGAACCCGTATCAGCTGAGCTGATCCAGTTCATGGCCTCAGGCGTTCAGTTTGTTCCTGATTCCGATGTTGCGCGCTTCGAAGAGAAGCACCTAGAACGTATGCGTCATCTTGCGCCGCTGAAAAGCGCTGACGTGAGCTACTCAATTCCGAAACCTGCTCGTCCCGTGCTGCGTTTGGCTGTCTCCAGCAGCCCAGAAGTTGTTAGCCTTCGGTATTCGTGGAAGTACCCGGCCAAGGCGCCGCGTCAGCGAACCACAGAGAAAGAAATTATCGCATCTATCAAGGACAAATTGGGCGACGATGCTGCGCTGGGTCAGCTGAACTCCAACGGGATTTACGAAGATCAAGACCTGAACCTCAGTCAGTCCATCGACTTCTTGGTCTACACCTTGCCACTGCTTGAAGAGCACCCAGATGTGCTGATTGAGGCAGAGAACCGACTTCCTCAATATCAAATCAACGATGCGCCGGCGAAGGTTGCTGTCGAGGCGGGGGAGAGTACCTCAGACTGGTTCGACCTATCCGTTGAAGTCACCATTGATGATGTCAAGGTGCCTTTCCCACAGTTACTCGCTGCCCTGACCCACCACGAGGATTACCTGGTGTTAGATGACCTGAGTGTCATCCCTATCAGCGGAAACGACTTTGCACAGCTACGTCAGCTGGTCAACGAGGCTGGTGAGCTGGGAACGGTTGACGGCGATACGATTCGAATCCACAAGCTGAGCATCGACTGGTGGCAAGAGCTGGTGGACTTGGGCATCATCGAAGCCCAACACAACCAGTGGTTGCACACTATGAACGAGTTGACCAGTGGTGAGGAACTGAAGACGGTAGAACTGCCGGAGACCTTTAAAGCGAATCTGCGTCCATACCAGGAACAGGGTCTGGCCTGGTTGAACTTCTTGCGCACTCATTCACTCGGGGGCGTACTCGCGGATGACATGGGCCTGGGTAAAACCGTGCAGTTATTGGCCTGCCTGGAGCAGGCTCGCAGTGAAAACCCGGAGCAGAAATTCCTGGTTTTAGCCCCCACCTCAGTGGTGGGCAACTGGATCAATGAAGCTCAGCGGTTTGCACCGCACCTTCGTACTCGGGGGATTAGCTCCACTTCCAAAAAAGCTGGACAGTCCATCGCCGAGCAACTCGGTGACGCGCAGTTGATTGTCACTAGCTATACGATCTTCCGACTTTCCTATGAAGAATTTGAAGCGGCCGGATTCTCCGTGATGATCATGGATGAGGCCCAACAGCTTAAGAACCACACATCCAAGGGCTATAAGCAAGCACGCCAGTTGCCGGTTCCTTGCAAATTTGTGGTGACCGGAACTCCCATGGAAAACAACCTCATGGAATTGTGGGCGCTTGTTTCTTTGGCTGCACCTGGACTATTGGGCGGGCAGAAGGCCTTCAAAGATATATACCAGAAGCAGATCTCGGACGGAGACAAAGAGCGTCTAGACCGGTTGAAAAATCGACTACGTCCCTTTGTGCTTCGCCGTACCAAGGAACAGGTAGTTCCAGAACTTCCTGCCAAGACCGAACAGGTACTGGAAGTTGAATTGGAACCAAACCACCGCAAGGCCTATGACCGCCGCTTCCAACGAGTTCGCCAAGAAGTATTGGGACTGGTGGATGACGTTGATTCCAACAGATTTAAGATTCTGCAGTCCTTGACCTTGCTACGTCAGTTGGCATTGGATCCGTCGCTAGTTGGTGAAGGAGATGGACCCAGCGCCAAGCTTGAACTGCTCAAGGAACTCATGTCTGATGCGGTGGCCGAGGGGCACAAGATTCTGGTCTTCAGTCAGTTCACCAGCTTCTTGACCAAGGCTCGTGATGTTGCCCAGGCACTAGATATCAATCACGGGTATCTTGACGGGTCCACTAGTGGAGCCAAACGCAAAGAAATGATCGATGGATTCAGCAACGGCGAATTCCCGGTCTTCTTCATCTCGCTGAAGTCAGGCGGTTTTGGTATCAACCTCACCGCCGCCGATTACTGCATTCTGCTTGACCCGTGGTGGAATCCTGCCGCTGAGGCTCAAGCCATTGACCGTGCGCATCGCATCGGTCAGGAACGTCCGGTCTATGTTTATCGGTTGGTCGCCAAGGACACTATTGAATCCAAGGTGCTCGCGCTTCAGGCGAAGAAGACTCAGTTATTCAATGACGTCTTGGGAGACGAATCTGAAGCTGGTCAGCAAGCAACGCTCAGCGCCGACGACTTCTTAGCGCTGATGGAATAGTGCAGGCGAAGCCTTAGACAAGTTCTTCGAAGCTGATGTTTAGACGGTGCAGCAGCTTACCAAAGTTCTGCAGATCGGTTTCTTCCCATTCGGTCAACTGCTTGCGCAGTTCCTGTCGAAGAGTGTTCCCGCTGTCGCGCCACTTTTGTCGTGCTTCATCAGTAGCGGAGACTAATTGAGCTCGGCCATCGCTTGGGTCTTGGGTGCGAACTACCAGGGACAAAGCCTCCAGCTGCTGAACCAGGCGGGAGATGGTCGCCTTGTCCAAACGAAGTTTTTCGGCCAAAGCACCTTGCTGTTGGGCATCTTCGCGGATAACTAGCGACAACAGTCGGTAGCCAGGCGCTTGAAGGTCAGGGTGCACGGATTTTGCACGCCGTATGAGCATGTCTCGGGCATGCAAAAGTATGGCGGTGAACTCATCCTCGACCGATTGCAACAGCTTTTCATCTTGCATGGGATCTATTCTATTGAGTCCCTCGCGCGATGTGGAATTTAGTTCTTTCCGGGCCGAGCCTGTCCACTGTAGAGTTCAAGCGGAAACCGCGGTGAACTCGCGGATATTCGAGCAGATTTCCTGTACCCGAGACACAAAAGTTTCGTTTGCATGCCCAGAATAATGGGGAGTTGCAATGACACGTGGGTCAGCTGCGAGCCTTTGGGTGAGCGCAGGAGCCACCGAACCCATGGGGGCATCCCACCAGACATCCAAGGCTGCTCCGGCAATCAACGATTGGTCCAAAGCATCAAGGAGCGACTGAGAATCAATAATGGGGCCGCGCGACACATTGACAAGTAATGCATCTGATCGCATGCGCTTGAACTCAGTCGAGGAAATGAGACCTGTCGTTTCGGCGGTCAGCGGCAAACAGAGAATAACAACATCGCTACACTCAAGAAGCTCTGGCAGATGATCCATAGGCTTGGTCCACAGCAAGTTTTCGTTACTCATCGGGTGGCGGGGGACACTGCGACGCACAGCCACTGACTTGGCGCCCAAAGCGGAGACCGCATCTAGGGCACGAGCCCCAATGCCTCCCAACCCGACAAAACCTATGGTCAGATCCTTAAACGTACGAAACATTGGAACGCTCGCATCGGTAGCCACGCTCCTCCAAGAACCGGCCTTCAGTTCCTCGCTGACTTGAAATAGCCTTCTTTCGTGCGCCATGATCACCATCAGAATATGCTCAGCGATGGATTGTTCGTGGTGCGAGGTTGTGGCGACAGTAGTAGTCGAAGGCAAGCTTGCCAACGCTACACGATCAGTCCCAGAGCCGGTAACGTGCACTAGCCGTGCTTGGCATCGCTGTGCATCTTGTGCTGAAAGCCTGGCACAAACGAGCACTTCCGCGTTGGCGATGTGAGCGGATTGCTCCAAGGGGGAGAATCCAGCAACAAAGTGCCAGTCATATTCGGGGAGCAACCGAGGGAACAGGCGCTCGAATCGACTCATGATTGGATCAGTGACTACTACCTTCAGCCCGGTTACCATCGTGGAGTCTTCAGCTCGAAAGTTGGATCAATGGATTGCATGTAGCCGGTATCGTTTCTCTGCTGAAGCCCACAATCCAAATATTGTTGGTGCATGCGTTCTAGGGCCTGGGTATCTAGCTCCACACCGAGGCCGGGAGCAGTAGGTACCTTGACGCTGCCGTCTCGAATTTCTAGCACTCCGGGAACAATGACGTCGTCTTCCACGAGCTTCCATGGCCAATGAGTGTCGCAAGCGTAATCGATATTCTCTGTTGCTGACGCCAAATGAATCATGGCGGCAAAGCTTATTCCAAGATGCGAATTGGAATGCATCGAGAGGCTGAGGCCAAATGTTTTAGCGATGCCTGCTAGGAGGCTTGAGCGGGAGAGCCCTCCCCAAAAGTGATGATCCGAAAGAACAATGTCAACGGCCTTGGCATCCAACGCAGGCGGTAGATCATCAAAGGAGACAACGCACATGTTCGTAGCGAGAGGTAACGAGATTTCCGAGCGAACTGCCGCGTTATCTGCGATGCTCAAACACGGATCTTCTAGGTATTCTAGGGACGATTCTAGACGGTGTCCGATCTGGATGGCTGTCGGAATGCTCCACACACCATTGGGGTCGAGACGCAGGGGGATGTCGGGGAATTCCTGATGCAGGGCTTCAATCGCGGCTGCCTCTTGCTCAGGGGGGAAAACCCCGCCCTTGAGCTTCAGCGCCTTGAACCCGTACTCATCGACCATCTTTCGAGCCTGCTCGACGATTCCCGACGGGTCTAACGCGACGCCCCACTTATCCTCACCATGGCCTGGGTGTGAGGCCCACTTGTAAAAAAGGTAGCCGCTGAAATCAACCTGTGCTCGTACGGCTCCGCCGAGTAGTGTGCTCACGGGGAGACCAAGGATCTTGCCTTGAATGTCCAGGCAAGCAACGTTGAAGGCTGAGAGAACACGATCGTCTAATGAAGTTGTCGTGACCATGCCTCCGGTTCCATGTCCGCCTTGACCATCGTCTTCTAGCAAAGAGCGTGAGACAAGGCGGGAGACAAGATTCAGATTGAACGGGTCGACACCAATGAGTTCCTCAGCTGCCCGACGCAGGCGAGCCACATGGGCCTCATCGCCGTAGGTTTCACCTAGCCCGTAGTAACCGCTGGCGGTGTGCACCACGACGATGGCGCGCAGGGCAAATGGTTCATGCACACCCACCGAATTCAGTAGCGGAGGGTCAGCGAAAGCGACAGGAGTAACGTCAATTTTTGTCACTGCATGATTGGCTGAAACGATCTGCTGTTCCTGAGGCGTGACATACTGCGTCATTGCATCTGACATGGATAACTCCCTTGGTCGTGTAGGTCTAGAATCACTGTAGAAGCACAGATTGATACCTGTCCAAGCTAACTTTTGCAATCAACGGTTCAAGGAGAGTATTGATGTTTTCGCTCATTCAGCTGGAGTCGTTTGTCGCGGTCGCCGAAGAACTTCACTTCGGTGCTGCAGCCGAACGGTTGAATATGACTCAGCCTCCGCTCAGTCGCCAAATTCAGTTGTTGGAACGAGAACTGTCGGCAAAACTCTTCGTAAGGACCTCACGAAGCGTGCAACTCACAGCGGCTGGAGAAGTTCTCTTGCCCAACGCGCGTCGCCTTCTTGAATTGAGCAGACGCACCAGTGTGGAGGTTTCGCGAGTGTCAACAGGGGACTCGGGAACTGTGGTTGTTGGCTATACCTCCGTGGCAGGTCAGTCGGTCTTGCCCGCACTTTTGTCTACAGCGGCACGTCATCTTCCAGAGGTCACACTGGTTCTGCGTGAGGCGGTATCCATTGATCAACTTGATGCTCTGAGCACCGGAAATATTGACGTGGGCCTTCTGCGCCCGGTAGTCACACGGCCTGGAGTGCAATCGTGTCTGGTGAAAAAGGACCGTTTAGTTGTGGCCCTTCCAGCCGAGCATTATCTCGTGACGGGCAAGGGGGTTCTCATCAAGGAATTGGTAGGTCTTCCATTGATGATGTACTCGACCAACGAAGCTCGATACTTCTATGACTTGGTACTTCGCCTCTTTGATTCTGTCGGAACCAAACCTACGATTACCCAAATAGCCAGCCAGATTCCTGCTCTCATGGCGTTGGTTGCCGCCGGTCTTGGAGTGTCTCTGGTACCAGCTAGCGCGATGGATTTTGCCCCGCCAGGAGTGGTCTTCGAAGAGCTGACAGGTCCAGACGGATTGCAGGATTTGAATCATTCAGACATCTTCATCGCTTGGGAAGAAGGCTCGGTAAATCCAGCGGCGCAACGATTGCGGGATGTCTTCATCGAGACTCTGGAAAACGTCGAAGGCAATCAGATCCCTAGTCTCGAGCACTCAAGTGCCAAGCCATAGAGCATTGAAGAGCTGGCGAGAGACCGTGGAGAGGCTAGTGATTTAGCAAACCTGCAAATGCGAGCATGACAGGAATACCCAAAATGGTGGTGACAAGAACGGTATCTTTGGCAACAGTAATTCCTGCGTTGTAGCGATCCGCATTTACGAAGATATTCTGTGCAGTGGGCAGCGCAGCCATGATGATGGCGATGTATTGACCAGTTGAATCGAGTCTGAATACCCATGCTGCTAACGCCCAGGCCAATAACGGGTGAGCAACAAGTTTGAGAGTTGCAGCTGTCCATACTTCGGCCCGACGCCCGGCAGACTTTTGCAGGGGCCTTGAACCGACCAGAGAGATTCCGAAACCTAAAAGCATGGCCGGGATTGAGGCGCCAGCAAGCAGTTCAACTGGCGTTAGTAGCAGCTGTGGCGGCATCCAATGAAAAATGGAGCATGCCAACCCGGCTGCTGAGGCGACGATCATCGGATTAGACAGCGTACGAATAAAAATACTTCTCACACCGGCTTCTCGGTTGCTGGTGGCCTTCTCCATCAAAGACAGCGACACCGGAGTCATAATGGCCATCTGGAACAGAGCTACGGGTGCCGCCAAAGAAATGTCACCCAACGCGTAGAGCGCAATCGGCAATCCTAGGTTGCCGGCGTTGACCGTGGAAGCAGCCATGGCTCCGATGGTCCGTTCCGCCGCAGAGCGTTTGAAGAACAGTTTCGCCAGTACACGGAACAAGACGAAAATTACGAGGGCAGAGATCCCAGCGATGAAGAGTTGTGACCCCAACGCTTCTTCCGGGTTGGCTCCGGCGATGGTAGTAAAAAGTAGTGCGGGGGAAGCAATGAAAAAGGTGAGCCTGTTCAGGATCATTCGGCCTTCGGAGCCGAAGACGTTCTTCTTACCCGCCCAATAGCCAATAGCGATAATGGCCCAGATTCCGAAAAAGCCTTCAAAGACACCAAACATGTAATTGGTTCGAACTCCTAGCTCAAGAGGAATGTTGCTAGTAATGCTACCGGGATAGATAAGAATGTACTGGCCAAAATGACTTCACGAGGAATTGTTGGCTTCAGTGAGAATTGTTGACTGAAAAGCAGAACATTCTGTGCCGTGGGCAAAGCTGCCATGACCACAACGCCCATGAGCTCAACTGACTTAAGCCCGAAGATCAAGTCTCCTAAGAGCCAAGCAATCAACGGCATGACCACTACTTTGAAGGCGCTAGCCAGGAGAACCTCTGGGCGCCCTTCATTCTCGGAGAGTGGTTTTTGCCCATACAGTGACATTCCAAAAGCCATTAACAACAGCGGGATTGAAGCATTTCCCAGCATGTCTAAGGGAGCATGTATGACCTCTGGAAGTCTGAGATTGAAGAAGGAGAAACCGGCTCCAATTGCGGTGGCCACCGTGACCGGATTGGCTACGGATTTGATGATCGTTGTGCCTAGCGGGAGTTCTTGAGAATCGGGACTGAGCTTGCGGGAGGTCAGTGCGAACATACATAAATAGGCCGGGGCAATGACCAGAAGTTGAGCTATGAGAACTGAAACCGCAGGGGTTGTACTTCCTACCGCGTACAGGGCTAGAGGGATACCGATATTGCCAGCATTGACGTAACTGGTGGACATGGCTGCCGCTGGAAGATTGTGCGCAGGAGTCTTGAACAATACTCGCGAGACCACAGCAAACAGCGCTCCGGTCAGGGCCGCAGTCAACAGCGCAATAGGGGTAAATACACCTAGCACTAACCCGAGGTCTGCGTCAGCCAGCAAGATAAACATCAACGCCGGATTGGTGATGTAAAAAATCAGTGGGGTGAGCCCGGTAGAGATCGCTTGTCTTTTGGCTGGAAGGAATTTGGCAGTAGCGAGACCAACCCCGATCAGTATCAGGACTACTGCGAATCCTTGCATGACGCCTTGCATATACGCTCCCATTGCCGGCTCTGTGTTTCACCCACGAATTCTGGGCACCACCGCGGAAACGGCGGAGACAAGGGTTCTTGTCTCCGCCGTACCGTGAATTTCATTTACTTTGAATCAAAACCTAGCGAACCAATGCGGGGCTCTTAGAATCAAAGCTCCAGCCTGGAATAAGGAATTGCATTGACACTGCATCATCGCGAGAACCCAGATCGTGTTCCAGGTAAAGCTCGTGGGCCTCATCTACACGCTCTCGGTTCAGACTTACGCCTAGACCAGATTTCTGTGGAACCTGAATCTGGCCATCACGAATGAGCAACGGATCTTCGGTAAGACCCTGACCGTCCTGCCAGATCCAGTGAGTATCCAACGCCGTGATTTCTCCGGGCGCGGCGGCACCGACCTGGGTGAACATGGCAAGAGAAATATCGAAGTGGTTGTTCGAGTGAGATCCCCAAGTCAGCCCGAATTCATTGCACAGCTGAGCGACACGTACAGATCCAGACATAGTCCAGAAGTGCGGATCTGCCAGCGGAATATCAACGGCATTGGTGCGCACTGCGTGAGACATTTCGCGCCAGTCGGTGGCAATCATATTGGTGGCAGTCTGCAGGCCGGTGGCCCGACGGAACTCGCTCATGACCTCGCGACCGGAGAACCGACCTTCCGGGCCACATGGGTCCTCGGCATAGGCCACAACACCACGCATGCGCTTACCAAGACGGATGGCATCTTCTAACAGCCAACCGCCATTAGGGTCCAGCGTTATACGTGCTTCGGGGAAGCGTTCCTTGAGCGCGATGACCGCGTCTACTTCTGCGTCACCAGCTTGGACCCCGCCCTTAAGCTTGAAGTCTTTGAAGCCGTAACGCTTCTGTGCAGCCTCGGCCAACCGGACCACAGCTTCTGGCGTCATAGCTTCTTCGCGACGAACCCGTTCCCATTCATCGGCACCGTCTGGTTCACGAAGATACGGAAGATCAGTGGCGTCTGGATTCCCCACATAGAAGAGGTAGCCGAGCATCGGAACAGCGTCACGCTGCTGTCCATCGCCAAGAAGCTCTGCCACAGGGACGCCAAGATGCTGTCCATGAAGATCCAAAAGCGCAGACTCAACAGCAGTCACTGCGTGCACCGTGGTGCGCAAATCAAACGTCTGCGCGCCGCGTCCACCCTTGTCGCGGTCCGCGAACTGGGTGGAAATCTGGCGCAGCAAGGAACGGTATTTGGCTACGGGTGCACCGTTGATGAGCGTTCCGGCTTCTTGGATGGTTGAACGGATTGCTTCACCGCCAGGAACTTCACCCAAACCGGTGCGCCCCTCTGAATCGGTGATGATCACGATATTTCGGGTGAAGAATGGGCTGTGAGCTCCGGAGAGATTCAGCAGCATAGAATCGTGACCGGCCACCGGGATGACCTCGACCGATGCAACAGTCGGATGTGTACTCATTAATTATTCTCCTGCAAGCTTCAGCGTGCCATCCACGCGACGAGTCAGATTCCATGGATTAGCGGTGGCCAATGGTTCTGGCAACAATGCGTCAGGGAAGTTCTGGTAAGCCACTGGACGCAGGAAGCGTTCGATGGCCAAGGTTCCAACTGAGGTGGTATGCGGAGCTGAAGTCGCTGGGAACGGTCCACCGTGCACCATCGCGTGGCCCACTTCAACACCTGTAGGCCAACCGTTGATCAGGATTCGACCCGCTTTGGTCTCAAGCACTGGAAGCGCTTGGGCTGCCAGAGCATGATCCGACTCGTTGAGTTGCAAGGTCGCGGTTAGCTGTCCTTCCAGCTTTGTCAGGGCGCCTACCAGTTCTTCTGAACTGTTGTAGCGGATCACCAGAGATGCGGCTCCAAAGATTTCTTCCTGTAACACTGGGTTGGTCAATAGCTGATCAACACCGGAAGCAAAGATCGCTGGGGCAGGAGCGTTTTCGCTTGTTCCCTCGGAACCACGACCCAAAAGCTCCACGCCATCTTGTGCTTCGAGGGCGGCAACGCTTTCGCTCCAAGAATTGAAGATTCCTTCGGTGAGCATGGTCTGACCGGTGGTGGAAGCCGTGGCAGGAGCGATGGCCTTGACGAACGCGTCTCCAGCCTCGCCGGCCGGAACGAAGACCAGACCAGGAGCGGTACACAGCTGTCCGGAGGAACCGGTGACGGATCCGAGGTACGCCTTGGCGTGGGCTTCTGGATCTTCTGCCAAGGCACCTTCGAAGAAGATCACCGGGTTGATGGCGCTCATTTCGGCATATACCGGAATGGGTTCTGGCCGTGCGGCCGCGGTATTCATCAAAGCGGTACCGCCCGAACGCGAACCGGTGAAACCGACCGCCTTAATCACGGGGTCAGCGACCAGTGCCTGACCGATCGAAGCACCAGGACCGTAAACCAACGAGAAGACACCTGGGTGTAGTCCTGAGTCGGTCACCGCCTTGGTGATGGCACGGCCAACGATTTCGCTGGTACCTGGATGCGCATTGTGAGCTTTGAACACCACAGGGCAACCGGCGGCCAGCGCCGATGCCGTATCGCCACCTGCGGTGGAGAACGCCAGCGGGAAGTTTGAAGCGCCAAAGACCGCCACTGGTCCCAACGGAATCTTGCGTTGGCGGATGTCTACACGCGGAAGTGGGGTGCGATCCGGCAAGGCCGGATCAATGCGCACACCGCGGAAATCGCCCTGACGAACAACCTTTGCGAAGAGTCGCAACTGTCCGGTGGTACGTCCGCGCTCGCCGTTTAGGCGTGCAGCTGGAAGACCGGTTTCGGCCATCGCCCGTTCGACCAGTTCCTCACCGACAGCCTCGATGTTATCGGCAATAGCTTCAAGGAAGGTCGCATGCTTCTCTGGATCAAGGGCGCGGAAAGAACCAAAAGCTTCGGCCGCAGCCGCGGTGGCAACTTTCAGTTGATCGGTATCGATCAGACTGTAGCCCGGTTCCAGCGGCTGGTTGGTGGCTGGGTTATAGCCGTTGACAGTGCGTCCGGTGCCAGCGGTTGGTACACCTGCGAGAATCGACTGCCCGGTGAGTTGCTCGGTCTTGGTAGTCATGGTGCTCCTAACGATTCGTATGTTGGCAGTTCAGTTCTTAGAGTGCGGCGTCAGCAGGAACAACGCCTGCCTTCTGGATCAATGCCGAAAGATCAGCCATATCAGCCTCGGTCAGATCCTGCAGTGGTGGACGCACGGAGCCGGAATCACGGCCGATAGCCTTCAGGCCACCCTTGACGATGGATACGCCGTAGCCCTTGACGCGGTCGCGAATTTCCAAGTATGGAAGGACAAAGCGGTTGAGCTTTTCGTTGATCGCCACGCGATCCTGGGCGCGCACGTCCTTGTAGAAGTCCAATGCGAATTCTGGCACGAAGTTGTACATGGCTGAAGAGTAAGTGCTCATGCCTAGCTGCAGCAGTGGCAGTGCAAAAGTCTCAGCGGTTGGTAGACCACCAAGGTAGAACAGACGGTCACCGTTCTTGGCGTACACCTTGGTGATTTGTTCAATGTCGCCCAGGGCATCCTTGAAACCGATGAAGTTTTCATGGTTATCGGCCAAGCGAGCAACGGTGTCTGCAGTGTAGACAGCGTTGGCACGGTTGTAAACGATCACGCCAGTCTTGGTGGCTTCGCAGACCTTGGAAACGTGCTGGTACAGGCCTTCCTGATCACATTCGGTCAGGTATGGAGGTAGTAGCAGAAGTCCTTCAGCGCCGGCTGCTTCTGCATCTTGCGCATTCTGGATTGCCTGTTTGGTGGAGCCACCGGCAGAAGCCAATACTGGTACGTTGGTGCCCGCTTCTTCGACGGCCATTCGTACTACCTTGGAGGCTTCTTGCGGGGTCAGGGTGAAACCTTCACCGGTGCCGCCCGCGGCAAACAATCCTGCGACGTTGAAGCTTGCCTGCCATGACAAGTGCTTGCGGTAGGCAGCTTCATCAATTTCGAGATTTGCGTCGAAGGCGGTGACTGGGAACGAGAGAAGACCGTCTTTGAGTTTGTTCGCCAGTTCGGTGGGAGTGTACTGAGCCATGAGAGGGATTCCTTTGTTTCGTTTCCCAATGTCCGCAGACTCTAGGAAGCAAGTGAGATGTGAATTGCAATTACTCTCACCCTAGGAACAGTCAGTGATGCCTGTCCAAGCCCATATTTGTATTGTTTGATACCTAGTCGGCATCATTGCCGTGGATGCTACCTCGGACGATAGCGACCAAACGTTCAAGAGCCGGATTTTTTGAGGTGCGGCTCCAAATAGCGTGAAGCTGCACCGGGTCTTCTTTGAGCTCTGGCAGGCGAAGATAACTCACTCCCGAAACTCCGAGCAGCTTGGCGCTTTCAGGGACAAAGGCAATTCCGCGACCCGCCGAGACCAAAGCAATCATGGTCAGGATCTGACTTACCGTATGCCTTACGTTCTTGTGTTCAATATCGATAAGGCGAACCACGAGGTCATAGAAGTAGCGAGCCTTAGTTGGTGAATGCATGATCAATGGTTCATCACGAAGGTCCTCGAAAGTGACATCCCGTTTGAGCTGGGCCAGAGGATGACTCGTGGGCACCGCGGCAACTAACCCTTCCGAGAATAGGAGGGCCGACTCGAATAGTGCTTCGTCAAATGGTGGGCGCGCTAAACCGAGATCTAAATCTCCGTCCAGAAGTGCATCGACTTGTTCGCTGGTTACCATCTCGGCGAGTTCCACATGGACCTTTGGCATCTGCTCAGAGATTTCGCCAAGCATGGGTCCCAGGAGGCTGAATCCGGAGGCTGCGGTAAATCCAATACGAAGTTCGCCTAGCTGACCGGCGGCGATTCGGCGCGCGTTATCTGGCGCGCGGTCGGCCGCAATGACTAATCGTCTAGCGTCCTGCAAGAAGGCTTGACCGGCTGCGGTCAGTGATACTCGGCGATTATCGCGCTCGAGTAGTTCCACGCCTACTGTTCGTTCTAGCTTCTGAATTTGCCGGCTCAGCGGTGGCTGGGTCATGTTCAATCTCTCGGCCGCGCGGCCGAAATGTAGCTCCTCCGCCACCGCAACAAAACTTCTGGCCTGATCCAGAGTAAACATTCAATACCTTTCGGGAATCATTCCATGCACATTCAACCTTGGACATGCATCACTTCCAGTTTCTACGCTATACCCGAGACCAACAAGGTGACTTACCTCACGCAAGGGGTAGTGATCTGGTCTTGCACACTCGAGCCCGCAGGAGAAAAACATGAAAAATCGTATGACCCGCCGCGCACTATTCGCACTCACCGCCGCTGGTACGGCACTGGCGCTGACCGCTTGTGGCGGAAATGTTGGAGGAGGCAGTGCCGAATCAGGCAAGTTCCCTTCTGGCCCGGTGACCATGACTGTGGGGCAGGCACCAGGTGGTTCGACGGATTTGATTGCTCGTGCGGCTGCTGAAGGGATGGCTGACTCTTTGGGGGTTTCGATGCCAGTAGTGAATAAGCCTGGTGCCAACGGCGCATTGGCAACCAAAGAAGTTGCAGCCATGAAGGCTGACGGTCAAAACCTGGTCTTGCTCAACGCCTCGCTGATCACCATCACTCCGCTGGCAGTTTCTGAAGAAGAGACTGTTTCGCTTGATGACCTTGACGTGCTGATGGGGCTGTCCCAGGACGACTACGTCATGGTTGCCAGCAAGTCTTCCGGGCTCAAGACTGTGGAAGACATCAAGAAGAGCGACAAGAAGCTGTCCTTTGGCACCACCGGCGTGGGAACCGGTTCGCAGCTAGCGCAGGAACTATTGCTCGCTCAGGCTGACATTGACGGCACCACCGTTCCCTTCGATTCCGGATCACCAGCACTGACCGCAGTCATGGGTGACCAAGTTCAGGTCTCCACTATTCAGCTTGGTGAAGCAAAGCCGCAGATCGACGCCGGCGCAGTGGTTCCGATCGTTGTCTTCTCCAAGGAACGCAATGAGTTCTTGCCTGAGGTTCCTACCGCTATCGAAGCCGGTTACGAAGTTCCGGTATCGCAGTATCGTGCCATCGCCGCGCCTAAGGGCTTGAGTGATGAGGCAAAGGACAAGCTGGTTGAATCCATCAAGGAAGCAACTAAGGCCGATAGCTACAAGAGCTTCAATGAAAAGAACCTGCTGACCACTCACGAAATCAGTGGTGAAGAAGTAGTTTCCGAATGGACCGAGTTAGCTTCGACCTACAAGAAGCTCACCGAAGAGCATGGGATCTCTCTGGCTGGCAACTAGCTAGCAAAGCTCGATAACCGACTCGAAAGAGAGAATCCCAGGATGAAACTTATGGATGCGAAACACGCGCGGCATGATTCAACAGAGAAATCTTTGACCTCTGAACTGACGCCAGAACCGCAAGAAGCAGAAGCGCTAACGCCGGAAGAACTTGCCGCACAGTGGGAAGCCGAGGCAGCCGAACCAGCAGGCCCGATAGCCAACCTGTTATCGTCCTTGGTTGTCCTGGGATTGAGCATTGCGGGCATGGCACTCTCAGTCGGTCTGGGGCTGGGAACTCCCTCGGCCCCAGCGGCTGGAATGTGGCCTTTTGTTATCTCGTTGATTGCCGCCGTCATGGCAGTCGCTCAGATCATAGTTGGCCGCGCCGGTGGCAGAGACGGCGAAAAATTCAGCGCCCTGAGCTGGTACGCAGCCATTGGGTTTGCAACGCTGATCCTGATGGTCGTTTTGATGCCAATTATCGGATTCGAAATCCCATCATTGCTGCTGTGCTTCGTTTGGATGCGTTGGCTAGGTGGGGAGCGTTGGAGGTCAGCGACAATCTATTCAATTCTGATTGTCGCGGCATTCTACGCAATCTTCATTGCAGCCTTGGGCACAACGATCCCTCGACTCTTCTAAGCACGTAAAGGCTGAACCGCATGGAATTTTTCGGACCGGTCTTAGACGGATTTAACGTCGTCTTGGACCCCACAAACCTCTTGTACTGTCTGCTGGGCGTTGTCGTCGGGATGCTCATTGGTGTGCTCCCAGGACTTGGGCCAGCAGCTACTATCGCCATCTTGCTACCCATGACCTATGGCGTTGAGCCAGTGACAGCCATCATCATGCTCGCAGGTATTTTCTATGGCGCGCAGTATGGCGGAACTATTACCTCGGTGCTCTTGCGGCTTCCGGGCGAAGCTAGCTCGGTCGTGACCGTCTTTGACGGCTACGTCATGGCGAAGCAAGGAAGAGCCGGAGCTGCTCTGGGTATTGCAGCGATTGGCTCATTCTTCGGAGCAACAATCTCGATTATCGGGTTGACCTTCCTAGCTCCCTTGGTGGCCAGCTTTGCGCTGGATTTTGGACCTCCTGAATACACCGCATTAGCGATGCTCGGCATCCTACTGGTTGCCACGATTTCAGGTGGCACAAAAATCAAAGCCATCATTGCCGCGGCCGTTGGCCTGTTCCTGGCCACCATTGGCCGCGACGGGTTCACCGGTGCTGAGCGTTTTACTTTCGGCAATCTCTCGCTGGCTGACGGAATTGATTTTGTCCCCATCGCGATGGGACTGTTCGGCCTTGGAGAAATCCTCTACAACTTGGAGGAGCGTCATCGTGCAGCTAACGCCCCGGTGAAGGTCTCGAAAGTCTGGCCTCAGCGCAAAGACATCAAGGAAGCTTCCGGAGCCATCGGACGTGGATCGGTACTGGGCTTCTTCCTGGGCATTTTGCCCGGTGGCGGTGCGACCATTGCGTCCTTGGCGTCATATGCCATGGAGAAAAAGACGGCAAAGGATCCTTCTCGTTTCGGTAAGGGCGCTATTGAAGGCGTGGCTGGGCCTGAATCGGCAAACAATGCCGCCGCGACAAGTTCGTTCATTCCGCTATTGACCCTGGGTATCCCAGCCAACGCGACGATGGCCATCATTTTTGGAGCACTGCTGATTCAAGGGATCACCCCGGGCCCGCAGCTGATCAACGACAATCCTCAGCTGTTCTGGGGCGTGGTGAACTCCATGTATATCGGCAACATTCTCCTGCTGATCATGTCCATTCCGTTGATCGGTGTGTTCGTGAAAATCCTTCGAGTTCGTGCAGCAATCCTGGCTCCAATTACGGCCCTGATCACCATGCTCGGTGCCTACACCATCCGAAACTCAATGTTTGATGTACTGCTGGTTGTACTGTTCGGCGCCATCGGTTACCTCATGAAAAAGTTTGGATTTGAACCGGGCCCGTTGGTTCTAGCCTTCGTGCTGGGAAGCCTGCTGGAATCGAACCTACGTAGGTCGTTGCTCGTTCTTGAAGGAGATCCGACTGGATTCTTCACTCGCCCGATTTCGGCAACACTGCTGGTTCTGTTCATATTTGTTGCTGTGTGGCCAGTGATCAAGAGCGGTATTGAAAAGCGAAAGGCCGGCTCACTGGCCAGCACTATTGCCTCAGAAAAAGAAAAGGAAAACGCATGAGCATCATCGTCGGATACGTTCCATCGAACGTAGGTGAGGCCGCAGTCGCAGCGGCAATACAGGAAGCTAAGCTGCGTGACGAGCAATTGCTCATCGTCAATTCTTCTCGTGAAGGCTCGCTCGTAGACAAGAACACAGCTTCAGAAGAGGATCTCGCTCGGGTCCTTGACACGGCAGTAAAGGCGGGAGTGAGTGCTCAAGTCATCGAATCAACCTATCGAGATGACTTGACCGAAGAGTTCTTGGGACTGGCCGATAAGCATGAGGTCTCGTTGATTGTGATTGGGCTGCGCCAGCGATCACAAGTCGGTAAATTCATCATGGGCTCACAAGCTCAGCGCATCTTGCTGCAAGCCGAGCACCCAGTCTTGGCGGTCAAAGCTCCATAGAGAGTTCTGAACACCTAAGAATGGCGTCTTCTGCAGGCCGTGAAATCTTCTTGAAAAGAGATTTCACGGCCTGCTTTTTGCTGCCCAGAAATAGCTAGCGAACAACGTAAAAACAGGATTAAATTTCCGTGATGCTCGTCACAAGGAGAGTGGAATTTTTCGGTTTTCGAAGCGCGGATGAGTAGCGTGCGGAAGCGCGGATCTGGCTTGTTTTAGGGGTTTTGCGGCGGCATCAGCTTCACCTCACAGGTTGCCGATGCTACCTAGGTATCAATAGATGCGGTTCGAGTCTTGGACGGACTGATGTGAAGTCACTAACGTGATTGATGGCACAAGGGAGTATGCGCCAGTTCACTTGAGAAGAGCTGTTGACGCCCCCCGATTGATGCCCACTTATTCTTTCCCCTGACCGCACTCCAGATTGGAGCCACTATGCCATTGCTCATCGTTGCGCTGGCTGTCGTCGTGCTTCTGATCCTCATGATGAGGTTCAAGCTCAACGGCTTTATTTCGCTAATTCTTGTTGCCACACTTGTCGCTTTTTGGGCGGTGGCAACCGACTCGCTGACCATAGATGGTGAGGCGGCGGGGATTGCGGACATCCCGGAGATCATTGCTGACGGGTTGGGCGGACAGCTAGGTGGAACCGCCATTGTCATCGGTTTAGGAGCGATGATTGGGCGCGTTATGGGTGATGCCGGCGCGGCACAGCGCATCGCTAAGAAAATTCTTGCAGTATTCGGTGAACGAGGCGTTCAGTGGGCTATGGTCATCTCGGCCATGCTCATCGGTGTCACCATGTTCTACGAGGTTGCTTTTGTTATTTTGGTTCCCGTCGCTTTTACTCTGGTGCGAGCCACCAAGGTAAACCTGCTGTGGGTCGGTCTGCCGATGTCCATCTCGCTATCCACGATGCATTCCTTCCTGCCTCCGCATCCTGGCCCAACAGCCGTAGCAGGGCTCTACAACGCATCGGTTGGTCTGACACTGGCCTACGGCCTGTTGATCGCCGTTCCGGTTGGCATTGCCATCGCAATGACCTGGCCACGACTGTCCTTTGTTCGCAAGATGAACCCACAAATGCCTTCTGGGCTTTTGGCCGAAAAGGAATTCAAAGACGAAGAGCTTCCGTCAACGGCAATGTCCTTCATCGTGGCTCTACTGCCGATCTTGCTGATCGCCGGTTCAGAAGTCGCACGTATGACGATGACACTCAGTGACACTGCTGACCATATTCTGGAACTACTTGGTTCAGCGGAGATAGCACTTCTTATCGCCCTGATCGTGGCAATTATCGCGTTCGGTCCAATGAGCAATCGAAGCATGAATCAGGTCGCCAAATCCATGAGTGAGGCGGCCCGAGCTATGGCAATGATCTTGCTGGTTATTGGGGCAGGTGGCGCGTTCAAGGAAGTTTTGGTCTCGGCTGGGATCGCTGATTACATCGCAGAAACTACTTCGGGATGGGATCTTAGCCCGTTGGTCCTGGCATGGCTGATCGCCGTGATTCTGCGCATCGCTTTGGGTTCTGCGACGGTAGCCGTATCTACCGCGGCCGGTATTGCCGCCCCTCTGGTTGCAGCCACTGGAGCTTCGCCTGAGTTGATGGTCTTGGCTACCGCCTGTGGTTCCATCGCCTTTAGCCACGTCAATGACCCAGGCTTCTGGATGTTCAAAGAGTACTTCAACCTCAACGTTGGTCAAGCAATAGCAGTGCGCACTACCTATACCACCACGCTGGCGGTTCTAGGATTGCTTGGAGTCTTATTGTTGAGCACGTTCATCTCCTAGTGCACAAAAATACACTGTGCCCGTACGGATCATTCCGTACGGGCACAGTGCATTTAATAAGGAGACGACTAGGCCTCAGCTTGTAGCCGAGCCATCGAATTGCTCAAGTGAATCCGCATGGCTGCCGAGGCTAATTGCGGGTTGGCCGATGCGATGGCCTGATGAATTGCCCGGTGTTCTGCAGCCACTGAATCAAGGCGCGTGCTGTCAATTGACTCACTGGAGTCCAGGCGGCGACGAGGCATGGCGATCATCGCGGGGCCGAAATTCTGAACGGCCTGAATGAAGTACGAGTTGCCAGTCGCGCGCGCTACGGCCAGGTGAAACTCGTAGTCACAGCGCATACTTACCGAAGCATTTCCCAAGGACGCTTCAAAACCTTGAAGTGCAGCGTCCATAGAGGCCAAATCTTGCTCAGACGATTTCAGGGCCGCGTTGGCAGCCGCCTCAGTCTCGAAGCCCAAACGGAATTCGATGAGGCGACGACGCTCCTCCAAAGTGCGTGGGATCAATGACTGCGACTCGGTGGGAGTCTCTGGGGGAGGAGTTAAGGCAAAGCTGCCGGCACCCCTGCGGGTGTAGATCAGTCCCTCGGCCTGCAGGCGAGTAATCGCTTCGCGAACAACAGTTCGTGAGACACCGTGGGAAGCAATCAGAGTATTCTCGCTGGGAAGTTTTTCGCCAGCGGCAATGTCACCGGAACTGATGCGTTCTCGCAGGTCTTCTACCAATGAAGAAGCCAGGTTGGGTTTCATGCTCTGCATCCTTATAGCATAAGCGCCGGTACCCGCCACAAACGGGTACCGGCGCTCTAATCAATAGTCGTTATGGGCGTCCGAATTCCACGGTGTCCGTGGTCCACGCACGGGCCTGATCACTGAAAGTGAAGCCCAGACCTGGACGGTCTGGAACGATCATGCGACCGTCTTTGGTCTCAAGGCGTTCGTTGAACAATGGATCCAACCAGTCGAAGTGCTCGACCCATGGTTCGCGTGGGTAGGTTGCAGCGAGGTGAAGATGGATTTCCATAGCGAAGTGAGGTGCCAGATCCAGACCTGCCTGGTCAGCTAGGGTTGCCAAGCGCAGGAACTGGGTGATGCCACCTACGCGAGGCGCATCTGGCTGAATGATGTCGCAAGCGCGAGCTGCAATCAGACGTTCGTGTTCAGCAACGGAAGCAAGCATTTCACCGGTGGCGATTGGGGTGTCCAGCGCAGCGGCCAAAGCCGCGTGGCCTTCTGCATCGTAGGCATCTAGTGGTTCTTCGATCCAGACCAGATCGAACTGTTCCAACTTGCGACCCATACGTAGTGCGGTGGCGCGATCCCACTGCTGGTTGGCATCCACCATGAGTGGGAAGTCGTTGCCGATGTGCTCGCGAACTGCTGAAACGCGACGGAGATCTTCGGCGCTATCTGGCAGACCAACTTTGATCTTGATGCCGCCAATGCCTTCTTCGATGGACTGGCTGGCGCGTTCTTTGACCTCTTCGATGGAGGCGTTCAAGAATCCGCCGGAGGTGTTGTAGGTGCGGACCGAGTCGCGGTGGGAGCCCAAGAACTTGGCCAAAGGCAGGCCAGCGCGCTTGGACTTGAGGTCATAGAGAGCAATGTCCAATGCTGCCAACGCCTGCGTTGCAACACCTGAACGGCCAACTGATGCGCCAGCCCAAAGCAGCTTGGTGTAGAGCTTTGCGATGTCGTTGGGGTCTTCGCCGATCATGGTTTCGGCGACTTCCTTGGCGTGCGCATACTGTGCTGGACCGCCGGCGCGCTTGGAGTAGGAGAAGCCCATACCTTCAAAGCCCTGCTCGGTGGTGATCTCGGCAAAGAGGAACACTACTTCGGTCATTGGCTTCTGACGGCCAGTGAAAACTTTGGCGTCTGAGATGGGGGTGGCCAGCGGTAGGCGTGCCGTGGAGAGCTTGACGTGACGGATTACATCGGGGGTGTATGTCATGAGATTCATGCTCCTGAAACTGGGGGAGGAAATAACTTCTGAACTTATCGTACAAGTTAGAAAGTTGTCGCACAAGTGATTTTTGAAGGCAAAAATTGTCAATGACAGTGCTGTTTGACGTGAAGGTTTCGCGCCTGTAGCCCATCCGAATTTGCGGATGGGCTACAGCGTGCGTGGCTGAGGTTTCTTATTAGATAGGAGTGACGAGCGTGCCGTTCGCGAGGTATTGACGCAAGTTATCTAGGGTTAGTGAGGCCATATCGGCCCGAGTCTCACGAGTTCCACTGCCGAGGTGAGGCAAGAGTACGACGTTTTCTAGATCCAGTAATTCGGTAGGAATCGTTGGCTCCTTTTCAAAAACGTCCAGGCCTGCGCCCGCGATGCCGCCTGAGGTTAGTGCGTGCACTAGTGCCGGCTCGTCGATGACCGAGCCACGTGCAATGTTGATGATGAAGCCCTGGGGGCCGACGGCGTTGAGTACTTCGGTATTAACTAGCTTGGCTGACTGTGGGCCACCTGCGGCCGCGACGATGAGTACGTCTGTGGCAGCGGCTAGCTCTGTGGCCGAGTGGTGGTACTCGTAGTTGACTCCAGGCTTTTCGCTTCGGTTGTGATAGTGGATTTCGCACCCAAACGCTTCGAGTCGCGTGGCGATGGCCTGTCCAATGCGACCCAGTCCAAGGATGCCAACTTTCTTACCGCTGGCACGAGTGGCTAGCGGGAAGTTCTGGCCAGGAATCCAGGATCCTCGACGTACAAAACGTTCTGCCGATCCCAGGCCACGCAGGGTCGAAAGGTAGAGCCCTAGGGCAGTATCTGCGACGCAGTCATTGAGGACATCGGGGGTATTGCTGATCTTGATGGATCGCTCGTGTGCTTGGTGGACGTCGGTGGCATCGTAGCCGACCCCGAAGTTGATGATGGCCTCTAGGTTTGGCAGCTGTTGCATGAGCTGAGTGTCAACGCCAAAACGTCCTGAGCACACCGCGACGCGAATGTGCTCCCCGTGGGTGGTGAGCAGGTTCTCTTGTTCGGTCGGTGAGTCGGGAAGTATTAGGGTGCCGAATTCCTCCTGCAAAGCTTGGGCGACCGTTGGGTTTACCGGTCCGACGCGAAGGATCTGTTCGCCGGTGATGGATGTCGAATCTCGTGTGGCGGAGGCGCTGGTATCAGTGGGCATGACTGAATCGTATGGATGCTCATCGATTCACGTCCAACACGCAAATTGTATGAATCAATGCCCTTGAGGCATGGATTCCAAAGTAGCCCCGAAATGTAGCGCAAGTCACACTTTGTTTACTTGGTGGTAGTGAACCCTGAGACCAGATGCCGTATTTGGCAACAATCAAAAACCCTTGACCCACACCGTGGGGCAGTCAAAGCTGTGGTTACGAACTTCGGCGGAAACTCCGCTGCATCCACCACTCACATCGCACTGTCGCGAAGGATACTCAATGTCTCACCGCACTCCACGCTCCCACCGCATCCCACTGGCACTAGCTGCTTCAGCACTTTTGGGCACCACAGCACTTTCCGGTTGCTCGGTGGCTAATTCCGAAGAAGCCTCCTCAGGATCGGGTGCACCGAGCGACACCCTACGCGTTGTCCTGCAGCAAGAACCGCCAACGTTGGAAGCCTGCGAATCAAACCTCACCAGTACCGGCGTAGTGATCCGATCCACCATCACCGAGCCGTTCATCGAAAGAAACCCAACCAGCGGAGAGCTAGAACCAAAACTCGCCACGGAATGGTCCAGCAAAGACGATAAAACCTGGACGCTGAAGCTACGAGAAGGCGTGAAATTCCACGACGGCTCAGACTTCAACGCGGACGACGCCATCGCAACGATCGATCGTGCAGTCAATTCCAAACTCGGTTGCAACGTCGAAGGCTACGTTTTTGGTGACGACGACCTGAAGCTCAAGAAAGTCGATGACTACACCATTGAAGTCACCGCAGCGAAGAAGGACCCTATCCTTCCGCTGCGCCTGTCATTCCTTGAAGTAGTACCAAAGGAGACTTCGGCAACCGAGAAAGTCCGAGAGCCCATCGGCACCGGCCCCTACCAGCTGGCCGACTGGCAGGCAGGGCAGAGTATCAACGCCACTGCCTTCGCTGACTACTGGGGAGAAGCACCAGCTTTCAAGAAAGCCAACTATCAGTGGCGTTCCGAGGGAAGCGTGCGAGCTGCCATGATCACCTCGGGTGAAGCAGACATCGCTACGGGGCTGAGCCCCGAAGACAACATCGGTGACCTAGGTGTTTCATACCCCAACAACGAGACTGTCGCACTGCGCATGCACGCAGATACTGCACCGTTTGATGACATTCGCATCCGCCGGGCGGTGAACTATGCGATTGATAAGGAGTCCATTGTTGCTTCCCTCTACGGTGGACGCGATAAGGCTGCCGCACAGCTAGTTCCGTCGGGCGTTGTTGGGCACAGCGAGGATCTTCCCGTATGGGATTTCAACCTGGATAAGGCCAAGGAGCTCGTAGCCGAAGCCAAAGCCGCCGGCACCGATGTCTCTGCACCCATTAACCTTGTTGTCCGCACCGCGCAGTTCCCTAAAATTCAGGAACTCGCTCAGGTGATCCAGGAACAGTTGACTCAAGCGGGCCTGACCGTAAACCTGAAGATGCTTGAGACTAGCCAGCATTTGACCTACCAAGTTCGTCCTTTCCCAACCAAGGAGGACGGCGCGATCATGCTGATGACTCAGCACGGTAACCAGGCTGGTGACGCTGCCTTCACCGTTGATCAGTACATGACCAGCAAAGGTGCTCAGTCGGCCTTTGGAACTCCTGAACTCGACAAGCTCATCGCTGCGGCAGATGCCGCCACCGGGGATGACCGCCAGGCAGCCTTCGAGAAGGTCTTCAAATACCAGAACGATGAAGTGGTTCAGTTCGCCCATATTGCGCACCAAACAGGAATGCTGGGCATTTCGCCTTCGGTTGCCTACGAACCAAATTCATCCAGCGGCGACGAGCTGCGACTGGCTGAAGTCACCCAAGCTAAGTAATCAACGGCAACTGAAAGTACAGCACTATGCTTACCTATTTGCGTAAAAGGATTATCGCCTCAGCGCTCCCGCTGATTGTGGTCATCGTTGGCGTTTTTGCGTTAGCCCGAATGACGGGCAATCCAGCGGCCCTCTACTTACCGCTGAACGCCACCGAAACCATGCGCGAGGAATTTGCCGCCCGAAACGGTCTTGACCAACCAATTTGGGTGCAGATAGCCCAATACTTTGGCGGCATCTTCCGCCTAGATTTTGGTACCTCAATGCGCACCGGCCAAGATGCGGCGGAAATGGCTTTGCGTGCCTTCCCCGCCACCTTGCAGCTCGCCGCGACCACCATGATCATTGCCATCCTCTTGGCGGTGATCGTGGGATCGGCTGCCGCGATGAAGCCCAACGGAATCTTGGATCGTTGCAGTTCCTTTATTTCAATGACCGCAGCGTCAATTCCAGATTTTTGGTTGGCCATCGTCGGTATTTGGGTATTTGCCATCACCCTCGGGGTTGTACCGACCTCCGGAGTTGTCGGTGCCGCTGCCTGGTTCCTACCCGTTGCCACCTTGGTGATGCGACCATTTGGCACCTTGGTGCAAGTGATTCGAGGAGCTATGGTCTCGGCGCTTTCTGAGCCGTATATCAAACTTGCTCGTTCCAAGGGCGCCACCGAGTACCGGGTGATTGCCCAGCATGCGTTGCGCAATGCTGCTGCTCCGGGGCTTACCGTGGCCGGTGACTTGACCGTCGGTTTGGTCAATGGCGCGGTGGTGGTTGAGACGATTTTCGGCTGGCCAGGTATTGGAAAGTTGATGATTGACTCAATTCTGCAGCGAGACTTCGCGGTGCTTCAGGCATGTGTCTTGCTCACCGCGGTGGCGATTTTCATCCTGAATATCTTGATTGATGTGGGTTACGCACTGCTAGATCCACGGGTCCGTCCCAGCGCAGGTGCCCGCCAGCGACGCAAGGCTCGTGCAGCTCAGGGCCCAACCCAGGGTGAAGATGAGCACCAGAACCAAAATGGCGCTCCAGTATTAGTCATGGCCGAAACTTCTAAGGGGAGTCACTGATGTCTTCTGTAGAACAAATCCCGACGACTAAGACACCGCAGCCAAGTCCTGAGAGCTCTGGCAGCCAGAAGCGTCGAAACGACGGCCGGGTGTCAATGTTCACCATGCTCTTGCGCGACCGCTTTGCCACGGTTGCTGCAGTTTTTCTCAGCCTCGTGGTGTTGACCGCAATTTTCGGCCCGACACTTATGGGCGAACATGCAACGGCGCAAAACCTCATGTTCATGAACAAGGCTCCGTTTGACCCGGCCAATGGGTGGATCTACATCTTGGGATCGGACTCATTGGGTCGCTCGGTCTTGGCACGAATTGTTGTCGCCACGCAGACCACACTTCTGGTTGCGGTTCCGGCTGTACTGGTGGCTCTGATCGTTGGATCCCTCTGGGGTGTCTGGGCGGGCTATCATCGAGGCCGTCGCGAAGCGATTTCCATGCGCATTGCCGACATCATCATGTCCTTCCCCTCATTGTTGCTAGCGGTCGTAGTGCTCTTCGTGTTCAGCCCCTCGGCAGCAAACATCGTGCTGATCTTGGCTATCACCCGCATTCCCATCTATATGCGTACGGCACGTACAGAATCGGCAGAATTGCAGTCACGAACTTTCGTTGATGCGGCGCGAACCTTTGGTACCAAACCGAACTCGATCATTGTGCGCCATGTGATTCCGGTAGTCACTCCTACCTTGCTGACTTTGGCGACGTTGGAATTCTGCTTCGTCATGTTGGCTGAGTCCTCGCTGTCCTTCTTGGGCATCGGGATTCAGCCGCCAGATGTTTCATGGGGACTGTTGGTGGCCCAAGGCCGCCAATATCTGCAGACCGCGTGGTGGCTATCGATTCTGCCAGGCCTGGCCATTGTTCTCACTGCAGTGGCAGCCAACGTGTTAGCTGCGTGGATGCGCATCGCTACAGACCCGGCACAGCGCTGGCGTTTGGAACTGGACCGAAAGAGCACCAAGGCGTTCGAAAAAGCAACACGTCAGGCTGCAAAGATGCATGCTAAGAAAGGCGATAACTCATGATGACCGAAATACTTGAGCCGGTTTCTCGCACTGCGCCATCGCAGCAGGCGGTGCTTGAAGTCAAAGATCTCGACGTGGATATCCGCACCCCCAAAGGAACCGTAAGGGTGGTAAGCAAAGTCGGGTTTAGCGCACGTAGCGGCAAGACGCTGGCGTTGTTGGGGGAGTCCGGTTGTGGAAAGTCGATGACCGCTAAGGCCATTGCTGGACTACTGGATCCAGTTGCTTCGGTGGCTGGCGGCAGCGCCCACCTTGAATCGCATGATCTTTTCTCGATGACCGCCAAGCAGCGCAGGAGCGTCGCCGGCGAGGGCTTGGGAATTGTTTTCCAAGATGCGCTCGCCGCGCTAAACCCGGTCTACACCATCGGAACACAACTGGGCGAAGCGTTCAGGATCCATCGAGGCGCCAGTAAAAAACAGGCCAAGGTTGAAGCGATCGAGCTGATGCGGCGGGTGGGGATTCCAGAACCTGAGACTCGTGTGAATTCCTATCCGCATCAGTTCTCGGGTGGTATGCGCCAACGTATTTTGATCGCGATGGCCGTGGCGCTCAGCCCCAAGCTCTTGATTGCAGACGAACCGACCACTGCACTGGATGTCACAGTGCAGGCGCAAATCATGCAACTACTGCGAAGCCTGCGTACCGAAGAGCAGATGGCGGTGGTGCTAATTACCCATGACCTGGCCGTAGTTGCTGAAGAAGCCGACGATGTGTGTGTCATGTATGCCGGCAACGTGGTGGAACAGGGCAGCGTGGAAACGGTCTTTAATAGGCCAACTCACCCCTATACCAAAGGCTTGCTGTCCTCGGTACCCGCCGATGCGCATCGCGGGTCGAGCCTGACCTCTATTCCGGGCAGTCCGCCGGAGCTGAGCAAGATTCCGACCGGATGCGTCTATCAAGACCGTTGCCCACTGGCCAGTGCGATCTGCCGTGAACAACGTCCGGAACTACGCCCGACGGGTCCGGCGCAGAGCGCTGCTTGCCACTTTGCAGAGCAAGTTTCAGCACTAGATCCTCAAAGCGAACCAGTGACCGGACAGGATTCGGAACGATGAGTATTCAGACGCACAACCAATCAGTGGACTCCGTTCTTGACGTACAGAATCTGACCAAAACATTCCACGTTGCCTCGGGCAGTTCCGGCACCCGCGAACTCAAGGCCTTGGATGGAATCAATCTCAACGTCAAACGCGGCGAAACTTTGGGACTGGTGGGGGAATCAGGGTGTGGCAAGTCAACGCTGGCTAGAACATTGATGATGCTGGAACAACCAGATGGTGGAACGGTTCGCTTTGATGGACAGGATCCGTTTGCCCTGCGTGGAAAACAGTTACGAGCCTGGCGCCGTCGGGTGCAAATGGTCTTTCAGGATCCGTTTGCTTCGCTCAATGCCCGCATGACCGCTGGACAGATCATTACTGAGCCTTTTGCCACGCACAAAGATTTGTATCCCACTAGTGCAGCCCGAAAGCAACGCCTGGACGAGTTGTTGGAGTTGGTGGGGTTGCGAACCACAGATGCCCAGAAGTCACCGCAAGAGTTTTCAGGCGGTCAACGTCAACGTATTGGAATCGCCCGCGCGTTAGCGTTGGGGCCGGATCTGATTATCTTGGATGAACCGGTTTCGGCACTGGACCTGTCAGTTCAGGCTCAGGTGCTGAATTTGCTCAATGACCTACAACAACAATTGGGAGTGAGCTACATTTTCATCTCCCATGATCTCTCCGTGGTCAGGCATGTTACGGATCGTGTTGCGGTGATGTATCTGGGACGGATCATCGAAACCGGCTCAACACAGCAGGTTTTTGATTCACCGCTACATCCGTATACGGCTTCCTTGATGTCTGCGTCCCCCAAATTGGACCCTGCTTTGCGTCCAGTGAATCGCATCGTTCTTCAAGGGGAACTTCCTTCTCCGTTAGATCCACCTTCGGGATGTCGTTTCCGCACACGGTGCTGGAAAGCTGAGTCAATCTGCTCGGTTGAGCGTCCGGAAAGTCGAGTGCGTGAACCCGACGGGAAGATCGTTCTGGGGATGCCAACACTTGGTCCTAGCGCAGAGCAACAGATCGCGGAATGTCATTTCCCGGTTCAGTCCGCAGCCGAAGCTGGTCTGGCAGTGAGCGCCTAGTAAGTGGGAGGGCCGGTGTGTGCGCCTCGTCTAATTTCGTTGACGCTTCAAGTATTTATTGTTACCTTGGAAGCATGACTCAGCAGACAGGCACCCCACCGGTTCTCTTCCTTAGCCACGGCGCACCACCGTTGGCTGATGATCAGCGTTGGACCGAAGAACTGGCAAGTTGGTCAGGAACATTTCAAAAGCCAAAAGACATCTTGATGATCTCGGCGCACTGGGAAAACGCACCGGTGACGCTGAGCGCAACACGTCAGAAAAACGAACTGGTCTACGATTTCTGGGGCTTTGAACAGAGGTACTACGAGGTTCGTTATGACGCACCGCTGGCACCAGACTTGGCTAATGAAGTGGAGCGGCTCACCTCGGCCCACGGTCATCATGTGGCCCGAGATGAATCGCGCGGTTTGGACCATGGCGCCTATGTTCCGTTGAAAGAAATGTTCCCCGAAGCAGATGTTCCCGTGGTTCAAATGTCCATGCCGACCTTGGATCCCACCGGGCTGTTTGAGCTTGGGAAGTCCTTGGCGCCACTACGTGATCGAGGAACACTTATTGTTGGTTCGGGATTTACCACGCACAACCTACGCTGGTTCAATCCATCCGCTGGTGCCGATGCCGCACCACCATCAGCCTCCAGCGAGTTCGACCATTGGGCCGAAGAAGCGATGGCGCACGGGGATGTGGATTCGATCCTTGATTTCTTGCACAAGGCTCCGGCTGCTCGCGAGGCGCATCCACGTTCCGAGCACTGGGCTCCGCTATATGTTGCCCTGGGTGCAGCCTACGCATCGGGTGGAATTGAAGCTAAAACTGCCATCGATGGTTTCTGGTTCGGGTTATCTAAACGCTCGTGGACGCTGAGCTAAACGAGGATTCAAAAACTATTAATATGCGTAGGGTGAAGTCGAAAACGCTCGACTTCACCCTACGTATATTTGTTTGCTTCTATTGGGGGGACAGCTAGTTGCTGGTTACCGACGTATCGTCGATACGGAAGGTGGTTGCCTGGGAACTATCCTCAACACCGCGGAAGCGCACGGTGACGCTCTTGCCGCGGAAATTGTTCAGGTTGACGGTTTTCTGCGCATAAGTAGAGGCAGCATCCAAATTTGACCATGAACCGACGTTGTAGGTTCCGGCGCCATCCAGAACTTGCACGGTCAGCTTGTCGTACGCGGTAGCCGAGGTGCTTTCATCGGTCAGCACCCGCAAATAGAACTTCAACTGTGCATTGGTAGCACCTGCTGGAATGGTGACTTTCTGATCCAGCGTGTATGTGCTGGAAGTTCCCCAACCGTTCAGGCCCGCCAGGCCATTGCCGGTGCGTGCAGCGGTTCCAGTCTCGAAGGTGTCTGCGCGATTGGCGGTCCAGGAGGTGGCACCGCTTTCAAAACCTGGGTTCAATAGCAGGTTGCCACTTGGTTCTGGCGTTGGCTCGGTAGGGCTCCCACTCAGGGCAGTCATGATCTTGGCGGCATCAACCAATCCTGCACCGCAACCGATGCTGCAACCACCAGGCATGGCACGGGTGCCATTCTTCAGTGCCGTCTCTACCTGAGAAGGCGACATGGATGGGCTGACCGACTTCATCAGTGCAACCAGACCTGCGACGTGTGGAGTTGCCATCGAAGTGCCCTGATAGAAGGTGTATCCCTGGCTCGATGGTGTGGTGGTGCCGGTGTTGATGGTCGACAGGATTCCCTGACCGGCATAACGTGTATCCCCGCCTGGCGCGGTGACGTCAATGGCAGAACCATAGTTCGTGTAGTACGACGGTGCTCCGGATGGGTTGCTTGCGGCCACGGTAATCACGTTGTTGCAGTTGGCTGGACGGGAATTGGATGCGTTTTGGCTTTCATTACCTGCTGCGACAACAACTGACGTGCCGCGCGAAACCGCTGAATCAATGGCTGCCTGATAGGTAGTGCCGCAGGCTCCGCCGCCACCGAGTGACATGTTGATGGTGTCGGCAGGAGTCGCGTTGGCTGGAATGTTGGGAACGCTTCCGCCAGAGGCCCAAATGATGGCGTCGGCAATATCGGATAGGCTGCCACCGCACTTGGCCAAAACTCGAACGGGCTGAATCTTGGCATTCGGGGCGACACCAGCAACGCCAGCGGAGTTGCCCGTGACCGCAGCAACGGTGCCTGCGACGTGGGTGCCATGCCAGGAAGAATTACCTGAGGAGCTGTCCCCACATTCACCTGCAGCGTACCAGTCGCCCTGATCTTGCGGGTTCGCATCGCGGCCGTTGCCATCGCGAGCGGCAGTGGAACTGGAAACGAAATCATAACCGGAAATGACGTTCGAATTCAGATCGGTGTGCGAGGTGATGCCGGTGTCCAGAACGGCAACAACGCTGCCCGTGCCCGTTGAGATGTCCCATGCTGATGGCATGCGCATGCCGTTGGTTCCGTTCAAGTCCCACTGCTCGCCGTAGCGAGTGTCGTTGGGGGTCATGGAGATCTTCATGATGGCGTCTGGTTCGACTGCCTCCACGAGTCCGGACTTTGCAATCTGGGCCATGAACTCTTCTGCGCCAGCGCCCTTGAGTTTCTTGTCGGCCTTCACCACAAAGCCACCGGTGGCCATTGCGCGAAGTTCTTTGACGGAAACTCCGGCATCCTTGGCTGCTCGGCCCCAAGCCTTGGCGCGCGATGATTTGCCTGCGCTCTGGGTGGAAGCCTTGTAAGTGACAATGAACTGGTCGTAGGACTCGCCCGATTCTACGGAACCAATCTTGACGCTAGTTTCACTCTGTGGGGCCGGAGTGGTTTTTTCGGCTGGGGTTTTCGCAGGTGCTGCCGAAGCGGGTAACGCGCCAGCGCTGAAACCAGCCACACCGATCGCAACCGCAGCGCAGGCGGCCATGGATCTGGAAAGCGGGGTAGAAAAACGTGCCATTGATCTTCTCCTTGTTGGGTTTTTGGGCGCACAAAACTCGGTGATCAAGCGAAGTGTGGTGTGCCGATATGGAGCGTAGCGGTTGAAGTAGCCCGAGCGGAAGTAGTTCTCAAAGAAATCTTTTATATTCATCCATGTACGAAAAAGTCATTTCATATCTCCGCGGGGCTGCATCATAGGTATTTTGCGGATTAGTTAAATGAATGACGGTTATTCGCGCGACAAGAACCTAGAAAATTTTCAGATTCATGCTGACTATGGCAAACGCGTAACGAATTATCGGAACCAGCGGAACTTATCCCTCCGGATGGATTTGGAACGACGAATTTGAGGGGCGAAGTACCATCGATATTTCTGCCGCGAAGCGCTCCTTAACCTCATTGCCTAATTCCTTGAGTAAAAGTTAGGGACCTTTCCTAAAGGTTGGCGAAGGTTGGAATCAAGGCGAGTGAGCGCTGCCGGAGACCCGGTGACTTCTCACCTGGATAGGAACTTTGGCACTTTCTAGCAGTCCTCAGCGCTCAAGTGCCCGTCGCACAGTAATCTAAAAACCAAGCACATACAGGAGTAGCGGAATGACAGTTAGGTTATTGGCCGTTGACGGCGGCCAGAGCGGGATCAAAGTTCGTCTGGTACACAACGGTGAACGCACGGAAGAGAAATTCCCCGGAGTCCAAACGGACGAGGCAGTACTGCCGCAGTTAGCGCGAGTGGTTAAGCGCGTCATCGCCCAGAACTCAGTACCGATCAATACTGTCACCGTAGGAACCACCGGACTAGTCAAGGCCGAACACGATGCCAGAAAACTCTTTGAACTGATCAATTCCGAGCAGCTTCATCACGTTGCGCTGGCCCACGATTCGGTGAGCAGCTACCTTGGCGCACTTGGCGATAGGCACGGTGTAGTCGTTGCGGCCGGAACTGGTGTGGTCACCCTCGCAGTGGGAGCAAAGCAGGTAGCTAGAATCGATGGCTGGGGCCACATCATGGGCGATGTGGGCAGCGGATACTGGATTGGGCAGCAGGCGCTAATAGCTGCCATGCGCCATTATGACGGCCGTGGCCCGCACACCAAGCTCACCCACGCGGTGAAAGATCGGTGGTCTGACTTGTCCGAAGCCTATATCGAATTGCAAGCACTTGAAGACCGGGTGGCCACTGTGGCCTCCTTCGCAGCCCACGTAGCTACCCTGGCCGACACCGACCAGATTGCCGCACAGATCTGCCAGCGTGCCGGTGAAGAACTGGCAGATTCAGCTGCCACCGCCATCCGGCGTGTGGATCTTGCAGGCAGCGATGAAATTCCGGTGGCGGCGATCGGCGGAGTATTTGAAGGGGAGCATGTGCGTAGAACGTTCACCGAGAAACTCTGTGAGCTCCTGTCCGCAGCACAAGTTCAACCGCAGGGTGGCAACGGCCTAGACGGAGTGCAACGCCTCGCCGAGCTTGCACCCGAGCACGCGCTTCAAGAACTCATCTCTCACCACAAACACTAATTTCAACGCGAAAAGCGTCACTATGGTGATTCACCAGCTAGGTGCTGACCAGCAATCAGTGACAAGATGAGAAGGATTAGTATTCAGCACCAAAGGAGTCACCGTGAGCTATCGAGTCGGTCCCGTAGATCTAGTCCCAGAAGGTGAATCCCTGTTGGTGGATTCTAAGGACAGCGGAGCTACCGAAGATATCGCGATCTTCCACGCAGAAGACGGCAACTTCTACGCCCTGCAGGACGAATGCACCCACGAGATCGCCTCACTCTCCGACGGGTGGATTGAAGACTGTTCGGTGGAGTGCCCAATTCACTCCTCCACCTTTGACCTAAAGACCGGCCGCGTGCAATGCATGCCGGCTACGGTTGATGCCCGAACCTACAAGATCAACGTTGTTGACGGCTTCTTGGAGCTCGAAATCTAAATGCCTTCGGTTCACATCATTGGTGGCGGCGTCGCCGGTTACACCCTGGCGCGCGAACTGGTGCAACAACAGTATTCGGGCACCATCACCATCAGCGACGCTCAGGGCTTGCCCTATGACCGCCCAGCACTGAGCAAAGCCCTGCAGGTTGAACCATTTGCACCGGTAGCTTGGTATCAGCAGCATGGCATCAACCTCATTCAAGAATCTGTCAGCAATGTTCAACTGCCAACCTGCGAATCTGACTGGCTGGTTCTTGCCACTGGAACCAGACCAACGCTTCTAGAAGTGCAGGGTGCCGAGCATGCTCGCACCCTGCACACCGCTGCCGATGCCGTAGCGTTGTCCCAGATCATTGACGCTGCCTACTTTGGTTTCCAGGTGGTGGTGATTGGTGCGGGCTTGATTGGCGCGGAGTTCGCCTCCACCGCCAGCATGCTCGGCGCCCAAGTCACCTTGATCTCGAACCATCCTGCCCCACTGCGCGCGGTGATCGGCCAAGAGTTGGCCGAACAACTGCATGCCGACCACGCCCAGCGTGGCATCCGCACCATTACCGGCACCGTGCAGAGTATCGCCGCGGATCACGTGATGGTGGACGGGGAACGTCTTGAAGCGAACTTGGTAGTCAGTGCGATTGGCGTCAAGCCCGATACCACCTTGGCTTCGGACCTCGGTTTGAGCGTTGATGACGGCATCGTGGTAGATCCCCATCAGCGCTCGATCACCAATGGCCAGGTACTAGCTATTGGAGACGCGGCCCGGCATGAGGGGACCAAACGTGCGGTGCACTGGGAAGCGGCCATGGAAGACGCGGCCCAGGCTGCTGCCACAATCCTTGGTACGGAACCGGTGAAGCGTTCGGTGCCGTGGTTCTGGTCTGACCGCCACGATATGCACGTGGAAACAGTGGGAGATTTCAGCCAAATCGCTACCACCGTTCACCGGTACAACCGACGTGGCAAACTCCAGATGACTTTCGGCTTAGATGCCCAAGGCCAGCTAGTAGCCGCCAGCATGATCGATGGCGGGCTGATGGCCAAGGCCGTCAAACGACTAATAGCTCGCGGGATCGCGCCGAACATCAATGACCTTGAAGACCCGAACGTTGGACCTCGCGAACTAGGGCGGAACTAGCCATGAGCACAGCTGAACCAGCGAAGATCCCTTTGGCATTACGCGCGCCCACCCAGCGGGTGAGCCGTGCCTGGATCGCAGCGGTAGTCACCGTTCAAATCGGTATTAACGTCGGATTCTTCGCTCCGATTCAAGTTCTGTTGGGACTGCACGCTGAACAACTCGACGCCAGTCAAAAGGGAGCCATCCTCTCCTTGGTCACCGGTGTGGGAGCGGCCGTCTCCATGGTGGCCAATCCACTCTTTGGTGCGCTCAGCGATCGCACCACCTCCCGGTTTGGTAGACGTATTCCATGGGTCTTCTGCGGAACCATCTGCGGTGCTCTGGCGCTCCTACTCATGTCCACGGCCCACAACATCGGACTCCTAGTACTCGGCTGGGCTCTGATGCAGGCAGCCGGAAACGCCGCGGTAGCCGCGATCTTCGCCGCCATCCCAGACCGTGTACCAGTAGAACAGCGTGGTGTGGTGGGCGGATTGGTCGCGCTGGGACAAACCTGCGGTTCGCTTATTGGTGCGGTGATCGGCATGGTGGCTGCCGGGGACTTGGTCTTTGGCTACGCACTGGTGGCGCTCGCCGTGGCGCTGTGCGCGCTACCTTTTGCCTTGATGCGCCAAGATGCGGTGCTGCCTAAGGAAGCGGTGGAACCGCTCACCGCGCTACAGTTCCTGCAGAGTTTTTGGATCAATCCGGTCAAGCACAAGGACTTCGGCTGGGCTTGGGTCACTCGTTTCTTGCTATACCTAGGTAGCCAGCTGTGTTTGGTGTACCTCCTGTACTTCCTGCAAGATGCCATCGGTCATCCCAACCCCGCCCAAGGGGTCCTGGTTCTCACCGCCATCTACGCATTCTGCGTGATTTTCTCGTCGGTCATTTCCGGAAAACTTTCGGATCGTGATGGTAAACGCAAGAAGTACGTGATCATTTCATCTGCGATTGTCGCCTGCGCAGCCGGTGTTATGGCGATTTCCACGACCTTCACCATGGCTGTAATTGCAGCAATACTTTTGGGTATCGGCTTTGGCGCCTACCTTGCGGTGGACTTCGCGTTGCTCACCCAGGTTCTCCCTACCGCAGATTCGCGTGGCAAGGATTTAGGAATGATCAACATTGCCAACTCCTTGCCACAGGTAGTTGCTCCATTCATCGCTTGGCTTGCGGTGACGCAATTAGATAGTTACCCGGCGCTGTTCCTTAGCTCTGTAGTGGTCTCGTTGCTCGGGGCAGCGCTGGTGCGAAAAATTAAGTGTGTCCCATAAACATGGCTGACTTGATCTCGTGGTTGATTAACGATGCGCCTTTTTCGGTGACGTTGCTGTTCTTCTTTTGCGGTGCTTTCATCCGAGGCAATGCGACCTACTGGATAGGTCGGGGGATTGCCAAGGGTGTAGAAAATAGCCGGTTTGAGAAGCGCCTTCACACATCGGGATTCCGCAGAGCCCAACAGGTTATTCAACGTTGGGGTGCCTTTGCAGTCCCGTTGAGTTTCTTGACTGTGGGAGTGCAAAGCGCCGTTAACCTATCGGCAGGAATCGGCAAGATGCCCTTGCGCAGATATCTGCCGGCAGTCGCCCTAGGCGCAGCCTTCTGGGCGTTGATCTATACCAGCATTGGTATGGCGGTGTTCTACGCATGGCTGGTCTTGGACTGGCCATGGGTTGTGGCGGGACTTGGACTCATCGCGATTCTCGTAGCGGTGGTCCTTCGACTTCGTGCCCGCAAGAGAAACAACGAAGAGCCCGAACATGAAGAACCTTCTGACATTAGCTGTTGACCAGTCGTATGATGATGGGGTCAAACTGAGAACACCGAGAGTAGGTGCGGCGAATGTCGCTGAACTTATCCAAGTCAGAGAATCGTCCTGTGCAGCTCGATGAGATTGATCGAAAATTACTTGCCCTGCTGAGCAAGAACTCACGTCGCACCAACAACTCGTTGGCCGAGGAGCTGGGCATTGCCGCGTCGACCTGTCTGGCCAGGCTGAACGCGCTGCGCGATTCTGGAGTTATCTCCCGCTTCACCATCGAAGTGGATCCGCAGGTTCTGGGACGTGAACTTGAAGCGCTGATCTTCGTGAAGATCAGGCCCGGTGCCCGGCACTTGATGTCCAACTTTGCCAGTGAAATGCGTTCAAAGTCTGGGGTACGTCAGCTGTTTTTCCTCGGTGGAGCCGATGACTTTGTGCTACACGTTGCGGTGCGAAACTCTTCTGATGTTCGACAATTCGTCCTGGACAATCTTTCGGCCAACCCGGCCGTGGCCACCACACAGACTTCGCTAGTGTTCGAACATGGGCACGGAAACGGCGAATTCTAGGTACTATTTAGACAAGGCTGTTCTCTGAGTCTTCGGATACAGTGATCTGCCCTACGGACGTTTTCGAAGAAATCTGCTAAACTAGTTTCTCTTCTCTTAGCAACACTGCGGTCCACCGGTCATCGGAAGATTCCTTCTGATTAAACGGACGGACCATACGCAGCAGCGACTGAAAGAATGGGGAGGTCGAGAAGACAATGAATTTGGAAACATCAATCCTGACCGCCGTGGTGACTCTGGTTATTTTGGCCATCGTCAGCATCATGATGGTGATCCGTTACAAGAAGGATCACCAGGCAGAGATTCGCCAAGCATTGGTGAATAAGGCATTTAGGCATGGCATCGCTTCGCCTGAGGATTTATCAAACCATGATCTGAGCCTGCAGATCCGCGAAGCCAAGCGCCAGCGCAAGAACAACGAGAACGAATTCAAAACTGTCTAGGCAGCATCATCGTTAACGCGTTCGGCCCCAGATTCTCAGATCGGTCTGGGGCTTTTGCGTACCAAAATTGAGATCCCAGAAGAATAGATATATTCCCTGTTTGTTATGTCGCCGGTCACCAGAAAATCGGATTTAGCCCCAGAATCATGCCGATTGCATCACAAGAGCATGTGTGGTTCTCGACAATTCTCTTCCCCCAATTCAGCGGTTCGGAAATGATAGTTATTGCTGGAAGACGTGATGGAAATGAACTAGGAGCAACAGGTATGGCAACGATCCCTTTAGGTGAAGATATTCTTTTGGCGCGCCACGGTGCGAACATTCTCAAGCTTCGCCAGGATCGTAAAACCCGTTCAACCATCGCCGTTTTGCGTGATGGCCAAACCGACAGCGCTTCCAACTTGCTGACCGTCACCACGCCAGCGCTAAGCCCAGCCGCCAGCTTCACCCAGGGAGCCGTTCGCTACCTGAACGATGAAGCTGAAGTAAGCCGCGGTGAAGTCCGTTCGTTGGTCAAGATTTCCCTTGGCTTCAGTGCCGTCATGGGTATCGTCTTCGGTGGTCTGGTTTTGGCGCTGTACAAGGTCGGCGGCAATGAAGCGATCCAGTCTCTGGCCTATATGGGCGGAGCCCAGTAGGTTTTCACACTTCACGAGGTGGCGAGGTTCCAAGGCAACTTGGAAGCTCGCCATTTTTGCGTTGTAGATAAAACTTTGTCTACGGCACACGCTCATGACTATCGTTTTTCGCCGGTCTCGGGCATAGGATGACCTGAACTAGACGAACAAGGAGCGGGTCATGCGTTTTGTTTTGGAAGTTAACTTCGATACCGAAAACATGCAAGACAAGCCCCTAGAAGAGCTTCAGCGAATTCTGGGGGACTGGTCGCAAAGAATTGCTCTGTATCCACTAGAGCCAGGCTCTCAAGAAGACGTCTATGACTCACAGAATGAAGAGGTCGGCGAGTGGGCCGTGCTCGACGATTAGTCGCGACGTTTTGAAATCCAGCCGATCACATAGCCCAGAGCTAGGGTGATCACCAGAATCAGCCAGAGTGGCGCCGATGAATGAATGAAGAAGAACTCCACGCGCACATAGGTTAGGTTCTGCAGGATAAAGACCAGGGCAAGTACCACGAGTACGATGGCCGTGATTTGTTTGGTGTTCAGTGCAAATCGGCCTTGTTTACGCTCGGGATCAGTCATGATTTTTGCCTGCCTCTAAGAGCCCATCAACCATGGCAGTTAGCCCACGCTGAAATGAGTCATCGCTGGTGTTGATCTTAGTTTCGCGCTGTGCTGCCACCGCTTTGGTGAAGTGCGGGGTGAGATCTTGGTGGTTGCTGGTGTCGAAGATATCGTGAGGGGCTGCGGTGTCCATGGCTGAGCCAAAGATGAATGATTCCAAGGCCACGATGGTTGGAATGATGGCTTCTTCTTTCAAGCCGTAGCTCGTCAGTCCTTGTGCAACACGCTCATACATTTCTAACGTGCCTGGCGAATCAGAGACGGGCAATACGGCAATGATCGGGATTAGCGGGATGTGCCGACTGAAAATATTGCGGTAGTTCGTTGACCAAGAAATCAGAGCATCTCTTAGTGGCTTCGTATCAAAAACTGACGTATCTACCTCAGTCATGATCAGTTCCTGAATCCATTGCATCAGGGCATGCTTTGACTCTACGTGGTTGTACAAAGCGGATGGTGAAACACCTAATGATTTGGCTAGACGCTGCATAGTCAGCGATTCATAGCCATCATCGGAAACCAGTTCCAATGCGTTGACGGTGATACGTTCGCGGGTGAGTACCGCCGTGCGCGGGCGTCCAGCACGCCTGGTTCCAGATGCTGCCATTCGATCTCTCCCTGACGTGGGTTGCTTCACAACTCGATGTTCTTCCCCTATGCTATATGACAAGTAAATGAACTCAATTCATTTTATTGTTGGAGGAGTTAGTCATGGAACATCTACAGCGCGATGTTGTAGTCATCGGAGCCGGCCCATCGGGTCTGACCGCCGCCTATGAGCTGAGCAAGGCAGGCAAGTCGGTGGCGGTACTCGAAGCCCGCGATCGTGTCGGCGGACGGACCTGGACTGATCAGATGGACGGTGCGACCATCGAAATTGGTGGACAGTGGATCAGCCCAGACCAGACAGGCCTCTACTCGCTGATCAACGAGCTAGGCATCGAGACCTTTGAACGCTACAAGGCGGGCAAAAGCGTTTACCTCAACGAGTCGGGTGAAGCCATCGTCTATGAAGGCGAAGACTTCCCGGTCGCTGCCAACACCATTGCCGAAATGAACAAGCTCATCGGTGTCATGAATGATCTGGCCGCACAGATGAACCCAGATAAGCCATGGGACCACCCACAGGCACAGGAACTGGACATGATTTCCTTCCACCACTTCCTTCGCCAGAACTCTTCCGATGAACTAGCCTGCAAAAACGTTGGCCTGTTCATTGCCGGTGGCATGCTCACCAAACCAGCCCATACGTTCTCCGCACTTCAAGCAGTGCTCATGGCAGCCTCGGCAGGATCCTTCGACAACCTCGTTGATGAAGACTTCATCCTTGACCGCCGCATGGTCGGCACCATGCAGGGAGTGTCCAAGGAACTGGCCGCACGCCTTGGCGAAGAGATCATTTTCCTGAACAACCCAGTACTCAAACTGGAATGGAACGATCACGGCGTGGTGGCCCACGGTGAAACGGTCACCGTTTCGGCTTCAAAGGTAGTCCTGGCGGTGCCGCCTAATCTGTACTCACGTATCACCTACGTTCCCGCCCTGCCACGCAAGCAGCACGTCACCCACCAACACCAATCCATGGGCCTAGTGATCAAGGTGCACGCGGTTTACGAAACTCCATTCTGGCGTGAAGATGGCCTGTCCGGAACCTGCTTCGGCCCTGACGCATTGATCCAAGAAATCTACGACAACACCTACACCGGCGAGAGCACCGGCACCCTGGTTGGGTTCATCTCGGATCTGCGGGCCGACGAAATGTGGGAACTAGATGATGAGGCACGCCGACAGGCCATCTTGGAGGGCATCGCCGCATACCTGGGAGACAAAGCACTGGATCCAAAGGTGTTTTACCTCTCGGACTTCGCCGCCGAAGAATGGACCCGCGGAGCCTACGCCACCAGCTATGACCTAGGTGGACTGCACCGCTTTGGCCCGGTGCAGAACGATAATGTCGGCCCGATCTACTTCTCCTCTTCGGACCTTGCTGGTGAAGGCTACCAACACGTGGACGGGGCGGTGCGCATGGGCCGTCGTTCAGCTGCGCGCATCATTGCCGCGCTTGACGGAACCAGCTACGACGAGAACTACGACGGCGTGAAGACGTTGACCCCGGTAACAGAAAAGGTCAGTGCCTAAAGCATGAAACTACTGGTTGGTTACACCGCCGATGAGCGCGGAGCCGAAGCTATCGAATTAGCGAGCGCACTAGCGGCCGATACTGCTGAAGCACAATTGCATATCGCCATTGTGCTACCGGCCTCCGCGCCTTTCAACGCCGTCTATCCCGGGTCAGATCATGGGTATTCAACCATTCTATCCGCGCAAGTGGATCAATGGGCTGCGCAGGCGATGACTTTGGTTCCTGCTGGAATCAAAGCCACGGTGGTGGCCCAATCGGTGCCGTCGGTAGCCGAAGGTTTGATCGACTTGGCTCAACAATATGGTGTTGATGGCATCGTGCTCGGCGGGCGTAAACGTCACCGCGCAGGATTCTTTATGCCCGGGGCCATCGCCAACGCGTTGCTGCACTCCTCACCGGTTGCGGTGTTCATGTCCTCGCCCGCTGCGATCGATACGTTGCGCAACGCCAGCGGCAAGCTGCGCCGACTCACCGCCTTTGTAGGGGACCGGCCCGGAGCCAAGGACGTTGTTGAACTATCGGCAAAGTTGGCAGCGGCCCATGCGGTGGCATTGCGCGTAGTGACTTTGGTGTTGCCTCATGAAGTGCAAGAACCCGAGAAGAACCTCGACGCACACATAGCCGAAACTAACGGCTATCTTTCACAGCTCACCTCCCAGATGAATCTGGAGGTCAGTGTGGAAGTTGTCGTGGGGCGGAACCTTGATGAAGCGACTGCTCAGCTCTCCTGGCAAGACGGTGACCTCGCCTTGCTCGGTTCAGCACGTCTAGCTGCGGACCGCAGGCTCTTTATTGGTCCTAAAGCCCAACGAATCTTGGGCAAACTCTCCGTGCCCATGGGTGTCATCCCTAAGCCGGGAACAAGCAACTAACTCCACTTTTTAGAACCTGACGGAAGGGTGGCTCGGTACTTCTGACCGATGCACTTATCGCCTCACTAAAGCAAAAGGTAAACCAACATGTCGCAAGACTTGAGGCAGGATTCTCATCCTGCATCCACTGAAACCGGTTTGCACGAAAAGGGACTTTCCAAAGGCACCGTCGGTGTTTTGGGCCTGGTCGTTATCGGCATTTCAAGTATCGCCCCGGCCTACACTCTCACCGCGGGCCTCGGAGCAACGGTGGCCGAGGTCGGCACCAGCCTGCCAGCTATCTTGCTCGCTGGCTTCTTACCCATGCTGTTGGTGGCCTTGGGCTACCGCGAACTAAATAACGCCATGCCCGATTCTGGCACCTCGTTTACCTGGGCTACCCGCGCCTTCGGGCCGATGATCGGGTGGATGGGCGGTTGGGGCCTAGTCTCGGCCACCGTTATTGTTCTCTCAAACCTCGCCGCTGTGGCCGTTGATTTCTTTTACATTCTGCTCGCTCAGCTCACCGGGCATGATGAGATTGCGGAACTGACTACCAACCTGTGGATCAACATTCCCACCACGCTGGTGTTCATCGCTATCGCCGCGTTCATTTCCTATCGTGGCATGAACGCAACAAAAGTCTTCCAGTACGGACTGGTGGCCTTTCAAATTGCGGTGCTCTTACTCTTTGCGATCATGTCCTTCACCTCCAACCAGCCGTTCGACAGGACGCCTATTACTTTGGAGATGTTCAACCCGGCCGGTGTGGAAAGTTTCTCGGCGTTTGCAGCGGGCATCTCACTGTCCATCTTCGTTTTCTGGGGATGGGATGTCACTTTGACCATGAACGAAGAAACTACGGATCCTAAGAAGGTTCCCGGGCGCGGAGCTACCTGGACCGTACTGCTGATCATGGCGCTGTATGTGGCAGTATCGCTGGGTGTGCTCTATTGGGCAGGCGTTGGAACTACCGGCATGGGCGCAGGTAATCCAGAAAACCAAGAATCTATTTTCGCTGTGCTTTCCGGTCCTGTGATGGGTCCCTTGGCGTTGCTGATGTCCTTGGCCATTCTTTCCTCTTCGGCGGCCTCTCTTCAGTCCACCATGGTCTCGCCAGCGCGAACCCTGTTGGCCATGGGATACTACAAAGCCTTGCCGACCAGCTTCGCAAAGATCTCACCACGTTTCATGTCCCCATCTGTGGCTACCTTCGCCACAGCAGCTGCTGCAGCGTTGTTTTACGTGGTTACGCGCTTGGTATCCGAAAATGCGCTCTGGGATACGATCACCGCTTTGGGCCTGATGATCTGTTTCTACTACGGTCTGACTGCTCTGGCCTGTGTCTGGTATTTCCGTGCAGAGCTGTTCTCCAACGCCCGCAACGTCATCTTCAAATTCCTCGCACCATTAATTGGTGGCCTGGTTCTGCTGGTGCTGTTCTTTGCTACCGCCATTGAATCGATGGATCCTGACTACGGTTCAGGTTCAAGCATTGGGGGAGTCGGGATGGTCTTCATCTTGGGCGTAGGGGTCTTGCTGTTGGGAGTTGTGGTCATGATTTACATGCGAATTAAGCAGCCGGCCTTCTTCAAAGGCGAAACGATCAAAACCTATCAGCCGATCAAGTAATCAACTGAAGAATCGATGATATTGAACCACCCACGAAACACCTTGTGGGTGGTTCAATAGGTTCATGGCTAACTCGGTACTTTTCATCTGCTCACGCAATGCCGGCAAATCTCAAATGGCGGCCGCACTCATGGACTACATCTCCGGCGGAACGATCACCAGCTATTCGGCGGGCACCAACCCCGGAACGGGGATCAATCAAGAAGCCGTGGCTTCGCTCGCGCAGTCCGGTGCTGACATGTCCGGCGGAACTCCAAAGCCTATCGACTCGAAGGTGGTTGAGCAGGTGGATCGAGTCATCATCTTGGGAACAGATGCACACCCAAATTTTGAAGCCTCGGTGACTACCGAACGATGGGTGACCTATGAGCCAAGCGAAGACGGGATCACCGGCAGCGAGCGAATGAATCTGATTCGCGACGAAATCGCCGAGAGGGTGCGCGAACTCTTCCACGAGATGGAGCAGTAACAATTTCTACAAAACTTCGTCGCGATGGCGCGACTGCATGGTGGCTACCTGGAATCTGTCTAGTACTGACCGGGTGGTGCGCCAATCAGTATGTTTCACTGATCAACTGGTACCAACAGTTCCGCCAGCTCAGCGAATTTGAAGCAATGCTAGTGATGGGCAGCTATTTGCTGGGCATGATTCCAGCACTGGCCCTGGGCGGACCACTGACCGATCGGTTCGGACGCAAACTCTTCTCGCTAGTGGCCCTGAGTAGCTCGGTGCTTGGCTCATTGGTGATGATCTACGGCTCACTGAATGTTGCTGGTCTCTATGCGGGGCGGGTTTTTACCGGCTTGGGCATGGGTCTAGCCATGGTGGCCATTACGAGCTGGGTGAAGTTCCTGAGTCCTGGCACCGCCGGGGCAACACGTGCCGCCCTGTGTACCTCGTTGGGATTTGCGGTAGGCCCGGTCATTTCTGGAATTGTCGTGGGCATCAGCGCGCACCCCGAAATCGCCTACCTGATTCATGCGCTCGCGGCCATGGCTTGGCTGGTTTTGATCATAGTGAGCTCCGAAGAGCCTGTAGCGCAGCAGCCTCGAATTGACCCACGTATGGCCGAACCTTCGGCAGGTACAACGACTTCGGCGAACCTGAGACGGTTCTATCGAGTGGTCCTTCCGGCTGCCCCATGGGTCTTTGGTATGGCAGCCACCGGCTTCGCTGTGGTGCCAGCCCTCAGTGATGGAGCCGGTGGATCAAACCTGTTCTATTCCACAATTGCCGTAGCAGTAACCATGGGTATGGGCACGGTGATTCAACCGTTGGTCCGGCGGTTCAACGATGTTCGTAAAGTCTGGTTGCTTCTGGCTGGCTTAGGCACGGCGATGATTGCGCTTTTGCTGATGATTGTTGTTTCGCTGAGCGGGTCGCAACTCTTAGGTGTGCTCACCTTTGTGATTGCTGGCTGCGCCAACGGTATCCTGCTGGTGGCAGGACTCAGCCAGGTTTTAGACCTTGCCGGACCAGCCGACCTAGGAAAACTCACCGGTCGGTTCTACATGGTCTGCTTTATCGGGTTTACCTTCCCGACTCTCTTTGCGATGTGGCGGTTGATTGCAGCCCCCGAGATATTTATCGGAATCTTGGCGGTGCTTTGCGCGCTGTCCATGGCGCAGGTCTACCGTGCACGCCATGAACTGCCAAAGACCGGAGTAGAGCAGCTACGGTTCTAGTGCTTATCCTTGCTCAGCTTCTTGAGTAGCTCAGTGGTGCGAAACGGGATCACATCGCGAAGAATCATCGAGGTCGAGGTGCGGGTGATGCCCGGGCACAGCCGGATCTCTTCACTGACACGGTAGAGATCATCTGGATCGGTCGCAGAGACTCGAATCAATAGGTCAGTGTCGCCGGCCGGCGCAACACATTCGAGAACCTCAGGGATCTGACGCAAGGCAGCAATGGCCTCATTCAAATTGGCTTGGTTCAATTCGGCACTGACAAAGGCGCTGACCCCGCGACCCAATGATGCTGGCAAGATGCGAGCAGTGTTGGGGCGCAATGCGCCAGAGTGCGCCAGTCGTTCCAAACGGGTTTGTACGGTGCCGCGAGCCAGACCAAGTTGCTGAGCAAGCATCATGATAGGAACACGTGGATCTGCATCGAGCGCCAACAGGATACGTCGGTCGGTTTCATCGAGCTGATACGTATCCGGATTCATAAACTAGTCTCCTGTGACAGGTTGTGGTGCGCGTGCGTAAGTACCTTCTTAGGATTTTAGTCAATATGACCAGTTACGCCCAAATGTGTTGCGCGGTCTGCCCGATTATATTGCGCACACTCCGGTCTTCGTCACAGGAATAACGGAGGTAATTTCAACCAGAACCCTTGTCCACATCATCGTGCTCCGTCGCCTCTGGGAGACAAACCGAAGTACGCTATTGCTATGAGGTTTATGCGCTTGGAAGATGTGGCTGAGGAGCTTAACGTAAAGCTTCCGCAAGTCCGCGCCCTAGTAAAAAGCGGCGAGCTACCGGCAATCCAAATTGGAGGTCGTGGCATGTGGCGCGTGGAACGCGTGGAGCTGGAAAACTATATCCAGCAGCGCTATGCCCAAGCCCGTGAAGAGATCGCCAGCGATTCTGAAATCTAAAACTCTGCGCTGTTTTGCACATACAGAGTCAATGCGTCGCGAACTAGTTCCGCGTAACCGCCATAATTCTTAGTAAACCGTTGATCACTCACGTACATGTCAGCCAACGCCAGAACATAGGCGCTTCGCTGTGCGGGATCTTCTGAAGCAAGCGGAGTGCCTGGTGCAGTATTGAGCCACTGCACATGTCGGGCGGCGAGCCGTTGGGCGGTAGCGCTTTCGGGGGCTACCTGATTTTTCCCCGCAGTAATCCATGCGGAGTTCAGCTCTTTGACCTGGGCAATGAATTCGGCCTGTTCGGACTTGTTCTTCCCGCGCCACCAGCGGTTTGAATCGTTGTAGGCCTTGGCGCCCCACCGTTCGGTGATTTCGTTTTTGTACTGTTCGTTGAAGCCGTCAAAGCTTTCTTCGGGGTTCATGCTGACTCCTGTTTCTAGTGACTTAATAGTGTTGTTCAATGCGGTGATCTGCCGGTTGAGTCTGTGCCGTTGTTCTTCCAAGACCTTCACATGCTCGCCAAGCGCTTCGACCTCGTCGCGCTGTTCGTTAAGAATCTGCGCGATGCTCTCCAAACTCAATCCCATATCTCGCAACAGTAGGATCCGTTGCAATTGCACCAGCTGGCGCTGCTCGTAGTAGCGATAGCCATTGACAGCCACATGATGAGGTGTGAATAGACCGATGTGGTCGTAGTGGCGCAGCGTACGGCTACTGATACCGGCGATGCGCGAAACCTGTGCAATCGAGAGTTCAGGGTTTGTGGCGAAGTGTGATGATGGCTCCATGACTTACAAGCTACAGGTTGACGTAACGTCAAGGTCAACCCCATGAGCTAACTTCAGCGAGGCTAGTTCCATGATTCATCGTTCGCGGCAATTTGGTGGATATTTCACGCACTTCTAGAATGTCATTGATCATATTGACTACTTAGTTGCTTGTCGGTTGCGCAGAGTGATTTATGTGTTATTTAATGTACTCAGACGACGTTGGAAAGGCTATCGCTGAACCAACTACGACCTAACGCCCTTGCAGACCACCCATATCTGCATGGCTAATGATGTTCGGGCCACCCAAGCCAGGACCTGGTGAAAAACTTGAGAGACGGCTCGTGAAGGCTCCACCGCGGTGGAACTCTCACGAGCCGTCTTTTTTAGTCCGGTCACCGAAACGGTCAACATACCTCGCGCCTTTCGCCAAAGCATTCGCTTGGCTCTGGAACAATGAGCCCGTAGGAACATGAAGGAGTGAAGTGGGTTCAATGAGACGCGTCTGGCAAAACTGGTGGATGCAGCTGGTTGGTGGAATTTTGGTGGCGGCTATCGCCGTCTTGCCATGGCTGTGGATCGGTGAAAAGGACCGCTCGATACTGCCGCTGGCTAAAGATGATGCCCTTGGACTCATTGTCGTATTTACACTGACTGCACTGTTGGGTAGTTGGTGCGTGCGGCGTCTAGGACGCGGACGAACCAGCTTTGCGGTACTCACCGCGGTGGGTATGTTCTTGGGCATGCTCGCGTTGGGTGCCCAAGGGATTCAAGCAACAAATCCCGATGCATTCACTGGTCACCTGACTAAGGCAACGGTGCACCAGCTGTGGGTCTTCGGATCCCTGTTGGTGCTGAGTCAAGCGTGGTATTTCCTCAGCGCGAAATTGCGATTACCGGTGGCAACATTGTTCTACGCAGGGCTCACGGTGAGCCTTGGTTACTGGTTGCAGATCGTCGCTTCGTTAGTAGCAGGGGCACAGTCGTATTACATTTATCTAGGCTATGCCGGAGCGCTAGTTTTGGGGCTGATCCTCGGATTTGTTGGCTTCCTGCGAGCTTCGAATTTGATCTTTTGGGTGCTGGCCCTAGCGATTCAATGGGTGATGCCGGCGGTGGTGGACAGCGCTGCACGAGCCATTCAATCTCAGACTGGTTTTGCCAAGGGGCTGCAGAGCTTTGGTAGGAGTTTCAATGCATCGGTTCTTGAAACCGAATGGCAAACGCCACTGGTGATTAGTTTGGCTACAGCCATGCTCACTAGTGTCATCCTGTTGATCGTGCGTAAGGTCCGTCGCCGCTAAGACCTAGAATGAACTCATGGATGAACTGCGCGAACGCGAGCTGGATGAATTGGTCCAACCCATCATTTTGAGGATCGATAAAGAAGATCCATCAACTGAGGATGAGGGGCTCTCAGCAGTGTCTCGGGCCGCGGTCATCGCTTACCTGCAAGATCCGCAGAACCCCGACTGGCAGAAGTGGGCCCGGCAGGCCTTCGCCAAATCAGTACGCAGGGCCAATCCTAAAATGTTCGCCAAGGTACTAGAAATGTTCCCGGAGCAAATGGTCAGTGAAGTTGGTAAAGCTCAAGCTGTTGGGTTGCCACCACTTCCGGCCGCGGATCTGCCCAAGCTCATCGCCAAACTCCAGGTCTCAGGAACGCAGCTACCTAAAAGCGATGAAGTTCTTGACGCCAAAGTTGTTATCGCGGTGAATGCCTCTCTGGAAATGTCCACGGGCAAAGCGGCAGCCCAGTGCGCTCACGCGTTGTTCGCCTGGCTGACCGAAACTACCGGGGAGGATATTGAAGGGTGGCTCAAAATTCACGCACCGGTGGGCATTCGGCATCTGCCACGTAAAGACTTTGAAGCATTGTCTCGTAGGGCAAGCGGCCCGGTGATCCAGGACGCCGGTCGCACAGAAATAGAGCCTGGCTCCACCACCGCCTTTGTTATCGTTCAGGCGGAGTAGTTAGACGAGTTGCCAGTCTGCTATTTCGGACAGGTGCTGAATCCTCGCTCTGGCTCAGGTGCCCAGATTCTGGTCTGCTAGTGACATGGGCGAAACACCAGCATCGCAGCAGATTGTAGTTGACCGACCAGCGCCAGAATGGGGCGGTCGAATTGACGGCGAAGAACCAGAGCACACTCGATGGCATCAGCACATTGCGCACGAACGCCAACAGAATCTCGCAGGTGCTATCGCGCTCATTGGTTTCTGCTCTGATGCGGGGGTGCTGCGCAATCAGGGGCGTGTGGGTGCATTTGATGGGCCTGAAAGTTTGCGCGCTGCCCTGAGTCCAATGGCGATTCATAGTCAACGTCAACTCGTGGACTGCGGTGACATCGTGGTGAGCGGTGATGAATTGGAAAGTGGTCAAGACCGTTTGGCCCGCGCGGTCGCTCAAACGCTAGAGGCTGGCGCGCTGCCGATCATTCTCGGTGGCGGGCATGAAACCGCCTATGGAACCGGCAGTGGACTGGTGCAGTTTTTGGCTCGGTATCCTTCGCAGCGCGTAGGCATTCTGAATCTTGATGCACACTTTGATCTTCGCGAGGAACCGCGACGCAGTAGTGGGACCCCCTTCTTGGATCTTGTTGGTTTGATGAAGGAATTAGGTCGAGACTTTAGATACGCGGTGCTGGGCATAAGCCGCCCAAATAACACGGCGGCACTTTTTGCTCAGGCTGAGAAATTGGGGGTTAGCTACCTGCTTGATGAGCAGTGTCAGCTGGAGAAAGCACAGGACTTCGTTAGCCGGTTCATGGGTCGTATTGATGCGTTGTATTTGACCATTGACTTGGATGTTCTTCCTGCCAGCGTCGCGCCTGGGGTCAGTGCTCCAGCGGGATTTGGAGTAGCCTACGAGGTTATCAGCGAAGTGTGCCGGCAGGTGGCTGACAGCGGAAAACTTGCGGTGGCGGATGTTGTTGAACTGAACCCTAAATTTGATGTTGATGCGCGAACTGCTAGGAGTGCAGCGCGACTCATTTACGACCTCTCAATGAGAAAGTGACGTCTTGAGATTGATTGTTTGACCCCTCAAACATTATCCTGTGAGTGAGCGAAGTTAATCGCTCGCGTTCTTCCGCGATGAGGCAGTCGTAACGCTGAGAAGTTCAGGATCTGAGGTCGGTAGTGCTCAAGGTAACTGGTCGTCATAGGCCATCGCGCTGGATGGCTTTGCTGGTGGTGCCATTACTACTACTCTCCGCGGGGTGCACCACCCAAGACGGCTCATCGATGGAACCTACGGCCCAACACGACTCGCGCCCGGTAGTCATCACAACATTCACCGTATTGCAGGACATCGCCCAAAACGTCGCCGGTGAGCACCTCCGGGTGGAATCGTTAACTCGCCTCGGAGCGGAAATTCACGGATATGAACCAACACCAGATAACCTTCGTCGTGCTGCACAAGCCGATTTGATCTTGGATAACGGGCTGAATCTTGAAGCGTGGTTTGCCCAATTTGTTCAGGAGAATCCTGCGCCACACATCACCGTCAGCCAGAACATCAAACCTATTGGAATCGTTCAAGGCGAAGGGGCTGGCAAACCAAATCCGCACGCTTGGATGAGCCCTTCCAACGTCCAAAAATACGTCAGCGTCATGGCACATTCCTTCAGCGAGATCGATCCAGAGCACGCGCAGGACTATCAAGCCAACGCCAAAAAATATCAGGCCAAGTTGCAAAAAGTCCAAGATGATCTCGCCAGAGAACTTCAAACCATCCCAGCCCAACAGCGCGTCTTGGTCAGCTGCGAAGGAGCCTTTAGCTATCTGGCCAGGGACGCGGGACTCAAGGAAAAATACCTCTGGGCGGTCAACGCAGAGTCTCAAGCTACTCCACGCAAGGTGGCATCCACCATTGACTACGTTCGAGAGAATCAAGTGACGGCTGTCTTCTGCGAGTCGACCGTTTCAGATGCGGCAATGCAACGCGTGGTTGAATCTACCGATGCGCAATTTGGCGGAACTCTTTACGTGGACTCGCTCTCCGAAGCCGACGGTCCAGTACCTACTTACTTAGATTTGATCACCCACGATACTCAGCTCATTGCCATAGCCTTGAAAGGCCAAAGATGATGACCACTAAAGATTTGGCTCCGCTGGCCGTCAACGTGCTTGACGCAACGGTCCACTACGGGCCGGTGCAAGCTCTAGATCGGGCCTCACTGCAGCTGGTTCAAGGAACTGTCTGCGGGTTGGTAGGCATGAACGGCTCTGGAAAATCCACGCTCTTCAAAACGATCATGGGACAGATCAAACCCGATACCGGAACTGTCCAGGTGGGAGGGACTGACCCGCTGCAGGCACGCAAAAGTGGCAAGTTAGCCTATGTTCCACAAAGCGAAGCGGTGGATTGGAGCTTCCCTATTTCGGTGCGCGATGTGGTGATGACCGGACGCTACGGCCAGATGGGTTTCAGCCGTCGGGCGAAGAAAAAGGACCACGAGGCAGTGAACGAAGCACTCGAACGTGTAGAGCTCACTGAATATGCTCACCGACAGATTGGGCAACTCTCCGGTGGACAGAAAAAGCGTGCCTTTGTGGCTCGGTGTATCGCTCAAGGTGCAAGCATCATGCTGCTTGATGAACCTTTTGCAGGCGTGGACAAACGAAGTGAAGCAACTATCACAACACTCCTGCGTGAAATTGCTGACGAGGGTGGAAGCGTTCTGATCTCCACCCATGATCTGCAGGCCTTGCCTGAGTTGGCAGACGAAGCGGTGCTGTTGATGCGCAAGGTACTGATGCACGGTCCACCTGAAGTTGTCTTGAAAGCAGAAAACCTAGCGATGGCCTTCGGGCTGGACCCAATGAAACGAGATGCGTCATGAATCTATTGGAGTTGCTCGCTGAGCCCCTGAGCTACACGTTCATGATCAGAGCTCTGTCCGTTACTGTCATCGCTTCGGTTCTCTGCGCGGTGCTTTCTTGCTGGTTGGTGCTCATCGGTTGGTCGTTGATGGGAGACGCTGTCTCTCATGCGGTGCTACCCGGAGTTGTCTTGGCCTATATCGTTGGTGCGCCCTTCGCCCTGGGCGCGTTGATCTTTGGCTTCCTTGCTGTTGCCCTCATCGGGGGCGTACGAGATACAACCAAGTTGAAGGAAGATGCAGCCATTGGCATTGTCTTCACCACGCTGTTTTCCTTCGGGTTAGTCCTGATTTCTGTGACTCCCAGCCACATCGATTTGAACCACATCATCTTCGGAAACCTACTCGGAGTCTCCTCAAGTGACTTGTGGCAAGTATTGATACTGGGCGCAGTCACATTGGCGATTCTGATCTTCAAACGCAAAGACTTTACGTTGTACGCCTTTGATCAAACCCACGCCCATGCGTTGGGTATGAACCCACGTTTGATTGGAGCCGCTTTGCTGGGACTTCTTGCCATGACTTCCGTGGTTGCTCTGCAAGCGGTGGGCGTGATCTTGGTGGTGGCCATGCTGATCATCCCGGGAGCAACGGCCTTCTTGCTAACCGATAAGTTCTCAAAAATGTTGGTTATCGCGCCAATGCTAGCTGCTGCTGCCGGAGTTTTGGGTGTCTACGTCAGTTATTTCTTGGATGCATCAACCGGCGGGATGGTGGTGCTGGCGCAGGGACTGATCTTTACTGTTTTCTACTTGTTTAGTCCTAGGCAAGGATTGATTGCCACGAGAATTGCCACAAAAAACCGGCGAAAGTCCTTGGTCTCTGTGCCCTGAAGCAAAATTCCTGCAGGGGCAGAAAAATGGCGGAGGTATGAACCTCCGCCATTATCTAGTGATCCTTATACGCGCCAACGAAGCTTTCCGTTAGCGTCGTATTTGCAGGTGTATAGCTTGCCCGCCTTAGACTTGCCGCGCTTACCCTTATCAACGTTCTTGCAGTAGGAACCTGGATGAACTGTGCCTTTGACGGTGGCAGGTGCCTTGGAAGTTTTCTTCTTAGGCGTCGCCTTCGGAGCAGAACCCCCTGGCTTGACGGTAGTAACCTTGGCGCCCTTTTGGTTCTTGCATGTGTTGAGCACCTTGGTCATGGCGTTCTTCTCGGCTTTGGTTACCGACAACGCGTACTTTTTCTTGACGCTAATTTGTGTAGCTACGTATTGGCAACGGAAGCTTTTGTTCTTCGGCAACCATTCGGCGGTATTCTTCTCGCCCTTCTGCCGGTTAGCCGATGCATCTGCCGCGATGAGGTTCAGCGGATCGTTGGCTAGGGCCTGACGCTGAGACTGCGAAAGCTTCTGTCCGCCGGAAATCCAAGCATTCTTCAGGGCAACAACGTGGTCAATATCGACGCTGCCTGACTTGACCTTCCAATTAATCCGCTTGTTGGTGTACTTGTCGTTTAGGGTTCCCGAAGCAACGGTGCACTTCTTGCGGTCCTTAAATTTGACCTTAGACATGTCTCGCGACAAGGTGTCTTGACGTTCGTCGCATTTGTCACCGTCAAAGTCTTTCCAACCATTACCGAATTTTTTATTTCGGTTGTAACCGGTGGCGGCTGCCTTTCCCTTCACTGGAAGAGACTTGAGCATGACTGTTGCTTTGGGGCCGGTGAGTTTGGCCCCAGCGCTGACCTTTTTAGAGCTGGTAGCAGCTCGCTCGACGATCAGGGCCTGGCTCGAAACCAGTGGTGCGGGAACTGCGTTTTTGGCAGGCGAGGACGAATAGGAATCCGTCGGTGTAGTACATCCGGCGAGTACCAGAATCCCTGCACAGAGCAGGGCAAAGAGTTTCCTTGGCAAGGTGATGACTTTCGGCAAGAAGGAATACGAGTGATGCCAAACCTCACCGTGTTATTCAAGGGATAACAACTTGAACATTTCAGTAAGTTTGGTTGATTCTTACTCTAATCCACAATCCGACAAATAAGATCCTCAAGCTGAGTCGAGCATGGTAGTGACACGATTTAGACCCCCGAAAGACCTGATCAACCGATGTTCGAAACCCACACCGCAGCGCTTGCGCGGGCGCCGAGCTGAACCGGTGAATTCTTCTGGTTGACGCGAACCGTGATGGTATCGGAAAAATCTGCGGCCACTGAAACACTGAGTTGTACTCCAACTCGCATGCCCTGATCTGAAAAGTATTGGAGTAGTTGCGAGTCATCATCGGCAATTCGTTCAATCATGACCTGGCTGCCATCGGTGGCCTCGCTGAGGTTAATCGCTTCGGGGACGCTGATAAGACCCTCGGCGGTGGGAATCGGGTCGCCGTGCGGATCTCGGGTTGGATAATCTAGCAGGTCGTCAATGCGCTCAATCATGAAATCTGAAACGGCATGTTCCAGATTTTCGGCCTCGTCATGAACTTGATCCCATCGGTAGCCGAGCATTTGAACGAGGAAAGTCTCCACAAGTCGATGGCGTCGCACCATAGTCATCGCGTAGGTGCGACCCAGCTCGGTGAGCGTGACGGCTCCGTAGGGTGCATGATCCAGCAGGCCCTGTTGGCGTAGTTTGCTCAGCGCACCAGAGACTGTTGACAGCTTCATTCCGGCTTTGCTCGCAATGATGCTGGGGGTCACCGGTTCACTCGACCACTCGTTGAGTCCATAGATGATCTTGAGATAGTTTTGCGCGCTATCTGAAAGTTGATTAACCGACACGAACTCCATCTTAGTCATTGGCGAGACGCGCGTGCCCAGATGCTGGTTCGAAACAACGGAACAGATCGAGAATAAATCTGAATTATTCAGTGTTCTGGGCGACAGCTCACGAAAAACAACAGGTCATGGCGTTGAGAATACGATGGATCTTGGCGAAGATCGACGGCTGATGTTGACAATAAATTCGTGGTGGTGGAGACTGTGTAATCGATTCCATGGAATCGATTACACGTGAGCAAAGGGGCTAACGCGATGAACGCCGTCACCATAAAGGACGTGGCACAGGCAGCCGGAGTATCTTCGGCCACGGCCTCGCGCGTTCTTTCAGGGCACTCCGCCACGTCGGCCGAATCTCGTGAAAAAGTTGAAGCCGCAGCTAAGAATCTGGGCTTTGTCCCCAATGCTCAGGCCCGTTCACTTCGCTCCACGAAGACCGACACTATTGCGTTGCTGATTTCTGATGTTCGCAACCCCTACTTCTCGGACCTCGCCCACGCTGTAGAGCAACAAGCACTCGAAGCTGGCATGATGACCTTCATCGGCAACGCCAATGAAGACAGCGAACAACAAGACAAGTTCCTCGCCGCAATGCTCTCCCGTCGTGTTGATGGATTGATCGTTGTTCCCCAAGGCCTAGACGAGGATTCAGAGCATCCGAGCGAAATGATGCAGCGGATCGTTTCCTCGGGCACACCTTTGGTCTTTGTGGACCGCACCCTACCTCAGCTGAACATTCCATCGATCTCCGCCTCCAGTGCCACTGCCTTGAATGAAGCCATCGGAGAGCTCAAAGCACTGGGGCATCAAAACATCGCGTTTTTGGGCGGACCAGCACACGCATCCACAGCACGCGAACGACACAGCGCCTTTGATGCAGCGCTCGAAGCCAACGGGCTAACGACCGAGAAAAGTTTGCACTTCGCCGGTGACTTCCGGGCCGCCTCGGGTGCCGACGGCGCCCATTGGGTGCTGAGACATCAGCTGGAACCAACGGCCGTGATCATCGCGGATGCGCCAATGGCCATTGGCGCTCTGACCGTATGGCGCGAAGCCGGGATTAGGGTAGGTGCCGACCTCTCGGTGATCGCTTTTGACGAAGTCGATGCGATGCTCATGCATCATCCACCGATCGCAACCATTAGCCATGACTTGCACTCGATGGGCAGAGCCGCAGTCACTGCGCTGCAATCGGTGATGGCCGACAAAGAGCCAGAACCCCAAGAATTTATTAGCCAATTCACCCCTCGGGCGTCCCTCGCCCAGGCTTCGGTAACTCCTGGAGCATAGGTGCATGGAAGGAACAAAAATGAGTAATGACGCTCTGCTGGTCCTGGACAAGGTCTGCAAGTCCTTCGGCCCGGTGCAGGTCATCGATGACGTCACCGTGGAAGTACATGCAGGAAAAGTCTCGGTACTCCTAGGTGAAAACGGCGCCGGCAAGTCCACCCTGATCAAGATGATCGCCGGAGTGCATGAACCTGACGCCGGACAGATCCTGTTCAAGGGACAACCGGTCAGGATTCGAGACACCAAGACATCTGAAGCGCTGGGCATTGCCACCATCCACCAGGAACTAAATCTGGTGCCCTCGATGAGCATTGCTGAGAACATCACCTTGGGCCGCGTACCGCGCAAATTCGGGGTCATCAACCGCCGCGAAATGCGCAAGATTGCCCGCGAGGCACTGGCCAAACTAGAACTGGATCTTGACGTCAACACCCCAGTGGGCGACTTGGGTCTAGCCCAACAACAGCTGGTAGAAATTGCCAAGGCGTTGAGTCTCGATGCCCGCGTGCTGATCCTGGATGAACCCACCGCGGCGTTGACCACTACGGAAATTGAGCACCTATTTAGCGTGATCAACCAGCTGAAAGCTCAAGGGGTCGGTATGGTCTTCATCAGCCACCACCTCGATGAGATCGCGGCCATCGGTGACTTTGTGAACGTGCTGCGCGATGGCAAATTCATCGCCACCGTTCCGGCCGATACCGAGGAAAACGAACTGGTCCGCCTCATGGTGGGACGCGACATCGACGCACAGTTCCCTCGTGTAGCCACAGAACCAGGTCAGAATCCACTACTCAGCGTTCAAAACCTCAGCGATGGGCGACTGGACGATATTTCCCTTGAAGTACGGCCCGGGGAAGTTGTGGCCTTGGCTGGCTTGATGGGAGCCGGTCGCACCGAACTGATCCGCGCGATCGCCGGAGCGGACAAATACACCTCGGGCACCGTGAAGGTCAATGGCAAGAAGCTGGCTAGCTTTGACGTAGCAGCAGCCACCCGCGCCGGCATTGGCCATGTGCCAGAAGATCGCAAAACCCAAGGCCTAGTCTTGGACGCGTCAGTAGCCGAGAACATCGGCTATGCCACCATGGCAGCAACCGCCAAGAACGGCCTGGTTGACCGTAAGGGTCAAAAGGCGCGGGCACAAAAAGTCGCTGAGCGACTACGGATCCGAATGGGAAATATCGACCAACCAATCCGTTCGCTCTCCGGTGGAAACCAGCAGAAGGCAGTCTTCGGACGTTGGTTCACCGCAGGAGCCAAGGTCTTGCTACTTGATGAGCCAACTCGCGGAGTGGACGTCGGAGCAAAGGTCGAAATTTATGAATTGATCAATGAGATCACAGCCTCCGGAGGCTGCGTTTTGATGGCTTCCAGTGAGCTGCCCGAAGTCTTGGGCATGTCAGACCGCGTCGTGGTGATGAGCCAAGGACGCATCGCCGGGGAATTGGCCACACCAGAAGCAACCCAGGACGCCATAATGGCCCTGGCTATTAGCAATGTGCATCGCGAAGAAGAGATGGGAATCAAGTAAATGAGCAGCGTAGCTACTGCCCCGAAGAAGGGCTTCGACTTCAAAGCCTTCCTGGCCAATAACGGTGCGCTGGTTGGCTTGGTTATCCTCTGCCTGGCGCTATTTATCGCCACACCACGTTTTCTCACCGGACCCAATCTGCTGAACATCGGTATCCAGGTTTCGACCATCGCGGTGATGGCCTTTGGCATGACCTTCGTGATCGTGGCTGCCGGTATTGACCTCTCGGTAGGTTCGGTCGCAGCCCTGTCGGCGATGGGTTCGTCCTATGCAGTAACCACCGCAGGACTGCCTGACGCATTGGCCATTCCCGTGGGTCTGGCCATTGGTGCCCTGAGTGGGTGGGTGACCGGCGCGATGAGTGCCTACGGCAAGCTGCCCACCTTCATCGCCTCGTTGGCGATGCTCACAGTGGTGCGAGGTTTGACCCTGGTCATTTCCGATGGTCGCCCGATTTCCACCGGTTCGTCGGTTTCATGGTTGGGTGATGACCTGGGTCCGATTCCGATGCCGATCATCATTTTGATGCTCTCTGGCCTGCTAGCAGCTTTTGTGCTCAACCGCACCGTGATGGGCAAGAACGCTTTTGCTGTCGGTGGCAACACTGAAGCTGCACGACTCTCGGGTATCCCAGTCAAGCGCGTACTGGTAACCGTCTTTGTGATTTCCGGTCTGTTTGCAGCGCTCTCCGGCATGATCCTAGCCGGCCGTTTGGACTCGGCACAGCCCACCTTGGCTTCCGGTTATGAATTAGATGCCATTGCCGCGGTAGTCATCGGTGGCGCCTCCCTCTCCGGTGGCGTAGGCCGGATTTCCGGGACCTTGATCGGTGCGCTGGTCTTGGCCGTGATCCGCAATGGCCTGAACCTACTTTCGGTTTCCGCCTTCTGGCAGCAAGTGGTCATCGGCGCGGTGATCGCGATCGCCGTCGGCTTTGACGTGTTGCGCCGCAAGAACGTCAAGCACTAATCCTTTACTACTCACATTCATTGTTCAAAGGAGAACACAGCATGAAAAAACTGATCCGCACCACAGCAGCAATCACCCTGTCACTCGGCCTGGCCGCATCGCTAGCGGCGTGTAACCGTGGAGAATCCGCAGCTGACGGTGCTTCGGCAACCTTGGCCGTTTCCACGCTCAATAACCCATTCTTTGTAGACCTGCGTGATGGCGCTCAGAAGGAAGCCGACGCACTGGGCATGGACCTGTCGGTAGTGGACGCGCAGAATGACTCTGCGACCCAGGCTAACCAGCTGGCTACCGCTGCAACCAACGGTTCGGCCGGTGTGATCATCAACGCTGTTGATACTGAAACCGCTGAAGCTGGACTGGCGCCGGTGGTCAAGGCCAATTTGCCGATCGTCGCTGTGGACCGTTCGGTTGGCGAGACCAAGATTGCTTCCTTCGTAGCTTCGGATAACGTGGCCGGTGGAGCTCAGGCGGCTAAGGCGCTGGCCGAATCCATTAACGGCAAGGGCAAGATCATCATTCTCGAAGGTGTCCCTGGAGCCTCGGCAACTAATGAACGCGGTGAAGGATTCACCAAGGGCCTAGCCGAGTACAAGGATATCGACGTGGTTTCCAAGCAGACCGCGAACTTCGACCGAGCAGAAGCTTTGGACGTAGTCACCAACCTGATGCAGTCCAACCCAGATACCGTGGGTGTCTTGGCGATGAATGACGAAATGGCCCTCGGCGCCATCCAGGCACTGGGCGATAAAGCAGGCAAGGGCGTGAAGGTCCTAGGCTTTGACGGAACCGATGATGGATTCAAGGCAGTGAAGGCCGGCACCATGGTGGCAACCATTGCGCAGAACCCAGCGGAACTGGGCAAGCAGTCGGTCCAGATGCTCTCCAAATCCATCAACGGCGAAGACGTTGAAGCCAACGTGCAGGTGGCAGTGGATACTGTTGATTCAAAGAACATTGCTGACTACTCAGACAAGTAGTCTTCAAGTAGTAGCAATTTAGGCACCGGTAGTGACCGGCCGCCGGGTCGAGGGAAGTAGAAGGAATAACCATGCAGCAGGACATCCAAGTCACCATCGTGGGATCAAGCAATGTAGACATCACCGCATTGATGGCACGATTGCCTGGTCCTGGAGAGACCGTGCTGGCCGATTCCTACCAACTCTCGCCCGGTGGCAAGGGTGCCAACCAAGCGCTAGCTGCTCAGTTAGCCGGAGCAAAAACCGAATTCATCGGTGCAGTGGGCAATGATTCGCACTCCGAGGTGGCCCTAGGCCAGCTGGAGGAAGCCGGTGTGAAAACTGACCGAGTGGCTCGCAGTACCCAACCGACCGGTGTAGCCATCATTCAGGTGGACTCCGGTGCGGAGAACTCCATCGCCGTGGTTTCTGGCGCAAATTCGACCGTCACTGATGAAGCAGTGAAGTCCGCCGGAGCTATCGATGGAATTCTCGTCCTGCAGGGCGAGATCCCAGCCTCGGGTATCAAGGCGGCCATGGACGCGGCCAGCGATCGTATCGTGCTAAACCTCGCGCCAGTTATCGAATTGGATCGTGACTACTTGCTCAAAGCCAACCCGCTGGTTGTCAATGAGCATGAAGCCGAAGCAGTACTTCATCAGTTGAATCCAGATCTGACGATGCGATTTGACGGTCACTATGAGCGTTTAGCTGGCTTGCTCATCGAAGAGGGCATTACCAGCGTGGTCATTACCCTCGGTGCTGCAGGTTGTTTAGTCGCTGACAAATTCCCGGCAGAAAATGGCGGAGCTCAGGTTCGTCCACTGCCAGCGGTGAAGGTCAAAGCGGTAGATACTACCGGCGCCGGTGACGCCTTCACCGGGGCATTAGCTGCACGACTGGCCAATGGTGATGAGCTTCCACAGGCAGCCGAGTTTGCCGGCAAATTTGCCGCGCTGACTGTGCAGGCTCACGGTGCCCAAGCTTCCTACCCACGTTCACTTGAGAACCTTTAAAACAATCTCCTAAGCAAGACCAGAAGGAAGCCTTCGTGCTGAAATCCGAAATCCTCAACGCGCCACTTTTAGGTGCGTTGGCCACCTGCGGTCACACCGATACTGTGGTGATCGCCGACTGCGGCCTGCCGCTTCCAAAAGGCCCGATCGTCATCGACCTAGCCTTGGCGCAAGGACTGCTCAGCTTTGAACAGGTGCTCGATGTGTTGACTCGCAACATGGTGATCGAACGCAGCACCTTGGCAACAGAAGCCAAGGATGGTGCGGTCCAAGATTTGTGCACCGGTAAAGGACTGGAAGCTGAGTTCATCTCTCACGAGGAACTCAAAGCTGAACTACCAGCAGCCAAGATCATTGTTCGCACCGGTGAATCGACGCCCTATGCAAATGTGATTCTGCACTGTGGAGTGGCTTTCTAAACTGCCAAGGAGACGGCCCGTATTTGCACTTGCAAATGAGGTGAACAGCATGCGTGATGCGGTTCTCCACCGATGCTCGTCAAGCAGCACAAGGTAGCCCTTCAGCCCAAGCTATCGTCACAGACTCCCTGCGCCCACACACGCGAACCGGAGCTAAGATAGCAGCGGCGCAGCAGCTCCAAAGCGAAAAGCTATTGCCTGCGCATCGTTTAGCGGCGGGACTACGTCCCTTGATCGGCAAACTTCATCATCCAATGCGGTGTGCCGATCCCAACGGCGGCTATTAGCCTTAGGCTACTTCTAGTTCGTTACTCAGCGTGTTTAACTCTTCTAAGGTCGGTGGCATTGCACCGGGGCGACGAACGGTCAAAGCACCGGCCGCTACAGCGCTACGGCCCAGCTGTTCGAGTTGCACAGATGACAAATCGGCGCTCCCATAACCCAGCAAGCCGTAAATCAGTGCGGACATAAATGAGTCGCCGGCGCCGATGGTATCGGCGACCTCGCTGCGCACCGCAGGTATCTGAACTTGATCAGTCAGAGTGCTCAACGTGGCGCCATCGGCCCCGCGGGTGAGTACTACGATCCGAGGACCGAGCTCAAGAATCGTGCTGGCCACCTGCGCCAGTTCAACATCTGGGTAAAGCCATGCTGCGTCTTCGTCGCTAAGTTTCACAACATCGCACAAGGCTGCGGTGCGTTCAAAGGTTGCTCGCGCTTGAACATGTTCGCCCACTAAAGCGGGTCGAATATTCGGATCGTAGGTGACCAAGGCTTGGCCCTTGGCCTGCGCCAAGAGCTGCGCCACGGCCTCGACTCCAGGCTGCAGAAATGTTGCAATGGATCCGGCGTGCACAATTTTGGGCACAGTCTCCAGCGTGTGGCGCGCTAGTTCCCAATGGATATCAAATTCGTAGCGGGCGGACCCATCGGCCAAGAGTACTGCGGTGGCTGAAGCAGTGCGCTGTAAATTCACGCTACCCGGCTGCAACTTCACATTTGCGGTGCTCAGATGATTTTGGATTTGTTCTCCGAACTCATCATCGCCTAGGGCTGTCAGTAGGCTAACGTCTACGCCTAGCCGTCCCAGACCAAAAGCCACGTTGGCTGGTGAACCCCCAGGATGGGCAACAGATCCCTCCGTGGTGGAGACAATATCGATCAGGGCTTCGCCGATGACCAAGACGTCATGTGATCCGGATTGTGGGTTGGTGGTAATCATCAGTGATCTCTTTACTGTGCGAAGTATGGCGAAACAATGGGCACTGGGCACGGAGTATTCTTCCGTGTCCAGTGCCCATGAATTGTGCTGGGCGATGGCCGAGCTTAGGCGGTAGCAGCACCGGTCATGATGGCCACCGCGTCGGTCATGCTGTGTGACTGCGGGGTGATCGTCGCTGCGCACTTGCCCAGACGCTGGATGTGAATCCGGTCAGCCACGTCAAAGACGTGAGGCATATTGTGACTGATCAAGATCACTGGCAGGCCACGCTCACGCAGATCACGAACCAGCTGGAGAACCTGATTGGATTCGCGAACACCTAAAGCTGCGGTGGGCTCATCGAGCACCACGACCTTGGAACCGAAGGCCGCCGCACGAGCCACCGCCACTGCCTGACGCTGACCACCAGAGAGGTTCTCCACCGGAACGGTGACATCCTGCAAAGTGGAAATACCCAGTCGGGTCAGTTCATCACGAGCCTGCTTGCGCATGCCCTTACTATCCAGCATGCGCAGCACGCTGCCCAGCAGCCCTGGCTTACGCAGTTCGCGACCCAAGAACAGGTTGGAAGCAACATCCAGCGCGGGGGAGACCGCTAGGTTCTGGTACACGGTTTCAATGCCATGCGCTCTAGCATCTTGCGGACGCTTGAACGATACCTGCTCGCCGGAAACATAGAGTTCGCCAGAGTCCGGAACCTCGGCGCCGGTCAGGCACTTGATCAACGTGGACTTACCGGCACCGTTATCGCCGATCACCGCCAGCACTTCGCCGGGGTACAGATCCAGGCTCACCCCGTCCAAGCCGACCACGCGGCCAAAGGTCTTGACCAAGTTGCGGGCACGTAGGATCGGTTCACGAGTTGTTACTTCAGGAGTAATTGATTCAGTCATGGTCATGACTTCGCCTTTCGAATCCACTGGTCCACGGACACAGCAACGATGATCAAGATACCTACGGCCAGGGTTTGGTACAGCACATCCAGGCCAGCTAACGACAGACCATTACGGAAGACGCCGACGATCAATGCACCCAGCAGCGTGCCCCAAACCGAACCGCGACCACCAAACAGGCTGGTGCCGCCGATAACCACTGCCGTGATTGAGTCAAGGTTCAAATCCAAGCCAGCGTTAGGGCTAGCGGAATTGGTACGACCAATCTGCAACCAGGCGCAGATCGCCAGCACGGATCCGGCTGCAAGGTAAACGCTCATGAGTACCTTGTTCACCGGAATACCCGCCAGACGGGCAGCTTCCTTGTCGTCGCCTACCGCGTATACATGGCGACCCCATGCGGTTTTGCCCAAGATGTAGGCAATGACCAAGTAGAGCAGGATCATCACGATGACGCCGGTGGAGATGCGCACCGAACCGATTGGGAAGGTATGACCAGTCCAGGTCAGTAGGTCTGGCATATCGCTACCGCGAACGGTGGCGCCGTTGGAGTAGAGCAAGGTCAGCGCCACAAAGACGTTCAGTGTTCCCAGGGTGACAATAAACGGAGGGAGCTTGAACTTGGTGACCAAGAAGCCGTTGATGGCACCGGTCGCCAGACCAGTGAGCAAGCCAACGAACAAAGCGATCACACCGGAAATACCGTTGTCCACTGCCAGCTGCGCCATCACCATCGAGGCCAGGATCATGCCCGCGCCCACCGAGAGATCAATGCCGGCGGTGAGAATCACCAGGGTCTGGGCGATGGCGATGGTGCCCACCACCGAAACCTGCTGGGTGATCAATGACAGGTTTTCTACACGCAGGAAGCGTTCGTTCAGAAGCCCGAAAACAATCACCGAGACAAGCAGTACCAGTGCTGGGCTCAGGGCAGGATAACGGTGTAGGGCTTGGCGTACTTTTCCGAGCGTGGTTTGGCGGTCAAGGAATTCTTCTGCCAGATCACCCTTCTTACTGCTCGGAGGGCTGGCGATTTTTTGCTGAGTCACGATAAATCCTGATCTTCGTTGATGAATGTCGAGGGATTGATGGGGTTACTTGCCCCAGCAGATCTTGCCGGCCTCGGCAGCGTCGATGCTTTCAACACCGCTGACCTTTTCTTCGGTGACCAGCTTGCTACCGGTGTTGAAGAAGTCCAGACCTTCACTGGTCTCTGGCTTTTCGCCGGTCTTGGCCATATCTGAAATGGCTTTCACGCCCATTTCGGCCATCTTTACTGGGTACTGCTGTGCGGTGGCATCGATGATGCCCTTCTCCACGTTGGAGACACCGGAGCAACCACCATCGATGGAGACCACGAGGGTGTCCTTGTCCTTGCCTGCGGACTTTAGTGCCTCGTATGCACCGGCTGCAGCTGGTTCGTTGATGGTGTACACCACGTTGATATCTGGGTTGGCGGCCAGCAAGGTTTCCATCGCGGTGCGTCCGCCGTCTTCGGCGCCTTGGGATGCCTGGTTGCCAGCGATTTCGTAGTCGCCGCCCTTGCCGCCGGTGTACTTGCCGGATTTGGCTTCGTCGCCGTTCTTCTTTTCATCGGCGGTATCGATACCCATGCCCTTGAGGAAGCCTTGGTCGCGGGTGTAGTCCACGGAAACCAGCTTGTCGTCGAAGAGGTCAACCAGGCCGATGACTGCCTTTTTGCCTTCAAGTTTGGCGGCGGTCCACTGGCCGATTTGCTCGCCGGCGGCGAAGTTGTCGGTGGCGAAGGTGATATCCGCTGCGTCGGCAGGGTCTGGTGGGGTATCCAGCGCGATGACGTACAGACCTGCGTCGCGGGCCTTCTTCAGGGCGTCGACAACCGATGGGCCGTTAGGGGTGATGAGGATTCCCTTGTCGCCGTCCGAGATGGCGTTTTCGATTGCCTGGATCTGGGTGGCCTCGTCGCCATCTGACTTTCCTGCGGCCAGCTTCAGGTCCACGCCGTCGGTTTCTGCTGCCTTTTTGGCACCGTCTTGCATGGAAACGAAGAAGGGGTTGGTGGTGGTCTTCACGATCAGCGAGACGCCGACTTTTCCGTCTGCCGAAGCTTCAGCGGAGTCAGAACCCGAGCAGGCCGAGAGGGAGAGGGCTGCTAAGCCCAAAACTGCGCCTGCTGCAAGCATGCGGGTGGTGCGGGTGCGACGTGCTGGGAAATTTGCCATTTGGTGCTCCTTTGCGGGTGGGCTTTGATCAAGCCCTGACAACGTGATCATGTAGAATGTAAGCTGGGTCACAAGCAAGAGTCAATAGAAAGAGGAAATATTTTGACAACGATGTCAAAACTGAGTGTCAGCGGAGGGTCGAAACCCAGACCCACCATGAAGCACGTAGCGGCCCTTGCTGGTGTAGGAATCAAGACCGTTTCACGTGTCATGAATGACGAAGCGGGAGTTTCGCAGGCCACCAAGGAAAAGGTTCTACTGGCTGCCAAGCAACTGAACTATGAACTGGACGTCACTGCGGGCAGTCTGCGGCGCACTAGCCGACGGACCAATACGGTGGGCTTGCTCCTACCTAGTGTCTCTAACCCCTTTAGCGCCGAGATTCACCGGGCCATGGAGGATGCGCTGATCAAAAAAGGCGTCGCAGTTTTTGCTGCCAGTCTTGATGATGAACCGGAGCGGGAGGAGGCAATGGTCCGCGCGTTCCTCGGTCGTCGCGTGGACGGGATGGTGCTCACTCCCATTGCAACCAACCAAGCGCACATCATTCCGGATCACTCCCGCGAGCTGCCTGTGGTCTTCATTGACCGTGAACCAGTTGGGTTACAAGCCGATGCGGTGGTGGCTGATAATGCGGTGGGTGCAGCCAAGGCTGCTAAACATCTTTTTGATGGCGGGCACCGGAAAATTGCCTATCTAGGTGACCGAACGGATATTCAAACAGCGCGCGAACGTCGTCGTGGATTCAACGAAGCGCTCAGCGAATTAGGTGTAGTGACATCCGCGTTGCCGGTGAGGGAAAATCTGCACGACGTTGAGTCTGCACGGTTGGCCGCAATCGAAATCCTGACCTCCCAGGACCCACCGACAGCTCTCTTTTCCAGTCAGAACCTGGTGACTTTTGGGTGCATGAGGGCGCTACGAGAACTCGGGCTGAACCATAAGGTTGCGTTGGTTGGTTTTGATGATTTTGCTCTGTCGGACATGGTGGATCCAGGTGTCACGGTGATCGCTCAGCATCCGGAAAAGATTGGCGCCCTCGCAGCCGAACGGTTGATGGCCAGGATTGAGGGCGATAGCCAGCCGCCACAGACCTACGTTGTTGAAACCACCATGATTATCCGCGGCTCAGGGGAAATTCCGCCGCCTACTAACTGACTCAACGATCCCTAGATTTAAGTGCGCGAGTGAAAGGCCAGTGTTTTGGAACAGAGGACTTTGTATGCAGAATTTACCGTCAAAGAGGGGCATGAAGCCCGCGTGGCAGAAATGATGAACGAACTTGCTGCCCGCGTACGTCAAGAGCCGGGAAATGTCATGTTCCTGCCCTATGTGCGCGAGGAGAATCCCCGTGAATATTTCGTGTTTGAAATCTACGCGGATGAACAAGCATTCCAAGATCACATCAGCGCAGACTATGGAGCTGTGTTCAATAACGAACTGACTGAACACATCGAGGGGGAAGGCTCCGAACTGACCTGGCTGCGCCCAATCGAGTAGAACCTGCAGTAAACAGATGGCCGCACGGGCAGATGCCCGTGGGGCTAATTTTCGTGCCAAAACTAGTTTGACCTGTAAAAATATTACTTTATTGGATCTCTTGAATTGTCTTGTGGACTTCGCCTACAGTCCTAGCTGTCGACAACGTTGTCTACCTCGTCATCCGTCAACCAGAGAGTCCAAGCAATGCCACAATGTAGTGCTCGAACTAAAAAAGCTTTCTCGCTTCTGAGTATCGCTTCCCTGAGCTTAGGAGTCGGTCTTGTCAGCGCAACGCCAGCCGGCGCTGCCAACCTTGGAGATGAAACTTACCGCCCGGGCGTGCATTTCAGTCCCGAGAAGAACTGGATGAATGACCCTAACGGCATGGTCTTCTACAAAGGCGTTTATCACCTGTACTTCCAGCACAATCCCAAGGGAAACACGTGGGGCAACATGTCGTGGGGACACGCGACCTCCAAAGATCTTGTGCACTGGGATCAGCAACCTCTGGCTATCGCCGGTGACGGGCAGGAAGATATTTTCTCCGGCAGCGTTGTCGTAGACAAAAACAACAGTTCGGGGTTCGGTACCGCTAAAAACCCTCCGTTGATCGCCATCTACACCAGCGCCTACAAGGCTGGTTCAAAATACCAAGGACTACAGGCACAGTCCTTGGCCTACAGTTTGGACGAGGGACAGACCTGGACCAAATACAAAAACAATCCCGTGGTCAACAGAGATTCGGCAAATTTCCGTGACCCGAAGGTCTTTTGGTACACCGGCAAAGACGGCAAGGGCTACTGGGTGATGACCGCAGTAGAGGCCACCGAGCACAAGGCAGTGCTCTACAAGTCTGAGAACCTCAAAGACTGGACGAAGCTCAGCGAATTCGGTCCAGCCAACGCCACCGGTGGCGTCTGGGAATGCCCCGACCTTTTCCCGCTCGCAGTTGACGGGGACCCCAACAACGTCAAATGGGTCATGGTCATTAACATGAATCCCGGCGGGATCTCAGGCGGTTCGGCCGGGCAATACTTCGTCGGTGATTTTGACGGCAAGACCTTTACCTCCGAAAGCACCAAACCAGCACCCACCATGCCCGAAGGCAAACTGATCGCCGGATTTAATGACGGGACCTATGACGGTTGGACGGTGAACAATGATTCCGCCGATGAACAGAACGGTCCGTTTGGAACCAAACCAGCTGCCGGGACCATTCCTGGCCAGCAGGAAGTCAGCGGTTACAAGGGCGCTGGCCTGGTCAACGGATTCCTCGGCCTCGACAAGCCAACCGGTAGCATGCTCTCGGATCCATTCACCATTGACCAGGATTACCTGAACTTCCTGATTGGCGGTGGCAAACACCCACGAATCAGCGACAAACGAGAGAATAATGCACCAGCCGGTGACCTGCTCTTCGACGGGTTCGAAGTTCCAGAAGGAGCAACCCTTGCTGACTTCGGCTGGAGGGGTACCGGAGCACTTGCATCGGAAAACCTACCGTTCAAGGGTGGGAACATGGCAATCGGATCCCACGTGATCAACACGTGGGAAGTTGACGGTGGCAGTGACGACAAGACCGGTACCGCCACCTCACCAGAATTCACGATTACCAAGGACCGCATTGGCATGCTTGTCGGCGGCGGTCACCGACGCAATGACCCAAGCCAACAACTCGAAGTTCAGCTCATCGTGGGCGGCAAGGTGGTTGATACCGTAGCCGGCGATAATGCTGGAGCCATGAATTGGAAGTCATGGGAGGTTGCTCAGTACAAGGGAGAGAAAGCTCAGATTAAGGTAGTCGACCAGGCTACCGGAAGTTGGGGACACCTGACTTTGGACAACGTGGTGCAAACCGATGAAGAAGTTGTTCCTCGTTCGGATGACACCAGCGTCAACCTGTTGATCGATGACAAGACGGTTCGTTCAACCACGGGTTCTGACAGCGAAAGCTTGGACTTCGCTTCATGGAACGTGAAGGAATTTGCCGGTAAAAAAGCCCAAATCGAAATCGTGGATAACAACCGCGAGGGCTGGGGCCATATCTTGGCTGATGAATTCACGCTCTCCAACACAGCTGCCAAGTCGTCATTGGAGAGCTACGACTGGCTCGACTACGGACGTGACTACTACGCTTCGGTATCTTTTGCGAACTTGCCGCAGGATCAGCGCATCATGATGGGGTGGATGAATAACTGGGATTATGCCAACGACATCCCCACCGATCCATGGCGTAGTGCCAACTCGTTGCCACGCAAGGTTGGACTGACTCAAACCGAGGATGGCCCACGCCTGACCCAGAAGCCCGTTGACCAGATCAACAAACTTGCAGTGAAACCACAATACAAGGCGGGGAAGCAGAGCATCGCTGAAGGAACGCACGTACTGCCAGCGGCTGCGTCGGGTTCCATCGCCAAGGTTGAGGTAACTTTTGATCCTGGTACGGCGAAGACTTCTGGCATCACCGTGCACTCGGACGCAACCAGCTCCACGGTCGTAGGCTATGACGCTGATGCAAAGAAGGTTTATGTGGACCGTACTAATTCGGGCAACGTGGGCTTCAACCCGAACTTTGCTTCCGTTGAACAAATGCCGGTTCAGCTCAACGAGAAGGGTGAAGTGACCTTGCAGGTCTATTTGGACCGTTCCTCGGTTGAAGTCTTCGCCCAGAACGGGCAGCGCACGCTTACCGATCAGGTCTTCCCTAATAAAGGAGCCGATCAACTAGCACTATTCGCTAAGGGTGGCACAGCGAAGCTCAAGTCGCTGAAGGTCACCCCGCTGCAACCATCGATGTTCTCCAATACAACTAAATAACATCATTATTGGTGCGGACTGTTCCACAGGGAAACCGGTGAAACAGCCCGCACCGTTAGTTTAAGTAAGCCCACAGCCCCGGAAGCTAGTATCGACGGTATGGATCAGGACGCTAAAGAGAACGAGCAAACGAATGCCTTCTCCCGAATTGCGCCAGAAGCGGGGCTACTGTTGGGAGCCGGACGTGCGATTCTGATGCAATTGGCGCATCCGCAAATTGGATTAGCCATTGATAAGCATTCTGACTTTGCCAGCAATCCGCTGAGCCGACTGATCCATACTCTCGGATACATTTATGCCCTGAGCAACGGCACTGCCGAACAACAACGCACGATGATCAACTACGTAAACGCCGCTCACCGCAATGTTCACAGTCCGCGGGATCTGGTCAAGAAAACGCCGGCCTATTCGGCTCTTGACCCGAAACTACAGCTCTGGGTTGCCGCCACACTTTTTGACTCCGCCAGGGTCATCGCCGCCCAAGTCTTACCCGGGGATATCCAGCACAATGAAGCGTTGTATCGGCAGTACACTCGGCTTGGTCGAGCGCTACAGATGCCAAGCACTTTCTGGCCAGCAACACTGGGCGAGTTTGATCAGTACGTCATCCAAACTCAAGAAAAGTTGTGCGTGAACGAGCGGATCCGCGCTCTCGCCGACGAATTATTTACCGGCAGAAACGCGCCATGGTGGATTCGATGGGGTCTGCCACTGATACGAGATGTCACCATCGCTCAATTGCCAACGGGTATTCGAGAACAGTTCGGTTTTGTCCTTAGCCGAAAGATTTACCGGCGCAATGCCGCAGTGATTCGCGTGGTGCGGTGGGCTACCAGGATCTTGCCCGTTTGGATCCGACACCTACCTATGCGGCTAATGCTTCGCCGCATAGACCAGCTGGCTCAAGACTAGGGCTATTCCTCTATCTCCCTTGCACGGCGAGGAATTAGGATGCGCGGCAGGATCAACAGTAGGAACAGGGTAACTACGACAAGGAAACCACCTACGCCTGCACCGATCTGCCAGCCGAATAGTACTTGCAACACAAACCAAACGCATCCTGAGACCAGCAGACCCACGCCGATTCCGACTATCTTGAGTACCGCGTGACCTAAACTTACCGTTTGCCTTTTCAGCCTTTGTCCAAAGAAATAACGGTGGACAGCCACCGGGGTGATCAACAGAAGAATCAGTAATGTCGCGGCAACAAGAAGCACAATGTAGATCAATTCTTCATTGCGGTTGAGCATGTCGAATCGTGCCTGGAAGGGCAGGACTACAAGGAATGCAGCCAAGATCTGTACGCCCGTTTGCATCACGCGCATCTCTTGGAGCAGTTCATTCCACTGTCGGTGTGCGGCGCCGTCACTTGAATCGGGATGAGACTGCGTATTCATGCGGTGACTCCTGTAGATGCTCAGGGCATTTGCCTGTTTGCGTACTGATTTCACACCTTAATAGAGGCTGATGACAATCGGCAAGGAGTCGCGGGGATCAGCCCATTGTGTCGGTGCCGTTGCCTATGGTGGAACTTCACTGAAGCACACAGAGGGGAGCGCACCGTGAATTCTGAACGCAGCTCAAATGGCAATTTGGATGTCTGGTCCATGCCAAGAACCGGCATCGTTTGGTGCGAATGTTCCGAGGACCACGAACTCACCAAGGAGTTCGTGGTCAACACGATGATTGAGATGGGATTGCACCCAGTCCGCCAACTAACTCTCGATGAGCTCATCGAATTGACGGCGGCGGTGTGGAACTATGAGGAAGTCTGCCGTTTCTTCGTGCTAGCCGTGGAGGAGGCCGCGTTACACATTCATGGGCATATTGATAGCTCGTATCCTCTGCAGGAATCGTTGTCTATCGTTGGTTACTTTTCCAAGACCTGGCAGGGATGCCCCGATGAAGCGTGCTCTGGTCTAGCAAATTAGTAATCAAGCGTGCTCAGCCGACGTGCACGTGTTTTGTCGTAGTTGGATTGAGTTCGTTAACCATGTGCGCATAGTGTGGGAAAGATGAAGAGCTTTGCATCTCCTAGGCCATCGGCAGCACACGACGGATTTATTCATGTTCGCGGTGCCAACGAGAATAACTTAGACAATGTAGAAGTACGGATTCCGCGCGATTCAATGGTGGCTTTCACCGGGGTCTCAGGGTCTGGCAAGTCCTCGTTGGCATTCGGAACAATCTTCGCGGAATCCCAACGACGCTTCTTAGAATCCGTGGCGCCCTATGCACGCAGGCTCATCGCCCAAGGGCACACGCCTAAGGTCGAGTTCGTTTCCGGGCTGCCTCCGGCGGTTGCCTTGCAACAGCGTCGAGGGGCAGCGAGTTCGCGTTCAACTGTTGGAACGCTCACTACGCTGTCTAATTCGGTGCGCATGCTCTTCTCGCGCGCCGGGACTTACCCCGCGGGTGCACCGCGGTTAGACTCCGATGCATTCTCCACAAATACTGCGGTCGGCGCCTGCCCACGCTGTCATGGTGTGGGAACGGTTCATTCGGTCACCGAAAAATCGCTGGTTCCGGATCCGTCGTTGAGTATTCGCGACGGAGCCATCGCTGCATGGCCAGGAGCTTGGCAAGGGAAAAACCTGCGAGATATCACCTCGCATTTGGGCTATGACATTGATCAGCCTTTCGAAAAGTTCTCCCAGGAAACACGAGATTGGCTACTTTTCACCGAAGAACAGCCCATAGTTGAGGTGACGCCCGAAAGGGACCGCGTAGCCAAGCCATATAAAGGAAAATTCTGGAGCGCTGAACGCTACGTTCGGCATACTGTCGCCACTTCAAAGAGCGAAAACTTACGGAACAAGGCTCTGGAGTTTATGATCTCCCAGCCTTGCCCAGAATGTTCGGGTACAGGCTTCCGTCCTGACGCCTTGAGCGTCACCTTCGCTGGGGTGAGCATCTGGGAATTCAACAAAAAATCCTTGCAGAACTTAGCTGACTTGTTGCGTCCCTTTGTGCTTCAAAAGTCATCGGATGCGACTTCAGATGTAGTGGCCACCATCAGCGCAGACCTGCTCTCGCGCATCGAGGTACTTGTTGAACTTGGATTGGGCTATCTGAGTTTGGACCGGTCAACACCAACACTTTCTCCCGGTGAGACTCAACGTTTGCGTATCGCCACGCAGTTGCGAGCCGGACTCTTTGGTGTCATTTATGTCCTGGACGAGCCCTCGGCCGGGTTGCACCCCGCGGATGTACAACCACTTATTGAGGTGCTTGCTGCACTAAAAGCCGAAGGCAATTCAGTCTTCGTTGTTGAGCACAATATGGACGTCGTTCGCAGGGCTGAGTGGATCGTAGACGTGGGGCCACGGGCTGGTAACGGTGGAGGGCAGGTGCTCTACAGCGGTGAAGTTAATGGGCTAGCCGAGGTCGAGCAGTCAATTACCCGTAAATTCTTGGAACCTCAGCCGGCGCCCGCGCGCGAGTTGAGGCAGGCCGAGCAGTGGTTGGAATTGAGCGGTGTGAACCTACATAACCTTGTTGATGTTGAGGTCGGATTCCCGCTAGGTGTGCTGTGCAGCGTCACCGGTGTATCTGGTTCTGGAAAGTCTAGTTTGGTTACGGCTGCACTGTCCCAATCCTTAGGCGCAACCACGCTTTCCGAGACTGACGAAACCACGGACTCCGTGAACGAGGCCAGCGTTGCCAAGATCGTCGGAGCCGAACACGTTAGTCGCGTGGTGCTCATGGATCAAAAACCTATCGGCAGAACGCCACGCTCCAATGTTGCTACCTACACCGGGCTTTTTGACGCAGTTCGAAAAACCTACGCTGAATTGCCGCTGTCCAAGAAACGTGGATACAGTGCTGGCCAATTTTCCTTCAACGTTGCTGGCGGACGGTGCGAAAACTGTCTTGGAGAAGGCTTCCTAGAAATTGAGTTGCTCTTCCTGCCCGGAACCTATGGGCCTTGCCCTCAGTGCCACGGAACCCGGTACAACGATCAGACACTTGAAATCGAGTACAAGGGAAAGAACATTGCTCAGGTTCTTGAGCTTAGTGTGGCCGAAGCCGAGGAATTTTTGAAAGATATTCCCCCGGCCGCCAGAGCCTTGGAGACCTTGAGAGAGGTGGGTTTGGGTTATCTGCATCTGGGGCAGCCAGCGACGGAAATGTCTGGGGGAGAAGCCCAACGCATCAAACTGGCCACCGAACTTCAGCGGCAACGTCGAGGCCACACCTTGTATTTGCTTGATGAACCAACAACTGGCTTGCACCCGGCGGATGTTGAGCTGCTAGTTTCTCAACTACAGCAGTTAGTGGATCAGGATAATACTGTCATCGTGGTGGAACACCACATGGATGTGGTTGCCGCCAGCGATTGGGTCATTGACCTAGGCCCTGGCGGTGGAGACGGTGGCGGACGTGTTGTAGCTTCTGGAACGCCGAGCCAAGTGGCAAAAAACAAGGCCAGCCGTACCGCGCAATACCTTGCGCGCCGGCTGGCCCCGTAGATGAATTTAGTTGCTGTTGAGCACTGCAAACGGGGGTGTCTCAACGCCCTCGGCCACGGCTTCGGCCGGGTCATCGCCTAGATGAATGATCTTGTTATCGGCATCTACGTGCACCACGCTGGGTACGTAGCTACGTGCTTCAGCGTCTTCCATCTGTGCATAGCTGATCAAGATGACCAGATCCCCTGGGTGTACGAGGTGGGCTGCTGCACCGTTGATACCGATGACGCCACTGCCAGGTTCGCCAGCAATGGTGTAGGTTTCAAGCCGTGCACCGTTGGTGATGTCGACAATGCTGACCAGTTCTCCGGGCAAGATATCCGAGGCTTCGAGCAGCTCGGAGTCCACGGTGACCGAACCGACGTAGTGAAGGTCGGCCTGGGTGACTGTTGCCCGGTGGATCTTGGACTTGAACATGGTGCGTTGCATAGCAAGTTTCTTTCACAGAAGGTTGGAAGTTTCCCGGTAGCCAAGTTTACGCTTTTTATGACGTTGGGGGACCGATCCGAGCTAAATCACACAGCTATTCGCATCACTAGGCTGGAAGATGATGACGCAGGACACTGTGCACGACACCAGTGGCCAACAGCTCATCAGCTGCTTCCAATTCCGCCGAGAGGAATCGGTCCTCGCCCGGACCTGCGACTTTGGTGCGCAACAGTTCTACAAGCGCGCCGGTGCCTGCTCCGGGCTTCAGCGGTGCACGCAGATCTAAGGCGCGAGCGGCAATGAGCATTTCCACTGCCAAAATTCTGCGCAGGTTCGCTACCGCGGTGCGCAGTTTTCGGGCGGCATGCCAACCGAGGGAAACGTGGTCCTCCTGCATGGCCGAGGATGGGATGGAATCGACGCTGGCAGGTACTGCCAAGCGCTTGTTCTCGGCGACCAGCCCGGCTTGGGTGTACTGGGCAATCATCATGCCGGAGTCCACGCCTGGATCATCTGCAAGGAATGCTGGTAGGTCACGGGAACGGGCTGGATCAAGCATGCGGTCGGTACGGCGTTCAGCGATGGAGCCGAGATCTGCCACAGCAATGGCCAAGAAATCTAGGACATAAGCTACCGGTGCACCGTGGAAGTTGCCATTGGACGTGACTTCTCCGCTGGGCAAAACCACCGGGTTATCAATGGCAGCAGCAAGCTCGCGGGTAGCCACCATTCGGGCGTGGGCGATGGTGTCACGCACAGCGCCAGTAACCTGCGGTGAGCAACGTAGCGAGTAGGCATCCTGCACTCGACCGTCGCCTTCACGGTGGGAATTGACGATCGGGGAGTTAGCGAGCAGTGCATACATGTTGGCTGCGCTACGCCCCTGTCCTGGGTGCGGGCGCAGTGCTTCGTGCAGCTCGGCACGGAAGACCTGTGCGGTGCCCAGTTGAGCTTCAACACTCATAGCGGCGGTGGCATCGGCGATGTCGGTGAGTTCTTCAAGATCGGCTAGAGCCATCAGCAGTTGGCCGAGCATACCGTCGGTGCCGTTGACCAGTGCTAGACCTTCCTTCTCGGCCAATTCCACCGGTGCGATTCCGGCTTCTGCTAGTAGCTCGGGAACCGGGCGTTGTACGCCATCGCGGTCGGTGGCTTCTCCCTCACCCATGAGCACCAGTGCACAGTGGGAGAGTGGGGCAAGGTCACCGGAACAACCCAATGACCCGTATTCACGAACCACGGGGGTGATTCCTGCATTGAGCAAAGCGACCATGGTTTCTAGAACTACCGGTCGCACGCCGGTACGACTGGAAGCCAAGGTCTTTGCGCGCAGGAACATTAGGGCGCGAACTACTTCTCGTTCAACAGGGGCTCCCATACCAGCGGCGTGGGAACGAATCAGAGACCGCTGCAACTTGGCACGGTCTTCCAGCGCAATGTGACGGGTAGCCAGAGCACCGAAGCCGGTCGAAATTCCATAGACTGGCGTATCGGCTGACGCTAGGGCATCTATATGTGCGCGGACCGAAGCTAGTTGTTCAAGTACCTGCGCGGAGATCGTGATGTGTGCTTCGTGGCGGGCTACTGCGATAACGTCTTCGGCGGTGGCACTGTTAAGCTCGAGGGTTACTGGGGTTGAAGAAGCCATGAAAATTCAGTCCATTCGTTACTTAGTAAAGTGGTCTCTAGTTTCTATTGTTCGGCAGAAACACGGGGTAAGTAGCCAATAAATCGTGGTTATGTCTGAAATGCCGGACGCATGTGGCCAACAGTTGTGAAGCGGTGATCAGGTTTGAGCCGGGCATCAGTGCATAGGAATTGATCCGCGGGATTCATTGACGGACGCATTGTTATTTTTCCAAACTAGGCAATTGCCTACACTGCAAACGTTGAGGATCTCGATTAGGTTCGCGGCTACAACTTACTCAGCCCTTGAGCTCAAGAATTCTTGTGAAGTCTTGCTGATTCTGGGAGGTCGCTCCGATTCGAATTCTTGCCAGCGGGATCGACATTCCATGACGGGGAACAGGGGGCGGGGAAAGAAGTTAAAGCGCTCGGAAAAGACAGGTCAGATGCCACTAGTTCTACGTGGAAAACAGGCCTACCCTGTACCTATCAGCAACACGGTGCGCTCGATGCACACCGACGGGAGGCAATGTGAAAACTGAAGTCCAGGGACAACTGGAAAAGTTGTAGCCAACGCGTGTGACTGCGCAACCGGTGGTCCATTCATTGATGAATTGTTTTGGAGCGGAAAGATGCCTAGAAAAATTCATGGATTAGGTCTAGTCGTTGGTGGAGGACTCATTGCCTCCTTGTTTCTCTTGTTTATATTCTTTGCCTCCGCAAGCCAATCTGACACTATGACCCCTTTGTGGCTTGGTGTCATTTGGGGTGGACTAGCCATGGCTTGGGGAATTTTCCGCATGATCGCAGGACCGTCGACCTTGGACCGCGTGAATGGTGGAACCGACGCAGGAGCATAGGAAATGCTGGCGAGCAGATACTGCTCGCCAGCAGTTTGTCGTCTTAATGCCTCGTGACCGGTTGCTGAACGTCCTCTCAAAATCGTTAGGGCACGTCGAAATTCTCGCACCATGTAGGTAACGTTCAGAGAAGTGCATCGGAACTGCACCGGTGCCGGCAACGTCAACTTCAATGCAAGGGAGATGCCATGGCGGACATCAAGAAAACCACCGCGAAGAAAACGACGAAGGAAAATGCTGAGAAGGGTTTCATTGCTTCGGCCGAACTGGGCGACGCTTTGCAGAACGTCCTTGTCCAGCTACTAGACCTGCAATTGATCGGCAAACAGATCCATTGGAACGTTGTAGGACCGAACTTCAGGGACTTGCACCAGAACCTTGACGAGATTGTAGATATTGCGCGTCGCGGCTCGGATGAAATTGCTGAACGTATGCGTGCCCTGCACATTACTCCAGATGGACTGGCCGCAACGATCACCAAGTACACCAAGCTTGAGCAGCCAGTTAACACCGAAATCCTGACCACGGACGCAGTGGATATGGTGGTTAAGGCTCTACAAAATACGGTTGGTGTCATCCGAGAAGTACATGATCCTGTAGACGATGCAGATCCTACAACCGCCGACATCTTGCATCAGTACATTGCTGATCTGGAGCAACAGGCATGGTTTATCAGCGCCGAAACACGACGCCCATAGTGAGCAACTTGTTGGCGGGTAGCCGGCTGGAGAGATGCTAGACAAAGAGAAGTCGCCTTGTTTCTGAAGTATTCAGAAACAAGGCGACTTCTCTTTAATGATCCGTACCCGTGAAAATTCTATCTACGGGAACAGGATGACAGTGAGCAAACGATGCCGCCTGTTGCTAGAACAAAGGTTAGAATTCTTCGTTCTGGCCCTGGCCGCCGAAGCCTTGTTCTTCATTATCATCACCGAAGGATCCTCGGTTGGATTGTTCGTTGTCGTTGCCACCACCGAACGACTGATCGTTGTCGTTGCCGCCGGCGTAGGAGCTTTGGCTTGATTGTTCGTTGCCGCCGCCGAAGGATTGTTCGTTGTCGTTGCCACCGGTGTAGGAGCTTTGGCTTGACTGTTCGTTGCCGCCGAAGGATTGTTCGTTGTCGTTGCCGCCGAAGGATCGTTCGTTGTCGTTGCCGCCGAAGGATCGTTCGTTGTCGTTGCCACCGGTGTAGGAGCTTTGGCTTGACTGTTCGTTGCCGCCGAAGGATTGTTCGTTGTCGTTGCCCTGACCGTTCGACGAGCCAAAGCCGCCGTTTTCGTCAGACTGGTTGTTATCGAAATTTCCGAACTGCTCGTTTGAATCCTGCTCAGACATGATGTCCTCCGTGGGTCGATTCGTCCTGACCTGACCCACGCTATGCACGGTCAACCGTGCCTTCAACCCTTAATTGGAACCTTTGAGATGCCCGTCACGGTGCGTTAAGAATGCGTTCATTGTGTCCATGTCAGACGGTATTTTTCGTCCTCTTATGATGCATGAAGCAAGGGGTACGCGTGCATTGCTAGCGGGTTAGCAGGCAACGCACGCGAACCGGACATGAAGCTATTTTCCGCTCATCGGGATGCGGACATTACGCTCATTCGCGACTTCGATAGCACGCTCGTATCCGGCATCCACGTGCCGGATGACACCCATGCCGGGGTCGTTGGTTAGGAGCGCTTCCAGCTTTGCCGCTGCGAGCTCGGTTCCGTCAGCCAGCGACACCTGACCAGCGTGAATCGAGCGGCCCATGCCAACTCCGCCACCATGGTGAATTGAAACCCATGAGGCACCCGAGCTAGCCGCCGTGAGCGCATTGAGCAAAGGCCAGTCAGCCACGGCGTCACTGCCATCCTTCATGGATTCAGTTTCGCGATACGGTGAAGCTACAGATCCGGAATCTAGGTGGTCGCGGCCGATTACAATCGGTGCGGAAACTTTGCCCTCAGCAACTAGTTGGTTGAAGAGTAGTCCGGCTTTCTGGCGCTCGCCGTAGCCCAGCCAGCAGATACGAGCAGGCAGCCCTTCAAACTCAACATGCTCTTGGGCGGCGTCGAGCCAGCGGTGCAGATGCTCGTTTTCAGGAAATAGATTCTTCAGCGCCTGATCTGTGACCTTGATGTCTTCTGGATCTCCAGATAGTGCAACCCATCTGAAGGGGCCCAGACCTTCGCAGAACAAGGGGCGAATGTAAGCAGGAACGAATCCGGGGAATTCGAATGCACGGTTGAATCCGCCCTTACGTGCTTCATCACGAATCGAGTTTCCGTAGTCAAAGACCTCTGCGCCAGCATCTTGGAAACCAACCATGGCCTCGACCTGTGCAGCCATGGCGCTCTGGGCCTTCTTGGTGAATCCCGTTGCATCGGCGGTCGACTCGGACTGCCATTGCTCAATGCTGTATTCGGGAGGTAAGTAGCTCAGCGGATCATGGGCGCTGGTCTGATCGGTGACGATATCAAAGGTCAATTCGCCAGCTTCATGACGCTTGCGCAACGCGGGGAAAATCTCTGCCGCGTTTCCAACGTGTCCAACAGATAAGGCCCTACCTTCATTCTTGGCAGCGATTACTTTGCTCAACGCCTTATCAAGATCTAATTCAACGTCATCTAGGTAACGCTTGGATAGTCTGCGGCGCAACCTAGTTTCATCAACGTCAATGATCAGTACCGCTCCACCATTGAGGGTAACCGCCAAAGGCTGGGCTCCACCCATACCACCGCAACCGCCTGTCAGAGTCAGCGTGCCGGCGAGGGAACCGTTGAATCTCTTAGCTGCAATGGCAGCGAAAGTTTCGTAGGTTCCTTGCAAAATGCCCTGCGTGCCGATGTAGATCCAGGACCCGGCGGTCATCTGTCCGTACATCATCAGACCTTCAGCTTCGAGCTTGCGGAAGTGCTCCCAATTAGCCCAATCGCCGACAAGATTTGAGTTGGCAATCAGAACGCGCGGTGCCCACTTGTTGGTTGTGAAAACGCCAACTGGTTTTCCAGACTGAACCAAAAGCGTTTCGTTCTCTTCAAGATCTTTGAGCGTCTCCACGATTGCGTCAAAAGCATCCCACGAACGGGCGGCTTTGCCGGTGCCACCGTATACCACCAGGTCTTCTGGGCGTTCGGCGACTTCGGGGTCCAGATTGTTCATCAGCATCCGTAGTGGAGCTTCGGTGGCCCACGACTTGGCGGTCAATTTGGTACCCCTTGGTGCGCGGATAACGCGGGTTTCGTTGCTCATGGCAATTCCTAACAATGTAACGTGACTAACTATTTACATCATTGGTCATGGCAGCAAGATTGAGTACAGCGGAAGCGGCAGACTTGTCCGGTATTTCAGAACCCGTGGTTTAGTTTGATTCAGAATTCTTAATTTGCAGCGAGTAACTCGGTAGCTTTCGCTTCGATTGCCTGAGGGCTCAAAGCGTGGTGCAGTGCAATCATGCTGGCACCGCGCAGTGCTCCATCCTCCCAGCTGCGTGAGGTACGGATCTGCAAATGCTGCGTCGAAAGTGGCGCCCCACGTTGGTAGACAACCTCACGAATTCCCGCAAGCAGGTGTTCTCCTGCGGCTGAGATACGGCCACCAATGACAATCTGTGAGGGGTTGAGCAGGCTGACCGATGCGGCGAGTACTTCGCCGAGGTCTCGTCCGGCCTGCCTGACCGCATGGATTGCTTGGATATTTCCCGCTGCCACCAAGTCCACTACGTCGGTGTTGCTGTGTGCCTCGATATCCTGGTCGCGCAGAGCTTGGGCAATCTTGGGTCCCGAAGCCACTGCTTCGAGGCAGCCTTCATTTCCGCAATGGCAGAAGATTCCATCACCACGACGAATGCGCACATGGCCGATGTCCCCGGCTGTGCCTTGCGCGCCACGTTGCAGTAAGCCACCGGAAATGATTCCAGAGCCAATGCCGGTGGCAATCTTTACGAATAGGAAGTTGTCGTTATCCTCATCGTTCTGGTTTCTCTCGCCCAAGGCCATGAGGTTTACATCGTTGTCCACGATGACCAACGCGTCTAGGTGTTGGTGGAACCATTCGGGGATGTTAAATCTGTCCCAACCGGGCATGATCGGAGGGTTCGCAGGCTGGCCCGTGTCAAAGATAACTGGGCCTGGTACCCCCATGCCCACCGCGATGATGTCATCCCGCTGGCGTTTGGCTTTCGAGAGTAAGTCATCGGCAAGTTTCAACGCTGCCTGCAGGATAACTTCCGGTCCATCGCTCAAAACGATTGGGGACTGTGCCTGGAATTGTGGGACTGATGCCAGATTAGATAATGCAACGCGCAGATGACTTGCCCCGAGATCGATGGCCAGGATCAGTCGCGCTTCAGGCAATAAAGCAATGCGTTGTGGGGGACGGCCGCCAGTGGAGGCGCCTTCCTGAACTAGGCCAATCAGACCAAGTTGGGTCAGAGTGTCGAGGCGCTCCTGCAGAGTGGAGCGAGCCATGCCGGTCAGGGCCGCGAGGTCGGTGCGGCTGTGGGCATTACCGTCGAGGAAGAGTTGCAAGACTTCACCCGCACCGCTGACTCCACGGCTAACTTGTGCATTCTGAGGACTTGGAATGTTGGTCATGACATCAGTAAAACACAGCAATGCCGTAGATCCTGAAATACTTTGACGGAATACCGACATACTTCTATTGACTCTCGACAAAAGTGGAACTAGTCTCTTGGTTGTGACTCAAGTCATAAGCCTCGGTCCGCATCCATTCCTCTTTCAGGAGACGCATTTGCCTGTCCACGACCTGTCAATCCAGCTGTATACGCTGCGTGAAAACATCGCTGAAGACCTAGCCTCAACACTGCAGCGTGTTGCTGAAATCGGCTTCACCCAAGTTGAGCCTTATAACTTTGTTGCTCGTGTTGATGAGTACGCCGAAGAATTAACGAAGAACAAGCTAAGCGCCCCAACTGCCCATGCGCCGTTGCTCGCTTCTGACTATGACGAAGTCTTCACCGCGGCTAATAAGCTCGGTATTTCTACCGTCATTGATCCTTTCATTCCTGCCGAGCACTGGCAGGACGAGCAGTCAATTAAGGCCACCGCAGAAAAGCTCAATGCAGCAGCACGACGTGGTGCTGAATATGGGATCAAAGTCGGCTACCACAATCATGATTGGGAAATCTCAAACGAGATTCACTCCACCACGGCATTGGAGTACTTTGCCAGTCTGCTCGACCCTGAAGTTGTTCTGGAGGTCGACACGTACTGGGCTGCTGTAGGCGGTGTGGATGTTGTTGACCTCCTTGAGTCACTGGCCCCGCGAGTTGTGGCACTTCACGTCAAGGACGGACCGCAATCCAAAAATAATAAAGAACAAGTTGCAGTGGGCAGCGGATCCATGCCAGTCGACCGCATTCTTGCCGCCAGTCAAGGGATGTTGCACGTGGTCGAGCTCGATGACTTCGCGGGTGACATCTTTGACGCGGTGGCCCAGAGCTACTCGTACCTCTTAGCGGAAGGCCAGTAGAACGCATGGAAACTCAGAACCACCCAACGGGCGTCGGGCTAGTCGGCGCGGGAACCATTAGCGACCAGTACCTCGAAAACCTCACTGCTTTCCCCGACCTAGCAGTGCGTTTTATTGCAGATCTGGATACCGAACGGGCAGCCAGCCAAGCAAAAAAATGGTCCGTTGAAGCTTCGGGCACTTATGAAGAGCTGCTGGCACGAGATGACATTCAGATCGTTGTGAACCTGACCATTCCAGCCGTTCACGTCGAAGTGGCACTCAAAGCAGTTGAAGCCGGCAAGCATGTGTGGGGCGAGAAACCCTATGCCCTAGATCGCGAATCCGGACGGCAACTGATAGAAGCAGCAAACGCTGCCGGTGTACGCGTTGCAGTCGCTCCAGATACCATTTTGGGTGCCGGGATTCAGACCGGTCTGCGTCAGGTACAAAGTGGTGCCATTGGAACGCCACTGACCGGACTGGCGATATTCCAAGGACCTGGCCCAGAATCATGGCACCCTAGCCCGGAGTTCCTTTTTGCAAGGGGCGCGGGGCCGCTATTTGATCTTGGTCCTTACTATCTGACCACTTTGGTGCGGGTCTTTGGTCCCGTGGCAAAAGTCGCAGCTACTGCCTCGCAGTCCAGAGCCGAACGAATTATCGGGTCAGGGCCTAAGGCAGGCACCAATTTTCCGGTGGAAGTTCCCACTCATATCAGCGCACTGCTGTCATTTGAATCTGGCGCTAGCGCTCAATGCATCTTCAGCTTTGATTCAAAACTACAGCGCGCGGGATTCGTCGAAATCGCGGGTACCGAAGGTACGGCACAATTCTCGGATCCCAACGAATTCACTGGTGATACCGTTCTGCACCTCGGCGGCGAGGAATCAGTGGTGATTCCTGCTCAAGGTTCGCAATACGGCCGCGGCACCGGTGTGGCAGAGCTTGCCCAAGCGATTTCAGAGGGGCGCAAAGAACGCGTCCCAGGAGAGCTAGCTTTCCACGTTCTAGATGTCATGGTCTCCACTGCTGAAGCTGCTGAATCGGGCTCCTTTGTCGACGTGAACTCGACAGTAGAACCCATCGAACTACTGGATCCACAGTGGGACCCCTCAGCTCCCAGCATCCTAGCGTGAAGCACTTCTTGTTCCCTTTCACCATCGCATCTGTAAAGGACCGACCATGTCTGCACCCCATTTCAAAGGAAAGCTAGGGCGCTTCGCCGCCATCACTTCCATTGCAGCTCTCTCGCTCAGCGGGCTAGCAGCCTGCTCCAGTGATGACGCGAGCGCAGAGCCTGCCAAGGCCGGTGACACCATCACCTACTGGGCCTCCAACCAGGGAAGTTCAGTTTCCCAAGACGAAAAAATCCTTGGCGAATCAATCAAGCGTTTCACCGCGGAAACCGGAATCAAAGTTGAACTAGAAGTTGTTCCGTGGGCGGACCTCTACAACCGCATCCTGACCGCGGTATCCAGCGGAGAGGGCCCCGATGTATTGAACATCGGTAATACCTGGGCCACCACCCTTCAGGCCAGCGGGGCATTTGTGCCTTGGGAAGGTGAAGCCCTGGAAGCCGTAGGTGGGGGCGATAAGTTCGTGCCGGCGGCATTGGAAACCGGTGGAGCCGCAGGCCAAGCACCGACATCTTTGCCGTTGTACTCCATGGCCTATGGCCTGTACTACAACACCAAGATGTTCGATGAAGCAGGAATCGACAAAGCCCCTGCGACGTGGGATGAGTTCGTGGCTGACGCCAAAAAACTGACCAAAGATACTGATGGCGATAACAAGATTGACCAATATGGATTCGCCTTGGCTGGTCAGCGCGTTGCCAACAACGCTCACTCCGCCTTTATCCTGGGAATGCAGAACGGCGGTGAGCTGTACACCCAAGACGGTAAGCCGGACTTCACCAATGACGGTGTGGTCGCTGGCATCAACGACTGGATTCAGCTGATGGGTGAGGACAAAGTGGTCTCCAAATCCAACGCTGAAATCAATGACGGTTCAGTACTTCCTGGAGAACTTGTTGACGGCAATGCCGCCATGTTTTTCGATCAAGCACCAGGCAAGTCCTTCAAATCAGCTGACTTCGAGGACTATGCGATGGCGCCAATCCCACTAAAAAATGCTGATGCAAGTGGACTGGAAGCCACCCAGTCTCTGGTAGCCGGAATCAACGTTAGTGTCTTTGAAAATTCGGACAATAAAGACGCTGCCATTAAATTTGTGAATCACTTGGTGAGCGTGGATGAGCAGAAGAAGCTCAATGCTGCTTACACCTCATTGCCTTCGGTTTCTGAAGCGTTCGAAGATCCAGCTTTTGATGATGCCGAATCTCAGGCCAAAAAGAAGATCCTTGCAGAAAACGCCGCGCCGATGCCTCTGTACCCAACTGAGGGCCAGATGGAGTCGCTGGTAGGCGAAGCAATCGGCAAGCTCTTTGCACGCATCGCCCAGGGTGACGACGTCTCTGAAGACGACGTTCGCAAAGCTTTGGAAGACGCTCAGAAGCAGATGCCCGCTAGCTAGCGGCCCGACACGTTGCACATGCCGCGGGAGCATTCCTCCTTGATACGCCCGCGGCATGCGCGACACTATTTTTCGTTTTTTCGACAGGAGATCGAATGTCGGCGCCAGCCCAGACACCGCCACGTATCAGCGAACCAAGCAAAACGCGGGCCGCTACACGTGCTATCAAACGTAGCTCAATAAAACGCGACCGTTTTTTCCCATATGCGTTGAGCGCACCAGCAGCCTTTCTTGAACTGCTCATCCACATAGTCCCGATGCTATTGGGAGTATGGATTGCTTTCCTTTCACTGACTCAGTTCTCCATCGCTAACTGGATCAAGGCGCCCTTCGTGGGGCTTAAGAACTTCACCACAGCGTTGGACCCCAACGGCCCGATCGGTTCCCAGTTCTTCGAAGCACTAGGCAGAACTTTCATCTTCACCCTCCTGGTCGTGGCCATTGCGTGGAGTCTAGGCATCTTCGCCGCGGTTCTGTTGGTTTCCAAATTCCGTAGTAACGGCTTTTTCCGAACGCTGTTTCTAGTTCCTTACGCATTACCTAGTTACGTGACAACCATTGCCTGGGCATTCATGTTCAATCAACGAGATGGCATGGTCAACCGTTTCCTCGTAGAAGATTTAGGCATCCTAGACGAGGGACCGTTTTGGCTTCTAGGTCAAAGATCATTCTTTGTCATGGTGATTGTTGCAGTTTGGCAGTTTTGGCCCTTCGCCTTCTTGATGTTGTTAGCCGCTCTGCAATCGATCCCCAATGAAGTTTATGAAGCAGCATCCCTTGACGGGGCCAGCCTATGGAAACAATTCACTAGGATTACGTTGCCGATGATCAAGCACGCCAATGTTGTTCTTCTGCTGATGTTGGGGCTATGGGTATTCAACCAGTTTGATATCCCGTACCTGCTCTTCGGCCCAGTATCTCCTCAAGAATCAACGTTGATCTCACCGTTGATCTACCAGCAGTCCTTTAACAACTGGAACTTCGGTGTAGGTGGCGCGCTGAGCGTAGTGCTGTTGCTGGGACTACTCATTGTTTCGGCTTTCTACATTCTCCTGGTCATGCCAAAGGGAAAGAGTATCGATGATTGAGACACGCGGCTTCAGAATCCTGAGAGTATTCGGGCTGGCCTTTATCACCTTGATTATCGTGTTGCCGCTTTATGTTGTGCTCACGACGTCCATCAAGCCGCTGAAAGATGTGCGCGGTGCTTTCGAATGGATCCCGTCAGAAATCACGTTCACACCCTATCTGGACATCTGGACCACAGTGCCCCTGGGCAAATACTTCGCCAACAGTCTGATCGTGACCGTTACGGCCACGGTGCTTTCGGTGACCATAGCAATCTTGGCGGCCTACGCACTATCGCGTTTTGATTTCCGGGGTGCCAGGTCCTTCCGCCTAATCGTGCTCTCCACCCAGATGTTCCCCGGAATCCTGTTCTTGCTGCCGCTGTTCTTGATTTTTACCCAATTGGAACGAGTCGTCGGTGTCCAGCTCAACGGTTCCTACCTGGGCCTAATCATCACGTACATGACGTTTTCGTTGCCGTTTTCCATCTGGATGCTCACTGGCTTTTTTGCCTCAATGCCAAAGGAACTGGAAGAAGCGGCAATGGTCGATGGACTAGGACGTCTTGGCGCCTTGGTGAAGGTAGTACTGCCGGTGGCCCGACCCGGAATTATCGCTGTATCTGTGTACTGCTTCATCACTTCATGGAGTGAGGTACTTTTTGCCAGTGTGCTCACTAATGCAGACACAAGAACTCTTTCCATCGGTCTGCAGGCCTACGCGTCACAGACAGATGTTTACTGGAATCAGATGATGGCAGCTTCGGTAGTGGTTTCAATTCCCGTGCTCGTCGGCTTCCTCTTTGCCCAACGACACTTGGTTGCAGGACTCTCTTCCGGCGCGGTCAAGTAAAACCTAGACAAGGAAATACATGCCTGAGCTAATCAGCCAACAAAAAGCACCATCCAACCAAGACCTAAAAGTTGGCGTTATAGGCGGCGGCTTCATGGCCAAAACGCATGCTGAGGCTATTCGACGTGCAGGAGCCCAGCTGATAGGCGTGCGTTCTAGCAGCGATGAGTCAACAACCCGCGCAGCACAGGCTCTGGGAGTTCAAGGATTCGCCAGCGTTGATGCACTGATCGAACAGAGCGATGTCATCCACGTGACCTCGCCCAATGCCCTACATGCCAAACAGGCTAAAGCCGCGCTTGCCGCTGGTCGTTCTGTAATCTGCGAAAAACCCCTGGGCACTAGCGGTAGCGAAGCAGCAGAACTGGTGCAGCTCGCTGAGGGATTGAATGTTTTGGCAGCGGTGCCTTTTGTTTATCGTTATCACCCTATGGTCCGTCAAGCGCGAGCTCATGTTCAGGACGGAAAGCTGGGCCGGTTACTCACGGTGCGCGGTGAGTATCTGCAGGATTGGATGCACACCGTCAACGACAATAACTGGCGTGTAGAACCTGAAAAGGGTGGGGCATCGCGTGCCTTTGCCGATATAGGTTCCCATCTTGTAGATCTGCTTGAATTCATTTCTGGAGAAAAGATCGTTCGGTTGAACGCGAGTACCACCATCGCCCATGCGCGACGTGGAGATATCAATGTGACAACCGAAGACGCAGCGGCCGTGATAGTTCAAATGTCCTCTGGAGCCATTGGCACGTTGATAGTTTCACAGGTAAACGCCGGACGAAAAAATGGGCTCACCCTAGAACTCTCCGGGGCAACGTCCGCCATCGAGTTTCAGCAGGAAAAACCCGAAGAATTGTGGATTGGTAAGCCTGAGATTTCCTCTGTGCTGTCTCGCCAGGCCAGTGACCTCAGCCCTGATGCCGCCAGATTATCGGTGGTGCCCGCGGGGCACCCGATGGGTTACCGTGATGCGTTTGCCGCTTTCGTCTCAGACGCCTATGCGACCCTTCGCGGTGAAGAACCAGAAGGGCTGCCAAAATTTTCTGATGGTGCCAGAGCCAACCGGCTAACCGACGCTGTATTGGAATCTGCGCGTACCGGAAGCTGGATTAGCACCAATGACTAAAGGAGAAAACATCATGAACGCAACTCACCCCGTGACACTTTTTACCGGCCAATGGGCTGATATGCCGTTCGAGGAGCTTGCAAAGCGTGCCTCCGATTGGGGTTACGACGGTCTGGAAATTGCGGCTAGCGGAGATCACCTTGATCTTAAGCGAGCTGATGAGGATCCTAACTACTTACAGTCCCGACTCGATATTCTGGATAAGTATGGTCTGAAAGTTTGGGCTATATCTAATCACCTTGGGGGACAAGCTGTTTGCGATGATCCCATCGATTTTCGCCACCAGGCGATCCTGCGCGATTACGTATGGGGCGATGGTGACGGTGAAGGCGTACGCCAACGCGCTGCGGAAGACATGAAACGTTCGGCACGTGTAGCCCGCAAGCTAGGAGCTGAGGTGGTTGTCGGGTTTACCGGTTCCAAGATTTGGCAATACGTGGCGATGTTCCCACCGGTTCCGGGCGAAGTCATTGACGCAGGCTACGAGGATTTCGCACGTCGTTGGAATCCGATCATGGACGAATTTGATGAGCAAGGAGTCAAGTTTGCCCTTGAAGTTCACCCATCGGAAATTGCTTATGACCACTGGACAACAGTTCGCGCTTTGGAAGCCATTGGCCATCGTGAAGCCTTCGGACTGAACTGGGATCCAAGCCATATGTTCTGGCAGGGAATTGACCCGGTAGCTTTCATCACTGACTTTGCTGATCGGATCTACCATGTAGATTGCAAAGACACCCGCTTGCATACGCCCAATGGTCGCAACGGTATTCTGGGTTCTCATCTGCCTTGGGGTGATCCGCGTCGACGCTGGGATTTTGTCTCCACAGGCCACGGGGACATTAATTGGGAAGACGCCTTCCGAGCTCTAGACTTCCACGGCTATAAGGGACCCATCTCTATTGAGTGGGAAGACGCAGGCATGGACCGTTTGCACGGTGCCGAACAAGCGGTGGGATACATTCGAGATCTCTTGTTCAAGCGACCCGAAGCGTCTTTCGACGCTGCGTTTTCCAACCAGTAGGAGATGTTCCGCCGTCAGTCTTTCACACGTGGTTACGACATCGTGCCGCCGCGGCGCAGGTTATCTTTGTGAGCCTGCGTCGCTGGGGAGCTAGAAAAGAAATTAAACAGTAATATGCATTGTCAGTAATCCGCCGAAACCTCACCGGCGGCTATCAATCGCGGGTGGGTGTAATCGCTGTTGTCCACGATCAACGTGGCTCTTTCCCAGGGTTTCGAGTCCGCGAAATACAGCTTTTGACCGCCAACGTAGCGGTTCATTGAAGGATGCTCCGGATCCGGATTGCTTCCGTTACGAACCGACATTCGGGCGGCAGTTACCGCGAAAGGAACGTCTAGGAACACTGATGCATCACAGTACGAAGCGAGTTCGTCGCGATGTAAGAACATCCCTTCTATAACCACAATTGCATTTGAAGGCGCCAGAAATGTCTGTTGGCGCTTCAGGATTTCGTCATTGCTCACGTCGTAGGCTATTGGCGAAAATAGTCCGGTTCCGTCGGGGCTTAGAGGATCGAGAACGTTCGCGATCAACGCATCATAGTTGTAGGTATCCTCCCAGAAACCTAACGGCGAACTGCGCCCCTTCGCATGACGGATTTCTGAAGAATTGAGAAAATCATCGGCATGAATCAAGATAGTTGGCCGCCCAAGTATCTCTGCGATGAGTTTGGCCGCGAAAGTCGACTTGCCGCTGCCGTCAACTCCATCGATTGCGATCAGTTGTCTTCCACGTCCGAGATGGCTCAATAGAGAGTTTGCCAGCGAGCTGTGAAACCGATTCATATGGCTATTGTGGCTCTTCAAGTTTTAGTGTGGTGACCCCAAAATAAGTAAGGCTCGCGGCCCCTCTGCGAAGATGGACGTCGACTAAAACAAATTCATCTGCAAGGAACTACCAGCAGTGTTCAAGGAAACCGGGCTAATCGACGCTGCGTCGATTCTGCTGAACCTCAACGACTACCGCGTCATCACTGCCAGCCCAACACCTTCCGGCCGACAAGTACTTGTCGAGCCCATAGCTACCGAAGCCACCTGCCCCTCCTACGGCCGTGCTGAGCATCCTGCACCACGCTAAAAGTTGAAGAGCCCTTATATGTGGGCGGGTAGTTTGAGGAAAAAGTCACGTAACGCTGAATTTTGCGCTCAATGAAGAACGGTCGCCGCGACAACCTGAATATTCAGGAGCTACGACGACCGTTAGAATCAGTGCTGTTGTGTGGAGATTTCTCGCCCATCAGCGACAATTAGAGAATTTTCTAGTCAGTTTCCGGTGTACATCCAACTAGGCGCGCTAATATCAACCGTGCCCAACGGTAGTGTCCAGAGGATGAGTTCTTCCCCATGCTGTTGCTCACGCTCCAGGCACGCTAATTGAGCGTCCTCCAGGTTTGCAAAGACCGCTACAGGCGAAGGGCTATAGCGCGCTGTCTCAGAGAAAATACCCCCCTGAACCAGTATCCACAACGGGGTTCCATCTGGGAGCGAGTCATCGGAACCGTTGACCTCGAATGTTTCCCAAGACATGGTGTAGTCCGGATATTCGCTAACTAGTTTTCTGGCTGCAGAATCAGTGTTGACTGCCCCGACCAAGGGGTTGAGGCCAGCGGTAAGATCTTCGGTGAAAATCAGCTCAATTGTTGAAGCTAATCTCTTCTTCTTGAGAAAATCCACGACTACGCCCCACACGCGAGCTTTTTTACCGGAGCATAGACCCTAGCGAAGTAGTTCTTGCCTTTGTAAACAATCGTGCCCAACGTGGTTCCCGACCAGTTTGTAGCTTTAGTGTTTTTGCAAGTGAACTTAACATTTTGCTGATACAGTGATTTTTCGCCCCGGCTCACGCTGGTAGTAGTGTTCCCGGCCTTCTTCCACCAGATCATAAATTTGCGCCTCAGATCAGTCTCATGCTTAACGCTCGTCACCGCACTCGTGCACGTTGTCTTCGTTTTATATCCAACTGTTTCGTACCCACCAGATTTCCGAAGGTGCAAGTACTCGGGCTTCAGTATGCAGGGGCCATACTTTGTGGCCGCCGCAGTTCCGATGAGTAATGGCGACTCCAAGGCATCGAGCTTCTTCACAGCCTCTTCAGGTGAATTGGCTTCGACATAGGAAACTGGCGGCCCCTCTTCTTGGAATAGTTTGCCGTCTGGAACAAGCGTTCCGTCTTTAAGCCACTGATCGATCTGAGTTTGGTCGACAGTTTCTTCGGAGGTAGACACTACCTCTCCTAGGCTGGCATGATCGGTACCGCTGTTCAGTTCTCCGAATTTCAATGTCTGAGGCGAACTTGCTAATTCTTCGGTCATTGCTGACTCTCCGACACCGCTGCTCGCTGCCGAGGCTGGAGCTTGGCCAGCGAAAACTCCAACAGCTATTAGACATGTTGTCGTAATTGCAGTAACTTTTCGCAAAACTGGCATCTGTTAGACCCTATCCGCGTATTTGAATAATTACATCTCCAAATAGTAGCGTCACCATGCGGTTATCCCATGCACCCTAAGGGTAATGTATTTTGGGCCAATAGGATTTATTTCATTGGAGGAATGCTGAAGAGCCGCTATTGTTCATGCTTTTGCACCGTATTTGGAAATCTTGTCGCTGAACCATCGTGGAAGAGCAAAGCTCATTGGGTTAGAGCTTGCTCTAAGTGTTGATCGGTTCCGCTAAATACAAGATGGCCCTGCGCTCCGTTGATAATTGGAAGGTGGGGTGGCACGTGGCCACATTCAACATCTCCAATGATCGGAATATCCAAGGTGCTCAACGCATCAAGGACAGCTTCCTCCTGCGTGAGTGTCTCTGAGTTGGGAGCTCCAGTACGTCCTACGAGAACGGCCGTTGCATTGTTAAAGAATCCGGCCATGCGCATGCCATGCAGGTGCCGACAGATAGTTGTAGCCTCAGCTCCTGACGCTTCAACGTAAAGGATCAAGCCATCCGCGGGTTGCGCACCCAAGGCCTCGGTTCGTAAGAATGGCGTGCCGGCAAGATTAGCCAGGGTCTCAATACAGCCGCCGATCAATCGTCCGGAAACATCCACATCTTGCACACCCTGATCCAAACGCTTCCACGAACCTTTACCGTTCCAACGATGCTCGGTCGCTTCGGGCAGGCTAGCCCAATCGTCCCAGTCATTCACTCGGTAAATGCCTGCGGATTTCTGCTTAAAACTTGATCCTGTAGGCAACGAGGCAACGTCAAGCCACGACATCAGCGAGTCTGGAACCTCGTATGGAGTGTCTAGGAGGTTATTTCCGTGAAGCGTTGCCATCCCGGTGCGCAAAGTGATGGGTGTGATCAGGGTTGAGATATCTGAATATCCCACAAACCAGGTTGGTTCTGCAGTGGCGATAGCAGCAAAGTCCAGATGCGATAGCACATCAATCGCGGTGACGCCTCCCCACGGAGGAACGATCGCCTTGACTGATGGGTCCAAGAGCATTTGCATGAGCTCTTGAGCTCGTTGTTCAGCCGGCGCACTGACGTGTCTTGTCCCATCCATGCAGTCGCCGACTTGGACATTGAATCCACGGTTTCGTAGGTGCTGCAGGGCAAAATCTAGGCGCGCCAGAAGTGGGGCAGGGACACCACTGGATGGTGAAGTGACCCCGATAGTGTCGCCTGGTTCCAAAGGTTTCGGATAACGGATCTCCATGAAGTAATTCTTGCATTCTTACGAGGCAAGACAGATAAATGTCACGGGCATTCGCGGCCGACACTGTTACCACGTGGAAACCAATGCCGTGCGCGTCGTGGCTCGCGGTGATAGCACTGTACGCTGAGGAAATCACACATCTGTCCGGTGGCTCAGAATTCGGCGTATGCCAGGTGCTGTCTATTGAACGCTACGACTTCATATCGGATATCGAATCTAGCGCAACGAGCCATTTGGAAACGGTATCTTCCATCCGCTTGAATTCCTCATCACTCAGTGTCGCGGCAAGTCGACGTTGATTGGCGGTATGTGCCTCGATGGCTTGGTCGATGAGTTTGTGACCATTCGGAGTTAACGCGATGACTCTCGCGCGCCGATCGTCGGTACCGCTGCGGCGGTCCACAAGTCCAGCCTCGACTAGTCGATCAATTCTCTTGGAGGTGGCTCCTGCTGTGACCATGGTGTGGTCGGCAAGTAGTGAAGGTGGGAGTTCAAATGGTTGCCCCATGCGTCGTAGCGCCGAAAGTACGTCGAATTCGCCTTCTCCGATCCCGAATTGCTCGTACCCAATCACGAACTCGTCCCGCAATCTGGTGGTTAGACGTCGCAGTTTTCCCATGAGGGCCATCGGGCCCGAATCGATGTCGGGGCGTTGCTCGCGCCACTGTTGGACGATTGTTTCGATCTGTTGAGAGTCATTCATGTCACCATTGTAGTTTCCGTGGAAAGTGTTAGTCTATTTTCCATGGAAAGTATATTGAGGAGTCGATGGTTTTGGCCTGTGCTGACACTCTTGGGCCCCATTGGCTTCGGATCAACGTACTGGGTTACCCACCAGTTTTTACCGGCAGGATCGCCGCTTTGGGGTTCGGCATTTCGAGCGTTACCTGCTGGTCTTGCGCTGATGGTGATCGTCCGCAGGCTTCCGCAAGGTAGCCAGTGGTCCAAGTCCATTGTGTTGGGAACTATCAACATGGGTTTGTTCTTCTTGCTGGCATTTATGGCTGCCCAATTATTGCCATCAAGCATCGCCGCTTCCTTCGGGGCGGCGAGCCCGTTGGTGCTTGCTGCGTTTGCTTGGTTCATTTTGAAAGAGAAAACGCGCATGGGCCTGTTGCTGACTGCGGTTCTAGGAATTCTAGGTGTTGTTCTTGTGGTTGGTGCGACAACAGAGAAACTCGCCTGGACCGGGATCGCTGCGTCATTTGGCATGCTCGTCCTGATGGCATTGGGCGCGACCCTGAATCGCAAATGGAACGACGGCACGCCAGTGCTCACTTCAACTGCGTGGCAGCTTATGGTCGGTGGGTTTGAATTGCTTATTGTGGCTATTGCCCTTGAAGGGACGCCACCACAGGTGGACGTACAGGGAGTCCTAGCGGTGGTTTACCTGTCATTATTCGCCACGGCTTTCGCGTACTTCTGTTGGTTCTCGGGTTTCAAGCACTTGCCGGCAACCACCGTTGGAATTATCGGTCTAGTGAATCCGGTTACTGGTGTGGCGCTAGGTGTTGTACTGGGTGGTGAGAGTTTCACCGGGACGCAGTTTGTGGGCATCGTGATCGTTGTTCTCAGCGTCTTGATGGCTCAGTTACTCACCCGTGGCGCCCGTAATGTACCGATAAGTGAGCTGAAGATTGAGTCAATGACCGATGCTGCGGTTCCGGTACCGAGGAAGTGACCGTTCTACCCGCGAGGCACCCCAGGGGTGGATGCGTGTTTGCCATATAGCTCTTGCGCCAGGGCAATAACTTTCTCGGTGGCTGGGTGGACGTTATCTGGTCGCCAAATAAGATACACCTTGGCCGGTTCCGCTTCGGTGAGCGGGCGATAGACGATTCCGGCGCGCCGATATTGCGCGGCCGTGGATTCAGGGGTGATCCCGATGCAGTCTCCCGCTCCGATAGACGAGAGCCAATCATCCACGTCATTAGTGTGTTCAAGGGTAGGCGGTTGAATACCTTTCCAGAGTTCGAGCGTGGTACTGCCTGTTCGACGGTCGATAGAAACCGTACGGGAAGGGATTTCGCGCAATTTGATATGCCTGCGTCTGGCCCACGGATCATCGGAGGCCATGGCTACCACACGGTTTTCGAGTCCCACAATGCAAGAGGCCCACTGCGAGGGATCGGGAACGGTGCGAATGACCGCCATGTCGCATAGCCCTTCGGCCAATCCACCGGAGGCAGTGTTGTGGCGGGTGAGTTGCATCTGAATCTCCCGATACATTGTGTGCCATCGTCGTTGGAATTCTGAGGTGTGTTCCCCGAAAGCTGACCACGGATGACCAATTCGAATCAGGGCGCGTCCTTCTTTGGCTTCGCGCAGTAGATCATCTGCGCTGCTCAGGATTAGTCGAGCGCGGGCCACGACGTGCAAGCCTGCCTCGGTGGGCATGATGCTCCTGCTGGTGCGGTGTAGAAGACGCACACCAAGTTCGGACTCTAATTTGGCCAGCGTGCGGGAGACCGCGGCCTGCGAGACGCCGAGCTCCAACGCGGCATCGGTGAATGTTCCGGCGTCAATAATTGTTGTCAGATACCGCAGTTGCTTCAGCTCTAAAGATGGTGTGACCACTGAGAATCCTATCTATACAGTTAGCGTATAGATTACGTGAGAAGCGCATTTTGCGCAGTACCGGCACACGGTGAACATGAAGTTATGACTTCCGAATTCCGCTCCACTGGTCTGAGCCCCTCGGCTCAAGAATCAACCAGTACAAAGTCCGGCGCCGCGGTGGCCATGATGCTTGGCAGCGCCGCATCAAATCAGGTTGGCGCATCACTGGCCACCCTAGCTTTTAATGGCATCGGACCAATCGGGGTGGTGGCTCTGCGCCAATGGGTGGCTGCCGCGGTGCTCGTGGCAGCCGGACGGCCACGCCTCTGGCGATTTTCCACCCGCCAGTGGCGTCTAGTTTTCGCGTTGTCCTTAGTCTTCGCGCTGATGAACATTTCGCTCTACACTGCCATTGAGCGTATCGGTTTGGGACTGGGCGTCACGCTGGAATTCTTGGGCCCGCTCACCATTGCCCTGCTCAGGGCGCGTGGCGCCATCAGCGTGATTTGCGCGATCGCTGCAGCAGCGGCCGTTGCAGTTCTCATGCGCCCGACACCGACCACAGACTACCTGGGCATAAGCCTTGGGCTGCTCGCCGCCGCATGCTGGGGATGTTACATCCTGCTTAACCGCGAAGTGGGTTCCAGCCTGCCCGGACTTGAAGGGTCGGCCGCGGCGAGCCTCATCTCGGCTATCTTGTATCTGCCGGTGGGACTATTGATCTTGTGCACTTCGCCGCCGTCCGCAAGTACGTTGGGCCTGGCACTTGCCGCCGGAGTTCTGTCCTCCGCGGTGCCTTTCCTTGCAGATTTGCTGACGTTACGGCGCATTTCTGCGCAGTCCTTTGGCATGTTCATGAGCGTGAATCCGGTGTTCGCCGTGTTGATTGGCGCGGTCGTCTTGGGCCAACACTTGGACTTAGCCTCTTGGATTGCTGTCGCGGTGATCGTCAGTGCCAATGTCATCGCGTTGCTGCGCGGACGTCATTCGGATCCACAGAGTTTGGAACGTGTGGGCTAGGTGGGTTGGTGGGCTACGCGCCGTCCTTGGATCCTGGAAGTCAGCACCGAGGCGGTGGAACGAATCTGCGTCACTAGCTTGTCCCAATCTTGTTCTGGAACCCGGTCAGCCAAGAAAGTCACTGCGATAGCGGCCACCGGCCACTTATTGGAATCACGGATTTCCACCGCAATGGAGTGGAAGTTTTCGGTGACATCTCCGCGTTCCACCGCGTAGCCGCGCTGGGAGGTTTGATCCAGTTCGCGGCGCAACTGTGAATATGAATTGATGGAGGATTGCTCGACTCGATCCGAGAAACTTGCCGCATTGGGATATAACGCGCGCACCTGGGACTTGGGCAAAGCCGCCAAAATGGCACGACCCGAAGCTGTCAGATGAGAAGGCAGTCGAACACCAACATCGGTGACCAAGGACGGTCGGCCCTTGGCACGATCTTCCACGATATACAGCACATCAGAACCGTGAAGAACGGCGAGGTGTGCACTTTCGCCGATCTTATCTACCAGCTGGGCAACCAATGGTGCGCTGAGCCGGGCCAATGGTTCCTGCCTGGTGTAGGCGCTGGAAAGTTCAAAAGAAGCGATGCCCAGACCATAGGACTTGTCTTCCGGATAATGGCTCACAAATCCATGCTCATGCATGACGGTGAGTAGCTGATAAACACTGGAACGAGGAAGCTGAAGCAACGTAGCGATCATCGCCGCAGGGGTGGGAGTCTTACGACTGGCCAACAGCTGAAGGATGCGCAACGTGTTATCTGCCGCTGGGACTTTGCTACCCATCCGGTTCAGCTTCCTACGGACAAGAGGAATTCGTTCAACTCACTCAGGGTTGGCGGGTTAGCGCCCGTGCGAGCAACGGTCATCCCGGCACACGCTGCCGCGGTTTCAAGAGCCCGCTCCAATTCGGTACGGTCCAAGGTCTTTCCATCCAACAAGTCTTGGGCCAGTGAACCTTCAAAGAGTGCGTGCAATAATCCAGCCATGAACGCGTCCCCAGCTCCTACCGTGTCTACGGTAGTCACCGAAAATGCGGGGACAACGATCTCGTGTTCGCGGGTCATCGCTTGAGCCCCATGCGCGCCAAAAGTCATCACGGCTAGTGAGGCTCCCAGATCTAAGATGCGTTCGAGCACCCGGTCGGTATCCCACCCCGGGTAAAGCCACAAGGCATCCTCGTCGCTGAGCTTAACCACATGGGCCAAGGAACACAGCTTCTCGATGTGACTGATCGCGGCATTCCTATCGTCAACCAGTGCTGGGCGCAGATTCGGGTCGTAGCTTTTCAACTGATCTTGCGCTGCGGTCGAGAATACTTCGATCAATTTCTGCGCGCTGGGGGAGCGGAAGGCAGCAATGGACCCGGTATGAAGAAGTTCAGCATCGCTGGGTTCAAGCTGTTCTAAGGCACAGTGCAGCTCAAATTCATAGCTGGCGTTGGACGCAGCATCAAGAGTCACCGTAGCCGTGGAGGTCGGCTCGGCCACGGATGAAGCAGTAGCAAGCTGTACGCCACTGTCTCGCAGGTGATCTTCAATGAGCTCGCCGTATTTATCCGCACCAATGTCGGTGCTCAACGTGACCTCGCGGCCCAACCGGCCCAAGCCCACAGCAACATTCAGTGGAGAACCGCCCGGATGAGCAACAGAATCAACAATGTCGACTAATGCCTCGCCGGCAACATGAAAAGAGACCATGAATCCGATCCTACGTAACGGCGAGACAAAATGCCCACTAGACGTTCAGTCGGTAACCGCGTTTGATCACCGTCGTGATGATTTCCGGCTGTGGTAAGGCACGACGCAAGCGGCTCAGGGTCATATCCAAGGCATGTCGGGAACTGACTTCTGGCAGGGCGGCGCCGAGTTCATCGCGAGAGAGCACACTGCCACCGGCCTCAATTAAGGCGCGAACCAGTTCGGCCTGGCCAGGGGTTAACTCGCAGTCCTGATCCTCAATGGACAGGGTCCGTCCGCGCAGCTGCACCTGTCCGTGCACCGTTTGTGCTTGAAGGGTCCCCAATGATCCGAGGTGCTCTACAAGCTGACCAATCATTGCGCCCATGCGGTGACGCTCAGGAACCAAAGGTTCGATCCCTGCTTCTTCTAGAGGAGAAGCCGTTACCGGGCCAACGGTGGCTACCGCAACACGTTCGGCCAGCGAACGCTGTAAGGCAGGTAGTCGGTTACGCGCACTGGCTGCTGCAAACAGCGCATGCACGCTCGGTGCGCTAGTGAAGGTCACCGCGTCAAAATGGGCTGCACACAGTCCCTCCACCAAGGACGAGATACCAGTGTCACTACTGGTGTCTTGCCAGCGGTAAGGCTCAACCTTAATGACTCGTTTGGCCCCCAGCTCACGCAACTGTTGCGGCATTCCGTGATCCGAGTCTGCATGTAACTGCAGTGCCACCGAAGCGCCGTCCAGTTTGCCCTTGAGCAACTCGATCAAGGTGGAACTGCGCCCATCCTTAGCCAGCGCGGCCGGCTCTAGGCCTAGAGCACGAATAGAACCATGGGCTTTGGCGCCGCGAACATAGAGCTCGGACTGGCTAAAAGCGGTAATGAGTTCATCGCCGATTCCAGCAGCCTCAGCGGTATCCAACCAACGACGCAGCCCATATGCAGTCGTAATGATGATGACGTTAGGGCGGGCCTCAATTAACTTGTGGGTCTGGGCCAGCAGCTGCGCTTCATCATCCAGCGGGGCTAAACGAAGCAGCGGGGTGTGAGTCACCTCAGCACCGCGTCGTTCAAAGGCTTCAATCAGTTCAGCCGAACGCCGATCGCTGGTCACAGCAATACGGAATCCAGTCAGGGGCTTGGTGATGTTCATTTGGCGGACTCCAAAATGTTCTCTGTAGGTACCGCTTGAAGTAGCGATTGCGGTAAGGCAGCAACTTCGCCAATGACAATCACTGCAGGGTTTGAATGGCTACGGGCCATGGCAGCCAGGCCATCTAGGGTGGCATGGCTGGTGCTCTGGGCCTCGGTGGTTCCGGACTGGATGATGGCACACGGCATATCCTTGGCCATGCCCACCTGCAGTAGTCCAGAGACGGTCTGCTCAATGGTTCCCATGCCCATCAGGATCACGATGCTGCCGCCGAGCTTACTTAGCTGCTCCAGTTGTTCAACGCCCAGTGGATCATGGCCAGAAACCACGGTGAACATGGTGTTGACCCCGCGGGCAGTCACCGGAATCCCTGCAGCACCCGGCACCGTGATGCAGGAGCTCAATCCGGGGATGACCGAAACCGGAACGCCGGCTTTGGTCGCCGCGGCTACCTCTTCAAATCCGCGACCAAAGACGTACGGGTCCCCGCCCTTGAGCCGCAAAACCTTTGCACCGCTCTGGGCCGAGGCAATCATTTGGGCTTCGATTTCGCGTTGGGTCAGTTTGTGATGTCCGGGCAGTTTTCCAGCATCGATGATCTTTGCCTGCGGAGCTAGAAGGGCCAGATGCTCGCTGGGACCAAGCCGGTCTGCATAGATGATCTCTGCTTCGGCCAAGGCGCGTACCCCGCGCAGGGTGAGTAGATCCAAGGCGCCTGGACCACCGCCGAGCAAGGTAATGGTGCCGGTTGCTGGCGAGGGCTCCGAACGCATCACCGGAATGCGCGCATTGCTCACCACCTCATCAAAGCGTTGTGGTGCAGCGTCGCAAATCATCAACAAACTTGCTTGGCCGATCAGCTCAAGGCCTTGCGCGGGTTCTTCGGCGAAAAGCAAGGTGCAGCCCTGCGCGCTCAAACGCTTAGCTACGGTCTTGTTTGCGCTTTGGTTACCAAGAACCAACACCACGCACTGGGAAAGTTCGAGGTCAATGCCGATCATGATTGCCCCGTTCTTTGCCGGAATTTCGTGTATGACATGGTGTGCTCCTTGCAATGAGTGGTTGCCTTCAAGCCTAGAGCGTCAGCTTTTCCCCGAGGTATCGCAAATGTTTCGGCTGTAATAATTCGAATAAAGGTTAACCTTCTGGAAATGTTCGAGTCGGTAGGAAGAAACACAACAAGATTAGTGTTTTTAGTGTTGCAAGGCACAGGCTCGGAATGACCTACAAAATTCAGTGAGCGAATACGTGGGAACTTGCCGGCCACGCCCTGCAACGGGCACGCTGGGTGTATGGAATCGCTTTTTGATGACAGCGCCTTGAACCGCACCGGGGGATTAGTTCGTCCCGGCGCGTGGCACCTGCCCGGATGGCTCAGCCCGACCGCGCAGCAATGGATTGTCGCACGCTTTTTCCAGTGGGGACACGGACCCGTCCCTCCCCACCGCACGCGTATTAATGGTCATCCCATGAGTGTGCAATCTTTAAGTTTGGGGTGGCATTGGAGCCCCAACCGTTATTCAAAAACCGCCGATGACCTCGGCGGTGCCCCAGTGGCTCCGATGGAACAATGGCTGGTACGCCTGGGCCAAAAAGCCGTAGCGGAGGCGACAGGTGATGCTGTGCGCGCGGCCAGCTATCAACCGGACGCGGCCATCGTGAATTTCTACGATCATCAAGCAACCATGGGCATGCATCAAGATGCCGAGGAACTAATCAACGCCCCGGTGGTATCTGTGTCCATCGGGGACTCGGCAACCTTCCGGTTGGGAAATACCGAAAACCGGAACCGTCCCTTTCAAGATCTTTACCTAGCTTCTGGGGACTTGTTTATTTTTGACGGACCAGCGCGTTTTGCCTATCACGGGGTCACCAAGATTCATCCCGGTACAGCCCCTGAAGACTGCCAGCTAGCTACGGGACGAATCAACATCACCCTGCGTCAAACGGGCCTGAGCGGTCAGTGAGCTAACTGTCCAAATCGATGGTGGCCTGCAACGCGTAATGATCCGAGTCGCCGATTTCCAGGCGTTCAAGGCCTGCGGATTGCACACCACGCATCATCACGTGGTCGATGCCCAGCATCGCGAAAGGCGAGCGAGGCCAAGTTAAAGCCAGACCCCACTTGCTGTATTTGGCTTCATCCATGACATCGGCGATCGGTGCAAAATGACGGTCTGAGCTGGTGGCGTTAAAGTCGCCAGCAGCAACGATCTTCGCAGAGTCATCGCTCTGAACGAACTTTGCCAGTGAGGCGAGCATCGCGTCGCGCTCATTATGACCGGTTGGTCGGGCTGAGGCTGCATGGACCGTGTAGAAACGCACGTCTCCATGCTCCGTTTTCACATCAACACGCAGGGCCCTGTTCCATCCGAGTCCCAGATCCAACGGCTGCGCATTGGCAAGCGGATAGGCACTCCAAACACCAACGGTGCTGACCATGTACTTGTAGGGGTGAGTCTTGGCCAGTGCCGCGGTGATCTGTTGTTCTTGCCCTTCACCAATTTCTTGGAGGGAAATGACCTCAGCGCCTTGTTTGGCGAGATCTTTGGCTGCCTGAACTCCAGCAGATTCGTGGACGTTTTGAGTCGCAACCTTTAGTGCTGCCTGCGGCTCGCGCTGTTGAGCTGGAACAAAGTTTGGGCCAAAGAGCACGGCCCACACCACCACCGGAATCAGCAAGCCGATAAAGCTGGCCCGGCCACGAAGGGCTAGTGCCATCAAGAACAGCACAGGAATTCCTAGACCGGCCCACGGTGCCAAGTTATCCACCACGAGCCCCAATCCCATGACATCGGGAATCTGCTGATGGAATACCAAAAGCCCTGCCAACGCTAGGCAGAGTAAGACAAAGAAAACCCTCGCGATAATCAGCGGGAGCGGAAGGCGTTGGTGCGATGCATGAGACATAGGACTTCTAACATTGGCACAAATTACTGTGGGATTCGTAATTTTCAGCTGGAGAAATACTCCGGCGATTTGCCACAGTCACTACGATGGAAACAGAGCGCCGAGGAAGTCGCGAACACACACCTGCCTAGAATTGAGTACTAAATGACTGCCTACCTGTCCGGCGGAAAATTACTATTAGCGATCCTCGCGCTCGCCATGGGTGGCTTCGGCATCGGAGTTACCGAGTTTTCGATGATGGGCCTGCTCCAAGAAGGTGCGGCCGATCTTAACGTGAGCAACTCGCAGATGGGGCTAATGATTAGTGCCTACGCGATGGGCGTGGTGCTCGGCGCTCCTGTCTTGACTGCAGCCGCTGCCAAGATCCCACGCAAGCGTGCGGTGCAGCTATTGATCCTCTTTTTCACCCTAGCGAATCTATCCTCGGCTTTCGCTCCGGATTACAACACCATGCTCATTACCCGCTTCTTGGCAGGTCTTCCACACGGGGCATACTTCGGACTAGCTGGTGTACTGGCCGGAAGTATGGTTCCGGGAACCATGCGTGGACGCGCCATTGCTTGGGTGATGCTTGGATTGTCGGTTGCTAACGTGGGCGGTGTGCCTCTGGCGACCATGCTGGGCCAGATGGCAGGCTGGCGCTCGATGTTCTATATCGTTGCTTTTGTCGGGCTACTGACCGCGGTACTCATCACCATCTTTGTTCCTTGGCGTGAGGCTGAACCTGGGGCAAGCGTACGCCGAGAACTTACAGCCTTAAAGAGCCCGCAGGTGTGGCTGGCAATGGCGACCGGCATCGTCGGTTTTGGTGGCTTCTTCGCGGTCTACTCATACATCTCCCCAACCTTGACCGAAGAATCTGGGCTGAAGATTTCATTAGTGCCCATTGCTCTAGCACTCTACGGCCTGGGCATGGTGGTCGGTTCCTTGATTGGTGGTCGCTTGGCTGACTGGTCAGTCTTTGGCGCTATCAAGCTTTCGAGCGTACTGATGGCCGCGACCATGGTGGTCTTTGCAGCCGTTGCTAGCTGGGTTGTGCCGACCATGATCATGGTCTTTGTGCTCGGTGCGGTCGGCTCGTTACTGATTCCGAGTTTGCAGACTCTGTTGATGGACTCGGCTCCGCACGCGCAGTCATTGGCTGCTTCGCTGAACCACTCAGCCCTGAACGTCGCTAACGCTTTGGGTGCTGCCCTGGGCGCTGCGGTGATATCGGCTGGTTTTGGTTACCGGGCGCCGTCCTTGGTGGGTGCAGGTTTGGCGGTGCTTGGTCTGCTAATCGCGCTGATCACCCAGGCGCGAGCCAAAAAAGTGGGCCTGCTCGTGGGCCGCGATGCGATCGATGCCAACGAACAGACCCTCAAAAACTAGGACTAGCTCTGAACAGCTGAAATGTTGAACATCCAGACCACGCCGAACTTGTCGCGCAGCTGACCGAATGAGTCACCCCAGGGGGCCTTTTCCAATGGCATCTCAATCTGAGAGCCTTCGGAGAGGGCCTCCCACCATTTGGTGAGAACTGCGTTATCAGCCTCGTCGGTAGCGTCACTGCTGAGGGACACCACGCCGTTACCGGTGACGTTCATTTCTGGGGGAGTGTCCGAGGCCATCAGGTGGATGCCGCGATCAATGTAAAGCGAGGAGTGCATGATCAGATCGGCTGTGGCAGGGTTTCCATCGTTCATTCCTTCTGCGAAGGTCAACAACGACAGCTCGCCACCTAATGCCGAGTTGTAGAATTCCATGGCTTCGCGAGCATCGCCGGCGAAGCGAAGGTAGGGAGTCAATCCAATGGTCATGGGATCGTGCCTTTCACGAGAGTACGGGTGGAACCGATCGGCCCCGAGATCATTTTTACCACTGGTGGGCGACATTTAGAATAGCCGATTGTGAGCAGGGTCTCTGAGGGTCGATTTGGAGATTCTTCAGATTCTCGGGTACAGTTTTATCTCGGTTCAAGGGTAGAAATACCAACGAATCAAAACTCTTTTGGGGGTATGGCGCAGTTGGTAGCGCGTCTGCATGGCATGCAGAAGGTCAGGGGTTCGAATCCCCTTACCTCCACCAAATGAATATAAAGTCTCCCGGTCAACGACCGGGAGATTTTCTTTTTTAGCGCAGAGTGCTGTGTCCTGTTCCAGCACCCGAAAATTTTTCGTCCTGAGTTAGCAGTAGCCGATATACGGTGCCCTAAATCTTCTTTCGGGAGCTACATTGTAAGTGCGTTTTTGGGGCCGTTGGTTTCGCTGCTCTGCTGATGCGATTTGATAACAGCCATTCTCCGACACGTGCTTGTCATCGATCCATCCATCGAAAGTGGCACCGAGCTGAACTTAAAACGGTGGACGGGGAGTCTGAAGATGTGTCGCAGATGCTCGATGAAACCGATGAGCTAATTGTGGCGTAATCGCAAAGTCTCGGGGTTGAGAAGTTGAAATGAGCGACTACTCTAATTGCGAATTCTGATTTCGTCGAAGTCACAAGGCCCACACCGAGCGTGCGTGTGCTGACACGTGTGGTTGAGAGCATTGTCTGGAAGACCATCAGCGCTCGGTTAGTCTAAGGACCTACCGCGGATCTGTTTTGCGAGCTGATGCGATCCGAAACCGGAGAAATCGGCGCTACCTGGTGGTCCCCATACCGTCAGCACTCTAAGGTCTGTGGGGCCGGTGTTTTTCAAGTCATGCTCGACTCCGGCAACGGCTAAAACGCTGTCGCCGGGAGAAAGATCGTAGATGTGCTCACCCACGCGCATCTGTGCTTGTCCTTCAAGAACGTGGTAATACTCTTGCAACTCTTCGGCACCGTGGTGAGCGTGCAAACCCTCGAATCCGCCCGGTGCAATGACCCAAGTTTGGATGGCCACCGGCATTCCTAATTGCCCCGCGAAATGGTCAGAGACTTTCAGTGTGGATCCTTCGTGCATTGTGTAGTTAAAGGAGTATTTGTCGCGAGCTTCAAAGGGCAGCATGATTATCCTTCTGGTTGGTAGCCCAACCTGGTACTGATTTCCCCGGCGGCTAAGGAGGTCTGCCGACTGAGTGTCTCAAGTTCGTCAGGGTCGACGCGGTAATAGGGAGCCGCGGTCATGGCGCAGGCGACTAACTGGCCACGATGATCAAAAATACCAGCGGCAACACCTACTTCATCGGCTGAAGTTTCCCCGTAGTTCACCGCATAACCGCGTTCGCGGACCAGTTCCAAACGCTTAAGGTAGTCCTTTATCGGTACGCCTGCGAGGTCGATCGCGTTCTGGGAGAGTAAATCGGTGCAGTGTGCGGTATCTTCATAAGCCAAAAAGATCTGCACCGAAGCGCTCAGGGCGCTGCGGTAGCGAGACCCCATCACCGAGGTGTGCTTAACCAATCGGGTCGAAGGGAGTTGCTCGATGGACACCGACTCATTCCCATCCCAGATGTTCAATACCGCGGTTTCACCGGTGGCCCCACGCAAATCCTCCAGGACCGGATACGCAACGCGGCGCACATCCAGATTCGCTAAGAGGGGGCCGGCTATGGCGATGAGTCCCAAGCCTAATCGATATTTGCGGGTCTGTTCGTCGCGCTCGACCACACGTTCTTGTTCGAGGGTGGCTAAGATGCGTGACACGCTGGATTTGTGCAAGTTGACCTGTTCGGCGATCTCGCTGACACCAACGATCGGGTTCGCCACGGTGAAACAGCGCAACACATCCAGTACGTTGACGATCACCGAGGCGCCTCGCGCCTCATTGCGTAGTTCGGTCATTTTGCCTCCTTACCTGCTCCTATCCTATGGCTCAGTCCAGTGGTTTGCGGCTGGTTTCAACAGAGGTGGCCACAGCAATTAAGGAAATTACCGCGGCGGCCATGAGATACCAGCCCGGGGCAAGGAGGTTTTGGGTGGAAGAAATCAGCAGGGTGGCTACAAACGGTGCCGTGCCTCCAAAGAGCGCGTTCGAAACATTAAAGGACACCGCGAAACCTGAATAGCGGATCTTTGTTGGGAACATCTCGGCCAGGAAGCTTGGTAGGGTTCCGTCGTTCAAAGCAAGCATGGCCCCCAGCAGAATCTGGACCATCACGATCAGCGCGAAGCCACCAGATTCAAGGAACATAAAGGCTGGAACGGTGAAAATGACAAATAGGATGGAGGCACTGATGAGCACCCGTTTGCGTCCTAAACGATCCGAGAGCATCCCGGTGAGGAAGATAAAGCCAATATAGGTCAAGAGGGCGATCGTTGTGGCTAGATAGGACCGTGCGGCATCGAGGCCCAATTCCTCGGAGAGGTAGGTCGGCATGTAGGAGAGGATGACGTAGAAGCCCACGGCATTCAATAGCACCGCACCAGAAGCTTGTAAAAGCTGGCGCCAATGGTTTTTTAGCAACGAGCCGACCGGTGAGCCTTCGGGGGTGGAAGAATGCGAGGCCTCAACGAAGGCGGGGGAGTCTTCAAGTTTGGTGCGGATGTAGCGACCGATTAACCCTAGCGGTGCGGCGAGTAGAAAAGGTAGACGCCAACCCCACGATTCAAGCGCCTCGGTCGAGAGCAGGCCGGTGAGAGCAGCGGCCATCAGAGAACCTGCCAACAGGCCAGTGGCGGTGCTCGCTGGAACTACCGCCGCATAGAGGCCACGCCGATTTGGCGGTGCGTATTCAACCAGGAACGCTGAGGCACCGGCATATTCCCCGGCCGCCGAGAACCCCTGGACGAGCCGCAGGGCCAGCAACAACAGTGGCGCTCCAACCCCGAGCACCGCGTAACCGGGCAGTAGGGCGATACAGAAGGTCGCCCCGGTCATCAGCAAGATCGACCATGAAAGGGCGGTACGCCTGCCAATTTTGTCCCCTAAATGGCCCCAGATGAATCCGCCGACCGGGCGGACGAGGAAGGAAATGGCGAATACACCAAAGGCCATCAGCAGTCCGGCCTGTGGATCATCGCCCGGGAAGAAGACCGCGGCGATGGTGACAGCCAAATATCCGTAGGCCGCATAGTCGAACCACTCCACGAAGTTGCCGATAAAGCTGGCCGCGATGACCTTGCGTCGGGTTTGTCGGACAGAGGAGGAGAGCCCGTGTTGGGTTGTAGCTTCAGGGGCAAGCTGGTTGCGATGCTGAGTCATGAGGTTCCACTTCCGAGGTTTAACCACCAAGTGGGGCGGGTTGTTAGATCCCGCCCCACCTGGTGGAACAAGGCCAGAGGGCCTAGATGATGTTGTTTTCTGGGCCAAAGCCGAATTTGGTGATGTTCTCGGCTCCGTTTTCGCCGACGACCAAGATGTCGTGCTCACGGTAACCGCCGGCACCTGGCTGTCCATCTGCCACGGTGATCATTGGTTCCATCGAAACGACCATGCCAGGCTCAAGAACGGTATCGATATCTTCGCGCAGTTCCAGACCAGCTTCACGGCCGTAGTAGTGCGAGAGGACGCCGAAGGAGTGGCCGTAGCCGAAGGTGCGGTTCGGGAGCAAACCGTGGGAAATGTAGATCTCGTTCAGCTCAGCGGCAATGTCCTGGCAGACTGCACCGGGCTTGATCAGTTCCAGACCACGACGGTGCACCTCGACGTTGATATTCCACAGTTCCAGGCTGCGTGCGTCGGGCTCACCGAGGAAGAGCGTGCGTTCTAGTGCCGTGTAGTAGCCGGAGGTCATCGGGAAGCAGTTCAGGCTCAGGATGTCACCGCTTTCCAGCTTGCGGGTGGTGGCCCAGTTGTGGGCGCCGTCGGTGTTGATGCCGGACTGGAACCAGACCCAAGTATCGCGCACTTCGCGGTGGGGGAAGGTCTTGGCAATTTCGTGCACCATGGCCTCGGTGCCGATCAATGCCACCTCGTATTCGGTGATGCCCTCGGAGATGGCCGCTTTAATGGCTTCACCGCCTAGGTCTCCAATGCGCGCACCGTGCTTGATGACTTCGATCTCCTCGGCCGACTTGATCATGCGCTGGCGCATGGCATCTACGGAGACATCTACCAGGGTCACACCATCGAAGGTATCGGCGATCTGCTGGCGGGTGCGTCCGGGGAGGAAGTCGTCTTCTACACCGATCCGGCTGGCCTTCACGCCGTCGCGCTTGAGTGCTTCTTGTAGTCCGTAGAAGAAGTTATCGCGCTGCCAATCGGTGTAGACGATGTTCTCGCCGTAGCTGGTGCGCCAAGGCATGCCCGCATCGATGTTGGCGGTCACGGTGGTGGAATTGCTGGCCGTGACCACCAGAGCGTAGTTGCGACCGAAGGTGGTGTAAAGGAAGTCCGAGTAGTACTTGATGCCGTGGTAGCTGGTCAGGATTACCGCGTCTAGGGAATTGGCCGCCATGATCTGGCGCAGTCCTGACAAGCGGCGTTCGAACTCTGCATCGGAGAAGGTCAGTTGTTGTTTGGACCCGTTGTGCAGGGTTTTCAGCCGGGCGAGTTCGGAGATGTTGGTGGCGATGTTTGCGGTAGTCATGGTTGTGGCTCCTTGTGGGAATTCATGGATCAAGGTGGCCGGCCCAATCAGATGGATTGCGAGGATTCATGGGAATCGCCGGAGATAAAAACTAACTGTTGCAATGAATGCAACGGCGTTGCATTCAGACTAAGTGTGCCCCGCGTCACTGTCAAGAGGTATTTTTCTACCGTCGTCTAGCAAGGTGAGCCTTGAACTAATTCGGGGACGGGAGAGCCAGAAACCGCTACCAACTCACTGTCCAGCGAGCGGCTGATCGCTGTAGTAATGGCATCAAGGAGTAGCTGCCCTCGTTCGACGGTGGCATCAACCGCGCTAGACAAGCACCCGCTTTCTGGGGTGCGTGAGGGGTCCTCGGGAAAAATGTCGTAGGGCGTCAGGCTAGCCGGCGGATGATTTACCACGCGGGTCATGTTCACCAGCTGCGGATGGAGCAACAACATCAGGGAAGTCTCCAAAACACCCCCATGTTCGATGTCCCAGCCCAAGAAACCCTCCGGAAAAACCTGGCTCAGAGTATCCTCATCGACGAAGTCCCAGTAGGACAACAAGATCGCACGTGCCGACAGGTCGTTGGCGCGCATTCTTGTTGTGGCCTTGTCAATTCCTTCGTAGAGGAATTGGTAATTCTCGAAATGCCCGTTCAAGACAATGACATTCTTGAAGCCCTGGGCCATAAATGAAGCGACGACATCATCGGTCCCGGCCATCAGGGCGGTGGCACTTAGCGAGGTCGTGCCTATGCGGTGGTTTCCACCCCCGGAGCGAGGTTGGGATTTATAACCGTAGGAAAAACTGGGAGCAACTACCGCCCCCATAGTCTGTGCAACAGCTGCCGCAATGTCCCTGGAAAGCATGGCATCCACACCCAGAGGCATATGTGGTCCGTGCTGTTCGGTAGCGCCGGTCGGGACGATGACCGTCGATCCGGGGGAAGTAGCAATCGCCGCGTAGGTGGGGGCATCGAGTTCTTCGAGGTAGACCGAAGTCATGATCGGTTCCTTTCCGCGCCATAATGCGCGATATCTTCGTTCCAAAGTTCGGGGTAGCTGGTGATGAATTCGTGCATGAGAGCGGTGGCTTCGAGGTCTTCCATGATGAGCACTTGGACACCGCGCGAACGCAGCCATTGAATTTCGCCGGTAAAGTTGGTCCATTCGCCAACGACTACTCGGGGGATTTTGAACTGAACTATGGCGCCAGAACACAGGGCACAGGGTGCCAGAGTGGTGTAGAGGGTCAATTCGTTGTGGTCAGTTCTCCGGCCAGCTGCACGTAGTGCGCTGATCTCTGCGTGTGCTGTCGGGTCATTATCTTGAACGCGACGGTTGTGCGCCGCAGCGAGCACTCGCTCCGAGTTAGCCAGGGAGGATCCGATGGGAATTCCTGCACTGGCTTTGCCCTGACGGGCGGATTCTAAGGCGGCGCGGTATCCACGTAGGTCCACGGGTGATAGCTCGGTTGGAGCTTCATTGTCAGCGGATTTCATCTTTTGACGCGCCTCATTTGACCGTTAATTTTTGGTTTTGTTCGTTTGGGTCGGTATCTATGGGTGCTAGTTCGTTGTCAACCTCAATGACTTGTTGGTTTTCGCAGAGTTCTTCGGCGCTGCCATGGTCCGCGAGGAATTGAGTCTCGCTCACGTTCTCCTTCAGCCCCAGCGGCACGCCAGCGTTGATTCGCTGACGGAAGCGGAAGTAGCCCATGAGCAAGTACAAGCCGCCACTGGTGAGGGTTCCGGCGAGCCATGAGAGGTCGATGCCGCCCAGGGCCTTGGCGCCGGGTCCTTGTAACAGCGGTACCGAACCGTGCATAAACACCCAGGTCATGAGGATGCCTGCGCCGAAGGCGAGGAAGGCGGAGCTATTGATGGACTTGAGCTGTGAGGACTTTGGATCCACGAAGAGATAAGAGAAATCTTTGTGTCTGCGCTCGAATATGAAGTAGTGCACGGCCATGATGCCGCCCCAGGTGGCGACCCAGCAGGCAATGGCGCCGATGAAATTATGCAGTAGTTCGGCAAAATCGTGGGCGAAGAGGAAGAGGATGACTGCACCCATGGCCAAAAAGCCTACGAGGATTGAGATCTTTTTGCGTGAGACTTGGATGTCCAAGGCCTGCACGGCGACACCGAAGGTATACATATTGATGATGTTGGTAGCGATCGGACCGTGGATGACTAAGAGGATCACCGGAATTGACATGGATCCAAAGCTTTCAACGATGAGTTGTCCGGGGTCAGCGGTGCCATTTTTTGTGGCCAGGCTCGCGCCGAGCACACCCAGCCAGACCACGGGAAGGAACTGCCCGAGCACACTGACGGAGTACAGTTTCCAAGGGTGGATACGCTTGGAAACGAAGCGTGAGTAATCCGGTGCGTAGGTGTACCAACCGATGCCCCATCCAATACCAATCGCGGTCATGATCGAGCTCATGGCGGCGATGCGGGGTAGGCCTTCGAGGACCGCGCCTTCTGGTCCTGCATAGCCCCAATCAATGTCGAGTTGGGTCCAAGCCAAAATGGACATGGCGATCAGGACGAGAATAGTCGGTGGCATGGTGAGCCGCTCGAACTTGGAAATGGCTTGGTAGCCACGGTAGCAAATAATCACTTGTAAGCTCATGATCACAGCAGCCACCATGATGCGGATCAGTAGATTCTCCTTGCCCGGGTCGACCCAGCCGATCTGTCCAAAGAGCGCTAATACGAGATCGAGGATCACCCAGGTGTTGATGGCCGACCAGCCGATGGCAATGACGGCCTGAATGGCCGCCGGAAGATAGGCTCCGCGTCGTCCAAATGCTCCGCGGGCCAGTAGCATCCCGGTGGCGCCAGTCTTTTGACCTAGCAGGACAAAGAACCCGAAGCCCAACATGCCGATGACATTGCCTAAGACCAACACGATGATGGTGTCTGCGAAACCTAGTCCCAGGTGAATGCCCAGCGCGCCGAGAATCCAGTTAATGGGAGCGACATTCGCCCCTGCCCAAATCCAGAATTGTCCAATAAGTTTTATCGTGCGTGCCGACTCTGGGATCGGCTGAAGTGAATCCTCAACCTGATGAGTTTGCTGCTCCGAACGACTTGGTGTCCGTGCCGACATGTCGCCTCATTTCCTGAACAGTAGTTGTGGGGTTGTTGAAAACTGTAGATTCATTTTGTGACCTGGGATATATGCATACTGTCGCCTTATGTATGCTTGAAGGTGTCACAATGACACCTGATGGTTCGGCCATTCAGAAGATCGGGGCAAAACTTGTTTATCCCTTTGCTGGAAGTCCTGGAAGATCCGATGTTTCGGGCCGCGCAGCCAGAAGTGTTGGCAGCACAGAATAAAATTGCTGTAACGAAAGTTCGCTGGGTGCATGCCACCGAGATATTAGATATTGCACCCTTGCTTCGTGGTGGTGAACTGCTGCTGAGCACCGGACAGGAACTCTTGAGGCTGCGAGAAGAAGCGCAGATGGCTCACATTCAGGCGCTGTCTGAACGTGGCATTTCGGCATTGGTTTTGGAACCCTATACGCGACACGCGCCGATCACGGATCGATTGATTGAAATTGCTGAGCAGGTACAACTGCCATTGATTCGTCTGCACCACACTGTGCCATTTGTGGATCTCACCGAGCGTATTAATCGCGCGATCGTTTCGAAACAGGCAGCGATTTTGCAGCAGGCGGATATGTTGTCACAGCGACTGGCTCAGCGCATTGCGACATCGGGACCAAATCTGACACCACTTCTTCAGATGATCGGTGATGATCTTGGGCTACCGGTGAGTTTGCAGTCTTTAGACGGCCAGGCGCTAGTTGCCTCTGCGGGCGAGCCATCTGATTTAGTGGTTTCCGCGGAAGAACCTGGTTCGTCGTGGAACGCCACCACCGACATTGTTATTGGCGGAGATGTAGCCGCTCACCTAGTCATTGAGTGCCGACAGGCTGAGGAAGCAGAATATGTGTCGATGATTGTTCAGCGACTGGGTGGCATAGTCAGTCTGGCCTTTGCACAACACCATCGACCTAGTCGTGCGCAACTGGCTAATCATGCCTTGATGCACGCCATTATCGAGAATGCTGGCAGGCATTATCTTGCAGAACGAGCTCTAGAAGCGGGCATCGAAGCTGAACGACCCGTCTGTATGGCGGTAGTGCAAAGTCATGACTTGAGCCGGCTAAGGGCTCAACTGGAGAAGGCGCTCCAGAGTGAAGTGAGAACAGGGTGCATTTCTCTGCAGAATAACAGACTGTATTTCCTGATCGAATTGGATCCAGAAAATCCCAGACGTTCACGTGACCGTTGTATTTCAAGGCTTCGTCAGACCTTAAAAGACTTCGCTATCGAATGTGCAGTGGGACCGATGGTCACTGCGGTAACCCAAGCGCCTCGATCTCTCAAAGATGCATTAATGCTTGATCGCTTTGCCTCGGTGCGCGCAACTGAAGGCAGGGTTCGCGATGCTTCTGAGTATGCGCTAGAACGACTCTTTGCCCAGGTGGGCGATACCCCGGCAGCCAACGGTTTTGTGGATGAGGTTCTTGGTGATCTTCTGGAGTGGGACCGGCTGCGCCATGGTGAGCTGGTGCCGACATTACATGCGTGGTTATCCACCGGATGCAACGTGACGGCCACGGCGGCGCAGCTGTATTTGGAGCGGCAGACGCTTCACAAGAGGCTCAAGAAAATCTTTACGTTGCTGGGCGGTGACCCGCGGGAAAGTGGAACTATTTTGCATATGCATTTGGCCTGCCGGATTCAGTTGTCCCAAGGACGCTGAATATCCCCGTCGCAAATTACCAGCGAAGTCTTGTTGATTTTCAGAGAACTGCGCGCACAGATTTTTCAAAGTGGATGATGTGTTCCCGTGCCAATTCCCGTGCTTTGTATCTATCACCGTCGAGGATGGCCTCCAAGAGTGAGACGTGTTCGGCGATATGTTCGGTGACGCTAGGTAAGCGTTCCAAAGTCATGCACCAGATGCGGGTTGCCAGATTGTCTAGACGGATGAGGGTTTCCTCTAAGTGGTGATTGTTGGCGGCTCGGTAAATCAACCGATGAACTTCAAGGTCATTCTCCATCAATGTTCGGCGGTCACCGTTTTTGGAAAGTTGGGTGACCGCGGCAAGAGTTGATTCGATGCCTGTGCGCGCGGTGCCACCATGCAGGGCAGCAGCCCGGTCAGCGGCCAACGGTTCTAAGGCAAGACGAACCTCGGTGATGGCGGCCAATTCGGTGATGTCCACCCGTGAGGCGAAGGTGCCCCGGCGCGGATAGGAATGAACCAGATGATCAACCTCTAGCCGTTTTAGCGCTTCACGTAAGGGGGTGCGACCGATGTTTAATTCTTGGACCAACGCGGCTTCGTTGATCGGTTCACCCGGAGCAATATCCATCATGATCAGGCGATCGCGCAGTATTTGATAGGCGCTCTCTGAGAGGGATTCATTCATCTGATCCTCCTTGCGGTGCGTAGCATCTAAGTATTTTTCGTCAACCCATTGACCGGGCCACAGGTTCCATCATACAGTGAATCGCAGATTGATATATCAGTTGTCGGCAATTCATACATCCTAAACGTTTCCGCTGAAGATTGGAGATTCACTGTGGCTGATCTGCTACCCGAGCACCCGGAGTTCCTGTGGGCGAATCCGGACCCCAAGAAGTCCTACGACGTAGTGATCGTCGGAGGCGGCGGCCACGGTTTGGCGACCGCATACTTCCTAGCAAAGAACCACGGCATCACCAATGTGGCCGTCCTTGAAAAGGGCTGGCTAGCCGGCGGGAACATGGCTCGCAATACCACCATTATTCGCTCCAACTACCTTTGGGATGAATCAGCTGGCATTTACGAAAAGTCACTCAAGCTTTGGGAGCAGCTACCAGAAGACTTGGAATACGACTTCCTCTTCTCCCAGCGTGGTGTGCTGAACCTAGCCCACACCCTAGGTGATGTGCGTGAATCCGTACGACGCGTCGAGGCTAATAAGCTCAACGGTGTTGACGCCGAATGGCTTGACCCATCCCAGGTCAAGGAAGCCTGCCCGATTATCAATACCAGCGACAACATTCGCTACCCGGTCATGGGTGCTACCTGGCAGCCACGCGCTGGTATCGCCAAGCACGACCACGTGGCTTGGGCCTTCGCCCGTAAAGCCAACGAACTGGGCGTTGACATCATCCAGAACTGCGAAGTTACCGGCTTCATCAAGGACGGCGAAAAGGTCACCGGTGTGAAGACCACCCGCGGAACCATCAACGCTGGCAAGGTTGCACTGGCTGGCGCAGGCCACTCCTCGGTGCTGGCGGAAATGGCTGGCTTTGAGTTGCCAATCCAGTCCCACCCACTGCAGGCACTGGTCTCCGAGCTGTTCGAGCCCGTGCACCCAACGGTGGTCATGTCCAACCACATCCACGTCTACGTCTCCCAAGCACACAAGGGCGAGCTCGTGATGGGTGCAGGTATCGACAGCTACAACGGCTACGGTCAACGCGGCGCCTTCCACGTGATCGAAGAACAGATGGCTGCCGCAGTGGAACTGTTCCCAATCTTCGCTCGTGCCCACGTCTTGCGTACCTGGGGCGGCATCGTGGATACCACCTTGGATGCCTCGCCGATTATTTCCAAGACGCCAATCCAGAACATGTACGTGAACTGCGGTTGGGGTACCGGAGGGTTTAAGGGAACCCCGGGTGCAGGGTTCACATTTGCCCACACCATTGCCCATGATGAAGCACACTCGCTGAACGCACCGTTTAGCCTTGAACGTTTTGAAACCGGCCACTTGATCGACGAACACGGCGCCGCAGCCGTCGCACACTAGGAGCAGCCACATGATGCTAATAGATTGCCCGCACTGCGGGCCACGAAACGAAAACGAATTCGGCTACGGCGGGGAAGCCCACGTGGCCTATCCGGAAAATCCTGCGGAACTGACCGATAAAGAATGGTCGCGCTACCTGTTCTACCGCGGCAATAAGAAGGGCATCTTCGCCGAACGTTGGGTCCACTCCGGCGGCTGCCGCAAGTGGTTCAACGCGCTACGCGATACCGTCAGCTACGAATTTTTGGCCGTTTATGGTGCTGGTGAAGCACAGCCAGAGATCGAAAAGATTCAAGGAGGCACCCGATGAGCAAGCCACAACGTCTGAGCGAAGAACTCAGCTCCCGTGCCCGGATCAACCGCGAAGAACCGCTGAACCTGAGCATCGACGGTCAGCCGCTGACTGCCTTCCGCGGAGACACCATTGCCAGCGCCATGCTGGCCAACCAGATTCGCCAGGTCGGCCCGTCGCTGTACCTCAAGCGCCCACGCGGCATCCTTGCTGCCGGGGTAGAAGAGCCCAACGCACTGATCACCGTCGCCGCCCGCCACGCCGCTGACGTCAACGAATCCATGCTGCCGGCCACCACCGTATCGGTGACCGAAGGAGTCTCGGCGAGCCTGCTTTCAGGCTTGGGCGTACTGGATCCAGACACCGACCCTGCCTACTACGACCACGTACACGTCCACACCGACGTTCTGGTGGTTGGTGCAGGGCCTGCCGGTCTGGCCGCTGCCCGTGAAGCCTCGCGCTCCGGTGCCCGTGTGATGCTGTTGGATGAACGGCCCGAAGCAGGTGGCACACTGCTAGATACCGCCGGGGAAAGCATCGACGGTCTAGATTCCACCGACTGGATCGGCCAGGTAGTGGGCGAATTGGCTGCAGCTGAAGAAACTACCCACTTACAGCGCACCACCGTGTTTGGTTCCTACGATGCCAATTACTTTGTGGCTGCCCAGCGACGCACCGTGCACCTTGATGAGCCTGCCGCCCCGGGTGTTTCCCGTGAGCGCATCTGGCACATCCGTGCCGGACAGGTTGTGTTGGCTACCGGCGCCCACGAGCGTCCGGTGGTATTTGAAAACAATGACCGCCCGGGCATCATGCTTGCCGGTGCGGTGCGCAGTTACTTGAACCGTTACGGGGTTCGTGCAGGGGAGAAGATCGCGGTCTTCACCACCAACGACTCTGCCTACCAATTGGTCAGCGAATTAGCTGCCTCCGGCTCGGTCGTCGCAGTAGTTGATGCACGGCAGAACATTTCCGCCGCGGCCGCCCAAGCGGTAGCCGACGGGGTGCAAGTCATCTCGGGTTCTGCTGTGGTTGATACCGAAGCCAATGAAGATGGGGAGCTTTCGGCCATCTTTGTTGCCACCTTGGATGAGCAGCGTGAGCTGGGCGAGGTCACCCGCATTGATGCAGATGTACTGGCAGTGGCCGGCGGCTTCAACCCGGTAGTGCACCTGCACTCACAGCGTCAAGGCAAGCTGGACTGGAACACCAACATTCATGCTTTTGTCCCCGCCAACGCGGTAGCCAAGCAGCATTTGGCTGGTGCCGTGACCGGACTGCTTGATACCGCTAGCGCCTTGTCCACGGGCGCTACCACCGGTGCAGCCGCAGCGAGCGCTGCCGGCTTTGAGACCATCGCACGCGTGCCTGAAGCGCTACCGGTCCCAGCCGGGGAAACTCGCCCGGTCTGGTTGGTGCCATCACGTTTGGGTGATGACGCAGCGAACTACAAGTTCCACTTTGTTGATTTGCAGCGTGACCAGAGTGTCTCCGACGTGCTGCGTGCTACCGGAGCAGGCATGCAATCGGTAGAACACATCAAGCGGTACACCTCGATCTCCACCGCCAACGACCAAGGTAAGACTTCTGGCGTGGCAGCGATTGGTGTGATTGCAGCGGTATTGGGCATCGAAAACCCAGCCACCGTGGGTACCACCACTTTCCGCGCTCCATACACCCCAGTGGCTTTCGCCGCCCTGGCAGGTCGTAACCGCGGGGATCAGCTGGATCCAGCGCGGCTGACCGCGATGCACTCCTGGCACCTTGAGCACGGCGCAGAGTTCGAAGACGTCGGACAGTGGAAGCGGCCTTGGTACTACCCACAGGCCGGCGAAGATATGGACACCGCGGTCTACCGTGAGTGCAAAGCCGTGCGTGAATCGGTAGGCATGCTTGATGCCACCACGCTGGGCAAGATCGAGATCCGCGGAAAGGATGCAGCAGAATTCCTGAACCGCATCTACACCAACGGCTACACCAAGCTCAAGGTTGGCATGGGGCGCTACGGCGTGATGTGCAAGCCCGACGGCATGATCTTTGATGATGGTGTAACCCTGCGTTTGGCTGAAGATCGCTTCTTGATGCACACCACCACCGGTAACGCGGCGGCGGTACTGGACTGGTTGGAAGAATGGTTGCAGACTGAATGGCCAGAGCTGGACGTGGTGTGCACCTCGGTGACCGAACAGCTAGCCACCGTAGCAGTAGTGGGGCCAAAGTCCCGCGAAGTAATCGCCAAGCTCGCCTCCAGCGTTGATGTCTCCACCGAAGCCTTTAAGTTCATGGCATTCCAAGACATAGTGCTGGATTCCGGGATTGAAGCACGACTATCGCGCATCTCCTTCTCTGGAGAATTAGCCTTTGAAATTGCCATCCCGGCTTGGCATGGACTCAAGGTTTGGCAGGACGTGTACGAGGCCGGCCAAGAATTTGGTATCACCCCCTATGGCACCGAAACCATGCACGTACTGCGTGCAGAAAAGGGCTTCATCATTGTCGGTCAGGACACCGACGGTACGGTCACCCCGCAAGATGCCGGTATGGATTGGGTCGTTTCCAAGCTCAAAGACTTTGTCGGTAATCGCTCCTACTCACGAGCAGATAACCAGCGCGAGGACCGCAAGCACCTGGTCTCGGTGCTGCCGGTAGATAAGAACCTACTCTTGCCAGAAGGTGCAGCACTGGTATCGGTGGAGGAACTGGCCGCCGAGGGGATCACCCCAATGGACGGCTGGGTCACCAGCTCCTATAACTCGGCTGCATTGGGCCGAACCTTTGGTTTGGCGCTGATCAAAAATGGGCGCAACCGCATCGGTGAAACCCTGCGAACCCCGGTAAATGGCCAGCTTGTTGAGGTCACCATCGGTGAAACCGTCCTCTTTGACCCGGAAGGAAGCCGTCGAGATGGCTAATGACACTTTGATCAAAAATGAAACACGTGTTTCTCCTGCAGCGCACCTGTACCAAGAAATGGCTGACGCTTCGGTGCCCGGCGCATTGTCGTTGAGTGAAGTTGCCTTCAGCACCAAGGTCTCGGTGCGTTGTGCACCGGGCAGTGCTGGCTTTGACGCCGTGGCAACAGCTACCGGTGTGGGCTTGCCTCACAAGGTCGGAGAGGTGCGCGGTGAAGTGGATACCGTGGCAGTGCTCTGGCTGGGTCCGGACGAGTTCTTGGTGGCAGCCCCGGAGGATGCGCAACTGGCGGCTAAACTCGATCAAACTCTAGGGGAAAATCCAGGACAGGTAGTGGACCTTTCGGCCAACCGCAGCGTGCTGGAACTTACCGGTGCTAAAGCCCCGCTGGTGCTGCGCAAGAGCTGTCCGGCAGATCTGCATCCACGAGCATTTGCCGTGAATCACGCGATCACTACATCACTGGCTAACATTCCAGTATTGCTCTGGCGTACCGGTGAAGAAAGCTGGCGGATCATGCCGCGAGCTTCCTTCACCGAGCACACCGTGCGTTGGCTCATTGATGCGATGATCGAATTTCGTACCGAATCAATCTAGTCGGATTAGCCTGGTCAGGCTACTCGTCTAGTGCGCGGTAGGTGCGTTGGGCATCCACCGATTGCACGGAATCTAATCCACGTAACTGTGTAGCAACCTGCTCGCTGCCCCGACCAATAACTTGGCCCAGGGCAGCGAGCACTCGTTTAACTTGTAAACCGTGAGATTCAAGTTCACTCACCGCGCCGGTGGCTTCAATGCCCTCGGCCAGCGTGATGACATATACCGGTAATTCAGAGTCGGACATGAGCCTAGCTTTCTGCGCTGGTGGGGGCTTGGGCCAGGCCGGCACCCACCTCGGTGGTCGGCAAGGACAGGCTGCGAGCTTCTTGGACTAACTTGTCCCACAGTTCTTGGGCACGTAACCCGGTGGATTCTGCCAGCAGTGCGGCAAGCCCGGCCACATGCGGGGTCGCCATGGAGGTACCACTGATGGTGTTGTAACGCTGGGAGCCTGGCCAAGAGGAATAAACATTTACACCAGGACCGGCAATGTCCACCTCGCCGCCCTCGGTGCTGATCGCTTGAGCCGAGAAGTCAGCAACCGCCAGTTTGGAGTCCACCGCAGCGACCGCCATGATGTACGGGCTATTAGCCGGTGCGCCCACAAAACCGGGGTTTCCCGCTGAACGCTGGGCATTGTTGCCGGCGGCGGCCACGATCAACGAGCCTAGTTCTAAGGAACGTCGGCCGGCGGTGACGTAGGGAGGGTGCACGGTTTTTACGTCGGCGCCCAGAGACATTGAAATGACTTGGCACTTGTTTTCCAACGCCCAGTTGATGCCAGCGAGGATGTTGGAGTCAGAACCTGAGCCGTCGGCACCGAGCACCTTGCCGGCAAAGATATTCGCTTCGCTGGCCACGCCATAACCCGGGCCTTGCTCAGGAGTGCGTGGTCCACAGGAGGTGCCGATGCAGTGGGTTCCATGACCGTGGCTGTCGGCAGCATCTTCGCCGTCCACCAGGGATTTGGTGGTGACGTTGCGTCCGGCAAAATCCGGGTGGTTGGCATCAAATCCGGTATCCAGAACCGCGAGGTTGATGCCCTTGCCGGTATAAGTGCTCAGATCTGCGCCCACCGCTTGCAGCCCCCAAGTGAACTGCTCGTTGTCGGTGAAACTGTCCTTGGCACCAGCATCTGGAAGGATGCGGTAGATCAGTTCAGGCACTACCTCGGCTGGCAATTGGTGGCCTGCGCAGCGTTGGCGGAAATCATCAAGCTGGTCAGCTTTGCTGGTGACCACCGCGATGCCCAACATCGGGAAGTACTCACTGAAGGAGTAGCCCTGTTCGGCTAGCAGTTGAGGCACTTGCCGCTCGCGAGCTTCGGCAGCGATACCAGGGGTTGCCGGATCCGCCGAATCAAAGATGATCACAAAGCGGTCGGGTACTTCGGTGGCTGCTGAGCGTGGAGAGCTTTTGCTGAACATGTCGGGCTCCTTGCTGGTTCGTGGACGTTGCACCTGCGAGTGCTTCGTACTGTACAAGCAGGGCCCGACATGTCACCACGCTCGCCACCGAATACCCAGCGAGCTTTTACTTGGCTGTTTTTACTTGCCCTATTACTTGCCCTGCGCCAATTGTGGGTAGAGAGCTTCCAATGGTGCCGACAGTCCGGACTTCACCTGCACGGAGGTTTCGTCAGCGAGAACTTCAAATTCTCCGGCCTCGGTAGCGTCAAGTACCTTGGTCACAAGCACTGCTGGATCCAGCTTTGGATCGGTGCTTGCAGCGGCCATAGCGGTATCAACCCAACCTACGTGCACACCAACTACCTGAACGCCTGCAGGCTGCAGTTCCAGGCGAAGCGAGTTTGTTGCGGACCACAGGGCTGCCTTGGTAGCCGAGTAAATACCGGCGACCGCATACCAAGCCAGAGCCGAGTGGATATCGATGATTGCGGTGTTCCCACCCTTGGCTGAGAGCAGTGGAGCGTAGGCGCGAGCCAGGAACAGTGGGCCCAGGAAGTTGGTCTCCACGTTGGCACGGATTTCTTCGTCGCTGTGGCCCAGGATTTCGGAGTTGCTTGTCGAGGCGCCGGCGTTGTTGATCAACACGGTGACATCTGGTGCAGCTTCGACGGCGGCCTTGATGGACGCCGAGTCGGTGACATCCAAGGTCAGCGGTACAACACGCTCGTCATCCCATACTTGTGGGTTTCGGGCTGAGGCATAGACCTTGGCTGCGCCACGGGCCAGAGCTTCGCGGACAAAGTGTCCACCGATTCCGCCGTTTGCGCCGGTGACTAGAACTACTGCATCTTTAAGTGAAGTCATGAGAATGCTTCCTACTTTCTTTCGTGAATTTGTTTCTGTTGGTTTTAGGCGTGAGTCAGGGTTGGGTAGTCGATGTAGCCCTTTGCTCCACCGACATAGAGGGTGGCTGGGTCCAAATCATTAACCGGTGCGTCGGTACGCAGGCGTTCAACAACATCAGGGTTAGCTAGGGCAATGCGTCCCAGCGGTTCGATATCTGCCAATCCTGCCTCGACGTCCGCACCGATAGTTTCGCGTTCGCGACCGTAGCGCACCACCAGTACGGCCGTTGGCCACGCCTGGCGCAGAGAGCGCAGTAGTGGGTCATCGCCCAGGTGATGAACGTGCAGGTAGACCAGATTCAGTTTGGCCAATTCTCCGACCAAGTGTCGGTACTGGGCATGGACATCTGCTGGCTCGCCCTCGAACAGGCCTCCGAGTGGGAAAGCAGGCGAGATGCGGATGCCGGTGCGATCCGCTCCAATTTCTTCGGCAACCGCCTGAGCGACCTCAACGACAAAGCGTGAACGATTTTCTACCGAGCCACCGTATTCGTCGGTGCGTTCGTTGGCATTTGGGGCCAGGAACTGGTGCAACAGGTATCCGTTAGCTGCGTGGATTTCTACACCGTCAGCTCCCGCAGCGATGGCCGAAGCAGCTGCGTGACGGAATTCGCCAATGACTTCTTGCATATCTTCGCGGCTCAGTTCGCGTGGCACGGGAGTCTGCTTTTTACCCTCAAGGGTGAAGATCTCTTGCTCAGCGGAGATCGCTGACGGCGCTACCGGCTGACGATGATGTGGGGTGTTGTCCGGGTGAGCCGAGCGGCCAGCGTGCATTAGCTGAATGAACAGGTGTCCACCTTCAGCATGAACCTCATCGGCGACCTTGCGCCAACCTGCGATGTGCTCTTCGGTGTAGATGCCTGGGGTGTTGAAGTAGCCCTGGCCGTCAGCCGACGGCTGGGTTCCCTCGGTGATAACCAAGCCGAGGGATGCGCGCTGTGCGTAGTACTGTGAGACATGCTCGCCCGGGGTGCCGTCTGCATTTGAGCGGTTGCGGGTCATCGGCGCCAAAGCAAGGCGGTGGGGGAGTTCGATCCGGCCGAGAGTGAACGGCTGCCAAAGGGACGGGGAAGTCATAACGAGCGGTTTCCTTATCTACTAATTGTGGGCACTGTCCTAGGGTTGAGGCCTTGTTGCCTCACGCCATCGTGGAAGAATGGAAGGTGTAAATTTCCAACCCCAGCAAACGGTGACTATGATCAAAACTGAGCGTAGTCATAGTTTATTCCCGGAGGATCAAAAGATGTCAGTGGCGTCCCAGCCCCTAGGGCGGCGTGAGCGAAACAAGCAGGAGAAGCTTGAACGCATCACCGCGGCCGCCAGTAAACTCTTCGCTAAGTACGGCGTAGACGAAGTGACCACACAACAAATTGCCGACGCTGCCGATATCGGCACCGGCACACTATTCCTGTACGCCAAGAACAAAGGCGAACTGCTACTGCTGGTGCAAAATCTGCACTATGCGCAGTCCCTGGAACGCGGATTGGCGGCAGCGAATAAGACCTCCACTGCGCTGGATGGAATTCTGGCCTTTATTGAACCAATAGTGGAATGTAACCGCGTCCAAGTAGAAAATGGCCGTACCTACCTGCGTGAGATGGTTTTTGGAGATCCGGAAGAACCTCACCACGCTGAAGCCTTAGCTATTGTTGAGCAGACTCAGGCGGTGACGGCGGATCTTCTAGTCGAGCGCTCCCAAATGGCGCAGGATCAGGCAAAGAGTTTTGCTTCGGTGATCTCAGCGATCATGTTCTTGGAATTGTCTGCGACGGTCAATGCCCAGTCCAGTAACGCGGAAATCATGGCGCGACTTCGTACCCAAATCTCTTCGGTACTGCCAGGCTAAGCTGGCGCAACTAAGCAGTGCACTAAGGCCTGCGCCATTCGGTCAGTGGGTTGGGCTGACCGAATGGCGCAGGCCCTAACAATTTGCCGAGCGACTAGGATTCGGGTGCTGCGAGAATCTCGCCACCCTTGACGTAGCGCAGTGTCGTTTCCACATCGTAGGCGTGAACGGCCGAGGTAAAAGGCGCGATTAGCTCAGAGAGATTGGCAGCCCGACCTCCGGCGAAAAACTTCTCACGCGCCTCGTCGTCAACAAAGCCTAGAATCACCGAAGCATGTAGATGCTGGTCCTCGGGATTATCGTGCGCAACGTTTGGGGTATCCCACAGCTTCTGACTCCAAGGCAGAAATACCTGGGTGCGCAATTCAGTAAGCACCCCGGTTTCTACTAGAGCTGGTACCAAAGTTTTCTTCACGAACTTATGGAAGGCCACCGTGCCGGTGTCCTTGCCCCGGCGTAGGTACAACACTGCGCGAGATCCCGGATGGGACCCAGGAGCCACGTCGTACCACCGGGAGGAACTCGGAGGTCCGGCGTAGAGCAAGGTGCGGCGGAAGACATTAACCTCGTCTGCAAAGGCCAACGCGGTTTGCTCGCGCCCGGTCAAAGGGGACAGAGCATTTTCGAAGGTTACTTCGGCGATGCCGTCAATCTTCCGATCCTCGGGAATGAGCGTCTCCAAGGACGGGTGGGCTGGCCACCGTCCAGGATTAGCTTCTGCCAGATGAATCTGCCGATATTCGCTCAAGCCCGGAGTATTGGTGATAATCCCAGAATGCGGACCTTTCCAATAGTCCATGCCGGTTTGGCGTGGCTGGTCCTTGCGCATCCAGAGCAAGATCGATGAAGTGAAGTGCTTAGCGACCTCTGGTTTTGCTTTCTCACTCATGTTCAGGCCTTCCAATTGATTCTTGCGAAGAAAACGGGACTACTCGGACAGGAATTCGGCGGCGACCGGCGCGAACTTCTCCCAGTACTGGAAGATGCCACCGTGACCGGAGTTCGGGTAAATGATCAGTTCGGATCCGGCGATGCGCTGGTGTAGGTCCACCGAAAGGATCGATGGAACCATCCGGTCATGATCGCCATTGGCGATCAAAGTTGGGATGGTGATCTTTGACAGATCCGAAGGTGCCGAACGGCCAAACTTCACGATGGCCTTAAGCTGAGTTTGCAGCGCTTTGAAAGCGATGTCCTTGTCGCGGTCGACGGTGCGCTCCTTCAAACGCTCCACAAAAGCCTTGCCAGCTTTTTTGCCTTCCTTGTTGCGTTCGAAGAACAAGAACTCTTTAGGATCTGAGCGGGTGATGGTGGCGCGGAAGATGTCCCAGTAGGTCACTGCAACCACCTTGTCGATGTTCCGGCCGCCACGTGGACCGGTGCCGGTGAGCACCAACTTTCGCACCAGATCAGGGTGCTTGAGCACTAGATCCTGAGCGATGAAGCCACCCATAGAGAACGAGAAGATATCGATCTTGTCGTAGCCCAGCGCGGTAATGAAGTTGTACGCGTCGTCAGCAGCTGCCTCCAAGGTGTCGGGAACTGTGCCAGAAGATGCGCCTACGCCGCGCTGATCAAAGGTGATAACGTGGCGTTTTTTTGCGATGGCATCAACAATGCGTGGGTCCCAGTTATCCAAGGTTGCTGCCAAGTGGACAAAAAAGACAACCGGGATGCCGCCCTTAGGGCCCAACTCGCGGTAGGCGAAGTTAACGCCACCGGCGTTGATGGTTTTTGCCGGTGCTTGCGCGTAGGAACTGATGACTGGTTCATTTGTGGACATGATTTCTGCTCCTTCTGAGCTTGGGGAATGCTAAATGGTATGAGAACTAGGCGCCGAGGATAACAACTTTGCCGCGGGCGCCACCTTTGGCTAGAGCTTCCAAAGCTTGAGGTGCCTGATCAAATTCAAAGGTCTTGCCAACTACCGGATTGAGCACATCATTGTCGATGAGCTTGGCGATTTCGCGCAGCTGTTCGCCGCTGGCATCCATGAACAAGAATTCGTAGCTGACCCCAAGTTTCTTGGCCTGCTTGCGGATTTTGGCGCTCAATGCGGTGACGGCTAAACGGAACACTACGTTCAGGCCGGCCTTGGCTGCGAAGGCAGGATCTGGTGGTCCTGAGATGCCGATGGCCTTGCCGCCCGGACGCAGGATGCGCAGGGATTTCTCCAGGTTTTCGCCGCCAAGTGAATCGAGCACTAGATCGTATCCGGAGAGTTCCTTTTCGAAGTCCTGGTTGCGGTAGTCAATAACTTCATCGGCTCCCAGTTCGCGGACAAAGTCGGCATTCTTGGCAGACGCAGTAGTGGCCACATATGCACCGAGGTGCTTGGCGAGCTGGATCGTGATTGAGCCAACGCCGCCGGCACCAGCGTGGATCAGTACCTTCTGTCCCGGCTGAATATTTGCGCGGACTACCAGGGCCTGCCATGCAGTGAGCGCAACCAACGGTAACGAAGCGGCCTCTGCGATAGTGATGGTGGTTGGGGCCAGAGCAACGTCGGCCTCGTCGATGGCGATGCGTTCGGCAAAGGTCCCAATGCGGAAATCGCGGGGGCGAGCGTAGACCGTGTCCCCGACTTTGAATCCGCGGACCTGGGAGCCGACACTGATGACAGTACCGGCAACGTCATGGCCAAGGACCAGAGGAGTCTTGTAGGGAAGGATAGTTTTGAATTCGCCTTCACGAATCTTTTCGTCCAGTTGGTTCACGCCAGCTGCCAGTACCTTCACCAGTACGTCGCGCTCGCCGAGGGTTGGCTCGGGACTGTTGGTCTCGCTGAGCGTACCTTTGTATTTATCGATAGCGAATGCTCGCATGTTATGTGCTCCTCTTGGCTGATGCTTGGACATTTGTCGAAACGTCGCTCGGTCAGCGACTCAAGAATTTAGTGATGGTTTGTGAAATTGATGCACGGTGTTGGGAGACAACACCATGCCCGGCGTCCGGGTAGATCTGCACCTGCGTTTGGGGGAGTACGCGTCTGAGCGCTTCGGTGTTTTCTGGGAAGACCATTGCGTCAGAATCGCCGTGCAAATCTAGTACGGGGCCAGTGAACCCCAGGGTCACGGGCGTCGCTTGGCCCCAACGTTTGACTGCGCGTAACTGGGCCACTAATACGTTCGGCGCTACCGGCTTGTCGCGACTGCTGGTTCGGAGCTTGAGCCGAGCCTGATACTCTTTGGCGGCGTGCTTGGCGTTATCAGTTTTTGTGAAAAACAAGACGGAGGTGGGGTTGGTCAAGGTGACTGCCCCACGTAGGACACCGCTGATGAAAGTCTTGGTCATTTGCGTCAGTCTAGGACCGCTCTGTGGTCCGGTCCCGGCGAAGACCACGCGGTTCACTAACTCGGGTGCTTGGCGTAAGACTTCCAGTGCCACCATCCCACCCATGGAGAGTCCAAATAGATCAATTTGAGCTAGGCCTAATGCTCGGATGGCCGCTATCGCATCTTGAGCCATGGCTTCGAAATTATCTTGCGGTGTTCCGGTAGAAGCACCCACGCCGCGGTAGCCGATCAGGATGACTCGTCGCGTGGCGGCGATGGGGTCGATGAGTTCTGGATCCCAGCTATCGAGGTTCGCGCCCAAATGGGTCAGCCCGACCAGTGGCAAGGTCTCGTCCTGACCATTACCAAGTTCGCGGTAGATGAATTGTGCCCCGGCGGCATCCACCGTGCGATTTTCCGCAGCAACAAGCGATGCTGTGGCACCGTGATCTTCGTTAGGTTGCTTTGTCATTTGCGCTGTGTGCTTCCTGCCTTGTTCGCTGTGAGGATGAAAGGTTTTCATCTCCATACTTCCGAGTATACTCAATTATGAGCAAGCTCAGATATTTTTGTCAAGGGAGGAAATATGAAGTCAGTCTATGCTCCCCGTGGTCGCCGGGAACGGGCCAAAGAAGAAAAACTTAAGCGAATTTTGTCCGCAGCCAGCTACCTGCTCGCCAAAGAGGGAATCAACAGTGTCACAACGCAACAGGTTGCTGACAAAGCAGATATCGCTATCGGAACCCTATACCTCTACGCGGGAACCAAAGCGGAGCTTTTGATTATGGTGCAGAACCAAAAATTCGCCACCGCAATCGAAGAAGGGCTGGCTGCCGACACCTTGACTAAGGGGCCGGATCCTCACCCCGTTCGAGACCTCATGGCTCTGATAGACCCGGTGCTGACCTGTATTCGAGAGCATCCAGAAAATGGTCGCACCTACATGCATGAGCTAGTTTTTGGCGACCCCGCAGAACCTCATCGAGCCGAGGGACTGGCCCATGCCCAGCGTTGGGAACAAGGAATGCGAAAGGTGCTCTCGGAGTACGCTGGCCTTGACGGAGCGATACTCGCTCGTGTGATCACCTCGATAGTCCATGTCACTGCAACGGCCACCATGTACCTAGATGACTCATTGCCTGTCATCCGCGCCAACGTTGAACAGCAGATCGCAGCAATCTTGCCAAGAGAAACAATTCTGTATCTAAAGGAGAACTTCCATGAACACCAGTACTAATCACTTTGACGTTGTAGTTCTCGGCGCGGGCCCCGGTGGTTATGTCGCCGCTATCCGTGCCGCGCAACTGGGCAAATCGGTGGCCGTCATTGAAAAGCAGTACTGGGGTGGGGTGTGCCTTAATGTGGGCTGTGTTCCTTCCAAGGCCCTGCTGCGCAACGCTGAACTTGCTCACACCTTCACTCATCAAGCTGAACAGTTCGGCATCCGCGGAGAGGTGGACTTTGATTTCTCGGTCGCTTTTGACCGCAGTCGCACCGTAGCCGAGGGAAGAGTTAAGGGTGTGCACTTCCTCATGAAGAAAAACGGCATCACCGAGATCAACGGACTGGGTAGCTTCAGCGACGCTCGCACCCTTCAGGTTCAGCTCTCCGAGGACGGAAGCCAAACCGTCACTTTTGACAACGCCATCATTGCAACGGGCTCCACTGTGAAACTGCTGCCAGGGGTGGAATTAAGTAAGAACGTGGTGACCTTCGAGTCTCAGATCCTTTCCCGCGAACTGCCAAACTCCATGGTGATCGTCGGTGCCGGAGCCATCGGGATGGAATTCGCCTATGTCCTCGCCAACTATGGAGTCGAGGTCACGATTATTGAATACCTTGACCGGGCTCTACCCAATGAAGATCCAGAAGTTTCCAAAGAGATCGCCAAGCAGTATAAGAAGTTGGGTATCACCCTGCTCACCTCGGCCTCGGTGAATACCGTCGAAGATGATGGATCCTTAGTGACCGTGACCTATACACCGAAGGGTGCTGAACCCAAAAGCATCGTTGTGGACAAGGTGCTAATGTCCGTGGGCTTTGCTCCACGCACCGATGGCTATGGGCTGGAAAATACGGGCATCACATTGACCGATCGCGGTGCCATCGGTATCGACGACTACATGCGCACTAACGTGCCACACCTGTACGCGATTGGAGATGTGACCGCAAAACTGCAGCTGGCCCACGTGGCCGAGGCCCAGGGCGTCGTGGCAGCGGAAACCATCGCCGGTGCAGAAACCCAGACGCTGGGCGACTACCGGATGATGCCGCGCGCGACCTTCTCGCAGCCGCAGGTTGCCTCCTTCGGATTGACTGAACAGCAAGCGCGAGATGAGGGCCACGAGCTGAAAATTGCTAAGTTCCCATTTACCGCCAACGCAAAGGCACACGGCCTGGGTGAACCCGGAGGATTCGTGAAAATCATTGCCGATACTCAGTATGGCGAGCTGCTTGGCGCACACCTGATCGGTGCCGATGTGGCTGAGCTGTTGCCAGAACTCACGCTCGCTCAAAAGTGGGATCTGACCGCGACCGAACTTGCCCGTAACGTGCACGTTCACCCGACGTTGGGAGAAGCTTTACAGGAAAGTTTCCACGGTCTTACTGGACACATGATCAATCTCTGAGTGAGTCGATTAAGTCCTTGCCAAGCACAGCGTCCGGGTGTGAGTATCGAGGTACATGGTTGTCGAGGAATCGGGTGCAGCATGGAATCGATCGTTGTCCTTGGCGGGGGTTTAGCCGCAGCAAGCGTCGTGAGCGAATTACGTGAGCGCGGTTATTCCGGAAAGCTGACCTTGATCAGTGATGAAACCGACCTGCCCTATGAACGTCCGCCGTTATCTAAAGGCTTCTTGCAAGGCAAGGAAGAGCCAGCGGACTTCATCGTTCATGACTCCATTTGGTACTCCGAACATGGGGTTACTCTGCGTCTGGGTGTGGCCGGGATCAGTATTGAAGCGGAACAGCAACGAGTACTGCTAGCGGATGGCGATTCGGTGAGCTATGACCATCTGGTTCTAGCCACCGGATCGCGGGCCAGCCTCGGGAAAGAGGCTCCGATTGCCGGCTATGACTTGCCTGGTGTGCATGTGTTGCGGACGCTGAATGACGCAAAGTCTCTGCGTGAGGACATCACTGAAGGAACGCAAGTAGCCGTGGTCGGCTCTGGCTGGATTGGTATGGAGGTCGCTGCCTCGACGCGTCAGAGCGGAGCGCGGGTCACCGTCTATTCGCCTACCGACGTTCCGCTGAGCAAGGTTTTTGGCGAGCGCTTCGGAAACTATCTCTTGGAGCTACATCAACGTCACGGTGTCGATGTGCGTACAGCACGGGTACAGGGCATCGAACAAGCGGACGGGCATCTGCAAGTGTATTCGGATGCTGGATCCTCCCGTGCTGACGTTGTAATCCTAGCGATGGGTGCGGTTCCGAATCTGGAACTGGCTGAAACTGCGGGGTTGGACGTGGACGGTGGCGTAGTTGTTGACCAGAGCCTACGAAGTAGCAATCGACAGATTCTCGCAGTGGGAGATGTCGCCCAAGCTTTTAACACACATCTCGATCGCCACCTGCGCGTAGAACACTGGGATAACGCAATACGCCAAGGGAAGCTGGCCGCCGCTACGCTCACCGGCGCTGATGAGTCCTCTGACTGGTTGCCGTACTTCTTTACAGACCAGTTTGATCTGGGTATGGAATATGTTGGCCACAGTTCACCGGATGACAAAACGGTGATCCGTGGAGATACTGAATCTGGAGAATTCATCATTTTCTGGCAGCACGGCCAGACGGTGACTGCTGCGGCCAACGTGAATATTTGGGACGTCAACGATACGTTGCGGACGCTGGTGGGGCGCAACATCGACGCGGAACGTTTGGCCGATGCCCAGATTGATTTGACGCAACTTTAGTTTAGGATTTTTTGGAGAATACTGGTTCGTTAGAAAGCAGGAACAGCTGATGGGCACGATGGTTTTGGGTGTGGAACCTGGAATGAATGCAGCCGTGTTGGCGGCCGCTGGAAAGCTGGCGCGAGAATTGCATGCACGTTTGGTGTGCGTTTATGCAGACTCTGGACGGATCGTGACGCAAAAGTTGGCCGCCGGAGACCTGCTAACCTCGGCGGGCAAAGTCTCAGAGGAACTAGCGTGGGAGATTTCCTCGGTGATCACTGGTGTCCAATTCGAAACCTACACAATTGCCGGCGACCCAGCAAAGGTGCTCAGCGCAGTAGCCGAGCAACTTGATGCTCAAATGATTGTTGTCGGTACTCGAAGAGCTGGCTTGCGCAACAGAATGACTGAAATCATTGACGGCTCCATTGCCGTCACCTTGGCGCACAAACAGCTGCGCCCCGTATTGGTTATTCCTCGACAGCCTGAAGCTGCCGAAGACTTCTAGGACGACAAATCAAAATACAGATTTTCGTGGAGTTTGCAGCCGGGGTTGAATAGCGCTTGGCAGTGCGGGCATGAAGATGAAGCACGGTATTCATCAACGCTTAGTTCGCAGCGGCAAACTCCGCAGAGAACTGCGGGTTGATCAAACTTATATGCCGGCCAAAGTTGGGCCGGATGTTCAGCCAATTCGGCGTGGCAGAGGTGGCACGGGTAATAGGTGTCGCAGCAGTAGTGTTTGAGCGCGATGACGTCGCGGAGCTGATGATAGTGAGCGCATCTGGTTTGTTCATCCATCTGCACACCACGCAAACTCACGTTTATCGCCACGGGACCTCCTAAGAACTTGATGGCCTGTGCAAAAAAGCACGCCGAATGTGCACAATCTGTGTCCCACTATGCACCCTTTGGGCTATCTTTGGCGATGTGATCCGGGTCATACTCGCTGTTGAGGTTAGTTCCAATGGGGTAACTAGCAAGGGCGGAAGGAACGCACTGTGGTCAGTGAAACGTCATCAAAATCTGAACGCAAGGGATTGCGCAGGGTCGTTGCGGCCTCCATGGCTGGCACCGTGGTTGAGTGGTACGAATTTTTCCTCTACGCCACCGCGGCAACCCTGGTGTTCAACAAGATCTTCTTCCCAGATAATGGCAACGACCTGGACAACATCATCAAGGCGTTCCTGACCTACGCGGTGGGCTTTATCGCCCGACCCATCGGTGGCATCGTCTTTGGCCACTTCGGCGACAAGTACGGACGCAAGCACTTGCTGCAGGTCGCCATCGTGTTGGTGGGTACCACCACCTTCCTGATGGGTTGCCTGCCGACCTTTGATGCCATTGGATATGCGGCTCCGATCCTGTTGATCGTGTTGCGCTTCTTGCAGGGCTTCGCGGTCGGCGGTGAATGGGGCGGTGCGGTGTTGTTGGTGGCCGAGCATGCGCCGAATAAGGAACGCGGCTTCTGGGCTTCCTGGCCGCAGGCCGCAGTGCCGGTCGGTAACCTGCTGGCCACGATCGTCCTGCTGGTGCTGTCCTCAACTCTGAGTGACGAAGCCTTCCTCGCGTGGGGCTGGCGCGTTGGCTTCTGGCTCTCCGTGGTCATCGTGATTGTTGGTTACTACATTCGCACCCGAGTCGCAGATGCTCCGATCTTCAAAGAAGCCAAGGCCGAACTGGAGCAGAATGCGGCCGCCGGATACGGTGTAGCCGAGGTCTTCAAGCGTTACCCGCGCGGTGTCTTCACCGCCATGGGCCTGCGCTTTGGGGAGAACATCATGTACTACATGGTCGTGACCTTCTCTATTACTTACATGGCCACTCAGCTGAAGATGGATACCTCCACGATCCTGGGGCTGATGCTCATCGCCCATGTCATTCACGCCATCTTGGTTCCAGTGGTGGGCCGATTCACCGATACTCGTGGACGTCGCCCGGTTTACGGCACCGGCGTCATCCTCATGGCCGTGTGGGGCGTCGTAGCCTTCCCGATGTTCAACACCGCTAACGACGCGATCATTTTGGCAACTATTGTGCTTGGCTTGGCGGTGCACGCCCTGATGTATGCCGGACAGCCAGCCATCATGGCTGAAATGTTCCCTACCCGCATGCGTTACTCGGGTGTCTCCCTGGGCTACCAGGTGACCTCGATCGTGGCCGGTTCCATGGCACCAATCATCGCCACCTGGCTGCTGAAGGTCTACGGATCTTGGGTTCCTGTCGCCGGTTACATCGTCTTTGCGGCGCTGGTGACCTTGGTGGCCGTCTACTTCATGCGTGAGACCAAGGGCGCCGACTTGGGAGCCATTGATGAGGCGGACCGCCTGGCCGTTGACGGCGAAGTTGAAGCGGCAAAGCACCTGAAGATGCAGTAACACGTTCCGATAGAACTAAGGGCTAGATCCACGTGGGATCTAGCCCTTAGTCATTAAAATTGCACGCAATCCTTATGTCAGTGAAATGACCTGACTACATGCGTCCACGACCTGTTTTGAGTGGGTAGCAATAATTACCGCTGCACCTTCTTGGGCAATGCGCTCCAGCTCGCCGAGCACCATCTGAGAATTCGTGGCGTCCAAGGCCCCGGTCGGTTCATCGGCAAGGATGATAGATGGCTTTTTGACGATGAGTCTGGCCAGAGCAACTCGTTGTTGTTCACCACCAGAAAGCGTGTAAACATGCTCTTTCCGGCGACCTGCCAAACCAACTCTGCGCAGCGCACCTTCGAAATCGGCTTTGGCGACCGCCCGTCTACCTTTGGCTGACACAGCGATTTCAAGATTTTCAGAAATGGTCGCGTTCTCGACTAGTGCATAGTTCTGAAACATGTACCCAAGAGTATCTCGACGAAACTTGCGCTGCGATTCGGAATTCATACGCGCAATTTTTTTGTTTTCGACGTAAATCTGCCCCTTATCGAGACGTTCTAAAAGTCCAATGCAATTGAGCAACGTAGACTTTCCTGAGCCAGAGGGACCAGTCAGGGCAGTCAACTGGCCGGACTCCACGTGGAACGACAGACCAGAGAACAGCTGGTGGTTATTGAATGATTTTGCTGCATTCTCAACGATAATATTGGTCATGCTGTTTCCTCACTGTGGGTACGGATCATTCTTTGCGTTCGGAGCTGGACCAGTCCAATAAGTAGAACGAGGTTAATCACCGCTACAACGGCAACTGCCAATGGATGCCACGTAGCGATTGCCAAAGCCATGTCATTCTCGGTTGCCGGTACATCGCCGCCCTTCGGCTGAATCAAGAGAATCAAGAACCTCACCAACGACCATGCGGTAACGACGGTAAAGATCAACAATTCGGCACGGACTAACCACCGATGAGTCGAATAGAAAGTCCAGCCATGGAGGTAACGAACAAGAATGGATTGAGCGTTGCCTTGGACGTGCATTTGAGCCAAACCTACGGCTGTTGCTAACAAGACGAACATGGCGATGAGGGAGCTGGCCGCGATGACTTTGAATTCGGATACGCGGTCACCATATTGGTCAGCGGCTGTCTGTGCCACCGGAACGTAAGCGGAAATCCACTTTCCCATGAACTGATTTGGGGTGTTCTCAACTGCTGTTTCGGAGTCTGTCATCAGCACGCGTCCGCTAGTGGCAAGGGCCAGATAGTCATCGTCCCGGATGAGTCCTGAATCGGCGCCAACTACGACAACTACCGGGTCTTGCATCCACTGTGGATACCTATTGCTTGAAACATTAGGCTCATAGAGGAAGTGATTCTGACCTTCGCTCAATCGGCCGAAACCGAGGTGATGGGTGGTCTCAGGGCTGGATGAGATCCCACTGAGGAAATTCTCTATTTCCTGTTGAGACACCGGGGAGTTTTCAGGAATGAAGGCGCGGACTTGAGATGGAGATACCTCGTCAAGTTTCTCGCCAACATCATTCAGGATCGGATTCGCTTTGAGGTACGAGTTGTTCACCAACAGTATATTCTTTGAACCGCGGAGTTGATCGCCGACTAAAGGAAAAGGCGCTACCAGCAACGTCCTTCCGGCCTTGTCCTCCTCTTTAAGCCAAGCCCCGGACTCGTATGACAATGATTCCATTTCCTCGGGAGGCATCAGACCCTCAAACACGATTTTTGCTGTGTTCCCAGCGTTGTCAAACTCGGCACGAGTAGTAGCCGCGTCTTGAACGGCAGTTGCTGCTGCGAAGCTGGATGCAATGAGCGAGACGGCTAGCAAAATTCCTGGGATTCTGATGAGGTATGCAGCCGGTACCGTTACGCGGAAACTGAGCCGTCCCTTCAGTCCTTCGAGAATGGAGGAGTTCCAAAGAATGAGCAGCACAACAAGATGAACTGCTATAGCAAAAGTGGCGGCAATGGCGAAAATGATCGAAGTTGTTTGTGCGAACCTGCCGAACTGATTGAGCCCGTTGTAGAAATACAGCGACATGATGCTGCCACAGCACAACGTAAGTATCGCGATGGCGGTGCCGGGAAACAAGCTCTTTATGGCCTGCCACATGATCGATTTTTTATCATGGCCGTGAAGCCGTTGGATGGCATAGCGCTTTATTTGAGAGATTGCGGATAACCCGGAGATGAGAGTAATCAAGAGCAGCGTCACCAAGGTGGGCGGGCCGGTTGGCCCTTGGGCCATGACCACGAATTCAGCTGTCGAGCCTGACGGATACTCAATGGTATATCCGAGTTTTTCAAACTCTTCGGTTACTTTGTGGTCCGCCTTGGCGTTCCCAAAAATGTAGTATTTACCTCTTGGATCTACACCGTTTAGATGACTAACTGAGTGAACATTGGATGTCCGATTACGGCTAAAATCAGGGAATCCGTCGGTAAGCCAACGAGCTTGCCTCGAATTCTCGTTTCCTACGACTACAAAAAGATTCCGAATATTCGTATCGTGCAGGTCTCTTACTTGCTTAACTATGACTGTCTCGGAAGAGTCGGCGATATTTTGCGCGACAGTTGGTAAGTCATCCCCACCCTCAGATGTTGCAGATCCGCTCACTAGAATCTGCGTAGATCCGTCGAGCATTGATTCGTCCATGATTGCCGTCGACATAAATCCGGCAAAAATGGCATATATTGCAGCAATTACAACTGCTAGGCGCAGGCCCGAGCTTTTCATCTATACGTACTCCTGAGCCGGAGCTGAGAATCGCAAATCTGCAACTCCCAGCTGGCATTTGATTAATTAGCAGTAACGGTAATAGGCGTGATGAAAGCCACCGGACGGCGAGTATATGGATTCTGAATACGCTCTTTTGTTTGGCAGAAGGCAGGGGGACTTGTTAGTTCCGCCAATGTCGCCAACTGCGGTGGACCCATGTTTTCTCTCAGTGTCGTCAAAGCTGGACCAGACGTATCGAGTATTCCAGCCAGGCGCGTCGACAGTGCCGTAGTTCCAAATCGGCGCCGCCTGAGCCGCGCCGACAGCCGGCACAAGCATTGCCATGGCGATGATGGTTGAAGCTAGACCTGAAACATATTTACTTCGGGTTTTACGCATAATATTTCCTTTTCAAAGGTACGAATGATGATGGATGGCATGTAATACCGAAATCAACGGTAATCAATATCAATTCGTTGTCCTAATTGTGACGCTGTTGGAGGGTAGAGATCCTTTTCACACGCATTTCGACGTAGATAATTTACGCTGTGTGTACTTACCTCGAATTCGAGGGCTTCGGCTTGAGCCTCTCGACGGGTAAGACAGGAGCAGAGAGCGAAGACTAGTCGATTGCCCATGAGGTTCACTTGCCGGCATCACAAATCGGATCAAATCGTCGCCACTTGTCATCCATGGGTTGCATCTGAGGGCGAATCCAGCGGAGCCTTCCGGGGGTGCGGGCGTAGACTCTTGGTCTGGGAAAAACTCGTCCAAGGAGAATTAGATGCAATCGTGTCGACTGTATATCGTCGGCGCCAGTGGTTCAGGGACGACCACCCTAGGGAGTGCAGTGGCAGATGCCTGGTCCGTGCCACATGCCGATTCAGACGACTACTTTTGGATCCCGACCAATCCTCCCTACACCCTAGTTCGGCCAGCTGCAGAACGTGTGGACCTGATGGAGAGCGTTTTTGCTCCCCGCCCGGCATGGGTCCTATCGGGCTCGGTCAACGGGTGGGGTGAAAAGATCTTGCAACTGTGCGACGCAGTGGTGTTCATGAGCTTAGAGGTTGGGCAGCGACGTCAAAGAGCCGAACAGCGTGAGTCTATTCGCCGCAACGGTGAAGCTATTGATAGTGAAGCATTTGAAGAGTTCATGCAATGGTCCCAAAGCTACGATGATCCACAATTCCATGGTCGTAGCAGGGCGAAGCATGAGGCGTGGTTGGCAACTTTAGACTGTCCAATTTTGAGGTTAGACAGCACGCAGAGTGTGCAGCACTTGCGTGATGCCGTACTTAGCTGGGAGCCTGAGAGCCAGTAGGGAAAATAAACCAATCCCCATTGGCCGCCGCATCGTTCAAGGCCCGAACGGTCGCCTGAACGGCCTTGTTGCGCAACGCTTCCTCGCGGCCCACCAACCAGTATTCAGAGACGTAGCTGAACTGATCGTGCAACACCGGAACCAGATTTGGGTAATGCTTGGAGAGGAAGACTGGTAGTAGCCCAAAGCCTGCATGATTCATCGTGGCAGCGTACTGCACGGCAATGCTGGTGGAGGAGATGGCTCGGTGCATGGGTGGTAGGTGACTGGTCGCTTCATCAAGTTTGTCCACGGTCAGCGCAGTATCGATGTAGTAGTTCAGGCTGTGACCCTCAAGATCCGAGAGCTGGCCAGGGGTGCCATGAGTCTGAAGATATTCAGCGGTGGCATACAGTCGCAATTCATAGTCCATGAGCTTAGTGGTGGACGCCTTACGTACATTGGGGCGCCCGATAACAATTTCCAAATCCATACCGGTGCGGGTCTGCCTGGCGCGGGTAGTTTCCGAGACAATCTCAAAAACCAGTTGTGGGTGCTTGGCCTGCAACTTCGCCAAGGTCGGGGCCGCTAGGTGGGCGCTAAAGGCATCCGGGGCCGCCAACCGGACGTGACCGGCGAGCGCAGGGGAGTCATCTTCGGTGCTGATCGCCGCCACCGCCTGTTCGATGGCTTCGGCGCTGGTCATGGCTCGTCGGCCGAGGTCTGTCAGTTCCCACCCGCTAGGGGTTTGGGTCAGTAGGTGGCCGCCCATGGCCTTTTGCAGTGCATCGATGCGCCGGGAAATCGTCGAGTGGTTTACCCCAAGTACGGAGGCTGCTGCGGTGTAACGCCCTAGTCGAGCGACGGTCAGTAGGGCGATGAGGGATTCGAGATGGCGGTAATCGATCTGACGTTCCATGGCACCAGTCTGCCATGTTCGGTGTGCGCCAGCGCACACTACCCCTGCGCAATTGTCCTGCCGTGAAGCATTGAGCGGGTCATGCGCCGCACCCTACGCTGGCCTGAAGGTAACTAATACTCAATGGCGAGGAACGGGATGATGAGCACGTACGCATGGATTGGCTTGGGCAATATGGGTGGTCCGATGACCGCCAACATCGTCGCTGCAGGGCATGAGGTCCGCGGTTTTGACCTCAGTGAGCAGGCCTGCGCCGAAGCGGCCAAGGGCGGCGTGCAGATTGTCTCCTCGGTAATTGAAGCCATCGAGGGTGCTGACGTGGTTTTCACGATGCTGCCTAAGGGGGCGCATGTGCGCTCGGTCTACGAAGGTGAGCAAGGCATTTGGGCTCACGCCACCAACCAGATGCTACTCATCGATTCCTCCACGGTGGACATTGAAACCTCCCGATACATCCATGAGGGTTCAGCCCAGCGTGGGCTGAGCTTTGTTGATGCCCCGGTCTCCGGCGGGATCTCCGGCGCGGCGTCCGGCACCCTGGCCTTCATGCTCGGCGGCGCAGAAGAGTTGATGGAGCGGGCCACCAACTACATCGCGCCAATGAGTGGTCGCACCATTGTTGCCGGAGCGGCAAGCATGGGCATTGCGGCGAAGATCTGCAATAACATGATGCTCTTTATCGACCTGATGGCCAGCGCCGAAGGATCACAGTTGGCTCATCAACTTGGACTAGATCCCGAGGTCTTCTGGGAGATTGCCTCGGTCTCCTCGGGACGGTCCTGGGCACAGCAGACCTGGTACCCGGTCCCAGACATTATTGATACGGCCGCCGCCAACAACAACTTTGCTGCGACCTTCCGCACCGATCTGGCCCGCAAGGATGTTGGGCTCGCCTTGGATGCCGGGCAGAGCACCGGGGTGCGCCTTCCGGCGGCAACCCTAGCGGCCGAACACTTTGATGAGCTGATTTCCCAAGGTCTGGGGGACAAGGACTGCTCATTGATCGTCAAGAACATTACACCCGACGGAACCGTGCGGGGTTGGAACCCCGAGCAGGGAAACTGAGCATGCGTCAGATTAGAGCCGCCGTACTTGAACAGCGCGAGAACCAACCGCCTTACGCCGAGCACCAGCCGCTTGCTCTGCGCACACTGCAGCTCGAAGAGCCCGGCGCCGGAGAAGTGCTGGTAAGGATTACCGCCGCCGGGCTGTGCCACTCTGACCTGTCGGTGATTGACGGTAACCGGCCGCGGCCGGTGCCGATGGTCCTGGGGCACGAATCGGCCGGCATCATCGAACAGGTAGGAGTTGGGGTTGAGCTCAGCGTGGGGCAACAGGTGATTTCGGTGTTCCTTCCACGCTGTGAGCAGTGCGGCGCCTGCGCCACCGGCGGCAAACTGCCATGCACTGCCGGGACCAAATCCAATACTGCCGGCACCCTGCTCACCGGCGCTCGCCGACTGGTGATGGACGGGCAGCCGGTCCATCACCATCTGGGAGTTTCGGCCTTCGCCGACTATGCGGTGATGGATGCTCGTTCGCTGGTACCCGTGGGTCAGGATGTGCCACCTGAAGTGGCAGCGGTACTGGGTTGTGCGGTGCTCACCGGTGGCGGTGCGCTTCGCAATGCGGCTAAGGCTACCGGTGCCGAAGATGTGGCGATCGTGGGCCTGGGCGGTGTGGGCATGGCTGCGCTCCTGGTGGCCGTCGGGCAACGCACCACGGGGAAAATTCTGGCCATTGACGCCAACCCTGAAAAGCTTGACACCGCGTTGGAACTGGGTGTCGATCAGGTGGCTACCCCCGATGACGTGGATGGGGTTGAGGTGCAGATCGTGATCGAAGCAGCCGGGCACCCGCGGGCCTTTGAGACCGCCCTAAAAGTCACCGGCGTGGGTGGAACCTTGGTGACGGTGGGACTTCCGGCCCCCGGAGCGATGAGCAGCATTGAACCTCTGGCACTGACCGCTGGGGCACGCACCATCATTGGAAGCTACATGGGCTCGGCGCTGCCGGCCACGGATATCCCTTACTACGAGGAATTGTGGCGGGCCGGCAAGCTGCCGGTGGAAAAATTGGTGCGCACCAGAAAATTGGAAGAGATCAACCAGGCCCTCGATGAACTGGCGCAGGGACGTTCGGTTCGCCAAGTCTTACTCCCATGACCAGTAAACTTGAGAGGTGACTGATTCGACCGCTGGCCCAAGGGCTCTGGCAACTTTGACCGACATTAGGGTGTTCGACTACCTGTGCGCCGCCCCGGCCACACGCACTCAGATTTCTGCGGACCTTGGCATCTCCAAACCCACCGCCTCGCAGGCGATCTCACGCTTGGAAGAAAACGGGCTTGCAGTGGCAGTGGAGAGACCGTCGGAAACCAAGCGCGGTCGCACCCCGGAACGTTATGCGCTGCGTGCCGAATTTGGTCACCTTATGGCACTGTGTCTGCAGGCCGAGTCCCTTCAGGTTCGAGTCTCCGATCTGGCAGGCAATATCCTTATTGACCAGTTCCACGATTTGACCGAGCACAGCACTGCGGCCGAGGTGGAAGTCATGGCGGCCGCCGAGATCACCCGGGTGGGTGCCGAACTTGGTTCGCCTCTGTTGGCCGCCGCGGTCTCACAGGCGGCGCCAGTGTTGCGTGATGAGGCCGAGCATGTTGTTCCCACGGTGATCTTCCCGGCCTCGGGTGCCAATCTGGCCGGTCTCTTTGCCGAGGATGTGCCGGTGGTTCTGGATAATGACGTGAACTGGATGGCGGTGGCTGAGGCCGAAAACCATGACGGCTCACTGATGATGCTCTACATCGGTTCTGGTTTGGGTGCCGGATTGGTGATCGATGGAAAACTGCATCGTGGTCGCCACGGCATGGCCGGCGAGTTGGAGAACCAGTTGCTGGGGGAGAAGAACCTGCGCGAGGTCCTCGGTGAGGCCGGCATGTTCCAGACTCGGGTGCTGTGGGAGAAATTGGAGCAGCGTAGCAACTGGCCTAAATTTTTTGGACCGCTTAGCCAGGTGATGGCCAATGTGGTGGGCTTTGTGGACCCGCAACAACTGGTGGTTGCTGGCCCGGCAGTGAGTGAAGAATTGTGCCAAGCCTTGGCTGACGAGGTTAATAATCGTCTAGTGGTTCCGGTGCAGGTGCACGCTTCGGTATTTGGTGCTCACGCGGCGGCGCATGGAGCCATTGCTGGGGCCCGGGAAATCGCTTTGGGTAATCTTTGGGAAAACTACCGCGAACGTTGACCAAACGGCGGAAGCTTTATATCGTAAAGAGTCCTTAAAATTTCTTTGCAACGTTGGGGAGAATCCTGATGGCAACATCTGCCGCACCAGCATCCACACCGCAGTTCGCTGCCATCGGCCTTGACATGGGCGGATCATCGATCAAGTACGCTCTAGTCACCACCGACGGGGAACTTGTCGAAAGTACCCTGAACAAGGCGATCACCCCAGAAGGCGCACATCCCGACGCCGTCGCCGAGGTCATGGCACAAATTATTCGTGACCTTCAAGAAGTCACCGGCGAAGACCTCGCGGGCCTGCCAGTCGGCGTTGCCGTTCCGGGCATCGTCATTGACGGCGTGGTGCACTCGGCAGCAAATATCGACAAGGCCTGGATCGGCCTGGATGCCACCGCCATGCTCAGCAAGGTGCTGGACCGCGAAGTTCACCTGCTCAACGACGCCGACGCCGCCGGTGTGGCCGAAGTGTATGCCGGCGCTGGCTCTAAAGACGGTGCTCCGATCAAGGGCAGCACCCTACTGCTGACCCTGGGCACCGGCATTGGCTCTGCCTTCTTCCGCGATGGTGTGCTGTTCCCGAACCTGGAATTTGGCCACCTGGAAATCGACGGCTTTGATGCCGAAAGCAAGGCCGCTGCCCGCGTCATGCGCGAAGAGAACCTGAGCTGGGATGAGTACATCGCCCGCTTGCAGCGCTACCTTTCCCACGTGGAATTCCTGTGCAGCCCAGACTTGATTGTGATTGGTGGCGCAATCTCCGAGGACCACGAGCATTTCTTGCCTAAGCTGGACTTGCGAGCAAAACTCGTACCCGCAGCATTCAACAACGCCGCCGGGGTGTTGGGCGCCGCGCAACGCGCCATGCATCCATAGACCTAAGGAATATATGCACACCATTGACCCGAACGCCCAGATCAAGCTCGTTGCCGTTGACATGGACGGCACCTTTTTGGACGGTAACGGTCAAATCCCGGACGAAGCCTGGGGTGTGATTGACCAACTGCAGGCCCGAGGCATCAAATTTGTTCCTGCCTCGGGACGACAGTTCGTCACCCTGCGCGAACAGTTCGCCGCGCTGGGAGAAATCGCGATCATCGCCGAAAACGGCACCGTCGTGATGGACGGAGAAGAAGAAATCTACTCCAACGTCATCGACCCCGCCGCGGTGAAAACGGTCATTGAAGCGGTACGCGAGCACCAAGACCTGGACGCCGGGCTGGTGATCTGCGGGCGACGCACCGCCTATGTGGAACGCAACGACGAAAAGTTCATGCAGGCCGTCGCCCCGTACTACCGTGCAGTGAAGTTTGTTGAGGACCTGTCCGAGGTCCAAGGCGACATCATCAAGATGGCAGTCAACGTGGGCACCGGCCAGGTCCAAGACATGGCCGATGCGCTGGAGGTTCCACTGCAGGTGGTCGTCTCGGGCACTCATTGGGTGGATGCCATGAACCACGGAGTTCATAAGGGCCTGGCCTTAGGTGCCCTGCAGAAGGAACTGGGCATCACCGATGATCAAACCGTGGTCTTCGGTGATTACCCGAACGATCTGGAAATGATCAAGGCTGCCACCTACTCTTTCGCCATGGCCAATGCCCACCCTGAAGTAGCTGCAGCAGCAAACTTCACCGCGCCCGCCAATACCGAACACGGTGTGCTGCAGGTGCTACGCGCTTACCTCGAGGGTCGCAGCCAGCTCTAAGTAATTGCCCTCCATGTTCGGCCAAAGCCAAGCATGGAGGGCAAATTCTATTCAGCGTAAACGTCTTTGGCGATGCGCAAGGCGCCCCAAGCTTTAGGCCAACCGGAATAGAATGCCGCGTGGGTAATCACTTCCGCGGTGACCGAATTAGCCTTGGCCCGACGAATGTGGTGTTCCAACGAGCTGTCCAGACTACCGGTGGACAACAAAGCGGTGACGGTAACGATGCTTCGATCGCGCGCGGAGAGCTGCGCGGCGCGGCTCCAAACCTCGCCAAAGAGAACATCATCATTCAGCGCGGCAAATTTTGGTGCAAATTCACCCATAGCATCGCGTCCTGCAGTGACTTTTTCTGTCATGTCTAATCCTTACTTACCGCTGTAAACCGGGAACGCGATGGATTTTCCGTAGTCACGCACATTGAGGTTCTGCAGCGATTGCATATCGTGGTCGGAAATTTCAAAGTCCAGTTCGGAGTTCGCCTTCATATGCTCCGGGTTCGCTGTCTTGGGTAAGGACACCGTACCGAGCTGAAGGGTGTATTTGATGCACAGCTGGGGGACGCTGACGCCATACTTGTGGGCCATTTCAGTGATCTCCGCGTTGCCGAGAATTTCACCGTGGCCCATGGGGGAGTAAGCCTGAATCAGGATGTCCTGCTGTTTGCAGTAGTCAAGCAATTCAGTGGGAGTGTTTCCGGCGTGCAACAGGATCTGATTAACCTGGGGCGCTATCTCAGCCTTGCCGATCAAGTTTTCTATGTCCTTTTCAAGGAAGTTCGAGACCCCAATAGAACGGATCTTCCCTGAACGATAGGCCACTTCTAGCGCGTTCCACGCGGCGAGATTCCCTTCGGCATTATCGCCGTCACGGAACTGATCCCAGGGCTGCGGCGCATGAATCAGGAACAGGTCAACGTAGTCCAATCCGAGCTTTTCCAGCGACTCATCGATGGCGGCTACCGCTTGGTCGTAGTCTTTGATTTCTGCGGCGAGCTTGGTCGAAACGAAGAGCTCCTCGCGGGCTACACCGCTGCGTCGCAGACCTTCTCCGACTCCTCGCTCATTGCCGTAGGCCTGTGCGGTATCGATGTTGCGGTAGCCGAGTCCTATGGCGGCACTCACCGCTGCCGGGGCTGCGGCGTCGTCAATGAACCAGGTGCCAAGACCAAGCTTGGGGATCTGAACTTCGTTTAACAGTGAATAGGTGTCGGTCAGTGCGCTCAAGCTTGTTCTCCCTCGTTGTGTAGTGCACGGTAAGCCTCGTCGGTGACCGGCTCCAGCCACTCATTGCGAACGCTATCTCCTGGGGTGATGTAGGCGAGGTGGCTGAACCACGCATCGGCTTTGGCACCATGCCAATGCTTGGTTCCGGCGGGAACCCGAATTACTCTCCCAGGTTCCATGCTGATTGGCTCTTGGCCTTCGGCTTGGTACCAGCCGGATCCGGCGGTGCAGATCAAGATCTGGTCGCCACTTCCGTTGGCACCGTGGTGGATATGCTAGTTGTTCCGGCAACCGGGCTCAAAGCTGACGTTGTTCAATGGCACACTGCCATCGGCAAGTGGAGCCAGGTAGCTTTGCCCAGTGAAATATTGCGTGTAGGCATCGTTTGGTTTACCCAGTGCAAAGGGCTGATCAGAGTTCTTGTTCATCTTTTTACTCTAGGCATTGCCACATTGTTTTGGGGAGGTTCTGCTGGTACCCCTATGAACACCACCCCGGTACGATGCAGTTAGCTGAAGGTGGCCCACAACAATAGTGCTTTAGTTGGTCATGGTCAGTTCACCGAAGCGTGGAGAAGATTTTGCCTGCGGGCACCGGTGAAGTAAATGCCAGATGAATCTTTGGGTGAGTAGCGATTTTTCTGCGTAACAAGCCAATAATTCGAATCTCTACTTACCGGTAGTGACATACTCTCGCCCTGCTGGGTGCGAAAAGATCACTCGGCGGGTTAACAACCAGTTAACCGTGCAGGGTGAAAGGAATACCGGCAACCGTGAGCAAGAGGTTGACCTCAGGGAAGAATCAGGCCGTTGCAACACCAGAAAGTGCATGGCGTAAACGCAAAGACGCGTGGGAGCACCTCGGATATGTACTGAGCGAAATCGCCTCGGAACATCACGATGAACCGGGCCGTAAGGAACATGAACTTGAAGCCGGCCGCTTGCTGGGGCTACTAGCTTCCATCGAGCCGTATTGGGCCAACCCCGGTGTTGACTACTTGAACGACGTAGTGGAGCTGATGTCCAACGGCCATTATGCCGATGCGATGCAATTGGTTTATCAAGCCAATCAGTCGTTCAGGACCATTACTCAATACGTCGACATGGATGGTCACGATCAACCTCAGAGTGAGGGTGAAGATCCAGCTGGTGGCATCAAGCCCTATGTGCCGATGGTCGAGATCTTACTGCTGGATAATGGCCCCGCCGATGAGATAGCTAAATTTACCGAGGAACTAGCCGCCCAACGGGGGCGCACTGATCCGTTCCACTACAACTTTATTGTGGTGCCCAGCGTCGAAGATGCCTTGGCAGCTGTCGTAATCAATCCCAGCATTCAGGGCGTGGTGCTCACTGCCCGCTTTGAACTGGCGACCCGGCGCCGACTGTCTTCCACGCTTCACAAGTTCATCACGAACCGCACGGCCGGCTACTTCGAATCCACTCGACAGATTCAGCGACTGTTGGATCTTGAAGAGATCCTCGATACCTTACATCCGCAGTTGCCGGTTTATCTGATGGCCGGCGTGGCTCTAGAATCCATTGCCCACGAGATCACCGGACGCTTCCGGCGTATCTTTTCGCGCAACGACGGCATGGACCTGCACCTGTCCATCATTGCCGAGGTCATCGAGCGGTACCACACCCCGTTCTTTGCCGCCCTGCAGAAGTATGCCAAGCGTCCTGGCGGTGTCTTCCACGCGATGCCGATTTCCCGCGCCGGATCGGTGCAAAATTCACCGTGGGCCCGAGACCTGGTGGACTTCTACGGCAAGAACCTATTGTTGGCAGAAACCTCAGCCACCTCCGGCGGTCTAGATTCCCTACTCGATCCACAAAGCTCCATCAAAAAAGCCCACGAGCTTGCGGCCCGTGCCTTTGGCAGTCACCGAACCTACTTCGTCACCAACGGAACTTCGACGGCCAATAAAATCGTGCACCAGTCGATCCTGGCCCCTGGAGATATCGTGTTGGTGGACCGCAACTGCCACAAGTCTCATCACTATTCATTGGTGCTGGCCGGCGCCCATGTCAGCTACCTTGAAGCCTATCCGCTGAACGAACATTCGATGTATGGTGCGGTGCCGCTGCGCGAGATCAAAGCGCGACTGCTGCAACTACGCCGTGAAGGTCTGCTGCACAAGGTCAAGATGATCACGCTGACCAACTGTACTTTTGACGGGATCATCTATGACCCCCGCAGGGTCATGGAAGAATGCCTCGCGATCAAACCAGATCTGGTTTTCTTGTGGGATGAAGCATGGTTCGCTTTTGCGGGGTTCCATCCGGTCTACCGGCAACGCACCGCTATGAGCGTGGCCTCCCGGTTGGAAGCACAGATGGAAACGCAGGAGTATCAACAGCGCTTCGCTCAGCAGGTTCAGCAACTACCAGAGCCGGGGACTATCGATGCGCCGCAGAATGATGAACTGTGGCTGAATACGCGACTGATCCCAGATCCTGGGCTGGTTAGACTGCGCGTTTACTCGACGCAGTCCACGCACAAGACGCTGACGTCCTTGCGCCAAGGCTCCATGATTCACGTCTTTGATCAGGACTTTGCGATGCGTAACCGCAATGCCTTCCGTGAAGCGTACATGACCCACACCTCGACCTCGCCTAATTATCAGATCCTGGCTTCTCTTGATATTGGGCGTCGTCAAGCGGAATTGGAAGGCTATGCGCTGGTCCAACGTCAGGTGGATTTGGCGCAGTCTATTTGCCGGGCCATGACTCGTAACGCGTTATTGGGCAAATACTTCCGGATTCTAGATTCCAAAGATCTGATCCCAGACGAATACCGGTGCTCCACCAGCGCGACACCGGTACGCGACGGATTGGCCGCCTGGGATGAAGCCTGGGGCAACGACGAGTTTGTGGTGGATCCGTCACGGTTGACCTTGGATATTAGCCGGACCGGCGTGGATGGGGATACCTTCAAACACCAGTACCTGATGGACGGGCACTCAATTCAGGTTAATAAGACCAGCCGTACGTCAGTGCTGCTCATGACCAATATCGGAACTACGCGTTCTGCCGTGGCGCACCTGATTGAAGTGCTGGTGAAAATCGCCGAAGAGTTGGAACGTAAGATACGACTGGAAGGCCAGCTCCCAGCACTGAACACTAGTGACGATGAGAACTCGGTCTGTCTGCCTGACTTCAGTTCTTTCGCCCCGGAATTTGATACCGGCGGGGGCAGCGGGGACGTACGCAAGGCCTACTACCTGACCTACCAAGACCCGGCAACGCACTTCTTGTCCTCGGCCCAGATTCGCGAACGAATTGCAGCAGGCGAACAGATTGTCTCGGCGCTCTTTGTCACTCCTTACCCGCCAGGTTTCCCGGTATTGGTCCCCGGACAGGTGGTTACCTTGAACATCTTGGATTACATGGACCGGCTAGATACTCGTGAGATTCACGGGTATCACCAGGCTCTGGGATATCAGGTGTTCACCGGCGAGACATTGGCAGGTGCGTAGGACCGAGGTTATGCCCGAATGCGGGAGATGAGGAGCAGATAGAAAAGAAGGACCCCTCTCGGGTCCTTCCATAAATCATTCGTCTGGTGGGGAGGCCGAAGCCCACGAATCCAACACAGCTCGTTGGTAATACTTTATTCTGGTTGCGTGACCGAGCAATTCTGCCGTCGCACGGCGCGACACGACGTCCGTTTGTGGAGTCAACAGATCTCGCGAGTTCTGCCCAACACTGCGGGTACGTCCGTGAACGAGGCTCGGAATCGAGTTCGAAACGATTTGAAAGAAATCCGGTTACCGAGAAATCGAATCGCACATCATGAACTAATTTCATTGCGCTCCACGGAAGTAGCAGCATGGGTCAAAACGTTTGAAACCTATAGCCAGCTACCCAGACCCTAAACACTCGTACACCTGTAGTACGGTGGTTGTTCACCATATCTAGCAATGCGTGTCGAACTTGCTGGCCTATGCTGACCGTTATTGTTTAGATGCCAAATAACCGGAAACCGCTTCAAAGGCCCTAATCGTCGGGAAGAGTTTCGAAGCATCCTGCGGCAACGGCCAGCTGGAGAGCTTAACCGCAACCAGTTTCGTGGCAGGATCCATATAGATCATTTGCCCGTGAATGCCCAGAGCGACGGCGGCGTTGGTGGCAGGATTCGGGAACCAGATCTGGTTGCGGTACCTGCCGCCAGGCATCAGGTTGTCGCTCGGCGATTGCGCAAAAGCTTGTTGCTGTAGCGGATCAACGGTAAAGGTATCAGCTAGCCAGTTTTCGGAGACCACCTGTTTTCCAGTTAAGGCTCGACCGCCGTTGACGTAAATATGTCCAAAGCGCGCTAGGTCTCGCAAAGTGGCGTTCAATCCACCATCAAACATGCCGGTACCGAATTGATCTACGCCCATTACCAGATCCTGTTGGGCGCCAATCTTTGACCACACATGATCCGAGAGCAACTCTTGCAATGGTGCTCCGCCAGCAGATTCAATCACCCAACCCAAGACGTCGGTTTCGCAGGACCGATACTCGAATGCTCCACCGTGTGCTGACTTGGCTTGCAACGTCCTGAGGAACTCATACATGCCAATTGGGCCAACCCGGCCGTGGGGCGGAGCCCAACCGATGGCCTCTTCAAGCAGGCGGACTTCAGCGTCCGGATCAAGGTACTCCTCGGAGAACTTGATCCCTGAGCGCATATCCAGGATGTCGCGTACCCGTGCCCCGGCGTAACCGCTGGTGGCAAGGGCAGGAACATAGGCGGTGACTTCTTGCTCTGGATCGATGACTCCTGCGTCAATGAGCACTCCGGCGAGGGTTCCCACCAAGGTTTTGCTCACCGACATCAGCAGATGGTCGGTCAGCGAGGTCATGGTGTTGTAGTACTTCTCCCAGAGAATACGCCCATTGTGCATGATGAGCACCGCGTCAGTATTAGTCGCATGCATGACGCCGCGGACGGTGAGGGCAGGGTCGGTAAAATTCGCCTTGGCGACCTCTAGTTTGCCCAACTTTTCTTCGGCGAGGTGCAGCTTCACGATGGGACCGTCCCCACGTGAGACCTTCACCGTCGGGTGAATGCGAGCAATGTTCTGGAAAGAACGCTTGACGTTCTGTGGGTACTGCCAGTTAGCGATATTCAGTTCGTTGCCGCTGCCCGGCGAGGTTTCAGCCGGCTGATGCGCGGCGTCGGTAGCCTCAGTCGCCATGTTCGGCGGTGGGAACATCAATGCCCTTGTACTGGGAACGGATGGAAGCGATGAAGTGCTTGGCGTCGATGCTGAGCTTGGTCTTCTTCTTGCCTTCGTACTGCAGTTTGGCCTTGGTGACCAGGACCCCAAGGTCGGCCCCTTTCCAACGGTAATCTTCTACCCCGTAGATACGCAGGAAGAATGCTTCTTTATGAGATTGCAACTGGTGCCAGTCCAGCGCCGAACGGGAGAACTGCAGCTTGCCACGCGAATCGAGGAAGTAGTTACCCGTGCGCGGCGCGTGGGTAATGTACTGAAGAATGTCATCGGTTTCCTTGATGATCATGTGGCTCCAAACATCAGCCCCACTCATCTGTTCCCAGCGTTCGTTGATCTCATCAACATCGAGGTCAAACTCTACGTCGAGGAACTCCAAGAGGTGGAAGAGGAACAAAGGAACATCAGCGTAGGCTCCGGCGGTGACGTTAGTAATGGCACTGGCCCCGGAAATGCGCGGGTTCAGCTCACCGAGGTATACGTCATCCGTGTCGGTATCGACCAGAACATCAACTTCGAAGAACCCGCGGTAGCCGGCCTGCTGCAGGCCATTGCCAACCTTCCGTACTAGGTCGATGGTGCGTGAACGTTGAGAATCGGTGAGAACGTCGGGGTGCATTTCGTTGCCACACCAGCCACCCTTGTAAGGAGTGAGCTCCTTGTAGCCGGCCAACTCGGTCAGGATCGGGCCAACCACGGTGCCGCATGCGGTGAGCACTGCTTCGACGGCTACCGGCTGGTTGTTGATCCGCTTCATGATCTTCAGCTCTTCGCCGATGATGTTCTTGGAGTATTGCTTCCACTGTGCCTTGGAATCAATGAAGAAGGTAGTTTTCCCCGAATCGCCGTACGGAGTTTGCACCACCAGGTCATCACCTAGTTCGGCTTCTTCGGCCAGCTGAATTAGCTCCTCATAGCTTGAAGCCTTGCCCAGAATATTTGGAACCGATGGGGCTCCAGCTGCATTACCGAGCTTGGTGGTGACAATTTTTGAATCGAGTTCTTCACGTAAAGAAGAGGGTGGCAGGATCAGGTCGTAGCCTAGCTCTTCGCAGATCGCTTCGGTTTCTTCGTCAAAGAAGACCATGGCGATCTTTGGACGTTCTGCCCCAGGGGTGCACTGCGAGTCGATGTATTCGCGAACTTCAGGATTTTCCAGTAACCAATTGTTGATCTCTTCAGCGCTTTGGAATTCTATGTACGGTTTTTCATCAGGAGTGAAGACATGGGGGTGGTTTCCATCCCAACCGTCGTAGTAGGTGATGTAGCTGAACTTGCGCACCCAGCGATCTAAGCCTAGAAGGTTGACCGGGGTGGCCCCGATAAAGAAGATAGGGGTCCTATTGGTTCGGAAGAAATGGCGCACCTCGCTCATGTTCTTCAGCTTGCGTTCAAAGGGAAGAACTTTTGAGATTTGATCTTCGCGCAGTTCTTCGTTGTAGGCGGCGTCGACGGCGACATTGGCGCTGAGCTGGTCAGTCGCGGTACGCGCCTTGTGCCGAAGCTTGTCCAAATCGCTGGGCTTGGGCATTCGGGGACGTGAAGCCAGTGAGTGGGCTTCAAGAAGATCTGCCATGATGCGTTGCTGTCCTTTGAAACTGTCTGAGGAAGGATCGTGTGCAAGGCACACTGGGTGACAGTTTCATGCTCGGTTCTGTTCGTGAGCAGTAGAGACTATTGGAATGAACGCGTGGTGAACATTCTCATCGTTCTTTCAGCATCCGCCTGCGACTAGGCGGAAGCTGAAAGGACGGGTAGGTAGAATGCAGAAAATGACTGATTATTTCAGCAAGTTAGCCCGATATCGTTGTAGCGAAATCAGTGTCGTGGAATTCGAATCCTGCCTTTGAGAGCACTTCACTGGTGACTTTGCGGCCGGTCAGGGCAACTCGGGCGTTCGAGCCCATCACTGCGGCACCAATTTTTGGTAGTACTGAGCCGGTGGGGATCCCTGGCAAACCGGTCACCGAACGCAGAGCAGCCATGACTTCTTTGTTGCGCAGGGGAGTGGGGCAGGTGGCGTGAACTAGGCCGGCAGGGATGTGTGGGGTTTCGAATCCGAGCATGCAACGAATGACGTGTAGCCAATCTTGTAAGCCAATCCAGCTGAACCATTGTTGTCCATCACCCATCGGACCGCCCAGACCGGTATTAACCAGCATGTTCAGTGGGCCAAGTAGTGGGGCATCGGGGTGCATCACCAAGGAGGTACGTAGCACGTAACGCTGTTCCGCGTTCACCTTTGCTTCGTCAAAGGCTTGTTCCCACGCGGAGGCGACGCCAGTCATTTCTGGCAGGGCACGACGATCGGTGGGTAGTGGGCTGGACTCGGTAAAGTCAGCTTCCCCTCCGTCACCGAAAATGGCGGTGGTGCTGGCTTGGATCCACGTGGCCAACTGTGGCGCTGCTGCCGCGGCGTGGGCCAACGTTTGGGTGGAAGTCACCCGCGAGTCGGTGAGGGCGGCAATATTGGACGGGGTGTTGCGCTTGTCGACTCGTTCGCCGGCCAAGTTGATCAGGTGTACCGGATAATCGCTGCGTAGAACGCTGGTCCAGGGACCTTGGTGCACACCGTCCCAGATGAACTGCTCGGCAGGGAAGTCTTCCTCGGCGTTGCGCGTCAGCACCGCTACGGTGATGCCGCGGCAGGTCAGATCGGCAGCGAGGTTCCTCCCCAAGAAACCTCGTCCTCCAGAAATCACGACCCGCGCATCACGCTTACGGTGAGCAGTTGGCGCGATGATCTTATACAGTCGCGCTGCAGCAACAGCGAAGTCTTGGCACAGGGTATTGGCCACGGTGAATTTGAAGGCGGTGGTGCCCGGACCCGAGAGTTCAACGGTGAAGTGGAGCAGTGCTCCGCCCTCGTGCTCATCAACCTGCCAGCGCAGAATCATTGAGCCACCGGGCTGGGGCTGGGTGAACTCCACCATGCGTGTTTGATGGTTGCGCCGGGTGATAGAACCCGACGGTGCGGTACTGCGGTGCAGGGGTCCGAAGAGCTTACCCGGAGCGAGCAGATCAACTCTGGTACCTACTCCGCGTTGGTCATCGTGGACCACAAATCCGTCGAAGCTCTTCATCCATTCGCCGGTCTGTGACAGGTTGCCGACGATGGAATAGACGGCTTTGGGATCGGCGGCTAGGAACTGCGTTTCGGTGCGCTGCCAGTGGGTGAATTTATTCTGGGTGCTCATCGTTATAGTTCCTTCCAGCTCGGGAGTTCGGGCATAGCTCAAGGCTACTGTGCTCGCCTTAGAACGGCATGAGCGACATCAACGCCGGGCGCGAAATATGGTGGGTAATAGTGCGATCAATGCAGTCACCTCAACTGTCGTTATGAACTGCATCGTATGACAGGCTAAAAGCGCTGATGGCGGATAGCTCGACTATTGCCTCTGCAGCCGACAGATGTTCGGCTGCGATACCTAATAATTTCTGGTCCCACGAACTTGTTAGTCGGGACTCGTTGCAATTGACCGTTAGAGAGCAACTTTCCGATTTCCGCGCTACCCTTTTGCCACCTAGTCACTTCAGATCCATTTCAAGTTTGAGTTGCACTAACGGGCGGCTCTTGAGGCCAGCGACGAACGCATCGGTTCCGTCGATCCACTGAGTTGCATCGACCTTCTCGGCGTTCACTTCCATCTGTAAGAGATCTTCTACCTGCTGGGCCAAGGGGTAGGTATCACGACGACTTAGCGTGCCGACGATGAGGACATCCAAGTCATTCGGCGAGGCTCCTTGTTTGCCGGAATATCGGGCACCCCAAGAACCAAATGTGAAGGCTGATTCTACGTCTGGATGCCCTGCTAGAACACTTTCCAATACAACTTTCGGCCCGTAGGTTGCTTCAAGCAAAGACCGCATTGGAAGGTACAGACGGTCCTCGACATTTGCACGAATGAGGCGGGCCGTACCAATACGGCGTTCGGTCAATAGGCCAGAGGTGACGAGGCGGTCTACCTCACGATGAACGGTGGTGAGCTGCGCGTCAATTTGTCTCGCGATTTCGCTGAGGGTACTTTCACGTTCAGGTTGCAGCAACAAGTAGGCTAGTAGGTCCCCTTGAGCGTCGGATCGGAGCAGGGGAGCGAGTGCTGGACTAGGCTGTTTCATATAAACAGAATGCTCTTTCCGTTTAAACGAAACAATGAAATGGTGATCGATAGCTTGCGCTGTAGTCTTATCGAACTTCACGGATTGCTCCTTTGGGCTGAATATATTGAAGTTCTAGCCCAGTGGTTTCATGGCAGGCACGTCATTAACAGTCATTAAAACGAAAAAGTGATCCGGACTTGGGGTAATAGGAGTGTCAAGCTTCTATTCCACCGAAATCAAGGATCACCTTTTCTTTAATGGTCTTGGCAGGTCTGGTTACCCGCTGGCAAGATCGATGCCAACCTGACACAGCGTGATTCACACCCTTTCTGGCCAGGGGTATGCTCCTGTGCCTTGTCACTGATTTGTCCGCTGTGACGGGCTGGCATCAGTCTGGCCCCTTGCCATGGCTTAGTAAAAGGCTGGCCACTTCTTCCAAGAGGCGTGCCTCATTAAAGAACTGCCTGACAAGACTCCTTTCCAGACAGGTGCCTCAACTACGGCCGCCAATTGGAACAGAGGTCCACCATCATGACCATCATGGCAGAGAAATACGACTACGTCATCGGAATCGACACCCACGCCCGTACCCACACTTATGCGATCATCAACACCGGAACTGGCGCTCGTATAGGCTGCGAAGCTTTCCCAGTATCGGGGCCTGGCATGGGCAGAGCCATCGCCTGGATTCGACGCAACACGAGCAACGAAATCATTGTTGCGGTGGAGGCAGCAGGTCTTATGGAGCGTCGATCTGCCGTGAGCTCACTAGCGCTGGCATCACCGTCACTGAGGTCAAGCCGCCACGCAAACAAGCCCGTGCCGGGGTGGGAAAGACTGACGAAATCGATGCAACTGCCGCAGCGATGAGTATCCTCGGCACTGAAATTGAATTGTTATTACGGCCCCGTGCCGACGGAATTCGGTCAGCAATGAACCTTTTGCTGACCCGCCGTCGGCGAATGGAACAGCAGTGCACAGCCAACCGCAACGCACTGAGCGCTTTGGTTCGTCAGGCCGATCTTGGTTTGGATACACATCGAGCCTTGACAGACCAGCAAATCACAGAAATCAGTGCTTGGCGAGGCCGTCGCAGCGACAGAATTAATCAATGCATCGCCCGGCAAGAAGCCACAGAATTAGCTATCGATATCCTCAGAGCGTCCGCACGCTTGAAAGACAATAAATCACAGTTGGCTGAGCTCAGCGAGGAGCTTGCTCCTGGATTCCAGGAGCAACCCGGTCTAGGGCCCGTAACCTCGGGAATCATTCTTGTGTCCTATTCGCACCATGGCCGGTTCCGTTCAGAAGCCGCGTTCGCGTCCATGTCGGGTGCGGCGTTCGCGTCCATGTCGGGTGCGGCGCCTCTGCAGGCCTCGTCGGGTAACGTCACCAGACATCGGTTAAATCGTCACGGTGACCGTCAACTCAACATGGCTTTAGACATAGTGGTCAAGAACCGAATGATCCACGATCAAACGACCAAGGAGTACGTTGACAGGCGTACAGCTGAAGGGTTGAGCTATCGGGAGATCAAACGTGTTCTGAAACGATATCTCGCACGTAGTATGTTCCGGCAACTAGAGAAGATTTTCACCTTGACATGAGACATAAAAGGATCAGTGAACCATTCTACCCATGTGTTCCCTTCCCTCCCGTCCCAACTCACCGGCCAGAATCTGGTCTCCCACGCAGGGCTTTCAGTCCTCACTGGTTTTTTGAACGCACTGGACTTCCGCCAGCTTTGTGAAGATCGTTTCTCCCAGTTCGTACCAGCCACTGCAACCCACCGGCCAGGAAAGATCCTCGGCGCGCTCGCCCTGTCGATGGCAGCTGGCGGTGAACAAGCCACAGACATCGATCAGCTTCGCGCTGCACCGGATCTGTTCGGGACAGTGGCGTCCGACGCGACGGTCAGCCGATTCATGAGCCGCATTAAGAAACAACCAGACGCTTTCGCCTATGGCTTCGCCACTATGACCCGGACCTTGCGGTCCAAGGTCTGGGCGGCAGCTGGACCACGGGATCCAGCTAAGCTGGCCACGGCAATCAACCCGCTGGTCATCGATATCGACGCCCCGTTAGTTCATGTCCACTCAGATAAGGAACATAGTGCTGGCACCTATAAAGGTGGGTACGTTTTCTCACCGATGATTGCTATGGCTGATTACGGCAAAGCCAACGGCACCGGCGAAGTGCTTGCCGTGCAGTTGCGCCCTGGAAAGCGTGGAGCGAATTCCGCCAAATCCCACATCGACATACTCGATCAGGCGTTGGCTCAGCTGCCAGATGATTTCTATGATGAGCACGGGAATCTGTGTGGTGAGAAGGTCCTGGTCCGCACCGATAGCGCCGGGTCCTCCCGGGAGTTCTTGCACCACCTGGATTCGCTGGGGCTCCAGTTCTCCACCTCGTATTCGCTACCGGTCGTCAAGGAGCGGTTCATCCGGTGGATCGATGAGAAGAAGTACTGGGAACCAGCGCTGAGCGCTGACGGTGGCCAGCGTGATGATGCGTGGGTGATTGACGCGTCCAAGGTCATGGAGCTGAAGGACTACCCTCCGGGAACACGGATTTATTTGCGTGCTGAGCCGTTGCATCCCGGGGCGAAAGCGAACTTGTTCGATACGGACGGGAACCGAGTCACCGCGTTCTTGACCAATGCGCCGCGGTTCAATGTGGCGTTCCTCGATGCCCGGCACCGTGCCCGTGGCCGGTGCGAGAACAGGATCAAAACGCTGAAGAGTGCGGGGTTGGGTATGTTGCCGTATTGGTCTTTCGCCGCGAACCAGGCGTGGGCTGGCTTGGCGATGTTCGCAGTGAATTTGATGTCGTGGCTTCAACTTGCTGCGCTACCTGGCGGGCATGAGGCTTCGGTGTGGGATGTGAAGCGGTGGCGGTACCGGCTGTTCTCGATGGCAGGGAAGATTGTTTCTGGTGGCCGGCAACGCCGGCTTCTGATCCCTGAGAGAGCGCCGGAAGCTCAGCTGCTATGCCAATTGATTGAGGGCATCGGCGCATTGTTTCAGCGTTGGCGGCACGGCGAGCTGGCTGCCTGAACTGGTGGTTGTCCTGTTGTTTCTTTGATTTCGAAAGGTCATTACAACCCAGGTCGGTGGAGCCTGGTACTCAGCGCTGGTGGTTCGGGCGCTTTTTGTCGTGGGCAGAAGCGGAGATGGCCACCGAGAATCCCTTGGGTATGGATTTCGGTGGCCGTCAGCGCCGTGATGAAAAACTTGGGCTAGTTTTACGTCAAGAAGGACCCAGAGGCTAGTTCCTCTGGGGCCGGTAGCTGCTGGCTACTTTTTGGCTTTCTTCTTGGCGGTGGCTAATGCTTTCTTCTGAGCTTCTTTCTTTGCCCCTGCTTTCACCTTTTCGGTGATCTTCTTCTTTGCGTCTGCCTTGGCTTGAGACTTCACCTTCTTGGTGATCTTCTTTTTCGCTTCGGAGGCAGCTTTCTTTTCGGCCGATTTCTTAGCCGCCTTGGTGGCAGCTGCAGTAGCATCCTTTGCAGCCTGGGAGGACGCTTGGGAGGACGCTTGAGCCTTAGCATCCTTGGCTGACTTGGTGCTCACCACTGTTTTAGTGGCAGTCTTGGTTGCACTGGCGCTAGCTGAAGCTTTAGCCTTCTTGGTGACCTTTTTGGTCTTGGTCACCGTGTGGGATGCAGTCGCCTTGTAGTTTTTGCCCTTGTAACGGTAGGTTGCGGTTTCCGTCGCCTTATACGATGCCTTGCCCGTGTAGGACGCTGACTTTTCAGCAGTTGTCGTCGCCTTCTTCGTGACCTTCTGGGTCGCTGTAGCCTTGAAGATTTCTCGACTTCGGAAGGTCTCTTCGTCGATGGTCACCCGGTAGAACCGAGTGTCTTTCACTGCAGGGGCTTCCTCGCACCAGCCTTGCCAGTCGCAGATCGACCCTCGTGGAAGGTTTACGGTCGTTTCAAGCTCAAAAACATTGTATGGAGGCTTGAGATTTGGAAGCTCGCTCGCCTTGAACCCAGTAGAGGCTCCAACGTAGGCCGGTCCATAGAAATGAGTGACATTGACGTACGCGGTTGGCTTGAACTTCTTGCCAGTCTGCGACTGTGTCAGCACCATGGTGGCACTGCCAGTTCGTTCTCGACTTTCCGGCATATCCCGTTTCTCGTATTCCTTGTAGGCCTCTACATGGATACTGAAACATTGGGGTTTTTCATAAATCTTGCCAGTTCGGCATTCAGGTGTTTCTTCACGGTAGACACTGGCCATAGTAAAAGCTGGATTGTCTAACGGCGCCGCCTGTGATGGGACCGCTGAAACGCCGACAAACATGAATGCTGCGACGACGGCCGCAATGATTTTACGCAAAGTATTACGATCTTTCTCGAAAATGAGTCTTAGGATAATTCTATGGCTCTCACATTTCAAAATCGGTCAGCCAAAACCTCAGATCTTGTAATGAAACAACCGTGACCGGATATGCGCTTCAAACGCCGTCACCGTCGATTCAAAGTCATCACGCTGAACATTACTGATCGCGTTCTTCGCATCATTCCACACAGGCTCAATCGGATTATGATCCGGAGCGTACGGCGGAAAACTGATCAAATGAACATCCTGCAACGTTTCGCCCTGAGCTAGCTCTGCACGTAGCAACTGGTTCTTATGCCACGTCGCGTTATCCCACACAATCACTATCCGTTTCCCTGGATGCAACCCCACCAACGTTTGCACAGCTTCAAGGATCGTGGCGGCGTTCTGCCAATCCAACCGCAACGTCAAACACTGACCAGAGTTCTGATCCAAGAACCCGATAAACGACTGCGAAGCCTTCTGCCGGTCAACCTTCACCACGGTTTTCGTGCCCTTCTCATACCAAGCCCGCCGGACAACGGCTTCCTGATCAATACGTACCTCGTCCGCAGCGAAGACCAACGTGTCCTCGTCAGCTAACGGGACCGTGAGTTCTTCACGGATCTCTTTGATCCGCAGGTCAATGGCCTTGTCATCACCTCGTCTGCGGTCAAACTTCTCCGGCTTGTGAAAAGACAACCCCGCCATGCGCAACAAGAACTGATACGAAGTCGCGGACGCATATTCAACGTTGAACGTCGTGGATAACCAGTGATCTAGTTTCGGAACATCCCAGAACTGTGCTGGCAAGTACTGGTCACCTGGTGGCTGGGAGAGGACCTGAGCGGCAATCTCTCGTTGCTTCTCAGTGAGGAAACTACGGTTCAGGTTTCCTGCGTGACCTGTAAACAAGGACGCCATACGCTGCTTATTCCAGTCCCGGGCCCAGTCCTCCAGCGTGGAAGGTTCACGGTCGACGAAGTCAGCAACGATCACCGGGTCAACACCCGCAGAAAGCAGTAAGAGTGCCTCTGCTTTCTTCACCACGAGTTTGTGGGGAGCAGTGTTCTTGTAGTCTTTGAGCAGTCGGCGTTCGGCGTCGGTGACTTCGGGGTTTGGCATACCCACAAATTAACACCCAGTGTGGTTCACGCAGGCATTAACGCGCCGGTCGGGTTTAGGTTATTGAATCCGTTTTTGAAGTGTGCCCGCCATAGTACGCGACTTTTCGCGGAACGCACATTCTTGTGTGCACTGCGAAACTGCCGTTTATTTCGGGCGCTTTTCGATAGTGAAAAATTTTCTCAGTGACTTGTCAGGTGAAATATTTCTTCGCCAATGGGGAAAATGCTTTAGAGTATTTTCGAAGGGCTGTCATGGGGCGCCCTCGGAACAAAAGGGTCATCACATGGGGATTTTCTCGCGCAAAAAAGCACTCGGTGCCTCAGCTGTAGTATCGCTGATCGGTGCATTAGCTTTCGGTGCTGCACCAGCACAAGCCAGCAACCGTCCAATCGACATTACAGGGTACAGTGTTTCAGATGTTGTTGTTTCAAGTGATTCTTGCAAAAACATTTTGGTGACAGCGAAAGCTAAATTCGCCAACGATTTCAATGATGCAGCTGTTGAATCCTACGTGTCTCATAATGGTGACGAGCTGTGGGATCACTATGGCTTCGACTTCGTAAATAAGAAGCAGACGACTCGCAACGATCGAATTGAAATCTGCCCAGACCGCACTGGTCTTGGCGTTTACACGATTGCTCCGGCGTATGTCGTTGCGACCTTCAATTACTTGGATGACGGAACCCCCAGCCTGGCAACGCGCGATTACTGGGACACGACCAAGAAGTCGTTCTACGTTCGAGGAAAAACCAAGAGCAACCTTTCCGTCAAGCGCTCGGGAAAGAAAGTCACGTTGACGACTACTGCCACCGTTTTCTCTCCTGAGAAAAACCGCTACGTTGGGTACAACCCAAAGAACGCAACATTGCAAGTCAAGTCAGGCAAGACCTGGAAGACTATCAAGACGGTGAAGCTCACCAAGGGCAAGGCTTCAGTGACCTTGAAGGATTCCAAGAAGAAGACCTACCGAGTGACCGTTCCTAAGGCCTCCTGGGCTGTAGCAACGACCACTGCGCCAGTTACCAAGTAACGGCCAACTAGGTCCCTTGACCCCGCTCACAAGTGTGGCGGGTTCTAACGGCAGGTGGACTCCCTGAACAATCAGAAGTTCCCATTACCGTTAGAACCCGCTGCCCGTGGCCTGCGCGTGGTACATGCGCCAAGCGAAGCAGATGTGAATATCCTTCGTCGCGTCTTCAAGGAATATGACACGACGCCGTCCGAGGTCGGACGCAAAAACGGCAGCTTCTGCAGGCTCCTTAGCTCTCGGCGCTAAAAGCATTGCGCTTCTCAAAGAATTTTATTACGACGCTCAGTTTAGGGGCTCTTCGATTTTTAGCGTGGAAAATCCCCTCTTTGCGACACGGGCTGGGAAGCACGCCGCACCAAGTGCGTATCGTCGATCACTACGTGACTTCGAAAGGAAAACCGGAGAAACGGGTAATGGCGCGAAGTTAGGGCCACATGCGTTCCCACGTCTCGTTGCCACCCATCTAGCTGAGGCGCAAGGCCTTGACCAGTGAATCGATCTGGAACCGTCCGCTGTAGACCGGAACTAACCCAGGACCAGCCGTGGTCTGGCTCCTTGTGGCTAAACTGATCGCTGGTTCTTGAGTACTGAGATGGTCAACATGCCAGCCTGCTTCATCGCATACAACGTCAGCTATTAACTAATTGATAAGGAAACCCCAAAGAATGACATTTTCTATCCGGCCCCAAGCGGCGTCATTTGCTTTGATTGCTGCGACCGCAATCGCTATGGCAGGTTGTGCGGCCACAGGATCTCCTGCGGGTAAGAGCCCGGCAGATGAAGTGAAAACTAGCGCCACAGCGACCCCCAAGGCTAGCACCGCTCCTGAGTTTGGCACTGCCGAAGCTACCGAGGAAGCAGTTGCTCACGCGATGAAGTACGCTCGTGCTTCCCATACGAACGGGTACTACCTCAGCGGGCAATGGGTTAAGGACGGAGCCTCGATAGACGAAATGATAAATTTCCTTGGTAAGTACTACTCCGCTGACGAGCTGAAACCGGTGGCTTCGTGGAAAGGTAAGGACCTGGAAAACGAGGAATTCGCAGACTTGACTGTGCCGCTTATCATGTTCTGGGACGAAACGGATTTCTACAAGCCTTATGAGAAGTGTACCGAACAGAATTCTAAAGCGTGCATACTTTCTCTGAAGCAAGGAAAAGCGACGAGCAAAGTTGATAAATCACGGAAAATCGTCAATGTGCACTTCACGCAAACCTCTGAGTTTCCGCTGTGGAGCAATGAGATCGACGCGACTGTTAAGGCAACCGGAAAGTGGTCCTACGATCTGGATCTTGCACAGAATAAAGATGGTGGTTGGGAAATCGTTGACCAAGATATCGATGCAGCCTTTGATGCCCTTGAACCGGTAACTTTATAGTCTGCATTGTCGCATTAAAACCGATTGCAATTTGGGTTTGTCTGACAGTGGCAAAAAGTTCAATGTGGTGATGACTGCAACTGGTAAGGGACGCAACCGCACTTTGTGCGCTACTTCCAAGGCTTCGTCGGTGGCGAAGGTAAAGTTTACGGTGAAGAATGGTGCTGCAGTCTCTGGCAAGGAGAAGGTCGGGTTGAGCTGTCATGAGTATCACTGCTTCAGATACTCATTTCCAAGCGTTCAGCCCTTCCCTGCCTCCCGCATCAACCACAATGGGTCTCGGGGAAACGTTCGGGCTCCTCACCCAACGCGATTCCTACTCAGGTATTATGACCTCTGCTGACTGCTGCCCCATCAGTTACTGACCTCACGACCAGAACCGCCCCACTGGATAATCCGGTGGTGCACTAGGATAGACCTCCCCGGATAAGAACAATTACTTTCACTCTGCGCCTGCCACATTTACACAATTGCCGCTTGTTGCTGGAACAAAACTAGTGGAACGGACTTCACCATCTCTTGCTCGCTTACCCCGGCAAACATGCCTTGTTGGTGATTCGCGTTCCTCAATGCAGAGGTTTGCCTCCGGTTTCCTTCCCACCCCACCTCACTGCGACGCAGTTGCAATTGGTCAGGAGTTAAACCACCTTCTCCTCCAAGGTAGTTTCTCCCTTAAGTAGATGCCCATGCCGGGCGTACAACAGCAATGCCGCCCCCAAATTTAGGGGCGGCATTGTCATTCAGAAAAGCGACTAGTAGAAACTGTCCAGGTATTCGAGGATCTCCTCAGTGCTGCGACCGCAAGGATCCTTGCTTCGATCCTGCTTCCACCTGATTTCGTGGAAGATCTCTAGGCCGTCAAGGCCGAGGCCGGTGCGCTGAGCTGCGGTCTACAAGCCTTGGTCACGGAGATGGATAAGCTGACCATCACCGAGGGTGATGATCGTGGTGCCGTGGATGCGTGGCTTGGTGCTACGGATAGCGAAGCTGGTGTGTGAATACATGAATTCTCTTAGTACGGGAAATCTTCCATGTTCAGGACCTTCTTGCCGTTCTTATCCTGGACGTTTATCGTCCAGGTTTTCCAATGCAAGCCGTCAACCAACCATTCACCGTCTATCTTCGCCATGACAACGCGAATGACACTCGTTACACTTCCAGTGTGTTCTTCTGCCAGCTTGTATTGGTCCTCTTCAGTGAAGATAATTTCTAGAAGCTCATGGCCGGATACTTCATCGGTGCCTGCAACGAACTCGAACCCGTCGAAACCGATGGTCTGTCGCTGCTGGGTATCAATTAGGTACGTGTCATGGTCATTGACGTCTTTATCCTCGCTCTCCCACAACGATGCACTCAACATGATGTGGTAGGGGACGAAGTCGAAATGCTTGCCTGAATCCGTTGATTTTTTGGCATCCTTTAGTAGGAAGTCGCTCAAGGTCTTATATTTTTGTAACTCTTGGGCGTCAGATTCAGGAGTACGGGTTGTCCTGCTGAACTTGGGGTCGGTGCGAAGCTTCAGGTAGGTGTTCATCCCAACTTTGAATGCAGACTGTGTGTCCATGGCACTGAAAGCTATGGTGCCGTCTTCGGAAGTGACCTTGGCGAATTCGGGATCGGCACCGTATGGGGAACTCTCTGATGAACGCAGGACAAGAAATTTCATGTCGTGCTTGGCGTAGTCATAACGCGTCATCGACTTAGTCGAGGTGGCGCTTTGAGACGGTGAGGGCGAAGTTTCCGCAGGTGCGGAGACTGTCTTTGAGGGGCTGGCACTGGTGGTCTCGGCATTGGTCGCGCTAGAGCAGCCGCCAAGGCCGACAGCTACCAGCGCCAAGGCTGCGATGGACACGACCGTTTTCTCGTGCAGAGTGTTCCACATGGTGTTTCCTTTGGTGAGAGTGTGATAGCGAGCTTGTTCGAACTTTGACGTGGTAAGAATATCCAAGGGAAGCGGCCAAGAATGCTTTTATTCAAGCAGTGCGGTCAAAAAACGGTCATGAAATCAGTGATCAAAGCGATGCTCGTGGGTCGTACGGTTAACGTCGGGATAATGCGATGGCGGAGTCAGCGTTCTCGACGATTAAGTACGAGATTTATCACCACATCATTCCAGCTCAACCACCGTGCTTTTACGAGTCGGATTGCGGCTCGGACCGCGGTGATGGACTTCATTGAGGTTTGGTATAACCGAAAGTGTCCGCACACCGCTAATGGTGGATTGAGTCCTCGGATGCTTCTGGACTGGGATTGGGAGCAGAATTCTGTGGCTAATGCGGCCTGAGTTTAATAAGAAAAAATCATAGTTTGTGTCTCAAAAACTTGACCGGCTCAGTTCCCGGAGATATCGACGTGACGCAACAGAAACCCACAGTAAGAGTCTTGATGTTGCTACCGACTCGTAGATAGTTACTCCCGCTAGGTCAGGAAACGTAGCGTCGAATCACCGCTAGCGCACAGTCACCGTTCCGGATGTTGCCGACGCGTTCTGGTAGTTTTTCTTGGAACCAGTCATCCTCACAGATATTTTTTTATTGCGATCGGCCTGGACTAGTTTGTAAGAGCTCTTAGTTGCGCCCCCGATGTTCTTACCGTTCCTTAGCCACTGGTACGCATATCTGGTAGGGGAACCTCCCCACTTTGCAGTCTTTGCCGTGAGTTTCTTGCCCACTTTGGCTTGACCAGAAGTGGTTGGTTTCTTTGTGGTGAATCCGTAAAGAGCTTTCTTCGTCGCAACTTTGGTTACGGAATACGGCACAGTTTTGGGGAATGACCCACCAGTGAAACCAAATGTGTCAATCTTGTCTGTAGCAGTAACTGAGATCTGCTTACCTAGATCGGCCTTGACGAGTTTGTATGACGCGTTAGTGGCACCCCTAATCGGCTTGCCGCTGCGGGTCCACTGGTATGTGTCGATGTAGTCCTTGGAATGGGAAAGCTTTGCGGTGACGGTCTTTCCGATCTGTGGCTTGCCCATTATTTGAAGCTTCGCCTTTGAATCCTTGGCCCACTCGGAGAGGCAGCTAACCTCGATCGGGCCGTTGAAGTAGATGCCAGCGGACTTTAGTTGCGGCTGCTCTTTGGTTGCGGGATTCTTCGGAGCGAACTTAACGTAGTCTCGCCCCTTCCAGCAACCATTCCACCGAAGCTTCCTTGACTGTGCATCGTAGGAGTATTCCTTGCCAATCTTTCGTCCGCGTTCATCGACTTGATCATTATTGACGGGCAGCACTAAACTACCGTTGAGTGCTACCGGATATTTAGCCTTCGTCCATTGGTTTTCGACAGTTTTCTGAGAAGGTAGATCACCTGAAACATACACAGATTGCAGCTGCTTGAGTTTGCCTAACGGTGAGTAGTCAATCGGGGCGGCATTCATGATGGCCAAGTAGGTCAGCTTTGGCGACGCTTTCGCCAGAGTGCTCATACTCAATCCGCTACTGCCGTTACCGAGGTTGAGCACCGTGAGGTTCTTGATTTGTCCCACGGGGGCATAGCTTTGAACTTTAGGCGCGTTAATCGACAAGTAAGTTAGGCCTGCCGGGAGTTTGGGAATGCTGGTGATCGCAACCTTCGACTTTTCGCCACTATTCTTTGGCCCTATGATGAGTGATTGCAGATTCTCATATTGAGCGAATGTTGCCGATTTAGCCAGCGTCTTGCACTCCAAAGAGAAAACCTCGGAATTATTCCGAGGAGAATATTGGGTGGTGCATCCAGCTGGTAACTTTACCGCTGCTTGGGCAGGTGATGCGCCGAATAGCCCCGCGGCTAAGGAAACAATGGCAGCGACTGGCACCATTGATTTGACGAGTTTCATCCATTCACTTTCACGAGTGTCGACCAGAAGATACGTGCCTTTCGATGATATCCGATAAATCGGCAGACCGTTGTGATTTGTGGTCATTTTTTACTCAAAGTTTCCTAGTATTCTTCTGGAGAAATAGGATCATTCTTGCGTGTATCTTGGCAAGATACGCAGAACTAACCGAGGTTATTTGCTGAAATTATCCAGGCAGGAATTCGGTCCATTGCTTGCGCGCCTGAATCTTTCGCAACATTGTTGGTTGGCACTGCCATCCCATAGCATTAATGGGCTCTTCAAGTTTTAGCGTGATGACCCCAAAATAAGTAAGGCTCGCAGCCCCTCTGCGAAGATGGATGTCGACTAAAACAAATTCATCTGCAAGGAACTACGAGCCGTGTTCAAGGATACCGGGCTAATCGACGCTGCGTCGATTCTGCTGAACCTCAACGACTACCGAGTCATCGATGCCACCCATGAATCTTCCGGGCGACAAGTACTTGTCGAGCCCATATCTACCGAAGCTGCCTGCCTTTCCTGTGGCGTGCTGACTACCAGGATCCAGGCTAGGCCGGTCCACCGGGTCAAGGACCTGCCAGCTGGCGGTGATGGCCTGCAAGTAATGGTTCGCAAGCGACGCCTGGCCTGCAAAGAAGTAGCATGCTCGCGCCGTTCCTTCGTGCAATCCACCGAGCAGTTGCCTTTCCGGGGCAGGATCACCACCCGGCTCACTGAACAACTTGTCAGTGAGATGAGCAGTGAACTACGCGCTGTTTCTCGTGTCGCGGCAGTGCACGATGTTTCATGGCCTACGGTCATGGCCCGGCTCAACATTGTCGGTGAACTGGTCGGGGAGGTGGACCGGATGCTCGTAAGCCGGTTAGGCATTGATGAGCACCGGTTCCGCAAAGTCCGGTACGCACGTGGCAGGGGTGGCAAAGTGGTGAGGATTGAGCCGTGGTCTATCGTGTTCACCGATCTGAGCACCGGAAAGATCTTAGATATTGTGGACGGCCGTCGCGGTGCAGCAGTGAAGAACTGGTTGAAGAAGCGGCCACGTTATTGGGTCAACGGGTGGCGTACGTGGCGATTGATATGTCTTCAGAGTTCCGGAAAGCAGTGCGGGAGAACCTGCCGAAAGCCAAGGTCAGTGTGGATCATTTGGGTCTGCTGAAGGTTTGGTTGACACTTCGACCGCATAACCCAGCTATGGTTATGCCCAACCGAAGGAAACAATCACCATGCCAAGAATCTTCACTTACGAGTTCAAGAAGGACGCCGTCGCTCTCGTGGAGTCGGGGATGTCCCAGAAGCAAGTCGCTGCGGACCTAGGTGTCTCAAAGACCGCACTGGAAACTTGGGTCCGCGACGCCCGTTTCCAATCCCACGGAATGAACCCGTCCTCCGACGCTGACGAACGCAAAGAAATGTCCCAAGCTCTCAAACGCATCAGGGAGCTCGAATTGGAGAACGAAGTGGTGCGCAAGGCCGCAGCCTATCTTTCGCAGCCGCATATTCGCTCCCCAAAATAATGGGCCCGCTCGTCCGAGAATTGGCCGCCAGATCAGGCAGGAAGCGCATTCCTGTGGCGGTGACGTGCTTAGGTCTTGGGATTCAGTACCCAGGCGTACTACAAGTGGCTGAAGAACCCCGTCTCCGCTCGAGAAGTCGAAGAGCGGGAGTTGATGGCCAAGGTGCACGAGCTTGACGAGGAGGATCCCGAAGGTGGTTACCGAGTCCTTGCGGATGATCTGGAAGACGCCGGATACCAGGTCTCAGAGCGCCGGGTGTGGCGGTTGTGCCGCCAGGGGGATCCGTTCTGTGATCAGCAAGCGCAAACGCAAGCACGTCCCGGCGGGCCCTGCGGTGCATGACGATTTGGTGCGGCGGAAGTTCACCGCTGATCAGCCTAACCAGTTGTGGCTGACCGATAATACCGAGCACCCTACGAGCGAGGGAAAACTGTACTTGTGTGCGATCAAGGACGTGTTCAGTAACCGGATCGTGGGGTATTCGATGGACTCAAGGATGAAGGCCCAGCTGGCGGTCAACGCCGTGGAAATGGCTGTGGCCCATCGTGGGTACCCGCGCGGGGTCAAGGTCCACAGCGACCGCGGTAGCCAATTCCGGTCCAGGAAATTCACCCAGGCGTTAGAACGTCATGGGCTGGTCGGTTCGATGGGCCGGGTCGGGGCAGCCGGTGACAATGCCGCCATGGAGTCGTTCTTCAGCTTGCTTCAGAAGAACGTCCTGGACCGCCGATGGTGGTCCTCCCGCCAACAACTTCGCTTGGCCGTTATTGGGTGGCTGGAGGGGAAGTATCACCGCAAGCGCAAACAACGAGGGTTGGGTAAAATGACCCCGATCCAGTTCGAGGCTAGAATGATCGAGTCTGTCGCTCTGGCAGCATGAGCCTTGGTGTCAACCAAACCTTCAGCAGACCCTAACGCGTGGGTGATTGACGCGAGCAAGGTCATGGAGCTCAAGGACTACCCGTCTGGGACTCGGATTCATTTGCGTGCTGAGCCGATGCATCCTGGTGCCAGGGCGAACTTGTTCGATAAGGATGGGAACCGAGTGACGGCGTTCTTGACCAACAGTCCGCGGTTCAACGTGGCGTTTCTTGACGCGAGGCATCGTGCGCGGGGTCGGTGTGAAAACAGGATCAAGACGTTGAAGAATACGGGGTTGGGCAAGCTGCCGTATTGGTCTTTTGCCGCGAACCAGGCCTGGGCGGACTTGGCGATGTTCGCACTGAATTTGGTGTCGTGGCTGCAACTTGCTGCGCTGCCTGGCGGGCATGAGGCAGGTTGTTGGGATGTGAAGCGGTGGCGGTACCGGCTGTTTTTCATGGCGGGGAAAATCGTTTCTGGTGGCCGGCAGCGCCGGCTACTGATCCATGAAAGTGCACAGGAAGTGCAGCTACTATTTCAGCTTCACCAGAATATTGGTTTGCTGTTCCAGCTGTGGCGGCATGGTGAACTGGCTACCTGACCTGGTCATGGCCGTCGTCTTGGTTCTTTGTTTTTGAAAGATCATTTCAGTCCAGGTAGGTGGAGCTTGGCACCCTGCGCTGGTGGTTCAGGCGCTTTTTGTCGTGGGCAGGGTGCTGATACGTCCACCAGTGGTCCTGTGCATCGGATCATGGTGGGCGTCAGAACCTAGATGAAAAATCTGGGCTAGTTTTCCCCGGATAAGGGCATGAAAAACTCCCCTGCCACTAACTGTGGACAGGGGAGCTCGCGGAAGTAATGCTAGGCAGTAACCTTGGCTCCAACTTCCTTTTCCATCTCGGAGAATTCCGCATCGATGGTTGGGTTCGGACGGTAGGTGGCCCGAGAGACCAACCAGGCGACCACCAGTGCGACAGCAAAACCTGGAACGATTTCATACATCGCAGAAGACAACGCGTCGATGTTGCCCCAGATGAAGACCACCACTGCGCCGGATACCATGCCGGCGAATCCGCCTACCGCGGTCAGCTTGCGCCAGTACAGTGCCAGCAAGACGATTGGACCGAAGGCTGCGCCGAAGCCAGCCCATGCGAAGGACACGAGTTCCAAGATTGAGGAGTTCGGGTTCAATGCCAGCAGCGCTGCGATGACGGCGATCAGCAGAACTCCGCCACGGCCAAGGTTGACCAAGGCTTTTGGTGAAGCCTTGCGGCCGGTGATGTTGTACAGGTCCTCTACCAAAGCCGAGGAACAAACGATCAACTGTGAAGACATGGTGGACATGATCGCTGCCAGCACGGCGGCCAGCACCAATCCGGCAATCAACGGGTGGAAGAAGATCTGGCTGAGCAGCAAGAAGACCGACTCGCTGGAAGACTTATCCAGCGGTGACTTCGCGAAGTAGACGATGCCAATCAGCGCGGTCAGTACCGCACCCAAGGTGGTCAAGAACATCCAGCTCATGCCGATACCGCGGGCAGCCTTGGCTTCACCTGGGGAGCGCAACGCCATGAAACGAACGATGATGTGTGGCTGGCCAAAGTAACCAAAACCCCATGCTGCGGTGGAGAAGATCGCCACGGCGGCCAAAGCCCAGTTGTTGTCATTGAAGGATGAGAACAGGTTAAAGGCATCAGGGTTAGTCGTAGTGATGCGGGAGCCAAGGGTCTGGATATCGCCCATGCGAATCACCGCAACAATCGGCACTGCGATCAACGCGGCGAACATCAAGATGCCCTGCACCATGTCGGTCAAGGACGCTCCGAGGAAGCCGCCGAAGAGGGTGTAGAGCAGGGTAATGACCGCAACAAAGAACATACCTGTCAGGTACGGCCAGCCGAAGGAACTATCGAAGAACTTTCCGGCGGCCACCATGCCTGAAGAGACATAGAAGGTGAAGAACACCAAGATGATCAGGGATGATCCGATGCGCAATAGGTGCGCATTATCCTTCAATCGCTTCTCGAAGAAGCTCGGAATGGTGATCGCGTTATCGGAAATGGCGGTGTAGGAACGAAGTCGCGGAGCGACAAACTTCCAGTTCAGCCACGCGCCAATCAAAAGGCCGATGGCGATCCAGGCTTCGTGCAATCCGCCGAGGTAGATCGCTCCGGGAAGGCCCATGAGCAGCCATCCGGACATGTCGGAGGCGCCGGCAGAAAGTGCGGCTACCCAGGGTTTTAGGCCACGGTCGGCCAGCATGTAGTCGTCGATATTGTTGGTTCGGCGATACGCAATATAGCCGATGCCAAGCATGGCGGCCATGTAAATTGCGATCGCAATCATCTGGAAGGTCTGGTCGGACATAGTTCCTCATTACCGTTGCTGTCCCGGATCGTTGACGTAATCCGGAACGCGGATTCAAGTGGTGCGAGTCACCACTATGACACGAATTGTTCGCTTTGTCGCAAGTGTCATTTCTGTCTTGATGATGCTTTTTCCTCATCGACCGTATCGAAGTCTTGGGGTGTAGCCAAAATTACAGAGTCGTTTGCATCACTCATTCCGGGCTGCGCGTGCAGCATCTGACGCACCGCTTGAATGCCCGGTGACTTGGTAGAGGAGCGTCTCATTGCGGTGAAGATGGTGCGGGCTGGAGCACCGGGTAAATCCACTGTGCGCAAGGTGCTGTGATTGGCACGCAACACCAGATCCGGCAACATGGCCACGGCATTTCCGGTTTGCACCAGCTCCACGTGGGCCTGCAAGTCGGCGGTTTCGTAGCGAAGATCGGGCTCAAATCCAGCCAGGCGGCAAGCTTGTAACGCCCAGTGTCGACTGGCGGCGCCATCGGGTTCAACGACCCACGGCAGACTGGCTGCATGCTCCAAGATTGTGACTTGGTCAAAGGCTTCGTTGCCCGGGGCGCCTAGGACCGGAAGCGCCAAACGGATCGGGTCGTGCGTCAAAACCCTGCGGTCAAGGTTTGAATAGTGCGGGGCGGAGTGCCCGGAATATTGCTCTGCAACCACGAGGTCAAAGCTGCGGCTACTGGTTTCTTGCAGTGCGTCGGCGGGTTCCTGCTGGCTCATTTCAACCCGCAAGTCAGGGAATTTTTCGCGCATTTCGCGCAAGACCGGTGGCATGAGTGCGAGCATGGCAGTTTGGAAGACGGCCAGACGTACTGTGCCTGCCACGGTAGACATGGTGCCAGCCAGATCTGCCTCGGCGTGCTCCATGGCTTCGAGCAGGGTTTCGGTGTGTGTCACCAGTAGTTGGGCCTGAGCGGTGAGTTTGAGGGTGCGTCCGGTGCGGCGCAGCAGTTCTACTCCAACTTCCGATTCCAATTGACTCAGCTGCTGTGAAACCGACGAGGGGGAATAGCTCAGGGAGTCAGCCACTTCGGCGATGGTTCCGCGGATACTCAGTTCGCGGAGAAGTCGTAAACGTCGCAGTTCAAGCACGGTTTTTCCGCCGTTCGGTTGGGGAAGATTTGAGGCGTAAAGATACATTAGCAAACCCGAATAAATATCTTCGGATTTGTTCACTTTTGCTTAACGCAACTTAGGTTCATACTCGAACTTGCACACAGCTTTTTCTGCGGAAATCAACGCAACAAAAGCCATAACGACATCAACGTTCGGTGCCGAACCCAGACTGAATAACTTTGCATCGAAGGGACCACTAATTGTCTTCTCTCTCCACCCAGCACACCGTGCCTGCAGCGCTTGATGCTGAGGGCAACCCGCTGACCTCGCCGGCAGAACTTGCCGATGAAGTGATTGCGCTGGTGCGCCGCTGGCTCACCGAAGCATCCGACTATCCGGTTGATGCTGCGGCGGCCCGCTTGGCCGGTGTGCTCAAAGATCCCAACGGATTGGACTTCACCGTGGGATTTGTTGACGGCGTCATCCGTCCCGAGGACTTGAGTGTGGCTGCAGCCAACTTGAAAAAGCTGGCCCCCAAGGTTCCGAGCTTCCTTCCTTGGTACATGCGCAAAGCTGTGGGCTTAGGGGGCGTTATGGCGCCGGTAGTGCCACAGGTAGTTGTCCCTATCGCCCGCAAGGTCTTACGCGAAATGGTCGGCCACCTGATCATTGATGCGTCGGAGGCGAAACTGGGCGGGGCAATCAAGAAGATCAAGCGTGAAGGTGTAAACCTGAACGTGAACCTGCTGGGAGAAGCAATCCTGGGCGAAGGCGAAGCCGCCCGCCGTTTAGAAGGAACCACCACGCTGCTAGAGCGCGATGACGTTGACTACGTGTCCATCAAGGTTTCTTCCACCGTGGCCCCGCATAATCACTGGGCCTTTGATGAGGCAGTGGAGCACATCGTTGAAAAGCTCAGCCCGCTCTACGCCCATGCGGTAAATCATCCTAAGAAGAAGTTCATCAACCTGGACATGGAAGAGTACAAGGACTTGGAGCTGACCATTGCGGTCTTCACCAAGATCCTGTCCAAGCCAGAGTTTAAGGATCTGGCTGCCGGGATCGTGCTGCAGGCTTACCTACCCGATGCGCTGGCTGCGATGATCGAGCTGCAGGAATTCTCTGCAGCTCGTGTTGCGCAAGGCGGTGCGCCGATCAAGGTGCGAGTGGTTAAGGGCGCAAATTTGCCTATGGAAACCATGGAAGCTGACATCCACAACTGGCCGCTGGCTACCTGGCATAGCAAGCAGGATTCGGACACCAGCTATAAGTCCGTACTGGAATACGCACTACGCCCGGAGCATGTAAAGAACGTGCGCATCGGCGTTGCCGGACACAACCTCTTTGATGTTGCCTTGGCCTGGCTTCTGGCCAAGTCCCGCAATGTCGCCGACGGCATCGAATTCGAGATGCTGCTGGGCATGGCCACCGGTCAGGCCGAAGCGGTCCGCAAGGAAGTCGGTTCGCTGCTGCTCTACACTCCGGTAGTGCATCCACAAGAATTCGACGTGGCCATCGCCTACCTGATTCGTCGCCTTGAAGAAGGCGCAAGCCAGGAAAACTTCATGTCCGCGGTCTTTGAACTCTCCAAAAATGAGCAGCTCTTTGAACGTGAAAAGAATCGTTTCCTCGCATCCCTGGAAGCCATGACCGATCAGGTCCCTGCCCCGCACCGCGTGCAGGACCGCACCAGTGACGATCCAACGCTGGCTGAACGAGTCGCTGGTCTTGCCGATGGCAGTACCGACTTCTTCAACACCCCAGATACCGACCCAGACTTGAGTCAGAACCGAAACTGGGGCCGCGAAATCCTGTCCAAGATGCAGGATTCACCGCTGGGTAAGGATCTGGTCAAGGCAAATACCATCAATGCCGCGGGCGAATTGGATGAAGCCATCGCAATGGGCGTAGACGCTTCGAGCGACTGGCAGGCTATGGGCTCGGCGCAGCGCGCCGAGATCTTGCACCGTGCCGGTCAACTCTTTGAAGAGCGTCGCGCCACCTTGCTTGAGGTCCTAGGTTCAGAGTGCGGCAAGACCATTGACCAAGGCGACGTGGAAATTTCCGAAGCAATTGATTTCGCCCACTACTACTCGCAGTTGGGCCGCGAACTTGATCAGGTGGATGGCGCAACGTACGTACCATCAAAGCTGACCGTGGTCACCCCGCCATGGAACTTCCCAATGGCCATTCCGGCAGGCTCAACGCTCTCGGCGTTGGCCTCGGGCTCGGCAGTGATCATCAAGCCAGCCACCCAGGCTGCCCGCGTGGGTTCGGTGATGGTGCAGTGTCTATGGGATGCAGGTGTTCCTAAGGATGTTCTGCAGTTGGTCTTTGTGGGGGACCGCTCGCTGGGACAGCAGTTGGTATCCGATGAACGTGTTGACCGTCTGATTCTCACCGGCGGTTACGAAACTGCCGAACTCTTCCGTTCTTTCCGTAAGGATCTGCCACTGTTGGCCGAGACCTCGGGTAAAAACGCCATTATTGTCACCCCGCATGCGGACCTTGATCTGGCTGCTCGCGACGTCGTGCAGTCTGCCTTCGGTCACGCCGGTCAGAAATGCTCGGCAGCTTCATTGGTAGTACTGGTTGGCTCGGTGGCCGAATCGCGTCGCTTCAACAACCAGCTGATCGATGCGGTGAAATCACTGAAGGTCGGCTACCCATGGAACCCAGAATCGCAGATGGGCCCATTGATTGGTGAGCCAGGCGAGAAGCTCAAGCGCGGATTGACCACCCTAGGTAAGGGCGAACGTTGGGAAGTTGAGCCACAACAGCTCGATGACTCGGGCAAACTGTATTCGCCGGGTGTGCGTTATGGCGTGCAACGTGGCAGCGAATATCATCTGACCGAATACTTTGGCCCAATCCTGGGCGTCATGACCGCAGAAACTTTGGAGGAAGCGGTCCAAATGGTCAACGAGGTGGACTACGGACTGACCTCAGGTCTGCACTCGCTGGATCGGGGCGAAATGGCGTACTGGATGGATAACATCCAGGCCGGCAACATTTATGTAAACCGTGGTATCACCGGTGCCATTGTTCAGCGTCAGCCATTTGGCGGTTGGAAGAAGTCGGCCATTGGTGCAGGCACCAAGGCCGGAGGTCCAAACTACCTGATCGGTATGGGCAGCTGGAATGATGCTCCGGTCAATGACACTGCCGCCCTCTCGCGCTTTGACGAGCGTCTGCTAGCAGCAGCGCAGCTGGATGAGCCGCAGACCCAGTGGCTAACTGCCGCCTTAGGCAGCGACAAGTACTGGTGGAATGCTGAGTTCAATAAGGCCAAGGATCGTTCGGGTTTGCAGGCTGAACGCAATGTCTTCCGTTACTGCTCGGTGGAAGTTACCGTTCGTTTTGAACAAGAAAGCAGCAGCCACGGTCTGGCTGAGGCGTTGCGAGTTGCAGCTGCCGGTGTCGCTGCAGGTTCACGGGTTCGTCTGTCCCTTGCTGGCGAGCTTTCAGCACAGGTTCGAGCAGTGTTGGCCGAACACTCGGTCACAGTAGTACGCGAAGATGCAGATCAGTTTGCCACCTACGCTGCCAAGCTGGCTGCTAAGACCGGACCGGATTCTGCGGCACGTATCCGTCTGATCGGTGGATCGGTGAAGGCTGTTGCCCAAGCCACCGACGGCAAGCCAGATGTTGCTATCTATGCTTCCCCAGTCACGGGTGCCGGCCGAGTGGAGCTACTGCCCTTCCTGCACGAGCAAGCAGTATCTATTACGGCTCACCGTTTTGGTACGCCAAACCACCTCAGCGATGGTTTGATCTAGTAGATACAGACAAATAATTACGGATCGTGTTCCCTTAGCTGGGGAACACGATCCGTACCTTTTTAAAGTGACTTAGATTTTGGGCCGTTTATACCTGGTCACCAAGAAGTCGGCCAGTGCGGCCAAGATGGCAGGAACTACAAAACGAGCCATACTCACGATGACAAATGCGGTGAGCGATCCTTGGTCCGAGGTTACGGTAGCTTGAGCTGCAAAACCCAGGGCGAGCGCGCTGAGCAGACCGGTAAGCCAGCCGACGAGTTTGCGTGCCCGCAGTACGAACCAGCCGGTCAATGCAAGAAGGGGGAGCAAGAGGCCCCACACCGTGAAATAACCGGCGTATTGACCGGTGAGATCCAGGGCCGAAACCAAGAACCAATCGCCATATTCAACGGTATCGATCACCGGTAGTTTCAGCACGACATCCAAAATCAGTGAAAGTAAGGCCAAAGCCATGGCAAAGATCTTGGTGTCGGTACGCCCAGGTAACAGCCAGAAGCTTGAGATTGCCAGTACACGAATGACCCACAAAGAAAGGATGATTAGCAGGCTTCCACCGGTGACGTAGTGTGCTGTGGCCAGCAAGGTAGATCCGGCAATGCCGACAATCAAGGCGAGCCAAACTCCAACGAGTCGGGCGGGCAATTGAATCAATGGTTTTTCGACGCTCACTAGAACAAGTCTAGTAAAGCTCACTGTGCGAAGGCTGTTTCGATTCACAGCGGACTAGGCAGAAAAGTTACCGGACGGTAATGTGATGGTATGCACATGATTTTTCGAATTCTCATGGTCTTCCTAAACAGTAAAAAGGCCACCAGACTCACCATGTTTGATACCAGCTCGGTGAAAATGCGAGCTACCCTGACCGACATCGACTTTGCCGGTCATATTAATAACGGTATGTATTTCTCCATCTTTGACCTTGGTCGCTTTGATCTAATGTTCCGCTCTGGCGTTTGGGACATTATGCGTAAGAACAAATGGACGCCGGTGGTCCAGACCGAAACCATCACCTTCCGCAAATCAGTGCGCCTAGGCACCAAATTCTCACAGGAAACTAAGCTGCTGGGTCTGGATGACAAGTGCATCTACTTTGAACAGCGCATTGTTGTTGATGGTGAAATTTATGCCCGCGGGTATATTGCCACGCGCATGACCTCCAAAAAGGGTGCAGTCCCTAACGAAGAGATCCTCGCCGCTGTCGGACTGGATGTACCCGAGGATCGAGTGGTCCCTGAATGGGTGCACCAGTGGCGTGAGCAAGGAGCGCTTCCGGGCTCACGCAAACCGGCACCACATAACTGGCTGAGTTAATAGTCATACGGCTTTCGCAGCGTCGAGGAACTGAGCAATCAATCCCGGGTCTTTGACGCCGCGCGAGGACTCAACTCCCGATGAAACATCTGCTCCGGTAGCACCAGAAATCTTGATAGCTTCCGCAACATTCATCGGGGTGAGACCGCCTGCCACCAACCATTGACGGCCTGTAGCCAGCTCGCGTACCGCAGCGTAATCCCAACTTTCTCCGCTTCCCGGTACGGAGGCATCAATGAGCAGTAGTTCTTCGCCCCAGTCAGCGAATTCTTCAGCAATGGCATCTCGGCGCACGGCACGGATGACTTTGAAACCTGCGGCGTGGGCAGCCGCCACGTCCAGCTTGCTCCGTTGACCATGAAGCTGAACCCAGCCCACGCCCGCTTCTCGAGAGCGCGCAACGACGGTAGGGATATCTTCAGAACGGAAGACTGCCACAGTTTCGATACCTTCGGGCACCATGCGCACCAATGGCGCCGCATCTTCTGGCGTGATTTCTCGAGCGCTAGAAGTCAGCACAAAACCCAATGCATCGGCGCCGTGATCGATAGCTACCTGAACATCGTTGGCGGTGGAGAGCCCGCATACTTTGACTAATGGTTTCCGGTTACTCATCACGCGCTCGTTCCTGCTAGATGTACCGGGGTGTAACCACCCGGAGCATTCGCGCGAATCGCCACCAACTCACGAGCGTGATCCCATAAGCGCTGATCTTCTTCGCTGACCGGAACCCACGGCTTCACCGGCACAGCTGTACCAGTCTCATCACGGGTAACCATGACCGTCAGGCAATAAGTTGTCAGATTCATTTCTCTAGTTTTTGGATCACCGGAGCGCACATGCACAGCAATATGCATGCCCTTGCTGCCGGTGTACACCAATCGGGCTTCCACCTCGACCAGATGTCCAATGAACAGTGGTCGATAGAAACGCACACCACCGGAGAACACCGCAACGGTATCTTCTTGGCAATAGCGTGAAGCACACAGCGCTGCTGCTTCATCAATCCACTTCATCACGATGCCACCATGTACCTTGCCGCCCCAGTTCACATCGGTAGGGGCTGCTAAGAAGCGTAGGGTGACGCGTTCGGCGGTACCGGAGTCTGTGTAGCGCTGGTCCTTCATCGAGGCAACAATCTGCTCACGAATATCAATACGAGCCAGCGCGTTATCGCGAAGTTCGATTTCACGCAGGGTGCCCGGGGTAAAACTTGGCACAGCAGCGGGCTTACCTGAATCATCTACAGCAACAAAAATCACCAAGCAATTGCTCGAAGCCACGGGGCGCGATTCGCGAGGGTCTCGGAAAGAAACCTCCGTCTGAATATGCATAGAGCTAGTTCCGGTGTAAACGACCGAGGCCGTGACCTCAACTAGGTCACCAGAGTGAATAGGATCTGCGAAGTGGATATTGCCTACATAGGCGGTGACACAATAACTCGTGGACCAACCAACAGCTGCTGCGTAAGCAGCCTTGTCGACCCACTCTAGAACGGTGCCTGCAGGAACCATCCCCGTGACATCAACGTCGGTGGGGGCGGCAAGAAAACGCAGGGTGACAGAATGGGGGCGCTGTTGTAGCTCCGAAGTGCTCATGCACTCAAGTTTCTCTCAATCACGCTCCCACCGGCAATGTGTGACATCGCACCTGCGAACCACGAATCGATCTGGCCTAGGATAGTGGTGTGCGTAGGCTCTTTGGATATTTCTCGGTAGCAACAGTGATAGTCGTGGCCCTGAGCATCTTTGCCGCCGCCGCCACCGCCGGATTGGTCATCTTGCTCGGGCAAGGATTCGACCTGTTGTATCGAGGCGAAGCGCTAGATACGCAGTGGTATATCGGAGTAGGCGGCGAGTTACTCGCGCTGGCCCTGTCAACATTCCTCGTTCCAGTGGTGATCTCTCACGACAGCCAACTGCTCACCTCCTACCACCGCTCGATACTGCTCAAACATTACCTTTCCATCGGTCCACTGGCTGTGCGCAAAACCGGCGAGGGCGAACTGGTGCATGCGGCCATGGAGTCGGTGGACCGCTCGGTGAAGTACCGTTCCACCTTCCTAGGGCCTGCCAGCGCAGCTGCGGCCACACCGGTATTAATCCTGATCTTCATTGCCTTATTCATTGACCCGCTCAGCGCGATTTTGCTGCTGATCCCCACCGGGCTGGTGCCGGCGATTGTATTGGGATTCCAGAAGCGGTTTGGCGGATCCAGCGGAGAATACCGTCGCGCCCAAGGTATCTTGTCGGCAACTTTCCTCGACGCCCTGCGCTCGCTGAATATGCTCAAGCTAAATTCGGGCAGTATCTGGATGGGCAAAACCATCAATGCTGCCACCGAGCGGGTACGCCAGCAGGTCATGAAACTCTTGGCGCGAAACCAGCTCATACTCTTGGTCATTGATTCCAGCTTCGCGGTACTGCTCTTGGCCAGCTCTGCGGGGTTGGCCTGGTGGCGTACTAGCTCTGAGGCCCTCAGCCCCGGAGCGGGTTTTGCGCTGATTATCCTCAGCTATCTGATGCTTGCCCCGGTGAACTACGTCGGTAGTTTCTTCTACATTGGAATGACCGGACGAGCAGCCGAGAAACAACTGGCCGAGATCCAAGAGATTCCGATGCATCCCTCCATGGCTAACCCTCTGACGGTTAATCTGAAAGATAACGGACTGTTCATCCAAAACGTATGCGCCACGTACAACAACGCTGATCTTGCACTGAACGAAATCAATCTTCAGTTCCCTGCCGGCTCACGCACCGCCATCGTGGGGCCATCGGGAAGTGGCAAGAGCACGTTGATTCGAGTCTTGCAAGGACAACTAGAATCCTCTGCCGGTCTGATCCACGACGGTCGTCAAGCGATGGGACCGGCTACTTTGAAGGCCAACACCGCGGTTGTAGAACAACAGGCGACACTTTTCGGCGTGAGCGTTGGAGAAAACCTGCGCATAGGCGCTCCGCAAGCTACCGATGAACAACTACTTGCTGCCCTGAGCCAAGTTCGTTTAGCTTCCTGGCTGGCGGCCCAACCGCTGGGACTTGACCAACCACTGGGCGAAGGTGGAGCTCGTCTTTCAGGTGGCCAAGCCCAACGACTCGCCCTGGCCCGGGCTTTGCTGGCCCAGCGCCCGGTGCTACTGCTTGATGAACCCACCAGTGCATTAGATGTTCACAGTGAAGCGGAGATCCGAAAGATCCTTCGCGAGCTTGGCGCTTCAACCACCATCATTACGGTCACGCACCGCCTCGGTTTGCTTCAGGACTATGACTACGTGGTGGTCATGGATCATGGCAGAGTCATACAGTTTGGCCCACGTGAACAACTGGTTAAACAGGAGGGTTACTTGAACAAAGCGTTGAGCGTGCTGGATGAACGCACTGCCCAGTTGCAGTCAAGTGGTCTGCGGGCCTTGGGGGAGAAGGAAGCATGAGCCGAGAAAAGAAGCGAACCCTCTCGACAGTCTTGTGGCTCATCTCAACCACCAAGGACCTTATTGCTCCGTTGGCCTTGGCCAGCATATTTTCCTGCCTGACGCGCTTGAGCTCCATCGGAATTTACCTGATGGCAGGTGTGGGATTGAGCAAGGCATTGAACTTGAATAGTCTTCAGTTCCTTAGCTCCCTGAACTGGTGGTGGCTGGTTTCAGGCATTATTGTGCTGAGCTTGGTTAAAGGTGTCTTACGCTACCTCGAACAGTACGTGGGGCACCGGGTAGCTTTCCTTTCATTGGCTCGCCTGCGCCAAGAAATGTATGCAGCTTTTGAACGTCAAGCTCCCTTCAACGCAGCAACAAAAAACTCTGGACGGTTACTAGCCAGAGCCACCAGCGATATCGACAAAGTGGAAGTCTTTTTTGCCCACACTCTTCCTCCAGCGGTGGCGGCCATTGTAGTCAGCGCCGTGGCGACGTGGGGAACCTGGATGTATTTCGGAGCGCTTCCCGCGCTGATCCTGCTGGGCGGCTATGTACTGATAGGCCTGATCATTCCAGCCATCTCGGTACGCAAGCTGAAGGTTAACGCCGCAATTACTGCTTCGGAAAGGTCAGCTCAAAATCAGCTGATGAATCAGGCCATGTGGGGGATTGAAGTCCTGCACAGCTTCCGTGGTGGAAACGAAGCGATGAAAAAACTACGCGAAAGCACCAGCACAGCGGGCAACGCTACGGTACGCACCGGCACCATCACCGCGGTTCGAGCGACCCTAACTCAGCTAAGTATCTGGGGCAGCATGCTGGCCCTGTTCCTTGTCCTTGGAGGGCAAAACCAACTTGGCGCACTGATCATCTTGGGGTGCGTCGCGGTTCCTTCTTACGAGGCAGTGCGTACCGTTGACGGTTTTGTGCTGGGGCTTCAAGATTCGCTAGCCAGCGCTCGCAGACTTCATGCCACCGCCACCCTAAAACCTGTGGTGGTAGATCCTGCCATGCCAGTCGCGCTACCGGAAACTGGAATCCTGCAGGCCAACAATCTGGCTATTAGCTACGGTGAACAGCAAGTGCTTGAAGCCGTGAACTTTGAAATTGCTCCCGGCGGCATGCTGGCGATGGTTGGAGAAAGCGGATCCGGAAAATCCTCGATCGCAGCGGCCCTGGTACGCTCACTGAACTACGACGGGAAAATCACCTTCGGCGGTGTAAATATCACCGAAGCCAGCCTGAGCCAATTGCGCACCAAGGTCATGTTAGTTACTCAAGAAGCAGTGATGGTTCGCGGAACACTGCGTGAAAATCTCCAATTGGGACAGAGCGAATTCAGTGATGAACAACTAGAACAAGTGCTGGGCGAGCTGGGTCTTGATGCTTGGCTTAGCCAGCAAAAATCCGGACTAGACACGCGCCTGGGTGACCGCTCCTCTAGGCTCTCTGGCGGACAACGTCAACGCCTAGCATTGGCTCGCGCACTGATTCGCGATCCAAAAGTTCTGATCCTTGATGAGTCCACCAGCGCGTTGGATTCGGCTAGCGAACATCTGGTGTTGCAAGCCATTGAGCGTCGACGTCAGTTGGGCATGAGCGTCATCATGATAAGCCACCGTTTGGCAACGGTGAGTCACGCGGATCAGATTCTGGTCTTGGACGATGGAGCCGTGGCCGAGACCGGTAGCGCCGAGCAGCTCTTGAAAGATCAGAAATCGATGTTCTCCCTGATGGCAATCCGAGAGATGGACCGAATCCTTCCGGCCTAGGTGCCTGACAAGCGCGCACATAGCTACTAGGCTCGGCACCATGATGCGAATAGTGGTTCTCCTGTTCTTAGGTGTCCTCGCTACAGGATTTGTGGTCACCGCAATCCTGGCTAGTACCTCAGGTGGTTGGGTCTGGTGGATCTTAGTGGCCCTGACCGGGCTTCTTGTTCTGCTCGGAATACGAGACCTGCTGCAGAAAAAGCATGCGATTCTTCGCAACTTTCCGATCGTGGGGCATGCACGCTATTTGTTTGAATTCATCCGCCCAGAAATTCAGCAGTACTTCATTGAGCGCAACACCGACGGCAAACCCTTTGACCGTGATACCCGTTCATTGATCTACGCTCGCGCTAAGGGAGCCGATAGCCACAAAGCCTTCGGCACCGAACGCAATGTCAACGAGCTGGGACACGAGTATCTGTTGCATTCGGCTGCTCCGGTGGCACCGCCCACCAACCAGTTCCGGGTCACCGTAGGCTCAAGCCAATGCACCCAGCCGTACGAGATTTCTCTGATGAATATCTCATCGATGAGCTTCGGGGCTTTGTCGGCTAACGCAGTATTGGCCATGAACAAGGGTGCTGCCATGGGTGAGTTCGTTCATGAAACCGGGGAAGGTGGGCTGACCAAGTACCACCTGGAATACGGGGCCGACCTGTTCTGGGAAATCGGTTCGGGATACTTCGGTTGTCGTACATCCGAAGGTCGGTTCAACCCAGAAACCTTCGCCAAAAAAGCCAGCCACGAGAAGGTCAAAGGCATCACCATCAAGCTCTCCCAAGGAGCTAAGCCCGGGCTTGGAGGCGTGCTGCCGGCAGCCAAGGTCACCGCTGAAATTGCTGAGGCCCGCGATGTTCCCATGGGTCAGGACTGCATTTCACCGGCCAGCCATGCCGAGTTCTCCACCCCACGCGAGCTCATGCACTTTGTTGCTCAACTGCGTGAGCTTAGCGGCGGCAAGCCTATTGGTGTGAAGTTCTGTGTCGGCTCCCGAACCGACATCATGGCCCTATGCAAGGGCATGCTGGACACCGGAATTTTGGTGGACTTCATTACCGTGGATGGCGCCGAAGGTGGCACCGGTGCTGCACCACTGGAGTACGAAGATCACGTAGGTGCACCGCTGACCGAAGGGCTGATGCTGGTGCACAATACTTTGGTGGGTGCAGGACTGCGCGAAGAAATCCGTGTGGCAGCTGCAGGAAAAATTGCCAATGGATCAGATATCATCAAGCGTCTGATTCAAGGCGCTGACTTCACCTTCTCGGCACGTTCCATGATGATGGCTACCGGATGTATTCAGGCGCAACAGTGCCATACCAATCACTGCCCGGTCGGTGTGGCCACACAGAACAAGCGGTTGATGCGTGCCTTGGACGTGGAAGACAAAGGGCACCGCGTCTACAACTATCACCGTCTGACGGTCACCGAAGCTGCGCAGATCATGGCGTCCATGGGGCTAAGCAGCCCCAAGCAGCTGAACACGCGAATGCTTCGTCGCCGAGTCAACCTGCAATCAACCAGGTCCTACGCATCATTGTTCCACTGGCTGCGTCCCGGAGAACTGCTTGAAGATGCCCCGGGTTCGTGGAAAGAGGACTGGGAGGAAGCAGATGCCGATCACTTCGGGGAGCACGCACCCTTGCACTTTGAAGAACCGATGGGTGTGGGCATCGAACCACCAGTGGTGCGCGAGCCACAGGACGCGGTCAGTGCACCACGTATCGAGCCCAGGGATTCAGCGAAGGTTCGTCCGGTGCATTCGGATGTGACCCGTCCCGAGGGCAGACCTGGAGCAGATAGCTAAATATGTCATTCGCGGACTAGGGACCGTAATTCATCCTGGAAGACGTCGGCCAAAAGCGCTGGTGACCAGTGCGGGTTGCGGTCCTTGTCTATGACCTGGGCGCGGATTCCTTCTGCCAGATCTGGTTGGTGCATCAAAAAGCTGGCCAAGCGCAGTTCACGGTTTAGGGCGGAGCGAAGGTCTTGTTCAGCGCGTGCCTCGCGGACCGAATAGAACGCAGCACAGATGCTCGATGGCGAGTTAGCGGCTAGTAATTGTGCGGCCTGACCTGCTGCCGGATGCACCATCTGCTCAAGGCGTTCGATCACTTCTTGTGGGGTTTGGGCGCTGAAAGCATGATCAACCCAGCCCTGGGTTTGCTGGAGGGCGAAGGACTCTGGTGCGCCGTGCAGAACTTCGATAGCGGAGATGATTTCTGCGGGGCTCAGGCCCAGCAGCTCATCAAGTTCATCCAAGATGTTTTCGGCAAAGGCGTCGGTGACCACCACATCAGCAAATCCCATGAAGACGGCGTCTGCTCCACAGAACGAGGCGGCACTCATCGCAAAGTATTCGCCCAGATAGCCAGGAGCATTGGCCAGTAGATGACTTCCGCCCACATCCGGGGTGTAACCAATCTTGGCTTCGGGCATTCCCATTTTGGCACTGGCGGTGACCAGTCGAACTGGAGCGTGGCTGGCCAACCCCACACCACCACCCATGGTGATCCCATGTGCCAGAGTAATCAGTGGTTTGGGGTAGGTAGAGATCAGATAGTCGAGATCAAATTCGCTGGACAGTAGATTGATGAAGTCCTGATGTTTGCCGGTTGTGATTGCTTGATGGAAGTCCGCAATGTCCCCGCCTGCACAGAAGCCTCGCTCGCCGCGACCGGTTAGGAGAACTAACTGGATTGAGGAATCTTCGGCCCAGACTTTGAGCACACGATCCAACTCGGTAAGCATCTCTAAGGTGAGCGCGTTGAGTTTTTCCGGGCGGTTGAGCTCGACATGTCCGATGGCCCCATACACCGTGGAAATGACAGTCGGCACGCTATTGACGGGGTTCTGAACGCTGGTCATCCTCAGACTCTCTTGAATATTCATCGGTACTGCTCGCACGGGAAGACAGGTACCAGGCCTAGTGCTCTTATTTTTTACTGTGCCAGGATCTGGGTGAGCCGGTCCAAGACCAGAGCCACCTTTGGTTTTTTAGAGTTCTCCGGCTTGAGCGCAAAGATGGAACGTGCCAAACGAATCTCTGGAGCATCAACAATACGGATGCCTTCAGGAGCATTAGCCATGGCTAGGTCAGGAACCAGTGCAGCACCTAGACCCGAGGAGACCAGGCTGAGCGATGCGTTGAAGTCGTCGCAGTAGGCCGCCACCTGCGGATGAATATTGTAGGAGGAGAACAATCGCGAGATCAGTGTCGCGTCCGAGGTCCCAGGATGGTGGAAGATCCACGGCCATTCAGCCAACTGGTCAACGGTGAGTTGCGAGTCTTCGGCGATCGGCCAGGACGCGGGGATGACAACACGGAATTGATCATCACCCAACCACGTGCGCTCAAGAGATGCAGGCCAAGAAAGTCCACCGGGGCCCACCTGGAAAATCAGCGCCAAGTCTAGATCTCCGCCGGACCCTAGTCCCGCGACGGTCTGTTGTGGTTCGCCGATCCACAAACGCAAATTGATTCCCAACGAGGCCCAATCGGGTGCTTTGAGGATTTGAGGTAAGGCGTAGGTGGCCAACGAGGGGAAGATGCCAAGCTTGATTTCCTCGAGGTCCGTGGACTCGGTAGAGATGGTAGCGACATCGGCCATCAACGCGTCAAGGTCGGTGAGTACGCGTTTGGCGTGGCGCACCATGCGCATGGCGCCGGGAGTTGGAGTGATCGAGCGTGCACCTCGAACAAACAGGGTGGTCCCGGTGCTGCGCTCTAGGGCTGTCATCTGCTGGGATACAGCACTGGCCGTGTAGCCCAGGCGAGTTGCGGCCGTGGCAAAGGAACGATGCGCGACGACTTCAAGCAGTGTGCGCAGATGAACTGGATTAATCACTTCTAAAGTCTATGGCCTTTAGCCCAAGTTTTGCTTAGCCGCGGCGTTAGTCATCATCCTCAGGATCATAGGAATCTTCATCGTCATCCTCTGAACCATCGCTGGTGAACTCATTATCCAGATCATCTTCGGTTTCAAGGTCGTCATCGTAGAGATATTGACGCTGGGCAAGCGGATCATGATTGCGCATGGTTTCGGGCATGTCGCTGGAACCTTCATAAGCCTGAGAATCGCGCCCGTCATCTGGTTCATAGATGTCATTGCCGAACTCGGTGCCGAATTCTGTGGGTTCAAAATCTCTGGTCATCTCGCACTCCTTCGTAATTACGAGGGATCCGCTGGTGGAAGCCGGGGATACGCCTCGTGACTTCTCGTAGCACCAGCCTAGGACGGTGATTGGCGAAACTAAAGACTTGAAAAAAATTAGTTTTTTAGTGGTTGTGTTCGGTGTAGTGTTCCAACAAAGGAGAGGCGCGGTAGGCCAGATGAGTGTGCAACGCAAAAGTGGTCTCCGAGCGGGTGACACCCTTGATGCGCAAGATCTGGCGCAGGGCAGACTGCAGCTGATGTGTGTCGGTGGCAATGAGCCGAGCCCAAACGTCTCCGCGTCCGGAGGTCTCATGGATCTCTAGAACATTAGGGATTTGACGCAATGCGGTGATTACCGAGTCAAGGTCACGGTGACTTACTTCCAAGGTGACAAAGGCCAGAACATCGTAGCCGAGTTTTCCTAGATCAATATCACGGCCACCGTCACGAAGAATTTCGGAACGTTGCAGCCTGCGCAACCGCGACTGAGCGGTATTGCGAGCGATCCCCACTTCATCGGCAAGCTCGGAAATTTGGATGCGAGGATCCTTAATCAGTGCCAGCAGTACCTTGAGGTCCACGTCGTCTAATCGCACCATATGCTCACTCCAGGGGTTGTCGAAGACCATTATTTTGACCAAACTGCTCAAATTCTAGCAAGAAAGACTTCTACCTGCTTCGAAACCGGGGATATTAGTGAGTGAACGATCTGTTGCAGTAGACAAACTCAAGCAGAACGCTCAACTCACCGGTGGGGAAGCGAGTAGCCCCACCGGTTAAAACTCTTTCGGGACTGTTTCTGAATCCCAAGGCCTGACCTATTTGATACCGGGAGTGAACGTGTCTGTCATCAGTGAACTGCGCATGCAGCCCATGACCAATCGGACGCTTTCCTGGAACCCGGGATTGACCACTCGTCTGGTCATCACGGTATCGGTGAGCTTCCTGCTGCTCGTGGGCGCCAACCTTGCCACCCCTTTGTACCCAGCGCTTCAAGCCGAACTACATTTGGGTGCGATGGGAACCACCATTGCCTTCGCCAGCTATGTTTGCTCGCTGATGCTGTTCCTCTCCACCGTGGGGCACTGGTCCGATCACATCGGACGTCGTGCGGCCTTGGTCATCGCAGTGCTGGTTTCGCTGATGGGTACACTCGTTTTTGCCTCGGCCTCCAATCTGGTGGAACTGTGCCTTGGGCGCGGTCTGCAAGGAACCGGTGTCGCCCTAGCAACTGGCGCTAGCGCCGCAGCATTGCGAGAATTGCTACCTTCCAAGCCCGAATGGGCCTCGCGCTTCACGCTCCTAGCTTCTTCTGGCGGGGTCGCCTTTGGTCCGGTACTTGGTGGATTGTTAGCCAATCTTCCGGGCGGACGAATTACCGTCTTTATGATCCAAGCGGTGTTGTTGTTATTGATCCTGATTCCGCTGGGTACATTGCAGGCTCGTCCGGCGATCGCCATGGCCGAACGCGGACAGCGTGGAAAGGCACTGGCCCCACGGCGCCTAGGGATTCCAAGTACCGCGCGTTCACAATTCTGGTTAGCCGCACTGGTTGGCTTCCTGAGCTTCGCGATCTTCGGCTTCGTGCTCTCCTTGGCACCGGGCTACTTCGCCCAGGTGTTCGGCCTGGAATCACGATGGGTCATCGGCCTCATTGCCGGATTGCCCTTGGGTATCTCGGCCTTATCGCAGGTAGTGGTTAGGGGAGGGGCAAAACTTCTGCCCGTCGGTCTGGGGCTGATGGCAGTGTCCACCGTCCTTTTAGCGATTGCCGCCGAACACCACCAGCTGATTCTCGCTCTTCTAGCTCTAGGGCTGGTCGGTCTGGGGCAGGGCATGAGCTTCCGAACTGCCTTCGCTAAGGCCGTGGACTCGGTCAATGATGCTCAGCATGCCCAAACGGTCTCCACGATTTACCTCGTTACCTACCTCGGCAGTGCTGTACCGGTAATTGCCCTGGGCTGGGCTGTTGGGGTCTTTGGACAGGAAATCAGCATTCTGGTCTTTGCTATTTGTTGCTCGGTCCTGGCTGCAGCCCTGGGCCTATGGTCCATGGCCACCGACCGTAGCAAAGCATAAAACTTCGCCCTCGAGCTCAATGAGCACGAGGGCGAAACTGTATGTACTGTTTGCGAAGACTACTTGGTAGCCAGCAGTTCGGTGGCCTTGGCGGTGATCATCACAGATTCCAAACGTTCACGTTCTTCGTTCGGGTAGTGAATGGTGATCAGTTCATCGGCCTGCGACGTGGTCGCAAAGTGCTGCAGGTAGTCCGCAACCTGCTCTCCGGTACCCACCGCTGTATAGCGCATCATGTCTAGGATCTGTTCTGCCTGTGGGGTATCCATGAGCATGTCGATCTCTGCCTCGGTGAATTCCTTTTTAGCATTTCGGCCCAAGAAGCTGGCCACGCGGTGACGTTTGGCTACGTTCAGTAACTCATGTGCCTTCTGCGCGGTTTCTGCCGCAGCGACACCCACACCGGCGATCACATAAGGCTGCGCCAACTGTTCTGAAGGCTGGAACTCATCGCGGTAAACGCGGATGGCCTCATGTAAAGCTGCCGGGGCGAAGTGCGAGGCGAAGGAATACGGAAGTCCCAGCTGGGCGGCGAGCTTCGCGCCGAATAATGATGAACCCAGAATGTACAGCGGTACATTCGTCCCGGCGCCCGGAGTGGCAGAGACCGTTGGCACACGCGACTCACCGGCAAGGTAAGCCTGCAGCTCCAGCACGTCATGTGGGAAAGAATCTGCCGACGATGGGTCACGGCGCAGCGCGCGCAAGGTGGTCATGTCGGTGCCCGGAGCTCGGCCCAGGCCAAGGTCGATGCGGTCGCCGTAGATCGTGGCTAGGGTACCGAACTGCTCGGCGATCACTAGTGGGGAGTGATTGGGTAGCATGACTCCGCCCGAGCCCAAACGAATTTTGTCGGTGTGGTGGGCGACGTGGCTGATCAGCAGCGATGTCGCGCTAGAGGCAATGGTCGACATGTTGTGGTGTTCGGCGTACCACACACGCTCATAACCATGGCGTTCTGCGGTCTGGGCCAGACGGACGGAGGATTTAAAGGAGTCGGCGATTGTTTGCCCGGGAGCGACCGGGGCAAGATCCAAAATAGATAGCTTCACCTCTAGTACAACCGGTCGGTGGACTGATGTATTCCGTGATCTGCAACGCTCATTACAAAAAGACGGTCACCGGCAATGCCGGTGACCGTCTTAGAAAAGTCAGGCGTTAGCGCCAAAGACCTTCTTTAGAGAGCGCGGATATCTGCAGCCTGCAGACCCTTTGGACCCTCAACAACTTCGAACTCGACCTTCTGGCCTTCGTCCAGGGTACGGAAACCCTGGGTCTGGATGGCGCTGAAGTGTGCGAAGACATCTGGATCTCCGCTGTCTGGTGCGATGAAGCCGAAGCCCTTTTCAGCGTTGAACCACTTTACGATTCCGGTTGCCATATTTCTCTTTGGTCCTTTCAGACGTTTCTCGCCGGTTCTATTGGCGATCTTGGTTGTAATCTACGCAAGAGTCATCTTCCGCAAAGGAAGAATGGAACTTGCGAAGCAGCCAAGTCATTCACTGCACGTCTAGAAGGGGGCTCGCGTCAACCGAGGTGGTTCGACATTCACATACTTCTAACGGGTACTTCGCGAATTACTTTGGAACTACACTGCCTAGCCTACGTGCTTGCCGTCGACAATTGAATAACTTTGAACCAATTAATCAAAAATTTGGGCAAGTGGTGCGCCAAGTTTACTTAAATACCGGCTTGATGACGCGAAATACGAGCACTGCGGCTACCAAAGAGAGTGCGGCGGCAATTGTCGAAGTAAGTAATACGCCATGATCGAAGGCCTGAGCCGCTGAGGCGAGCAACGCCTGAGCATCGGTGGCATTCAAGCCTGCAGCCACCTGATGCGCCCCACCCAAGGTCTCGCGTGCCAGTTGTGCTTGGTCCTGACCTAGGGAGCCGGGAACCAAAAGCTGAGCGGAATAAGCCGAGTTCAAAATGGTGCCCAAAACTGCCACGCCCATCACGGAACCAACTTCATATGCGGTCTCCGAAATTGCCGAGGCGGCCCCGGCCTTGGATGGTGGCACGGCGGCCAAAGTCATGTCATTAGAAAGCGTCTCGGTCATACCGATGCCCATGCCCAAGATCGCAAAAGCGATCATCAGCATGAGCGCACTAGCGTTGGTCCCCGCCATTAGAACCAGCAAGTAGGCAACCGCCGAGAAGATCAAGCCCAAAGCCATGATGTTCGGGGAACCGAAACGGCGCGAGAGCGCAACGGCAGCCAGCCCGAAGAGCATGGTTAGCACCAGACCCGGAGTCATCCATAGGCCTGCCTGGATGGGGCTCAGGCCGGTGATTAACTGCAGGTGTTGGGAGACGAAGTAGATGAAACCAACTAGCGAGAACACGCCGATGAGGTTAACCATCAGGGCGCCGGAGAAGGCTGGATTTTTGAACAGTTGCATCTCCAGCATCGGAGAGGTCGAGGCCAGCTGGCGGCGTACAAAGCTCACTCCACTGATGATCGCTACGGCTACTGCCGCCACGGAAATGAACCAAGGCGCGGTGGCGAAGGTTTTGATCGCGTAAGTAAATGGCAACAGCGTGAAGATAATGAGCACGATAGAGATCGGGTCAACTCGTCCAGGATTGGGATCCTTGGATTCAGGAACCAGGATTAGCCCACCGATGAGCAGTGGAAGCAGCATCGGAACCGCCATCAAGAACACCGAACCCCACCAGAAGTGCTCAAGCAGCAGCCCGCCAACGATCGGTCCGAGGACCGCGCCGCCGGAGAAGGCCGCTGCCCAGACCGCAATAGCCGTGCGGCGTTCTACCGCGTCCGGAAAGATCGTGCGGATCAGGGAGAGAGTTGCCGGCATTAGCATGGCGCCGAAAATACCAAGTAAGGCACGAGCGGCGATGAGCTGACTGGCATCGGTGGCGAAGGCGGCCACCGCCGAGACCACGGCAAAACCGCTGGCGCCAATAAGCAACAGCTTGCGGCGTCCAATGCGATCTCCCAAAGAACCCATCGGAACCAAAAGACCAGCCAGGATCAGGGCGTAGATATCGATAATCCACAACAGCTGATTGCCGGTAGGGGATAGGGCTTCAGTCATGGCGGGGACCGCAAAAGAGAGCACAGTGTTGTCTACAGAAATTAGTAGTACCGGGAAAATTAGAACAGCCAACGCCGCCCAACGACGCGACTTGCTCAGCGTGGAAGCGCGTTCGGAGATGTTCGAGCTCATTTCTTTCACCTTTGATGGTTAGAACTGGATGGAGGGTTGTTTCCCCTTCGTAACTATACCGTCCAGACGGTAGAGTTACCATTGAAGATAAGGTTGAAATAGATCACCAATCCAAGGAAACGGAGAGTTATGGCCCGCCCACCAGCTGCCCGCGGCAAAGTACTCGATGCCTACATTTCACTCTTATGTGAAGAAGGTGAACGCGCGGCGACGTTGGACGCCACTGCGGCCCGCGCTGGCGTATCTAAGGGTGGATTGCTGTACCACTTCGCCTCCAAAGAAGCCTTGGCTGAGGCGCTTATTGAAGCTGCTGAAGTGCACATTGCTCACGACCTTGAACTCATGAGCACTGCTGATGAGGGCGCCTCGTCCTACTTCATTCGCACCAGCGCAGAAGTGGACACAGAGCTGGACCGCCACCTGGTGGCACTGCACCGTTTGGCTCAGGCTGGAGTCAAGCCTGCCTTGGAGGCGCTAGAAAGCACCAGCGAACGATGGTTTAACTGTGTTCTAGATGAAATTGGAAATCGAGATCTCGCCCATTTGGTCATACTGACCGGTGAAGGTCTCTACGCTTCACTCTCTCTTCCGGGCGATTGGTATCAGCGTAATTTTGATGGTGAGCTGGATCGGTTACTAGAGTTAGTCTCATCGATCAAAAAGTTGGGGAATCTCAACCAAAGCTAATCAGGAAGACTTCAATGGCGAAAGACAGTACCTCCACACCATTACGCGGACGAATCGGGGCACTTGCTGGCATCCTCATGCTCGCCTTGTCCCTGCGAGCAGCTGTCGTTTCGGTGCCGCCATTGCTGGCCAGAATCAAAACGGATATTGAGTTTACCGAGCTAACTACGGGTCTGCTGGCAATGCTCGCCCCCATCGTTTTTGCTGTCTTTGGGTTGCTAACTCCGAGATTGATCAGACTCTTTGGGCTGGAAAAAACCCTGATCATTGCCTTGGTGTTCGCGGTAGCAGGTCAGCTGGCGCGCGTGTTCATGCCCGAGGTCTACTCTTTCCTTGCCTTGTCTGTGGTGGCGTTGGCCGGTTACGGAATGGGCAACGTAGTTTTACCGCCATTGGTTAAGAAATATTTCCCGGAACGCATTGGCATTGTCACCAGTGGGTACGTGACCATGATTGCCGTGGGTACCTGGTTGGCACCTCAGTTCTCAGTTCCGTTGGCCAACATGAGCAACTGGAAAGTGTCCATCGGTTCATGGGCCGCGCTCTCGGGAATAGTGCTTATCCCATGGATGGTTCAGCTCTTCGCTGACCGAGGTATTAACCGTTCAGAACCTGCTGTTGGGGCCAACTCGGTGGCTCACCCAGTGGCCAAGATCAACCCGTGGAAGTCCAAAGTTGCCTGGGGACTGGCAATCTTCTTGGCTGGTAACTCTGCCCAGACTTACGTGTACTTCACCTGGCTGCCGCCGTATCTGCAAGATCGCGGACTTGATGAGATGACTGCGGGCAACATGCTGGCACTCTTTGCCATTCTTGGTCTACCTATGAGCCTATTAGTTCCGCTGTGGGTACCGAGGTTGAAAAATCCAATCATTGCGGTACTGATCTTTACCGTCTGTTGGATCACCGGGCACCTAGGCATTTTCTTTTCGCCAACTCACAACACCGCACTGTGGATCTGCGCAGCAGGACTGGGGCAGGGCACCTTCGCGGTGGCGTTGTTGATGATGAACCTACGCTCGCGGACCACTTACGGCTCTGGCGTACTTTCCGGCTTCGCTCAGGGTCTTGGCTATGCCGGTGCCGCAGTCGTACCGATGCTTTTTGGTGTGGTGCAGAAGGCCACCGATTCATGGGGCGCGGCGTTCTCGATGATCGCCGTTTGCGTGGTCGTGATGCTGATTGGCGCGGTGATCATCAACCCTTCACGCACCATTGAAGATGATGCTCCGGGTAACGAAGAGATGGGCAAGCTCGAACGCATCGACTGAGCTGAGGGTAAAACCTAGAAGTGACGCTGCGGTCCGTCGTGACCCGGCGAGGTGGGGGTGGATCGGTGCCAGTGGCCCGCTGCCAAAGGCACCGACCAACCAAAACGCAGTGAAGCGACACGGATAGCAAAGGCCAAGGCGCCAATGCCAAAGCCCACCAAAGAATTCATCACACCCAAATGCCACGCTAAGACAGTTAACGTTGAACCAACCATGGCTGCCAGCGCGTAGATATCGCGAGGGTTGAACAAATCCGGGGTGACGTTAGAAATAACGTCACGCAATAGACCGCCACCCACACTGGTGATCACGCCCAGCAGAATCGCAGTGACCGGGTTGAACTGGTGCTCCAAGGCTTTGAGGGTACCGGTCATACAGAACAGTCCGAGGCCTGCTGCATCAAAGAGCTGAACCAGACGATGAAGTTTTCTTACGGCCGGAGTGAACGCATAGACGCACAAGGCCGCCAACACCGGTGGCACAAAGTAGATCGGGTGCTGGAAGGTCGCGGGGGATTCATTCAGAATCAAATCCCTGACTACACCACCACCCAGGCCGCAAACACCACCGAGGAACACCGAACCCAGCAGATCAAAACCGCGCCGGGCAGCCATGAGCGAGCCGGCTACGGCGAAGAAGAAGATGCCGACGAGTTCAATCAGAATGTACATTCCAGAGCCTTTGCAGGGTCAGTGAAGTGTGGTCAATGCCCAATTATTGCCTGTTGCACCCATCAGCCAATAATTTTGGCAATTTTCACCAGAGTGTTGTGGTTACGAGTCGTCAGGGTTCTTTGCTTAGCTTGCGTTTGAATCAGCTTGGCCAATGGATCGGTGGTGCTGGTTCCCTTAGCCGCGACCCAAAGTAGCGCACGACCAAGGATCAGAAAATCTTGGGAGCTTTCCAAGGCATCAATTGCCTCACCGAGTTCCTTGGCATCCGTGGTGCTCTGACAGAGCGTGAGGTAGCCGTGATGCTCCTTGACCGGTTCAGGAATTGGCAGGGCGAAGGGACCTGCCAGCTCTTTGATCTGTTGGGCATCAAAAACCAGCGTGGGAATACTGCGTTGGTAGTGCTTCGAAAGCAGTTCATCGCACCGTGCCTGAATGAGCTGTGGATCAGATTCCGAGGATTCGAGAACCACATTGCCACTGGCCAGTAGCGTCTTTACCTCGGTGAACCCGGCCTCCTGCAGTAACTGCTTGAGGTCTTTCATCAGCACCTTCACTCCACCGACATTCACGCCACGAAGAAATACAGCAAATTTACTCATAGATTTTCCAAGCTCTTCTGAATGATTCTTCTTAAGGGTCGTTCTGTATCCCAAAGATCGCTAGGATCAAGAATATGCCTATGAACTTGCCTTTCGGATCCTGGCCTTCTTCAATCACAGCACATGACGTCGCCGCGGGGACCAAACCCTTGGGAGGGGCCTGCTTCAACGGCGAGCGGATTATTGTCCAAGAAGGCCGTCCCGCAGAAGGTGGCCGAATCACTCTGGTTGAGTATGACCGCAACGGTGAAAACAGCAAAGAACTGATTGACGCCCCCTTCAACGTTCGTTCACGCGTTCACGAATATGGTGGAGCAAGCTGGATACTCATTGAAGAGGAACCAGCACGAATCATCTTCGCGAACTTCAGCGACCAACGAGTTTATTCACTGACCCTCGGGCAGAGTGAACCCACGGTGCTAACGCCCCAGAGCTTGGTGGACGGCGACCCTAAACTACGCTTTGCTGAATTTACCCGAGGCCCCGAAAATACGGTCGTGGCCATCATGGAAGATTTACGTGCTGAACCCGTACGTCATATTGTGGCCATTCCTTTAAACGGCAGCGCTGCCAGTGACTTGTCTAAGATTCGCGTACTTAGTGCGCCAGCGCGCTTTGTCGCAGCACCGCGACTGAGCCCCAATGGTCAGAAACTTTCGTGGATCAGTTGGGAACACCCCAACATGCCTTGGGATTCCACTCGTTTGCACTTGGCACAGCTGACTGATGAGGGAATTCTTGCTAGCCGTGTCATCGCCGGCGGTGAAGAAGAATCGGTGATGCAACCAGAATGGCTGGATGACGACCGTATTGCTTTTATCTCTGATGCCAGCGGTTGGTGGAATCCTTACGTCTATCAAGACGAGTCTTCGCGAACTACACGACTCGTGGACCGTCCCGCCGAATTCGCCGGCCCGCTCTGGCAGGTTGGCACCCGCTGGTATGTGGTGGAAAATCCACACACGTTGCTGTGCTCCTACGGAACCGGGACCAAGAGCCTGGCACGAGTGCACTCAGCCACAGGCGGGCTGGATGCCATCGAATTACCGTTCACCGGCATCCGCCCATTGGCGCTCAAAGATAGTTGGCTCTTGGCAGGAACGTCGTCGATGACAGAGGGCGAACAGATCACGCTCATCAATCTGGAAACCCTCGAGCACAGCGAAATCACCCGTGCGATTGGTGACCTACCGGATCCAGCCATGCTGCCGGACGTTGAAGAATTCGAATGCAAAAACTTGGCCGGTCAGTCTGTGCATGCACTGCTCTACCGTCCAGCCCAAGCTGATCTCACCGGCGTTGAAGGTGAACTACCCCCATTTGTGACTTTTGTGCACGGTGGGCCAACGAGCCAAGCTAATCCAACACTGAGTGCAACGGTGGCTTACTACACCTCGCGTGGCATTGGTGTGGTTGATGTGAACTATGGAGGATCCACCGGTTACGGGCGGGAATACCGCAATCGGTTGCGCGGGTCCTGGGGCGTTGTTGACGTCGCAGATACCGTTGCAGTAATCAACGCACTAGTAGGACAAAAAATCGCTGACCCAGCACGGATTGGCATTGAAGGTGGAAGCGCCGGCGGTTGGACGGTGCTGTGCGCGCTGACCTTCGCTGATGTCTTCACCGCAGGCATCAGCCGCTACGGGGTGTCTGACCTTGTAGGTCTAGTGCAAGATACTCATGACTTTGAATCCCAATACATGTTCTCTCTGGTTGGTCCCTACCCAGAAGCTGCGGACCTTTATGAGAAACGTGCACCAATTAACCACGTGTCAAAGATTTCTTGCCCGGTTTTGCTCTTGCAAGGCGACGAAGACAAGGTCGTACCGCCGGCCCAGTCGCAAGTGGTGGCTGATGCGCTCGCCGAGCGAGGCATCGCCCATGCCTACATCCTTTTTGAAGGTGAACAGCACGGATTTAGGAAGTCCGAGAATATTGTGCGGGCATTGGAATCGTCGTTGGCGTTCTATGCTCAGATCTTTAGATTTGAGACTGACGCCCCGGGTATCGAACTGTCCTAGTCTGACTCGGGTTCCTGCCAAGAAGCACGCAAGCGATCCATCTCGCGGCGGTCCTTCTTGGTGGGACGCCCGGCTCCGCGCTCACGAACCGGTACTTGCGGAATCACCAAACGCTCACGCGGGGGAGAATGGTCAAGGTAGCACTTGGTTGCCAGCGGAGCAGATACTCGTTTCGAGAGTAAGCCGGTGACTTCGAGGTCTCGGTCAAATCCGTCTTTACGCACGCGTACGCGATCACCAGCAACGATATTTTGTGAGGCCTTAACAGGCTCGCCGTTGAGGCGCACATGACCGGCACGACACGCAGTGGTGGCAGCGGAACGAGTTTTGTAGATGCGCACGGACCACAACCACGCGTCGAGCCGTACTTTGCCACTGGTAGGAATTTCAACCATGACAGAAGTCTAAAACAGGGTCATGGGCCAAAAATTATTGTTCGCTCTGCGCAGTAGCGTTATCGCAGGAAGTTTTTAGACGTTCTTGCAGTGCCGCTGGAGCTTTGTCGCCGGAATCGGCAAGCTCATTGAGGACGTTGACCATCTCATTGGGTAATCCGCCACCTTCAACGGAACCAACGATTGAAGAGAGCACTTTCAATTCACCGGCGTCAATGCTGCCGTCCTGAACGGGCGCACAGGCCTGACGTACAAGTTCTTTACTAGCCGCATCAGTGAGTTGATCTGTTGCACGCGATGCGGTGTCTTCAACAACGGAACAACCGGCACTGAATATGACTACTGATGTCATGGCAAACAATGCTGCCATCTTACGGACTTTCACTTTCCCCATAGAAGTAAATCTTAGTCATCGATAATGAATTTCAGCTGTATGCTGGCCGAGTCGATCATCTGAACTCACAGGCCGTTAAGACACAATGGATCGGTGAGTAGCGAGCAGAAGAACAACGCAAATGACCCGGCCGTGCAACAGCGAATTATCGCTCAACTGGCCAAGGAACTATCCACCGAATCCACGGTTGCCACGTGGCAAGTCAAAGCGGCAGTAGAACTACTGGACTCGGGATCAACTGTTCCGTTTATTGCTCGTTACCGAAAAGAAGTTACCGGAACACTCAGTGACAGCCAGCTACGTTTACTTGAAGAACGCCTACGTTACCTGCGCGAACTTGAAGAGCGTCGTGTGGTCGTTCGTGATGCCATTGCCGAGGCCGGCAAGCTTACCAATGACCTAGTTGACGCTATTGCCACGGCTACTACCAAGGCTGAGTTGGAAGACATCTACCTTCCATTCAAGTCCAAGCGCCGGACCAAGGCACAGATTGCTCGCGAAGCAGGCTTGGAGCCTCTGGCAGATCTGTTGCTGTCTTCTCCCTCCACTGACCCACAGTCGGCTGCAACAGAGTACTTGAACACCGAAGCCGGATTCGGCACTGAAGCCGACGTACTTTCCGGTGCCCGCTCCATCGTTACTGAACGTGTTTCTCAAGACGTTGCCCTGGCTGGTGAGCTGCGCGAGCGTCTGTGGAAGAGCGGCAAGATCTCTGCCAGCGTCTCATCGACGGCCAGCACCGAGGGCCAAGGTAAGTACTCGGACTACCTGGACTATGTCGCAAACTTGGATCGATTGCCCTCACACCGAGTACTGGCACTGCTACGCGGTGAGCGCGAAGGTGTGTTGAACCTGCAACTAGCCGAAGCTGATCCTCGCGATGAGGAGGCACTAGCCCAGGCCCGCCAAAGCTATGAGAACGCCATCAGCGCTTCTTTGGGGCTGAACGTTCCTTCCGGTGCTGCCGCCGCCTCATGGATTTCTCAGACCGTAAGATTGGCATGGAAGGCCCGACTGCTCACCCGCTTTGAATCAGATCTTCGTTCACGACTTTTCGACGCCGCTGAAGATGAGTCAGTGAAGATCTTCGCTGCCAACCTGCGTGACGTATTGCTGGCGGCTCCGGCGGGAAACAAGGCCGTGCTGGGCCTAGACCCAGGGCTTCGTACTGGTGTGAAAGTTGCCGTTGTAGACCTCACCGGTAAGTCCGTTGAAACCGCCACTATCTATCCCCACGCTCCTGCGAAGAAGTGGAACGAAGCCTTGGCCACCCTGGTTCAGCTGGCCAAGAAGCATGAAACAACATTGATTGCGGTGGGTAACGGAACTGCTGGTCGAGAGACCGATCGCTTGGCCGCGGAAGTGATCAAGGCGGTAGGTGAAAAGACGATGAGCAAGGTTATCGTTTCCGAGGCAGGCGCGTCGGTGTACTCCGCTTCAGAACTAGCCAGCCAAGAACTACCAGATATGGACGTATCACTGCGTGGTGCGGTGTCTATTGCCCGCCGACTTCAAGATCCACTAGCAGAGCTGGTGAAGATTGATCCGAAATCAATTGGTGTAGGACAGTACCAGCACGATGTCACCGCTTCGAAGCTGGACCGCGCGTTGGATGCCGTGGTTGAAGACTGTGTGAACGCTGTCGGTGTTGACGTTAATACTGCGTCCCCCGCGTTGCTTGCCCGTGTGGCCGGCGTTGGCCCATTGCTCAGCCGGAACATTGTTGATCATCGAAATGCCAATGGTCCTTTCGCTACTCGCAAGGATCTACTCAAAGTTCCACGGCTTGGTGCCAAGGCCTATGAACAGTGCGCGGGCTTCCTGCGCATTACCGGCGGTAAAGAGAAATTGGATGCTTCATCGGTGCACCCCGAAGCATATGACTTGGCCAAGAAATTGCAGAACAGCGCCGAAGCGCAAGGCCGCCGTCTAGAAGAGCTAAAGGTTCAGGACTTTGTTACCGAACAATTCGGCGAACCAACTATTCGAGACGTAATCTCTGAACTTCGCCGCCCGGCCCGCGACCCACGTGGTGAATTTGTGACAGCCGCGCTGAAGGAAGGCGTCGAGACCATCAGCGACGTCAAACCGGGCATGATTCTTGAAGGCACGGTATCCAATGTGGCTGCCTTTGGTGCCTTCGTTGATTTGGGTGTCCATCAAGACGGCCTCATCCACGTCTCAGCGATGAGCAACAAATTCATCTCGGATCCTCGCGAGGTGGTGAGCTCGGGACAAATCGTTAAGGTCAAGGTGTTGGAAGTCGATACCGCGCGCAAGCGCATTTCGTTGACCTTGCGCCTGGATGATGAACTACCCGGTGCAACAGATCCAACCAAGGGCGGTGGCCAGCGCGAGCGGGGTAGTACCTCCAACACTTCGCGTTCTCCACGCAACGCTCAGCAACGCGGCGGGCAACACAACCGAAAGCCGGGTGGGCAAGACTCTCGACCAGCTTCCTCGGGGAATACTGCCATGGCAGAGGCATTGCGCAGAGCTGGGTTGAGCAGGTAGTTCTGACCAGTTCGGTTTACCTAACCTTTCTTAGTGTCGGCTACAATAACTTGCTCGCAACGTGGGATGATTCCCTAATTCGGGTTTGACTAAGTGAGCACAAACTTCGGTGACAAGACGGGAAAAACATCCTAGTCTAAAGACATGGAACTTACAGGAAAACTGGCAGAAGCCTTCAGCACTCAGGTAACCCTCGAACTCACCGCAGCCACGGTCTATCGTCAGCTGGCAGTTGAAATGGACGTCAAGAGCCTTCCAGGTATTGCTGGATGGTTCCGCGCCCAGGCTGGCGAAGAAGTCGTTCACGCTGAAAAGTTCATTACCCACATGACCGACCGCTCGGCACACCCAAAGATTGGTGAGCAGCCAGCACCAGAACTGAATATCAAGAGTGTCGCTGATGCTTTTGCAGCTTCGCTGGCTCATGAGCAGAAGGTCTCCGAAGCAATTCGTGAGTTGTACCGTTTGGCTCAGACCGAAGGGGATATTGATTCCCTTCCGCTGTTGCACTGGTTCATCGACGAGCAGATTGAAGAAGAGGCCACTGTCTCTGAAATTCTGGATCGCGTGAAGCTCATCGGTAACGATGGCAGTGGTCTATTGCGTCTGGACGCTGAGCTCGGCTCGCGTTCATCGGACGACTAATCGTCTAAGAAGCACGCATCTTCTAAAAATGGAATAAACTTAGGGAAGCAACCAACGGTTGCTTCCCTAAGTTTTTATTTGAGGTGGTTGTGAACCCAGTGGGCTTACCGAATAAGTCGGCTTTGACGTCGTCAGTAACGTTAACCCATCGGACGACTGCCTCGCTGAAACTGCGCAAGGGTGCCGGACGGCATTACGTTGTGCAAAGTAATCTCGCTGAGCTGACCGAGCTGGCCTTGATTGAAGTCATTGGCTCTTGGGCCCATGTCTTTGTTAACGGAATTTACGGTTGGTTACCTAATATTTATCTTGAGCCAATTCCTACTGTCTTTGATAAGCCTGTAGTCGCTGAGGATGAAGACGACGATGATTACTCTGAACCTGTACTTTCTCGTTACTCACTGATTGAAGCAACCCACGTCACCACCGCGACCTTGAACCTCCGTAAGGGCAGCGGCACCGGATACCCGGTACTGAAGGTCATCGACCAGGGCAGTAAAGTTCGTTCAATACTCCAGCAGGGACTGTGGTCCCAGGTCCAGGCAGGCAAGCTGATGGGCTGGGTACCGAGCATGTATCTGCAAGAGATCCCTGCCCGCCCTGCACGTGGGGGACTGATTGCTGTACCTAATCAGCGTGCATTGACCACCATTCGACTCAACGCACGTCGAGGTCCTGGCGACCATTACTCACTGGTGCGCATTCTTCCTGCTGACACCGCGGTGGTTATTGTTGCCCGTCAGGGGGCATGGCGTCAGATCGACCGTGATGGCGATCAGATGTGGGTTCCCGCTAGCCAATTGCGGACTGTTTATTAGCTAAGTTTCGGATCCGCCGAAGTTACGAGCCCGGATTCAGCTGCGATGACGGCTAACTGGACTCGGTTGGGAACGTTGAGCCCGTCCATGACACGGGTCAGATGAAGCTTGACCGATCCTTCAGAAATGTGAGCCATACGCGATATTTGCGCGTTAGTCAGGCCTGCGACTACTAAACGCACAAGACCACAGTCGCGATCACCCGATTCGCGGAATGCTTCCTGGTGGATCGTCCTTCGCGCAATCCTTGATGCTGGCTCCCAACCATCGGTGGGGTGGGCTATTTGCCGTTTGGTACGTGGGGGCAATACTGCTGTCGATCCTATTCGTAGCTGGATGGCAGACTCGAATCGTCACTCCGCTGTTTTTCATTTTTTATACAGCGATCAATGCTCAAAATACGCCAGTCTCTGATGGAGGAAACTACTTCATCAGGATCATGCTGATCTATATGATCTTTGCCGATCTCTCAAGAAGCTGGTCCGTCGACTCCTGGTTGCGAAAGCGCAGTGGTAAGAAGAAGCGCGAATTCGAAGTAGTCACGGTTCTTCATAACGTGGTTCTATGTCTCGTTGTTGCGCAGCTATGCCAAGTGTATTTAGAAGCCGGACTATACAAGGTCCAGGGCAACCTTTGTCAAAACGGGACGGCCATGTACTACCCCGTGAGTTCGGAGGCCTATGGAATTTTTCCTTGGCTTAGCAACCTGATAACCATGGATTCTTGGGTCGTCTCACTGATAACTTACGTGACAGTGGTCGCCCAGATTGCATTCCCGTCCATGTTATTCAACAAGATCAGCCGACGCATTGCGTTGGTGCTGATTCTAGGCATGCCCATTGGAATCGCAATCGTCATGAGGCTACCTTTCTTCTCGGGCATCATGGCATCAGCTGATGCCGTGCTTGTCTCTATCGCCACGTGGATAACGATTAGGACTTGGCTCGCGTCTCGTTGAAAGGCTATTTCTCCGTTTAAAAGATCGCCCGAGCCTTTTGACGAATCGGTCGAAGACGAAGAGGTTGAATCGAAGCAAGCTTCGACCACAGTTTGATGACCATGCAGACGCCAAAGGGTGAACCCTCTAACTGGTTCACCCTTTGGCCTTTAGCGATTTAGCTTTGATGCTCGAAGCGGCTACTCGCCGATGTAGAACAGGCGTTTGTTCACAAACTCATCCATACCCAGCGGGCCTAGTTCGCGGCCAAAGCCGGAGCGCTTCACGCCGCCGAATGGCATTTCTGCGCCCTCGGCGCTGGCAACGTTCACGTTGGCCATGCCGGACTGTAGTTTCTGAGCCACCTTGGTGGCACGCTCTACGTCGGTGGAGTGGACCGAGCCGCCTAGGCCGTAGATGGTGTCGTTGGCCAGTTCTGCTGCTTCTTCGTCGCTGCTGACCTTGTAGACCACAGCCACTGGACCGAAGAGCTCTTCGTAGTAGGCGCGCATGTCCTTGGTGATTCCGGTGAGCACTGCAGGGGAGTAGTACGCCGAAGGGCCATCGTGCAGGACACCACCTGCGTGCAAGGTTGCGCCCTTGGAAACAGCATCCTGGACCTGCTCGTGCAACGACTCAGCTGCCTTACGGGAGGACAGCGGCGCGAAGGTTCCTTCAGCCTCCTCAAGTGGGTCACCCGGCTTCAGGCCTTTTGCGCGCTTGGTTAGTTCAGAAACAAACTCATCATAGATATCGTCCATGACAATCATGCGCTTATTCGAGTTGCAGGCCTGACCAGTGTTATCAATGCGGTAGCCCCACGCGGTATCAACGATTTCTGACACGTTGTCCGAATCCAGAACCACGAATGGGTCCGAACCGCCCAGTTCCAGTACTGCCTTCTTCAAGTTACGTCCGGCCTGCTCGCCAATGATGGCGCCAGCTCGTTCGGAACCGGTTAGGGAGACACCCTGAATACGGGAGTCAGCAATGATGGTGGAAATCTGATCATGGGTTGCGAAGACGTTGTTGTACACGCCTGCAAGAACGCCGGCTTCATCCATGATTTCCTGGATGGCCAGGGCCGAGCGAGGGCAGGACTCAGCGTGCTTGAGGATGATGGTGTTACCTAGCATCAGGTTAGGAGCCGCGAAGCGGGCTACCTGGTACAGCGGGAAGTTCCATGGCATGATGCCCAGTAGTGGACCAACTGGAAGTTTTTGAACTACAGCCTTGCCACCGGAGAATGACTTGATCTCCTGATTCGCTGCCAAAGTTGGGCCTTGAGTGGCGAAATATTCAAAGATTTCTTGGCAGAACTGAGCTTCGCCGACTGCTTCAGAGAGTGGCTTGCCCATTTCAATAGTCATGATCTTGCCAAGCTCATCGGCACGCTCGGCGAACAGTGCGCCAACCTTTGAAACAATCTTGGCGCGCTCGTTGATGTCAACATTCTGCCAGTCTTCATAGGCAGACTGGGCGGCAGCAAGTGCCTGCTCAACTTGCTCATCGGTGGCCGCGTCGAATTCCTCAACAACTTCACCGTTGGCGGGGTTCAAGACCTTGTAGGTTGGGGCGCTCATCAATGCTCCTGTCGTTTGTGCAGAATAGTTGGCGTAGGCCTGTAACTAGAGATTACCGAACCTACGCTAATAAATGAATGTAATTCACTTCATTACACGTCTACCCCGAGCTTATCTGCGGAGTGCTGATCGATCCAGTATGAAGAAGCAATGATCAGTCCTTGAACTCAACATTGCATCTTCAGCAACAGCGTTGGCCGTGGCCGGCTAAATATTTAGCGGAAGACACGGACCACGACGCTGTCGCTAGGGATGTTCTGAACGCTGTGCTAGCTGATAGCCGAAGCACGCCACCAGTCAATACCGGCATCACCCTGAGCAATTTCCGCAATGCTGGAAAGCTCAGCATCAGTAAATTCTAGATTCTTCAGTGCTCCCAAATTCTCATCGAGCTGCTTGGTTGAGGACGCACCAATCAGCACAGAGGTTGCTGCCCCGTCACGTAACAACCACGCCAAGGCCATTTGCGCTAGAGACTGTCCGCGCTGCTGGGCAATCTCGTTAAGGCGGCGAACCTTGGTGAGGTTTTCATCGGTCAGTTGGCTCTCCAATGACCGGCGCCCGCCCTGTCGCTGTACATCAGTGGTGTCCAGGTATTTGTCGGTCAACAATCCTTGAGCCAGCGGAGTGAAAGCAATCGTGCCCATGTTTTCTTGCTTCAGTGTCTCTAACAATCCGTGCTCAACCCATGGATTGAGAATGTTGTAGGAAGGCTGGTGAATCACTAGCGGTGTTCCCAAATCATTCGCTATGGCCTTGGCCTGAGAGGTCCGCTCTGCCGAGTATGAAGAAATGCCAACGTAGGTGGCTTTGCCCTGACGAACCAAGGTGTCTAGTGCGCCGATGGTCTCTTCGAGGGGAGTGTCTGGGTCAAAACGGTGGGAGTAGAAGATATCAACGTAGTCAAGGCCCATCTTCTCAAGCGAGGCGTCGCACGAAGCTAGTAGGTACTTGCGTGATCCGAAAGTTCCGTAGGGGCCTGGCCACATGTTGTAGCCGGCCTTGGATGAGATCACCAGTTCGTTGCGATAAGGCTTGAAGTCCTTGCGCATCATGCGTCCGAAGTTCTCTTCCGCAGAGCCAGCGGGAGGACCATAGTTATTGGCAAGATCAAAGTGATTGATGCCGTGGTCAAAGGCGTGACGGAGAATTTCGCGCTGCGAATCAAAAGGTCGGTTGTCACCGAAATTCCACCATAAACCTAGAGACAGTGGTGGAAGGCGGAGACCTGATTCGCCGACTCGGCGATATCCGTAGTGTTCGTACCTGTCAGCTGCTGCAGTGTAGGGACGGTGTAGTTCATTGACGGCTGGGATTCGTTCGTATTCCACGAGGCACCTTTCTGTCAGCGTCAGCGCTGACGGGGTGGAGGGGCAGGAGGTCTTCACCATCAGAATATGGCAACGCGTCATGACGGTAGGAGAAGCGACGGTAAATCTGCTAAATGCGAAACAACGACGTCCGGTGAGCTTCTGGTCGTGCTCGGGTGCCGAGCCTCAGGGCGTCAGGTTAAAGAGAAGAACCGATCCGGCAGGCCAAGGAGGTAACGCCTGTGCGGATCGGTTCTTCTAAATCACTCGCACCTTGAGAAGGTATTAACAACACTAGGAGCCGAGCCTTATAACAAGCTGAGCGTCAAGTGTGCACTCACCAAGCATGTATGGATTAGTAATTGGATGGTGGGTCGGAAGCCGGAAAGGACTCGTCTTCCCATTCTTCAACAAGCGCTTCGTCGTGCTCGTCATGACGTTTCTTCTCTTCGTCTGCTGCGAGCTGTTGCTCATCGCGCGGATTCTCGCTCATGATCTTCCCCCTCGTTACTTTCAAGAGCCACCGTAGCCGGCGGCCTGGGCGTGCTGTAGTTCCTTCAGTCTTCACCCATTAGGTGCCAATGTCGATAGCTCAGGGGAAAAGAGGATTTCGTCATCCTTACTCCCAAGGGATTTAATCAAAGACATGCCAATGATCAATAACCCTGTCGACGGTTCACAAATCTTCTTTGACGATGATGAAGCTGGCGGGGAACCGATTCTTTTCCTGCACGGCTCTGCGTTATCCCGTTCCATCTGGCGCGGACTGGGTTACATCAAGGCCCTAGGCGAGGATCATCGCACCATCCGCTTGGATCTGCGCGGTCATGGAAAATCAGCCAAGTCTCATGACGTCGCTGACTACACGATGGACAAGGTGGTCAGTGACATCCAAGCGGTACTTCAGCACCTGAATGTGGAACGCGTTCATGTTGTTGGCTACTCCTTCGGTGCACGTACCGGTTTGCACTTGGCCATGACTCACCCCGAGCAGGTTATTTCATTGATCATGCTCGGCGGCACGTATGAGATCACTGAAGGGGAGATCGGGAAGATCTTCTTCCCTGGATACCTTGAAGCTCTGCGACAGGGCGACATTGAAGGGTTTGTCGCTGGTCAGGAAACCAACGGCAAGCTGGATCCTGCGACCAGACTGGCTTTCAAATCAAATGATCCACTGGCACTGGCTGCCTACTATGAAGCAGCCGAGACGCTGCAGAACATTGATCTAGCGGACTTAGCTAAGGTCCGGATTCCTACGCTGATGCTCATTGGCACGAAGGATCAGCCGCGCTTTGACCAGAACAAGATCATGCTTCGCACGCTGCCCAATGCTCGCATGGTGGCATTGCCCGGGCGTACTCATGGGAGCACGTTGTTCCCGATTGAACCGATCGTCTCTGCCATCCGTTCCTTCTGGTCAGGTAGAACTGTATGAGTGAGGTTCTTTTTGAGCTTGAACGGATCTCATCTCAGCTGGCTTTTGGGCCGAGTCGAGATGAACTGTATGCGGAACTTGTTGCCAACCCGGCTCAACCGTTAGTCATTCAAGCACCTCCCGGATCAGGTAAGACCACTATCGTTCCGCCAACGGTAGCCAATGCGTTGGATGCTGCTGGACACACGGGAAAGATCATTGTTACTCAACCGCGTCGAGTTGCAGCTCGCGCGGCAGCCCGACGGCTGGCACACCTGGATAGTTCCGCCTTGGGGGACCGGGTGGGTTTCGCTGTGCGTGGGGAACGTAAGAGTTCGGCGGCCACACGCGTTGAATTTGTGACTGCAGGTCTGATGCTTCGCAGGTTGCTGGCAGATCCGGACTTGGAGGGTGTCAGTGCCGTCATCATCGATGAAGTCCATGAACGTTCGATCGACACTGACCTTTTGCTCGCCATGATCAACCAGGTCAGTCAATTGCGTGAGGACCTTTCGCTGGTGCTGATGAGCGCCACCTTGCACGCCGAAGAACTTTCGCAATTACTCACGCGACAGGGGCCAGCGCCTGTGCTGAGCGCACAAACTGCCCAGTATGAGGTTGCCGAAAGCTTTGAGAGTTTTTCAGGTATTCGCACCAATGATTTTGGGCTCACTGACGAATACCTGCGGCACGTGGCCACGGTGAGCGTGCAACAATCTGCCGTAGAGAACGCCAAGAGTGACCAGCCAATTGATACTTTGGTATTCCTTCCGGGCGTGCGTGAAGTAGAACGGGTCTGCGCGCAGATCTCATCGCGTGGGGCACTTGCTTTAGAGCTGCATTCGCAGATTTCCTCGGCGCAACAAGATCAGATCCTCACCGACCCGGAACCAGGTAGTGAACCGCGGATCATCGTGGCCACCTCGATTGCAGAATCTTCGCTGACCGTTCCTCGGGTGCATTTGGTGATCGACGCTGGCTACGCGCGTGAACCGCGTCGAGATAGCGTGCGCGGAATGTCAGGTTTAGTGACGGTGGTGGCAAGTCGCGCGGCAGCAACACAGCGAGCTGGACGTGCCGGACGCCTGGGCCCAGGACGCGTTGTACGGACCTTGGACCCCAAGTCATTTGCGGCGGCACCGCAATTTTCAACGCCAGAAATTCGGACCGGCGATTTAGTAGCCGCTGGTTTGGCCATGGCACAGTGGGGGACTCCCAGAGGTGAAGGGCTGGACCTGTGGGAAGCCCCGCCTGCATCCACCATGGCTAGCGATGAGCAGGTGCTCAAAGACCTCGGCGCGGTAGATGAGCGCGGATTTATTACTGCCCATGGTGAGCAGATGGCTAAGATCCCTACGGATCCGCGAACAGCTCGTGCCTTGCTGGATGGCGCGCAAATATTTGGGAACCGCGAAGCTGCGCAAGCGGTGGCACTGCTGGCTAGCTCAGAACGGATTCCCAGTGCGGACCTAAACGAATTACACCGTTCGCTGCGTAGTAACTCGCACCCAGGACACCGGGCATGGAAAAACGAAGCGCAACGTTTGGAACAGTTGCTGGGTCAGTTCAACGCCACAGCAACAGCTGCCTCGCCACTAGTGAAATCCACGGGGGAGGCTCTGGCTGGGGTCAGCGCCTTGGCCTATCCTTCCTGGGTGGCGCGCAAGGTCAGCGGTGATGAGTACTTGCTGGCCTCGGGCACACGTGCTTCATTACCGAGAAATTCTCCTCTGGCCCATGAAGAGTATCTAACCGTTGCAGAAGTCGCCCGGGCCGGGACAAAAGCAGTGATCAGACGTGCCGCTGGTATCGCGCTAGAAGAAGTCTTGTCTTTGCTTCCGCAATTGCACGAGGTAAGCGAAACTGCGGAATTTGTCGACGGGAAAATTAGCGCTCGAAAAGTTGAGACCTTCGGTGCAATCGAGTTGGCCTCCCATCCGATCAAGGCCAGCGAACAACTAGGTATGAAGGCTGTTGAAAACGCTATTCGTGAGCAAGGGATGGCGTTCTTTGGAGAGCACGAAAACTTTGAGGCGTTACGCCGAAGAATGGCTGTTGCCCATCGCTTGTTGGGCGAACCATTTGTTACTGTTGATGATCAATCTCTGAGTAGTGACGTGCAGAATTGGTTAGAGCCAGTCTTACGTCAGGTAGCCAACGGGAAGAATGTGGCCAGGGTTGATCTGTATTCTGCCTTACGTAATCTTTTGCCCTGGGAGCATGCTCATGATTTTGACTCGTTGGTTCCGCTCCGGCTGGAAGTTCCCTCGGGGTCAAAGATTGCTATTACTTATCCACCCGTGGGGGAGAGCGGGCCAGCAGTAGTGGCAGTAAAACTGCAGGAGTGTTTTGGTCTGAACCTCTCCCCGCGACTGGTCAAAGATCAACTACCGGTTCAGTTTCATTTACTCTCGCCAGGAGGCTTCCCGCTGGCAGTGACCGATGACTTGGTCAGCTTCTTTAATGGTCCATATGCGCAGGTACGCTCCGAGATGCGTGGCCGTTATCCGAAACATCCTTGGCCAGAGAACCCCTGGGAGCATGTGGCTACGGCCAAGACTAAAAATAGGTTGAATCGTAGCTAGTCTGGAGATGCTTTGGGGACCAGTTCTAAATGAACTGGTCCCCAAAGTTTATGCAGTGAGCGCTTTCGGATTAGGCGAAAGCTGAAATACCGGTGATGTCGCGACCCATGATCAAGGCCTGGACAGTTTCGGTGCCCTCATAGGTGTGAATCGCTTCTATGTCCGCGAAGTGTCGAGCAACTCGATTGCTGGTGAGAATGCCGTTGCCGCCGAGTAGGTCACGGGCGTTGGCGGCAATAGCGCGGGCGGTACGGGTCGCAGTGTACTTGGCAAGGGAAGCCTGAGGGCCAGTGAGCTCGCCGGTAGTCTCACGCTTGGTGGCCTGCATAACCAATACCTGGATAGAAGCCAGCTCTGACTGCATGCGAGCCAGACGCTCCTGAACTATCTGGCTAGCTGCAAGTGGACGTCCAAACTGTACGCGCTGTTTGGCGTAGTTCACCGCAGACTCGTAACACGCGGTTGCGTGGCCAACGGCGGACCAAGCGACACCTAGGCGGGTAGCGAATAGCACGCGAGAGGTGTCCTTGAAGCTAGTGGCATCAGGTAGGACATCTTCATCTGGCACAAAGACATTTTCCATGCGGATGTGTGCCTGCCAGATGGCGCGCAGCGAGAGTTTGTTGGCAATGGTTGTTGCGCTGTAGCCTTCGGCATCCTGGTGGACAACAAATCCGCGGACCTTGCCTTCATCGTCGCGGGCCCACACAATGGTGACCCCACCAATGGAACCGTTGCCAATCCATTTCTTTTCGCCGCTGATCCGGTAGCCTCCGGCAACCTTGGTGGCACGAGTTTCTAGCGATACTGAATCTGAACCGTGGGTAGGCTCGGTCAGTGCGAAGGCACCGGGAAGCTCGCCGTTCATCATGGGCAGAGCATACTTTTGGACTTGTTCTGGGCTGCCACAGAACAGCACCGAACGCAGCGCAAGTCCACCTTGAACGCCAACAATGGTTGCAACTGAACCATCGCCGCGGGCCATTTCCATGTTAACCAATCCAGCGGCCAGTGGGGTCATTTTTTCGCGAGACTCCACGTTCATGCCATCGCGGAACAGATCTGCTTCGCCCAGTTTCTTGATCAGGTGCACTGGGTATTCTGCTTTGTCCCAGTGCTCGTGGATGTCGGCCTTGACTTCGTCTAAGACAAAATTGCGCGCTTTGGTGCGCCACGCGTTGTCGGCGTCATCTATATCGGCGAAAACTCCTGTGGGATCAACATTGACATCCCCGGACCATAGGTCATAGTCGGGCTCAACAACTCCGTCGGGGAAGTCCAAACCGGTTGACTGCTCTGTCATCTCAGGCGCTCCAAAATTGGCTAGAGTGAAAACTTTTCATCTCAAGCCTAATGGAACTGGGTGTCATGTCAAGAAACTAGGTTTCATGCTGTGGGGTGTCGGGTATAAGCAGTGTCTACTGAGCCCGGTCCTTGAGCGCGGCTGAGACAGCTTTCAAGATTGCCTGTTCGTCTGCGCCAGCATCCAAAACCGATACTACGACAGTGGGAGCTGGCGCCGCGATGGTGTCGCTACCTTCCGAATCAAGAAGGTCAGCAAACCGTCCCAAAAATAAGCGGACGTCCTGGGCAAGTTTTCCCCGGTCGGTGCTGGCTGGATCCTTGATCCAGCTGCGTAGGTGATCATTGTGAATTGCTACCAAACCGGCGCTGACACCCAAACAGAGTGACTTTTCTGATGCGGTGCTGGCCAGTCCTCGGCGTGAGAGGAAGTCGTAAAACGCGCGTTCGTAGCGATGAGTAGAAACGAGCTCTCGTTCACGCAAGGACGGAACAGAAGCCAAGAGTTTATGGCGTAGCTGCGCGCCTTCAGGATTGACCGTGTACTGGTCGAAGACCACATGCGCTGCATCAATCAGCGTCGAAATGGCATCCACCGAAGAGGCCGCAAGGGTCGTCTGAACGTGGGTGATAATCATTTCTTGGTCGGCAAAGACCATGTTCTCTTTAGAACCAAAGCGTCGGAAGAAAGTGGAACGTGAGATCCCTGCGGCGTTGGCCAATTCATCAACACTCGTGGCGTCAAAGCCCTGTGAAATCAGCAGATCAAGGGCGGCCGGTGGTACAGCAGAAGAAGCGATCATGATTTACGAATTTAGCATGAAAGTTCATGGCTGAATCTTGAGTTAGGCTAAGCGCGCCGTCGAAATGATTGTGAACTACACCGCCCATGACTACGCTGAACACTAAGGCGTTCTTTGTTCGAACGCTATTTGTACACAACGGAAAGAGAAGTGAGGGCCCATGGGAATCTCGATCGCAAACGCCGCACTACGATTGGTCAGTGGCGCATTCATTCTCAATAGCGGTATTAATAAGCTGCGCATTGATGAAGCCAGTGCGGCCGGCCTACAACAAATGGCCTCCAACGGTGTGCCACAATTAGCCGACCTAGAACCAAGCGTCTTTGGCAAGGTCGTATCCATCTCGGAAATCTCCTTGGGCAGTGCACTACTACTTCCACTAGTGCCATCGCGTTTGGCAGGCCTAGGACTCGGCGCATTCTCTGGGGTCCTTTTGTCCTCGTACCTGCGTACCCCGGGCATGACCGAATCCGATGGTATCCGACCTACCGCTGATGGTACCGCGCTAGCCAAAGACTTCTGGCTTGCCGGTATTGCAGCTGCTTTGATCTTCGCTCGCAAGGGCGGCAAGAAGGTCAAGAAAGACAAATAAGTAGTAGCTCGCTGAGCACCCCTTGCGGTCACGGGAGATAGATAAGGCCTGAAGACTGCAGTTTTCAGTGGTTAAATTTGGAACACAAGCTAAGAGGAGAACCACAATGGGTTTCTTAGATGATGCAAAGAAGAAGCTGGGCGAAGCAGTCGAGAACGCCAAAGAGTTTGCCGGTGAAGCTACCGAGAACATCAAGGACTTTGCAGCCGATGCTCAAGAAAAAATTGGCGAGAAGGTTGATGAGTTCAAAGGTGGCGAGGACACGGACGGCCCTTCGGACAAGGTCTAAATAGCCTAGAACAAAGCGCCCTGGCACTGACGAATAATCGTCAGTGCCAGGGCGCTTTTGTGCCTCTGGTTCAGAACCTGCTAGCTTAGGCTTTTTTGCCAGGGCTCAGGAAGGCCGCCACAATCACAGCGGCAACGGCAACAAATCCGGGAAGCAACAATGCCTGACCCAGACCCACAGAGGTCGCTTCCATCAAAGCTGCAGGGTCCTTGGACCCGACCTTTTCGATCTCTGCCTGTACGCGTGAATCCATCATCACGGCAATCAACGCTGAGCCAAGAACCGAACCAATCTGACGGGTCGTGTTGTAAATACCAGAACCTGCACCGGCATCACGCGCAGTGAGATCTCGAGTGGCAGCCAAGGAAAGAGAAGGCCAAATCATCGCGGAGCCAACACCCTGAACAGCTGAGGGAATCAACAGCGTCCACAACGGAGTATCTGCATGCATCATGAAGGCATACACCACGGTGGCACCGCCAAAGAGCAGGAAGCCAGGAACTGCCAGCTTGCGTGGGCTGAGCTTATTGACCATCTTGCCCAAACGTGGGGCAATGAAAATACCAACCACAGCCATTGGCGAAATCATCAAGGCAGATTCAGTCGGGGTCAGCCCGCGAACATTCTGCAAGAAGAACACCATTGGCAAACTCATCGTGGCGATGGTGACACCCATGGCGGTGATGGCGACGTTAGCCAGTGAGAAGTTTCTGACCTTGAACAGGCGCAGGGGAACCAACGGTTCGGCTTGGGTCTTGCTCTGCCACCACACGAACACAGCGAGCAACACAATGCCAGCGGCGATCAGGTGCCACGAGGAGATTGGACCAATAAAAGGTTCCCAGTTTGAGGACTGACCTTCCTGGATACCAAAGACCAAGCAGAACATTGCCACCGCTGAAAGGAAGACTCCCAGCCAATCAAATGAGTGAGCCTGCGGGGCTAGGCGTGGCACAAATTTGAAGACCATGGTCAGGCTGACCACAGCGATGGGCAGGTTGATGAAGAAGATCCACTCCCAACCCACCGAGTCAACCAGCAGACCGCCAGCGATAGGACCAATAAGCGAGGCAATACCGGCCACCGCGCCCCACAAGCCCATAGCAGCACCGCGGTGCTGGTAAGGGAAGAGTCGGGTAATCATGGTCATTGCTTGAGGCGAAATCATTGAAGCGCCCAGGCCCTGTACGGCACGGGCCGCAACCAGTGATGCCAGAGAATCCGAGAGTCCGCACCAGAGGGACGCCAACGAGAAGATGACCATTCCGATGAGGTAAATATTGCGGGGACCAAAGCGGTCGCCAAGGCGTCCGGTGACAAGGAGCGGGACTGCGAAGGTGAGTAGGTAAGCGCTATTGACCCACAAGATACTGGAAATACTCGCATCCAGTGAATGCATAATGGAGGGCATCGCAGTGGACACAATGGTGGTGTCCAGCAGGATCATGAAGAAGCCAATGACCAGCGCCCACAGGGCACGCCAGGCGGCTTTCTTATCAAAGTCTGTTTGAGGATTCGCAGTTTCAGGCACTGACCAAGGTTAATACCTGAAAGCTGACAAAGGAATGCATAGTTTGCCTATGCGGGGTAAATCAGTCGAAACTCACATTGCCTGAAATACGAGTTTCCACGTCACCACTAACCCACACGTCTTGCTCGGTGGCTTCGATATGCAAGATGGCGCCGCGGCCAATGCGCGTGCCTTGACGCACCGTGTAACGTGGCGGGGCGTAACCAGATTGGGTCAGCCAAATACCAAATGCCGCGTTCAACGAGCCAGTGGCAGGATCCTCTGGCACTGCTTCGCCAGAGACAAAGGCACGGACTTCAAAATCTGCCGGAGGCTGCAGGACAACAGAACCGAAGCGCTCTTCGGAGCGTTCAAGATCCGAGGAATCTAATGGACGCAATTCTTCACGCGTACCAGAGACTCGGGGTAGAACGGTCCCACGTGGTTGCCATACCCCGTGGGCCACACTGGAAGCCGTGTAAGGTCCGATGACCCCAACTTCCAAACCTTGCAGGGCTTCGTAATCTGGTTCAATGCCCAGGACAATATCCGCATCTCTTAGGACCAGTCCGGCAGGATGCGGTCCATTGACCAGCCATTGGTGATCAACCACGTCGTCCTCGTGAATCCCCAAGCCGCTGATGGCCCACTGGAGTACGTCTGGTTCAAGGGGACCGGAACGTGTTAGGGGCGGGGCAAGAAAAGCTAATCGCCGAGAATGACTGTCGGTGCTGTCTCGCTCAACTCGTACCGGGATTAGCCCACCTTCACATTGCTGAATGAGGTGTCCGCCGGGGCCTGGAACACCGCCAGCTTCCAACCATGCATGTGCGGCTCCCAAAGTGGGGTGCCCCGCAAAAGGAAGTTCGGTGCTTGGCGTGAAAATACGGATCGCGTAGTCAGCCTCGTCGGTGGTTGGCTCTACGAAGAATACGGTTTCGGCCAGATTCAACCACTGGGCGAAGTGTTGCATCTGTTCATCAGTCAGGCTGTCAGCGTCAAAAACGACTCCTAGCCCATTGCCGTTGAAAGCAGTGGGTGCAAAGACATCGACCTGCTGATAAGCAAATGTTCGGCTCATACTTAGCATGGTGGCACATTTACCCTTGGGTTGATCGGGTGTTACGTTCAAGGACTCACAAAGCGTCAACCTTGGTGGCTATCAAAAGCACGCACTGAATCGTAGATTATTTAGTGTCAGCGCTCAGTGGGTATATGTGATCAAGACCTCCCGTGATCCACGGCGAGACAAGGTTTCGGCAAGATTTTGCACAGCAATTATTTAGTGCCGTGTGACATCCTATAAACATGTCTCCTACTCCCGTTGATCCCATCGACGAAACTGTCGAGGAAGTTGTTAACGTTTCAACCTTTCTCCCTGAATCGATGCAATTCTGGGCTGTTGTACTGGCCGGCGCAGTATTTGCTGCCATCTTGGCCTTTGTCTTCAGCACGATTGCCCGTCGAATTCTTCGGCGAATCGGCGTTGAGGAAGCTGACGTACGTGCAACTCGACTTCCATTCTTTGGCCTGATCACTTCCATCATTGCCAAGTCCGCCTTTGCGCTGTTCTACCGGAACCGCGACTGGTACAACCCTTGGCAATTTGTCATTCTGATCATCCTGGTCTTCTTCTTGACGTGGTTCATCATCAAACTGGTGCGCGTGGTTGAAGCTGGAATGATGGCCCGCTTCGAATCGAAGTTTGGTCCAGGACGGCGACTGGCCAAGGTGCAAACCCAAGTGGGCCTGATGCGCCGAGTGCTCATCGCAGTATTGTGCATTTTGGCAGTCGCCGCCGTGCTGTTGACGATCGAACAAGTCAGAGCCTTAGGTGCAGGACTTTTGGCCTCGGCCGGCCTAGCATCGGTCGTAGTTGGTTTGGCAGTGCAGTCCACACTCGCGAATGTCTTTGCCGGGCTGCAGGTTGCTTTCACCGATTCAATTCGAGTCGATGACACCATCGTGGTTGAAGGCGAACGCGGATCAGTTGAAGAAATCACCTTGTCCTATGTAGTGGTCTTATTGCTGGATGGACGGCGAATGATCCTTCCATCCACGTATTTCACCACCACTCCCTTTGAAAATTGGTCGCGTCGCAGCACCGAAATTTCGGGCAATGTCGCGCTACAGCTCAAGCTGAATGCACCGATAGGCTACCTGCGTCAACGGACCACCGAGCTACTCGAGGCCTCTGATCTATGGGACGGTCGCGAAAATGATTTGTTGGTGACCGATGTGCAGAACGGTTTGCAGACAGTGACCGTCTATGTTTCGGCACGCAATGCAGGGGACTTGTGGGGCTTGCGCAACATGATCCGGGAAAAGCTTCTTTCAGAGCTTTTGGAGAGCTACCCGGAAAGTCTGCCAGACCCTCGGATGGTCCCTGGAAACTCCGTCTAGTGAGCTCGTCAACGAGCTGAATATAAATGATCCTTCACGCCCTGATAGCGTGAAGGATCATTTTTATTGCCCACAGTTAGAGGCGAAGCGCCGCGGGGCCGTAGTCGTTGTAACGCTCCTGGCGTGCTGTGGCCTCACGAAGCGCGGCGATCAAGGACTCAGCTTTGTCGATCAAGTCCTGAATCAGATCATCGTCTCGTTCTACCCAGAGGTACTCGGGCACGTCACGCAACGGTATGAAATCCTGGTGCTCTTCCCACACAAATAATGTGCGTTCGGCACCAATTACGTGTTGTTGCCACAAGATTTGGCGCAGGTAGTTCTTTGGGATTTTCTTAAAAGGTTTATTGGTGGTCTTGATTTCTGCCAAGACCGGAGCGCCCGAAGCATCAAAGCCCAAACCGTCGGGAGTAGCTAGGTGCAGGCGGGAGGCCTGTGAATGGAAGAGCTGGGAGGAGGGGAAAATATTAAAGTTCTCTTGAACCCAGGCGGCGATCACTGGCTCGCGTTTACGACCATGATCTGTGTAGGGATTGCCAGAAAATCCGTTGCCGTAGAGCTTGTCCCAGGCAGCATTCTTAATGGATTTCTCGGTGGAAAGTTTGGCAACATCTGTTGCGGTAATACCTTGCGCTCGTGCCCGTAGCCATTCAATACGATTGGAAGAATCAGCTAAGACGCGTTGGAAGCATTCATGTTCAACGCCGGGCACAGTTATCACCTGATCTATTGTTCCCCATCCCGGCCGGAGATCAGTGCATCTTGGGCTTATGGCCTACGTGAGACTAGTCGCTGGCCCGGGCAATCGCGGTAAGTAGTTGGGGCAACGTGGGAGTGCTGCTGGCTCTAAACTTTTCCGTGTCGTCTTGCATTAGTCGGATCATCGGGGTGCTGGTCACGCCGAGGTCTTCGCCTCGCTTCACCTGTTCGACAACATTAATTTCTTCCACGACAAGGTCCGGAAGTAGCTCCTGAGCCCTAGCCACGGTTTGTCGTGTCCGCACGCAGGGGGCACAGAAAGGTTGGGTATACAGTTCCAATTTCATTGCCTGTCAAAGAACTCCTGTAGTACTGCTCCAGGTGGAAATCGTTCCTACTTCGGGATGACACCACCGAGGAACTACTTCGTCTTGTGCGCTGATGTGCGCCAAGCTCAATATTGAAAACATTGAGTCATGCTTGAAAATTCCTTTGATCATCCACCCGTACTGACTGCTCAAAATCTGCGTCGAAGCTTCGGAACTACTATCGCTCTCAATGGCGTAAATCTTCACATTTACCTTGGAGAGTCACTGGCCATCATGGGTCCTTCCGGATCCGGAAAATCAACATTGCTTCATGCCTTGGCCGGTATTGAGCTTCCTGATTCTGGAAGCATTCGGCTGAATCTTCCCGGACAAACTTCGCTAGAGCTACTCGAACTCAGGGACAAAGCCCGAACCAAACTTCGCAGAGAAGCCTTTGGATTTGTCTTCCAATCCGGCTTGCTGATTCCGGAATTGACCGCCGAAGAGAATGTGGCCATGGCCTTGATGATCAACGGCGTATCTCGTGTGGCGGCCATCGAACAAGCTAGGCAAGCTCTAGTCGCTTTGGGTCTTGCCGGCATGGAGCAACGTCGCATCGGCCAGCTTTCTGGCGGGCAGGTCCAACGTGTAGCCATCGCTAGAGCGCAAGTCACCGGAGCCATGGTGGTGTTTGCTGATGAACCAACAGGCGCGTTGGATTCAAGCACAGGAACCGAAGTGCTCGACGTATTGCTGGGCTGCACCGTCGGCCAGGGTAAATCTCTGGTGATGGTCACCCATGATGCGGCGGTGGCTGCCCGTTGTGACCGGGTGGTGAAGTTGCAAGATGGCAATCTGATCAGCGACAGCCGCGCGGCGAACAACATGGACGGTGGCGTGCGATGAATATGCTTCATCTTTCATGGTTGCTGGCACGACCGGTCAAGAATCGATTGGCTCCCCAGATACTTACTGTCAGCGCCTATGCAATCCTCAGCGCCATCCTGCTCATCGTTCTGGGTGGAGCGCATTCCTTCACCACCTTTGAGGCTGAAGCTCAGGGAACGTATGTTCCGCTAGCGGCGCTCGCCGTGGTGCTACTGGTCATTCCGTTATTGGTCCTCGGCGCATCAGCTGCCAGGCTCTCCGCACGAGCCAACGATCGTGCCTTGTCCTCGCTGCGGCTACTCGGAGCCACCGGCGGACAGGTGAGCATCCTGGCCGTATTGCAAGCTGTGGGCACAGCACTAGTTGGCACCTTGGCAGGGGTGATGCTGTATTTCGCCTGCGCACCCTTAGCTTCCTTGATTCGGTTCCAGGGTGCTCCAATCGGTGCGGCGATTTACCTGCCTGTATGGATCGTGGCCATCGCAGTATTCGCGGTGGTCATCATTGCGGCTATTAGTGCCGTGGCAGGTCTTCGAAAACTAGTGATCACCCCGCTAGCGGTGGCCACCCGTCGCACGGTTCCGGTTCCAAGTTGGAAGCGGGCGCTGATTACCGTGGGCAGCATCGGGGTGCTGTATCTGGTGTTTTCTAACTTGGGGTCGGTCGCTCAAGAGATGGCGGTCTTGATCGTCGTGATTGTCGCTGGTTTGGGATTCGGTCTACTGGTACTGAATCTGGTTGGACCCTATCTGGTCTCCAAGGTGGGGGCGAGCAAACTCAAAAAGGCAAGTAGCCCCCAACAGCTTTTGGCGGCCCGCATGATTCTGGAGAGCCCTACCGAATCATGGCGCCAGGTCTCAGGTGTCGCAATGGCCTCGTTTGTTGCCGTAGTTGGTGGCAGTGGAGCTGCAATGATGAAACTGACGGAATCAGAAGTGGTAGAGAGCTCTTGGTATGACTATTTGCCCGGCGACATTCTCACCGGTGTATTGGTGACCTTGGCTATTACGTTCATCTGCGTCGCAGCTTCCTCGGCCAATAGCCAGAGTGCTGCCACGCTGGATCGTGCCGATTTGTACACGGGATTGAATCGTTTGGGCATGGAATGGTCCACGGTGAACGCCGCGAGAACAAAGTCTTTGATGATTCCTGCCCTGAGCGCCGCGATTGGTTTTGCCGTCGCTTCAACGATCCTGGTCCTACCACTAGCCGGTATGGCAGTGATCACCAGTCCGTTGACGGTGCTGACGATTATTGGGGCTGTGGGTCTTGGGTTGGTGATGATTCGGGTCTCAATTTTGGTGGCTGATCCTGCGAAGCTAGTTTCAGCTGGAGAGTAAAAGCAGTAATCAGACGGGGGAAGTCATGACGGTCAATGGTTATCATCACTTCAGGTGTGATGATTAGGTACGTTTCATGTTGCGTATTGATCAGCAAACCGCGTAATGTGGCATACGGCTCAGATAGGTAACCCTTACCTATCTTGGCAGTTATGTTTCACAGAACCTCGCATAGTCTGGAACCACCGACCCATGAAAATTTCACGTCGCGCCGGGATCTTCGCCGCGTCCACCGCAATCCTCGCACTGAGCCTGACCGCCTGTGGCTCCTCGGAGAACGCAGCATCGTCTTCGGCTGATCCCTCGGCCAAGTCCGCAGATTCCTTCACCCCGGTCACCATCAAGAACATTTATGGTGAAACCACAATTGATAAGGCGCCAGAACGCGTAGCGACCATCTCGTGGGTCAACGCTGACACCTTGCTTGCACTTGATACCGTCCCAGTGGGCATGGATGCTGACGCGTACGGTCAGAACGAAAACAAGTCGACGTCCTGGAAGGATGAGGCTCTAGCTAAGCTGGATGCTTCGATCGGTTCTGAGAACGCTCCGGCGCAGTTTGCTACCGGCGACGATCCGGACTACACGGCTATTGCTAAGACTAAGCCGGACGTCATCTTCGCTCCTTACTCGGGTTTGAAGAAGGAACAGTACGAAAAGCTGGAAAAGATCGCCCCAGTAGTTGGCCCGATCAAGGCAAACTACACCACCAGCTGGGAGGAAGTGACCGAAGCCGCCGGTCAGATGCTGGGTAAGCAAGACCAGGCCGAGACCCTGATCAAAAAGGTTGAAGGCGACTTGGCCAAGGTCGGCGAAGACAACCCAGTCTTGAAGGACACCACCTTCATCGCTTCTGATCTCTCCGCACCTGATACTGCCTACGTGTACTCCGAAGGCGATACCCGTCCACGCTTCTTGACCTCATTGGGGATGAAGCAGGCGGACTACGTTCAGAAGAACGCAGCCAAGGACACCTTCTTCTTCACCGTTTCTCCGGAAAAGGTCAACGAGTGGAAGTCAGATATTCTCTTCTCCTCGGCAATCGCCGGTAACACCACCGAAGACATCGTGAAGGCGCAGCCGCTGTACGGTCAGATTCCTGCAGTGAAGAATGACGCCGTGGCTCTGCCAGGTTCCGATGAGGCAACTCTTGCGATCTCGGCAGCTTCACCTCTGTCCTTGGAATGGTCGTTGGACAAGGTTGTTCCAAAGATCGTGAAGGCTGCCGAAAACGCAGCCAAAGCAAAGTAGCCGTTAGCGATTCGACGCTAGATAGTGCAACTGCGCTTCCAAGGATCGGCTAGCCGCGCCTACCAGACGCGGATCCAGGTCGGGGTAGACAGCATCCAGCAACTGTGTTGGATCCACGTCCGCCCCGGCCTTGCCGAGTTTGAGCAGGGCATCACGAACTTGATCCAAACGAGACTCGCGATGAGCAAGGTAAGCACGCAGCAACTGATGCGAGGTGCTGTGTTGCTCACCATGGGCAGGATGCAGGGGCATATCTGCCAGATTCAACAACCTGTTCAGCGAGGCGAGATAGTCGCCCAGCGTTCCGTCGGGATGATCCAAAATGGTGGTTCCTCGGCCCAACACGGTATCGCCGGTAAACAACTGCGGGGTATCTCCCAGCGTTGTGAAACAGACCGAATCCGAGGTGTGGCCGGGAGTGAAATGCACCTTAACATTCACACCCGCGCAATTGATGGTCTCCTGGTCTTCGAGCGGTGCGGCCTCGCGGCAGAATTCAGGGGATTGGGCCCGTACCGGCGTGGGGCTAATCCGGTGCAGAAAATCAATTCCACCGGTGTGGTCCGCATGACGATGGGTGATCAGCACCAGTCGAATACTAAACTGGGCCAAAGATTGAAGATGAGGCTCAAGCTCAGGGCCGGGATCGATCAGCACGACCTCGGTGCCAGGGCTCAAGGTAGAAATCTTCGGATCAAAGAGCAGATAAGAATTTGTCCCATCCAGCGTCATTTCCGAAGGGTTATCAGCCTGCAACACGGCGATCCCCGGAGCAATCAGGGTGGGAATGGAAAGATGAGCCATAGCAATGAGTGTAGGAAGCAATGACCTCGACTGAAAGTGTGACGCGCCCGGAGCCTAACGCTTCAACGGTACGTATGCCACGCAAACTCGGGGCATTTGTCATCCTCGCGGTGCTTTTAGCGGCGGCAATTTGTGCGTCTTTACTCTTTGGGGCGCGCGCTGTTTCACTGTCCACGCTCGGTGATGCTCTCTGGCATTTTGACGCGAACAACGGCGACCAAGGAGTTGTCGCCTCACGGTTCGCACGTACTGTGGGAGCCATCGTGGTTGGAGCGGCCCTAGGGATGGCCGGGGCAGGTTTGCAGGGTCTGACCCGAAACCCATTGGCTGACACCGGCATCCTCGGACTGAACGCAGGAGCATCCATGAGCGTCGTGGTAGCCATGGCGTTCCTAGGCGTCAGCTCGCTAACCGGCATCATGATAGCCGCTTTCATTGGTGCCGCCGTGGTAATGACCCTGGTGTACCTGGTGGCCAACGTGGGCCGCGAAGGTGCGACTCCGATCAAGCTAGCTCTTGGCGGTGCTGCCTTGGCTGTGGGTGTCGGTGCTATCACCAACGCCATCTTGATGATCTCGGATTCCACCTTGGATCGCTTCCGCATGTGGCAAATTGGAACGCTCTCCAGCACCTCTGTGGACACGTTCCTCGGGGCAGCACCGGTGGTGGCAGCCGGCGCATTGATCGTCCTGTCCACCGCACGCGTTTCCAACGCCGTGTCCATGGGAGATGACACCGCCACCGCCTTGGGGTTCAACCTCGGCCGGGCTCGCTTGCTCGGCTCCATCGGGGTGATTCTGCTCGCCGGTACCGCGACAGCAGTGGCTGGGCCTATCGCCTTTGTTGGTCTGATGATTCCTCACGCGGTGCGCTTGTTAGTCGGATCAGACTATCGTTGGCTAATGCCAGGGTCCTTGTTGGCCGGGCCGATCCTCTTATTAGTGGCTGATACCGTTGGGCGCGTGATTGCCCCACCGAGTGAAATCCAGGTCGGCGTCATGTGTGCACTGATCGGTGGACCGCTCTTTATCCTCATGATGCGCAGCGGTATGAAGTCGGTGAGTCTATGAGCACCAACGAGATGATGCGGACCCCGACCAACCGGGTGCTGCGAACAACGCTTTGGATGTCGGCGGCCATAGTGCTTGCCATCGTGGCCTATCTATTCTGGGGCCGAGACCGCCTGCCAGCAGCGGAAGTTCTGCAGGTACTCACCGGTCAAAATGTTCCTGGAACCAGCTTTATTATCATGGACGATAGGCTACCGCGTGTGGCCGTCGGGGCCTTGGCTGGCGCTGGACTTGGTATTTCTGGTGCGCTCTTCCAACGTTGGCTGGGCAACCCGCTGGCCAGCCCCGATGTAATCGGTGTGGGCTACGGGGCTTCGGCAGCCGCGGTTTTTGCCATGATCACCCTGGGGTATACCGACTGGAAGCTCAACGCGTTTGCGCTCGCCGGGGGATTGATTGTCGCCGCGGTGATCTACTGGTTATCGGCCTCGGGCAAACGCACCGGGCCTCGGCTGATTCTGGCCGGGCTGGCCGTCGGGTCCATGCTGCAGGCACTGATCCAGTATCTTTTGACCCAGGCTGAAGTGAATACCGCTAGTGACGTGATGCATTGGCTGACTGGTTCCTTGTCTTCGAGTAATTGGCACAGCGCCTTGGTGCTTCTCATTAGCCTTGGCGTTCTTGGAGGAGTGCTGCTTCCCTTCGTGGTTCGTCAGCTGAAAATGTTGGAACTAGGCGACGACTCGGCTGCAGCCTTGGGCGTGAACGTAAACCAGGCTCGTACCCTACTTGTTTTTGTTGCGGTGGCCATGGGTGCGTTGCCCATCGCTGTGACTGGACCGCTGGCCTTCGTAGCCTTCCTGGCGGGCCCGATCAGCGCAGCGTTGTCCCGTGGGCCGATCAACATAGCACTGGCCGGGCTAACTGGCTCGAGCCTGGTGGTTATCGCAAACTTTTTTGCAGCGAACTTGTTCGCAGATCTTGTACTGCCGGTGGGCGTTATTACCGGCGCATTCGGCGCACCCTTCCTGATCTGGATTCTGGTGCGCGCCAACTCAACCGGAAACGGGGGCTAACCCATGGCCACTTTGCAGGCTAGCGATCTGACCTTGGCCTATGACAAGGTCACCATCGTTGATGAACTGTCTTTGGACATTCCCACCGGGCAGGTGAGCATCGTGGTGGGGGCCAATGGCTGTGGTAAATCCACACTTTTGCGTGCGCTGTCTCGACTGCTCAAACCCACTGGCGGTCAGGTGCTATTAGACGGTGCGGATATTCATAGTAAGCCGGCCAAGGAAGTTGCTAAGACCTTGGGGCTGCTGCCACAGTCGCCGACCGCACCGGATGGCATTACCGCACGTGAGCTGATCAGTCGTGGTCGCTACCCACACCAGGGCCTATTCAAGCGCTTCTCCGCCGAAGACGAAGCGGCGGTGAACCATGCCATGGAGATGACCGGGACTACCGAGTTGGCCGACCGTGCGGTGGATGAGCTTTCCGGTGGACAACGTCAGCGCGTCTGGATCGCCATGGCCCTGGCACAGGAAACTGACCTGCTTCTGCTCGATGAGCCCACCACCTTCTTGGACGTGGCGCATCAGCTTGAGGTGCTGGACGTGGTCAGCGAATTGAATCGAAGCCGCGGCATCACCGTGGTGATCGTGCTGCATGATTTGAACTTGGCTGCGCGCTACGCGGACTATTTGGTGGCTCTGCGCCATGGCAAGATCTACGCTGCCGGTCACCCCAACGAGGTGGTCACCGAAAAGACCGTCAAGGACGTCTTTGGTATGCCTAGCCGTGTGATTCCAGATCCGGTGGGCGGCACACCCTTGGTCCTGCCTATTGGTCGTCACCGAGTTTTGCGTACCGAAGAGGTGTTGGCCTCCAAGGGCATTTTCCGCAGCGAACCACAAGCGTTAGAGCCATCGGCTGGAGAAGCTAAGAGCGTTGTTGACGTTGAAGCTGAGCAGGGTAGCGCCGAGGAAGATCGGGCTCGCCCAGCCTACGAACACGTGCCAACTTTGGCCTTTGAGGCGACGGTGATTAGCCGTCAGGAACTTTCGCCGTCCTTCCGCCGACTGACCCTCAGCGGTAGCGACCTAGATTACTTCGGGACTAACTCACACCCGCTGGATATGCGTATCAAGCTGCTGTTGCCACCGGCTGGCGGGAGCGCACTGACCGAGGAAATCGCCTCCATGCGCCCGCAGGCGATGACCAGCCCGGCCGAACAGGTTGGGTGGTATAAGCGGTGGCTGTCCATTGATCCTGATACCCGCGGCTATATGCGCACCTATACCGTCCGGGCCTTCCGTGAAGCTGGGCACCGCGATAACGTTGGGCTCACCGCTGAGCTGGACATTGATTTTGTGATGCACGGGCATATGGTCGATGGAAAATTGCACGGCGGTCCGGCCACCGAATTTGGTGATCAGGCGGAAGTGGGGGACCAGCTGCTCTTGTTGGGGCCAAACAAGTTCCTGAATGATTCGACGTATGGTGGCATCGAGTTCCGTCCTGGTGATGCCAGCCGTATTCTCTTGGCAGGGGATGAGACGGCGGCCCCAGCCATCTGCGCAATCCTGGAGTCTTTGCCTTCGCATGTCACCGGACATGCGTTGATTGAGGTTCCGGAAACCACGGATATTCTTGGAGCGTCGACCCGTTCCGGTGTGTCGGTGCAGTGGCTGACTCGTGGAACCAGTGAGCATGGCCAGTTGTTGCGCTCGACCTTAAAGCAGGTAGTGGCCATTCCGGCGGCCGGCGTGGTGGACACCAACGCTGAGCCCGAGGATATTGATATTGATTCGCAGATCCTCTGGGAGACCGGCCAGGCTAACAAGGCGCCGTTTTATGCGTGGGTTGCCGGGGAAGCTGCCACGGTCAAGGAAATGCGTCGGTACCTGGTGCGAGAAGCAGGGCTTGACCGTAAGCAGGTGGCCTTCATGGGGTACTGGCGTCGAGGTAAGACCGAAAACTAGGCTCTATCGCAAGAAAAATTGGCATGAAGTGGCGGTGCTGGGAACTGTGAGACGTTCTCAGCACCGCCACTTTTCACTAAACTTATTTGTCCCGGCCGATCGGTTTACAATCGCCACGTGGCGGGCGCGGATTCTCTCGGTCTAGTACTTCCAAGAGTCGAGTTAGTTCCTTGCGATCTTTGGGGGAGAGCTTGTCGAAGTAGCTATCCATGCCTTCCCTGCGCAGTCGGGACAGCTCGCCAATCTGTGCCTTTCCACTGGCACTGAGCGTAATGAGGGTGGCGCGACGGTCCGCTGGGTCCGGGGTGCGGATGATCAGCTGCTTTTCCTCCAACTGGTCCACCACCTCAGTGGTAGAGCGAGCGGCGATATGTAGTTTGTCGGCCAGCTGTGAGTTGCGAAGGCCTTCGGGTTCTGCATGGCTGAGCAAGCTCAATACCCGCGATTGGTGCGGGGTAATTCCTAACGGGATCAAATTTTCTCGCCAGCGTCCACGAATGACGCGTGAGGCCCGGAGGAAAAGATCTGCCAAGTCATCCTTGGACTCTTCGTTGTGCATAGCTTCAAGGATAGTGTGTTCTTCAGAACAAATTCAAGATGGAACCACATAGTGAGGTAACCTCTGCTATTCTTTGAGTGAAAAGAAAGATGAAGGAGGGTCCATGAGCGCAAAATCAATGCCCGGGCATCCAGGGGGCGCAGCCGGGGGTGGGCGAATGAAAAACGCCGTCCAGGACAAGCAATGGCTGGCCGAACACCCGGTGTCCCTCAAGCGCGTCGCCGAGCTCTTCCGGCCCCATCTCGGCTCAGTCATTGCTGTCGTTGTGCTGATTGTCGCTTCCTCCATCATTGGGCTGGCCCAGCCATTCATCGTCCGCGAACTCATCGATGATGCCATTCCTAATAGCAACGTTCACCTGTTGGTCTTTGGCGCCGGGGGACTGGTGCTGATTGCGCTAGCCACTGCAGTGCTGGAAGTGGTGCAAACCTGGCGGGCCACCTTGATGGGACAACGAGTGATGCACCGACTGCGCACGGGATTGTTCACTCACCTACAAAAGCAATCGCTGGGCTTCTTCACTAATTCACGTTCCGGGGACGTGCAGTCCCGACTGATTAATGATGTGGGGCAAATGCAGTCGGTCATCACCAACTCGGCAACAAGCATCGCCTCAAACCTGACTACAGTCGTCGCGACCGCAGTAGCGATGGTCGCGATCTCGTGGAAACTGAGCCTGATTTCGTTGATCGTTTTCCCGCCAGCAATCTTATTGGCCAAGCAAACGGCAAAGCTGCGTCGAGCCGTCACCGGGCGCCGCCAGCGAGAGATGTCTAACCTGACCTCGCTGATCGAAGAACGCCTGAGCATTTCCGGCGTTCGCCTCTCCAAGATCATGGGTACGGGTTCCGCTGATGCAGCTGCCTTTGCTGATTCAAGTCATAAGCTCATTGACCTTGAAATGAAAAGTGCTTTGGCCGGACGTTGGCGTATGGCCACCATGAGCATTATCTTCGCTGCGATTCCAGCAGCCCTCTACCTCGCAGCCGGCTTGCCGGTGACCGGGGACGGAATGAGCATCGGTACCCTCGTTGCCTTCACCGGGTTGCAGGCGGGTATCTTCCGCCCCGTCTTGGGACTGATGCAACTATCCGTCCAGTGGGTCTCGGCCATGGCGCTGTTTAGTCGAGTCTTTGAATACCTGGACACTGACCAAGAGCTACCGGTTGCCAAGGATCCCAAGCCGGTTCAGGTAGAGAAGATTCGCGGTGAGGTTGAACTGCGCAATGTCACCTTCAGTTACCCGCAATCGGATCGCACCACCTTGGAGAAGGTGGACCTAATTCTTGAGGCGGGAACCATGACCGCGGTGGTCGGGTCTACCGGCTCGGGAAAGTCCACTCTAGGATCCATGCTGCCCCGCTTGCTGGATCCGACCGGTGGTCAGGTACTGCTCGACGGGGTGGACCTGAAGGACTATGCGCCACAAGAGCTTTCCAAGGTGGTCTCGGTGGTGGCGCAGGAGAGCTACCTATTGCACGACACGGTCCGAGCCAACCTACTCTGGGCTGCACCCGAGGCCAGCGAAGAGCAGTTGTGGCAAGTGCTCGAAGCTGCTCAAATCGCTGAACTGATCCGCAGCTTGCCGCAGGGGATCGACACTGAAGTTGGGCAGCGCGGACACCGGTTCTCCGGTGGGGAACAACAACGCTTGGCTATCGCGCGAACCATGTTGCGTCAGCCCAAGGTGCTGGTGCTCGATGAAGCAACCAGTGCCCTGGACACCGTGACTGAAGCTTTGGTTCAGCGTGCTCTGGACGAGCTGGCCGTTGGACGCACGACCCTACTGATTGCCCACCGGTTGAGCACCGTGATGCGCGCGGATCGAATTGTTGTTCTGGAGCATGGACGGATTATCGAGTCCGGAACCTTTGACGAGTTGGTTGAGTGTGGTGGCCGGTTCGCGGATCTGGTGCGCAACAGCGAGTTGGCAGCGCAGAGCCGCTAGAAGTTGCCGCTATGAGCAGCTCGAGTCTTTCAGGCCTTGGCGTTCCAGGGAGTCCAAGATTTTGGGTAACGCAGATTCCAATGCTTTGAGTTCATCGGCGTCGAGCGAGTCAAAAAGGGTTTCACGCACAAAGGTGACATGGTGAGGGGCTGCGCTCTTGACGGTTTCTAGTCCCTGTTCGGTGAGCCCAATTTGGTGGCCGCGTCGATCGGTCTCATCCGAGCAGCGACTGATCAGCCCTTTGGCTTCCATGCGACGCAAGAGGTGAGATAGGCGTGAGCGGTCCCAGCGTAGTGCCTCTGCCATATCTGCCGGACGTAGACTAGGGGTGGGTGCTTCGGATAGCACGGCCAAGACAGAATATTCTCCGGACTGCATCTGTGAATCGCGGAGCAACTGGCGGTCCATGGCGCTAGGGAATTGCCAAAGGAATTCGCGGATGGTGCGCCAGAGGTCCTGCTCGCCGTCGGTTAGCCAGCGGGTCTGATCGCTTGTCATTTTCTTTCTCACCCTTAGTCTGTGTTCATCGATAGAATTTTGTTGACGCATCAATTATCTCGTGTAAAGTTGCTTTTGGCAATAACTGATGACGCGTCAAGCAAATGGCAGTAGTCACCGGGCCACAGTAGATATTCACCTCACGATGTTCAACGCAAGGCAGTTGTTCTAGGCTCGAAGTGGATACCGAGAAATCGCGCACGGCATGTGAGGACTTTGGAGGCAAAGAATGAGCGAAGAATATTCAACCAAGGGCGCCTACGTTACCGGTGGAGAATTCACCCGGGACGCCAACTACATCCAAGACCGAATCGTCGCTGACGCCAACCCCAAGAACTACAGTAGCGAAAACACTGACTCCAAGATCGGTCACCCCTTCGCCGGAGTTTCCGAAGGTGCCCAATTGTGGCCGGTCGAAGCAGGACGCTATCGCCTAGTCGCTGCTCGCGCCTGCCCGTGGGCCAACCGCACACTGATTGTTCGCCGCCTGCTTGGCCTGGAAGAAGCCATCTCCGTGGGACTTCCTGGACCAACCCACGATGCGCGCAGCTGGACCTTCGACTTGGACCCAGAGGGAAAAGACCCGGTCCTGGGTACCGAGCGCATCCAAGAAAACTACTTCAAGCGCTTTGCCGACTACCCTCGTGGCATTACCGTTCCAGCCATTGTGGACGTCCCTAGTGGAGCTGTCGTGACCAATGACTATCCGCAAATCACTTGGGATCTGTCCACGCAGTGGAAAGAGTTTCACCGTGACGGCGCACCGAATCTGATCCCCGAAGACCAGCTCGACGAGATGCTCCCACTAATCAAGAGAATTTTCACAGAGGTCAACAACGGGGTTTACCGTGCGGGCTTTGCCGGGGATCAAAAGTCCTACGAGGACGCCTATGACCGGCTGTTCACTACCCTCGACTTCCTCGAGGAACGACTAGCTACTCGACGCTTCCTCATGGGGGATTACATCACCGAGGCAGACGTGCGACTATTTACCACTTTGGTCCGTTTTGACCCGGTCTATCACGGTCACTTCAAGACCAACCGCAACAAGCTCATCGAGATGCCTAACCTTTGGGGCTACGCCCGTGACCTGTTCCAGACCCCTGGCTTTGGTGACACCATCGACTTTGAACAGATCAAGGCGCACTATTACGTGGTGCACGAGGACATCAACCCAACCCAGATCATCCCGAAGGGTCCGGAATTACAGAACTGGCTTGAACTTCCCGGACGCGATCAGCTGGCCGATAATGGTCCATTCCTTGATGGCACGGCCCCATGTGAAGTCCGTCCTGAGGAGCAAGTCGAGGCCGGTCACAACCCGCTCTACCCGGCCTAGGTCGCGCGGCTACTACGCGTCGAAGCTGACCCCGAGATCTACTGAGCCCGTACTCACGGCCGCAGTAGGCCTCGGGGTTTCTTGCCCATGTCCGTCGCATCAACAACTAGAGACGCCGAACCGTGCACGACATGGGGTAACGGGTAAGTCGGCGACTCATGCAGGACGTGGCAGGATTAAAGTATGACGATCATTGCAGCTGCAGACGGATCCGCCCTCGGTAATCCTGGACCGGCCGGCTGGGCCTGGTACGTGGATGAGAACAATTGGGCCGCCGGTGGTTGGGACCACGGGACCAATAACATGGGGGAGCTCCAAGCCGTTCTCGAATTGTTTAGGGCCACGGAACACCTACCGGATGAAGAACTCAAGATTCTCTGCGACTCGCAGTACGCTATCAACTGCATCAGCAAATGGATGCCAGGCTGGAAAAAGCGCGGTTGGAAAAAAGCCGACGGCAAACAAGTACTGAACCAAGACATTCTCAAGGAACTAGACGCCGCCATCGCTGGGCGAAAGTACACCTTCGAATGGGTCAAGGGGCACGCCGGTCACGACCTGAACGAGGCCGCAGATGATCGCGCTCGGGCAGCTGCCACAGCCCACCAGCAGGGCACCGCACCGGATGCAGGCCCCGGCTATGTGGCCGACCGCTCGCAAACCTCGGCAGTCAAGGGCGCTGACGTGGATCCGGAGTCTGTCCAGCAAAATACCGGCAGCGCATCAATCAATGAGGTTACCGACCCAGCACCGGCTACCGCAGATTTTGCGGCCACCGTCTACGAGCTGGAATTGGGTTTCTTAGACTCACAAATTCGCACTAGGTTCAACGAGCTCAAGGATTTCCTGCACCCCAGCTATCAAGAGATCACCCGCCTTGGTGGACTGCTGGACGTGGCCACCGTTGGTGCCCTGCTTGAGTCCGGTGCTTCACTACCAGAGACTGGACCAATTCAAGTTTTGGCCACCCGTCAGGTCAGTGACGATATGGTGCTCTTGGCTTACCGAATGAAGCCGTCGCAATCAGAAGTGCTCGTTGTTTCTTCATGGTGGCAGCTAGGTGTCAGCGGCTGGAAGCTTCGATTTAGGCAAGAGACTTTTCAGCAGTCAGCCTAGAAGCACGCGCTGTTAAGGGAAGAAAAGCTGTAGGCCACCGAAAATATTCGGTGGCCTACAGCTTTGAAGGGAAACTCTTTACTCGAAGTGACCCGGACGGGTGGCAATGACACCCTTCTTGTAATTGATGCGGTTAGCAACCCAAGTGATAGCCCACAGCACCACACCGATCACCATCAGCAATCCGGCAATCTCGTACTGAATCCAGTCCGCACGCGAACGGGCCCACGGGCCGGCGAGGAATAGACAGAAGATCACGCCGAGAATCGGAATGACGGTCGGTGCGCGGAAGGCATCCTTCGGCGCCTTTTCGCGACGCAAAACCAGCAGTGACACATTCACCACTGCAAAGACGCACAACAGCAACAGCGCGGTGGTTCCACCGAGGGAACCAACGATGCCGTTCTCGCTGTCGAGGTTTACGTAGGCCACCAAAGCGATAGCCAGCGCGGTGCTGAACAGAATCGCTACCCATGGGGACTTGCGGGTGGAATGCACCTTGCCCATGAACTGTGGCAACACGCCCTGGCGCGCCATGCCGTACAACAAACGGCTAGCCATCAGCATGTTCAACAAGGCGGTGTTGACCACTGCAAAAACAGTGAAGAACGGGAAGATTGCGTCAACTGGGATATTCGGAGCACCAATACGCACCACATCCAAGAGGACGCCAGCATCAGGGTTCTTCGGGTTCAACAGGTCACCGGTAGGAATCACCATGATCACGGTGACTGCGACCAGTATGTAAATCACCGCACACAGACCCAAACCGATCAGCATGATCTTAGGGAAGATCTTGTTTGGGTTCTTGGTCTCTTCTACCAAGTTCACGGAGTCTTCAAAACCAACCATCGCGAAGAAGGCGATCGCGGTACCCATAGTGACTGCAGCAAACAGGCTGCGATCCGACGGGGTTTCAAATGCCACTAGGCGGGAGACATCGCCCTGACCGCTAGCAATGACCGAGAAGCCGATGCCAATGATCAAGGCCATGATGGTCAAGGTAACGATGGTCAACACCAGGTTGAACTTCACGCTCTCGCCCACGCCACGTAAGTTGATCAGCGCAAGGATGACGATGATGGCGATCGCGGCCCACATGCCCGCTTGGGGGGTCGTGGGAACGCCGTCGATGAACTGGCCGAAACCAATCAGCAGGTTCTGACCCACCAAGGTTGCCGAGGTCGCAGCACTGGTGATGCCAGAACAAGCCACGGTGAACGCGACAATAAAGGTGACAAAGTGAATGCCGAAGGCTTTATGCACATAGAGTGCAGCGCCAGCGGCGTGAGGGTATTTGGTGACCAGCTCCAGGTAGCTGAAAGCGGTCAGGGTGGCAATGGCGAAGGCGACCAAGAATGGCACCCATGCGGCGCCACCAACCTGTCCTGCCACCTTGCCGGTGATGGCAAAAATGCCTGCGCCGATGATATCGCCCATGATGAGGAATAGCAGCAGCTTGGGACCGATCACCCGCTTGAGTTCATCATCTTGGCTCTGGGGTACTGGCGTGTCGCTATCTACAGTCATGCGATCGAGATCATCTCCTTCTAATTAGGTGGCAAGCATGACAAATTTAGTTGTTGCACCCAAAGTCGGCAAACCGTCTTCAGGGTTGGCTCACAGTATCACGAGTCAAGCGGCAGGAAAATGGCGATAAGTGGTAAAAGGCTACCTCTGCTGTGACCTGACGTACGGTCAATGAGTGCTTAACTGACGGGTGAGCTAAGTGAGAATTCTTAGAGATCCGGCTAGGGTTAGTTGAAAAGCGACAAGTTGTTTAAGGACGTACATGGACTCGGTGATCAGCGAAGATTTCGCGCCGTTGGCTCAAGCACTCGAAGCCCGAGCTGCTGAAGAAGAAAACTACTCGGCGCAGCTTGCCGTTTATCACCGAGGCGAACTCGTGCTCAGCCAAAGCGTTGGGGAACATCTTGGCAGTGACGCCTTAACCTGTGTCTTCTCGTGCACCAAGGGAATGAGTGCCTTGGTCGTTGCCCTGCTGGTGCAGGATGGATTGATTGACCCGCAAGCACCGATCACCACTTACTGGCCGGAATTTGGTGCTAGCGGAAAAAGCAAACTCAGCGTTGCTCAAGTGCTTAGCCACCAAGCCGGTGTCCTTGGCGTCCCCGGTGGAGTCCCGAGCCAGGTCCTCTTGAACTCCTCCGAATACGCCAAGGTCTTAGCTTCGATGCCAAGCATCTGGCCACTGGGGCAGAATATTGTTGGCTACCACGCCATCACCATGGGCGTGCTGATGGAAGAGCTGGTTCGCCGAGTTACCGGAAAAGAACTCAAGGACGTCTTTGAAGAACGTATCCGTCAGCCGTTAAACGCGGATGTCTATATTGGTCAAAGCCCCGAACTGGAACCTCGCTACCGAGACGTCCTACCCGGCGTTGACGCCCCGACTGAATTCTTTGATCCGTTCTCCCCAGCTGGCCTCGCCGTCAACTCGGCCTCAGGATTCGCCCTAGAAGACGGTCCTGTGTACAACTGGCATGAACTGGCCAACTCGGCTCAGGTGCGCGAAATCGGACCGGCTTCGATGGGTGCAGTTGCCAATGCGCAGGGCCTTGCTGGAATCTACGCGGCATCCTTTGGCGCGGTTCCATCCCTCGGAGCAACCCAAGGATTCCTCAGCGCCGACACTTGGTCACAAGTTTCCACTGAGCTGGTTTATGGCCATGACCGGACTAACGGCCTACTACAAGCCTTTGCCCTAGGTTTCATGAAAGCTACAGCACGCAATAATTACGGATCGATCTTTGCCTACGGCCATGACGGTGCGAACTCGTCCTTGGCCTTTGCCGATCCGGCCTACCAACTTGGATTCGGGTTCATTCCATCGAGGAATGAAGGCCCTAAGGACGTATCTACCGGGGTGAAGCTCAGCCAACTGGCCCGTCAGCTGATCTTGGCCAAAAACGCTAAGTCAAAATCTAACTGAGCGCCGCAATAAATAGCAGAATCCAGAACCAACAAAAGTGAGATTGAAGTGAAGAAGTTTTTGGCATTGGGTGATTCATTCACCGAAGGCGTTGGTGATGTTGATTCAACTCGGCCGAACCAGGTGCGTGGTTGGGCAGACCGAGTGGCTGAAGTGCTCTGCACGCAGGGCGAGTGGGAATACGCAAACCTTTCGGTGCGCGGCAAGAAGATAGGCCAGGTGATTAATCAACAACTTGACCAGGCACTGTCCATGACCCCAGACGTGGTCAGTCTCTACGCCGGAGGCAATGACATTCTGCGCCCCCAAGCCGATCTTGACGCGTTGATGCGCGGATACGAAGGAATGGTCCGTCGCTTCACCGAGGCGGGGAGCACGGTAGTGCTATTCACCGGTTTTGATACCGTCGAATCTCCGTTGTTCTCCAAGACGCGTCCGCGAACAGCGATCTATAACGAGAAGGTTCGCGAGATCGCCGATACGCACGGGGGCATCATTGCCGACTACTGGCGCTGGCGTGAATTCTCAGACTTAAGGTACTGGGCGGTGGATCGCCTGCACATGAACGAGCTGGGTCATTCACTGATGGCCGCCAAGGTCCTAGACGTTTTAGGGCAGCATCGGATCACCGAGGAAAACTGGGCCAGTACCCTTGACGCTCCGGTGCTTCCAGATCTGAAAGTGAACTCCCGTGGAGAAAAACTGAAAGAAGAATTGGGTTGGGCTACCGAGCATTTGGTGCCCTGGGTCAAGCGCCGTTTGACCGGCGCGTCCTCCGGAGATTCCTTGTCAGCAAAGTATCCGCACTACATTCAACTCACTGCTTCAAAGAACTAAAAGTTTTATGACAGTTCAACTACCTTCCACTCTTTGACCTAGAGCGTCAGGCAGGTAACATAGTTGTGTGTTCTCGGTCCTAGACCAATAACACGTGCCATAGACGGATGGCGGGAGAGTCCCGTTCACACCATGGACGGGCGCCGTAGGAGCAATTCCTCCCCAGGAAACTCTCAGGCCCCCGTACCGCCATCACGAGGCAACTCTGGAAAGTAGCCGGCCAGTACCGGTTCACCGAAGGTGCAAGCGCCCGGCTTAGTTGGCCGGACGTGTAAAACTCTCAGGTAGTGCAACAGGGATGGGGAGGCAAAGCGTCCTTCCTTTGGCATGCGCCAAGACAGATCCCGTGGAGACTCCAGCACAATGACCATCACGCAGACTTCGGCTTCTACGAACAGTGAATTCGTTACTCGCCACATCGGCCCGCGTCCATCAGACGTCGCCACTATGCTTCAGACTCTGGGTTACGACAGCCTTGAATCCCTGATCGATACCGCTGTTCCAGCTGACATCCGCCAGGACACCGAACTGGATATTCCAGCAGCCCTGAGCGAAACCGAAGCGCTCGCACACCTGCGTACGGTAGCCTCCAAAAACGTTATGAAGACCCAGATGATCGGTCAGGGTTTCTACGACACCATCACCCCAGCAGTGATTCGCCGCAACATTGTTGAGAACCCAGCCTGGTACACCGCCTACACCCCGTACCAGCCAGAAATCTCTCAGGGCCGTCTCGAAGCCCTGCTGAACTTCCAGACCATGGTCATGGATCTCACCGGCCTACCAATCGCCAACGCCTCGCTGCTTGATGAATCTTCCGCGGCCGCCGAAGCCGTATTGATGATGCGCCGTGCCAATAAGAAGAAGGCCAAGGGCAAGACCGTTCTTGACTCCAACATCTTCCCGCAGACCATCAAAGTCGTGCAGGGCCGTGCCGACGCACTGGGCTTTGAAGTAGAAATTGCTGACCTCTCCGCAGGGCTGCCAGAAGGCGATATCTCCGGCATCGTGCTGCAGCAGCCAGGGAACAACGGCTCCATTGCCGAGCACGAGGGCATCATCGCCGCCGCTAAGGAAGCCGGCGCCATGGTCACCGTCATCGCCGACCTGCTGGCCCTGACCATGATCACCCCTCCAGGTGAGCAGGGCGCTGACATTGCGGTGGGTAACACCCAGCGTTTTGGTGTTCCACTGTTCTTCGGCGGTCCACACGCAGCCTACATGGCTGTGGCTGACGGCCTGACTCGCTCCATGCCAGGACGTCTGGTCGGTGTTTCGGTAGATGACGCCGGTGTTCCTGCATACCGTCTGGCACTGCAGACCCGCGAACAGCACATCCGTCGCGAGAAGGCGACCTCCAACATTTGTACCGCACAGGCCTTGCTGGCCATCTGCGCTTCGATGTATGCGGTGTACCACGGCCCAGCTGGCCTGAAGCAGATTGCCACCCGCGCCAACAACCACGCCCGCGTGATCGCTACCTCGCTGGTGGCCGCAGGCTTCACCCTGGCATCGGAGACCTTCTTCGACACCGTTGTGGTGAACGTGAAGAACACCGAAGAAATCATTTCTAAGGCAATCACCGCAGGCATCAACCTGCGCAAGGTCAGCGATTCCCAGGTGGGTATCTCCACCGACGAGACCACCACCTCCGGAACCGTTAAGTCCCTGCTTGAGGTCTTCGGCGCACAGCTTTCAGCCCCTGAAGGCTACGAGATTCCAGCATCCCAGGTTCGTACCAGCGACTACCTGACCCACCCAATCTTCAACACCATTTCCTCCGAGACCCAGATGATGCGCTACCTGCGTCGCCTCTCGGATCGTGACCTGGCGCTGGATCGCACCATGATCCCACTGGGCTCATGTACCATGAAGCTGAACTCGGCTGCCGAGATGGAATCCATCACCTGGCCAGAATTCGCCTCCATCCACCCATACGCTCCGGCAGAGCAGACCGAGGGCTGGCGCGAACTGATCACCGATCTTGAGTCTCGTTTGACCGCAATCACCGGCTACGCTGGTGTCTCGATTCAGCCAAACGCTGGTTCCCAGGGCGAGTATGCGGGCCTGCTAGCCATTTCGGATTACCACGCATCGCGTGGGGAGTCCCAGCGTAACGTCTGCCTGATCCCAGCCTCGGCCCACGGCACCAACGCTGCCTCTGCGGTATTGGCCGGTATGAAGGTTGTCGTCGTGAAGACCGCTGCCGATGGCACCATCGACGCCAACGACTTGGACGCCAAGATCGAAGCCAACAAGGACGTGTTGGCAGCGATCATGATCACCTACCCATCCACCCACGGTGTTTACGACGCTGACGTGCGCGAGGTCTGCGATAAGATCCATGCCGCTGGCGGCCAGGTATACATCGACGGCGCCAACATGAACGCCTTGGTGGGTCTGGCTCAGCCAGGTTCCTTCGGTGGCGATGTATCGCACCTGAACCTGCACAAAACCTTCTGCATCCCTCACGGTGGTGGTGGCCCGGGCGTTGGCCCAATCGGCGTTGGCGAGCACTTGGTTCCATTCTTGCCAGGCGATGCGTCGGGCACCTACTCCGAGCGTGATGGCGTACCGGTGGTTGCTACCGCTTTCGGTTCGGCCGGTGTGCTGCCCATCTCTTGGGCCTACATTGCGATGATGGGTGGCGAAGGTCTGACCGAAGCTACCAAGCACGCCATCTTGAACGCCAACTACATTGCCAAGCGCCTGAACGAACACTTCCCAGTATTGTTCACCGGCAATAAGGGCCTAGTTGCTCACGAGTGCATCTTGGACTTGCGTGAACTGACCGCCAAGACCGGTGTCACCGCAGAAGACGTGGCCAAGCGCCTGATCGACTTCGGCTTCCACGCACCAACCCTGTCCTTCCCGGTAGCCGGCACCCTGATGGTAGAGCCAACCGAGTCCGAGGACCTGGGCGAAATCGAGCGCTTCATCGAAGCAATGATCACCATCCGCGGGGAAATGGAAGAAGTACTTTCCGGGGTTTACGGCATCGAAGAATCACCACTGCGCAATGCTCCGCACACCGCTACCTCGGTGATCACCAGCAATTGGGACCGCAAGTACTCGGTAGAACAGGCTGCCTTCCCAGTATCGAGCCTGAAGTTCGACAAGTACTTCCCAGCCGTGGGACGTATTGACGGTGCCTCCGGCGACCGTAACCTGATCTGCTCCTGCCCAGCTCCTGAAGCCTTCGAAGACTAGGAAGACACCCAGATGACTGAGACTACCCAAGAACTCAAGCGCACTGCCCTGTATGAACAGCACCAGACACTCGGCGCAAACTTCACCGACTTCGGCGGCTGGGATATGCCACTGAAGTATGGTTCGGAATTGGCTGAACACAAGGCCGTTCGTTCAACCGCTGGCCTGTTTGACCTGTCCCACATGGGCGAGGTGTACCTTTCTGGTCCAGAGGCTGTCACCGCACTGAATACTGCGCTGGCCGGCAACTTTGGCATCATGAAGGTTGGCAAGGCGAAGTACTCGTTGATCTTGAACGAGCAGGGAAAGATCATTGATGACTTGATCGTTTACCGCCTTGAAGAGGAAAAGTTCCTTGTAGTGCCTAACGCCGGCAACGCTGTTGTGGTCGCGGCTGCTATTGAAGAACGAGCAGCAAAGTTTGATGTTCAGGTGGATAACGCCTCGGAACGTCAGTCGCTGATTGCCGTCCAAGGTCCCAACGCCCAAGACATCGTCAGCAAGCTGGCTGCCGATCAGGCAACCGTCGATTCCGTCACAGAGCTGAAATATTATGCAGCGGTAAATCTGGTTCTGGGTGGACTGGACGTGCTGGTAGCGCGCACAGGATACACCGGCGAAGACGGCTTCGAATTGATCATAGATAATGATCAGGCGGTTGCTCTGTGGGAAAAGATTGTCACAATTGGTGCGGATCACGAACTGGTTCCTTGCGGTCTGGCCGCTCGTGATTCGCTCCGTTTGGAAGCTGGTATGCCGTTGTACGGCAACGAGCTCAGCCTTGAACGCACCCCATTTGATGCGGGATTTGGCCCTGTTGTCTCCTTCAAGAAGGAAGAAGACTTCGTAGGTCGAAAGGCCTTGGAAGCCCTGAAAGATCAGACCCCAACACAAAAGCTAGTGGGCCTGAAAGGACTGGGGAAACGTGCCGGACGCGGTGGCTATGCCATCGTGAAGGACGGGGCCACTGTTGGTGAAATCACCTCAGGACAGCCATCTCCGACCCTGGGTTACCCCGTAGCACTAGGGTATGTGGATGCAAAATACAGTGAAGTTGGTACCGAGCTAGAGGTTGATCTGCGCGGTAAGACTTTGCCATTTGTCGTCGTCGAACTGCCGTTCTACACGCGAGCCAAGTAACGTTAAACATCAGTAGGGCCAAGCCATACGCCCGCTTATTCCCTTGGGAGAGGAAATACCGTGAGTAAAGTTCTTTCGTCATTACGCTACTCGGCAGAACATGAGTGGATCGACGCATCGTCCCCGGCTAAGGTCGGTATCACCCAGATCGCTGCAGACGCCCTGGGCGACGTGGTCTATGTTGACCTGCCAGAGGTTGGCGATTCGGTCAGCGCAGGTGAAACCTGTGGTGAAGTTGAGTCCACAAAGTCGGTTTCTGACCTGTTCTCGCCTGTTACTGGCACCGTTGTTGCGATCAACGACGAGGCAGTAGATAACCCGGCAATCCTGAACGAAGACCCATACGGTGCAGGTTGGCTGTTCACCGTTGAGGTTACCGAAGAAGGTCCGCTGCTTTCGGCAGCAGACTACGCAAGCGCGAACGGTGGAGACGTACAGTAATGACTAACCAGACTTTTGAATCCCTGGCACCAGCATCCCTGACCCAGTCTCTAGCAAGCCTGGACCCAGAGGTAGCGCAGCGTATTGACGCTGAGCTGGCTCGCCAGCAGCGCGGTCTGGAAATGATCGCGTCGGAGAACCACACCGCTCAGGCTGTTATGCAGGCACAGGGTTCGGTACTGACCAACAAGTACGCTGAAGGCTACCCAGGCCGTCGCTACTACGGCGGTTGCGAAGAAGTTGACGTCATTGAGACCTTGGCCATCGACCGCATCAAGGCACTGTTCGGTGCGCAGTTCGCTAACGTTCAGCCACACTCCGGTGCTCAGGCTAACGCTTCGGTATACCACGCACTGGTTCGCCCAGGGGACACCGTACTTGGTCTGAACCTGAACCACGGTGGTCACCTGACCCACGGTATGAAGATCAACTTCTCCGGTCGCCTCTTTAACATCGTTCCTTACGGTGTGAACGAAGAGACCAACGTGGTGGACATGGACGAGGTTGAGCGCCTTGCCGTGGAAAACCAGCCAAAGATGATCGTTGCTGGTTGGTCCGCCTACCCACGTCAGCTGGACTTCAAGCGTTTCCGCGAAATCGCTGACAAGGTCGGCGCTTACCTATTCGTGGACATGGCTCACTTCGCTGGTTTGGTAGCAGCTGGTCTGCATCCATCACCAGTGCCTCACGCACACGTGGTCACCTCAACCACCCACAAGACCCTTGCTGGTCCTCGTGGTGGCATCATCCTTTCCAATGATGCTGAGATCGCTAAGAAGATTAACTCTGCAGTCTTCCCAGGCCAGCAGGGTGGTCCACTGGAGCACGTAATCGCTGGTAAGGCTGTAGCCTTCAAGATTGCTGCTTCGGAAGAGTTCAAGGAACGCCAGCAGCGTACCTTGGCAGGGGCGAAGATCCTTGCCGAGCGTCTGACCCAGGAAGACGTTGTTGCCAAGGGCATCAGCGTTTTGACCGGCGGCACCGACGTTCATCTGGTTCTGGTTGACCTGCGTAACTCTGAGCTTGATGGCCAGCAGGCTGAAGATCTGTTGGCACAGGTGGAGATCACCGTGAACCGTAACTCGGTTCCATTTGACCCACGTCCGCCAATGACCACTTCGGGCTTGCGCATCGGTACCCCAGCGCTGGCAACTCGTGGCTTCTCGGAAGCCGCGTTTGCGGAAGTTGCTGAGATCATCGCACAGACCTTGATCGCTGGTGCTGATGGTAATACCGCAGCATTGCCAGAGCTGAAGGACCGTGTTCTGAAGCTGGCCGAGGCTCACCCGCTGTACCCGCAGCTGGCTAAGGTTTCCGAGTAAGTTCTTCTCGTAAAGAACAGGGCCCGGGAAGGCGGAATAACGCATTTCCGGGCCCGCAGTTTTTCTTCCACATAAATGTACCCACAGCCATGTGGATCTTCCCCTGCACACCACATCAACTTTCCGGAGTGAGCACCCCGGATTGCCCACGTTCTAAGGATGTGACCCGCCATGGCGGTAAGCGTATTCGATCTTTTCTCGGTTGGCATTGGGCCGTCTTCCAGCCACACCGTGGGGCCAATGCGTGCGGCTCACGCATTCATTGCCCAAGTAATCCGTGAAGAGAAAATAGCAGCCCTAGATACTATCCGGGTTGATGTTTACGGGTCACTGGCCGCTACCGGCCGTGGACACGGAACCTTCACCGCCATCATGTTAGGGCTCGAAGGCTTTGAACCAGAAAAGGTCTTGCCTTCACAGGTGGACGAGCGACTAGTTCAGATGGAATCCACCGGCATTTTGCAGCTGGCAGCGCAACTAGATCAGCGCAAAGACCTGAAGTACACCGTCGGGGATATTATCCAGCATCCGCTAACGGTTCTTCCTCGCCATACCAATGGCGTGAAGTTTATAGCGTTCGATGCGCAAGGCAACGAACTGGTCAACGAAACGTTCTTCTCGGTGGGCGGTGGCTTCATCGTTCGCGAAGGCGCAGAAGAACGTATCGAAAAGAATTTGGAAGAGAAGCTGCAACAGCAGCCCTACCCCTTTACGACTGCCGCCCAACTTTTGGGTCATGTCAAAGAGACCGGCAAGTCTATTGCTGAGATCATGATGGCTAATGAGTTGACTTACCGTAGCCGTGAAGAGATTCGTTCGGGCTTGATCCACATTTACGAAGTGATGGAGGAGTGCAAGGATTCTGCACTCGAGCGCACCGGGGTGCTCCCTGGTGGGTTGAAGGTTCGTCGCCGTGCGCCGGAATGGCATGATCGTTTGCGCAAGGAAGACAAAGACCGTGATCCTGTGTATTGGCAGGAGTGGATCAACTTGGTCGCCTTGGCCGTGAACGAGGAAAACGCTTCGGGTGGTCGAGTGGTGACTGCTCCGACTAATGGTGCGGCCGGCATCATTCCTGCGGTTTTGTTCTACGCTACGCACTATGCGCCGGGTGCGAAGTACTGGAATGAGGAAGAGAAGCATGATGCGGTGGTGAACTTCCTGCTGACTTCTGGTGCTGTGGGTGTTCTGTATAAGGAGCAGGCGTCGATTTCTGGTGCTGAAGTTGGTTGTCAGGGTGAGGTGGGTTCGGCTTCGTCCATGGCGGCGGCTGGTTTGGCTGAGGTCTTGGGTGGCACTCCGATGCAGGTGGAAAATGCTGCAGAGATTGCTATGGAACACAACCTTGGACTGACTTGTGATCCTATTGGCGGTCTGGTGCAGATCCCTTGTATTGAACGCAATGCTATTGCTGCTTCTAAGGCAGTGAACGCTGCGAAAATGGCACTGATGGGTGACGGTGAACATCACGTCACTCTTGATGAAGTGATCATCACGATGCGTGAAACAGGCAAGGATATGAGTGATAAATACAAGGAGACTGCGATGGGTGGCCTGGCCGTCAACGTCGTCGAATGCTAGTCGGCATTTTCTTTTCTACGCTTCGGGAGCTCTGAATGACCAGGGCTCCCGAAGCCTTTTAATGTGAGTTGTACCCTCAACGTTGGCCTAAAGACGTACTTCTCTGATAGAAATAGCAACGTATGAAACATTGAATCGTGTTTCTTGGAATCTAGGAGGTGAGCTTCATGGACGGCAGTTCTAGTCGATCTATGTACCTACGAGCTCACCGCTCCTTGTCTTCACGCGCCAGCTAGTTTCGTTTCTGTTTAGTTGCCCTGCGCCCGGCGAGTTCGTAGCCTAACCACCATTAGTGTGCGCAATTTCGAGCACGCAAATACTGACTGATTTATCACCCGATTATTTGGGTGGGAAGCGGTGAGTAGTTGCTTGTGAGCCCGGAAATATGCGCCAAACGAACCGTTTGGACTACAGCTATGTTTACCTTCGAATACGTAGACTTTTCAACTACTTCTCAGGCAGTTCGCAGCTACCTTGCGAACAAAGACTTTCACAATCTGGCCATACTGCTCAGAGAACTTGATGTCATCCAAGTCATTGAACAATGTGCAGCGTTGAACAGCGCCGACGCCGCGGTTCTCTACCGTCTGTTGGACAAAGAACGTTCCCTGGAAGTTTTTGAAAAAATGGATGCACCAGTGCAGGCAGAACTCCTTTCAGCACTGCAGGATGAATCAGTAGCCGAGAGATTCGCGGCATTGGACACCGCTGACCGGGTGGCCCTGCTTGATGAACTTCCCGCCAAAGTTGCCGCAGAGCTCCTGAGTGGACTGGACGGACCTGCGCGTGCAGCGACTAGCTTGTTGCTCGGATACCAGCCCAAGAGCACTGGACGATTGATGTCCTCGCAGTTCATGAGCGTCCATGACGAACTCACTGTGAAGCAAGGCCTTGAACTGCTGACACCACGGCTAAGCAACACCAAGCATAATCACGTAGTCATGGTGCTAGGTCAAGGTCGTAATTTCCTTGGCGCGCTCGGTTTGAGTGACCTGTTGAGCCATGAACATCACATGCTCATCCGCGAAATCTATAGTGAGATTCCAAGTGCAGTAGCATCGGATCTGGATACTGACACAGCACGGCTGGCGGTGGAACACCACCTTGAACTGTTGCCAGTGCTCGATGATGAAGCGCGTCTGATCGGGGTTTTGCCATTGGCGGATGCCATCAAGGTGCTGGATCGCCAAGAGGAAACACGTACCGCGCACGGCGCAGGAACAGAGCCCCTGCATCGCCCCTACTTGGGAACTCCACTTCGCACCTTGGTCAGAGCCCGCGTTGTTTGGCTCTTGGTCTTGGCTGTCGGAGCCACGCTGACGGTGCAGGTGCTCTCTACCTTTGAACAAACCCTTGAATCAATGGTGGTCCTGAGCCTGTTCATCCCGCTGATTGTCGGTATCGGTGGAAACACCGGAAATCAGGCTGCCACCACGGTCACTAGAGCACTAGCCATGGGCGAAGTGAAAGTCAGGGACCTGGGGCGAGTGGTTCTTCGCGAGGTACGCATTGGAGCCATGTTGGGCTTAAGTCTGGGAACTATCGCCTTTTTGATCGCCAGCTTCGTTTTCGAGCTGAAGGTCGGACTGATTATTGGTCTGACTCTCGTTGTTTTGTGCAGCGTAGCGGCTGCTGTGGGTGGAGCGATGCCGATCATTGGAAAATTCTTCAAGGCTGATCCTGCTGTGTTCTCTAATCCCTTCATCTCTACTTTTGTTGATGCGGCCGGTCTGGTGGTCTACCTTTCGGTCGCAGTATTAGTTCTGGGTCATTAACTGGACATCTTGTCACTGCAAGGAATAAATGCTGGCTCGGGCTTGTCACACTGTGTATGGCTCAAAGCAAACTATTTACCCCAGTGACCATTCCAACCAAGAGCGGCGCGGGTCTGCAACTACGCAACCGCGTCGTTCTGCCACCTATGTGCCAATACGTTATTGACAAGCGTGACGGGGTTCCCACCACCTGGCAGCTAACCCATTTGGGTTCGATGGCCCATGGTGGATTTTCTTTGGTGATCACTGAAGCCACCGCAGTGGCTGCAGAAGGTCGCATTTCTGATCGAGATGCAGGCCTCTGGAACGAGGAACAAGTCCAGGCATGGAAGCCTATTACCGACTATGTTCGTTCACACGGCTCTGCCGTCGGTGTGCAGTTGGCTCACGCGGGAGCCAAGGCCTCGACCTATGGATGGCTCGAAGAGCTTGAAGCTGAAGGAAAGGTCGGTAGCATCCCTGACGTGGATGGAGGCTGGGAAACCTTTAGTTCCTCGTCGACCGATATCTTTGGTCTCAAACCCGCCACCGAGATGAGTACCGAGCAGATTGCAGCTTCTGTTCAGGACTGGGCCAACGCGGCACAGCGAGCGGATGCCGCCGGTTTTGACCTGATCCAGATCCATGCAGCTCATGGTTACCTGATTCACCAGTTCCTGTCACCACTGTCTAACAAGCGCACCGATGAATACGGCGGAAGCTTTGAAAACCGCACTCGCTACCTGCGTGAAGTGGTCCATGCGGTCGCTGAAGTGTGGCCGGCCGAAAAGGCGCTCGGTATTCGACTCTCAGGTGAGGACTGGGTCCAAGATGGTTGGGGCATTGACGATACGGTCAGGCTTGCTAAAGAAATGTATCACCTTGGCGTGCGTGCTTTTGACCTTTCAAGCGCAGGAATCGGGAGCTATGCCGGCCCAACTGGCCCAGGTTATCAGGTGCCCCTAGCTCAGGCAGTGAAACAAGCACTGCCGGAGGATGCGTTCGTGACCGCCGTCGGTGTCATTACCGATGCTACTCAGGCAGAACATATCGTGGTGACCGGACAAGCAGATGGTGTGAGTATCGGCCGTGCAGCACTGGGCAACCCACAATGGCCAAATCATGCCGCACAGCAACTTGGAGCCGAGAAATCCTACCCTGCGCAGTACTGGCGCGCCCGCTGGTAAAAAGTGAACGCCATGCTGATTTCTGCCAAATCACGAGTAAGTTTCTGGTTACCTCTTCCAGCCACTGAATAGTGATGTTAGGTTAGTCCCACGGATCTAGTCGCCACGCGGCCAAGGGTCGCGTGCGGAAGGGAGTCAGCATGGCACTACGCGCAGATTCTAATGGAATCGACGCTTCGCTCTACCGGAAGAATGGCTCGTGGAGCACAGCTCTCGTGGATGCTTCTCTGGGGACCACTGGAGCCCAGGAAGCAGCTGATCGGCTTCCCGACGAGGTTGCAAAACTACTCAAGTCCCAACAGGCACAGTCAGCGGATATCCAAGCCCTTACCGAAGTCCTGGAACCAGCGCAGGGGCTACGGGCACCAGTGGCACGGTTTGTTGCAGTGCATGACGGAGAAGTGGTTCTCAACGAAATCATTCCGGGCCTGAAAGTTCAGTCTCCATCAATAGACGTTGGACCATTCCCAAATTTCACGGCGCTCGCCCGCGCCCGCGGCGGATCATTCTCTTACCTCGTTGCCGAGGTAGGAAAAGATGGCGGCGAAGTACACCTTTACAACACGGTTTCCCCGGAGCGCATTGCCAGTCACGGTATTGTCGGTCTGCCCGAAGAAATCCACCACGCACGCAAGGTACCCGGCGAGTACGACCAGCCCAAGGCGCAGTCCGCAGCCGATGAAATGGTTCGGCGCAATGCTGATGAAGTGGCTGAACTAATCGGCACCATGTTTGCGGAGAACTACGTTCGATTGATTGTGCTTTCTGGGGACATCAAGGCTCGCGAAGCGGTGCTTGCTCAGCTACCTGTAGCGCTTCGCGACTACGTTGAGGTCATTGATTCACACACCAGAACTGGCGGTGCTGATAGCAAACAAGTTGATGCTCAGATTTCGAAACTCATCGATGACGTGAAGTCTAAGGCGCTAGCCGATCTTGAGGCGAGGGTCTCAGCTCAATCAGGTAATGGGCGCTCATTGTTATCGGTGGGTCTTGATGAAGTGGTCACCGCATTGCAGTCGGCTCAAGCGGAAATCGTGCTAGTGGGTCAGTACCAAGACGAACACACATTGCGCGCACTGACCGCAGAGCCGTGGATTGCTCATCAAACCGGTGATGATCATGCTGAGCTGGTGGCCGGCGAATGGCCAGCACCGGAAGTCCTGTTACGAGCAACAGCACTTACTGATGCAACTATTCGCTACGTTCCGGACTCGGTAATCCCCGACGGAGCAGGAATTGCCGCACTACTACGTTGGGCTAAGTAATAAGATAGCGCCACAACAATAAATGGGTTCTTTCCACGAAGATCAGTTTCGTGGAAAGAACCCATTGTCATGTTCGCTAATCGCGATGATGCTGCTGCGGATCCTGAGGTGCCGTTGGATCCATAGGCGACTGTACCGGCGGGGGAGCGTACTGCCCCGGTGTCGCGTGCCCGGGATGGTTCGGGTCTTGGAACGCCGGTGGTGACTGCTGCGGGAAGTTACCTTGAAGATGGTTACCCTGCGGATAGTTCTGCTGGGGATTGTGTTGCCACGGATCAACCGGAGGCGCCCAATAAGCCTGATTCTGGTACGGCATTGGCTGTGGGGCAGACCATGGCTGAATCATTGGCGGTTGTGGTGCTGGGGGAAGAGCTCCTGCGGTGCGTTCAACTTTTTTCTTGTCCGCAAGTTTGACCAGAACCACGGTCAAAAGAGTCATAAAGACGACAGAGAATATCAACGATGTACCGTCGGAGTCTGTCGCGTTCAAATCAATCTGGCCCAGCGCGCCGAGCATAAACAGGAAAGTGTTGTTGATGATGTGCATCGCCATTGCGGCTTCTAACCCACCAGTTCGCCAGGTGAGGTAACCGGCCGCCACAGCAAAGAATGCGACATCCAGAAGTCCATAGACATCGTAGAGGTGTCCAAAGGTAAACAATGGTACGGGCAAAAGAATCGCAAAGAGCGGATGTTTAAGCCAGCCACCAATCATTTGCATCAAGGCTCCGCGGAATACTAATTCTTCTGCGGCGCACTGCAGCGGGGTGAGCATGATGACCAAGATAGCAAAGAACAGCGGATCGGCAGGTACATCCTGTGGCGCCAGCGGGGCGGAACCCTGTGCATCAAATGCTGATAAACCGAAGGACAGGGCGAAATAGAGCGCAAACAATATGGCGCTAGTTCCAAGTGCTAGTCCGAACCAGCGCCAGCGAATTTTGCCGACGACCGAGAATAGCTGGCCCACCGGTTTTGACCCCAGTAAGAGATACGCAAGATACACCGCTGGAATCATGACGATGAGCGAAAGCATCGTCATGGAGAAATCTAACGGTGAAGTCATGTCTAGTTCTTCGGAGAACACCATGTCTTCGCCGGTACCGGTATCCGTCGCCCATGAAGCTGGATTGGCTAACATGGCCACAAAGACCACCAACATCACCATGATGAGTAGGGCTAGATAGAAACCAGCTCCGGTCCCGGCAAAGGCCAATGGCCTCCACCAACGGAAATTGTGATCCCTGCGCAGCAAACGGTGAAAAGGATAGCTTTGCTCCCCACTAGCGGAAGGCATAGTGGCAGGCGAAGGTAAAGGCGAACTCATAGCTCAATTCTCTCCCCGAACCGTGTTCTGGACATGAACCTTACGGAGGATTTATTTGTCATCCTCAGGTGTTCGGAGCAAAACCCATACACTTGTAGCGAACGATTCGCATTAACTGACTGGGAGCAACGCCACGTGGGCCACCATCACGACGAACCAATATTGCAAGATCCCCAACGACGACGTCGTGCCTCGATCATTTTGTGGGCTTTGTTAGCACCTATAGGTGCGCTGGCATTGGTGATGGTCATCGTATTGTGGCCGCAAGGAAACTACGACAAGTTCGCCTTGGACTCAACGATGGACACAGCTGGTGGCGCGAGCATGGCCACCGGGACTGTCATGCGTAGTGGTACCGAGGTATGTCCCTCCTCCAAAGGCCTTGAAGACGTTGGCGGTAAAACCCTTGATTGCAATGTCACCTACGTGATGCCTGAATCCGGGGGAGCGGAAATACAACTGGAGATTCCACCCGAGATGTTGCAATCACGTGACGCGCGCCCCGGGGACAGCGTGCGATACCTCGATCTGTCCAAGGTCGACACCACCAGCGGCAGCCCATACGTCTTTGTCGACTTTGTCCGCACTTTGCCCATGACCCTACTGGCGATCGTTTACGGTGCAGTGGTGGTGTTGGTTGCCGGCTGGCGCGGAACCAGAGCAATGATCGGTTTGGTCGGTGGCATCGCTTTCATGATCGTCTTTATGGTGCCAGCGCTAATCGAAGGCGGAAATCCGGTACTCGTTGGCATGACCGGGGCGACGGCCATCATGTTTGTTGCGCTGTATTTTGCCCATGGTCTTAACGCCAAAACATCAACAGCTCTGTTGGGAACGCTTTTCGGCCTGGCAGTCACCGCTGGAATGGCCATGTTGATGACCGATGCCGCAGCACTGACCGGAGCTAACGGCGAGTCATCGGTGACCTTAGCTACCGTGGCTCCACAGATTTCCCTGCCCGGCCTGTTGATCTGTGGTGTGTTGGTTGGTGGTATGGGTGTGCTCAATGATGTCACTATCACCCAATCAGCCACCGTCTGGGAGCTCGCCGAAACTTCTCCCAAAGCCAGCGCCAAGGAATTGTTCTTCCGCGGAATGCGCATTGGTCGTGACCATATTGCCTCCACCGTCTACACGATCGCCTTTGCCTATGCCGGCGCGGCCCTACCGATTTTGGCTATTGCAGCCATGAGCAATCAAGGATTTGGTGTGACTCTGAGCTCGGGGGAGATGGCTGAGGAAGTAATTCGAATCCTGATTGGTTCTATTGGATTAGTACTGGCAATTCCGGTCACCACCGCGATTGCAGTGCTGGTGGTGAAGGCCACCGGAACCGGTGGCGCCCACGGAAAACGAGCCCAGTTTTCCGAAACCATCGATGCCTAGGTGCGAACGGTTCTCAAAAGTAATGTAGAATTGTTCTCAATAGTAATCATGGATGTATGGAGAATTTGAATGAAGAAGTATCGCTCTCTGCTCGCAGTGGCTGTCGCAGTGCCAGTCGCCTCACTGATTCTCACGAGCTGTGGCAACGACAATTCTGAGGTCTCGACCGCGGGTTCTTCTTCGCTCAACGTTGTGGCGACGACCAACGTTTACGGACAAATTGCCCGCGCTATTGGTGGCGACAGTGTTAACGTCAGCGAAATCATCACTTCCGCAGCGCAGGATCCTCATTCCTACGAGCCGACTACACGAGACAAGCTCACTGTCTCTGAAGCAGCAATCGTTGTGGCCAACGGTGGGGGGTATGACCCGTTCATGGACTCTTTGGTCCAGTCCTTGCCGAGCGAACAAGCTGGCGGTGTTGAGCTGATTCATGCCGTGGACACCTCACCAGTGGCTGAAGAGCATGAAGGTGAAAGTGCAGAAGAACATGAAGAGCATGCAGATCACGAAGATGAAGACTCGCATGATCACGCAGCCTACAACGAGCACATCTGGTACGACCTGGACTCGATGAGCGCGCTGGCTGACGAACTATCCAAGGACTTTGGTGACGCCGATTCTGCCAATAAAGACCAGTATGCAAAGAATGCCGAGGACTTCAAAGAAGGAATCAAAAACCTGCAGACCCAATTGGCTGACGCCAAGCTAGAGGGTAAGACTTTCGTAGGAACCGAACCGGTGCCGTTCCACCTGTTGGAAGACGCTGGAATGAAGAATTCCACCCCTGCTGGTCTGAGTGAAGCAATTGAAGAGGGTGAAGGCATCGCGCCGATGACCCTGAAGAAGGCACAAGACCAATTGCAAGGCGCTAAGGTCGATGCCTTGGCCTACAACGTGCAGACCGAGGGTAATGAAACAAAGCTACTCAAGAAGGATGCAGAAGAAGGTAAGGTGCCGGTGGTCGACTTCGCAGAAACCATTCAGGATGATTCCAGCTACCTTGATTGGATGAAATCCAACATTTCGAACTTGGCTTCTGCTATCAACGGCTAGGTCGTACGTAGACTACATGTATGGCATTGATTTCTTCTCAAATTTCTCAGGCGACAGGCAAAGCCAAGGCCCTACTCGCAGAGCGATCTGTACGTGCTGAAATAGCCCAAGGAAAACGGGAAATTCAACAAGCCGATCATGTCTTGTTCTTTGCTGAAGGTCCCGGTCAGTTCTACCAGCTAGGTGTATGGCTTGGGACCTTTGAGCGACTCGCCACTCAGGGACTGAACATTGGGGTAGTGCTCATGGATTCCCTGAGCGCTAAGCAAGCTTTGAGCGAAACAACTTTGCCTGTGTTTTTCACGCGATCAATGGAAGAGATTGAATCCAAGCTTCGTAGTTGGGGCACAACGTCGATCAATTACGTGAATAATGCGCAACGGAACTTCACCATGCTGCGCTTCAATGGACCGGCACATATCCATCTGAATCATGGTGAAAGCGAAAAGACCTCAATGGTCTCCAACCAGCTCAAAGCCTACGATTTCGCCTGCGTTGCCGGCCCAGCAGCAGTAGAGCGCATCACCGAGAGCATCGCACGATTTGACCCAAAGCACTTGGTTCAAATCGGACGTCCCCAGCTAGACGAATTGGAATTGGAGCGCCCGGCAGAAAAGATACGCGTGCTCTACGCCCCGACCTGGGAAGGCGACTCGCAAGCGATGGCGTACTCGTCGCTGACCAAACTAGGCGAACGAATTCTTGCTCAGCTAGTGGGGGACGATAGGTTCCAAGTTCGTTTCCGGCCACACCCTAAAACTGGAGACAAATCAGCCGAGACAAGAAAAGCCGTCGCTACACTCAAGGCTAATTTCACGTCGAACCTAGACCCGATCAGCGATCCATCACAGTCGTTGGTATGGGCTGACGTTGCCATCTGCGACACCTCGGCGATGGCCTATGACGCAGTGGCTTTGAACAAACCATTGCTGCTTGCCTCCGAACGGCCCAGCAAACTCGGTGACGGCTTGCCACCGGAACAGCGTCTGGGCAATGCCAATGGTCTGGCTGATCGAGTGGCCCGACTGGCGGCGACCGGTGTTGCCGGACAGCAAAAACAGCTGGCCCAGTACTTCTTCGCCACCACTGAACCGGGGATGGCAACACAGAAACTGAACCAGCTGCTAGTTAGCCTTTAGACGGACTCTACCTTTGTTTGAAGACGGTATCCTGCCAATCGCGGTGGGCTGCTGGATCATGCGAGAGCATCACGTGCTTAACGTTCGTGTACTCGTCAAAGGAATACTGGCTCATGTCCTTGCCCATACCGGAGGCTTTGTACCCACCATGGGGCATGTCGGAAACGATCAAGATGTGCTCATTGATCCAGACGCATCCGGCCTGAATCTGTGCACTGGCCCGCATCGCCCGATCCACATTTTTAGTCCATGCGCTGGCCGCCAAACCATACGGGGTGTCATTGGCTAGTTCGATAGCCTCATCATCGGAATCAAAGGGTAAAGCAACGAGTACTGGTCCGAAGACCTCTTGTTGCACTATCTCCGAATCCTGTTTCGCTCCAACGAGCAAGGTGGGACGGTAATAGAATCCGGGACGCTCTTCCCGGCGTCCACCAGCAAGAACTTTCGCACCTGAATCCTCAGCCCGCTGAACCATGGCCGCAACCTTGTCCAAATGTGCTTCGCTGATCAAGGACCCCATATCGGTGTCCGGGTCAGTCGGATCGGAGACCACCATCGCATCCATCAGTTCTGCCACCCTTGAGGTGAACTTTTTAAATACTGACGAGTGAACGTAGGCGCGGGTGGCGGCCGTGCAATCTTGGCCTGAATTGATTGTTGAGCCAGCGACCGCGCCGTGGGCGGCCGCCTCGATGTCCGCGTCATCGAAGACCACAAAAGGAGCCTTGCCGCCCAGTTCAAGGTGCACACGATTTCCACGTTCGGCAGCCATAGACATGATCTTCAGTCCCACCGCGGTGGACCCGGTGAAGGAGGTCATTTTCACCAGGGGGTGACGAACCAAGGCCGACCCAACACGGGGGCCATCACCAAGAACCACATTGATGACACCTGCAGGAAGCCCAGCATCGATTGCGGCCTTGGCGAACAACACCGAGGTTCCGGGAGTGAGTTCACTGGGCTTGAGCACGATCGTATTACCTGCTGCGATGGCTGGAAGAATCTTCCACGCCGCCATCTGTAGCGGGTAATTCCAAGGGCTGATCGATCCGATGACGCCGATAGCTTCACGACGAATCATTGAGGTGGTGTTTCCCGCATAGTCTCCGGCCGCTAACCCTTGAAGGTTTCTTGCTGCCCCGGCAAAGAAGTTCACGTTGTCGATGGATCCGGGTACATCAAACTCGGTGGACATGCGAATGCTCTTACCGGTTTGGGAGGTCTCTACCGCGGCGAGTTCATCAGCGTGTAGTTGTAGTTCACGAGCGAAGGCCAGCAAATGATCTGAGCGTTCTCCCGGTGTCAGGGTGGACCACGACGGGAAGGCAGTCGCCGCAGCTTTGACAGCCTGATCGACTTGTTCATCCGTGGCAGTATCTACCTCAAGTAACTCTTCGCCCGTGGCTGGTGAGATCCGGGGGAGTGTAGGGCCCTGACCTTGTACTTGGTATCCGTTGATGAACTGGTGGCCCAAAGACGGCTGGTAGAAATCCATGTGGGTTCTCCTGTCGATGTTCAGAATGTGCGGTGGTGTTGGTTGAAGTGAAGGAAAATTTCCGTCATTAGGAATCAAAGCCCATGCCGATCTTGTCCATGAGGCGCAAAAAGACAGATCGGTTTCCTTGCTGGTGGTCTGCCTTGATCAGGTGATCCGTCATGACTTTGACACCTACCCAGGCTGCGGGCTCCGGAGGAAACGGGATCGGTTTAGTACGGACCAACTCCAGCTCGGTGAGCTGGGTCTTCTTGCCGGAAAGCAGGTCCAGCATGACCTTGGCCCCGAAACGCGTGGCCCCGACACCCAAACCGGTGAAACCAGCGCAGTACGCCACCTTGCCCGAATGGGTGAGGTCAAAGAATGAGAAGAAGCGCGAACAGGTATCGATAGCTCCGCCCCAAGCGTGTGAAAACTTCACATCGGCTAGCTGTGGGAAACTGCCGAAAAAGTGAGCAGCTAACTTTTCGAAGGTCTGTTGATTCTCGTCGTAGCTTGAACGAACCTTTCCACCAAAGTGATACACCGCGTCGTAGCCACCGTAGAGAATACGGAAGTTTCCGTGTTGATCAATGGTGGGCCGCGAGTAGTGGAAGCGGTTGTTCATGTCCGCCAGTCCAACTAGGCGGTCCCATCCGATGGCTTCACGCTGCGCGGCGGTCAGCGGTTCGGTCATCAGCGCGTAGTCGTAGACGGGCACGATGCGTGCCCGATGACGTTTGAGCAAGGAGGGGAAGACGTTGGTTGCTAGGGCGACTCGGTCCGCTACTATCTGGCCGTTGGGGGTGAGGACGGTGATCTTGTCGCCCACTTCGCTCAGTTCAACGGCTTGGGTGTGTTCATAAAATTCAACGCCCAGCTCTTGGCAGACACGGGCCAGCTCCCACACTAGTTTGGCCGGATGTACCAATGCGGTGGAGCGATGGTCCAAGGCGCCGGCAAGGAAATCCGGTGAGTTGATCACCGTCTTGACCTGATGTTCATCGAAGTATTCAACATTGGGTGCTTCTGCTTCTTCGGCAGCCCAAGCCACTTGATGCTCCTCGGTAGCCACGCTCAGCGCCCCTTGCCGAATGAAATCGACGTCCATCGAATAGCGCTGAACTGTAGCCTCAAACTCATCGAGATTCTGATTGCCCAATTTAGTAAGCAACGCGTTTTCTTTGGGCAAATGGTTCTCGCCGTTTGCTTCACCGTGAACTAGCGAGGCTTCGCAGAATCCGCCATTGCGACCCGAAGCCGCCCATCCGAGGCGCTGACCTTCGATGAGTACCACCCGGCGTTCGGGGCTTTGCTCTTTGGCTTGCAACGCGGTCCATAAACCGGTGTATCCGCCGCCGACAATGAGCAAGTCGGTGGAGATGGATCCGTTCAAGGCCGGGTTGGGTTCAGGGCGTTGCGCGTTATCCAGCCAGTAGCTGGTACGCTTGGCGCCGGTTAGGGCCGTGGTGATCTGTTCGCTGGAAGCGGCTTGTTCATAACGGTCGAAGGTAATGGGATTGGATGTTCGCACGGGACTATTCCTTGGTTAGTAGCAGTATTTTTATTAGCTACTAGCTCAGGGGAACAACCATGGGGCCTTGCGGCTTTGCAGTTTGTTGGGCACTAAGGATGCCGGTTGAGAGCCATGGGGCGAACAAGGCGTATCCCTCTTCTCGGCAAGAAAACCACAAATTGAATGTAATTCATTACTTATCTAATCTTGCAGTCCTGACCAAGTCAATAGTCAGGGCTCAATCAGCAGGCGTTGCCGTTGAATATGACAATAAGTAGCCGCACCGTACATCACGATGAATTCGGCAAGGGCCAGGAACAACATCAGGGCGCTATGAACCGGAGTGTGAGTGTGTAAGGAATGCTGGTGATGCTCGGAAAACCACGGCATGCCCAGCGCCATGACTACGTGAATGATTCCCATGGCTGCACTCATGAGCAGCAAGCGCTGCGCCGATCCTCCGTGCAGAACACACCATGCGCACTTGATGCACCAGGCGGTCATAACCAGAAGAATTATCGAGCACACCGGTGAATGAGCAAGAAACGGTGCGCTGGCCAGATGTGCTGCGGCGAGCACCAAGGCACTAATCCCGAGGATCACGTGCCACGGTGCCCGCCGCTGCTCCGTGCTAGTTTCCGCTACCGCAGCAACCATCGGATTCCTTGGTGGAACAGCAACCGTGCTGCATCGGTGCTGGAACATCTAAGACGGGGGAACGGTCGAAGAACCCCTCTGGGCGAATGGTGAACCCTACCGTGTCCACGGGCATCATCGGCCAGTCTTCCGTGCGTGGGAAATGGGTGAGGGCGAAGGTGTGCCAGAGGCTAACTTCTTCTGAATCAATATTTTTGTCATCTTCAATCCATGAACCGATGCCGTTGCCACCAGGGTTTTGATTAACGAAGTCACCGGTGGGATAACGGTGCGCGGTATCGCGCTGGGTGACCCACAGGGCCTTGGAAGCGAACTGCGCGCGCTGATGAATTGAGGATCCCTCGGCAGCCAATAAGGTTGGCAGTCCTTGGGACATGAGCTTGTAACCTACCGGTTTGCCCAGGTAATTTTTTGATTCTGGATTGGTGATGATCCACGTACGACCGGCGGTGGGGTTGTTTTCTCGCACGGCCTGCTTTTCGGTGGCCAGCACCGTGTGGCTGCGGGTGAAAGCATTGCCGCGAGGGTTCTCCTTGCTGATCGGCAGTCGAACAGCCTCTTCTTCGATGACCCGGCTTGGACCGTCATCCAGGGCAAAATCTAGTCGGGCGCCGAAGATGTGTTGATGGAACGGAGCGCCAAGGCCCGGGGCCATCTCAGAGGCAAAGCGTTCGTCGAGCATGGCAGAGGTGAAGACGATGCCGGTGGCCTTGGCTTCGAATTCGATGGTGCCATCTAGATAGAGGTACCAGTAGAAGCCGTAGTCGTAGTTGCCCACTGTAGTGAAGAAGCTGATTACCAAGCGGCGATTGCGCCGCGTGTACTTTACGCCGGACCAATCATCGGCGTGCTTGGAGAGGATGGAAGCATCTTCTTCGTGCATGCAGATGCCGTTGGTAATTTTTTGAGCGTGGCCATCGGCGTCGGTGACCACAGGGGAGATGTAATGGATTTCGCCGAGGCAGTCGCAACCCAATTCCAAAGAATTGGCCAGGCGCCCGATGAGGTATTCACCGGTGTCGAAGTAGTTCTGCCAGCTACGTACAGGAGACGGGTCTCCGTAGGGGACGACCATTTCAGCGATGGACGCACGATCCAGAATTCGACGCTGGGTTCCTTTGTCATCGAAGGCGATGTTGTAGAGAACCAATCCTTCACGCATATCAAATCCGATATCCAGTGACCACTTCTCCCATTCGACGTGGTTGTCGTCGGTGACCTCAAAGCTGACACCATCGGGCTGGGTGATTTCAATTGGCTTCTGCGTGGTGCGTGTCGGGCCGGTGAGTTCCGGGTCGGTGTAGTTGCCATGAGTTTCAGGAATCGGCACTATCTGCAGATCAAGGAGCTGATCAACTTTTTGCGCAATGGTGTCGATGTAGACCACCAGCCCATCCACCGGGTGCGCCCATGCGGAGTCTTCGGCAAAATCTTGGCGGAAGGCAAGGCCACGTAAGATGCGACGACCGGATTCCTCTGGGTACTCGTCGTGATACACGCCAGCAGATAGTGGTGCCACGCGAACCTGAGCGGGTGTGAGGTTTCGTTTGGCTAGAGCCGCTGCCCACTGTGCATCGTTAGACAAGATCGATTCGACCATTTCAAATTCTTCGAGCAAGACGGGCATTTGGCCGACTTGTGCCGGGTCGAGATCGATGACCGAGACAACTGATTTTTCGGTCAAGTTCACCACGATGTCCTGCGGCGTGTTCTCCAGTTTGTCCAGTGTCATGATGCGGACGTGCCGACCTGGCTGGTGGTCCTGAGGATCTTCCAGGCCGAGGTAGGCGACGCGAGTTGTTGCGCCGAAGAGTTCGTTTTCGACCAGTATTTCCTTGGCGAGAGCGACCTCGGCTTCGCTGAGCAAAGTGAAATCGGTACAGGTGGTAGTGCTCATGCGTGGCGCTCCTTGGTGAAAATGTGACCTACATCAATTGTTATTCTATGAATGTAGAGAATACGGAGAGTGGTTCGACGGCGCAACCCTTTCGGGTGAAATTACTAAAAATCGTTAGGCTTGGTTCATGCCCAAAATCGTTGATCACGACCAGCGTCGCCAAGAGATCGTAGAAGTCACTTGGCGCTTTATTGCCCGTGAGGGAATTGACAAACTCAACCTTAGAGATCTTGCCGCTGCTGCTGGCTATTCAAATGGTGCGCTGAAGCCATACTTCCCTACGCGTGATGCCTTACTGGAGGCGACGTTTAATTTCGTCGCGGACGCCACCAACAAACGGGTGGAAGCTAATGCCATGCGTCTTCGTGGCGCTCTGGCCATCGAAGCATTCGCGTGCGAGGTGCTTCCACTTGATGAGTTGCGAATCAACGAAGCTCGAATTGCGGTACATTTCTGGAATCTGGCGTTGGCGGAGCCAGAGCTAGCCGCGGCCAACGCAGCAACGATGGACCAATGGAGAACCTGGCTGGATCGGTGGCTGGGTCAAGAGCTTGGAGAGCGACATGCGCAAGCAACTTTCGTGAGAGATTCACTGATCAATTTCTTGATGGGGGCTCAAGTTTCCAGCGTCCTAGACATGGCTGCTAACTCAGGCCAATCCCTGGTTGATCAGTTGAAGTACCACCTGCAGATGCTGAATCGGATCAAGTAACAGACCAACCGGTTTTTCTCGGCTTGCAGAAAATAGTGACTTTTCTGTCGGTTGAGCGTACCCTCAACTGTGAGCCCGAGCACACTTTGGGCGTCCTTTGGGGAGGAATTCGTGTATCAAGTCCAGCACGTCGATTCGTTTACCGCGTGGTCCAGAATCATCTCAGATGCCTTCGTGCAGCTTCGCAGCGAACAGATTTCGACAGGTCATTTTGCTGCCTCGCTTGCAGTGAACATGCTCGGCGACATCGGATTGATGCGCATCCACGCTAGGCCCCACGCTGTACAACGCACCGTGGATCTCACCAACACTGGCGACGGTGAATTCTACAAAGTCTCCTATCAGCTTGAAGGCCATGGTCTGCTGATCCAAGACGGACGTGAAACCGTATTGGCCCCTGGCGACCTCGCCATTTACGATACACAAAGGCCATATACCCTGGAGTTCGAAAAGCCGGCCACAGTGGTTGTCGCGCTGATCCCTCACCACGAATTCAGGCTGTCCAACCATCAAGTTGGGCAAGTCACCGCGCTGTCATTAGAGGCTAGTCATCCGCTCTCGGGAACGGTTGCACCATTGCTACGTCATCTTGGAAGCAACTTATCTCAATGGGATGAGTTCGGCGGTTACCCGCTGGCTCGTAACACCATCGATCTTTTGGCCACTGCCCTGGGCGGAGTGCTCGGAAACGGTAACGCAACGGATAGTAGAGATTTTCTACGCGAAAAAATTGCCCACTACATTGCTGATCATCTCGACGAGGCCACACTAGGCCCTGCCCAAATTGCTGACGCGCACTTCATCTCGGTTCGAAGTCTTCACGCATTATTCGAAAACCAACTGCACAGCGTGGCCGCCTTGATCAGAAACCAACGCATGAGCGAGGCATCGCGCCTTCTACGCGATCCCATGATGGCCGAATGCTCGGTTCAAGCGATCGGCGCGCGAGTAGGAGTCTGCGATGCGGCCGGCTTTAGTCGTATGTTTTCTAAGCACTTTGGCTCCAGTCCTGGCAAGTACCGTCTGGCCTAGAGCATCTTTGACTACTTGTGCACGCGAAAGCAATGAGCCTGCACCCAATGACAAGAAGAAACTGACAAAGGCGTAGATCCTAATTGAAAGCAAACTACACTTTCGGGGGATCACATGGCACTTGAACAACGAACACTAAGTGTTCCCGCCTTGGTGGTCATGATCATCGCAGCAAGTGCGCCGCTGACTGCGGTGGCCGGTGGTGTCACGACAAACTATGCAGTGACCGGAATGAGCTCGGTGCCACTGTCGTTTTTGATCATCGGGGCCATCTTGTTGGTTTTCAGCATTGGCTACACCGCCATGAGTCGCCACATTCCCAACGCTGGAGCTTTTTACGCCTATGTAGCTGAGGGACTGGGCCGAATCATCGGGGTTGGGGCCGCGATGGTGGCCTTGGTCAGCTACAACTTGATGCAAATCGGCATTTATGGAATGTTCGGATTCGCCGCTTCATCCTTCGTCAACACCATTTTCCATACCGCTCTTCCTTGGTGGGTGACGGCTCTAATTGCGTGGGTGCTGGTCGGCTTCTTGGGCATGAACCGGGTGGATTTCTCCGTAAAGGTTCTGGGAATCATCGTTGCCGCCGAGTTCCTCGTGGTGGTTGTCTATAACATCATGGCTTTTGTCTTGGCGCCGCAGGCTCCGCAGCCAGAAACCGCCTTTAATCTTTCTGACGCGCTGGCTCCAGGTATGGGAGCGGTCGTAGCGTTCACCATTGCCGCTTTCATGGGCTTCGAATCGGGCACCATCTATAACGAAGAAGTGAAAGATCCTCAGCGTACCGCCCGACGCGCAACCATGATTGCCATCGTGATTATCGCCTGTTTCTACGCGTTTTCGGCCTTCGCTGTTGCCGTGGGGGAAGGTGCCGGCAATGTTATTGGGGCTTCCGCTGAACACGGCCCTGATCTGTTGTTCGTCTTTTTCGCGGCCCACGCCCCAGCCTGGTTTGTGGATCTAGCTAATCTCCTGTTTATCACCAGCCTCTTTGCGGCGTTGCTAGCATTCCACAACGTGGTGGCACGCTACTTCTACTCCATGGGCCGAGGTGGTGCATTGCCCGGATTCTTGGCGAAAACCTCGCGGACTACGCACGCACCCGTAGCTGGCTCGCTGGCTCAGTCCCTACTCGCGATCGTCGTCATCGTAGTTTTTGCCGCCGTTTCGCGCGGTCAAGAGCCCATGTATATCGTCTTCACGATGTTCACATGGATGACAAATTCAGCTGCCTTTGGGTTAGTGCTACTGATGGCCCTGACATCATTCGCGGTGATCGGCTACTTCGCCCGAAACAGAACTAGCGATTCGGTGATCACCAGGGTCATTGCTCCACTGATTTCTGGCATCGCGTTGACCTATGTCTTCGTCCAGATCATCATCAATTTCGATATTTTGCTCGGCGTCGAACAGACCGGCTTATTGGGGTACACATTACAAGGAATCGTGATCATTCCAGGGCTGGTTGCCTCGCTGGTGACGCTGGTAGTTCGGCGTACCAAGCCCGAGTCACTACCCGTGACCCAAGTATCTGTCTCATAAACAATCTGTACAAGTAATCTGCACAAAGGAGTTGCATCATGTCTTACGCCAACGCCCAGGAACTATTAGAGGCGATCCAACCCGCTTCTGGCGGAACAGAAATTTTCGATCCAGCCACCGGGGACCTCGTGGGCCGGGTGGCTGAAGGCACCGCGGAAGATCTTGACGCGGCCGTCGCCTCAGCCAAAGCCGCGCAACCAGGCTGGGACAAACTGGGCCATGAAGAGCGAAAGAGACTGCTCAACGCCGCGGCCGACAACATCGAAGCCAACGCCGAGGCCTTGGCCCAGCTGCTTTCCCGCGAACAAGGCAAACCCCTGAACGGGCCCAATGCACGCTTTGAGGTGGGGGGAGCCGCAGCCTGGCTTCGCGCCGCCACCGCCTACGACGTGGAACCAGAAGTCATTGTTGACGACGGGGAAACCTACGCGGCCAAACACTACCGGGCATTAGGTGTCGTTGGTGCCATTGGGCCATGGAACTGGCCAATGATGATTTCTATCTGGCAGCTGGCTCCGTCACTACGTATGGGTAATACCGTGGTGATGAAACCTAGCGAATACACTCCACTCTCCGTCCTAGCCCTTGTCCATATCCTGAACGAGGTACTGCCTGCCGAAGTTTTGCATGTTGTCGCCGGCGGACGTGATGTCGGGGAGAAGCTATCGAGCCACCCGGACATCGCCAAGATTATGTTCACCGGCTCCACCAGAACCGGCAAGGCCATTATTCGATCTTCTGCTGACACGGTGAAGCGCCTGACCATGGAGTTGGGTGGCAATGACGCAGGGATTGTGCTGGAAGACGCAGATCCGAAAGCCATCGCTCAAGACCTGTTCTGGGGTGCCTTCATTAACACCGGTCAGACATGTGCTGCACTCAAACGTCTCTACGTGCCTGAAAGCATCTACGAGAAGGTATGCACCGAGCTCACCGCGGTGGCCAAGGTTATGCCCATGGGTGTGGGTCTGGACGAAAACAACGTCCTTGGGCCGCTACAAAACAAAGCACAACACGACATTGTCGCCGAACTCGTTGCTGACGCCGTCGAATCCGGAGCGAGGGTATTACTTGGAGCCAATCCTGATGCGCAGGCCAAGGGATACTTCTACCCAACGACGTTGATTGCCGACATCGAACCCGATAATCGTTTGGTGACTGAAGAGCAATTTGGCCCCGCGCTGCCTATCATCAAGGTGAAAGACACCGCCGAAGCCATAGCTCATGCCAATGCGTTGGAAGTTGGCCTAGGCGCTTCGGTGTGGAGCAGTGACCGAACCAAGGCGCTAGAAGTTGCTGCCCAGATTGAGTCCGGAACCGTCTGGATCAACTCCCACGGCACCATCGATCCGCGCATTCCTTTCGGAGGGGCAAAGCAATCAGGATATGGACTGGAATTTGGTGTTGATGGCCTGAAATCTTTGGCTCAACCACAGATCATCAAAGGCTAGAGAAGCCCTATCCTGATGACAACCGCGGTGATCAAGACTTCGCGTGCGAAATCTTGATCACCGCGGTTGTTATCCATAGCTTCAGTTGATGATTTCTCCGCCGGAACTAGAAGAAATGGCATTAATGCGATCCCTCCAGCCTTGCAGCTCAGCTTCGGAGATCCGTTTCCAGTCGTGAACTTCACGCACCACCTTCAACGGGCTGGCACTGCGATATGAACGTGTTGGATTACCTGGGAACTTCTTGTCGGTGACATTCGGGTCATCTTCAAATTCACCGGTCGGTTCCACCTCGTAAACATGCGCGGTGCCATCGATGGCCGCGATTTGTGCCGCGAGCCCCGCACCGTCTGGCAGCGCGGTGAAGTAGATGTGGTTCATGATCACTTCAGGACGGTAGTTCGACGGGTATCCCGCAGAAAGAAAATCACCGGGTACCAGTTCTGCCTTGGTTCCATGAAAAAAGGGGCCAGCTTCAAGTTCCTTACTCATGAGAATTGAGCTTAGCCAAAGGGTTCCCGCAGGGAAAGAGGTAATCCCTGACACGTATCAGATGATCGCTGGAGCGGAATACGAATCCCAAAGACGTATATTTGATCTTGAACCACGATCGATTTTTTGGAGATTCTAACGTGCCGATTTTGAACAAAGACATGTCCCTGTGCATTTCGCTTTCGGGCCGACCATCAAACATTGGGACTCGATTCCACAACTTCCTCTATGAAGAACTTGAGTTGAACTTCATTTACAAAGCGTTCTCCACCGAGGATCTCGCTGGCGCTATCGCCGGTGTTCGTGCTCTTGGAATCCGTGGATGCTCGGTCTCCATGCCTTTCAAAGAAGACGTCATGGCCATGGTCGATGAGATTGAACCTTCGGCGGCAGCCATTGAATCGGTCAACACTATCGTTAACACCAACGGTCGACTCGTCGCATCCAACACGGACTTTGAAGCGATCGCAACTTTGATCGCTCGCCACGAACTGGACAAGAACCACAGCGTTCTAGTTCGTGGTTCCGGTGGTATGGCCAAGGCAGTTGTCGCAGCTTTCCGTGATGCTGGATTTGAAGATCTCACCGTACTGGCCCGCAACGAAAGTGCCGGAGCTGAGCTGGCGCAGAAATACAACTACAAACACGTAGTTTCCGATCCTGCCCCGGGACACCAGATCATCGTTAACGTCACTCCGCTAGGCATGAACGGTGCACAGTCCGAAGTTCAGTCGTTCTCTGATGAGCACATCGCATCTGCTGAAGCCGTCTTTGATGTCGTTGCTTTCCCAAGCGAAACTCCGTTGATCCGCGCCGCTGCGAAGGCAGGCAAACCGGTGATCACCGGCGCGGAAGTGATCGCTTTGCAAGCGGCCGCCCAGTTTGAAAAGTACACGGGCCAGTCGGTGACCGATGACCAGGTGGCTCGTGCCTCCGAGTTCTCCCGTCAATAACCACTTGTTGATCCCTTCGGGACAACGTATTGCCATGCCACATAGCTGATGCCAGCAACAAGAAATTGTTGCTGGCATCAGCTATGTCAGTCGTTGTGGCTAGTTAGCGCTTTCGTCCATCCGGTCCTCAGCAATGAAGTCCACAGTGTTCAACCTGCGGCCCCGGGCCACGAGGGTGATGACAAATGCTAGGGCGGTGACAATGAGCACCGGAACGACATAGAACATGATCAGTTCGAAGGCGTTAGGTAACAGCGGGTTCATACGCGAACTATTTCTCCCAGATACGTGTAATTTTCTGGTCTGACAGCTTCAAGCGCAGGCGCCGCCTAGCCGCGAAGTACGATCTCTAAGTCTTCGAGTCCCTGACCTGCTGGATATTGACCGTTGAAAAGCTTTGATCCCTCGTCGGTCAGTACTGCCGAGAATCGAGTCTTCACCATGCCAAAGGCACGAGAGACAGCCGTCTCGGTGAGCTCGGCAATGGCGATCCGTTCGGTAGCGGTCCCGATGGTCAGCTTGATGGCTTCATCTTGGTTTTCTACACGCGGTTCGATCAGGTCCAGCTTCATCATGCCGCCATGTCCGGAGAACGAAACCTGGCCATTAAACCAGACCTCGTTATCTGGAACGTCGGTGGCCGGGGAAGCCGGGAAGACCAGCGAATTGCCTACTTGCCAAACACCATTGCTCGCCTCGATACGACCATCGGGCAGGGAAGAAATATAACCCACGAACGAGGCCTTCAGACCCCATTCCAGATGCGGCTGGAACGGATCGCCAACTGGCGCACCATTTCCCATCATTTTTGTTGTCCTCCCACAAGCTAACGGCCTAAATGCTCTGTTGATCAGTATTTCATAACTGAGTCAACTATCGGTGATCGGGTTCACTGGTAGCTGATCATTACGGGGCTTCATTGATTACGGGACGATATCCCTCTTCTACAGAGATGGTTGCCGGATCATAGCTGGTGCCATCGGGCAAAGAAATATTGGCAATAGCCGATGACCCCGTCCAGAAATGAATCTCTAACTCGGTGGGGGAGAACTCGCGCTCAATATTAGCCTGCAAGTTATTCATGGCACGGCCGTAGCCGGTAAAACCGATCACCAGGCAAGCGATCACAAGGACTGCAGCAAGCGCTGACATGATCAACTCGGTACGGATGGATGAGCGCAGAGAATAGATCTGTTCGCCGTCACGCAATCTAGAGAAATTTCGTCGGCGAATCAAACCGTGGATCAGCATCGGAATACAAAGCAGGAAAAAGATCACTGCTACGCACAACAGAATGAGGGGCGTAGCAAAATCCACTTTTAGAAAGTCATCCATGAATTTACCCTACGCATCCAGGGACCTAAAAGATAGGCTAAATGGCCTTGCCAGGATTCAAAATCCCTTGCGGATCAAAAACCTTTCGCAGGCGGCGTTGTAACTGCAGCGAGGTTTCGCCCAATTCCTCTGGCAGCCAATCTTGCTTCAACAAACCGATGCCGTGTTCCCCAGTGAGCGTACCGCCTAATTCTTGGGCCAAATAGAACATGTCGGCCAAAGCCAGTTTGGGAGCACCACTGATGATGGACTGCCCCGCGGGAACCACAATGATTGGGTGCAGGTTTCCATCGGCCGCATGAGCAATGATGAAGATCGAGACCCCACGCTCAGCCTCAATGCGTTGTAACCCGGCTATGGCCTCGGCCAACCGATTGCGTGGAACACCGATATCGCAGATGGAAACGGTCCCGAGCTTCTCCATACTCGGAATCGCCTGGCGCCGTGCTTCGATCAGCGCTTGAGCGTGTTGTTCGGTTGTCGCCAACTCGCAATGTTCGGCGAACGGTTTGATCGCAAGTTCTAGAGCCTGCATTTCTAGATCGGCACCATAACCGTCGGTTTGTGCCAGCAATAAGGCACCGCCGGAATTATGGTGCTCGGTGCCCATCGCGCTATCCACGGCAAGCAGAGTTTTACCGTCCATCAGCTCCAACACCGACGGGGTGAGCCCCGCAGCGCTAACCGCGCTGGCCGCTGCCGCCGCAGCAACTTCATCTGGGAAGTAGGCGACAAGCGTTGCGGTGTGTTTAGGTTTGGGCCGCAACCTTAGTACTGCCTCTACGACGATGCCCAAGGTTCCTTCGGATCCGATCATCAGCGCATTCATGTCGTAACCGGCAACACCCTTGATGGTCCGTCGCCCGGTGCGCAACAGCTGACCGTCGGGTAAGACCACGAGCAAGCTGAGCACTGATTCGCGGGTGACCCCGTACTTGGCGCACCACATGCCGCCTGCGTTGGTGGCGATATTACCGCCGATCGAACAGATCGCCGTGCTGGCCGGATCCGGTGCATAAAACAGGTTGTATTCTTCGGCCGCTTGATTCACCGCAGCATTGATGACTCCGGGCTGAACGGTGGCGATACCTTGAACCGGATCAATGGAAAGGATCTGGTTCATCGCCGAGAGATCCAGCACCACTTCGCCTTCTTGCGCGCAGGAACCTGCGGCCAGCCCGGTGCCCGCGCCGCGAGGAACAATCCGCACCCCATACTTACTGGCCAACTTCATGGTGAGTACTACATCTTCGATGTCCTGGGCGAAAATCACCCCATCGGCAAAAGTCGGCGGAACGAATCCAGAGCGCTCTACGCTGGCCCGGGCGCGCAATGCTCGATCCACTGAAGCCCGCGGATGATCCTCGAGCAGAAGCTGGCTGGTTGGTGAAGTCATCATAGTCCTCCCGCAAAAAGAAAAACTGGCAGGATGGTTTGTGCCATCCTGCCAGTATGGTGGTTATTCTACGAAGTTATCGGCCACGATGAGCGCTTGCTCCAGCCGATCTAGTGCTTCGATGAGTACCTCGTCCTCGATATTCATCGCCGGAACCACGTGCAGTCGGTTGAAGTTAGCGAAGGGCAACAAGCCTGCCTTCTTCGCCGCACCGATGACCTGGTTCATTTCTGGGCTGCTACCACCGTAGGCGGCCAACGGCTCACGAGTTTCCCGGTTCTTCACCAGTTCGATCGCCCAGAACACCCCGGTGCCACGTATTTCACCCACCGAGGGATGGTCCTTGGCAAACTGTTCCAAACGCGGCCCGATGATCTGATCGCCCAAACGCTTAGCGTTTTCGACCATGGACTCTTCTTCCATGGCAGTGATGGTAGCCACCGCCGCGGCACAAGCCAGAGGGTGACCCGAGTAGGTCAGCCCGCCAGGGTAGACCTTCTCACGGAAAGTCTCAAAGATCTCCGGGCTGATCGCCACACCTCCCAAGGGAACGTAACCGGAGTTCACACCCTTGGCGAAGGTAAGCAAATCTGGCACCACATCGAAGTGGTTCACCGCAAACCATTGCCCACTGCGACCAAAGCCTGCCATCACTTCGTCGGCGATGTATACGATGCCATGCTTCTTGGTCAGCTCCCGCACCCCCTGAAGATATCCCGGAGGTGGCAGGTAAATACCTGCGGTGCCCGGAATGGATTCGAGGATGATCGCCGCGATGGTCCCCGGACCTTCAAGCAGGATCGTGTCTTCCAAATGCTTGAGCGCCCGAGTGGTTTCCTCTTCAAGGCTCGTGGAGTTGAAGTAGGAACGGTAGGGGTAGGCAGGGAAGAAATGTACGATGCCGTCGCTGGCGTGATCCGAGGCAAAGCGCCGCGGATCCCCGGTGATGTTCACCGCCAGGTGGGTGCCACCATGATAGGAGCGGTAGGCCGAGAGGACCTTGTGCTTGCCGGTATGTAACCGGGCCATGCGCACCGCATGCTCCACCGCGTCGGCCCCACCATTGGTGAAGAAGATCTTGTTCAGTTCACCCGGGGTGTGCTTGGCCACCAGTCGGGCCGCCTCGCTGCGTGCCTCATTCACATGCTGCGGCGCGATGGTGGCGATCTTTGCCGCTTGGTCCTGAATCGCCGCGATCACCTTGGGATGTTGGTGCCCGATATTGGTGTTGACCAGCTGGCTGGAGAGATCGATGAGCTTATTGCCCTGTCCATCCCACACATACGAGCCCTCGGTTTTCACAATGGTCATCGGGTCAAAAGGACCCTGGGCCTGCCAGGAATGGAACACATGTTCACGATCCAGCTCATAGGCGCGCTGGCCGGCGGCGATCTGCTCGCTAGTAATTTCTTCGGTGAGTTGCTCGCTCATGATCGCTCCTAGTCGTTCTGTGGGAAGCCGAGGTTGATTCCGCCGTGGCTAGGATCCAGCCAACGCTTGGTGACTACTTTATTACGGGTAAAGAACTTGAACCCTTCTGGGCCGTAGGCATGCTGGTCGCCAAAGAGCGAGGCCTTCCAACCGCCAAAGGAGTGGTAACCCACCGGAACGGGAATCGGTACGTTGACCCCGACCATGCCAACCTGGATCTCATCTTCAAAGCGGCGTGCTGCTCCGCCATCGTTGGTGAAGATCGCGGTGCCATTGCCGTACGGTGAGGCGTTGATTAGTTCGATGCCCTCGTTGAAGGACTCAACGCGCACCACCGAGAGGACCGGGCCAAAAATCTCGTCCGTGTAAATGGACATGTCGGTGCCGACCTTATCGAACAGCGTCGGGTGCAGGAAGAAGCCTTCGCCCTGGGCATCCACGGTGCCGGTGCGACCATCAACCACCAATTCGGCGCCCGCGGTGATGCCAGCATCGATATAACCTGCGACCTTCGCTTTATGCTCACCGGTGATCAGCGGGCCCATATCGCAACCACGCGTACCATCACCCACACGCAGCCCCTTGGCTCGCTGCGCGATCTTGTCCACCAGCTCATCGGCGATCGAATCCAAAGCCACCACCACGGAGATGGCCATGCAGCGCTCGCCGGCGGCACCGAAGCCCGCGTTCACCGCCATGTCGGCGGCCAGTTCTAGATCCGCATCGGGCAGGACCAACATGTGGTTTTTTGCCCCGCCAAAGGCCTGGACGCGCTTACCGTGGGCGGTGCCCGTGGAGTACACATATTGGGCGATCGGGGTGGAACCCACAAAGGAAATCGAATTCACCCGCGGATCGGTTAATAGGGTATCTACCGATTCCTTATCGCCGTGCACGACGTTCAGCACACCTTCGGGCAGACCCGCTTCAGCAAAGAGCTGCGCCAGCCAGATGGCCGCCGAGGGATCCTTCTCCGATGGCTTGAGCACTACCGTGTTACCTGAGGCGATGGCTACCGGGAAGAACCACAGCGGTACCATCGCCGGGAAATTGAAGGGGGAGATGATGGCCGAGACGCCCACCGGCTGACGCAGTGACTGCACATCCACACCGGTCGACGCGTTCTGCGAGTAATCACCCTTCAGCAGGTAGGGAGCGTTGCAGGCTAGTTCCACGACTTCTAGGCCGCGGGCGACCTCGCCCAATGCGTCGTCCAGAACCTTGCCGTGCTCGGCGGTGATAATCGCGGCCAGTTCGCCCTTGCGTTCGACCAGCAGCTGGCGGAAGTTGAACATGATCGCGGTGCGCCGGGCCAGCGAGGTATCACGCCACTTGGGGAAGGCCGCGGTGGCAGCAGCGATGGCCACCTCGGTGGTCTCCTTGGAGGCCAGTTGCACCGTGCGGGTGACGTTACCGGTGGCCGGGTTGTAGATCTTGCCGGTACGCTCTGGGGCGCTATAGGCGGCGTTATTGATCCAGTGCTGCAGGGTATCGGTCAATGTGGTGCTCATGGTGGGTGGTCCTTTCGCATTATTGGGCTTTCCTTCATCATGGGTCATCACAGTGAACCAGAACACCAGCACTATGTCATGATTTAAGCCAGATCGATGACGGAGTGTAAAAATGCTGACGGTAAATCAGGTGCTGGAACTGCCAGTGGTGCAGGAGGGCGACCCGCAGATCCTCTGCGCCACGGGACTGGATACTGAACTGCGCTGGGTGCACGTGACCGAATCCAGCGAGAATACTGAACTGCTCTTGGGGCGCGAACTGGTGCTCACCACCCTGCGCAACGTGGCCGACGTTCCAGACTTTATCCGTGCACTGCGGCAGGCAGGGGCCGCCGGGGTGATCATCGAAGATCCCGCGGGGACCAACTTTTCATTGGCCGATCAGGGCCTACCAGTGATCGTGCTGCGTCGGCGCACCCGCTTTGTGGCCATCACCGAGGTCATCCATCAACTGCTCGTGGCCCAACAACTAGAAGCCGTGCAATTCTCACGCACCGTACACGAAATCTTTACCGAGCTCTCGCTGAGTGAAGCCGACGAGGCGCACATCGTCGAGCGTACCGCGGCGCTACTGCGCGCTCCGGTGGTGCTCGAAGATGTCCGCCACCGGGTGCTCGCCCACGCCGATGCGCACCTAGAAAATTGGATCAACCGCTCCAAATTTGTCGGCTACCTAGAGCACACCGGCCGTGCCACCGGGGCCGAGAACTGGTTGCAAACCCCGGTAGGTGCCGCCCGCCGCCGCTGGGGTCGGCTGATCGTCCCGGCTGAACTGGAAGATGATGACCGGGCTGCCATGGTGTTAGAACGCGCAGGTCAGGCGCTGACCATCGCCCGACTGTCCGGACGCGATCAACGCGAACTGCTCTACCAAACCCGCACCGCCACCCTTCACGAACTGGCCGCCGGGCACAACTACAGCGACAAGGAACTCGCCATCCGCACCCAAGCCCTCGGCCTGGCCGCGGCCGCCTACTATGTCCCGGTGGTCATCTCAACTTCCGCCGCGGCCAGCGCCACCGAAACCCAATTGGCCGACCGCGCCCTTCTTGAAGAGCTCGATCAGCTCGCCGACTCACTCCACCTGGGCATCCTTGCCGGACTGCTTAAACCCGGCTACCTCTCACTGCTTCTACCGGTGCGCGCCCGCGAACTGGTGGACTCCACCCTGCAAGGTTTCACCCGCCGGCTGGCTGAACAGCTCACCGCCCCGGTAGCCATCGGCGTTGGCCCCGAAGGCAGCTTGGCTACCGCCATTATTGGGTTGGATCAGGCCGCACAGGTCGCGGAAATTGTCCCAAACCTGCCTACCCGCGCCCAGCCCTATTACCGTTTTGCCGATCTGCGACTGCGCGGGGTGCTCTCCGCCATGGGCGCCGATGCCCGAATGCGTTCCTTCGCGCACGCCGAACTGGCCGGCCTACTCAACCCGCTCGATCAACCCGCGCTGGACCTGCTCGAACTCTACCTCGCGCACAGCGGGAACAAGTCCGCCCTGGCCAAGGCCGGGTATTTGTCCCGACCTACGCTCTACGCGCGCCTGTCCAAGCTCGAATCCAAGCTGGGCGTGGTGCTGGACTCGGCCGAATCACGCGCGAGTTTGCAGGTCGCACTGCTCTGGTACCGGTTGCACGGCTAGTTTTCCACGGCGCGTTTTCCACAATTGGTTGGCCCAGCGCGCCTGGCCGTTGATACTGGCACACACTGAATCCCATGAGCACCGCAACCGCCCAAGCACTGCTTGATCTGGCCACCGCCGAGGAACTGATCGCCTCGGCGACCGCTGTGCTTTCAACCCCCGATCTGCCCGCCGGACACGCGCTGCTCTTTGCACAGTTGCTCGAAAACCTCGGCGCCACCCAAACGCGAGCGCAACCACGCGCCGCCCATGCCCTGCGGCGCTCTGGTGCCCACAAACTCGACCAACCCTCCCTGCAGGCAATCGCCGACGTGGCCGATGACCTGAGCATCGAGGCACTGGAAGCGGCTCAAGGGCACACCACCGCCGGCCGCACTCACTACCGCTCCGCCCGCGCCTTAATGCATGACCTGCTAAACATCCCACGCAGTACCGTCAATGACCGGCTTGTTCAAGCCGACTGCCTGATCGGCAGCATCGATGATTCCGGCACCGAGCAGCTTCCCTGGTTGCCCCAACTTGCCCAGCAGTTCACCGATGTGAGCGTGGACCCGCGTGTGGTGCTCGGTGCCACAATGAAGCTGCATTCGGCCCGCAAGGATTTTGCGGACTCGGCCGACGGCGAGCAACAAAGACACCAGCTCGAATCCCAAACCGTTCAAATGATCCGCGGCGAACCCAAGTCGGCCCGCAAACATATCGGCGATCTCATCGCCCAACTCAAAGCGGGCAAACGCCCGCTCAAAGCGTTACTCGACGAGGTTGGGCTTTTCCGCCGCGGAGTTCGCAAGGGACTAATTGAGTACCACCTTCGTGTCCTGCCCTCTCAAGCTGAGGTCATCGAGTCCTATTTTGCGGCTCTGGCCAACCCTTCGACGCTGGCCGGCAACCGGGACGCCCTAGCTGAAACCGAGGCTGCTTTCACCGGCGAGCACACCGCCGACTGGGATAACGAATCCACCAAACCCGACTGGGCCAGCGAAGAAACTGATCCGGAACACGGAGTCGGAGAGGATCCAGCCCCGGAAAATCCCGACACAGCCGAGCCGCCAGATCCTGATCCGTTCGACCCGGATGAGACCCCGCCGGCACCTCCTCCTGCATGGGAAGACCTGAAGCCCGAACGTCGGCGACTGATCGGACTGATGGCATTGTTGATGGCCGATCATTCGGCCAGCACGGCGGGCACGACCGGCACCACCGGCACCAACGGCACCAACAAAAACCGAGCCGGTTTGGCAACAGGTCAAGTCAGCATCATTTTGGACGACGAGAAAATGCTGGCCCGCGCCCCAAGCTACGCGGTAACCTCATCAGGCTTCGCCCTCTCACCCGGCGAGGTGCGCGCAGCGATGTGCTCAGCCGGAATCTACCCGGTGATCCTTAATGGCGACTGTCTACCGCTGGATTTGGGCCGCGCCCAACGCTTGTTCTCCAAGGCCCAGGGCCGAGCCCTGCGCGCAGCTTATCGCGGCTGCTCCTATCCTGGCTGCTCCATGCCTGCCGCGCGCTGCGAGCTCGACCATCTGGATGCGTGGGAAAAGGGCGGCTGCACCGACATCACTTCGGCCGCGCTGGGCTGCCCGGTCCATCACGTGGAGCGTCACTGCGGCCTGTTCCACGCAGTGAAAATCCCGGGATGTCGACCGATGGTCTTACTGCCACGTTCGGTAGACCCAGAACAAAAATTGCGGGTCAACACCTATTTCATGAGCCCCGATGAGGCGATCAAGGCAGATCAGCACGCCGATCGCATGACGGAATTATGGAAAGCGGGCAAACTCGACGTGGAAATCGTTGCCCCCTAGCTGGCCGTACCCTCGGCATTACAGCGCATGCAGATGCCCGCGAGCAACCTCACCGGCATCGCGCTGGTTCTCACCGGTCAGCAACACAAAGGCCTGCCCAAAAGTCAGCTCGTGAATATGCCGCTCGGTCAACCCTAATTCGCGGGCGATCCGGGCAGTACTGGCGCGGTGATCGAACTGCAGTGAGGGGAAGACCAGCGAGAAAACGCGCGAGCACTCCGCCTGGCCAGCCCTGGCCGGCTCCAACTGCATCTCTTGGGACAGCCACGTGTAGGCGTTTTCGCCTAGTGCGCCGCAAGCGCGTGCATGAGCCAGTATTATCATCGCCGGCACCCCGTAATGTTCTTCGAGCGCGAGCAGTTGCGGGATCTGCAATAGGTCCGAGACGCGGATCTGCAACGAGACCGAAGGCATGAGAAGGTGCGCAGCAAATTGATCGGCTTCAAGTTCAGCGTGGGCGATCTGCTCCGCATGATGCCCCAAGGCCGAATGCAGCAAGAGGTGCCCCAACTCATGGGCCAGTGCGAAGCGCTGTTCAGCAGCTGATCCGTTGGCAAGGAAAATGAAGGCCTGGCCTTCCTCCCAGAAGCTAAAGGTTTTCACCGTCTGAAGTTCTGGGGGCAAGCTGAGCACTCGCACGCCGTGGGACTCCAACAGGTGCAGTACCTCGGGCACCGCGCCGCACCCCAAATCCCAGTCCAAACGCAACTGCACGGCGGCATCGGCCGGGGCATAACCAGTTAACTCCGGCACCTCGGTAGTAGGCAAGGCAAAGTTTTGTGTGATCAGGCGGTAGAGTTCCACCCCGGTCCGACCAGCGGCGGCCGCAGCCAATTTCTGCGCATTACTAGTGCGCCGCGGACTGCGGAAGAAAATACGTTCGGCGTCGATGCCGGAGGCGGCAGGAAGCCGGAAAAATTGCTCGGCACAGCCCAGCGTCTTGGCCAGGGCAAAACTCAGTTCTTCCGGGGCCTGAGCAAGCTCTCGCTCGCAGACGCCCAGTGACGCGGCCAGCGCTGACCGGCTCAGCGCTACACGTTCGCGTGCGAGCCTGATCCGAGTCGGTTCCAGAGTCATGAGGTTCCTGCTTCCAAGGCGATCTTGATCGTCCTAGACCACAGACTAGTGGCCTATGACACAAAGCACCAATTGAGCGACAAAGCATGAAGATCGACCCTGCCAGATGACGCTGACATGCAGATTTATGGCCCGTGGAACTTCCCACGGGCCATAAGTGCTAGATCTTGTTGGCGGCCTGACTCAGCACGTTGCGCAAGATGGATTCGATCTGGTCAAATTCGGGCTGACCGATGGTGATCGGCGGGGCCAATTGGATCACCGGGTCGCCTCGATCGTCGGCTCGGCAATACAGCCCGGCCTCCCACAAGGCGGGGGAGAGGTAGCCACGCAGCAATCGCTCGGACTCTTCGTCGTTAAAGGTCTCTCTACTCGCTTTGTCCTTAACAAGTTCGATCCCGTAAAAATATCCGGCCCCGCGTACATCGCCCACGATGTCCAGATCCTTCAGTTTCGAGAGCGTCGCCTTAAACGCGTCTGCATTGTTCTTAACGTTCTCGTTCAAACCCTCGCGTTCAAAAATGTCTAGGTTGGCCATGGCTACGGCAGCTGCCACAGGATGCCCGCCGAAGGTATAGCCGTGGTAGAACGTCGTATCGCCCTTAGCAAAGGGTTCGAAGAGTTTGTCTGACACCACCATCACGCCCAGTGGGACGTATCCGCTAGTCAGCGCTTTGGCGGAGGTGATGATGTCGGGCACATAACCAAAGTCGTTGCAGGCGAACATCGAGCCGATGCGCCCGAATGCGCAGATGGTCTCGTCGGAGACCAGCAGCACATCGTATTCGTCGCAGATTTCGCGCACCCGATCGAAGTACCCCGGTGGTGGAGGGAAACAGCCGCCGGAATTCTGCACCGGCTCTAGGAAGACCGCCGCCACGGTATCGGGTCCCTCAAATTCGATGGCTTCGCGGATTCGCTCAGCGGCCCAGAGCCCGAAGTCTTTCTCATTTTCAGCGAACATTTCCGGCGCGCGATAGAAGTTGGTATTCGGCACGCGGAACGTGCCAGGTACCAGCGGCTCAAAGGGCGTTTTCATATCCGGCAACGAGGTGATGGCCAGCGCGCCCTGTGGGGTGCCGTGGTAGGCCAGCGCACGAGAGATGACCTTGGTCTTGCCCGGCTTACCCTTGAGTTTAAAGTGTTGTTTGGCCAGTTTGAAGGCGGACTCCACCGCTTCACCGCCGCCGGTGGTGAAAAAGACACGATTCAGGTCGCCCGGCGCGTAGCTGGCTAGGCGTTCAGCCAAGTCAATTGCCGGTTCATGGGCGTAGGACCAGAGCGGCATGAAGGCGAGCTTTTCGGCCTGTTTGGCCATGGCCTCGGCTAGTTCGGCCCGGCCGTGACCGGCGTTAACCACAAACAGTCCGGCCAGCCCGTCGAAGTACTCACGGCCGGCATCGTCGTAAATTTTGTGCCCCTCGCCGCGCGCAATGATCGGCACATGGGCGCCATCAAGAATCGAAGAGTGTCGGGCCATATGCATCCAAAGGTGATCGCGGGCAGCTTGCTGGCGATCGGTACCACGTGGTGTGTTCATCGGGTTCCCCAGTTGTATTCCTGTTTTTTCAGCGAAAGGTAGGTGAAGGTGTTGGTGCTGAGCACCCCGTCGATCCCGCGAATGGTGCCGATGACGCGCAGTAGATCCTCGTCGTTGGAGCAGATCACTTCGGCGAGGATATCGGCTGTACCGGTGGTGACTACGCAGTAATCCACTTCAGGCAGTTCGGCGATCCGGTCCGCTGCGCCGCTGATGTCTTGATCGGCCACGACAGAAATCATCGCCTGGCGGGTGAAGCCCAGCTCCAGCGGGTTGGTGACGGCGACTATTTGCATCACGTGACTCTCGACCAGCTTCTGCACGCGCTGGCGCACAGCGGCTTCACTCAGGCCAACTGCCTTGCCGATGGCGGCGTAGGAACGTCGTCCATCCTCCTGCAATTGTTCGACGATCTCCTTGGAAATGTCGTCGATCACCGGCGCTGAGTTCGAGGGTAACGTCATATCGACCTCCTTGTTCTGTTGGCTTTGAACCGACCCTACAGGCACTGAATCAGTTGCGAAAGAGGTATTTTTGTAAGTTTCTCGTTTCCAATTGGTTAAATTCGCGGGGAATCTTTTGTTTAACTCTTGTTTGCCCCTTGTTGAGCTGACAGGATGAACGTCATCAGTTTCCTATGTGGCCGATCACATTTTTGATGTAAGGACGGATGCCATGTCGCACTCGCAACGACGACTACCGCAAGATCCACAGATCCGCGCATTGGTTCAAGCCATGGGCCAACGCAGTTTCTCCCGACGCTCCGTGCTCGGTGCCGCGGGGGCCTTGAGCCTTAGCGGATTGTTGGCCGCCTGCGGCACCGGGGGTTCCAAATCCGAAGCATCCAAGCCGGCCGTGAATGATATTTCAGCCGAAGACCAAAGCTTGAACTGGGCAAACTGGACCCTGTACCTAGATTACGACGACAAAAAGAAGACCTATCCGACTCTGGATGCCTTCACCAAGAAGACCGGAATCAAGGTCAACTACGCCGAAGATATCGATGGCAATGACTCCTACTACGGCAAAGTGCAGGGCCAACTGAAGTCCGGCCAGGACATCGGCCAAGACATCGTTACGCTCACCGACTGGATGGCAGGGCGGCTGATTCGTCAGGGGTACACCCAGGAGCTGAACCGCGATAATATCCCGAACGCTGCCAACCTGCTGCCAAGCCTGCAGAACGTTGACTTCGATCCAGGACGCAAGCACTCGCTGACCTGGCAGACCGGCTACGCGGGCATCGCCTGGAATAAGAAGGCATTCCCGAAGGGTCTGAAGAGCGTTGAGGATCTGTGGGATCCGGCGTTGAAGGGCAGGGTGACCGTGCTGGATGAAATGCGCGACACCATGGGGCTTTTGATGCTGCAAAATGGCGTGGATGTGGCCGGGCAATGGGGCGAATCCGAGTTCTCGGCGGCCACCGAGGTGCTGCGCAAAAACATTGATAACGGTCAGATCCGCCAGGTCAAGGGCAACTCGTATAAGCAGGACTTCATTTCCGGTGACGCGATCGCCGGCATCGTCTGGTCCGGGGATATGGTGCAGATGAATTTTGAGAACGATGACCAATGGGAGTTCGTGATCCCAGAAGCCGGCGGCACTCTGTGGAGCGATAACCTGCTGGTGCCGGTGGCCTCGCCGCGCAAGACTAACGCAGAGAAACTGATGGACTTCTATTACGATCCGGCCGTCGCCGCGCAAGTTGCCGCGTACGTCAACTATATCTGCCCGGTCACAGGTGCCAAAGAAGAGATGGAAAAGATCGACCCGGAACTGACGGAGAACCCGCTAATCTTCCCGACCGACGCGGACCTGGCTAAGGCGCACGTGTTCCGTTCGCTGGATGCCGACGAGGAAGCGACCCTGGCCAGTGCGTTCCAAGACGCGATCGGCGCCTAAAGCAGATGTGCAGGCAAAAAAAGGACGTGATAGGGGCATGACCACCTTGGCAGAACAAACTCAAGCTGAACGAACCTCCGGTGCTGACCTGTTACTTTCAGGAATTACCAAGCGCTTCGCGGCCTTCACCGCGGTGGAAGATCTGGACCTGCTAGTTCCTTCCGGAACATTTTTTGCGTTGCTGGGCCCCTCGGGCTGCGGTAAATCCACCACATTGCGCATGATCGCCGGACTTGAAGCGCCCAGTGAGGGCAGTATTTCGATCGGCGGTGTAGAGGTGACCTCGCTGCCAAGCCACCGGCGTGAGGTCAACACCGTTTTTCAGTCCTACGCATTGTTCCCACACCTTTCGGTGCTGGAAAATGTGGCCTTTGGGCTCAAGCGCAAGAAGGATAAACAGGCCATTCAGAAGGCTAGGGCCGGGTTGGAATTAGTCGAACTGGCACACCTGGCCAATCGAAAACCAGCCCAACTCTCCGGTGGGCAGCAGCAACGCGTGGCCCTTGCCAGGGCGCTGGTCAACCGCCCACAGGTGCTCTTACTTGATGAGCCGTTGGGTGCGCTGGATATGAAACTGCGTCGCCAAATGCAGCTGGAACTGAAGAAGATTCAGACCGAGGTAGGGCTGACCTTCATCCACGTCACCCATGATCAGGAAGAGGCCATGACCATGGCCGATGTGGTCGCGGTGATGAACGGTGGGCGGATCGAACAAATGGGTCCGCCGCGCGAACTCTACGAACTGCCACGCACCGCGTTTGTGGCCAATTTTTTGGGCAAATCCAATCTGATGCGCGGTACGGTGAGCGGGCAGTCCGACGGAATGCTCAGCGTTGATGTTGCCGGGCGCACCATCTTGCTGCCGGCGCAGCGCGCGGTGCACACCGAGGGGGAAGTGGTCCTTGGGGTACGCCCGGAAAAGATCACCATCGATCGTGCGCCATTAGCCGGCGAAAATCAGCTCTCGGGCACCGTCGTGGATGTTTCGTTCACCGGTACCACCACCGAGTATCTGGTGCAGGTTGAGGGGATCGGGCTGATCGGAACCTTCTCACAGAATCGCGGACAGCAGCCGGCCGCCGAAGGTGACACGGTGTTCCTGGCCTGGGAGGCGGAGCACTCGTTCGGGCTTGCGGGGGATGAAAGCGTGAACGCCGGGGTGCCATCATGAGTTTGGACCTGCGCAGCAAAGCCGAGCTGCGGGCCGAAAAGCGCAAGAACCGCACCGGGGTTTATCTCGTTTCCCCGGGACTGTTGGTCCTGGCACTGTTTTTTGCCCTGCCTGTCGTGATCTTGTTGGCGATGAGCTTATACGTGAAACCGCCAGGCGCGGAGGTCGGCGAATTTGTGCCGGGCTTCGAAATTAGTAATTATGGCACGGTGCTGACCGCCTATTGGCCAGAATTACTGCGCTCCTTCTTCTTTGCGCTGATCGCCACGGTCTTGGCACTACTGATCGGATTTCCGATGGCCTACCTGGTGGCCGTGCGACTGCGCGAGAAAACACTGTTGCAAGGCATTTTGCTGGTGCTATTGATCGCCCCGTTCTTCTCCAGCTTCATCCTGCGCACCCAAGCGTGGAAGCAGATCCTGGCCGATGAAGGGTTTGTGGCGCAGGCGCTGAAATTCATTGCGATCCTGCCCGCAGACGGTCACCTGACCGCCACGCCTATTGCGGTGGTGGCCGGTCTGACCTATAACTTCCTACCTTTTATGGTGTTGCCGATCTATGCGAACCTCGGCCGACTTGATACGCGGTTACTGGAAGCCTCTGGAGACTTGTACGCCTCTCCGATCGTCGCTTTCACCAAGGTGACGCTACCGATGAGCGCGCCGGGCGTATTCGCAGGCACCTTGCTCACCTTTATTCCGGCGGCCGGTGACTATGTGAACTCGGCACTGCTGGGCAATAACCGCGACACCACGATGATCGGCCAAGTCATCGATTCGCGGTTCTTCAAAATTATCGATTACCCCGGGGCTGCGGCGCTCAGCTTCGTCTTGATGATTTCGATCCTGATCCTGGTCACCATCTATATTCGCCGCTTTGGTACCGAGGAGTTGATGTAGCGTGAGGCAGAAAATTGGACGCTGGCTGATCCCGGTGATCGGCGGGGCTGCATTTATCTACTTGCTGGTGCCGATCGCCTATATTTTTGTCTTCTCCTTTAATGACGGAGGCCGAGCCAACCTGCAATGGCAGAGGTTCACCATGGATAACTGGTTGAATCCCTGTGGGGCGCCGGCGGTGTGCGAATCGTTGGGGCACTCACTGCAGATCGGTGTGGTGGCGACGGTTATCGCCACGGTGTTGGGCACGGGGATCGCCATCGGGTTGGTGCGCTACAAGTTCCGCTTCCGTAAGCTGACCGACGTGCTGATCATCTTGCCGCTGGCCACCCCGGAAGTGGTGCTCGGCGCATCATTGTTGGCGCAGTTCTTGAATCTGGGGTGGGAGCTTGGCTACGGCACGATCGTCATCGCGCACGTGGTCTTCTGCATGTCTTTTGTGATCGTGACAGTTCGAGCTAGGGTTTCCTCCCTAGACTCGCGACTAGAAGAAGCTGCCGCGGATCTTTATGCCTCGCCGGTGGCTGCCTTCTGGAAGGTGACCTTCCCACTTCTGCTGCCCGGGATCATTGCCGCGGCCTTGCTCTCCTTCGCGATGAGCTTTGATGATTTCATCATTACGAACTTCAACTCGGGGGCCTATCAAACCTTCCCGAAGTTCATTTATGTTTCGGCCACCCGCGGCATCCCCGCCCAGGCCAACGTGATCGGTTCGGCGATGTTCATCGTTGCCCTGTTAGTGGTGGTCACCGGCCAGGTGATCAGCTATCGGAAGAATAAGCAGTTAGAAAATTCCTAAGCTATTCAAGGCTTGCACCACAAGGTGAAAGCCTTGAGTTTTCCCCTTGAAATCTTCAGGTTCCGGCCGGTTGCTTGCTCGACAATGTATCCTCTAACCCGTTGATACTCGCATTTCCTGCATCGCAGGCGACGAACGATTGGACATTTGATGAGCGACGAGCCAGTATGGCTGAACCAGTCAGAACGTGATGCCTGGCTGGGACTACAAACAGTCATGACCCTGCTCCCGTCGGCATTGGATTCCGATCTTCAAGGGCTCGATGGCATTACGCTCTTTGACTACCACATGCTCGCCATGCTTTCCGAGGCGCGCGATCATCAGATGTCGATGACGGACCTGGCCTCACGTACAAGTGCCTCGCTCTCTCGGCTGTCGCACGTGGTCAAGAAGCTAGAAACTCGAGGATGGCTGTTGCGGGTGCAATCACCGGACGACGCACGTGTGAAAATCGCCTCATTAACGAATGCTGGCTACCAAGCTGTGGTCAACATGGCGCCGCATCATGTGGCCTCGGTTCGAGCATTATTGTTCGAACCCCTCAATGACAAGGACGTTAAGGCTCTGGCCAGGGTGACGCGGAAAATTACCGCCTCGCTACAGAAGGATCATTGGATCTTAAAACCGGGTGCCACCGATTTGGAAGACTGAGGAATTCTCGATAAGCTAGGTAGGCGTTAATCGCGTGTGTTGTTGTGCCGTTGGACGGTGAAACAACTGCGCGTTGCCCGTAATACCGAATATCGTGACCAACTGAGTACGGGGACATTGCTCGACCGGTTACGAAGTTCACCGACTTACATACTTTAAGGCTCTTCGGTTGGTTCTCACCCAGCCTGGTTACCTTCCTAGTGTGCAGTATTAACGGTGTTTCACTGGTTGGCGGGACTCATAACGCACTTATGCGGTGCTGATATTTAGGTATGGGCACTGTGCGCGAGTACCGCCGAATTTTACTACTAACTAACTGAGGAGTGATCATGGCAGCTGTTTGCCAGGTAACCGGTACTACTCCGGCCTTCGGACATAGCATCTCCCACTCGCATCGCCGCAACAAGCGTCGTTTCGATCCGAACATCCAGAAGAAGACCTACTACGTGCCTTCGTTGCGTCGCAAGGTGACCCTGACCCTTTCGGTCAAGGGCATCAAGCTTATCGATGCTCGTGGAATCGACGCTGTTGTAGCAGACCTGATTGCGAAGGGTGTGAAGCTCTAAGATGGCAAAGAAGGATAAGGACGTACGTCCGATCATCAAGCTGAAGTCCACCGCTGGTACCGGTTTCACTTACGTAACCCGTAAGAACCGTCGTAACGACCCAGACCGCATGGTTCTGAAGAAGTACGATCCAGTAGTCCGCAAGCACGTCGAATTCCGAGAGGAGCGCTAAGACATGGCCAAGAAGTCCAAGATCGCAAAGAACGAACAGCGCAAGGTCATTGTCGAGCGTTACGCTGAAAAGCGCCTCGAACTGAAGAAGACCCTTGTAGATCCAAACGCTACCGACGAGGCTCGTGAAGCAGCCCGCGTAGGCTTGCAGAAGCTGCCACGCGACGCTTCCCCGATCCGCGTTCGTAACCGCGACTCGATCGACGGTCGTCCACGCGGTACCTTCCAGAAGTTCGGTATCTCCCGTGTTCGCTTCCGCGACATGGCACACCGTGGTGAGCTTCCGGGCATCACCAAGTCTTCCTGGTAAGAGACACAAGTCTTCTGACTTAGCAAAAGCCGCCTTCCTTTGGGAGGGCGGCTTTTGCCGTTAAGTTTGTTGTTAAGGCATGCCCGGCTTTGAATTGCGCTGCCACCAACGACGCTTGGTAGGTGGGTTGGGCGGGAGTTCTTCGGTAACGCGGGCGCGACGATTTTGCCATGCCAATACCTCAGCGGTGGCATCACGAAGCGGCGTAATCACCGGAGGTCCGCCCAAGAGCTGACGACGGGCTTCGATGATACGGGAGTTAAAATCCTCGATATGCTCTCGCACCGCCCGCTGCGTGGGCAAGCGGTCTAGGGTTTGCGCCAATTGTTCGTCTTCCACCCGCAAGGTCAACGCCGGTGGACCCAAACCAGTTATCTGCTCGCGCCGCATCATCGACTTCAGCCACCAGTCGGGGTCATTGTTGCTGGTCAGGTGGTCAATCTTTTGGCCGGCTAAGGCCAGATGCTCAAAGTCGCCACGGGCGAAAGCCTCATCGAGCGCCGAGTTGGCGACCTCCCACGCCTCATCCTCAGCGTGTAGCTGGAGGGGCGTCTTTTGCTTTTGGACAGGTGCCATGCCGGTGGCTTGGGCGTACTCATCCACCGGTAGGGCAATATCCTCGCTGGCCTTGCCCATGGAGTAGCGCGCAGCATTCAGCGCAGCGTCGTCTTTCCGGTCTTTCATACTCCTATGGTCGCACTACCGGGTACCTAGGACAAAGACTTGGTGAAGGGCAGGTGCCCGATGCTTTCTGGGTCGGCGTTAAGATCAAACTGGGGTGCGTAGCCCGCGTTGAGATAAAGCTTAAGCGCTTCAGGCTGACGAGGGCCGGTGGTGAGGTAGAGCTGTGCATAACCCAGCTCGATAGCTGCCAACTCTAACTCGTGCAGAACCCGGCGGGCCAGGCCTCGGCGGCGGTGATCCTCATGAGTCCAAATGCGTTTGAGCTCCGCGGTGTACCGATCGTAGCGACGCAAAGCACCGCCTGCCACCGTCTGACCATCCTCCTCAAGGATCACAAAACGGCCTAGTGGGTCAGTAAATTCGTGGGCGGGGAAGCGGTCGAGCTCCTTGGCAACACCGCCATCACGATCTCCATATCGCGTGGTGTATTCCACGGTGAGCCCGGCAAAGAGCGGGGCAAGACGTGGATCGCCGATCAGTACGGCATGCGCGGTGATCAGCGGGGATTCTTGCTGTGTAGTCATATGTGGCCTCGTTATGCGATGGACCGGTGCGAATCTGCGATGGCCCTGGCCAATTCCCAATGGCTCATGGTTGCTGGCGCGGAGAGTATTTCACGGGCCAACGCGTCTGAATCGGCAAAGGGCGCGGAATTGGAATTCGGCCGGGAGAAAGCGCCAGCTTGGAAACGTCCCACCGTGGCTCCAACGGCAAAGAGCCACCGGTGGATGTTGCCTCCGCGGCCGATGACCTGGCGCAGTGAAGTAATGTGCATTTTTCCTGAACCTCCAGGTTCGTCGGTGATTATTCCTCGGGCCAGCAATGCCGCCAGCAGGGGATCGGTGCTCGTGGAAATGGTGGTGTGTGGAAGTCGGGCTTCGATCAACCACGGCGCGTGCACGGGACCGGCCAAGGTCTGAGCCCTGAATAGCTGACGTTCGCGGTCAAAATCGAAGCGAGTTTCTGGTCCCAAAAAGTCAATGAACCCAGCCTGATGCAGGGCGAGCAATTCACGCAGGCGATGCGCCGGTGGGCCGGAATCAACAAAGCTGAAGAAGCCCTGCCACCAGGCGGCCTGTTGAGCTTGCCCGGCGAGGCTGAGTTTGTCGTGGATCTGCGGCAGCAGGACGTAGGAGCGCAAGAGCCCAAAAAACAGCGCCTGGAATTGTGGATGATCCGCTGAATCACGAACCCTTAAGTCTTCTTCGATGTGCTCACGCACCAAGGCGCCAAGCTGATCACGCGATCCTTGTAGAGACAGTGGACGAACGATGGGCAACGGGAATTCGAGATCCTCAAATTCCAACCGATCTTTGGTGGCAATAAACCTGGCCACCAAACTGGTGCGTTCGGGGCTGTACCAGTCGAGGTGGTCGTAGGCTGACTTGAATTCTTCGAAACTTCCGCGCACCGCTTCGGGATGCGCGGCGAAAAGTTCGCGGTAGTAGAAAAAGCCGGTTTCCTTGGCCAGCAGCGGCCACACGTGAGCGAAGAAATCCAGTTCGCCATGCTGCGCGTAGAGCGTGTTGATGCCCTGCTCGGTGAAGTAGGCGGTCGTCAACTCGGCGGTAGTAGTGCTGCGAATCTTGCTGTGATAAGGAACGCCGCGGCGAGAACCGGCAAGAAGTCGTGGCTCCGCACCGCTGGGCACATAGCGCAAGCCGCCATGCTCGGCCGGTTCAAATCGACCTCCGCGCCCCTCGAAGAGCAGAACAAAAAGGTCGGTGAAAGCCAGCCCCATGCCGGAAACCAAAACCTCGGTCCCGGGTCGCAGGGCGCTGAAATCGATGTCGTTGGTATAGCCCGGGGCAACGTAGCCAAGGTTTTTCCCGGCCGCGGCCTGGGCTGCCAATTCCACTGCCCGCGGATCGGAAGGCAACCGGGCATCGAGGTGGCCTTGGGCCATTACCACCTGATCGGCGATGATCTCACGCCCTGATGCCAGCAGCACCCGATGCGATGGCGATTCATCGATGAGATCGACCGCGGTGTCCTGATAAATGGTGATCGTATCCGGGGCGGTGATGCTGGCCTGCACGCGAGCAAAGAACCAGCGCAGGTAGCAGGACTGCAAACGACGGGTGGGGAAGTCACCAGCAGCCAGCGTGGCGATCTCTTGTCGCAGTAGTGGGTCGGTGTGCACCAAGGACGGTGCATCGGGCAGTTGAGAATCGCGGATCAGCTGCACCCACTGATCAAGGGCCGGGCCATGATGGGCCGGGCCCAAGCACTGTACCGAATCGTCGGTGAACATCGTGACATCGGCGGCCCGGGAATTGAGTTTGAGCAGCGGGCTTTGATCTTCGCGCCAAATTCGTCCGGCACCCACCGGAAATGGATCAACCACGTGAAGATGTAAGGCGTCTTGGGCCAGCTGGTCCCGGTTGGCGTTGATGCGCTCCAGAATCATCGCGGTGCGTGGCCCGCCACCGATAAAAACGATGTGCCGCTCGCTCATTTTTCTCCTTTACGCAGCTGGCCTGTGCAGGCGTTCAATGTGGTGTTAGCGCCAGATTAGGAGTGCGAAGTGGGAAGAAGCGAGGCGAAAAGTCGCGGAAAGTCGCATTGGGGGATCGAGTCACCGCACAGGAAATATTTCGACTTATGCGCAGTGAAAATCCACGTCACGAATCGTCATTGAGGCGTGGCGTGACTTTTGGTGAACCAGGGTGAATATCCCAGATGCGCCAGCTGGTTGATCGGCTCTAGCGTGATGCCCAAGAGCAACGAACTTTTCAAGGAGCAGCGCAATGCCGCCGATCACCACCCCGGTCACCGACGCAGAACCCGATCAGCACCCAGCACCCGAACAGGGGCAGCCTCAAACGAGGCAGCAGGGGCACAAGCCGGCGGAGAACAGCCTGGCCGCACCTAGCCAGGAGCAGCTCGCCGACTACAAAGTGGTCGCAGCGACGCACCCCTGGCGGTGGGTCGGCACCGTGATTGTCGCGGCCATCGCCGCCGGCATCCTGTATTCACTACTGACCAACCCGCGGTGGGAATGGGGCGTAGTTGCCCAGTGGTTTACCGCCGAATCCATCCTTCGCGGGTTGGGACAGACGTTGAAACTGACCCTGATCTCCGGTGCACTGGGTTTTGCTTTGGGCTTCATCTTGGCGCTCATGCGGTTATCTAGTTCGCCGTTATTCAGCTCGGTGTCGTGGACCTTCTCCTGGATCTTCCGCTCCACACCATTGCTGGTACAACTACTGCTTTGGTACAACCTAGGTTATCTCTACGAGACCATTCGTTTGGGCGTGCCTTTCACCTCGATTACCTTCGCCGAATTTCAGACTACGAGCCTGATTAGCCAGTTTGCGGCCGCGGTGCTCGGACTGACGCTGAATCAGGCGGCCTACAGCGCGGAAATTATCCGCGGCGGCATCCTCTCGGTAGACCAAGGTCAGATCGAAGCGGCCACCGCCCTGGGCATTCCGCGTTGGCGCCGATCCACCAGGATCGTACTCCCACAGGCCATGCGAGCAATCTTGCCAACCGCCTTCAACGAGATCATCGGCCTGGTCAAGGGCACCTCGATCGTTTACGTCTTGGCTTATTCGGAGCTGTTCTACACCGTGCAGGTGATCTACAACCGCACCCAACAGGTCCTACCGATGTTGCTGGTGGCCACCATCTGGTACATCGTGATCACCTCGGTGCTCAGCATTGCCCAGTACTACATTGAGCGTCACTACTCCCGCGGGGCACTGCGCACCTTGCCACCGACCCCGCTACAAAAACTCCGTCGCTTCTTGGCCACCCACGCCGTGACCAAGACTGCCGCCACCTCCCCGAAGGGACAGTTATGAGCCTGGCAACCATTGAAAAAACCACCCGCGGAGCGGTTGCCGTCCGTTCGGTTGATAAGAGTTACGGCACCCAACAAGTTTTGCACGAGGTCAATCTGGATGTGGCCGAAGGTGAAGTGTTGGTAGTCATCGGGCCCTCGGGTTCGGGAAAATCTACCTTGCTGCGCACCATCAACCATCTGGAAAAGGTCGATCGTGGCACCATCAGCCTGGATGGCGAACTGATCGGGTATAAGGCCCGCAATGGCAAGCTGCATGAGCGCCGCGAAGCAGAAATTCTGGCGCAGCGCACCGAAGTGGGCATGGTCTTCCAAAACTTCAACCTCTTCGGGCACCTCACCGCCTTGCAGAACATTATTGAAGCGCCGATTCATGCCAGGAAGATTCCCAAGGCCAAGGCGGTAGCCCGAGCCAAGGAACTTTTGGCCCGTGTCGGGCTGGCAGATAAGGCGGACGCTTACCCGCGACAGCTTTCTGGCGGTCAACAGCAACGTGTAGCCATCGCACGGGCGCTGGCCTTGGATCCCAAGGTGGTGCTCTTTGATGAGCCGACCAGCGCACTAGATCCCGAGCTGGTCACCGAGGTCCTGGAAGTGATCAGGGACCTGGCTAAATCCGGGACCACACTAATTATCGTGACCCATGAAATCGGGTTCGCCCGGGATGTGGCTGACCGAATCATCTTTATGGATGGCGGGCGAGTGGTGGAGCAGGGGACTCCCACCCAGGTCCTGGGCAATCCGCAACACGAACGCACCAAATCGTTCCTTTCCAAGGTCATCGAACCAGCCTTCAATATCTAAAAGCAGCACACTCAAGGACTCGCATCATGAAGAAGTACGCAGTAGTTTCAACCCTTACCGCCCTAGGCCTACTCTCCTTGGCAGCTTGCGCCGACCCAGGAGCCGCCGCACCGGAAGCTTCCACTTCTACCGAAACCAGCAACGCTGAAGGCAGCACCTACAACACCTCACCTGAGCAGAACCGCATCCGTACGAAGGTCGATCAGAAGCTTGCCGACGCGGTACCAGAGAACATCAAGAAGGACGGCAAGCTGACAGTTGCCACCACCGCCGGATCGGTGCCACTGTCCTTCCACGCTACCGATGAAAAGACCGTGATCGGCACCGAAGTTGATCTGGCCCAATTGGTGGCCGACAATCTCGGACTAGAACTGGACCTGCAGATCACCAGCTGGGAAAACTGGCCGTTGAAAACCGAGTCCGGAGAATTTGAGGCGGTCTTCTCCAACGTGGGAGTGAACGCGGACCGAGTCAAAAAGTTCGACTTCGCCACCTACCGGGCTGCGTACATGGGCTTTGAAGCGAAGGCAGATAGCGATATCACCGTGAAGGGCGCCGCGGACATTGCAGGCAAGAAGATCGCGGTGGGTTCGGGAACCAACCAGGAAAAGATCTTGCTGGCATGGAACAAAGAGCTTGAAGACAAAGGTCAGAAGCCGGCTGAGTTGCAGTACTACTCCAGCGAAGCGGACACCATCCTGGCGCTGTCTTCGGGACGTATCGACCTGAATATCGCCCCCTACCCTTCCACGGTGTACCGCGAAAATCAGCGCGATGATCTGAAGGTCGTAGGCAAGATCAACGCCGGCTGGCCCAATGAAACCCTGGTGGCCGCCACCACCAAAGCCGGTAACCATCTAGCCGAACAGATCACCGCCGCGTTCAACGAGACGATCGAAGACGGTAGTTATGCCAAGGTACTGGACCGCTGGAACTTGAGCGAAGAAGGCCTCAAGAAGTCCGAAACCATCACCGCGTCGAACTACAAGGGTAAATAATGCGCTTTCAAGTTCTCGACATCATTCCGCATCAGGATGATCCGATCACCGGGCTTCAGGTAGATACCGCGCAGCGCTTTGAACAAGTGATTGAATCCGCAGTGCGCGCCGAAGAACTCGGTTTTGATTCTTTCTCCGTAGGCGAGCGTCATGCCGGGGCGTTCATCTCTTCCTCGCCGGCGGTAGTCCTCGGAGCGATCGCAGCACGGACGAAGAAGATCCGTCTGCATACCGGGGTCGTTGTACTTTCCATTCTTGACCCGGTTCGCGTCGCCGAAGACTTTGCGACCGTAGATCAGCTGAGCAACGGCCGATTGGAACTGGGGATTGGCAAAGGCAACGAAGTAGCTCACTTCCCACTGTTCGGTAAAAATGTGGATGACCAATGGGATCTGCTGGAGGAGAACTACGAGTTGCTTGCCAAGCTCTTTGGCCGGGCACCCGTGGATTTCTCCGGACGCTTTCGCACACCATTGGAACAGTTCACCACCAGCCCGCGTCCGTTCCAAGAAAAGGTTCGGATTTGGCACGGTTCGGCCACCTCACTGCGGTCGGCCGAGCTGGCGGCCAAACACGGTGACCCGTTGTTCTCGGCTAATGCGATCCAGCCCAAGGAAAACTACAAGAAGCTGATCGACCACTACAAAAATGCCTATGAGCAGGCGGGACACGATCCTGCGGCCAGATACGTGGGTTCGGGCAGTGGAGCCGGCGGGGTCTACCTGGCCGACAGTACCAAGGCAGCGATCAAAGAATTCGGCCCGGTTTACGAGGCACTGACTAATCGCCGTGACGTGCCGGGGAACAACACCCCTTACCGCAGCATCGAGCACGCGGTGCAAGAAGGTCCATTGCTGGTAGGCAGCCCAGAGTTTGTGGCCGCCAAGATCCTGGACTATCACCAAAGCTTCGGGCACGACCTGCAGTCCATCTCGCTGCCGACCACCCAGCCCTTTGCCGCACAAATTCAGACCCTGGAACGCTTCGCCAAAGAAGTCATTCCCCTGGTGAATACCCAAACCACCCTGTGGACCGATAAGGATCCGCAGTTTAAGAACACCTTAGAAAAGGAGTATGCAGTATGAGCGAACGCTCCTTGTTGCTGGCCCTGAACCTTGATGGCGCCGGTAATGATCCGATCGACTCGGCTACCTATGCACAACAGGCCGAGGAGGCAGGTTTCCATGGGGTGAGTTTTTCCTCTGACGGGCTACTCGACGCGGTACAACGTGCTAGCTTCACAGCGCCGAAGACTAAGAAGATCTCACTGATTCCGGTGATCGATGCACTGTTCACCGAACCGTTCCATACCGCCACCCAGCTAGCGAGCCTCGATATTATTGCTCAGGGCCGTGCCGGGTGGATTCTGGAAACGCTCAATGACTCTGTGCAGGCACAGGCCGTGGGACGCGAAGTTTTGGCCGAAGAAGAACTAAGCGACGAAGCCAAAGATGTGGTCACTACCCACCGTCGACTCTGGGATAGCTGGGAAGACGACGCGGTGATCCGAGATCAAGAAACCGGACGCTATCTGGATGCCACCAAGTTGCACTACGCGGATGTGGAAGGCAAAAACTTCTCGGTCAAGGGTCCATCCATTACCCCGCGGCCACCGCAAGGACAGCTTCCAATTATCGCCCCGGCGCCTCTTTTCACCGAGCACGGTTTGCAGCACTGTCGGTTGAACGGTGCCGATGTTATCAAGGTGAACGCCGCAAGCCTCGATGAGCTGCTGGCCCAGGCCAAAACGGCCAGCCCCAAGGGCGCGGTAGCAATCGACGTGGATATCTACCTGGACACTGCCACACAAACCGGGGCGCAGCGTGCGGCAGCGCAAGCAGTTCAGCGCACTGAACGTGCTGAATTCACCGGGAGTGTGCAAGAACTTATTGCCTTCCTTGGCCAGTTCGCACAGGCCACCGCCAACCCGGCAGACCAGCGCCGTCACCTAGTTCACCTGTACCCGGGAGATCTAAAGATCGACTCGGCGGTGTTGATCAATGAAGTAATACCAGAATTGCAGCGCAGCAATCTGCTTGCACCCATCGGTGACACCCTACGCGAGTCCTTCGCATTGCCAGTGGCACAAAATCGCTTCCAGGAGGCATCATGAGTACCCAGCACCAACTACGATTCGGCGTCTTCTTCCAAGGCGTGAACTCATCGACCGTATGGCGTAGCGTCCTATCTGGTTCGCAGACCGATTTTGCCTCCTTCAAGCAACTTGCCCAGACCGCAGAGCGAGGCCTGTTCAGTGCGTTCTTCCTCGGCGAAGGATTACGTCTACGAGAACACCTCGGCAGTATCCACGAGCTGGATGTGGCCGGCCGACCAGATGCACAAACCATGCTTGCCGCCTTGGCTGCGGTGACCAACAAGATCGGTTTGGTCGCAACCCAGAACACTACCTATAACGACCCGGCCGATTTGGCTCGACGGCTCTCTTCGCTGGATCTGATCTCAGAAGGTCGTGCGGCATGGAACATCGTCACCACCCATAACGCATGGACTGGCGCGAACTTCCGACGTGGGGGCTATCTAGAACACCACGAACGCTACAGCCACGCAGAAGACTTTGTGCGTACCGTACGTCAGATCTGGGAAGGCTCACCGGTGCATCACCGAGGCAATCACTACAACGTTGATTACACCGGGACCATCCCGGCCAGTGCGCAGCACCGCCCGGTACTCTTCCAAGCCGGTGACTCGGCGGAAGGCCGTGACTTTGCAGCACGCCAGACCGACGTCATTTTCTCAGCCCACGTCGGTTTGGACGATGCGCTGGCCTTCCGTCAGGACATCAATGTGCGTGCAGCGAAGGTGGGACGCGCCGAAAACTCGGTAAAGATCATGCCAGGTGCCGAGTTCATCGTTGCCGAAACTCCTCAAGCAGCCGAAGAAAAATACCACTGGGTGCGTGAACACCAGATTGGGCCGCAGCAGGCGTTGGCGTATCTCGAGCAATTCTGGGGCACCCGTTTAGAAAGCGTGGATCCTTATGGACCATTGCCGGACTTTGACCCCGTAGTCGAAGAGAGCTCGGTGACTCGTGGCAGTGGCTTCCAAGGCGCCAAGTCCCTGGAATTGGCCAACGCATGGCGTGCCGAAGCCGCAGATAAAGGACAGAACATTATTGAATTTGTCCGTTCGCGCTCTCACCGCGCCGATCACACATTCACCGGCTCCTATGACCAGATCGCTGACCGGTTAGAACAGTACGCACAAACTCGTGCCGTGGACGGCTTCAACATCACACCGTGGCTGGTTCCTACCGGGTTGGACGACATCGTCGACCATCTGGTACCTCGTCTGCAGGAGCGTGGCATCTACCCCGAGACCTACGCAGATACCTTGCGCGAAAACCTCGGCCTAACCATTGATGAAAACCATGAACAGCAGGCGGTCAAGCGCCTTGCAACAGTGCAGGAAGTGTCATGAAAACCCAGAAAACCCGTTACACCTTCACTGCTCTAGCGCTGGTCGGTTTGGTAAGCCTGAGCGCTTGCGCTGACCCGTCCCAGGCCAAAGAAAGCAAAGAATCTCAGGCACCGACTGATGCTGCCACCGCTGCACTCTCAAGCCCGGACCAAGAACGCCCGAAAGTCGCAGTCAACAAAAAAGCTGAGAAGCTCGTTCCGGAAAAGATTGCGGCCGATGGCAAACTTACCGTGGTCACCGCCCCGGGATCGGCGCCCCTGAGTTTCTATGCAACGGATAACACCACACCGGTAGGTAATGACGCGGACCTCGCCGCAGCGCTCGCCGACGCACTGGGACTGGAGCTAGAACTCGTTCCAGTGTCATGGGCAGACTGGCCATTGGGCATTGAATCGAGCAAGTACGAGGCGGCCATTAGCAATGTGACGGTCACCGAGGAACGCAAGAAGAAGTTTGATTTTGCCACCTACCGTGAGGACCTGTTGGGCTTCTACGCCGATAAGGATTCAAAGATCAGCTCGATCAAAAAGGCAGACGATGTTGCGGGCCTGAAAATCATTGTTGGTTCGGGGACTAACCAGGAGAAGATCTTGGTGGATTGGGATAAAGCCAACCAAGCCAAGGGGCTGAAGCCGGTGGACTTCCAGTACTACGATGACGACTCGGCCTCAACCCTTGCACTGCTTTCTGGGCGCGCCGATGCCAGCTTCGGACCCAACGCATCGGGTGCCTACAAAGTAGCCACCGCCGATGAGCTCAAGCAGGTCGGTTCCTTCCCCGGTGGCTGGCCCGATACTGCACAGGTAGCGGTGACGACCAAGAAGGGTAATGGTTTGGCCAAGGCGGCTGAGGTGGCTATCGATGGGCTGATCGAGTCGGGCGCCTACGAGCAGATTTTGGATAAGTGGGGTCTGAGCGAAGAGGGAATTACCGATTCCAAGCTGAACCCACCAGGTCTGGCGGACTAAGGGTTGTAGTAGCGTTGGTGGCATGAATCGTGCAGTGCGTTTGGGTTCCTTAGAACAGTTGGGGCAGTCGGTGCCCGAAGCCAATATTCATGCCAACTTTGAGCGTTGGAAGTCGTTGGGCGAGGGGAAAACCGCGATGGTGACCGGCGCCAACGCCGGCCTGGGATTCTTTGCATCACTGGGGCTGGCCGCGGCTGGTGCCCACGTGATTCTGGCTTGTCGTAACCAGTCACGCGCCGAAAAGGCGATGGCAGCGATTCAAGCCCGGGTACCCGGAGCCAGCGTCGAATTCATGCAATTTGACGCTGGCTCGATGCTCTCAGCCATGTCTTTGGCTGCCGAACTTCGTAGCCGACAGCTCGATATTCTGGTGGCCAATGCCGGAATGATCCGCACCCCTGCCCAACGTGAGGAGGGGGCGTTGGGCTATGAGAAAACCATGACCACTAATGTGCTTGGACACGCCCGACTCATCGGGGAATTGGCTGAGAAGTTCAAGGTAGGAAACTTGCGACTGATCAGCTTGGGATCTATGTCGACGTTGCTGATGCGCACCGATCCTTCCAACCTTAAACTTGAACACGACTACAACCCGTACCGCGCCTATGTTCAGTCCAAGGCTGTTCTGCAGAGCATGGGGATTGGTTTGGATCATCGCCTGCGTCAGCTTCAATGGCCGGCCAGATCGGTTGCCGTGCACCCGGGCTACTCGATTTCCGGACTTACCCCAGAGATCGAGGGAATAAACGAACCAGACTTTGCCCAACGCTTCGCGGGCCGATTGCAGGGCAGTTTCGCGCAGGGCAAACACGAAGGTTCGGTGGCAATTGTCGAAGCAGCCTTGAACCAAAGGCTAGACCGTTGTGCACCCGGGGTGTTCTTTGGTCCGCAATGGACCTCCAAAGGCAGAATTTCGCTAGCCAGACCCGCAAATGTCACCCGTAGCAAGGTACTTCAGGATGCGGCGTGGGAGATATTGATACAGGCGAATGAAGGACTAGATCCATTCGCTTTGTAGAGCGATGGTGAAGTTTCACACCATGAATCTTGGCGAAAATTGAGCAGATTCCGCATGATGATGCTCTTTTTGTCGCCAACAACTGGTAAGTTCAACACTGATAAGTCCGTGCGACCGTGCGGCATTCGGAACCCGAACCCGGGTTTTGAGTCACTAGTCCAGGAGGACAATACATTGGCTATGAACCGTAGCGAACTTGTTGCTGCTGTTGCAGCGAAGACCGAAAACTCCCAGGTTGCCGTTAACGGTGTTCTGGATGCTGTATTCGAAGTTTTCGTCGACCAGATTTCCCAGGGCGAAAAGGTAACCATCCCAGGTTACTTGGCTGTTGAGCGCACTGACCGTGCAGCTCGCACCGGTCGTAACCCACAGACCGGCGAAGCAATCCAGATCCCAGCTGGCCACTCGGTCAAGCTGACCGCTGGTTCGAAGCTGAAGGCTGCTGTTGCCAAGAAGTAAGCTTCTTTAGAGCTTGAACATGGCCCATCTTCCGACGCCGGAGGATGGGCTTTGTTTCTTTAACGGACGTACCAGAACTGGGCGTTGAACCCAAAAATGGTGCCGTTAGCCCAAGAATTCTGTAAGAACATGAAAAAATCCCGGTATTTCGCCTGTTTTCGGGCATTTCGGGGCTCAAGGTTTGATATGTTCTCACTGATAAGTCCGTGCGACCGTGCGGCATTCGAAGTCCGGAACCGGGTTTTGGATCACTAGTCCAGGAGGACAATACATTGGCTATGAACCGTAGCGAACTTGTTGCTGCTGTTGCAGCGAAGACCGAAAACTCCCAGGTTGCCGTTAACGGTGTTCTGGATGCTGTATTCGAAGTTTTCGTCGACCAGATTTCCCAGGGCGAAAAGGTAACCATCCCAGGTTACTTGGCTGTTGAGCGCACTGACCGTGCAGCTCGCACCGGTCGTAACCCACAGACCGGCGAAGCAATCCAGATCCCAGCTGGCCACTCGGTCAAGCTGACCGCTGGTTCGAAGCTGAAGGCTGCTGTTGCCAAGAAGTAAGCTTCTCTAGAGCTTGAGGTAAGACCCGATGTGTAGTCCGGAATTTTCTGGACTACACATCGGGTCTTCTTCTTTTCTAGCGTTTGAGCGTGTCTTCTACTTCGCGTAGAATCAGGCGTGCTCGACATCCATCATTGAGGAACAGGCTGCCCATCGTGCCACACAAACCCGCAACCCGCGTAATACGCGGATGGTTGGCGGCCAGCGTGTGTACTTGGACAGCCTTTGCAGCTCACGCGCATAGTGCGCCAACCAAAATGTCGTTGGTGGCGATGCTGCTGATCACTTGTGTTTCAGCCGTGATTGCATTGCTGTTGATAGGCAAAAAGTTCTCCCTTTGGGCCACCAGCCTGGTGGTACTTGCCAGTCAAGGTTTATTCCACGTGGGATTGTCCGTGATGAGCCATGGGGATTCTGGTGTCTCCGGAATGGAACATATCCAGCACACCGGGCGCAGCCTTGAGCTGGCCCACGACATCAGCGCCCATTACGCAGATGTGCATTCAGAGTCGATGCTTTATGCACACGTGCTTGCAGCAGTGGTCAGCATCCTTGTGCTCAATCAGGGCGAGCGGTTGCTAAACCTCTTAGGTTCTTATCTCACCCTGTCCTCGGCTCGGCGAATCCTTTCGTTGATCCGGGTGCAGGTTCCTGAAGCCCCGGTCCTTCCGGCGTACTTCCCCTTGCGTTTTCAACTCAAGCTTGCGCAATTGGGGAGATTGCCAGAGCGCCGCGGCCCTCCTTGCTTCGTTCTTGCCGCCTAAGACAAAAACGAAGTTCCCCCGCTTTTGGGGGATTGGAAGGAAAACAATGAAGAGCATGACCTTATCCGCAACGACCCTGACACGTATGGTTGCGGTGATCGCGCTGTCGATCTTGGCACTATTCACCTCCGTGAGCGCTGCCTCCGCCCACGATGAGTTGGTGAGCTCCGCTCCGAAAGACGGCGCAAGCTTAAAAGAAGCGCCTAAGAAACTGACCCTGGAATTCTCCGGTGAACTGCAAACCATGTCGGGCGTGGAATCGACCAAGGTAGTGCTGAAGCAGGACGGCGAAGAGGTGGACGCTAAGGCTGACACCAAGGGAACAACCGTTACGGTCACCCCTAAAAAGCCGCTGGAAGATGGTGCATACGAATTGGTCTTCCGTGTGGTCTCTTCTGACGGACACCCGGTAGAGAACAAGCTGGATTTTTCCATTCAAAGCGCCGCGAAGCCAACCCCATCGATGATCAGCGCTCCTAGCGAGTCAGCACAGCCAAGCGAGTCAGCACAGCCAAGCGAATCAGCGCAGGCCAGCGAGTCAGCACAGCCAAGTGAGTCGGCACAGCCAAGCGAATCAGCGCAGGCCAGCGAGAATCCGGTGCAGGCCGCAGGTAGCTCAATGAACCCGCTGATGTGGGTAGTCATTGGCGTTGTCATCCTCGGCGCAGTGATTGCCGTGCTGGCCAAGTTCATGCGCAATACAAAGTAGTAGCCACTTTATTCTGGTGCGCCATCGGGCCACCGTGGCCTTTGGCGTGCCCGCACCTCGTGTGCGCACACCACGAAAGCTTGAGACGATGAAAACAAAAATGACCACCTCCCTGTTGCTCGGTTCCGCGCTGCTTCTAACCGGCTGCGCCCAAAGTACCGATGCTTCCAGCCAGAGCCCCGCAGCCTCATCCTCCGCGGAACAAAAGAGTACCCAAGCGCAGGGACTCACGACCAGTGATACCTGGGCCAAGGCCGCTGAATCTGGAATGAGCGCGGCCTTTGGAACCCTGCACAATACCTCGGATATTCCCTTGGAACTGCATCGGGTGACAAACGCGCAAGGGGATGAAATTCAGCTACATGAAATGACCGGAAGCGGGCAGAACATGAGCATGAAAGAACTCGAAGGAGATCTCGTAATTTCTCCCGGCGCTGATGTAGAACTGGCACCCGGTGGAAATCACCTGATGTTCATGGACCTGAAAAAGCCGTTGGTGGCTGCCCAAACCGCTACGTTGACCCTGGAATTTTCCGACGGTTCGAGCACCAACGTGGATTTTGCGATCCGCAACTTTGACGGTGCCAAGGAAAATTACGATGAGCATGCCGGACACTAGCGTTCCTCGCCGCCTGCTGCTGGGCAGTACCGCTGCCGCCGCAGCAGGCGGTCTGCTCACCGGTTTTGGCGCTGGAAGGATGCGTGCTCAGGCGGCAACAACCGAACAAGCACCGACAGGGCCGGGCTTCCGCTCGTTCCACGGTCAGTACCAATCCGGGATTATTGATGATCAGCAGCAGCACGCGGTATTTGTTGGGTGGGATCTGAACTGGCGTGAGGGCTCGAAAAAACAACAGCTACAAGCCTTGCTACAAATGCTTTCAGATGATGCTGCCCGGCTGATGAGCGGTCGGGGAGTGCTCGCGGATACAGAACCGGAAATGGCACTGCCACCGAGCGAACTGACGCTCACGGTTGGACTTGGCCAAAGCCTGCTCGATGTGACCGGATACGGAAAGGTCGGGGCAATGCCGGCTTTCGCCGGTGATGAGCTAAAGGAGCAGTATCCGCAAAGTGATCTGCTGATTCAGTTCTGTTCCCAAGATCCTACGGTGCTGCATCATGCGGTGCGGGCGGTATCTAAGAACTTGCGCGAATTAACCAGCCAACGCTTTGTGCAGACCGGATTTATGCGCCCGATGCCTGGAAAAGAAACCTTCAGGAATCTGTTTGGGCAGGTAGACGGCATCAACAATCCGGCCGATCAAGTCCGTGAGCAAGCGGTATTTGGCGACGGACAGAATAGTTGGATTCCCAACGGGACCACGCTGGCGTTGCGCCGATTCGAAATGGATCTGGACCGATGGGATGAGGTGGATGTGGCTGGCCGTGATTTTGCCTTGGGCCGACGGCAGAGCGATGGCTCACCGCTATCGGGCAGCAGTATCGATGATGCGGTAGATCTGAGCGCAGAGAACGAGTTGGGTTTGCCGAGCATCGCCGCCAATGCCCACGTGGCCTTGGCTAAACCTGGCCATGGGGGAGAAACGATCCATCGTCGAGGCTATAACTTCGATGATGGGCAACACTCCGGATTGCTGTTTGCCAGCTACCAGCGCGATGCGCGCAGTAGTTTCATCCCGGTGCAGCACCGGTTGGCGGCTGCCGATGCCTTGAACACCTGGCTCACACCGGTAGGTTCGGCCCTCTATGCGATCCTCCCGGGTATCGCCGAGGGTGGTTATCTGGGTCAGCAACTGTTCGGTTAGTACCGGGTATCACCTCGCTACGGTGTGAGATGCACCGTAGCGGGGTGGTCCTGGCCCCTGATATCTGACGGGGCGGGGCAAAAATGAGATGATAAGTAGGATATGGATACAGCACAGCGCACGGTTTCAGTTACCCGCTTCATCCTGCCCGGACTGCTCGCTTCAGCGGTAGTTTTCTTGGCTGCGGTGATGTTCACCGGCATCGCTCGTCCGGCCGAATTGGCCGACCCGGGTGCCTTTGTGCGCTGGAGCCTTCCGATCGCCCGCGCGATTCACCATAGCTCCATGTCGGTGGCCATTGCCGCGCTAGTTTTTGCTGCCGTAATCCTACCGCGCAGCACCAAAACTACCCGCGACGTTCAAGGAGCCGATCATCCGGCCTTTAGCCGCGCGATGAATATCGCCGCCGGGGCAGCGGTGTTGTGGACCTTGTCCGCAGCGACCGTGATGGTACTGACCTTCTGGGATCTGGCTGGTCTTCCCATCAACCTGGACGCACAATATTCGGCGGCGATCCTTGATTACATTCTTTCCATCACCACCGGCCGGGCTTGGGCCTGGATGGTGGTGATTGCCGCGGTGATCAGTTCCTTGGCCTTGGCGGTACGTTCCAAAACTGGGGTGGGCGCCACCGCGTTCTTATCCCTGTTTGGCATCCTGCCCTTGGCCTTCATCGGACACGCGGCTGGGGGAGATGATCACTTTGCCGCGGTGAACTCCATCGGCCTTCACTTATTAGCAGTGGTGCTCTGGTTCGGCGGAATCATCGTCTTGGCGTTGTTGGCTCCTACCTTGGAAGGTCAAGCACCAGGACGCAAACGTGGCCAGGTTCTGGCCGGCGTCGTGTTGCAACGCTATTCGGCTCTAGCCGCCTTCGTGGTCTTTTTGATGATCGGCTCGGGGCTAGCTTCGGCGATTATCCGCATCACCAACTTCTCCCAGTGGTTCACACCCTATGGCACCTTGGTGATCGTCAAACTGCTGATTACCTTGGCACTGGGCGCACTGGGACTGGTGCACCGTCGCAAAGTGATCCCGCAGTTGCTGGCCGGTAAGTACTCGGCGCTGCGTGCTGCTTGGCAGGTTGTGCTGGTAGAGGTCATCTTGATGGCTTCGGTGATGTCAGTAGCTACGGTACTGGCTCGAACCGCCCCACCAACCTCCGATGAGGCCCCAGCAAAAACCACCCCGGCGCGCCTTTTGACCGGTTATGATCTGCCACCAGCTCCGGACACCGCCAGCTGGTACACCACTTGGCGGATGGACTGGATCTGGGTGGCAGTATGTCTCTTCGGTCTGGCTGCCTATCTCTTTGCCTTCATCAAGCTAGCTCGGCGCGGGGATAAGCCCAGCGTACTGCGACTAATCAGTTGGATCGTTGGCTTGTTCGCGCTGTTCTATGTCACCAGTGGTGCTGTGGCGGTATATGGCAAGATCCAGTTCTCCACCCACATGGTCGATCACATGTCGCTGACCATGATCGTGCCGATCTTCTTGGTGCTCGGCACCCCGGTGACGCTTCTGCTGCAGGTTCTGCCAGCCCGCGTTGACGATACCCGCGGGCCACGCGAATGGATCCTCTTCCTGGTTCACTCCCGCTATTCGAAGGTCATCACCCACCCAATTTTTGCGGCGGTGAACTTTGCCGGATCGATCGTGATCTTCTACTTCACCCCGATCCTCGAACCAGCCATGCTCTACCACGCGGGACATGAGCTGATGAACCTGCACTTCCTACTCACCGGCTACCTCTTTGCGCTGTCGCTAATCGACGCTGATCCGGTGCCGAAGCGTTACCCATACCCGATGCGCCTGGTGGTGCTGCTAGCCACCGTGGCCTTCCACGCCTTCTTCGGCGTGGCCCTGATGAGTACCGAAACCCTGCTGGCTCCGGACTACTTCGGGAACATGGGTCGCACCTGGGGCGGCACCGCGCTGGAAGACCAAGTGGTGGGCGCCGGAGCTATGTGGGCTATCGGCGAAGTACCAACCTTAGTCTTGGCCATTTTTGTGGTGCTCTCTTGGCTCAAACAAGACAAAAAAGACACCAAACGTTATGACCGTCAAGCTGACCGCGACAATGATGCGGAGCTGGAGGCCTATAACGCGATGTTCGCCAAATACAAGCAGGCCGATAAGAGGAACCCGAATGCCTAAGAGAATTAAGCTGATCAGTGTCCCGCTGCTGTTGGTCACCGCTTTAGCTTTGAATGCCTGCTCCTCGGGACAGGCAGAAATGCCGCAGGATCAAACGCACAAGATCGCCTCCGAAGCGACGGCCAGTGCCAGTGCGAGCCCCTCTGCCTCAGCAGAAGAGCTGACCACAGCACAGCTGGCTACGGCCGCAGGCTCGGTGATTGCTTCGCAGCTTGGCTTCCCGAGCAGTGCCAAGATCCAAGGCAAAGACCTTGAATCCTTGGCCACCCCGCCCACCGATACGCTTAAGGGCATTGTAGTGTTACCTTCCCAATGTTCGACTCCGATCAACGACCTGAACTGGTCGCCGGTGCAATTGGGTACCGAATCTGCGCGCACTGACTTCACCAATGATTCGCAATCCATCACTGGGTCGGTAGAAGTAGCTAAGTTGGGTTCAGACGGTGCGAAATCGACGGATCAGCATACGAAGAATGTGAAAAGCATTCTTTCTGAGTGCAAGAGCGTGAAACTGAACACCAGTGAGTACACCGAAACTTTGAAGTTCTCCGATCCCGCGGTGGACTCGGTTGATTCGGCGCTGTACTACTCACGCAATGGCGAATATGCACAGAACTCCTTAGTGCTGATCAAGAAGAGCAAGGAGTATGTAGCGATGGTTTCTTTCGTCTCGGCCAAGTCATTAAAGGATGAAAAGTTCAACAAGGTCGCGACCAGCGTTATGGACGCAGCATTGTCCCAACTGCCGTAGCGATTAAATTCAGGAATAGATCTTCGGTGCAACAGGTTGCACCTCAATGTTCCTTAACACCGTTTAGTACTGCACCACGCCGTGGCCGATAATAGAGATCTACCTGCCGAGCCGCGGCACTTGCGAAAGGATGAGCATGAGCGCAACAGAATCCGTACGCACCAATTACAAGGTGCGTGCCAGCGAGCTTGAGGGCCGCAACTGGCTGAATACAGGTGGTCAACAGCTGGACCTCGAAGCGTTGCGTGGCAAGATCGTGCTTCTGGACTTCTGGACTTTCTGCTGCATCAACTGCCTTCACGTCCTTGATGAGCTGCGCCCGCTAGAGGAGCAGTACTCGGATGTGCTGGTTACCGTAGGTGTGCACTCACCAAAGTTTGAGCACGAAGCTGACCCAGATGCTTTGGCTGCGGCCGTGGAACGCTACGAAATCCACCACCCAGTACTTGATGATCCAGAACTCGTGACCTGGCAGGCCTACGGTGCTCGCGCCTGGCCAACCTTGGTGGTCTTGGATCCAGAAGGTTACATCGTTGCTCATCTTTCCGGTGAAGGTCACGCACAGGGCTTGGGCTCGCTGGTTGAAGAATTGATTGCCGAGCATGAGGCCAAGGGAACCTTGCACCGCGGCGACGGCCCTTATGTTGCACCGCCTGCCTGCGAGGGCGATCTGCGCTTTCCGGGTAAGGCTACGGCGCTGTCTAACGGGAACTTCCTTATTGGGGATTCCGGCCATCACCGCCTGGTTGAACTGGCACCAGATCTCTCCACCGTTGTGCGCACCATTGGTTCAGGAACCAAGGGTTATGCCGACGGTGAGGTACAGAGCGCACAATTCAACGAGCCACAGGGCCTGACTACTTTGCCAGAAGACGTGGCGGCCAAGGTGGGCTACGACGTGATCGTGGCCGATACTGTGAACCACCGCCTGCGCTCGGTGAACCTAAGCACCGGGGTAGTGGGCACCCTGGCAGGCAACGGAATCCAGCGCCTGTTGGATACCGAAAGCGCCCGGCAGCAGACTCAGCCAACCGAGCTGGGTACCGACGCGTTGAACATTTCCCTATCCTCCCCATGGGATGTGGTGTTCCATCCATCGGGCAAGGTCATCATCGCTATGGCCGGCACCCACCAGATTTTTGCCTTTGACCCACTGACCAATGCGGTGTCGGTCTTTGCCGGTACCGGGTTGGAAGGTCTGAACGACGGCAAGGCCGATGAAGCGTGGTTCGCCCAGTCTTCAGGCTTGGCACTTGATGGTGACAACGTATGGATCGCTGACTCCGAGACCAGTGCGTTGCGCTGGATCGAAGTTGAAAACGGTGAAGCAAAGAGCGTGAATACGGCTATTGGTACTGGCCTGTTCGACTTCGGCTTCCGTGACGGTGACGCTGAACAGGCACGTCTGCAGCACCCACTGGGTGTAGCGGTGCTTCCTGACCGTTCCATCGCGATTGCTGACTCCTACAATGGGGCGGTTCGCCGTTATGACCCAGCAACCAAGACGGTTTCCACCCTGGCTAAGGGCCTGAAGGAATCGGCTGATGTTCTGGTTGATACTTCGGTTGAAGGAGATCCAGTACTCCTAGTAGTCGAAACCAATACCCATCAGCTGGTGCGTGTACCTATTCCGGCCGAAGCCTTAGTTATTGATGAAGGCGCAAGCCAGACTCAGCGACCTAAAACTTCGGTGAAGGCAGGTAACCATGAGATCGTGGTTCGCTTCGCTGCTCCTAAGGGACAGAAGCTAGATGACCGTTGGGGTGACCCAACCCAGCTGAAGATCTCCTCCAGCCCAGAAGACCTGATTTTGGAGGGTGGCGGAACTTCGGTGGGGCTCAAACGAACCTTACAGCTGAACCCCGAGATCGCTGATGGCGTGCTACACATTACCGCTCGTGCGGCGGCATGTGATGGTGAGCCTGGTGGAGAGATCCCAGATCATGCGGCCTGCCACCTGTACCAGCAGGACTGGGGCATCCCGGTAATCCTAGATCCAGAAGGCGATGATGAATTACTGTTGGACCTTCGAGGCGTCAACTAACGAGCAGAAATTCTTTAGACGTCGCTGATACATAGCTTGAACCTCACAGCGAGGAATGCAGAGGAAACCTCAGCATTCCTCGCTGTGTCGCATTAGACTGAAATGCGGGAGGCATCGGAGAGATCCGGTAGATGTTTATGGCAACGAAGATGTTTAGGGCTCTGGAAATACCCAACTACCGTTTGTGGATCGTGGGTGCTCTAGTTTCCAACATCGGAACGTGGATGCAACGAGTGGCCCAGGACTGGCTGGTGCTCACCGAACTCACCAACCATGACGCAGTAGCTACTGGTATCACGACCGGCCTTCAATTCCTCCCCGTTCTTGTACTTGCCCCGTATGCGGGACTTATCGCCGATCGCTTTAACAAGCGCCACGTGCTCATGGTGACCCAAAGCTTTATGGGCTTGTGCGCCCTGATCCTAGGGCTACTAGTGGTTATCGACTCCGCACAACTCTGGCAGGTGTACGTGCTGGCCGGCCTTTTAGGAATCGGTGCCTCCTTTGACGCTCCAGCCCGACAGGCATTTGTCTCTGAAATTGTGCCGGGATCTCATTTAGCCAACGCGGTGGCGTTGAACAGCGCCAACTTCAACCTTGCACGGTTGGCAGGTCCAGGGGTTGCCGGTGCAGTCATCGCGTTGGTGGGCACCGGTCCGGCCTTCTTACTCAACGGCGCCTCATTCCTCGCAGTTATCACCTCGCTGGTATTCATGCGCAAAGACGCGCTACATCCATCCACTCCAGTAGTACGTGGTAAAGGACAAGTCAGGGAAGGATTTAGTTATGTCAAAGGACGCAAAGATCTGCTTCTGATCTTTTTCTTGGCATTCATTATCGGAACCTTCGGGCTGAACTTCCAACTAACTAACGCATTGATGGCTACCGAAGTGTATGGCGTCGGAGCAGGGGAGTACGGAATTCTTGGCAGCATTATGGCCGTGGGTACCTTCGCCGGTGCGCTCTTAGCTGCACGACGCTCAGCACCCCGATGGCGCTTCTTAATTGGTGGCGGTGTGTTCTTCGGGCTAGCCGCATTGGCCAGTGCGTGGATGCCTAACTACCTGCTATTTGCGCTCATGCTCATTCCAGTGGGGCTGGGGGCGTTAACGTTCCTAAACAGCTGCAATACGATGGTGCAGATGTCCGTGCCGGCGCAGTACCGTGCTCGTGTGTTGGCCTTGTACCTGATGGTTGTCCAGGGTGGCACGCCTATAGGTTCACCAATGGTTGGCGGGTTTGCTGAACTGTTTGGAACGCAGATCGCCGTGACTATCGGCGCGGTGCTGTCCTTAGGGGCAAGTTTGTTGGCACTGTTTATGTGGCAGAAGTTCAAGACCAATGCGGTACCACTGCGCAGTCAATTTCGAGAACTGTTAGGACGCTAGCAGAAATCTACTGGGCTACCTGTTGCCCACCGGCCACGGGAACGACAGTGACATCATTGGTGCTCGTGGTCAGCTGCGCGGTGAAGGAATAGGTGTCCTTGACGGTCTTCTTTTCTTTGGCACCGGTACGCAGATCCTGCTCGGTAAGCGTGAGTGAAGCGGAGGTCTTCAGCGGGGCGAGGACCCACGATCCGTTGTAGTAGCTGACCTTGATGCTCGGGTACCGGGTGATTGCCCAGTCAATGGTCGACGAATCTACGCGGGCCGAGGTGTTGTACGAGAAGGGGCAGCCCGAAGGCATAAGTACCTTTTGGCTAGCACAACCATCAAGGTACTTCTTGACCTTGGAATTGATCGCCGAGATGAAAGCCTGCGTTGGTTCAGTCTTCAGCGAGATCTCTACCGGCTTTTCGGCAGGTTCTGTGACTACCACGCCACGGGTGTCAGCAGCGAAGTTCTTAGTGCTAAAGCTTGCATCGAGGACCGAAGGATAAAAAACCGGGAGAGTAGAAACGCCAGCTTCCAACGGGATCTTCTGTTCGTTGACCGTGACCTCGTTGACGGTGTTGGCCTTGATTTTTACGCTTGGCAGCGTAGAAGGTTCAAAGGCCCAATTGTCAAAGAAAAGCCAAGATTTGCCGGTGTGACGTAGCGTGTAACTCGACTGCTTATCAACACCATCAACCTTGTAGCGTGCGGTAACGGTGCGCAGTTCCTCATTGCCCTTCACCGGCTCGGCCTTCTCGGTGGTGAAGTCGCTAACGCCCTTTTGGGTACGCTTGAGAACTTCGCCATCTAAAGCGATCGCATCGCCTTGAGGAACGGTAGCTTGCATCAGGCCAAGAGCTTTGGCGCCCTGACCGTCAGCTAGCTCGCGCTGAAGCTCTTTGACTTGATGCGCAGCGGAGAACACGGTGCGGTTAGCAATCATCACGCCGGCTACGGCCACAACGAGCACCGCCACCGCGGCAACGGTCCATCGAAGGGCCAGGGCGGTGGCGGTGATCGGAGTGGAGTTATGAGTCTTCATCAGTAGCTAGGCTATCTGGTTTCGGGCTCTAAACTCTAACCGAACGGTGTTTGGTGGCGGGTATTACCAACGGCGGCGACGCTTACGGTTGCCAAACATGCCATGGATGAGCTCGCGACCAATCATGGTGGCAGCATCAACAGCCATATCCATCATCGGGTTCTGCTCTGCCTTAGGCGCACGCTGCTGGCGTGGTGCTGATTGCTCATGCTGTTCGGCCGGTGCCTGCTCTGGAGCACTCTCCGGAGTCGCGGCAGGAGGAGCAGCCTTGGCATCTAGCATTTCACGAGCGGATTCACGATCCACGGCCGCCGCGTAACGAGCAGCAAGCGGCGACGCTTTCAGATTTGCATCCAGTACCTCAGGCGAGGCAGGACCAATATTTGATCCTGGCGAGGACATCTTCGTCCAAGCCACCGGAGTCGGTGCGCCCTTTTCGCCCAGTACGGTAATGACCGCTTCGCCTACACCGGCCTGAGTCAGCGCCTCCTGCAGATCAACACCGTTGGTCGGGAAAGTCTGAATAATCTTCTTCAGCGCGCTTTGATCCTTGGCAGTGAAAACGCGCACGGCGTGTTGAATGCGGTTACCCAGCTGCCCCAAAACCTCGTCAGGTAAGTCAGTAGGGGACTGAGTGATGAAGAACAGGCCGACACCCTTGGAACGAATCAAACGTACCGTATTGATGATGGAGTCAGTAAAGGCCTTGGTGGCGTCCTTGAACAGCAAGTGCGCCTCATCAAGGAAGAACACTAGCTTTGGTTTGTCTAGGTCGCCAGCTTCAGGAAGATCCTCAAATAGGTCAGCCAGAAGCCACATCAGGAACGTCGAGAACAACATTGGCTGCGAATTCACTGAAGGCAGTTCGAGCACGTTGATCACGCCACTGCCATCTTCACGCACCTGCAGGAAATCTGAGGTATCAAATTCTGGCTGGCCGAAGAACTGATCCAAACCCTGAGACTGCATGATGGTGATGCCACGAAGGATGACCGAAGCCGTAGCTGAGGAGACTCCGCCTAGGTTCTTTAGAGCTTCTGCGCCCTGATCGCTAAGCAGGTAGCTGATGACTGATTTAACATCACTCAAGTCATCAAGTGGGAGCTTGTTGGAATCGGCATAGTGGAAGATCAGTTGCAGGCATTCCTCCTGAGTCTCATTGAGCTCCAAGACGCGAGCGAGCAAAATCGGGCCAAAGGCATCCACGCTGGCTCGTACCGGAGTACCGTGCGTTCCTTCGCCAAGGGAAAGGAACTCGACCGGGTTAGCACGTGGTTCAAATTCTTTGCCCTGCTCGGCCAAGCGTGCAGTCAGCTTCTCAGAGGCAACTGCTTCTTGTGCCAAACCGCTCAAGTCGCCCTTGATGTCAGCGAGGAATACTGGAACTCCAGCCTTGCTCAGCTGTTCTGCCATGAGCTGCAAGGTCACGGTCTTACCGGTGCCGGTAGCACCGGCGACTAATCCGTGACGGTTGAGCATCTTCAGTGGCAAGCGAATCGGCGCGGTGGGTTCTACCTTGCCATCAATGAGGGCCACGCCAAGATCTAAAGAATCCGAAGTGAAGTTATAGCCCTCGACAAGGCTGGTCAGCAATGCATTTGTATCCTGGGTCATACCATTACCTTATGCTTTCTAGAACGGGTGCAAAAGACGTTGAACAAAGGCTTGCGTTCGGGGATTGGTGGGAGCGGACAAAACTTGGGCTGCTGGCCCGGTTTCAACCACCACTCCGCCGTCCATGAAAACCACCGTGTCGGCCACATCCCGGGCGAAGGCCAATTCATGAGTCACCAGAACCATTGACCAGCCTTCTTGGGCTAGTTCCTTAATGACAGTGAGAACTTCGCCAACCAATTCTGGGTCCAACGCACTTGTTGGTTCATCAAAGAGCAACAAGTCGGGTTGTTGCATCAAGGCGCGCACGATGCCCACTCGCTGTTGCTGACCGCCGGAGAGAGAATTCGGGTACGCATCGGCCTTGGCCGCCAGTCCAACTCGGTCTAACAACTTGCGAGCTTCAGCCAAGACCTGATCTTTAGCTCGTTTTTGCACCTCGATAGGACCAACAGTCACATTCTGCAACACCGTCAAGTGAGGGAAGAGGTGATGGCCTTGGAAGACCATGGCTGAACGTTCACGCAATACTTGTGCGGTCTTCGGCTTGGTTTTCGCTTCGAAACTCACCGATGGTCCACCGTCAAAACCGACGGTTCCTGAGTCAGCGATTTCTAGTCCATTCAGGCAGCGAAGTGCTGTGGTCTTGCCTGAGCCGGAGGGGCCAATCAGGGCAACTACCTCACCGGAATGAACGGTGAAATCAATGCCCTTGAGCACTTGATTCTCGCCGAAGGCTTTGTGCAGGGAATCGACACTGAGCAAAGTCGTGTTACTTGGTGACATACTTTTCAAGCCTTCCTTCAACGGAGTTCTGTAGCGCCGAGAGCACCAGGCAGATGATCCAGTAGATTGCCGCTGCTTCGCAGTACAGAAGCATGAACTCATACGTTGAGGCGGTAATTTCCTGCGCCTTGCGGAACATCTCCGTGACCAGAATGGTCGAAGCTAGCGAGGTGTCCTTCACCAACGAAATGAAGGAGTTAGACAACGGTGGAATAGCGACGCGGGTGGCCTGCGGCAAGATCAACCGGTAGAGACTTCGTGTGCGAGACATGCCCAGCGTGTAGCCTGCTTCCCACTGTCCTGCCGGGACCGAGAGAATGGCCGCTCGGATAATTTCCGCAGCATAGCCACCGATATTCAAGCTGAACGCAATGATTGCGCTGGGCCATGGGTCAATGGTGATGCCTAGCGAGGGCATGCCATAAAAAATGACAAAGAGCTGCACCAAGAGGGGTGTGCCGCGAATGATGGAGATGTACACACGCCCGATGGCTGAGAGGACCGGGTTCTTGCTGATGCGCATCAACGCAATGAACAAAGCGATCACCAAACCCACAATGAAGCTAATCAGTGCTAAGGGAATGGTCGCGGTGATTGCACCCTTGGCCAGAGGCCACAGCGAATCAAGTAATAACTGCCAATTCGAATCCATGAAGCTACCTTTGAGACAAACGAGACTGGCTCCACGCTGGGTGCGTGTGGAGCCAGTCTACTGTTTCACTTGGGGAAGTATCGGTTATTTGCTGACGTCTTCGCCGAAGTATTTCTCGGAGATGGTTGCCAGTTCGCCGTCCTTGCGCAATTCATCCAAGGCGCCATCGATGGCTTCTTGCAGATCTTCAGATCCCTTGCGCAGGGTCACCGCCGACTCAGACTTGTCTTCGGACTCTGCCGCGATCTTGATGCTGTCGTCCGGATTGGTCTTCTGCGAGTCCAAGAACGTCAGCTTGTCATTCACGGTTGCGTCGACACGGCCTTGCTTGAGCAGGGTGACCGACTGGGCCCAACCCTCAACTGGTTCGATGGTGGCACCGGCTGCCTTGGCAGCCTCATAGAAGCTACTGGTCAGTGACTGTGCAGTTTTCTTTCCCTTGAGGGAGTCGAAAGAGGTGATGTCGTTGTTATCGCTCTTGGTGACAACCACTCCAGTGGAAACGGTGTATGGCTCGGAGAAGAGGTACTTCTTTTCGCGGTCAGGGTTGATGGCCACCTGGTTGGCGATCACGTCAAAACGACCCGCATCAAGACCGGCAAAAATTGCATCCCACTGGGTTTCTTGGAACTTGACATCTACGCCCATCTTCTCGCCGACGGCCTTGATGACATCCACGTCGTAGCCGGTCAACTCGCTTCCTTCGTGGAAGGAGAAAGGACGGTAAGTGCCTTCGGTACCAACGGTCAGCACACCGGCATCCTTGACCTTCTGCAACGCCGAACCGCTCTGAGTGGAGCCCGACGCAGAGGAATCACCGGAGCCGGAGGAAGATCCACACGCGGTCAGGGACAGGGCAAGAATTGCGGCAGATGCCAGTAGGGGTACGGTGCGCTTCATAGTGACCTCATTCAAAAAGGGGTTGATAATGCTCTAGTCCTAACAACAGTCTAGAGACATCCACTTATTCCGAAGCCCAAAAGTTACACTAAATTCCCAAAAATAGTGCCAGCACCATCATCAGTGGTATGGCGCAGATGGTGGTGATCAGGACCGTATCTTTGGCTACGATGACACCTTGTTCATAGCGCGAAGCACTGACAAAGACGTTTTGTGCCGTGGGCAGACCAGCCATGATTACCGAGGCCACCAACATCTCACCACGCAATTGGAAAGCGAAGTAAGCCAGCGCCCAAGCGAGAGCAGGATGTAGAACCAATTTGGCGATAGATCCGATCAATACGTCGGCGCGTCGCCCTGATTTCTTCTCCAACGGTTTGGAACCGACCAACGAGATGCCAAAGGCCATGAGCATGCAAGGGATGGAGGCGCCTGCGATCAGTTCGATTGGTTCTAACGCTATCGCTGGCACCTTGAACCCGGTCAGTGCCACCACCAAGCCGAGCATGGAACCGATGATCATCGGATTTTTCACCGTGGTCAGCAGCAAAGCCAGCGGGGTGGTGCGGTGACGTGAAGTCGTGGCGTCGAGCATGGCCAAGTTGATCGGCTGGTAGAGCGCGAGCTGGAACAGAATGATCGGAGCCGCGTAGGAAGCATCACCCAAGACATACAAGGCGATGGGCAGTCCGAGGTTAGCCGAGTTCACGGTGGAAGCCGACATGGCAGAGACGATGCGTTCGGAGCCGGAGCGTTTGAGCCAACCAGCGGTGACAGCGTGAAAAGCCAAGGCGGTCAAGGCAGCCGAAATAGCGGCGACCCACAGTAACGGGCCGAGCACCGAGGCAGGATCGGAATCTGCCAGCGTGGTGAATAGCAGTGCTGGGCTGGCGACAAAGAAGGTCACTCGGCTAAGCACATGGCGGCCTTGCGGACCCAGCACGCCGGTGCGCCCAACAAGGTAGCCGACGGCGATAACCACCCAAATGATGGAGAACCCTTCGAGGACTCCGGTCATCGTGCTCCTTGGGTGTTAGCCTGACAAAACTAAAACGTCGGGGCACCTGGTGGTACCCCGACGTCAGTGCGAGCGGGCGACGGGAATCGAACCCGCGTATCGAGCTTGGGAAGCTAGCGCTCTACCATTGAGCTACGCCCGCAGTGCTCCGAGCGGCCTATTGACGGCTCGGGCATCAAACAGCATATCTCACGAATTCGACGCTTCGTTAAACGGCGCGAATAATCGTGGGAAAAGTTACGCCTGATCATCCTTTTTTTGCTTGAGCATCTGTTCCTGCAAGATGACCACGCCATCGGCAGGAACCTCGAAGCTCAATTCATCGCCAGGATTCACCACAAAGCCGGTCTTATCCAGAGCGCGCACCACGGAGGCTCCCTGAACCTTGATACCAAAAGGCGCCTGATCGATGTAGGTGGAAGGAATGCGCTCCAAGGACGTGAAGAGTGCGACAACTGCTTCACCGCTAGGGTTGGTCAACAGCATTGGCTGAGCATTCTTGTTTCCTTCCGTAACCTCTTCGCGGGAGAGGAAATACACTTCGGTGCTCATAAAGGCACCGATGACCGAACCCGAGAGCTCAGGCTTGTTCAGGCCAGCTTGCAACATCATTTCGAAGTGCGTTTTAGGCTTGGCGCGGTGCTGGTCCATCGGAGTTTCGATGATTGCGTGTGGCCCCTGGGCAGGATCTTGTCCATCGTTTGCTGCCGGGGTGTTCTCGGTGCTCATGTACTACAGCATGTCGCGATAAAGCCGCAGGTGCAAACGGCGAATGCGAGTTTTTGGGGTCAAAGGCATAAACTGGCAGATGAGCATCCACGATTGAATCAAGGACAGAGCATGCCTGAATTCCGTTATGAGGATCTTCTGCCAATTGGCGAAGATACAACCCCATACCGCAAGATTTCCTCCGAAGGCGTCGAGGTCGTCGCCGGTCCGGATGGGAAGAACTTCCTGAAGGTCGCCCCCGAGGCACTTGAGCAGTTAGCCGAAACTGCCCTGCACGATATCTCGCACTACCTTCGCCCGGCCCACCTGCAGCAGCTGCGCAACATCCTCGACGATGAGGAAGCCAGCCCGAACGACAAGTTTGTGGCACTGGATCTGCTGAAGAACGCCAACATTGCTGCCGGTGGCATCCTGCCAATGTGTCAGGACACCGGTACGGCCATCGTTATGGGTAAGCGTGGCCAGCGTGTGCTTTCCGAAGAGCAAGATGAAATCTCGCTCTCGCGCGGTATCTACAACGCGTACACCAAGCTGAACCTGCGCTACTCGCAGCTTGCCCCTCTGACCACGTGGGAAGAAAAGTCCACTGGCAACAACTTGCCAGCACAGATCGACCTGTATGCCAATACGAAGGACGGCGCTGACACCAGCTACAAGTTCTTGTTCATGGCCAAGGGTGGCGGCAGTGCCAACAAGTCCTTCTTGTATCAGGAGACCAAGGCCATCCTCAACGAGAACTCCATGTTGAAGTTCCTCGACGAGAAGCTGCATTCTTTGGGTACTGCTGCGTGCCCTCCGTACCACCTGTCCATCGTCATCGGTGGTACCTCCGCTGAAATGGCGTTGAAGACCGCAAAATACGGGTCGGCTAAGTACCTGGATTCGTTGCCTACCGAAGGTGCGATGACCGGTCGTGGCTTCCGCGACACCGAGCTAGAGGACAAGGTCTTGGAACTGACCCGTCACTTTGGCATCGGTGCACAGTTCGGTGGCAAGTACTTCTGCCACGACGTACGTGTAGTTCGCCTGCCGCGCCACGGCGCGTCAATGCCAGTAGCCATCGCAGTGTCCTGCTCGGCTGACCGCCAGATGCTGGCCAAGGTCACCGAAGAGGGACTATTTGTTGAACAGCTGGAAACTGATCCAGCACGCTTCATGCCAGATGAGAATCACCCTGCCATCGCAGCTCACGATGACGAGACCGATGGTGTCTCGGGCACCGGCGGTAGCTCGGTAGTGAAGATTGATCTGAATAAGCCAATGGATGAGATCCTGGCTGAGTTGACCAAGTACCCGGTCAAGACTCGCCTGTCTCTCACCGGTCCACTGGTGGTAGCTCGCGATATCGCGCATTCCAAGATCAAGGAACGACTGGACGCCGGCGAAGAGATGCCACAGTACCTCAAGGACCACCCGGTCTACTATGCAGGTCCTGCTAAGACACCAGAGGGCATGGCTTCGGGCTCGTTCGGCCCAACTACTGCGGGCCGTATGGACTCCTACGTGGACCAGTTCCAGGCGGCCGGCGGTTCCATGGTCATGCTGGCCAAGGGCAACCGTTCAAAGCAGGTCACCGATGCATGCAACAGCCACGGTGGCTTCTACCTGGGTTCCATTGGTGGCCCGGCAGCACGCCTGGCGCAGGATTGCATCAAGAAGGTCGAAATCCTTGAATACGAGGAATTGGGCATGGAAGCAATCTGGAAGATTGATGTTGAGGACTTCCCAGCATTCATCGTGGTTGATGACAAGGGTGAGGATTTCTTCGCTGAAACACTGAAGCCAACGTTTACTGGCATTCCGGTTCGCGCTAAGTAGTCTTTGCAACGCACTACCAAAAACCGTCAACAGATAGTTCTTTTATGGAGCCGATCTGTTGGCGGTTTTTTGTAATTCTTAGGCGATGCACAGGCGCAGCCTTGGGCAAAAGGCCATGTATCGGTGGCTTGGTTCGGTAGAATTTTTGGTGCCTTGCACGCTTGGAGGCGCAAGGCTGGATTAAGGGGAACGCTGTGAGACGACTAGGCGTTGTGAATCTTCTGCTCGGCATTCCCGGAATCATTTACTATTGGATGCTTTGCGTAGTTGTCATGGGGAACCCGATCAGCTCATGGGGTCGAAGTGTGCGCGACCTGTTGGAAGAAAGCTCGATCTTCCCATTACAAATGATTCTTGGTCCGCCCTTGGCCATTGGAACCATCATTTGGGTGATTGCCAATGTGAATCTGATCTACCGCAGGAAACGTGCCGGAGCCTGCCAGAAGACCAGCAGCAAGATCACCCACTGGGTGATTGCTTTGGGCGCCTCGCTGGTTCCGTCCTTGATATTTCTCGGCGTTGCGAGCTTCTTCTAAAACGTCAGAGAGTCGTTCAAAAGCTATTCGGTGAAGCCAAAGCTCCAGTCCCGGTACGGCGGTAGGAAACGTAAGACCAGTAAGTCTTCTTCCTTGAGCACCCCATGGCCGGTTTTCTGAGAGCTGATCTCGGTGCCGTCCTTAGTGGACTTTTCCTCCACCGCGTCAACCTTTGCCTGCTCCTTAGCAGCTGGCGTTGCTTCGGTCTTCTTCTCTTTCAACGACTCGGCAAGCATTTTGACGTACTCTTCGTAGGTGTCGGCTCCGGATTCGGCCAACGCCTTGGCATGCTCTTTACCGATGTAGCGTACGTGCCATGGTTCGTACTTGTAGCCGGTGATCTCTTCTTGGCCATCGGGGTAGCGCACGATCAGCCCGTAATCCACCGCATGCTCCGCGATCCAGATGCCTGCTGGAGTCTGCCCGAATGAGGCCTTCAATTCGGAGAGGCTATTGGTGTATCCAAGGTCTGCCGCCAAACCCAACTGATGTTCGCTGGTACCTGGGCGGGCAGAAATTCGTTCGGCATACGCCGTTCCATATTTACCTTGGTACTGATTGAATAGTGCCGCCTGACGATCATATGAACGGTAAGCGCTGAGAATCTTGATTGAATGTCCAGCCGCCCGAGCATCAGCAAGCAGATCCTCGACGGCTTGAGCCGCTTCACTTCGTAGCTGCAGACCGGTCCCGGCGACGTCGACCAGTTTGGAGGGCGTGTAGTTTTCTGGAGAGAGCTTCGTGGTGGGGTTAATCAGCGCCAACATGCTCGAAGCCTCGGTAAGCTGTGTGCTACTAACTTCTGGGAGGTCTTTAGTCGGTGCGCCAAAAGCTGCTGGAACAGTGGAGAACAGCAGTGCCGAAGCAAGTACGGTGCCAGTCAGCGCAGTGGCAAGACGCATAATATAAACCCTTAACAGATGAAGCGATGAACGAGAATGACTCCCTCTCTAACGATAACTGCAAATCTGGGGAAAATAATGGGAAGTGCATCACCGCCTCGAAGAGCCAAAATGAACTTATTTGCCCACGGAGTTCATTCCGAGGCACTTCACACGATAAGTTTGTTCACGTGTTGTATTCAGATGGTGACATTCGTCGAGAAATAGCGTCCGGAGAGATTGGGCTCGAGCCCTTCGACCCGAACATGGTCCAGCCCGCCTCAGTGGACGTTCGAATCGACCGGTTCTTCCGGCTCTTCGACAACCACAAGTACGCGCACATCGATCCTTCGGTGGAGCAAGATGAGCTGACTCGCCTGGTCGAGGTCGCTCCAGACGAACCGTTCATCCTCCACCCTGGTGAGTTTGTGCTTGGCTCCACTTACGAAGTAGTTACTCTGGGACACTCCGTGGCAGCACGACTTGAAGGCAAAAGCTCGCTGGGACGTCTGGGCCTGCTCACGCACTCCACCGCTGGTTTCATCGATCCGGGCTTCTCTGGACACGTGACATTGGAACTTTCCAACATGGCGACCTTGCCGATCAAACTGTGGCCAGGTTCGAAGATTGGCCAGTTGTGCTTCTTCAAACTCACCTCCGCTACCGAGCACCCCTATGGTTCGGGTCCTTACGGAAACCGCTACCAAGGTCAGCGTGGCCCCACAGCCTCGCGCAGCCACCTGAACTTCCACCGTACAGATATCGACAGCTAATAAGTTCTAAATAGTTTGAGGACCAGCCCATTGGGCTGGTCCTCAAACTATGTGCGCTGGGATTCTCAGATTTCTTAGCGCGATTCCTTTCGCGGTGAACGAATAGGCAGGAGCAGTACTAGTCCAAGGGCCAGCACCACCAAGATGCCCAGAATGCCAAATCGCTGCGCACCCCCGGAAGCAACGAGGGGAGAGGCGATAGCAATGGCGGCACCAAACAGTGCTGGAGCTAAGAACGAGACCGCTCGACCCGTCGTGGCATACAGCCCGAAGAGTTCACCTTCGCGGCCAGCCGGAATAAGCCGGGCTAAATAAGACCGTGAAGCCGCTTGAGCGGGGCCAACGAACAGGCACAGCAGTAAGCCGAAGATCCAGAAGCCGCTGGCACCAGGGGAAAGGAAGACTCCCGCGCCGGCAATCAGCAATCCAACTAGCGAGCCACAAATCACCATCTTGGGCCCCAGCACGTCATCGAGCCGACCACCAATGACTGCACCGGCGGCCGCTACGAGGTTACCTACGATGGCGAAGATAATGACTTCGGATGCTGCAAAACCAAAGGTACCGGCAGCAATGACGCCGCCGAAGGTGAAGATCGCGGCCAGTCCATCACGGAACACGGCCGAGGAACAGAGGAAGAAGAGTAGGTTGCGATCGTTACGCCACAGATTTTTGATGGTTGCGAATAAGACCTTGTATGAGTCCTTGAGCGGGATCTTCGTCGCCGTAGCCGGTGGGGCTTCAGGAATGATGAAGAATAACGGCAACGCAAATACCAGGCACCACACCGCGGAGAAGATGGCAATCAGCCGAAGATTTAGTGATCCCTCGGTGCTAGCACCTGGCCACTGAACAATAGGTTCTACAAATCCGAAGAGAACCAGCGCGAGGGCGAGAATGCCACCGACATATCCCATGCCCCAGCCGAAGCCGGAGACTTTGCCGACGGTAGCTTTGGTTGAAATCTGGTTGAGCACGGCGTTGTAGTTCACGCCGGCAAACTCACTGACCACCGACATGAGCGCTATGAGTATGGCGCCGAGCCAGAGGAACTTGGGGTCTGGGTAAACAAAGAAGCACCCGGCGCACACGAGGACCAAGATCAGCGTATTGACCACGATCCACAATTTCCTGCGACCGGCTGCATCGGCACGCATCCCAGTGACGGGTACCAGCAGTGCAATGGTAAGTCCACCGACGGTGAGTGCTTGGGAGAGCACTAACGAGGCATGGTCTTTGTCTCCGAAGAGGTCACTGGTCAGATAAACGGTGAAAACGAAGGTGATCATCACCGCGTTGATCGCTGCCTGCCCCCAATCCCAGCTGGCCCAAGCCCAGGTGTACTTGTTGAGCCACTTGTCACGGGCTGGAACAGACGCAGGTCGAATGATTGACATGCTCGAATCGTACCCGGAAGAAAGGAACTGTGAGTGAACCCCAAAACGAATTTTTGATAATCCTATGCAAAACCGGAAAATCAGCTGATCGCGGAAACAGAAGAAAATATTCCTCCAAAGACACATTGCGCGAAAGGCTGGAGAAGCCGGCTGATAAAATAGCTACTGCGGACTATTTTTGTGGTCAACGCACTCTGCCCAACCATCAGTCGACAGAGGAGACAAGTGCTAGTAATTCTCACTGCGCTGTTTGTGACCGCCCTATTGTGCCCGCTTTTGTTTCGGGTACTCAAACGAAACGCCTTCTACGTGGTGGCCGCTGTCCCAGCAGTGGGATTTATTTGGTTGTTGACGCAGTTGCCGGTGGTTCTTGCTGCCGATAATTCGCTGGCCAATGGTGCGCCTAATGCACCGCCGTCCATAAATTTTGAGTGGATCTCTGGTCTTAACATCGGATTGAACTTCCGGATGGACACCTTATCCGCCACAATCCTTCTGTTAATTCTTGGCGTGGGCGCGCTGGTCCTATTCTATTGCGCGAGATACTTCAAGAACGATGATCCTCAAATTGGTGGCTTCGCTGCCAAGATGGTGGCCTTCGCTGGTGCTATGACCGGATTGGTCACGGCAGACGACGTGATCATCATGTTCATCTTCTGGGAAATTACCAGCGTCCTTTCTTACTTGCTCATCGGCTTTAACCAAGCCTTGATTACCGCACGCCGTTCGGCCATGAATGCCCTGATCATCACCACCTTGGGTGGCTTGGTCATGCTTGCCGGAATCTTGATGATCGGCACCGAAGCCGGCAGCTACCAACTTTCCGAGATTCTCGCTGCGGCAGACCACCTCGTTTCACTCGGTGCCTACACTGACGTAGCCATCGCGCTGATCATTGTTGGGGCGATTTCTAAATCAGCACTGGTGCCGTTCCATTTCTGGCTACCAGGAGCCATGGCAGCCCCGACGCCGGTCTCGGCCTATCTTCATGCTGCGGCCATGGTTAAGGCAGGCGTCTATTTGATTGCCCGCTTGGCTCCAGGATTCGCTGAAACCAACCTCTGGGTTCCGATGACCGTGGGCATCGGTATCTTGACCATGATCATTGGTGGATACCGAGCACTGAAGCAACATGACCTCAAACTGATTCTTGCCTTTGGTACAGTTTCTCAGCTGGGTTTCATCATTGCGATTTTCGGCTTTGGAACCCCGGACGCTGCCTTTGCTGCCCTAGCAATGACATTGGCCCACGGTTTGTTCAAGGCAACCCTGTTCTTGAGCGTCGGCATCATTGACCACAACACGGGTACTCGCGACATCCGCAAACTTAGTGGCCTGCGCCGTAGCATGCCCATCCTGACCACTACCGCGGGCATCGCTGCAGCATCGATGGCCGGTGTGCCACTGACCTTTGGGTTTGTGGCCAAAGAAGCCGTGTACGAATCTGCCTTGCACCTAGAAACTGGGTGGGGCATCTTCGCCCTGATCGGTCTGGTACTGGGAGCCGGCTTGACTATGGGCTATTCGCTGCGCTTCTTCTTCGGCGCCTTTGGGGTCAAGAAGCATTCGGTACCACCGCTGACCTGCAAAGCGCCAACCCTAATCTTCTTGGCTCCATTGCTGGTGCTCTCGATCATGACTCTCACCTTGGGTCTCTACCCGCAGTTTGTCGAACCATTGATGCACCAGTGGTCCGCCGAACAAGGTGGACCAGGGAAAATGCATCTATTGGCCTTTGCTGGCCTAAACCCAGCATTGGGTCTTAGCGCCATTTCCATCAGCTTGGGCATTGCCTTCTACTGGATCCGTCGCCGAACCGATACCGGTGCTCGTCCACGAAACCTCATGATTTCCGCTGAGGAAATCTATCGTATGTCGGTCAACGGTCTAGACATGGTTTCCATTTGGATTACCGGTCGAACCCAACGTGGTTCGTTGTCCTTCTACTTGGGCGTAATTCTAGGCGTCGTGCTCGTGGTGCCATTAGGCATTGCGTTGACAGTAGCTACCCCATGGCCAGATAACTGGGTGGTCGCTGACCACCCAGCCCAGTTGCTGATCGGCGCGTTGATCATTGCCGGCGCGCTGGTCTCAGTGACTGCTCCTAAGCGTTTTATGGCTGTGCTGATGGTTTCGGTCACCGGCTACGGCATGGTCGCAATTTTCGCGCTACAGGGTGCGCCTGACTTGGCGTTGACCCAGTTACTAGTGGAAACCATCATTTTGGTCTCCTTCGTTTTAGCGCTACGCGCGCTGCCTAAGCGTTTGTGGGGAGGCGTTGCCAAGATCAAGTGGGGCCGCGCAATATTGGCAATTGCCCTAGCCGTGATGGTGATTTACATTGCCATCGCGATGATGGCTGCCAGGGACCAAAGCAGAATTTCTCTTGCCTGGCCGGATCTGGCCTACTACGAGGGCTACGGCAAGAACATCGTGAACGTTGCCCTCGTAGATATGCGTGTTTGGGATACCTTCGGGGAAATTACGGTGCTGGCGGCTGCTGCCACAGGCGTCGCCTCGTTGATCTTCGCTGGTCGTAGCTTCGGTAGTCGAGTGCGCGTGCACGAAGTAGAGCCGGGCAGTATCGATTCTGGTTCCGAAGCCATGGGTGGCAAGGATTCAAAGGACGTTGAACTACGAATTGCCCGTCGCTTTGCTATGAGCGGTAATCAAGACTGGCTGATGGCCGGAAGCACCCTGGTTGCCGAACGCCGTTCCATTATCTTTGAAGTGGTCACTCGCTTGATGTTCCACTCGGTGTTGATCCTTTCGGTGTACACCCTGCTCGCCGGGCACAACACTCCTGGTGGTGGATTCGCCGGCGGTTTGATTGCCGGACTGGCCTTGACCATCCGCTATCTTGCCGGTGGCCGCGTTGAACTCTCAGAGTCGCTACGCATCGCCCCTGGCTTGCTGATCGGTGGTGGCATCGCGTTGGCGGGTCTGGCCGGAATTGTTCCGTTGTTAATGGGCGATGAAATTTTCACCATGTACGCCGTGGAATTCTGGTTCTTCGGCGATCAGAAGTTCGTGACGTCTACGATCTTCGACATCGGCGTGTATCTGGTGGTCTTAGGACTGGTACAGGACGTGCTGCGTTCACTAGGTAGCGAAATTGACTCACTTTCCGAAGGACGTAGCCCAGTGGACCGACACGACTTTGTAGAAGCATCACAGACAGGAGTTGGCCGATGAGCGTGAACATCACCTTTCTCGTGATTACCGGAGTGCTGCTTGCCTGCGGTTTCTACCTGGTCCTTGAACGAACCCTGACTCGTGTCTTGCTTGGCATTATGCTTCTAGGTAATGGCGTGAATCTGCTGATCTTGACCACCGGTGGTCGACGCGGTGTGGCACCACTATTCCAGTCAGGACTGGACCCTGAGGAATATTCGGATCCGTTGCCTCAAGCGCTGATTCTGACAGCTATCGTGATTACCTTCGCGGTGACAGCATTCCTGTTGGCAATGATCTATCGTTCATGGACGCTGACCAGCGCCGATGAACTAGCCGATGACACCGAAGATATTAAGGTGTCGCAGAAGACCGCCTACGACGAAGAGGAAGACTCGCCCGTGGCAGAGGATACGACCGAATTCGTTGACGAAGAAGGCCGCCCAGTGCGAGAGGGGGAAGAGTGAATTTTCTAGACTTAGCACCCTTGGCTGTAGTCCTTCCCATCATCGGCGCCGGAGCAGCCTTCCTCGCCCGCCAACAAGTCAAGACGCAGCGACTGATCACCATCGGTATCCTGTGCCTGACCCTGTCATTGGAAGCAGGAATGGTGGCCGCCGTCTGGGGTGGAGAAAGCTACGCCATCCACATCGGCGGCTGGGAATCGCCGTTCGGTATTTCATTGATGGTTGACGGATTTAGCTCCTTCATGTTGCTGATTTCCACCTTGGTGTCACTGGCTGTGTTGCTCTTCGCGACGAGCCAGGGTCTAGCAGATGGTGATGAACCCGGCCCGGTCTCGGTTTTCCACCCTGCTTATCTGATTCTGCTCGCTGGAGTGTCCAACGCGTTCTTGGCCGCCGACTTGTTCAACTTGTACGTCGGTTTCGAAATCTTACTGACCGCCAGTTACGTTCTTCTCACCTTGGGTGGGACTGCTGAACGTATCCGGGCTGGTACCACCTACGTTGTGGTTTCGGTGGTTTCCTCGGTGATCTTCTTGATGTCTATCGCCATGATCTATGCAGCGACTGGAACCGTGAATATGGCGGACCTTGCGGTGAAGCTGCCCGAGCTTGATCAAGGGCCACAGCTAATTTTGCATGTGATGCTGTTGATTGCCTTTGGCATCAAGGCTGCTGTGTTCCCTCTATCATTGTGGCTTCCAGACTCTTACCCAACCGCTCCTGCACCGGTCACCGCTGTGTTTGCTGGCTTGCTGACCAAGGTGGGTGTGTACGCGATTGTGCGTACGGAAACGTTGCTCTTCCCTGGTGGAGAAGTCAGTGCGGGTCTGATGGCCGTTGCAGCACTGACCATGGTGATCGGTATTCTGGGTGCGCTGGCGCAGACCGACTTCAAACGTATGCTCTCCTTTACGCTCACCAGCCACATCGGCTACCTGATTTTTGGTGTTGCTATCGGTAGTCCGCTGGCCATCGCGGCGACCATTTACTACGTTGGCCACCACATTATTGTGCAGACCTCTTTGTTCATGGTGGCTGGTTTGATTGAACGCCGTGCCGGAAGCTCAAATGTCACCAAGCTCGGTTCGCTGGTCAAACTCTCCCCGGCTCTTTCGATCCTCTTCTTCATTCCGGCAATCAATTTGGGCGGCATCCCGCCGTTCTCAGGATTCTTGGGCAAATTTGGATTGTTGCACGCCGCAGTTCAGAACGCTGGTCCACTGACCTGGGTCGTGGTTGGGGCCGGATTGCTCACCAGCTTGCTAACCCTGATGGCCATCATTCGTGTCTGGGCTCGTGTATTTTGGCGCCGTGCTGCTGATGCTGAAGTTCCTAACCAGGAGTTGGTTGATCAGGCAGCATCTGTGGCAATTGAGAACGCTGCCGGCGGCGCGCAGAATCCTGCGTTAGGCCTGAAGCTAGCTAAGGAACTTGAGGCTGAGTCATTGCCTTGGGGCATGCGTTATTCCACTGCGTCGCTGGTTATCGCCGGTATCGCTTTGACTGTATTTGCCGGACCGATTTTTGAATTCTGTGAACGGGTCGCCGCCGAGCTTATTGCTCGTGAACCGTATATCACTGCGATCTTGCCTTTGTGATTGGAGGGGACGATGCCAACTAAGAACATGAAACATAGAGATCAACGTATCGACGATGCGCTTGATACATCTGGCGTGCGCCACCGGGCGACACTCAAACAGGAATGGCCGCTTCTGGCGTTGCTGATTTTTGTCTGGGCAGCACTTTGGCAAGATTTCTCGCCGGCAAATCTGATTTTCGGTGTCATCGTTGCTCTGATCATTGTTACGCTCTTTCCACTACCGCCGGTCGTCCTGTCGGGCCGGATAAACATCTGGTTCTGCTTCGAATTGTTCATTTGGTTCATCGGCCAAGTATTCGCGGCGAGCTTCCAAGTGGCTGGTTTAGCGATCTTCAGAGGAAAGAAAACACGTAGTGGAGTCATAGCTGTCGAGCTGCGCACCGATTCGGATTTGATCGTTACCGCTGTGGGCCACGCGCTGACGTTGATTCCAGGATCTTTTGTTATCGATGTGGACCGCCGCTCATCAACTCTGTACTTGCATTACATCAACATTGAATCGCAGACGGATATGGAACGAGCCCGTGAAGCGGTGCGAGACATTGAACGTCGAGTGATCATGGCTATCGGTAGCCACGATGAATTTGAAGCGATCAAGCACGAATGCGGTCCGATACTTGGTCGAGTAGGAGGCAAAAAATGATGAACATCGTGATGTGGGTTTGCGGAGTCATGTTGGGGTTGGCGACCGTGGCGTGCCTGATTCGAGTCGCCAAGGGGCCTTCTATTCTCGATCGCGTGTTGGCCTTGGACGTCATGTTGATCATTATTTCTGTGGCGTTGTGCTTAGAAATGGTTTACAACCGACATTCTGACTACCTATTGTTTGTGGTCGTTGCCTGTACCTTAGGGTTCATTGGCTCGGTCACGGTTTCGCGTTACGTTTCCGATCAGAGGAATGCCTGATGGATATGTTCCTCGATGTTCTTGTAGCCGTCCTGCTGATCACAGGCTGTCTCATGTCGCTGATTGCCGGTATTGGTCTGCTGACTTTTCCGGATATGCTCACGCGAATGCACGCGGCGACCAAACCTCAGGTATTGGGCTTCCTGCTCATTTTCACTGCAGTAGCGATTCATCTACGCAGTTGGAGCGTCGTACCTCTGTTGTTCTTGGCATGGGGAATGCAGTTGCTGACCGCACCAGTATCAGCACACATGATTGGACGCGCCGGATACCGAACAAAGCACGCAGTCAAAGGATCTCTTTACGACGATGAACTGCGACAAGTTGTTGATACGGTCACCAAGAAACAGGCCGTTGAAACCCCAGAAGTCCCAGCTGAGCAATCAAAAGATTCAACGTCGTAAAGCACCATAGATGCACACAGCAAAAAGGAGCAGCCCACCACTGTGGGCTGCTCCTTTGCTATTAGCTACTTGCTAAAACGTGCGACGACCTTGTTGGTGCCGCGGTCAGCCAAAACCTGAATCGTGGCGGCAACAATAGATGAGAAGATTGCGAATCCGAGTGCCTGCCGGAATGAAGCCTCTGCAGCTTCTTCGCTACCCTTGCGGGGAGCTTTATTTCCGGTGAAGCCCTTCCACAACTGATCAACTAGCTTGCTACCGACAAAACCGGCGCCGATCGAAATTCCGGTGGTGGCAAGTTTCTGTACTGTGTTCATTTTTGCCCTCGCTTCAACGTCGTGACTTATCGTTCCTCTGCCCAGCATACCTGCGGTATGGTAGGTGAGCAGTAATTTTTCCGACAGGGGAGCGTCAGACTTCAAAAATGAAGTCCAAAGACGCTGAGAGTGCGATAGATCGCAGACCCTCGAACCTGCTCCGGCTAGTACCGGCGAAGGAAGTCGAGCATCTCGGATGCGGACAGGTGTGGCACTATGCCCATGTGGTCCGTACATCTCCCCTCCTAAATATAGGGGGACCATCAATGAACCAAGCAGTCGCACAACAACGAACCAGCTGGCGCGTTGTCGACATCGTCGTCGCCTCAGTGATCGCAGTTGCTTCCGGTGTCATCTTCTGGGCGTGGAGCGCTGGGTACGGGCTCTTCTCCCTCGCATTCGTAGCCTTCCCGCCAGCAGCAGCACTGCTCACCGGCGTATGGCTGTTCCCAGCAGTGCTCGGTGGACTGATCATCCGCAAGCCGGGCGCGGCACTGTACTGCGAATTGCTGGCAGCAGTCATTGAAGCTTTGCTCGGATCGCACTATGGGCTGACCGTCTTGTTCTCTGGCCTCGTCCAGGGTCTTGGCGCCGAACTGATCTTCGCAGCAGTACGCTACCGTAAATGGAACTTGGGTGTTTCATTGCTCGCTGGGTTGTTCTCCGGTCTTTTTGCCGGCATCTCCGAAGCCTACATTTTGGCTTACTACGTTGAGTACACCCCAGCGTTGAAGCTGTTCCACGTGATCGCGACCGGCGCCTCGGGCTTGATCGTCGCGGGCTTACTGTCCTGGTTTGCCACCCGGGCCCTGGCAAAGACCGGCGCACTGAGCGCACTGGCCAGCCGCCGGGCTCACCTTGAGACCGGGAAACTGGCCGGCAAATGAGTTCGCTGGCCAATCGTGGTGCTGAGGCACAAGTTCAGCGTGGTGCGGAAATTTCTGCGCGAGGTTTTGGCTGGCAGCATGCCGATAGGACAGCCCCGGCCGTTGCTGGTCTAGATCTTGAAATTCAGGCTGGCCAAAAAGTACTGCTGGTTGGTCCTTCGGGGGCAGGAAAATCGACGTTACTGCATGCATTGGCCGGATTGTTGGAAGTAGACGACTCCCAGCCAATGCTCGGGGAGCTATTGATTGACGGGGCAGATGCCTTTGCACGTGAGCGTCCTGTAGGACTCATGCAGCAAGATCCTGAGACCCAAGTGGTGCAGAGCCGAGTATCTGATGATGTTGCTTTCGGCGCAGAGAATCTCGCAGTAGACCCAGAAAACATTCGCGCCCGCATCCCTGAAGTTTTGGATGCTGTGGGCTTGGGGATGTTATCTTTTGATCACCGGACCCAAGAACTCTCCGGTGGACAAAAACAGCGGCTAGCCCTGGCGGGTATTTTGGCCATGCGTCCGAGTTTGATGCTGCTTGATGAGCCAACGGCCAACGTGGATCCTGAAGGTGTTGGCCCGTTGCGTGATGCTGTGCTCAACGCGGCTACGCTCAGCGGCGCCACCTTGCTGGTCGTTGAACACCGGCTGGAAGTATGGGCGCAGCATATGGACCGCATTATCGTCCTTGAACCAGGTGGCGGGGTCGCCCATGATCTAGCCCCGTATCAACTCATGGAAGACGACAAGCTGCGTGCTGAACTTGCCGAGGCCGGACTATGGATCCCCGGCGTCCTCCCACAGGTTCGCCAGGTCACTGCCCAGCCCGGCGCTATCTTGCTTCAAGCCACAGGCTTGGTCAGCGCCCGAGGTAAGCAGGCGCCGCGTACCCGATCCGTAGACTTGCAAGTGCGCGCGGGAACGGCAACGGTGATCCGCGGAGAAAATGGTGCTGGCAAGTCCACGCTGGCTTTGACCCTTGGCGGACTACTGACTCCTGCTGGTGGACAGCTTGAAGCCAGCGAGGAACTGGCCAATGGGCTGAACAACTCCCCGTTTAGTTGGAAAGCCGGTGCCTTGATTGGCCGGATTGGTTCAGTGTTCCAGGAACCTGAACATCAGTTTGTAGCGCAAACGGTCCGTGAAGAATTAGCATTTGCTCCGTTACGAGCTAAAGCCAATGCAGGCCAGGAACTGAAATACGATCCAGATGAAGTTGATCAGCTGGTGGAATCGTTATTGCAACGATTGGGTCTGCAACATCTGGCTGAGGCGAACCCCTTTACCCTTTCTGGTGGGGAGAAACGTCGACTCTCGGTTGGTACAGTTTTGGCGGCCTCTCCAGCGGTGTTGATCCTCGACGAGCCAACCTTCGGGCAGGACGCCAACACCTGGCGAGAGCTGGCCCAGTTGCTGGTGGAACAGTTAGAGCATCAAACCGCCATTATCGCTGTCACCCATGATGAACACCTAGCCAGTGTTTTGCAGGCCGAACAAATTCATTTGTCCGCATCAACTGGCGGAGAAAAATCCGAACCAAGGGGGCCAGTGCTTGATGCCCCTGTGGGGCACAGTTGGTTAGCTCAGGTGAATCCCTTGGCCAAACTTGGTGCGGTCGCCGCAGCGACGTTGCCGTTGATTAGCACCTTGGATGCGGTCTCTGCCTCGGTCATTATCGTTTTTACCGCTTTGATCTTCCCGCTGGCCGGGCTCAGCCCGCTGAAGTTCTTCAAGCGTGCATGGCCGCTTCTGGTAGCTGGTGTTTGTGCGGCTTGGGGTATTGCCCTGGTCGGTCAAGATAGTGGTGCGGTCTATGCTCAGCTGGGCCTGTTCAGCATCACCGAAGGGTCTGTGCAAGGTGGTATCGCAACCGGGCTTCGGGCCTTCGCCTTAGCTATTCCTTGCATTTTATTGCTGGCGACGACAAACCCGAGCGACTTGGGCGGGGCACTGTCCCAGCAGCTGAAGGTCCCACATCGCTTTGTGCTCGGCGCCTTGGCCGGCATGCGGTTATTGGGTTTGATGATTGAGGAGTTTACGACTCTCACCTTGGCTCGAAGAGCACGTGGTGTCGGAAACTTTGGCACGCCGCTTCAGCGGATCAGCGCAACCCTTGGGCAGAGTTTGGCCCTGTTGGTGCAGGGGATACGTCGTGCTGGCCGGCTGGCAACAACTATGGAAGCCAAGGGTTTCGGGACAGCCAAGCGCACCTGGATCCGCACCGCAACCTTTAGCAAAACCGATGCCGCGGTGCTGCTCGCGGGCCTTGTTATAGGTGCCGCTGCCATAGGTGCGGCCCTGTGGGCCGGCACCTACAACCTCGTCTGGAATTAGCGAATTGCTTCGCTCAGGGCGCTGAGTTCTTCATGGAGCTCAGCGTCCAAGCGCAACGGCTTGGCATCAAGAGTGCGCACCGGGGTGAGTAGACGAATCGAAGAGACTAGCCAAACGCCGTCGGCCTGGTAGAGATCTTCAGGGCGCAATGGACCATAGCCCAGCTCCCAGCCATCCTGGGCTGCAGCATCAAAGATCGCGCTCTGCGTGGTGCCGGGAAGAATCCCGGTCTCCAGCATTGGGGTGAGCAGACGTTTGGTCTCACCATCGCGCTGGGCCACTAACACGGTGGAGGTAGGGGCTTCCAATACGATGCCATCAGCGGAAGTGAAGATGACGTCCTGTGCACCGTGCTTGCGGGCGTAACGTAAAGCGGCCATATTGATTGAGTACGACAGCGTCTTCGCGCCCATCATCAACCACGGTGCACGTTCGGCAAGCTTGGAGTCGTAGCCACGATCCAATAGAAGTACGTCCACTCCGGTTTCACGCTGTTCTTTGCCAGCTGCAGGAGCAGGAGTCACGGTAACCCAACAGATCGCCGGATCATCATCGTGCTCACCACGGGCAGCGATCAATTTGACCACGGCTTCCTCGGCGCCGCCGGTGGCGTCAAAGTCAGCTACAGCAGTATCAACTGCCGCATACCAGGTGCGAGCATCCGGGATGATCAGGTCTGAAAGCTCTGCCGAGCTAGCAAGGCGGGCCAGATGCGCCTCAAATTTGCGAACCGCTTGGTTGGTGTAGAGCATCGATTCGAAGATGCCGTCTCCGCGGGTGACTCCCTGAACGGTGACTGGAAGTTGTGGTGCGGAAATGTCGGCTAAATAGCCCGCCGGATAGGCCGGATCCAAGAATACAAGAGAACTCATAGTTACAGATTATCGAACCTATAGCCCATGTGTGAGCTTTAGACCGGGTGGAGTTCAGACATCTTTGTAAAACTTAGATAAGCTAGGCGAAGGAATTTGAGCTGTATTACGCAGATCAGTGCCGGAATTTTCGACCATCATCATGCGTAACGAAGAGGTGTGCCACAAATGTTACCGAGTAATGAAGTGCTAATGCAGATCGGTAGTGTGCTGTGGAGCATTCTTGTGGCCATTGAATTGGTAGTTCGGTACTTCATGATCGGCATTGTTCCCGGAAACCGACGACCCACCACAGCGATGGCGTGGCTTTTGGGAATTTTCTTCCTGCCTGTAGTCGGTCTGTTGGCGTACTGGCTCTTTGCCAACCCACGCCTCTCGCGCAGCCGACTGGAGAAACAGCAACGTGCTCGTGAGCAAATCATGGATGCAACCAAGCACCTGCAGTTGCCCGAAGAATTTCACTCGCAAGAAGAATGGGTTGAATCTGCGGTCAATCTGAACCGCAATTTGGGCGCCATGCCGTTAGAAGGCGGCAACAGCGTTGAGGTCATTTCTAATTACCGTTACTCCATGGAGTCGATGCGTCGAGAAATCGACAAAGCAACCCGTTACATCCATATCCAGTTCTACATCATGGGCGACGATGAAGAGTATGTGGGCCCAGTCCTTGATGCTCTAGAGCGCGCCGCAGACCGCGGGGTGCACGTGCGTCTGCTCTTTGACCACCTGGGTACCTTGCGCGTCAAGGGCTACCGCGATCTGAAGAAGCGACTGAAAAAGTCAGGCATCAACTGGCGCCCCATGCTACCTATCGACCTGATCGGTCGTCGCTGGCGCCGCCCAGATTTGCGTAACCACCGCAAGATTTTGGTGATTGATGGTGAGGTCGGATTCACCGGAAGTCAGAACCTGATTGAGCCTGGTTACAAGCGCAAGTCTTCACATAAGGTCGGACGCGAGTGGGTCGAAATGATGCTGCGCGTTGAAGGTCCGCTGGTACGAAGCTTAGACGTAACCTTCGCTATCGACTGGTGGCAGGAAGAAAACGACGAAGAAGTACTGATGGACATGAACGAGGCCAGACACCCACTGGCCTATGAAGAACGTCCAGGTTCAACATTGGCTCAGTTGCTTCCAAGCGGTCCGGGCTTCGGTAAAGAGAACAATCTGCGACTGTTTAATACACTGATCTATTCGGCTTCCGAACGCCTAGAAATCACCAGTCCATACTTTGTACCCGATGATTCCATGCTGTACGCGATCACCACTGCAGCCCAGCGCGGGGTAGAGGTAGAGCTCTATGTCTGTGAAGAAGGGGACCAGTTTTTGGTGCACCATGCACAGCAGTCCTACTATCAGCAGCTGCTCGAAGCAGGGGTGAGGATCCACTGTTACCCGGCTCCGATGGTTCTGCACACCAAGTGCTTCACCGTCGATGATGACGTCGCGGTGGTGGGCTCCTCAAATATGGATATGCGCTCGTTCAGTTTGAACATGGAAATTTCGGTCATGCTCCTGGGCAAGGACATGGTCAATGCAGTCAACGACGTGCAAAACCATTACCGAGAAATTTCCACGGAGATCACGTTGGGTCAGTGGCGTCGTCGTCCGCGCATGCAGCGCTGGATCGATAACGTGGCCCGACTGACCGCTACACTGCAGTAGTCGTGTGCGGGAAGCTTGCTCCGAGGGACTGGAGCACTCCGCGAGATTTGGTAATGACTTCATCCCATTCGTCCTGCGGATCCGAGTCGGCAGTAATCGCTCCACCGAGCCCAAGAGATAACCGCCAAGACTGATCTTCGAGCCGGTCACAAACTAACGTGCGGATCACTACGGAAAAGTCGGCCGCGCCGTCTGCCCCAAGATAACCTACAGCGCCCGAATACAGGCCACGGGCTCGATGCTCTTCAAGCTCATCAAGGATATTCATCGTGGAGAGCTTCGGAGCGCCAGTCATTGAACCGGGCGGGAACGCCTCGCGCAGAGCCGCGGCAGCCAGTTGAGGATCGCGCAGCGTGGCATCAATAGTGGAAACCATCTGATGAACTGTGGCGTAACTTTCCACCGAACACAACCGCGTGACCCTCACCGATCCAGGGACTGCGAAATGTGAGAGATCATTACGCAGAAGATCTACGATCATGATGTTCTCTGCACGGTCCTTTGGATGCGTTGCCAGATCATGCTTGAGCGCTAAATCGCTGTCTTCATCCATGCCACGTTTTCGTGTGCCCTTGATGGGTTCGGCACGAAGTTGCGCATCTTGCGATAAAGCTAAGAACCGTTCGGGGGACATGCTGGCCACTTCGAGATCAGCGATACGCAGATAATGTGCGAAAGGTGCAGGGCTGGATAATCGCATTCTGCAATAGGCTTCAAAGGGATCAAAGTCGTTGACCTTGGCTGTTAATTCAGTGGTTAAACAGACTTCGTAGGTGTTGCCCTCATAGATCTCGTGTTGGGCGCGAAGAATTTTCTGCTGATATCCCTCGGCCGAATCAGCACAAGTAAAAGTGGGCACTGGCAGCATGCTGCTCTCTCGATCCTCAGGCGGATTGCCCAACAGAATCGAGATTGGCGCTGCTGGATTATTGATGCTGTGTAGGTGCATCTGATTGAGCTGATGATCAACGACAACAATGGTGTCAGGTGCGAAAAATTGTGCATCAGCTCGGGTAGTTCCCGCAGCGATCACCGCACTGATATTTGAGGCGCGCACTTCACGTTTGAGCTCGTAACCCAGATATCCAACCCATAAAGGAAGCGGGTAGGCAGAGAGCAACTGGTGATTGGTAGGCCATAGAGCCCCCAGCGAGTCAAAGAAATTTTGGCCCAATCTAAGACGCGCTGAACCTAAAGCGATAAACGTTCCGGATTGTGTCGCGGTGAGAGTTGGTGGGTGAGATTCGGTGGAAAAGGCCAAGATGGAAAAGCGATTTCGGCCCAGTGGATCATCGAGGTGTTGGCTGGTCGATTCCAAAAGAGCAGCGTGTGGAAGATGCTTGGTGAGCTGTTCAAAGAGCGCCGCGACGTCCATGGGTGCTTGGTAACTCTGTCGCCATACGGGACGATGTGGGGCCGTTTCTTCCCAGCCAAGGCGCTCGGTGAGCTTTTGCGGAAGAAAATGACCAAGCGTTCGAAGGGTCAGCAATGGATCGGAAATTTCTGAGGTATTCACCTGCAGATCTGCGTTGCTTGCAGGTGTATTGCTTTGCAGGTACGCCTGTTCTTGTTCTGCCCAAGTGGACCAAAAAGGTCGGTAGGTTTGACCGTCTCGGGCTAAAGCTCGTTCGCGCCGAAAGTCCTCCGGGGCTTCTAGCCAGATACCGAAATCAATGTATTCACGTGCTTGGTCGTTGAGTGCTCCTACGCCTTCAATGATCAGGATGTTTGTTGGAGTGAAGCTACGTTCGGCACCAACCGCGTCTGCGGCCCAGTCCCACGTTGGATAGGCGACCGTTTGACCGGCGATGAGAGCGGGCAAGAATTCGGTGTACAGCAGTTGTGCATCGGCTAGCCCATGCCAACCGTGATAGAGGTCTTCAAGGCGCAAAATAGCTACAGGAGATGATTCTGCAAGGTGCTGCGCTAGAGATGTTGCGAAGGTGCTTTTGCCTGATCCGGAACGTCCGTCAATGGCAATAAGTGTTGGTCTAGCGGTTTCCACGAGAAGCGATATTACTCCGCACGTAATCTACAAGGGCTGGCAGGGCTGCTGAGATGAGCTTCCATGACTCACGGAAATCGCCGGCGTCTCCGTACCAAGGGTCATAAACACCTTGGTTTTCGTGCGGCTCATTGGCGGTGTCCGGGTCAAAGGAACGGAACATGCGAAGCTGGGGGCGCTGGCTCGGATCAATCTCGGCCAGTTCGGGTACTAGTTCCTCGAAGTGGTCGGTGTCCATAGCTAGGACCAGATCCATGTCAGCTAGTTCATGTGAGTCAACCTGGGCGGCCACATGTTCGGAGGCATCCAGTCCGTGACTGTGTAGGATGCTCGCGGCGCGCTCATCGATACGGTTGCCGACTTCACCATCTGTGATGGCTCGTGAGATGACCTGCACCTGCGTGACATCAGCAGTGTTAAGGGCATCTTTGAGCATGTATTCGGCCATCGGTGAACGACAGATATTTCCCGTGCAGACGATCATTATCCGGAACATGGCATAAGTCTATGGGCATCTCTTGGGTGGAAGCGATACCTACGCGCCCGAAAGTCGACTCTAAATCGATAACGATTTATAGTTTTGGTTCCTTTTTAGTGCATGAGCAGTAGCAGTGCCGCCACAAGAATGAAGAGAATGCCAAAGATGATGTTCAGTAGTTTGGCACCGCGATAGGTGGCGGTGAACTTCTGGAAAGTGCGTGCGGTACCAGCGAAGAAGAAAAACATGACCAAAATATCTACGGCGATCACGGTACCGATATATACCGCGTATTGTCCCAGTAGAGGTTGATCGGTGTTGATGAACTGAGGTGTGAATGCCAAGAAGAAAACAATGGCTTTGGGATTCAGCAAGTTCACCAACAGGCCGCGACGTATCATCGAGCGGCGGGTGAGCCGTTGGCCGGTTGAGGTCCCATCCGAGGCGACCTCTGGTTTTGAGAGCAACATGCGGATGCCAAGGTAGACCAGATAGGCGGCACCGGCGTAACGAATGGCAGCAAATAGCGTGGGGGAGTTCGCGACAAGAATTCCAACACCCGCAGCCACAATCACCACGTGGATGAGTAAGGCGATCTGCTGTCCAAGAATCCCCCAGATGGAGGTGCGCCATCCCTGACGCATCGAGTTATTCATGGTGTTGATGGCACCGGCACCAGGGGTGAAGCTGATGACAACACAAGCGGTCAAAAGGGAAAGCCACAGCGATAAGGTCACCGGATAAGCTTAGTTTCTCGGCGCGGGGTCGGACTAATTTCTTGGACTTGAAGCGACAAATTCTTCACGTGCTTCATCCACGCCGACAATCGCTTCGCTGAGGAACCGGGCGAGCAGTTCCAGCTCTTGGGCGCTGTAGTTCTGGCTCACCTCCATCATTTTCTTGGCCAATGGCCCAAACATTCTTTTGCCCATGGTTCGTGCGTCAGTGGTAGGTCGGATCAGCACGACTCGTCGATCTAGAGTTGAACGCTCTCGTTCAATGAGGTCAAACCGTGCCAGCCTGTCCAGCATTGCCGTGGTGGCGGGGGCGCTCAAATGTAGCTCGGCGCTCAGGTCTTTGGCTGAGGGGAGGGTACCGCTGCGTTCGAAGTTGACGATGATAGCCAACGCGTTCATGTCGGTTCGGTGAGTTCCAAATTGTGCTCCGGTGAATTCAATATAGCGGTCGGTCGCTTGGCTGAACTGTTGTAGAAGTACTGCTAGGTGCTGATCATCACGTGCGTGCATAGGCGACATACTAGTCCCGTGTAGTTACTAGAGAGTGAAAATACTTCCATCGTCGAACTATCTCAAGTAATGTTGGGTACGCATCACTGCTCAAGATTTGAGTGTGCGACAACCGATGGGGATCCACACAGTGCGACAGGTAGAACTCGATAGAAGCCAAGCACGTCCAACAAACAACAAGAAAAGTTTCGCCATCAGAATAGGGATCTACGCAGTACTTGTGCTGATGTGGCTCGGTGTTGCAGGCGTCGGCGGACCAACCTTCGGGAAGCTTTCCGATGTTCAAACCACTGACCAGACCGCCTTCTTGCCGGCCACCTCTGAAGCCACCAAAGCCCTTGAATGGCAGAACAAATTTCAAACCTCCCAAGCCATACCCGCGGTGGTCGTGCTCACCGCTGGGAATCAACTAGCTAGCACGCCAGTGAAAGCGCTCGCCGAGGAGCTCCAAAACTTCCAGTATCTCGATGGGGTAGTGGTTGGCCCCTTTATTTCGCAGGATGGTTTGGCAGCCGAACTGTTGGTTCCGCTTTCTGGTGACGTGAAGGTCAAAGAAAGTGTTGAGGCGCTCAGGACATGGCTTGATGCGGGAAAGCCTGACGGCACTACTGCGTATGTGACCGGACCCGCCGGTTTTAGCGCCGACTTATCAGAGGCATTCGGCGGGATTGACGGCATACTGCTGGGGGTAGCACTCGGTGCAGTCTTGATTATCCTGCTGTTGGTTTACCGCTCGTTGCTATTGCCGCTGGTGGTGCTCATGACTTCTATGGTCGCTTTGTGTGCAGCGATCCTTTGCGTCTATTTCATGGCACGCGAAGGCTGGATCCGGTTGGATGGTCAGGCCCAGGGAATTCTTTCAATCTTGGTCATTGGTGCTGCTACGGACTATTCACTGCTATTTGTTGCCCGGCACAAAGAGGCATTGGTTCACGGTGCTGATCGGTGGAAGGCAGTTTCTACCGCCTTTAAAAGTTCGTTGGAACCGATCGTCGCTTCGGGCGGAACGGTAACAGTAGGTTTATTGTGCTTGCTGTTCTCTGATCTGAACTCCAATAAAGCGCTGGGACCGGTAGGTGCATCGGGAATAATCTTCGCGGTAATCGCTGCGCTCACCTTTTTACCTGCAGCTTTAGGTCTTCTGGGGCGGGCCGCCTACTGGCCTTTCATGCCCAAGGTTAGCCACGGCAGAGAGGTAGAAAACGGCGTCCATGGATTATGGGGACGGATAGCCAGCTTCGTCGCAAAACACCCCCGACCCATTTGGATGATCACCGTTGTGGTCCTTGCCGCCGGCGTAATAGGAGTTACTCAACTCAAAGCCCACGGCGTACCGCAAAGTGAACTTGTCGTCGGTGGCTCAGAAGCTCGCGATGGCCAGCTCGCGTTAGGTGAACACTTCCCGGGTGGAACCGGTTCTCCCGCCACGGTGATTGTGAGAGCAGAGAACGCCCAAGAGGTCTTGGCCACGGTCAACAGCGTGTCTGGTGTGGATTCTGCGTACTTGCAGGCTGAAAACGGCGGACCAGCCATGAAAGCAAGGGGAATAGCAGCATACGAAGTTGACGGGCGGAATCTGATTTCGGTGACCCTGCGAGATGCCGCTGATTCCGAGCAAGCTAAGGCAACCATTCTCGCGCTACGAGAAAGTGTTCACCTCATTGATCACCAAAGCCTCGTCGGTGGCACCACAGCGACTCAGTTGGATACCAACGCGACGGCGCAAACGGACTTGTACAAGATCATTCCCATAACGTTAGTGGCGATCTTTGTGATCCTCATGTTGCTTCTGCGCTCGGTACTAGCACCCTTCTTGCTCATGCTCACTACCGTACTGTCCTACGGTACCGCGCTGGGCGTCAGCGCCTTGGTCTTTAACAACGTATTCAACTATGTGGGCGCTGACCCCTCGGTGCCGTTATTTGGGTTCGTTTTCCTCGTGGCGCTCGGGGTGGACTACAACATTTTCTTGATGACCCGCGTGCGTGAGGAATCGCTGAAGCTAGGGACCCATGAAGGGATGCGACGAGGCCTGCAAGTCACTGGCGGGGTCATCACCTCGGCAGGTGTGGTGCTGGCAGCAACCTTCGCGGCCTTAGGCGTGGTACCAATTATGTTCCTCGGTCAGCTCGGCTTTATTGTTGCCTTTGGTGTGCTTTTAGATACCTTCATAGTGCGCAGTCTCTTGGTTCCCGCGCTGGTTGAAGACATCGGACCCAAGGTGTGGTGGCCTTCCAAACTGGCCAACACGAAGGGTGCTAGTCGTTGATAGAAATGATTCACGCGCTTACGACAAAGTGGTGAAACTCTCCGGATTTCTGCGAATGAAGCGGGCTGACTCACAGACCTGAGGTGTTCAAGCACTGTAGAGTAGATACTTGTGCGATTGGCCAGAAAGGCCGGACGCATGCGTCGACAGTTTAGATTTCCCCTCCAGATGATCCCCGGATTAGATCCGAGTTGGTTCACCGGTGCCCGCAGATCACCCTTGGTGATGTGCGGTGCGGACTTCCTCCTGGCTCGGCGAGACCCAGCGCCTTAGCTAAGGCGTGCGAATCAGAGAGAAAGTTTTGAATATGTCCGTAACTTTTAGCGCCCTTGGCGTGCCTGCACATCTAGCCAACGTTCTTTCCGAGAGCGGAATCGAAACTCCCTTCCCGATTCAGGAAGCCACCTTGCCATCCACTTTGGCCGGCGGCGATGTTCTCGGCCGTGGCCAGACCGGCTCCGGCAAGACCTTGGCTTTCTCCTTGCCGTTGGTAGCCCGCCTTTCCGAGCGTCCGCAGCGCCGTAAGGCCCGCTTCCCCCGCGCATTGATCATGGCACCAACCCGTGAACTTGCCACCCAGATTGCCAAGACTGTCGACCCACTGGCAAAGGCCAGCGGCCTGCGCACCACCGTCATCTACGGTGGCGTGGCGCAGAGCCGTCAGGAAAAGGCCGTGAACGAAGGCGTAGACATCGTCATCGCTTGCCCAGGCCGCCTTGATGATCTGATCAAGCAGAAAATCGTTGACCTCTCCCAGCTGGAAATCTCCGTGCTGGACGAAGCTGACCACATGGCCGACATGGGCTTCCTGCCCGTGGTGCGCCGCATCATGGACCGCATGCCAACCGGAATCCAGCACATGCTGTTCTCGGCGACCTTGGATAATGGCGTGGACAAGGTAGTCAAGCGCTACCTGAGCAACCCAACCGTTCATTCCGTGGATGCTCCTGAAGCTGCAGTGAACACCATGGAACACCACGTATTTGTGGTCCCTAACGATGATAAAAAAGAACTGATCCGCGTCCTGGCTCAGGGTACCGCTCGTCGCATCATGTTCATGCGCACCAAGCACCATGCCAAGAAGATGGCCGTCACCCTGTCTAAGGCTGGTGTTCCAGCAGTAGACCTGCACGGCAACCTGTCGCAGAATGCCCGTGACCGTAACCTGGCTGCTTTCGCTTCCGGTGAGGCCAAGGTGTTGGTGGCAACCGACGTGGCAGCCCGCGGCGTGCACGTTGATGGCGTGGAACTGGTTGTTCATATCGATCCGCCAGCAGAGCACAAGGCTTACACCCACCGTTCGGGTCGTACCGCACGCGCCGGTTCCGATGGCACCGTCGTGACCATCTGCACCCCGGATCAGCAGGGTGACGTGGCCTCGTTGCTCAAGCAGGCTGGCTTGAAGGTTCCTTTCGAAAAGGTCACCCTTGACTCGCCAGTGGTAGCCAAGGTTGTTGGCGAAGTTGCCGAGCACGTTCCTTATGTTGCTCCAGTTCAGCAGAAGCGCAACCCGGCCAAGAAGAAGCCAGCAGGCGAATCGTCCAACGCACGCGGCAGCCGCAATGGTGGACGCAATGCACGCGGTGGTAACTCTTCCGGCGAAGGCCAGGCCCGTGGCGGCGAACGTCGCCGTTCGGATCGTGAAGGTGCCCCGCGTCAGTCCGAGCGCACTTCGCGTGAAGCACGCGGTGCCAGCGCGGGTCGTCCAGCACGTTCGGCACGTGGTGCAAACAGTGAACGCCCTTCGAACTCATCGCGTGGCGCACGTACCGGTGGACGTAATGCCGGCGCTGCTGCCGGTGGCCGTTCGCGTGGTCCACGTCGTGCCGCGAGCCCGGCGAGCAACGGTCGCTAAGAATCAATTCTGAGTAGAAGCCTCGGCTATTCCATTACTGGAACTAGTCGAGGCTTCTGTCGCACCTACGGCTGAATGCGCTGATCAGATTTAAGATCTGCAAGCGCTTTCTGTGTAAAAGTGTGTAAATATCAGCCGCGAAACGGTCAATTAGCCCTTATTAGTTGTAAATCATGTAAACGCTTGCATTTGAAGGAATCGCCTCACTAGTGTGGTCTGGGTCACTGGCGTGCCGCCTCGTGTGTCCCGCCGCAAAGCACCTTCGAATTCAATGGAGCATTTCGTGAACAGCAATTCAGCTGACTCCTCTGCGCACAGACGCAGTCGGGAACCGCAATCTCGTGAACGCAGATGGAGACGTTGGGCAACTGCCCTGAGCGCCACCCCAATGTTGGTCTTAGCGCCGATGGCGCCCATCGTGTCTGCACCAGCGGTAGCAGAGGAAACTACGGTCAATCTTGCCGGGTCGTTCCAGAAGGCGCTGGGGTGCTCAGCCGACTGGATGGCGGATTGTGAATCAACCGAACTGAAGGCTACTGATCAGGACGGGCAATACAGCCTCGATGTTCAAGTTCCGGCGGGTAGCTACGAATACAAGGTGGCACTGAATAAAAGTTTCGATAAGACGTATGGACTAGATGGCGGCGATCAGAACATCCCACTGTCGCTGGGGACCGAAAGCAAACTGCGCTTTACCTTCGATACCGCCACCGGACTGACCCAAGTCGTTCCGTTAGATCTCCGCGGTGATTATTCAGAGAATGACGCTGACTTGGTCTCCGCGCCAGTACGACAAGCAGGGTCCGGCGAGCAATTCTATTTCGTCTTGACCGATCGTTTTGCCAACGGTTCTGAGGCAAATGACACCGGCGGTCTGGATGGTGACCGGCTCTCCTCTGGCTATGATCCTACGAATAAAGGATTCTACCAGGGCGGCGATATCGCCGGACTGCGGTCCAAACTCGACTACATCCAGGGTCTAGGTACCAGTGCAATCTGGCTGACCCCAAGCTTCAAAAACATGCCTGTCCAAGGCAACGGCGAAGACGCCAGCGCCGGATATCACGGCTATTGGGTCACTGACTTTACCCAGATTGATCCGCATCTGGGAACCAATGAAGAACTCACTGAACTCATCAATGAGGCGCACGAGCGCGGCATCAAAGTGTATTTCGATATCATCGTCAACCACACCGCGGACCTGATTGATAACGAGGAAAAGAAATACTCATACGTCGAACAGTCTTCCGTTCCGTACAAGGATGCTCAGGGCAAGGCCTTTGACCCTGCCGATTATGCAGGCAGCGATACCTTCCCGGAAATGGACGCAACCTCATCCTTCCCGTACACCCCGGTCGTCTCGCAGCAGGCGACGAAAGTTCCGGACTGGCTGAATGATCCAACGCTCTATCACAACCGCGGTGACTCAACTTGGGAAGGTGAATCGGTTACCCACGGCGATTTCCAAGGCTTGGATGACCTGATGACTGAAAACCCAAAGGTGGTCAACGGCTTCGCCGATGTCTACAAGAACTGGGTGGACTTCGGAATTGACGGTTTCCGCATCGACACTGCAAAACACGTCAACTTCGAATTCTGGGAACAATGGACCAAGCAGGTCCAGGACTATGCCAAGGCCCAAGGCAAAGACGACTTCTTCATGTTCGGTGAAGTTTATGATGCCGATGCCAAGAAACTTTCCCCTTATGTGCGCAAGACGGACATGAATTCCGTCTTGGACTTCACGTTCCAGTCCGCCGCCGCCGGGTTCGCGGGAGGAAATTCTGCCAAGTCCCTGAGCAGCTTGTTCTCGGCGGACGATTACTACACCACGGCCACAACTTCAGCTGATGCACTGCCGACCTTCTTAGGCAACCACGACATGGGGCGCATCGGATACTTCCTGAACAACAGTAGCCAGCCATTGAAGCGAGACGAACTGGCTCACGAACTGATGTTCCTCACCCGTGGGCAACCGGTGGTGTACTACGGCGATGAGCAAGGATTTGCTGGTTCAGGCAGCGACAAAGACGCGCGACAATCACTGTTCGCTTCGCAAGTAGCGGATTATCAAAACCAAAACTTGATCACCGGCGAAAAACTTGGATCTCAAGACCGCTATGACAGCGAAGCACCGCTATATCGTCACATTGGTGCCCTGTCGAAACTCCGTGAGGAGAATAAGGCACTCAAGAGCGGGTCACAAGTGGAGCTGTATGCGCAGGATTCCAAAGGTATCTATGCCTTCTCCCGTGTGGACCGTGATGAGAAAACCGAGTACCTAGTGGCATTAAACAACTCGGAAGAAGCAGCTGAGGTAGAGCTGTCAACGCTGACTTCTGATGCAAATTACTCTGCACTCTATGGGGCCGAAGGGACGCTGAGCAGTTCCGCCGATGCAAAGCTCACCCTCAGCGTACCGGCGTTATCGGCTGTGGTTTACAAAGCGGATAAGACCGTGAACAGTGCACAATTCACACCAGAGGTTTCAGCACCAAAATCAGGTGCAGGTCTGAGCGGGATTTCACCCGTTTCGGTGGACCTCGGGGAACAAGCCTGGGCCGAGACAAGCGTCTCTTGGCGTGAAGTCGGTAGCGACAGTTGGCACTCGTTGGGCACCGCAGAAGACAGTAGCCCACGCGTTTTCCACGACGTCTCGAAGCTGCCTCAAGGCGCCCTGGTTGAGTACCGAGCAGTGAGCACCAACGCGGACGGTGAGCACGTTGCCACTTCCACCTATGCTTCGGTGGGTAACGACGTGTCCGGATTCACGAAGGAAAAACCTGTCGAATCGGATATCTCCATGGTCACGGTGCCCGGAAGTCACAATACCGAAATGGGCTGCGTGACCGACTGGGATCCGGCCTGTGAAGCCGCCAAGCTCACCGAACAACCCGGCGGAGTCTACGCCGGCGAATTTGATGTTGCTGCCGGAGACTATGAATTCAAGGTTGCCCTGGACGGATCTTGGGATCGCAACTACGGGGTCGGGGGAGTCGCTGGAGGCGACAACCTGAAATACTCACACGACGGTGGAAAAGTGAAGTTCTACTTTGATCCACGAAGCAAAATCGCGCAAAGCGACAAACAGGGGCCAATGATCACCCTGCCCGGTAGCTTCCAAGACGAATTGGGGTGCGACGCGGACTGGGAACCAAGCTGCCTGGCAACGCTTATGGCAGATGCTGATGGCGACGGGACGTACGAACTGACTACCGACAAAATCCCTGCTGGAACTTATGAATTTAAGGTTTCCCATAACTTTGGATGGGAAGAGAGCTATGGGGTTGACGGCGCCGCCGGGGGAGCTAACTACAGCCTGACGGTCACTGAAGGAAAGCCAGTGAGCTTCAGCTATGACTCGGAGACTCACAAGTTGCAGATCGGTTCCGACAGCCAGACAGTTGCCGGTGTTGGGCAAAGTAAAGCTCAGTGGATTTCTGCAGATACGATCGTCGTTCCTCGTGATCTGGGAAGCGGAGAAAGTTTTGCGCTGTACTCTTCTGCTGACGCCAGCCTGAAATTGGATGGGGAAGAAATTTCCGGAGCTGAACCAATCGAGCTCACCCCAGTTGTTGGCGGATTGACCGAAGCACAACTAAAGAGCTTCCCTCATTTAGCTGACTACCGGGCATTGCGTGTGGATCTGAACCGTGAAAACGTGGCTTCGGCCTTGCGCTCACAACTAGCACTGGCACGCTACGAGGTTGATGGCGACGCTAAGAAACTCACCGCTTTTACCGCAGTGCAAACCCCAGGGGTCATTGATGATCTCTATGCCCAAGCATTAGAAGATATCGAACTGGGAGTGAGTTTCACCGGAAAACGTCCAACCTTCCGACTGTGGGCCCCAACTGCCCAGCAGGCGACACTGCTAATCACGGATAACAACGAAAAAACCACGCGCTACAAGGCTACCTACAAAAAAGAAAGTGGGGCGTGGGCGGTGAAGGGCAAGCCTAAGTTTGCTGAAGCCAAGTATCGCTGGGAGGTGCAAGTCTTCGTTCCGGAAACCGGAAAGATCGAAACCAATATTGTCACCGATCCCTACTCAGTAGCGTTGAGTACCAACTCATCGCACTCCGTGGCCGTGAATTTGGATGATCCCAAGCACCAACCAAAGCAATGGCGAAAAGCCGAAGCCAACCACGTTGAAAAAGATGTGGACCGCAGCATCTATGAACTGCAGATCCGCGACTTCTCGATTTCCGATAAATCAGTGCCGGAAAATCAACGCGGACGCTACGGAGCTTTCGGCGTGAATGGCGCGGGAACTAAGCAACTTAAACAGTTATCAGAAGCTGGGCTGAGTACCGTTCATCTATTGCCGAGCTTCGACATTGCCACCATCGAGGAAGACCGGGCCAAACGAGTTGAGACGGACTGCGATTTGACCTCGATGCCGGCAGCCTCAGACCAGCAGCAAGAGTGCGTGAGTGCTCATGCTGAAGCGGACGGTTTCAACTGGGGATATGACCCGTTGCATTTCATGGCTCCAGAAGGTTCCTATGCCACCAACCCTGAAGGGGCCAACCGCGTCGAAGAGTTCCGCTCAATGGTCGGTTCCCTGCACAGTATGGGGCTGGAAGTGGTCCTAGATCAGGTCTTCAACCACACCGCAGCTGCTGGCCAAGCTGACCGCAGCGTGCTGGATAAAATTGTGCCCGGTTACTACCACCGTCTTGATGCCGCCGGCGCAGTTGAAACCTCTACCTGCTGTCAGAATCTTGCGACCGAGCATGCTGCGACAGAGAAGCTGATGGTTGATTCATTGGTGGTGTGGGCCAAGCACTACAAGGTTGATGGTTTCCGCTTTGACCTGATGGGCCACCACTCACGCGAAACTATGGAAGCAGCCCGAGACGCACTTGATCAGCTGAAGCTGCGGCGCGATGGTGTGGACGGAAAATCCATCTACCTCTACGGCGAAGGCTGGAACTTCGGCGAAGTGGCCGATAACGCCCGTTTCTATCAAGCGACACAAGGCCAGTTGAACGGCACCGGAATCGGTACCTTCAATGACCGACTGCGTGATGCCGTGCATGGTGGTAGCCCGGTAGATTCATCCTCAACTTTCCGTCAAGGTTTCGGTACAGGATTGGGTACGGACCCCAATGGCAACGAGGTTAATGGCAATACTGAGGAAGCGTTGAAAGACCTAGGTCGTGAAACCGACCTGGTGAAACTTGGCTTGGCTGGCAACCTAGCGGGATTTGAGTTCCTTGCTTCGGACGGCACCGTCCACCGTGGTGACGAACTGGACTATCGCGGTTCTAAGGCAGGCTACGCGTCGCAGCCGGGGGAAGTTATCAACTATGTTGACGCGCACGATAATGAGACGCTGTATGACCTGACAGTGCTGAAGCTGCCTCGTGATACTTCCATGGAAGATCGCGTGCGGATGAATACGCTGTCGCAAGCGACGGTGATGTATTCGCAGGCCGTACCGTTCTGGCATGCCGGAACCGAATTATTGCGTTCTAAGTCATTGGACCGAAATTCCTATAACTCAGGGGACTGGTTCAACCGTATTGACTTCTCGGGCAAGGAAAATACCTTCGGCTCAGGTTTGCCGCCCAAGGCAGACAACGGCGAGAAGTGGGATCTGATGGCTCCGTTACTGGCGGATCCGGAACTGAAGCCAGATGCTAAGGCCATGTCCCAGGCCGAAGGAGCAGCCTTAGACCTGCTGCGGACCCGTAAGGAAGTTGGCTTGTTGCGCTTGGGCTCAGCCGAGCTGATCGAGCAGAAGGTGAGCTTCCCGCTCAGCGGCACAAAGGCTGATCCGGGAATTATCGTGATGCGCATCGATGACACCGTGGGCAAGGATGCTGATGCAAAGCATGATGGCGCCTTGGTGGTCTTCAACGCCTCGCCGGATGACTACTCGAAGTCCGTCGAGGAACTTATCGGGCACGACTACGCTCTGGCCGAAGCCTTGGAGCAAGGTAGTGACCCGACTGTGAAGTCCACGTCCTTCGACAGCGCTTCTGGCAAGCTGACGATTCCTGCGCGAACCGCTGCTGTTCTCGTCGAATCAGAACATTAGGAGGCCAAACCCTCTGATTGATCGGCTTAGCTGCTCAAGCTCATAGCGAACAACGCACCCTCACCATCGTGAGGGTGCGTTGTTTTTGGGGTCGCAAGCATCACTGAATTTGCTTGCGACGCCCGATCGTAAAGTAGGAAATTGTCCCGAGCATGTTCAGGCACGAGATCACCGCCCAGAGCGGTTTGGGTCCTCGGACTAACTGTTTGGGGCGCTGTCGCAGATCCCGCAGAGCAGCAATCATCAAGGTCACCTCGATAATTCCATAGACGAAGACAGCGATCTGAGTGCCGCGCGATAGTTCTTTGAACGACCGCTTCGTCGCTAGCGCAGGGCGCTCATTATTTTGTGGCTGAAAATTCTTTCTCGGCATGGGAATCATTCTCGCACTTGAGCCGTTGAACAAGGCAGAACGCAAAGTTGAGTGATGTTGGCTCAAGTTAATTTGACAGTCGAAATCGACCGAGTAAACTTGAGTCCAGAACGCTCAACGGGGATAAAAATCCTCAGCGTTAGTACTTTCAACCAAGGCAAAGGAGAGCCATTATGTCGCGTGCCGTAGGTATCGACCTAGGAACCACCAACTCCGTAGTTTCCGTGCTCGAAGGTGGTGAGCCAACCGTTATCGCAAACGCGGAAGGCAACCGTACTACCCCGTCGATCGTTGCTTTCTCGAAGAGCGGCGAAGTTCTGGTTGGCGACATCGCCAAGCGCCAGGCCGTCAACAACATCGACCGCACCATCTCGTCGGTCAAGCGCCACATGGGCACCGACTGGACCATCAACGTTGATGACAAGAAGTACACCGCGCAGGAAATCTCCGCACGTACCCTGATGAAGCTGAAGAACGACGCCGAGGCTTACCTGGGAGAAAAGGTCACCGACGCAGTGATCACCGTTCCTGCATACTTCAACGACGCTGAGCGCCAGGCGACCAAGGAAGCCGGCGAGATCGCAGGCATGAACGTGCTGCGTATCGTCAACGAGCCAACCGCAGCAGCTCTGGCTTACGGCCTGGAAAAGGGCAACGAAGATGAGCTCATCTTGGTCTTCGACCTCGGTGGCGGTACCTTCGACGTCTCCCTGCTGGAAGTTGGCAAGGACGATGACGGCTTCTCCACCATCCAGGTTCGCTCCACCGCCGGTGACAACCGCCTCGGTGGCGACGACTGGGATCAGCGCATCGTTGACTGGCTGCTGGCCCAGGCCAAGGCCAAGGGTGCCGACCTGTCCAAGGACAAGATTGCCCTGCAGCGTCTGAAGGAAGCTGCTGAGCAGGCCAAGAAGGAACTGTCCTCGGCGACCAGCACCAACATCTCCCTGCAGTACCTGTCGGTCACCCCAGAAGGCCCAGTGCACCTGGACGAGCACCTCTCCCGTGCCAAGTTCCAGGACCTGACCAAGGACCTGCTGGAGCGCACCCGCAAGCCATTCAATGACGTTATCGCTGAAGCAGGCGTCAAGGTTTCGGACATCGCCCACGTGATCCTCGTTGGTGGCTCCACCCGTATGCCAGCTGTTGCTGAACTGGTCAAGGACCTGGCCGGCAAGGAAGCTAACAAGGGTGTGAACCCAGATGAGGTTGTCGCCGTTGGTGCAGCTCTGCAGGCAGGTGTACTGAAGGGTGAGCGCAAGGACGTTCTGCTCATCGACGTCACCCCACTGTCCCTGGGTATCGAAACCAAGGGCGGCGTGATGACCAAGCTGATCGAGCGCAACACTGCAATCCCTACCAAGCGTTCGGAAACCTTCACCACCGCTGAAGACAACCAGCCTTCGGTATCGATTCAGGTCTTCCAGGGCGAGCGCGAGTTCACCCGTGACAACAAGGCTCTGGGCACCTTCGAGCTGACCGGTATCGCACCAGCACCACGCGGTATCCCACAGGTTGAGGTCACCTTCGACATCGACGCCAACGGCATCGTGCACGTCTCCGCTAAGGACAAGGGCACCGGCACCGAGCAGTCGATGACCATCACCGGTGGTTCCTCGCTGTCCAAGGACGACATCGAGCGCATGGTTCAGGAAGCTGAAGCACACGCCGAAGAGGACAAGGCACGCCGCGAGGCAGCTGAGACCCGTAACGCCGCTGAGCAGGCTGCCTACTCCGTAGACAAGCTGATCAAGGACAACGAAGACAAGCTGCCTGAAGAGATCAAGACCGAGGTTCAGGGCGACGTTGACGCGCTGAAGGCTGCCCTTGAGAAGCAGGACAACGACGACGAGGTCAAGGCCGCGTTCGAGAAGTTGCAGGCTTCCCAGACCAAGCTGGGCGAGGCTATCTACGCTAACGCACAGGCCGAAGGCGCTGAAGCACCTGCCGGCGAGCAGGCTCCAAACGCTGATGAAGACATCGTCGACGCCGAGGTAATCGACGAAGACGAAGCCGACAAGAAGTAGGGAGTTAGGGAATATGTCCGAGGCAAAAGACCAGAACGAAAACTTCGACCCTGAGTCGGAGAACCAGCCAGAGGCTGCTAACGAGCAGCCAACCGCTGACGCCCTGGGTCAGGCCGAGGCGATCCTGAACGAGGCTGGCGCCGACGTTGACGAGACTGCGGAACAGCAGGGCGAGGCGAGCGCGACTGAAACCGAGCTACGCAACGACCTCCTGCGCCTGCAGGCTGAGTACGTCAACTACCGCAAGCGCGTTGAGCGTGACCGGGCCGTGGCGCGAGAAAGCGCAGTTCAGTCGGTATTGACCACCATCCTTCCGGTACTCGATGAAATCGATGCCGCAAGGGCTCACGGTGATCTGACTGACGGACCGTTCGCTGCGATCGCCAATAAGCTGGATACCATTTTGGTTCAGCATGGCCTGGAACGCATCAACGAGGCCGGCGTGGAATTTGATCCGAACATCCACGAAGCACTGCTTCGCCAGGCTGTTCCGGAAGTTCCAGCCGACCACGTGGGCCAGGTGTTGCGTAACGGTTACCGCAAGGGAACCACCGTCCTGCGCGCAGCGCAGGTACTGGTAGCAACCGGCGAATAGCCACGAATAACACAATTGAAACTGCCCACTGCCGAGGAATCGTCAGTGGGCAGTTTCGAATTGGCACTGAAAGGATGGGGCCCTGATGGCAAGTCAGGACTGGATCGAAAAAGACTTTTACGCCATTTTGGGCGTCGCTAAGGACGCCAGCGAGGCGGACATCAAAAAGGCGTACCGAAAACTAGCACGCAAGTACCACCCAGACACCAACCAGGGTGATGCTACCGCTGAACAGAAGTTCAAAGACATCTCTGAAGCGCACTCGGTGCTGGCAGATAAGGAGCAGCGCGAGCAGTACGATGCGATCCGCGCCATGGGTGGCGGGGCACGCTTCTCGGCCGGCGGACCTGGCGGATCACCTGGCGGCCAAGCTGGTTTTGAAGACATCTTCTCCAACCTCTTCGGCGGTGGAGGCGGAGCCCGCGGACGTGGCGGACAGCCAGACTTCTCCGACCTATTTGGTGGTGGCGGTGGATTCGGCGGAGCCGGCGGTTTCGGCCAAAGCGCGCCACCGCGCAAGGGCCAGGACCGTACCGCGAACACCTCGATCTCCTTCGCTGGATCCATCAAGGGAACCACCATTGGCTTGCGCGAACAGAACGGTGAAGTCATCGACGTGCGCATCCCTGCGGGCATCAAGGACGGCCAGTCCGTTCGAGTGCGTGGCAAGGGACACCCTGGTGCAGCGGGCAATGGAGACCTGCTGGTCAAGGTGAAGGTCAACGAACATCCGTTCTTCAAACGCGAAGAAAACAACATCCGTATCCACGTGCCGGTCACTTTTGACGAAGCCGTGCTGGGCGCAAAGATTCACGTGCCGACCTTGGATGGCGAAACCGTCGCGGTGAAGGTACCTGCAGGTTCCAACTCCGGTCGGACCCTGCGGTTGAAAGGTCGTGGGGTAAAGACTTCCAAGGTTACTGGCGATCTGTTGATCATCTTGGACGTTGTGATCCCGCAGAACCTGAGCGACGCAGCTAAAAAGGCCGTTGAGGACTTCGCAGCTGCCACCGAGGGTGAAGATCCGCGAGAGGATTTGGCTGCCAAGGCCAAACTCTAATTAGATAAGTACTATTTCTTCCCTGCCCTGCACTCGAAGTCGCACGGCAGGGAAGATAGACTCGGTGACTAGAGTCTTAGGAGCAAGCAAGCCATGGATGAAAGGTGGTTGAAACAACGTGAACGGTGAGTACCTTCGGCCTGTATTCGTCATTTCCGTCGCCGCTCAATTGGCAGATATGCATCCGCAGACCCTGCGCCAGTACGACCGTATCGGATTGGTCTCGCCAAGCCGTCAGTCGGGCAAACAGCGCCGCTATTCACAGCGTGACGTTTCATTGCTGCGCCAAGTGCAGACTCTAAGTAAAGACGGCGTCTCCCTAGAGGGGATCAAGCGGATCTTGGACCTGCAAGACCAAGTCGCTTACTTGCAAACTGAAGTTAATGATCTTCGAAATGAACTCAGCGCCGTGCGTGCCGGGCAATCGCGAATCTTTGCAGCTGGTACGTCCGGTGGCGACGTGGTGTCGTTGGCTCGCGGTATGCGCCCTGAACGTCGCGAACCAACCGTCACGTTGTTCACTGCGCGTCGGGCTATCGGCCGCTAGATACGGTTGTGTTTAGCTAGACGTGCCTCAAGTTGGGTCCGTACAGCAGGCCATTCGTGCGGAAGAATCGAGAAGACCACGGTGTCCCGCAGCGTACCGGTGACCGGATCATATTTATGATTGCGCAGCACCCCATCTTGCTTTGCGCCGAGCCGCGCGATGGCTGCCCGTGAGGCCTCATTATGCCAGTGCGTGCAGAAGGCGACAGAGTAACACTCCAATTCTTCAAAGGCTCGTTGTAGTAGCAAGTACTTTGCTGCCGGGTTGATCCCTGTGCCCTGGACCGCCGGGGACAGGTAGGTGGAGCCGATTTCAACGCGTTTGTTCGGTTCATCGATATTCAAGTACGTCGTTGCCCCCCACCGCCTTGCCGGTGGAGCGATCAATGATGGCAAAGGGCGCCATCGCCCCTCTTTCCTGCAAAGCCAAACGCTTCTTGATATCGCTAGCCATATCCTGCGCCGAGGGAATCGAGGTGTACCAAATTTCATCCAGATTCCCTGCTGTGACGATCTCGGCCAGGTCTCCGGCATGGTTCAAGGAGAGCTGTTCTAGTCGAACTCCGGCATATTCCATCGTCGGTGTCTGAGCGAACTTACTGATTTTTGATGCAGAAAGGGTCATGGCATCCATCCTATGGATGCCATGACCCTTCAGTTGCTTTTTGACGACGAAATTAACCGATGCGAGTATAAGCCAAGTCAAAGACGAGACGACCGGCCTTCAGCGCCTTACCTTCAAAGCTAGTGAGAATACGGCGCTCAAAACGGGGCGCCCATCCACCCTGCTCATCAATGAAATCAGGCTCAGGCTCAAAGCCTTCCATGCCATCTCGGCGGACCTTGGTCAGGTTGCTTTCTTCACCAGCAAGGTTGCCCGGGTGTTGATTTTCAAAGTCGGCGTGCGCTTCGAGAACTTCGCGCATCTGCTCAGCGTAGTTGGACCAGTCAGTGGCAAGACGCAGGGTTCCGCCCGGCTTGAGCACACGAGAGACCTTGTCGAGGAATGACTTCTTGATCAGGCGGCGCTTGTGGTGGCGTGGCTTGTGCCAAGGATCAGAAAAGAAAATCCAAATCTCGTCAGCACTGTTCTCATCAAGCATGACGTCCAAAACTTCTGGAGCATTAGCCTGAACAGCTCGGACGTTGGTGATCTCAAAGGACTCAACCTTGAGCATCAGCTGCGCGAGGCCCGGGCGATAAACCTCGACGGCGAGGTAATTACGTTCTGGATCATCTTTAGCGGCGTTGGCGATGCATTCACCAAGGCCGGTGCCAATTTCAACGATCAGTGGAGCGGGACGTCCGAAGGCCTGTTCAGGAGCCAACTTGAAGTCATCAGCCACCGAGGTGTCGGCAATCTTGCGCGGTGGGTCAATGACGTACTGCTCGGCATTGCGTTCCCAAGCACTGGCTCGGCGGCCCTGAAGACGATTGCCGCGGCGTACAAACGACACTGGCTCTGCACGGAAAAGATTAGGGTCCTTGGGCGCAGTTCCTTCGGCAGGGCGCTGCTGATCGCTTGATTCGCTCATGATTATTAATCCTAGCGGAGCCAAGGTGTGTGCTGCTTGCCGGAAAGTAGGGGATTGAACACCCTAGGGGGAAATCCGGGTGATCACCCATGGTAGATAAGCCGTGGAACACGGAAGATATAACCATGACTGATTTAGTGCGCGGTATCCTCAACGTTATTTGGTTGGTGTTTGGTGGGTTGTGGCTAGCTCTCGGTTACGTTCTTGCTGGCATCATTTGCTGCGCACTGATCGTAACGATTCCGTTTGGCATCGCCTCGTTTAGAATCGCAGGTTATGCGCTTTGGCCGTTTGGCCGCACCGCAATTGACCGCGGTCCTGTGGGTGCCTTCTCCACCCTGGGAAATATCATTTGGGTCTTGGTTGCCGGTATCTGGATTGCCATTGGTCACGTAGTGACGGCTATTCCAATGTTTGTATCCATCATCGGCATACCGCTAGGCATCGCCAATCTGAAGATGATCCCGATTTCTCTAATGCCTCTTGGCAAGGTCATCGCTGATTCGGACTACTACATTGGAGGCGTTCGCCGCTAAGTAGTTGCAAGAGTGAATTCGGCCGCCACCTCTGAATTGAGATGGCGGCCGATTCGTTGATATTGATGAGTTACCTAGCCCTTGAGATACATATCGTGCTGACGATGGGCCTCTGCGACTTCATCGCGGATCTTGTCCACGTCTTTCGCCTTGTCGCGGTATTTCTTGTCCATTGACTTCACGTACACTTCTTCTTCAAGCAACGCCTTGTAGATGCGTTCACGCTCATTTGGATCTGAAGTGTAGGTCAGATCGGTGTAGCTACTGGCATGGCGACCAAGATTCCCGATTGCTGTCTGAGCTTTGCCTGCTTTGCTAAAGAGCGAAGCAAGTACGGTGATCAGCAGTACTCCAATGATTACGGTTAGCGACAGTCCAGTACTGATTTCAATTACCTGCACGTGTTCGCCGTCGTTGATGAACGGCAAGTTGTTTTCATGCAGGGCGTGCAAGATCAGCTTGACGCCAATGAATGCCAAGATTGTGGCCAGACCGTAGGACAGGTAGATGAGACGATCAAGCAAGCCGTCTAGCAAGAAGTACAGCTGGCGCAGACCCATCAGAGAGAATGCCGTCGCGGTAAAGACAATGTAGACGTTCTGGGTTAGACCGAAGATCGCGGGGATCGAGTCCAGGGCAAAGAGAATATCGGTTCCACCGATAGCAACCATCACCAGGAGCATCGGTGTTAGTACTTTTTTGCCGTCAACTTTGGTGAAGAGCTTGTCGCCGTCGTAGTTGTCGGTGGTGTTGAAAAGCTTCTTCGCCAGACGAATGATGAAGTTGTTCGCTTCGTCTGATTCGTCGTCTTTTTTCAAAAGGTTGCCTGCGGTGAGCAGCAAGATCAAACCGAAGAGATAGAAGACCCAAGCGAATTGGTTGATCAGGGCGGCACCGACAAAGATGAATCCGGTGCGAGCGATCAGTGAGAAGACGATACCGAAGAGCAGTACCTTTTGCTGGTCCTCGCGGGGGACGCGGAAGCTGGCGATGATAATCAGGAAGACAAAGAGGTTATCAACCGATAGTGCTTTTTCGGTGATGTACCCGGCGAAGTATTCGGCGCCCATGTCGACGCCACCGAATATTAGAACGATGACGCCGAAGACCAGAGCGATACCTACATAGATGCTGGACCAGATGGCTGCTTCACGCAAGCTTGGAACGTGAGCTTTGCGAATGTGGAAGAAGTAATCAAATGCCAAGAGGCCAAGAATGATGACCACCGTGATGGTCCAGATCAAAGGAGTGACTTCCATAAAGGAGACCTGCTTTCGTGAGGCGCGATAAAAACGCTGTTGAGTAAGTCTCTTCGCCTGCTTATCTGCTGGCCGTAAAACCCGGTAGGTCTATCAAGTCCTACGTATTGACGGGTGAAACGCTTATGAATACTCCCTTACGTACTCCAACCCTATCGTGGTTATGGCGATAGTGGGAAGAGCGTCCTAGATTAACGGTTGGTGATCTAAATCCTAGTCAAAGTCGTGAGCAGGCGAAAGATGTCGAGACGAATCCGCTGGCGGAGCTCCTAGAGTGTCTTGCGCATTTTGACGCTTGTCGTTTCGAAGCCCAGCGATTCGTACAGTCCGCGCGCGACGTGATTGAACCCGAAAACATTAAGACCAAGGGTCCGTGCACCATGGGATTTGGAATAGTCTTCGGCAAGTTGCATTGCTTGCTTTCCGAATCCAAGGCCTCGGTGCTCTGCGTCCACAACGATGTCCCATACCCACCAGGAAGTTGGATCCCCCGAGGTGTCGTGGCCGATCCAGAGATACCCGACGTCGCCGAGCTCTTGATGTTCTAAGACGAAAACAGTGTTGGTCTCGGTGGGCTGTGCAGAAGGGAACGCGTCAGCCATAGTTCGCTCGGCTTCATTTTCCGCCTTATCTGGCGTTACGCCGGTGGCGACAAGGTCGGCAACGTATTCCGCGATGCTACGTTTCATCCACAAAGGAAATTGTTCGGCAGTCAGGGGTAAAAGAGTCAGCGGCATAATGGCCCTTATTCGTTGTTTGTGATGGCGGTTTGGCGCGCATCCATGATGTGTTCACGAAGGATATCTGCGTGCCCGCAGTGTTGGGCAAGCTCCCGAAGCACGTGTAGCTGGACCCAACGCAAGGGCAGCGGGCCACGCCGATTTCCAGGGAAGATATCTTCTCCTGTTTTTCCTTCGACTGCTTGCTGTGAGTGCGCCACGGCTTCATCGTAGTCGCGTATGACCGAAACAATGGTCTCTGATGCTGAAAGATCAAAGGAATCATCGGGGCTGGCTGGAATTCCAAGTTCGGAGCGCGATATGCCAGACGCGGCTTCACCAAACCATACGCGTTCAACAAAGATCGCGTGTTTGAGCAATCCGAGCAGGGTGGTCTTGGAATTGACCATTTGCGCGCGTGCTTCGGATTCCGTGAGTCCGTCGAGGCTTTCACGTAGCATCCGTCGGTGTTGATCGATGAAAATTTGAACCATTGCATCGTGGTCGACGTTGTATACGTCGCTGACGCCGGGATTAGGCATACTCCATCCTAAGTCTTAGGTCTCGATCGAAGAGCGGAGATCCGGGATGCAGGAGACCAAAGAAATTTTTCTTTACCCTCGTTCTAGCCGGAATAAAGTCACCTACAGTAGAGTTGAGTTAAGTACACTCAAGTTTATGGGTTCACCCAGTAGTAGAAAGGACGAACGTGGACACCAAACTCACCACCAAAAGCCAAGAGGCTCTCTCAGCATCCGGTATGAATGCCTCAACGGCAGGCAATGCGCAGATTGAACCAGCGCACCTGCTCAAGGCACTTCTGGATCAGCGAGACTCCGTCGCTGTTGCTCTGCTGAAAACGGCTGGGCTTGATGTCGATGCGTTATCCGTCAAAGCAAGTGCTGCAATCAACGCACTTGCCTCAAGCTCGGGTAGCTCGGTTGCGCAAGCCCAGTTCTCACGCCAGTTGCTCCAAGTAGTAAGTAATGCGCAGGAAACTGCAACGGAAATGGGGGACACCTATGTCTCCACCGAGCATCTGCTTATTGCCCTGGCCACGGACCAAACCAAGGCTGGTCAGAGCATGCGAGAATCCGGCGCTACTCGGGAACTTCTTGTTGCTACCCTGCCTGCCATTCGCGGTGACAGGAAGGTCGATAACCCTGACCCCGAAGCAACCTTCCAGTCTCTGGAAAAGTTCGGTACCGACATGACGGAACTGGCGCGCTCCGGAAAGCTGGATCCTGTCATTGGACGAGACCGAGAAATTCGTCGTGTGGTCCAGGTGCTCTCACGCCGCACCAAGAACAACCCAGTATTGATCGGTGAGCCCGGCGTAGGTAAAACCGCAGTGGTTGAAGGCCTCGCTCAGCGAATGATCGCTGGCGACGTGCCAGAATCCCTGCGTGGCAAGACGCTGATTTCATTGGACTTAGGCGCCATGGTTGCCGGTGCAAAGTACCGCGGTGAATTTGAAGAGCGTTTGAAGTCTGTCCTTGAAGAAATCAAATCTTCTGATGGGCAGATCGTGACGTTCATTGATGAGATCCATACCGTGGTGGGTGCTGGGGCTTCCGAAGGAGCCATGGATGCTGGAAACATGCTCAAGCCAATGCTTGCTCGTGGTGAGTTGCGTCTGATTGGTGCCACCACCTTAGATGAGTACCGCGAAAACATTGAGAAGGATCCTGCTCTAGAGCGTCGCTTTGCCCAGGTTTACGTGGGGGAGCCCAGCGTGGATGACACCATTGCCATCCTGCGTGGGCTCAAAGAGCGCTACGAAGCTCACCATAAGGTGTCTATCGCAGACTCCGCTTTGGTGGCAGCATCCTCGCTGTCTAACCGCTACATCTCCGGTCGCCAGCTGCCAGACAAGGCCATTGACCTTGTTGACGAAGCTGCCAGCCGGCTACGTATGGAGATCGACTCGGCACCGGAGGAGATCGATGAGCTGCGCCGTGAAGTGGACCGACTGACCATGGAAGAGCTAGCTCTTTCGGATCAGAGTGACCCGGCCTCGGTGGAACGCTTAGAGGCCTTGCGTAAGGATATGGCCGATAAAAAAGAAACGCTTGATGCCTTGAATGCTCAGTGGGAATCGGAAAAGGCAGGACTGAACCGAGTGGGCGACCTCAAGGTCAAACTTGATGAGTTGCGTGGACAGGCAGACAAGGCCCAGCGCGAGGGTGATCTGGAGAAGGCATCACGACTGCTCTACGGAGAAATTCCAGCATTGCAGAAGGAACTGGACGCTGCCGCGCTCGCCGAAGCAAATCGAAGTACTCAGGCAAGTATGGTCGCTGACGAAGTCACGGCCGATGACATTGCTGAAGTCATTTCAGCATGGACCGGCATCCCGGCCGGGCGCATGTTGCAGGGTGAGAGCCAGAAGCTGCTGGATATGGAGCAGATCCTTGGCCAGCGACTGATGGGACAGAAACAGGCAGTTGCGGCAGTCTCCGACGCCGTTCGTCGAACCCGCGCCGGCATAGCCGACCCTAATCGGCCTACCGGATCATTCCTGTTCCTCGGCCCGACCGGTGTTGGCAAAACTGAGCTGGCTAAGTCCCTGGCTGACTTCCTCTTTGATGACCCCCGTGCCATGGTGCGAATCGACATGTCCGAGTATTCGGAGAAGCATTCTGTGTCTCGACTGGTTGGTGCTCCTCCGGGATATGTCGGATATGAAGAAGGTGGACAGCTCACTGAAGCAGTCCGTCGTCGTCCGTACTCGGTGATTCTGCTTGATGAGGTAGAAAAGGCTCATCCTGAGGTCTTTGACATCTTGTTGCAGGTACTCGATGACGGTCGGCTGACCGACGGCCAGGGTCGCACGGTGGACTTCAGGAACACCATCCTGATTCTGACCTCCAACCTTGGTTCGCAATTCTTGGTGGATCCAAATATGGAGGATTCTGAGAAGAAGAGTGCGGTGATGAACGTGGTCAATGCTTCGTTCAAGCCTGAGTTCTTGAACCGTCTCGACGAGGTGATCCTCTTCGATCCGCTGAGCCTTGAAGAACTAGGAAGCATTGTGAAGCTTCAGATCGATCTGCTTTCCGAGCGGCTCTCGGAACGACGGTTGAGCTTGGATGTGGATCAGGCTGCCAGCGAATGGCTGGCGCTGACCGGATACGATCCGGCCTATGGTGCCCGTCCTTTGCGCCGGTTGGTGCAACGAGAAATTGGGGACCGGCTTGCTAGGGAAATCTTGGCTGGAACGGTTCAGGACGGTGACACCGTCAAGGTGCTTCTTGATCAGTCTGGAGACCAATTGCTGGTGAAGAAGAGCTAGGTCAAAAAGTAGGGAGTGAGCAGAATTAGTTTCTGCTCACTCCCTATTTATCCGGAAAAAGATCTGGCTAGCTCTCGGTGGTCTCTTCGGCTTTAGAACTTTCCTCTGTGGACTCTCCGTCCATAGGGGCATCGGAAGCACCCTCAGGCAAGAGTGAAGAGCGCACGTTGCCTTCTGAGACGCTCAGAAAGCAAGAGACTGTCCGGTCGCCTTGTCCCCAAGTGCTCTCGGACGGACGCGAGAAATGGTAAGTCCATGTCGAGTCCAACCCTGCACTGGGATCCAACGAGACAGACTTACACATGTCTTCAGACTGGGTCAGTAGTTCATTGGCGCCGGGGTAGTCGGTGCCTGATACCTCAAAGGAGCCGATCATCTGGGCATTATGTGCTGAATCGCAGGTGACCACAGTTTGTGGGTCTAAAGGCGAATCAAAGTCGCGTAGGCAATCTCCGAGCTCCAACTGTGCTGGAGGCATTTCAGTCGCAACTATGCCATCAAGACCCGGGGATTCATTACGTTCAACGTTGTTCGCAACGGGGGAAGCTGGGGGATCTATGATTCGAAGCACCACAAAGACCACGGCAGCAGCCAGAGCTAAAACAGCAATGATCATCAGAGCCCATTGACCGCCACGTCGTTTAGGCTTCTCTGGTTCCGGCTGCAATGGCGGTAATGCCGCCTGCGGCTCGGGCAGATTCTTTTCCACCACCTGCTAGGCTCCTTCATGGTCGGGTCTTACGAAAATTCACCGGCTCAATACATAGTCGTTGGACTAATTGACAGTCTAGCGGTTTCGGAGGGTGTTGCGTTCAATGCTCGCCGGTGAATCATGTTAACCTTTAAATACGAAAGAACTGATCACATATTCGGAGGCCTCCATCTAACTAGGTGGACCACCTTCCGACTCTACTGAAAAGAGGGGGTCACGCCATGGGGCGCGGCCGTCAAAAGGCTAAAGCACAGCGTCAGGCGCGAGACATTAAGTACTACTCGCCGTCCACTGACCTTTCGGCACTAGAACGCGAGTTGGGCGTTCAGTCCGATCATCATGCTCAAAAAGTTGAGCGTAATGATTCAACGTATGACGATGATTATTCGGATTACGACGAGCTGACGAAGAAGTATTCGCTAGACGACGACGAGGATTAATTTCCTTTTCAGCGATCGAGTGTTCTTGACTCTCAGTGCCACACCTTAAGCACCAAGTGGTACGGCTCTTCAGTACATTTGCGACAAGCCGCAGGGACTAAGCTAGATTAGCTTATAGTCGCTGCGGCCTTTGTCGTGCCTAACAAGCTTGAGGTGGAATTTGAGTAGCAAAGAAGAGCTATCAATTCAGATGGCGCATCACTCTGCCATTCGCTCTATGCAGCGCATCGTAGAAGAGCAGGCCCCGCCGACACCGGAAGATGAAGCTCGTGCCGGCGTGCAACAGATCCTGGATGCAGGCAACGTACTTGTTGTTACAGGTGCAGGGGTTTCTACAGATTCAGGTATTCCTGATTATCGTGGGCCCAACGGTTCACTGCAGCGTCACCGTCCGATGACCTACCAGGAGTTCCGCTACCGGCCCGAAGCACGCCAACGTTACTGGGCACGAGGCTATGTTGGCTGGCGACATATGGACAAAGCTGTACCAAACCAAATCCATCAACGCCTGGTGCAGTGGGAGCAGGAAGGTCGCGTCAGCGGAATTATTACGCAGAACGTTGACGGCTTGCATCAGCAAGCAGGTTCGAAGCGTGTGATCCCAGTGCATGGCGACCTGTCGACAGTGCGTTGCTTGAACTGTGGATTTAGCGAAGACCGACGGGAATTTGACCTTAGGCTTGAGGCTGCCAACAAGGGATACATTGAGGCTGTAGAAATTGATCCTGCCGCGGTGAACCCCGATGGTGACGTGGAGCTTCCGCAATACCTCATAGACCAATTTGTCATGGTTCGTTGTCGGAACTGCGATTCCTACGCATTGAAGCCAGACGTAGTCTATTTTGGTGAAAGTGTGCCAGCCGAACGCAAAGAGCTGATGACCGCCCTGGAAGAAGAATCCAGTTCGCTACTGGTATTGGGCTCATCCTTGGCAGTGATGAGTGGTTACAAAGTTCTGCTGAACTTCGTCAAACGTGAATTGCCTGTTGCCCTGATAACTAACGGGCATGTGCGCGGTGAGCAGAAGGCTACCTGGCGCTGGCGAGTGCCATTAGATGTAGCACTTGGCCAACTGCACTAGGAGCGTCGACTAGGCCCAGAAACAAATAATGCGCCGCACTGAAAATCAGTGCGGCGCATTAGTTTGCTACAAAGCTCTCTACTTGGCGTAGGCTCCGGTGAGCAACACGGCGCCACCGTCAACGCCCTTAGCGCCCTGAACGAAGTCCAGACCAGCTTCGGCGGCAGATGGATCAAGGTTCTCAACCTCACCCATAACCCAAGCACCCATCCCGGCCTTGTTCAGCAACTGAACGGCACGATCAGCAACACTTTGATCCACGATGGCCACCATGCCAACGCCCAGGTTCAAGGTGCGCTCCAAATCCGGCTGTGGCACGTTGCCCAGGGAAGCGATGGTGGAGAAGACAGCTGGCAGCGCCCAGGTCGAGCGGTCCACGCGAGCCATCAGGCCCTGTGGCAGCACACGAGCCAGGTTAGCGGCCAAGCCACCACCGGTGACGTGGCTGAAACCGTGGACACCGAAGTTTTCCCCGTCGTTCAGATCCCCGATCAAATCCAAGCAAGCACTGGTGTAGATACGGGTTGGAACCAGCAGTTCTTCGCCCAGGGTCTTGCCGAACTCGGCAACCTCACGGTCCAGTTCCCACTTGGCGTGAGCGATCACGCGGCGCACCAACGAGTAACCGTTGGAGTGGATGCCAGAGGAAGCCATACCGATGACTACGTCACCGGCCTGAACGCGTTCTGGGCCGAGCAACTGATCGGCTTCGATAACACCGGTAGCCGCGCCGGCAACGTCGTATTCATCTTCAGCTAGTAGGCCTGGGTGCTCAGCGGTTTCGCCGCCGACCAATGCGGTGCCAGCGAGCTTGCAACCTTCGGCGATACCGCGAACGATGTCCGCAATGCGCTCTGGGACTACCTTGCCGGTAGCAATGTAGTCGGTCATGAACAGTGGCTTGGCGCCCACTACGACGATGTCATCCACGACCATGCCAACGAGATCCTGGCCGATGGTGTCGTGGATATCCAGCTTCTGGGCGATAGCTACCTTGGTACCAACACCGTCGGTGGAGGTCGCCAGGTAAGGCTTCTTGTAACTGGTCAGGAACGAAACGTCGAAGAGACCAGCGAAACCGCCTACCCCTCCAACAACTCCCGAGGTGTGGGTAGCCTTGATCGCACCCTTCATCAACTCAACGGCACGGTCACCGGCCTCAACGTCAACGCCGGCACCGGCATAGGTGATGGAAGTTGGCTGATCATTGCCGCTCATGGCAGAGGTTTCCTTTTCTGTCGTGAGCACCGGTTCTCCGGTGCCGCTTGCAACGCGTTAGGTGGGCAGATCCCAGGTATTTAGCTGACGTTTTCGAATTCGGAGTCGGGGCCTGGCTCGCAGCCTGGCTTGTTGACTCGCTCCAGCAGGTTCTTTCCGCGACGTTCTTCCAGAGGAAGGGCAATCGGGTAGTCACCGGTGAAGCACGCGGTGCACAAGCGCTCACGTGGCTGCTGGGTAGCTTCGATCATGCCGTCTTCGGAGATGTAGGCCAAGGAGTCAGCACCAATGGAGGTAGCGATCTCGTCCACGGCTGCACCATTAGCAATCAGCTCTGCACGGGAAGCGAAGTCGATGCCGTAGAAGCATGGCCACTTCACTGGAGGCGAGGAGATCTTCACGTGCACCTCGGAGGCGCCGGCTTCACGCAACATGCGAACTACGGCGCGCTGGGTGTTACCGCGAACGATCGAGTCATCCACCACCACGACGCGCTTGCCGCGCAATACGGTTTCCAGAGCATTGAGCTTGAGCTTGATCCCCAACTGGCGCAGGGTCTGTGAAGGCTGAATGAAGGTACGACCGACGTAGGCGTTCTTCACAAAACCGTGGGTGAAAGGAATGCCAGATTCTTCGGCATAACCAATAGCTGCCGGGGTGCCGGATTCCGGAACAGGAATAACGATGTCTGCTTCGGCGCTGTTTTCGCGGGCCAGCTGGCGGCCCATTTCTACGCGGGACTCGTAGACCGAACGGCCCGCGATGGCAGCATCGGGACGTGCCAGGTAGACATACTCAAAGACACAGCCCTTGGGGGTGGCCTCGGCGAAGCGGGTGGAGCGTACCCCGTTTTCATCGATGGCGATCATTTCGCCCGGCTCGATTTCACGGATAAATGATGCACCAACGGTGGCCAAGGCTGGTTGCTCGGAGGCAACTACCCAGCCACGGTTCAACCGTCCCAGAACCAGTGGGCGTACGCCGTGTGGGTCGCGAGCTGCGTAGAGGGTGTCTTCATTCATGAAGACGAAGCAGAATGCGCCTTGGATTTTTGGTAGTAGTTCCAGCGCCGTTTCTTCCAGCGACTGACCTTCAACACCGGCCAATAGATTGGTGACCAAAGCGGTGTCGGTGGTGTTGCCCTGGGCAATCTCGCCACGAACCTTGCCACCTTCAGCCTGTTGCTTGGCAACAACCATGTCTGCCAGATCGGCAGAGTTGGTCAGGTTACCGTTGTGTGCCAGAGCGACGGTACCGGCCTGAGTTGGACCGAGGGTTGGCTGCGCGTTGGCCCAGTGGCTGGCACCGGTGGTGGAATAACGACAGTGGCCAACAGCCAACTGTCCGGTCATGGAATTCAAGGTGTTCTCGTCGAAGACCTGCGAGACCAAACCCATGTCCTTATAGACATTGATGCGCGCGCCGTCACTGGTCGCAATGCCAGCTGACTCCTGCCCGCGGTGTTGCAAAGCATACAGACCGTAATAGGTCAGCTTTGCTACTTCTTCGCCTGGAGCCCAAACGCCGAAAACGCCACATTCATCCTGCGGCCCCTTCTCGCCTGGAAGTAGGTCGTGATTTAAGAATCCATCGCCACGCGCCATGTCAGTTATTCTCTCATGTTCTGGTCTGGTCGACACCGACCGATTGTGTGTGGTTGGTGGCGGCCAGGTGCGCGGCCGCCCGCTTTTCAGTGGAAGGGAAAAGCTGCCTAGCCTTGTTGTGTACTGGAGTCAGTGTCCTCGGCCAGAGGTACTGCCAGATGTTTGGTGGACTTCTTGGAGGAGACGCGATCAATGATCACGAACACCAGTGCCCCGATACCTGCGCCTAAACCGGCACCGAACATTGCGAAGAACCCTGAGGCTGACGCCCGGGTATATTCCTGCGAAGGTTCGCCGAGTAGGCCAATGACCAGACCGATCAGCGCACCGAGTACGACGAAGGTTAAAATGAATGGCCAGAATTTAGGTGCCGAGTGAATTTGCACTTCGACACTTTGCTCTGCAGTTTTCGGTGTAGCGGGGTGTTGCTCCATACCCTTAAGGGTACTCAATAAGTGGTAGGTGCGCGGACAAGTCTGCCCTAAGTCCCGAGGCATGCAGCTGACCAGTCTGCTGTGCTTCAGCCCAAGAGGTTCGACCGGTAGCTAGCTGAAGCCAGAGTTCGGCAGACATTTCGACCACATTTGGTGGGGTCCCACGGGTATGCCTAGGCCCGGCTATGCACTGAGTCACACCGAAAGGTGGAATGCGCACCTCAACTGAATTTCCCTCGGCACGAGAAGCTAATTCTTCCAGCAGGTAGCGAACAGCCATGGCTAGCACTGGACGCGCTATCTTTGTTGGTCCTTGAGTACTTGTAGCCCACTCGCGTACCGCCGAGCGTCCGGCGGTTTCATCTACGCGCCGCTTGATTGCCATGAGTGATGTATCTCCTTGATTCAATGACGTAAAACTGTCACATTCGCCCCGGAACTGGTCCTCGCCAGCAGCGCAAAACTAGAAATCGGTCTCAGCTAACTGTAGATCAGCTGCTTGCGCACCGGCCGTGATGGCTGGTGGCTGAAGTAGCTCTTGCAGAGTGCGGTACTCGTTTTCTTCGATTGCAGAGAACTTATGCAGCAGTGACAGGGCGAGCAGATCCGTTCCTCGCGAGGATCCATCAAGCATTTTTAGTGCCACGGTAACCCCATTGGGTGCCGCCATCGCCAATACACCTTCTGCTCCCAGCTTGGCGATGATTCCAGCTTGCCTGATCACTTCGGTATTGGGCTGACCAGCACCCCTTACAGCCCAAGGATGATCTAGCATCGCCCTCACCACTTTCTGAGCCTCGCGCTGCGTTGAAGTGACCAACTGATGAAAGCCGTCAGCTAGGCTGCGCAAGGACATCTGTATCGCAGGGGCACCACAACCATCGACCCCAGTGAAAGGTATCGGACCGCAATACTCTTCAAGAACACCGCGTGCAGCTTCTTGTACCGGATGCCGCGGATCGAGGTAGCTTTCGGTTCTGGCACCCATGGCCTTAGCTGCCACGAGGAACGCGGCATGCTTCCCCGAACAATTGAAGGCCAGCCGAGTCTTGGGTAAATGCTCGAGGATCATTTGGGTGCGCGTTGCTGAATCTGCGGGCCAGGCTTCTGGGCACTGCAAATCGGACGCGGAGAGCCCCGCCGAGTCCAACAATTGGTGAGCCAAATTTTGGTGGGCAAAGCTTCCCACGTGACTTGCGCAGGCTAGAGCTAGCTGTTCTGCACCCAAATCGGCGCCACAGCGCAAAGACGCGAGTGCTTGGAATGGCTTGATGGCTGAACGCGGAAAGATTAACGCTTGTGGATTGCCCAAAGCTAAGAGCTGCGAACCATCGGATCCGAGCACCACCACAGCGCCGTAATGTCGGGATTCAACAACACCATTGCGTCGGACCTGAACCAACTGCGCGCAATCGGAAATTTCCAAAGAACCATCCATACAGCTCAGTTTATGTGTTGGGCTTGTCTTGAAATACACATGTTCGGGCGAAGTCATAGACAGCGTTAGCTCCCTGAATCTCCGGTAAACTCGGGCGGGTGAAGGTACTGGTTATTGGCCCAGGTGGCCGCGAGCATGCAATTGTCCGAGCACTCAGTGCAGACCCCTACGTCAAAGAAGTTCATTGTGCACCCGGCAACGCCGGCATCGCACAAGACGTCACCACCCACGAGATTGACGCACAGAACCCGGCCGCAGTTCTGGAACTGGCCCGAGAGCTAGCTAGCGACCTGGTCGTTGTTGGTCCCGAAGCCCCCTTGGCCGCTGGTGTATCCGATGCCCTGATTGAAGCTGGCATCCCAGTCTTCGGTCCAACCAAGGCCGCCGCCCAGCTTGAAGCCTCTAAGGCCTTCGCCAAAAACGTTATGGCTGCTGCTGAAGTGCCCACCGCGATGGCCCATGTAGCGACCAACCGTGAGGAAGCCGCTAACGCACTAGATGACTTCGGCGCACCGTATGTGGTCAAGGATGATGGACTGGCTGCCGGCAAGGGCGTAGTTGTCACCTCCGACCGCGACGAAGCGTTGGAACATGCTGAAGTTTGCTTTGCAGCCGGTGGCACCGTAGTTATCGAAGAATTTCTCGATGGCCCAGAAGTTTCACTCTTTGTCATCTGCGATGGCAAGCACGCCGTTCCGTTGTCTCCAGCCCAAGACTTCAAGCGCATCTTCGACAATGATGAAGGTCCGAACACCGGTGGTATGGGAGCGTACTCACCGCTTGAATGGCTCCCGGAGAACTTCGTTGACGAAGTCATGGAACGCGTCGCCTACCCAACCCTGCGTGAAATGGAAAAGCGTGGCACTCCGTTCACCGGCGTGCTCTACTGCGGTTTGGCAGTGACCAAGCGCGGTATCCGCGTCATTGAATTCAATGCACGCTTTGGTGATCCAGAAACTCAAGCCGTGCTCGCTCGCCTGAAGACTCCACTCGGTGGCATCTTGCTGGCTGCTGCCAAGGGACAGCTAGATGACGCGGAGCAGCTGAACTGGTCCTCACAGACCGCGGTGGACGTAGTAATCGCCGCCGAGAATTACCCTGACACCCCGGTGAAGGGTGCAGTTATTTCCGGTTTGGACGCCGCCAACGCGCTGGAGAATGTGCACGTGATGCACGCAGGAACTTCCGCAGATGCAGACGGCAACATCATTGTTTCCGGTGGACGAGTGTTGGCGGTCGTTGGGCTTGGCGATGACCTTAGCGCGGCACGTAAGGCCGCCTACGCAGGAGTCGCCGAGATCAGCTGGGACGGCGCACAGTCACGCACTGACATTGCACTGAAGGCCGAACGCGGCGAAATCGTCATCACGAAGCAAAGCAAGTAGAGGACCAGATAGCCATGGCAGGACTACAGACTGAAGTACTCGACCTTGAGGGTTGGGACCATTTCTATTCAGGTAAGGTACGCGATCTTTACGTACCAGCCGGCACCAGCTTCGATGACACCGACCGCGTACTGGTTGTTGCCTCGGACCGCATCAGTGCCTATGACTTTGTGCTCACCAGCGAGATCCCGGATAAGGGTAAAGTTCTGACGCAGCTAAGCCTGTGGTGGTTCGAACAGCTGAGCGACTTCGCAAACCACGTGATCTCCACCGAGGTTCCAGAAGCCGTGGCCGGCCGTGCCATGGTTTGCAAGAAGCTTGAGATGTACCCCATCGAGTGCATCGCTCGCGGATACCTTACCGGTTCGGGCCTGGCCGAGTACAAGGTCTCCAAGACCGTGTGCAGCTTGCCATTGCCTGAGGGCCTAGTAGATGGCTCCCGGCTGGAGCCTGCATTGTTCACACCTTCGGCAAAGGCCGAGGTCGGAGAGCACGACGAAAACATCACCTACGAACAGACCGTAGAACGCGTCGGCACTGAGGTTGCCGAGGCGCTGCGCGAGAAGACTGTTGCGTTGTACGAACAAGCAGAGCAGATAGCGCGTGCCCGCGGCATCATCTTGGCGGATACCAAGGTTGAATTCGGTGCTGATCCAGCAAACGGTGAAGTGACCTTGGGTGATGAAGTACTGACTCCAGACTCCTCTCGCTTCTGGGATGCAGCTGCTTACGAGCCAGGTCATGCACAGCCGAGCTTTGACAAGCAGTTCGTTCGTGACTGGCTGACCAGCGAAGCATCTGGCTGGGACAAGAACTCCGGCCAGGAGCCACCGCAGCTTCCGGCAGAGATCGTTGAGAAGACGCGCGCTCGGTACATCGAAGCTTATGAGCGTCTAACCGGTCAAAGGTTTAGCGCTTAGTAGCACCAGTAGTCATAGGCAAGCCCCTGTTGGGCCGGAATGCGTTTCCGGACCAACAGGGGCTTTGTTGATGTATCAGCAGATAGATGGTTTAGACCAACGAGTCTTTCCACGCCTTGTGCAAGGCAGCAAAACGGCCCTCGCTGGCGATGAGTTCCTGCGGCGTGCCATCCTCGGCGATCTTTCCATCGTGGACTACCAGGACACGGTCAGCGATCTGCACCGTGGAGAGGCGGTGAGCGATGATCAGCGCCGTGCGGTTACCCAATAGCGTCTGTAGGCCGCGCTGGACTGCTCGCTCTGAAGGGATATCCAAGGAACTGGTCGCCTCATCCAGAATCAAGACTGCAGGGTCTGCCAAGAAAGCTCGGGCAAAGGAGATCAGCTGACGTTGTCCGGCGGAGACGCGTCCGCCACGCTTATTCACATCTGTGTCGTAGCCTTCTGGAAGATCCATGATGAACTCATGCGCGCCGACTGCTCGTGCGGCGCTGTGGATGTCGTCGAGGGATGCTCCAGGACGTCCTAAAGCGATGTTCTCGGCAACTGAGCCTGAGAAGAGGAACGCTTCTTGTGTCACCATGACCACGTGCTGGCGTAATTCCTTGTTAGATAGTTCGTTGATAGGAACTGAATCCAATTCCAAGGTGCCAGAGCGAAGGTCATAGAAGCGGGCGATCAACTTGGCCAGCGTCGACTTGCCCGCGCCGGTCTGTCCGACCACTGCCACCGTTTGGCCCGCTGGAATATGCAGATCAAATTTGTCCATGATGATTGGCCCATCACCGTAACCAAAGACCGCTTCCTTGAAATTCAAGTCGCCAGCCACAGCGGAAATCGACTTTGGTTGGGCTGGTTCGCGAACGGTAGGTTCTTCCTCCAATAGACCTGAGACCTTTTCTAACGCGGCCGTTGCAGACTGTAGCGACGAGTAGAACATCGCAATCTGTTCCACAGGCTGGAACAAGCGCTTGGAAGCCAGCAAGATCGCCACCATAGCTCCAACGGCCATCGTGCCACCAATGATTCGGAACCCACCATAAGCCAGAAGCGCGGCGACCGTCAGGTTGCCAATCAGGACCAGGCCCGGCTGCAGAATGCCAAAAAGGTTGAAGGAGCGGACCGAGTTGTCCCGGTACTTCTCTGCAATCTCCTGATAGTTCGTATCGTTGGCCCGCTCGCGCCGGAATGCTTTGACTGCTCGGATTCCCGTCATGGTTTCCACGAAAGTGGAAATGACCTTGGCCGAGACAACACGGGACTCACGGTAGAGAACTTCGGAACGGCGCTGGTACCAGATGAACAAAATAGTTACAGGTACCGCAGCGACACAGACCACCAGACCACTGCGCCAGTCGAGGAAGAAAATGGAGATCAAGGTGAAAACGACAAAAACACAAGAGGATGCAAGCTCTGAGACACCCTGATCGAGCAGTTCGCGTAAGGTTTCCAAATCAGATGTCTGACGGGAAATGATGCGACCAGAGGTGTAGTTTTCGTGGAATTCTAGGCTTAGACGCTGGGTATGGCGGAACACCTGTTGTCGCAGATCTAACAACATCGCCTGGGAGATTCTAGCTGCAGAGTTGATGTACCACGATAGTAAGAAGCCACTGAGGATCGCGCAGATGATGTATCCGGCACCGGTTACTCCCAACGCTGACCAGTTGCCCTCACGTACCTGTGGCAGGGTCCAGTCGATAGCAAAAGCAATGAGCACCGGAAGCAACACGCGAGCTGCATTGGAGAGCAACACCAATACGACAGTGAGAATGAACTGCTTTTTCTGCGGGAGCGCGAGCGAGCCCAGTAACCGGAAGGACCGCTGGCGCACGATCTTGCGGTCAGCAGCACTGAGCTTGATTGCGTCTTCGTTGGAGACACCTAACGGCTGGCTCATCGGGTGGCCTCCTGCGTTGCTGATTCTTCTTCGTCATCAAGACTGGCGATGACAAATCTATAGTGTTCGTTGGTACTGAGCAGGTGGGTGTGGCTTCCTACAGCATCTACGCGGCCATCACGCAGTAAGGCCACACGGTCGGCGAGCATCACCGTTGAAGGCCGGTGCGCGACGATAAGCGTGGTAGTTCCGGCCAAGACTTCACGAAGCTTTTCGGTCACCAGTTCCTCGGTGCGCACGTCCAATGCCGAGAGAGGATCATCAAGAACCAAGATGCTCGGGCGCGCAGCAATGGCGCGGGCCAAAGCGATGCGTTGACGCTGCCCACCTGAGAGCGACAGTCCCTCTTCGCCAATCAGCGTGCCTACGCCCTGTGGCAAGTCGTAGGTGAAGTGCGCCTGGGCTACGTCCAAGGCTTCATTCAGTAGCGCTTCGCGTTGTTCGTCGTTCAGCTCTTCTGGTGCGCCGAGCAGCACGTTTTCCCGGATGGTGTTGGAGAACAACGTAGTGTCCTCAAAGGCCACCGCGATTTCGGTACGAAGTTGATCTAGGTCCCAATCCTTGACGTTCTGTCCATGGATGAGGACCTCACCGGCGGTGACCTCGTGCAGGCGGGGGATCAAGTTCAGCAGAGTTGATTTACCGGATCCGGTGATGCCCACCAAAGCCATGGTTTCACCGGGACGAATTTGCAGATCAATGTCGGCAAGTATCGGACGGTGCGTGCCGGCGGTATCTGGATAGGCAAACCGGACGTGACGAAGCTGAACGCTACCGTCCCTGGTCTCCGGAATTGTCGGAGTTTGGGGAGAGATGATGTCGTTAGCGGAGTCCATGACTTCAAAGTGTCGGTCTAGTGCAGTCTTGGTACTCAAGGTCATACCCAAGAGCATGCCCATGCCTTCCACTGGACCGGCGATAACCGCAGCGATTGAGAAATACGCAACCAGTGCTCCAACACTCAACGTGCCACCAGCCACTTGTGCGATACCGATGATCAGGCCAATACCGAGAATGGTTTCTGGCACGGCAACTACAGTGAGTAGGAAGCTGGCCAGCGTTTTAGCTTTGGCGATTTCGGTTTCTTGTAGGGACTTTGCCTGAGTATTAAAGCCTTCATAGATGTGCGGGCCACGGCCGAAGGCCTTGATCACACGGATGCCATGGACGGATTCTTCAACGGCCGTTGCCAAATCGCCGGCTTGGTCTTGACTGAGCCGACTTGCTGCGCGGAATTCGTTGCGGAAACGGTAGGCCTTGATCGCAATGGGGATCGAACCCAGTAGGTAGAGCAAACCCAGAATCCACGAGTGAGTGAACATCAAGATCAGACCGGTGATCACGGTAACGGTTTCCACCACCAGCATCATGGCGCCGAAGGCCAGCCAGCGACGTAGCAACGACAAGTCTGACATAGAGCGGGAGAGTAGCTGTCCCGAGCCCCAACGCTCGTGGAAAGCTACAGGCAAGCGCTGAAGGTGCTTGTAGAAACGAATGCGCATCTGGGCTTCTAGCCCGGCAGCCGGATTCAAAACGAACTGTCGTCGAAGGAAGATCAGCAATGCTTCAACAAATCCGAGAGCGGCAATGATGGCCACCGAAATCCACACTTCGGAGGTAGCTCCATCGCGGTGCAAAACAGAGTTGACCAACCAAGCTAGAACTTGTGGGATGGCTAGTGCGACGATGCCGGCACCTAGTGCGCACAGGAAGCCACAGAATAGTCGAGGAAGAATCGGCTTGACGAACGGATACAGTCTCTTCAGAGTTGCGGAGAGGGGAACTGGATCTTTAGTCTCGACCTTTTTTGCTTGAGCCACGGCACCCCGTATTCATCCAGAAATTCGACAGAGCTTCAGCTTACCGTCACTGGTTGAGAGAATTCAATCATTTTGCAAATAATGGGAAAGAAATGCTTCACATGCAGGAAAACAAAGATCCCGGCTTCTCGCGTTGGTGCGAAATGCCGGGATCTTGACGGAGGAAAAGAGGGTTTAGCGACGCGCCTTTAGCGTCACCAGGATTGCCTCGGGTGGGCAAGCGAATCGAATTGGTGCGAAGCGTGAGGTGCCCAAACCTGCTGAAACGTTTAGCGGAACGCTCTTACCCGCATACTCCCAATCGCTGAGGCCGCGAGCACGCCACGTTGGCAAATCGCAGTTAGAAACGAGGGCTCCGTAGCCCGGAATGCACACTTGGCCGCCGTGAGTATGACCAGCGAAGATGACATCGGCACCCGCTTCGGTGAACTGATCCAACACACGTTGATATGGCGCATGAGCCAAAGCGATGCGAACATGTGGAGCCTGGTCGCTGGTTGTAGAGCCACGAGTCCAGCCGGCAAAATGGTCTCGGTTGATGTGCGGATCATCAACACCGGTCAGATCCAAACGTAGTCCGTTCAGCACAGTTGAGTGTGAGCGGTTGGTCAGGTTGGACCAACCGGCTGCCCCGAAGGCACGGTGCATTTCTTCAAATGGCAACTGGTCCTTAGAGGAGGGGCTGGGGGAGCTATCAGAGCGGGAGAAGTACTTAAACGGGTTCTTCAACTTTGGTGCGTAGTAGCAATTGGATCCGGGAACAAAAGCTCCAGGGAATGCCATGAGCGGTTCCAAGGCCTTGATGAGTGACGGCACACCATCACGGTGGCTGAGGTTATCGCCTGTATTGATCACGAAGTCTGGCTGAAGCTCAGCAAGTTCGCGAATCCACTGAATCTTGGTTTCCTGGCCGGGGACCATGTGAATGTCAGATAGGTGCAGAACCTTGATGTCGTGTGAGCCTCGGGGCAAGACGTGCAGAGTTTCACGGCGTAGCCCAAACTTCTGGGTCTCCAACATTCCGTAACCGAACAGAGCGCCACCAAGAGCCAGTGCTCCGCCTGCTGCTAATGCTGTTGTACCCGCTGCGTGGCGCAATGCAGCACCAAAATTATTGTGTTCAGCCATGACGTATTTGCCATCGTCCTTTCATGCCCGGGTCAACTTCTCATGAATTCCGCTATTGCCAATCTAAACCGAAAGGCCGCGTTCAACCAAAGTTGAACGCGGCCTTTGCCTGGCAGCTAATCAGTGAGCGGGCTAGTCCGAAGAATTCGAGGGCTTAGAAGATGATGACTTTTGAGCCTTTTTCTTCGCGTCTTCAGCCTTCTTTTTGGCTTCCTCGGCTTTCTTCTTAGCCTCGGCTTCAGCCTTCTTTTTGGCTTCCTCTGCCTTCTTTTTAGCCTCTTCAGCCTTCTTCTTGTCGGCTTCAGCCTTCTTCTTGGCTTCTTCCGTCTTCTTTTTAGCCTCGGCCTTCGCCTTAGCTTCTGCTTCCTTCTTAGCTTCGGCAGCGCGCTGTCGTGCTTGTTCAGCTGCCTTTTCAGCGGCAGCCTTTCGTGCAGCCTCCGCGGCAGCCCGAGCACGAGCCGCAGCTGCTGCGGCAGCTGCGTCTTCCTTCTCACCGTCGGTCTTTACTTCGGTTTCAGGAATCTTTGGATCCGGACGGTCACCGGCCTTGCCGAAGCCCTTGCGCTCGTACTGCTGTACGGCTTCCTCCATGAAGGCCACCCACAACGGTGCGGCATAGGTGGATGAGTCAACCATGGCTGGTGCTTGCTTGTCGTTGATCATCGCGCCGTGCAACGAGTTTTGTTCCGTGGATGCTTTTCCATCCAAGCGGCCAACCCACGAAGCGGTGGCGATGCCGGTGGTGAAACCAACGAACCAGGTCGACGTGGCGTAGTTGTTGGTACCCGTCTTACCTGCGATTGGACCTTCAACCCGTCCCTTTGAAACACGCTTGGTTGCAATCTTCTTCAAGGTACTGTCAAGGTCAGCAACGTAGGTCGGGTCAATCTCCTGTGAACAAGATTCACCGTCAACCTTGTATTCATTGCCGGTTACATCGGTGACACCGGTGATAGCGCGTGGCTTGCAGTACTCGCCCTTGTTAGCGAAGGTTGCAAACGCAGCTGCCTGGGACAGTGGGGTGATGTTGGCCGAACCAATGATGAAGGATGGGTTTGCTGGGCTGATTGGGCCTGGCTGACCGTTATCGGCATCCTGATCCAACACACCAAGGCGCTTGGTGTAGTCAGCAATGGTGCACAAGTCGGTGCGGTACGCTTCCTGAACGGTCGCGGTGTTGATGGACCAGTACAGGCCGGTATCAACGGTCATACGGCGGTAGAAACCACGCGAAGCGTTCTTTGGTTCCCATTTAGAACCAACGGTCGCGGTGCCACCTGGAAGACAAGATGCACGGAACTTAGTTCCAGGTTGGAAGACCTGCTTCTTGGCGTTGATGGTATCGGTCATACGCTTGCCTTCGGTGAGCCAACCAAGTGTGGTGTAAGGCTTCATGGTGGAACCACCCTGGAAACCGCCGGCGCCACCCTTGGAGCGTTCAACAGCGAAGTTGTAATAGGTGCTTGAACCTTCGCCTTCCTTCTCTGGACCGTACTCGGTGTTCTGAGCCATGGTCAGGATATTGCCGGTACCTGGCTGGACCGAAACAATTGCGGAGTGGATGTCCTTGTTGGACTTGGCGTTTGGATCAATCGCGTTACGAGCGTCCTTGGCAGCCTTCTCGTTCAGCTTGCTGTTCAGAGTGGTCTTGATGGTCAAGCCACCACGGTAGAGCAGACCTTCACGGTCTTCCTTGGTCTTACCGTAAGCGTCGTCGCTCAGGATCGTATTAACCACGTAGTCGCAGAAGTACGCATTGTCCTTAGCTGACGAACAACCCGAAGGTGAAACGCTTGGCTTGAGTTCAAGGTCCGACTTCACGGCCTCTTCGTACTCTTTTTGGTTGATGACCCCGGTGCGGTACATGTTGCCAAGTACCTTGTTACGGCGGTCCAGCGAGCGTTCTGGATTGTTGATTGGGTTGTAAACGTTAGGCAGCTGAACCATACCGGCAAGCATGGCCGACTGCTGGACGTTCAGATCCTTGGCATCAATCGAGTAGAAGCGTTGCGCCGCAGCTTCAACACCGTATTCGCGACCCGAGAAGAGTACGAGGTTCAGGTAGCCTTCAAGGATTTCGTCCTTAGACATTTCCTTTTCAATAGCTACCGCGTACTTCAGTTCGCGAATCTTTGCGGCGTAATCTTTCTGCCCGGAAATAGTCGACTCTTGTGAACCGGTGAGCTCCTGGTTGTTCACCAACAGGTTGTTTACGTACTGCTGGGTCAGGGTCGAAGCACCGGAACGTGAGGATGAGGTCAGGTTGCCGATGACTGCGCGGGCAATACCGCGCGGGTCAACGCCCTTGTGCTCGTAGAAGCGTTCATCCTCCACCGACACAATTGCCTTACGCATGTACGGGGAGATGTCATCAAGTTTCACCGGTTCACGGTTCTGCTGATAGAAAGATGCGAGGGTCTTTCCATCAGCATCCAAGATCCTAGAAGGCTCCGAAATTGGAAGCTTTTCAAAGGTGCTTGGAAGCGCGCTGACAATGCTATTTCCAGTTGTCAGACCGGTTTTCGCTAGAGCTGCTACGGGTACGAGCATACCTGCTGCGAGCACACCACACAGGGCGCTGATTCCGAAGAACGCAACGACTTTCCCTAAGGTGGTGGCGGTGTCAAAAATGGGGGACTTCTTGGCTGCCATACCTATTAGTTTACAAGGACGCGATAACGTATCGAGTATGACTAAATGGGAATACGCTACTTTGCCACTGTTGATCCACGCTACGAAGCAGATTTTGGACCAGTGGGGAGACGACGGTTGGGAGCTGGTAACAGTCGTTCCAGGCCCCAACGGCTCCTCACCAGTGGCTTACATGAAGCGCGAAAAAGCATAATAAACGAACACTTCCTCAAGGAGACAAACCCCATGCAAGAAGCCACTTCCTCGCGTGTCGAAGCACGCCTGGCTGAACTCGGTCTCACACTGCCAGGCGTAGCAAAACCAGTCGCTGCTTACCTGCCAGCGGTCACCACCGGCAACTATGTCTACACCTCCGGTCAGCTTCCACTGATTAATGGTGAACTCTCAGTTCTTGGAAAGGTTGGAGCAGAAGTTTCTGCCGAAGAGGCCAAGGCGCAGGCTCAGGTTGCGGCACTGAACGCACTGGCTGCTATCAAGTCACAGATCGGTGACCTAGATCGCATTAAACGAATCGTGAAGGTTGTCGGATTCGTGTCGTCGGATCCCGAGTTCACCGGACAGCCCGGCGTCATCAATGGTGCTTCCGAATTCTTCGGTGAAGTACTTGGCGAGGCTGGCCTGCATTCACGTTCGGCTGTTGGTGTAGCCGTTTTGCCTCTGAATGCACCAGTTGAGGTTGAGGTCATCGCTGAATTTGAGTAGTTCATTTTCTTCGCCTGCTGCGCGGCCTGCAAGGTCTTTTCCTTGCGGGCCGCGCAGTGGCATGGTGCGTCGGATCTTTGAGATACCTCCGCATCAGATCACCACGGCAGAAAACTGGGTGACCTTCGGAGCCCGAACGCCCAGGAGTCCACGCCGTGCCTCCTCAGTTGCGCTGATACGAGACAGCGCCAACGGCGTTGAAACATACCTGACCTACCGTCCCGGCGGTTCGCCTCTGGGCAACGTAGCCTTCCCTGGTGGCAGCCACGAAGAAAGCGACCGAGCAACCTATCACTGGTTCGGTCCCAATCTTTCGCAGTGGTCCAAGCGCATGGATGTGCTGGACCAACGACTGGTTCAGGCGCATATTGTCTGCGCTATCCGCGAGCTCTTTGAAGAGACCGGCATTCTGCTGGCTGGGACCGATGAACAGTCTGTGGTCGAAATGACCGACGCCGTGGACTGGATGAACGCCCGCGAAGCGATCGCCGTCCAAGACCTATCTTTTGATGAGTTTCTCCGACGCCGTGGGCTCGGTCTACGCACCGATCTACTACGCCCGGTGTCGCACTGGCTGAACCCGAACTTTGCGTTGCGAAGATTTGATACCTGGTATTTCGCAGCCACCATCCCCAACCGTCAGGAACCCACGTTGCTTCGTGGCAAAGGGAAGTGGGGGCGCTGGAATGTGGCCAAGCAGGTCCTCGCCGAGCGTGAAAGCAGTGTCCTTGGAGACTTAGTAGGGCAACCCAACACCGTGGGACTGAAACTTTCGCAGATTAGCTACCCGGCGGTGGAGATGATTCTCGAGGCCATGTCCGATGCCAACGGGGTCGTGGCCTATCTCTCGCGGGCGAGAGCTTTGGATTTGAAGCATCCCGACTTGTTGGTGCGCGACGGCCACTACTATCTGGAAGTACTCGGTTCGATGAGTGCTGAGTCTTCGCGTCCCTGGCAGAGCCCAGCTGGACGCTAAAACTAGATATAAAACACTGAGGGCCGAATTTCCATAACGGATATTCGGCCCTCAGTTTCAGTTGTCTTTAGCGTGAACGCTGACGCAGACGCTGGATGTCTAGAATCACGACAGCGCGTGCTTCTAGGCGGAGCCAGCCGCGCTGTACGAATTCAGCCAAGGCCTTGTTTACGGTTTCACGCGATGCGCCAACCAGCTGAGCCAACTCTTCCTGGGTGAGCTCGTGAGCTACCAGGATTCCGTCGGTTGCTGGGCGTCCGAAGCGGTCAGCCAGATCCAGCAGTGCCTTAGCCACACGGCCAGGAACGTCGGAGAAGACCAGGTCCGCAAGAGACTCATTGGTGCGGCGCAAACGAGCAGCCAGAGCCTGCAACAGCTGGATCGAGACCTCAGGGGAGTTCACGATTGCCTTGCGCATGTTCTCGTGGCTTAGACCTGCAAGTCGGGTTTCCGACACAGCAGTTGCCGTTGCGTTACGTGGGTGTGGATCGAAAAGGGCCATCTCGCCAAACAGTTCACCTGGGCCAAGAACAGCAATCAGGTTTTCGCGACCATCCGAAGAGGTGCGACCCAACTTGATCTTGCCCGAAACGATGAAGTACAGACGGTCGCCTTGATCGCCTTCACGGAACACCGATGCACCGCGGGACAGATCAACCTCGGTCAATTCTTCGGTGAGCGCGGCAAATACTTCATCACCAAGCGACGCAAACAGTGGCGCGCGACGCAGTACCTCGATATCCATTAAATCTCCTGTCAACAGTAGTGGGCGCTTACTTCATTGTGCCGTATTCAGTAACAATGTGACAGTTTCCACACGTGGTTTTACCAAGAAAATGTTGAACGTCACGCGCATTAGGTCAAAACGCGCGATTCTGCTCGCAGAAATCCATCAGCTTCTAAGGGTACCTTGGGTTAATACAAAGTAAATGAACGCATTGGAGTCTTGGTGCTCGGAATTTTCAGCTGGCTCGACGTGGTCATCTGTGCAGTTTTGCTGATCTTTTTCATCTTCGGACTCCGTCGGGGCTTCCTGCTGACCGTCGGGGACATGGTGGGTCTCATCCTTGGCGGTGTGGCCGCATTCTTTGCGATTCCTCTTGTTTCAACCTTTGCCACTAATCCATGGTGGCGTGTGACGCTGATGGTCGCCACCGCAGCACTGCTGATCATCCTTGGCCAAGCCCTAGGCAGGGTCATTGCCACGCGCATCAGACATTGGATGAACGTGGACTTTTTGCGTTCGGTTGACCGCATCATCGGCGGTGTTCTCTCGGTGATCATTACCGCCACGATCATTGGTGGTCTGGCGTTTTCCGCCTCCAGCATGGGCATCCCACGCCTGTCCATGGAGATCGGTAAGTCCACGATGATCAAGACCATTCGTTCGCTCACCCCAGAGTTCGTGAACTCGGCAATTTCTAGCGCGCGTTCCAAAGTGATCGCCGAAACCCTGCCGGCGTTCTTGGAGCCTTTCGCGCCGCAGATCGATCAACCGGTGGACCAGAATTGGCAGGCCAGTGACTTGCAACGCGCGTCTGCAGAATCCGCAGCGAAAATCTCTGGCACTGCGGTTCAGTGCGGTGTGAACTTGACCGGTTCAGGCTTTGTTGTGGCACCCGAATTGGTGATGACAAATGCCCACGTGGTGGCCGGTTTAGGCTCGGCAACAGTAGAGACCGGTCGTGATGAAGTTCACCGCGGAAGCATCGTTTACTTCGATCCAGACACCGATATCGCACTGCTTTATGTCGAAGGTTTACAGACTCCTGCGATCGACTTGGCCCCCGACGAGCTAACCCGCGGTGATTCGGCCGCCTTCATTGGGTACCCAGCCGGCGGTCCACAACAAATACGTAGCGCCGTGATCGCTTCACGAGCCAATGTCTCTATTGCGAATATTTACGGCGAGGATCCGGGGCGGATCTCGGTATACCAGCTCAGCGCGCAGGTAGCCCAAGGTAATTCCGGTGGGCCACTACTTGATGACCAGGGCGAAGCCGTGGGACTAATCTTCGCCAAGTCGCGTAGCGATGATCAGGTCGGCTTCGCGCTGAGCTTGAGCGAAATGGAAAACGCCATGAACACCCTAGGTACTAAACGTAGCTCGGTGAGCACAGGGGACTGCATCTCCGACTAGGGGTTCCTACTTGGAGAGCAAGTGGACCAGTTGCTCGACGGCCAGTTTGTAGCCGTTGACGCCAGCGCCCACAATGATCGAGCTGGCCACCGGTGAAACATAAGAATGATGGCGGAAGGCTTCGCGCTGGTGAACGTTGGAAATGTGGACCTCGATCAGCGGTAATTCAACGCCGCTGATTGCATCGGCGATGGCCACTGAGGTGTGGGTGAATGCTCCAGGGTTCATGATGATCCCGGCGGCCGAACCACGGGCCTCATGAATCGCATCAATCAGCACACCTTCGTGATTGGACTGCAGTGCGCGTAGCTCGTAGCCATTGGCTGCTGCGGTGTCACGGGCTAGCTGTTCAACATCAGCCAAGGTGTCATGTCCATAAATCTGTGGCTCACGAGTTCCCAGCAGGTTCAGGTTCGGTCCGTTGAGCAGCAGGATGGTGCGTGTCGCGTTCTGGGTCATGGACTCAAATCTATTACAAACTTGGCCGATCCACCGCCAATGTTTATTGTTCAACGAGAAAACGCCACCGCTGTAAGAGGACTCAGAAAGTGTTCTCTTACCGCGGTGGCGTTATTGCCTATGGGTTACTTGCCCATGGACTGCGCGATCTGACTCATAACTGTCGAATCCGAGAGCGTAGTTGCATCGCCGACCTCGCGGCCCTCAGCAACGTCCTTGAGCAAACGACGCATGATCTTGCCCGAGCGGGTCTTGGGAAGTTCAGGAACCACCAAAACATGCTTCGGCTTAGCGATCGGACCAATATCCTTGCCAACATGGTTGCGTAAGGTAGCAACCACATCTTCACCATCGGCAGGCTCGGTCTGCAGGATCACAAAGGCAACCACGGCTTCACCGGTGGTGTCATCCTTGGCACCAACTACTGCTGCTTCAGCCACGTACGGGTGAGCCACCAGAGAGGACTCGATTTCGGTGGTGGATAGGCGGTGACCGGACACGTTCATCACATCGTCCACGCGGCCGAGCAGCCAGAGGTCGCCGTCATCATCCTTTTTGGCACCGTCGCCGGCAAAGTACGTGTTCTCGAAGCGGGACCAGTAAGTTTCCTTGTAACGTTCCATGTCGCCCCAGATGCCGCGCAGCATCGAAGGCCATGGTTCGCGGATGACCAGGAAACCGCCTTGGCCGTCGTCCACCGAGGCACCGGTTTCATCCACCACGTCAATGCTGATACCCGGTACGGCGACCTGAGCCGAGCCTGGCTTGGTTGCGGTCACGCCAGGTAGCGGGGTGATCATGTGAGCGCCGGTTTCGGTCTGCCACCAGGTGTCAACGATAGGTGTCGGGTTCTCCTTGCGCTCACCGTTCTTGCCGTTATTGCTGCCGATGACCTCGCGGTACCACATCCATGCTTCGGGGTTGATCGGCTCACCGACCGAACCGAGCACGCGCAGGGAGGAAAGATCATAACCATCAGGGATCTCACGTCCCCACTTCATGAAGGTACGGATGGCAGTCGGTGCGGTGTAAAGGATCGAAACACCATACTTTTCTACCAGTTCCCACCAGCGACCCTGATGTGGGGTGTCAGGGGTGCCCTCGTAGATCAGCTGGGTTGCACCGTTGATCAATGGGGCATAGGTGACATAGGAATGGCCGGTGATCCAACCAATATCCGCGGTGCACCAGTACACATCAGATTCTGGGTGCAGATCAAAGGTGTCGCGGTGGGTCACCGCACCCTGGGTCAGGTAGCCACCGGTGGTGTGAACGATTCCCTTGGGTTTGCCAGTGGTGCCCGAGGTGTAGAGCACAAATAGTGGGTGCTCGGAGTCGTGAGCTACCGCGGTGTGCTCTGCAGGGGCTGTCTCAACGACCTCATGCCACCACTTGTCCAGGGGGCCGAAGTCGGTCGGCTCGCCGTTGCGCTTGACCACCAGTACGTTTTCCACGGTGTGACCCTCGGCTACGAGCGCGGCATCCACGGCAGGTTTCAGCGACGAAGGTTTGCCACGGCGCCAGGTGCCGTCGGCGGTGACCACCAGTTTGGCGTCGGCATCATCGATTCGGCTACGCAATGCGTCGGCGGAGAAGCCACCGAAGACCACCGAGTGGATCGCACCAATGCGGGCGCAGGCGAGCATGGTGATCACGGCTTCGGGAATCATTGGCAGGTATACCGCCACACGATCTCCCTTGGTCACACCCAAGGACTCAAAGGCATTGGCCGCCTTCTTGACCTCTTCGGTCAGCTGAGCATAGGTGTAGGTGCGGGTATCACCGGGTTCGCCCTCGAAGTAAATGGCCACCCTCTCGCCCAGACCGTTTTCAACGTGGCGATCCAGGGCGTTGTAAGCGGCGTTAAGCTTGCCACCGACAAACCACTTGGCCACCGGAGCTTGGGACCAGTCGAGGGTCTGCGTGAAGTCGGTGTCCCAAGTCAGAACATTGCGTGCCTGATCGGCCCAGTAGGCCAGACGGTCAGCGCTGGCAGCTTCATAGCTAGCAGCGGTGGCAATCGCCTGATTACTGAACTCTTTGCTCGGGGCAAAAGACCGGTTTTCATGTGACAGGTTGTCCAAGGTTTTCGAATCGCTCACGGGCTTCGCGTCCTTCCGTGTGAAGATAAATATTCCCTGTGATCAAAGTTACATCCTCTTTGCTCCTTGGTTGTGCTTTGTGTCACCAATGGGGCTGAAAGTGGTTGACTTCTGCGCTGAGCGGTTAGTTCATTGCGATGAACAGCAGTTGTTGACGGTGTCAGGGAATGAAAAGTTGGCCGGCACATGAAACGATCTATGCGTGGCGAAAAAACCAAAAGAGGAAACAGAGCTGGGCCTGAAACGTCGGGCGCGCAAGATCAATCGGATACTGGCCCAAACCTATCCGTATGCGGTTCCAGAGCTGGACTTTGAAAATCCCTTCGAGCTGCTGGTGGCCACAGTGCTCTCAGCGCAGACCACAGATGTGCGGGTCAATGCGATCACGCCGCAGCTTTTTGCCCGTTTTGGAAATGCGCTAGCGATGAGTCAGGCGCCGCGCGGCGAGATCGAGGAATTGATCCGGCCCACCGGGTTTTTCCGTGCCAAGACCGATTCCTTGCTCGGACTTTCCGCAGCGCTAGTCGAGCGCCATCACGGTGAGGTCCCGCCCACATTGGAGGAACTAATTAAGCTTCCCGGTGTGGGGCGCAAGACCGCCAACGTTGTTTTGGGCAATGCCTTTGGTGTCCCGGGAATTACCGTAGATACCCACTTTGGGCGACTAGCCAACCGCTTTGGGTGGAGCGAAGAAACCGACCCAGTGAAACTGGAACATGAAGTCGGCGCGCTGTTCGAAAAACGCGATTGGACCATGCTTAGCCACCGCGTCGTTTTCCATGGTCGCCGAATCTGTCATGCTCGCAAACCCGCCTGTGGCGTGTGCCCAGTGGCGAAGTTGTGCCCCTCCTATGGCATCGGCGAGGAAATACCTGCCAAGGCTGCGAAGTTGCTTAAGTATGAGCTCGCCCCGGGGCGCGAAGACTTGCTAGCAAAAATGCAGGCCGGTGCCACTCGTCGGCAGCTACGCGAGCAAGGATATGGATTGGACGCATGAGCGCACGCAGTGAACTGAAACAGGTTATCGCCACAAAACAAGCCAAGGTGGGCGCAACAACAAAGCTGCCTAAGGAATGGATCGAAATGGATCTCCAAGGCAGCCCAGCCCGCAAGGCTGCCGTCTTGATTCTCTTTGGGGCCGCCGGTGAGCATTCGTTGAGCGAAAATGCACAAGCCAAAGACCTGGACGTACTGTTTGTTGAACGGGCCACAACCTTGCGTAAACACGCCGGGCAAATCGCCTTCCCTGGAGGCGGGGTTGATCCCGAGGACTCTGGCGTCACCGATGCGGCGTTGCGTGAGGCATGGGAAGAAACCGGGGTGAAAACCAGCGGCATCGAAGTTCTTGGAGACCTAGGGGAAACTGAACTGCCGGTATCTAATTTCCTGGTGACACCGGTGGTGGGTTGGTGGCATACCGAGTCTGCGGTACATGCGGTGGACCCGGGGGAAAGCGCCGGGGTTTTCCGGGCACCCGTGGCCGACTTGTTGAATCCTAAAAATCGGGTGACCGGGGTGGTGCAACGCAATGGTCGAAGTTTCCGCTCACCGGCTTTCAGATTTGGTGAACGGATCATCTGGGGATTCACCGCCATCGTGCTAGACCGGCTCTTCACCGATCTGGGCTGGACTCATTCTTGGGACACCGCGCGCGAAGTACGCATGAATTAGTAGCCGAGCCTCTACTTCGCTTCACCATAGTTGGCGTTGATGGCCACACTGACCGGGAAGTACGGCGAAGAGGCCCCAAAGAGGGTGCGTCCGGCCAGCATCGCCGCGTGCCGGATAAGGTCTTGAAGCTGCTCAGCGAGTTCAACAGGGCATTCAAAAACGATCTCGTCGTGCACAAAAAAGACCTGCTGGCATACTTCGCCCCAGCCGGCGGTGCGGATCAGGTGCCTAGCATGCCCCATCCACACCAGTGCCCACTCGGCCGCGGTTGCCTGAACCACAAAGTTTCGGGTGAACCGGCCCCTAGCTCGGGCCGCCATGTCAGCTGCGCGCTGCGAAGCTTCATCTGAGGTGTCGCGTTGGGCGCGCATCCAGACCTCATCGGCTGGCGGGCAACCACGACCCAAAAAGCTGCGTACCCCCAAGCCTTGTTCTCCTGCCTGGGCTGCTTGCTCGACAAATTTCATGGCGGTCGGGAAGCTGCGGGTCAAGGCGGCGCCAACGTTACCTGAAGCGCCACCACCACCGCCGTAGATCACCGAAAGCATGCCCAATTTAGCCTCCTGGCGCGTGGAGACCAGCTTGGCGTCCAACAGCCACTGGTACAGGTCATCTTGCTGACCGGCTCGTTGTAACTGTTGGTCATTGGAAATCGCCGCCAAAATGCGCGGTTCTAATTGTCGCCCGTCGGCGACCACAAAGGTGCGCCCGGGAGCGGTTCGTACAACCTGACGAATGGCATGGGGAAGCTGCAAAGCGCCACCGCCGGAGGCAGCCCAACGGCCAGAGGCCACGGTGCCAAGCACGTAGTGCGGGTGGAAGCGCGAATTTTTCACCCATTGGTCAAGCCACGCATCGCCGTGAGAGCTGGCAAGCCTGGAAAGTTTTTTATACTCCAGCACTTGGTTGATCAGTGGATGCTTGATCTGCTCTAGTTCCCATGCCCGCACCGAACGCACCGCGAATCCTGCCTTGTGCAAGGCACGAAGTAGCTCCTGCGGAGAATCGGGGTTCAACCCTGGCGTGCCCAATGCAGCCGCTAATTCTTGTGCCTTCGCCACAAGCTTAGGCGGACGCGAGTAGTCCGTGACCCGCTCACCTAATTGCTCGCGCAACAGTGCCCGGTGTTCAGATTCGTCCCAGGAAAGCCCGGCTTCTTCCATTTCACAAGCAATAATCGCGCCCACCGACTCTGCATGAATCAGCAGTTCTAAACGCCGACGCGCTATCTGATCCGCTGGCATCGCCTTTTGCTGCTGGGAGTAGAGTCCAACCAAATCCTCGAGGGACTCGCCTGAGCTAGGAGCTGCAAAAAGCGCATCCTGATTGAAGCGGTCGGGAACGGAGAGCGGACGTTCAAGATCAAAATCGGCGACAGGCTCGCTGGCTAACGGGGTGCGATGCATGATGCGTTGAGCTAAAGACACAATGTATGCCTTGGCCAAGAAAACACCAGAAGACACCAAGGGTTTCATCCACGGGTCAGTACGCAACATGGCCCAGCGCGGTTGAACCTGCGCCTCCATCGTCTCGATAACACTGACAAAGTCTTCGCGTGAGACCTGCTGTATTTCCTTAAGCGACTGACCTGTTTGAGCTTCGCGAAGATCGATTAGGGCGTAGCCATCGGGATCGGAAGCTATAAAGGCGATGGCACTCATACCTCCATTGTGCCGTGCCACTCTCAGATATCCCCAGTTGGCACCCTACCGGTAATGAACTCGAGCACCTGATGCCACGCTCAATAGATGAAATGGCTAACTGACACCTCAATAGGACCGCAGTCTCACACAACCGATCGCTTCATCATGACCCAACTTGAAGACCCGGTAACAAGGCCAGCGACAAAGCTGGTGACAGGATCGGTACAAACCCAGGGACAAGCAGCTCTGGGGGATGTGAGCAATGAACCAGTATGCACCATCGTGAGCGGGGACCCACGAATCATTGAACTCTGTGCCGCAATTGCAGTGGGAGCTGCGGTACGCATTGTTCAATGCACCCAACCTGACAGCATAAGTCTTGGCATCTCAGGTCCGGTGCTCTGGGGAAGTGACATGGCGGCGGCCGCGAGTAATCAAAACTATCCGGTGGACGTGCTGGTGGGACCAGAATCCGAGGCGTCGCAGCTTTGGTCTCTAGCAAGTCGTATGCCTAAGGCTCGGGTTGCACTGCTACCCTCAGCAGGCCAATGGTTGGGAGAATATCTCGGATTGTGGGCCATGCGAGCTGGTCACGGACACACCTTGGCCATCTGCGCCACTGCAGGTGGATTGGGCACGACCACGATGGCCATGCTGTTGGCCCATGCCGGAACCTTGAGCGGCCTGCGCAGCGTGCTGATCGATGTTGACCCACATTCACGCAGTTTGTGGCCCTGCGTTACTTCCAAAGCACCGGTTGGTATCGGATGGGAAGAACTGGCAAAGTCTGGCGGCGCGTTGGCGGCACACCAACTGGCGGAGACACTGCCACAACTACGGGGAACCTCGGTATTGACGTGGACACAAACACAAGAGCAAGAGGCCTTAGAAGAACAATTACTAATCCGACTCCTCGCCTCAGCTCGTCAGGGTTTCGACTTTCTTGTGCTGGATACCGGACGTTCGTCGCATCCACAGCATCAGGTCATCAACCAATTTGTTGACCGTCACGTGTTCACCGCAAATAACGCCACCGTCCCTTCGACCGGTGACACGGTGTTATGCGGTGAGCAGCGTCTGCACAGATCCTCCCCGGATCAAACTCGGATTATTGGGACTTTTCCGATCAACAGTCGCATTATCAAAGCCACCGGACGTGGTGAATTACTCGATAGCTTCAAATCCCGAGCATTGCGTCAAGGGCTATCGGACCTTTGCTTACTTCCACAAGGTCAGGAGCAACACCGATGAGTTCAGGACGACACAGCAAAGACGGCACCACAGTTATCGCCGGACAGACCCTTGATGTAAAGATCCTCGAATCAGTGCGTGAACGAGCACTTCTATCCGGTGGAGAACTTGATGCCATCGCACTGGCAGGAGCAGTCCATGATTCCGGAGCGGCGTTGGGAGCACAAGGAGCAGCGCACTCGTTGGAGATCCTGCAACACGAAGTGGCAGGCCTTTCAATTCTTGAACCATTTGCGCGCATCCCCGATGTCACCGATGTCCTGGTAGATGGGCAAGGCCAAGTTTGGACCGATTCTCCACGGGGTTTGGAACTAACGGACTTCAAGTTTTCCTCACCTGAACGGGTCCGTGAATTGGCCGTTCACTTGGCAACCTTGGCTGGTCGACGGCTTGATTCGGCGAGCCCATTTATGGACATGAGCCTGAAAAATTATCGAGTTCACGCTGTCCTTCCACCCATCGCGGTCGCCGGCCCGCTCATTTCGATACGAGTTAAACACGGCAGTGCGTTGGGGCTTAGTGAAGTACTACAGCACTCCCTGGGATTCTGGGACTCACTGTTGCGCACCATTATTAACGAACAAATGAACTTTCTGATCACCGGAGGCACGGGCAGCGGAAAAACTACCTTGCTGCAATCGATGCTGTCCGTAGCCGGTGGACAACAGCGGTTAGTCATCGTTGAAGACTCCCAGGAATTACAAGTGAACCATCCGCATGTCGTTTCTCTGCAAACTAGGGCAGCAAACGTTGAAGCCGCGGGGCTTGTAGAACTCAAAGATCTGGTTGTTCAAGCTCTTCGAATGCGTCCTGACCGGCTAATTGTAGGGGAGTGCCGAGGCGAAGAAATTAGAGATTTTCTCGCGGCCATGAATACCGGACACCAAGGAGCGGCCGGAACGCTACATGCCAATAATCCAGAGTCAGTCCCAGCCCGACTAGCTGCCCTGGGAGCGCTGGCAGGATGGAGCGTTCAAGCCACCTCGCTGCAGGCCTCCAGCGCTCTTGATCTAGTGATCCATCTGAGTCGTGGGGATCAAGGTCGCCGCGGACCGGTAGCACTAGGAACCTTGGAGACGGACCAATCAGGGCGCATGATCATGCACACGCTAATTGATCTGCACTCCGCGGATCCATTCACGAAACATGCCCAAGAAGTGATGGAGAAAAAATTTGGACCCGAGATAATCAGCCAGATCGTCGCAGAGCTAGGCAACAGTACAGACAGGAATCAAGCACCATGCTGATACTTATCTGTTGCGCACTCGCGTTAGCTTTGTGGATCCCCGGCAACCAACGAACAGATATCCCAACCATCCCAGGGTGGAGTCGGTGGAAAAAGTCCGGGAAAACTGGGCAACAAGAGCATCTGGCCATGAATGAAGATGCACGAGTCATCCGAGAACTCTCAGCACTTCTACGCAGCGGCGTGGGGTTTTATCCAGCGCTTGAAGCACTGCTCGCCGTGGAAGAACACACTGGACCAGTCGCAAAAGCTCTCCACGAGTTACAAGCGACGCATCGTCTGAATAATCAACCGGGCAATGAATTAGTCTCCCTGCTTCACAGCGAATATCAGGCGGTGCAAAGACTACATTGGTGCCTAAAAATCTCGGAACACAGCGGTGCTAGTTTGGCTGAGGTTCTTGAACGGCTGGCCGAGGACTTAGAAGCAGCCCTGGTCGCCCAGCAATCCTTTGACGCTGCCATGGCCGGCCCGAAAGCCACGACAAAGTTACTCACTTGGCTTCCCCTGGTGGGCTTCGGGTTTGGACTATTGGTTGGTATCGACGTGATTGGTACAGTCATTTCCTCTTGGGTCGCCCAACTAAGCGTGGCTATCGGCGCAGGCCTCTGGGCAGCGAATAGATTCTGGTGCCAGCGACTCATGCGTTCAACCTCAGAGCAAGCACTGTCATGAACACGCTCATCCTGTTAGCGGCTGCGCTCGCCGGAATTCTCAGCCTAGGCAAAGGGTTTACTACGCGGTTTCCGTCTTTGGCGGACCACGCGAACGGTTCAGCCAAGCGTCATGCCAGCGAGCAACCAATCGAATTAGTTCTTGATCTGGGCGCTAGCCTGTTGGATTCAGGGATGCCTATAACCCAGATCCTAGATTTGCTCGGAAGCAGCATTGAACAGTGTGCAGTTTTGCGAAGCGTCGCCCGCTGCCTGGAAATGAACCTTGCCTGGGACAAAGCATGGGAAGCTGCACCACAATGGCTTGCACCTTTGCGCAAGGCGTTGCTTTTTGCCCACACCACTGGCGCACCTGCGGCCAATCTTCTACGCAATACAGCTGCGCTTCAGCGTCGCGAGCATGCCCAAAAAGTTGCTCGACTCGGAGCACAATTCGCAACAAAACTCGTTCTGCCCTTAGGAGCGTGCGCCTTGCCGGCTTTCATCGCTTTAGGCGTGGTGCCGTTGATCATTGCGCTGTTCCCCAGCATGTAGTTAGTTGGCAGAAGGTGACATGAGAGTTATACCCAGATCGCGGGAAGCTGTCTCGCACCACTACCCAACTAGCTGAAAGTGAAGATACACCGTTGGTTGCGCCAATGCCACCAACAACTATCACTGAGAAAGGTGAAAACGATGAACGGACAGTTCCGCGAAATCATGGAGCAACTGAAGGATGATCAGGGTTCCACCACGGCCGAGTTTGCGATGGTCACCCTGGCCGCCGTGGCATTCGCCGGCTTACTCATCAGCATCCTCTCCAGCGGCGATGTACGTGGAATGTTGATGGGCCTAATCAGCAAAGCCTTGTCGTTGTAGGTCATGAAATTCAACGATGAAACTGGAAGCAGCACCGCAGAATTTGCGGTGCTGCTTCCGGCAGTGGTGTTGATGCTTTCCCTTCTTCTCTGTCTCGGTGTTCTTGGTATCCAACAGATCCAAGTTCAGCAAGCAGCCGGTGCCATGGCTAGGGAATTGGCCCGGGGCGAAGACGGATCCACTGCACGAGCCAGCGGTGAACGATTAGCAGGGAACAAGGCCAGTTTTACAGTCTCTAACGGAGGCGGATTTTCTAAAGTTACCGTCCGCAAAGCGATGCAGATTCCCATTGTTGGAAACGTGCAAATACATGGCGAGGCAAGTGTCGCTATGGAAAGAAGCGACAAATGAAATCGTTGAGGGAGGACCGAGGCAGCGGCACGGTCATGACTACAGCGTTAGTGATCGTTGCTCTGCTTCTGACAGGGGCACTGCTAGCGTGGGCAGCTGCAGTGCGTGCGGCTATGACCGCCGCATCGGCTGCAGACTTAGCTGCGTTAGCGGCAGCAGATACCGCTCGTGGACTGCGCCCAGGAGATCCTTGTGGAGTGGCAGCAGAACTGGCCGCGGCCAACAAAGCTCATCTAGATTCGTGTCTAGTTGAAGCAGACGGGCAAACAGCAGCGGTCACCGCAAGAGTCGGAATCGCCTCTGAAATCATGGGGTTCGAAATCTACTCTGCGACGGCTAGGGCACGTGCCGGAGCGCCACCATTAGATCAGCCCTAGCTTGGACGGGCGCAGGTTACTTACCCAGGGGACTACCGATGATGTCTTGGCTCGACATCATCAAGGACGGCGGTGAGTAGCAAGATGGCTCCGGCCTTGTCCAGCGGATTATTGCGGTTGCCACATTTGGGGGATTGCACGCAGCTAGGGCAGCCGTACTGGCATTCGCACGCCTGGATCGCGTCTCGGGTTGCACGCACCCAATCGATGAACCGTTCGAATCCGCGTTCGGCAAATCCGGCACCGCCGGGCTGTGCATCATAAACAAAAATGGTTGGTTCACCGGTGTCCATATGCAGCGCGGTAGAAACCCCTCCAATATCCCAGCGATCGCTGGTGGCCACCAACGGAAGTAGCCCAATCATCGCATGCTCGGCTGCGTGTAGTGCCCCAGGAAATTGATCTACCATCAGACCAGCGCGCAACAATCGTTGTTCGGTCAGTGTGAACCAAACAGACTTGGTATTTAGGTCTCTGGCCTCTAGCTCAAGAGGTTCTTCGGAAAGTACTTCGTTAGAAGCCACAGATTTTCTTTGAAACGAAACGACTTGAGTGGTCACGGTGACTTCGCCAAAGAAGATGTTCAGTTCTCGGTGGCTGCTCTTACGTTCTTCAGCATCGATGGCAACCGTGGTTAGGTCTCGGGCAGTGGTGTAGTAATCGGGGTTGACTCTGCTCACGACGACCACGTGGTTCTGCTCATCGAGTTCTTCTACAAAGTAGCTGGCACCTTGATGGACGTAGATGGCTCCCGGATGAGCCTGATAGTGCGTTTGAGGTGAGTCCATGGTTCCAAGCAGGGCGCCGGTCTGGGCGTCAATGATATCTACGGGGCCTCCGCCGTCCGCACGGATTGAGAACATCGCTGCCGCGTGCTGGGGATGGGTCCAGAACCAGCCGGCCGGACGACGGCGCAGGTATCCTCTCTGAACTAGAGACTCAAGTAGCTGTTCGGTGTGCGGGCCAAACAGGTCAAGTTCTTCCGGGCGTAGGGGAGACTCTTGGGCAGCAGCACACAAATGTCCGCTGAGCACATACTTATTGTGAGGATCAAAAACAGTGGCTTCCACACCCAGATCGAAAATGGCTTCCGGATGATGAGCAAGGTAAGTATCTAAAGGATCTTCGGCTGCGACAAAAATAGCCAACGCATCTTGCCCGGAACGACCGGCTCGACCAATTTGCTGGAAGAACGAAGCACGAGTACCTGGCCAACCGGCTACGACCACGGCATCTAGCCCTGCAATATCGATGCCCAGCTCGAGGGCAGAAGTTGAGGTAACCCCCAGCAGTTCGCCGCTACGCAATTGTCGTTCAACTTCGCGACGCTCCGTGGGCAGATAGCCAGAACGGTAAGCTGCCAAACGTACTGAGAGCTCGGGGGCGAATCGTTCTAAATGTTTGCGTGTGAGCGTTGCAATGGTTTCAGCTCCACGGCGAGACTTGATGAAAACTATGGTGCGAACGTGATCCGCCATCAGATCAGTCAGAATTGATGCGCTCTCAGCAATCGCCGTGCGGCGAACAGGTGCACCGTTTTCCCCCTTGTGTTCCGTTAATGGTGGTTCCCATAGCCCAATGACTAACTCACCACTGGCAGAAAAATCATGAACGACGGCTTTGGCCTCAGCACCGATAAGGCGACCAAAGGACTCTTCTGGATCCGAACTGGTAGCCGAGGCGCCAATAAAAATCGGCGTGTTGCCATAGTGTTCGCAGATTCGCCGCAAGCGGCGCATCAAATTGGCGACATGGGCACCAAAAACACCTCTATAAGAATGCGCTTCATCTATAACGATGTATCGCAAGCGCTTAAAGAATCTTGACCATGCGGGATGGTTTGGCATGATACCCCGGTGCAACATATCCGGGTTCGTGAAAACAAAGTTGGCGTGCTGGCGGACCCATGTACGCGTTGCCTGATCCGTGTCGCCGTCATAGGGTGCGGCGCGAACACCAGGAACGTTCAGTGCCTCAACGGCAGCGAGCTGGTCGGCAGCCAGGGCTTTGGTGGGGCAAATATAAAGCACAGATGCGGCAGACCCTGCGTCATTAAATCCGCTGTCCCGGGCTTTGAAAAGCACGTCTAAACTCGGCATCAGGTAAGCCATCGACTTTCCTGATGCAGTGCCGGTAGACACGATGGTGTGCTGTCCCTCGTGGATGAGATTAGCTGCTTGAGACTGATGCAGCCAAGGCTTCTGAATTCCTAGGCCCTGAAAGATCTCGATCAGTTCCGGGCTGAGCCACGAAGGCCAGTCGCTGGTGACTTCATCTTTTGCTGGGCGTGAGCGACGATGCAAAACCGCATCCGGATCGTTCGTCCGGTCGTATGGATCCAGCAGGGAACGCACTGATTTCACGTGAACGCCTTTCGGAACCAAGAATTGCTGAGGTTAAAGACTATCGCCGCACCCTACACTTTCATGCGTTGGGTGCGGCGATAGAAAAGTATGTGGTGGTTTATGCCTTGAACATGACAACTTTGCCCAGCGAGGTCCAACCCAGAGATGCATAGAGTTGCTGACCGTCCACGGAGGCAATCAAGAGTCCTTCGTCGACATCATGTTCCTGAGCCAAGGAAGCGAGGGCGCGCATGATCAGGGTTCCTAGACCCCTGCGACGGAAGTCCGCACCGGTGATAATACGGTCAAAAATTGCCACACCCTCAACGGCCGATACATGACCGGAAGCGGCGACGATCTCTTGGTTCTCCTCGGGATGCAAGGAGACATAAGCATGGGTGCCATCGCGCTCGATCTGGAAGACAAAACCGTCCAGTGGCAGAGGTACCTCAACGTCATGCACTGCCAATTCCGTGACCATTAGTGCTTCGTCGTCAGCGGTAACTTGTAGACCGACTTCACTGGCGAATGCGACTAGATTTTCGGCCGAATCATCAAACGCCGTAAGACGACGGTTTGGGTGCTTTTTTAAGGTTTCAGCGACCGCGGCCAGTTCCTCTTTTGAGGGACCGTAGATGACGTATTCCCAGTCTTCGGTGGTGTCGTGACGCAGGGCAGCATGGACTCGTCCCTCGTTACGAGTTTCGTAGCCTCGAGCTCCAGCCCAGCCGGTGACCCAGGTGCCGATCAGTTCATCGCTTGCGTTTGATGCCATAATTTGACCCTACCTTGTCTTTACTAGGAATTTGCTGACATCGACCTAATCGTTGCCTAGTTGAAACCATTGGACCACCGGACCACTGGAAAATTCGCGACGAATCAGTGTGACGTTGCTCTTCTACTCGGCGTTTCGCGGCCAAAAGCTACTAATATTATATGGTGGCCATTCATCGCATTGTTCTGTATTACGCATTTACCCCGCTTCCCGACCCAGAGGCTATTCGCCTGTGGCAACGCTCTTTGCTGGAACGTTGGGGACTACGCGGACGTATCATCATCTCCAAAGACGGCATCAACGGTACTGTCGGTGGCGAGATCTCGGCAGTTAAAGCTTACGTCAAAGCTACCCGCGAACTTCCTGCCTTCAAGAAAATGGACATCAAATGGTCCGAAGGCTCCGCTGAAGACTTCCCACGTATCTCGGTCAAGGTCCGCGACGAGATCGTCACCTTTGGTGCCCCTGGCGAACTTGAGGTCGACGAAAACGGTGTTGTTGGCGGCGGAACCCACTTGCGCCCCGAAGAACTTCACGAGTTGGTAGATGAGAAGAAAAAGTCCGGCGAGAAGGTTCACTTCTTTGATGGCCGCAACGCGTTTGAAGCGCAGATCGGCAAGTTCAAGGACGCCATCGTTCCGGATGTGGACACCACCCGTGACTTCGTCGCTGAACTAGATTCTGGCAAGTACGACCATCTGAAAGACCAGCCAGTGGTTACCTACTGCACCGGTGGTATCCGTTGTGAAGTACTCTCCGCATTGATGGTGAAGCGTGGCTTCCAAGAGGTGTACCAGATGCAGGGCGGCATCGTCCGCTACGGCGAAAAGTACGCTGATGAAGGTCTCTGGGAAGGCTCGCTCTACGTCTTCGACAAGCGCATGCACACTGAGTTCTCGGAAGATGCCGTGACCATCGGTAAGTGCGTTGGCTGTGAAGGCCCAACGAATAAGTTTGAAAACTGTTCTAACCCAACCTGTCGCAACCTGCGCTTGTTCTGCGAGGACTGCGCCCACGACGATCAGCTACGTCGTTGCCCAGATTGCAGCAGCGTAGAGGCATAATCGTTTTCGGCTGACTTTGCTCGGCAACAACTTCCATGTGAGGTTGTTGCCGAGTTTTTTTATTTCGCGTTCTCTGGCCACAGCCCGACCGAAGCATCCGAGATCTCGGAGTCTTCAACCTCGGTTCGGTACACCTTGAGCCCCCGGGCAAGATAATTAGGAAGTGCAGCGTCCGAGTCCAAGGAGCAGGTGTGCAGCCAGACCCGACTGACCTCGGGCAGCGAAGGCCATCGTCGTGTTAGGTTCCATGCTTGAGTGAGTGCCTCGGTGAGCAATGCCCCTCCAAGACCTTGACCGGTAGCTTCAGGGAAGAGACCGAAATAAAAGATCTCCACTTCGCTCTTACCCGTTGCCGTTTCCGTGACTAGCTCAAAGTACCCACGTGGGGCGCCGGCTTGGTAGAGAACCCACGTTTCGGATCCATGACGTTCCAGAACTTCTTTCCATTGATCTCTGGTTGAAGTAAGACGATCCGTCCAGTTCAAGTCACTGCCAACACTTTGATACAAAAAGCGCGAGTACTCCGGGGAGATGTGCTCAACCAATTCAATGCTTGCCGTTGCCGGAAGGGGCTTGGACGAGCTGATGAGCTCTTGTGCAGACAGCTGTTGCAGGAAAGTAACGGTCACGTGAGTCATGCCCACATCTTATGCGTACTGGTTGGTGCAACCTATCTGCGCACAGTTGCATGACTAGGTAGACTTGAAGGTGTGAATGCCGCTGAATTTTCTGCCCTGGACGATACCCCTCAAAGCTCTAAACAGTCATTGATTGACTTGTTAGCTGCTGACTTAGCTGCAGTCGGTTATGGCTATGAAAACGTGGCTGAATTGCTCGGGGATGAAGCGGCTGCAGCATTTGCACGGGATCAGATTCATCCGGCTCTTCGAATCCTAGATCGTCAAAAGCCTGATACTGCTCTAGTGACTGTGGTGCGCCTCTTCCAGTTGGGTCAGACAGTAGCTGAAGCTGCCATCAATCAGGCATTTAGCGATGTGAAGACCGAGGGACTAATCAAGTTGGGTCTCATAGAATCTTGGGCCGCTGGATACCGTGCCACTATCGCCTTGGCGCTACATTCCTCTGATGCTGATGGCGAGCTGTGGGTAGCCCACGATCTAGGTGCTCATCAGCGACCGGGCGTCTTGCGCACCGACCATGTGCTGGGTATTGGGCAGGCGTCGCGGACTCTGGCGCAGCTAACCATTCGTGCTGATGTCCAGCGAGCCTTAGATCTTGGAACTGGTTGTGGAATCCAACTGTTTCATTTGCTCTCGCATGCTGAACATGTCACCGCCACCGACCTCTCTGCCCGCGCCTTGGGGTTCGCTCGCTTTAACTTGTTGTTGAACCACCGCACGCTGAACTTAGATCCAAACAATCTTGAAGCGCGCGTGACCTTGTTGCAAGGCAGCTTATTTGAGCCGGTGGCATCTGAGCGATTCGATCTGATTGCCAGCAATCCACCGTTCGTTATTACTCCTCGTAGCTCCAACGAGCGTGCCAAGGATCGTTTCACCTATCGTGACGGTGGAATGGCAGGAGACAACTTGGTCAGTACCCTGATCAGTCAGGCGCCTGAGTTCCTGACCCCGGGTGGGTCGATGCAGATGCTCTCAAACTGGGAGATTCATCGCTTAGGTGAGGAATCTGATACTGCCTGGGATCACCGCGTCCGGCAATGGTTTGGCGATGGCCTGGACGTGTGGGTTATTGAACGAGAGCAGACCACTCCTAGCGGATACGCTGAGACGTGGTTACGCGACTCTTCGCAAACTGAAGACACCAGCTCCTACATTTCCGCCTACAACGCATATCTTGATGATTTTGAGTCCCGCTCGGTGGCTGCTGTCGGGTTTGGTTTGGTTTACTTCCGCAAGCCAGTTGATGGCCGACCGGTCATGCAAAGTTTTGAGCAGATCACGCACCAAGTGGAGCAGCCACTGGCGCCGACCTTGCAGCGTGACATCGCCATGGCTGATCAGCTGGCTGCCGCGGGGGAGGACTTCAAAAATTGGCACCTCCTAGTGGCTGACGATGTTACCGAAGAGCGCCATCAGCGCCCGGGCGCGGAGCATCCAGGGGTGATCTTGTTGCGCCAAGGTGCAGGTCTGCGTAGGACTGAACTTCTTGATACTGCCCAAGCCGGTTTTGTTTCCGCATGCGACGGTGATTTGTCTGTAAATCAGCTAGTCAATGCCCTAGATTCATTAATCGGTGAGGAGGAGGAGGACTTCGCGGAACGACTTTATGAAGCAGTGAAGCGCCTCTTACTACACGGCATGCTTCGTAAAATGTGAAACAAGCGCTAAAGTTTTTCCCTATGACACGCAACACAACGCAGGAGCAGGCTTCGGAAGCCTCGAGCGCGACCGGCGAATATCCGCAGGTTGTCTCCATTACGGACCCACAGGCTATTCGCGCTTTGGCCCACGACGCACGACTCATCGTTTTAGATGAGCTCTTTGCCTCGCAAACAACTCGAACGGCAACCGAGCTTGCTTCGCTTTGTGACCTGACGCCTAGCGCCATGAGTTATCACTTACGGGCGCTTGAAAAATACGGATATGTGATTCGTGCGGCAAGCGAAGGCGATGCACGCGAACGCCGGTGGCGTGCTGCCGGAGAACGTTTGGAACTGAACACTCAGATCGACTCGTCCAATGCAAAGACTGCCTATCTCAACGTGCAATTAAACGCATTTAGAACTCGGTTGAATGCTGAAGTGCAGCGACGTCAAAATGAAGCCGCCGCAGGAATCACCCCAGATCCTGACCGACCGCCCATGCTAACAAGCGGTTTGGTGTTCCTCTCAGAGGACAAGCAGCGTGAGTTCAACCGCAGAATGTTGGACTTGGTCTATGAGTACGAGGCGAAAGCTACTGCCGAGGAACGAAGCATTGACTCCCGTCGTATGTTCTACTTAATCTCGTTGCTTCCTGAATATCAGAGTTCCGGAGAAGCAGCCCTGTAATAAGCTTGGCTCAAACCACAACGATCCTTCGGTGTAAGATCATCGGGAAATGTGGCTATAGAGTAGGCACAAAGAACGAAGTTGCGATGGCGGACTGATAAAGGGTCATAATCTGACTCCAATAGTCCGGACTGTTTAAAAGGAGTGCTGTGCCCCCGAAGGCCAAAGAAAAGACTGGTAAGAAACTCGTTATCGTGGAGTCTCCTGCCAAGGTGAAGTCGATCGCCAAGTATTTGGGCGAGGGCTTTGACGTTGATGCTTCGGTGGGGCACATTCGCGATCTTCCACAGCCATCTGAACTACCAACCGAGTTAAAGAAGACTTCGGTTGGCAAGTTTGCTGTTGATCTGGATAACGACTTTGAGCCGTATTACATGGTCTATCCAGACAAGAAAAAGCGTGTTTCTGAGCTGAAAGCCAAGCTCAAAGAAGCCGACGAACTTTACCTCGCAACCGATGCGGACCGCGAAGGTGAAGCCATCGCGTGGCACCTGTTGCAGGTCCTGAAGCCAAAGGTCCCGGTACGCCGTCTGGCCTTTACCGAAATCACCAAGGAAGGTATTTCTCGCGCGCTGGATAACATGCGCGAACTGGATACCGACCTAGTTGATGCCCAGGAAACCCGACGCGTCCTGGACCGCCTTTACGGCTATGAAATCTCACCAGTGCTGTGGCGCAAGGTAGCTCGCGGTCTGTCTGCAGGTCGAGTGCAGTCCGTGGCGACCCGTCTGGTTGTTGAGCGTGAGCGCGAGCGTATGGCGTTCATCCCTGCCGGATATTGGGATGTGAAGGGTAACTTCGCAACCAAGGAAGGGGAAGCTTTTGAAGCGAAGCTGGCATCTGTTGACGGTGCACGCGTCGCCTCGGGACGTGACTTTGACGACCGCGGTGTCCTGAAGACCTCGCGCAACAAGCTTGTTCACCTAGATCAGGAATCAGCGCAGTCGCTGGTCACTAATCTTGCTGACACTGACTTTGCCGTGACCTCGGTTGAAGACAAGCCTTACACCCGTCGACCGGCCGCGCCATTCACCACTTCAACCTTGCAGCAGGAAGCCTCACGCAAGTTGCGTTGGAGCTCCAAGCTGACCATGCAGATCGCTCAGCGACTGTATGAAAACGGTTATATCACCTACATGCGTACGGACTCGGTCTTCCTCTCCCAGGAAGCAACCAACGCTGCGCGTAAACAGGCTACCGAACTTTACGGTGCCGACTCGGTTCCAGCTAAGCCACGTGTTTACAAGGCAAAGTCTGATGCTGCTCAGGAAGCGCACGAAGCGATCCGTCCAGCCGGTGACATGTTCCGTCGCCCCAAAGATGTGCGCTCGTCGCTGTCCAAGGATGAAAACGCCCTATACGAGCTGATCTGGAAGCGCACAGTTGCTTCGCAGATGGCTGACGCCAAGGGTTTCACTGCCACAATCAAATTGCAGGGCACGGCCAGTGATAGCCGCGTGGCTGAGTTCTCGGCCTCCGGCACCGTCATCACCTTCCGCGGTTTCCTTTCTGCCTATGAAGAAGGCAAGGATGAGCAGGCTGTAGAAGCTGCTGCAGCGGACGCTGAGGCTCGCTTGCCACAGCTGAGCGTCGGACAGTACCTCGCTGGAGACGAATTGTTGGCTTTGGGTCACGAGACCACACCGCCAGCACGCTACACCGAAGCTTCGATTGTTGCTGAGTTGGAAAAGCGCGAAATCGGTCGCCCCTCGACCTATGCGCCGACCATCTCGACCATCATGGATCGTGGGTATGTCACCAAGCGTGGCGGAGCCCTGGTGCCAAGCTGGATTGCGTTCTCCGTGATCCGCCTGCTCGAAGAGCACTTCGCCAAGTACGTTGACTACGACTTCACTGCCCGGTTGGAAGATGACCTAGATGAGATCGCTAAGGGCCACCGAGCTCGTACCGACTGGTTGAACCTTTTCTACTTTGGCAAGGGTGCAGAGTCTGAGGCTGAAGGCTTGAAGCATGTTGTCGATAACCTCGGCGACATCGACGCACGTGCCATCAACTCCATCCCGGTCACCGACGACATCACCTTGCGTGTGGGCAAGTTTGGTCCGTACCTGGAGCGTGCCATCCCAGAAGGCGCAGAGGAAGGCACCGAACCACAACGTGCCAACGTCCCTGAGGACTTGGCACCGGATGAGCTGACTGCGCAGAAGGCGGAAGAGCTTTTTGCCACCTCGCAGGTCTCAGAAAATGAACTAGGTACCGATCCGGAAACTGGTCGCAAAATCGTGGCCAAGGATGGTCGTTACGGCGCCTACGTCACCGAGATCATTCCAGAGCCTACTGCCGAAGAACTGGCCGCTCAGCCGGTGGAATACTACAAGAACGGCAAGCCGAAGCCACCTAAAAAGCCGGTCAAGGTTAAGCCTCGTACTGCTTCTTTGTTCAAGAACATGAGCGTTGAAACGGTGACCCTTGACGAAGCGTTGAAGCTGATGAGCCTTCCGCGCGTTGTGGGTGCCGATGCTGAGGGTGAAGAGATTACCGTGCAGAACGGTCGCTTTGGCCCGTACCTGAAGAAGGGGAGCGACTCGCGCTCCATCGAGAGCGAAGAGCAGATCTTCACTATCACTCTTGAAGAGGCCCTAGAGATCTACTCGCAGCCTAAACAACGAGGACGTCGTGCAGCCGTTCCACCGTTGGCGGAGTTTGGCGTAGATCCAACCAGCGAAAAAAACATCGTGGTCAAGGATGGTCGCTTCGGTCCGTACATTACTGATGGCATCACCAACATCACTGTTCCGCGAGCAACTTCCCTAGAAGAGCTCACTCGTGAACAAGCCATCGAATTGCTGGCCGACAAGCGAGCCCGCGGACCGGTAAAGCGAACTGCCAAGAAAGCCCCTGCGAAGAAGGCAGCTGCAAAAAAGGCTCCGGCCAAGAAAGCACCTGCCAAAAAGACTACGACCAAAAAGACGACCGCAAAAAAGACTGACTAGTAGATTTTGCCAGGCCAAATGAGGAGCGCACCATGAGACTAGGTGTACTGGATATCGGTTCGAATACCGTTCACCTTTTGCTCGTCGATGCATATCCAGGAGCCCGCCCGGTTCCCTACGCGTCGCACAAGCGTCCACTGTCCTTGGTGCGCTACCTCAACGAATACGGTGCCATCACCGAAGAGGGCCAGCAGGAACTGATTTCATTCATTGATGAAGCAGTGAAGTTTGCCGGGAGTCACCAGGTAGAAGACTTTATGGCCTTCTGCACTTCGGCGATCCGCGAATCTTCAAATGGTGCCAGTGTGCTGGACCGGGTGAAAAGCGAAACTGGCGTGAGCCTGATGGAACTGTCCGGCGAAGAAGAAGCAGGCATGACCTTCTATTCAGTTCGTCGTTGGTTCGGTTGGTCTTCTGAATCGATCTTGAATTTGGATATGGGTGGCGGCTCTTTGGAGCTTGCCTGGGGGACAGACGAATTCCCACAAGCCGCATTTTCGGTTCCCCTTGGCGCTGGACGCTTGACCCGTGAATGGTTGCCCAACGACTTGCCATCCATCAAGGAAGTCAAAGAACTGCGTACCTACGTTCGCGACGTTCTCAATGATCCAGCCACCGAACTCCGGCAATATGGAAAACCAACCCTAGCCACGGCAACGTCAAAAACTTTTCGCTCTCTTGCCCGGATTACCGGAGCTGCTCCGAGCGATGAAGGCCCGTATGTTAAGCGGGTACTGAACCGCGATGCTCTGAAGTTGTGGACCAATCGATTGACCGCGATGAGCTGGTCCGAACGTGCTGAACTGCCGGGTGTTTCAGAGATTCGTGCACCTCAACTACTCGCTGGTGCCATCGTGGCTCACGAAGCGATGAGCGCATTGAAGCTGAAGTCAATCCGAATCTGCCCTTGGGCTATTCGCGAAGGTTTGATGTTGCGCCGTTTTGATCATGTGATGTTTGCTTCTGCGACACCGCTCAGTAGTAGCGTGGGTGTGGGAGAAGTACCCTTGGCTTACGAGAAGGATCAGTTTCTAACTGAGCCGAGTAGCTAGAGTTTCTCAGTGATACAGGTGCCATTGACTGGGGCACCGTAACAGGAGGCAGAGGCATGGAAGAACAAAAGAGTACTCACCGGGTGCCGGTTACCCTCTCCAGCGCGTCGGTCTACCCGCTATCGGTTCATGACGCGTTCGCAATGGCTAAAGACGTGGGCTATGACGGGATTGAAGTCCTGATCACGGGAAATGCCGCTAGTCAGTCAGCTGACGCGCTTAAGGCGCTGATGGATAAGTACCAATTGCCCATTATGGCTATCCATGCGCCCACCTTATTATTGACCCAACAGGTATGGGGCTCGGCCTGGGCCAAAGTGGAACGCTCGGTGATTCTTGCCCAAGCAGTAGGTGCCAGCGTGGTCGTGGCACACCCACCGTTTCGTTGGCAGGGCACCTACGCGGAAGAATTCGCCGACGGGGTGCAGCGACTCATTGATTCGACCGGGATGAAAATCGCTGTGGAGAATATGTACCCATGGCGTGCTCGCGGACGTGAGGCAAAAATGTATTTGCCACATTGGAACCCGGTTCCGCAAAATTACCAACACGTCACCTGGGACTTTTCCCACGCGGCCATCGCCAATACCGACTCGCGCCAAGCTGTGGAAGATCTCGGACAGCGGTTGACTCACGTTCATCTGTGCGACGGTCTTGATAACGGCAAGGATGAGCACTTAGTCCCTGGCCTAGGCACTCAACGGGTGGCGGAAACGCTGCAATATTTGCGCGACGTTCAATGGTCGGGAACTATGGCTGTCGAAGTCTCAACCCGTAAGGCAAAAAACGCCGGTCAAAAAGAAGAATGGCTGGCAAAGACCCTAGAATTTGCTCGTGAGCACTTAACTGCAAGCTCTGAGCACGACTCAATGAAACAATGAACTTATGAGTGAAGCTACAAAAAACCTTAAACTGTCCTTCCTCGGCACCGGATCCATGAATGGTGCCATCCTTCGTGGCATCGTTGCTTCGGGCCACGATCCCAAGCTGATCACGGCAACCATCCGCAGTGATAAGCGCGCTGCAGAACTTCGCGAACTAGGCATCAATGTCTTGATCGGTGAAGAAGTTGCGGAGGCCAACGCGAAGGCCGCTGCTGCCACGGACATCATTTTCCTAGGTGTGAAACCAGTTGGCATCACTGAGCTGTGTGAGGAGATTTCAGGATCCCTTACCGCCGACAAGGTCGTTGTTTCTGTCGCCGCCGCCATCACCTTGGCCAGCATGCAGGCACATTTGCCAGCCAACCAGCCAGTGATTCGTTCCATGCCCAACACCCCCCTGATGGTCGGCGCCGGCGTGGTTGGTCTGAGCCCAGCAACGAGTGTTAGCGACGAGCAGACCAAGCTGGTCAGCGACCTACTTTCTGGCTCCGGCGACGTGCACGTTATTGACGAGTCCCAGCAGAATGCGCTGTCTGCCATTTCAGGATCAGGTCCTGCCTACGCGTTCTACCTGGCAGAAGCTATGGCTAACGCTGGTGTCGCGATGGGACTCGATGAGAAGCTTGCGGTTGACCTAGCCCGTGCCACCGTCGCAGGGGCTGGAAAAATGCTCTCGGATCCTGCAGCTAACCCGGGCGAACTGCGCAAGGCTGTGACCAGCCCCAAGGGTACCACCGAGCAGGCTATCTTGACCTTTGATGAGCAGGGTATCCCAAAGATTATTGCGGCCGGCACTCAGGCTGCCGCAGCCCGTGCAGCCAAGCTGAGCGAAGAACTGGGCTAGTCACCGCTAGAAAATACGACTAATAAAATTTGGCCGGTATCCGTGAGGATACCGGCCAAAACTTTGCCCACAGCGTACTTCCATGAGCCGAGCTATGGACGGGCCGCAAATCTTTCGAGCAGGTCCACATGGCCCGAAACGATCAGCACGTCTCTGCGCGTCACGATGGTATCGGGAACCGCGTACGTGAAATCTTCGCCCGGCGCCTTCACACCAACGATGGTGACACCGTACTTTGAACGAACTTGAGATTGGGCGAGCGTGAATCCCTGAGTTTCCTTGGGCGGATACATCTTCACGATCGCGAAGCCATCTTCAAATTCAATGAAGTCCAGCATTCGTCCGCCGACCAAGTGAGCAGCGCGCACTCCAGCGTCAGCTTCCGGATAGATCACGTGATTGGCACCGATACGCGTGAGGATTTTGCCGTGGGAGGGCGTAATTGCCTTGACCCAAAGGTGTTCAATACCCAGGTCCACCAGATTCACGGTGATCAGCACGGAGGACTCAATCGAGGTACCTACACCGACCACGGCCGAAGAGAACTCTTGAGCACCCAGCTGGCGTAGCGCATCAATGTTTGTGGCGTCGGCGGCCACTACGTGGGTGAGTGTACTGGCCCACTGCTGAACGAGTTCGGGACTACGTTCAATTGCCAGTACTTCACGGCCCTGTTTGACCAACGTCTCGGCGACTGAGGCGCCAAATCGTCCCAGACCGATCACCAATACGGGGGCATTGTGGTCAATATTCTTATCAGCCAATGAGCGGCCTCTCTTCTGGAAGTCTGAACAGGGAATTACGGTGACGCATGGTCAGTGCGCTGGCCAGGGTAATACTGCCGATTCGTCCGGCAAACATCAGGATACTCAGTACATATTTACCGGCCGGCGGCATCTCTTGGGACACGCCGGTACTCAGGCCAACGGTGGCGAAAGCAGAGATCGATTCGAACAGGGCACGCGAGATGCCGACCGACTCATCGATGCTTACCAAGACGCCTGTGGCCACCATAACCAACGAACCACCCATGGCGACCACGGAGATCGCAACGCGCATGGTTCCTTGCGGGATTTGACGACCAAAGGCCGTCACCTCCGTATCGCCTCGGACTTCGGCCATAATGGCCAAGAACATGACAGCAATAGTGGTGACCTTAATACCGCCGGCTGTGGACGCTGAGCCACCACCGGCGAACATCAAGGCATCGGTGAGCAAAACGGTTACCTGGTGGATGTCATTTTGATCCACCAAGTTGAAGCCGCCGGATCGAGTCATTGTTGAAGCAAAGAGCGCATGGATGACCTTATCGCCGACGGACATTTCGCCTAAGGTGCGCGGGTTGGACCACTCAAAAACTAACCACAATAGTGCACCAGCAAAGAGTAGCAATGTGGTGACCAGCATGGTCAGCTTCGTGTGGAGGTTCCATTTTCTGACGTTGAACTTATGCGCCAGCAACACCATGATCACTGGGAAGCCCAATGATCCGGCGTAAACGCCGACCATCAAAGGAATCAAAATCCACAGGTCGGTTTCATACGGCACTAAACCATCAGAGTGCGGAGTGAAGCCGGCGTTGTTGAAGGCCGAAACGGCGTAGAAGATCCCGTGCCAGATGGAAGACAAGAAGCTTTCACCCAAGATGAAGAAGCGGGGGATCAAAAATAGTGCAATCAGTGCCTGAAGGCCGATTGCTGTGGTGATCACGATGCGCAACAGCGAACTGATTTCACCTAAGGCCGAGGCGCCGGAGCTGTCCATGGACTGCTGAGCCATCAATTTGGCTCGCACGCCCAGTTTGCGGGAAACCGCCAAGGACATGATCGAGGCCAACGTCAGAATGCCCAAGCCGCCCATGAAGGAAGCGATGAGCATGATGAGCTGACCGGTAAAAGACCAGTGTACGGCGGTAGAAACAGTGGTCAAGCCGGTGACGCAGACCGCTGATACGGCAGTGAACAAGGCATCATGCAAAGGCGTAATTTCGCCGCTCGCGGAAGAGAATGGGGCAGCAAGCAATGAGGTAAAAAGTGCGATCGCCAAGAGGAAGACGCTGAGCGTTAGACGCGCAGGGGAGCGGACGGTGATGTCGGCGATGCGCGTTCGAAACTGTAATCGTTTCTTGCGACGCCTTTCACGCAATTCGGCTGCCCGGGCGTGGGGGCCCAGCTCACTGCCAATGCTCATCAATAACTCGCCGTTTCTTCTGGACCGGTGGAATAAGAGTGCGGAAGTTGAAGTCCTCCTAGTAATTTACGCGTTCTGAGCGCTAAACGCTTGTCTACTCGACCTAAAGAATCGCTAGCTTGGCAAATACGCCATATATACATGAGTTGGATCACCATCCGGTAGCCTGAAAAAGTGTTAGATCCGCAACAAGCTCCGCGCCCAACCATGCTCATGTGGGATGAACAGTATCTGAAGTATAAATTCAGTGACTGGCACCCAATGCACCCTTCGCGCCTTGAGCTGACGTACCGTTTGAGTCAAGAACTTGAAGTTCTTAGCGAAGAGAACATCCAGATTCATGCACCAGAAATTGCCAGCGACGAGTTAGTGCAGACAGTGCACGACCAGGCTTACATCGATCAAGTGCGTCGCGTGAGCGAGGACCCGAGCCTGATAGCTGTAGAGTTTGGGTTGGGGACCGAAGATGATCCTGTCTTCGCCGGGATGCATGATGCATCGGCACGGATTGTTGGTGGCTCCGTTATCGCTGCACAGGCCATCATGGACCAAGACGTGGTGCGGGCGGTCAACTTCGCTGGCGGGATGCACCATGCGGCACGAAATAAAGCTAGTGGCTTCTGTATTTACAATGACGCGGCGGCCGCGATCCAACGCATGCTCGATCAAGGAGCGCAACGGGTGGTGTACATCGATGTTGATGCACACCACGGGGATGGCACCGAGTCGATTTTTTGGGATGACGAGCGGGTATTGACTATCTCGATCCACGAATCCGGGCTCTCGTTATTTCCTGGAACCGGATTTGCCAACGACATTGGAGGCAAAAAAGCCGAGGGTAGCGCAGTGAACGTGGCACTACCGGCGATGACGGGGGACTCGGGATGGATGAGAGCCTTCCACGCGATCGTGCCTCAGCTGGTTCATGCGTTCAAGCCAGAAATCATCGTTTCTCAGCACGGCTGCGATGCACACCGAGATGATGACATGACCAACCTCAAGCTTTCGGTTGATGCCCAGCGTCAAGTTGCCTTGGATATTTCCCAGTTGGCGGATGAGGTTTGTGAGGGACGCTGGTTAGCTACCGGTGGCGGAGGTTACAACGTCCATGCCGTGGTACCGCGGACCTGGACGCACCTGACCGCGATTGTGGCGGGAAAGCCTGTGCCGTTGCGAACATATGTCCCGGAGACTTTCCGACGATATGTCCTAGAGCGTTACGGCCGTGCCACCCCGTACTTGATGGGTGATGACGCACAGCTGTGGTGGCGCAACTGGGAAGTTGGTTATGACCCAGCTGATCCGATTGACCGCACCGTGATCGCTACGCGCAAGGAAGTTTTCCCGCTCTTTGGCCTCGACCCGTGGTTCGATTAGACGTGGCGGGGCGCCCGATACATCCGTAGCCGCGAACTTCACTAACGATAAGCACGTGAAATCAATGGTGTGAAGGTCATATGCCGTTAGGGTTATGTGTGTGGCAATTGATGAAGTATTTTCGGCTTTGGCAGAACCAACCCGACGCAAAATAATTGAAGCTCTCAAAAGCGAACCGAAAGCGGTAGGCGCCTTGGTGACTGAGCTGGAAATTTCCCAGCCCACGGTATCTAAGCACCTCAAAGTCTTACGTGAGGCGCAATTGGTGAGTATGGCTGCTGCCGGGCAGCGCCGTATCTACAGCATTGACACCGCTGCCTTGGAACAGCTTGTCGGTTGGTGCGCAGATTTGCTACCTGAACAAGAGCTCGAAGAACAACATGATCTTCAGGAGCCGGAAGCAGGTTCCGAGATGGCGATGAATGCCAATCCGACTGCGCAACAAATCGGTCGAAGCGTGGGCCGTGGCCTAGAACAAGTAACTGGGCGTGCTCAAGAATTCTTGGAGAGACTTCCCCGCTTTGGCCGTCGCCGCTAATTGATCTCGCGGTACTTCACGTTACGACGGTGTTTCTGATTTTTAACGCAGAATTTTATCCCGGTGTGTTCTCCGTGACATTCTCGACAGTGGGTTAGTGGCGCCTAGTGTGAGTTTCCTAGTGCGCATGTTCCTGGCCCACATGATGAGGAGAGAAACTTGGATACGCACTTAGCGACAATTCGCGATGAAGTTTTCCGACGTAACCCCGGCGAAGCAGAATTTCACCAAGCGGTCACTGAAGTATTTGAAAGCCTAGAAGCAGTATCGGTGAAAAATCCCGAATACGCTGAAGCGGCTATTTTGCAACGCCTGTGCGAGCCTGAGCGTCAGATCATCTTCCGTGTGCCTTGGGTCGATGACCAGGGCCGGGTCCAAATCAATCGTGGCTTCCGTGTCGAGTTCAACTCCGCGTTGGGCCCATACAAGGGCGGACTGCGTTTCCATCCTTCCGTGTACTTGGGCATCGTTAAGTTCCTTGGGTTTGAACAGATCTTCAAGAATTCCCTGACCGGTATGCCTATCGGCGGCGGTAAGGGAGGATCCGACTTTGATCCACGCGGCAAGTCCAACGGTGAAGTCATGCGCTTCTGCCAGTCCTTCATGACTGAGCTTTACCGCCACATTGGTGAGTACACCGATGTGCCGGCCGGCGATATTGGTGTAGGTGGCCGAGAAATCGGCTACCTCTTTGGACAGTACAAGCGCATCACCAACCGTTACGAGTCAGGTGTCTTGACCGGCAAGGGCTTGAGCTGGGGAGGATCGCTGGTTCGTCCAGAGGCCACCGGTTACGGTGCGGTGATCTTCACCCAAGAAATGCTCAAAACCCGCGGGCAATCCTTTGACGGCCAGCGCGTTCTTGTGTCGGGCTCGGGCAATGTCGCGATCCACGCCATTGAAAAGGCTCAGTCGTTGGGCGCGAAGGTCGTGACCGCTTCCGACTCGGCAGGCTTCATCGTTGATGAGGACGGCATTGATCTTGAGCTGTTGCGCCAGATTAAAGAAGTAGAGCGCGGACGAATCTCTGAGTACGCGCAACGTCGTGGCACCGACCGAGTCAACTACGTTGAATCTGGCAGTGTGTGGGATGTTGCTGGAACCGTTGCACTGCCATGTGCAACCCAAAACGAGCTGGATGACAAGGCTGCTAAGAAACTGGTGGAAGCCGGAATCATTGCGGTGGCTGAGGGTGCGAACATGCCAACCACGGCTGAAGCGACCTCGCTCTTCCAAGAGGCTGGAGTTCTCTTTGGTCCGGGTAAGGCAGCCAATGCTGGTGGCGTTGCTACCTCGGCCTTGGAAATGCAGCAGAACGCTAGCCGTGACTCCTGGAGCTTCGAGCACACCGAACAGCGGTTGACCGAGATTATGGTGGGTATACACGACCGTTGCGCAGCGACAGCTGACGAATACGGCACCCCAGGCAATTACGTTGCGGGCGCCAACATCGCCGGTTTCGTTAAGGTTGCTGACGCCATGCTGGCCCAAGGGGTCATCTAGTCAATCGCTACGTTTCAATCCGTGCCAGGCTCCATGAATAACGGGAGCTGACGCGCGGATTGTCTCGTTTTGACAACAAAATTTTTGATTCGGGAGACACCCAAAGTGTTTCGTGATGCAAAAGTTACTTGAGTGCGATTAGACTAGGACAAAGCGAACGTGAACCTGATCGCCGATGTTGATCCAAAGTCGTGTAAGTTCACCTTCGCTAGTAACGCGACGAAATAGAGATCAGCGTCAGGAGACTATCCCGCATGACGGATAAACAGAATTTTGCAGGAGCCCGTTTCATGACGGTAGCCGAGGTGGCTGACATGATGCGTGTTTCCAAAATGACGGTTTATCGGCTGATTCACGCCGGCGATTTGCCTGCCGTTCAATTCGGTCGCTCCTATCGTGTTCCAGAGAACGCTGTGGAATCCTACCTAAGCGCCGCGGCTATCGATCCGCAGCACGGTACCGGTTCTTACGGTCGTTAGTCCGCACGATGGTCAGAGCATGACCGAAAAGCGGGTAATCTATTAAGGAACGTTTAACGTCCGGTCAACCCTGTGCTTGCACTTAGGTGCAAGCAGTTATTTTGGGTTGACGCATTTATTAGTTTGTGAGGAACCATTATGGGCTCTGTTATCAAGAAGCGCCGCAAGCGTATGTCCAAGAAGAAGCACCGCAAATTGCTTCGTAAGACTCGCCACCAGCGTCGCAATAAGAAGTAAATCTACTTCGAGCACTTTGCCGTTAGGCAATCATCGCCACCGATATGCAGTTGAACTGCAAACGGTGGCGATTGCTTTATGTGGAAGTACTCTCAGTCTCGCTAGGAGCCGGAACGGCGCAGAATAGAGCGTCTGGCCGCCCACAAGGCACCGAAGACACCAGCAGCTCTTAGGCTGAGTTTTGCCGCTCGCTGACCGGTTCGGAAATCGTAGACCTGCCAGCCTCGACGCTTGGCATAGGCACGCAACCGAGCATCGGGATTGATGCACACCGGGTGACCGACTGCCTCCAACAACGGAACGTCGTTATAAGAATCTGAGTATGCCCAGGAGCGTGAGAGGGAGATCCCGCGAGCCTTGGCCAGAGACCGAACAGCCTGAGCTTTTTCAGCCGCGTGAAGAATTGGGCTGGCCAATGCGCCGGTGTATAAACCGTCCCGACTTTCCACCACGGTGCCCAAAGCACCGGAAAGACCGAGCCGATCCGAGATGACATTCGCCACTTCTAAGGGAGTGGCAGTCACCAGCCATACCTCTCTGCCAACATGAAGGTGCTGACGAGCGATGGCGACGGTCCCGGCCCAGAGCTTGGGCTCGATGAACTCGTCGTAAATCTCGTTGCCGATTTCTTCAATCTCTGCCACTGAAATTCCGCGAACCATCATGAGCGCACGATCACGAATCTGATGAATATCACCCAAATGCTCACCACGAGCAGCAAAACGAAGTTGCTTCAGCGCGAACCAAATGATTTCACGGAACTGAAAGAATTTGTGCTCACGCATTTTGCGCGCCAGCAGGTAGAGCGAAGCGCCACGGACCAAAGTATTGTCCACATCAAAAAAGGCAGCGACAGTGTCAGGTGCCACAGATGCTGGCTGCGTGGAATCAAGTTCTGAAGAAGACATTTGAATCAGTTTATTTCATCGTAAAGTTCAAGCGTGGTTACGGCTCGTGAGATTATAGATACGTGAGTACTTTGCATGAAGTTCAGCTGTTGGTCCGAAAAGATTGCCATCTTTGCCACGCCGCTCGGGCAACGGTGTCCGAGGTGACGAGCCGGCTGAAGATGGAATTTACTGAGGTTGATATTGACCAGAACCCGGAGCTCCTGGCAAAGCACAACGAAGAAGTTCCAGTGCTCTTCATTGATGGGCAGGTCCGAGATTTCTGGACCATAGATCCCCAACGGCTTGAGCGTCTGCTGACCAACTAGCGGTTGTATTAAACATGACGAGGCGCCCGTACTCGCCTAGATCATTTGAAAGTGCAGGAATAGAAGATGTCTGAGCTAGAGGCCCGTGTCCTGCCTGAGGCCACCTTGGCTCGTTTGACTCAATATCTGCGCGCACTAAACACCCTGGAATCGCAAGGACGCGAACGTACCAGTTCAGGTGTGCTGGCTAAAGAAGCGGGCGTGAACCCTGCGATCCTACGCAAGGATCTGTCGTGGCTTGGCTCCTACGGCACTCGGGGAGTGGGCTATGTGGTGCGTGAACTGGCCGAACACATCAGCCGGACACTGGGACTGAACCAAGACTGGAAAGTCGCAATCATCGGTGCAGGTAACCTCGGCCGTGCGCTGAGCGGCTACGCCGGTTTCACTTCGCGTGGGTTCAACGTCAAAGCCATTTTGGATGTTGACCCGGGGTTGATAGGTGAAGCTGTAGGTAACTTGAAAGTCGAAGCCATCGCGGATCTGGCGCAGGTGGTCAGCCGGGAAGAAATCAACATCGCGGTCTTGGCTGTGCCCGGTGAAGCCGCTCAGGATCTCGTCTACGAGCTGGCAGAGAACTCTGTGAGATCAGTGTTGTCGTTCGCACCAAAGCCGCTAAAGGTACCGTCCGGAATGAACCTTCGGCGCGTTGATCTGTCTACAGAACTACAGATTCTGGCGTACCTCGCAGTTCAGGGCTAGTGCGCTTTCAGGTACGCAAAAGGCGTTGTCGCTTCAGTCTGTGAAGACGGAAGCGACAACGCCTTTATCGTTGCCCCGATTCCGGTGATTACTGGTGTTTACCGGTAACCTGCGCGGCGTGCCATGCGGCGTGCAGCGATGTATTCCGAAGATGGGCGAAGCCAAGCGAAGACCACGCCGGCGATGCCCAGCAATACACCGATGATGTAGACCGCGCTTAAGGCACCAGCCTGAGAGTCACCGAACATGCCAATCATGGTCACGGTGGAGAACATACCGAACAGCGACAGTACTGCCAGAATTGTCGCGATAATACGCATCGCGCCGACCCCTCGTCCGACAAAGAAACCGACCAGGAAGTACAAGATCACCGAGATGATCGCGCCAACCACGGCAATGCCCGTAATCATTGAGCTGGCTTGTTCCATGAACGCTTCAGGACTGTTCATCATTTGCTGCAGGGTTGGATCATTGGCCATCTCGGGCGAAGCTTCCATCTGCGTCTGCAACTCTTGCTGCACGGCTGCCCACTGCGATGACATCATGTTGGCGACCATATTGGAGGTAGACATCATGTAGCTAGCGATGGCACCAACAATTCCGGAAAGCAGAATCATAATAAACGCGATCTGCAAAGTCTTTGGACGAGTTGCTGGTGGCTGGACCGCAGCGTAGCCACCCTGATTAGGGAACTGGTTGTAGCCAGGAGTTACTGGAGCCTGACCGTACGGCGCCTGTTGAGTCCCAGGCGCTTGTCCATAAGGATTCTCTCCATACGGTGAAGGCTGCTGAGCGTAAGGGTTTTCGCCGTATGGTGTGGGATTTGCTCCCGACGCACCAGATTCTGGATTGTAGGGTTGGCCCGGTTGATTCGGATCGTAGTTACTCAAGAATCATCATCCTTTGGGTCGAACGGTCGTTGTATCTAAGACTAATGCTTAGCCTTTGTGAGACACCCCATCCGAAAGGATGGTTTTTCTATATGGGAATCCCATGCGTGTGCTGTGAATAGTTGATGGTGGACACAATATGCCTAATTTGCACTGAACATTTGAGACACTGGAAGCATGCCTTTAACGACCGTCCATTTGTTGCGCCACGGGGAAGTTTTCAACCCTGACCGTATTCTCTACGGACGGATCCCCGGTTACGGGCTCTCCGAGCTGGGATTCACCATGGCTGATGCGGCAGGCGAATTCTTCGCCCAGCGTCAGGCCGAGGGAGCCAAGGTAGTACGTCTGGTCGCCTCTCCCTTGATCCGTGCTCAGCAAACCGCCGCTCCAACAAGCCAGGCATTGAACTTGCCGATCCATACCGACGACAGGGTCATCGAAGCCGGAAACAAACTTCAAGGCCTATCTAAGGTCGCCCAACATTTGCGCCAGCCAAAGTACTGGCCACTGTTGACCAATCCGCTAAAGCCCTCCTGGGGCGAGCCTTATGCGGAGCAAGTCGCGCGCATGCGTGAGGCCATGGATGATCATCGCCGGGCCGCGGTGGCTGAGCATGGCGAAGGGGCCGAAATAATTATTGTCAGCCATCAGCTGCCGATCTGGGTGACCCGTAGGGCTGCCGAGAACAAACCGTTGTGGCATGATCCTCGTCAACGCGAGTGCACCTTGGCATCGGTGACCAGCTTTGATTTTGAGGGGGACGAACTAGTCTCCGTGCGATACACCGAACCAAACCCCGAGCTACTGGCCGGCGCAGCAAACATTCCTGGAGCATAAGTAAATGACTGGTCCTTTGCCTACCCCAAAGAATCTAAGCCGACGCACGATGTTGCGTTCGTTGATGGTTGCTGCCGCAATTGTTCCGTTGGCCGCTTGCGCCAAAGAAGATACCTTGACCGCTCAAGCCAATAATGGTGATGGCAAAAACTACATCGCTGGCGACGGAGCAGTTCAAGAATATGAGGTAGCCAAGCGCACTGAACCGGTTCAGATCCAGGCAGAAACCTACCACGGCACGAAAATCGATTTCAGCCAGTGGGAAGGCAAACCGATCGTCTTGAACTTCTGGTACGCAGCCTGTGCACCATGCCGTATTGAAGCGCCTGATTTGAAGAAGCTCGCAGACCACTTTGGCAACAAGGTGGAGTTCCTTGGCGTCAACGTGCGTGATGAAGCAGAAGCCGCCAAGGCATTCGAGCGCACCTTTGATCTTCCATACGAGTCGATTCAGGACACCTCAGGGGATATCCAACTGGCGATGACCAAGTACGTGCCATTGCAGGCGGTTCCTTCCACTTTGGTATTGGACCGTAAGGGACGGGTGCGCGCTCGCGTGATTGGTGCCGCTGATCCGAGCACTTTGAAGTCGTTGATCAATACCGCGTTGACTGAGAAGTTGAGCTAGGCGTTGACCTCTAATCCTTTTGCCGACATAGTCCTTGACGGGTCGTTACTTCTGGCCTCACCGGTTGCGGTACTGGCGGGACTGGTGTCCTTCCTTTCACCCTGCGTATTGCCACTAGTTCCGGGCTTCCTTGGCTATGTCACCGGGTTGACCGGAGCGGATTTGAAAGATCACCGTCGGGGACGGGTAGTAGCTGGAATTCTGCTGTTCGTTTTGGGCTTCTCCGTCGTTTTTATCGCCGCCGGAGTGCTCTTTAGCCAGGCCACCGCATGGCTGAGGTTTAACGGCTCCTGGGTCACCCAGCTATTGGGCGTTGTAGTCATCTTCATGGGTGTGGTCTTCATGGGTGGCTTCTCTTGGATGCAGCGCGACCGCAAGATCCACAAGAAACCACCTGCAGGACTGTGGGGTGCACCAATCTTGGGCCTGACCTTCGGGCTGGGCTGGGCACCGTGCATCGGCCCAACACTGAGCGCCGTGCTGATCATGTCCACCGGCAGCGGAGCCAACGTCGCACGAGGCACGGTGCTCACCGCGTTCTATTGCCTAGGCCTGGGGCTGCCGTTCATCCTGATTGCTTTGGGACTGCAACGCGGCATGCAAGCACTAGCGTTCTTCCGCAAACATCAGGTATTCATCATGCGCTTTGGCGGGGCCATGCTCATGGTGTTGGGCCTGGTCATGGTGACCGGCCTGTGGGGCACGTGGGTATCGGAACTGCAAAACTGGTTTGCCAATGAAGTGAGGTTGCCAATTTAATGGCGAAAAAACAACGGAAGTCCAAAGAGATCCAAGACGCTCCAGCCCTGGGGTTCGTAGGATCCCTGCGCTGGATCTGGACTCAGCTCACCTCGATGCCAACAGCACTATTCCTGTTGCTGTTGCTGGCGGTGGCCGCTGTGCCGGGGTCGATTTTCCCGCAGCGCCCGTCAGGTCCGGAGAATGTCGTGGCCTACCTGGATCAGCATCCAGTGGCAGGTCCGTGGCTCGACCGCTTCCAGATGTTCGACGTCTATTCCTCGGTCTGGTTCTCAGCAATTTACATTTTGCTGTTCGTATCGTTGGTTGGCTGCATCATTCCGCGTGTGAAGAAGCATGCTCAAGCTTTGCGCACGCCGCCTCCACGTACCCCAGCGCGTCTGGATCGCCTGCCGCAGTACGCTTCGCACGAGATTCTCGAAGGCGAATCCGATACTCCGGATGATGATCAGATCATCGAAGACTCGTGCAAGATTCTGAAGAAGCGTGGCTACCGCGTTGAACGACGCGACGATGCTACCGGACGCTCCGTAGCAGCAGAACGTGGCTACTTCCGCGAAATCGGTAATCTTGTCTTCCACATTTCATTGATTGGTGTGTTGGTTTCGGCCGCAGTGGGTGGGGCCTTCGGTTACACCGGTCAGCGCGTGGTGGTTGAGGGAGAGACCTTCGTGAACTCGTTGGTCGCCTATGATTCCTTCACTCCGGGTACTGCCTTTGACGCTGATAAGCTGCCTGGCTATTCGGTGAAGCTGGATAAGTTCGACATTGTTTTTGATCGTGAATCAGAATCGCACTTCGGCCAACCACTAGATTTCACGGCTCACGTGCAGGTTCGCAAGACCGCACAGTCAGATCCCGTGAAACAGGAATTGAAGGTGAACCATCCACTACGAATCAACGGGGCGGATGTTTACCTGGTAGGTAATGGCTATGCACCGGTGATCACCGTGCGAGATGGCAATGGCAAGGTTTCCTATTCTGGACCGGTCGCTTCGATTCCGCAGGACTCGGTTTTCACCTCCATCTTTGTTCTGAAGGTCCCTGATGCCAAGCCTGATCAACTAGGCTTCCAAGGCTTCTTGCTACCGACCGCGCTGGTGGACGAAAACGGTTTTGGCATTTCCGGTGACCCTAACGCGATCAACCCGCAGCTTCACCTGAACTCGTTCTACGGCGACTTGGGTCTGGACAACGGCGAATCACAAAACGTATTTGTCTTGGATACCGCAAAGATGAAGGCACTGAACAGTCGCGATCTGGATGCCGGGGGTATTCGCCTCGAAGCAGGCCAGACCTATCAGCTACCGGATGGCAAGGGAAGCATCACCTTTGACGATCTCAAGCGTTACGTAGCCCTGGACGTAAACTACGACCCGGGCAAGCTTCCGATCGGTATCTTTGCCGCATTGGCGCTGATTGGATTGGCGATTTCGCTCTTTACCCCGCGTCGTCGTGTTTGGGTCAAGCTGAAGCATGAAGACGGCAAGCGTAGTATCGAATATGCGCTGTTGGCCCGTGGCGAAGATCCACGACTTGAACGCGAAGCTGGCGAACTACAAAAAATCTTTGACAAGGCTTGGCCATTGGCCAGCGAAGAGCAGAACCAAGGAGCAGTAAATGGGTAACGCTGGGGCATTAGCACCAATCAATGAATCGCTGGGTGAATACAGCCAGCTGTTCATGCTGCTGGCAGCCATGGTCTATGGTGTTGTCTTCGTCATCTTCGCTCTCGACTTGGCCAAGACCAACAAATCCATTTCTGAGATGGATTCCGCTGCGCTCAAGCGCGACGAAGAAATGCTTGTTGGAACCGGTGCCGCTGTCGCAGGCGGCAACCGCAAACGCCGTGGCGAGGCCGGCCGAGCCGATAACATCAGTGAAGAGATCGTCACCGACAAGATGACCTACACGAGCTTCTCGGCAAAGCGTCCGATGGCGCGAGTTGCCGTGATCCTGATGTGGATGGCAGCTGCCCTGCATGGTTTCGGTGTGGTCTCCCGCGCACTGGCGGCACACCGTGTGCCGTGGGGCAATATGTATGAGTTCTTGACTACCGGCGCTTTCCTGGTCGCTCTGGTCTACCTGATCGTATTGATCATCAAGGACCTGCGCTTCATGGGCTCATTCATCTCCGGTCTGGTGACCTTGATGCTGTGTGCAGCAACCATTGGTTTCCCAACTCCCGTAGGTCACCTGGTTCCTGCCCTGCAGTCTCCTTGGATCATCATTCACGTTTCTATCGCGGTGCTGGCTTCTTCGCTCTTTGCCATCAGCTTTGCAATGAACGTCTTGCAGTTGCTGCAGCATTCGCGGATGAACCGTCTGGCTGAGGGCTTGAGCGACAAGCTGCCGTTTATGCGCGTGGTTCCTGGAGCAGGTGCCCTAGAAAACTTTGCTTACCGTATCAACACCATCGCCTTCGTGATGTGGACCTTCACCGTAATTGCCGGCGCGATCTGGGCTGAAGCTGCCTGGGGACGCTACTGGGGCTGGGATCCTAAGGAAGTCTGGTCATTCGTGATCTGGGTTGTTTACGCAGGTTACCTGCACGCCCGAGCCACCGGTGGCTGGACTGGCCCGCGCTCAGCATGGCTGTCGATCATCGGCTTCCTCTGTGTAGTCTTCAATTTCACCATCGTGAACATTTTCTTCAACGGTCTGCACTCCTACGCGGGAGTATAAGCAACTAGTTCACTTCATAAAGCAGCGTGCGGTACCCCCGATTGGGTATCGCACGCTGCTTTTCTGTTGGGCATAGTTTCGGACCAGCAACAGCGCAGGTACGAAAAAAGCCCCGGTTTCCCGTAACTGGCCGTTTGGCGGGTTCTTTGTGGGAGAAAACGGGGCTGGAAGTTTTCGGAGGTTCTAGGGGCGCTGGTGGCTTCTAAGCCTTGGTATCTGGGGTATCGCTGTCGGTGTCGTCAGCGTCCGGCTTCTTCTTGGCCTGATCTTTGAGTTCTTGCTCACGAGCTTTGGCATCGGTTTCACGTTGTTGCTGACGTCGCCAGACTTCGAGCTGACGCAAAAAGTCTTCATCGTCGTCGGGGGCTTTTTGCTGCCCGGTGCTCTGGGAGGTTGAGCTTTGTGGGCGTCCCAAAACGAACCACAATACTGCGCCGATCAGTGGTAAGAGGATAATCACCACGACCCAAGCCGACTTCGGCAAAGAGCGCACTTGGTGCTTCTCTGCGCGGCTGCATTCGATCAAGGTATAGATCATGAGTGCGACCGAAACGACTGCTGCGAATATTATGAAGCGAACCATGAATCCATTCTAGTGATAATCGAGTTCACAGGTTCACCGGTAGAATTAGAACTATGCAGTTTTTGAAATATACAGTTCTTCGCCTGGGCATTTTCTGCGCAGTATTTCTAGGCCTCTGGTGGGGTCTGAACTGGCCAATCTTCGTTTCTGGAATCATCGGTCTGATTTTTGCCTTCGCCGTGGCGTACCTGTTCTTCAACAAACTTCGCCTACAAGCGAACGAGGACGTGCGTAAAGCTTTCGCTAAGACTTCGGCTAGCAAGACTAAAAAGCAGCTGGACGATGAGGCTGTGGAAGACAATTTTGATGAAGCGCAACGTCAAAATCACCGGAGCGCTGAATAACTTTCCCAGATCTTTCTGGGCAACAACAAAGCCTTGGCTGGTCTTTCCTGAAAGGAATGATCCGCCAAGGCTTTCTTTTGTATGAAACTACCGTGCTGTCAGGCGAGGTATTAGAACCAAACTTGAAGCACGATGGCCAACGCGAAGAGTACCGCGTAAACCATATTCAAGATGCCCGTTTGCTTCAAGACCTTGACGAGTTTTGGAAGCTCGTGCTCTCGCAACATCAACAACGATGGGGCGATGGCGGGAACGAAAGTTAGCAGGACCAACCATAACCATGGGAAGGTTCCGGTAGCTAGTAGCGGTAGCAGGATCGCCACAGCCAACATCAAGACGTAGCTCAGGCGGGCATTGTGCTCTCCGAGACGCACGGCCAGAGTAATCTTGCCAACCTCTTTGTCGGTAGGGATATCACGCACGTTATTGGCCATAAGCAACGCACAGCCAATGAGGCCTGTACCAATGGCACCAAGGACTGAAGCGAGCGTCAGTTCATTGATCTGCGTGAAGGTAGTACCTAGGGTGGCGACCAGGCCGAAGAAGATGAAGACATAGATATCACCCAGTCCGCGATAGCCGTACGGGTTCTTACCGCCCGTGTAGCCCCAGGCCGCGAAAATTGCTGCCACGCCAACAAGCAACAACGGCCATGAAGCGGAGACGACTACCAAGGTCAGACCGGCGATTGCTGCCAGAGCGAAGCAGGCAAAGGCGACGTTGCGGACGTTTTTTGGTGCAGTGAGTTTTGAGCCTGTCAGGCGCAAAGGACCAACACGATCGTCATCGGTGCCGCGGATTCCGTCGGAGTAATCGTTGGAGTAGTTCACGCCAACCTGCAGTAGCAAACCGACGATCAACGCCAAAACAAAACGGACCCAGTGAAGGGTTCCGGTTTCGCCCACCGCGGCAGCGGTGCCAATGACTACGGGAGCGATGACGATAGGCAAGGTGCGCAAACGTGCACCGGAGACCCATTGGGAAAGTGTGGCCACTTTCAGTCCTTTCAGGGCAAAAGAAAAACTCGTACCCTTTAGTTTCCCGCGAATCGTCGGGCAAGGCGAATCGAGCTAGTCTCGCAAGCTAAGTTCACTGATAATCAGTTGGCGGTCGAACTTGCCGTTAGGCAGCTGTGGAAGCCCGTTGGGGTAGTGACGAACATGTTTCGGCACCGCTTCTTTGCCCAAAGTTCGACGGACCGCTTCAAATGCGTCCTCGGTCCGGGTAGGGCCAGAATAGGCGAACCCAACGCTTTGACCCCACTGTGAATCTGGGACGGAGAGCACCAGGGTCTGGGTGAAGAATTCTTCAAGTATCCCGTCGATTTTTGAGGCCGAAAGTTTGATGCCACCTGAATTGATCACGTCATCCACCCGGCCAATGATGCTCAGGCGATGACCTGTTACCGTTCCTAGATCGTCGGTAACGTACCAGCGTCGAGAATCGTGGTGAACAAAATGTTCCGCGGTGGCTTCGGGGGAGTCGAGGTAACCGTCCGAGAGCATCGGGCCCGAGACCCAAATGCGTGAGTCGTGTTCCGCTAAGTGCACCCCTGGCAAAGCCGTTCCGTTGTACACCAGCCCGCCGGAGGTTTCCGAAGAGCCGTAGGTTTGGAAAATTTTCAGCCCATGGTGACGAGCATTGGCCAGCAAGTCTTTGCTGGCTCGGGCGCCTCCCAGCAGAATCGCGTCAAAGCGTTTCAGCGCGTTGAGAGTGGCTGGATCAGCGTCATCAAGTAGGCGGGCTAGCTGGGTGGGGACCAACGAGGTCAAGCGATGTTTTTCAACCATCTGCTCGGCAGCTTGGGTGAATGCGGTGGCAGAAAAACTCCCGGTAAGATCCATGGCCACCGGCTTGGTGCCAGCGAAGAGCGAACGAGTCAGCACGCTCAGTCCTGCGACATAATGCACCGGCAACGCTAACAGCCACTGTCCTTCAAACCCTAGGTACTCGGCCGTCGCCTGAGCGCTGGAAGCCAGTGCCTCAACGCTCAGGACAGTACGCTTAGCGCGTCCGGTGGACCCCGAGGTGCGCACAACAACCATTGGTTGCTCGAAGCCGGGCAGGTCCTGATCGTTCAGGTACGTGATACGCCAGCCGTTGCTGTTGTTCTCATCGATGATGACTTCTACTGCTGGACCTTCATCGTTAGCAGCATTGGCCAGAGCGGCGAGAAGTTCCTGAAGTTGTGCGTCCATGAAATTCCTTGGGCTGGTGCCGGTGATTAGAAGTAGTAAGGGTAGTTGGACCAGTCAGGATCCCGCTTACCCAAGAAGGCGTCACGTCCTTCGACAGCCTCATCGGTCATGTAGGCCATGCGGGTCGCCTCACCTGCGAAGACTTGCTGGCCTGCCAACCCATCATCGGCCAAGTTGAAAGCAAATTTGAGCATTCGAATGGCTTGCGGAGACTGGCGTGCAATGTCTGCTGCGTATTCCAAGGCAACTTCTTCGAGGCGTTCGTGCTCTACAGACTCGTTGACAGCGCCCATGCGGACCATGTCATCGGCAGAGTATTCGCGGGCGAGGAAGAAGATCTCACGGGCGGTCTTTTGACCTACCTGGCGGGCCAAGAGCGCTGAACCGTATCCGGCATCAAAGGAGCCGACGGTAGCGTCGGTCTGCTTGAATTTACCGTTTTCCTTGGAGGCGATGGTCAGGTCGGAAACCACATGCAGGGAGTGTCCGCCTCCGGCAGCCCACCCGTTGACTACGCAGAGCACCACCTTGGGCATGGTGCGCATCAGGCGCTGAACTTCCAAGATGTGTAGGCGCCCGGCGCGGGCCGGATCAATCGATTCGCGAGTCTCGCCCTCGGCGTAGCGGTAGCCGTCGCGGCCACGGATTCGCTGGTCGCCACCCGAGCAGAAGGCGTGTCCGCCGTCCTTGGGCGATGGGCCATTTCCGGTGAGGATCACGGTGGCGACGTCGCTGGTCATTCGGGCATGGTCCATCGCACGGTAGAGCTCGTCTACGGTGTGCGGACGGAAGGCATTGCGTACCTCTGGGCGGTCAAAGGCAATGCGCACCGTAGGAAGGTCGCGCACGATCGCGCCTTGTTCATCGCGTTCTACCTGTCGGTGGTAGGTGACGTCGGTGAAATCAAAGCCTTCAACCACGCGCCAACGCGTTGGGTCAAAGACATCGGAAACCTTCGGGGGCAATGCGGAATTATTCAGGCTACTCACCCTATGAATGCTAGTCGGTTTGGTACGGATCTCTAAGAATCTGAAATCTTCGAAGCCTATGACTTTATTATTGAACGAATGGTCGGTAAGTTTAGGTGTTGAGGATCACTTAGTACTTTGGCGCAAGGAGCAAGAAGATGACCGAGGCATTTCTCGTTGGCGGAACTCGCACACCCGTGGGTCGATACGGTGGAGCACTCAGCGCGGTACGTCCAGATGATCTGGCGGCCCTGACCATCAAAAAGCTGGTTGAGGATTCGGGAATTGACCCGGCGGCTATCGATGAAGTCATCCTGGGCAATGCCAACGGTGCCGGGGAAGAAAACCGCAACGTGGCGCGCATGGCAGCACTGCTGGCAGGTCTGCCGGTGAGCATTCCGGGCATTACCGTCAATCGCTTGTGCGCCTCGGGAATGAGCGCCATCACCATGGCCAGCCACATGATTAAAGCTGGTGCAGCAGACGTTGTGATCGCCGGCGGAGTCGAATCTATGTCGCGAGCACCATGGGTAATGGAAAAGCCGGATAAGGCCTTTGCTAAACCGGGCACGGTGTTTGACACCTCGATTGGCTGGCGTTTCACCAATCCGCAGTTCCTCTCCGGCGAACTGTCCCGTGAGGGCAAAGCTACCTATTCCATGCCTGAAACGGCTGAAGAAGTCGCTCGGGTATATGGCGTCAGCCGTGAAGACTGCGACCAGTTTGCTGTGCAGTCTCACCAGAAGGCTATCGCTGCCATCCAAGCAGGGAACTTTGTTGACGAAATCGTTCCGGTGACCGTCAAGCACCGCAAGGGTGAAACTATCGTGGACACCGACGAAGGCCCACGCCCGGGAACCAGCATGGACGTGCTCTCTGGGCTACGCCCAGTGGTCAAGTCAGGCAGTGTTGTTACCGCGGGTAATGCCTCCTCGCTCAATGACGGGGCCTCAGCCATCCTTGTAGTTTCGGAACGCGCCATCAAGAAGTTTGGCCTGACACCACGTGCTCGCATCATCGATGGACAGGCCACCGGCCTAGAACCCGAAATCATGGGCATGGGTCCGGTCTCCTCCACCCGTAAGGTATTGGATCGTGCGGGGCTGAACATCGGGCAGATCGGCGCCATGGAAATCAATGAAGCCTTCGCCAGCCAATCCTTGGCCAGCATCCGTGAACTGGCGGTAGACCCGCAGATCGTCAACCGTGATGGAGGGGCTATCGCGCTGGGTCATCCACTGGGATCTAGTGGCTCACGCATCGTGATCTCCTTGCTAGGCCGCATGGAACGTGAACTGACTTCGCCTAGCCGCAAATTTGGTGTGGCCACCATGTGTGTGGGTGTTGGTCAGGGCTCGGCCATTCTCTTGGAAGGGGCCTAAGCGTGGAAAATATCAGCGAGCATTTCGAAACCCTACTGGTGGATGAAAGCACGGACCGGATTTGGGTTCGCCTGCACCGGCCAGAGGTACGTAATGCCATTGATCAGGCGATGGTCGATGAACTACACGCGGTGTGCTCATATTTGGAGCGTAACCCAAAGATCCTGATCCTGGCTGGCACACCGGGCCAAGCACCTACCGATGAACATCCGAAAGGTGTCAAAGGGATTTTCGCCTCCGGGGCTGATATCTCCCAATTACGCGAACGGCGACGTGATGACGCGTTGGCTGGAATCAATTCAGGGATCTTTGAGCGTATCGCCAAGCTCCCCATGCCGGTTATTGCCGCCTTGGATGGCTTTGCCCTAGGCGGCGGAGCTGAATTGGCCTATGCAGCCGACTTCCGAATCGGCACACCGGAGCTTCGTATGGGTAATCCAGAGACCAACCTAGGGATTATCGCTGCGGCCGGTGCGACCTGGCGGCTCAAGGAACTCGTGGGCGAACCGCTGGCTAAGGAAATACTCATGGCCGGTAAAGTGCTCACCGGACAGCAGTGCTTGGACGCTGGATTGATCACCGAATTACATGATGCCGCTGAGTTGGACACCGCGGCGCAAGCGTTGGCTGATCGAATCGCAGCCCAAGATCCATTGGCAGTCCGCATCACCAAGTCGGTGTTCCACACCCCGCGCCAGGCACACCCGGTTATCGATACCTTGGCACAAGGAATGCTCTTTGAATCCCAAGCCAAGTTTGATCGCATGCAGGCATTTCTTGATCGAAAGAAGAAGTAAGAATGAACGCAGAAAACAGCATGATTCTCACCGGCGACTTACCGCAACGTAGCGGAGTGCTTGGCGGCGGTCGAATGGGAGCTGGCATTGCTCACGCACTGCTCATTAGTGGCAGCAGCGTTGTCGTCGTGGAACGCGACGAGGCATCCGCGCAAGCAGCCTTCGAACGAGTATCGCAGTCAGTGGACAAATCCATTGAGCGCGCCGTAGTCAGTGAATCCAAGAATGAACTGATGCAGCGTTTTAGCGTCAGCACGGACTATGAGCAGTTCTCCGAAACAGGACTCGTTATTGAAGCGGTTCCCGAAATTTGGGAATTAAAAGTCGCCTCATTGCAGGCAGTGGAAAGAGTACTCGATACGCAGGCCGTCCTAGCATCGAATACTTCCTCCCTGTCCGTCAGCGGGCTGGCCAAAGAGCTTAGCCGACCAGAGAAGTTCCTCGGGCTGCACTTCTTCAATCCAGTTCCTGCCTCAACTTTGATCGAGGTAGTCATTGGTGAGCAGACGGACAAGGCGTTGATCGAGGCTTCGCGTGGCTGGGTTCAAGCGCTGAGCAAGACTGCAGTGGTGGTCAATGACGCTCCGGGTTTTGCCTCCTCACGGCTCGGGGTAGCTATCGCCCTAGAAGCTATGCGCATGGTGGAAGAAGGCGTGGCCAGTGCAGAAGATATCGATAACGCTATGGTGCTGGGTTACAAACATCCAACCGGACCGCTAAAGACTACCGACATTGTTGGACTAGATGTACGACTTGGAATTGCCCAGTACCTACACGAGACCTTAGGGGAGCGTTTTGCCCCGCCACAGATCCTCAAAGACCTGGTAGCCGAAGGCAAACTGGGACGAAAAAGTGGCCAAGGCTTCTATAGCTGGTAAACCCTGAGCAGCTGAACCCAAAAATTTCAGTCCCGTCGATCGCTGGAGATCGACGGGACTGAAATCTTATTCTCTGCTAAAACAGATGCCCCAGAAGCGAGGCAAATAGCTCATCAGGATCATGCTCCAAGCCCTTGGAGGCGAACCATTCGCACAGATTCACACAGTCGCGATGCAAGAAGTCCATGCCGTTGGGGTTGCCTGCCAAATCCACGCACTGTGGAACATCGATGACCACTAAGCGCTCGCCGGAGACCAAAAGATTGTAGGCCGATAAGTCGCCGTGTGCCACTCCTAGTTGCGCAAACTTTTCCAAGGCATCAACTAGCTGATCCCACAGGGACGGTAGGCGTGGGTCAAAACGAGAAAGCTGTTGCAGCCGGGGTGCGGCCGCAAATTGATCATCTGGGTCGGCAATGAATTCCATCAGGATTTCGGTACCGTCAATCTGCACCGGATAAGGTACCGGGATGCCTGCTTCGTAACAGCGCAACAAATATGTCCACTCGGCGTTGGCCCATTGCAAGGCAGCGATGTCTCGCCCGTAGGCCGAGTTGTTGCGGATTGCTCGATTGTCACGAGAACGGCGTGCAGAACGACCATCGCTGTAGGCCTGTGAACGACTGAACTGCAGGTGGTCGCGACTGCGGTAGCGTTTGGCTGCCAGTAGGCTCTGCCGCTGCCCGATGGCTCGTTCCAGCAAGAAGACGTCGCCTTCCTTGCCCGTTTTGAGGATGCCTAATTCGGTATCGATTGCCCCGGCATCTTCAATCAGCCACAAAGGATAGGGGCGTGGTCCACGTAAACCCTTCTCAACGAAGGGCCAGGTGGAGAAGCGCTGGCCAGCCGGAGGTTCATCGGTGTGCGATTCATTCCAGACCGGTTTGTGCTTGCGGAACTTGAGTTGTGTTTCGGAATCAGTGCTGGCTGAACGTGTCAGCTGCGCGCTGGTAGAAGATTCTCCCTCAGGAAAATGCATTGGGTGGAGTCCTTAGAAAAAGAGATAAATGACTGGGAACGGCGGTAAACAATCATCGTTACCCCTCCTTCGATAGACTGATTGACTTTTGTCAATGACTAGAACTCTACAACAGGGGATCAATATGTTGCAATGGGAACATGAGCCAGCGTCTGAACTATCGCAAGCAAGTAGGAGACCTGTCGTGGCAAGGGGCGGTGAATGCCCGAGAAATTTGCGGAAACTTTTATCGCATGGGCCGACATGAGTGGGTGAGTGCGCTTGGCTGGCAACAGATGCATGAAGATGGGGTACGCAAAGTTGTCGACTTGCGTAATCCCGCAGAGATCCAGCGGCGTGAACATGATCCAGCTGTCCCCGCGGCGAGTTTGGCCCAAATTGAAATGGTGAACCTTCCGCTAGAAACTTCGGGCAATGAACGCTTTGAGGCTGTTGCCGTGCCCTATATGAACCATACGAACATGTATCAGTTGGTCTGTGAGGAGTTCGGTGATCAACTTCGAGCCGTGTTCGAAAATTTGGCAAACTCGCACGGATCTACGGTGATTCATTGCTCGGCAGGTAGGGACCGCTCGGGGCTGGTTGCCACACTTTTACTAGACCTAGCCGGTTGTGGCGACCAGATTCTGAGACATGACGAACTAGCGGTGCGTGGCATCAATGAGTGGCACCGAGTCTCACCTCGTAAGCATCCCTATGAGCGCTTTCACGAAGCTCGGGAACTGCAAGGCATTATTGACGAACGGGCACAAGCGCTGCGCGAATTCTGCGCTTGGATGGGATCGACGCAGGCGTATTTGGAGCGTCAAGGTATGGACCCGAAGGTGATCGAACGCGTGCGTGATTTGGCTCAAAACTCTAGTTGAGTGTACCGAGCTGATGGTGTCACAGATCACTGTCTTCCTGCTATGGTTGATATTAATACTGACCGACCGTTCAGGAAGGAATTCTGTCAATGTCGACAAAACAGATTAGCGCGGTACCCAGCTTTATCGCTGGCCAATGGTGGACTCCCGAATCTGCTGAAGGCACCGAAGTTCGTGATGCCAACACCGGAGAGGTGCTTGCATCGGTAACCAATCAGAAGCTTGATGTCGCCTCAGCTGTTGCCTATGGGCGCGGTACCGGGCACCGTGAGCTAGCTAAGCTCACCTTGCATGAGAGGGCACTTAAGCTCAAAGAACTAGCGCTGTATCTCAATGAGCGACGGAAGGACCTTTACGAGGTCTCCTTCAAGACCGGTGCTACCAAAACTGACTCCATGGTCGACATCGATGGCGGTATTGGGGTGCTCTTTACTTTCTCTTCCAAAGGACGCAGAGAGCTGCCTAATAACAATGTCATTCTTGATGGTCCTACCGAGCCGCTGAGCAAAGATGGCTCTTTTATCGGAACGCACATTTACACCGCAATGAGCGGTGTCGTAGTACAGGTGAATGCCTTTAATTTCCCGGTGTGGGGCATGCTGGAAAAGTTTGCCCCCGCCTTTATTGCCGGCGTTCCAACGATCGTCAAGCCAGCAACCCCTACCGGTTATCTCACCGAGGCTGCGGTGCGAATCATGTTGGACTCTGGCATTCTGCCCGAAGGATCCCTACAGCTTCTCTCGGGACCTGCTCGCGACATCATGGACCACCTGGATTACCGGGACATGTTTGCCTTTACCGGATCGGCCGCGACGGCGAACAAACTGAAGTCCCATCCAAATGTCATTGACGGTGCTGTGCGTTTTGCGGCCGAAACGGATTCGCTCAACGCGGCCATTCTCGGTCCAGACGCTGAAGAAGGAAGCGCAGAATTCGACGCTTTCGTCAAAACTGTTGTCACCGAAATGACCAGCAAGGCCGGTCAAAAGTGCACGGCGATTCGCCGCAACATCGTTCCCTCACACCTGGTGGATCCGGTAATTAATGCTATCGGTCAACGTATCGAAGACCGTGTAGTCATCGGTGATCCGCGCGTGGATGGCGTGACAATGGGAGCCTTGGCCTCACTTGAGCAACTGGCCGATGTGCGTGCCGCTGTTGAAGACATGTTGGCTGCTGGCGGCGAACTGGGCTATGGACGACTGGACGTACCTGCTGTGCGAGTTGCCCCGGAAAAGGATGCTGTCGCTGAATCGGGGGCGTTCATGTCACCCGTGGTGCTTCGCTGGAATGATGCGCGTAATCCATTGGTACATTCGCGCGAAGCTTTCGGGCCAGTGAGTTCGGTCATCGGCTACGAAAACCTCGAAGAAGCCATCGAATTGGCGGCCATGGGTGCGGGCTCCTTGGTCGCCACCGTGTGTAGTAATGATGCAGAAACGGTGCGTGAACTAACTTTGGGTATCGCCGCCCATCACGGCCGCGTCCACATTCTTAATCGCGAAACAGCACGCTCAACTACGGGGCACGGTTCGCCGGTGCCACACCTTGTTCACGGTGGCCCAGGGCGCGCTGGCGGCGGTGAGGAGCTGGGCGGAATTCGTTCGGTGAAGCACCACATGCAACGTACAGCGGTGCAGGGATCACCGAATATGCTCACCGCACTCAGTGGCGTCTGGCACACAGGAGCACAGCAGCGGTTGGCCGGCAGTGAAAAATTCGGTGGCCAACCACAGCATGTTCACCCCTTCCGGAAATCACTTGAGCAGCTTCGTGTGGGTGACGGATTTGCCTCTGACCTGCGCATGGTCAGTTTGGAAGAGATCAGCGAATTCGCGGAAAAGACCGGCGATACGTTCTACGCCCACACCGACTCCAAGGCCGCAGAAGCTAACCCGTTTTTCCCGGGGATCGTTGCACACGGATACCTCCTGGTGTCGTGGGCGGCCGGGCTATTTGTGGAACCAGCACCGGGGCCAGTGCTGGCTAACTATGGGCTGGAAAATCTACGCTTCATCACTCCGGTCGCTTCAGGGGATTCAATCCGGGTCACGCTAACTGCAAAGAAGATCACCCCGCGTGTGACCGATGAATACGGTGAAGTTGCCTGGGATGCGATCTTGCATAATCAGAATGATGAGATCGTGGCAACCTATGATGTGTTGACATTGGTCGAGAAGCAGAATATTACTTACGCGAACTTCGGAAACTAGCTCCTCGCGTTCCCGAAGGTGGGCGTCGCAGATGCGACGCCCACCTATTTGCGTCGCGTAGATTCGTTATAAGCAATAATGGAAACGTTTCCAATCTTGATGCGCTCAAGGGGCGCTTTGAAAAAATTTAAGGTCATTTAGGCGTGAAATATTGCTGATTTAAGGTGTTTACAAAAATTGATCTCTTGGCGAAAGTGAAGAAAGCGTTTACAGTTATGTCGCAGGTCACACATTGATGGGGGGGATGCGTGGCTGACTGCTCCGGTGCACAAAAGTTGCACGGTCGGAGCGTAATCATCACATCAAAGGAGCATTTCTGTGGGACTCTTTTCAACACATGCCAAACTAAAACGACGACGTGACAGAGCCTCAGCGGCCAAACCCGGTCTCGCACTCTGCGCTTCGCTAGCGTTGTTGGCTGCCCCATTGTTCGCCGCACCCGCCCAAGGTGCTACACCATCCAACGATGGCAAGGATGTCATCCTTAACCTGTTCCAATGGAACTGGAAATCTGTAGCGCAGGAGTGCAAGTCAAGCATTGCGCCAGCGGGATTTGGCTACGTTCAAGTTTCGCCGCCGGCCGAGCACCTCCGGGGCGCAGCATGGTGGACTTCCTATCAACCCGTGAGCTACAAAGTGGACTCCAAACTGGGCAACCGAGACGACTTCTCAGCCATGGTCAAAAGCTGCAACGACGCTGGCGTAAAAGTCATTGCTGACGCCGTGGTCAACCACATGGCCGGAGCTGGACAATCAGGAACTGGAACTGCTGGCTCAGCATTTTCGGAGGACAATTTCCCGGAATATTCTGCACAGGACTTCAACGATTGCCGAACCAACATCTCCAATTACTCTGACCGCTGGCAAGTACAGAACTGTCGTCTGGTAGGACTGCAAGACTTGAAGACCTCCAGCAGCTACGTGCAACAAAACATCGCTGACTACCTCGACGATCTCGTCTCACTGGGCGTCTCCGGTTTCCGAATCGACGCATCCAAGCACATTCCCGCAACAGATCTTGAAGCGATCAAATCAAAGATGAAAAACCCGGGTGTCTTTTGGGTCCATGAAGTCATCGGTGCTGCTGGCGAACCCATCCAAGAAAGCGAATACCTAGGCAGTGGTGACTCGTTTGAATTCGACTACGCACGTCAGCTCAAGAGTGACTTCGATTCTCAAATTGCTAACCTGCGATTCATTGGTGACGGCAAACTGACCAGTGACCGTGCCGGCGTGTTCGTGGCCAATCATGACACGGAACGCAACGGCGAAACCATGAACTACAAATGGGGTGCCAAGTACCTTTTGGCCAACGTCTTCATGCTTTCCTGGCCCTATGGCTCCCCATCGGTGTACTCAGGATATTCTTTCACCGATAAAGACGCCGGAGCTCCTGGAGCCAGCGATGCTTCAGTACCTAACGCTAGCTGCGATTCTTCGGCTTGGACCTGCGAACAGCGACAGGACGAAATTACCGGAATGGTCGGCTTCAACAATGCGGTCGGAGACGCAGCAGTGAGCAACTGGTGGGACGATGGGAGCAACCAGATTGCCTTCGGTCGAGGCAATAAAGGTTTTGTTGCCATCAACAACACCGGTAGTTCAACTACCCGTGAATACTCCAGCTCATTAGCCGCCGGAACCTACTGCGACGTCGTCGCCGGTGCCGACTGCTCGCAAAAAATCACCGTAGGATCAGACGGCAAGTTCAACGCGACTGTGCCTGCTTATGGCGCGCTAGCCTTGCACGTCGGTGCTCTAGGAGACGGCTCCAATGGCGGGGGAACTGACCCATCCGAAGAACCGGTAGAAGAGGCCTCGGATGTCAGCGTGGCTGTAACCGCAGAAACCACGGTGGGACAGAATATCCGCATTGTTGGAAACCAGACAAAACTAGGCAACTGGAATCCATCTCAAGCACCGCAACTCTCTGCCGTAGGCTACCCGAGCTGGACAGGCACGGTGGACCTTCCTGCCGGGACGAAGTTTGAGTACAAGTACGTCAAATATGACCAGAGTGGAAAGGCTACGTGGGAATCGGGTGGAAACCGGAGCGCCACCGTACAGTCTGATGGGTCGCTGAAATTGAGTGATACCTGGCGTAACTAGCTCCAACGCAAAAGATCCCGTCCATTTTGGACGGGATCTTTTGAGTGAATAACTTACTTCTCGGAGTTGGTGTTGAGCTTGTTCAATGTTGCTTGTTTTGCCTTTTCCAGCGCGAGTTGTTCATCGCTGAGTTCCGCACCAGCAGTTTCGGAAACAACCTTCAGGCCGCGCCACAGATAGAAGCCATAAAGAGCTGCCAATGCGATAAAGACGTACAGGCCGATCATCCCCAGCATTGGGGAGATCATGAAGTAAATAACCAGATCAGCGATAGCAGCTACGGCCAGCAGCAGCCATCCCTCACGCACCCCGCGAGAGATCATGACAAACGATGCAAAGATCGCTGCGTCAGCAAAGTACATGACCCAGATTTCTGGAGTCGCGCTCAAGAAGGTGGAGTTGAACAAGAACGGGCCGAAGCGCAATGCGACCAGCAGGATCAGGCCAACAATCATGCCCACTGCGGACCAGAGGGTCAGGGGAGTACAGGTCACCTCGCGGGTGAACTTGCCGTTCAGTTTGTACTGCGAGAAACGCCAAAGTCCGAAGATTGGTAGCAGCAAGAGTGGGATGCCATAGATCAGTCCGAGCAGGTCAAACTGCAAGGCAGTGATTAGTGGGCCGACAAAAACGGCCAGGATCAGAGTCCACCAACCCAGATCGTTACGGTGTGCCAGCAACACCGCGGAGACGAAAACTAGCAACATACTTGCGGCAGACAGCAGGATTTGAACATAGGAGCTATTGCTGTCAGCAGTAGCCATGAACAGGGTTTGTAAGATGGAATCCACGGTGCTCTTCACTCGATCGGTTGGCAACGGCAGGTGCACGAAGCACCCCTTAGATGCTAGCGGTGATTCCTGTGAGTCCGTGAATCCTGTCAGGGTTGGTTGCAACACAGTGCCAGCTCCCGATAGCTCGAAGGCACCAAGATACGCGCTTCCCCCGTGGAGAGAATGCCGTATCTTGGTGCCTTCCTGCAGTGCTATTTTTGTTCAGAGTGCAAGCCCTTGAACAATAACGAGATGGCCTGTTCCTCAAGCGTATTGGCCTCTATTGGACCATCGACTTTGTACCAATCCACCAGTGAGTTGATCATGCCAAACAACAAACGTGCGGTGCTACGTGGGTCGAGATCTCCGCGTAGCTTGCCATCACGTTGTGCCAGGGTGACTAGTTCAGCAAGCTGACGGTCCATGGCGCGACGACGCTGGAGCGCTTGACGTTCGAGGTCGGTGTTACCGCGCAAGCGGAGCAACAAGGTAACGTACAAACGCTTGCTGATCAGGATTCGAATCGTTGAGCGCAGGAAAAACTCCAAGCGTTCATCGGCACTTCCCGCATGTGACTGCACATCAGCGATCACGGCCTCTAAGGGAATCAGCGCTTCATCCAGAGCTAGGCGCAAGAGATCTTCTTTGGAGGGAACGTGGTGATAAATCGCAGACTTGCTGATGCTCAAACGCTCGGCAAGTTTACCCATCGAGGTCGCGTCATAACCGTATTCGTTGAACGCCTCAACGGCGATGCGCAATACGGTTTCTTGGTCGTATCCTGGGCGACCTCGTTTAGCCGGTCGACTTGCAGTGTCAGTGGTGTCCATGATGTATCGATTATTCCATGTCCCCGCTCGAATTATTGATTACGTAGGTCATAGATGCGCTTGAGTTTACCCATGGAGCGCTCTAACGATTCTGGTTCGAGAATATCGATGGCACAAGAGGAACCAATGTGGATTTTGATTAGCTTGGCCAGTTCCTTGCCACCGATTTCGGCCTGTTCGCGTGAGCTGTCCGACCGGCGCTCCACCTTGACCGCCAATTGATCCATGCGGTCGGGGCGAGTGAGAAGTAGCTGGAAATGTGGAGACAGAGCCGGTACCTTCAAGATCAACTCTTCGATCTGGCTAGGGAAGAGATTTACTCCGCGCAGGATGATCATGTCGTCGCTGCGACCGGTAATGCGTCCCATACGACGGTGCCCTGGACGCGCACTACCTGGCATGAGTCGAGTGAGGTCGTGGGTGCGGTAGCGAATGATCGGCAGAGCTTGTTTTGTTAGCGAGGTAAAGACCAGCTCTCCGTGTTCGCCGTCGCCCAGAACTTTTGACGGATCAAAAGCGTCAATGATTTCGGGCCGGAAGTGGTCCTCCCAGATGTGGCTACCGTCCTTGCGCTCACTGGATTCGCCAGCAACTCCTGGCCCCATGACTTCGGAGAGTCCGTAGATATCGCAGGCATCGATGTTAAACATCTCTTCTAGCTCATGTCGCATTTCTTCGGTCCACGGCTCAGCACCGAGCACGGCAACTTTTAGCGAAGTACTACGTGGGTCGATGCCCTTGCGTTGCATCGCATCGCCAATGGTCAGCAAGTACGTCGGTGTGCAAAGAATGGCATCGGGTGCGAAGTCTTGGATCAGTGAGATCTGCTTATCGGTTTGTCCGCCGGACATTGGGATGACAGTGGCACCGAGTCGTTCGGCAGCTGCATGGGCACCGAGCCCGCCGGTGAACAGCCCGTAGCCGTAGGCGTTGTGAACTTTCCATCCTGGCTTGACTCCAGACAGGCGCAGACACCTAGCACCGAGTTTGGCCCAGTCATCCAAGTCCTGTTGGGTGTATCCCACAACGGTGGGCTTGCCTGTAGTACCAGAGGAAGCGTGGATTCGGGCAACCTCGTGCTGCGGTACAGCGAACATGCCAAATGGGTAGGTTTTTCGCAGGTCTTCCTTCTCGGTGAAGGGGAAGATTGAAAGATCACTGAGTTCTTTAAGGTCGTTCGGGTGAACGCCGGCGGCATCGTACTTTTGCTTGTAGTGAGGCACCTTGTTGTAAGCCAGATGAAGGGTGTCTTTCAAGCGTTCCAGCTGGATCGATTCGATCTGATCACGGCTCATGGTTTCTTCGTTGTCGAGCGGATTTGGCAGCTCAACACGGCGGGAGGTCTCAGACATGCTCGAACTTTCGTCAGAAATTGAATGGGGGATTAGCTATTTTTGGGCTTTGGCACGGTGCGTGAACGGCCACGGAATTCTGCAATGACTTCCGTCGACCCGTCCGTACCCTCTTGGGCTACGGTGATGTCGTAGAGTCCGCTACGTCCTTGTTGCGAAACTCGGGTGCCGGTGGCGGTAAGCTTTCTGCCCAGAATTGCTGGTTTGAGAAAATTGATATCGGCTCCGGAAGCCACAGTGATGGTTTCCTCGGAACCTTCAACCGCATTGCAGCTCATGGCGAATGCGGTGTCGGCCAAGGTGAAGATCATTCCGCCGTGACCAATGCCGAAGCCGTTGAGCATTTCATCTCGCAGTTGCATGGAGATTACGGCGTGACCTTCACGAGCTTCGATCACTTCGATGCCTAGCCATCGGGCAGTCGCGTCATCGCGGAGAATCTCGTGAGGTAGCGGCTCTTCTACTTGAGTATTGGTCATCATTGTCCTTCGCCGATTTATTTACCGAACGATCATTAGGTAATAACAAAATGTGAGCTAAGTCAAGTTATTTAGACTTGGGCCTTGCTATGTTGCGAACGGCAGCACGACGAAACTAGGAAGAGAAAAGACGAGCGTGTAAGGCAAGGATGAATGGTTCCTTGATTCGGTTGTAGTCCATGACCAAAGCATCCTGGCCATCGGTGGCAGTAATCTGGGCTGCGGCTTGACGCTTAACCGAAGCATAAGCAGCTCGGTCTGACTCATTACGACGCAAATGATCTCTGAAAATCATCATTCGTAAGTACTCGGGGCTACCGGCTGAAAACACATGAATATTCGCCTCTGGAAGCCCTGAGGTAACCGATGGCTTAAACATCCGATGTGCGTACCAGCCGGGTTCGCGATGCCAAAAAATGAGACCGGCAGTGTGTAACGCTGGCGCGTAGCTAGACTCATCATTGGCGTCGAGAACTACAAGGGTGATGTCAATGAGTGGTTTGGCAGGAAGACCTGCCACCGAGGTTGAACCGGTGTGCTCCACTGCCAGTGCTTGTTCGCCTAAGGCGGTGGAAATCAGATCCGCAAGAGTCTCAAAATCATGGACCCAGCGACTTTGCGGTTCTTCGATACGAATATTTCCGCGCGTCAGTTGACCTCCGACCGCTTCGTATTCTGGATCTTCGTCCGGCTGGGAGCGCAACAGCGGGTAGTACGGCAGTGTGCACAGGTACCGAGCGATACCGGGCCAGCGCCGGTCCTGTGAAGAGTCCGAAATGACGCACCCCAGTGCACGGTAGAAGTCGATGGCATCCGCATCCGTGGTTGCCCATACGCTCTTTTGATAAATATCGCGCAGCTGATGCACTAATGCTCGACCAAGTCCACGACGATGAAAATCTGGTAACACCGCAAGGTAGTGAAGGCACAACGAATACTTGTCGCTGTGCTGGAAAACGGCCAATGCCGTGATGCTGCCATCCGGAGCAAAGCAGGCTATCGCTTCGTGCCGCTGGCACTCATCGAGTAGTTGTTCTAAAGCCTGCTCATCAATGGGGTCAGCGGCCAGCACCAGCAAATGGCGTATCGCAGGATCATCACGGTAGTCCTTGATACTTATATGGTGCATGGCCGCTGAGTTCCTTTCTGGCAAATCAGATCAGTTTAGTGCATCCCAATGCGTCAAGCGCGAACGCGTAGTCCCATGCGCGCGACTTCCAAGACTCATAGCGACCTGAGGCGCCACCATGACCGCCATCCATTTCCGTCTTGAGTACGATCGGGGCATCACCGGTTCCAACTTCGCGAAGTTTGGCCACCCACTTGGCCGGCTCAACGTACAGCACACGGGTGTCGTTCAAAGAAGTCACGGCGGCAATCTTCGGATAAGCCTGTTCGGTGACATTTTCATACGGCGAATACGACTTCATGTAGTCGTAGACTTCCTTGCTTTCAATCGGGTTACCCCATTCTTCCCATTCCAAAGCCGAGAGCGGCAGCTCTGGGTCAAGGATTGAGGTCAGTGCATCAACGAATGGAACCTGAGCGATGATTGCGGTGTACAGCTGAGGGGCCATATTGGCGATGGCACCCATCAGCAGTCCTCCAGCGGATCCGCCTAGTGCCACTATGCGCTGTGGATCAGCGACACCTGAATCAATCAGGTATTTAGTTGAGTCAATGAAGTCGGTGAACGTGTTTTTCTTGTGAAGCTTCTTGCCCTTCAAATACCAGTCACGACCTAGCTCTCCACCGCCACGTACATGGACGATGACAAAAACAACTCCGCGATCCAAAACGCTTAGGCGTGGAATGCCAAAACCTGGATCCATGGATGCTTCGTAGGAACCATAGCCATAGATCAATACCGGCTGCGGCACCGAGGTATCCAGATCTGCGCGACGCATGACGGTCAATGGAATCTTGGTCCCATCCGCAGCGGTGGCCCAGTCCCGAGTAGATACATACTTGCTCGCGTCGAAGTTGTTCACCGGGGTCTGCTTACGCAGCACCAAGCTCTGGTCCTGTAGCCACAGATCATAGACCCGCGCTGGGGTGAAATCAGCGGTGTAACTGATCCGAATCAATGGGGCATCAAGTTCAGCAAAAGTAGGCGATGCGGTGAATAGCTCATCGTCAAACTCTGGTTCGATCGGGGTACCCTGTTGCTGCGTACCTAGTCCTTCTAGGGGCAATAATTGAACCCGCTCGCAGGTATTACGACGGACCGAGAGCACCACGTGGGAACCGGTAAGGATGGTTCCTTCGATCTTCACGGTGTCTTCATGGGCCACCACCGTCTGCCACTGCTGCGGGATGGTGTCTTTGCCCAACTGATCAAGGTTAGCCAACGACACCATATTGTTTGGTGCTTCAAAGTCGTGGGTGATTAGTGCCTGACCCGAAGCAGGCGTCAGATCGATACCGTGTAGCAAACGCAACTCACGAGGTACTAACAAGCTGACCGATGCGGTGTCGTCGGTCAAATCCAGCATGCTGGTCTCCGAGTACTCAGAGTTACCGCTGGAGATCATCAGGGTCTTGCGATCCGGGCTCAAATCAAAGCCGAGCCACATTCCTGGGTCATTTTCTTCAAAGATCAGCTGGTCTTCGGACGCGTCGGTGCCCAAGCGGTGCGCGCGAATCTGGTTCGGCCGCCAAGTCTCGTCCACCACTGTATAGAACACAGTTGCAGAGTCCGGCGAGAATGCCAGACCATAAAACACGCCCTCGATGGTATCGGGCAGCAATTGCCCGGTGCTTAGGTCTTTGATGTAGAGGGTGAAACGCTCATCGCCTGCGTTATCGACGCAGTAGGCCAAGAGGTTTCCTTCTTCATTCAGCGCCATGCCACCCAAGGAGAAGAATGGCTGACCTTCGGCCAGCGCATTGCCATCAAGCAAGACTTCTTCGGCCGGCAGGCTGTGCTGCGGGTCAATCACTGGGGGAGTCCAGTCCGCTATTGGGTCCGAAGATTCGTTGGCCTTGACGCGGCACTGCACGGTGTATGGCTTGCCTTCGGCCGAGCGTGTGAAGTACCACCAGCCGCGTCGGCGAACCGGTACCGAGAGGTCGGTTTCTACCGTGCGTGATTTGATTTCGCCGAATAGGTCTTCGCGTAGAGGCTGCTGATCTGCCGTGATTACGTCGGTGTACTCGTTCTCGGCATTAAGATAATCGATGACTTCCGGGCTGCTCTTCTCTCGTAGCCATTCGTAGTTATCGATGAAATCATCACCGTGAAAACTGCGGGTGGTGGGGCGCTTGGCTGCGACGGGAGGATTCTTAATCAACGATGCATCAGTCATACCCCTATTCAATCTCACCGTGAGTGGTTGTGGGCACTGGCTATGCTCAGCGCGGACAGATCGTGGTCGAGTTGGGTTACCACTGGGTCAAGAACCGGTGCCAATACTTCCAGCCTGACCCTATTGCGCCTAGGCTTGCAGGAATAGGAAGTTATCTACAACGTGGGCCACTCGCCCTTCAGTTTGAGAAAGCGATCATCAGTGAAAAATAAACAGAGAGTTGCCCGCCACGGGCGCCTGAGTCGATGGGTTGCCGCGGCAGCCATCGGTTTGATGGCTTTGGTCATCGGTGCGCCGTCGGCCATGGCCCAAGGCAATGAAAAGGTCGACGGCCAAACTTACGTCATCGGCACGGACACTACCTTCGCACCTTTCGAATTCCGTCAGAATGGGGAACTGACCGGCATTGACATGGACATCTTGCAAAAAATTGCGGATGACCAAGGTTTTAAAGTTGAGGTACGATCCCTTGGCTTCAATGCTGCACTTGCTGCCCTGTCCTCTAACCAGGTGGACGGCGTGATTGCAGGTATGTCGATTACCGATGAGCGTAAAGAAATTTACGACTTCTCGGAGCCGTACTTCGAATCCGGGGTACAGATGGCCGTTGCTAAAAACAACGATGACATCAAGGCCTACGAGGATCTCAACGGCAAAACCGTTGTTGCTAAAACCGGCTCTGAAGGTGAAACCTATGCCAAGTCCATTGCTAAAAAATATGGATTCACGGTCAAGTCCCTAGACCAGTCGGCCACCATGTATGAGTCGGTGAAGGCCGGTTCAGCCGTAGCAGTGTTTGATGATTACCCGGTGCTGGCCTACGGCATCGCTCAGGGCAACGGGCTGAAGACCGTCACCGATAAGGTGCCAGGCGGCTCTTATGGTTTCGCCGTGAATAAGGGCAAAAATACCGCCCTATTGGCAGCGTTCAACGACGGTCTTGCGGAGATGAAGGCCAATGGTGAGTACCAGGAGATCCTGGACAAGTACCTTTCTGATCCTAGCGCTTCGACCCCAGGCAACTTCTTTGACCTAGCAGCCAAGTCCTTCCCAGCGTTGATGACTGGTCTGTGGCACACACTGTTGGTTACTGCGATTTCCTTCGCGATCGCGATGGTGTTGGGCCTAGTCTTCGGCTTCATGAAGCTCTCGGGCAATATCGTACTTCGCGGTATCGCTACGACATTTGTGAACATCTTCCGCGGTACCCCGCTGTTGCTGTGGGCCTTCATGTTCTACTTCGGTCTGCCGCAGCTGACCGGCTGGGAAATCTCCGTCTGGACCGCTGGTGTGCTGACCTTGTCGCTGAACGCTGGCGCTTACGTTGCTGAAATCGTTCGCGGTGGCATTCAATCCGTGGATCCAGGACAGTTGGAAGCCTCTCGCTCCCTGGGCCTTGGCTATGGCAAGTCCATGCAAAAGGTTGTGGTTCCGCAGGCCTTCAAGATGATGACTCCATCTTTGATCAACCAGCTGATCATCAGCCTCAAGGACTCCTCGTTGCTGTTGGCCATTGGCTTTGGTGAACTGCTCTACCAAGGTCAGCAGATCTACGCAGCAAACTTCCGTGTTACCGAAACCCTGATCATCGTGGGTGTCATTTACTTCATTGCCATCATGGCCCTGACCAAGTTGGCTAACTACGCCGATCGGAGGTTCAACAAGTGAGCGCCGTAACCGAGCAAAGCTCTCAGCTAAAGATCCAGGTGAAGGACCTACACAAGTCCTTCGGATCAAATAACGTACTTAAAGGTATTGATCTGGATATCCGTGAAGGTGAAGTAGTGTGCGTGATCGGGCCCTCGGGTTCCGGTAAGTCCACGCTACTGCGTTGTCTGAACAAACTGGAAGACATCACCTCCGGCCAGGTGATTGTGGATGGTTTTGATGTCACTGATCCCAAGGTGGATATCAATGAGGTGCGCCGCCATGTAGGAATGGTGTTCCAGCACTTCAACCTCTTCCCACATATGACCGTTGCGGAAAACATCATGTTGGCTCCCGTGGAGCTCAAGAAGATGGATAAGGCGCAGGCGCGGACACGTGCGCTGGAACTTCTTGAACGCGTTGGGCTTAAGGACAAAGCGAATGCTCGTCCGGCTTCGCTCTCGGGCGGTCAGAAGCAGCGCGTAGCGATTGCCCGTGCGTTGGCCATGGCTCCAGGGATCATGCTCTTTGACGAAGCAACTAGCGCCCTTGACCCTGAGATGGTTGGCGAGGTGCTTCAGGTGATCAAGGAACTAGCCGATTCAGGCATGACCCTAGTCTTGGTGACCCACGAGATGGGCTTTGCCCGCGAGGTCGGTGACCGCGTGATCTTCATGGCTGATGGCGTGGTCTGCGAACAGGGTGAACCAGAACAACTCTTTGGCAATCCACAGCAAGAGCGTACTCGCGACTTCCTGTCGAAGGTGCTGTAGGGCTAAAAACCGCAGAAAATCAATACCGCGCTTCTCGAACTGGCATCATGCTGGATTCGAGGGGCGCGGTTTTTCGTGGCCAAGGTTACCGATTTAGCGCGAGAATGTACTTGAAGCTTCAAGTTGATCCGCATAGTGTGGTGTAGGAAATCGAGCAGGAAGACCCCTGACCGGCTGACGTTTCTGAGGAGCTAGATCTTGAATAATCTGGAAAATAATCCCCGCCTACTTGCCGCTGCGCAGAGCGTTTTGCGCCTTGCTATCGGATTTCTATTTGCCGCCCACGGGTGGCAAAAGTTCTCCCAATTCACCATCGACGGAACCACTGCCAGCTTTGCTCAGATGGGTGTGCCCGGGGCAAGTTTCATCGCCCCGGTGGTGGCAACACTTGAATTGGTTGGAGGTATCGCACTGATCCTGGGAGTTGCAACCCGCATCTTCGGCGCCTTGCTGGCGCTGGATATGGCTGGAGCAATTGTGCTGGCTCATGCGCAGAATGGCGTTTTTGTCGCCAACGGTGGATTTGAGCTTGTACTGGCCCTCGGTGCAGGCGCGCTGGCGCTGGCCTTGATGGGTCCAGGTCGTTGGGCCGTGGATCATTTGATTTTTGGTCGCAAGCGCGCAAAGCGTGCAGCGGTCAGCGCCTAGTCTTAGGGCGCTAATACAAAACCCCAGGGCGAGATCCTTGGGGTTTTGTTGTACCTTGCGCAGTTCATGTTGACGTGACTCAAGCCACTCTGACATACTGAACGAACGGTCAGTATGTAATTTGTTTTCGAAGAGGTGAACCCATGGCACCGAGTGCGTCGCAGGAATCGGGACTCAGCGCTGTTCCAAGCTACGAAGAAGAGCAATCCCAAGCTCGTTTTGATGCCTTGATCGGCAAGGACTCGCGCGTGGAACCACGCGATTGGATGCCAGAGGCCTACCGAAAAACGTTGACTCGCCAAGTCTCACAGCATGCCCACTCCGAGATCATCGGTATGCAACCTGAAGCCAACTGGATTACGCGCGCACCATCGCTGAAGCGCAAGTCCATTCTGATGGCCAAAGTTCAGGATGAGGCTGGGCACGGGTTATACCTTTACTCGGCCGCCGAGACATTGGGAACCAGCCGAGACGAACTGAACGATCAGTTGCTGACTGGCCGTGCAAAGTACTCGTCCATCTTTAACTACACCGCGCGCTCATGGGCAGATATGGGAGCGATCGGCTGGCTCGTAGACGGGGCCGCCATTGCAAATCAGGTGCCATTGTGCCGCGCTTCCTATGGTCCCTACGGGCGCGCGATGGTGCGTATCTGCAAGGAAGAATCTTTCCACCAGCGACAAGGATTTGAGATCCTGCTTGCGCTCTCGCGTGGAACCGAAGCACAGAAAAAGATGGCTCAAGATGCCATCAACCGCTTCTATGAACCATCGTTGATGATGTTCGGTCCGCCGGATGATCAGTCACCCAACTCGCAACAGTCCATGGCCTGGAACATCAAACGGTTCTCCAATGACGAATTGCGCCAACGCTTTGTTGGCATGATTGCCGAACAGGTCAAGGTACTGGGGATGACCTTGCCAGATCCGGAACTGCACTTCGACGAAGAGAAGAAGCAGTGGATCCACAAGGATCTGAACTGGGACGAATTTATGAACGTCATCAAGGGCAACGGCCCAGCTAACTCCCAACGACTAGAACGTCGCCGCGAAGCGCACCGTGAAGGTGCTTGGGTTCGTGAAGCTGCATCTGCCTACGCCGCAAAACAAGCACAAAGTGAGGTTGCCTAGGATGAGCCAACAAAACAACTGGCCCCTGTGGGAAGTATTTGTCCGTTCCTCCCGAGGACTCTCGCATGTGCACGCCGGATCTCTGCATGCACCTGATGCACAGATGGCCGTGCGCAACGCCCGCGATCTTTACACCCGACGCAACGAAGGCGTTTCGCTCTGGGTTGTGAAGTCCAGCGACATCATCAGCTCTGACCCAGATGAAAAAGATTCCTTCTTTGAATCCCCACAGGGCAAAGACTACCGTCACGCCACCTATTACAAAGCCAGTGAAGGAGTGAAGCATCTGTGAAGCATGAAGAATTGGATGCAGAGCTCGACAGCTTCGGCGACGCACTAGCCTCGGCAACGCGAGTGACTCCGGGCAATGCACTTCGGCCAGAAGACATTGCCGTGAACGGGCAAGCACCCAGCGAACAAGTTGCGAAGTACGCGCTAACGCTCGGGGATGACTCACTGATCCTGGCTCAACGCCTGGCGCACTGGATTTCACGCGCCCCTGAGCTTGAAGAAGACGTCGCCCTGGGTAATATCGCTCTAGATATTCTCGGACATGCGCGTTCGTTCCTCACTTATGCCTCACTAGCGTGGGACAAAACCGAAGATGACTTAGCGTACTGGCGAGAGGAAGAAGAATTCACTTCGCTGTGGATCGTCGAGCAACCCAATGGGCACTTCGGGGTCACGATTATTCGCCAGCTGATCGTTTCAATCTTCCAGCACCTGCTCTACCGAGAGCTCACCGCCTCGACTGATGAAACCTTGGCAGCTATCGCGGCCAAAGCGGTCAAGGAAGTTGACTATCATCGCGACCATGCGACCGCGTGGACCATCCGTTTGGGGCAGGGAACCGAGGAATCGGCGGAAAAGATGCGTCATGCGCTAGAAATTCTCTGGCCATACGTCGATGAAATGTTCCGCGACGAACAGATCCACCAAGATTTGGAAGGTGTGGCTGTATTGCCATCGACCCTTCGCCAGGCTTGGGATGAACAAATCGGAGCTGTGCTGACCGAGGCGGGTTTGCAGATTCCGGCTACCGGGCAAGCGATGGCCCATGGTCGAATCGGTGAACACTCCGAACATTTGGGTTATCTGCTCGCTGAAATGCAAGTACTGGCACGTAAACATCCCGGCGCCAGCTGGTAACTACTGATCACTTCCTGAGAGGGGAGCAGTCTTGAACAAACTTGTTTCTGAAACCAACGAGCTGTTCGCCATCGCTGCGAAGGTGAACGACCCGGAGATCCCAGTGCTGTCCATCGCGGACCTAGGGATTTTGCGAGACGTCACCGTCACTGAAGATGGCGCGGTGCAAGTGGTTATCACCCCTACATATTCGGGATGTCCAGCAATGGACGTGATCAGTGAAGATCTCCATTCCACTTTTAGGGATGCCGGATATCAGAAAGTCGAGATCAAGCTGGTGCTCACACCAGCTTGGTCTACGGACTGGATGAGCGAAGAAGGCGCACAAAAACTGGAAGCGTATGGGATCGCTGCCCCTACAGGTCGTGCTCACGCTGGCCGGATCACCTTGGGCATGAGTGTGAAATGCCCTCGTTGCCATTCACTCAATACCCGTGAGCTCGCCCGATTTGCTTCCACCTCCTGTAAAGCGCTCTACACCTGTAAAGACTGTCTAGAGCCCTTCGACTACTTCAAGGTACTGTCATGACCGAACAACTTTCCTCCACCCGACGTAGGGCTTCCTTTCACCGGCTGACCGTCAGCAATGTGCGGCGCCTGACCAAAGACTCCATCGAAGTAACCTTCGCTATTCCTGCGGAACTGAGCGATGAGTATGACTACGTCGCAGGACAGTACGTGGCATTGCGTAAAAAGCTACCCAACGCCGAGGGCGAATTGGTGGAACTGCGTCGTTCCTACTCAATCTGTGCTGCACCCAATGGGCAGGAGATCAAGGTAGCTATTAAGCGCGATCTTGGTGGCCTGTTCTCCACCTGGGCCAATGAGCAGCTGGCCTCCGGGGATGAAATCGACGTGATGAGTCCGGCCGGCGCTTTTATTTCCAAGCACAAGCTGACTGAGATTAATGACCCCTCCAGTATCGACACAACGAGTCAAGACCGATTTGTCGCAGTCGCTGCCGGATCAGGAATCACTCCGGTCTTAGCTATTGCGCGCACGATTCTTGAAGCGAACGAGCACAGTCGCTTCGACCTGATTTATGCCAACAAAGCCGCCATGGACGTGATGTTCTTAGAGGAATTGGCAGACCTCAAAGATCGGCATCCATCACGAATGGCGTTGCACCATGTGCTTAGTCGTGAACAGCGTATCTCGCCATTGCTTTCCGGACGCATAGACGCAGACAAACTCAACTCGTTGCTCACCAATGTCCTGCAGGCAGCCAGCGTTGACGAATGGTTCTTATGCGGACCTTTCGAGCTAGTTCAATTGGTCAGAGATCAGCTCACCGCTTTAGAAGTGCCAGCTCAGAAAGTACGTTTTGAGCTATTTACCACCGGTGAACCAACCAAGCCGCAAGGACATATCGGCAGGCCGGTCGTGGTGGACGAGAATGAGGAAAGCTATGAAATTAGCTTCAATCTGGATGGCCTCAAGGGTGAAGTTACTTCCCCCGTGCGTGCCAATGAAACGGTATTGAACGCTGCACTTCGCGTTAGACAAGACGTGCCTTTCGCCTGCGCAGGCGGTGTGTGCGGAACATGTCGTGCCAAGGTGACCTCGGGATCAGTGACCATGGCGGAGAACTACGCACTTGAGCCTGAGGAAGTTGACGCTGGATATGTGCTCACCTGCCAGTCTCATCCAACCAGCGAAAAACTATCCGTCGACTTTGACGCGTAGGGAAGTTAGGCAGAACTGATGATTGAACTGATAATTGCGGAATCGATTGCGAGGATAACGCTCAACGCCCCGCAAAAAATGAACTCGCTGAATGTGGCAGCACTCGAAGAGTTGTCCGTGGCCTATGACAAAGCAGCCGCTGGTGTCGCCGATGGTAGTGTCAGGGCGTTGGTTCTCACCGGGGCTGGGCGGGGCTTTTGTGCGGGCCGAGATATTTCCGCCGTGAATCCGGCAGATGATGATGTCATTGGGTACTTGGGTGGCGCGGTGCAGCCATTGCTGGAAAAAATGTCGAACTTCCCGGCGCCTACCTTTGCCTTGGTTCAGGGCGCGTGTCTTGGGGTGGGATTGGGCTTGGCTATCGCCACTGACGTGGTGTACGTGGCCGATAATGCAAAAATTGGTTCTCCCTTTGCCAATCTTGGAGCGACATTAGACTCGGGAGGTCATTGGCTTTTCACCGAGCGACTTGGAGCGCATCGAACCCTGGACATGATCTACACAGCAGAACTGATCTCTGGCGCTGAAGCGGTCAGGTCAGGCCTGTTCTCCCGTTCCTTCCCAGCAGAAGAGTTGGTTGAGCGCGGCGAAGAGATGATTAGCAAAGTAGCGCTGGGGGCGACCCAAGCCTTTGTTGAATCAAAGCATTTGGTTCAAGAAATTCGGGATCATCGTGTTGGTCTGTGGGCTTCGATGAACAACGAAAACCGTGCACAAGCAGCCTTATCCGATACCCCCGACTACGCCGAAGGTTTCAAATCTTTCCAAGAGAAACGACCACCGGTCTTCTTCGGGAGGAAATAAAAAAGCCCACCTCCTCAGCGGCTTCGTTAAATCCGAAGCCGCCGAGGAAGTGGGCCTCTCGCGTTCTAGCGAGTGTCCGTATCTTCAAATATCAGGTGCGTCTGGGTATCCAACACCGTAGGCAAGGCCTGTAATTCTTCAAAAACTACGCGGCGTAAGTCCAAATTGTCCTTGGCGCGCACTAGTAGAATCACGTCAAAGTTTCCTCCGACCAGACCAATGTGCTGCACTTCGGGGATGGACGCTAGATGGTCACGCAACTCCCGCCAGGAATGCTGACGTAGCTTAAGCGTGACGTAGGCGCTGGCTTTCAACCCAGCTTTCACCGGGTCGACAACGGCCGTATAGCGCGTGATTACCCCAGCTTCTTGCAGCTTGGCAATACGTGAATAAGCGTGGGCGCGCGAGACATGAACCTTCTGCGCAACGGTCGTCACTGACTGGCGACCGTCTTTGGTGAGTTCGGCCAAAATGGCGCGGTCAACCTCATCCAGTTTTAACTCCGCTTCCGCGGTCATGACTCTCCTTATCGATGTGTCTGACGGCTCAGGCCAAAACACATTTTTGTGAAACGATTCGTCTACGAGTATACGTATCTGAATCACAACTTTCCACGATTTAACCGCGGACTGGATACGGAATGCAATCCATACGCATAATTGGTTGCAAATGATATTGGGTGAACTGGGTCACAAGGGCGTGTGCCTGAGAGGACAGTCCAAAAGTAGGAAGGTGGGAGAACATGAGTGCGGAAGCAACCTTTGGACGCATCTCTGAAGTCAGCAAGAAATTCGGTATTACTCCCGAAGATTACATGTTGCCAGCTAGGCACATGATCAACCTATTAAATCCAGACGGGTCACTCCGTCCGGAGAATGAGCAGGGAACCGAACCTGGTCATGAGTATCCGTTGCCGAGCCCCGCTCGACTCATGGAAGCATACGCGGCACTGGTGAAGGGGCGTCGAGTCAACGACCAAAACTCTGCACTGGTCCGTCAGGGGCGCATGGCTGTCTACCCATCAAGCCATGGTCAAGAGGCCTGCCAGGTTGCTGCGGCCTTGTGCTTGGGGGAGAACGATTGGCTGTTCCCCACCTATCGAGACACCGTGGCAGTCTTGACCAAGGGTGTTGCACCAATGGAAGTCATGACGAGCTTCCGCGGCGAATGGCACTGTGGCTACGATCCCAAGGCCTACAAGTGTGCACCGATGTCCACTCCGTTAACTACCCAGTTGCTTCACGCGGTCGGCGTTGCTCACGCTGCCAAGCTCAGGGGAGAAGACACCGTTGTAGTTGCCATGTGTGGTGACGGTGCTACCAGTGAAGGCGATTTCCACGAAGCATTGAACTTCGCTGCGGTGTTCAACCTGCCGGTGATTTTCTTTGTACAAAACAACAAATATGCCATTTCCGTTCCGCTCTCGCAGCAAAGCGCCGCCCCCTCTCTAGCGCATAAGGCGGTGGGATACGGAATGGCCGGTGAGCGCGTTGATGGCAACGACCTCATGGCGCTGATGGCCATCATGACTCGCGCAGTACGTATGGCACGCGAGGGTAATGGACCGTTGCTCATTGAAGCTCACACCTATCGCATGCAAGCGCATACCAACGCGGATGACGACAAGCGCTACCGTGAGGACTCAGAAGTTCAAGGCTGGATCGCCAAAGACCCGGTCACTCGCATGAAGGCCTACTTGGAAGACGCCGGACTGCTTACTGATGCTGCGCTCAGCACCATCGCTGAAGACGCAGAAGTAGTTGCCAAGGCCCTGCGCGACGGCATGAACCAGGATGCTAATACTGATCCGCGTGAACTCTTCGAGCACGTTTATTCCGTTAAGAGCACTCAGCTCACCGAACAGCAAGCGTTGCTTGTTGACGAACTAGACCGCGAGGAGGCCTAGAATGACTGCCACGACATCGCGAGTTAATCCCAACGTTAGCGCCGCAACCGCACGTGCTGCGGCCAAGGCTGCTAACGAAAACCAGCCCGTCACTTTCGGCAAGGCACTGAATACCGCGCTGGCTGATTCTCTGGTCGCGGATGACTCTGTAGTTATTTTTGGTGAGGACGTAGGAACCCTTGGCGGGGTCTTCCGTATTACCGACGGGCTCACCGCCCGCTTCGGACCGGAACGATGCTTCGATACGCCACTGGCCGAGTCCGGCATCGTCGGAATGGCAGTGGGCATGGCCATCAACGGTATGCGCCCGGTCATTGAAATGCAGTTTGATGCTTTTGCTTACCCGGCCTTCGAACAGGTCGCCTCGCATGTTGCCAAAATGCGCAACCGCACCCAAGGCAAGCTGAGCCTGCCGATGGTTATTCGAATTCCTTATGCCGGCGGTGTCGGCGGGGTAGAACACCACTGCGATTCATCCGAAGGATATTACGCACACACCCCAGGGCTCAAAGTCTTCACGCCATCTTGCGTTGAAGATGCTTACCTGATGCTGCGTGAAGCGATCGATTCTGATGATCCAGTGGTGTTCTTTGAACCAAAGAAGCTCTACTGGTCCAAGGAACAAGTGGATCTTGAACAGCTGGCCCGGGATTACGACGCGAAAAAGAGCGCAAAGACTGAAGGTCAAGCCCGCATCGCCCGTGCAGGTAGCGACGCAACTTTGATCACCTACGGACCCAGTGTCTCCACGGCACTTGAAGCTGCAAAACTGGCCGCCGAAGAAGGCATCAACCTTGAAGTTGTTGATGTGCGAAGCATTGTGCCTTTCGATGACGATACGGTTTGCACCTCGGTGCGCAAGACTGGTCGCGCGATTGTCATCGCGGAAGCTCAAGGCTTTGCATCGGTAGCTAGCGAAATCGTGGCCCGTGTCCAAGAACGGTGCTTCCATTCTTTGGCTGCGCCGGTGTTGCGCGTGACTGGATTTGATATCCCATACCCGGCACCAACTTTGGAAAAGTTCCACCTGCCCAGCGCCGAACGAATTCTCGACGCTGTTGATCAACTCCAGTGGGAGGCGTAAATGAGTATCAAGACTTTCCTATTGCCTGACCTCGGTGAAGGGCTAACTGAGGCGGAACTTGTCCGTTGGATGGTTGCGTCCGGGGATAGCGTTGCCGTGGACCAGCCCATTGCTGAAGTTGAAACTGCCAAATCCTTGGTGGAAATACCATGTCCTTTTGAGGGAGTGGTCTCAACCCTTCACGGTGAAGCCGGGCAAATGATGCTGGTGGATGAGCCGTTCATCTCTGTGAACACTGGTGGCACCGGCGCAGTGTTTGATCAGGAGTCGGCCGGCGAGCGCGCGCAGTCCTACCGCGAGGAGGAGCTGGCAGGAACCCAAACGCCTAAGGATGATGCTGCGGTTGCTGGCGCTGGAGAGCAAGAGGATGAAGGTAGCGGCAATGTTTTGATCGGCTATGGGACTGGTTCAGCTCAACGGAAAACTAGCCGGCGACGTAAGCCACGTGGCCAAGGGGCAGGGGCAGCGGCCACGGTCCAGAGCCCGGTTGAAGCTGTCCGTGTCATCAACCCGCTGGTTCGTAAGCTAGCCCGCGAGCATGCAGTGGATATTTCCACAGTTCAGGGGACAGGTCCCGAAGGGCTGGTCTTGCGTACGGATGTCCAAGCGGTAATCTCCGGGACAAGTGAACAGAATATCCAGCAAAGTCCTCCTTCTGAACCAAATGTTGTCAGCTCTTCGACGAAGCCGGATGACTCCTCGAACACTGCAGACACGGATACACGTACAGGATTGCCAGTGGCTTCCTCGCAGGTTCTTTCAGGTGTACGTAAAACTATTGCTAACGCGATGAGCACCTCTCGTCGCGAAATTCCTGAAGCGACCGTCTGGGTGGATGTAGATGTCACAAAGCTGTTGAAACTGCGTTCAAAGATTAAAGAATCTGAAGCCCAGGCACCAAGTGTCATGGCGTTGATTTCGCGTTTCGCGGTGGCAGGGTTGCAACGCTTCCCAGAGCTGAATAGCCGTATCGATATCGAAGGCGATGGAAGTCTGCGCCATACCGTGTTTGAGGGAGTGAATCTTGGATTCGCTGCTCAGACCGAGCGCGGACTAGTGGTCCCCAACGTACGGGATGCCCACAAATTGAACGCGCAGGAGCTTTCGGCAGAGTTTGCTCGACTCGCTACAGTTGCCAGGGAAGGCAAAGCTGGGATCTCAGATTTGTCAGGTAGCACCTTCACCATCAATAACTATGGGGTGTTCAACGTTGATGGTTCAGCTGCGATCATCAATTATCCGGAGGCTGCAATTCTGGGGCTGGGACGGATCATTGAGAAACCGTGGGTGGTCAATGGAAAACTCAAGGTTCGTTCCATCTGTGAGCTGACGCTGAGCTTTGATCACCGTGTCTGCGATGGCGGAACCGCTGCTGGATTCTTGCGGTTTGTCGCTGACGCAATGACCGATCCTCAACGCGCATTGATTGCGCTGTAGTTAGTATTTCATTGATGCCCGTCGAACCTGTTGGTTTGGCGGGCATCATCCATATTGCTGATATTTCATTGGTTCTTGGTTATTTGTTTCCTAGTCATATCCGTATTGATAGGATCGAATGATAAGTATTTTGGTGCTCGGCGAACGATGAAGGACAGGTAATAGATGAGCCAGGCAAGACACGAAGTGCGAAACCGTCCATGGCTGTATACCTTGCTGTTCTTTCCCCTTGGCCTTGTCCTAGGCATTTACTTCCTAGTCGCTCACCAACTGCCAGATCTAACAGCGACGCACTGGACCGACAAATATCCTGATCAGTTCACTGACACCTCTGTCTTCGTATCAACGTGTATTGGCCTTATCGTGGTTGGTTCGGTGATCGGTCTGATTGCCTTGAGCCAGAGTCGTAAGCCTGGGCTGCTTCTGACCCTCCTCTTTGTCGGCAGTCTGCTGTCGTGGCTCACCGCTAGTGTTTTTATTGGATCTGCAGTGCCAACTGCACTCGCCGAAACACCTCAGAGTGCAGTGATCGGCTTGTGGATTCTGCCCATGATTGCGTGCTCACTAATTGGCCTGCTGCCGCTATGGATCTGCGGGGTGTATCAGTCTTATGCGAAGGAACTGCACAGCAAACGACAGGCACGGATTAACCAGGCCAGCGGCATCGCGACAGAACAGCCGAAGCAACCGCAACCGGCCCAGAACGGCGAGTTCAACGAAACCATGAAGGCACCATGGTGGCTATGGCTATTGGGCATTGTGATCGCGGGCGTGGGAATCTTCATTCTGATTCAACTGATCGTCCAACCGCACAGCGCTGATCTGGTGTCCGCAACATTTGGAATGGTTATTTCCTTGATTGTTTGTGCTCTGGTGCTGGGACTGTGCAGGGTTAGAGTGACGATATCTGATGACCGAGTAAGAGTTTCGTCAGCCGTTTTCGGATTCCCCTTGCGAACAATCAAGACCAACGAAATCATCTCCGTTGACAGTACCGAAATTGATCCGATGTCTTGGGGTGGTTGGGGCTGGCGATTCTTCCCTGGCGGGTCGGCAGTCGTCTTGAAGCGCCATGAAGGACTGGCCTTCGAGCTGAAGAATTCGACGCGATTTGCTGTCACTATCCCTAACTCGCAACCGGGTGCAGAGAAGATTCGATCGCTGCTACCGGCTGATAGTTAGGAGCCAGCGAACCGGTCCGGGATCAAGACGTTACTTCTTGAATGTTCTATGCGGTCCAAGGACTACAGAGCGCAGAACCAATCCAGAAGCTAAGGAAGCAGTGACGACGTGCGCAATGCCCAGGACTGCGTAGGTCAGTTGCAGGGGCTCAGAAATCTTTTGAATATGCGGATGGGGTAGCAGGAAAGATAATCCAATGATGGCGGCCCAGATGATGATGCTGGCTGCACCGACGTGCCTTGACCATCCGGTCTTGTTTACCTCGTGGCTCAGCGGTTGAATACGTTGTAGCACCGCGCTAGCAATAACTAGCCATAGGGCGGTGACCAAGAAACCAGCGGCAATGTCGCTGGGGCGATGCCAACCACAGATCAGTGTGGCTACACCGGTGATAGTGGCAAAGAGCCAAGCAACGGGTTGTATCACCGGGCGGAGTCTTGGCGGCGACATCAAATACATCAAACCCATGGATGCCGCCGCGGCCGCGGTGTGACCCGAAGGGAACGAGTTGCCCGTGGTGCCGAAATTGAAGTCTGGGCGAGTAAGAAATTCGTGCTTGAGCAATTGTGTTGAGCCCATGGCGGCTACCACGGAGATAATCGCGACGATCGCTCGAAGGAAACTTCGGTCACGAATCACCCGATAGAGCAAAAAGATTCCTGCAATGACTCCACAGATCACCGGGAGAAGATCAAGGAACTGGCGTATCGGATTTAAGAGTTCGGTGCGTGGCCACCATTGAGACCAAGCCATAAAACTTGCCTGATCAGCCCATTGGCCGCTTCTAAGCAGTACAAAGAAGGTGTACTCAATACAGAACATAGCAATCAAGAGCACTAGCGCCCACCACCACCGAATGTGGTGAGGGCGAACGGCTGTTGAATGGCGTGGCATGTATCTAGACTGTCACAAATACTGGTGCAAAGCTCACCCAAGAGCCCTGTAATGATGCCCACGCTCGCTAGGCTTAGTACATGAGCATTGAACTTCCACCATTAGCAGAAGTCTTGGCAAACTCTCATGTTGTTCGCCTACCTATGCGGGTCAAATTCCGTGGAATCTCCCAGCGAGAAGCGCTGCTCATCAAAGGCCCAGCAGGGTGGGGCGAATTCTCTGCATTTGGCGAATACGAGGCCGAAGAAGCCTCGCGATGGCTGGCTGCTGGAATTGAAGCTGCCTATCAGCCCTTCCCAGAACCGTTGCGCACCAAGATCCCGGTCAATGCCACCCTGCCAGCTGTCCCTGCCAACGAGGTAGGTTCGATTCTTGACCGCTATGATGCGCCACATACGATCAAGATCAAAGTGGCAGAACATGGACAAGACCTCCAGCACGATGTTGCCCGAGTCGCCGAAGCGCGCCGGCTCTACCCGGATGCGGCTCTCCGGGTAGATGCCAATATGGGCTGGGACATTGATGAAGCAGTACACGCACTGAGAAAGCTCAGCGAGTTTGACCTGCAGTACGCAGAGCAGCCGGTCCCAGGCATTATCGGTTTGGCTCAAGTTCGTGAAAAGCTGCGCAATGCCGGTATTGAATTAAAAATCGCTGCCGACGAAGCAGTTCGCAAACACACCGATCCACTCGAAGTCTCCCGGTTGGGCGCCGCTGACCTAATGGTGATCAAGGCACAACCATTGGGCGGAATCCAAGCCGTATTGGAGATTGCCAAGCAAGCCGAACTCGACGTTGTGGTCTCCAGCGCACTAGATACATCGGTCGGACTGGCTCAGGCAGCGGCACTGGCCAGTGCGTTACCAGAATTGCCCTACGCCTGTGGACTATCTACCGGAACATTGCTGGCCGATGACGTGTGTGCAGATCCTTTGCTTGCCACCGCAGGATTCCTTCCCGTGCGTCGCATCGAAGCTGACGTTCAAAAACTACAACAACACCGCCCTGAGGATTCGCGGATTCAGTGGTGGGAAAAAAGAGTTGCGCAGTGTTATGAGCAACTGACTCGCGCCTAGTGACACCCGGTACGGAGCACCATCAATTTCCCTGTCGTTTACCTTGAGGTCGTGTTTTGCACACTTCCAGGTGAAAGCCTCATATCGCGTCATTCCCCTGACAGCGAGCCCCAACTGAGGAAGTGATGGATCATGAATCCAACCCGTACCCTTTTGCCAATGCTAGGCCACACCCGTGGAGGTCGTTCCGCAGCTACATGCCACTTCAAGTGTGGAGATGCCTGCGTTAAACCGGATTGCAATACTTCAGACAACAGCTACTTCAAGGACATTGCCGACAAGGCGATGTCGCGTCGAAATATCCTTGGCCTAGGCGCTGTCGGTGCATCAGCGCTAGTAGTTGGACCACAGTTCTTCGGTGCGTCGGAAGCCAGTGCAGCTACGTTAGTTCCGATGAAAAACGGCTCCAATAAAGGTGGCAAGCTCGCTTTTGACGCTATCGAAGCCGTATCGCGGTCGGTCGATGACCTGACTGTGCCTGAAGGCTACGACTGGGCTCCAATTATCCGTTGGGGTGATCCACTGTTTAAGAACACCGCACAGTTTGATGCGAACAAGCAGAGCGCCAAGAAGCAGGCCGAACAGTTCGGCTACAACAACGATTACTTGGACATCATCGTTGATAAGTACTCGGGCCGTACCGGCGTCTTGGTGGCTAACCACGAGTACACCAACGAAGACATGATGTTTGACGCGGCATGGTTTGAAGCGAACAAGGACGAAGCACGCCGCATTGCCATGAACGCCCACGGCTTCTCCGTGGTTGAGGTTAAGCGCAAGAAGAATGACAAGCAGTGGAAGTACGTTCAGGGTGGGGAGCGCAACCGTCGCATCACCGCACAGACTGAATTCAAGGTTGATGGGCCAGCAGCGGGCAGCGACCTGCTCAAGACCGTGGCTGACCCAACAGGAACCAAGGTTCTAGGTACGCTGAACAACTGCTCTGGCGGCACCACCCCATGGGGCACCGTACTTTCCGGTGAAGAGAATATCGACCAGTACTTCCGCGGCAAGGGCACTGCTGAGGAAGCCCGCTACGGCATCGGCGCCAAAGCTACCGAACGCGGTTGGGAAGACACCGACCCACGCTTTGGCCTGAATCACGAAGGCTACGAGAACGAAGCCAACCGTTTCGGCTGGGTCATTGAAATTGATCCGCAGAATCCAAAGTCCACCCCGGTCAAACACACCAACTTGGGTCGCTTCAAGCACGAGGGCGCCAACGTACGCATTGCCAAGAACGGCAAGGCCGTTGCTTACTCGGGCGATGACTCCCGCTTTGAGTATCTCTACAAGTTCATCTCCAAGGGCACCTATTCCAAGCATGATCGCAAGGCGAACATGAACCTTCTTTCCGAAGGTGATCTGTACGTTGCCAAGTTCTCCGGCAACTCACCAGTCAGCGAAATTGATGGCAGCGGACAGCTTCCTTCAGACGGCGCTTTCGACGGCACCGGAACCTGGCTGCCACTGGTCAAGGGTGGCGTCTCTAAAGTTGAAGGCATGAGCGTTGAAGAGGTCTTGGTCTACACCCGCCTGGCCGCAGATAAGATCGGTGCAACCAAGATGGACCGCCCAGAGGACGTGGAGCCAAGCCCCGTCTCAGGCAAGCTCTACGTAGCGCTGACCAATAACTCGGACCGTGGCAAGGAAGGCAAAGAAGGCGCCACCGAGCCCAACCCGCGCGTCTCCAACCGCGATGGCCACATCCTGGAACTGACCGAAGCCGGCAACGACGCCACCAGCACCAAGTTCACTTGGAACATTCTGCTGGTAGCAGGTGACCCAAAGGTCAACGGCTCTACCTACTTCTCGGGCTACCCGACCGATAAGGTTTCGCCAATTTCCTGCCCAGATAACCTGGCCTTTGATTCCAAGGGAAACCTGTGGATCTCCACCGACGGTGCACCAAGCACCATCGGCTACTCCGATGCTCTGCACAAGGTGACCCTGACCGGCAAGAACCGGGGCCGTGTTGAACAGTTCTTGGCTGTACCAACCGGTGCCGAGACTTGTGGACCTCTGATTCACGACAAAGACAACTCGGTGTTCGTCGCGGTGCAGCACCCCGGAGAAGGCGGAACCTTCGCTTCTCCAGCGTCACTCTTCCCTGATTTCCTTCAGAACCCTGCAGCCTCCGGTGCTGGCAAGTTCTACGGCCCTCGACCAACCGTGGTGCAGGTCTTCAAGAATGTGGATAACAACGGTAAGGGAAAAGGCAAAGGTAGGAACAAGTAGCCTCACCCTTCGCACAAACTAATGCACCAACGGCCTCCGAGAATTTTCCCGGAGACCGTTGGTGCCTTGGCGTATCGTCACACTGCCACCAAGCGCGGCAAGGCATAGACTGGGACTACTGCCTGAGTTGAGGGATCAAAGGAGTCATACCGCGTGGGAATGCAACAACCCAAAGAGCAACTTGCCATGACCACGGCGCGTGAAGTTCTCTCAACGCTCATCAGAGCCGGATTCCATGACTTGGTAATTTCTCCAGGATCTCGAAGCGCACCACTTGCCTACGCCGCAGCTGAAGCAGAATACGCAGGACTCATCAGGATCCACGTGCGAATCGATGAACGCTCAGCGGCTTTCATGGCGTTGGGCTTAGCGCAGAGTACCAAGACTCCGGTGGCAGTAGCTGCCACCAGTGGCACCGCTATTGGCCAGATGCTGCCGGCTGTTATGGAAGCCAACCACACCGCCACACCACTACTTATATTGTCTGCAGACCGTCCCGATGAACTTCACGGGACCGGTGCCAGCCAAAGTACCAAACAAAAAACTCTGTTCGGTGAGCACGCCCGTTTGGCCTTGAACGTATCGGCGGGCCAGCACCCTGCTGAGCAATTACGCCAAGCCCTAGCTGCGCTCGCCGGTGATGACACCACTCCGGCCGGGCCGGTTCAGCTGAACTTGCAGTTCCGTGATCCGCTAATTCCTGAAGAATCCGAGCGCATTGATGATCAGCGATGGACGAACATTGAACCGGGGGACTGGTCGATGGGTCGACCAGAGGCAACGCAGCAAGCTACGGTGAGAACATCCACCCTCATAGATGATTTGCTGCGACGACGCACCGTGGTGGTAGCCGGGCATGATGCGGGGGAGCAGGCTCAAGAATTTGCGCGGCTAATGGGCCTTCCGCTTTTTGCTGAACCATCGTCCAACGCACGTTTTTCCGCTCACGCTATCACCCACTATCGCCCCTTGATTTCCGTGGGGGCACAATATATTGATCGTGTTGTACTCTTTGGTCGTCCCACGCTCAGCCGACCGGTGGCCAAACTCTTGGACAACCCCGAAATCAAAAGCGTTATCTGGCAGCCACAGCCGGTTGCTTGGTATGAGTCTGGACGTCGACGCGAGAAGCCGGTGGATGATTGGGCAGAACTCCAAGAATTTGCTGGGGTAGCCGAACCCGGCTGGCTGACCGCCTGGCAAAGCTTGGACACCCAAGCAGAAGCCCTGAGAACTCAAGTGCGATCAGAGAACGGCATCAACGGCTTGGCTGTTGCCCAGGTGATTTGGGAGGACCAGCCGGAAACTCTGTTACTAGGCTCATCAAATATCGTGCGCGATTTCGACCTAGCGGCCAAAAGTCTGGAAACTTCGCGATCACAGATTTTTGCGAATAGGGGATTGGCTGGGATTGACGGAACCATCTCAACTGCCTTGGGCCTAGCCGTGGGAAGCGGACAGCGCACCGTGGCGGTGATGGGAGATATTACTTTCACTCATGACGCTGGCGCTCTGGCTTGGACCCCGGGTGAGACTGAGCCACGGTTGGATGTGGTGGTGTACAACGATGGTGGTGGCGCGATTTTCTCCACCTTGGAACATGGGGCCGTTGATGACTCCGGCCGGTATGCCACCGCGGTGGAGCGATTGTTCGCCACCCCACAACGCTTGAACCTTCAGGACCTAGCCACCGGTTATGGATGGGAATACGAACAGGTATCTTCCGCTAGGGAACTTGCACAAATTCTTGATGCGCCAAGCACGAAGCCACTTCGACTGATCGAAGTGCCAGCATCACGGCAAAGCCTTCGGGCAGAGAATCTGGCGCTGAATGAAAAGATCGGTCAACTTCCGTGGCCGCAAGGCTAGCGACTTGCCTATCGGAACCAAAAAAATCCCCTGTTGCGAACACCGGATGTGAACTGCAACAGGGGATCTGTACTCATAGGCTTTCGAACTCGGCTGACTAAATGTCTACGTGAGTCGGATCCAAGACTCGACGCAAGAAGTCCTGAGTACGAGGCTGCTGAGGGTTACCGATGACCTCCGAAGCCTTACCTTCTTCCACAACAACACCGCCGTCCATGAAGACCACACGGTCAGCGACTTCCTTGGCGAAAGCCATTTCGTGAGTCACCACCAACATGGTCATGCCGGCCTGCGCTAGGCTCTTCATGATGGCCAAGACTTCACCCACGGTCTCCGGGTCCAACGCACTAGTTGGCTCATCAAAGAGCATCAGGGTTGGTTCCATGGACAGTGCGCGGGCGATCGCCACACGCTGTTGCTGACCGCCAGAAAGCTGATCCGGGTAGCGCTCACCAAAATCGCCTAGACCTACGCGTTCAAGGTGGCTTTTAGCGATCTTTTGCGCATCAACCTTCTTCCGCTTGAGCACCTTGATGGGTGCGACGGTGCAGTTTTCCAACACCGTGAGGTGCGGGAACAGATTGAACTGTTGGAAAACCATGCCCACCTTTTGGCGCATCTTATCCAGGTTCACCTCAGGGTCAGTGGCATTAAAACCACCGACCAGAATGCTGCCACCGTTAGGCTGCTCCAGAAGATTCACGCAACGCAACAAAGTGGACTTACCGGAACCAGAAGGACCGATCAGGCAAACCACTTCACCCGGGGCAACGTTTAGATCAATGCCCTTGAGAACCTCATTTGAGCCGTAGGACTTACGCAGTCCAGAGATTTCCACGCCGGCGGCGTTGACCGAAATTTGATTTGTGTCAGTCGACATTTTGAATTCCTAACTACCGCTTGGTCTTCGCTGCGCGGGATTCGAATTTACGAGCTACCAAGCTCAGCGGGATGGTGATCACCAGGTAGAACAAACCAGCAACCACCAAAGGCGTGAGCCCGGCGTCCAGCTGAGAGATGCCGTCGCGACCGAATTTTGTCATCTCGTACTGCGCCATTGCAGCGCCAAGAATGAAGGCCAGCGAGGTGTCCTTGGTGAGCAAGATGATTTCGTTAGTCATCGGCGGCAGAACAATCTTGAACGCCTGTGGAATCACGATGGTGAGCATGGCGCGCCACGCGGGCATGCCCAGCGAGCGTGCTGCTTCAGTCTGTCCCTTAGGCACAGCCTGTAGGCCAGCGCGGAGGGTTTCGGCGATGTATGCGGCGGAAACTAGACCCAAAGCGCACATCACATTGACCGGCTGTGGCCACTGAGTTCCAAAGGCCTGAGGCAAACCAAAGCCGAAAGCAAGCAGTACCAGAATGGCCGGGATGCCACGGAAGAATTCAATAAACGCGGTAGCGAACCAACGGTAGGGCGCAAAGGACGCCATCTTCATCAGAGCCAGCAAAAGGCCCAGAGCAAGGCCAAAAGCGAAGGAAATGATGGTGTAGAAGATCGTATTCTTCAGACCGACCAGAATCATGTCTGGGAACATCGGGCCAAGTTTGTTGAAGGAGAAGAAAGCATAACCGGCTTTCTTCCAATCAACGATCGCAATCAACGCAATGATGATGGCGACGAAAAGAACTATTTGAATAGTCTTGCTCATGCGGGCACGTTGACTAGTCGTCATTGCCATGGGGTGAACCTCTCGTAAAGGTAGCGGGGGTTCGGCCAACAACGAAGTTCGTGTTTCTTCGTTGGGCTTGAACCCCCGCCTGGTAAATCTAAAGTGAAGCTAGCGAAGAATTACTTTTCGCCGAACCACTTCACGGTTAGTTCTTCCATGGTGCCGGCATCGGTTAGGCGCTTGAGGGTGCCGTCAACGAGTTTGAGGGTGTCTGCCTTGTCCTTAGGCACAGCAACGCCCAGCTGCTCGCCGGTCTTGAAATTGGCCACAGCTTTGTAATCTGGCTTGTCCTTCACTGCGTAGCCAAGAACTGACTGGTTACCTAGAACTGCATCAACCTGACCTGCCAGCAATGCTTGGGTCTGTAGGCCCGCATCTTCGTAGCCAACCAGGTTCTTCAGACCCTTTTCCTTGCCGTATTTTTCACCGGTGGTGGCCTGCTGGACGCCGACTTTCTTGTCGGTGGCTGAAGCCAAATCGGTGATGCCCGAGCCGTTCTTGGCGATCAGAACAAGGTCATCGTCCATATATGGCGTGGAGAAATCCATCTTGGCCTTGCGGGCATCGGTGATGGAGATCGACGAGATAGCGATATCGCACTGGGTGCTGAACAGACCTGATTCGATGGAGTCAAAGCTGGCGTCGATGACGTTCAGATCCAGCTTGGCGTCCTTGGCAATTTCTGCGGCGACGTCCATATCGAAGCCGACGTTCTTGCCGTCCTTGACGAATTCAAATGGCTCGTACGGAATATCCGAGCAAATGGTCAGCTTGCCCTGATTGAGCGGGAATCCTGAAGCATCCGCAGATGGTTCGGAGCTGCTATCGGAACCGCAGGCGGTTAGTGCCATCAGGGCTACTGAGCTCAGAGCGATAGCGGCGGCGAATTTTTTCTTAGGGCTACGCATAGGATCAAAACCTACTTTCGGTTATTGCGAGTGGATCACTGCGATGCCACAATCATAACCGCGCTAACACCACCACGAGACGCACTTCACACAAGTGTCATCGAGGGCAAGGAAAATTTACGCTGATGAAACATGGCCCGAAACATTTGCGTACAAACGTGAGCTGCGTCCTACTCCGCACCTAATGCTTGGCGCATGGGGCGCATCTTTGCCCAAGACTCCGCCAATTCATCTTCCGGCACTGAACCGGGAACAATCCCGCATCCGGCGTACAGGCGCATCAGCTTTTCGTCTTCCAAGATTCCGCCACGAAGTGCAATGCCAAATTCACCGTCGCCTCGGCTATCGACCCAACCCACAGGCCCGGCATACGGTCCGCGGTCCAGGCCTTCTAGCTCACGCAATAGCACTCCAGCCTTCTTGGTTGGAGTTCCGCAGACTGCGGCAGTGGGATGGAAAATTTCGGCCACGTCTAGAGCCGAAGGTAAGGAGCCGGTTGCATCGGCACGCAATTGTGCCCGAACGTCGCTGGCCAAATGCCAGACGTTGGGTAGCTGGAGAATAAATGGTTCTTTGGGTGCGCTCATGCCATGGGAAATGGGATTTAGGGAATCAGTGAGCGAATCAATGGCAAGCTGGTGCTCGTTGCGCTGCTTGGGATCCTCAAAGAGTCGGTGCTGGGCAAATTCTGGATCCTTCGCACCGGCGGCCGCGCGATCCAAAGTGCCGGCAAGCACTCGCGCTTCGGCCAGCCCATCGGTGACGCGAACCAACATTTCAGGGGTGGCGCCAACCAAGCCATCAACGCTGTAGGTCCAGCAGTCCGCGTAGCGTTCGGTCAGAGCATGAACCACGCCCGAGAGGTCAATGGGTGCAGAACTTTGCGCCAGAACGTCGCGAGCCAAAACAAGTTTGGAAATGCCACGTTCTTCAAAATGTCCCAGCGCTTTGCGTACGGCCTCAACGTAGGACCCGGCGGTGAGTTGACCGCTGGTGAGTTTGATGGCTCCCGGAGTCGTTGCGGGGATGGCAGCATCGCTCATGGCTGCGGTAGCACGGGCCAATGCCTGATCGTAGCTGATGCCTTGAACTTCATCGGGCGTCCCGGTAACGGTGATCCAGGCCCCGTGTTCGTCCTTGCCGATCACCAATTGCGGAATGATCATGCGTGATTCAAAGACGCTCGTAAAGGAGAAGGCGAATGATCCAAAGCTGAGAAGACCGCTGCCTGGACGACTGATGGGGTCAATGATCTGCGCGTTCTCTACGACCTTGGCAAACCATGCGCGAGCCCGGGCAAAGCGTTCTTCACCATGGGTGTGCAAGCGTGCAGCTGTACCAAAACCAACCAAGCCGTGAGAGTTACGGGTCCACACTAGGCTTCGGTGACGCAATGAGTCGCTAAGCAACGTTTGTGGTGCGTCACGGTATTCGAACGTGACGCTGGTGAGGCTTGGAGCTATCAGCTGGTGGGCGCTGGCGCTAAGAACGGACGAATCTGCAGACATGATATGGCTAAGCCTACCGCGGGATGCCGGGGGATTAGGGGCGCAGGTGTTCCCAGTCACGAGTGTGAGATATGGCGGGTCTGGCTACATGTGCCCTGTTGAGCCGGTAAACTCGAGCACGAACTGCTAGGGCGCTGGTCAACGGACCTGTTATCGGTACGTCGTGCCAACAACCAGCGGTGGACAGCATCGGCTAGAGTGAAGAGAAGTTTGTCTGTATTTTTACAGATGTAGAAGTCTTCGCATTCCGCGATGGCCGCCCCGATGAAAGATAAGTAAGCCGTAGAACAGTGACTGATTCCAAGAGCAACTGGACCGCAGCCGGGCATGAAGTGTCTGACTCGATTGAGCTGAATCCTGAAACCGCTGCATTAGCTGCGGCTATCAATCTTCCCTCGGGCTTTGCCATGCTAGCCGAGGACCCGGACTTTGGACCGGCAATTTCCATCGGTATGGCAAAGGTCGAGAAGCTTTTGCGCGATGCGCTAGCTAACTCTGATCCCTTGATTGATGCCTCCAGCCGACACCTGGTTGAAGCGGGCGGAAAGCGCGTGCGCCCACTGCTGGTGTTGCTGACTTCGCTATTAGGCCACGGTGTGACCGACGAGGTGATCAAGTCTGCTGCCATCGTAGAACTCACTCATCTAGCCACTCTGTATCACGATGACGTAATGGACTCAGCTCCACTGCGCCGAGGTGCACCCACTGCCCACGAGGTTTGGGGTAACTCCGTTGCGATCTTGGCTGGCGACCTGATCTTCGCTCGCGCTTCAGTTTATGGTGCGGATCTTGGCCCGGAAGCGGTCATGTGGCAGTCGCGGACTTTCGAGCGTTTGTGCCTGGGGCAGCTACACGAATCCATTGGCCCGCGCGAAGGCGACGACGCCATCGAGCATCACATTCAGGTCATTAGCGATAAGACCGCCTCCTTGCTTTCCACTTCGGGCGCTTTTGGTGCTCGTTTTGGTGGCGCTCCAGAATTTATCGACGTGCTGCGTGAATATGGTGAGAAGGTCGGTGTGGCCTTCCAAGTTGCTGATGACGTTATTGATCTGTCATCCGCCAAGGCTGATTCCGGTAAGACTCCGGGCACCGATCTTCGTGAAGGTGTTCCGACGCTGCCAATTCTGCTTCTTCGCCAGGCTGCTGACGCAGGAGACGAGCAGGCGCAGGCCGCCGTTGCTCTGGTCGATTCGGATCTAACATCCGATGAAGCACTAGCTGAAGCAGTAGCGGCTGTGGGCGCCCACTCGGCATTGCATGACGCGTGGAAGGTTGCTCGTCAGTGGGCCGACTCCGCCATCGAAGCATTGGCGCCACTGCCTGAAGGTACCGTCAAGCAGGCCCTGATCTCCTTCGCTGACGCAGTAGTGACTCGCGACGCCTAAATAATTCAAAACAGAAATACCCTTGAAAACCGTAAGGTTTTCAAGGGTATTTCTGTTTTGGATGATCTTTAGATCAACGAACGATCATCGATGTATCAAGTGATTCGGGATGCTCCGGGCTGAACAGAGCCTCGCGTAGTTCCCGAGCTTTCACCGCGCGCTCTTGGACGGAAACTCGGTGACGGAGCTGTTGGTACAACTGGTCATCGTGATATCGCGGAAAAACGTGCTGATGGTAATGCCAGACATGCTGATTACCCGCAGGTTCATTGTGCTGACGGGTGCTCGTGCCCTCAGGATTCCAAGCCAGCTTCATGGCTAGGGCCACGCGCTTGGTTTCCTTCATGATGGCCGCACTGGTGGCGTCATCCAAGTCGTAGAGGGCTTCCAGATGTCCGGTGGGAATGACCATGGCGTGCCCACCGTAGTTCCCAAACCCATCACAGGCCATGATGACCGCTACCAAGTCCGTCTGATAAATCAGATCACTAGGCGCGCAAAGGTTATCGCGGCTGAACGGCAAGTCCAATACCAGCTCACAAAAGGGGCATTGGTAACCGTCTGGTTGATGGGAATGGTGGAGCACTAGTCCTCCAGTTCGGCTGCCAGCTCGTCAAAGACCCAGGTGAACATGTCTAGCGTAAATTCGCTGAAGGTTCCTTCTTCGCTAGTCCAGGTACCTTTGGCGTTGTTGCGACGGTAGACGATTGGATCTGGAACATCTAGCTGGGAAGCTTTGAAACCCCAGACAAATTTCTCTTCTTCATCTTCCAAGAACAGCAGGTATCCGTCTTCAATCTCCAACTCTTCAGGGTCGAAGAAGTAGTGATAGGCCTCCATGAAGTCTTCATTGTTGCCTAGGGCGCGGAAGAACTCTTCGAGGACAAAAGGAATCGACACCTTGGACTGGGCGAGGCCTTCGCTCAGCTCTTCGCTGTTCAACCCGTCTGCTTCATTCCACTGGTCCTCCAAGTATTTGGGAACCAGGGAGCAGAACTTCTCTAGAAACATGTCAGCCATGTCTTTATCCTATCGAGATTAGCCAAGTTCTAGTGCGCTTAACGCGATCCAGAGCTGAACTCGGTCACTTGTCACATTTGGGTCGTAGCCTGAAAGCTCAGAGATCTGTTGCATGCGATAGCGCACCGTATTGCGGTGCAGCCCCAAGGCATCTGCCACGGCGCCGACGGACCCATCTCTGTTTAGGTATTCACGCAAAGTCAGCAGCAAGTCCGATTCATGGGTGGAATCAAAGTCTTGTAGTGGTCCGAGGGCCTCTGCAGCCAAGTCTTGTAATGGAACATCGCGGGCGGCAAGCAGCAAAGAGGTCAAAGAAAGTTTGGTGGGCACATTCACGCGTTCACCGTGGCGCAGAGATTCCAGCGCTTCAAAGTAGCTCCAACGAATACCGGTGGTATTCGAATACCGTCCGCCATAGCCCACACGTGCAGGAATTCCGGCAGCCACCAAGTACTCGTCTAGGTGCTTGATGGAAAGCTGCACCTTGCTATGCGCAACGATCACCGCCAGCCTGCCCTCCATCATGGCAGAAACTTGGGACGATAAATCTGCTGGTAGGGGGAGCGTCTGAAGTCGTTCGGCCTGTGCTGAAGCCTGAACCAGGATCACCGCATGTTCGCGTTGTGGGTTCAGCCCCAACGCACCGAGACGCCCTGCAGCATCGGCGCCAACTAAGGTGCCGGCTGCAAGGTCGGCCAGAACCTGTCCGTTGGCCTGGCGCTGGGAGGCTCGAAGGCGCGACTTATTAGCCATTTCCAAACCAATGAGGGATTGTGCGTAGTCCACCACCGGGTCATGGACGTAAGGCTCGGCTAGGTGGAGGATGCACTTGTCACGTTCACCAGTCGCCACCGGACGTTCATGCCAGGTGCGCTGCGGGTCGTAGTCGCCACTGATCACTTCCCCGTGCAGGCTCAACGCCACATCGGTGCGGATCATCTTTGCCAGTTCCTCAAGCATGCTGTCTAAATCAGAGGAGAGGAGTGAGCGAGCCAATTTTTGGTGAGCCTTTAGTAGGCTCTCAACTCGCTTGAGGTGATCGGCATTGAGCGCCTCGGCGATCAATCGGGTAATTGATGCAAAGGGAATCTGATACGGGACTTCAAAGACCGGCAGGCCGACTTCGCGGGCGGCAACCAAGGTAGCTTCTGGGACGGCGGCATGTTCCAATCCGGTGCCAAAGCCCAGTGCAACAGCATCATTGGCCGCGAGGATCCGAACGAATTCACGTTGGGCCGCCTTGGTTTTTTGACGCACTCCGGTGGTTAGTACGATTTCTCGACCGGTGAGGAAACGAGAAGGGTCGAGCTGCTCGGTGATGGCGCCCCAAGTGATAACCATGGTGTCTCGATGAGCGTGCTCGGTCATCGGCTTAAGGTTGAGCTCGTCATGCTCTAAGAGTCCGCGTAAACTAATTGCCATGCAGCTATTCTAGTTGGGTCACGGATAGTTCCCATTTCAGCAAATTGCTCAAATAATGGACACACGGGGCTAAAAATTGACCACAATGTGAACTTTTTGCAGTAGCTTGGATTCATGAGCACTCCATCTTCAACACAGGGCGCTCCACTCGCATCTGAAAAGCGTGAGACTTTCTCATCCCGAAAGCTCTTCATCCTTTCTGCGGTTGGTTCGGCCGTTGGTCTGGGAAACATCTGGCGTTTCCCCTACGTTGCCTACGAAAACGGCGGCGGCGCATTCCTGATCCCTTACTTGGTTGCAATTCTTTGCGCCGGTATCCCACTACTCTTCCTCGACTACTCCATTGGTCACCGCTATCGCGGTTCGGCCCCGCTGGCGTATCGACGCGCAAATCGTAAGACCGAAATGCTCGGTTGGTGGCAGGTATTGATCTGCTTCGTGATTGCCATCTACTATGCAGCGATCATTGCCTGGGCTGCCATGTACTGCTGGTTCTCGATCACCAAGGCCTGGGACAAGAACGCTGACGGAGCCGAAGGCTTCTTCATGCAGGACTTCCTACAGGTCTCGGATACCGTGGGCGTCTCCTTCGACTTTGTTGGCCGCATCTTCGTGCCAATGCTGATCGTTTGGCTGGTCACCATGGTGATCATGATTGCCGGTGTGAACAAGGGTATTTCTCGCGCCAACGCGGTCTTCATGCCACTGCTGATCGTCATGTTCGTGATTCTGGTTGTTCAGTCCGTCTTCCTGCCAGGAGCTATCGACGGCCTGAATGCCTTCTTCACCCCGAACTTCGAAGCGCTGCAAAACCCGGCTGTATGGGCTGCGGCCTTTGGCCACATTTTCTTCTCGCTATCGGTAGCCTTCGGCATCATGGTCACCTACTCCTCATACATGAAGCGCAAGAGTGACTTGACCGGTTCTGGCTATGTTGTTGCTTTCGCTAACTCGGGCTTCGAGCTGCTCGCAGGTATCGGTGTGTTCGCTGCCTTGGGCTTCATGGCACACAATGCCGGCTCCAGCGTTGATGATGTGGCCACCAGTGGTATTGGTTTGGCGTTCATCGCTTTCCCAACCATCGTGTCCCAAGCACCACTGGGCGGTTTGATCGGTGTGCTGTTCTTCGGCTCCCTGGTTTTCGCCGGTTTGACTTCACTGATCTCCATTCTTGAAGTGATCGTCGCAGCCTTCCAAGACAAGCTGGGTTGGAAGCGTACCCCGGCCACCTTGGTTGTTGTTCTTCCTGTCGCACTGATTTCGTTGATTCTCTTCCCAACCACCACCGGTTTGTACCTGCTGGACACCATGGACGCATTCGTGAACCAGTTCGGCATCCTCGCTTGTGCACTGGTCATGGTGATCGTCTTTGGTGCGGGTCTTGGCATGCTGCCAAAACTGGCCAAGCACATGAACCGTCACAGCTCCATCAAACTGGGCACCGGTTGGAAAGTCTTGGTTGGTGGCATCGGTCCGGCAGCGCTGGGCTACATGCTCATCAATGAAGTGCAGTCCAAGATCAACGAACCATACTCGGGCTACCCAACCTGGTTCAACGGGATCTTCGGTTGGGGCATGGCTGGCGCACTGATCGTTGGTGCAGTACTGATGTCTTTGATCCCATGGGGCAAGAACTCGAAAATCAATGATCCAGAGTTTGATCAGCACAAGGCCAATGTCAACGCTGAAGAACTTCCCGAACCAGCCGGAAAGGAATACTAGTCATGAGCGGTATCGCAATTGTCTTCATGATCATTTCCATGCTGACCATCTGGGGCGGCCTGGCTGTCTCACTGATCAACTTGTCTCGTCACCCCGAAAAGGATGATGACCACGTGATTGAAACAGCTGAAACTGCGGGCAACCCAAGCCTGTAAATTCGGCACCAAAATAGCAACGCCTCCCTGTTCCAAATCCGATTTGGAACAGGGAGGCGTTGCTGTGCAAATGCACTACCAAAAGCAGAGCTAATTGTGCCAATTTTGCTAGTGGCATAAGGCCGCAAAGAATAGTCTGTTGGTAAGAACACAGTGAGCTGCAAGCTCATAAAACCATAGTGAGAGGACAAGCAGGTGGACGTTACCTACCGCATTGAACAGAAGCGCAAGATCAATGGGCCATTCCCCGGCCCCAAGTCGGAAGAACTCGCCGCACGCCGCGCCAAGGCAGTTGCCGCCGGCGTTGCTTCCAGCCTGCCTGTTTACGCAGCTGACGCAGACGGCGGCATCATCGTTGATGTTGACGGCAACCAGCTGATCGACCTCGGTTCGGGCATTGCGGTGACCACCGTTGGTGCATCCAACCCAGCAGTGGCAAAGGCCGTTGCCGAGCAGGCACAGCGCTTCACCCACACGTGCTTCATGGTCGCTCCTTACGAGAACTACATCGCACTGGCTGAGAAGCTAGCCTCGATAACCCCAGGTGGCTTCGAGAAGCGTGCAGTCTTCTTCAACTCGGGCTCCGAGGCAGTAGAAAACGCTATTAAGGTTGCTCGTGTAGCTACCGGTCGCCAGGCAGTTGTAGCCTTCGATCACGCCTACCACGGCCGTACCAACCTGACCATGGGTCTGACGGCTAAGGCTGCCCCATACAAGCGCGGCTTCGGTCCACTGGCACCGGAGATCTACCGCATGCCAATGAGCTACCCATTCCGCGAAGAGAACCCAAACATCTCGGGCAAGGAAGCGGCAGAGCGCGCTATCTTGGCTATGGAGAAGCAGATCGGTGGCGATCAAATCGCCGCGATCATCATCGAGCCAATCCAGGGCGAGGGTGGCTTCATCGTTCCAGCGACCGGCTTCCTGCCACGTGTTGCTGAATGGGCCAAGGAAAACGGCATCGTCTTCATCGCTGATGAGGTTCAGGCCGGCTTTGCACGCTCCGGTGCATGGTTCGCTTCGGACATCGAAGAGATCGAACCGGATATCGTCACCGTAGCTAAGGGCATCGCCGGTGGTATGCCACTCTCGGGCATCGTGGGCCGCGCCGAACTGCTTGACTCGGTTCACGGTGGTGGCCTGGGCGGCACCTACGGTGGTAACCCAGTTGCTGTTGCTGCTGCGCTGGAGAGCATCAAGTTCATGGAAGAGCAGGACCTGCCAGGTCGCGCCCGCGAAATCGAAGAGAAGTTCTTCGCTCGCTTCACCGCTTTGCAGTCTGCCTTCCCAGCTATCGGTGAAGTCCGTGGCCGTGGTGCGATGATCGCTCTTGAGTTCGTCAAGGCAGGTGGCAAGCAGCCAGACGCCGATCTGACCAAGGCTATCGCTGCTGAGTGCTTGGCTCAGGGTGTTGTGATCCTTACCTGTGGTACCTACGGCAACGTCGTTCGCCTGCTGCCTCCACTGGTCATCGGCGACGAGCTGCTCAACGACGCCTTCGACGTGCTCGAAACTGCGATCCGCAAGCTTGCTGCCTAGGGACTAGCACCTAGCAAATGGATAAAGCTTCGGCCGTTCAACTAGAACGGCCGAAGCTTTTTGCTATCTCTGGTGTGTTTTGAAGGGGTTAGTTGATCTCTACCGGTGCACTCACACGCGGGCCTTTCGGCGCTCGAATCATATCGACCAAGACGAAGATGACAGCGATCCACACCAGCACAAAGCCGATCCAACGTTCGAAAGGCATGTGCTCATGGAAGACCAGCACACCTAAGATGAACTGCAGTAGAGGTGCAATGAACTGCAAGGAGCCGACCGTGCTCAATGGCAGTCGACGGGCCGCACCGCCGAAGAGCAACAGCGGCACTGCGGTGATGATGCCACTAGAAGCCAGCAACAGTACACCGGCGAAGTTGCTATCCAATAGCGTGGAGCCCGAGGTCTGCGACAGCCAGATGACGTAGATGATGGCTAGGGGAGTGAGCCACACGGTCTCGACGGTCAAAGCACCCAAAGCAGTACCCTTGCCGCCGACCTTATTCTTCACCAAGCCGTAGAAGCCGAAGGAGAAGGCAAGCCCCAAAGAAATCCATGGGACCCGGCCGAGGCCAATGGTCAGTACGATAACCGCGATGGTAGCCAGAGCAACAGCGGCCCACTGCAATGGGCGCAGCTTTTCCTTCAACACCAGTACGCCAAGCAAGATCGCGACAATAGGGTTGATGAAATAGCCCAGTGAGGCTTCAAGTACGTGTCCGGTCAGTACAGCCAATGCGTACAGGACCCAGTTACCGGCGATGAGCACGCTGGCCAAAGCCAGCTGCAACATCGTCTTGGAGTCTTTGAACATGGCGAGGAACTGGTGGATTTGCGAGGTGGCCGCAAGCAAGATCAGGCAGAAGATCAACGAGAAGAGAACACGCACGGCGACAAACTCGACGGCGGAAATTTCAGGAAGCAGCAAGAAGTACGCGGGGAGCAGTCCCCAAATCAGGTACGCAGAGGTGCCTTGGATCAAACCATAGCTATGTTCGGAGCGGACGGGTTTGGTAGTGCTTGATGACATTGCGAGTGTACGCTTTCGAGCTTAGGCAAATCAGAATAGGTGGAGATCAGGGGCAAAAATTGCACCTTGCAACTATCAAGGTACAACGTTCAGCAACTCTGAGTATTCCCCGCTGAGCGAACTCTGGGTTGTTGTTCACGTTGGATCAGTCACACCAGTGCAATAAACTGCCTGAACTGGAACGAAGTCACCGTCTGAAACGTTGACTAGACTAGAAATAAGAAAATTTCTCTGAGTCACTTTCAAGGAGTGCGTCACGGTGCATGGACACAATAACGGACTGAAAACAGCCCTGTTGCTCGGTGGAATGTTTGCCCTGCTGCTGGCTATCGGTTCGCTCATTTCGGTGGGGACCGGACGGTCCATGTTCATCTGGGTCTTCGCCCTAATCGGTGTGGGAACTACTGCTTATGGTTACTGGAACAGTGACAAGCTTGCCCTGCGCTCAATGCATGCTTATCCAGTGAGTGAAGCTGAAAATCCGATGATGTACCGGATCGTGCGCGAGTTGTCGATGAACGCTCAACAGCCAATGCCGCGACTGTACATCTCGCCAACCTCCTCACCGAACGCTTTTGCGACCGGGCGTAACCCGCAGAACTCGGCGGTATGCTGCACCGAGGGAATCCTGCAGCTACTCGATGAGCGTGAGCTGCGCGGTGTTTTGGGTCATGAACTGATGCACGTTTACAACCGAGATATCCTCACGTCCTCGGTTGCAGGTGCCATCGGCGGTGTGATTACCTCTATCGCCCAGTTCTTGATGTTCTTCGGTGGTGGCGGCAGCAATGAGAACCGTAACGTGAACCCGATTGCCCTGATCGCTTTGTCGCTCCTAGCGCCATTGGCTGCATCGGTGATTCAGATGGCAGTGAGCCGTACCCGTGAATACGATGCGGATGAGGACGGGGCAAAGCTGACCAATGATCCGCTGGCGCTGGCTAGTGCGTTGCGCAAGCTTGAGTCGGGCATCTCCCAAGCGCCGTTAGCTGCCAATGACCAGAAGCTGGTCAACAGCTCGCACTTGATGATTGCGAACCCATTCGGCTCGCGTTTGAAGCAGATGTTCTCTACCCATCCTCCAATGGATCAGCGTATCGCTCGCCTAGAGGCTATGGCTGGTGGCCGCCAGTACTAGGAACCCACTGAACAAATCGAATAAAGGCTATCTCTCAAGTTTTCTGAGAGATAGCCTTTGACGTTAACAGATGCATCTTTCAACGTAGTGGGGAGGAAGAATATCTCTCGATCTAAAGCGCAATTCCCGGGCCTGCATCATTCCATCATTGGTCGCTTGACCACAGGTATCTTCAAATTTGGGCTCGCAGCGTTGCTCCTTTGGGGTGTCAGAGAATTCATGAGTAACCAGCGGCCACTGGATCAGCTGATGCTCACCCTGCTAGTAGCGTTCCTTATTGCGGAGATATCAGCCGTCTTAGTCGAACGACCTATCGTGGTCAGAAGAAATCGGTCCAACCCAGGTGGATGGGTTTACGCCACTGCTCCACTCGTAGTGGTTGCGATCATCAGTTTCGTTGTTTCCTATCTCGTAACTCAATCGCTGAGCGACACGATACTCATTACCGGTGTTCTTTTGGTCTGCAATGTCACCGAGATGCTGTTTCTCAAGACCTGGGTCCCGGGGCCAACACCAGAAGAAGAGCATGAGAAGTTCAATGAATTTCGAGCGATGACCAAAGAACACTTTGCTGACGATGTCGAGGAAATCAAGCGCCGTGCCCGCAAAAAGTCACGAGAGTAGGTACTACGCAACGAGAGATCCAGATGAAGCTAAAGTCAAAGGCCCCGATAGCGAATAAGTTCGTTGAATACAACTATGGAGACGGCCTTCCACCAAAAGGTGGTAGACCGTCTCCATTGAATTACCAGCTATAAGCAGCCGCTAGAGACCTAGCGGAAGTTCACGAACTGGAGGTCTGCTTCTTCGAAGTCACGCAACAGTGCCATGGTGGTCTGTAGATCATCACGCGACTTTGAAGAAACGCGAAGCTCGTCACCCTGAATGGTGGACTTTACGCCCTTAGGAGCCTCATCGCGGATGAGCTTGTTGATCTTCTTGGCGACATCTTGTGCGATGCCTTCCTTGATGCTGGACTCAATGCGGTATTCCTTACCGGAGGCAAAAGGCTCTCCGGAATCCAAGGACTTCAGCGAGATGCCGCGCTTGACCAACTTGGACTGGAAAACATCAAGTACCGCGTTGACGCGTTCTTCTGAGTTTGCCTTCATTAGGATCTTCTCGCCGCTGAAATCAACTTCAGCGCCAACACCCTTGAAGTCGTAGCGCTGGGCAATTTCTTTCTGCGCCTGGTTCATCGCGTTAGCGACTTCCTGGCTATCAACTTTGCTGACGACGTCGAATGTGGAATCACTAGCCATGTGAATACTCCTAGCTATAACGGGTCTTATTCGTTTCATAGCCTACCCGTTTTAGGCCTCAAATTCGGGCTGTGATCAGGCTTACAGGCAAAAGGGGCTCCTCGATTTCACATCATCGAAAATCTCCTGTAGAGTTATTTCTCGTTCCGACAAGAACAAACGTTCTTCAACGAACCATCTCGGCAGATTACCCGAGTGGCCAAAGGGGGCTGACTGTAAATCAGCTGGCAACGCCTTCACTGGTTCGAATCCAGTATCTGCCACAAAAACTCCCGGATCTTTGATCCGGGAGTTTTTTGCATCTCCGCAAGTTTTCACCGTGATGTGGATCTATTCCCGGACTCAATCAAGATCACTTTTCTACGTATTTCACCTAAAGTTCGGATACCGTATAGGCATGGCTACTAGAAATGTGAGCGAAGATGACTTCGCACAGGTGATTGAAGACAACGATATCGTCCTCGTGGATTTCTGGGCAGACTGGTGCGGACCGTGCAAGCAGTTTGCGCCTGTTTATGATCAGACCTCAGATAAGTTCACTGACGTTGTTTTTGCCAAAGTGGACACCGAAGCTGAACAGGGTCTTGCACGTGCAGCGAACGTGACGTCGATTCCAACCATCATGGCTTTCCGTGAACAGGTACTAGTCTTCTCGCAGGCCGGTGCTTTGAACCAGCCACAGCTCGAAGATCTCGTCACGGCAGTTAAAGGCATCGACATGAGTGAAGTGCATAAGCAGATCGCTGAAGAAGCAGCCCAGGCCGACTCCTAAAACCGCCGTCAAGTTTCGGGCCTTACCTCTGGCGGTGATCCAACGGGGCATAACGTGGCCCGAAGCTTTGTTTGCGTTCACCGGAGAGCAATAATAGCCGCACGATTCGCTGTCGATGCGGTGCGTAGGGAGCTAAAAGCTCCAACATTTGCTGATCAGTAATTCGCTTGCCGGTCAGAACCTGACCAACAAAGTGGGCCAAGTGAAAGTCGCCCACCGAAATATGGTCTGAAGAACCGTGGGAGCGCTGGAGTATCTCTGCGATGGTCCACGGGCCAATGCCTGGGACGGAGCCTAATGCCGCTTCCAAAGTCCCCGGCGCTTTGGCTGATGGCTTTGCCTGACCCAGCGGCTGATCTGCCCACCAGTTAACTGCACGAGCTACCGACACAAATTTTCTGATGGTCGTGGCTCGTTGTCCTTCCACCCGTGCCTGCTGCCAGTCCCAGCGCTGCATCTGTGCCAGATCTTGCGGGGAAGGAAAAATCTTCAGTCCCTCCGGTGCTGGACCAGGGGCGGGCTGACCGAAGTGGTGAATGAGCCAACGCCATGCATGGTTGGCTTCTATGCCAGTGACACGTTGCTCAAGGATGGCACCTATCGCGTGTTCAAAGATTCTTCCGGTTTTTGGAAACACAAGATCTGGATGCTCGGCACGGGTCCTGGCAACTATTTCTGGATAGAATCCGGCACTAATAGCTTCATCAAATTCGCTCCAGTCATCCGAGGCGCCCAAAAGATTCGGTGCTGAATCGATAGCCCATGGAGCACCTGGCCCCCAGGCTTCGAAGGTAGCGGTACCTTGGCGCAGTGGTTTAGAAATATGTAGGGTTGCCGGGCCAAGTTCAGTGGCAAAGGCCAACCACGCTTCGCTCTCTGAGAGCCGAATCGTCGGGTCTGAGATGCCGCGACGCAGAATGCCCAAGGACTTGGTCAGCGATACTGGACCCTCGGGGGTGAAGCTTGCGCTCCAAGATTTCTGCATATTACGCATCCTATAACCGGAACCTGAAAAGTGTTTTCAGGATTTGCTCTAGCACTGATAGAAACATCACGTCTACTGCATGACGTTTCACTACGATCGGCAAGGACAAGTGTGACAACCGCCGGTAAAGTTCTTGACATGAAGTATGCTTCCACTGTTCTTGATCTGATCGGTAATACGCCACTTGTAAAGCTCAACAGCGTTACCGACGGAATCAAAGCCACCGTATTGGTCAAACTCGAATACCTGAATCCAGGCGGATCCATCAAAGACCGCATTGCGTTGAAGATGGTCGAACGCGCTGAACAGTGTGGCCAGCTCAAGCCCGGAGGCACCATCGTGGAGCCAACCAGCGGCAATACCGGCGTAGGCCTTGCAATGGTCGGCCAGCTCAAGGGCTACAAGACCATCTTCGTTACTCCGGATAAGGTGGGCGAAGAAAAGCGTGATGTGCTTCGTGCCTATGGTGCCGAAGTGGTGGTCACTCCTACCGCTGTCGCTCCCGATTCTCCAGAGTCCTATTACGGTGTCTCTGATCGTTTAGTCACCGAAATTGACGGCGCCTACAAGCCTGACCAGTTCTCCAACCCTGGTGCACCGGACAGTCACTTCGAATCCACCGGACCAGAGATCTGGAACGACACCGACGGCAAAGTAACCCACGCGGTCATCAGCGCCGGCACCGGAGGAACCATTACCGGCACCGGACGCTACCTCAAGCAGATCTCCGCAGACCGCGCTTCGGGACCAGTGAAAATTATTGCTGCCGACCCCGACGGCTCGGTCTACTCCGGTGGTACCGGACGTCCCTACTTCGTTGAGGGCGTTGGCGAAGACATGTGGCCCGGAAACTATGACCCTTCGGTACCCGACGTGGTTGAGGCGGTCAGCGATGCTGAATCATTTGAAATGACCCGTCGCCTAGCGAAAGAAGAAGGACTGCTACTTGGCGGTTCCTCGGGCATGGCCGTGGTCGCTGCCCTGCGTACAGCCCGTGAGCTGAGCGAAGACGATGTTGTTGTAGTGATCGCTCCCGATGGTGGTCGTGGCTACTTGGCCAAGATCTTCAACGACAGCTGGATGCTGGAACAGGGATTCACTACCGACGAATACTCGGCTCTTGACTTCATCGGCTCAGCGCTCTCAAAGCAAGGCACGGAAATAATCGACGAGAACGCGACGTTGTTAGAAGCAGCAAAAGCTTTACGTGAAAACGGTGCCGACGCACTGGTTGTGGCAACCTCAGCGTTGCCAGCACGCATTGGCGAAGTACGCGGAGTGATTGGTGCCAGCAGCATTACCGACGCATTACTCGGCGGCGCAGAAGCAACGAGCACCATCAAGGATCTTGGCGATCTGCCCAAGCCGCTCATCGGGGTCGCTGACACCCTGGAGAACGCCCAAGAACTACTCAAAAGACATCCCGCAGTGCTGCTGACCAAGGGTGGCGAGGTCATCGCCGGCGCCACCGCAGCAGACCTGTTGGCCTACACAACTCGCTAAAGAATTCACCAAAGGACTGATATCGATGACTGAAAATACTCAAGGATCAAACACTCGCTTCGTCCACGTGGGTCAGGAATTTGAGCCGAACACCGGTGCGGTAGTTCCACCACTGCATTTCTCGACCACCTATGCGCAGGACGGCATTGGTAACTTGCGCAACGGCTACGAATACGGCCGTGGCGGCAACCCCACTCGTGATGCACTGCAGGCTCAGCTTGCTGGCGCCGAGTTCGGCACCCATGCGTTCTCTTTCGGTTCCGGCTTAGCTGCCGAAGACTCCTTGATTCGTGCCATTCTGCGCCCGGGGGACCACATTGTTCTTGGTAACGACGCCTATGGTGGAACGTTTCGTTTGATCGACCGTGTGCTCGGTGACTGGGGCATTGGTAATACTCCGGTAGACATGAGCAACGAGGCTGACTTGGCTGCGGCAATTGAAAAGAACAAGGCCAAGCTGGTCTGGGTCGAGACCCCATCGAACCCAATGATGACCATAACCGACATTGCTAAGGTTGCGGACATTGCTCACGCAGCCGGCGCACTGTTGGTTGTCGATAACACCTTCGCCAGCCCCTTCCTTCAGCAGCCACTGACCTTGGGCGCTGACATTGTGGTTCACTCAACCACCAAGTACATCGGTGGTCACTCCGACGTTGTGGGCGGTGCGGTTATCGTCAAGGACGCTGCGCTGGCCGAGAAGATCGGGTTTATCCAGTTTGCCGTTGGTGCAGTTTCTGGCCCAATGGATGCCTTCCTGACTACCCGTGGTCTCAAGACCTTGGGCGTTCGTATGCGTGCGCACAGCGAAAACGCGGCGCAGGTGGCCCAATGGCTTCGTGAGCGCAGCGAAGTTGAGCGGGTCCTGTACCCAGGGTTTGAAGATCACCCGGGCCACGAGATTGCTAAGAAGCAGATGAGCGACTTCGGCGGCATGGTGTCGGTACAGTTCACCGGTGGTGAAGCGGCAGCACGCAAGATTGCCGAGAGCACCAAGCTGTTTACCTTGGCTGAGTCCTTGGGTGGTATTGAATCATTGATGAACTACCCGTCTGAAATGACCCACGCTTCGGTGAAGGGGACTGAATTGGCAGTTCCAGTGAACCTGCTGCGCCTGTCGGTAGGCATTGAAGATCCAGCGGATCTGATTGATGACCTTGAGAAGGCGTTTAGCCAGCTCTAAAACGTGCGCAAAGGGCGTGCGGTGCTCTACTTTGGTAGGTCACCGCACGCCCTTTGTCGTACCTGGCTTTGGTATTTGTGCTCTAACGCCGGCGCCGTTTGGGCGGCTTAGGGGAGACGATCTTGAAGTAGTGGTTGCTGCTGGGCAGCCACATGAGCGCCACACAAAACATGATGATGGCAGCTAAAAGTGAGTAGCGACCAAAACGCATCAGTAGTGGGACCGCGGTGATCACCCCGAGCCAAGTCAAATTGGCCCTAGCTGCCCGTTGCCCGGTGAATAGGCGATAGCCCAGCACCCCGCAGGCACAGCCGGCGGCAGCAAAAAATATGGCCAGGGCGATGGCCCCGAACTGCACCGAAACGCCATCGGTTTGCTCATAAATGAGGAATCCGCCAAAGCCTAAAAACAGCACTCCGGCCACTAACCACAGCGTCTGCGCAATGAACAATCCGCTGGGTACAGGCTCATCTGGACGAGATGGCAAAAAGGGAATTTTCACACTATTAACACTACGCGGTTGCTCGCGGTGCCCGATCTCACACGCTCTGGGCACTGACAATTACTGGGCCGACACGTTAGTGTTAAGTGTTCGCGAACATCAGGGTATCCCTTGCATCCAGCCCAATATTTGAGGCTAGAGCCTTCTCGTGTTGTATTTCCGCAAAGTGTGTGCGGTTTCTTATGTCATAGGGGAGCGCTTGATGAGCGTGACTTGTATCTGACTGTGTAGCCTATACGTCGTTTCTTTGGGGACGGCCAAGGCCCATCCCCAACGAATGAGGTAATTCTTCGTGTCTTCTGACATGCCCGTAAACACCGACGACAACCAGACCCCAGAAGAACCAACGGTTCTTTTCTCCGAACTTGGTCTGGATGCCCGTGTGCTTGCATCCCTCGCTGACCTTGGCTACGAAAAGCCATCACCAATTCAGGCAGCAACCATCCCACTTCTTCTCGAAGGCCGCGACGTAGTTGGTCTGGCTCAGACCGGTACCGGTAAGACCGCAGCTTTCGCACTTCCTGCCCTGTCCCGCATGGCAGAACTGGCTGACACCAATGGTCCAGCCAAGACCCCACAGATCCTAGTTCTTGCTCCAACCCGCGAGCTGGCACTTCAGGTAGCTGAGGCTTTCACTTCTTACGCAAAGTACCTGCCAAACTTCACCGTTTTGCCAGTGTACGGTGGCTCGCCATACGGCCCACAGCTCAACGGCCTGCGCCGTGGTGCACAGGTTGTTGTTGGTACCCCAGGTCGTGTTATCGACCACATCAACAAGGGTTCTCTGGACCTGTCCAACCTTCAGTACGTTGTACTGGATGAGGCCGACGAAATGCTGCGCATGGGCTTCGCCGAAGAGGTCGACAAGATCTTGGAAGCAACCCCAGCAGAGAAGCAGGTTGCCCTGTTCTCGGCCACCATGCCACGCACCATCCGCCGCATCGCTTCGGAATACCTGCGCGATCCACAGGAAATTTCGGTTAAGTCCAAGCAGTCCACCGGCACCAACATCACCCAGCGTTACCTGCAGGTTATGGGAGCTCACAAGCTTGACGCCATGACCCGCATCCTCGAATCCGAGTCCTTCGATGGCGTGATCGCCTTCGTTCGTACCAAGATGGCTACCGAGGACCTGGCTGACAAGCTGAAGGCTCGTGGCTTCACCGCGGCAGCAATTAACGGTGACATCCCACAGCAGCAGCGTGAGCGCACCGTGGAGAACCTGCGTTCGGGCAAGATCGACATCCTGGTTGCTACCGACGTTGCAGCTCGTGGTTTGGATGTTGAGCGCATCAGCCACGTCATCAACTTCGACATCCCTCACGACACGGAGTCCTACGTTCACCGCATTGGCCGTACCGGCCGTGCCGGTCGTTCCGGTGACGCGATCTTGTTCATGACCCCACGCGAGAAGTACTTGCTGCGTGCCATCGAAAAGGCTACCCGCCAGCCGGTGACCCAGATGCAGCTTCCTTCCTTGGATTCGGTCAACAACCGTCGTATCCAGAAGTTCACCGATCGCATCGATCAGACCATCAGCGGTCAGGACCTAAGCACCTTCCGCGAAATCGTTGAGAAGTTCGCAGCTGAGCACGAAGACCTGGACCAGCTGGAAATCGCAGCTGCACTGGCTTTGATGGCTCAGGGCGGTCGCCCACTGCTGATGACCGAACCAGTGATTCCTCCTTCTAAGAAGGCCCGCATGGAACGTGGCGACCGCAACGAACGCGGCGGCGACCGCGGTGAGCGTGGCCCACGTCAGCGCAAGACTGCTGCTGAAGGCAACGCCATGTACCGTCTGGCCATCGGCCGCCGCAACCGCGTGCAGCCAGGCTCGATCGTTGGCGCTTTGGCTAACGAAGGTGGCTTCAACTCCTCAGAAATCGGTGGCATTGAGATCCGTTCGGATCACACCCTGGTTGAGTTGCCAGCAGAGCTGAGCAAGGACCAGTGGCGTGCGCTGTCCAAGACCCGTATCGGTGGCGAGCTGATCAGCATGGAGCTGGACTCCGGCCGTAAGCCACGCAATGATGACGATGGTGACCGCGGTGGATTCCGTGGTGGCCGTGGCGGGGACCGCGGTGGATTCCGCGGCGGACGCGGTGGCGGATTCAACGACCGTCGCGGTGGCGGCGAGAAGCGCTTCGGTGGCCGTGGAGGCAAGGATCGTTTCGGTGATTCGGGTCGTAGCGGTGGACGTCGCGACTACTAAGTCATTGCGCTTGAGCTAACTAGCTAACAACGTATAACGCCCCTGGGCAAGCCGAAAGGCTTGGCCAGGGGCGTTATACATATCTGGACGATCTACAGCCGCGAAGAACCTTACGAGGCGGTGCTGCCTACCGGAATCTCGTCACCGAGATAAACTTTTCCGCCGCTCTCAAGGAACTCTTGGCTCTTGGCCGCCATGCCCGCCAGAGCGGCTTGAGCTTCGGCTGAGCCGTACTCGTCACGGATATCTTGGGAGATGCGCATCGAGCAGAATTTTGGCCCACACATCGAACAGAAGTGTGCGGTCTTGGCCGGCTCAGCAGGCAAAGTTTCATCGTGGAATTCTTGGGCCGTGACCGGATCCAAGCTCAGCGAGAACTGATCATTCCAGCGGAACTCAAAGCGTGCCTTGCTTAGCGCATCATCACGGGCGCTGGCTCCAGGATGCCCTTTGGCAAGATCCGCAGCATGCGCTGCAATCTTGTAGGTGATTACACCAGTTTTTACATCGTCACGGTTGGGTAGCCCGAGGTGTTCTTTAGGCGTAACATAGCACAGCATGGCGGTGCCATAGCGAGCAATTTCGGTAGCCCCGATGGCACTGGTGATGTGGTCGTAGCCCGGTGCGATATCGGTGACCAATGGGCCCAATGTGTAGAACGGGGCACCATCGCAGAGCTCTTGCTGGCGTTCAACATTTTCACGGACCTTATGGAACGGAATATGACCCGGCCCCTCAACCATGACCTGAACGTCAAAGGCCCAAGCCCGTTTTGTCAGTTCCGCCAGGGTATCCAACTCAGCGAACTGCGCTGCGTCGTTGGCATCAGCGATGGAACCGGGGCGTAGGCCGTCGCCCAGCGAAAACGCTACGTCGTACTGTGCAAAGATTTCACAGAGCTCATCAAAGTGCGTGTACAAGAAATTCTCTTGGTGATGAGCCAAGCACCAGCCGGCCATAATTGAGCCACCGCGAGAAACAATCCCGGTCACACGGTTGGCTGTCAACGGAACATAGCGCAAGAGAACGCCCGCGTGAATGGTCATATAGTCCACGCCTTGCTCGCACTGTTCAATTACGGTGTCTCGGAAAATTTCCCAGGTTAGCTCGTTGGCTTCGCCGTTGACTTTTTCCAGAGCCTGGTAGATCGGAACGGTACCGATAGGTACAGGGGAGTTACGAAGGATCCATTCACGTGTGGTGTGGATGTCATCCCCGGTGGACAGATCCATCACGGTATCGGCGCCCCATTTAGTAGCCCACTGGAGTTTGGAGACTTCCTCAGCGATGGAACTTGTCACTGCCGAGTTGCCTATGTTGGCGTTAATCTTCACGAGAAATGCTTTTCCGATGATCATCGGCTCGGATTCGGGGTGATTGATGTTGGAGGGGATGATGGCTCGTCCCGCTGCAAGTTCACTGCGCACCAGTTCTACGTCGCATTCCTCCCTGAGGGCAACGTACTTCATTTCTGGGGTAATCACACCAGCCCGGGCGTAATGCATTTGGGTTACTCTGGCACCGTCTACGGCCCGCAAGGGCGGAGCAGAACGTCCAGCCCACTCTTCACTGGCCGTGCCTCGGCGGACCGCCGACCGGCCGTCATCGTGCAGATTTCGTTCGCGGCCTTGATAGACCTGAACATCTTCACGCTCTAAAATCCAAGCTTCCCGAAATGGTTGGAGTCCTTGTGTGGGTTCGCTTCCTGGTCCGCTGGTGCGATACACCTGTAGCGGTTCATTGGGCTGGCCATTGGGGGACTCCGCAAGTTCGATTTGCGTGACGGGAACTGATATCCCATCTGATTCGCGCAAAGCGAGGCTGTGGGCAGGGTGCTGTTCAAATTGTTCCATTAAGAAACTCACTTCCTTCGCCGGCATTACCCGGACAGGTTCAACGGTCGCGGACAGCTGCAGTCCGATCTCAGCCCATGCCATGGGGCTCCCGTGTGGTCGCAGACGACACTAGCATGAAAAAATCTGCCAGAGAGAATGAACGCTAAAAATTGACGACATGTCCGGATCAGGAAGTGTTCAGCTAAACGAAAAGAGAGACAATCTGATGTCAGATTGTCTCTCTTATTTCGAGCCCCCTGCCGGAATCGATCCGGCGACCTCGTTCTTACCAAGAACGCGCTCTACCACTGAGCTAAGGGGGCAACGAGTAAATACTCTACACAGGTTTTTGGTGATTGCAAAATCGAGAATCAGTTTGTATCTGAGGTCACAAGCCTCCTACTCAAGACGGGAAAGCATAGATTCCAGGAAGTGCTGAAACGCCAGCGATATTTCCCTGCTGGGTGCATCGAAAATCAATGATTCTTCTTCCCAATGGCCGAGGTGCATGACATGGTGCGGTGGAATCGAGATTGGCTTGTGAAGCCTTCGGGTGGTCGTGGCTGAGGCGAAGCGTTGCACGCTTCTCGTTGGCGCGTCCCTCAATGGCCATGTGGACTTATTCGTTTTAGATACCGCCATGCAGAGTGTTCAAAAAAATCCTCTCTGACCGCAGAATTTCGTTCCGTGAGTAGCGTCACCTAGGCAATTTTGTCCCAGTCGTCGTCCCACCCCGCCCGAAAATTGTTTGATACTTGCGTCTGACTTGGGAAGATGCTTTGAAATTGCCCGGTCAGCTAAGGCAACTAGTGAATTTTTGTTTGAGCCAGAATCCGTGTAGAGTATTTACTCGTTGCCCCCTTAGCTCAGTGGTAGAGCGCGTTCTTGGTAAGAACGAGGTCGCCGGATCGATTCCGGCAGGGGGCTCTGAGTGAGAAGTCGTCTTGGCTTCTACTGGATTGCTTCTCACTTGTGGCGGCGTAGCTCAGCTGGTTAGAGCGCACGACTCATAATCGTGAGGTCCCGGGATCGAGTCCCGGCGCCGCTACAGATTTAGCCCCGAAATCCTTATGGATTTCGGGGCTTTTTCATGTTCTGGAGAGTTAAAGTCTGAAGCGGTAGAAAGCTGAAGACCGCCCGAAGTCAGCACTAGTGATGCTGTCCGTCGGACGGCCTATTGCCTACTCAGGCGATTACTGAGCCTGGTCCTGTGGATCTATCGCATCCTTGGGATATTGTTCCCCCAAAGACGAAGCTTCCTTGGCCAGCATGAGCAGTCCTTGGATGATGTCTGAATCCATCTCATGGTCATCGGGCTGGTCGTTGTTTGCGTCGTGGCCGTGGACTTCGGTATGTAGTCTTTGCATCTGCATGTCGAGCTTCGTGGCGACTGCAGCGGCTTCAGCTAATTCGGTGGCTAGATGAGCTGGGACTTCACCCTCGTACTTGTAGAAAATTTTGTGTTCCAAGCTGGCCCAGAAGTCTTGGGCGATGGTGCGGATCTGTAGTTCAACAATGACGTTCACTGGACCGTCAGAGAGGAACACTGGGATCTCAACTATTGCGTGAACACTCTTGTAGCCGCTCGGTTTCGGATTCTTGATGTAATCCTTGATTTGAATAACGCGGATGTCGTTCTGCGCGGTCAAAGTATTGAGAACTTTATAGATGTCCTTCACGAAACTGCAAGTGATTCGAACACCTGCGATGTCGCTAATGTTTTCTCTGATGGCTGTCAGTGAAGGATGAATCTTTCTCTGGCTCACTTTGCGCATAATGCTCTCGGGAGTTTTCACCCGAGAAGTAATGTGCTCTATGGGGTTGTACTTGTGCAGATACAGAAACTCTTCGCGCAAGATGGAAACCTTTGTGAGGACTTCGTCAACTGCAAATTGGTACTCCATCATGAACCGCTGGAACTGTAGGCGAAACGCCTGAGTCATTTCTTGCAGTTCGGCCGGGCCAACGTTGGGAATCGACGGCAGCGGAACAACATCTTGCCGGTCTTCTTGGAATGGCGTAGAAATCCTAAATCACCTCTACAGGTTGTGGCTATGCCTCAAGACATGAGCACTCTCAACTTAAAGGTTAGGGCAGTCGCCTAAGAATTTGGCAAGAAGACTTCGAGAATCTATCGGGTGTTGAGGCAGTACTGGCCCAAAGAACTCTCGGTCTTCAAATGACGTTGCCTGTCGGCATCCCGATCGTCGTGGCCTATGGTTGATAGGGCAACTTCAGAAAGGTCCTGATGGAATTCGAAAGCGCTGCCCGGCAACTATGTCACGGCATCAGTTTCTCTGAGCACGAGAAAGCCCCCATGCTCCGACTGCGTAAGGTCGAAGAATGGAAGACTGAGTATCTTGAGCTCAACCGTTCTTTGCGCATGGACGTTGGGGACCTGAAATTTTGCCTCGGCTACATCACCATGAACAAAGATGGTTCTCGAAATACTTTGCCGTGTCCTAAGACCAAAGCTCTACGAACCGGCACACAATGCGATAGCTGCCGCAGGTTGGACCATTCAAAGTTCATGCACCACTTCCATAAGACCGGGGAAGCGCCCGAAGGCATGCGTAAATATCTTGAGCAGCCACACTTCCTATACGTGGCGAGCTTTGCTCATGGGGCTACGAAAGTTGGCACCACTTCGACGCAAAGCAAATGGACTCGACTGGCTCAGCAAGGAGCCGTCGTTGCGCGCTATATTGCTCGGGCGAATGATGGCACCGCGATTCGCGTATTGGAAGACCTCGTCACCGAACATGTTTCGCTGACGCAACAGGTGCGACAAAAATCTAAAGTTAAGGGCCTGGTGAGTTGGGAGCTAGATCATGCCCAACTTGATGCCATCAACGAACAAGCAGCAAACAAAGCTCGCGACTTCCTTGGTGCCCAACGGGGTTTGGATACCTACGGCGTACAACTACGTGACCAGGTGTGGCAGCAACCAGCATTTGCTCAGCCGGTGATTGACGCATGGAATAACAAGACTCTGCACGCATGGAATTCTTCACTTCCTGGCACCACCGCCAATTTGCGCATCAGGGGAGTGATCGGTCAAAGCATCATGGCCGATAGCGGAGAGGGAACGACCCTCCGACTACTGGACGCCGCAGAACTCAAAACTCGAGAAGTTCAGTTGCAAGAAAAATATGGAGAATTCCACGAAGAACAGTCAGCGCTGTTCTAAACGGTTATTCTTCGCTGTCAGTGGAGTCACGAGGAAATCTCTGTGATCCAACCAGCCCACAAGCACGAGCTGAACTAGACTTGATCTATGACCAATACTCCCTGGGAAGCTGCCTCACCACGCTATAAGAAGCTTGTCTTTACTGCCATGGCGACCATGGGTGTAGGCATTATCTTGGCGATCATTGGTGCCAACATTCACTCGCTACCCACGGTCTACACGGCGATTGCGATCATGTTCCTGGGCATGCTCGGACATGTTGGAGCAATGATGATCCGGGCCAAGGATGCCCGCCAATGGCGCATTGACAATGGTCTAGCCGCGCCGCGAAAGAAAAAGAACGCGCAGCACGACGGTCAGTAAGACTTAGCAAGACCCAAACATCGATAATGATGTGCTGATTTCAGCGCACCAACGCTGCATCACGTCATTTTCAGTTACACCAACGTTCAGGAGAATCCATGGGCATCAATCCAGATCTGGTGGGGCGAATCTTCCCCGCTGGGCAGTCCTACCAAGTAGGACGCGAAAAGATCCGAGAGTTCGCCACAGCCACCAAGGCCACTTCGCCTGCTCACTACGACGTAGAAGCAGCAAAGGAACTGGGGTATAGCGATGTAGTCGCTCCGCCAACTTTTGCCATCATCGTCGCCCAACGCGCTGACGCACAGCTGATTGCAGACCCAGCATCAGGAATCGACTTCTCACGCGTAGTCCACGCCGATCAGCGCTTCACTCATCACCGCCCGATTGTGGCCGGTGACGAACTGCTAGCTGAACTCTATGTAGACCAAGTCCGTGAAATGGGTGCCGGCGCCATGATCACCACACGCGCCGAAATCACTACCGTAGCCGGCGAAAAAGTCGCAACTACCGTTTCATCGCTACTGGTACGAGCTGAGGACTAAGCATGATTGAATTCGAAACTCTTGAAAAGGGCACCGTCATTGGTTCCCACACTGTGCAGGTCAACCGTGCGGACCTGGTCCGTTACGCGGGTGCCTCAGGCGACTTCAACCCGATTCACTGGAATGAGCGCTTCGCCAAGGAAGTTGAGTTGCCATCGGTGATCGCTCACGGCATGTTCACCATGGGTTCAGTTGTAGATCTTGTCTCACAGTGGGTAGGAAATCCCGGAGCCATCATTGACTACCAGACTCGCTTCACCAAGCCAGTTGTGGTCGAAGATCCTGAGGGAAGTAACCCTGGGGATTATGAAGGCACCAGCATTTTTGTCGAGGGCAAAGTGGGGACGCTGGATGCTGAAAAGCGCACCGCACGCGTTGACTTAGCAGTAACCGCAAATGACAGCAAGGTACTGCTCAAGTGCCAGGTTGTAGTGCAGCTCTAACGATGCCCCTTACCGGTAATGCGCATCCGCCAGTAACGCACTGGCGCAACGCCTTGATGGCCGCCTACCTGGCCAGCGGTCTATTGATCTCCGCCCTGGTATCGAGGCTGCCAGCGGTCCGCGACGCACTAGGACTCGATCACGCCAGCGTGGGACTGCTGCTGTTGTGCATGAGCGCGGGATCATTCCTTTCCGTCTCTGTTTCGGGTCAGCTGGTACTGCGTCTGGGCGCGGCCAACGTGATGCGCATTGCCGCCACACTCAGCGGTGGATCACTGGTCTTTGTCGGCATGAGCACTGGGGTCCTTGAGAACACTTGGGCCGCCGGTATCTTCTTGTTCCTGCAAGGACTAGGATCTGCCTCGTGGAACGTCGCCTCTAATGTCCAAGGTGCAGCGATGGAGCGAGCGCTGGGCAAGAGCATCATGCCGGCACTGCACGGATTCTTCTCTATCGGAACCGTGGTAGGTGCAGGTATTGGCGCTGGGGCTGCGGCCATGAACTTGCCGTTGCAATACCACTATGGCCTTATCGGTGCGATCATTATCGGCACCGTCCTTTATAGCTCTCGGTTCTTCGGTGAAGACTTTAGCCGTACTCCACGTACTTCCGGAGGACCATCGCTATCCCGTGCGTGGAAAGAACCACAAACCGTGCTACTGGGCGTCTTGGTCTTGGGTATGGCGCTCGCCGAAGGTGCGGCGGGGGACTGGGTAGCCTTGGCCCTGGCCGATGGTTATGCAACCAGTGAGGCCACCGGAGCGATCGGCTACGGTGTTTTTGTCACCTCGATGACCACAACCCGACTGCTTTCCGGAGACCTGATCCTGCGGTTGGGACGAGTCATCATGATTCGCGCGAGTGCCGTCTTAGCTTTTGTTGGAGTGCTGCTTTTCGCCTTCGGCCAGAGCCTACCTCTGGCATTTCTCGCGTTGGCCATCTGGGGCATGGGTGTGGCGTTAACCTTCCCACTGGCCATGAGCGCAGCCTCGGATGACCCGATTCATTCGGCAACTCGTGTGGCCGTGGTGTCCACCATCGGCTACGGAGCGTTTTTGGGCGGACCGCCACTGTTGGGACTGCTGGCCGGCGCGATCGGTCTCTTGCCAGCTCTTGGTTCCATCTCGCTGTTGGTGGTGCTTGCCTTTATGCTGTCCAAGAACGCTGCCGGGTACCCACCAGAGCCACACCCGCGCGAAAACTAATACTGTTGACTTGGCGTGAACTTTACGTCTCGACACCGAAAGTACATTGATTCAATGCTGAAGAACCTGACTACCACCCACGTGGGTGGACCGGCGACCCAATTGGTGAGCGCATCCAGCGAAGCGGAGCTGGCCCAAGCCGTGGCTGCCGCAGACAGCGCTGGCCACGACGTTCTACTCATTGGCGGTGGATCCAATTTGGTGATTAGCGATGAAGGCTACGGCGGCGTTGCGGTACAGATTGCTACGCGCGGACTACACACGGACGAGCAACCAAATGGCAAAGTTCTGCTGCGTGCCGCCGCCGGCGAAAGCTGGGACGCGACCGTTGAATTCAGTTTGCTTCAAGGCCTCAGTGGGCTAGAAGCGCTCTCGGGTATCCCGGGAAGCGCCGGAGCGACGCCAGTACAGAACGTTGGAGCCTACGGTGCCGATGTCTCACAGAGCCTGGCCTGGGTGCGCTTGTACGACCGTCAAACCAGCCAAGTGATCAAGTTAGATAACGCAGAACTTGAGTTTGCCTACCGTGACTCGGTGATCAAGCGAACCAGTAACAATGGATCACCACGATATGTGGTGCTTGAAGTAGCATTCCTGTTGGAGCGGACTAGCCAGTCGGCACCAATCCGCTATGCAGAGTTGGCTCGCCGTCTCGACGTTGAGGTAGGACAGAGCGCCGATGCCTTGCTGGTACGCCAGACGGTACTTGAACTGCGCCGCTCCAAGGGCATGGTGTATGACCCTAAAGACGCTGATTCGCATTCCACCGGCTCTTTCTTTACCAACCCAATTGTGGATGCCTCGATTCTGACTTCACTGCCGGAAAACGCACCAAATTATCCGGTGGCTCAAGAAGGTTTGGTCAAGCTGTCGGCCGCATGGTTGATCGACCAGGCAGGCTTCGCTAAGGGCTACGGCCTTGAAGGAACCGACGGATTCGAGATCGCAGGTGGGCGGGCTTCGCTGTCCACTAAACACACCTTGGCAATCACCAACCGTGGCGATGCCAGCGCGACTGACATTGTAGCCATTGCCCGTGCCGTGCGCGCAGGAGTGAACCAGCGCTTCGGCATTAGCCTAGTTAACGAGCCGTTGCTGATTGGCCTGAAGCTCTAGGCTTTCGGACAATCTTTGAACCGATAACTCAACCAAGGAGCACCTGCATGGCTGAACTTACGTTGCGGAAACTTACCTCCGAAGACATCGACTTGCTTGAGGCCAACTTTCAGTCGGTCCACGGCGCCGGTGAAGCTCAGTGGTTCGGGTTCTGGGACACAACCAAACTGCGCACTAGGCTGAGCCAAGATCAATTTATTGGGAGCAATGATGGCGCCCTAGCCGTTTGTTTGGGGGAGCGAACCATCGGCAAGGTCGATTGGTTCACCGTTACCAATTGGGGACGCGCCAATACGTCGGCCTGTTGGGAAATCGCTATTGGTATTTTCGCTGAGCATCGAGGTCGAGGTTTCGGTACACAAGCCCAACGCCTGCTCATCGATTACTTATTCGCGCATTACCCGCGGCACCGGATTCAGGCCACCACTGCGATAGAAAATATAGCTGAGCGCCGAAGCCTTGAGAAGCTTGATTTTGTACAAGAGGGCATTATTCGTCAGGCGCAGTGGCGTGCCGGTGCGTGGCACGACCAGGTGATTTACTCTGTACTACGTGAGCAGTTCGCTGGCTAACGTTATTTGTGACCAAACGGCACAGGCCGGAACAGAATTCGAGTTCTGTTCCGGCCTGTGCCGTTTGTGAAGGTGTCTCTAAGGCTTAGAGGCGGCCCTGAGCAATCGCCAGCATACGGCGAAGCGGCTCAGCGGCGCCCCAGAGCAACTGGTCACCCACGGTGAAAGCCGAGATGTACTCTGGACCCATTTCCAATTTGCGGATACGACCTACAGGAATGTCCAGGGTGCCCGAAGCGGCCACGGGGGTGAGCTGATTCATGGTTGCGTCTTTTTCGTTGGGAACAACCTTGGCCCACTGATTATCCGCTGCCAACAAAGATTCGATCTCAGAAACCGGCAGATCTTCCTTGAGCTTCAAAGTCAGTGCCTGCGAATGTGATCGCATGGCGCCGATACGAACGCACAGTCCATCCATGATGATGTTGTTCTCCGCCGAGGTCTGCAGAATCTTATTGGTTTCTACACCGGCCTTCCACTCTTCCTTGGACTGGCCATTTCCTAGATCAGCATCAATCCAAGGGATCAACGAGCCGCCCAAGGGAACGCCAAACTGTGCTGCGTCCAGGCCACCACGCTGGGTTTCAAGAACCTTGCGGTCGATCTCCAAGATCGCACTAGCTGGGTCGGCAAGCTCAGCTGCTACCGAAGAGTTGATGTCACCGAACTGGGTGAGCAGTTCGCGCATGTGGCGCGCGCCGCCGCCCGAGGCAGCCTGGTAGGTCATCGCGGTGCCCCACTCAACCAGGTTGTTCCTAAATAGACCGCCTAAGCCCATAAGCATGCATGAGACGGTGCAGTTGCCACCAATGAAGTCTTTGACACCGGAGGTCAACGACTGGTCGATGACGTTGCGATTGACCGGGTCCAAAACGATCACGGAGTCATCGTTCATGCGCAGGGTCGAAGCAGCGTCAATCCAGAGCCCATCCCAGCCGGACTTACGCAGTTCTGAGTGAACCTTGGTGGTGTAGTCTCCGCCCTGTGCGGTGACAATAATTGGCAACTTGGCCAGCGTCTGGATGTCATAGGCATCCTCCAAAGCGCCGGCTCCTTCGGCGAATGATGGGGCCTTGCCGCCAGCATTTGATGTCGAGAAAAACACCGGGTCAATCGAAGCGAAGTCGCCCTCGTCTAGCATGCGCTGCATCAGCACGGAGCCGACCATGCCACGGTAACCTACAAAACCAACAGATGAAGTCATTCATCCATCGTAGGGGCGTTTGGCCAACGGAGCCCGATTCGTTACAGGAGTTAAAGCAGAATCACACCCAAGCCCCAGAAGGGTTCAGGTGTGATTCGGTACAGAGAAAGTATTACTTTTCCTCAAGAGCTCTCTTGCGATTGTTGATCGCCCAGACCGCGGCGAAGATGAAGATCTGTGCAGGTACCAACAACAAGATCAGGCCAAATATCTTGTGCCCACCTAGCACCATGAAGAAGCCCAAAACCGCAACAACAAGTGCTAACAGAGGGAAGAGCATATAGCCCAAAACAAACAGCGCTTCAGGGTGCGTCTTGAGTTCGCCAATGTATTTTTTCATGGTGGTATTAGTCTTTCTTCCGCAGCCAAGTTTCAAAGCGGTAGCCAATACCGCTGGAGGAGGAGTGCCAAGCTGATTCAGTTGACTCAACTGAAGGATCGCTGGTTCCCATTACGAAGTCTTCGGAAAGGACTGGGGCAGAAGTGTCACCCTCAGGAGTCAGATCCAATTTGGTAATCACCGCAACATCCAGCAGGGGTAGCGCTTGAGCATAGACCTTTCCGCCGCCAATGATCCAGATTTCTTCAGATCCCGCAGTCTTTCGTGCTAATGATAGGGCTTCGTCGAGGCTAGTTGCTACCACCGCCCCATCCGCGCGAAGCTGAGCGTGAGCGTCTTTCTGAGAAGTTAAGACGATGTTGGTGCGTCCTGGCAGTGGTCGGAACTTTGCCGGGAAGGAATCCCACGTGGCTCGTCCCATAATGACCGGGTGTCCGGCGGTAATACGCTTAAAGTGTGCCAAGTCCTCTGGAACGTGCCATGGCATGGAACCTTGAAAACCGATTATTCCATTGGTTGCCTGGGCCCAAATAGCACCGAGCACTGGTTCGAGCTGATCCGCGTGGCGCGAAACTTGGGTCATACGGCGACTTTTCCCTTGATCGTCGGGTGATGCTGGTAATCGTTGATGCTGAAGTCTTCCAGCGTGTAGTCGAAAATCGACTTAGGCTTTGAATTGAAGCTCAACGTTGGGTACGGGTATGGATCGCGGGAGAGCTGTTCCTTTACCTGCTCCAAATGATTGGTGTAGATATGAACGTCACCGCCGGTCCAGATAAATTCGCCTGGCTCAAGATCGAGCTGCTGAGCAAGCATGCAGGTCAGTAGCGCGTAAGAGGCGATGTTGAATGGTACGCCCAAGAACATGTCCGCACTGCGCTGGTACAGCTGGCAGGAGAGCTTGCCGTCTGCTACGTAGAACTGGAAAAACACGTGGCACGGTGGCAATGCCATGTTTTGGATTTCGGATACGTTCCAGGCCGACACGATGTGTCGACGGGAATCTGGGTTGTTGCGTAGTGCTTCAACGAGTTCCGAAATTTGGTCGATATGACCGCCATCTGGGGTTGGCCAGCTACGCCACTGGACGCCGTAAACCGGGCCGAGTTCACCATCTTCATCGGCCCATTCGTTCCAAATGCGTACGCCGTTGTCTTGTAGCCACTTCACATTGGATTCCCCACGCAGGAACCACAGAAGTTCAGCCGCTACAGACTTAAAATGCACGCGTTTGGTGGTGATCAACGGAAAAGAATCCTGAAGATCAAAGCGGATCTGACGACCGAAGACTGAAAGAGTTCCAGTGCCTGTGCGGTCTTCTTTAGAAGTGCCGTTTTCCAGCACGTCTTTGAGCAAGTCTTCATATGGAGTCGCGATGTTCACGCAACCTAGTTTAGTTCACCGCGCACCATGCCGACACTACGAGAAGGATGATACGCGTCGCACGGCTGCACATTAGCTCGGCTTGACAACCATGTCGTTATATTCCGGGTATCGACGCAGGTAGTCCTGGACATAGCTACATTCTGGAATGATCTTCAGCCCTTGGCTTCTGAACTGATCCAGCACCAAGGTCACGAGTGCTCGGGCGTATCCACGACGGCCGAACTCTTCATTGACAATCGTGTGCTGGATGGTGACTACATCATCTTCTTGGTGGTAACCGATGAAACCAATAAACGTGGAACCGTGCCAGAGTGAAAAACGTCCGCGACTGGCATCATGATCAAGACGCAGGCCGTGGTGAACGACTTTATCAACTGGCTTCTGTGGCTGTTGCTCGGTCATTGCGGTTCCTCGATTTCGGATGGGGGAGAAGTGCTTAGTACAGTCTTATCCCTAATCGCAGCCACATGCAACGGGTTGGAGAACTTCGTCCGGATACAGCTTTGCCCGGCAAAATTGCCGGGCAAAGCTCAGGGCTAGTCGTGGAATGGAGTATGGATTTCGAATGACACTATTCGTGGCTTGGCACCAGCAACCTGTTGGGCCACGATGATGGACCCCGGCTCTAGATAAGGATTAAGTTCGGGCAAAGCCTTGGCTAGTTCAGCTGTCGAATTCTTCGCCAGTACTTCTATGACTATGGGCAACACCGGACGGTGCGTGCAGATGGCCTGCGAGCGGTACTTATTAAGCAGTTTCTGCACAGCCCTGCGAGCACGCTCTGGGTGACGATTGGCCGAGTGCTCGGTCAGCGCCTTAACGCTCTTGATCTTCATCGCGTGCAACGTGGCGTAGGGTGCCACGGTCTGAACGCACCGTATCCAAGGGGAAGAAGCGACGTTGGCAGGTTGCCAAGCTTCGAGCATGCGTGAAAGGGCTTGGGCCTGGCGTCGCCCGGTGGCGGCCAAAGGTCGATCCCCTTCAGCCTTGGTCCAGTTTCCACGAGGCTTGGCCTTGGCATGGCGAACAATCAACACCGGTTGGGCGTTGAGCGTCCCATTCTTATGCGCCTTGGCCAGATCCGCCAGAGGCTGAGCATCGGTCGGGTTGCTCAACATTTCCCGCGCCCTTTTTACGCTCACCCACTGAGTCTGATCGCATTCTGCGCCATCAGGTTCAACGATCGTCTGAGGATCAGTTTTCGCTGCCCAGTAGTACACAACCTTGGACTTGTTCTTCACTGAGTACGCTGTGGCGGAAAGTGGCAGCCCCAAGGTGATACGAAGCCCTATTTCCTCACGAACTTCACGGATAGCGCACTCGGCAATGGACTCACCGGCATCTAGTTTGCCTTTGGGCCACGACCAGTCATCATACTTCGGACGATGAATGAGTAGGACTTGTAATTTTCCATCAACTATCCGATAAGGGATCGCACCGGCAGCGATGATTTCGTAATCGCCGAGGGCGATCTCTTCAGCATCAGTTGAGCGGATTATTTCACGAACTCGAGCATGAGAATCGCGTAGTTCAAGATCGTTCACTAGCTGTTACGCCCACTATTGCGTCGGCGTGCATGCTCGTCGATCAGCCAGAACTGAACGTCAGTCAGTGGCTTACCTTCATCATCTTGGTAGTGACGGATCCATTCGCCTTCAGAGTTCAGATGCCACGAAGCGGTCTTGTCGTTCATGTAGAGCTCAAGCTGGTGAATCAGATCATCGACGTCGTCTTTGTTGCTCAGGGAGACAAGGGCTTCAACGCGGCGATCTAGGTTGCGGTGCATCATGTCTGCCGAACCGATGTAAACCAGCGGGTCACCGCCGTTGGCAAACATGAACACTCGACTGTGTTCTAGGAACCGGCCCAAGATGGAACGTACTTCAATGTTTTCACTGAGCCCTGGTACTCCTGGGCGCAGGGCGCAAATGCCACGAACAATAACTTCTACCTTGACCCCGGCTTGGCTGGCTCGGTACAGCGCATCAATGATGACTTCATCAACAATTGAGTTGACTTTGATGACTACCTTGGCGTCGATTCCAGACTTGGCGTTGGAAATTTCGTTCTCAATATGAGTGAGTAGGCCGGTACGTACCGAACGCGGTGCGACCAACAAACGGCTGTATGTGGAACGCGGGGCATAGCCCGAAAGCTGGTTGAACAGCTTCGAAACGTCTTCGCCTACGGCATCATCACAGGTGAGCAACCCGAAGTCCTCGTAATAACGGGCGGTACGTGGGTGGTAGTTACCGGTACCGATGTGGCAGTAGCGGCGCAACTTATCGCCCTCGCGGCGAACAACCAATGACAGTTTGGAGTGGGTCTTCAATCCAACAATTCCATAGACCACGTGCACGCCGGCTTGTTCTAGCTTGCGGGCCCAGCTGATGTTTGCCTGCTCATCAAAACGAGCCTTGATTTCCACCAAGGCCAAAACCTGTTTGCCGGCCTCTGCAGCATCAATCAACGCATCAACGATCGGTGAATCACCACTGGTGCGGTAGAGCGTTTGCTTGATAGCCATGACTTTAGGGTCAGCTGCAGCCTGCTCCAAGAACGCTTGAACGCTGGTAGAGAAAGAATCATAGGGGTGGTGCAACAAGATGTCGCGGCGACGTACGGCGGCAAAGACGTTGGCTGCCTTGGCGGTTTCCGACTCGTTGAGGTAACGAGAGGTGTGGCCGACGTGCTTGGGGTAATGCAGCTCGGCACGTTCCAGGGAAGCGATGACGCCTAGTCCGCGCAGATCCAACGGGGTTGGCAGTTTGAAGACTTCGTCTTCCTCAACGGCCAATTCCCTGGTGAGCAGCTCCATGATTTCCGGGTTGATGTCATCGGCGACTTCAAGACGTACCGGAGGACCGAAGCGGCGACGCAACAGTTCCTTTTCCAAAGCCTGCAAGAGGTTCTCGGCGTCATCTTCTTCAACTTCCAGATCTTCATTGCGGGTGACGCGGAAGAAATGGTGTTCGACAATTTCCATGCCCGGGAAGAGCAGCTCTAGGTGTACGGCGATCAGTGCCTCAAGCGGAATAAAACGAGCGGTCTTGTGGGACGAATGTGCCGCACGGGTACCATCGATGCTGATCAAGCGACGGATGGTATCGGGCACTTTTAGTCGGGCAAAGAGCTGCTTTCCGGTGAGCGGATTGCGCACCACAACAGCCAGGTTCAATGACAAACCGGAGATGTAAGGGAACGGGTGGGCTGGGTCAACGGCTAGCGGGGTGAGGACCGGGAAGACCTGGGAGACAAACCACTTGGAAAGGGTATCGCGCTCGGTAGCGGAGAGCTGATCCCAGGTGGTGATACGGATGCCTTGCTCCGCTAGGTCGGGGGAGACCGACTCGGAGAAGACGTTGGCATGGCGGGTCTGCAGTGCGTGAGCGGAGGAGAGCAATAGCTCCAGCTGATCCACCGGGCTCATGCCGTTAGGGGCCGGGACCGCAAGACCAGCGGCAATGCGTCGTTTCAATCCGGCCACGCGAACCATGAAAAATTCGTCAAGATTGGAAGCGAAAATCGACAAGAAGTTCACGCGTTCGAGCAACGGCAAGGTGACATCTTCTGCCAACTCAAGAACTCGCGCGTTGAAGTGCAACCAGCTCAGTTCACGATCAAGGAAACGCTCGTTGTGGAACTCTCCATCCGGGTGTAAATCCGGAATGATATCGGCTGGTTCTATTCGGTCCTCATTGACCTTGGAGGAAGGAACATCACTTAGTCGAGGAGTAGTTTCCTTGGGGGAGCTATTCATCTGCCGAACTCATTTCTTCTTGCCAGAAGTGCTAAAAACACCTTGTGAAGGCGGTCCCATTTAGTACACAGGACCGCCAGTATCACTATTCTATCGGCTGGGGACCGTACATAATGTCTGCATCCCAAAGTGTGAAGCCAAGGGAACGGTAGAGCTTCACGGCCGGCTCATTTTCGGCATCAACGTAAAGGATGACAGAGTCCACGCCCTGCTCCAGAAGGTAATTGATTCCGGTCGTTGTTAGCGAGCGACCCAGACCCAGCCCCTGGGCTTGGGGAAGCACACCAACGACGTAAACTTCCCCGGTGGGGCGAATGGAATCGCCCGAAGCCTGATGGATTTTGGTCCAGTGATAGCCGACAAGTTCATGCTCGTCGTTGAAGGCGAGGAAGAAACCGGAAGGGTCAAACCAGTCCTCGTTCATTCGAGCCTCAAGGTCATTAAGTGTTAACGATCCCTGCTCGGGGTGACGAGCAAAGGCCTGCGAATTAGATTCCAACCATGCCGGTTCGTCTTCGCCAACGCGGAATGAACGTACGGTGATGCGGCGATCCAATGGAGCTTCCTCAAGGAAGTCGGTGCCTTCCCGGCGCATACGGTACAGCTCGCGCACTCGGTTCATTCCGATACGTGAGGCCAGCTTCTTTGCCGCTTCGTGGTCTCCATGCGCCCAGGCCTGTACCTGAGGTAGATCGATAAGTTCGCTGAGCTTGGTCAGCAGTGCGCGACCAATGCCGGTTTGGCGGTGATCTGGATGCACCACTAATTCGAGAACCCATGGCTGATCGGCCGCTTCGCGCACGACCACGGCGATACCCGCGAGCGCGGAATCGGTACCTTCGCCGACTTCAGCTAGCAAAGTGAGGATATTTTCGCTGGGGTCTTCTGCAGCAAGGGCGACCAGAGTTTGATCGCTTAGCGGCGGATTCCCGTCAGCATTCAATGAATCCTTAGCAAGCTGACGCACGTCACTAAGCGTGCGCTCATCAAGGTCCAAAGAGACTTGGCGAATCGTTACTGTGGTTTGTGGCAGTTCACTCATATCTTCACGATAGTCGGTGAAGGAATGAACCCGCCATAAATTAGCTGAAAGTTATGATTCAGTGTGGAAACGGTATCCGACGTTACGAACTGTTCCGATGAGTTGTTCGTGATCAGTACCCAGTTTTGCGCGAAGGCGACGAACATGAACGTCAACCGTACGCGTGCCCCCGTAGTAGTCGTAGCCCCAAACTTCATGGAGCAACTGTTCGCGGGTGAAAACTCGACCAGGGAACTGAGCCAGATACTTCAGCAGCTCAAATTCTTTGTACGTCAGATCCAGCATGCGGTTATCGATGCGCGCGGTATAGCTCAGCTCGTCGATGCGTAGCCCAGAGGTATTTTCCGTGGGCTCCGGTGCGACAGTGCTGGTTGGAATGGTTGCGAGCATCAAGCGGATACGTGCATCAAGCTCAGCGGGAATAGCTGAAGGCAACAAGAAATCTGCTGCGTGCCATTCCGCATTCAAAATTCCCAATGCCCCTTCACTTACAACCAAGAGAAGCGGTAGGTTCAGATTTGCGTGCAAGAGCTGGGCCAGAGAACGCGCTGGAATGAGTTCGGTGCGAGCATCCAAAATGACTGCGTCACATTCCGGAATCTGGCTCAACGATTCGGTCGTTGCCGGAAGAAAAGAAATCTCATGCAGTAGTAATTCGAGCGCGGGAAGAACTTCGGCCGCGTTTTCGGCATGATTGCTAAGTAGCAGTAGGTGGGCCAATAGGTCGTCCTCCTACCAAGTTGTTGCGATTAAATGTTCTTTACGTGTCACAGTATAAAGAACGAATCACTTGAACCTTGCATGTGAACACGCAGATGCAGACACATTACCGTCAGGAATCCTAGTTTGAGAATCAAAGTCCTATTGTGCGGGCTCGTCGCAGTCGCCCTATTGGCCGGGGCTGCAAGCCTTTCGTCGTTGACGTGGCCAATGGGAGTAGTGACCGCAATATTACAACTGATTTTTGCTTTCACATGGCCTCGGATGGTCCGCTCAGATGCGCCGTGGCCGATCTCCATCATCATCGCTATATGTTCCCTAGCGGCGACCGCGGCAACGATCTTCATGCCAGGTTCATCCGTGATGTCACATGGCGTAGAAGTTATCGCTGTTGGTGTGCTGCTGGTCTTCATCTCTCAGGTACTTCGAGGAGCAGAAGCTGAAGGCCGACTTGCTGGAGTGGTCTCAGGTGTGACTGGCATGGTGCTTGGCGTTCTAGGTTCAGCCTGGGCTGCCAGCGCACAAGTTTCCTACGGCTTCGGTATCGCAGTGGTCACCGTCATTGCACTTCTTGGCGCCGGCGCGATTGGTGTGACTCGACTTCCTAATCGCATCACCATGATCTTGGCTCCGCTGGTAGCAGTGGCTCTGGGTGCTGCCGCCAGTGCGCTGCCCATTGATATTCTCTGGTACCAAGGCGCCGTGATCGGATTGATTGCAGGACTTCTTGTCGGATCATTACGAGCTTTGGCGTTGGCTAGTCGAAGCGTCAGGAATCTGAGCGGCATTCTGGGCCTGTCCTCGGGAATTATCTTGCTCAGCGGGGCCTCCAGTTGGTACATCATGGAAGTTCTTGCCTTCATCTAGAAGCAATTTGAAAGAACTGGGTGCGGGCTACGTCACGCGTGTCGAAGTTCTCCTTCGTATCGCGCTAAGATGAAGCCATGAATGAAAATTATCTTGCACTCGAAATTTTCTTCCAGGCACTCGTTGTGATCGCCGGTCTTGGTATGGCGGGCTTTGCAGGCTTGGTAGTGAAGCGTCTCTTCCAGGGTCAGAAGTAGGTCAAAAGCAAAAGCAGCGCACACAATAACGTGTGCGCTGTTTTTCATTTCACCAATGAATTAGAGGAAGCGAGCAGTCCATGGCATTTGATCTCCCAACGGACCTCACCCCCGAACTCGTACCTTTCGCTTGGCTCATTGGCACCTGGGAAGGTGCTGGTCGGCTTGGTGAAGGCGAGGCTGAGGACGAATACTTTTGGCAGCAAGTCACCTTCCGTGACATAGGCGGCCCATATCTTGAGTACCGTAGCGAATCATGGCTTACCGAAGCCGATGGCACTAAGCTACGCATCCTTGCCGTTGAAAACGGATTCTGGTCCCTGGACCGCGAACAGCAAGAAGCTGATGCAGGTCCTGGTATGACCCCAGGAGATGTCTTCCCTGTACTTCGTTCAGCCGACGACGTACAGAAGCTGCACACCGATGAAGGGTTCAAGATTCAGGCGCACATCGTGCACCCTGGTGGCCTGTCGGAGTTGTACTACGGATTGATTGACGGACCACGCATACAACTGGCCACTGAAGGTCTGTTGCGTAGCAAAAACGCCAAGGACTATGCCTCATCGACTCGCATCTATGGGTTGGTTAACGGTGAATTGTTCTGGCGTTGGGATGTATCGCAGGGCAACTTGGACTTGCAGGCTCACGCCTCGGCAGCACTCAAACGCGTTGCCGTTGAAGATTCGGTGAACGAGGCATGATCGAAAACTACCGCTCGGTCTTGCTTTCCCGGCAGGGAGCTGTGGAGGCAGGAGGCGTCGATGCAGGCGTCGCGGCCCACTACGGTGCACCCACTCGTGAAGCACGCAAGCTAGCTGAAGGCCAGGCCATTGCTGATCTAAGCCATTTCGATATTCTCGAAATTCGTGGCGAGGACCGTCAAAGCTGGCTTGATACGCTCAGTACTCAACGCATCAACACGCTCAAACCAACGCAGAGCACTCAGACGCTGTTGCTCTCCGTGCAGGGCCGTATCGAGCATGAGATGAAGGTGCTGGCTGACCAGGACCGACTGCTGCTCATCGTTGAACCAGGCGCAGGTGTAGCTCTGGAGCAGTTCTTGAACTCCATGCGATTCATGCTGCGTGTCGAGGTGAATAACCTGTCTGCGAGCCATGGTGTACTCGCCGCTACCCGCCAAATCCCTAGTGCCGGATCCCTTGTGTGGGTCGACCCGTGGCCAGGGGTTGTTGAAGGAGGCTGGGCCTACTCACGTGAGGAGCACCCGGGCAACGACCGTTCGTGGTTATTGCACGTGGTGGCACTGGAGCAGCTTGAAGATGCTGTAGCCGATGAAGAATTGGCCGGCATGATGGCAGTTGAATCCTTGCGCATTGCCGCATGGGAACCACGCTTTGGTTCTGAGATCGATGAGAAAATCATTCCGCATGAACTGGACTGGTTGCGCACTGCGGTGCACCTTGAAAAGGGTTGTTACAAGGGGCAGGAAACTGTGGCCCGAGTGCACAACATTGGTCACCCGCCACGTCGTGTGGTCTTCCTAGACCTCGATGGTTCAATGCATACCTTGCCTGCGAGTGGCGCCGAGGTGAAACTCGGTGAGCGCACCGTCGGCCGCATCACCTCGGCAACCTTGCACTATGAGGCAGGTCCGATAGCCCTGGCCGTGATCAAACGCAATGTTGATCCAGAGGCTGTGCTCACCGTTGTTGATGGAGAGACCAGCTATCCAGCATCACAGGATGTCATTGTGACTCCTGACGCTGGGCAGGTCGCAGGACGTTTCACCGGCTTCCTACGTACGCCACCACAGGGCTAACGAAGTAAGATTCAGCGTGCACGACGTATCGTCTGTTTTATAAAGAGCTAGGGCCGAGAATGCACAGCGTTCTCGGCCCTAGTTCTATGCTGAGGTTGCTTATCCGAACAGGACCGCTGCCTCTTCATAACGATCCATTGGAACGCGCTTCAGGTTGTTCAGCGCAGCGCGCAGCGGCACACGTAGAACCTTGGTGCCGTGCAGGGCCACCATGGTGCCCCAAGCGTTCTCGTTGACCGAGTTCACCGCAGCCATGCCCAAGCGGGTAGCCAATACACGGTCAAAAGCGGTAGGGACGCCGCCGCGCTGGATGTGGCCAAGCACAGTTGCGCGGGTTTCGATTCCGGTGCGCTCTTCAATAACTGGCGCCAGCATTTCACCGATGCCGCCCAAACGAGCACGACCGAAGGTATCAACGCCACGCACCGAGAAAGCTTCTTCCATGCCTTCGGGCACAAAGCCTTCAGCCACCACTACCAATGGAGCACGTCCGCGTTCGTGTGCTTCTTCTACCCACTGGCAGATCTGCTCCATTGGGGTCGCCACCTCGGGAATGAGGATGGCGTGGGCGCCCGATGCCATACCGGCGTGCATGGCGATCCAGCCAACGTGACGACCCATCACTTCGGCCACCATGCACCGGTGATGCGAATCGCCGGTGGTACGCAGGCGGTCAATAGCTTCGACAGCGATCTGGTTAGCGGTATCAAAACCGAAGGTGTAGTCGGTAGCGTCTAAGTCATTGTCGATGGTCTTGGGAACACCAACGATGGGTAAACCCTCGGCGCACAGGCGCTGCGCGCCGGCTAAGGTTCCTTCGCCACCGATGGCGATTAATGCGTCGATGTTGTTTTCTTTGAGTACCCGTGAGATGTTCTCAGCCCCACCGAGCTCACCTTCAAACGCGTTGGTGCGAGAAGTGCCAAGAATGGTTCCACCTTGCTTCGCGATGCCGCGAACTGCGGTACGTGGCAGGTCGAAGAGGTCTCCTTCTTTGACTCCGCGCCAGCCGTCCCGGAAACCTACGAATTCGTAGTCGTAGCTTTTGATGCCGTTGAGTACGGCACCGCGGATCACAGCATTTAGACCAGGGCAGTCTCCGCCTGAAGTCATGATTCCAACGCGCATGAGGCCTCACTAAGTTAAACATTGGAAAGTCTCGTGCACTAAGTGGTGCGCAGTTTCGACGAAACATTGCTAGAGCAGCAGAGATTTCCATTCGGATGTCAATTAATTGCCGCGCGCCTTTGAGCATCAATTCTGCATGACAGTCTACGTGCTTAAAGCCACAAGGGCGAGTTGCAGGTCACCGAAATGACCGCGTCTCGCCCTTATTTTGGAGCTATGCAAGTGAAATCCGCGAAACATTGCGGAAATCTTGGGTGCTTAGAACTTGCTCAACCATTTCTGCAAGATGATGCTGCCGTCCTGTGCGGGAATCAAGATCCACGCGACGATGTAGGCGGCGATGCCGATGAAGGGCAGCAAGAACGAAAGCAAGAGTCCGATACGGACTAGAGTGACATCCCAACCGAACTTGTCAGCGATGCCGCCTGCGATTCCACCGACCATGCGTGAAGGGCCTCGGCGGATTGGCATTGAGCGAAGAGAATTGAAGAAAGCGTCCATGGTGGTACTCCTTAGGTTGGTGTATTGAACAATTGAATGTTTACAGATTTGGGTCGGCTGGTGCTGGGATCTCAGATTCGCGATTGCGACGTTTGCCGGCTGAAGCGATCCCAGAAACGATCATCGCAAGTCCAGCAAAGGCCACCACGATAATAAAGAACAACGGCATGTCGAGAGACCAGTTAAGTATCGTGCGACTCAATGTGGCTACGGCGACAACAATCAGAATCAGCCCGAAGACCAAAGTTCCGGTGGGGAACTTCTTAGGCTGAGTTGAATCAGTATTCATGGTTGTTCACTCCTTAGAATTCGGGATTAACGGTCACGGCAGAACCGGTGGTGACTACTTCAGTATCGAAAGCGGAGAAGAGACCATCAACTTCAACGGTCAACACTGGAGCGTCGGCCGGGAAGTTGCGTTCATCCTGCGGTAGCTCGCCATCCGAGTGGGAATTGAATACGCCGTCGTTGACAATTCGAACTGGAACATCAGCAGGCAACTTCAGATCAAGTTTCGAAAAGACTGAATCAACTTTCACCGTCGTGGGGGAGGTGATGGAATTCAGGTAGGTCAGATCCACGTCAGACTTGCTGAAGACTGCACTGTATTCGTTGCTTGATGAATCTGAACGGACAACGTTTCTCTCTGATGTGCCAAGCGTTGATCCTGAAAAGACCAGAGTGAGCACCAGCAATGGAACGGCAATACCGTGAAGCCCACCGGTGGTACGTCCGGCAATTGACGCAAGCACGATCGTTAAGCCAGTGACAAAGAGCCCCGCTGCTAGTGCTACGCTCCAACCAGCTCCTGGAAGCTGAACGAAGTTCAGGTAATCCGCGCAGAGTACGCCAGCCATGACGAGGATGACCAGACCGATCACTGTGGTGGACACCCAGTTTGGAATTGGAGGGGCTAGCCGTGCTTTGTTCGGAGGCTTTGGCTTCGAATTTTTCTGCGTATACGGGTGGGTCTGTGCTGAGTCCGTACCGTACGAGTAGTCATAGCTGTAGCTATAACCGTTCTGTTTTGGCTCAGATGGGTCAGATGCCATGACTTGTTCCTCCTGATTGGTGCTCCCCGTAGAGGAGGTGCCATTCGAAACTGCTGCGCTACTGCTAAAACTTTGTGCGTCAGTGCGCCAGGTCTTCTCCATGGCTGTCGTATGTGAGGTTGGATCCGGTGTCTTCTTTGCCGTGCGAGGCTGATAAGGCCGCGGCTTATCAAACTTGGTGTTCTTGCGACTGAAAATGATGAACAAGATTCCCGCTGCAATGGCCAGCGGCCAGACGACCGGAGTTACGGAATCCAAGATCCACTGAGCGGGGAAGATTCCCAGAAAAACAACTACCGTTGCGCCAGTCATTCCACTGGTCCAGTTCTTCTTCAGCGCCTGCTCAAAGTGAATGCGTCCCTGTTCATCTGGAAGGAACGCCCAGGCCAATCCATAAAGGATCAGCCCCAAGCCACCAAGGAAGCTGAGCACCACCACGATGCCACGTGCCAAGATCACGTCGATCTTGAAATAGTCTGCGATTCCGGTAGCGACTCCGCCTAACCACCGTGATTCCTTGCGGATTATTGGTGAATTGCCCAGCTGATGAAAAAAGCCGCGACGCCCGGACTGAGAATTGTTCATGTCTCTATGATCTCGTGCGCACTGTGTCTGCCGCTATGAGGGGATACCCTGAACTTCCCCTAGGGGTCACCCTAGATGTGCTGATCAAACACCAAAAATCGAAGATAACGTGCTTGACTTAGTCCTATGGAATCTCCAGAACGTCGCCCCTTAGTGCGCAGTGAGAAGCGCATGATTGCCGGCATTAGCGGTGGGCTCTCGGAACATCTGGGTATTCCACTGAACTACGTCCGTCTAGGGTTCATTGCCCTGACCGCCCTTGGCGGGGTGGGTGCGGTGCTATACGCCTGGCTCTGGGTTTTTGTTCCTAGTGCCGAAGAAGCCCAAGCCGATGAACTTCGTTCGTGGGGGACTCGCACGCGCAGCTTGGCTGAAGAGATGACGCGGGTTCAACAAGGAATTTTTCGTTCGCGCGAGGGCTTCGAAGCTAATTCCTCGTGGCGCGAAGTTCTGATCGGTAGTGGGCTAGTAGTCCTGGCAATTCTGGCATTGGCTCAATGGTCCGGGTGGAATATTCGGTGGGACCTAATCTGGCCTGGATTGGGAATTCTCGCCGGCATTTTATTGGCATGGCTACAGCTTGACGAACAGTCCACGAAAACCACCAAGAAATATTCTCGTCCAGTTCTGATCAGGTTGGGCCTGGGCCTGCTGCTGGTGATCGGTGGTTTACTGACTATTCTCAGTGGCGCCGTTGGAATCTCGGACTTGCTCGGCGGGATGTGGGCGGCGCTGGCGATCATCGCAGGATCGGTCGTAGTTCTCTTGCCATGGGGCACAAGACTTTGGCGCGATTTCTTGGCAGAGCGCAGTTCGAGACAAGCCGCCGCGCAGCGGGCCGAATTTGCCGCCCACCTGCACGACTCAGTACTGCAGACCTTGGCCGTCATCCAGAAACGCAGTGACGACCCGGCCGCCGTACGGACTTTGGCCAGAATTCAAGAACGAGAACTACGGCAGTGGCTTTATGGAAACCAAGACCTTGACGATGAAGATGTCGTAGTTGAGATTCAGCATGAAGCCAATGACATTGAGCAATTACTCCTCCGCGACGTGGAAGTCATCGCCGTAGGTAACGCTCAAGGATTTGATGGTCAACAGGCCTTGGTCGCCGCTTCCAGAGAAGCCATGATGAATGCTGCCAAGCATGCAGAAGGAAAAATTTCTGTATATGTTGAGTGTTCTAAGGAATCCGTGGAGGTCTTCATTCGTGATCGTGGTCAGGGCTTCGAGATGGACGAAGTTCCTGAGGATCGTCACGGCGTACGCGAATCAATTATCGGACGGATGCACCGGGCTGGCGGCACAGCGGAAATACGCAGCAGCGAAACTGGTACCGAAATACAACTGAGCATGCCACGGAGCACAACGCAGGAAGAGCAAACATCATGAGCACGGAAAATAATACTCAGAGCTATCGTGTTGTCCTGGTGGATGATCACGCCATCTTCCGCTCTGGACTCAAGGCAGATCTTGCTAGTGACATGCATATAGTTGGAGAAGCTGGAACCGTGGAAGAAGCCATCACGGTGATCAATGAGCAGAAACCTGACGTTGTCTTACTGGATGTACACCTACCGGGAGGACGAGCGGGCGGAGGAGCCGAAGTACTCAAAAATTGTGCGGACCTGCTGGCCACCACCAAATTCTTGGCCCTCAGCGTTTCTGATGCTGCTCAAGACGTGGTGACGGTCATCCGTGCTGGCGCCCGAGGCTATGTCACCAAGAGTATTTCGGGCGCTGAAATCTCGGATGCAGTACGACGGGTAGCTGCCGGAGACGCGGTCTTCTCACCACGCTTGGCAGGCTTTGTCTTAGATGCTTTTGGCAGCAGCTCCGCGGTCTCCGATATCGATGAAGAGCTGGACTTGCTCTCGGATCGGGAGCTGCAGGTGATGCGTTTGATTGCACGCGGTTACAGCTACAAAGAGGTGGCTAAAGAATTATTTATCTCGGTCAAGACCGTGGAATCGCATGTCTCTAACGTTTTGCGCAAACTACAGCTTTCTAATCGGCATGAGCTTACGCGCTGGGCTGTGGACCGCAAGATTCTCTAAGCCCCAAGTGTTCTAACCCAACGTGTAGGTATGTATAGATAGGGCGGGGTTCGGCAAGTATTTACTTGCCGAACC
>NZ_VHIN01000009.1 GCF_009805585.1 Glutamicibacter sp. JC586 | reverse complement strand
AGGGGTCAGGCTTGGGCTTGGCTTCTTTCCCTGCTTAAAGACCACTAGATATCTGACTGGGCTTGTGACTGGAAAACGTGTGAGCGTACGCTACTCGTTGGGCGACGGTAGGGATGCACGACGCTGGATGTGCGTTCCTGTTACTGAGTGTCTTACCACATTGGCTCTCATCCACTACTGTGTGAGTTGATACTCCCGTAGACTGGAACCTAGATGTTCGTGCCTATGGAGCACGCTGATTAATTAATAGTGAAGTGCATCGTGTTAGCGATCACGAAGGTTGCGGTATCGAGATTGCCGCTGAAGGGGACATTAAATGTCTAACGAATTCCGCCGTAATTCCGACAATGGACGAGGCGACTTCCGGAACTCAGATTCAAACCGCAACAATTCGGGTAACGACGGATTCAAACGTCGTGATGATCGTGGCGGCTTTAAGCGCAATGACAACCGTGGCGGCTTCCGCCAGGACCGCAATGATGACCGTGGTGGTTTCAAGCGCAACGACGACCGCGGTGGTTTCAAGCGTGACGAGAACCGAGGTGGCTTCCGTAAAGATGATCGCGGTGGTTTCAAGCGCAACGACGACCGCGGCGGTTTCAAGCGTGACGAGAACCGAGGTGGCTTCCGTAACGACCGTCGCGATGATAACCGTGGTGGATTCCGCCAGGACCGCAACGATGACCGCGGTGGCTTCAAGCGCAACGACGACCGCGGTGGCTTCCGTAACGACCGTCGCGATGATAACCGTGGTGGATTCAGCCAGGACCGCAACGATGACCGCGGTGGTTTCAAGCGCAATGATGATCGCGGTGGCTTCAAGCGCAACGATGACCGTGGTGGTTTCAAGCGTGACGAGAACCGAGGTGGTTTCCGTAACGACCGTCGCGATGATAACCGTGGTGGCTTCCGCCAGGACCGCAACGATGACCGTGGTGGCTTCAAGCGCAACGATGACCGTGGTGGTTTCAAGCGTGACGAGAACCGAGGTGGTTTCCGTAACGACCGTCGCGATGATAACCGTGGTGGCTTCCGCCAGGACCGCAACGATGACCGCGGTGGCTTCAAGCGCAACGATGACCGTGGCGGATTCAAGCGTGCGGATGATCGCCGTTCTAAGGGCGAACGTCCTGCCCGTGAAGATCGCTTCGCCGACCAGCGCGGTGAGGCTCCTCGCGCGCATAACCCAGGTGACCTCCGCATTTCCAACCGTGCCGATCGTCAGCAATCACCAGATATTGACGAGGACGTCACTGGTAAGGAACTAGACCGCGTCGCCCGCGCTCAGCTGCGCTACCTCGAAGAGCGTTCAGCAAGCTGGGTCGCCAAGCACCTGGTCATGGCTGGTCGTCTGCTAGAAGATGATCCTGAGTTGGCTTACGAGCACACCTTGGCCGCTTCCCGTCGTGGTGGTCGCGTGGCAGTTGTGCGTGAAGCAGTGGGAATCGCTGCCTACCATGCAGGCAAATACGCCGATTCATTGCGCGAACTGCGTACCCACCGTCGTATTTCCGGTTCGGACTACAATCTGCCACTGATTGCTGATTCGTTGCGTGCGCTCGGTCGTCCGGAAAAAGCCATTGAACTGGCTCATTCCGAAGAGTCGGCAAACCTCGAAGCAGCAGTGAAGGTCGAGATGCAGATTGTTTCTGCAGGTGCTCACGCGGACCTTGGCAAACTCGATCAGGCGCTGGCCGAATTGGAATCCCTGGAACAGCTGAACTTCAACCGTGCTTTCTCCTTCAGCCCACGTTTGTTCACTGCCTACGCTGATCTGCTCTCGGCTGCTGGTCGTGCCGAAGATGCCAAGCGTTGGAATGAGCAGGTTCTGGTCGCCGAAAATGCTCTGGGCATCGAACGCGAAACCGAATCGTTCATCATGGATCTTGCCCCAGAAATGGACGAGGACGAAGAAGAGACTCCACGTGCCAAAGATCTGATCGAAGCCGGCGAAGATGAGCAAGTGGAAGAAGCGCCTGCTTCCGAGGCCCACATCGACGAAGAAGACGGACTGAATGAGATCAGCGAGTCCGACACGGATATCGAAGACGAGCAGGTTGAGGACGACTCCGCCAAGTAAGCTTTGGCAGTAGTAGTCAAAAATAACAAGTAGTAGGAACCACCACCGAATGCTGATCTCTGGATTTGATTCTGTCCTCTCCGACCTCGACGGCGTCGTCTACGCTGGCCCCAACGCCATCGACGACGCAGTGAAATCGCTGAATACCCTCGCGGAGGTTAACGTCACTCTGGCGTTTATCACCAACAATGCCGGGCGTTCGCCGATGTCTGTCGCAGCGCACCTGCGACAGCTGGGCGTGAAGACCAACGCCGAGCAGGTGTTCGGCTCCGCTGATGCCGGCGCCGAGATGCTCGCTCGTGAACTGAATCCTGGATCCAAAGTTTTGGTGGTGGGTTCCCCCTACCTACGCGAATGCATCACCGTTCGCGGCTTGGAAGTTGTCGAATCACACGCGGACCAACCCGCTGCAGTGATTCAAGGGTTCGACCCGGATCTGTCCTGGAAGAACTTGGCTGAAGCCTCTTACGCCATTAACCGTGGTGCGATGTGGGTAGCGACGAATACCGACCTGACCATTCCGCGTGCAGAAGGCATCGCACCAGGCAACGGTTCCTTGGTTAACGCGGTCAAGCTCGCTACCGGTTCCGAGCCCAAGGTAGCAGGCAAGCCCGAATCGTACCTTTTTGCGCGCGCCGCTGATCGTCTGGATTCCAAGCGCCCGCTGGTGGTCGGCGACCGTTTGGACACCGACATTCTTGGTGGGTTCCGTGCCGGATTCTCCACCGCGTTGGTGCTTACCGGCGTTGATTCTCCGCGCACGGCCCTAGGTGCACCGGTGGACCAGCGCCCCAACTACCTGATTAATACCCTGGCTGATCTGTATCGTCCGTACCCGACCATCAAGGTACTTGGCTTTGGGGTTCAGGTCGGCGAAGCGGTGGCCAAGGTGAATGCCGGTGCCATTGAGGTTGCCGGTAGTGAATCTGACCTTAACGCCTGGCGGGCAGCCTGCCACGCGTGGTGGTTGGCGCACCCACGTCAATCCGGCCATGAAGAGCCCGAAATCCACTTCACCGAACGCGGTATTGATACCCTGCGCCGGGTGCGGAGCTAAATATGGGGCCGCAGAATTCGCAGCCAAACCCCGGCCCGCGTGGTGCACAAGGCATAGCAGTCGAGCAAGTGCTCTCCTCGTTGGCTGACCACGACATTACCGAACACGCTGAGATCTACGAGCAGCTGCTGACCGGTTTGCAACATGAGCTGAACCGTTCGGAGTCCGGAGAATGAACCGGATTGATCAAGAACTTCTCAGCCGAGGGCTGGCTCGTTCGCGCACCGACGCGGCTAAACTATTAGCCGCCGGGCGCGTGCTCTTGGCCGGAGAGCCGGTAACCAAAGCCTCCAAGAAGGTCGGCGCGAGTGACGACATCACGGTGGTGCCCGCCGAAGGCGAAGAATACGTCTCGCGAGCCGGGCATAAACTCGCTGGCGCACTAGGTGTGTTTACGACTGTTAATCCCGAAGGTTTGCGCTGTCTGGATGCGGGCGCTTCCACCGGTGGATTTACCGACGTACTGTTGCGTCGCGGGGCAAACCATGTGGTCGCAGCGGATGTTGGGCATGGTCAGTTGGTCGCTTCCATTCGTGAAGACCCGCGAGTCTCGGTGCACGAAGGCTTGAACGTTCGGTACCTGATGCCTGAAGATATCGGGGGAGTTGTCGACCTAGTAGTAGCCGACTTGTCCTTCATTTCCTTGCGCTTGGTGATCCCTGCGCTGGCAGCAGCAACGAAAACCGGCGGTTCATTGGTGCTAATGGTCAAGCCGCAGTTCGAAGTCGGTCGTGAACATTTGAACCGCACCGGGGTAGTGACCGATCCGGTGCTGCGTAAGTGGGCGGTCGAAGCGGTGATCGCCAGTGCACAGAGCGCAGGGCTGAAATTGCGTGGACTGGCACGCAGCCCGTTGGCTGGTCAAGACGGTAATGCAGAATTCTTCCTGTGGTTGGTGGCCGACGAGGATGCCCGGGCGCACGATGTTCCGCTGATCGAGCTCAACGTTGACTATTCTTAGAAGTGACGTGCATTAGCCGGGGTCGAACGCCTCGGTCATTTTGCGCCTCACGATCCTGAGAGGGGCCGCCCGCCTTGCGCCGAATCCTAGTTTTCACCCATACCGGACGCCAAGAAGCGGTTGCCGCTGCCATTGAAACCTGCTCGCTACTTTCTGGTGCTGGAGCCAAGAGCGTTATGCGGCGCAAGGACTATGAAGCGATGCTCGATGCGGTGGGTGCAGTTGCCGATCCGATCGAAATCCTTGGAGAAGACTGCCAGATCGAAGACGTTGATCTGGGTGTGGTCTTAGGCGGGGACGGATCGGTTTTGCGAGCCGCCGAATTGGTTCGCCAAGCTCCGCTACCGTTGGTCGGGGTGAACCTGGGACACGTCGGATTCCTTGCGGAAGCTGAACGCACCGAGCTCGCTGCAACCGTCGACGCGCTGGTCAACCAGGCCTACACCGTCGAAGAGCGGATGACCATTGACGTGAAGGTTTGGCTGGACAATACGTGCCTGGCCCAAACCTGGGCGCTGAACGAAGCGGCAGTGGAAAAAGCCAATCGTGAGCGCATGGTGGAGGTTGTTATCGAGGTTGACGGCCGGCCGATTTCAACCTTTGGTTGCGACGGGGTCGTAATGGCCACCCCGACCGGTTCCACCGCCTATTCCTTCTCCGCCGGTGGTCCGGTGGTCTGGCCCGATGTTGCCGCCTTGATTATGGTGCCGATCTCCGCCCATGCACTCTTTGCAAAGCCTCTGGTGGTCTCCCCGGATTCGGTGATGGCAGTAGAAATGCTTACTCGCACGGATGCGGGAGCAGTGCTCTGGTGCGATGGGCGACGCACCATCGAAATTCCGCCCGGAGCGCGCGTTGAAGTAACTCGCAGCCAGTGCCCGGTGTATCTAGCGCGCCTGAATACCACGCCGTTCTCCGAGCGCCTGGTGAACAAATTTGAGCTGCCGATCGCTGGTTGGCGCGGACCGGCCGATGAGCAATCACGACGACCTGCCACCTCCTCGCTGCCAATTGTGGGTTCCGGGGTGCAGAGCATCGAGCCGCACTATCGTGACGAGCCTGGAATCCCGATGGTTGCCCGTCCAGAAACGAATGGCGAGCAAAGGTAGCCTACAAAAACTTTTCCACACTCTCGAACATAGTTGCGAAAACTGCGATTAGAACACATATACTAAGTTCGCACGGTACGACTTGAACTCGACCTTCGGGAGTAGGCAATGATTCAGGAAATCCAGATTTCTAACCTCGGTGTTATCACTGAGGCGACCTTACCGTTGGGGCCAGGACTCACGGTGGTTACCGGCGAAACTGGCGCCGGTAAGACCATGGTCATCACCGCACTGTCACTTCTCTTGGGACGTCGTGCGGATGCTGGCGCAGTGCGCAACGGTGCAAAGCATGCGTTGGCTGAGGCCGTGGTTCATTTGCCACCAGATCACCATGTTCTTGATGCGGCCAGTCAAGCCGGCGCCTTTATTGAACCCGCCGGTGAACAAAGTGAGCTACTGCTCTCACGTTCACTTTCGGCGCAGGGTCGCTCGCGGGCCACCATTGGCGGGCGTAGTGCACCGGTGGGTCTATTGGCCGAGTTGGGGCATGATCTGGTCGCCGTGCATGGGCAATCGGATCAGATTCGACTCAAAGAACCGGTCGCTCAGCGCGACGCGTTGGATCGTTTTGCCGGGTCATCGCTAAGTCGGGTCTTGAGCAACTACCAACGCTCGTACCGTCAATGGCGTGCAGCAGCCAAAGAATTAACCAACTTGAAAACAGAATCTCGTAATCGAGTGCGTGAAGCGGAAAACCTCCGCCTTGCCCTAGACGAGATCGATCAGCTCGATCCACAGCCTGGCGAAGACGAAGCCTTGCGCGAGCAGTCAATGAAGCTGGGCAATGTGGAATCGTTACGAACGGCCACCTCTCAAGCCCAGGCAGTGATTGACTCCGAAGACTTTGAAAACCCTGGTATCACCACATTGGCTGAGACCGCGAGGGGAGTACTAGCCCAAGCAAGCGATGATGACTCGGTGCTGACTTCCTTTGTTGAGCGAGCCGCTGAACTTGGAATCCTTGCCTCTGAACTTTCTAGTGACCTCGCTGCCTATGTGGCCGACTTGGATGAGGAAGGCCCCGAGCGACTGGCTATGATCGAGTCGCGTCGCGCCGATTTGAATAAGCTTATGCGCAAATATGCGCCGAGTGTCGACGAGGTACTCAGCTGGGCAGATGAGGCTCGCACCCGACTCGAACAGCTGGGAGGAGACGACTCGCGCATCGAAGAACTGGAAATTGAAGTTGTTGAGTTGGAGCACCAAGTGGCGTCGCTGGCGGCCGATCTTTCTGAGTCTCGTCGAAAAGCCGCTAAGAAACTTTCAACCCAGGTTTCCGCTGAACTCAAAGCCTTGGCTATGCCCGATGCACAGCTAGTCATCGAGGTCACTGAACTGGATGAACCAGGTGCCTTCGGTCAAGACGCTATTTCGATGTTGCTTTCACCGCATGCGGGCGCTTCGCCTCGCCCATTAGGCAAGGGGGCCAGTGGTGGTGAGCTCTCACGCGTCATGCTGGCCATTGAAGTTGTTCTGGCCGCCGTTGACCCGGTGCCTACGTTCGTCTTCGACGAGGTCGATCAGGGCGTAGGTGGCAAGGCCGCTGTGGCCATTGGCGAGCGTCTGGCGATGCTGGCAAAACATGTGCAGGTAATTGTGGTTACTCACCTCCCTCAGGTGGCCGCGTACGCAGACCGGCATATCCGCGTCATCAAAAACTCCGATGCCAAGGCAAAGTCCGGTTCGGGCTACACCGCTAGCGACGTCATCAACCTTGATCAGGACGCTCGTGTTAAGGAGTTGGCGCGCATGTTGGCCGGGCAAGAGGAATCCGACACAGCGCAGGCACATGCCGAGGAACTGCTCGCAGAAGCTCAGATTCTAGTGTCATCGCTCACCACGGCAAAGTGATAATTAGCCTAAAAGTCTTGGTGAACCGCTGTTTTACGGCAGCGCTAGGGCAACGCGTGATGGTGCACTAGAGTCTTAAGAGGATGCGAAATATTGGAATGGTGATAGGATGAAATCCCGTGGTGCAGCGTAATTCAACTCGTGATTCTCGGTCGTCTGAAACGACAAAGCATATCTTCGTCACCGGCGGTGTGGCCTCTTCCCTGGGTAAGGGATTGACGGCATCTAGCCTTGGACATCTACTTCGAGCTCGTGGTCTCTCAGTGACCATGCAGAAGCTCGACCCGTACCTGAACGTCGATCCAGGTACCATGAATCCTTTCCAACACGGTGAAGTCTTCGTTACTGACGACGGCGCAGAAACCGACCTGGACATTGGACACTACGAACGCTTCCTGGATGAAAACCTTCCAGGCACAGCTAACGTAACTACCGGTCAGGTGTACTCGACGGTTCTGGAACGTGAACGTCGCGGTGAATACTTGGGCGATACCGTTCAGGTGATCCCGCATATTACCGACGAAATTAAGCGTCGTATGCGTTTGGCGGCTACTGAGCCTATCGCGGGCAAGTCAGCTCCGGACGTTATTATCACCGAAATCGGTGGCACTGTTGGTGACATCGAATCCCAGCCATTCCTTGAAGCTGCGCGTCAGGTCCGTCAGGATATTGGCCGCAAGAACGCATTCTTTGTCCACGTTTCGTTGGTACCGTTTATTGGTCCGAGCCACGAACTGAAGACTAAGCCAACTCAGCATTCAGTTGCTGCTTTGCGTTCAATCGGTATTCAGCCAGATTCCTTGGTAATCCGTTCGGATCGTCCAATTCCTGCCGAAATGCGCGAGAAGTTGGGACGTACCTGTGACGTTGACACCGAGGCCGTCATCAACTGCGCAGATGCGCCAAGCATCTACGACATTCCTAAGGTCATTCACTCGCAGGGTTTGGACGCTTACATTGTTCAGACTCTGGAATTGAAGTTCCGTGATGTTGACTGGACCTCCTGGGACCGTCTGCTGGAAGTTGTTCACAATCCAGAAACCGAATTGACCGTAGCGTTGGTTGGTAAGTACATCGACCTACCAGATGCTTACCTTTCGGTAACCGAAGCATTGCGCGCTGGCGGGTTCGCCAACAACGCCAAGGTCAACATCCGCTGGGTGCCAGCCGATGATTGCGCCACCGAGGCAGGAGCTGCCAAGGCACTTGCTGGAGCCGAAGCGATTTGTGTTCCAGGTGGCTTCGGAATTCGCGGACTCGAAGGCAAGCTCGGAGCTTTGCGCTTCGCTCGTGAAAACCAACTGCCGACCCTTGGCCTGTGCTTGGGCTTGCAGTCGATGGTCATCGAGTATGCGCGTAACGTTGCAGGTCTCGAAGGCGCCTCTTCGACCGAATTTGATCCAGAAACTACCACTCCGGTGATCGCAACCATGGAGGAGCAGCTGTCCATCGTTGACGGCAAGGGCGACCTTGGTGGCACCATGCGTCTGGGGCTCTACGAAGCTAAGCTGACCGAGGGTTCCGTTCTTGCTCAGACCTACGGTAAGACCGATGTCGCTGAGCGTCACCGTCACCGTTACGAAGTCAATAACGCTTACCGCGCGCAGCTTGAAGAAGCTGGTTTGGTATTCTCCGGAACGTCTCCTGATGGCAACCTCGTAGAATTTGTTGAGCTTTCAAAGGACGTTCATCCTTACTACGTTTCCACGCAGGCTCACCCAGAGCTTTCCAGCCGACCAACCCGACCACACCCATTGTTTGCTGGTCTGGTTGCTGCGGCTCTGGAGCAGCGTAGCTAGTACACTCTGCGCAGTGTGAAAACTCTGCAGGCAAACGCGCGCCGGTCACTCTTGACCGGCGCGTCGCTGTTTAAGCTGGAGAATGAAGCCCAGCTGTTACCGAACGAAGGAAAATCCCGGTGCCGACGCCTCCCATTTCTGATGAATTTTCTCCGCGTGAACTACTGAACCGTGAGACCGTGTACCAAGGGCGAATTTGGAACGTAATTCACGATTCCGTGCAGCTCTCTGAGTCCGGCGGGAGGATCGAACGCGACTACATTGATCACCCCGGAGCGGTGAGCGTACTGGTCATGGATGATGAAGAACGGGTGCTCATGGTCAATCAATACCGTCATCCAGTGGGGATGCGGCTTTGGGAGATTCCAGCAGGATTGTTGGACGTAGCGGGGGAGCCGCCCTTGGAGGCAGCTAAACGTGAACTGTGGGAAGAAGCCGATCGCACCGCAGATCGCTGGTCTATCCTGACCGATGTTTTCCTCTCGCCTGGTTCATCTGCCGAGGCGGTGCGCATCTACCTGGCTCGTGACCCTCAGCTTGTCCCCGAAGATCAACGACATGAGCGCACAGAAGAAGAAGCCGAGATGATCAGCACCTGGGTGCCATTGCGTGAAGCCGTCGCAGCCGTCCTGTCCGGAAAGATTCACAATCCTACGGCGATGATCGCCATCTTGGCAGCTCATGCGGCCCGGGCGGAGAACTACGAGTCCCTGCGCGAGCCCGACGAAGCTTTCGACGTTCATCCATACTTGCGTCAGGTATGAGCGAAGCATTTGAGCGCGCGGTCAAACGCTACTTGCAGCACCTAGCCATCGAACGCGGTCTAGCCGAAAATACCCTCGACTCCTACCGCCGGGACCTCACCCGCTACGTCACTGCGCTGAGTAGTTATTCGCTCGCCGGTCCGCAGGATATTACCGAGGCGACCATCAGTAGTTACCTGCAAGAATTATCGCGCGGCGATGAGGAACATCAACCTTTGGGCGCGCGCTCGGTAGCACGCCATGCCGTCGCTATCCGCCAGGTACACAAGTATTGGGAGCTCGAAGGTATTTGCGTGCCCAATCCGGCGCGCGAGATTCAACCCCCTGCCATTGGTCAGTCGTTGCCGAAAGCAATTTCCATTGGCCAAGTCACCAAATTGCTCGATTCCATTTCCACCGAGACCCCGGCGGGGCTACGTGACCGTGCGATTCTCGAATTTTTGTATGCCACCGGCGCGCGTATTTCCGAGGTCGTTGATCTCGATGTGGACGATCTGCACTTCGCTGATGACGCGGTGGTACGTCTTTTTGGTAAGGGGTCTAAGGAGCGGATTGTGCCGGTGGGCGGTTATGCGCAGCGAGCCGTCAGCGATTACCTGGTGCGATCGCGCCCAGGCCTTGCGGTCAAGGGAAAAGGTACCCCTGCACTCTTTTTGAATCAGCGTGGGGGAAGGCTCTCACGTCAATCAGTCTGGCTGCTGATCAGCAATACCGCTGAACGTGCCGGTATCACCGCAGAAGTTTCCCCGCACACCTTGCGCCACTCCTTTGCCACCCACCTTCTAGAAGGCGGCGCCGACGTACGAGTGGTGCAAGAACTGTTAGGGCACGCATCGGTGACGACCACCCAAATCTACACCAAGGTCAGCGTCGATTCATTGCGCGAGACTTATCAACTAGCACATCCGCGGGTCAACTAGTGGTGGCGAGGTTGGCCAAACCCGAAGCGGCCAGGCCCATTGCGCTCGTTGCATTCATTGATCGCAGTGGCGGGCGAGAACAATTGTTGTTGGGTCGTAAGCTACGAGGGTTCGGCCAGGGCAAGATCGTGCTCCCCGGCGGGAAAGTCGAAGCAGGTGAAGGTCTTGTTGATGCGGCGATTCGGGAGTTCCGCGAAGAGACGGGCCTTGACGTGGCGCCCAAGGATCTGGAACTGTCAGCGCAAATCAACTTCAGATTCAGCGCACTTGAATCGGCGAATATGGATTGCGCAACGTTTATCACCAGGTCCGCGCTGGGAGAACCGAGCATTAGCGAGGAACTTGAACCATTGTGGGTGGATCCGCTGGAGCTACCGACTATGCAGATGTGGCCAGATGCGCAACACTGGCTACCTCGACTAGTTGCGGGAGAGAAATTCACCGCCACCATCGTGATCGACACAGATAACGTCTCGATGAAAAATTTAAAGCTCGATCCGTGGGCCTAGCATCCGTGGGCCTAGCTTTCTAGCTGAAAACTAGCCCGAACATTACGTGTCCTCTGGTTCAAAGATCAGCAGATCACCTGGCTGGCAGTCGAGTTCCCGGCAGAGCGCTTCGAGGGTGCTGAAGCGAACGGCCTTGGCGCGCCCATTCTTGAGAACTGCCAGATTCGCTGGTGTGATGCCGATTTTTTCCGACAGTTCACCGACGGCCATTTTTCGTTTTGCCAGCATGACGTCTATATCTACTCGGATGCCCATCAGATCACCCCACCCAACTCATCGCGAAGTGCGGCTGCCTGAGTTTGGGTGGTGGCTGCTTGGTCGAGTAACTGCCGTAGCACTAGGACGATAATGCTGATGCCGATCATCAGGAGCCCCGCGCCACCCACAAGCAATACAGCTCCTGGTGCAATTTCGGTGCTTGTCGCCAAGATGGCTCCCAGTACCAGCGTGGCTAGCGAAGCGATCGCAAAAGCGATAATAATCGGCGTTACATAGCCCAGCGATGCTGGATCGAAGACTGTCCCTCGTTTGACCCTCGTGGCTAGTTTCCACACGCAAATCACGCAGGTTTCAATGACGAGTCCGGCGAGGAACAGGTAGCTCAGGAATGAGGTTTGCAGCAACCGTTCGCCTGAGTCACTGCTTGCTTCATGAATGAGGATCATCGGAATCATGAACAGTTGCACAAAGAGTGTGCCTGCCGTGATGAGGGCCAGAACGACCTTGAGGCCGAGAATACTGTATTTTCCCATGAGCACTTGCCCTATCGTTCTTCAGAATGTTTCTATCGTTAAACGATAGGCCGGTGGATGTGATTCCGCAACTCTGAGCGCGCGGATCCGCGCTTGGAAATGGACGCGGGTACGACAATGGCCATGGGGCCGACAAATTGCTTTCGGACCCATGGCCATGATCGGTACTTCTGCGACTTAGAGTGCTCGCTGATCCTCACCGTTGTAGGCGGAGAGCGGGCGGATTAACGCGTTGGCTGCGCGCTGCTCAAAAATATGGCTAGTCCAACCGGTGATACGTGCCGCGATGAAGATGGGGGTGAACATTTCGGTGTCGAAGCCCATCAGATGATAGGTCGGGCCCGCTGGATAGTCGAGATTCGGCTTGATGGCCTTGGCTTGGTCCATTGCCGCTTCAAGGCCGTCGTAAAGCCCGAGCATTTCATGCCGGCCGTAGTGCTCGATCATGCGATCGAGGGCTGCCTTCATGGTGGGGACACGTGAGTCGCCGTGCTTGTATACACGGTGACCGAAGCCCATGACCTTCTTCTTATTGGCCAGCGCATCTTCCATCCAGCTTTTGGCGCGCTGGGCCGCTTCTTCGCGGGATTCCTCCTTGTTGATGCCGATCTCATTAAAGGTGTGCATGACCGCTTCGTTCGCTCCGCCATGAAGCGGGCCCTTGAGCGCGCCGATCGCGCCGGTGACCGCCGAGTGTAGATCCGAGAGGGTGGAGGTGATTACACGGGCGGTGAAGGTGGAGGCGTTGAAGGAGTGCTCTGCATAGAGCACCATCGAAACCCGGAATGCGTCAACAACTTCGGGGGCAGCTTCTTCTCCAAAAGTCATCCAGAGGAAGTTTGCGGAGTAGTCCAGGTCTTCGCGTGGAGCAATGAGTTCTTGACCGCGTCGACGACGCTGATCGTAGGCTACAACTGCCGGAAACGCCGCGAAGAGTTCCTTGGCCTTGAGCAGTTCTGCTTCGGGGGAGGAATTTTCTGCTTGCGGGTGGTTGGCACCGATCACGGAGACTGCGGTACGGCCAACATCCATGGGGTGGCAATCTAAAGGTAGCAGGTCGATAGCGGTCTTGACCCCAGGATCTAGGGCACGGTTGGCGCGTTCAAAGGCACTGAATTCGGTGAGCTCACTTTGTGAGGGCAATTCGCCGGTCCACAAGAGCAGGGCCACCTCTTCAAAGGACTTGCTAGCGGCCAAATCCTGCACCGGATATCCGCGATACAGTAGCGAATTTGTTTCGGGGTTGACCTTAGAGACGGCGGTGTAGTCAACGACGACGCCTGCTAGGCCCTTTTTGATTTCCTCGGTGGTAGTCATTCTTGCTCCTCTTCATTGACGGAGAACTCTTTGGTTGCCTGCGCCGACCGGCGTTGCCAGTCGGCGCAGGGGGTTTCTTGGTGCGAGCCTAAAGGTTCGCGCTGTTCGAATCAATGTCCAAGGTAGGGACCTGGAAGTTGAAAATACCGGTATCGAAGCGGTTGTACGCTTCATAGTCCACGAGCTCGTAGAGACGTGATCTAGTTAACATATTATCCACTTCGCGCTGCTGGGTTCCATCTTCACTGATGGCATCCAGTACACGTTCGGCCGCTCCCATCGCGCTACGCAAGAGGGTGACCGGGTAGATGATCAGTGCGACGCCAGCGTCGGCCAGTTCTTGGCGGTTGAACAGTTCGGACTTGCCGAACTCGGTCATATTCGCCAGGACCGGTACGTTCACCGCGTTGCATACGGCCTCAAATTCGGCCACGGTTTTCATCGCCTCGGGGAAAATCGCATCAGCGCCAGCATCAACCATGGCTTTGGCTCGATCGATCGCCGAGTCTAGACCTTCAATCGCACGGATGTCGGTGCGGGCCATGATCAGGAAGTTTTCATCGATGCGGGCGTCGGCCGCGGCGGCGATGCGTTTGAGCATGGTGTCGGTATCTACCACGTTTTTGCCGTCCAGATGCCCGCAACGCTTCGGGTTGAACTGGTCCTCGATATGACAACCGGCCAAGCCTGCATATTCAAGCTCTTGAATGGTGCGGGCCACGTTCATAGGCTCGCCAAATCCGGTATCAGCATCCACGATGGCGGGCAGGTCGGACATGCGCGCGATCTGCCCGGCGCGGGTGGCAACCTCGGTCAGGGAAGTCAACCCGATGTCTGGTAGCCCCAGCTCGTTGGCGAGTACCGCGCCGGAGATGTAGATGCCGTCGAACTGCTTTTCGCCGATCAGCTTGGCCGAGAGCGGGTTGAACGCACCGGGGAATTGTCGGGCAGCCCCCGGGGTGAGCATTTGGCGCAGCGCCTGGCGCTTTGCCGCTGGTGTTTTTGTCGAGTACAACATTTTAGAACAAGCCCTTCGGTGCGGCCGCGGTGTTGATGACCCCGTCGGCAGCTTGGATGTTCAGCTGATCTAGCTCACCGGCACCGAGGTTTTCTAGGTTCTCCGCTGCCGCGATAAAGCGGTCAATCTCTGCCTGGTCAACGAGTCCGGCGGCTAACGTGCGGAATTTGTTGATGTACTGATCGCGAGCGAAAGGTCGTGCGCCCAACGGGTGCGCGTCGGCCACAGCGATGGAATCGGTGATTACGGTGCCGTCGGTGAGGGTGATTTCCACCGAGCCACCGAAGGCTTTTTCTGCGATGTCCAACGAGTGGTAGCGGCGGGTCCACTCTGGATCTTCCTCGGTGGTGACCTTGTGCCAAAGTTCTACGGTGTCGGCCCGACCTGCACGTTCTGGCGAGTAGGAATCCACGTGGTGCCATGCACCGTCCTGCAACGCAACGGTGAAGATATATGGAATCGAGTGGTCCAGGGTTTCGCGGCTGGCGGTGGGATCGTACTTCTGCGGATCATTCGCGCCGGAACCGATGACGTAGTGGGTGTGATGGCTGGTTTTGATCAGTACCGAGGCAACGTTTTTCGGGTCGGTAGCTTCGGGGTGTTCGCCATTGAGCTTACGAGCCAAATCGATCCAAGCCTGGGCTTGGTACTCCGCGGAATGTTCTTTGGTGTACGTGTCCAAGATGGCGCGCTTGGCTTCGCCTGCTTCGGGCAGTGGTACCTCGTAGGCGGCGTCCGCGCCGTCCAACATCCATGCGATGACACCATCTTCGCCCTCATAGATGGGCACTGGGGAACTCTGGCCGCGCATGGCACGGTCGGCGGCTTCTACGGCCATTTTGCCTGCGAAGGCCGGGGCATGGGCCTTCCATGTGGAGATCTCGCCCTTACGTGACTGGCGAGTTGCGGTAGTGGTGTGCAGGCCCTGCCCCACAGCCTGGAAGATGGTTTCCAAATCCAAACCGAGCAGGCTGCCGATGCCGGCGGCCGCCGAAGGGCCAAGGTGGGCTACATGGTCGATCTTGTGCTTGTGCAGGCAAATGGCTTTGACAAGATCCACCTGAATTTCATAGCCGGTAGCGATGCCACGAATCAGGTCCTTGCCCGAAGCGCCAGTGTGCTGCGCGACAGCCAGAATCGGGGGAATGTTATCGCCAGGGTGAGAGTATTCGGCGGCCAAGAAGGTGTCGTGGTAGTCCAGTTCACGCACGGCCACGCCGTTAGCCCAAGCCGCCCACTCGGGGGAGACCTTTTCACGGATGCCGAAAACCGATGCGCCCGATCCGCCGGTGGACGGTGCGTGGGTGAGGGCTTGGGCACGGGCGGCGATAATCGGTCCGCGATTCAACGAGGCGATGGCTACCGAGGCGTTGTCAATGATGCGGTTGATGATCATGTCGGTAACTTCGGAGGTGACCGCTACCGGGTCGGTGGCCACCGCTGCAATCTTGTGTGCCAACTGGTCTTCGCGCGCCAGGTTTTCCTCGGAGCGGTAAACACGTACTGGGTGCTTGATCATGATGTTATTGCCTTTCGGATCCGACCGCGTGGGTCATGATGTGGGTCAGGGATTGGTGTAGGTGAACTGTGGTGGCTGCCGCTGCGACCTCGGGATTTCCGCTGGCTATCGCTCGGGCTATGGCGGCATGTTCGCCGGCAGAAGCTTTGAGTCGATCCGGGTTGTCTTTGGCCAAGCGTCGCACACGTTGCAAGTGGACTCTTAAGGTGCGCAGTGCATTGGAGAGGTACGAGTTGTTGGCGGCCTCATCGATTGAGTCATCGAGCAACTGCACCAGCTGGTAATACTGCTCGCGTGTACCGGGGACGGATATCTCGTGGGCCGAGCGTTCAAAGCGTTGTGCCAGCTGTGCGAAACTTCCGTTTTTTGGTGAGTTGGCTGCGGCTCGTGCGCTGGCGCACTCTAAGGCAACGCGAAGAACGAACAAGTCTTCTACGTGATCTTCACTGACCTCGGAGACGACGGTTCCCCGCCCACGTTGTTGAATCGCCAAGCCGTCGGCTACCAATCGGCTTAGCGCTTCGCGAACCGGTGTTCGCGAAACTCCCAGGCGTTCTGACTGCTCGACTTCTCCCAGAACGGTGCCTGGAGCCAGTTTCCATTCAACGATGTCGGCGCGGAGGCTCTCGTACACCTTGTCGCTTGCTTTCATGGCTCAAGTGTATACACAGAAGTGCCTTTAGTGGGGATTTTTCCGAAAAACTTGCAGAAACTTTCAAAATTTGTATACATAAACCTTGTCGTGTGGTGATCTAACTCATAGGGTAGGTAGCGAGGACGACCTCAGTCACCACACAGGTGCCGGGTAATGAGGCCCGGTGTCAGGAGGAAAAACCATGGCGCAGGAATATCGTCGGGCTTTTGCCCAATCTACCGAAGATCCATCGGCCTTCTGGCTGAAAGCCGCGCAAGATCTTAAGTGGGACTCGTTCCCCGAAATCGCGATCGACGACACCCGTCAGCCGCTATATTCCTGGTTCCCCGATGGGAAACTGAACCTATCGGTTAATGCGCTTGATCGTCACGTAGAAGCCGGTCGGGGAGAGGAAACAGCACTGATCTACGATTCGGCAGTGCTGGGGACGGTGGAGACCTACAGTTACAACCAGCTACTGCGTCAGGTAGAAACGTTCGCCGGTGCCCTGGCCGCCAACGGTGTGAGCACCGGGGACCGAGTGCTGATCTATCTGCCCATGATCCCGCAAGCGGCTATCGCGATGCTCGCCTGCGCCAGGCTCGGGGCGGTGCATTCGGTGGTCTTTGGTGGCTTTGCGCCCAAGGAATTAGCTGCCCGCATTACCGACTGTGCCCCGGTTGTGGTGGTGACAGCCTCCGGCGGTATCGAGCCGAGTCGGCGCATCGAGTATTTGCCTGCGGTGGCCGAGGCGTTGTCGTTGGCGACGCCGAGCGTGAAAAATGTGATCGTCGCCCATCGAGATGGTTTTGAGCATGATCTGGGGCAGTATCACGGACAGCGTTTCAGCGGTCAAGAAATCTCTTGGTTGGATTGGGAGCAAGTGTGCGCCGAGGCCACGCCGGCCGCCCCGGTCAGTGTTGCCTCAACCCATCCGCTGTATGTGCTCTACACCTCCGGTACCACCGGTGCGCCCAAAGGAGTGGTACGCGATACCGGCGGATACGGCACCGCGTTGCAGTATTCGATGGACGCGATCTACGATGTGCACCCTGAGGACACCATGTTTACCGCATCCGACGTGGGCTGGGTGGTCGGGCACTCCTACATTGTGTACGCGCCATTGATCGCCGGGGCGACCACGGTGCTCTATGAAGGCAAACCGGTGGGCACCCCCGATGCCGGAGTCTTCGGCCGAATTATTCAGGATCATAAGGTCACCACGATGTTCACCGCCCCTACTGCCTTGCGCGCGGTACGCAAAGCTGACCCTGAAGGCGCGCTGATCGCCGGATATGATCTGTCTACCCTGCGGGCGCTATTTGTCGCCGGCGAGCGCCTGGATCCGGACACCTATCACTTCGCATCGAACCTATTGGGGATCCCGGTAGTGGATAACTGGTGGCAGACCGAAACCGGGTGGCCGATCGCCTCCAATCCATTGGGTTTGGAGGAACTGGCCCCCAAGGCGGGATCGCCCACCACACCGGTTCCCGGTTTTGCGGTGCAGATTCGTGACGCGATGGGAGAAGAATTGCCGAGGGGTCAGGAAGGCAATATTGTGGTGCGTTTGCCGCTGCCGCCGGGCGCACTGAGCACACTGTGGGGCAATGACCAACGGTTTATCGACACCTATTTGAGCCAGATTGAAGGTTGTTACCTCACCGGTGACTCTGGCTATATCGACGAGGACGGCTACCTGTTTGTCATGGGGCGCACCGATGACGTCATTAATGTGGCCGGTCACCGACTGTCTACCGGGGCGATGGAGCAGGTGTTGGCTAGTCACCCGGCGGTGGCTGAATGCGCGGTGATTGGTTTGGCTGATGCACTCAAGGGTCAACGTGCCAGTGGGTACGTGGTGCTCAAGTCCGGAGTAGAGGTCGACGAGCAGGTGTTGAGGCAGGAAATTGTGGCGCTAGTGCGCAAGCACATTGGTGCTGTCGCTGACTTCCGCGAAGTCAGGGTGGTAGCGGCCCTGCCCAAAACTCGTTCGGGCAAGATTCTGCGTAAGACCATGCGCCAGATTGCCGACGGTAAGGACTATACGGTTCCCTCTACCATTGAGGACACGGCGGTCCTTGACGAATTGGTTCCGCTCTTACGTCCGGGGAAGTAGTAGCTTCGCCCGGATACGCACTAGTGGCCAGGGGCTGCTCGGTATTCATATTCCGGGCGGCCCCTAGTGCCATGTCGGGGCTGCTTGATGACGGCTTTGGAATCAAAGAGGTGCTCTAGGTAGCGGCGTGCGGTGACTCGGGAGATACCAAGTTCTTCGCCTAGCTCGGTGGCCGAAAGACAGCGTTCGGGCTGGGAATGAAGGTGATCGGTGATCTGTGCCAATGTTTCGGGGATCAGTCCCTTGGGTAGGGATACCGAGGCGGTGGAGGTACGGAGGGCCGAGAATGCGTTGTCCAATGCTGCTTGGCTGGTGTCGGTTCCGGTGGAGCGCATGCTGGCGATGAAGTGTCGGTGGTTTTCTAGTTTTTCGGTGAAGGCTGCAAAGGTGAAGGGTTTGATTAGGTACTGGGTGATGCCTGTGGCCACCGCTGAGCGAACCACCGCTAGGTCACGCACGGCGGTGATGGCGATGATGTCGGTGGTCAGTCCGCGCCCGCGCATCCTTTTAGCTACGTCAATACCGTGCAGATCCGGCAGGGTCATATCCAGTAGGACCAGGTCGATCGGGGAGCCGGAGCGTTGGGCGCGGGTTAGCAGTGCCAGTGCTTCTTGGCCGTTGCCTGCGATCGCGCCGGTGGTGAAGCCGGGGACACGGTTCACGTACTTGGCGTGGGCGGCCGCGGTCTCTGGTTCATCGTCTACGACCAGGACCAAGATGTCATCTTCGCTCAGCGAGGAACGTGGCGTGATGATGCGGGGATCTGGCATTGAGAAAACTCCTGAGCTAGTTGCTGTGGGCCAGCGGCAGGGTCACGGTGAAGATCGCCCCGGCATCATTGTCAACATTCATTGTGCCATCTAGTCGCAGTACCGCTTGCTGTACCAGCGCCAGACCCAGTCCGCGCGGTTGCGAGCCGATTTTGGTGCTCACGCCAAATTGTAGGAGCTGATTCAGGAATTCCGGTTCGATTCCGGGACCCGAGTCGGCCACCGAAATGATCAGCTCGTGCTTATCGGCGGTGACTTCCACCCAGACGGTGGCTTCGGCGGTACCCACCGAAACGTCCATCGCATTATCTAACAGGTTTCCCACGATGGTGACCATGTCACTGGCGGCGAAGGCGTCGGGTGGAATGACTCCATGGGCGGTGATATCGAGTTTGAGGCCTCGTTCGTGTGCTTGGGCGGATTTGGCAACCAACAGACTGGAAAGGTAGGCATCATCGATGGAATTCACGATCGCGTCGGTCAGTTTTTGTGAGTGCGCTCGATCGTCCACCGCGAAGGCCAACGCTCGATCGCTTTGACCGTTTTCGATCAGCGAGGCGATGGTATGCAGACGGTTGGCGTGTTCGTGGGTTTGCGCTCGCAGGGCGGTGGAGAAGGTCTTCAGCGATTGCACCTCACCGGCGAGTTCCTGAACCTCGGTCAAATCGCGCAGGGTCAATACCGTTCCGGTGAGCGGTTGCATACCAAACCAGCGCAATGGGGCTCGCGAGTGGCCGGGTAAACGAGTGGTGGTCAGTCGTGCTGGTCCCTGAGAAATGGAAAGTACTGTACGTGCGCCCAAATGAATTTCATCCTTGCAGGTGCGCCCGGTAGTCATGAGGGTGCGCAGGGTCTCGGGCAGCGGAATCTGGTTCGGATCAAGACCGGATCCCGGGGCTTGTTCGGGCAGGTCCAGTAGGCGCACGGCCTCTTGGTTGTACAGGACGATGCGATGTCGTCGATCAAGCAGTATTAGTCCTTCGCGGACCGAATGTAGGGCGGAGAAGTAGAAGGCATAGAGTCGGCGCAACCCGTGAGGGCCAAAGCCCAAGGTGGCTTGGTTGACGTAGCGGGAGAATGACCATGAGGTAAAGCCGGCCAAGAGCAGTGCGAGGGCGCAGGTCAGCAGGATTTGTGGCAGCTCGCCGCGGTATATGGTTTGCAGGTTCTCTAGGGTGATGCCCGTAGCGACCATACCTACCAGTTTTCCATCGTGGTACACCGGAGCGATGGTACGCACCGATTGACCCAAAGTGCCCAGCGCCACCTCGTTATAGGTTTGTCCATGCAATGCCTGCTCGGTGGAGCCGGCGTATTTCTGGCCGATGCGTTGTTTATTGGGGTGAGTGACGCGCACCGTGTCGGGGGTCATGATCGAGATGAAATCCACGCCCTGCCCACGGTCCAAAATCTTGTTGGTGTAGGGCTGTAATTCTTCACTGGGGTTCTTTCCCGCCAGCGCGTTGGAGACGAAAGGATCATTGGCCAAGGTGATCGAAATCGTGGCAACGGTCGCCTGTTTGTCATCAAGGATGACGCGGGCTTGTTGCTGGTAAGTAGCCACGGCCATGCCGATGACAACGAGGATGACCACGAGCATTTGAGCCGCAAAAATCAGCAGCGCAAAGGACCACCCGCGACGACGTAGTGGGGTGGGGATGGCATCGTTGCTCATCTGCTGAGGCAACGACAGGTCGGTGAAGTGATCTGTCACGTTGCTCTGCCTTTCGTGCGTGGTCCTACTTCTTGGTGCCAGTGCGTGACCAATATGAACGCAATAGAGATGCAGATCACTTTGGCGCGCAACATGGAACAGAACGATTCTACGTAATACCGGCTTGGCAACGACGCTTCAGGCCGTTACGTGCGCAAAGTTAGGGTAGGACAAACCACATGACGCTCACCGACGACAAAACCCCAGACGGCCATCAGGCCCCGGTCGCACCAAAGAAAAAAGACAAAACTCATTGGCTCTACATTATGGTCATTGCTGCGGTCATACTTGGCGCAGCGATCGGCCTGATCGCTCCTGACCTTGGTAAGGCGCTGAAGCCAATTGGTACCGCGTTTGTTGCTTTGATCAAGATGATCATTGCTCCAGTCATTTTCTGTACCATCGTTTTGGGTATTGGCTCGGTAGCTAAGGCTGCCACCGTTGGTAAAGTCGGTGGACTCGCGCTACTGTATTTCGTAACTATGTCGACCTTCGCGCTGGCCATTGGCCTGCTCGTGGGCAACCTGATTCACCCAGGTGAAGGCCTGCAGCTCAAGCCTTACGAAGCTGCCAGCGGCTCCGATTCCAACGCCACCGTTGACTTCTTAATGTCGCTGATTCCTGGCGATTTACCAGTGCTTCCGACCTTGGTCGTGGCATTGCTGGTCGGTTTTGCGCTGCAGGGTATGGGCAAGGCTGGCGAACCGGTGCTGGTGGGTATCCAGCACATCCAGAAAGTTGTCTTCCGTATCATGATGATGATCATGTGGATTGCTCCACTTGGGGCCTTCGGCGCGATTGCTGCAGTGGTTGGTGCCACCGGCTGGGCTGCCATTGGTTCAATGGCGATTCTGATGGGCGCGTTCTACCTGACCTGTGCACTATTCATCGTCATCGTTTTGGGTACGATCCTGCGCGTGGTAACCGGCCTGAATATCTTCTTGCTACTCAAGTACCTGGCTCGCGAGTACCTGCTGATCTTCTCGACCTCTTCCTCCGAGTCCGCACTGCCGCGCCTGATCGCCAAGATGGAACACGCTGGCGTCTCCAAGCCAGTTGTTGGTATCACCGTTCCCACCGGTTACTCGTTCAACCTTGACGGCACCGCGATCTACCTGACCATGTCCGCCCTGTTTGTATCTACCGCTATGGGCATGCCAATGAACCTCGGTGAGCAGATTGGCCTATTGGTCTTCATGATCATTGCTTCCAAGGGTGCTGCCGGGGTAACCGGTGCAGGCCTGGCCACCTTGGCCGCTGGCCTGCAGGCGCATCGCCCAGAACTGCTTGATGGTATGGGCGTGATCGTTGGCATCGACAAGTTCATGTCCGAGGCCCGCGCATTGACCAACTTCACTGGTAACGCTGTGGCGACCTTGCTGATCGGCAAGTGGACCAAGGAGATCGACCTGAATCAGGCCAAGGAAGTTCTCTCCGGTGCACGTCCGTTTGATGAGACCAGTGTTGAAGGCCACTAAGGCACAGTACTGATCTACTAAGTCATCACCGTCAGGGTTCAACTACCTGGCGGTGATGGCCTTTTAACGCTCACGATCGGTGCTGCACGGTATATCGACGGGCTCTGCGCTAGCCTGTTGCCATGGACGAACTGCAGGGACATCGAGGCAGAGTTTTGAATATGGCCGAGCGGGAGTTAGTGGAACTTGCCCGAAAAACCATCGATGAAGCCACCGATGCTCCCATTGGTGGCGATGGGGTGCACACCATGGGAGCTGCAGTGCTCGATGGCAACGGCACCATGTATGCAGGGGTCAACTTTTACCATTTCACCGGTGGGCCCTGTGCAGAGTTGGTGGCATTAGCTAGTGCTCGAAGTGCCGGTGGACGTGACCCGCAGGTGATCGTTGCTGTAGGCAATGAAGGGCGAGGAATCAAAAATCCTTGCGGTCGTTGCCGGCAAATCATGGCCGATACCTTCGCGCAACTACGCGTGATTGTCGATACCCCTCTCGGGGCCCGCACCGTAGGAATTCGAGAGCTACTGCCCCTGGGATTCGACTGGGCCGCGGAGCAAGCCTAGCAGCGGGGTAACCAGCGTAGATCACGTTCAGCTTGCTTACAACATTTGAGTTAAGGTTCAAGGTAAAGGCTCGCCGTAAAGAAACCTAAAACGCCCAGTTCCAATGCTCAGACCGATAACCTTGAGAAGAGCTTACAGCTCAAAGAATTAGGTAGATCGAACGGGAAGTGTGGTTAACCCATCGTGAGCGAGGAACAGGGAAGCAAGCACCGTGGCGCAGGGATGCTCAAGGAGCCCCGCCCGGTGGGACCGACCGGTAAGCCGTTAACAGATTTCCCGGTGCCAGCTCCGTTGCCTTCGCACGGGCCGGCCCGTGTGATCGCCATGGTCAACCAGAAGGGTGGCGTGGGTAAAACTACCTCCACCATCAACTTGGCTGCCGCGCTCGCCGAGTATGGACGCAAAGTGCTGTTGGTGGATTTTGACCCGCAGGGTGCACTATCTGCCGGTTTTGGCACCAACCCGCACGAAATGGACATCACCGTTTACAACGTGCTGATGGATCGTCAGGTGAAGATCACCGACGCGATCTTAAAGACCGAGGTTGAAAACATTGACCTGTTGCCGGCAAATATCGACCTGTCCGCAGCCGAGGTTCAGCTGGTCAACGAGGTCGCTCGCGAGCAGGTGCTAGAGCGGGCATTGCGCAACGTGATCGACGACTACGACGTAGTGTTGATCGACTGCCAGCCATCCCTGGGCTTGCTCACCGTCAACGCACTAACCGCCGCACACGGTGTGATCATCCCGCTGACCGCAGAGTTCTTCGCACTGCGCGCCGTAGCATTGCTGATGGAGACCATAGATAAGGTCAAGGACCGGTTGAACCAGGTACTGGAACTGGACGGTGTTGTGGCCACCATGTATGACGCGCGTACCCTGCACAGCCGTGAGGTCATTACCCGTCTGGACGAGGCTTTTGGGGACAAACTCTTCGAAACGGTGATCAAGCGAACCATTAAATTTGCCGATGCCAACGTGGCAGCCGAACCAATTACCAGTTACGCGGCCAACCACCCCGGTGCCGAGGCCTATCGCAATCTTGCACGAGAACTGATTTGGCGTGGTGGCGCCCCGTAATGAGCAACACGCTCACCGAGCAAACCGCCAACGATTCCACACCGCCAGTTGATACTGCGCAGGAATCGTCTGGCGGTTTTCGCCTTGCCCTGCAAAATTTTAATGGGCCCTTTGATGTTTTGCTTCACTTGATCACCCAGCGCGAACTGGATATCACCGAGGTGGCATTGGCGCAGGTGACCGATGAATTCATCGCCTACCTTCGAGAGCTACAAGCCAGTGTCGCCGAAGGAAATGACGGGATGAAGGTGCTGGATGAAACCACCGAATTTTTGGTCGTTGCTTCCACTTTGCTGGACCTGAAAGCAGCCCGCTTACTGCCTCGTGGTGAGATGGCCGATGAAGAAGACTTTGAACTGCTTGAAGCCCGTGATCTGCTCTTTGCTCGGCTCTTGCAGTACAAGGCGTTTAAGCAAGCGGCCCAGTTCTTGGGGGATCGATACCAAAGTGAAGGCTCGCGGTATCCGCGCGAGGTGTCCCTAGAGCCGGAATTCGCCTCGTTGTTACCGGAACTAATTTTCACCATCGGTCCGGATGCTTTGGCTGCTCTGGCCGCATCTGCACTGGCACCCAAACCCGAGCCGGCCACCGAGGTAGGGGTCGGGCACCTGCATGGGGCCAACGTCACCATCGCCGAAGAAGCGGAGTCGATCACCGCACTGCTTAACGCCCGCGGTCCACTAGATTTTCGGGAATTGGTGGCCGATGCTTCGGCCCATCTGGTGGTAGTTGTACGTTTTCTGGCATTGTTGGAAATGTTTAGACAACGAGCTATCTGCTTTGAACAGGTTGATCCGCTGGGTCCGTTGCGCATCAGTTTGGTTCAAGAATCCACATTTGATGCGCTCTCGGTGCAAGACGAGTACGAGGGGAGCGCGGGTGAGGTGAATCATGAGTGAGATTGCACCCATTGATCAGCTACCAGGAGGGCTCGAATCGGGTCTTGAAGCGGTGCTGATGGTGGCTGATATCCCCGTCAGTTCGGCGCGTTTGGCCCAAATCTTCGACGTCCCGGTAGAGCGGATTGCCCAGACTTTGGAGAAGTTGGCGACCGAGTATGATGGAAAGGATCGCCCGCGCGGATTTGAACTGCGTCGTGTCGCCTCCGGGTGGCGTTTCTATACGCGTAGCGATTACGCCGATTTCGTCTCCAGCTTTGTGCTCGATGGGCAGAGCGCGCGCTTGTCGCAGGCCGCCTTGGAAACACTGGCTGTCATTGCATACCGACAGCCTGTTTCGCGTGGACGTATCTCGGCGATTCGAGGTGTGAACGTCGATTCTGTGGTGCGCACATTGCTCACTCGCGGATTGATCACGGAGTATCCGGAATCTGGAGACGGTGGGGCAACGCTCTACCAAACCACCGAATACTTCCTGGAACGACTGGGATTGGGCTCGCTAGATGAGTTGCCTGCGCTATCCCCGTATCTTCCTGGGGTGGCCGATCTAGAATCGCTCGATTCGGCAACCTACGACGACTAAGTTGCTGCCAGAAAGGCAGTTGCACCGGACCAAGAACGCGTGATGCCCCCAAACGACGGGACCGCGCAGCGAAACGTACTAGCAAGGGACACAGGCAAGCATGAGCAGGGGATCATCCTCCGGCCGCACACCACGCGGCAACAATTCAAACTTCGGCGGCAAGCCAGCAGGCGGCCGCGGCAAGCAGGGCGGCAAGTCCTTCGGCGACAAGCCTTACGACAAGTCTTCCTCCGGCAAATCATCGGCTCGATCAAACTCGGCCAAGTCGGATTCGCCTCAATCGAACTCCGCCCGGTCTAACTCGGCCAAGCGCAATACCTCGGCCCCACGTAAGAACTCCGAGCGTGCCTTCGGTAAGGAACGCTTCGGCAACTCGGTACCGAACAACTACGCCCGCCCCACCCAGCGCGCCCGCGCTCAGGCTCGCGCCGAAAGCCAAGCAAACCGCATGGAACACGGCGAGTCACAAGACGGTATCCGTCTGCAAAAGGCCATGGCCAACGCCGGTGTAGCATCGCGCCGCGTTTGTGAGGAAATGATCACTGAAGGTCGCGTTGAAGTTAACGGACAACTGGTCGTAGAGCTCGGCGCCCGAGTTGACCCTGCCAAGGATTCCATCCACGTTGATGGTATGCGCATCCAGGTCAACCAGACCAACCGCTACTACGTCTTTAACAAGCCGAAGCATGTGATGAGCACGATGGATGACCCAGAGGGTCGTCGTACCATCGCCGATTACTTCAAGAACGAGCATCACGCACAGCGCCTCTTCCACGTTGGACGTCTGGACTACAAGACCGAAGGCGTCTTGATCCTGACCAACGACGGCGAGCTGGCCAACCGTTTGCAGCACCCAAAATACGAGGTGCCAAAAACCTACTTGGTGCAGATCCCCGGCCCACTGCCACGCGCCGTGAGCAACCAGCTACGCGAAGGCATCAAGCTCGAAGACGGCTGGATCAAGGTAGATGACCTGAAAATCATCGCCACCACTCCGAAGAACGTCATGGTTGAAGTGACCCTGCACTCGGGTCGTAACCGCATTGTGCGCCGCATGTTTGACGCAGTAGGTCACCCGGTGCAGCGCCTGGTGCGCGTCGCAGTGGGACCGATCCTGCTTGGTGACCAGAAGCAGGGCACCATCCGCTCCCTGGGTAACCAGGAAATCGGACACCTCATGGCCATGGTGGGGATGTAATTTATGGCCTCTTCTCACCTTGCCGGCCCAGTGCTGGTCATCGGCACCGGGCTGCTGGGCACCTCGGTGGGATTGGGACTGCGCGCCAAAGGCGTAAATGTGTACCTTGTTGATGTTTCTCCCACTGCTGCCGGGGTTGCTCAAGACATTGGTGCCGGAGTTGTGCTCGAAGAGCGCACCATCGCCCCCGAGCTGGTAGTGATCGGTGCCCCGCCGGATGTCACCGCCGACCTAGTGGCCCAGGCGCTGTTGGATTACCCCAACGCTACGGTGGTTGATATCGCCAGCGTGAAGGGGTCGATCTTGAGCAGCGTCCTGGCAGATCCGCGCCTGACTCAGAGTGAAACCTCACGCTATGTGGGAACACATCCCATGGCGGGGCGCGAAAAATCTGGCCCGGCGGCCGCTCGTGGTGAGCTTTTCACCTCGATGCCGTGGGTGATCTGCGCACATGATGGTGCCCAAGCCTCACGGGTGAAGGTGGCCGAGTCCTTGGCCATCGACCTGGGGGCGACCATGCACCGGATGTCCGTGGTCGAGCACGATCAGTCCGTGGCCCTCATCAGCCACTTCCCGCAGGCTGCCAGCTCGATGATTGCATCGCGCCTACTGGACGCGCAGCCGCACCAGCTGGCCCTAGCCGGCAACGGGTTGCGTGATACCACGCGCATCGCCGCCAGCGACGAGAAGCTGTGGATTCAGATCTTTGCGCACAACGCGCAAGCTTTGGTGCCGATCCTGCAAGGGATGAAAGAAGATCTCGACCGGCTGATTACGACCTTAAAAGATCCGCACGGCCCCGGCGCCCTGTTGGACCTGTCCCAGCTGATGAGTGAAGGCAACGCCGGTAAGGCGCGAATTCCGGGCAAGCACGGCGCACCGCCGCAAGCATTTGCGCTGGTCACGGTGGTGATCGATGACCGTCCGGGGCAGATCGCCCAGTTGCTGACCGAGATCGGCCAGGCACAGATCAACATCGAAGATTTGCGGATGGAACACTCTGCCGGACACCAAGTAGGCATGGTGGATGTCTCGGTGATTCCAGGACGCCGCGATGAATTAATTGACGTATTGACCACGAACGGATGGAAAGTAGCCCAGTGAGCACCTTGAACAACGACACGCTTGTTATCGCCATCGACGGCCCTAGCGGCTCAGGCAAGTCTTCGGTTTCCAAGGCCGTCGCCCGCGAACTGGGTGCCGTCTACCTGGATACCGGTGCCATGTACCGCGCCATCACCTACTCGGTACTAGCTGCTGGAACTGACCTATCTGACGCTAACGCCATCGCCCAGGCGGTGCGCGATGCACAGCTGGAAATCTCGGTTGACCCGGATGCTGAACTGGTGACGATCGGCGGGGTAGATGTCACCGCTGCGATTCGTGAACCACGCATTTCAGAGCAGGTTTCCGCGGTGGCTACCAACTTAGAGGCCCGCGCTGAACTGGTCCGCCGTCAGCAGGAAATCATCAAAGCCAACACCCGTATCGTGGCCGAAGGCCGCGACATCACCACCGTGGTCGCCCCGGATGCAGATGCGCGCATCCTGCTGACCGCCTCGGAAGAAGCACGACTGCGCCGTCGTGGTCTGCAGCTTGGTGGATCCCAGAACGACGCGCAGCTAGCCAACCAGGTGCTGGCTCGCGACGCGAAGGATTCCACCGTAGTGAACTTCACGCAGGCTGCCGATGGCGTGATGACCGTGGACTCTTCAGACCTAGATTTTGAACAAACCATCAATGCGGTGCTTGACGCAATCAACACTGCAACGAAAAACTAGCCTTAAGCTGGTGCCCATCCTCGGCGAGAGCCGATGAAGATTACGATCGCTGTGAAGGGAAAATCATGAGCGAGAACAACTCCACCCACGACGAGGAATACATCCCCGTTGGAGACGACGATATCGCCGAGCGCCTGGCCGAACTGAGCGAGGAAGAAGCCGCCATCCGTGCGCAGGCTCTGCTCAGCGGACTGGAAGACTACGAGCTGGACGAAGAAGACTCGGCCCTGCTCGCCGGCCTTGACTCCTATGACGACGACGATGCTGACGTGGTAATTCCACCGGTGCTCGCCGTCATCGGACGCCCAAACGTCGGCAAGTCCACCCTGGTCAACCGCATCTTGGGTCGCCGCGAAGCGGTGGTTGAAGACACCCCGGGTGTCACCCGTGACCGCGTGTCCTACTCCGCTGAATGGATGGGTCGCCCATTCACCATCGTTGACACCGGCGGTTGGGAGCACGATGCCAAAGGCATCCACGCTTCGGTCGCCGATCAGGCCGAAATCGCCGCCGACGTGGCTGATGCCATCCTCTTTGTGGTGGACTCCCATGTGGGGGCCACCGCGACGGACGAAGCAGTGGTAAAGATGCTGCGCAAGAAGGGCAAACCGGTCTTCTTGGTAGCCAACAAGGTCGATGATTTTAACCAAGAAGCCGAAGCCGCCATGCTGTGGGGCCTGGGTTTTGGTCAGCCGTGGCCAGTTTCGGCCCTGCACGGTCGTGGCACCGCCGACTTGCTGGACGCAGTCATGGAGAAACTACCTGAGCATTCCGCTTTTGGTGGCCTGATCCCTTCAGGTGGCCCTCGTCGTATTGCGTTGATCGGACGTCCGAACGTGGGCAAGTCCTCGCTGCTGAACAAGCTGGCCGGTTCTGAGCGCGTGGTCGTCGACGACTACGCTGGCACCACCCGTGACCCAGTGGATGAATTGATCGAACTCGGTGGAAATGTTTGGCGCTTCGTGGATACCGCCGGTATCCGCCGTCGTCAGCATATGGCCGTGGGCTCGGACTACTACGCTTCCTTGCGTACCCAGTCCGCACTGGAAAAGGCTGAAGTTGCTGTTATTTTGTTGGCCGCCAACGAAGTGGTCTCCGAACAGGACGTGCGCATCATCCAGCTAGCTATTGAAGCTGGCCGTGCAATGGTCATCGTGTACAACAAGTGGGACGAGGTAGACGAGGACCGTCGTTACTACCTTGATACCGAGATCGAGCGCGATCTGGCCCATATCGAATGGGCACCTCGTGTGAACATTTCGGCCAAGACCGGTTGGCACAAGGATAAGCTGATTCCTGCGCTGAACACCGCCTTGGATTCGTGGGATAAGCGTATTCCCACCGGCAAGCTCAATGCGTTCCTGGGCGAGCTAGTCGCGGCGCACCCGCACCCAGTACGCGGTGGAAAGCAGCCACGTATCCTCTTCGGAACTCAGGCTTCGTCCCGACCGCCACGCTTCGTGTTGTTCACCACCGGGTTCTTGGATCCAGGGTACCGCCGCTTCATTACCCGTCGACTGCGCGAAACTTTCGGATTTGAAGGTACGCCTATTGAGGTATCGATGCGAATTCGCGAACGCCGCGGTCGTAATAGGTAGAGTTCGAATTTAGCCCTTCACTTGGTGTAGGGTAAATATGAAGCTTTTGCAGACGGCACCCTTGGATCTCACGACTTGGGGGATAACGGCTGTGAGAGCATCGGGCTATGGCGCAGCTTGGTAGCGCGCCTCACTGGGGGTGAGGAGGCCGTGGGTTCAAATCCCGCTAGCCCGACCACCAGCACAAACCCCGTCGAGAGTATTTCTTGACGGGGTTTTGCGCTGTCCACAGCAATTACGGGAGTACACCAATGCAACGCAGGTTCGCGCAGGTCGACGTTTTTAGCAGCACTGCGTACAAAGGTAATCCGTTGGGCGTCGTGCTTGATTCCCAAGATCTTTCCGGCGAAGCAATGATCAACTATTCGAGATGGTCTAATCTCTCTGAGGTAACGTTCCTGCTGCCAGCGGCTAAGGCGGAAGCCGACTACCGCTTCCGCATTTTTGCTAGGGACCGTGAGTATCCCTTTGCCGGACACCCTGCCTTGGGCACCGCGCGAGCATGGCTCGCAGACGGGGGAGTACCGCGGAATTCGGGAATGATCATGGCTGAATGCGACGCCGGAGTCATTCCGATACGGATTCAGGGGAATCTGCTCTCCTTTGCCTCCCCGCCATTGCTACGTAGCGGGCCAGTTGCTGCCCAAGAATTGGCCGAGGTTCTAGAAATACTCGACGTGCAGGCCGATCACGTGATTGATGCACAGTGGGTGGACAACGGTCCAGGCTGGCTAGCGGTGTATCTAGATGACCTGAATCTGATGCTGAGCCTAAAACCACAAATCCCCGCTCGTCCAGGGCGGTGGAAAATTGGTGTCATTGCTGCGACCGGTCAGGATGAGGAACAATTTGAGTTTCGGGCGTTGAGCATCGAGAACGGAATCTTCCGGGAGGACCCGGTCACCGGAAGTCTGAACGGTGCCGCGGCTCAGTGGCTTATCGAAACGCATCACGTGCAACCTCCGCTGGTCAACCGTCAAGGATCCGTTATCGGGTACGACGGACAGGTACATATCAGTGTGGCCGATGAGAAATTGTGGGTGGGCGGCCAAACCCAAGTGCTCATTGACGGTTCAATCGAGCTCTAAGCCAGAATTTCTTGTTCGAGCTGGCAACTGGATCTAGTCTTGAGAGATGGGAACGATAATTTCAGGGCTCCTTTTCCGCTAAAGACTGGACGCTCTAATCGCGACGTTGAGCCCGGATCCGCTGCGAGTCCACTGCATCAAACCTTGATGCACCAAAGTTAGCTGCGTGATTTTTCGACTCTCATTGTCGGGGCACGCAAGGCAGGAAAATCCCATGACCCACGATAACAATTCGAGCTCAGGGCTGGAAGCAACGTGCAACGCGCTGTGCACATTGGAAAACATCAGTGTCAGCTTCGGCGACCGAGATGTGTTCTCCGAAATAGATTTGGTGATCAACCACCATGACCGCCTCGCGGTCTTAGGCGATAACGGTTCAGGCAAGTCGACCCTCATGCGTGTATTTGCCGGAATTCTCGATCCGGATCAAGGCCAACGAACCATTAACGCCCCCGGTGGTGTTGCCTACGCGGCGCAGAATCCGCAGTTTGCCACCACGATGAGCGTTCAGAATGTCATCGATTCTTATCACCGGCGGTTCCGTGAACTTGAATCGTTGATGGACGCCATCGCACAACGACTACAAGGTGCCGATGAAAGCTCCGCGGCAAAACTGATGTCCCAATTGCAGCTGGTCACAGACCTTTATGAAGCTGCGAACGGTTACAGCCTGGAACAGCGGGTGAATAGCGCTCTTGAGCAACTTGGCATGGGCGATCTTAATCGGGAACGAGCCGTGTCACAGCTTTCCGGTGGCCAACGCTCAAGGCTGGCACTGGCCTGTGTGCTCTGCTCGGGCGCGCAATTATTGCTCTTAGATGAGCCAACCAATGATCTGGACGATTCGGCCTTGGCGTGGTTGGACCGGGGCCTGAACCAGCATGCCGGTGCTTTAGTGGTGATTAGCCACGATCGAATGTTCCTTCAACGCTTTGCGCGCTCGATTGTTGAAGTTCAGGACTCAGCACTGGCTCACTATTCCAACGGCTACGAAGGATATCTTCACGCCAAAGAGCAAGAGCGAATCGCGGTGCGAGAAGGATATGAGCTGTGGTTAGAAGAGTTGGAACACGCTCAGAAGCTGGTTGAGAAGAACGCTTCCAGGGTCGACGCGGTGCCACGCAAGCAGGAAAAGGCCGGATTTGGACACGGCAATTTTCGAATGCGAAGTCGAAGCCACGGGTCAACGTCAAAGATCCGGCAGGCCAAATCACGGATCGAAGATCTGGAATCAAACCCGGCGCTTAAGCCAGCCGCCGAATTAGCTTTCTCCTTGCCTTCGGTCCAGCCTTCGGCGGTTGAGACCACGTCTCTCCTGCGGGTGAATAAGGCACGACGCCTTGAGGCACCATTGCTTACGACCGGGAAGTTCGAGATCAATCTCGGGCAGCGCTGGTTAGTCACCGGTCCCAATGGTGCCGGCAAAACTTCCTTGCTCAAACTGATTGCCGGCGAAGTGGATCATCAACAAGGGAATATCTGGCGGGCGGAAAACCTGAGTTGTGCGTGGTTGCGCCAAGAACTCGCACCGATCGTAGGGCAGAGCGTCGTAGAATCATTCGCCTTGGCAACCGACCAATTTGTGCAGGACGCTGCGCCAGCGCTGGCAAACCTAGGGCTCTTTGACGTCAAGGATTTTTTGCGGCATCCGATGTCCCTCTCTGCCGGGCAACGTCGTCGATTTGAACTGGCAGTCGCGGTGAGTACCCGCGCACAACTATTGCTCTTGGATGAGCCAACCAACCACTTGTCGCCAGCACTGGTTGAACAGCTTGAAGACGCGCTCGAACACTATCCGGGAACTGTCATTACGGTGACTCATGATCGCCGATGGCAGCAAAAACTCAAGGAGCAAACACGGTTGCAACGACTGCATGTGCGTGATGGTCAGGTACAGGTTGTGAAGTAAAAAAGTTAGCTTAGGGGCAGCGGGCCGCCAATCAGCAAAATCAAGTGCTGATGGGTGGCCCGTTGTTTTACTTCTATCCAGCATAAGCACGGGGCTTTGGGTACTAGAACTCGCGATTGAGTACGGGCATTGTGGGAGGGTTCACAGATTGTATATGATGAGTGTGCGATAAAAGAGTAGCTTGTTCTATTATCGAATAATTCAACCGTAGTGAATCAACCACAGCGAATGGGGGATGGGACAATGCAGTTTCATCACAATGGATACGTCTCGGCCGATCCGCGAGTTCAACCAGCATCGGGAACCGGCGTCAATCGCCCGGAGGAGTTGCCCGAGATGATGGATGTGCTCATTGTGGGCACCGGTCCGGCTGGCATTATCACTGCAGCTCAGCTTTCTCAGTTCCCCGACGTGCACACCCGAATTATTGATCGTCGTTCGGGACGTTTACAGATCGGGCAAGCCGACGGGATTCAGTCCCGAACGGTCGAGACGTTCCAAGCCTTTGGTTTCGCCGAACGAATTGCTGCCGAGGCCTATGTCATCAAAGAGACCACGTTCTGGAACCCCGATCCAGCCAACCCGACGCAGATTATCCGTACTGCTAGGACCAGCGATGATCCTGCTGGGGTGAGCGAATTTCCGCACCTTGTGGTCAATCAGGCCCGGGTCATCGATTACTTTGCGGAATTCGCTTTGAACTCTCCAACACGAATTGCCCCAGACTATGGTTGGGAATTCAAAGAACTTGTTGTCGAAGAACAGCACGAGTACCCCGTAAAGGTCACTCTGATCAGTTGTGCAGAAGACACCTTAGGCACCGAGCGAGTGGTGCGTGCCAAGTACGTAGTGGGAGCCGATGGAGCGCGCAGTAACGTTCGTCGTTCGATGTCGGTGAAGCTCGCCGGTGACAAAGCCAACCACGCGTGGGGTGTTATGGACACCCTAGCCATCACCGACTTCCCGGACGTGCGTATCAAGTGTGCCATTCACTCCGCAGCCGGTTCGATCTTGCTCATCCCGCGTGAAGGTGGGCAGCTTTTCCGGCTCTATGTAGACCTGGGTGAAGTTCCCGAGGCGGACAATGGCAAGATTCGTGAAACCCCGCTAGAGGAGATCATCGAGCGGGCCAAGCAGATCTTGAGCCCCTACACGCTCGAGGTTAAAGATGTCGCGTGGCATAGCGTGTACGAGGTGGGACACCGGCTAGCCGACCGGTTTGACGACGTTGCCGAAGAAGAGCTTGCTTCACGCGATCCACGAGTTTTCATCACCGGCGATGCCTGCCACACCCACTCGGCTAAGGCGGGACAGGGGATGAACGTGTCGATGCAGGACGGATTTAACCTGGCCTGGAAACTTGGGTACGTGCTCTCGGGGCGCGCTCCGGCACAACTGCTGCGCACCTACACGGCGGAGCGAAAAGTCATTGCAAAGGATCTGATCGACTTTGACAAGCAGTGGTCCTCCTTGATGGCAGCAACTCCAAAGGACTTAGCTGGCAAAGAAGGTGTATCGGAATTCTACGTACGCACCGCTGAGTTCCCTGCAGGTTTCATGACCGAATACGCGCCATCAGAACTTACCGGTACCAAGCAGTACCAGGAGCTCGCTGCAGGATTCCCGATTGGCAAGCGCTTCAGGTCCGCAGAAGTTATGCGTGTAGCGGATGCAAACCTCAAGCATCTTGGGCATCACCATAAGGCAGATGGCCGTTATCGGGTCTACGTCTTTGCCGATCAAGACCCAGTGGCAAGCTCCGCAGCGCTCGAAGCCTTAGGCCGGTGGCTGTTGGCGTCAGATGAATCACCGGTGGTCAAATTTACTCCTCAGGGTGCAGATCTTGATGCGATCTTTGACATCAAGGTCATCTACCAGCAGGACTACTCGACGTTGAACATCAACGAAGTCCCGAAGATTTTCCGTCCCAACGTTGGAAAATTTGGCCTCGTGGATTACGAGAAGGTCTATGCCGCACTGGGTGCTGATGACATTTTCGACAGACGGCAGGTCTCTCGTTCGGGCGCAATTGTTATTGTGCGCCCTGACATGTATGTCGCTCACGTAATGCCACTGGAAGCCCGGGAAGAACTGGCAACATTCTTTGATGCTGTTTTGCTGCCGCAAAATTAGTATCCGTAGTGCGCACTTCGGCTCGCCGGGGAATCAACTCTTGCGCTTGGTTCCTCGGTGGCGCGTAGGGTAGCGTAGCGGAATATTTGTGGAGGTCTACGCTGTTCTACTGGAGTACCTGCAAGCTAACCATTCAAAGGATTGCCTCGTGAGCCAGGACTTCAGTTTCGATCTACAGCAAGTTGTTGATTCCGATATGGTTTGTGCCGATGGAGTGTGCTTCATTCCCTCTCACGACGTGAATACCGTTCCAGACAGTACTCACGTAGAACAACAGCGTGATTGAGCTCTTCGTTCTTTGAGGCGAAGACAAAGGTGATGACCGAAACCTCATCAAGGGTCTCCAACAGATCGCTCACCGCATCAGTCTTTTCCAACTCACTACGGTAAACATGGGCAAAATGCTCAAACTGATCTGGATCGTGATGCCAAGCTTTACGTAGTTCAGTACTCGGCGCCAAGGCTTTGGCCCATTGGTCTATCCTGATTCGCTCCTTGCTCATGCCACGTGGCCACAGACGGTCCACCAGTATTCGGTACCCATCGCTCGGATCGGGTTCGTTGTAGACGCGTTTGAGATGTATTTCAGTCATGGTTCACCTATTAATCCCTGCTCTGCACTTGCACCTGCTCGAAAAACCGAGAAAGATCGATGTTATGGCGACTCTTGAGAATCCGGCCTACATTGCCCTAAGCCGTTCTTCAAGAATTCTATACGTCGGAAAATATGGTCTCATCTGTTATCACTTCGGTGGTGAGTAGGCTAATCTGTAGATAGATTGGTATCACTTAAAGTGCCAAATTCGAATACAAGGTCGTCGCGCACGAACTGTTAGCAAGATTTTCTGGAGGATCCCAAATGTCGGAACATGGGCCGGTTGACCCGCACAAAGAGTCTGCCTCCGAGACGACCAATATCTCGCTCCCATCGGCAAATAAGCCAGGCGAACCCTCGGTGATTTACACACTGAGTGAAGACGAGAAGAATGCTGTACGCGCTCTTCCGACGGGGTCGGCGCTGCTGATCGCTCACTCAGGACCGAATAAGGGTGCACGCTTCCTGCTGGATACCGATGAGAGTGTTGCCGGTCGTCACCCCAACGCAGACATTTTCCTAGATGACGTGACAGTATCTCGCCGACACGCAAAGTTCACCCGCGAAGGTCAGAACTTCCGTCTGAGCGACATCGGCTCGCTGAACGGTACCTACATCAACGGCGATCGAATTGATGCGATTCAACTCAACAGCGGCGTACAGGTCCAAATCGGCAAATTCCGTTTGAATTTTTACCAGAGCGTGCCAAACCTTTAAGCTAGTAGAGTTCAAGGTTTTTCGCCGACGGTTTATCCGTCGTCTTCTCCAAACATCCGAGGTGTAGACCCTTTGCCGATTTTTGACGCAGCACGAAGCCCACGACTTGAGGCGCAACGCCACGAGACGATCCGGCAGGCCGCGCTGAATATTGGTGAAGTCCTTTCGGAACTAAAGGACGAATTTCCGCGGGTTACGGCCTCGAAGATTCGCTTCTTGGAAGACAAGGGTCTAATTATCCCGCAGCGCACTTCCGCGGGATACCGCAAGTATTCTGCGTCGGATGTCTCTCGCTTACGATTTATTCTCTCGGTTCAACGCGATCAGTACTTACCCTTGAAAGTGATCAAGGACCATCTAGACGCTGTTGACCGCGGCGAGGCTCCCGAGGCCCTGCCTGGGGGAGCGCCAGCTGCCCCGCAGTTAGTCAACAGTGAGATGACTGAAGCGGTTGAACGTACCAGTCGCCTGGTGTCTTTGGCAGAGCTGCAGGGGATCACCGGAGCCAGCGAAGAACTCATCGATGAGCTACTTAAGTTTGGACTTCTCGAAGCCACCGGTGGCCTATTTGACGCAAACTGTATCAAGGTCACCAAGTCGGCGGTGCGGCTTGCCAGTCACGGCGTGGAGCCTCGACACCTGCGACAGTTCCGTACAGCTGCGGATCGTGAGTTCTCGCTGATTGAAAGCATTGTTGGCAATGAATGGAAGAAGCCTGAGGTTTCTGCCCGCGCACGTGCTGCCGAAGAGGCCCAAGAGATCTCGCGTCAATGTCTAGAAATTCATGAAGCTCTGGTGCAGCGTGCTATTTCGCAGCTGGATCGTTAGGCTAGAACACACCAAGCATTCACAACTCTAGGGGGCAGACATGCTGGAACTGGAGTTTTCAGGAATTCGTATTCAACTGCCGGCAAACCAGCCGCTCTTACTGCTAAGGCACGCTGAACAAAACCTTTACCTCCCGCTGTGGATTGGCGCGCCAGAAGCGTCTGCGATCGCCATGTCGGAACAAGGGCTCACCCCACCGCGGCCAATGACTCACGACTTGATCCTGAGCATCTTTGAAGCCACCGGTGTGAAGCTGGAGCGAGTGGAAATCATTTCTGTTCACAATGCTGTTTTTGTGGCAGAGCTCGTCCTGTCTAACGGGAAACGGATCGATTCTCGATCCTCAGATGCGGTGGCGTTGGCGGTCAGGACGCAGTGCCCCATTTATTGCGCGGAAGAGGTACTCAACGACGCTGGCGTAGCTATTGAGCTGGAAGCTGACGAGGAAGAGGCCCCAGAAGAGCAGCTTCGTGAGTTCCGAGAATTTTTGGACAAGATTGATCCTGAGGACTTCTCTTCCTAAAGGTTTCATAGCTGAATTCAGTGAATTATTGTCGCTGAATTGGGATATTCGATCAGCAATTGCGACACGGCTTAAAGTTAAGCTTGAAGGTCTTTGACCATTGGGGAAGATAGCCGTACCGTCGAAGCATAGGGACAATAAACAAGAACTGTTTTTGATGATCATCGCTCGCATCTGCACGGTTCTGAGTTAGTCGCTACTTTACTCATTGAGAAACGTGCTGATACGCAAGGAGCAATTGGATGGAGTCACGCCAGACAGGGCCTCGTCACGGGGGCGACGGTGGCATCAAGCATTCCAATACCCAAGGATTGCTCTTCACCGATGATCTGCCTGAGCTGGATGAACATGCCGGCTATCGTGGTCCCGTCGTGTGCAAAGCGGCAGGAATTACCTACCGCCAATTAGACTACTGGGCACGTACTGGATTAGTTGAACCAGCCGTTCGCGGTGCCAAGGGTTCGGGCAGTCACCGTTTGTATTCCTTCCGCGACATCCTCGTTCTCAAGGTCGTTAAGCGCCTGCTTGATACCGGCGTATCGTTGCAGCAGATTCGCACAGCAGTTCTGCATCTGCGCGAACGCGGGGTAGAGGACCTTGCCCAGATTACTTTGATGAGCGATGGTGCCTCAGTTTATGAATGCACGAGTGCCGACGAAGTAATTGACCTAGTCCAAAAAGGTCAGGGAGTCTTCGGCATTGCTGTCGGCCGTGTTTGGCGTGAGGTTGAAGGATCGCTCGCACAGCTTCCCTCGGAGAGTTCCGTTGACCAGGAATTGCCAGAAGATGAACTCGCAGCGCGACGTGCGGCTAAAGCAGCTCGTAATGTCGGCTAGTGACATAATCTAGAAACTTATACGTTTGAGGCCAGATCACCAATCGGTGATCTGGCCTCAAATGTGTATCTTTTATCTAGCCTTCTGGGCTTAGCCGTTGGACTTGCCCGAGGTGGACATAATTTCCTTAAGCAACCCGTCGAACTGCGAAAGCATCGGTGCAGTCGCCTTCGAAGGCCAGTGATGCACGGCGTAAGCCGCGCCCTGGATTTGCTGCCATTCTGGATGCTCTGGGATTTCAGGCTTGACCATGGAATCGCCGAACATCTGACGCATTTCGCCCAAGCGGAACGTGTGCTCTGCCGAGTCCTTGCGAACCCGGTTGGCTACTACCTTCACTGGTCCGAGGGAGGGGGCAAATTCGCGACGGAACAGATCCAGTGCACGTTGCGTGCGCTCGGTACCGGCTACGGAGAAAAGACTTGGCTCTGCAACTAACAGCAGCTGATCCGATGCGCTCCATGCCATGCGGGTCAACCCATTCAAGGAGGGAGGGCAGTCGATTAGCACGAGCTGGTATCCACTGGTGCGGCTCAAGAGCTGGGTGAGTCGACGCAGATCCCTGGTACGTAGGTCTGGTCGGTCGTAAATGCCGGTATAGGCATCACCGACAGCAACATCTAGTACCGGGATGCGGGTACGCGACTTCTTTTCTGCTGCCTTTGATTGCCAGGCGCTTGCCACTACCTGCTCCTGCAAACGGGCTCGACGAGCGTTCTTGAGCATTTGCCCAATTGTCTGCTTGCCGTTCGCTCGCACTCCGAGGCCAGTGCTGGCATCCGCGTGGGGATCCAGATCAATGACGAGAGTCGGAATGCCGGCGGCAAGTGCTGCTGAAGCCAGTCCGAGCGTTACGGAGGTTTTTCCTACGCCACCCTTGAGGCTGCTGATGCTCACTACGTGCACGGACCAGACCACGCCTTTCACTGTTCGCTATTTAACGTCCCACCGAATATTTAGTCTCTCATCATCATAGTGTGCCGAGGGTCGTTTCCCCGACTTTGCAACGTTAGTTTTTGCTCTTGAATCCAACTTAGTGATTAAAAGAGCATCCAAGGCGAATATTTCCTATGGTCAGACCACACGGCGAAATGTTTGGGTGTATTGCGGGTCACCCGTGTAGTGTGTCTCACAGAAGTGGCGAACGCTAGCTACTTTTCGAGACCCGAAGGGCCGTTGATGTCTGCAAAAAGGGCCACTGTAGCAATGTCAGTGGACTTGGATGTCAACCTCTAATGATTCGATGTAGGGACACTATGTTTGAAAAGATCTTGGTCGCCAACCGCGGTGAGATTGCAATTCGTGCATTCCGCGCAAGCTACGAACTCGGTGCAAAAACCGTAGCCGTTTACCCCCATGAGGACCGCAACTCAATTCACCGCCAGAAGGCCGCAGAGGCCTACCAAATTGGTGAAGAGGGCCATCCGGTTCGCGCCTACTTGGATATTGACGAGATCATCCGCGTTGCCAAAGAAGCCGGCGCTGATGCAATCTACCCAGGCTACGGGTTCATGTCCGAAAATCCTGATCTGGCTCGTGCCGCAGAAACAGAAGGCATTAAGTTCATTGGCCCCAAAGCCGATGTATTGGAACTGGCTGGCAACAAGGTCGCCGCTCTGAAAGCAGCTCGCGAGGCCGGGATCCCGGTTCTTGAGTCGTCTGAACCAAGCGATGACGTCGACTTCCTGATCGCTGAAGCCGACCGCATTGGTTTCCCAATCTTCGTCAAAGCCGTTGCCGGTGGTGGCGGTCGTGGCATGCGTCGCGTTGATAAGCGTGAAGATTTGCCGGAACTAATGGGAGCTGCCATGCGTGAAGCTGGCACGGCCTTCGGCGATCCCACGGTGTTCCTTGAGCAAGCAGTACTTCGCCCTCGCCACATCGAGGTGCAGATCCTTGCCGATGAACAGGGAAACATCGTTCACCTGCACGAACGTGACTGCTCCTTGCAGCGCCGTCACCAAAAGGTCGTCGAGATCGCTCCGGCGCCTAATCTGGATGAGTCGATTCGTCAGGCGCTGTTCCGTGACGCGGTGAAGTTTGCCAAGACCCTGGGCTACCAGAACGCCGGAACCGTTGAATTCTTGGTGGACACGGTTGGTGAACGTGCCGGTCAGCACGTGTTCATCGAAATGAATCCACGTATTCAGGTTGAGCACACGGTGACCGAAGAAGTCACCGACATTGACCTGGTGCAGGCGCAGATGCGCATCGCAGCTGGAGAGTCGCTCGATGACCTGGGTATCACCCAGGATTCGGTGCAGGTTCGCGGCTGGGCTCTGCAATCCCGCATCACCACCGAAGACCCAGCCAACGGATTCCGCCCAGACGTTGGCACTATCACGGTGTACCGTTCAGCCGGTGGCTCGGGCGTTCGCCTAGATGGTGGCACGATCTACGCCGGCGCTGAAGTGTCACCACACTTTGACTCCATGCTGGTCAAGCTCACCTGCCGCGGGCGTGACTACGCAACTGCCGTTGCTCGTGCCCGTCGTGCGTTGGCAGAATTCCGTGTGCGTGGTGTGGCTACCAACATTCCGTTCATCCAGAATGTTTTGGGTGACCCGCAATTCCTCGCCGGCGATGTCGCAACAGACTTCATCGACTCCCGTCCGGATCTGCTCACTGGTAATGAATCCCAGGACCGCGGTACCAAGGCGTTAAGCTACCTTGCGCACGTCACGGTTAATCACCCTCACGGGGAACGCATCGAGGGCATTGACCCACGCAAGAAGCTTCCGTCCTTCCCGGGGGATAAGGCCGATGAGCCGGAGCGTTCACCGTTTGATGGGCCGTCAAAGTCTGCAGCACCGGTGGACGGATGGCGTCAGAAGTTGCTGGAACTTGGCCCCGATGGTTTTGCCAAGGCGCTGCGCGAGTCAAAGGCCGTTGGCATCACCGATACGACCTTCCGTGATGCGCACCAGTCATTGTTGGCTACCCGCGTACGTACCCGCGACTTACTAGCCGCAGCGCCCGCCTACGCACATAACGTACCGCAGTTGTTCTCCATGGAGGTCTGGGGCGGGGCAACCTATGACGTTTCGCTCCGTTTCTTGGGTGAAGACCCATGGAAGCGCTTGGAATTGCTCCGTGCGGAACTGCCAAATATCCCACTGCAGATGTTGCTGCGCGGACGTAATACTGTTGGTTACATCCCGTATCCAACTGAAGTTACCGACGCGTTTGTAAAGCAGGCTGCGGCTTCGGGCATCGACATCTTCCGCATTTTTGACGCGCTGAACGATGTTTCGCAGATGGCACCAGCGATCAAGGCGGTACGTGAGACCGGAACCGCGGTGGCCGAAGTGGCACTGTGCTACACCGGCAATCTGTTGGATTCCAACGAGAAGCTGTACACGCTGGAGTACTACCTCGATCTTGCCCAGCAGATCGTCGATGCCGGTGCACATATCATCGCCATCAAGGACATGGCGGGCTTACTTCGACCAGCGGCAGCGACCAAGTTGGTCACCGCTCTACGTGAGCGCTTCGACTTGCCGGTTCACCTGCATACCCACGACACCGCCGGTGGACAGCTGGCGACCCTGATGGCCGCTATCGAGGCTGGTGTCGATGCGGTGGACGTAGCCAGCGCGGCTATGGCCGGGACCACTTCCCAGCCATCAGCCTCGGCACTGGTCGCGGCGTTGGAATTTACCGAACGTGATCCAGGATTGTCCTTGGATTCAGTGGCTTCTCTCGAACCCTACTGGGAAGCGGTTCGTGCGCTGTACAAGCCGTTCGAGTCCGGATTGCCATCGCCAACCGGCCGCGTATACCAGCACGAGATTCCTGGCGGTCAGCTCTCGAATCTGCGCCAGCAGGCCATTGCGTTGGGCCTGGGCGAGCGTTTTGAGGCCATTGAGTCGATGTACGCCTCGGTTAACGACATGCTGGGCAACGTGGTGAAGGTGACTCCGTCCTCCAAGGTGGTCGGCGATCTTGCATTGCAGCTGGTCGGCTCCTCGGTGACAGCTTCCGACTTCGAAGCCAACCCACAGAACTACGACATCCCGGATTCGGTGATTCAGTTCCTGTCAGGCGAACTGGGTAACCCTCCGGGTGGATGGCCAGAACCATTCCGTACCAAGGCGCTACAGGGACGTAACGTCAAGAACCGTATTGAGGAACTTAGTGCCGAGGACGCCCAAGGCCTGGTCTCAACGGATGCGCAGACTGTTCGCACCACCTTGAACCGCTTGCTCTTTGCAGGTCCAACGCGAGACTTCGAGAACTCCGTAGAGAGCTACGGCGACCTGTCGGTACTTCACACCCGTGACTACCTCTACGGTCTGACTCCGGGCTTCGAGCACGTAATTTCCTTGGGTACCGGAGTTCGCTTGCTGGTCAAGCTTGTCTCAGTTTCGGAAGCTGATGAAAAGGGGCTACGCACCGTCGTGGTCACCCTGAACGGTCAGTCCCGTCAGATCAAGGTACGCGACGAATCGGTAGAATCCACCGTCAAGTCCGCTCCGAAGGCTGACCCGAATAATTCCGGCCACGTGGCAGCTCCTTTCGCCGGTGCGGTCACGGTGAATGTGAAGACTGGTGATCTGATCGAAGCAGGTCAGTCGGTGGCCACGATTGAGGCAATGAAGATGGAAGCCGGTATTACTGCCAACGCTTCGGGTGTGGTCACACAGATCACTTTGGACGGTACAAGCCAAGTACAGGGCGGGGATCTACTCTTGGTGATTGAGCCGAAGTAGTAACCAGCAGGTACTTGTACTGGGCACAGGGGCCCGCAACACCATGTTGCGGGCCTTTGTGCTCAGTTCACCAATGTAGAGAATTTTAGATGTATAAGGAGCTGCGATGCGCGCCAGCAAGACTCCAGCAGGAGTAACTGCTCAAGCGGTTAGTGATCGGGCCAAAGAATTTTTGACACTGCGAAGCCGCCTGGGGGTCCTGGTCTTCACCTTGGATACCCACCTGCCATTTTTTGAGATTGCAGAGCATCTGGCCGAACAATTTAGCGAGCTAAACCTCGCCGCGCAGGTCTCCACTTCGGGGCCAGAACGTGTTCAAACAGCTCTCGAAGGCAAATTTAGCGCGGCCGACGTTCTGGTGGTCGTGGGTGAACCCGGACCAGATAGCGAAGATCAACTGATGGATCTGGTCCAGTGGTTGCTGGCCAACGGACGCAAAGCCTTGGCCGAAAACCTGATTTTCGCAGTACTTGGTGACGAACGCCCAGATCACCCGGTTCCGGCCTTTAACAAGGTGGCATTACCTCGCAGCTATTTTGCCCGGACACAACACAGCGGCCTCAGGTTGCCCTGGGCCGCTTCAGCTCGTGAATCGTGGGAGCTTGTTGGTGCTGTTCTTGATTATGCCGTAGGTTTAGGCGCCGAATAGATCTCTTCGATGAGCTCGTTGTAGTCCTTAAGCACTGCCGCACGTTTGATCTTTAGCGAGGGTGTTAAGTGTCCGGTTTCCTCGGTAAAGTCCGCAGCAACGATGCGGAAGGACTTGATGGCCTCGGCGCGAGATACCGAAGTGTTGGCCTTGTCGATGACTTTCTGAATGGTTTCGCGCACCGTTGGGTCTTGGGCTAGGTCTTCTAACGAAGTGTCCTTGGCAAGACGATGACGCTCGAGCCAGCCCGGCAGTGCTTCAGCGTCCAGTGTTACCAAGGCCGCGATAAATGGTCGGCCTTCGCCGATTACCACGCACTGCGAGACTAACGCGTCGGCACGGATTTGATCTTCAAGTAGCGCAGGGATCACGTTTTTGCCACTGGAGGTGACGATAATTTCTTTCTTGCGTCCGGTAATGCTCAGGTATCCGTCGCTATCAAGCTCTCCGATATCTCCGGTGTGGAACCAGCCATCGGTAAATGCTTCGTCCTGTAGCTCTGGGCGGTTGTGATAGGCGCGCATGACGCAAATACCCTTGGCCAAAATCTCGCCATCGCTGGCGATACGCACAGCATTACCCGGCAACGGCTTACCCACGGTGCCGATTTTGATACGGCTTGTTGTATTAACCGAGATCGGGGCCGTGGTCTCGGTTAGACCATAGCCTTCCAGTACGGTGACACCGATGCCGTTGAAGAAATGGCCAAGACGCTCTCCCAATGGCCCGCCGCCCGAGACCGCATGACGGATATTGCCGCCCATGGCCTCGCGCAGTTTCTTGTAGAGCAGTACATCAAAAAGCTTGTGCTTGAGGTTCAGCGCGAGCGGGATCTTTCCTGCTTGTTCTGCCTTCGAGTAGGCCACTGCAACATCGACTCCGGCGTGGAAAATCTTGCCTTTGCCACCATCTTCTGCCTTGAGCATTGCGGAGTTGTAGACCTTTTCAAAGACGCGAGGCACTGCGAGGATAAAATTCGGCTTAAAAGATTGCAGATCGCCGAGAAGATTTTTCACATCTGGGGTGTGGCCGGTGCGGCATCCGGCGGCGACGTTGATGACCGAAATGAAGCGTGCAAAAACGTGTGCCAGCGGCAGGAACATGATGGTTGAGGCGCCTGGATAGACAGCGTCTGGCAAAGATGCCGCCGCATTTTCTGCCAGCTCGACAAAGTTGCCGTGGGTCAGTTCGCAGCCTTTGGGTCGACCAGTGGTGCCAGAGGTGTAAATGATCGTGGCAACATCGTTCAGTGATGCTACGGCGCGGCGAGACTCGAGCAGATCGTCCTGGATCGCCGCTCCGTCTTCGACCAGTTGTGCCAGACCATCCTCGAACTGCCAAATGTTGTCTAAGGTTTCGAGCTGTTCTTGGTGTGCTGCCCTGCGCACTACAGTTTCGTGGTTAGCAGATTCTACGACCACTGCCTTGGCGCTGGAGTCCGAGACAATCCATGCGACCTGACTAGGGGAGGAGGTCTCATAGATGGGAACGGTAACGCATCCGGCAAACCAGATCGCGAAGTCCACCAGCGTCCATTCGTAGCGCGTCTTGGCCATCAGCGCGATGCGATCACCTGACTCGATGCCGTTGGCGATAAATCCTTTGGCGATCGCCTTGGCATCGGCGGCGAATTGCGATGCAGTGACGTCTTGCCATGTTGAATCCGCACCAGGCATGGAGAACAGCGCCGGGTTTGCCGCAGAATTTGCGTGGCGTAACAGCAAGTCGGTGATATTTGTTTGCTGTGGCGTGTGGATGCGAATTGGCGAGCTGTATTCGCGCATCTGGTACTCATCTCCTGAACTTTGTGTGACCCCAAAAGCAATGGCGGGTAACCCGCATCACATTTTATTACTTTACAGTAACCTACCGTGCTCAACGCTCCAAGTTCGGTTCAGACTTGAGCCCCATCATCTCCCGGATCGCGTCCTGTTGGAAGACGTTTGATCAAGAAAGCTATGCCAACTACCGCGCAAAGAGCCAAACCGATATACACAAACGTCGGTGCCGAGCGGAAGAAAAGTACACACAGCAGGAGCCCTACCGGACCGCCGGCTGCCCCGACCCACGACAAATTCACCATGGGGTCTCCGGAGCCCAACGCGGCTGGTTCATCGGGAACAAATTTTTCGTCGGATTCTTCGAGCTCCGCGGGGATCGAATCTCGTGGCCCCAGCGCAGCGCCCGGTCCACTATTAAAGAGCTCTTTCAGCCGATCGGAGCGTTCTTGAGCGCTGGGCTCACGAGGGACCGAAGCATCAAGCTCTTGAAAGTTCTTCACCAAGTTCTCCCACCGCGGATCATCTTCAGGGGTGGAACTCGGATTGGAGGTGCTCATACGTGCTTGCCTGTCTGTCTCAGGGATTGACGTTGCTCGCCGGTGGCCAGCTGGGAGAAGAAACGACCGGATTCATCGAAGATCTGCTGGGCATCGTAGTCAAGGGTGGCCACATGTTTGGAATGTAGCAGCATGTGGTGCTCGGTCAAGGTGCCTGGCTTTAGCCCAGCGACCAGTTCGCGCACCGATGCGTCCGAGACGATGTTATCGACCGTGGAACGGAATAGCTGCACCGGTGCGGTGACAAGGTCCAGACGTGCACGAGCTTGGGCGAACAGCCGATGAAGTTCGGCGACTGCGGCGATCGGGGTACGTGGATAGGCGCCTTCATCAACACCGCTCTTGGCAATGTCGTTGCTGATCGGCGCAATGCTACGCACAACATGTTTGAGCAACGGTGTGTAGGGGGCTAGCGGCGAATCCACGACTAGCCCGGGGTTCACCAATGAAACTCCGGCAACGTTGCGGCGTGTTGCCAAATGCAGGGCTAGCGCTCCGCCCATGGATAATCCCGCAACAAAGACGGTTTGGTGTGTACGCGCCAACTGATCGAAAGCTTGCTCGGTGGCGCTGATCCACTGCCCATAGTTGGTGCCGATCATCTCTTGCCAACGCGTGCCATGACCGGGCAATAACGGAACTGAAGTTTTGAATCCTTGGCGTGCTAAGGCCTGTGCCCATGGCTCCATCGCCGTGGGTGAACCGGTGAATCCATGGATCAGCAGTACCGCACAACCCGTCGGCTCGGTTGCTGGCCAATCGTTCTGAGCATCATTTTTCATCGTGACCACTCCTATTTTCTGCTTACACCATCGAGCGTAGTGCACAATTGAAGGGTGCGAACAGTGCCATCACCGCAATGGCGTGCAAATAGTTCGCCACCTAGTTGATCCTCGAGAAAAAGGAACTTTTCTGCCGTGCTGTACGACTTCCTTAAGCGTTTTGCTGTTCGGCCGCTGATTCGTATCTTCTTCCGCGTTGATGTGCAGGGACTGGCGAACATTCCTGAGACCGGGGCGGTTATTCTGGCGTCGAACCACCTCTCGGTCAGTGACTCTGTTTTCTTGCCGGCGATGCTTGAACGCCCAGTGATCTTCTTGGCTAAGGACGAATATTTCAACGGTCGTGGTCTTAAGGGACGCATTACCGCCTGGTTCTTCCGCAATATTAATCAGTTGCCGATGGATCGCTCCGGTGGAAGTAAATCTGCCGCCTCTTTAGCCAGTGCCAATCAAGCGTTGGGCGAGGGTAAAGTCCTTGGTATCTACCCCGAAGGAACCCGCTCACCCGATGGGCGCCTGTACCGGGCCAAGCTTGGCGTCGCAAAACTGGCCTTGGAATCTGGCGCTCCGGTGATTCCGGTGGCGATGATCGGAACCGATAAGGCACAGCCTATTGGGCGAAGCATTCCGCGTCCGGGCAAGATCGGGATCAAGATTGGTCAGCCAATTCACTTCGAGCACCTGGCCACAAAGCACAACGACCCGCAAGCCCTGCGTCAATGTGCCGACGATATTCGCAAGGCCATCAACGTGCTTTCGGGGCAGAGCTACGTGGACGTTTATGCGCCGCGCAAGGCCTCAAAATAGCGTTCAGTTCACAGTGTTACGCGACGCTGTTACATTCGTCGCGGTGCTTTGCTCAAAAGACACGTAGAATTGCCAAGGTGAGCGTAGAAAATCGAACCCCATTGCCCGGTTCCTCTGTAGCCGGCCCCGCCACCGATCCGCAACTAGATAAGTGGCGTGAACTGCCGATCGCCCAGCAGCCAACTTGGCGTGAGCACAAGGACTATCAGTCCTCCATCGACGAATTGGGTTCGCGTCCTCCATTGGTATTTGCTGGCGAAGTTGACGTATTGCGTGAACGTCTTGCCGAAGCTGCACAGGGACGTGCCTTCCTACTTCAGGGTGGCGACTGTGCCGAAACGTTCGCAGACGCCACCGCCGATAAGATTTCCGCCCGTGTGCGCACCATTTTGCAGATGGCTGTTGTGCTGACCTATGGTTCGTCGATGCCGGTGATCAAGATGGGCCGCATGGCGGGGCAGTTTGCCAAGCCACGTTCTTCGAACGACGAAACCCGAGATGGTGTCACTCTGCCAGCATTCCGCGGCGACATCGTCAACGGCTTCGAATTCACCGAAGAGTCTCGTGCCCATGACCCGAAGCGTCTGGTACAGGCCTACAACACCTCCTCGGCCACGCTGAACCTGATTCGTGCCTTCACCCAGGGTGGCTTTGCAGACCTGCGTAGTGTGCATTCGTGGAACAGCGGCTTCATGGCCAACCCGGCGTACTCCGCCTACGAGCAGCTGGCCGGCGAGATCGACTCGGCCATCCGCTTCATGGATGCTTGTGGCGCCGATTTCGAAGCGCTGAAGCGTACCGAGTTCTTCGCCTCCCATGAGGCATTGCTGCTGGATTACGAGCGCGCGCTGACTCGTACCGATTCGCGGACCGGCCTGCCTTACGACACCAGCGGTCACTTCCTGTGGATCGGCGAACGAACCCGTCAGCTGGACCACGCACATATCGATTTCCTTTCGCGCGTGCGCAACCCAATTGGTGTAAAGCTTGGCCCAACCACCGAACCAGAAGATGCACTGCGCCTGATCGACAAGCTCGATCCGAACCGCGAGCCAGGACGTCTGACCTTCATCACTCGTATGGGCGCGAACAACATTCGTGAGAAGTTGCCGAACCTGGTGGAGAAGGTGACCGCTTCCGGCGCGCAGGTACTGTGGGTTACCGACCCTATGCACGGCAACACGGTGACCAGCCAGAACGGTTACAAGACTCGTAACTTCGATGCAGTCATGGATGAAGTTCGTGGCTTCTTCGAGGTTCACGACTCGCTGGGCACCTTCCCAGGTGGTCTGCATGTGGAGATGACCGGCGACGACGTGGCAGAGTGCCTCGGTGGTGCTGATCCGATCCGCGAGGAAGATTTTGATTCGCTGTACGAGTCGGTCTGCGACCCACGCCTGAACCACCGTCAGTCCCTGGAGATGGCATTCTTGGTTTCTTCGGCACTGCAAAGCCGTAGCCGCAACCGCTAAGGCCTAGAACTAAGGCTCGGTTCCCTTCACAGGGAGCCGAGCCTTTGTCGTACCCGCTAGAAGGCGTAGATGCTAATTTCGCTACCGCGCACCGCCTGCTGATTCAGCGGCGTCTGCATATGTACCAGCTGCTGGGGGCCGCCGAACACTTGATGCGTTTTCACCGTGAACCCCGCCGCTTCAAGTTGCGCGGTGGCGTCTTGAACGCTCAGTCCGGTCACCGAAGGAATCTGAACATACTCGGGGCCAGAGGAAAGCTTGAGCTCTACCGAGCTGCCGTATTCGACGGCGCCTTGGGCCGGTGACTGTTCGGCGACCAAGCCCTTCTCAAACTGCTCCGAATGAACTTCCTGACCGGTCGTAACCTGCAATCCTAGATCTTTGAGCCGCTGAATGGCTTCATCTTTACTCAGACCCATCACCGATGGAACCTGCACCGGAGCATGTCCCTTGGAAACGGTGAGCTTGATGCGACTCTTCTTGGGCAATTTCTCACCTGCGGCTGGGCTGGAGGAGATCACCGAACCAGAAGGTACGGAGGAGGAATAGGCCTCAGTGGTGGTGAGGTTCGCAAACCCCGACTGTGCCAGCGCCTTTTTAGCTTTTTCTGCTGTGTCGCCGGCGAGCGAAGGAATCTGAACCAACTGCGGGCCTTGGGAAATTGTGAGATCTACACCCTGAAATTTCATGATGTTCTTACCAGTGGCTGGGCGTGATTGCACCACCCGACCGATGGAGACCTCGTCGTCGTAGACAGTACTGACTCGCACAGGTACGCCAGCATCATCCAGCTGCGCGATCGCCTGTTCTTGGATTAACCCGGTCAGCGATGGGATGCGCACGATAGTTCCAGGTCCTCGGCCAAAGAACCATCCAGCGCCTGCCACCAGAGCGACAATCAAGGCCCACATAAGAATTATGACGGTCTTTTGAGTCCCACTTCGAGGACGACGAAGCCGATGCGTGGGAATCTGCGCTTCTTTGCGCCACCGTTTTTCCGCTTGCTTTTGCGCGCGCTTGGCCTCACGAGGTGCCAACTGCGAATCGTCCTGCACCGGTTCAACCGTCGCGGAATCCTTGCGTGAAAACACCGATGTAGCCGCTAGCGCCGAGGCAGCATCAGATTCCGGCAGACGGTCCATGGCCATGGTTTGATCTGGTTCACGAAGGTCGAGAACTTCAGTGGCATCCGCGGTTGCAATCACGGTTGTTGGTGATTGATCGTTCAGGTCCTCATCGAGTTCATAATCGCCGGTGGCAGCCTCGGTATTAAGTTGCTGCCACTGCTTCTCGCGATCAATTTCTCGATCGCGCTGCATGGCATCAAGCCGTTGTTGCAACGTAGTAGGCATATGGGCGAAGCGTTCTGGAACGAGGTCCTGAATCGAGCCTAGGCTTTCAGCTCCAAGGTCCAACTGCTCTTCGCTGAGCGTGGCTCGGATCTGGCGGACTTCCTCTAGAAGGAGGGAAGCATCCTGGGGACGCTTTTCGGGATCTTTCTCGGTGCACCAGCGAACCAGCTCATCGAGGTCGTCGGCCAGTTCTGGAATGACCTGCGAAGGCAATGGCATGGGGGAGTCAAGATGATGCTTCATCATGGCTGCGGGGTTGGTTTCAGAGTATGGTGCCCGGCCGGTGAGCATCTGGTAGATCATGATGCCTACCGCGTAAATATCACTGCGCGAGTCAGCCGGCGCCCCCGAGACCAGTTCAGGTGAAACGTGTGAGAGCGTGGCAAGCAACGTCGCGGACTGCGTATGAGCACTTGCCGCACGCGCCAGTCCGAAATCGGTGAGCTTGATTTCGCCGAGATCTGAGAGCAAGACGTTGGCGGGTTTCATGTCTCGGTGAATGATTCCCTCGCTGTGCGCCGCGCTTAGCCCGCTGCAGATTTGTTCGAGAATGCTCAGCATCTGACGCGGGGTGAAGCGGCCGCGCTCCGCAATGACCTGATCAAGATTTCGGCCGCGCACGTATTCCATGACGAGATACACCAGGTTGTCGCTGACGTTATGGTCTCGGATGGAAACGACGTTGGGATGCGTGATATTTGCCGCGATCACCGCTTCGGACTCAAAGCGTTCTCGAACGGTAGACTCGCTGGCGAAATTATCGTTCAGTATCTTCACAACCACGGCGCGATGCAGTCGTTTATCCATGCTGCGATAGATTCTGGACATACCGCCTAATGCCAGCAGATGGTCCAGTCGATATCGACCATCAAGCGTCTTGCCCAAATGTGGGTCAGTCAAGGCCGAGCTCATCGTTCGTCGGCACCCACTTGTTGAGCGCGCACAAAGCAGAGCAAAGTCACCAACTGATCCTTTCGAACATGAACACTACTTTTAATCTACCTACCCGACCTGACAAATTGCCGGTTAAACTCAAAATCCGCCAGTGGTGTTGACCGCTGGCGGATTCTGACCGACGTCTCGGGTTGCGAGATTTACCTCGAGCTCGTAATTACGAAGCGCGACGAGCTCGTGCAGCGCGACGCTTCAAAGCGCGACGCTCATCCTCGCTCATACCGCCCCATACGCCTGAATCCTGACCGGACTCAATGGCCCACTGCAAGCAAGTTTCGGTTACTTCACATCGACGGCAGACGCTCTTGGCCTCTTCGATCTGCAATAGGGCCGGTCCGGTGTTTCCCACTGGGAAAAACAGTTCCGGGTCCTTTTCCAGACACGCCGCGCGGCTACGCCAATCCATGCTTATTGATGCTCCTTGAAATCTGAGAGGGTCTGAAGGTCTAACGGCAATCAAAGTAGGGGTAAACGTTAGCTAGGAATGAAATTAAATCCTGATTACCCTACGGTTACTGGTTGGCTCTTCTGATCGTCAGTGAGGCCCGAATGGGCACCTCGTTTAACCGACCACATAAGGTTTTCATGTTACGAGGAAGTAAACAAGAGTCATGATAGCGAAATGTTGCTGAATGCCTGAGTGCTTTCTCACATGGCAATTGGCCATGAAGTCCGCTAGGTCAAAATGATGTGGCCCGGACAACACCGGCTCAAATCTCAGTAGTTTGAGTTCCAGACGAAGGTCGACGAAGATTATTGACGTGAGCCATCAAGAACGTAATATGACCCGTCCCGGTAGCGCAATTGTCGTAGCTGCGTTGGTGATGATAGAAGCCGTTGCAGTGCTGATCTACGCGGTGAGCTATCTGGTGAACCTTTCGACAGATGGCACCGTGAACATCGGCGGACAGATCTTCATGTTGGTCTTGTGCTTGCTCGTGGCAGTGTGGCAGGGATCGGTGGCGATTAATTTCTATAAAGGAAAAGCCTTCACTCGTGCACCAATCATTGTCTGGCAACTCTTCCAGCTTATTCTTTCTATTTCGTTCCTGAGTACAGACATTCTTCTCGTTAAACTTGCTGCGGTACTGGCGATGGCGGTTGCGGGGGTCTGCATTGTCATGCTTTTCGCTCCCAAGACCACTGCATTCCTAGGGGATAGGCCAAGTCGCTAGCTAGCGTGTCACGCTGGTACGAGGAATGTGCAGCAATCTGGGCTGACCATTGCGAGAGATGATTGCACGCCAATATCCCCTAGTCTGAACATCGTCACCACGGTGCAGTGGAGGCCACGTGGAAGGCAACATATCTCGTGCATGTTCGGACTCAACAACTACAAGTTCACGGTCATCAATATTCAGCGACGAATTGCCCAAGTCGTAGGTCAGCCGGGAAGAAGGCGGAACGAACAAGATGGTCTTGATACCTTGAAGCCGTATATTTTCCAGGGCAGGTGCAAGCCGTGAATCGGATGTCGACGCTAAATTGGCGCAAATTCTTGTAGGGGCGGCCTCGACGGCGGAATGACACATGCTGGAGAACGCAATAATTTCTTCCAGAGAATCCATGTAGAGCGCTCCCCATCTTTGCGACAGCGTTTTGGACATTGCCATCCGACCTGCCTCATCGTGATAGATCACCACTAGACGTGGACTATCCGGTAGAGACAAAGTGGCGCCGCCAAACGGTAGGTAGCCGAGCAACATTTGCCGAGTATGCCCGGATTGTTCCGGGTTTTCGAACCAAGTGCCTCGTGCGTCCCATTGATGATCATCAACCTCACGTGCCGAAAGCGCAGTGAGCTGAAAAATTTGGGGCGGATGTCCCGAGGTTATTTCGACCCCACGGCCGGTTAAATCAGAACATGCCGGGAGCTTGGGCCACATCATTTTTAGTGAGTCTGAGGCGTTCAGCGGAAAATACCATTGCGTGGTAAATAAGCCCGTCGACTTTAGCGAATTCTGGTCTCGGTCCGCTGCGCATATAACCAAGGGAGTGCTTTCATCGCTGTGACGCAACAGTGTGCCAAGTGCCTCATCGAGTCGTTGAAAGTGCTGGGGGTGAAGCTCCGCCTGAAGTTGTGTGATGCCGTGTATCAGAATAATCAGGTCCGAGTCCTTAGGTGTGGTCTCCAGAAAATCTAAAGCGTCAAAGAAGAGATATGGATCTTGGCCGGTAACTACCTTGAGACCGCTATTCTCATCGTTCTGGGCCAGGGGAGAAGGACCAAAACATAATATTCGCCGGCGCATTCGTGCGAGGGAACTAAAGACATGCTTCGCTCCAGAATCCGGCAGCCCACTAATTAGCAGTGATCGCTTCTGTCCTAATCCGACGATCAACGAGTCAAGCCTGCCCCCGTGGAGGTTATCCCGGACCCCGCAGTACAAACTCCCTTCTGGCTTTTCCTGCCAATTTGAAGGAATTGTCCATGGATCATTGGGCATCGGTAGTGCAAGCGCAAACCCCGATGAAGGCTTTGGACTGTTTGACCACCGGGAAATCAACCCTGATGCGTGAGCTCGTAATGGATCTGATTCCGTAAGCTCAGCTGACTTCGAGAATTTATATAGCGGCATCAGACGCATCGTGTGTCGGTCTCGTTCAAAGAGCTCACCTTCTAGAGGTGGTTCGACTGCCAGATGAAATTGAAAAGTTTCGGTAGGGCGGGAGGAACTCTTAATGATCGCCAGACCCGGCCGATCTAGAGTCGTCGCAGCAGTGGTACCAACTAGCTCTACGGATTCGCTGGGATCGTTGACGTGCAAGGCGATGATGGTGTTCAGATTTGCCCGAGTCTGGCCGGTAAGTGCACCGGCAGGTCGCTGGGTACTGAGTAATAGATGTATCCCTAATGCTCGCCCCACCGCGGCCAGGCGGTCGATCTTGGGACCTGCTAGCGGCAGGGTTTCCACGAAGACACGAAACTCATCGATGACGACCAACAACCTTGGAAGAGACTGCGGTTTCGTGTCGAGGCATTGGTACTCGAAAAGATCGCTGCATCCGCTGTCGGCCAGGATCCTCTCTCTTCTTTGCACTTCATGCTCGAGCTGCTCAATTGTTCGTTGGGCCGCCGCTTCATCCAGGTCGCTGGCGAAAAGCTGCACCTGAGGCAAATGCTCATAAAGCCCAAGCCCCGCACCTCCTTTGAAGTCCACCAGTACAAGTCCTAATTGCTCGGGGGAGTACTGGTACGCAAGGTCAGAAATAATTCGTCGCAACGCTTCGGACTTCCCTGAACCCGTGGTCCCGCAAATCAACATGTGTGGTCCATCAGCATCCAGATCAAGGTGTACTTCTTGTTCATCCGCGTTCAGACCGACACAGGCACGAAAACCCTGTGTGGAGCTAAGAGCCTGATCAGTGGATGGCACATTTTGCGCAGTTTGAAGATCAACAAACTGGTGCACGATGCGATCTAGCCGCGAAGTGCTCAGTCGGTGAAGCCGTTGCAGGATAAAACGCGAATCCGGCAAGGTGGCGGCTATCGGGTCCAACGAGATCCAATACTTAGCTTGTTCGCTAAGCGCCGGGCATAACGAAATCACCAAAGTATTCGGTAGCTCGAACGGTGTTCTGGAAGTCAGGTAAATAGTTCTCAACTCGGGAGTCTCTCGCCCGAAAGTTGGTGAATCATCCGGCACGTTGAGTTCTGAATGCCGTACATTATTCAGCAGTAACAAGGATGCAGGTAAGCAACATATGCTCGGATCGATGACCAGCTTCAGCGCACCTACGCTGATCAGTGGAATAAAGCGAGAGAAGATGTTGGCCAGGACCTCCGCCGCTTCCGAGTCTTGTGATGCGACAATCTGCCATACTCCGGGATCTGGCGCGCAAAAGACGGGGCCCGGACACGGCGCATCTGATTTTGTACGAGCACGTCGTAACCTTGACCTTCGGTGCGTAGTGGCGCCTGATTCTTCAGCAACATGCGGATACCAGAGCCCGTCGCCCCACACCATGGGAGGCAGCTGGGTCGGAGCGATTCCTAATGCAGTGCGATCAAGACCAGCCAGCAGGCTCTGACCCAACGGAGCAGCGTATTGGTCCCGTGCCTGAATGACGAGAGTTCGTTGCGCGCGCATGGTCCGTTGCCATTTACGTCGTTCTGAAACCATCTGCCATGCAGGGACGATAGCCATCAGTGCCGAGACGCCGCTGATGATCAAGAACAGCATTGAATGCATCAAAAAAGCCAGCAGTACGCCGGTCAGAAGTGGTACGAAAGCCGCAAGGATTACGGTAATGAGCCTCGATACATCAGGCTTGGCCGCGACCTTGACTTCTAGGTCTGCAGTCGAATTTGGTTTATTTGAATCGGCGCCGACGGGGTCTGCCACGATGAAGGTCGTGTTTCCTAACCGAAAGGTAGATCCGATTCCCAAATCTAAGCTGTCGTAACTTCGGCCGTCTGCACCGAAAACCTTGTGCCCCTCGCACGGTACCACCCGCCACCTGCGGGGTGACACCGTGAGCACAGCATGGCAGCGAGAAAGTAGCGGGTCCTGAAGCCAAAGAGGTGCGCCTCGTCCCAAAACCTGCTCACCTTGGGCCAAAGTGATCCACGCGCCAGCATCACGACCATCGCTGATGAATAACTTTGTGGAAGGCCCGCTTGCCAACGATTTTGAATTTCCCTGCGGCAAGTCACTGAGGATCAGGCTTTGGCCAGACTGACAAACCCCAAAGGTTTCGAGCCGCTGAGCACCAATGAACCAATGCTGTCCGGGGAACACGGATAGGAGCAAAGTAGCCAGCTCAGCTCCTGACAGCCGACCAGTCATATCCAACTCAAATTGCCGTGGACGCTGAAAGTTCCGAGATATCAGTAGTAGTTCGTACTTGACCATGAAAACTCCAGACCAGATTCAATGAACGCGTGGAACTATCAGATCGCACTATTCAACCTGCTCGGATAAATAAATGACGACCTGTGGAGATCGGATTCTGGTTTATCCACATTCAAGAAAGACCTTGAAAGCAAACGGATGTGCCTATAGCATCCCATTTCATACGAAGATGATTGCTGCACCGATGATGCGCTCGCCGGTTGTCCCCGTTTCGGGATCCTAAGACAGGACGAACAGCAGGAGTATGTCGTGGAAGCGTTGTCTATCGTTGAGGACGAGGTCCGTGAACTGGTTCGACGCCGAGGTTTAGACCCGGCCAAACAGCCAATGGTGATCAAGTCGCTAATTGAGGAAGTTATTCGCGACTATGACGAGCGAGCTTTACTCGGTGCGGTTCCTTCTCTGGATTCTTTAGACTCAGCAAGGCAGTCAGTCTTCGATAACGTTGCTGGTTTCGGCGCTTTACAACCACTCTTGGATGACCCGAGTGTTGAAGAAATTTGGATCAATGCGCCACACCAAGTTTTTTGTGCTCGTGGCGGGCAGAGCCAACTAACGCACATTCGGATGGAGTCGACTGAAATCGCCGCGGTTGTAGAGCGCATGTTGAAGTCTTCAGGTCGGCGCTTGGATTTGTCTCAACCATTTGTTGATTGCCAGCTACCAGATGGTTCTCGACTGCACGTCGTTATTCCAGACATTACGCATGAGCACTGGGCCGTGAATATACGTAAGTTCATTGCGAGAGCTGGAAAACTTGAGGATCTCGTTGAACTGGACTCCATGAGCTCGCAAGCAGCTCTGTTTTTATCGACCGCAATCGGTGCTGGGTTGAACGTCATCGTCACTGGTCCAACCCAAGCAGGCAAGACAACAATGCTTAACTGCTTGGCTTCCTCTATCGGCCCGCGCGAACGAATCATCACGATTGAAGAAATTTTTGAACTCAATCTGTCACTGCGCGATGTGGTGGCGATGCAAACTCGCCTGGCCAATCTTGAAGGTACAGGTGAAATCACGATGCGAAGGTTGGTCAAGGAAGCCCTGCGTATGAGGCCCGACCGGATCATTGTGGGAGAGGTTCGCGAGGCAGAATCTCTCGATATGTTGATCGCTCTGAATTCGGGAATTTCAGGGTTGTGTACCCTTCATGCGAACTCGGCGCGAGACGCAATTACCAAGATTTGTACGTTGCCACTACTCGCCGGGCCGAATATCACGTCCGACTTCACTGTCAAGACGGTTGCAGCTTGTATTGACCTCGTTGTGCATTGTGTACGCAGCCCCTCAGGACACCGCTACGTCAACGAGATACTCAGTATTCGCAATCGAGTTGAAGACGGACAAATTGAATCATCGACTCTCTTTGAACGTCAAAGCGATTCCTTGTGCACCTCACGTGGGGCAGACTGGGAACACGAAAAGTTCGACCTCGCTGGGGTTAACGTTGCCGAATTGATGGCAGTCCAATGATGGTTTTCTTCTTTGCGCTCTTAGGTGGGCTGGGGGTGGCGATCTTAGCGGATTGGTTGCTCTTTGCCCCATGGGTCCGCGCACCCAAAAGAAAGTCCATCATCAAGGCGGCCTTGCTTCAGGCCGGCATGACCAATGTTGCGCCTTCAAAATTTGTTGTTATATGCCTAGGGTGTGGCTTGGCTTTTGGCATCCTCACTTTGGGACTAACTGGAACTGTTCTATTTGCTGCGGTATTTTTCGGATTCGGTGTGTTTGCACCATGGGTTTACCTGCGCCATCAAGCAACAAAGCGCCAAGCTGCGTTGCAGGAACAATGGCCTGAGGTTGTGGATCACTTGCGGAGTGCGATTCGCGCAGGATTGTCCTTGCCTGAAGCGTTAAGCCAGCTCGCTACAGTCGGTCCGCAAATTTTGAGACCGTTATTCGCCGATTTTGCCTTGGACTACCGGGCGACTGCAAATTTTTCTGTTTCCTTAGAGCAACTCGGAGAGCGTTTGGCGGATCCGGTTGCGGACAAGATTCTTACGACGCTAAGGATCACCCGCGAAGTTGGAGGCACGGATCTTGGGCATACGCTCGCCACGTTGTCGGCTTTCCTACGAGACGATGTTCGCACCCGAGGCGAATTGGCAGCACGACAGTCGTGGATCGTCTCAGCTGCCCGATTGGCTGTCGCAGCACCGTGGATTCTCTTGCTAGTCCTTGGTACCCAAGAGGCAGCAAAGGAGGCTTATATGACTGCAGGCGGAGTCATTGTCTTGGGCTTGGGAGTCGGCATTTCAGTCATTTGCTACAGGGTCATGCTCCGTCTTGGCGCGCTGCCTGTTGAAGAGCGGGTGCTCTCATGAACACTTACGTATCCTGGGCAGCATTGTGCGGGCTTGGGTTCGGCTTGGGGATCTGGATGATCCTCGTAAACCTTCCTGGGTGGCGAAAAATGGCCTTTGCTGAACGAATCGCTCCCCACGTACGCGTAGGTGTGCGAAGCGCACGAATGCTTGAAGACTCTTGGCACTCAGAGTCAGGACATTCCACCCTAGGACAGCTCGCCTCGCCGCTAGTGACGCAAATTAGGAAGTTTGCTAGTAGGCACAGTCCCTCTGGGGACATTCTCAGAAAAAGGTTGGATGCGGCCGGACTGGAAATTAGCGTCATTGATTACCGATCCCAAGAGATTATTTGTGCCCTGTGTGGATTGGCTGCAGGTTCCGTGCTCACCGGGCTGGCCTCTATGCAATATCACTTGTCTTTGGTCTTTGCAGTCGTAGTAGTCATCGGGGTTGGACTACTAGGCTATGTTCTACGCGGCTGGTGGCTCGGAGAACAAATCCACCGTCGTGCCCGAAAAATACTCACTCAATTCCCCACGGTCGCAGAAGTCCTGGCACTCACCGTTGGGGCCGGGGAATCAACGACCGGAGCGATCGAACGTATCTCACGAATTTGCCACGGCGTCATTGGCGATGAATTTGTGAAGACTTTGAATGACATTCATTCGGGAACACCGATGATTCAAGCCATGCAAAAGATGTCCGATCGAATGCAGGTTGGCACCATTTCTAGATTTGTCGACGCGATTGTTGTTGCTACCGAACGTGGAACGCCGATCGCTCAGGTTTTGAGAGATCAAGCTCAGGATGTCCGCGACGCTTCCAAACGAGAACTGATGGAAGTTGCCGGTAAAAGAGAAATTTTGATGCTGGTTCCCGTGGTCTTTGGCATATTGCCGTTGACCATCGTTTTCGCAGTGTTCCCAGGCCTAGCGCTATTGGAGATGAGCTATTGAACCATTCAAAAAGGCAGAACTGCAACGCATAGATTTTCAAAATTCCTAGAAAGGCACGTCATGTTCTCAATCCAAGAGATGATAATTCGGTTCGTTATTGGGCTCACTACCCGAGCACAATCGGTGTGGGACCATCTTGTTCCTAAGTTGAAAGACAGTAGGGGAGATGTGCCCGGGTGGGTAATGATTACCTTAATGTCCGCAGTTCTCGTCGCGGCGTTGCTGGCGATTGCCGGACCACGGTTACAAGATCTGTTCAATCAAGCCATCGACCGGGTTTCTGGTCTGGGCTAGGCGACAATAATGCGCCGAGCAAGCAATGGTAAGCGACGACAAATTCTACGACTGATGTGCGAGGAAACTCGCGGGTCTGCAGTGGCCGAGTTTGTCATGATTACCACCCTGCTTGTCGTAATCGCGCTGACCTTGATTCAACTGGCGCTGGTCTTGCATGTTCGAAATACGCTGACCGATGCTGCAGCTGGCGGGGCACACTACGGGGCACTGGCCAACAGATCTGAAGCTGACGCACGAAGCCGTGCCCAGTTATTGATCACCGAAAGCCTTCATGGCGGATTCGCGCAGAACGTGGGCGTGAGCTCCACCAACGTTGGCAAGAACCGGATTATTACCGTGTCGGTAGATACGCACGTGCCACTGATTGGGCTGCTGCCCAATGGGTGGAACCTTCATGTCCAAGGTGAGGCCGTGCGGTATGGGTAGTCCTATGAGAGTCGCAGGTGATGCTGCGCGGAAACTACGTCGCGACGATTCTGGTAGCGCCATCGTTGAGTTTATTTTTGCCGCTACTGTGTTGCTGATCCCGATGATCTATCTCATTCTGGCAGCGAGTCAGCTACAGGCCGGTAGTTACGCTGTCGTTGGCGCTGCAGATCAAGCCGCCAAAGTGTTTGCTGCGGCTGACACTCCAGCGCAAGCACAAGCTGACGCCCGAGAGGCAGCGAACCGTGCAATGAATAATTTTGGCTATTCAAGCGCAAGGACTTCGATTTCGTGCGATTCCACCTGTCTGAGTCCGGGAAGCGTCGTCACGGTACGGGTCGAGCTTGATGTTCCGCTTCCGCTTGTCTCAGACTTTCTCGATGCTTCAGTCTTCTCGGTTGATTCGTCAGCTTCCCAAAGAGTTGATCGATTTGGTTAGAATCCGGCGTTTCAGACGGCAACTGGCCAGTGAAGACGGGCAGTCGCTGGTGCTGGCCATCGGCCTGTGTGCTATTACCTTGTTGACAATATCCGTCGTCTTGGCGGTGAGCGCGGTACAACTCAAAGCTCGACAGCTTCTGTCCATCGCCGACGGTGCCGTGGTGGCCTCTGTTGACGAGTTTGAATTTGTTGCCGACGGTCCAAACCCACGCATTCAACTAAATCAGCAGAGGGTTCAGCACGCAGTCGCGAAGTATCTAAGCGATGTCGGAGCCACTGGCAGAGTTGATAATCTGCAAATCCGCTCCGTCCAAATCCGTCCCGACGGGCAGGGAGCCACATTGGAACTTTCTGGTTCGGTCCAACCACCAATCGTTGGCTGGATTGTTCCCCAGGGAGTGCCGATATCGGTGAATTCAACGGCTCAAACTGTACTTAGTAGATGACCTATAGCTCGGGATTAGTTGCCGAAATGACGTAGTCTTAGAAGACCATGGCAAAAACTGACTTCTCTGCAGAAATCCGCACACTGCGCTCAACTTTCTCATCAATTGAAGATGTGAGCGATGTTGATCAGATAAAAGCTGACATCGCGACGCTCTCCGAAGAAGCTGGTGCTCCCGATCTTTGGGATGACCCCGCTGCTGCGCAAATCGTGACTAGCAAGCTTTCCTACCGTCAATCGGAGTTGGAGCGATTGACCAAGATCAAGACTCGAATCGATGATCTGGAAGTTTTGGTAGAGCTGGCAGAGTTAGAGGATGACGAAGAGACCATTCAGGAAGCGGACAAAGAACTTGTCAGCATCCATAAGGCGCTCGACGAATTAGAGATCGTCACATTGCTCAGCGGAGAATTCGATTCACGTGGTGCTGTGGTGACGATTCGCTCAGGCGCAGGAGGCGTCGACGCAGCTGACTTTGCCGAGATGCTTATGCGAATGTATCTACGCTGGGCAGAGAAGCGTGGTTTCAAAGCAACTGTAATGGACACGTCCTACGCCGAAGAGGCAGGACTCAAATCCGCGACGTTCGAAATTGACGAACCTTACGCTTTCGGAACGTTGTCCGTCGAGGCTGGAACGCACAGGCTCGTGCGAATCTCACCATTTGATAATCAGGGACGTCGCCAAACTTCTTTTGCAGCAGTAGAAGTAGTTCCTCTCATCGAGCAAACGGACACCATCGAAATTCCGGAGTCTGAGATTCGTGTCGATGTATTCCGTTCTTCGGGCCCTGGTGGTCAGAGCGTTAACACTACCGACTCTGCGGTTCGTATGACTCACATTCCTACGGGTGTAGTTGTATCGATGCAGAATGAAAAGTCTCAGATTCAGAACCGTGCTGCTGCTTTGCGTGTTTTGCAGTCCCGACTCTTGCTGCTGAAAAAGGAGCAAGAAGATGCACAGAAGAAAGAATTTGCAGGCGATGTGAAGGCATCATGGGGTGACCAGATGCGCTCATACGTGCTGAACCCATATCAAATGGTTAAGGATCTGCGCACCGAGCACGAGGTTGGAAATACTCAAGCGGTGCTGGATGGCGAAATTGATGACTTTATTGATGCAGGTATTCGATGGCGCGCGGGACAGCGCCGTCCAAGCAAATAGCAAACCAAGCGAATACCAGTCGATCTGAGAAGACTTGTCGAAGACCTTGGAAGTATCATCGCTACGTTGTCGGCAATGACTGAAAATCTCGTGCTTACACCGGTTAGCGAGGCTACGCTGAGGCTGTGGGTATCTGATGAATCTGGCAACACGCCTGCAATTTAGGCGCGTTCTACTGACTGCACCGATAGTGTGTGGAACATTGGCGCATCTATTGACGTTTGATCTCGAGATTGGTATTCGTGGGTCGCGCCCCGACGAAAACTAACGATTGAAGACATGATTAAATTCGAAAATGTCTCGATGGTTTACGAGCCAAAGCAGCAGAACGTTGCTCTGGATGACATAAACATCGAGATTAACCGTGGCGAGTTCGCCTTCCTTGTCGGTGAATCCGGTTCCGGAAAGTCGACGTTCCTCAGCTTGGTGCTACGCGAAAAGCGGTCCACTGGTGGCGCTGTGTATGTGGCAGGGCAAAACCTCAACCGCATACCTAGTCATCGTGTTCCAAAGTTACGCCGCGATATTGGCTTCGTATTCCAGGATTTCCGCCTATTGCGCGAACGCACTGTCTTTGACAATGTTGCTTTTGCGATGGAGGTCATCGGTGCTTCGCGTGCGCAGATTCGCGAACGTGTGCCAGATGCGCTCAAGCTTGTAGGGCTTGAAGACAAGGCGCGCCGTAAACCTACCGAACTTTCCGGTGGCGAACAGCAACGCGTTGGTATCGCACGCGCTATCGTGAACCGACCATCAATTCTTTTGGCGGATGAGCCCACCGGTAACCTCGATCGCAAGAACAGCATTGAGGTCATGAACGTCCTTAACCGCATTAATCAGAACGGTACGACCGTTTTGATGGCTACACACGCACATGAACTTGTTAGTGAATATCGCCACCGAGTAATTGAACTGCAGCGCGGACAGGTTATCCGTGATGAGATTGAAGGTCAGTACACGCCGATGACCACAGTGGTGAATCAGGACGGTTCACGTGAGCTGCTCTTGGGTGATTCTGCGGTGGAGCATGATGAAGAATCGCAGTTTACTGAGAACCAGAAGGACGAGGATCAGTGAAACTAGGATTTATTCTTCGCGAGGCAGCTAAGGGTCTTCGCCAAAACGTCGTTATGGTCGTTTCTGTGGTGTTGGTGACTTTCGTGTCGTTGACCTTCGTCGGTGCTTCGGCGCTCCTGCAGTTACAGATCAATCAGATGAAGGGCTATTGGTACGACCGGATGGAGGTAGCCGTCTACCTCTGTGACGATTCCAGTTCTTCAAAAAACTGTGCTGGCAACGAAGTGACTGACGCCCAGCGTCAAAACATTGAAAAGGTACTTAAGTCTGAACAGCTTGCTCCTTATATCAAGGAGTACGCCTATGAGTCTAAGGATCAGGCTTACAAGAACTTCTTGGACCAATACAAGAACTCTTCGCTAGTCGATCAGATCACTCCCGATCAATTGCCCGAATCTTACCGCGTCGCACTTGTCGATCCGGAGAAGTACCCGGTCATCAACGAAGCTCTCTCCACCGTCGGTGGCGTCGACTCCGTCGTAGACCAGCGAGAACTCTTGGAAAAGGTGTTCCAACTGGTTCGGGTTGCTTCGGCTGCTGCAGCGGTAGTCGCAATTGTGATGATTGTTTGTGCTGTCTTGCTCACAGGAACAACCATTCAGCTATCGGCCATGCATCGACGCCTCGAGACCACAATCATGCGGTTGGTCGGTGCTTCTAAGGCAACGATTCAGTTACCTTTCATCATCGAGGGAGTCATCGCATCGTTGATCGGTGGCGTTCTCGCTTCTGGAACATTGTGGCTTTTGCTGAAGTTCCTCGTTGAAGACAAGCTGGCTAGCGAAAACGTAGGAGTTGCATTCATCTCCACCAATGAAGTTTGGCTAGTTGCGCCAGTCCTCTTGATTATTGGTATCGTTTTGGCCACAATTTCATCAGTGGTAACGTTGAAGCGTTACCTGAAGGTTTGATCGAACACTCAACTTCGGTGAACTAGTAGCACGATAACTTTCTTAAAGGAGCCACATGCTGTCCAACGCAGTGCGTAGTAAGTTCTTGCGCGCCACCATCGGTGGGGCAATGGCTCTCGCTTTAACGTTGCCAGCAGGCATAGTTGTCGCAGATGATCTTGACGATAAAAAGACTCAGGTTGAAGGCAATATCAACAACCTGGAGCAGGATATGGAATTCTTGGATTCCGATATTCAGGCGACCGACCAAAAGTTGCGTGATCAGCAGGCTCAAGTTCCCGCAGCTGAACAGGCATTGGCTGACGCACAAAGCCGCGTCGCCAATGCACAGTCCGCACTTGCGGACCTGAACGATCGATTGATCGCTGCTCAATCGACTCGTGATCAGGTGACCGCCGAGATTGAGAAAAACGCTAAAAAGATCTCCGAAGCAAAAGCTGCGATGGCTTCAATTGCCTCCGAAGCTTATAAGCGTGGAGGTGTCTCTAGCGGCCTGGACATGATCCTGAACATGGATTCAACTCAGCAAATGGCTGATGGGCTGGATCTTGCCAATCGTGCGATGGAAGCGCAGAGCAACACTTATAACGATTTGGCTCAAGAACAGGCAAATAACGAAAACAATAAGCTTCGTTTGAATGCTGTAGAGAAGGAAATTTCTTCACTTAAGTCACAAGCTGAAGATGCGCTAGCCCAAGAGCAAAATGCACGCAATCAGGCTCAGAACGCGAAGAACGAACTGGACGCATTGGTCGCCAGTACCGAAAAATTAGGTGCTGAACTCGAAGCCAAGAAGCCACAGATTCAAGCGAAGCTAGCCGCGCAGCAAAAGGAATACGCTCAGGTAAAGTCCGACATCAAGGAACGCCAAGAGCGTCTGTTGCGAGAAGAAGCTGAGCGTAAGCGTAAGGCTGCTGAGGCTGAAGCTAAGCGCAAGGCTGCCTATGAAGCTGAACAGAAGCGACTGGCAGAGGAAGCGGCCGCGAAGAAGAAGGCTTATAAGAAGAAGGCCTTCGTACCTGCTCCTGTCGAAGAACCGACAGCGAGCCAATCAGCGGGATCCAGCGCTTGGGGCTTGGTTAAGCCAACGACTTCCAACAACCTGACTTCGAGCTTCGGATTCCGTCCAACCCCTGCCGGTACTATTGATTACGGCGGACGCGGTGGTTATGTGCACGCCGGAATTGACTGGGGCTTTGGCGGTCAGTGCGGAGCGCCGATTACAGCTGCGGCTGACGGTGAAGTTTGGACAGCCGGTTGGGGTGGAACCGCAGGCAACAAGGTCATCATTTCCCATGGCATTGTCAACGGTAAGGCTCTGGCCACTGGATACCACCACATGTCTCGGGTCGCAGTTAGTGTTGGCCAGCATGTGAAGCAGGGGCAGGTCATCGGTTATGTCGGGACCACCGGTAACTCGACCGGATGTCACCTGCACTTTGAAACCGTAGTAAATGGTGAGGCCGTGAACCCATTGGGACTTCTCTAGCGCTAGACTTGTAGTCTGTGCGCGGGAGTCCGCCCACGACATGCAAGGAGTAACGTGGCTAAGAAGAATCAAGAAGATCGGGTCATTGCGAGTAATCGCAAAGCGCGCCACGATTTCGAAATCCTCGATACCTTCGAAGCTGGCATGGTGCTTAGCGGCACCGAAGTAAAGTCACTACGCGAAGGTAAAGCCTCGCTAGTAGACGGCTTTGGCCAGTTCTACCGTGGCGAGCTTTATATCGAGAACGTCTATATCCCCGAGTACCTCAATGGATCGTGGACCAATCATGCCGCACGACGACGCCGCAAACTTCTGTTGCACCGTCAAGAGTTGGTGAAGATTGAGCGCAAGATTGGCGAAGCAGGTCTGACCATCGTGCCGTTGAGCCTCTACTTCAAGTCAGGTCGAGCAAAGATCGAAATCGGTGTCGCTCGGGGTAAGCGCGAGTATGACAAGCGTCAGACCCTGCGTGAGCAGCAAGATAATCGTGAAGCATTGCGCGCCATGCGTGAACGTAATCGCGGCTAGCTAAAAGGCTAAATTGTGGCGCATCTTACTTTGGGTTAGTCCTAGGGGATGCGCTATGATGGATAAACACGCTTTCGAGCGTGGTTGTACCTGGGAAACTGGGACTGACAACAAAATACGGGGATGATCGGTTTCGACGGTGTGAGTCGCGACAGATGAAGCGGGCCGAGGATGCAAAGTTATCTCGTAAACGCTCTTTGCAAAACAATAAGTGCCGAATCAAAGCGCACTGACTTCGCTCTCGCTGCCTAAGCAGCCAGACAGTCCGTTAGCCAGAGGTTGCTATTGCCTCTGATCCTAACGTCATTTAGATAGCCACTGTATCCAGCGGTTGTTACCGCTGTTGGGTACATATTTAGGTAACTGTGCCCGGATCAACCACATGTTTGCGTGATGGTTGGGGCAGAGAAATTCCGTAGCAAACTGCGCCCGGAGAAGACCTGGCAACACCACATCGGACGGGAGTTCAATTCTCCCCATCTCCACATATTTGAGCTCCGGAATTAGGTTTCGTACCTGGTTCCGGAGCTTTTTTGTGCGTTGGAGACCTTGCATCAACGTGAGATGTCGCCCGGTTGGATACTACTGCACCGTCAGTAAACACGGCGCAAAGTTTGCGAGCCTATTCGCGGCTAGGAGCATTTACACATAGACTTGAGATGAAAGTCGAAGATTTTCATGCCACGGACTGTGCAGAATTGGAGTGAGATAAGAGTCGATGGGTAAAAACAGTTCCCAGCGGGTGTCGCCTATCCTTTCAGCAGTCTATGCAGTCGTGGCTTTCCTCCTCGAAGTTGGCTTGCTTTTTGCTGCAGCTTTGGCCGCTATCGCATTCATCCCTTGGCCAACAGTGCCAGCGATTTTGGTCGTTGTTATTCCACTGCTGGTCATCTGGGCGATCTTCTTTTCGCCGAAAGCTACCGTCAAATTCAGACTTCGTACCCGAATGTTGTTGATCCATCTGATCTACCTCGGCGGAGCTTACACACTATGGCTGAGTATTGACCACGCCTTTACCGACCAGTCACAGAACTGGGCGATCGCGATGCTGGCACTGACCGGTATTAGCGCCATCCTGGTCCTTGCTACCGGTGGTCAAGCAGTTCCGCATGACCGTACCCCCAAAGCCGCGAAGCAGTCGGTTCAACGAGACAACTCGAGTGCTCCCAAGGGGCGCCGGGCTGCCCGCTAAAATCCAGTGGCGAGCAAAAAGCCTAGGTAGGCTGCGATAATTGCTCCCACTAGAGTCCCCATAGCGTTAGCCAAGCTAGCCAGTGCACGACCTTCTTTTAGCAGGCGCACGGTGTCAAAGCTCGCGGTGGAGAAGGTCGTATAACCGCCTAGCAGCCCGGTGCCGATAGCCAGAAGCCAAGCTTGATTTGGCACACTGTTCGCAAAGAATCCGGTGAACAGCCCCAAGGCGAAGGACCCCGAAAGATTGATCGTGATGGTGCCCCACGGCATGCGGGAACCGAACCGCGCTGCAATCAACGTGTCGGCGATCAAACGCAGTACTGCGCCAGCTCCACCGCACAGGGCGATGATGAGAAATAGCGTCAGATCTAGCTGCATATCACTTCACCGGCTTCGATGGGCCAACTTTGGTGCCAAGTAACATTCCGCACCAGGTTGCTAGCGCGCCGATGATGACCGTTGCTAGGGCGTAGCCCACGCCGGCCAGGGCTGAGCCACGTGCAATTAGCAACATGCTGTCGGTGGCCAAGGCACTATAGGTGGTAAAACCGCCCAGGAATCCGGTGCCCAGCAAGAGGCGAATTTTGTGTCGTCTCGGGGTTTGGCTCGCCGATGAAGAGAGCGTCGTTAGTAGCCAGCCCAAGGCAAGCGCTCCAAGAACATTGATCGAGAATACCGCTACGGGAACAGAAAAATTCGCCGGTTGTAACCGGCTGATGCCCAGCCGGCTGGCAGTACCCAAGGTTCCGCCAACAAAGACCAGTACGATATCGACCAGCAGGAATGTTGGCCTGAATTTGTGCAATGGGGAACTCAACCGTGTTTCACGCCCCCGTCACGTCGTGGACCCAGATCAATGAGGCTTCGATATAGTCCAATTGGTGAGGAAGTGTTATGGCCGCTCCTGGCACTAACCCTTGTGCAGCAGCTCGTCGCAGGAACTGCGGATCTTCGTCGCTGATCCGGTCGATGATGGCCTTACGTCCGCCAAAACGGTCCAGACGGATCGCTTGGGAGACCGGGATGCTGCCATCGGGGCCTGGAATGGCATCTCCATGCGGGTCACGAACCGGATGTCCTAGGCGCGCGTCGAGCGCATCGATAAATCGATCGGTGACCGTATGCTCAAGGGCTTCGGCCTCGTCGTGGACCTCGTCCCAGCCGTAGCTCAGCTCGTCGCGAAGAAAGGTCTCCAACAGCCGATGCCGCCGAACCATACGTAGGGCTTCACGCCGGCCGGTGGCACTGAGCGAGACTGACTTGCGCGGGATGTGCTCCACCAAGTTTTTTCCGGCTAACTTTTGCACCATGGAGGTCACCGAGGCAGGGGATAGGCCCAACTGGTCGGCGAGGATGCCGGTGCTGACTTCAGCGTCATCCCATTCGGTGAGGGTGTAGATCGCCTTGAGGTAGTCTTCTTCGCTGGTGGTCAGCGGTCCAGCGGGGCTCGGGACGCTCATTAGCGGTTCAGGTAGGGCAGGATCGCTTCGTGCAACTTGCCATTGGTGGCCAGCGCATTGCCCCCGTGGCAGCCTTCAACTCCGGCCACGGAGGTGAAGCGACCGCCAGCTTCGCGGACTACCGGTACCAGCGCAGCCATGTCGTACAGTTCAAGCTCCGGTTCAAACGCCGCGTCCACGGCCCCCTCAGCTAGTAGTGCGTAGGAGTAAAAGTCCCCGTAACCACGCGTGCGCCAAGCGGTGTCCAAAAGGTCCAGGAAACCATCGAGTTTTCCGGCCTCTTTCCAACCGCTCAGCGAGGCATAGGCCAAGGAGGAATCGGCGAGTTCGGACACCGAGGAGACCGAGATCGCCCGGGTGGTTATTGAGCCCACGCTGGTGCCTGGTTCGGTGACAAAGGCACCCAGACCCGTCGCGGCGTGCCAGCGTCGGGACAGGGCGGGAGCGGAGATGACGCCGAGCACCGGCTCGTCATCAATGAGCAATGCGATTAAGGTAGCCCAGACCGGGACCCTGCGCACAAAGTTCTTGGTGCCATCGATCGGGTCAATCACCCAGCGGCGTGATCCAGATCCATGCACGCCAAATTCTTCGCCAAGCACAGAGTCTTCGGGTCGGTGTTTTGCCAGTTCGTTCAAGATCAGCTGCTCGGCGCCACGGTCGGCGTCAGAAACAGGTGTCATATCCGGTTTGGACTCAACTACCAGATCATTGGAGCCGTACCGGGCCAAGGTGAGTGCGTCAACTTTGTCGGCCAGTTCTAACGCGAACTCAAGATCTTGCTGCAAGCTAAATTCTGCCATGGTGTGTACAGCGCCCTACAGTGCGCCGAGCTCCTTTTCGTGCGTGGTTTCCTCGGTAGTCACTAGCCGGCGGTAGGAGGCCAAACGATTTGCCGGTTGGCTACCCTCGGCATCCTTGGCCCAGGCTTCTAGTGCACAACCAGCCTCTGCCGCCGCATGGGTGCAACCGCGCGGGCATGCGGTGGCGATCTGTGCCAGATCCTCGAAGGCAGCCAGAATATTATCCGGATCGACCAGGCCCAGGCCGAAGGAACGAATTCCGGGGGTGTCGATGAGCCACGATCCTGGTACCTGTCCTAGGCGTAGCGCTAGGGCGTTCGAAGAGGTGTGCCGTCCGCGTCCGGTCACCGCATTGACGTGCCCGGTGGCGCGTGTTGCCCCGGTCAGCGCGTTGACCAAGGTAGATTTCCCGACCCCTGAATGGCCCAGAACCACCGAAACACATCCGCCGAGTAACTGCTCAAGTTCGGCCAGGGCGTTCGCATCGAGCCTAGCGCTAGAGCCATCGGCACCTCGTGCGTCAACACCCGAGGCTTCTTCGGTGGTAGTGCGGGAGATGACCACGGGGAAGTCCAGCCCCTCATAGTGTTCGAGGAACTCGGCCGGATCCTTCACATCGGCCTTAGTCACGCACAAGATCGGCTGGATTCCCGCGTCGAAGGCAGCGACCAACGCACGGTCAACGAAGCCGGTGCGCGGCTCGGGATTGGCCGCGGCCACCACGATCACCAGTTTGTCGACGTTGGCCACCACAACTCGTTCGGTCGCGTCGGTGTCGTCGGCGCTGCGTCTTAACAGGGTCGTGCGTTCTTCGATACGCACGAGCCGGGCCAAGGTATCTGGTTTGCCGGTAGTATCGCCGACCAGCGCGACCAAGTCTCCGGGCACAATCGCCTGACGACGCAGCTCGCGGGCTCGGGCGGCGATGACGATGCGTTCGTTGGCAGTATCCTCATCGAGGATCGCGGTATACCTGCCACGGTCCACGGTAATGATGCGGCCGATAACCGCCTTGTCGTAGGCCGGGCGATCCTTGGTGCGCGGACGCGAGCCACGCTTATTGGGGCGAACGCGAACCGAGGATTCGTCGTAGTCTGAGTAGTGCATTAACCACGGTCCTTAGAAGTGTCGACCATCTGCGCCCAGAGTTGGGGGAATTGGGGCATGGTTTTGGCAGTGGTGGCAATGTTTTCGACTCGAATCCCGTCGACGGCCAGGCCCAGCAAGGCGCCGGCGGTGGCCATGCGGTGATCTTCGTAGCTGTGCAGATCGGCGGCGTGTAAGGAACCCGGGATGATTTCAAGTGTGTCCTCGGTGGCCTTCACCGTGGCCCCGACCTTGGGCAGCTCGGTTTCTAGCGCCGCCAGTCGGTCGGTTTCGTGTCCACGCAGGTGGCCGATGCCGGTGAGCTTACTTGGCGAGTCAGCCAAAACGCACAGGGCCGCCAAAGTTGGCGCTAGTTCCGAAGCATCGGCGTAGGTGATGCCCTTGATCTTCCCGGTGCCGCGCACCGTGAGCACCGAATCGGCTCCGTGTTCAACCTCTGCGCCCATACTCTTGAGGATTTGCACCCACTTGCCGCCGACTTGGGTGGTCTGTTGTGGCCAGAATCGAATGCCGACGCTACCATTGCTGGCTAGTGCGGCCGCCAAAAATGGTCCGGCGTTGGATAGATCCGGCTCAACCGTTACGGTAAAGCCATCGATGCTGCCCTCAGAGATCCGCCATCCGCGAGAATCGGCGTCCACACTAATTTCCACGCCCATCTCACGTAAGGTCTGCACGGTCATCATGATGTGATCGGGGGAGGCCACCGGACCGTCAGCCGCACGAAGACGAAGTCCGCCCGGTAGTGCATGCCCGGCCAGCAGCAGTGCCGAAACGAATTGGGAGCTACCTGAGGCGTCAACGATGACCGTATCCGATACGCGCACGTCACTGGCATCGATGGTGAAGGGCAGCATGCCCTTGGCTTGTGGGTAATCGAATGTTGCGCCCAGGGCACCTAGCCCATCAAGAACCGGGGCCATGGGACGCAGTCGGGCGGCCGGATCGCCATCAAAGTGGACCCGAGCCTTGGCGACGGCAGCTAACGGGGGAACAAAGCGCATCACGGTGCCAGCCAAGCCACACTCGATACGCAGGGCCGATCCATCAGGCTGCGCCTGGTTGAGCTGATCGGCAGGAGTGATCACAACGGTGGTGGATCCATCGGGCTGTTCGGTGCGTTTGATGCCCACGCCAAAGGTTTCCAAGGCAGCGAGCATCAGCTCGGTATCCCGACTGATCAGCGTGTTGTGGATGGTCGACGGGGAGCTGGCCAGTGCCGCAAGGATCAGATAGCGATTGGTGAGCGACTTGGAGGCCGGCACGTTTACGGTCGCGTGAACCGGTGCGCCGGTAAATGGTGCGGGCCACCAGTTCTCGATGTTCGTGTGCGGTTGCGTGTGCTGGCTTCCAGAGGCGCTTGCGGTGTTGATTGCTGATCCTTAGGCTCGTGCGATTTTAGTTAAATCTTAGCCGAGATCTCTGGGGGAATAAGGTTTTAGACCTTGTGGTTGTACCTAGTGTGACGATCAGACAGGATACTTCAACAGCCAGCGGCACCACCTGCGTGGTGGATCCGGAACCTCGTGGACCCCGCACAGTGAGCCGGTCGCGCCCGAATTCGCGCAATAACACCGGTAACCGCGTAGACTCAGGCGTGATGAACAACAAGAGTGTGGACGAGAATTTGCCCGATGTGGCCACTGAGTCCGAGGTACAGCGTCGCGAACGATTTGAGCGCGATGCCATGGTGTACGTGGACCAGCTGTATTCGGCTGCCCTGCGCATGGCTCGTAATCCTAGCGATGCTGAAGATCTGGTGCAGGAGGCGTATACCAAGGCGTACTCGGCCTTCCACCAGTACAAGCCAGGGACCAACCTCAAGGCTTGGCTGTACCGAATCCTAACAAACACCTATATCAACCTGTATCGCAAGCGCCAGCGTGAGCCGTTGCGTACCAGCACCGATACGGTTGAGGACTGGCAGATGGCTTCAGCCATGGAACATTCACCTACGGGTTTGCGCTCCGCTGAGGTGGAGGCGCTGGATCACCTACCGGACTCGGATGTGAAGGCCGCGCTACAGTCCATCGGCGAAGATTTCCGGATGGCCGTGTACTTCGTCGATGTTGAAGGTTTCAGCTACAAGGAAGCCAGCGACATTCTGGGTGTGCCGATCGGCACCGTCATGTCACGGTTGCACCGTGGACGTAAGAATTTGAGGGAACTGCTGGCTGATTACGCGGCAGAGCGTGGAATTTCCAGCTCAGCTCGCGCCAAGAGCGCCGCGAAAGCTGATGGAGGAGCGAAATAACATGGATTGCAATTCACTAGGTGATTGCGCCGATGACCGCATCGTACGCATCTATGAATACCTCGATGGTGCGTTGACGCTCAACGACATCAAAGAGGTCAAGGCGCACCTTGATGGCTGCCCGGAATGCACCGAGGAGTATGACCTTGAGTGCATTATCCGTTCGGTGGTGCGACGCAGCTGTCAGGAACAGGCGCCACAAAATCTGAAGGCCAGTATCTTTGCGAAGATCTCGCAGGTTCGCCTAGAGTCGGGCCACTAGCAGGTAAAGAGAAACCCCGTAGCGTTCGAGCCAAACTCGAATGGTACGGGGTTCTTTTTATGTTCGCTTCGCTTAGCTGTTTGGGCGCTTGCCGTGGTTGGCACCGCCACGCTTGCGATCGCGACGCTTACGAGCGCGCTTCGACATGGTGACTCCTTTAAGGGATCAATGGTTACTCCCGATAGTTCGGGCCGACTAATAGTCTTTCATACTTTGCGCCTAATTTCCTAACGCGCAAAGCTGGTTTAGCCCTCGCCAGGCTCCGGCAAGTCCAGCCACGAGTACCAGCCACGGTGAAGCACCAACCAGGCCATCAGGCCGTAACCGGCTTGGCCCGGGACACCCCCGGAAGCGTTCAGATCAGCGCGCCACTGGGCGTGAGAGCGCAGGGGAGTGAAGGTATCCACATAGTGGTGGTTGCGGCGCAGAGCCACGTCCGAGTACACCCGGTTCAGCTCAGCTACGCGCTGGTTTCGGGCATCGTCCAAACCTGGGGCAGGACCAACCAATAAGGCCTTGATGCTCATTTGTGACGCCGAATCTAGGATATTGGCCAGATTCAGTCGGCTGCGGGCAGTGGAGACATCCAGATCAACATCGCGATCTGAAAGCGCAATGACCAGGCGGTTCTCATACTGGTCACTGAAGCGACGAGAAGCTTCTCCCATCCAGCGCTCGGCGAGCGACTCGGAGCCTTCGGCCGGGGCTGCCAGGACGAAGGATTGCAGTCGCAAGGCAGGGTCTTGGGTTCGAGCCAGAACCCGGCCAAACCAGCCTAGTCCCCGGGGGTCCCCATGACCGGCCAGTAGCTCATCTCCGATTGCGGTAATTCGGATTGTGCGTAACTCCAACTGGGCGACCTTTCGTTGGCTCAAAGAATATGAATCGTTCCCCACCTTAGCAGTCGCACGCTGGGGAATCGGGGAGATTCATGCTGGATAAAGCCCACAAGTTACCCTGCAGTCCACCGTTGCTGTTAAAACGCCGTTGCCGGCGAGCAGACCTCTTGTTCAATGAGGAATGCTCGCCGGCAACTAGGGCCCAGCGATCAACGTTTGTGCAGTTTAGCGGGCGAAAGCCTGCTGCATCAGCACTGCGTTTTCTGCTTCGTGGCGCTTTGCGGTACCAGCGGAGGTTGCTGCCAAGGCCGGGCGGGAGACCAAATCGATCTTCTGCTCAAGCTGCGGCGCAACGTACAGGCCAAAGAACGGCCATGGACCCTGGTTAGCTGGCTCGTCCTGTACCCACGATGCCTTAGCGTTCGGGTACTTGGCCAGCTGCTGGGCAATCTGTTCCAGTGGGGCCGGGTAGAGCTGCTCAACACGCACGATCGCGGTCTTGGTGTCTTGAGCCTTGGCGCGGGTAGCGACAAGATCGTAGTACACACGACCCGAGCACAGAAGCACCTTGTCCACGGCGTTGGCATCGGTGATGGTGCTATCGCCGATAACTTCCTGGAAACCACCGGTGGTGAATTCCTCCACCGAACTTGCTGCAGCCTTCAGGCGCAGCAACTGCTTCGGGGTGAAGACAATCAGTGGCTTGCGTGGACGGGCGTAGGCCTGACGGCGCAACAGGTGGAAGTGATTAGCGCCGGTGGAAGGCTGAGCCACTACCATGTTGTTCTCTGCGCACAGCTGCAGGAAGCGCTCGATGCGGGCCGAGGAGTGATCCGGGCCCTGACCTTCGTAGCCATGTGGCAGCAACATCACCAGTGAGGTGGACTGCGACCACTTCTGCTCAGCCGAGGAGATGAACTCGTCGATTACGGTCTGGGCGCCGTTGACGAAGTCACCGAATTGAGCTTCCCACATAACCAGCGCATCTGGACGCTCTACCGAGTAACCGTATTCGAAGCCCAACGCCGCGTATTCGGAGAGTAGTGAGTCGTAGATCCACAGTGGCGCCTGGTCCTCGGAGAGGTTGTGCAGTGGGTACCACTCGTTGTCATTCTCGCGGTCGTGGAAGACCGAGTGACGCTGAACGAAGGTGCCACGACGTGAGTCCTGGCCAGCTAGACGAACCGGCACGCCTTCCATGGACAGCGAGCCCAGGGCAGCGATTTCAGCGAAGCCCCAGTCGATGCCTCCTTCACGGGACATCTTCTCGCGACGCTCCAGCAAGGACTTCAGCTTGGTGTGCATGGTGAAGCCCTCAGGGAACTGAAGGTGAGCTGCGCCGATATGTGCCAAGGTCTGAGCCGAGATGGCCGAACCGCGGGCGCCATCGACGGTGTTTTCGTCGGCAGCCTGAGCGAATGGCTTCTCCAGGTCGTTGATGGTCGAGCCCGGGGTGATGATCGGGATCGGGGAAGTCTGGGCGGCATGCGTCTCAGCGAAGATGCGCTCCAGGTTCTCCTTGTACTCGGCCAAAACGTGCTCGGCTTCTTCCTGCGTGATGTCACCGCGACCAACGAGGGCTTCGGTGTACAGCTTGCGGGTGGAGCGCTTGGCTTCGATCAGGTTGTACATGATCGGCTGGGTCATCGAAGGATCGTCGCCTTCGTTGTGACCGCGGCGGCGGTAGCACACCAGATCGATGACGACGTCCTTGCCGAACTTCTGGCGGTACTCGAAAGCCAGCTGGCCCACGTGGACCACTGCCTCTGGATCATCACCGTTGACGTGGAAGATCGGTGCCTGAACGGTGCGAGCAACATCCGAGGCGTACACCGAAGAGCGCGATGAACTTGGCGCGGTGGTGAAACCGATCTGGTTGTTCACGATCACGTGCACGGTACCACCGGTCTTGTAACCAGGCAGCTGGCTCATCGCCAGCACCTCGGAAACCACACCCTGGCCTGCGAAGGCCGCGTCGCCGTGAACCAAAATTGGCAGTACTTCGTTCTTCGATCCCAAGCGGTCAAGCTTGGCACGAGTGATGCCTTCAAGTACTGGGTCAACCGCTTCTAGGTGCGATGGGTTGGCAGCCAAGTACACCTTGGTCTGGTTGCCGGCATCCGAGGTGTAGGAACCTTCGGTACCCAAGTGGTACTTCACGTCTCCCGAACCCTGGACCGAACCTGGGGTAGCGGTGCCTTCAAATTCGCGGAAGACCTGTGCGTAGGTCTTGCCAGCAATGTTGGTCAGTACGTTCAGGCGTCCGCGGTGAGCCATACCGATGGCTACCTCGTCCAGCTGATCATCGGCAGCATCGGAAATGATGGCGTCCAGCAGTGGAATCAGCGACTCGCCACCTTCAAGGCTGAAGCGCTTCTGTCCCACGAACTTGGTCTGCAAGAAGGTCTCAAAAGCCTCAGCGGAGTTCAGCTTCGAGAGAATGCGTAGCTGCTCTTCGCGGGTTGGCTTGGCGTAGCGTGACTCCAGCTTGTCCTGGAACCATTCACGTTCGACCGGGTTCTGCAGGTGCATGTACTCGGTGCCGATGGTACGGCAGTAGGCATCACGCAGGGTGCCGAGGATATCGCGCAATAGTGCGCGATCGCGGCCGCCCAGTCCGCCGGTGATCCACTCGCGGTCCAGATCCCACAGGGTCAGGCCGTAGTTGTTGATGTCCAGATCTGGGTGCTTGCGCTGAACGTATTCCAGTGGGTTGATGTCGGCCATCAGATGGCCGCGCTCCCGGTAGGAGTTGATCAGGTGCTGAATGCGAGCGACCTTGTTGACCTGCAGGTCGATGTCGACCTGGTTGTCAACGGCCCAGCGAACCGGCTCGTAAGGAATACGAAGCTGCTCGAAGATCTCGTCGTAGAAGCCCTGCTCACCGAGCAACAGCGATTCAACCAGCTTCAGGAATTCGCCCGAACCTGCACCCTGAATCACGCGGTGGTCGTAGGTGGAGGTCAGGGTGATGTGCTTACCGATGCCCAGGCTTGCCACGGTCTTCTCCGAAGAGCCGCGGAATTCAGCTGGGTATTCAAGTGCGCCAACACCGATGATCGCTGCCTGGCCCTTGGACAGACGTGGAACCGAGTGAACGGTACCGATGCCACCTGGGTTGGTCAGCGAGACGGTGGTACCTGCGTAATCATCAGCGGTCAGCTTGTTGCCACGCGCGCGCTTGATCAAATCTTCGTAGGTAGCCCAGAACTCGTTGAAGCTCAGGGTTTCGGCAGCCTTGACATTTGGCACTGCCAGCATGCGGGTGCCATCTGGCTTTGGCATGTCGATGGCGATACCAAAGTTCACATGTGCCGGCTGGATGGCGGTTGGCTTCTTGTCGATCACATCGTAGGTGACGTTCATCGAAGGGATCTGCTTCAACGCACGAATCACGGCGAAGCCGATCAAGTGGGTGAAGGAAATCTTGCCACCGCGCGCACGCTTGAGGTGGTTGTTGATGACGATGCGGTTGTCGATCATCACCTTGGCTGGAACCGCGCGCACTGTGGTTGCGGTTGGCACGGTGAGGCTGGCATCCATGTTGGTGGCGATGGCCTTCATTGGCCCGCGCAGTGGGGTGCGCTTTTCCTCACCGAAAAGTTCGGTGGAAGGTGCAGCCTTGGGAGCCTGCGCCGGAATTGGCGTGGTCTTCGGTGCTGGTTCAGCTTTCTTTTCTTCAGCTGCTGGTGCTGGATCGGGTGCTGGCTTGGACGCCGGCGCGGGAGCTGGCTCAGCTGGTCGAGCCTGGGCTGCAGCGCGTGGTTCGGCTTGCCCCTTGCTGGCCGGTGCTGCTTGCGCCGCAGGCTTCGGCTGCGCTGCCGGTGCCTTTTTGTCGGCGGCGAGAGATTCGAAAATATCCCACCATTTCTTATCTACCGAGTTCTTGTCGACGAGATACTGTTCGAACAGCTCGTCTACTAGCCACTCGTTTCCACCAAACTCTTCAGTAAGTCGGTGGTGTGCTTGCTCTGGCACGTGCAACGCCTCTTCCCTGATTTCTACGTTGTTCTAGCTTGAGCCGATGGTCTTCCGAGGACGTGAATCGACCACTTCGGCTCACAAGATTTCTAGACCTGCGCACCAGTCTAGTGACTTTTGTGCCCGCTTGGCCACGGCACGTATGTAATCTCACGAAAGTGTCATGTATAACATTCCACTCAGCGTGATTCCGCTACCGCTAAAAGACACAATTTCAATGTGGTGCACAAAAGGTGATCGTTCGATAGACTTAATCGCACTATGGAATCACACTCTCCAAGCCGGCGTGCCGCCCACGGGCGCAGTGCCGGCCAACACAGTCCATGTTCAACAGGTTCTAGCTCCCTATTGGAGCCTTCTAGTTGCCGTTTTAGCGGCACTGAACCTCACTTCTTGATGTCAATGAACAGGTGGCGGTAACCACCGATGGATTGGCTCTACATTCTTTTTGGCCTGTTGCTCATTCTTGGCACAGGATTCTTCGTGGCCGTGGAATTCTCCCTGGTTGCACTCGATAAAAGCACCGTACAAAGTGCCATTGATCGGGGAGAAGCTGGTGCGAAGCCGCTTCTACAATGTTTAACTTCACTGTCCACTCAGCTTTCTAGCTGCCAATTGGGCATCACGCTGACCACGTTGCTTACCGGTTACGTGCTTGAACCAGCCATCAGCTCTTTGCTGGAACCTTTGATGGAAAAGATCGGTGTTCCAGAAGCAAGCTCGATGGCCATTGCTGTCATCGTTGCTCTGGTGCTGGCCACCTTGCTTTCGATGCTCATTGGCGAATTGGTTCCAAAGAACATGGCCATCGCTCAAGCGATGCGCGTAGGTAAGTTGCTGGCTCGACCACAATTGGTATTCACCGCAATCTTCAAACCTACGATCGTGGTGCTGAACGGTTTCTCCAACGCCGTACTTCATCGTTTTTTCGGACTTGAAGCCAAGGAAGAAATTTCTGCAGCGCGTTCTTCACAGGAGCTGGCCTCGCTCGTGCGTCGTTCGGCACAGCTGGGAACCTTGGACGTGCAAACTGCACGTTTTGTTCAGTCCACCATTGAATTCTCCGAACGCACCGCGGCCGATGTTATGACTCCGCGCACCTCGATGTCGACCATCGATTCACAGGCGCCATTATCGGAACTGATTGAGGTCAGCGCCGATACCGGATTCTCACGCTTCCCCGTAATCGAGGGCTCAAGTGACGAGATTCAGGGGATTTGCCACGTCAAGGCCGTTGTTTCGGTTCCGCGTGAACGCCGGGCAGCCTTGCAGGTAGGCGAATTCGCTCGCGATGCACTCTACGTTCCGGAGACCATTCACCTCGATGTGCTTCTGGAACAACTGCGTGCCGCTGAGTTCCAGATTGCCATCGTAATGGACGAGTACGGTGGAACCGCGGGTCTGGTGACCCTTGAGGACCTAGTTGAAGAGATCGTCGGCGAAGTTTCCGACGAACACGACGAGGACGAAGAAGAGGCAGTCACCCAGCCAAACGGTAGCTGGCTGTTCCCCGGAATGTTCCGACCCGATCAGGTGAACGAAAACTTCGATCGTGAGGTTATTCCCGAAGAATCCTCGTACGAAACTATCGGCGGGTTCATGCTCGCCGAGCTGGGCCGTCTGGCTGAACTTAACGACCAAGCTGTCACCGAGCACGGTACTTTCACCGTGACCGAGTTGGACGGTCGACGCATCGCCCAGGTCCGCTTTGAACCATCGGCACCAGAATCGGAGGCCGACAATGCATGATTTTATGGGCCTAATCTGGCTAGTCGTTTTGCTGCTCGCCAACGCGTTTTTTGTTGCCGGCGAATTTGCGGTGATGAGCGCACGCCGTTCACAGATCGAACCGTTGGCAGATGAAGGAAACAAGCGCGCGAAAATCGCCTTGTACGCCATGGAACACGTTTCGGTGATGCTTGCGGTGTGCCAGTTGGGCATTACCGTATGTTCGTTGCTGATCCTGAATATTTCCGAACCAGCGATTCACCACTTGTTGGCCGAGCCGATGATTCATCTAGGCATGGCCGAGTCGGTAGCGGACACGGTTGCGTTCCTGATCGCTTTGGTCCTGGTGACCTTCTTACACGTCACCTTTGGTGAGATGGTGCCGAAGAACATTTCGGTCTCTGTGGCTGACAAAGCTGTGATGCTTTTGGCGATGCCGCTGGTTGGACTTTCCAAGGTGCTCACGCCGATCACAGCGATGCTCAACGGCATGGCAAATATTGTCCTTCGCGCCTTCGGCATCGAGCCGAAAGATGAAGTAAGCAGCTCATACACTGCCGACGAAGTGCGTTCGATCATCGATACCTCCTCGGAGGAAGGTACCTTGGATGAAGACAACGCACTGCGTTTGACCAAGGCACTGGAATTCTCCTCGGTGACTACCCGCAACTGTATGGTTCCGCTGGATGATCTGTTCACGCTGGAATGGGGACAGACCACGGCACGCGAATTTGAGAAGAAAGTCGGCAAGACTGGCTTCTCGCGCATGCTGATCACCAAGAATGAGATTCCCGTGGGCTATTGGCACGTCAAGGATGTCATGCTCATTGACGACGCGCATTCGACTCAGCCTCTTTTGGACCTTCCGCTGCACCCGTTGGGTCAGCTGGGGCAGGATACCGAAATTGAAGCCGCGCTGGAGGAAATGCGCCAGGAAGGCAACCACCTTTCGGTGGTCGTTGACGATTCCGGAGCAGCTCTTGGCGTGGTCTTCTTGGAAGACGTGATCGAGGTGCTGGTCGGCGAAATTACCGACACCACTCGAAAGCGCGCTATGCCGCCTCGTTCAGAGAAGCAGGGAAACTAGGCGAAGCTCACCTATGAGAGCGTATTGCGAATGAATCGCAACTGGTAACATTGACTGCGGTGCCCGATATGGGCACCGCAGTTTTTTCGTCGTTGACGCGCTGATGATCGGCGCAGTTTAGAAAGCAGCCCATGTCATCTACCCCGATAGTCCGTTTTGAGGACGCACGCTTGGCTTACGGGTCCCGTGTGCTTTGGGATGAACTGAACCTCTCCATCGATGCAGGTGAATTTCTTGCTGTGCTGGGTCCTAATGGTTCGGGTAAAACCAGCTTCATCAACACCATGCTCGGCACCACGTCACTGAACCGAGGGTCGGTATCAATTGCTGGCGCGCCGGTACGTCGTGGTTCGGCTGAAGTAGGCCTCATCCCGCAACAACGACCCTTTGGCGACAACGTACCGTTGCGTGCCCGGGACCTCGTTGCCCTGGGTCTGGACGGTTCGAAGTTGGGTATTCGCATTGGGCGGAACTCGGTGCGCAAGCAAGTTGATCAATTGCTGGACATGGTCGGCGCTAGTGGTTATGCCAATCGGGCGGTATCGGACCTCTCCGGTGGCGAGCAGCAGCGTCTTCGTGCAGCTCAAGCACTTGCTGGGAATCCTCGAGTGCTTCTGTGCGACGAGCCTCTACTGTCCTTAGACCTGCATCATCAGCAGGCCATTAGCGAAGTAATACATCGACAGGCAGTGGAACGTAATAGCGCCGCAATTTTTGTCACGCATGAAATCAATCCAATTCTGCCTTATGTTGACCGAGTACTGTACCTGGCTCAGGGCAAGTTCCATTTGGGCACGGTCGATGAGGTCATGCAGAGCTCAGTGCTCACTGATCTCTACGGTGCACCGGTTGAGGTGCTGCGCGTGAATGGTCGGATTGTGGTTGTTGCTGGAGAAGGCTCAGGTCCATTGCCGGCCGACGGTCACGATCACGCACACGACATCGAACTAGAGACCGGAAAGTAGAGGCTAAACATGAACTTTTCGGACTTCATCGATAAAGCATTTAATTTTGACGACTATGGGTTACTTCTGCCTTTGGTCTCCAATTCACTGATCGCCGGCGCAGTTTTGGGCGTTGTTGGGGGACTGATCGGCATCTTTATCATGATGCGCGATATGGCCTTCGCCGTTCATGGAATTGCCGAACTGTCATTCGCGGGCGCCGCGTTTGCCTTGCTAATCGGCGCCGACGTGGTCACAGGTTCTGTGCTGGGCTCCCTGGTTGCAGCGCTTATTCTTGGATTTTTGGGAACCCGAGCGCGCGATCGAAACTCCATTACCGGTGTACTGATGCCTTTCGGCTTGGGACTAGGCATCTTGTTCTTGTCTCTCTACGAGGGCAGGAGTGCGAATAAATTCGGCCTGCTGACCGGACAAATTGTCGCAGTAGATAACGTTCAACTCACCGGCATGTTGGTGCTCTCACTCGTTGTGGTTCTCGCTTTGCTCCTGGTATGGAGACCACTGACATTTGCATCGGTTGATCCCGTCGTGGCCAACGCTAGAGGCGTGCGCACTTCAGGGCTATCGATTTTCTTCATGGTCATCTTGGCCTTGGCAGTGGCAGTGACTATCCAGGTGGTAGGTGCTCTGCTTGTCCTAGCATTGCTGATTACTCCGGCTGCAGCGGCGATGAGAGTGACGTCGAATCCAGTACTTACCGTCGTACTATCAATAGCGTTTGCAGAACTGGCCGTAGTCGGTGGCATCCTGCTGGCTCTGGCTGGTTCATTGCCAATCAGCCCGTATGTCACAACTATTTCGTTCTTGATTTATGTAGTGTGCCGTGGCATCGAATACGTACGTTCGCCGCGACGTCGTCATCAGGTTTAGCTGACTGTCTCTCCGCTGACCTCCTGCCGCGCCAGAGAATAGTCCTCGGGCGCCAAGTAGGGGGCAAAACGGTGCGGGGCGGGACAAATATACGGTCACGCAAGAACAGCGCACGACTAATGATTTGAGGGCTAGGCCTCCACCAAACGTAACTCCACAGGTCGATGAAGTCGTTCCTTGAAGTAGTTGAACCACTGGGATTCACACATAAGTTGTGGGAATGATTCATGTAAGTATCCAGTCGCCGGCGGGGCGGTGGACCGGTAAGACATGCTGGAACCAGGGCAGATTAGTATCGAATGGCGATCATTAAACGCGGAGTACTCGTACCATCCGGTGGCCTGCTTTGCCTTGTTGCATATTTCGCAACGGCCTAAGGAATTAGACGCGTTGGTTTTGCCCCCGCGTGCGAACTGAGTGACATGGTCCGTTTCCTCGACCAACCCGTCACAGAACGGGGTGCGGCAGTGCCGGTCGCGAATTCTGATGAACTTCTTGAGTTTTGGTGGGAAGAACCTTGCTTTTGAATCCATTGCGATCAGTTCTTGATCCCCCGGAGCCGTATAGAGGCGCATGATCTCAGTGACCACTTCGATCCGCTCAATGTTCTCTGGAGTCAGATTTGCATCCATTTCTTCGAAAGTCATCTCGTTAGGAATGGACTGTCCGCTAATCAATTCCCTCGCTGTCTGTGCTGGAATGTAGCCGTAACCTTCCAAATAGGCAGGTTCCCGATCACCCATGAACAGAGCCTTATCCGTCATGATCAGACCTAGCTGGACGTTGATCGTTTCTTCACCGTTTTCATCGATGAACATGCACCGGGAGAGCAGATCCGCCTGGATCTGCGTTCGATTGCGAGGGTCGCCCTTGCTCTTGATCTTGTAAGACTGCTGTCGTAACGACATCTGTAATCCGAGCCCACCTACGATGGGCAGGCGTGCTTGGACGAAAACGCATCCGGCTTCACGGTCCGTACGGAAACGAACATAGCGATGCTCGTTCGCTTCCTTGAGCTTCTTGTCTTCCCGGTCAGAGGCGTATTTGACGGTGTAATTGGCAACCGTTTCCTTGATCCGCTTGGGTCCCATGGATTCAAACATGTCCGGATGCTGTCCGTAAACCGAGTCAAACTCAGCCCGGCGCAGTGGCGGAACATCCTGCAGAGGAGTCAGCATTGCTTGGATCTGTGCTTCGGTGAATTCGCCGCGTGAGTATGCGGCGAGAATGTTAGGTGTGTCTTCGAAGAGGATGCGACAGTTCGTCATGTAGTTTCTTGAACCGTGCTGGGAACGCTTGCGGGCAATGGCAACGCGACTGGCCGCACCGCGTACCTGATCATCAAGATTGGTACCGCGCTCTTCATTCTCGCGTAGAACGTCTTTCTCTAGCTGGTGAGCTAGGCCTGCTTGCGAGCAGTTCAGGGATGAAATGACACCTTCGATGGATTCGATGGCCTGAGCGCAGTCTTCCTTATTGCCGTGGTCTTGGATCCACGACAAAGTCTTTTGCAGCTGGATCAGCTGGACTTCGAGATCCGGCTGATCCGCTTGAAATGAGAGGCCACTTCCGGGCGTCTTTGCTTCGGACATGACATCAGTTTACGCTGATTAATAGAAAATGTCTTCGAATATTTGGTGACAAGTGGATAACTTTTAGAACTCGATTGAGCTGCAGGTCAAGCACTGAATTGAGGCGATCTGGACCTGTTGCTGGTTCAGGTTTAGGCGTTATTCTTTGCCCTGCAGTCGGCGCAGACGCCATAGATTTCAACGGTGTGTTCAGGTTCAGAGAAATCGTGCTCTGCAGCGACGCGGGCTGCCCAACGTTCGACCGATGGGGCCTGGACTTCCACGGTTTTTGAGCAAGAACGGCAAACCAGATGGTGGTGGTGGGTATCGGTAACGCACTGGCGGAAGCGAGCCTCGCCGTCCCCGCTGCGCAACACGTCGACTAAGCCGTCGTCGGCCATAGACTGCAAAAGACGGTACACCGTCGCCAGTGAAACCTTCTTCTCGGAGTCCTGCAGCCAACGGTGTAGCTGCTGCGCGGTGGCGAAATCATCGATCTCGCTCAGCGCTTGCGCGACAGCTAAGCGTTGCTTGGTAATCCGGGTTTCTGGCTGGGACATCGACGTGCACCATTCCTTGACTTCGTGGCGGACCGGTTCGACCCAAACTGCCGGGTGATCACCTGTACTTTCATTCAATTTTAGCCAATTTTTCTCATGGATGCGTGTCTGGCGCTGGCACTGGCGGGGCGCGAAGCCTAGGGTAAAGATATGCGCATCAAAACTAGGGGCCATTCGTGTATTGAGCTGAGTACCATCGACGGTTCTCTGCTGCTGGATCCAGGCGGTTTCTCGGATCTGACTGGGGCGTTCGAGAGAAAGTCGGCGGTGCTGATCACTCACGAACATATGGACCATGCCCACCCGCAAGCCATCGTCGAGGCGTTGCTCGCCAACCCGGTGTTGGAAGTTTACGCGCCTTTGGCATTGGTCAAGACTCTGCGCGAGAAACTCCCCGCGGCCACCGCTTCACAGGTGCACCAGGTGTGCGCCGGCGCCGACTTCATCGTCGGTGGGATTCGAGTACGCGCGGTAGGCGGTACTCATGCAACGATCCACCGCTCCATCGATCTGGTGGCCAATGTGGGCTACGTGCTCGGTGATCGGGCCGTTGGCCAGCCGATCGTCTTCCATCCGGGGGATAGCTATCAAGTGCCGGTGGACGTGCCGGTTGATCTCTTGCTACTGCCGGTGATGGCACCGTGGGGCAAGATGTCCGAAGCTGCCGACTTTGCGGTGGCGGTTAACGCGACCACCTGGGTTCCGATCCACGATGGACTGCTCAACGAAACTGGCGTCGGACTGTTCGACCGCCAGCTTGGCACTATCGGGCAGAGTGCGGGCAGCTCATATCAGCGGTTAGTGGTAGGTAATGAATACAAGGTTGAAGAACTCCTAGCGAGGTAGTGCACATGAACCCATTGATTTCCGTTGCGGACCTAGAAAGTCTTGTGCGCGAGGACGACTCGTTGGTGCTGTTGGATGTTCGTTGGGTTCTAGGTCGCGACGATGGAGAAGCACAGTATCGGGAAGGTCATATTCCGGGCGCAGCCTTTGTAGACCTGGAATCCCAGCTCTCGGGCAGCGTGGGGAAGCACACCGGGCGCCACCCCTTGCCACTGCCAGCAGAATTTGAGGCTGCTGCGCAAAGTTGGGGGATAAGTGCCGGCAGCTCGGTCGTGGTCTACGACGATTCCGGTGCGCTGGCAGCGGCTCGGGCTTGGTGGCTATTGCGTCATGCAGGGTTCGAAAATGTTCAGGTGCTTGATGGCGGTTTAGAGGCCTGGAAGCGTGCCGGGTATCAACTTGCCACTGGCCCTGAAACGGCTCAACCTGGAACCGTAGCACTATCTTGGGGGCGCATGTCGGTGGTGGAATTTGACGAATTAGGCACGCTGACCGGGGTATTGATCGATTCCCGAGCCACCGCACGCTATCTGGGAATTGAAGAACCGATCGATCCGGTCGCAGGCCATATTCCGGGTGCTGTGAATCGGCCGACCACCGATAATTTGGACGCGCAGGCCAACTTCCGCAGTAGCGAAGAACTGCTGGCACGTTTCACCAAGTTGGGAGTGCAGCAACAGGGCTCGGCGGCTTATTGTGGCTCGGGTATTACGGCTGCCCATCAGGTGCTCGCCGCGGCCAGTGCGGGTATTGAACTCGGGCTCTATCCGGGCAGCTGGTCAGAATACTGTTCCTACCCGCAAGCGCCGGTGGCAACCAGCGACGAAAAGCATCGAAACTAGAATTTTCGCAAAAGAAAGGCAGCAATGAGTACGCTGTTCAGCAAGATTATTGATGGTCAGATTCCGGGACGCTTCGTGTGGCAAGACGAGACCTGTGTGGCTTTCTTGTCCATTGGTCCGCTCTCCGACGGGCACACCCTCGTGGTGCCTCGTGAGGAAGTGGATGAGTTCACCGACGCCTCCGAAGAGCTAGTCACTCACCTGACCTTGGTCGCCAGAAAGATTGGACAGACCCAGAAGCGAGTATTTGAGGCGCAGCGTGCGGGCTTAATGATCGCAGGTTTTGAAGTGCCGCATCTGCATGTGCACGTCTGGCCCACTAATTCGCTGGCGGACTTTGATCTATCCAACGCGAGCGAGAACCCCGACCCGGCAACCATGGATCGCAACGCGCAGCGCTTGCGTGAAGGATTGGTTGCTGACGGGCACGGCGAATTTGTGCCGCAGGATTAGCAGTAGGTGAAATTTGTAAGGTACCAGTCGACTCGGCCCAATTCGCGTGGGGTGCACCCCGGGATTTTTGGGTTGGCCAATGTCCTTGGTCGCGATGGAAAGTTCAGCGCCACCCAGCAGGTCGTATGGCGAACCGGGAACGACTGGTACAACGAGGCTTATCCCGATCCGAGCGATCGGTATCCAGATGTCTACGATCACCAGATCAACCCTGGGGCAGTAGCCTGGTTCAAAAGCAGTGCCCGGCATCTACTAGAGCGCGTTGAGCAATATTTGGTGTTGCTCGACGCGCACCAAGTGCCGTGGGAGAAACTAGAAAGCGATCATCCGGGGCGCATCGTCTACGAAGACGAGTTCCAAGTCCTCGCGACCCCGGTGGTTCCTTAACCTTTGACTCGGCGCATGGTCATATGAGAGGTGACCCGTCGTACTGCGGGAAGCGCAGTCAGTTTCGGAATGAGGTCTCGGTCGTAGGCTTCGGCGTCGGCAACCTGAATTCTTAGAAAGTAGTCTGGCTGTCCGTAGAGCCGGCGAATTTCGGTAACACCTTCGACGTTGTGCACGGCCGTCTCAAACTCATCGAGGCTGTGCTCGTTGTTCATCTCGACGTCAATGGCTACGGTCACCTCGAACCCGCGGCCGTAGGCCTTGGGGTTAATGATTGCCTTGTAGCCGCTGATAATGGCCTCGGACTCTAGCTTTTGTACGCGGCGCAGGCACGGGGCGGGTGTGAGCCCAACCCTACGAGATAGTTCCAAGTTGCTGATTCGAGCGTCTTTTTCCAGCTCGGCAATAATTGCTCGATCGAGATCATCCATGTTCCTATTATTGCCGATCTTGAGCCATTCCTCGCGTCAATTGGCAATCATATTTGGTCATTTTATACCTAAAATTGCTTCATGGCAGAAAATCTAGCAATTAAAGAAGCGGTTCACGAGGTGGGTGATAATCGCTGGTACCAGGTGCGCTTGGGAGCCAAAAATGTATTGCCGGCGGCCGTTGCAGTAGTTCCGTTGGGACTGGCCCTGGGCGTGCTCTTGGTACGAGTGGGGCTGCCTTGGTGGTCTGCACCATTACTTGCCGGTTTGGTCTTCGCAGGCTCGCTGGAATTTCTATTGATTGGCCTCGTCGTTGCGGTAGCTCCTCTTTCGCACATCGCGCTGACCACGTTGCTGGTCAACTTTAGGCATGTGTTCTATGCGATTTCTTTTCCCCTGCATCGGGTGAGGCACAAAGGGGCAAAAATCTATAGCATGTTTGCGCTGACCGATGAAGCATACGCACTCACCCTGCATGCTGAACGCAGGAACTACAGCGCTATCCGAATTCTGAGCATCCAAAGTTTGTTTCATGCCAGTTGGATCCTCAGCGTGTTCGCCGGTGCACTGCTCGGGGGCCTGATCCCAGATTCCGTCAAAGGACTCGAATTCGCAGTGACCGCTTTGTTTGTTGTTTTGTCGATCGAGGCCTACAAGGAGTACCAAAGTGTGCCGCTCACTATGCTGGCGTTGCTTAGTGTCGTAGTGGCCAATCTGATCGCTCCACAAAGCATGATGGTAGTGGCGATGCTAATGTATCTACTCGGGCTTTCGGCGCTGTATCTGGTGCGCAAACACCGCTCTGTAAAGGAGGGGCAACATGGCGAATAATCTCTACCTATTTTCGGCGATTGCGCTCAGTGCCTTGGTGACCTTCGGTCTGCGGGCATTGCCGTTCGCCTTCATCAAGGCGCTACGTCGCAGTGACTTGATCAACTATCTAGCCCAACGCATGCCTCTGGGAATTATGATCGTGCTGGCCGCTTCCACTATCCCACAAGACGTCTTGAACCCAAATGTGGCTTGGCCGGTAGCGGTGGCGCTGACGACAACGGTGGTCTTGCACCTATTCAAGTCCAACGCCGTGCTCAGCGTCCTGGCCGGCACCGCCGTTTACGTCGGGATCCTTAGCTGGCCCTTATAGCTGAGCCAGCCCATCCTTCATCGCCTTCCGGATCCGCTTCTCGCTGACCGAATAGGCGGTGCCTAATTCTTGGGCGAACAACGAGATGCGCATTTCTTCCAGCATCCACTTCACCTGGGCCAACATGGCCGGAACGCGGGCACCCTGAGGCACCTTGTTCAGCGCGGTGTCGTATTCGTCCTCCAACTTCTGGATGAGAACCAGGGCTTGTGAATCACGAGTGAGAGCTCCGCCACGAAGCTTCTCCAAACGAACCTCAATGCCCTGCATGTAGCGAGGCAAACGCATCAGGTTTGCAGCACCGGTAGCAGCAATGAAGCCGGGATAAATCAACTGCTCCAGTTGCGAGCGAATATCGGTCACAGCTGCAAACATCGCCAACGACTTGGTGTTCTTCAGGTCCTTGTTGATTCTTGTGGACGAGCCGAACACCTTTGCTACCACAGCGGTGATGGTGAAGACCGTATCGATCTGCTCCGCGCGCACAGTTTCATAAAGTGCCTCGAAGTCGGCTCGGTTCATCGGCAATTTCTCCGGAACCAGCTGATCGACGGCCGCCATAGTGCAGTCGGCGATGAGCTTGTCGATCGATCCATGTGGGTTCTGCGTGAAGACCAGCTTTTCGGCATTCTTCAGGTGTGAAATCACAAATTTTGCCGACGATGGTAGGCGCAGCATGAGCAATCGGATGACACCGGCACGGTGGGCCGCATCGCGTTCCACCTGGCTGCGGAATACCGTGAGGTCGACCAACGAGCCCGTGTCATTAAGGCCCGGGAACGCAGTGATCTCTTGACCCATCACGGTGGTGGTGACCTTAGTGGGCAACGTGTCCCCGAGGGTATCACCCGAAGATTCAAGCTGTGGCCAATGATCCAGAGCCTGCTGATCCCATGCGCCGGCGGCGGACTGATTGCCAGGACCTTTGGCGCTCTTCTTGGTCTTGTTTTTGGCTGGGGCGGATGGGGAGGAAGGGGCGGTAGGTTTGCCGGGGCTGTTCACGCCACTAGCTAGCGCGGCTCGATTGGCTGCGGCGAACTTGTACTGCAGTGCAGCCAAGTCATCGCCTTGGCCCAGAACCTTGCCCGAGGCATCGGTGACGGTGAACCCGAAGCGTAGGTGGGCTGGCAGCGCAGAGAAATCAAAGACCGCTGGATCCACCACCATGCCACGCAACCGTCGCAAGACCAAAGCTAGGGATTCGGCTAAATCATCGGTGCTTGGATCGAAGTCTTGCTCCAGCATCTCCAATGCTTTTGAAGCCACATCCGGGGCGGGAACAAAGTTCTTTCGTACAGCCTTGGGCATCGAACGAATCAGGGCAGTGAGAAGCTCATGTCTTAGCCCGGGGATCAGCCATGCAAAGCGGGCAGGATCCAACTGGTTCAGGAAGACCACGGGGACCTTTAGGCTTACCCCGTCGCCCTCGCCAGCGCCGGCAGCAGGGTTGTATTCGTAACTCAGCGGCAGGTGAATATTGCCTAGTTGCCAGGTTGTAGGGAAGTCAGTCTCGTCCAGGGAATCACCGTCGGCCAAGAGTGCTTCGGGGTCAAAATCCAAGAGCGACGGGTCGGTAGCGCGTGCCTTTTTCCACCAACGATCAAAGTGCCGCTCGGAGTAAACTTCGGAGCCCACGCGGGCATCATAGAAGGTGAACAGGTCTTCATCGGAGATTCGCAGGTCATGGCGGCGCATGCGAGTTTCCAGCTCTTCAACTTCTTCGAGCAGCGCCCGGTTTTTAGCAAAGAACTTGTGGTGGGTTCGCCAATCGCCTTCAACTAGGGCATGCCTAATGAACAGTTCGCGTGCCAAAATTGGATCAACACGCCAGTAGTGGAACTGGCGGCGCGGGATGATCGGCAGGCCGAAAAGGGTGACCTTCTCATAGCCCATAACTGAGCCGGTACGTTTGGACCAATGCGGCTCTGAGTGAGTGCGTTTGACTAGATGAGGGGCGATCTCCTCGACCCATTCGGGGGCGATGGCCGCGTTCATCCGAGCCCATAAGCGCGAGGTTTCTACCAACTCAGCGGACATGATCCAGGTCGGAGACTTTTTGAACAGACCGGAGCCGGGGAAGATGGCAAAACGGGTCCCACGTGCACCGAGGTAATCGCGCTTGCGTTCATCATAGAAGCCGATGTGTCCGAGCAATCCGGCTAGCAAGGACTTGTGAACTTGATCCTCATTGGCCGCAGGGTCAATCGGGGCGGCAGCCACGGTGATTGCCAAGGGCTTGGCCAGCTGGCGCAACTGGGTGAACAAATCCTGCCACTCACGCACGCGCAGGTAGTTGATGTGCTCTGCCTTGCACAGCCGGCGGAAAGCCGAAGAGGACAGTTCCTTCTGCTGCTCTTGCAAGTAGGCCCACAGGTTGAGTAGGGCGATGAAGTCGGATTTCTCGTCGGTGAAGCGTTTGTGCAGTTCCACCGCACGTTCGCGCGCTCCGGTGTCTTCGCTGGGCCGCTCGCGAGGATCTTGGATGCTCAGCCCGGCGGCGAGCACCATCACTTCCTTGGCCACGCCGCGATCGGCGGATTCAACGATCATGCGCCCGAGGCGAACATCCAACGGTAACTGCGCTAGTTTGCGACCGATGCTGGTGAGCTTGGCGGCCTTATTGGATTCCAGCGCACCTAGTTCTCGTAGCAGGTTCACACCATCGGTGATGGCTTTGGCTTCCGGGGGCTGAACGAAGGGGAACTTCCCAACTTCCGCTGCGGAAGACACAACACCCATGGAGATCATCTGCAAGATGACACTGGCCAGATTGGTACGCAGAATTTCGGGGTCGGTGAATTCGGGGCGCGCCTGATAGTCCGACTCTGCGTACAGGCGGATAGCGATGCCCTCGGACACACGACCACAACGGCCCGAGCGCTGATTAGCGCTGGCCTGGGAGACGCGTTCGATGGGCAGCCGTTGCACCTTGGTGCGGTGCGAGTAGCGCGAGATACGCGCGGTGCCGGTATCGACGACGTACTTGATCCCCGGTACCGTCAGCGATGTTTCAGCCACGTTGGTGGCCAAGATGATGCGCGGATTGCCTCCTGGATGGAAGACTCGGTGCTGTTCGGCCAGCGAGAGGCGAGCAAACAGCGGCAGGACTTCGTAGCGTGGCAGGCGTTTATTGGCGGTGACCATGGCTCGCAGCGCTTCGGCGGCGTCGCGGATTTCGCGTTCTCCGGAGAAGAAGATCAGGATATCGCCCGGCGCTTCACCGCTGAGTTCTTTCACCGCGTCGGTGACCGCATCAAGCGGATCTCGTTCTTCTTCCAGTGAATTCTCGTCCGCGTCCTGGACATCAAGCTCGGCTTCAGCCTGTAGCGGCCGGTAGCGCAGTTCAACCGGGAACGTGCGACCGGAGACTTCAAGAATTGGTGCTGGCTGCAGTTCACCGGAGGGCAAGCTCTTACCGAAATGCTCGGCGAAGCGCTGCGGGTCGATGGTAGCCGAAGTGATGATGATCTTAAGGTCTGGGCGCCGAGGCATGATCTGTTTGAGGTAGCCAAGCAGGAAGTCGATATTCAAGCTGCGCTCGTGGGCCTCATCGATGATGATCGCTGAGTACTTTTTCAGCAGACGGTCGCGCTGGATTTCGGCAAGCAAAATGCCGTCGGTCATGACCTTGAGCTTGGTATTGCGTGAGACCTCACCAGTGAAACGCACATGGAAGCCCACCTCATCACCGATCTGTGTCCCCAGTTCCTCGGCGATACGTTCGGCCACGGTCCGTGCGGCTAGGCGTCGAGGCTGGGTATGCCCGATCATGCCCTTCTCAGCCAGACCCAGCTCGATGAGCATCTTGGGCAGCTGGGTGGTTTTGCCCGAGCCGGTTTCGCCGGCAATGACAACCACCTGATTTTCGCGCACTGCTTTAAGGATGTCTGTGCGACGGGCCGAGACGGGAAGGGCTTCTGGATACGTAATGCTAAGCGCCATGATGTAATCCATTCTATTCGTGGTCGGCACATTCCGGTGGCCGCCGAGCCGAGAACGAAATCTGCGTCCCAGGCGGGTCAAAAATGATGCATCACGCCGAGTCAAATTTTCAGACCGTCTAAGTAAATGTCGACAACTTGTGGTGACAAAATACAAAACGTAGCAATTTTGTCCCCGCAGAATGAAATAGTGTCCATTCAAATCGAAATCAAGATTAAAACGTCTGCTAAACAGCCTTTCTGATGAGCAAGGTGAGGTCGTTCACATGTAAGATCGTGGGTAATCATCGAGACGGTGTTGGAGCAGTTCCCGGATGCATAACACCTGTGGTCATGCAGCCCCAACAACCAGCTAGATCGATGACTTCACTCGCACCTCGGGGACTTGAAAGGGATTTCAATGAAGAGTTTCACCGCAATGAAATTGGCAGCGGTTGTGGCAGCTAGTGCCTTGGCACTTACCGCCTGTGGCGGCAGCGACGGATCAGGCGATTCGGCGGCTGGCGACGGACCAGTAAAGATTGGTATCGCACAGTACGTCTCGCACCCATCACTGGACGCAGTGGTCGACGGATTTAAGTCCGGAATGGAAAAGGCCGGGTATTCGGGCGACAAGATTTCCTATGACGAGAACAACGCCGAAGCTGACCAGGCCACCAACACCTCGATTGCGGGCAAGCTCGCAGCCGACTCGGACATTGACCTCGTGTTGGCCGTTGCCACTCCATCGGCCCAGGCCGTAGCCCAGAGCATCACCAAGATTCCCGTTCTGTTCTCGGCAGTGACCGATCCGGTGGCTGCTAAATTGGTTGCTTCAAATGAAGCGCCCGGTGCCAACGTCACCGGAACCTCAGACATGAATCCGGTGGACGAGCAGTTGGCCCTGCTCAAGGAGTTGAAGCCAGATGCCAAGAAAGTCGGCATCGTTTACTCCTCGGGTGAAACTAACTCAGCTGTTCAGGTCAAAATGGCCGAAGACGCTGCCAAGGATCTGGGCCTGACCATAGAGAAGGCTGCGATCTCCGCATCGAGTGAAGTCCAGCAGGCTGCTGGTTCGCTGGATGTTGACGCCTACTACGTTCCGACCGACAACGCCGTGGTTTCGGCGCTTGAGGGTCTGCTGCAAACTGCAGATAAAAAGAAGGTTCCAGTGATCTCCGCTGACGGTGAGTCGGTGAAGCGCGGTGCCACCGCCACTTACGGTATTAACTACGAGAAGTTGGGCGAACAGACCGCGACCATGGCTGTGAAACTACTCAAGGGTGAGGCCAAAGCCGGCGAGCTACCGGTAGAAACCATCTCCCAGGTGGACCTCTACTTGAATGAAGATGCTGCTAAAAAGGTTGGCATCGAATTCACCGAGGATCAGAAGTCCAAGGCCGTCGAGGTCTACTAAACCAGCAAGACCCCACGAGACAAGGCGAGGCGCATGATCTGATGCCTCGCCTTGTCTTGTGACTCTACAACTCAAGGATCCACAAATGATCACAGCGGTTGAACTCGGCCTGATTTACGCCATTATGGCGCTCGGCGTGTATCTGACCTTCCGTATTCTGGACTTTCCCGACCTGACCGTTGATGGCAGCTTCACCACCGGTGCGGCGGTCGCCTCGGTGAGTATTGTTGGCGGGATGAATCCGTGGCTTGCCACCGTGCTAGCCTTCTTCGCCGGCATGGTCGCTGGCACTATCACCGGCCTGCTACATACCAAGGGAAAAATCGATGGTTTGTTAGCCGGCATTCTGACCATGATCGCGTTGTATTCGATCAACCTGCGCATCATGGGCAAAGCCAATACCCCCTTATTGGGCGAAGACACATTGATCAGCCCGTTGCGTACAGCGGGTCTACTCGGTTCATGGTCATCGATTGCGATCTTCTTTGTCATTTGCTTGTTGTTTGTTGGCGCCATCGTATGGTTCCTGCACACCGAGTTGGGCATGGCCATGCGCGCCACGGGTGATAACCAGGAGATGATCCGCTCCTTCGGCGTGAGCACCGATAACCAAAAGATCTTGGGACTGGCGCTGTCCAACGGACTGGTGGCGCTCTCGGGTGCCATCATTGCGCAATACCAGGGTTTTGCCGACGTAGGCATGGGTATCGGCCTGATTCTAATTGGTCTGGCTTCGGTGATCGTGGGACAGGCAATTTTCACCCAACGGTATATCTGGTTGGCGGCCTTGGCCGTGGTTTTCGGCGCAGTGATCTACCGCCTGGTGATCCAGCTGGCGCTCTCAGCTGGCCTGGAAGTCAACGACATGAAGCTGATCTCTGCGGTGCTGGTGGTGGTGGCGCTACTGCTACCGAAGTGGAAGGGATTCCAGAAAATCGTGAAAACCTTCAAGCGTACGCCCGCAGTTGTGACTGCCAAGGAAGGGGAGCGCACCAATGCTTAGTATCAAGAACCTGTCGCGCACGTTCTTCCCGGGAACGGTCAACGAACGCAAAGCACTGCGCAATATCAATCTGGAACTGGCCGATGGCGAATTTGTCACGGTGATTGGTTCCAACGGTGCTGGCAAGTCGACCGTGCTCAACATGGTGGCTGGCAAACTTCAACCGGATGTCGGTACGGTGAGCATCGCCGGTAAAAACGTGACCAAATTGGCTGACTACAGCCGCGCCAAATATATTGGGCGGGTATTCCAAGATCCAATGGCCGGTACCGCACCCACCATGTCCATCGAAGAGAATATGGCCCTAGCCTACGCTCGAGGACGCTTTCGTGGTCTGGGCCTTGGCGTGGGGTCTAAGCGTCGAGAGCTTTTTGTTCAAGAGCTCAAGAGCTTGGAATTGGGTCTGGAGAAGCGCCTGAAAACCAAGGTTGGTCTGCTCTCTGGTGGCCAGCGTCAGGCGTTGAGCCTGTTGATGGCGACCTTCTCGCAGCCGAAGATCCTACTGCTTGACGAGCACACCGCGGCGCTGGACCCTCAGCGAGCAGCGCTGGTTTCCCGCTTGACCAAGGAGATTGTCGAACGCCATCAGCTGACCACGCTGATGGTCACACACAATATGGAACAGGCGCTGCAATTAGGAACACGTCTGATCATGATGCATGACGGAGAGATCATCTTGGACTTGAACCAGGAAGAAAAATCTCAGATGACAGTGAAAGATCTGCTCGACGAGTTCGGGAAGATCAAGGGCGCGCAGCTGGACGACAAGACCATGCTCCAATAACGAAAATGCTCCCAGCGGGCCTCGCACCTATTTTTAGGTTCGAGGCCCGCAGTGGTTTAAGGGCACGAGGCGCTGAGAACTCAATGGCCACAAGTTTGCTGAATCGGTAATTGGCATTGGGCAGAGTCCGGTCTCGACGCCTACAACTCGATGACGCACGAATGGCCCGTTGGAATACCGGAAATGGTGAATTCCAATGTCAATGACTCTGCCTCGGCTGGTGGGACCGGGTAGTAGATCCACGTGGCGTCCCAATCCGTACCAGTGCCGCCAGTTCGCCCACAGATGCAGATATAGCTAGTTCCTGCGTCATCGGTAATGTTCGCCTTGATGGGTTCGAGAACATCAACGCTGGACATTTGCGGCGCATGATTTGTTGGGCTTGCACCCTGTTCTTGCGCTCTTGCACCCCAAGAATCCAAGGACTCGTAGAACTTTGCGTCCAACCGTCGGGTTTCATCGTTGGTGATAGCCCTCAAATGGAATTCGAAACCAGTATTGTCGCCCGTGACATATCTCGAATAGGGCAGATCTGTTCTCAGGTTGAGACCTTCAAAACGACAATCCACCCCGCGGTGCGTAGCGATGGTTAGATCCATTGGCGCTGAATCTATGCGTGGCATGGACATAGCCTACGGGGCCGCGCAAATAGCCGTACCTGGCGGGCTCGGAAGTCGCAGATGCGCTGGTCAGCAGACGTTTGCAAGAAGAGAGCCGAGAGGATTGGCCGGGAAGTCTACTTGCTGGCCTTCACTGAGCGAGTGCCTCTGGTTCTTTGCCAAGGCCCAGCGACGCCAATGCCACACAGAGTGCTAAGACACATGCTCCAGCAACAACCGGCACCGTGAGGTTGATACCTCCTAAGAGTCCTCCTGCTACGGAACCCAATGCAAGACCGGCTAAACCGAGCACCCTGCTTGCTGCGCTGACCCGGCCCATGAGTTGTTCCGGCACAAGCCGTTGGCGCAAGGAAATTGAACAGACATTCCAGATCACGGCATGCATGATGTACAAAGCCAGCATGAAGCCGGCCAGTAACACCGACGTGCTAATTGCGAGTATCCCCAGGCTCAGCGATCCCAGCACAAGGCTTCCCAGTATCGCCTTGCGGTAGCCCAGAATGCGGCGAAGCCTTGGCGCCGTGGCGCTTCCGGCAAGACCGCCAAGCGCTGAAAACGCGAGCAGAAGCCCATAGCCGGAGGAATCCAGGCCGAGTCGTTCCTTGGCAAATAACACCAGAATTGAAAATGCCATCATGTACCCGACGCTGGCTAATCCGCTGATCATTGCCAAAGTCCCAACCAAGCGGTGCTTCTTAAGCCAATGAATTCCCGCACTAGCCTCAACCCAGATATGCTGGCGCTCGCCGGAACCTACTGCCGGACGTGCGCTACGAGGTAAAGCCAGAGCCAACATACCAGCAAGGGTCCAAAGCCCTCCCAACGCATATAAGGGAATGGCCGCGGCGAAAGCGAAAAGGAAACCTCCGAGGGGAGGGCCGGCGAATTCATCGGTGACCAATTGCGTGGCAGCGATCTTACTGTTGGCTCGATCCAGATTTTTTGGGCTTACCACTTGCGGCAATAAAGCGATCGCCGCCGTGTCTGCCGTACCCTCCACTATGGCAATGAACGCCATGGCCAGGTAAAGAGCCAACAGATTCGGGCCGGAGAAATAAAAAGATGTAGCTAGCACCAGCAAGGCGATTCCACGCAAAATATTTGCCCAGCTCAGCAAGGTGCGCCGATCGAATCTGTCGACCAATACCCCCGTGGGCAAGGCAAGGAATAAACGCAGCGTCGAGTAGCACAGTGACAGTCCGGCTATCAGGCGGGGATCTTGGGTCAAAGATGACGCGATCAACGGAACCGCTACAAAAGCCACCCCATCGGCAAGGTTGGACAGCGAAGATGCTGCCCACAGGGCTGCGAATCCGCGTTGAGTTGCCACGCTCCCAGCGTATCGGTATGGGCCGGTAGAACTGGGCCGAATCTTGGGAAGTCGCAACCGGCGTTTCGTTGGAAACTTTCTAGAGCAATGCCTTGGCCAGCAGCACTTCTACTCGTCCCGAGGCTTCATCTATGAGTTCCTCGCCGGTAGGTCGATAGCCGTTGGCCTGATACAACTTGATAGCCCGCGAATTCTCGGCGATGACCCATAAACGTGTCTCTTGGAAGCCGGTTTTCCGCGCATACCGGTCCACTTCGGCCAAGAGCTCGTGTGCCAGACCCTGTCCCCAGAAATCCGGTGCAACAGCAACGTAGTAGATCTCCAGATATCCATCATGCGGGGCGCAGAGGGTAAATCCCGCCAGCACTCCGGCCTTGGATGCGACCATGAGCCTGGCATCGGGCAATGCCAAACGACGTTGGACACCGGCCAGTGCGCGGGCACCGTCGGCAGGCTGGGGCTGGTGGTCTCGTCGGGCGACAGCCAGCGCCCAAATCTTTGCAACGCCATGGACGGGCTTCGAATCCTGCTGTGTGACTTGAGCAAAAGTTACCGATTGGTAGTCCATGAATAGAATCCTAGACGGTGGTCGTGGGCTAGATGATCCCGCTGGAGCCAAGCAGAGAGCCGATGGCGAAGGTTGCGGCCAAGGCCAGGGCACCACCGATGACCAGCCGCAATGTTGCCACGCGTTTGGAGCTTCCACCGATGTAGGCGCCAAGCGTTCCGGTGAGCGCGAGGGCAACGAGGACCGCTACAAAGGTTACTGGAATACGGATCTGTTCCGGCGGCAGCAAGATCGCCAGCATGGGCAGGATCGCGCCGATAATGAAGGCCGCCGCCGAAGCATAGGCAGCATGCCATGGGTTCACGACTTCTTCTTCGTCGATATTCAGCTCCGCGGAAAGATGCGCGGCGAGGGCATCGTGTTCGGTAAGTTCCGTCGCGACCTGCATCGCTGTCTGTTCGCTCAGACCTTTGGCCTGGTAGATTCCGGCCAATTCGGTGAGCTCGGCTTCGGGATCATCGATGAGCTCCGCTCGTTCCTTTTCAATCAGTGCGTGCTGAGAATCGCGTTGGCTGCTGACCGACACATATTCACCCAGTGCCATTGAGATCGCTCCACCGATCACCGCCGCCATCCCGGCAGTGAAGATCGGGGCGGTGTGGTTGGTGACACCGGCAACGCCAACCACCGTGGCTGCTACCGAGACGATGCCGTCATTCGCCCCGAGCACGCCAGCACGCAACCAGTTCAGACGTTCGGCGAAGTTCTGATCATGCGGTTCATCGGGGTGGGCCTTAATAGAATCAGTCATGATCCAAGATAATCACTTGGATGCTTGTCCAGGTTAGTGACGCTACGCGAGGGGACATAAAAAAATTGCAGGTCTGGAAAACCAGATCCTGCAATTTGCTGGTGCCCCTGAAAGGAATCGAACCTTCGACCTTCTGCTCCGGAGGCAGACGCTCTATCCACTGAGCTACAGAGGCGGGTTGCTGAGCAACAGAAAAAATACTATCAGGTGGTGCGTTGATCTGCGCAATTGGCGATTACGGTCGCTGATGTGTTGCAAAAGTCACCAGAACAAGAAAGTCTCACAGTCTTCGGGGAGTCATGAATGCCCTTAAAGCAAAGTTATTACCGGTATTCTTGAACGGTGACTCCTGAAGAACTCTCCGCAGCAATATCCGCATGCCTCACCGAAGCCGTAAGCGCTGGTGAAATCTCGGTCGAGGTACCTGAGAACGTACGTGTTGATCGTCCAAAGAGCCGTGAACACGGTGACTGGGCTACCAACATCGCTCTGCAGCTGGGCAAAAAGGCCGGCATGGCCCCGCGCGATTTTGCGCAGATTCTTGTTCGACGCCTGGCTGAGGTTCCAGGAGTTTCAGCCGTAGACATCGCAGGTCCAGGCTTTTTGAACATCACCCTCGAAGCTGGAGCTGCCGGCGAACTGGCCCGCACCATCGTTGACGCTGGTGCCGCTTACGGTAACAACCAGGCCCTGGCCGGCCACGTAGTTAATATGGAGTTCGTCTCGGCGAACCCTACCGGACCGTTGCACATCGGTCACACCCGTTGGGCCGCACTGGGTGACGCAATTTCCCGTGTGCTGCGTGCTTCGGGTGCAGAAGTGACCAGCGAGTATTACATCAACGACGCCGGCAACCAGATGAACGTCTTCGCGCGCTCGGTTTACAACCGAATTCACGGTTTGCCTGTGCCAGAGGGCGGCTACCCGGGCGAATACATTAAGGAACTGGGCGACATTGTGCTCGCCGAGAATCCTGAATTGGGCAAGCTGGAGGAAGCCGAAGCCATTCCTGCGCTGCGTGAAGCTGCCTACAAGGCTCAGCTGGCAGACATTAAGGCCACCTTGGCTGACTTTGGTGTCAGCTTTGATGTCTTCTTCTCAGAGACCGCGCTACACGAGGGCGGCGCGGTAGCCGATGCCGTAGCTCGTCTGCGCGAACAGGGACATATCTTTGATCAGGAAGGTGCCGTCTGGCTACGCACCACCGACTTCGGTGATGACAAGGATCGTGTGCTGATCCGTGCCAACGGTGAACCAACCTACTTTGCTGCCGACGCCGCCTACTACCTATCCAAGAAGGACCGCGGCTTCGAAGAGAAGATCTACCTGCTCGGCGCCGATCACCACGGGTACGTCAACCGCCTTAAGGCCATCGCCGCCTGCGCCGGAGATGACAAGGAGAAGAACATCGAGGTGTTGATCGGGCAGCTGATCTCCGTCAACGGTGCCAAGCTCTCTAAGCGCGCTGGCAACATCATTGAGCTACGCGATTTGATCAACTGGATCGGCGCCGACGCCCTGCGTTACTCGCTGGCGCGTTTCCCAGCCGATTCGCCGATCGCGCTAGACCCAGAGCAGCTGAAAAAGAACACCAACGATAATCCGGTCTTCTACGTGCAGTACGCTCACGCCCGCTCGGCAGCCGCAGCCCGCAATGCTGCTGCCAAGGGGGTTACCCGTGCCGAGTTCGACGCCACCATGCTCACCGACGCAACCGAAAACGAACTGCTCGCAGTGCTCGGCCAGTTCCCATCGGTGGTGGCAGGTGCCGCAGAATTCCGCGAACCACACCGCATTGCCCGTTACCTCGAGCAGGTAGCTGGCGCGTACCACTCCTGGTACGCAGCAACTCGTATTACCCCGGTCGGTGAAGATGAAGCGATCGCACCAGTACACAGCACCCGCCTGTGGCTGAACGACGCGGCCACCACCGTCTTGGCCAATGGATTGGAACTGCTGGGCGTTTCGGCCCCAGAGAGGATGTAACTGGTATGGCTGTATCGCCGCTGGCCCCGCAATGGCTGCAATTCCCCGAGAACGTTAACGCACTACGAGAGATCGAATGGGCTTCGGGGGTTACCCGCGAGGCTGGCGGTGAACTGTCCGTCCAGGGCATTGCGGTCTCTGCACTGGCACAAGAATTTGGCACCCCGCTGTTTGTGCTGGACGAAAACGACTTCCGCGCCCGCGCACGAGGCTTTAAGTCTGCTTTTGATGAAGCGTTTAAGGACCTGTGCGGGGGAGTAGACGTCTACTACGCCGGCAAGGCTTTTGTCTGCACCGAGGTTGCCAGGTGGGTGACCGAAGAAGGTCTACGCCTAGATACCTGCTCCGGCGGTGAGCTGGCCGTGGCCAAGGCAGCCAACGTGCCCGCCGAGAATCTTTCGCTGCACGGGAACAACAAGTCCAAGGCGGAAATCATCCGTGGCCTAGAAATGGGCGTGGGGCGAATTGTCATTGACTCACTCGATGAACTCGAACGCGTCATTGCCTTAGCCGATGCCTCAAAGCTGACCGCGCAGGTCATGCTGCGCATTACTCCCGGGGTTCATGCCTCCACCCACGAGGCCATTGCCACCGCCCACGAGGACCAGAAATTCGGCCTCTCGATCCTGGCCGATGCCAGTGGCACCTCGCCTGCGTTGCGCGCAGTTGCTCGTGCTATTGAAGCGAACAACGTGAACCTCTTAGGTCTACACGCCCACATCGGGTCGCAGATTTTTGAGGCCGAAGGCTTCGCCATGGTCGCTCGTACCATGTTGGGCCTTCTGGCGCATATCCGTGAGATCCACGGCATCGAATTGCCCGAACTGGACTTGGGCGGTGGCTACGGTATTGCTTACACTTCCGAGGACCATCCCTCCACCCCGGGTAAGTTGGCCGGGCAGATGGCAGAGGTCGTATCGGCAACCTGCGCGGAGCTAGAACTGGCCTGCCCACGGATCTCCATCGAGCCAGGCCGCGCCATCGTTGGCCCGACGACCTTCACCCTGTATGAGACCGGGGTGCTCAAGGACGTTCAGGTCGAAGACGCACAAGGTCAGCTGCACCCACGTCGTTATATTGCGGTGGATGGCGGCATGAGTGATAACCCTCGTCCGGTGCTCTACGACGCGCAATATACCGCCGTTCTGGCTAGTCGTATGACGCAAAGCGACGCAATTATTTCTCGCGTAGTTGGGAAACATTGCGAGTCAGGTGACATAGTCGTGAAGGACGTTTACCTGCCCGAAGACGTGGCGGCTGGCGACTTGCTCGCGATTCCGGCCACCGGCGCCTACTGCTGGGCCCTATCGAGCAACTACAACTACCTCACCCGCCCCGCGGTGGTAGCTGTACGCGATGGCCAAGCCCGTTTGATCGTACGCAGGGAAACCGAAGACGACTTGCTAGCCCGCGACATGGGAGTTTAATTGAGCGGCGAAAAGAACCTGAAGGTAGCCCTACTGGGTTGCGGTACGGTCGGAGCCCAAGTGGCCCGAATCCTATTGGAAGACGCCAACGAACTGGCATCGCGTTCCGGTGCCGGTCTGCAGCTGATCGGTATTGCCGTGCGCAATCTGGAGACCAAGCGCGACGTTGACTTGCCTCAAGAGCTTTTCACCACCGACGCGTTGAAACTGATCGAGCAGGCCGATGTGGTCATCGAATTGCTCGGCGGCCTGGATCCCGCAGGCCAGTACATCGCTGCGGCCCTGTCCAAGGGCGCCAGCGTGATTACCGGTAACAAGGCGTTGATCGCGCTTCAGGGTGCCGAGCTGAACGACGTTGCCGCCTCTTCTGGCGCGCAATTGCGCTACGAAGCCGCAGTGGCCGGGGCAATTCCAATCTTGCGTCCGATCGCTGACTCGCTGGCCGGGGATCACATCACCAAGGTCATGGGCATCGTCAACGGCACCACCAACTTCATCCTGGACGCCATGGATTCCACCGGCGCAGCCTTCGACGATGTTCTCGCCGAAGCCCAAGCGCTGGGCTACGCGGAGGCCGACCCCACCGCCGACGTAGGCGGACATGACGCGGCGGCCAAGGCTGCCATCTTGGCTTCGCTGGCATTCCACACCACTGTTTCTTCGGAGCAAGTTTCTACCCAAGGCATCACCGAGGTCAGCGCAGAAGATGTAGCTGCTGCCGCGGCTGCCGGTTATGTGATCAAGCTCTTGGCTATCGCAGAGCAGAGCGAGGCTGGAATCTCGGTGCGCGTTTACCCGGCACTGATCCGCCGCAGCCACCCGCTGGCCACCGTCCGTGGTGCCTTTAATGCAGTCTTCGTTGAAGCAGAAAACGCCGGCGACCTTATGTTCTACGGTGCTGGAGCTGGTGGCAACGCCACCGCTAGTGCCGTGATGGGCGATGTTGTGGCCGTGGCCCGACAGATTGCTGCTGGCGCACCTTTGCCACACGGTTCCATCCAGCGCAGCCCACAAATGCTCGACTTTGACGCGATCACCACCCGTTACTGGATCGGCCTGTCGGTCAAGGACCAGTCTGGGGTACTGGCATCCATCGCCACCGTCTTTGGTGAGCATGGGGTTTCGATCGAGTCGATGAGCCAGCAGGGCGACGAACATTCCGGTGCGCAGCTGCGCATCCTCACCCACCAGGGCACCGAATCAGCCCTGGCTAGCACCGTCGAAGCCCTGAAGGCTTTGGACGCTGTGCACAGTGTACTATCCGTTATGCGAGTTGAAGGAAACTAACGTGGCTCACCAGTGGCGCGGGGTAATCCGCGAATATGCCGATCGTCTACCAGTAGATGAAAACACCAAGGTCATCACCCTGGGCGAAGGTGGCACCCCTTTGGTGTACGCCCCAGCCCTGTCGGCACACACCGGCAACGAGGTGTACCTCAAGGTTGAAGGCATGAACCCCACCGGGTCTTTTAAAGACCGCGGTATGACCATGGCGATGACCGCCGCGGTAGCCGCCGGCGCGAAGGCAGTGGTTTGTGCTTCCACCGGTAACACCTCGGCTTCGGCCGCCGCCTACGCCACCCAGGCAGGCCTGAAGTGTGCGGTATTGGTTCCGGACGGCAAGATTTCCATGGGTAAGCTCTCCCAAGCGATCGCCCACGGTGCTGACATTATCCAGATCGACGGCAACTTTGATAACTGCCTTGAGGTCGCGCGCAAGCTCTCGGAAAACTACCCGGTCTTCCTCGTGAACTCGGTAAACCCGGCCCGTATCCAGGGGCAGAAGACCGGTGCGTTTGAGGTCGTTGACTTCTTGGGTGACGCCCCGGATTACCACATGCTGCCAGTGGGCAACGCGGGAAATATCACCGCGTACTGGAAGGGCTACAAGGAGTACTCCTCGCAGTTCACCAACGAAGCAGGCAAGGTCCTTGAGCCGGTAGCCACCAAGACTCCGATCATGTGGGGCTTCCAGGCTGAAGGGGCCGCTCCGATCGTGGCCGGCCATCCGATCACCGAACCAGATACCATCGCCACCGCGATCCGTATCGGCAACCCTGCATCATGGGAGCAAGCTGAAGCAGCACGCGATGAGTCCGGCGGACAGATCGATTCGGTTTCCGACGAGCAGATCTTGGAAGCACACCGTTGGCTCTCAAGCCGCGAAGGTGTTTTTGTGGAGCCTGCCTCGGCCGCCGGCGTTGCCGGGTTGCTCAAGCACCACGCCGCTGGCAATGCTCCAACCGGCAAGAAAATTGTCATCACCGTCACCGGCCATGGCCTGAAAGATCCGGACTGGGCCCTGAAACAGGCTGATGGTTCAGCTGTCACTCCCAAGAAGGTCGGCTTCGACGTTGTTGAGGTAGCTGGCGCACTGGGCCTGGCCTAGAACCGTTGCCGGTGATTCACCGGCTGATCCTGGCCCGTCGCGCCTTGGCAGGTTTTCCAGTTCGGATGCCTGACCGGGGGTGGCGGGCCATTGTCCATTTTCTTTATTCCTGTTTCGACACTGAAGGAACCATGACGCAGCAGATCGCCTTGGGACAACACCTGATCGTTTGCCCACCTGCCACCTCCGCCAACCTTGGCCCAGGCTTCGACTCACTGGGTCTGGCCCTGGAATACCGGGACCGTCTGGTGGTGCGGACAGCTGCACTCAGCAGGGTTGAAATTACTGGGGACGGCGCCGATGAGCTGCCTAAGGACGAATCGCATCTGATCATCAAAGAGATGCACCATTACTGGAGGCAGGCAGGTTTTGAGCCGGTCGGTGTTCAGCTAGAAGCCGAGAACAACATTCCTCACGCTCGCGGCATGGGATCCTCAGCCGCGGCAATTGTTGCCGCCTATGCTGCGGCCGATGCACTCTTGCCAGTGGGTGCGCGTTGTGGAACAGAAGGTATTTTTCAGGCGGCCGCCGCGTGGGAAGGACATCCGGATAATGTGGCCCCGGCGGTCTTTGGTGGCTTGAGCATTTCCTCGACCAAAACCGATGGCAGTTTTGATTCGGTACAGGTACCACTGCATAGCGATCTTCAGGCAGTGCTGGCGATTCCTTCCAACGGTTTGTCCACCGAAGTTGCCCGCGGTGCACTGCCAGCGCAGGTTGAACACAGTATCGCGGCTGCCAATAGTGCCAGCGCGGCCTTGCTGATTCATGCGCTGAGTAACGATCCTTCGGTCTTGTTGGCCGGCACCAAGGACTACCTGCATCAGGATTACCGCGCCGCGGCGATGCCTGAAAGTGCGTCGTTGATCACCACCTTGCGTGAGGCCGGACTGGCAGCTGTGGTCTCAGGTGCAGGTCCCACGGTACTAATTTTGGTCTCCGGCCAAGAACAGGTGGAGCAGGCCCTGGCGATGATCCAAGAGTTTTCTGCGGAATCTACAGTGTCGTGGCGTGCAGAAGTTCCTCAGCTTGCTACCAACGGTGTTACAGTAGAAGTGCTGTAACACTAGGGCAGGCAAGAACTGTTGGGTCCTAGCACGGTTCAAATCTCTTTTGGCCAGTGTTGATACGGACAAGTTCGGTTCTTGAACCCCACATTGTTCGTCCAGCCGTTCCGGATCTTCCTGCCGTTCACAGCAATTTTGATATCCCACACTTATGCACAGCCTCGTGCCGTCGAGATATCAGACCTCTTATATATTCCACCGCAGTTTAGTGACCTGGTTTCTGGGCACGCTCGGCGGAAGGTGCGGTAGCCATGAATTCTTCGGCTACAACACATCATTTACGGCATAGTGGGCCTGCCTTGAAGCGGCCCATCCTACGAGTCAGAAGGAACTTTCGTGACCGAAACCACGAGCCTCAACGAAGGCGTGGACACCAAGACTTCCGAAAACAAGAGCGCCGGTCTGGCCTCTTTGAAGATGACCCAGCTTCAGCAGTTGGCTTCGCAGCTGGGAATTACCGGCGGATCGCGGATGCGCAAGGCTGATCTGGTTAAGGCCATCGGCGATCATCAGCGCGGCGGCTCCGTTGCCGCAAAGGAAGCAAAATCAGCAAAGGCTGAAACCGCAACGGCACCAGCCACCGATGCCGCACCAACCGAAACCAAGGCTCGCTCCCGCCGTGCACCAAAGAGCGCTCCGGCAGCAGAAGCTGAAGAAGCACCTGCTGAACAGCCGGTTGCTCAGCCTGCCAGCGACGCTGAACCAGCGCAGAAGCCAGCACGCACTCGTCGTCCATCGCGTCGCGTGACCGACTCCGGTAAGGCCCCAGCTGCTCAAGCGCCAGCTCAAAGTGCTGAAGCACCAGCAGTTGCAGAACCGGCCGAGGCAGCACCGGTAGAGCAGAAGGCCCCACGCCAGCGCCGCAACTCCAAGGCCAAGGCCGAAGCAAACGCTGAGCAGCCAGTAGCTCTGGAGGCAGAGCCAAAGGCAGAAGCCACCGAGAACAACACCGATGCACGCGAAGAGCGTCGTGAGCGTAATAACAATCGCCGTGATCGCAACAACCGTCGCGAGCGCAACAACGACCGTAACGAGCGCACCGAGGCAGCCGAGTCGGAGAATAACACCGAGGGCCGCGAAGAGCGTCGTGAACGTGGCAACCGCCGCGAGCGCAACAACGATCGTAATGACCGCAACGAGCGCAATGAGGCAGCCGAGTCGGAGAATAACTCCGAGGGTCGCGAAGAGCGTCGTGAACGTGGCAACCGCCGCGAGCGCAACAACGATCGTAACGACCGCAACAACGATCGTAACGACCGCAACAACGATCGCAACAACGATCGCAACGACTCCGGCGAGAACGAGAACGAGGATCGCAACGATCGTAATGATCGTGGCAACCGCCGTGAGCGCAACAATGATCGTAATGATCGCAATAACCGTCGCGAACGCAACAACGACCGCAACGATCGTAATAACCGCAACCGCCGCAACCGCCGTGATGACGACGAGCCACAGCTGAGCGAAGACGACGTCGTATTGCCGATCGCCGGCATCTTGGACGTACTGGAGAACTACGCCTTTGTTCGTACCTCCGGCTACCTGCCCGGCCCAAGCGACGTCTACGTCACCCTGGGTCAGGTCAAGAAGTACAACCTGCGCAAGGGCGACGCCATCGTTGGTGCGATCCGCCAGCCACGCGAGGGCGAGACCCCGAACCCACGCCAGAAGTTCAATGCCCTGGTGCAGCTGACTTCGGTCAACGGCAAGAAGCCAGAAGATAACCGTGAACGTGTTGAGTTCAACAAGCTGGTACCGCTGTACCCAACCGAGCGCCTGCGCCTAGAAACCGATCCAAAACTGGTCGGCCCACGTGTTATCGATCTGGTTTCGCCCATCGGTAAGGGCCAGCGCGGTCTGATCGTTTCGCCTCCTAAGGCCGGTAAGACCCTGATCCTTCAGGCTATTGCCAACGCGATTACCACCAACAACCCAGAAGTCCACCTGATGATGGTTCTGGTTGATGAGCGTCCCGAAGAAGTTACCGATATGCAGCGCACCGTCAAGGGCGAAGTTATTGCTTCGACCTTCGACCGCCCAGCCGATGACCACACCACCGTGGCTGAACTCGCTATCGAGCGCGCCAAGCGCCTGGTGGAAATGGGCATGGATGTTGTCGTTCTGCTGGACTCGATGACTCGCCTGGGTCGTGCCTACAACCTGGCAGCCCCAGCTTCGGGTCGCATCCTCTCAGGTGGTGTCGACTCGGCTGCACTGTACCCACCAAAGCGTTTCTTCGGTGCTGCCCGCAACATCGAAAACGGTGGCTCGCTGACCATCCTTGCCACCGCACTGGTGGAGACCGGGTCCAAGATGGACGAGGTCATCTTCGAAGAATTCAAGGGCACCGGCAACATGGAGCTTCGCCTCTCACGTCAGCTGGCCGAGAAGCGCATCTTCCCAGCCGTTGATGTTAACGCTTCTTCCACCCGCCGTGAAGAGCAGCTGATGAGTGCCGAAGAGGTGCGCATCATGTGGCGTCTGCGTCGTATGCTTTCGGGCATTGATCCACAGCAGGCTCTGGAAGTGCTCACCGGAAAGATTCGCGAAACCGAATCCAACGCGGAATTCTTGATGCTGGTCAACAAGACCACCCCAAACAAGGATTAGTTGCTCTACCCGCCATGGCGTCCAGCCAGTATGCCCACCTCGGGCTGCTGGCTGGACGCCATCGGCGCGTAGTGAGAGTTTGACCCACTAGAATTTAATCTCAGCAGCCCGTTAGGCCCTTTGGTCTCACTGCGCGGGCACCGCCGACAAGGAAAGCACATCACCATGTTCGAATCCGTCAAGACGCTACTAGAAGAGCATGCCCAGATCCAGGCGCAGCTCTCGGATCCGGCGGTGTACGCCGACCAATCGCTGGCCCGCAAGCTCGGCCGCCGTTCCGCACAGCTCAACGGCATCGTTGAGGCCTACAACCGCTGGCACAGCGCCACCGAAGATCTGGAAGCAGCCAAGGAAATGGCTGACGAAGATCCAGATTTTGCAGAAGAGGTGCAAACCCTCACCGCAGCGATGCCTGAGCTGGAAGAAAAGCTACGCCGTCTGTTGATCCCACGCGACGAGAATGATGCCCGTGACGTCATCCTCGAAGTTAAGGGTGGTGAAGGTGGCGATGAGGCAGCACTGTTCGCCGCCGACCTCTTGCGCATGTACACCCGTTACGCGGAGCACAAGGGCTGGAAGGTCGAAATGATCTCCTATAACGAGTCCGACCTTGGCGGTTACAAAGATGCCCAGGTGGCGATCAAGGGCAAGTCCAACGATCCAGCAGAAGGCGTATACGCCCAGCTGAAGTTCGAAGGTGGCGTACACCGCGTGCAGCGTGTGCCAGTGACCGAGTCCCAGGGCCGTATTCACACTTCGGCCGCCGGCGTACTGGTATTGCCAGAAGTTGATGAGCCAGAAGAAGTTGATATCCACCAGAACGATCTGAAGATCGATGTGTACCGTTCTTCGGGTCCTGGTGGTCAGTCGGTGAACACCACTGACTCCGCCGTTCGCATTACCCACCTGCCTACCGGCATCGTGGTGGCCATGCAGAACGAAAAGTCACAGATCCAGAACCGTGAAGCCGCGATGCGCGTCTTGCGTTCGCGTTTATTGGCTCACCAGCAGCAGATCATTGACGAGGAAAACTCGGCAGTGCGTGCCAGCCAGATCCGCACTATGGATCGTTCCGAGCGTATTCGTACCTACAACTACCCAGAAAACCGCATTGCTGATCACCGCACCGGGTACAAGGCCTACAACCTTGACGCAGTAATGGGCGGCGAACTGCAGCCGGTTATCGAATCCTGCATTCAGATGGATGAGGAAGAGCGCTTGGCAGCGCTGGGCGAGTAAGAACAGAATTGGAAGAACTATCTGTCGTACGTCGTCAGGCGATTGCGGCATTGGCCGACGCCGGGGTACCAAGCCCCGGCGTCGACGTCGACCTACTGCTCTGCCACGTTTTGGGCATCAATCGTTCCGAACTTAAACTCCGCGAGCTGCGTGGCGAAGAATTCGAGACTGGAGCCCGTGAAGAATTCACCGAATTGGTGGCTGCACGGCGAACCCGTGTGCCGTTGCAGCATTTAACTGGTGTAGCCCATTTCCGATATTTGGAACTGAAGGTCGGACCGGGGGTCTTTACCCCTCGTCCGGAAACTGAATCTGTAGTTCAGTTGGGGCTGGATTTTGTGGCGCAACAGGGTCTTAGGACACCACAGTGCATTGACTTGTGCTCGGGTTCTGGAGCCATCGCGGCCGCGTTGGCTAGCGAAATCCCTGGTTCAAAAGTCTGGGCCGTTGAGCTCTCCGATGACGCGATTCAGTACACCCGAGCCAACGCGCAGGCACATCAGGTGACGGTGCTGCATCAGGACGCCACCAAACTTCCCATTCAGCTGGAGGGCACCATGGATTTGGTGGTTTCAAATCCTCCCTACATCCCACCGAATGCGATTCCGCGAGAAGTTGAGGTTCGCGACTACGACCCGGAAATGGCGCTGTATGGATTGGGTCAGGACGGTCTGCAAATCCCTCGGGCCATCACCGAACAGGCGATGAAGCTCCTGCGTCCTGGTGGATTTTTTGTCATGGAGCATGCAGAGGTGCAGAAAGATGCCGCCGCTGCGATGCTCAGCGACGCCGGATTCGTCGAGGTTACCGGACATGAGGACCTCACCGGGCGAGCCCGCGCAACCTGTGGATACGCACCACACCGTTAAGTAGTACCACCGAGCACGCTAAGTGCATGAAAGAATGATCCCGTGAGCACAAGATTTTTGGTAAGCAACGAGCAAGAACACGCCGAAGGCATTGCTGCGGCGAAAACCGCCTTGGCCCAGAAGCGATGCATCGTCTTGCCTACGGACACCGTGTATGGAATCGGTGCTGATGCTTTTAGCCCGCAGGGTGTAGCGATGCTCTTGGCTGCGAAGGGTCGTGGACGCACGATGCCCCCGCCAGTACTGATTGCCCAGAGCGCCACCATGGACGGGCTGGCCCGTGATATTCCAGATGCAGCGCGCAAGCTGGCTGAGGCATTCTGGCCTGGTGGACTCACCCTGATCTTGCAGGCCCAGCCTTCATTGACCTGGGATTTGGGGGAGACCCGCGGAACGGTTGGTCTGCGTGTGCCCAACGATGACACCGCATTGGAACTGTTGCGAGAAACTGGTCCGTTGGCTGTGTCTTCGGCGAACCGTACTGGGCAACCAGCCGCCTTGGATGTTGACTCCGCCCTAGAACAACTCGGTGAATCGGTAGATGTCTACCTAGATGGCGGGTCACGCGGCGAAATCGGAGACGACGTGGCACCGTCCACCATTATCGACTGCACCGGTGAATTTTTGAAGGTTGTCCGTGCCGGCGCTATTTCCATTCAGGAGTTGCGCGTTGTTGTTCCTGAAGTGCTCGACTTGGGACAGGATGCCCCGGGCCAGGACGCATGAGAATATACCTACTGCTGATCGCCTTTAGCTTCACCTCTTCCTATGTGCTGACTCCCATTGTGCGCTCGGTAGGGCACCGGTTTACCAGCAACCAGCTGTTGCGTGATCGCGATCAGCATCAGGTGCCAATTGTGAAATTCGGCGGGGTGGCAATCATCGCTGCCTTCAGCATGGGTTTATGGTTCGCCGGGAACTTCCACTTCTTCAGGGGAGTTTTTAGCGGCAGCGTGCCGCAAGGCCTCAGTTTTGCATTACTGGTCATTTTGATCCTCGGCCTGGCCGATGACATGTTTGACCTACGGTGGTGGATCAAGCTGCTAGGGCAAATTCTCGTCGGTTTCATCATGGCCACCCATGGGGTATTGATTCAGTCGCTCCCAGTGGGGTCATGGCAGATCCACGAACAATGGCTACAGATTGTACTGACAGTCTTTTTGGTTGTACTTACGATGAATGCCATCAATTTCTCTGACGGACTGGACGGATTGGCTGCGGGCCTTGCCGCCATAGGTGCGGCAACGTTCTTTGTTTATTCCTACGTGCTGGCCACCCACGTCAGCGCCGATGACTACGCGAATGTCGGCGCGTTGTTATGTGCCTTGCTCTTGGGGGCGTGCTTAGGATTCTTGCCGCATAACTTCAACCCCGCGAATATCTTCATGGGGGAGACCGGGGTGCTGACCATCGGGTTGATTCTCTCGGTAGCTGCCATCGCGGTCACTGGTGACGTGCGTGGACTTGAAGCACAGCGCTTCCGCAACATTCCCGCCTATATGCCAGTGGTTTTGCCGATGGTTATCGTCTTCCTACCAGTACTAGACCTTGTACTCTCGGTGTTCCGCAGGCTGGCTAACAAACGCTCACCCTTTTCCCCGGACTCCAAACACATTCACCATCGCATGTTGGCTCAGGGCCATTCGGTGCGCCGTGCAGTGATCTTGCTCTACATTTGGGCGGCCGTAATTGCCGTATCGGTGGTGTCCGTTGCCTTCATTCCAGTGGTGCTCGTGGCGCCTGTAGCCTTGCTACTCTTCCTTGCCGCTGCGGTTGGCACCTGGTGGCCCCTGGTCTTGCGCAGATTTGTTGCATTACGCAAGCGTCTAGGCAAGGCCTGATCCTGGCCGGTTGGCCATGTAACCCGCAAGCAAGGGCTTTCTATCTCGTGTAGAATTCAGAATGGATCTTCTTCCGGACGCTCTTTTTGGGTGAGCGGAAGTTTCAAGTTTCATCAGCATCGTTGGTGCATGATGGTTCCTCGAATTTGACGAAGAAAGGTTGCGGACATGACTTCTGGTTCTGCCCGCATCAGTGTTTCGTCAGCTGAGAAGTCCATCTGGTTGCCGATTCTGGCTTTGTCACTGGTGTATTCGCTGATTGCCACCGCCGCATTTTTCCTGATTTCGTGGTTGGTTGCAGATCTTCGATACGCGCAGTCGGGCGCATTGGCGGCAGGGATAGTCATTAGCTTTTTTGCTATAGGCATCTTGATCGCCGAAGCAGCGGGACGAATTCGCCGCACGTGGGCTATGCCCGCGTTTTTGGGCGCATATGTCATCAAGGTTTTTGGTATCGCCTTCGTGTTGTTGAACCTGGGTTTGCCCGAATGGGTCAACCGACAGGGATTCGTTCTTGCAGCAGCAATCTCACTCGTTGCCTGGCAGATTGGTGAAGTGCGAGCTTTCATGAAGGCTCGTCTTGCTATCTACAACGAGGACTAGAGATTTCCCGAAGGCGATATGTCTCAAGGAATGCTGTGAGTTTGATAAGCTTACTACGGGTCATTTTTAGCTGAGCGCATTAAAGCGTAAGGCTGGATACTAAATGCTTTCGCAGGGAAACCTGCTGATGGCGCCTCATCAGGGTTGATGCCTCTGGCAACGGCTGTGATGAGATCCCGTTTGATCTTTTCTTCACACGGTGAGAGGCAGTTTCCGCCAGTCACCGCCTTTTGCCCGTGACCGTTACTGCAGAGAGGACAGCGCGTTGTTCGCGTTTGCGCTCCCAATGGCCTCCGAAGAAGGCGGCTTTATCCCGCCAACCGTGCATGATACCCACCTACCTGAGATTTTCCCTTGGGCAGCTGAGTACGGTACTGGTTTCGGCAAGCAGATGCTCATGATCGCTTTGTCGGTTGTGCTTATCTCTTGGTTCTTCACCACGGCCATCAAGAACCCGAAATTGGTTCCAGGCAAGATGCAGTACCTCGCTGAGTCCGGTTACGCCTTTGTGCGTAACGGCATCGGCCGCGACATCATCGGCGAGAAGAACTTCCGCCCATGGATTCCGCTGCTGTTCGCGACTTTCTTCTTCGTACTGCTCAACAACCTCTTCGGTGCGATTCCGTTCCTGCAGCTTCCATCGTTCTCACACGCTGGTTCTGCATACGCGATGGCCATCATCATCTACGGCACCTGGATTGCTGTAGGTCTGAAGAACCACGGTATCCGTTACTTCAAGTTGGCAGTCACCCCACCAGGTGTCAGCCCAGTGATGTTGATCCTGCTGGTGCCTTTGGAAATCATTTCTAACTTCATCGTTCGCCCGCTGACGCACTCGCTGCGTTTGATGGCAACGATGCTGGCAGGCCATATCATTGTGATGCTGGCAGCCTCAGGTGCTCGTTACCTGATCGTCGTCCAGGACCAGCTGGCACTGAATGGTGTTGGTGTTCTGGTAATCGTCGGTTACGTAGCAATGTACTTCCTTGAATTGTTGATCATGGTTCTGCAGGCGTTTGTCTTTACGCTGCTGACCGCGATCTACATCCAGGGTGCAATTGAAGCTGACGCCCACTAGGCCATTTCTTATTTACTAAATCCCAAAAGTTCTTCCTTGGACCTTCAAGGAAAACCTCCACAACCTACCGGCTAAGAAGCACGGTATCTTGAAAGGAAAAATCGCATGAGCGGCTCCCTGAACATGATCGGTTACGGTCTGGCAGCAATTGGTTCGGCTATCGGCGTGGGCTTGATCTTCGCTGCTTACATCAATGGTGTTGCACGTCAGCCAGAAGCACAGCGCATCCTGCAGCCAATCGCAATGCTTGGCTTCGCACTTGCTGAAGCACTGGCCATCCTTGGCCTGGTTTTCGCCTTCGTTATCAAGTAAGTCCTTCCCGGCTGTAGTGGCCTCGCCACTATCGCGAGGCATACACACAAGTGGAAACTATTAGATAAGGAATGGTGAGAATGAATAGCACTGACTTCATCCTCGCTGCGGAAGAATCGGTCAATCCGCTGCTGCCTAACCCGTGGGAAATTCTCGCCACAGGCGTTGGCTTCGCGGTGCTCCTGTTCATCGTCATCAAGGTGATTGCTCCGAAGTTCGAGCAGGCTTATGAAGATCGCGTTACCGCGATCGAGGGTGGCCTGGAGAAGGCCGAAGCAGCGCAGAAGGAAGCAGAGGAGACCTTGGCACAGTACAAGGCTCAGCTTCTAGAAGCACGCACCGAAGCGAACCGCATCCGCGAGGAAGCTCGCAGCGAAGGCGCTCAGATCCTTGAAGATCTGAAGACCAAAGCAACCGACGAGGCTACTCGCATCAGCGAGCAGGCTCAGCGTCAGATCCAGGCTGAGCGCGTAGCTGCTCAGGCATCGCTTCGCACCGACGTGGGCACCTTGGCCACCGAGCTTGCAAGCAAGATCGTTGACGAAGCTCTGAAGGACGACGCCCGTGCACAGCACGTGGTTGATCGCTTCCTGAATGATCTGGAATCTCAGCAGAGCGCAGGTGCATCGAACTAATGGCAAGTGTATCGAGCGAGTCATTGGCAAAGGCCTTGGAGTTCTTGGAACCCAAGTTGGCACTGGCATCTATTGAGTTGCCAAAGGAACTGTTCGCGGTCCTGGAAGTACTGGATGCAAATGCCGGTCTTCGCCGAGCATTGACTGATCCTGCCCGTGAAGATGCCGAAAAGGCAAGCCTTTTGGCTCAGCTGTTGCGCGGTAAGGTTTCGGCTACTGCCGAGGAAACCGTCGCTCAGTTGGCTTCAACCCGCTGGAGCTCGGAACGCGACATTAGCGATGCGCTGGAAACGCTGGCAGTGACTGCGGTGACCGCAGTGGCTGAACAGAACAACGGCGCTTCAGGACTGAACAAGCTGGAGCAGGATCTGTTCTCCTTCATCGAGGTAGTGCGTGGTAACCACGAGCTACAGCGTGCGTTGGATGATGCACAGGCCCCAGTTGAAGCTAAGCGCAATCTTGCGCTGAAGCTTGTGCCTACCGCGTCGCAGACCTCGCAGGTTTTGATCGCTCAGGCTGTTTCAAACCCACGTGGTTTGAAGCCTGCAACGCTGGTTGAAAGTTTCGTAGAGCTTGTGGCCAAGCGCCAGCAGCGTTGGATCGCTTCGGTGACCAGCTCTGTAGAGCTTTCGGAACTGCAGCGTTCGCGTCTGCAGACCAGCCTGAACAAGCTATACGGTCGTCAGCTTAAGCTCAACTCCACTATCGACCCATCGATTGTCGGTGGACTGGTAGTCAAGGTTGGCGACGAAGTAGTCGACGCTTCCGTGGCATCACGTGTGGCCGAATTGCGCCGCACACTGGTTGGCTAGAACTTTTGCCAGGAGGCTAACTCCTGGCAGAGGTTCCGGCTTTCCGGGACCAACACAGACTTCATTCACATCGATCCACCGTTCTTGAGGGTGGATCACAATTTAGGAGAGCAGGGACTGCAGATGGCCGATTTGACCATCAATGCCAACGACGTCCGCAATGCCCTAAACGAGTTCGCATCTTCCTACGAACCGGGTAAGGCAGAGCGCACCGAGGTGGGACGCGTCGTCGCCGCGAGCGACGGCATCGCCAAGGTGGAAGGTCTTCCTTCCGTCATGGCCAACGAGTTGCTGAAGTTCGAAGATGGCACCCTGGGCCTGGCCCAGAACCTCGATACCCGTGAAATCGGTGTCGTTGTGCTTGGTGACTTCACCGGCATCGAAGACGGCCAGAAGGTAGAGCGCACCGGCGAGATCCTTTCGGTTCCAGTCGGCGACGGTTACCTAGGTCGCGTTGTTGACCCACTGGGTGAACCACTGGATAACCTTGGCCCAATCGAGGCCGAGGGACGTCGTGCACTGGAACTTCAGGCACCAGGCGTTACCCAGCGCAAGAGCGTTCACGAACCAATGCAGACCGGTCTGAAGGCTATCGACGCCATGATCCCGATCGGCCGTGGCCAGCGTCAGCTGATCATTGGTGACCGCCAGACCGGTAAGACCGCGATCGCGGTTGACACCATCTTGAACCAGCGCGATAACTGGGCAACCGGTGATGAAACCAAGCAGGTTCGTTGCATCTACGTGGCAATCGGCCAGAAGGCATCGACCATCGCTGCCGTACGCCAGACCCTCGAAGAGCAGGGTGCCCTGGAATACACCACCATCGTGGCTTCCCCAGCATCTGATCCAGCGGGCTTCAAGTACCTCGCACCATACGCAGGCTCGGCCATCGGCCAGCACTGGATGTACGGTGGCAAGCACGTACTGATCGTCTTTGATGATCTGTCCAAGCAGGCTGAAGCTTACCGCGCCGTGTCGCTGTTGCTGCGCCGTCCACCAGGACGCGAAGCATACCCGGGCGACGTTTTCTACCTACACTCCCGTCTGCTTGAGCGTTGTGCCAAGCTGTCCGACGAGCTGGGTGCAGGTTCGATGACTGGTCTTCCAATCATCGAAACCAAGGCAAACGACGTGGGCGCGTTCATCCCGACCAACGTGATCTCGATCACCGACGGTCAGATCTTCTTGCAGTCGGACCTGTTCAACGCTAACCAGCGTCCAGCTGTCGACGTGGGTATCTCGGTATCCCGCGTTGGTGGTTCGGCACAGGTCAAGGCAATGAAGAAGGTCTCCGGTACTTTGAAGCTTGAATTGGCTCAGTACCGCGACATGCAGGCATTCGCCATGTTCGCTTCGGATCTGGATGCCGCTTCCAAGCAGCAGCTGACCCGTGGTGCACGCCTGATGGAACTGCTTAAGCAGGGTCAGTACACCCCTTACGCCGTTGAGGATCAGGTCGTTTCGATCTGGGCCGGCACCAACGGTTACCTGGACGATGTTCCAGTTGAGGACGTACGCCGTTTCGAAGCTGAGTTCATTGACTACCTGCGTCACCGCACCGACGTGCTGACCGTTATCGGCCAGACCGGCAAGTTGGAGAACGAGACCCTGGAAGCTATGAAGTCCGGTATCACCGACTTCAAGGCTGGCTTCTTCGGTGCAGGCAGCGACCAGCTGGTTGCCGCTGGCCACGAGGAGCATGACGCTCTGAACGCCGAGTCCGTTGACCAGGAACAGATCGTCAAGCAGAAGCGCTGACAATTTTCTTGTGCTGAAGTTGCGGCGCCGGTAACGGCGCCGCAACAACAGCACAGGGGATAAGGAAAGGACACACATGGGAGCCCAGATTCGGGTCTACCGCCAGAAGATCGGATCGACCAAGTCGATGCGCAAGATCTTCAAGGCGATGGAACTGATCGCTGCATCCCGCATTGGTAAGGCACGTACGCGTGTCGCGGCATCACTGCCATACGCCAATGCGATTACCCGTGCAGTAACCGCCGTCTCGTCCCAGGCCGATGTCGAGCATCCACTGACCACCGAGCCGGCGCAGGTACGCCGCGCCGCGGTCTTGGTGATGACCTCGGACCGAGGACTTGCCGGGTCCTACTCCGCCAGCGTTCTGAAGCAGGCAGAGCACCTTGTGGAACTCCTGCGTGAAGAAGGCAAAGAAGTCAAGACCTACTTGGTCGGCCGTAAGGCTCAGGCTTACTTTGATTTCCGTTCACGAGAGTACGCACGAGTGTGGACCGGAGAAACTGATTCTCCGCGTTTCGAAACCGCACGCGAGCTGCGTGACGTTCTCCTAGAGGACTTCGACACCGATTATGAAGAGGGTGGCGTAGAAGAAATTCACGTCGTTTACACCCAGTTCAAGTCGATGGTCACGCAGGAACCGACGGTCATCCGTCTGTTGCCGTTGGAGGTTGTCGAGGATGAATCCGAGACTCCAACCGACGAGCTTTTGCCACTGTACGAGTTTGAGCCATCGGCGGAAGAAGTGCTTGACGCACTGCTTCCACGCTACATCGAGTCCCGCTTGTTCAACGCCCAGCTGCAGTCCGCAGCCTCGGAGCTTGCTGCACGTCAGCGCGCGATGAAGGCTGCAGGCGACAACGCCGGCGAACTGATCAAGAAGTACACACGATTGCTCAACAATGCCCGTCAGGCTGAAATCACCCAGGAGCTATCGGAAATTATTGCCGGCGCAGACGCGCTGAACAGCTAATTCCCCCTAGTTCCGACCAGACAAGAAGTGAGAAAGATGACTGCCCAACTCAACGAGCAGGTTACCGCAGGGGCCATCGGTCGCATCGCGCGCGTGACTGGCCCGGTCGTGGACGTCGAGTTCCCAGCCGACGCACTGCCTGCTATCTACAACGCACTGACCGCTGAGCTGACCCTCAACGGCGAAACCAAGAAGATCACCTTCGAAACCAGCCAGCACCTCGGTGAAGGCCTAGTTCGTGCGGTATCGCTTCAGGCCACCGACGGCCTGGTCCGCGGTACCTCCGTGACCGACACCGGCGCTGCTATCTCCGTCCCAGTAGGCGACGGCGTTAAGGGCCACATCTTCAACGTATTGGGCGACGCCCTGGACGTTGATAACTCGGAGATTCAGGTCACCGAGCGTTGGCCAATCCACCGTCAGCCACCTAAGTTCTCCGAACTTGAAGGCTCGACCGAAATGCTGGAAACCGGCATCAAGTCGATCGACCTTCTCACCCCATACATCAAGGGTGGAAAGATCGGCCTGTTCGGCGGCGCTGGCGTTGGCAAGACCGTTCTGATCCAGGAAATGATCACCCGTGTTGCACGTAACTTCGGTGGTACTTCGGTATTCGCTGGTGTTGGCGAGCGTACCCGTGAGGGTAACGACCTTTGGGTCGAAATGGATGAGGCTAACGTTCTGAAGGACACCGCCTTGGTGTTCGGTCAGATGGATGAGCCACCTGGAACTCGTCTGCGCGTGGCACTGTCGGCACTGACCATGGCGGAATACTTCCGCGATGTTCAGAACCAGGACGTGCTGCTGTTCATCGACAACATCTTCCGCTTCACCCAGGCCGGTTCCGAGGTGTCGACCCTACTGGGCCGTATGCCTTCCGCCGTGGGTTACCAGCCGAACTTGGCCGATGAAATGGGTCTGCTTCAGGAACGAATCACCTCGACTAAGGGCCGCTCGATCACCTCGATGCAGGCTGTTTACGTCCCGGCCGATGACTACACTGACCCGGCTCCAGCAGCAACCTTCGCTCACTTGGATGCAACCACCGAACTGTCGCGTGAAATCGCGTCGCGTGGTCTGTACCCAGCGATCGATCCGCTGACTTCGACCTCGCGCATCCTTGATCCGCAGTACATCGGCCAGGCTCACTACGATGTTGCCATCCGTGTGAAGGCTATTCTGCAGAAGAACAAGGAACTGCAGGACATCATCGCGATCCTGGGTATCGACGAACTGGGCGAAGAGGACAAGATCGTCGTTGCTCGCGCACGTCGTATCCAGCAGTTCCTTTCGCAGAACACCTACACCGCAAAGCAGTTCACCGGTGTTGAGGGTTCGACCGTGTCGATCAAGGACACCATCGAAGGCTTCAAGGCTATTTGCGATGGCGACTTGGACCACATTGCAGAGCAGGCGTTCTTTAACATCGGCGGTCTTGACGACGTCGAGCGCCAGTGGGCCGAAATCCAGAAGGCTAGCTAGTTATGGCTGAGCTTCAGGTCGAAATCGTCGCGGCGGATCACTTCGTGTGGTCCGGCGCTGCGAAGCTGGTCAAGGCTCGCTCGGTAGACGGCGAGATCGGCGTATTGCCTGGTCACGTTCCGATGCTTTCGGTGCTTGCCGCTGGGGACCTGGAAATCGATCCAGTGTCCGAGTCACGCTTCTCGGTTCAGGTTGACGGTGGATTCTTCTCCGTTGAATCTGACCGCGTCGTGATCGTTGCTGACAACGCTGTGCTTGGTACCGCAGCGTAGGCGATGAATTGTTTGAGATAACCGCACCAGTTCTAATCGCTCTGCTGATCTTGATCGGCATTGCAATGTTCTTTGGCGCCATGGCTGTGCGCCGCATTCAATTGCGGCGCACGCTGGGCACCTTTGATGCCTCCATTCAAACGCCTCAGGGCAAATGGATGATGGTCATCGGCCGCTACGGCGGCGGACATATAGATCTGTTGCGGTTTTTCTCTGTTTCGCCGGTACCACGGTTCCAACTGAACCGACGGGGTTTGGATATTTCCGGAACCCGGCGAGCCACCGATGATGAATCCTCACGCATCCCGCCAGGATTTATTATCGTGATGCTCACCAGAAACGGGGAAGAGCTACTGCTAGCCATGGACTATCGTGACTACACTGGTTTTTCGGCATGGCTTGAAGCCGGGCCGATTGCCGGAAGCTGGCAGATCTAAAACTTGATACGAAGAAGCCACCGTGAACCAAGGCTCACGGTGGCTTTCACGTATCCTCAATCAGTGGATCTGCCTAGAGGTAGTCGCCCTTTCGGATGCTCTGGGCAAGTTGCAGATGAGAATCTAAGATTAGTGCGTCCGCAGCAAATCCATAATGCAGTGACCCAACTTCATCGGCCAGACCGATGAGCGAGGCTGGAATGCTGGTCGCAGAAGTTACTGCCTGCACCAGTGGAACACCGGCGGCCACGGTGTGCTGAAGAATTTCAAGCAAGGTACTGGTGCCACCGGCCAATGAATCATCTTTTGCCAGCCGGGCCTGACCTTCTACCACGTTCACGTCTTGAGGACCCAGCGTATAGGCGCCATCTTGCAGGCCGGTGGCAGCCATGGAGTCGCTGACGAGCAGAATATTGTTCGCACCCACCAGGCGGTATACCAACCGAACTGTATCGGGGGATAGATGCACTGAGTCAGCGATCAGTTCCACAAAGGCATTGTGGTTCGCGGCTTCCTCAAGGCAGGCGGCAACCGGACCCGGTTCCCGGTGGTGCAGGGATGGCATGGCATTGAACAGGTGAGTGACAGTGGGGCGTTCGGTGAAGCCATCCACCCCAGCGCTACGCAGTTCTTCGCGGGCGAATCGCAGCGAATCGGCGGCCACCTGGGCACTGGCGTTGGTATGGCCCAGGGAAGGGACTACACCGTGGGAGACGAGCTGTTCGATGAGATCTTCACTGCCTGGCAATTCTGGTGCGTAGGTCATGGTGCGCAACTGACCGCGGCTGGCAGCGACCAACTGTGAGACCAACTCTGGATCCGGGTCGCGAAGTGAAAATGGGTCTTGGGCGCCACAACGCTGAGAGGATAGGAACGGGCCTTCAGCGTGGATTCCAGCAATCTTGCCACTTTCAGCAAACTCCGCCAGTATCTCCGCGGAGGCAACCATGGCATCCGGTTCGGCAGTGACTAAGGATGCGAGCAGCGTTGTGGTTCCACTACGGTGTAAAAATTCAAGGGCATCGGTGATGGTTGCATGATCAGGGGCGGAGAAATCTGCACCCATGGCGCCGTGGCAGTGCAAATCAACAAGGCCTGGGATGATGATCGACCCGGCGTCGAGCTTGCGGACCTCGTAGTCTGCCGAATCAGGCAGGGCGGTGAAGTCATCAACGTTTCCAGCGAATCTGATGCGGTCACCGTCAACGGCCAACACGCCGTCAGTCACCTCAAGTCCATCGGAAACTAGGGTGGCGAAAAGTGCATAGCGCGTTGTAGTCATGTTCCCAGCTTAGAAGAGAGATTGCATCTAGTCACCGGCTTGAAGACAAATGAATTTCTGCAAATCGACTTGGGGCAGTTTAGTCAGCGTTTTCGGGGTGTGCAGCGAGTTGTCGCAGGGTTTGCATCGCTGTAGGGCTCTGGACGGTCTCTGGCTGTGCCTCACGCACGTTGCGAGCAGTCTGTCGGCCTTGTGCAACGTTGCCGAAACTCTGCTTGAGCGAGCGGTAGACCCGCCGGAACATGCGGTAGAGCAAGAATCCAATGACTATGGCGAGAATACCTAGCAGCGCAGCGAGGACCGGTAGCAGTACTGCAGCAAAGACAAGAACGAGGGCACCAAAATCCTCGATGAGGCTACGCACCCACTGCGTGAGCGGTTCCAGGACGACATTGCTTGCCGCGGTCACCGAAGATTTGCCCAAGCTCACGCTCAGGGCCGAACCGCCTCCGAGCAGCCCGGTGAGCACCGCCACTTCAACACTGGAATTGGCCCCTAGACCTACGCCCACCAGGGCGCCGAAAATCGGGCGCAGCCACACGGAAACGGTTTCCATAGACAGATTCAGAAAAGGGATCTTATCTAGGCCGGCTTCACCAATGGCAAGCACCGCACAGATTCCTAGGACCCAAGGGTTAGACAGGCTCTGGGGGATCTGGTTGGCCGTTGTTGCCAGCCAATCGGGAGCGGTATCAGGGATCAGAAGCCCGGCCAGCCCCAATGCCAAAACAGTGAAATAGGGTCGAAGGCCTGCGGCAGAGCCGCTACCAATGGCCATAAGTGAAGCGGTCAGCGGATCCACAGTTCCTCCTGAATCGGAATACTGATCTATTGCAGCACCAGAATCAGGTGTTGGTGCAAAATACAGTAGCAGTGAATCGAACTTGAGGGGATAGGGAGATTAGAACAGGCGACCGGCCGAGTCATCGACACCACGCATGGCATCATAATCTAAAGTGAGGCAACGGATTCCGCGGTCCTCTGCCAAGGTGCGGGCCTGTGGCTTAATCTGCTGGGCTGCAAAGATTCCGGTCACCGGGCGTAGCAGGGGATCACGATTGAGCAGTTCGAGATAACGAGTTAGCTGTTCAACACCGTCAATGTCGCCGCGGCGCTTAAGCTCGACTGCCACGGTTGCGCCTTGATGATCGCGGGCAAGGATATCGACCGGACCAATCGGGGTCATATATTCGCGCCGGATAAGCTTATGACCCTCTCCGAGCAGTTCAATTTGCTCGGCCAGCAATCGCTGCAGGTCTGCCTCAACGCCATCTTTGATCAGCCCTGGATCGGTGCCAAGAATGTGCGCCGAGTCGTGCTCGAAGCTATGGAAGTTGATGGTTAACTTATCATCGGTCTTCGCGCTGGACACGGTCCACGTGGCGATTGCACCCATAGCCGCTGCATCTTCATCGGGTTCAATCTCGTGAAGAGTTAATGGGGGATTCATCCAGTTTAATGGCTTGTAACTACCACCATCTGAGTGAATGAGCACCGAGCCGTCGGCCTTGACCATCACCAGACGAGTCGCCAACGGGAGGTGGGCACGAAGACGGCCCTCATAATCTACTGAACACTTTGCAACCACTAAACGCACCTCACACACTTTACTAGGTGGTTGCGTAAAGAGCTGGGAGATACGGCATGATTAATGACATGCCTCGTTCAAATCGACCTCGCCGCCCTAAGAGCTCACGTGTGAACAAGGCGCGGAATTATAACGAAGAATCAGAGTATGAAGCTGGCAGTGATGATTGGCTGCAGAAAGCCCGCTTTGGTGTGGTTCGCCTGCAAGATGCGCCCGACGGCCAATGGCACGTACGCCAAATTTCACCGATGAATGCCAGCAAGGTTTACACTTGCCCGGGATGTAACCGACAGATCGGCGTTGGGGTAGGGCATCTGGTGGCGTGGCGAGCGGACCATTGGTCTGGTGATGACGCCGCAGCCAACGCCAGACGACACTGGCATCCGCATTGCTGGGATACCCGCTCATATCGTTATTAGGACTTCATCTCGGCGGTGAAAGTCAGGATTAACGCCGGTCCTGTCGTGCGATAAATACTTCGCGTAATAGGATCATGGCGCTGGCCGCCACCGGGATAGCCATCAACGCACCGGTCACACCCGCCAGAGTTCCACCCGCAATCACGGAGATCACCGCAACGGCACCTGGCACCGCAACGGCTCGACGCATGATGCGTGGGGAGACGAAATAGGCTTCAACCTGCAGGTAGCCGAAGTAGCACACCGCATAAATCACCGCGGTTTGCCAACCCAGTGACAAAGTCACCAAGGTGACCAGAATGCCGGCGATCACTCCACCGACCAACGGGATGAAGGCTAGAACCGCGACGAGCAAGGTCAGCAAGGCAGTGAATGGGACGCCCAGAATTGTCATCAATAGCAGTGCCACCAGCGCATTGAGTATCGCCACGGTGGCCTGACCCATTACGTAGTTACCCACCGAACGAGTAATGCGTTCGGCCAATTCGGTCACGCGTTCACGCTTGGAACGTGGGGCAAGGCGCAACGAGAAGCCCATCATGCCGGGTAATGACGCCAGGAAGTAAATGGCCAACACCAAAACGATCAGCACACCGAACATGGATTGCGCGACCGTTTGCGACACGCCGAGAACGCCACCAAAAACGTTGGTGACGGCGCCCGAGTCACCAAAGAAACGATCCACCTCTTCGGTAATTCTTTCGGTGAGCGCGTACTGGGTGTCGATGTCCTGCACCCACTGTGTGTTCAAAAAATCGGCCACTATCTCAGGTGCCCGCGCAATGAACGTGGAGATTTGATTGACCAAGGTAGGGATGATCAAAGCCATGAAGCCGCCAAAAATTAGCAACAACCCCACCATGGTGGCCACAACAGCCAGTGGCCGCGAGAGCCCCTTACGAACCAAGAATCGAACCACTGGATCTAGACCCAGAGCGATAAACAGGGCAATGGCGATCCATGTGAGCAAGGAGCCAACATTGGCCAGGACATAGTAGCCGCCAAGGGCCAAACCCACGCCAATAGTGGCAAGGAAGCCCATGGAGATCGGATGAAGCATAGGGAAAGGATCAAAGACCTCATCCGAATGGTGCTCCGGTTCCTCGCCCAATGCCGCGGCGCGCGCAGGAACATTAAAGAATTTGTTCAGCGTTGTGCCAAACCGTTGCAACAGGCCGCTCGGCGCCGATAGCGCTTGCGTCGGCAAAGTAGCGGAGTCACTCTGGGCGGAAGTACCGTGAGTCTGTGGTTCGGGCGTTGATGATTCTGCACCGGATTGTGGCGCGTTAGTGGCTTCGTCGCTCCTGCGAGGATCACGACGTTCTTCCGGCTGATCTGGCTCCATGGCACTGAGCATATCGCGGGTTCGGCACGATTTTGTGCTTCAAGACACCGAGTGCAATACCTCATGAGTCACTTCACAACCAAAGAACGGAACCATGATCGCGCCGGACTCGTTAGACTTGGGACAGAACTGCTGTGAGACGTAGGCGAATAGGTGAACTCGTGCGAAAAGTAATCTCCGTGATCGCGATGCTTCTGGGGGCCGCGGCCCTTGTTGTAGGCATCGGACAGAAGACCTTTTGGGCCCCGCCCGAAACGGTCACCGCTTCAATGCCGCAATTGGACGGTGAGGCGCCGCTGACATTGATCGAACCATCGATCGATGACTCTAATCTTGACCCCATTGATCTAGTTATCAAGAGCAAAGGTGAATTCACCGCGTCTCTCGGCCGTAGCTACGATGTTGACGCTTGGGTAGATAAGGCAGCGCACGTGTCGCTGACCGGTATCGATACCGAGAACCACAAGATGATCGCCGAATACGTCAAGGGCGACGCGCAGGTTCCAAACCCTGCTGGTGATGACATCTTCTTCGATTCCCAGAAGGCCGATGGCACCATGACCTACCGTTGGACTGCTCCAGATTCCGGTGATTGGTCGCTACTTTTGGCTGCTGACGGAAAGGACGCCGCTCCCGTGGATATTTCCGTAACCTACGCTAACGACGACGCGATGCCATTCGCCTTGCCGCTGATCATTGCCGGCGCCTTGTTGCTAGTCTTCGGACTGGCCCTGCTGGTCATGCGCCCGAACAAGCCAAAGACCAAGGGCGCTAACACTCAGCACTCGGTAGCAGCAGCTGCCGTTGTTGCCCTGGCGATTTCCGGGGTGACCCTGCCAATGCAGCCATCGGATGATGCCAGCGCGTCACCTTCGGAGTCTGCTTCCAAGTCCGCCGATGCTAGTTCCAGCCCAGCGGCTTCGCAGTCTGCTGATGAATCTGCCCCAACTTCAAGCAGCGCGAAGGAAACTACCCAGTTCCCAGTGCTGACCGAAGAACAGCTGAAGAACGTCCTAGCGGATGTTCAGAAGCAGGTGGAAGCCGCCGATGAGAAGAACGATGCGAAGGCCTTGGAGTCTCGCGCCGCTGGAGCGTTCAAGTACCTTCGTGGGCAGCGCTATGACATGCTCAAGAAGAAGTTCCGCGTGGACAAGCCACAGACCTTGAACACCCAGGTTTTGCGCTCGGCAGCGGTGCCTAACGCAAGTGAGGCAAAGTTCCCTCGTGTAATCTCCGTTGTCACTGCCAAGGACAACGATGCTAATACCCTTCCACAGGCTTTGACCTTGGTACAGAAGAGCGCGCGCGAAAACTATCAGGTCGTCTTTGCCGGACAGATGCTGCCTAGCTCTTCCTTCCCAGGTATCGCCGTTGGTGACCCAGCAACCAAGCAGCTGACCGCCAATGCCAAGGATCTACTGCTTTCCCCAGAAAAGGCACTGGATGCCTTAGGTGATGTGTTGACCAACGAGAAGTCGAAGCAGGCCGATAAGTTTGCTGATTCCGATTTCATCAAGGCTATCCACGCAGCTCAGAAGACCGAGTCCAAGGACGCCAATGAGGCCGATGTGAGTTACAAGCGCTCGGTCACCAAGACCGACACGTACGCTGTTTCCACCCCAGATGGCGGAGCAATTGTTGCAGGCAAGCTGGAGAACAAGGCATTGTTCGAACGCACCAAGGATGCTGATCCGCTCAAGAGCTCGGATAAGCTCACCCAGCAATTGTTGGGTAAGAATGAATCCACTGGCAATGTGGAGAGCACCTATGCCGAACCGGTGATGTTCTACATTCCAGCTGCCGATTCCGACGATAAGATCCAGCTGATCTCGGCTGACCAGGTCCTGCTCAGCGTGAAAGAAGTTGACTAGTACCCATGACACAAGAGAACATCCCATCGACTCGTGGCGCGGTGGACCTGTCGGCACTGGCTAACCAGGCACCGCAGGCCACCGATAGCCCGGCCCCAACCGCTGCCAGTTGGACCACCAAGTTAGATGAAGCGGCATTCCAGCAATTTGTGGGCCTGTCCCAAAGTGTTGCCGCCATCGTCTCCTTGGGTTCGCCTCGTGTGCAAGTATCGGCCGATCTTGACGCAACGCTGACCCGTTTAGTTGATGCCAAGGACGGTAAGTTTGTTCTTGGTTTGGTTGACGCAGAAACTTACCCGCAGATTGCTCAGGCTTTCCAAGCCCAGCAAATCCCGATGGTTGTTGCGTTGGTCAAGGGTCAGCCAGTGCCACTGTTCCAAGGCCCTGCCGCCGAAGAACAAATCAGTCAGCTCCTGGTACAGCTTGAGCAGTTGGCTATCCAGCAGGGATTGACCGGCACGGTTCCTCCGTTCTCCGGCACGCCAACGCAGACCGAGCCAGCGCTGCCTCCATTGCATCAGAAGGCTGTCGACGCCATCGATGCGGGAGACTACGCTGCGGCTGAAGCTGCGTACCATGAAGCGTTAAATGAAAAGCCCAACGATCACGAAGCTCAGATTGGCATCTATCAGGTTCGTTTGCTCTCACGTACGCAGAATCTGGATCTGAACAAGTCCCGCGAACTGGCTGCACAGAATCCCGAGGATCTTGCTGCCCAGTTGGACGTGGCTGATCTAGATGTCATCGGTGGGCACGTGGAAGACGCGTTTGCTCGCTTAGTTTCACTCATTGCGCGCTTGGCCGACGATGAGCGTGAGCGCGTTCGCCGTCGTCTCATTGAGCTCTATGCAGTGGTCGGTAATACTGATCCGCGCGTGGCTGCGTCCCGCCAGAAATTGGCGCGCGTACTGTTCTAAATCACGGCTATCAAGCGCCGCGGTCCAAGGTAAGGAACTTCCGGACCGTGGCGCTTTGTCGTATCCAAGGGTAATTCCAAAGGATGATGCTTACTGACTTGGGCTATTGCTACGCTGAAGAAATGAATCAGATCGCACTTGATATCCGCGGCCTCGCCAAACAATTTGGTCCCAAAGTTGCAGTAGACAATGTCAGCTTGGAGGTGCCTACCGGTTCTTTTTATGGATTGGTCGGGCCCAATGGCGCAGGTAAAACAACGATGCTGTCTATGGCCACCGGTCTACTTCGACCGGACGCAGGTCAAGCACTGGTCAATGGCCTAGATATCTGGGCGCAGCCACAGGCCGCCAAGTCCACTTTGGGCGTACTCGCCGACGGTGTTCGACAATTTGACCGGCTCACCGGACGACAGCTGGTGACCTATTCCGGGTTGTTGCGGGGCATGGAGCGAGCCGAGGTGACCGAACGCACCGAGGACCTCCTTCGAGTGATGGACTTGTCCAACGACGGCGACAAGCTGGTGGTGGACTATTCGGCCGGTATGACCAAGAAGATCTCGCTGGCCACCGCGATGATCCATTCGCCCAAGCTTTTGGTCCTTGATGAACCGTTCGAGGCCGTAGACCCAGTCTCCGCAGCGAACATTCGAGACATTCTCAACGACTACGTGGCCTACGGTGGTACCGTGATCGTTTCCTCGCACGTGATGGATTTGGTACAGCGCATGTGTACGCACGTGGCAGTCATTGCCGGTGGTGTGCTTAAGGCACAGGGCTCGGTGGATGAAGTACGTGGCGACATGAGCCTTGAGGATCGATTCGTAGATCTTGTCGGCGGACGCGGAAACAATGAAGGGTTGTCATGGTTGCGCACATCCTCAAACTAAAACTCAGACTCCTGGGCAACGGTTTTAAGCGTTCCACTGGACAACTGATCGGTGTAATCATCGGTGGCGTGTACGCCTTAGGGATGATCGTCATGCTCACCTTGGCCGCTTTCTATTCGGCGGGGCAAACGCAGAACGCTGCCGAACTGAGCATCGTACTTGCCTCGGTGGTGGTACTGGGTTGGGCGATCGTTCCACCGCTGTTGACCGGCGTGGATCTTACCCTTGAGCCTTCTCGCTTTGTGCACTTTGGGATCTCACAAAAGATTCTGGCTCCAGCCTTGGTGCTCTCCGGGTTTATCTCCTTGCCAGCCATTCTGACCATCATTGGTTTGCTCGGCGGAACTCTACTCTGGCGTTTTGAAGCTGGGCCGATGGTGGCGGCGGTACTTGCCGCACTGGTCACCGCGGCCATGGCAGTGCTCGTATGTCAGTACCTGACTATTGTCTCCACCGCATTGCGGGCTAAGCGGCGATTCCGCGAATTGACCTTCGCGCTGTTGTTCCTGGTGCTGATCTGCCTTGGACCGATCATCTCTTCAGTGGCCGGTGCTGCGCAGAGCATGACGGACTGGCTCTCGCCACTGAGCAATGTACTGTCCTACACGCCATTTGGAGCTGCCGCGGCACTACCGGGAGCTTTATCCGAGTCAAACTTCGCGAAGTTCGCCATCTGTCTGCTACTCGCCGTGATATACCTCGGCGGACTGTACTTCTTGGTGGCTAGGGCTACAGCGGAGGCCACCGTGACCCCACCACCAGAACAACGCGCGGCGAAACAAAGTGGTTTGGGCTTTTTCAAGTTTGTGCCCGCAACTCCTACGGGCGCTGTGACGGCGCGTGCGCTCACCTACTGGTTCAAAGATCCGCGCTATGCCATCGGTGTGCTGATGGTACCGGTGCTTCCCCTGATTTTCTGGTTCACCGGCAATCAGTCCGGCGATTACACCATGATGTATTTGATTGGCCCGTTGATTGGCATCCTGCTGGGATTCTCCATTTCGGCAGATATTTCCTATGACAACACCGCTTTTGCGTTGCATGTTCTCACCGGTGTTCAGGGCAGGGCGGACAGGGCTGGGCGAGCCTTTGCTTGTTTTGCGCTGTCGATCATTCCGGTGCTGCTGGCCGCCATTTTGCCCGGAGCAATAGCGGGAGAAACCTGGCGGATCGCTGGCGATCTGGGAATCTCCTTGGCCGCCTTGCTCATCGCTTTGGGCGTCTCTTCACTGGCCTCGGCCCGGTATATTTACGCGGTTCCTTTGCCGGGGGACAACCCGATGAAAACTCCTCCGGGTAACGGAATGCGCGTGGCGCTGACCCAGCTCGGGACCATTGGTTCTATGGCCATCTTGCTACTGCCGGTCCTGATTCCATACTTGATGGGGTGGTTTCAAAAGTCGCAGGCCCTTGGCCTGGTTGCCCTGGCCGTCGGTCTAGTTGAAGGCATCGGATTGCTGATCCTTGGAATTATTCTTGGTGGCAAGTGGTACGAAAAGCGTGCACCGGAACTGATGCAAGCGGTTATGGTGAACAAATAGCAGCATCGCCTCCACACGACACGGGAACATCACCGTCAAGCTTTTTGGTTGATGATCCCGTGTCGTTTTTGATGTTAAAACCCGGTGAATTATGCCTCGTGCTGTGGGTGTAGATCGGGCAGGTGACAGCCGGTTACCGCGAGTTTTGGCTCGGGTGTGTGGACAAGCTCCCATGGTTGATCGACCCATTGTGAGTTCAAAACGTATTAGACTTGATGGCATGGTGGAACAGTCTGAAGAAACCCGTGGCGGCACAGCAACGATCGAACGTACCGAGACAACCCAGAGTGTCGAGGCCGGGGATCATGAGCGTTTTGCGCACTACGTCCAGAAGGAAAAGATCATGGAATCGGCGCTGTCCGGTGAACCAGTGATCGCGTTGTGTGGCAAGGTCTGGACTCCGGGCCGAGACCCCAAGAAATTCCCGGTATGCCCTGAGTGCAAGGAAGTTTACGAATCCTTGATGGGGTAGTGCCCAAGATTTATTAGCACTACTTCACACACAGCACGCGGCCGGGAAAAGGTATATGACCGAGACACTTTTTGACTTTGGTGACAAGCTTCCACTGGAAGACAAACTCCCTTTAGCGTATCCGGAACGTACTGCCTGGGGCACCGGCCCCAAGCTTCGTGCGTGGCAGGCAGAAGCCCTAGCCCAGTACTTTGAGACTGAACCCAAAGACTTCATGGCAGTGGCAACCCCTGGTGCAGGTAAAACCACCTTCGCACTGCGACTTGCTAAGGTTTTGATTGACTCGGGCAAGATCAACCGCATGATCGTTGTCGCACCGACCGACCACCTGAAAAAGCAGTGGGCGGATGCGGCAGCACGCGTGGGCATTGCCTTGGATCCGAACTACAAGAACTCTGACGGGCGCCACGGCTCGCACTACATGGGTGTGGTTGTCACCTATGCCCAAGTATCGCTGAAGCCAGCGGTACACCGTGCCAAGACCGAGGGCGGTCGGACCCTGGTCATCATGGATGAGGTTCACCACGCAGGTGATGCCCTTTCTTGGGGCGATGGCATTCGCGAAGCCTTTGAACCTGCCGCACGCCGTCTGGCGTTGACCGGTACTCCGTTCCGTTCCGACGCTGCTCCGATTCCCTTCGTTCAGTACGTAGATGAAGGCGACGGGATTCGACGTTCCAAAGCCGACTACACCTACGGCTACGGTAACGCGCTGGCCGACCATGTGGTTCGTCCCGTGCTCTTCATGGCTTACTCGGGCAATATGCGTTGGCGCACCGCGGCCGGCGAAGAGATGGAAGCAAACCTTGGTGAAGGATTCACCAAAGACATCACCGCCCATGCCTGGCGCACCGCGCTAGACCCGCACGGCGACTGGATCCCTTCGGTGTTACAAGCCGCTGATCGACGCTTGTCAGAAGTTCGCCGTACCGTGAAGGATGCTGGCGGCTTGATCATCGCGACCGATCATGAAGACGCGCGTGGCTATGCCGCTCAGTTGGAAGCGATTTGTGGTGAAAAGGTCACCACCATTCTTTCTGATGATCCCAAAGCCTCGCAGAAAATTGACGACTTCTCGGAATCTGATTCACGGTGGATGGTCGCGGTGCGCATGGTATCTGAAGGCGTGGACGTGCCGCGTCTGTGCGTTGGCGTATATGCCACAAGTACCTCAACCCCATTGTTCTTCGCGCAGGCCGTCGGACGCTTCGTGCGTAGCCGTAAACGCGGAGAAGTTGCCAGCGTCTTCCTTCCTTCGGTGCCCATTTTGATGGCCCTGGCCAACGAGATGGAAGTTGAGCGCGACCATGCCTTGGACCGTGAAGGCTCCAAGGACGAAGATGGCCTAGACGACTCGCTGCTTGAAGCGGCCAATAAGGAAGACAAGGCTAGCGACGATCTCGTTCGCAGCAAGTTTGAGGCGCTGAACTCACAAGCGTCCTTTGATCGTGTGCTCTTTGACGGTGGTGAATTTGGTACCGGCGCCGACATCGGTAGCGATGAGGAACTTGGCTTCCTTGGAATTCCGGGCCTACTGGACACCGATCAGGTCTCCGAACTGTTGCGCAAGCAGCAGAACAAGCAAATCAACAAGGGCGTCTCAAAGCCTGAACCGGTCTCGGATCACCGGCGAATGATGGAGTTGCGGACCAAGCTGTCCAAAAACGTTTCTGCCTGGGCAGCGCGAACCGGAACACCGCACGGACAGATTCACAATAAGCTGCGTAGTGTGTGTGGCGGACCGGCTGTGCCACAAGCCACCGCGGACCAGCTACAAGCTCGGATCGACAAATTGCAAGATTGGTTTGTCGGACGCAAATAGTTGGAAATGCTGAGGTAAGTGCCATAATTCAGGCATGCCCAGTATTGACCTTTTGCCAGCCGCTCGGGTGCATCGTAGGGATCGCGTCCGGGCGGTTGCGTCCTATCTGGCCATAGCCCTTGGCTTGGTTAGTCTCTTAGCTCCACTGTTTGTTCATCTGGCAGGGTTGGTGCCGGCGCTGTTTTCCGGACCGTTGGCCACGTTCCCACCGTTTTTGTACCAGCTGTCGCGCATCTATATCATTTTCGGGGCCTTTGGCCTTTTTGTGCTAGCGAAGTATCTGCGGTCGGGCAATCGGTTGGCTTGGGGCGGATCGATCATATGGTTGCTGCTGATCGCACTTTTTCACTCAGGAAAATCTATCGACTGGCCGGTGGCAGTGCTCAGCGTTGCTGCATCCATTTGGCTGGGGCTGAATAGGCCGGCATTTCCAGTTATGCCGAGCAAAGTGCAGATTCGACGGGCGCTGTGGGTAGCTTTGGGTGTAACGGTTGTGGCAACTTCGATTGTCATCGGCCATTTGATCCATCATCTTCGTGCCGAGTCTTTGAGCTTGGGCGATGGACTGTCGATGATGTTCGGCTCGCTTAGCGGCGAACTGCATGAACGCGGCAATCATCCGCGCATAGATGTCCTTGCGGCGTACCTCTTTGGTCTGCTGTGGTGGGCGGGGTCTTATTGGTACGAGGCGACTCACTCGCGCACTGTGGGAGCAGGGGAGCATCTAGAAAATCGTGAGCGTGCTCGAAAAATCATTCAACGCCATGGTGGCGGAACCTTGGACTATTTTGGACTGCGCGATGACAAGGAATGGTTCTTTCTCAAAGACTCCGTGGTGGCCTATGGCGTTCGCGGCTCAGGCTGTCTAGTCTCCCCAGACCCTATTGGTCCAGTTGAACAGCGTGAAGAAATCTGGGAAGAATTCATGCTCTGGGCCGAGCGTCGAGGACTTGCGGTGAGCGTGTTGGGCGCGGGAGCCGACTGGCTTGAAATTTATAAAAATTCGGGGTTGCGTACCGTCTATCTTGGCGATGAAGCCATCGTGGATGCTCAGCGATTCTCGTTGGCCGGCAAGAAGTCAAAGTCGTTGCGTCAAGGACACGCCCGTCTACTTCGTGCCGGATACCGGGTCGAACATGTTGATCCGCTGCTTCTGAGTGATGTGATGCGACAACGACTTGAGCAGATCACTACAGAAAGCCGGCACGGGGAAGTCGAACGTGGCTTCTCTATGACGTTATCCAGGCTTTTTGATCCAGCGGATCAAGGACTGCTGCTCTCTATCGCCATCGATGCAAACGATGTTGCCCAGGGATTTATTCAATGGACACCGGCAGCAGCTGTTAATGGGTGGTCCTTGGATGTTATGCGTCGTAGTACCGCCGAGGATGTTCCCGGTGGCCTGATGGATCTACTCATCATCGAAATGATTGCCAAGATGGTCCGTGACGGGCAACGTGGTCTGGGTTTGAACTTTGCGGTGCTGCGCGAAGCAGTAGAAGAAGACAGCCAAGCATCAAGATTTGAAAAAATCGTCGCCAAACAGGCCTCAAAACATGCTCAGGTGGCCTCCTTGTGGAAGTTCAATGCCAAATATGATCCCGAGTGGCAACCCCGCTATTCGGCCGTGGGGTCAATGGACCTCTGGCTGGCCCAAGCCTTACAAATGGCTCAAGCTGAGGGAATCACAGAGCTTCCTAACCTGCCGACTTTGCCGGTACGCGGTTCGCGTAGCGAAGCTGGGCAACGCTAATGTTTCCCTACCTCCTCGCGGCAGTGCTTGCCAGTGTGGGCTATGGAACCGCTTCGGTGCTTGAAGCGCTGGCGGCGCGCAAAGCCACCGGAACCAAGATCTACATCCATCCGCTCTACCTGATTGGTTTGGGACTCGACGCGGTGGCGTGGATCTGTTCCTTGGTGGCCCTACAACACCTCACGCTCTTTACGGTTCAAGCGATAGTTGCTAGTTCGCTGCTCGTGACGATTTTCTTGGCCCGCAAGGCATTTTCCACACCGATGCGCTCGGCCACGTGGGCCGCAATGGGGCTCATGGTCGCAGGATTGGTGCTCCTGGCCCTATCCACCGGGGCGCAGCGGCCATCTGCGACGCCGGCTTCATTGGAGCTGGTGCTCATTGGCGCGTTGGTCATCATCGGTGGGGGAGTTCTGGTGGGGCATCGGTGGTTTTCTCCCATGGTGCTCTCCGTGCTTGCGGGTCTGGCCGCCAGCGTGGCGGCCTTGGCAGGACGAGGACTTCAGCTACCTGTCCACTGGTGGATGTTGATTGCTTCACCGATGATCTGGGTAGTAGTACTCAGCGGTGCGCTAGCGATGATTGGGTACACCCGTGCGCTGGAAACTGGCGCTGTTTCGGCGGTAACGGCGGTGTTCACAGCAGTTGAAGTGATTATCCCGGGGCTGTTTGGGATGCTGGTATTTGGGGATGCTGCCCGGCCTGGATGGGAAGTAGCCAAGTTCGTTGCGCTGGCTCTAGCCATCGGGGCAGTGCTGTGGCTGGCCGGACAACCAGGAGCTGTGCCTGATTCCTCTGAGAAATACCCTGTCGATTCTGATTCAAAGCAGGTAGGCCAATGAGCACGCGAAGAAGACTCTATTCACGACTGATCGATGGGGCTGCATTGATCTATTCTTCGGGGATCCTCAGCGAAGCATTGCTCGGTTGGAAATTAGATCCGCGGTTTACGTTGCTCTCAGAATTAGCAGCGAAAGACCGGGAACACCGTCGGATTTTTCAAGCCAGTGACTTGATCGCTGGCAGCTTGTTTGTGGCAGCCGGTGCAACAGCGCCGGCCCATGCCCCGGTCTTGCTTAGAACGTGTCTGAAGATTTTTGGTATTGCCACCATCGCTGATGCACTGAGTCCATTGGATTACCCGATTTCACATGATCACTTACGGCCAGAAGCCCAAGGGTACCCCGGTCACAGGACGCTGAGTCACTACTCTCATTACCTGACCACCACCGTGGCAGGTGTGGCAGCAACGGGGGTGTGCCTTCACGACTGGCAAGCACATCGTTTCCAGAAAGGATCACTACGCAAATTCGCCGGCCCAGCGGTTATCGCGGCGCAAGTTGCCGGAATCGCAAGCTTGTCTTCTGAAAAACTGTTGCCCGGCGCGGTGCAAAGGATCCAAACACTGGGATTCACCTTGCTTTGTTGGGAAATCGCTCGGCACGATAAACAAGTGGCACGTTAGTGATTTATCCGGTCGTAGGTTAGAACCCTCACTCCCGCATCGAGGCGGACCTCGTGGGTAGGGCGGAATTCGTGGAATGCAAAGGGGCCATTAAATAGTGGAATGCCAGCTCCGATGATCGAAGGGTTCAGTTTCAGCACAAGTCTGTCGATCTCCGGTAGCAGGCTGTGGGCCAGCGTGCCACCTCCCACGAGCCACAAGTCTTTACCCTGCTCGGCTTTTAGCTCGCGTACACGTTGTAGACCATGATCAGTAACGACTTCAATATCATCGCCAACACTGCCCAGAGACTTCGAGAAGACAAGATGTCGAAGATGCGGGTAGGCATCGCGCAGGCCAGCGACGACGCCTATTTCGTAAGAATTACGACCTTCTAGAACGGTGTCAAAATGTTCACCTGGGGCAGTAATTCCCATGGCTGCACGAGCCGGTGCCGGCAATGTTTCTGGGTAGTGCTCAACAATAAATTTGATGAGGTCTTCGGTGATGGGGAAGAACTCGGAGTCACTGGGGTCCGAGGAGTCTGGGGAAGCGATGAAGCCATCTAGGGTGACGGCAACGTAGTAAACGAGCTTTCTCATATCCAGTCCATTCATCAACCAGCAAATCGTGCACCTAGCATGTCAGGCGAGCCACAGTCGGTCAATGATGATTGGAGCTGTGGATTAGTTGCAGCTCACGAGGCTAACGCCGGCAGCGCGTAATTCGTCATGAAGTGCTGGCACATTCTCTATGCTGACCGCTGCGGTGAGCTCTGTTATCACGGTGGTGCCAAAACCCTCGGAGACAGCGTCCAAAGCGGTGGCACGAACGCAATGATCTGCGGCGAGACCAACTACATCCACGGAATCAATGTGGTGCGAGCGCAGCCACGAGGCCAGCAACAAACCTGATTCATCGCCTAGATCTGCAGTGGTGTTCAGCTCGCGAGCCTCAAAACCAGAGTATGCCGCGGCGAAACGCCCCTTGGCGAAGTGCGCGTCGCACTCAAGCTCAGCAATCAGCGGGTGTAAGGTCGCGCCGTGTGTGCCGGCCACACAATGAACCGGCCACGAATCAATAAAATCTGGGTGATCTGAGAAATGATCTCCAGGTGCTATATGCCAATCTTGGGTCGTGATCACGGCCGAGTAGTTACCTCTCCGCGAAGTAACCCACTGGACAATCGCCTCGGCCACCGCGTTACCGCCAGCCACGGCCAGAGCACCGCCCTCACAAAAATCAGGCTGTAGATCAATGATCAAAAGTGCTCGGCTCATGACTGGCTCCTCAGGCGATAATTTAGGACTGAACCATAACGGTTGGAATCACTGGCTCGCCACGCTGCAACTTGCGCGCAACACCAGGTAGCTCCTGAATCGAGGCGTGATGGCGCTTGGTGGCCAGCTCGACCCCGGACGCTCCAATGTAGGACTGATCAATTTCACCATTGACCACCAATGGAACCACTAGTTCTCGTTCTGGGCCACCGATGGTGTGAGCAGTCGTGGAGACAACCTCAGCTATGGCGCGCTCTCTTTCATTGAGCTGGCGAACCGCATGCTTGCGACCTCCGACGCTGGCCTTATTTGCTGCGGCCTTGGCCACCGGAATCCAGCTACCCGCATCGTCCTGGCGCGCAACTAACTTGTAGACCATAGATGCGGTCGGGTGTCCCGAACCGGTCACCAGGGCAGTACCAACCCCGTAGGAATCAACCGGTGCGCTCGCCAAGGCAGCAATGGCGTACTCGTCGAGATCCGAGGTCACGGTGATCTTGGTGTTCCAGTTGCCCAGATCATCAAGTAGCTTGCGAACCCAGCCAGCCTGCTGAACTAGGTCACCGGAATCCAGACGTACACCGCCCAGTTCCGGTCCAGCCACCTCAACAGCGGTACGCACACCGTTTTCCACATCATAGGTATCCACCAGCAAGATGGTGTCCTTACCCAAGGAAGCGACCTGAGCTTCAAAGGCAGCACGCTCTGAATCATGAAGCAAAGTAAAAGAGTGTGCCGAGGTGCCCACGGTCTTTAGCCCATAGCGTGCCCCTGCCTCCAAATTTGAGGTTGAGGTGAAACCGGCAATCATCGCTGCACGGGCGGCCGCCACGGCCGATTCTTCATGGGTGCGTCGTGAACCCATTTCGATGCAAGGGCGCTCGCCGGCGGCAGCGATCATTCGCGAGGCAGCCGAGGCGATGGCGGAATCATGGTTCATGATCGAGAGCAAGTAGGTCTCAATGACACAAGCCTCGGCGAAGGTCGATTCGACGGTCAGTAGCGGAGAGTTAGGGAAGTACAGCTCGCCTTCGGCATAGCCGGAAATGTTGCCTGAAAAGCGGTAGTTCTCCAGATATTTGATGGTGGCGGCGTTCACTACTTTGTGATCGCTGAGGTAACGCAGTTGCTCATCGTCAAAGTGGAAATTGGCCAGACCTTCGAGCAGTCGTCCGGTACCACTGACTACGCCATAGCGTCGACCCTCGGGCAGGCGCCGTGCGAATGCTTCAAACACGGATGGGCGGTGGGCCGCACCGGACTCGAGCGCTGCCTGAAGCATGGTCAGCTCGTAGTGGTCGGTGAAGAGGCTGGTGCGCATGGGACGCTCCTGAGGATCGAAAAGGGTCAACGGGGCCGCGGGTAGTAGTAGCGACCGGTTTTACTGTATAACGGCTCACGCTCAAGGTGATATTTACCGTGTCCTGCGTGGCGTTGGCGATCGGCGCGTAAAATGGAACTTATGACCGCTATGCCCGATGTACTTCCTGAAATTGACACCGCCACGACTAATGAAAAGCCATGGCGCTTGATTGTGTGGAATGACCCGGTGAACTTGATGAACTACGTGTCATATGTGTTCCGTTCCTACTTTGGCTTCTCTAAGGAAAAGGCTGAGCAGCTCATGTTGCAGGTGCACCATGACGGTTTCTGCACGGTACGTAGCGGCAGCCGGGAGGCCATCGAATCGGATGTGCAGGCAATGCATGGCTATGGTCTGAATGCGACCATGACTCAGGGGGCATAAGCGTGGCCAAGGCCTTCAAATACGGTGCCCACGGCATTAGCGGCACCTTGCATTCGCCCGAACGAAAAATCTTGCGTGAACTGTTTAACGATGTCATCGTGATGCTCGAAGAACGAGCCGAGGTACATCAACTTCCCGAAGACATTGATCCTTTATACGCGTTGACCGGGATGCGTCCAGAGTCAATGGATCTGCCCGAGGTATCCGATCCGGCCCTGGCTCGTCTGCTCCCAGACGCCAGCGATGATGCTGTGGTTGCTGCCGAGCATCGACGGTTAACCGAATCGGATCTGATCACCCAAAAGATCGGCGCTTTGCGCGAAGCAGCCTTCTTGATGGAAAACGACAAGATTGTCCTGCAAAAGCCCAGTGCGCAACGGTTCGCTCAGGCGCTGAATGATGTTCGTCTTGTCCTCTCTGAACGTCTGGAAATCCGTAACGAAGATGATGCGGCCAGGGTCGCCGAAGTTCTTGATGCGGCCGAGGTGCAGACCCCCGATGAATACTTGGCCTTGGTTTATAACTTGGTCTCGTGGATCCAAGATACTTTGATGAGCGCACTGATGGATGCGGAGCTTTAATCGATGAACTCATATTTTGCTACTGGTCAGGTTTCGGCTCCCGACTCTGATACCCCCATCGGGATTTTTGACTCGGGTGTTGGTGGGCTGACCGTAGCTCGCGCGATTATCGACCAGCTTCCAGGTGAGTCGCTTATCTATGTCGGAGATACCGCGAACTCACCCTATGGACCATTGCCGATTGCGCAAGTACGCGCCAACGCGCTGGGCGTCATGGACGAGTTGGTTGATGCCGGTGTAAAACTTTTGGTGATCGCTTGTAACTCAGCGTCATCGGCTGTCCTGCGTGATGCTCGCGAACGCTACACCGCACGTTATGGAATTCCGGTGGTTGAAGTCATTCAGCCAGCGGTGCGCCGCGCAGTGGCCGGAACCAAAAATGGCAAGATCGGCATCATCGGTACTCAGGCTACGGTCGGCTCCCGTGCCTATGAAGATGCATTTGCTGCGGCCCCGGACCTCCAGGTGACCTCGGTGGCCTGTCCTCGATTTGTTGAGTTCGTGGAGTCAGGTATTACCGCCGGCCCAGAACTGTTGGAGATCGCTCAAGAGTATCTGGCACCATTGCAAGCCGCCGAGGTAGATACGCTGATTTTGGGCTGTACTCACTATCCGCTGCTCACCGGTGTGATCTCCTATGTCATGGGCGATGGCGTCACTTTAGTTTCTAGCGCCGAAGAAACCGCTAAGGACGCATTCCGCGCGTTGACCCGTCATTCGCTGGTTCGTGAAGACGGCAACCCGGCGAGTCATGAGTTCCTTGCCACAGGCAACGCTGATAGTTTTGGTGTACTGGCTCGCCGTTTCCTCGGACCTGAGGTGTTGCAGGTGCGCCACGTGGACCACGTAGCCGCCCATTACCCGACCGGCGCCATTGCGCGGATCACTCCGCAGATGATTGCCGCGTCGAAAGCGAGAAACGAATGAAGCTGACCATCATTGGATGCACCGGGTCGTTCCCGGGACCGGGTTCGCCTGCGTCCTGCTACCTCGTGTCTGCCTTTGATGGCACCCGTGACTGGAAGATCCTTTTGGATTTGGGGTCCGGGGCTTTAGGCGTTTTGCAACGCTACACAGATATCAAAGATATCGATGGGATCATGATTTCCCATCTACATCCGGACCACTGCATGGATTTGTGCGGTATGCACGTGGCAATCCGTTGGGATCCCAACGGCTGGGGTCGAGACCGCATGCTGGTTCACGGGCCCAAGGCCACCGCCGAACGAATTGAGACAGCGTACTCGTTGCCCGAAGGTGACACCATGGCTAAGGATTATGACTTCCAGGTCTGGACCCCTTACAAGCCAGTTAATATCGGCCCGTTTACGATCACACCGGTCCCGGTACGTCACCCAATTGAAGAAGCCTACGCCCTGCGGGTGGAAGCGACCGAGCCTGGCCCGGATGGTCAAATGCTCACCAGTGTGCTGACCTATTCCGGTGATACCGACACCTGCGACTCACTGGTTGAAGCGGCCAAAGACGCTGATATGTTCCTGTGCGAAGCTGCCTTTGAAGAGGGCCGCGACGATGCCATTGATGGTGTGCACCTCACTGGCAAACGTGCCGGAGAAATGGCTACGGCAGCCGGAGCAGAGCGTATGTTACTTACGCACATCCCGGTGTGGACCGACATTAACAAAGTTGTTGAAGAAGCCAAGGAGACCTACGACGGCGGTATCGCCGTGGCAGTTTCTGGTGTGACCTACGGTGTGTACTCGGGCAGTTTGAAAGAGGAGAAAGACCCGACCCTGTTTAAAGGGGAGCGCGGTACCGACTACCTGACAACGCCGACCGGAACGTTGCCAACGATCAAGTACGAAAAAACTCGCAAGTTCCCGTTGCTCAAACGCAAAAAGTAACGACACAACTGAGTTCAGAGCACCGAGCGATGGGAGTTTCTTTTCTCGCGGTGCTCTTGTGTTCTGCCTGGCGAGGTGTATTTCACCGCAACTCTTTGGACGCCGGCTCAAGAACGGCGCCCCAGCGTGGTTAGGATGGAGATATGACTTTACGTGCTGACGGCCGAGGAGCCGCGCAACTTCGAGATATCACCATTACCCGCGGCTGGTCCGCTCAGGCCGAAGGTTCGGCGCTGATTGAATTCGGCAATACCCGAGTACTATGCACCGCATCGTTCACCGAGGGTGTGCCACGCTGGCTTAAGGGTCAAGGTACCGGCTGGGTCACCGCAGAATACGCAATGCTGCCACGCGCAACCAACACCCGTAACTCCCGTGAATCGGTCAAGGGCAAGCTCTCTGGACGTACCCACGAGATCTCCCGCCTGATCGGTCGCTCCCTGCGTGCGGTAGTCGACACCAAGGCACTGGGCGAAAACACCATCGTGCTTGACTGCGATGTCCTGCAGGCCGATGGCGGAACCCGCACCGCTGCGATCACCGGTGCTTATGTTGCACTGGCTGAAGCGCTCTCGTGGGCCCGCTCCGAAGGCATCGTCAAGGCCAATGCCCAGGTACTGACCGACTCGGTGGCCGCCATCTCTGTTGGCATCATCGATGGAACCCCAATGCTAGATCTTCCCTACGAAGAAGATGTCCGCGCAGAAACCGACATGAATGTTGTTGTCACCGGTTCCGGCGACTTTGTTGAGGTTCAAGGCACCGCTGAAGGTGCGCCGTTCAAGCGCGAAGAACTTGACGCCTTGCTGGATCTAGCACTGGGTGGAACCAATGAACTCGCTCAGATTCAGCGCGAAACTCTGAAGAACGCCAAATGAGCGAACCAGTTTTAGTTTTAGCCTCGCATAATCAAGGAAAACTGCGGGAACTACGCGAACTACTGCGCGGGACAGTTCCCGGACTTGATGTTGATACTCAGGTCATTGACGCTGCCACTGCAGGTGCCAAAGATCCGGTGGAAGATCAAGTAACTTTCCAAGGTAACGCGTTAAAGAAAGCCCGCGAGATTTCGGCTTCGACCGGACTCATCGCACTCGCCGACGACTCTGGTCTGAGCGTGGATGTGCTTGGCGGGGCGCCGGGAATTTTCTCTGCGCGGTGGTCCGGGGTCCACGGTAATGACGAAGCGAACATTGATCTGTTGTTGGCGCAGTTAGGGGACATTGCAGCCGAGCACCGCCAGGCTCAGTTTGTGTGTGCTGCCGCGTTGGCCACCCCTGAAGGTCAGGAGCATGTTGAACTGGGCAAAGTCGAGGGCGTGCTTCGCAGCGAACGTGCTGGCGAGCATGGTTTCGGCTACGACCCGATCTTTGAACCGGTCGGTGCCGGCAAGTCGATGGCGGAACATACGCCCGAGGAAAAGAACGCGATTTCGCATCGCGCCCGGGCTTTCGCTGCGTTGCTTCCGGTCATTGTCGAAGTGGTCGGCAACGCGCTAAAGCAAGACTAGGTATAGTAGTTAAAAGGTTCGGGCCCGTATTCCTTGGGAATGCGGGCCCGAACCTTTGAGTATGACCGAGAATTAGGAATCGGTTGATGCCGATGCCGAAGCGCTTGGTGTCGCTTCTTCATCCTTGGTCTTCGGAGCAGTGGATGGCTGCTGAGTAGTGGACGATGAAGAATCAGAAGACTCCGAAGTGAAATGCGATCGAATCGAATCAGCTTCGCTGCTCACAGTGTCCGACTCAATCAGATCACTTGCATCGCTGGTCAGTAGATCGGTCCACTTGGTCAGAATTTCTTCGGCAGTACCCGAGTCGAAGAGCTTTTGTTGAAGATCTGACTTAGCGGACTCGTACTGGGCCTTGAAATTCTCATCTTCCAGGAATCGGGTGACCAACGCGTTAGACTTGCCACCCATCCCGCCACCACCGCGCTGAGCGCCTGCGGCGTTGTCGCCCTTGGTATTCTCATCGGTAGTCGTGGAATCCGTGGACTTCGTGTCGGTGGAATCAGTCGTCTTGGAATCAGCCGAGCTATCGGTGGACTTGGAACTATCTGTCGAGTTTTGATCCGGTGGCGTCATGTTTCCACCCGGAGCGCCGCCCTGGCCATTCATCTCGGGGCGCTGGCCTCCGCCGGCGAAGGTCAGGCCGTCTGGCATGTTTCCGTCAACGAGATCCTTGACAACATCAATGAGCTTGGTGCCATCGCTGAGTTTCATCTGGTCGGGAAGTTCCATCCCATCGGGAACTGTGCCCGCTTCGATCTGCTTCTTGGCATCATCCAACGATAGGCCGTCCGGGAGCATGCTGGTCAGCAAAGAGTCTGGGTCCATCTTGCCAGGACCGCCGCCCATGTTCCCGCCCATGCCACCACCTTTGCCGCCTCCCATTCCTCCGCCCATGCCGCCGAAGGAGAGATTCTGGTCCCAGGCCACGACGGTCATCTTCTTCGTGGCACTGTCGTAACGCAGGTATGAGTTGTTACCCGGTCCGTCAATGTCATCGGAATTTGAAACCAAATCTTGCATTGCAAGGTAGGTAGCGAATTGATCTGTGTCCAAGTAATCGAAGAGTTTTGCTGAGAAGTCTTCATCCGAGGAGTTATTCACGAAATGCAGGAAAGTAGCGACGGGAGTCAGGTCATCTTCGCCAGCTTTAACTTCAAATGCGGATTCATAGTCACTGCCTGAGTCTCCGCGGTACGAGTAGTCACCGCTGGCATCAGCCTTGTAAGTGATGCCGTCGCCGTCAAAGGTTTCGTCGCTGTACAGTTCATCCGATGGGTTATCGATGACAAGACGCAACTCGGCATCTGAACCGTTGAGCGAAAATTTGGTTTCCGCAGCATGTTCCGTGGCGAGGCCAGCTTCACCAAGCAGGTCAAGTGCCACAGCTTCGTTGAGTGAAGACTCCGTGTTGTTGGTACGAACGACAAACTCCGTGCGGCCCGAGTAGCTTTGATTGGCTTCAAACTTGTCCAGGCGGATGATCCACGGCAACGTCGCAGCATCCGACGATTCATCTGCACCACGCAGAGTGGAATTGCCCTTGAGCTTCAAACCAACATTCTTAAACGTATTTCCGTCAATGGTGACGTCGGCTGAGATCCAGTCCTTGGTGCCATCAGCAGCGTAAGCCTTCAACGCCGCGGTAATGTCACCAGGATCCGCGGTCACACTAATTTCATGGACTTCATCTGAATTGAAGAACGTTGAGGTTTCGGTGCTGACTTCGGTGTTGACGATGCTACTTTGCGCTGAGGCGGCGTTCGTGCACCCTGCCAGAGCCAGAGCTCCGATGGACAAGGACGCAACGGCAGTCAGGACGCGGGGTGATTTGACGGAGAAACGGCCCGGATAGGCTGCCCGATGTTTGGGTGAGTCGTTCATGATACTCCTAGGGATGCAGCGAAACTGCGGTGGAAATTTTATGTTTTGTGGTCTTATGCCAGCGATTGGCTGGCAGGTGTTGGTGAAGCAAACTCATGCCGGTGGCAAACTTTGAAATGCGTGATGGGCGAATCTGGTGGCGCCAGAGTAACTTGTCAGCTGGACCGGCGTTCATTGCCGATTTGGTTTCCACGATGATCTCGTTGCATTCAAGTCGGAATCCAGTTTTTGGATCTGTCCAGACCAAGTTTTCATCCACCGTCACCCGGCTATTCGTTTGTGGCAAATACAAGGTAGTGCGGGTGTAAGAAGAATCGATGACTGGGACCAGAGCATCGGTGTGAATAGGACAGGTTCCAAGCTCGTGGTTCAAAGTTTCTTGAATGTAGATCAGCGATTGCTCGCTGAGTGCAGCACGAGCATTGAACGGATGCTCAATTCGTTCCTTGACGGTTTGAGCCCGTGCGCCTTCGGTTTTCACTTCCAGGTAGCACTGCTGCGTATCCATGTAGCTTCGGGTGCGGACCTTGAACCTGCGACGACGTGGATGGGCTGCTAGGTGAAAGCTAGCCAGATCGGGAGTGTCAAAGTAGACCGATGTGTAATCCGAGGAACGGCGCCCGTCTATGGAAAGGACCAGAGCCTGCTGGGCCAACTGAGGAAGAACCTGCTCGGCTTGTGCTTGGGTCAAGATGTACTTGCGGTCGGTGCGTCTCTGTAGCGCGGCAGCTTCATTGAGCTCATCGAGGCTAATGGTTTCTAGATTGTCGGTGAAATTCATCGTGACTGCTCCGCAATGACTTCGTGATTATCTACGGTTCGGGTGTGTGCTGGGTTGTGAAACCCGCTGGGTGCCTGCGCATAGCGAACCTTCACGATGGTCTTGTCATTGACCAAGTCCAGCTGCTGAACCACGGCCTGGTGAATGGTGGCGCCGCCGAAGAGCATGCTTAGGTGGGCAAAGAGCTCATCGTCATTGGCGATCGCGCGGTCAATGACGACTTCCTGATGACGATAGGTTGGCAGGACCTTGGAGTGGTCTGCAATGGTCATGGCGACGAGGATCAGAGCAACCAGAGCCAATGGCAACCAGATTGGTGATGGACCCATGCCCGTGATCAAACCAATGGCCAGTGCCGAGAAGTAGTAGGCGATTTCATGCTGTTCCAGCTCGGTTGAGCGTAGTCGGATGATCGACAAGACGCCGAACAGGCCCATGCCCAAACCAGCACTGACTGTGCTTCCGGCCAGAGCTGTTGCTACGGCGAAAACACCGATGTTGATTCCGATGTAGGACACGGCCAGATCTCGGCGTCGGTGACGGCGCAGGTAGAGGCCGAAGGTGAGGATCAGCATCGCAATGATATCGGCAGCGGCAAAGAGCAAGACGTTCATGAATTTCCTTAATGTTTTCGAAAGGGGGGGTGTTAAAAGTGTTGAGTCTCTTTCTGTGCGATTCGTAGGGTGGTCTCATGAAACTGCTAAGGGGCACGTCAAGAGGCACTCTCAACGTCAGCTGAAAATGAGATCTTAGAGAAATTGGGCGCGGAATTCTGCGGATTTTCAGCTTATTTTTGTCCCGCTTATGCGTTTTTTATGAGAATGCCCAGAACGGGCGAGAGCGCACGTGCTTGCCAAATCGGGGTCATGGTTCTATGGTTAGTTACATGAGTAACTAACTCACTAACTAACCTGGTGGGAATGAACACGGAGGGAGCCAGCATGATTGATGATTCAAAACCGATCTTCATGCAAATTGCTGAGCTGATTGAGAACGACATCATCTCTGGTGTTCTGGCGGAAGAAGCGCAAGTTCCATCAACCAATGAATTCGCAGCGTTCTACCGGATCAATCCGGCCACCGCAGCCAAGGGGATCAACCGGCTCGTGGAAGATGGACTGCTCTACAAGAAACGGGGAATCGGCATGTTCGTCACCAAAGGAGCACCGCAGCGGCTGCGAGCGCAACGCCGCGAGAAATTCCAGCAGCAATTCATAGCGCCATTGACCGCAGAAGCTTCCAAGCTGGGCATTGGCGTGGATGAGCTGGTCGCCATGATCAGGACCGGCTCGGAATCTTGAAACATCTCTACAGCACAGGGAGGAACGACATGCCACGCACGACAGCAATCGCCACACGCGAACTGAGCAAGACCTACAAGGACGTGAAAGCGCTCGACAACGTCACCCTGGATCTGGAGCCGGATCGGATCTACGGGCTGCTTGGACGCAACGGAGCCGGCAAGACCACGCTGATGTCCATCCTGACCGGGCAGAACTATGCAGACCAGGGCACCGCCGAAATTTTCGGCCACGCCCCGTTCGAACATGATCCGACGCTTTCGCGCATCTGCTTCATCCGCGAATCACAGAAATATCCCGATGACTTCAAGGTCCACCAGGCATTCGAATCCGCAGCCCTGTTCTTCGAGAACTGGGACGATGATCTGGCCCAGGAGCTCGTCGAAGCGTTCGCGCTGCCGATCAAGCGGAGGATCAAGAAGCTCTCCCGAGGGCAGCTGTCCGCGGTTGGCGTCATCATCGGCATGGCCTCGCGGGCCGACATCACCTTCTTCGATGAGCCGTACCTCGGCCTCGATGCGGTAGCACGGCAGATCTTCTACGACCGCCTTGTCGAAGACTTCGCTGAATACCCACGCACCATCGTGCTCTCCAGCCACCTGATCGACGAAGTCGCCAACCTTCTCGAACACGTCATCGTGATCGACAAGGGGCAAATCGTCATCGACTCGGATGCCGAAGAGCTGCGCGGCACGGCGGTCACTGTCACTGGTGATACCGCCAAGGTCCAGGAATTCATCGGCACCGCGCAGGTATTGCATCGCGATGCGCTCGGCGCCCTGGCCAGCGTCACGATCAAGGCCAATCTGGATGCGGACCAGCGCGAGCAGGCGAAGCTCATGGGCCTGGACCTGAGCCCCGTGTCGCTGCAGCAATTGGTGGTGCGCAGCGCATTGAGCGGCAGCACGGCACAAAGGACAGAAGAACGGACGGAGGCAAGAAAATGAACCGCGTCATCAAAGTTGCCCGCATGCAACTGATCAACAAGGGCACCTTCATCGGAATTCCGCTGATCATCCTGGGTGCATCATTCCTCTTCACCCTGGCCATCTGGTGGCTGGTCCGGCGCAACGGCGGAGACGGGGCAATGTACGGCGGCGGCGCCCAAGCGCCCATGTGGTACTTCCTAGCCCTGGGAATCCAGTCGCTGACGTTGACCTTCCCGTTCTCCATGGCCATGAGCATTTCGCGGCGTACCTTCTATCTGGGCACCGTGGCACTGTTCTCCGTATGCGCGCTGGCGCTCTCGGTGTTCTACTACCTGATGGGACTGCTGGAAGTTGCTACCGATGGTTGGGGCATGGGCGGACAGTTCTTTGCGCTGCAATGGATTGCGGATAACAACTGGCTGGTCCAGATCCTGTTCTACTTCGTGCTGATGGTGCTGCTGTTCATGATCGGATTCCTGGCAGCGACCATCTACATGAGGTGGCGCACCACTGGCATGGTGGCATTCTTCATCTGCTTGGGTGTGCTGGTGCTGGGGATCATCGCCCTGTTCACCTTCACCAACTTTTGGGACGAGTTCTGGAGCTGGGCACTGACCTGGACCGCCGCTGGGGTGACCTTGTGGGGCGGCATTGTCGCCCTGCTGATGGCTGGCGGCTCCTATCTCACCTTGCGCAAGGCCACAGCGTAGCCCGTCTGCTGGCCGGATCCAAGATCATGAAATGAGCGCTGGTTTCTTTTCCATTTGGGAGGGAAGCCAGCGCTTTTTGCTATTCTTCAATCACTGCCGGCGAAGGCATTGGAATAGCCAGTGCCGCGGTGGCAGTGGAGCAACCCAGGAGTACAGCCATGAGCGTTATGCCCACCGGAAACCGCACCGCGCACGGCGCGCTGGAATTGCGCCGCGTGTTCACTGAATCCCCGGGCAGGATCTGGCGCTATCTGGCCGATTCCGAATACTTGGCGCTCTGGTTCGGATCCTGGCACGGGGATCCAAAAAGCGGCGCAGTCGAGGTAGTGCTGCTGGCCGAAGAAGAAGCGCCCACCGAACGCGTGGAGATCTTGCAGTGCGATCCGCGCACGCGACAGCTGCAGGTGCGCACTGGAACCGGCGATTCGGCTTGGCAGCTGGAGCTGAAGGTAGAGGCATCGGGCCAGGGCAGCTGGCTGGTCTTCCAGATGCCGGGGCTTGACCCGCAGCAGGCCGGGTCCATCGGGCCGGGCTGGGAGTTCTACCTTGATCGGCTGGCCGCCGCGGTGGATGGAACCAACGTGGCAGGCGTAGTCTTCGAGCCCGATTACTATCCGGCGCTCAGCTCGTACTACGAGGAATTGTTCTGCAGCTGACTTCCGGTCACACCAAAAGCGAGGTTGCCGGTTTCGAATGTGAGATGCCCTGCCTCTGGATTGCGCCGCGCGGGCGGGCAATCAATTGATATCCACAGGTCAATTCCGGAACTGCAGTGAATTGCCACCACGGTATCGCCCTGCGAAAACCCCGCCGGGCACGGCGCGCGCGTCACACCCATGCCGGTGCCCGCGATTAAGCGAGTAAGCTATTGGGCGTGGCATTGGACTTCACAGCAGTAGATTTTGAGACAGCAAACGGTTTTATCGGCTCCGCCTGTTCGGTGGGCCTGGTCAAAGTCCGTTCCGGGCAAATAGCAGAAACCAAACAGTGGCTAATGAAGCCACCGGCAGGTTTTGACCACTTCGACCCGCGCAACGTGTCGATCCATCACATCACCCCAGACATGGTTGAGGATGCACCACGCGTCTCTGAGCTGCTCCCAGAGTTGCTGGATTTCATCGGGCCCGATGTCTTAGTAGCCCACAACTCGTCTTTTGACTCCGGCGTCATTCGTGCAGCATCTGAAGCAAGTCAGATCCCGGTACCCGAAATCGCTCACCTGTGCACCGTAAAGCTCTCCCGCAAGGCTTATGACCTGCCAAGCTATTCATTGCCGTTTGTCGCCGAAGAAGCCGGACACCCGATCGAAAATCACCACGAAGCGCTGGCCGACGCCGAAGCCTGCGCGTGGGCGATGATCGACATGGCAGAACGCGCCGGTCTTGAGAATTTGCTTGAAGTCGCCGACCACCACAGTGTCCGATTGGGTCTGACTTCCGCCTGGCAACCAGGCGATGAATACTCGCGGGCAACGCGCGATGCCCAAGGTTGGCTAGCTTCTGGTCATCCGCTGCCACCCCAGGACGCTTTCAACAATTGGCCCCAAGAAGGCCCCAACCCGACACCAAACATGGATGCCGATCCAAGCCATCCACTGTTTGGGCAGATCATGGTGTTTACCGGAAATTTGGCGTTGCCTCGTCCCAAAGCCAAGGAATTGGCGGCGGAAAACGGTGCACAAACAGCCTCTCGGGTCACCCGTGCCACCACCGCTTTGGTGGTCGGCGATGGGTTTGTTCCTGAAGATCTAGCCAATGGCAGATTGACCAACAAAGCTAAGCACGTACTGCGCCTGCGCGAAAACGGTCAGAAAGTTTCCATCATTTCTGAGGGCGAATTTATGCAAATGGTCGGTGGCTTTGGGCTGAATGTTTAGTCGTTTATAACTGCGTCATTTCAGATTGCGTTACAAGATGCGTAAGGCCGGCTCAATACGAGCCGGCCTTACGTGCAACTTGATGTTCTAGAGCTCTAGTCGACCAGAGCCATCCAACGATCATGTAACTCAGAGATGATGTCATCTAGTGCGCTAGCAGGACGTTCACCAACAGCTTCGGTGCCGTAAATCGCCGCGAGAAGTGCCACCGCGTAGGCATCCACTTCTGGATCGCGTTCTTCGGGATCTGCCACGACTACTTCTGGAGCAGCGGAAACATCAGATTCGTCCGTTGCTTCCATAGCATTCTCACCGAAGTACGCGTCATAGGCCGCAACTGGGGAGAGCGCAATGTTCTCGCTGATCTTGGCGACCACCTCACGAAGGGCATCAGCGGAAGGCCCTTCAAGACCTTCGAGCAGTGACTCCCATTCGCCCACGGAGGCTTCGCTTCGCTCGATAGCGGTGCGAAGAATCTTAGCTGCAGCCACAGCGGTTTTTGCCGCCTGGGCATCGTGGGTCAAATACGCTGCCGAACGAGCCAAGGATTCGGTGGTGCCCACTGGCACGCGAGCGAGCAGAGCGGTAATGGCCGCGCGAGGCAGCACACCGGTTGAGTCGGCGCCCTCAGTCGAAGGTCGGCCCGGCTGGCCCATGTCGTTACCGTTCAGGCCAGCAATGTTCTGCCGGTCGCCGTCGGCGATCTTTTCGAAAATCTCGACCTTAGGGAATTCCTGATCAATCCAGCGGCCCAATGGCTCAGGGGCACCGGCCGGGAAGGATCCGGTCAGTTTTTTGTAGCTACGAAGCGCAGCCAGCCACATGCAGGCGGCTTCGTCACTAGCGACACCGTCACGAGCCCATTCCAACGCCTCTAGTAGGCCATCGGCCAAGTAGAGCGGCAGGATTTCGGTCGCGCCGGGATCAATGTCATCACGGGCGTGGGTTGCGCCGTCGGCTAGGCCGAGCAGGATCGCAAACACCTTGTCTGAGTAGTTCTCTGGCAGGACTGCAGATTCACCGGTTTCATTCACAGCTCCATTCTAATGTCCAAGTTGTCCGTGTTATTGCATATGGTTGGAAACATGCGATTGCTTCACACCTCAGACTGGCATCTTGGCCGTACCTTCCACGGTGCGTCCCTGCTTGAAGCGCAACGAACCGTGCTGCAAGAAATCATCAACATCACGATTAACCAGCAGATTGAAGTGGTGCTGATTTCCGGCGATATTTACGACCGCGCCCTGCCACATGTGGACGCAGTCCAATTGTGTAACTGGGTTCTACGTGAACTGCGCGCCACCGGTGCCACCGTGGTGATCACAAGCGGGAACCATGACTCGGCGTCTCGACTCGGGTTTGGCGCTGACCTGTTAGACAGTGCTGGGGTGCACATCATTGCAGACGTTGACCGGATGCTGAATCCAGTAGTCCGCGAAGCAGAAGACCACACGGTGGCCATCTATGGGATTCCTTATTTGGAACCTCGTATGGTGATGGAACGATTGGGTGCGCCCAAGGCCAGCCACGAAGCGGTGGTCCGGGCCGCGGTTGAAGCAATCGATGAGAAGTTGAGAGCCTTGGCAGGCTCCGAAAAGCCGACCGTATCAATTGTCATGGCTCACCTTTTTGCCGCGGGCGGATTTGCCAGCGACTCGGAACGTGAATTGAGCACCGGAAATCTGGACGTGGTTCCAGCTGACCTCTTTGAGACCTTCCACTACGCGGCCCTGGGACATTTGCACGGCCGGCAAAAAGTCAGTGACTATATCCGCTACTCTGGCTCACCATTGGCCTACTCATTCTCCGAGGTTAAGCAACGCAAGGGTGTATGGATTATCGACACCAACGCCCAAGGAATTGCCTCGGTCCAAGAAATCTTACTGACCGTTCCCAAACAGCTAGCGGTGCTCAAAGGTAAACTGGCGGACTTGCTTGTTGACCCCGAATTAGAGTTTGCGACCACCGCCTGGTGCCAGGTGACACTAACTGACGCGCAGCGACCAGCAGATGCCATGACCGCCATCCGCGCACGATTCCCCGACACCGTGGTCCTGAACTTTGCCCCAGAGGGTGTCGACGAAAAAGAAAAACCATCCAGTTATGCCCAACGGATGGCCAAGGCCGCGAGTACCGAAGAAGTAGTGAGCGACTTCATGGAGCATGTACGTGAGCGTTGCGCTGATGAGCCGGAACGTGAAGTTATTAGTTCGGTGATCCGTTCCACGCGAGAGTCGAAGGTGAGCCAGTGAGAATTCATAAACTACAGATCCAAGCATTCGGTCCTTTTGCCGGCAGTGAAGCGATCAATTTTGATGAATTGGCTGACGGGGGACTGTTCCTCTTGGATGGTCCCACCGGTGCTGGCAAATCAAGTATTCTCGATGCCATCTGCTATGCACTCTACGGATCGTTACCAGGAAGCCGCTCTGGGAGCCGGCAAATCCGTTCAGACCATGCACCTTCCGATTTGGCCCCCGAAATTGTCTGTGAGCTGACTATCGGTGACCGCCGATTCGAAGTCACCAGGTCGCCAGCGTGGCTGCGCCCTTCAAAGCGTGGCAAGAACAAGACGACGGAGCAAAAAGCGACGAGCCTACTGCGCGAGTTCACCAGCACCGGATGGAAAGAACTCTCGACACGTAACGATGAAGTTGGGCATGTTCTGGGCAGCTTGCTGGGGTTGGACCGCGACCAATTCACTAAAGTTGTGATGCTGCCTCAAGGCGGGTTTGCAGACTTCTTGCGCGCCAAGGCCAAAGACCGCGAGGACCTTCTGGCCAATCTCTTCGATACGAGCGATTACGCCAAAATCGAAGAGGAATTTGCCGCGCGCTTAGCCGCAGAACGCAAAAATACCGAGAGTATTGAAGCGCGCCTGAGCGCAAGTGAAGAGGGCATTGTCTCTGAAGCGACCGCTTTCCTCGCCGGTCGGGAAAGAACTGCGACCCCTGAGGAAAATGATGAGCACGCAGAACTAAGCATCGATGAGCAGTTTGCTGATTTTCACCGTCGCATCAGCCATGTGCATTCTCAAGCCGAAGCGCAAGCCAACAAGTTGCGTACTGAAAAAACGCGAACCGCGCAGAACGCCAAGAACCTCGAAGAGCAACAAAGAATATTTGCACGGCTTAGTGAATTGCGGGCCACACAGACTCGATATGCTCAGCAACACGATGCTGCGTCAGCTGCCGCTACCCGCCTAGAAAATGATGCCAAGGCAACAGCCGTGCAGGCGTATTGGGTACAGGCTAAGTACGCACAGGTGACCAAGCATGAGAACACCAACGCTTGGGAACAACATCAAGCCTGGTTGAAGACTTCTCTTTATTTAGAGATCGGTTCTGATGCACAGGGCTTGGACGACCTTCGCACCCATGCCTCGGAGGTGGCGGAAGAACTTGCCGTGGCCAAATCGGCAGTCGAAGAAGAACACAAACGTGGCGTACTGGCAGGAGAAGTAGCCAAGGCTGAACAATTAGTTTCAACATTTGAACAGACTCGCCTCGAAGCCGAAACAGAAGTCGCGCAGCTGAAATCCGAGCGTGAAAAGCTAGAAGCCGAAGACCTGAATCAAGTTGCTGCCGGAGAAAATCTGCAACAGGCCAAGGACCTGGAGCAATCGATTTCAGCCCAAATTGAACAGGCAACGGTACGTGATGACTTAGCGAAAAAAGTCTTGGCCGCGCGCGAAAAGTCCAGCTTACAAGAACTCAAGATTGTTGAAGCGGAAAAGGGTTTGTTAGCTCTGCGCACAGAGCAACTGAACCAGAGCGCTTTACGGTTGGCTGCTGCCCTAGAAGACGGGCAACCTTGCCTCGTCTGTGGATCCGCAGAGCATCCAGCGCCAGCCAAAGCCGACGCTGGGGCCGCCTTGATTGATGATGGGCAAATCGTGGAATTCGAAGCCCTAGTAGCCAGTGCGCGGGCACAAGGCCAAAAAGCGGCTCAAAGTCGCGACATGCTTGTGGCAAAACTGGAGACCGCCCAGCAAGCTATCGGTGACACTACGATCGAGCAACTGCGCCGCAATCTTGATCAGGCTCATAACGAGCTGCAACTTGCTATCAAGCGACAAACCGAAGTGGCCACGCGGGTGACGAAGTTAGAAAGCCTGCGCCAACGCATCGAGCAGCTCACCGCACGCGTTGCTCAAGCGACCTTGGAACACGCTACAGCAGTGCAGAACGCTCAGTCGTTGGCCGGCCAGCTCAAAGAACTGGATCTGAAGCTGAGTGAGCTACGTCAAGGAAAAGAAAATCTCCCCGCGCTGGTTTCGGAACTGACTTTGCGCTCAAATGGCCTGTCCAAAGCCGTTCAGTCTTTACATACGCTTCTAGAATCTGCACAAACCATGACCAAGGCGCAGGCCACATGGCATGAAGAACGAACCAACGCAGGTTTTGCGACCTTGGCCGACTTTGAGGCGGCACTGCTTGAGCCAACTGAACGCGAACAATTGCGTCAGCTTCAGCGTACCGACGCAGATTTGGCTAGTGCGATTTCGACGCTAGAAAGATCCGAGGATTGTCGCAAGGCAATCGAGCTAGAAGCCCAGGACATCCAGGCACCTGACGAAGCGCAAATTCTTGAGGCCGCTGAGTTTGCAAGGGAAGCTGATGAACAGTTTGAACTTGCGCGCGAACGAGTAGTACTGGCACAGACTCGACTGGAACGTCACGAACAATCAGTAAGCCAACTACAGCAATTACGAGCTGATGCCGGACCGGTCATTGAGTCCTACCGCAGATTGCGTGGTCTTGCCGAAGTCATTCGAGGTGGGGGAGAGAACCTCTACAAAATGACCTTGAGCACCTACGTTCTGGCCGCCCGACTTGAAGAAGTGGCCATTGCGGCAACTGAACGCCTGGACGCCATGAGTGGTGGCCGGTATTCGCTGCACCATGATGACTCCAAACAAGGTAACTCAAAATCTGGTCTGGGCCTAAGAGTTCTGGATTCGTGGACTGGGAAATACCGTGAGACCCAGACACTGTCCGGGGGAGAAACTTTCATGGCCTCATTGGCATTGGCCCTAGGATTGGCCGATGTTATTTCACATCATTCGGGTGCCGTGGATATGCAGACACTTTTTGTTGACGAAGGTTTTGGTTCTCTTGACGCCGAAACCCTCGAAGAAGTCATGCAAGCCTTGGAAAATCTGCGCGCTGGTGGCCGAACTATTGGGTTGGTATCGCACGTGGCCGAGATGAAGCAGAGGATTACCAACAGGGTCTCCGTGCTCAAGACTCAGCATGGTTCAACGATTCAGCGTGAGGGGTTGCTTACCCTTAGTCTCTAGGACTGGACTTGTTTCTCCGCGCTAGATATCTTGAGATTAGTGCCATTTGGCATGTCTGGGAAATTTTGTACGTCGGGGGGTGTGGGACGACGTACGCTTCGTCATGGAGTTTTAATGACTCAGTATGCGTTGTCCGGAGAAGACCGTGAGGATTCAGCGATGAAATCCGGTTACTCTGCGCTCGTTCCATTGGTGGGAGCACCTTTCCTGCCTCTAACATTTTTTGCTCGCCTACCACTGGCCATGTTGACCATTGGGTCGATGACCTTGGTGACGGCTAGTACTGGTTCTTATGCATTGGGCGGGCTCGCAGCCGCCATGGTGGGAGTCGGCTCTGCCGTGGGTGGACCCAGCATTGGTTACCTCGCTGACCGTCATGGTCAGCGCCCTGTATTGGTGACCGTTTCTCTTATTCACAGTGTCTTGCTCGTTTTGCTGACTCTACTGGGCAACACCGGGCCAGAAATGTCGTTGCCGTTGCTGATCCTCATGTGTCTGGTTACCGGTGCCACGGGGCCTCAGGTTGGCCCAATGTCCCGTGTCCGGTGGATCGCCATGACGCGAGCACAACAGAAAAATCCTAAAGTGCTTTCTGCGGCCCTCAGCCTCGAGTCCATGTTTGATGAGCTGGGCTTTGTCTTTGGCCCGGTAGCAGTTGGATTACTGGCTTCATTGGTGAATCCGGTGCTGCCGTTGTTTTTAGCTGCGATATTAACCTTGGTTCTCGTCCCAGTATTTGCCACACACCGCACAGGCGCTGCGGTCAAACCGGTGGCCAGTGCCAAGAGCTCGGTGAAGGTATCGATTACTCGCGCCCAGGTTGCTGCAATTAGTGCCTTGGTCTTGGGCATGATTGCCTTGGGCACCGTATTTGGTTCATCTGCTGCGGGTACTTTGGCCTTCGCCGGAGAGCAAGGAAACTCCAACGAGGGTGGCTTGCTATACGGCGCCATGGGGTTGTCCAGTGCGATTGCAGCTGTCTCGGTGGCCGCCTGGCCGCAGTACTTCCGACAGATCAACCGTTGGATTCTGTGTGGTGCCATGCTTACGATCCTGAGTTTTGGCCTTCATATCGCGTCGTCCACACCATGGATGATTGTTGCATTGTTCGTCGCCGGATTTGCGGTCGGACCGGTCATTGTCACTGTGATGACCTTGGGCGGGGAAGTAGCGCCAGCTGCGCGCCTTTCAACCGTGATGACCATGCTCTCGGCAGGTATCGTCGTAGGTACTGCAATTGGTAACGGGTTGGCTGGCGTTTTTGCGCAGTCGCTGGGATACCTCGGAGCGTTTTGGGTTTCGACCGGTGGCGCCGCTGTCATTCTGATCGCTGCCTTGCTGATGAAGATCATTGTTGCCAAGGCACCTTCGTTGTCTCGGGTGCGCTAGTTCTCAAGAGCGTAGTTTCACGCATCGACCCCGCGGTAAATCCTTGACTGGATCTACCACGGGGTCGTTTCACTTGCCTTGCAGTACCTTAGGCCATAAGTTTGTCGCTGATGCGCTGGGCTGCGAACTTCAATTCTTCGATGATCGGTGTGTAACTCTCTACGGTGCTGCTAGCAAAAACTACGGCTAATGCGGCCGGAGTCTGGCCGGGGCGAATAATTGGGACCGCAATGGACATGACACCTTGAATGACTTCATTCTCGCTGGTGGCGAATCCGTCCAGACGCGCCTGAATTGCAGCTTCTCGATAGTTGACGGAGCTATCTAATGCGCTCCATTCTTCTGGGGTGTACTGCGATTGAATGGCAATGCCAGCAGCCCCAACATCCATCCCGTGAACGGTACCTGGGCGGTGGACGATGGCACGTTGTGAGTTCAGCGGAGCTACTGACTGCAAGGTGGTGCACAAGTCGTATTCCCACACCGCCACGAAGGTAGTCATCGAAAGTTCGTTGGCCAACGCGGTGAGTTCAGAAGTAGAAACGGCTTGAAGGTCGTGCTGGACCGAGCGTGCCAGTACTGCAAGCCCCGAGGCTGAGCGAATATGTCCAGCGTCGTCACGGTTGAGCAGATGATGCTGCTCCAGCGTTCGGATTATTCGGTAGGCGATGGAACGATGCACCTCCAGCTTTTGTGCGATCTCCGCGATGGACAGTGGGATCGGAGAACTGGCGACGATTTCTAGGACGCGGATTCCTCGGGAAAGCGTCTGGGAGGTAGGCATGAAACTTCAATCTGGCAAGGGGCATTTTTAATGCCTGCTTGCGCCTTCGCTGTGAGCCTTGCGACTACTGAATGGGTGCTCTTGTTTGAAATTTTAGTCGTTCTCTATTAGAACACCGAATTCTTTTCGGACACGATCGGAGATCGGTGTTCGTAATTTGGGCGGAGATCCTACAATTCTTGTGATCTGCTTCACTCTCAGATTATGATGGTGAACACAATATACCGTCCGAACGGTCGGTAATAACCTGCAAAGGGCATCTCATGTCATCTACAGTCACTCGCACCCAGGAAGAGCGCCGGGTCCTCGCCGGAACTCTCGTGGGAACCACCATTGAGTGGTACGACTTCTTCATCTTCGCTCAGCTCACCGCAACCCTTTTGACGCCACTGTTCTTGGCGCCCCTAGGTCAATCGAATCCGGGGCTTGCGCAGATCCTTTCCTTCGCAATGATCGGCATCTCCTTCTTCTTCCGCCCACTGGGTGCGGTGATCGCTGGCCATTTGGGGGACCGGTATGGTCGCAAACGTATCTTGGTTCTCACCTTGATCCTTATGGGGGTCGCCACGGCATTGATCGGTTTGCTACCAACCTATGCATCGATTGGCATCGCAGCTCCAATTCTTTTGGTTCTACTCCGCGTTATTCAGGGATTCTCCGCCGGCGGTGAATGGGGCGGCGCTGCATTGATGGCCGTTGAGCACGCACCAAAAAATCGTCGTGGATACTTCGGCGCCTACCCACAGATCGGTGTGCCTATCGGAATGATTCTGGCTACCGGGCTGCTTTATGTACTTCGCATTTCCATGTCCCCAGAGGCCTTTGCTGCCTGGGGTTGGCGCATTCCGTTCTTGCTTTCGGTAGGCCTGGTATTGGTCGGCTACTTGATCCGTCGTGCGGTGGAAGAGTCCCCAGTCTTCAAGCAGCTGGCGCAGCGTAAGGCGGCGGAGCATACTCCGTTGCGTGAACTTATGGCCAAGAATACTAAGCAGGTCATCCAGGCTGCGCTGATCTTCATCTCCAACAATGCGGCCGGCTACCTAGTCATTGCATTCTTCATCTCCTATACGACCACGGCGCTGAAAATGCCGGTGGCCCCTGTGCTGTTGGCAACGACCATCGGTTCGGTTGGTTGGCTGATCTTCACGCTCGTCGGCGGCTGGCTTTCGGATGTGATTGGCCGTCGGGCAACCTTTGTTATCGGTTACGTCATCGTATTCATTTGGATGATTCCGATGTTTATGCTGGTTGATACCGGCAACATTGTTTTGTACACGATCGCCATTTTTGTCCTGACAGTGGGACTGGGACTGTCCTATGGTCCTCAGTCGGCCATGTACGCCGAAATGTTCCCAGCGCACGTGCGTTACTCAGGCATCTCCATCGGCTATGCACTGGGTGCCATTCTCGGCGGAGCATTTGCAGCTACGGTCGCTCAGATCCTGCTTGAATCAACCAAGTCGTCAATCTCCATTGCCATTTACATCATGGTGCTGACCGTCATCTCAGTCGGCGCGGTCTTGTGGGCCGGAGAGACTCGCGGACGTAACCTGCATGTTGAGGAAATCGAAGGCACGTCGGCTGATCTCGAAGACGCTCGTTAGAGGCTAGCCAACACAAAAGAAACAAAAAGAACTGCCTGCGCGGCGGATGGAAGAAAGTCCATCGGCAACGCAGGCAGTTCTCTTTGACTGCACCTACGGTTCTATGAAGATGATGACGGGCGGGTCGTTGAGGAGCGAACTACCAACTTGTGCTCGAGTTCGTTTGCGGCGGCTGGCTCCTGGCCACGAATGGCGCGAAGCAGCATAGCGACAGCCAGATTTCCTTGTTCATGCGGACGCTGCTCGATGGTTGTCAGTCCAAACATTTCGGAAAGATCGTGGTTGTCCACGCCGATCACTGAGAGTTCTTGGGGGACTTGCATCCCAAGATCCCGGGCAGCGAGGATGGCGCCAATGGCCATCTCGTCGCTCGCGGCCAACACTGCGGTGGGCCGGCCCTTCGGATTGCCCAACAGTTGCTTGGCTACCTGATAGGCCTGAGGCATGGTGAAGTCAGCGCCGACGCACAGGGAATCATCGACCGCGATACCTGCTTCGGTGAGGGCACGTTCGTATCCAGTCAGCCGATGGCTAGGAACCCTAAAGTCGACATCCGTTTCTTCATTGCCGCCGATGAAGCCGATCCGTTCATGGCCCAAGGAAAGCAGATGCTCGGTAGCCAATGAAGAAATACCTTCATCATCAACGTGGAGCGTAGGCACACCAGGAAGAGGGCCACCGACACCAACCAATGGCTTATCCAGCGCATGCAGTGCGTGAACTTCCTCGGAATCCAATTCAACGTTCACCGCAATGACGGCGTCAACACGCTGGCGCAGTAGGAAGTCCGAGAAGATTTTTTCTCGTTGAGCGCGGTCCTTGGTCAGCTGGTAAAGCGTGGTGTCATAACCTTCATTCATCAGCGAACTGGAGATGCCTTCTAATACGCTGGCGTAGAACCAGTGGTTGATCACCGGAACCAGCACACCGATATTTCGTGTGCGGCCCGAAGCAAGGCCGGATGCTGAGGACGAGACGACGTACCCAAGTTCTGCGGCCGCTTGCTGTACTGCCTCTTGCGCCGACGATGAGACTGAGCCTCGTCCGGACAGGGCGCGAGAGACAGTCGCGATTGAGACTCCAGCCGCTTCAGCGACATCTTTGATCCCCGCCACGATGTGTCCTTCCTAAGTATTTGTGGCCGCGGATCAAGTGAAGAAGTATTTTCTTCACGCCGCGGCCACGAAACAACAATACCCGGTGCTCTAGTATGTTCTGGCACCGTATGACCTTACTAAGGCAACTGGAACCAGATGGTGGTTTCCGCTGGAATATTCCCGGACTGAGCATCGGTAGAAGGCTGGCTACGTACCAGTTCTTCTGCGCCTGTTGCTAGCTCGGGAAGCGCCAAAGGACTCTGGCCGAAGTTGGCCACTACAAGAATTTTGCCGTTGGTAAATGCCAGCAAATCCTGGTGCTCCTGGGGAACCCAAACAAGCTCGCCGGTTCCCAAATTATGGGTATGACGCTGTTCAAGCAGCGCCTTATAGAGGTTCAACGTGGAATCAGCATCCTCGCGCTGAACATCGCGTGCGTAAGCGGCCCACTGTTGTGGTTGTGGCAACCAGCTTTCGCCATTCTCGCTAAACCCATAGGAGGCACCCTCAGCTTCCCAGGGCAAAGGAACGCGGCAACCATCGCGACCGTAGCGCTCTTTATTGGTGCGGAACCAGGTCGGATCTTGACGTGATTCATCGGGCAGATCCACCGCCTCTGGAAGGCCAAGCTCTTCGCCTTGGTACAGATAGGAGCCGCCTGGAAGGGCCAACATGAGAGCAGTTGCCGAGCGCGCGCGACGCAAACCTACGGCAGGATCAGGCAAATTCGGAGTGTTCGGACCGATGCCGTCACCCTGAGGATTATCTTCGGTCAGTGCCAAACGAGTGGCATGGCGAACCACGTCATGATTCGAAAGCACCCAGGTGCTCGGTGCACCGACCGCGCTGAACTCTGCCAGTGACTCGTCGATGGTTGCCCGGATCTGCTGCGCATCGTAATCGCAGGAAAGGTAGGGGAAATTGAATGCCTGATGCATCTCGTCAGAGCGAACCCACTTTGCCATGAGCGAGAGTGGGTTAACCCAAGCTTCCGCGCACAGTACGCGCTCACCATCGTATTCATTGAGCACAGTGCGCCAGTCGCGGTAGATTTCGTGGACACCATCTTGGCCCCACCAAGGGGCGAGTTCTTCGGTGCCGCCCATGGATGCCGCAGTAGGATCCGGGGTGAAATCTGGAAGCCCTTCGGCCTTGATCAGGCCGTGGGCCACGTCCACACGGAATCCGTCGGTGCCACGATCAAGCCAAAAACGAAGCACGTCGCGGAACATTGCCCGCACTTCCTCGTTTTCCCAGTTGAAATCGGGCTGAGAAGAATCAAAAATGTGTAGGTACGACTGACCCACGCTTCCATCTGGGTTGGTTGTTGTGCTCCACATTGGTCCACCAAAAACCGATTCCCAGTTATTTGGGTGCCCTGATGCTGGAGTGTCCTTGAAGATAAAACGATCTCGCTCGGGGGAGCCCGGTGCTGCGGCGAGGGCTTCTTGGAACCACGGGTGCTGATCGGAACAGTGATTAGGTACCAGATCGACAATTACCCGTAAACCTAGTGAGTGCGCCTTGGCCACCATAGCGTCATAGTCTTCGAGGGTGCCGAACAAGGGGTCTACATCGCAATAGTTGGAAACGTCGTATCCGGCGTCCTTTTGCGGTGACGAGAAAAATGGTGACAACCAAATAGCGTCAACGGATAGGTCCGCGATGCTCTCAAGTCGTTGCGTAATGCCATTCAAATCGCCCATGCCATCGGAATTAGAGTCGGCGAATGAGCGAGGATAAATCTGATAAATCACCGAGGAGCGCCACCACTGTGCGTCTTTGGACTGGGTGAGAGCTTCAACGTCGGAGCGAGTTTGAGTCATGACGGTAACGATAATGGATGTTCGGATGAATGTAAACGCTTGCAATCCGAACTGCTGATCGTCGGCCTCACGAGATGGTTGGATCTTCCTTGTTTCGCCCATGCGCAAGTTTTTTAGATGTTTACTTGCTAAGTCTCGTGATGTGTGCCACTCTGGAAACGCTTACAAGTGAAGCACACTCGCATTTTTAGATTTCACCGGCGGTGCTACGAAATTCCGTAACCGATCCGGCCCATCGGACAAAGTTGTCACGAAAGGACATCCCATGAAGGTGAAAAAACACCCTTGGCTAGTTGGCGGAGCTTTGACTGCAATCGCAGCTCTTTCACTCACTGCCTGCGGCGGATCCGGTTCAACCTCCCAGCCATCTTCTAGCCCAGCCGCTGCTGAATCTTCTCCAGCAGCTGCCTCCGGTGGATCGCTGACCGTTTGGGTTGATGCCAACCGCCAGCCAGTACTCAAGGAAGCAGCTGCAGACTTCGAAAAGCAGTCTGGCGTGAAGGTGAAACTGGTCGTCAAAGACTTCTCAAAGATCCAGGAAGACTTCCTGCGCCAAGTTCCTACCGGCAAGGGACCTGATATCACCATCGGCGCCCACGACTGGTTGGGCAACATGGTGAACAACGGTGTTGTTCAGCCAGTTGAGCTCGGGGATAAAGCCTCGGACTTCCAAGATGTATCCGTTAACGCCATGAGCTACGAAGGCAAGACCTACGGGGTTCCTTACGCCACCGAAAACCTGGCGCTTTTGCGTAACGCAGACCTTGTCAAAGAGGCTCCAGAAACCTTCGACGACATGATTGCCGCCGGCAAAAAAGCGGGCACCAAGTTCCCCTTCTTGGTCCAGGTCACCGATGTAGGCGATCCGTTCCACGCCTACCCATTCCAGAGTTCTTTTGGAGCGCCAGTGTTCGGAACCGATGAGGCGGGCGCCTATGATCCGAAGGATCTACAGATCGGCAACGAAGGCGGCGTTGAATTCGCTAAGTGGCTGGCGGAGCAAGGCAAAGCTGGAACCCTCAAGACCAGCATTGATGCCGATATTGCCAAGGAAAAGTTCGCATCCGGCGACTCACCATTCCTGTTGACCGGTCCATGGAACGTGGAAGCGGCCGAAAAAGCAAAGATCAACTTGGCCATCGACCCAATCCCTACCGCAGGCGGTGAAGAAGCACAGCCGTTCGTTGCAGTTCAGGGTTTCTTCGTCTCATCCAAGACCGAAAACCTGTTGGCAGCTACTGAGTTCTTGACCAACTACATCGGTACCGAAGAAGTACAGACCGAGTTGTATGAAGTAGGCAATCGCCCGCCGGCCAACAAGGCTGCCTTCGAAGCTGCTAAGTCCGATGAGACCATCGCATCCTTCGGTGAAGTGGGTGCCACCGGTGTGCCAATGCCGAACATTCCTGAAATGGCTGCAGTGTGGGAATACTGGGGCGTTGCCGAAGCTGAAATCATTACCGGCAAGGCCGATCCAACCCAGCGTTGGGAAAAGATGACCAAGGATATTGAAAAGGCCATCAGCAAGTAGGTCGCCTGCCTACACATCACCTCTAACGCTGGAGCCGGATTGGCCTTCGCCGCCGGCTCCAGCATTGACCTCAGGCCAGCACTCACAGAGCTTTATATGACAGGGACATCTGGAAGATGACTATGACAGCCCCTCCGGCACCACCGAACAGCACACAGGATCCCAAGCGCAAGCTCTCACCAGCTGCGAAGCGATTTGCCAATGCATCAGGCACCAGCCTCGGTTCTATCCTGATCAAGATCATCATGGTTGCCCTAATCGACGCGACGGCAGTTTTTGCAATTTTTACTGCTATCGGCCGTGAAGCGTGGTTAATTGCCACCGTCATCGCAGTGATCACCGTGGTGATCAACGTGGTGTATTTCAAGAAGGGCTGGTTGCCGGCGAAGTACCTGTTGCCGGGCACGATTTTCTTGTTGATCTTCCAAGTTTTTGTCATCGGTTACACCGGCTACATTGCTTTCACCAACTATGGCTCGGGACATAATTCGGACAAAGCCGACGCGGTCTCAGCGCTGTTGCAGTCCAACCAGGAACGTGTTGCCGGTTCCCCTGGCTACCCGGTCACTCTCTACACCGGTGAAGACGGTCTGGCCATGGTGGTTGAAAAAGACGGCCAACAGATGCTCGGCGACGTTGATGACGCGTTGGCACCCGTTGACCCGGCCACCTTGGCAAACTACACCCAGCTCAAATTTGCTGACTTGCTCAGCCGTCAGGGGGAAGTGACCTCACTGAAGGTCGCAATCAGCGATGATCCAGCCGAAGGAACGTTGCGCACTAGCGATGGACGCACCGCCTATCAGTACACCTCCTCGCTGAGCTACGACCGTGATGCCGATACGATGACCGATCAGAAAACCGGTACCGTCTACACCGACACCGGGGTTGGAGCGTTCACCGCGCAAGACGGGACGCAGTTGATGCCGGGCTGGTCAATCAACGTCGGCTTTGATAACTTCACCCGCGCGTTCACCGACTCGTCAATCCGTGGAGCACTGTTCTCCGTCTCGGTCTGGACCTTTGCCTTTGCGTTCTTGTCAGTGGCATCGACCTTCTTCCTCGGGCTCTTCTTGGCTATCGTGTTCAATGACATGCGAATGAAGGGGCGCAAGATTTATCGCGTCATCTCGATCCTGCCTTACGCCTTCCCTGCCTTCTTAGGCGGCCTGGTGTGGGCCGGCATGCTGAACAAGGACTTTGGCTTCGTGAACCAGGTGCTCTTTGGGGGAGCAGGAATCCCATGGCTCACCGATCCGTGGCTGGCCAAGTTCTCGGTGCTGTGGGTCAACCTCTGGCTGGGGTTCCCTTATATGTTCTTGGTGTGCACCGGCGCATTGCAGTCAATCCCGCAAGAGCTTTCGGAAGCTGCCACCATTGACGGAGCGAAACCTTTCCAGATCTTCCGACTGATCAAGTTGCCGCTGCTGCTCGTTTCTGTCGCTCCGCTGTTGATCAGCTCCTTCGCCTTCAACTTCAACAACTTCAACGTGATCTACATGCTCACCGAAGGCGGTCCACGATTAGAAGACGCTGGGTTGAACGTGGGTTCAACCGACATCCTGATCTCGATGGTGTACAAGGTAGCTTTTGTCGGCTCACAACGTGACTACGGGCTGGCCAGTGCGTTCTCCATCATCATCTTCGTGATCGTAGCGATCATTTCCATCATCAGTTTTAAGCAGACCAAGGCACTGGAGGAGCTGAACTAATGAGCGCCGACACCACTTCAACAACACCAAAACTCAACGTCCGTACTCCTGCGCAGCCTGGGCGTCGTACCTTTGGAAAATGGTTTGCTACCACCGGATGGCGACATCTAATTGGTGTGGCACTGTGCATCTACGCGGCCTTCCCGCTGCTATATGTACTCTCTGCCTCACTGAACCCGAACGGAACTCTGCTTTCCTCCAACGGTTTCTTTTCCACCATTGGTTTCCAGAGCTACATCGATCTGTTCCACAATGAACAACGTCCCTACGCAGCTTGGTTTGCCAACACCCTGATCATCGGCTTGACCACAGCTGCCGCGTCGGTCTTCCTCGGGGCGCTGGCCGCATACAGTTTCTCGCGCATGCGCTTCACCGGTCGTCGCGTTGGCTTGGTCAGCTTGCTCGTCGTGCAGATCTTCCCGCAGCTTCTGGCTGTGGTCGCGATCTTCATCCTGCTCACCTCGCTTGGTGATGTATTCCCAGCGCTGGGCATTGATAATCAGATTGCATTGATCATGGTCTACCTCGGCGGTGCTTTGGGGGTCAACACCTATCTGATGTATGGCTTCTTCAACACCATCCCGGTGGAGATCGATGAAGCAGCAAAGATTGACGGTGCCGGTCACGCGCGGATCTTCTTCACCATGATCCTTCGCTTAGTTGCTCCAATCCTGGCCGTGGTGGGACTGCTGTCCTTTATCTCCAGCACCAGTGACTTTGTCCTGGCTTCGGTAGTGCTGGTTTCTCCGGAAAACCAGACCTTGGCTGTGGGCCTGTACTCCTATGTTTCTGAAGAGTTCACCTCTAACTGGTCTGTCTTTGCCGCTGGCGCCGTACTCGCTGCCTTGCCGGTGATGGCCTTGTTCCTGTTCTTGCAGAAATACATCGTCGGTGGCCTGACGGCGGGCGCTGGAAAGTAAGCAGAAAATAAGAACTAGGGAAAATTGATGATGCGGGGCACGCCACTGGCGTTGTCCCGCATTGTTACGTTCTAGCTGTGCTGAAGCCACGTAGAGTAAAAGGTATGAGCCAGAATCTGCCACGCGCTGCCCGCAACTATTTGGAGCAACTTCGTCGTGCCTTGGATTTCCTCTCTGAGAATGAACGAAAGCAAGTTCTTGAACAAACGCGTGAAGAGATTAGAAGTTTGCCCGGTGGCGGGCGTCGCAAGCGCGAGCTGATGAATTTGTTGGGGGATCCGGCGATGAGAGCTTTGAAGTTCGAGCGCACCGAACCTGAAGAGCTCGAAGTGAGCAGCGGTAACTACTTCCTGACTCGAATCTTGGCCTGGCCGATTTTTGCGCTGTCGTTACTCACAATTGTGGTGGTGCTCTTCTCGCCACCCCAAGATGCTGAGGTAGGGCAGCAAGCAGCGCTCAGCGTACTTGGCCACTGGGGTGGTTGGCTTTCGGACCTTGAAACTCTCGTTGGTTCTCAGCTGATCTGGCTGGCCTTTGTTCCGGCTGTTTTTAGCTTGTTGCCACTGTGGACGCATGGCGCGACATCGATGGTTCTTCGAGTGCTTGGCGCAGTGCTGATGAGCGTGGTGTGCCTTAGCGGTGGTTCGGCTTTGGCCCTGTATTTCATCCCGGTCACGATTTTGTTGTGGGCGCAGGTGTTCACGCCCCTGCTGATGATGCGAGGATCCATGGCCCGCCCCGATCCGGGCTGGATGATTACCGCGGCGATTCTACTGGCAGCCGCGATCATTTTTGCAGCAGTCGCTGGCCTGAACGATTTTGCTGGTTCGGGCTGGATGATTATTGCTCCTTGTGCTGTTTTGGTAGTGCTAGGCATCTTGCTTCCGTTCCGTTGGAGAATCGCCCACATTGCTCTCGTCGTCGCCGGGCTGCTGGTGATTGTGGCCGGTTACGTGGCCTCGCTGCCAGATGCCTACGGCGCAACACTTATATGGCCATGGCTGGCCGGAGGACTCTCATTTGCAGCCGGGCACCTGGCCGTGGCCGCTGACATGTGGCACGATCGTGCTCGCAAGTTGCTGGCCCTGTTCTAAGCATCATGGGCGTGCTAAACGGATTTACTCAGAAACTACGTATATCCTCTTGAGATGGCCGAAAATAAGGAAACTTCGCCCGCAACGGCGGCGAAGCGTGGGCGTGGACGTCCCCGCAAGGATTCTGCGTTCACATCTCTGAGTAAAGAATTATTGGCCGAAAAGGCACTAGAAATCGCTGGTATCGAAGGCTACGGCGCCTTGACCATGCACCGACTTGCATCCGAATTGGGTGTCACGCCTCGTGCCCTATATAACTACGTAGCGGACCGCCAAGAAGTGGTTAATCTGGCAGTACAACGTTTCCTTGCCATCAGCCCGTTAGTTGAATTTGATGCCACCCACTGGCAGCAGGGCGTGCGCGATGCATATGTTGCTACGCGCAATGCACTGCGCGCCTATCCGCGAGCATCCCAAATGAACTGGGACGAGAAAGTGGACGCTGTACCTGGTCCACGGCGAACCGAATTGATTGAACGCATACTTCGGTTTTATGTGGATATCGGGTTGACCCTCAAGCAATCCGTGAGCATGGTTCGTGCACTGGAACGTGATGTTCTGGGATTTGTCCTGAACGTCGACTACGTCTATGACCGACTCGAACCTGGCAACCTAGAATTCGTGAGCCACTTGGTTTCGGCCGAACGACTTGACGCTTATCCAGAAATTGCAGCCCCACTTTCGCGTCAGGCCTTAGAACTACCAGCACCGGACAGCGATGAACTCTTCGAAGAACTAATTGAGACTCGCCTTCTCGCCGTTGAGCATTACCTCGCGAAAAATCGACAATCCGCCACTGACTAAGCATAAAACTTCTGGTCACGGAATAATTGCGGACCAAGTTACGCTGTAGGGACTAAGGCCACAGGATCCTGGGGCCTGAACTTGTGCTGAAAGTAGTGTCAATGCCGAACAGTCCTAGGCAAGCGCCACCTGAAACCGACGAACTCTCCTCTGGCGCCCGGTGGCGGTTGCTTGGTGTCCTGCTTGCAGCCATTTTTATGTCCCTGGTCTCGGTGAGCATCGTCAACGTGGTGCTACCTTCCATCGGTTCCACATTGCATGCCAGTGAAGCGGACATGCAGTGGGTACTGGCTGGGTATGCTCTGACCTTCGGCGTGGTACTGGTGGCGGCAGGGCGAGCCGGTGATTTGTTGGGTCGAGGTATTGTCTTCGTGACGGGCTTGGTCATTTTTACCGTGGCCAGCGTTTTGGCAGGATGTGCTACCGACCCCATGATGCTCAACATTGCTCGATTTATCATGGGCGTTGGTTCCGGACTGTTGAACCCTCAAGTCATGGGGATGATCCAGCAACACTTCCGCGGTGCAGCTAGGGGCCGGGCCTATGGTTTGCTCGGGACCGTAGTTGGTTTCTCGGTAGCTGTGGGGCCGGTGCTTGGCGGGTTACTAATCAACTGGCTGGGAGCCGATGCCGGTTGGCGCTCAACCTTCTTGATCAACGTTCCCGTTGGTATCGGCGCGATCATCTTGGCGCTCATTTGGCTTCCTAAACCGCTGTTCACCAAACCCGCTGGACGCCTAGATCTAGATCCAGTGGGCGGGGTGTTGCTGGCGATGAGCATCTTCGCGCTGCTCTTGCCCTTCGTCCAAGGCCGCGAAAATCCGCTGTTATGGTGGCTATTGATTGCGGCGGTGGTATTGCTGGTGTTGTGGGTAGTGTGGGAAAAGAACTACAAAGAACGTGGTCGCGAACCCATGGTGGAACTCGCGCTGTTCAAAATTCGAAGTTTCACCAACGGAACTTTGATCGCCGGGCTGTACTTCATGGGCGTCTCCAGCGTCTGGGTGCTAGTGGCGATCTATGTTCAAGCGTCCCAAGGATTTAGTGCACTTCAGGCCGGTCTGATCTGTCTACCAGCAGCACTGCTATCGGCCTTCAGCTCGCATATCGCCGGCCGTTACGCCACAACTCTGGGACGCAAACTACTAATCGGCGGAACGCTTAGCGCGCTCTTCGGGCTCCTAGCAACGATTGCTGTGGTGTTCTTTGAAGAGCACAACAACCTCAATGTGTGGTGGATGTTGCTCTCGCTGGCCTTTATCGGCATTGCGCAAGGCTTCATCATTTCCCCAAACCAAGCTCTGACCCTCATGGAAGTTCCGGTGGCCAATTCGGGTAGCGCCGGCGGTTTAATGCAGACCTCTCAGCGCGTGGGCACAGCCGTGGGAATCGCGGTCATTACCGCAGTGTTCTACGGTTTGAACCACGTCGCCGGTTACTCTGTGGCTATGGAATTATCCTTCGTAGCGATCTCGTTGCTGGTAGTTGCCACCTTGCTAGTTGCCATTATCGACCTGCGTCAAAGCCGTACGGAGAAGCGTGTTTCAACGCGTCAAGAGTACGTACCGGTTTCCAATGAACCCCCACGTACGGTGACCGGTGCCATCGATGTGGTGGGTCCAAAAGAGCCCAGCCAACCGGCCGACGCGCAACCTTAAACGTCAAAGTAAAGCGAAGGGACACTGACCATTTGGTCAGTGTCCCTTTTCGCGTCATGGCGAAATGATCTGTGGTTCTTAGCTCATGCGGTATCCAGAAACCATGGGGCAATCAAACGGATCTCGTGCCGAGAGGCCGACCTTGTTCAGGTAGGTAATCACCTGAGCATAGGATTCTCGAATGCCGGCTACGGTGTAGGGAATCTGATGTTCTGCGCAGTACTGACGCACGATGTCGGAAACCGCTGCCAGATTGGCACGGGGCATCGAGGGGAACAAATGGTGTTCCACTTGGTAATTCAAACCACCAAAGAGGTGGGAGAGTATCCGGTTGCCCCAGGAGGAGCGAGCCATAATATTGCGGCTGGTTAGAACTTGGCGTGAGAAGAAATCGATACGCGCATCGCCGGGAACCATGGGCATGCCCTTGTGGTTCGGGGCGAAGGAAGCGCCCATGTAGATACCGAAGACTGCTAGCTGAACTCCAATGAAAGCGAAGGCCATGCCGAGGGGTAATAAGGCAAAAATCAGCGCAAGGTAAATTCCTACGCGCAAGGCAATGGCGGCAATTTCACGCTTACGACGCTTCGTGCGCTCTGCAGTGAACAAGTAACGGATCGACTGAATATGAAGATTTAATCCTTCCATGGTCAGCAGAGGGAAGAACAGATAGCCCTGACGTTCCGTGATCCATTTCAGGAAACCGCGCTGTCGTTTGGCATCAGCGGGCTGGAAGGAAATGGTGTCCCATTCAATGTCCGGGTCCTTGCCAATGGTATTGGGTGTGGCATGGTGCTTGTTGTGCTTATTCATCCACCACTGGTAGCTGATGCCCACAACCACGTTGGCCAAAAAACGACCAAGCTTGTCATTGGTCTTGCCCGAAGACAGGATCTGACGGTGCGCCGCCTCATGTGCCAGGAATGCGAACTGAGTCAATAAAATTCCCAAGGCTGCAGCAATCAATAGCTGATACCAACTGTGGCCCAAAAGAATGGATCCAGCAATCGCTGAACCAAGCAAGATCACCAGTACAGAGCCAAGTCCTAGGTAGTGTGCGCGACGTCGTCCAGATAGGCCTGCATCTTGGACGAGTTTCTTAACGTGGAAAAAGCTTTTGGGGTCTCCGGGCCGGTTTGATGGTGCGGAGGGCTGAAGAATGGAACTGCTACTCAAGTCGTTTCCTAGGCTGTGGTAGCGGGGCGACATCTCAGTCGAAAGAACTGAAAGTCTCGGCTCCTATGCGTTCAAGACTACGGCACGAGACTGTGAACGAACTATAAAAGTCCTGCTACCTAGCCAGTGTTAATACTGGACAGTGAGTTCGCCGTCGGTGATTTCCCAGCGCGTGGTCAGGCGGACATTTTCTAGCAGCCTACGGTCGTGCGTGACCAGCAGTAGGGCGCCTTCGTAGACTTCAAGTGCTTCTTCGAGTTGCTCGATAGCTGGCACGTCCAAGTGGTTAGTTGGCTCATCAAGCACCAGAAGATTGACTCCGCGGGCTTGAAGTAAAGCCATTGAAGCCCGAGTACGTTCACCGGGGGACAGCGAGCGGACCAAAGCATTTGACTGGTCGGCTTTAAGCCCAAATTTTGCCAAGAGGGTGCGCACCTCGGCCGAAGAGAATTCGGGAACAGCTTGTTCAAATGCTGCCCCGAGGCTCAGATCTGCCGGTAACTGGGTGCGGGCCTGATCGATTTCGCCAATGCTCACAGAGCTACCTAGCGACGCGCTTCCTTGATCCGGAGCAATCTTGCCAAGCAGCATGTTCAGCAATGTGGATTTACCGGCGCCGTTTGGACCGGTAATTCCGATACGGTCATCGGAATTCACCTGGACCGAGACCGGTCCAACGCTGTACTGGCCAAGTTGTCGTTGAGCTTCATTGAGTGTGCACATCACCGAGGAGCCACGCGGGGCAGCCGCAATGGAGAATTGCAGAACCCACTCCTTGCGAGGTTCTTCCACTTCTTCTAAACGAGAGATCCGAGATTCCATTTGTCGGACCTTAGCGGCCTGCTTTTCCGAAGATTCGCTATTGGCTCGACGGCGGATCTTGTCGTTATCCGGTGCTTTACGCATGGCATTGCGTACGCCTTGGGATGACCACTCGCGTTGCGTGCGGGCGCGGGAAACCAGGTCTGCTTTTTGATTCTCGAATTGTTCGTAGGCCTCGCGAGCGTGGCTACGGTTGATAGCCCTTTCGGCCAGATACGAGTCGTAGCCGCCTTCATAGACCGCCACTTTATTCTGGGCCAGATCTAGCTCAATAATGCCGGTGGTGCAACGAGCCAGAAACTCTCGGTCGTGGGACACCAGAATGACTGGGGAGCGCAAGGAATTGATGAACTCTTCGAGCAGTTCGAGTCCCGCAAGGTCCAGATCATTGGTCGGTTCATCGAGCAATACGATGTCAAAGCGGGAAAGCAACAAGGCAGCCAAGGCTACGCGTGCCACTTGTCCACCGGAGAGTGAAGACATCTCGGTGTCTAAGGCCAGAGTGAAGCCCAATTTGGCCAGCACTTCGGGAATGCGGTCTTCAAGGTCCATCGCCCCGGAGGCCATCCAATGGTCAAAGGCCGTGGCGTAGGCATCGTCGGCGCCGGGCTTGCCGCTACCTAGTTCCTCTGTGGTTTCTTCCATGCGAGCGGTGGCCTGGGCACATCCGGTGCGGCGGGCCAAATAATCGGTGATGGTTTCACCCGGGATGCGTTCATGTTCCTGAGGTAGCCAGCCGATGAATGCTGAGTCTGGGGCGGTGCTCACCGATCCGGCCTGTGGTGTAGCTGCCTTGGCCAACAATGACAGCAACGTTGATTTGCCGGCGCCGTTGGCGCCCACCACCCCGTACACATCTGAGGAGCTAGCGGTAAAGCTCAGCGAAGAAAACAGGGTTCGGTGGGCGTGGCCACCAGAGAGGTCTTTGGCCACGAGCGTTGCAGTCATGGAATTAAGTTTAGTGTGCTGAAAGCTGCACAAAGCACAGCGGTTCGAGCCCCAAGACAAGAACTGTCAAGGGCTCGAACCGCTGTGTTGTACGTGGGCCTAGGCTTCAGCTTCGCCGATGCGCTGGAATTTCAGCTGTCGGCGGGCCAAACGGTGTGCATCCGGGATGGCCCGGGCCAAGGAAATTTCTGCAGCAATGGCTAAGCCAAGCTGTTGACAGAATTCACGCGGCTGCTTCGAAGCATCCACCTGTTCTTCCACCACGTGGTCCACCAAACCTGCTTCACACAACGCCGGCACACCGATTTTCTGCTGCCGCGCCATCTCGGGAGCTTTATCGGTGCTGCGGTGAATGATGGCGCTGGCGCCTTCGGGTGGCAAGGGGGATAACCAAGAATTTTCCGCAGCCAGCGTCCGGTCCGCGGGAAGCAACGCTAGCGCGGCACCTCCGGTTCCCTGCCCCAGAAGCACCGACACCGAAGCGGTTCGCAAACCGATGAGCTCATTGAGGGACCGCGCGATTTCTCCGGCTAGCCCACCTTCTTCTGACTGCACGGATAATTCGGCACCGGTGGTATCGATGATGGTCACCAACGGTAGCTTCAGCTCCTGAGCCAACTGCATGCCTCGACGAGCCTCCCGCAATGAGGCTGGACCCAAGCTGGCAGTTTCTGGGTGTCGAGGACGTTGTTGCCCAATCACCACGCAGGCCTGATCGCCAAAACGGGCCAAGGCCAGTATCAGGCCGGGATCTTTTTCGCCCTGACCGGTACCGTTTAGTGGCAACGCTTCGTCGGCGGTCGCCAACAACATTCTCGTGTCTGGGCGACGCGGGTTACGGCTAGCAAGAACCGAATCCCAGACATCCTTGTTACCCCGTGAATAGGACTGGCCCATAGGGGCAGGGAAGCTATTTTTGGTGGGGGACGGTTGAAGAATTGATAGGGCCCGATTCACCAAGTTCGAGAGCTCATCGGCTGGGACCACCGCATCGATCAGTCCCTTACGGAACAGATTCTCCGAAACTTGCACCCCATCCGGGAACTTCTGGTCATACAGAGCTTCATACACTCGTGGGCCCAAGAAGCCTAGTAGTGCACCGGGCTCGGCCACGGTAATGTGCCCGAGCGAACCCCATGAGGCCATCACACCGCCAGTGGTCGGGTGGCGCAGATACACCAGATAGGGCAGCCCGGCTTCCTTATGGCGGCGGACCGCATCGGTAATGGCCACCATTCCCAAGAAGGCCAGCGTGCCTTCCTGCATGCGCGTACCACCCGAGGCGGGACCTGCCAGCAACGGAAGCTTGAGCGCGGTGGCTCGCTGAATCGCAGCTACGATGCGCTGCACTGCTGCCTGACCGATGGAACCAGCCAGAAATCTAAACTCGGAGACGATTACCGCAACCTCGCGGCCGTGGATCCGACCTTTACCGGTGATAACCGCCTCGTCGGTTCCGCTTTTAGCCGTCGCTGCGTGCAGGTCCGCGGCGTACTCATCGCTTAGTGGTGGTTGGATCGGGGTCTGGTCCCATGACTCAAAGGAGCCAGCATCCAACACGATATCCAGTAGCGTGGCAGCATCGATACGCATTGTCGAAGTGTTCATCTACCTACCCTCCTTGCGTGAGAGCAGCCATTGCTCAATTTCATCTGCGTCCGAGTTCAATACCGGCGGGGCAGCATGCGCGGTGCGTGTGGTCTCCTTGTTGGTGGCCGGATCGAAGAAGCGCAAGGGTGGGCCGGGCAAATTGATCTTGCCTAGAACTTCATGCTCCACCTCAACGATGAGTCCTTGAGATTTCACCTGTTCCCATTCATATACTTCTTCAATGCTGCGCACCTTGCCCGAAGGGATGCCGGCGTCATCGAGGATCCTTAAGAGATCTTCAGCGTTGTACTGTGCGAATCCCTGCTCGATGAGTAGGTTGAGCGCGGGGCGGTTGGCCACACGGGACTGATTATCAACAAAACGCGGATCATCTGCGGGCAGGTTGAAGGTGGTGGCAAAATTCTGCCACAGTTTCTGGCTGCCGATACTGATCTGTATCTTGGAGTCCTTGCATGCGTACAAACCATAGGGTGCGATGGATGGGTGGTGGTTTCCGATGGCTTGCGGGTTCTGGCCGGCCACGGTGGCACGGGTTCCTTGGAAGGCATGCACACCAATAATGGAGGCCAGCAGGGAAGTGCGCACCACCTGTCCGAGCCCGGTTTTTTCGCGCTCCAACAAGGCTGCGAGCACTCCATAGGCGCCGTACATTCCCGAGAGCAGATCAGCGATGGGAACGCCGACCTTTTGCGGATCCTCGGGACCCGACCCAGTTATGGACATCAGGCCGGCTTCGCCCTGCAAGATCTGGTCGTAGCCGCTGCGATGGGCTTCTGGACCGTCGTGACCAAAACCGGTGATCGACATGATTACCAGGCGCGGGTTCAACTCGTGCAGGACTTGCACGCTGAAGCCCAGACGATCCAAAACACCAGCTCGGAAGTTTTCCATCAGAACATCGCTATTCTTGATCAGCTCTACAAGTTTGGCCTTGTGCTCTTGATCTTTCAGATTTAGCGAAAGTGAGAGCTTATTGCGGTTGCAGGACAGGAAGTAGGTGGCCTGGGGATTCTCTTCAGGGCCCACGAAGGGTGGGCCCCAGCCTCGGGTGTCATCCCCAACGTCAACGCTTTCAATTTTGATGACCTTGGCACCAAGATCACCCATCATCATTCCGGCGTGCGGACCAGCCAAGGCACGGGTGAGGTCAAGGATGACGTAGCCGCTTAGGGGTCCGATCGTGCTCGGCCCTGCGCCGTCCATGTTGGTAGCAGTCGAGTGTTTTTCTTTTGTTGAACTCATATCAGCCTCCTAAAGATTTTTCGAATGGTGTTCAGGGTGCCGCTTAGAGCCAGCCGGGCAACACCAGTAGTGCCCAGGCCAGCACCGGACCAACCAGTACAACGATTCCTCCGTAGCCCAAGACCTGCTTGTAGAAGCGGTCCTTGTCGGTACCTTCGGGGGCATTGGCCAGCACCAGTGCTCCATTGGTGGAGAAAGGCGAGACATCAACTACGGTCGAGGCGATGGCCAGTGCGCAGATTAGGCCGGTAGCGCTGATGGATCCGGTATTCAGGAACGGAATGGCCAGCGGAATCAGTGCGGCCAAAATAGCGGTGGAGGAAGCAAAAGCGGAAACGACGGCGCCGATGTAACAGATCAACAGGCCGGCCAGTAGTGGTGCACCCAGACCAGCAACGCTGTTGGAAACGTATTCGATGGTGCCAGCTTCTTCGAGCACGCCAACAAAGGTGAGCATGCCGCAAATCAATAGCACCGTGGCCCAGCTGATCTTGTTTACGGCACCCTTCTGCGCCTTTGGGTTTACCAGGGCAAGGAACACCGCGATGGTGATGGAGACAAATCCAACGTCCACCTTGAAGCCCAGGGCGACTACTGCCAAGGCAATCAAACCAATGATGGTCATGACCTGACCGAAACGCTGACCTGGTTCATGGGGTGCTGCACCGTCGCCGGCTGGATCGCGTGGCCCGTAGGTGCCCGAGCCACTGCTCTTGAAGTCAACGTCTGCTGCATGGGCGCCGGCGGAAACTTCCAGGCGAGCTTTGGCAACATGTTCAGCGATAGCACCGGCGCGCTGGCCGACGAGTTGCCGTCCGCCCAAGACGATGAACAGAACGATGGCAATGACCAAGTTGAAGATGAAGCTGGTCAGGAACAGCGCGGTGGAGCTGAAATCGAAACCAGCCTTTTCGATCAGTCCGTTGACGATCACGCCATAGACCGCGATTGGGGAGAAGCCGCCGGCTTGTGCACCGTGAACCACGAGCATGCCCATCATTAGTGGGTTGATCTTGTAGCGCTGCGCGAAGTTCAGTGCGATCGGTGCGATGATCGCTACCGCTGCTGGGCCGAGGGCACCAATGGCGGTGATGGCCGCGGTGATGACAAACATGACCCAGGGGATCAGTGAGATTCGGCTGTCCACCAGTTTGACGGCTTTATCCACCAGTATGTCGATGGTGCCGTTATTTTGGGCAATGGCAAAGAGGTAGGTGACGCCCGCTAGGGTGAGGAACAGGCCGCCGGGGAAACTGGCGAGTATTTCTTTGGTGTCCATTCCAAGGAAGACGGTGCCCAGCAGGAATGCTCCGACAAAGGCCAAGGCACCCATGTTAATGGGGAAAATTGTGGCAATGATGAACATCACCGCCAAGATCAAGATTGAAACTAACGCGACAGACATGTGGTTGATCCTTTTCGCAGTAGGCCGCAAAGCGAGTTTGTTTTGTGTGACGGGAGTCACTGGCTCACTGGCCTAGCCTCCTAGACTCCGAGTGTCTTGTCAAGCTAAATTTCGGTGTAAGTTTGTCCTAGAACACAGCAGAGGGAGGGAACGTGGCTGAAATCAAGAAGCCGGCTGGTTTTGCCAAGGTGCAACGCCCAAGGCTCTATGAGCAGCTCATGCAGCAGATCTTAGCTTTTGTGGAACAGGAGCAATTGGGTCCCGGGGATCACTTGCCTGCAGAGCGCGAATTAGCAGATCAGCTAGGGGTTTCGAGAGCTACATTGGCTCAGGCACTAGTGGCTTTGGAAGTTCTGGGTGTCATTGATGTTAAACACGGAACCGGGGCTGTATTGGTCTACCGCCCCAGCGTCGCCACGGTGTTGCGTGAACTTCGTGAGCACGAAAATAGGCTCCCAGAAATTGTTGAAGCGCGAAGCACCTTGGAAGTAAAACTTGCTTCGTTGGCCGCGCAACGGCGCACCGATGCAGACCTGAAAAAGATCAATCAGGCACTGACTGTGATGTCTCAAGAGATTAAAAACGGCGGGCGCGGCGAGAAAGGGGACGAGCTCTTTCATGAAGCAATCACCGGTGCCGCCAAGTCTTCGGTATTGCAGAAACTGATGACATTTATTTCTGAAATGGTGCTGGAAACTCGACTGGAATCCCTGGGGCAACCAGGCCGGCCAGAACGCTCCTTGGAGTCTCACCGCAAGATCGCTGAAGCGATTAGTGATGGGGATGGTGAGGCGGCTGCAGTTGCAATGCAGGAGCATATTGAACTGGTTTCCGACGTGGCATTGCTTAAGGACAGCCAGTAGGCCAGCAGTAGTAAGCGGTGTGTCGCCGCAATGTAAGTGGAAGCATCGACCGAGCCCGGATGGTTCGGTGGTCAGCTAGTTATAGAAATGACGAGCATGCGTGCTTACGTGTGTCGATGCATCGATAGGCCGACTGGTTTTTGAAACAGCGAAGTCGGATCTAAAGAAGAGGCCCGCCCGAAGAGACGCTCTAGCAACCGGCAACAAAATAGGATTCACAACAAATAACCCCGGGTTTCCCGCGCAATACGCGAGAAACCCGGGATTATTTAGCCCAGCAGCTTAGACCTGGTTACCCAGCTTGAAGCCCTTGGAAGCCTGACCATGGTACGAACCGGTGTCATCACCATCGCGGGTGAAGGAGAAACCGTCGGCACCGATGGTGACCTCAAGTTCGGAATCATCGGTACGCTCGACGATTTCCTTCACGTTGCCATCAAGGTCTAGGACCTTGGAAGCCTCGGTGTACCAGGATGGGACTACTGGGTTGCCCCACCAGTCGCGGCGCTGGTTATCGTGCACGTTCCAGGTGATGGTCGGATTATCTGGATCGCCGGTGTAGTAATCCTGGGTGTAGATCTCGATGCGGTGATCATCTGGATCCAAGATGTACAGGTAGAACGCGTTGGACACACCGTGACGGCCCGGGCCGCGTTCGATGCGATCGGAGATACGCAGCGCACCCATCTTGTCGCAGATCTGGATGATGTTGTGCTTCTCGTGGGTGGAGAAGGCAACGTGGTGCAGGCGTGGTCCGTTGCCACCGGTCAGCGCGGTGTCATGAACGGTACCCTTGCGCTGCATCCAAGCAGCGTAGGTAGTGCCTTCATCGTCCTGAATATCCTCGGTAACTGTGAAGCCCAAATCTTCGAGGTACTTGCGTCCACGCGGTACATCCGGGGTGACCTGATTGAAGTGGTCCAAGCGCACCAATTCGCCGGCCGAGTACAGGTCATAACGCATGTGCAGGCGCTCAACATGGGTGGTCTCGAAGAAGAACTCATAAGGGAAGCCCAGCGGATCCTCAACACGAACAGCGTCGCCAATGCCTCGAACGAAGCCTTCCTTGCGGCGCTCGGTGCGGCAGCCCAACTCCTTGTAGTAGGCCTCGGCCTTATCTACTTCTTCGGTGGATCGAACGCGGAATGCCATGGCTTTCAGTGCTGCTACTGGACCCTTAGTCAGTACCAGGTTGTGGTGGATGAATTCTTCGAAGGAACGCAGGAAGATCTGGTTTTTATCTTCGTATGAAACATGCAGGCCCAGCACGTCCACGTAGAAATTACGGGAACGCTCAAGATCGGTAACGACCAATTCTGCGTAGGCGCAACGCAGGATATCTGGCGCTGGAACCGATGGGGTGGGAATTGGGTTTGAAATTTCTTTGCTCATGATGTGCTCCTTTGCAATCAAGCTAATGGTGGCTAAACGCCGAACTTAGGGGAGTGTGCTTCGTTGAGTGTGATCTGGATGGACTGCTGGGTGGTGTAGAAGTCCACCGAACGGTAACCACCTTCGCGGCCTAGACCCGAAGCCTTCACGCCACCGAATGGCGTGCGCAAATCACGGACATTGTTCGAGTTCAGCCAAACCATGCCGGAGTCAATCTGGTGGGCAAAGTTATGTGCACGCTTCAGATTGGAGGTCCATACGTAGGCAGCCAGACCATACTTGGTGTTGTTGGCCAATTCCAGTGCTTCCTCGTCGGTATCAAACGGGGTGATAGCCACAACTGGACCAAAGATTTCGTCCTGGAAGATTTGCGCATCCGGTGCTACATCCGCGAAGACTGTCGGTGCAACGTAGTTGCCCTCTTCGAAGCCTTCAGCGCGTCCGCCACCTGCCAGCAACCGGCCCTCACCCTTGCCGATTTCGATATAGCTCATCACCTTTTCGAAGTGCTTCGGGTGAACCAGCGAGCCGACTTCAGTCTTTGGATCGCTTGGCAGTCCCACCCGGATGTTCTTCGCGCGTTCTGCAAACTTGGCTACGAAGTCATCATAGATATCGCGCTGTACGAGCACGCGGGAACCAGCGGTGCAACGCTCACCGTTCAGTGAGAAGACACCAAAGACGGTGGCGTCCAGGGCGGCTTCTAGATCAGCATCGGCGAAGACTACGGCAGGAGACTTTCCGCCCAGTTCCAAGGACAGGCCCTTGAAGAATGGGGCTGCTGCAGTGGAGATGGTGGCGCCGGTGGACGAGTCGCCGGTGAAGGACACCAGTGGCACATCAGGGTGCTTGACCAGGTAGTCGCCGGCAACTGAACCGGAGCCGAAAATCAGGTTGAAGACGCCTTCTGGAAGGCCAGCTTCTTTGAAGATTGCTGGCCATAGTCCTGCCGAAAGTGGGGTGTAGCTGGCAGGCTTGAGAACCACGGAGTTACCGGTGGCGATGGCCGGAGCCAGCTTCCATGATTCCTGCATGAACGGTACGTTCCATGGGGTGATCAATGCGGCGACGCCAATTGGTTTGCGGTTCACGTAGTTCATCTGGCGACCTGGGACGCGGAAGGAGTTATCTACCTGAGCGACAATGAGGTCTGCAAAGAAACGGAAGTTCTCGGCTGCTCGACGTGCCTGACCCTTAGCCTGGGTGATTGGCAGACCCGAGTCGTAGGACTCAAGCAGGGCCAGCTCGTCATCACGAGATTCAACGATGTCAGCGATCTTGTGCAATACACGCGAACGCTCACGTGGCAGCATCTTGGACCAAGGACCTTCTTTGAACGCCTTGTTAGCTGCGGCGACCGCCAGATCAACATCCTCTGGCTGGGCCGAGGCGGCGGTGGCGTAATTCTGGTTAGTTACCGGTTCTTGAACGTCAAAAGTTGCTGAAGAAATGGAATCAACAAAGGTTCCGTCGATGTAGTGCTGCAGATGGGTTGGAAGGTTTTCTGGTACGAAGTGCTCGCTCATGAGAATTTCTTTCGTTTTTGGTGGTGGTTCCGGCATCGTTGCCGTGGGGAGGGAAGAATTTTCTGTCTTAGATGACGCTGGGTTCCATACCAGCGGCCTTCAGATAGCTGTTGAGGGTGTGGGCTCGGTGTTCACGACAGGCCGCTTCAATCTGTGCCGGGGTGGCATGGGATTCAATTAGATCCAGCAACCCGTCATGTTCCTTGACCGATTCGCGGGCACGATACGGGATGTGGGTGAAACTGCTGGCCCGCATTGCTGCCAGCCGGCGCCATCCGCGTTGCACTAGGTCTAAAATGTGCGGGTTGGGACATTGTCCGTAAAGCAACTGATGGAATTCGGTATTCATTCTGGTGAAGGCCACCGGGTCAAAATCTTCCAAGCACTGACGCATTTTTTCGTTCAACGCTCGCGCTTTGGACAACCATGCGGCGTCCATGGCGTGCGCTGCTAAAGCGGTGGCAGCTGGCTCAATGATCATCAGCGTCTGCATGGTGTGCAGATACAGGGTGGAATCCACTTGGGCTACGGTAGCCCCAACATTGCGGGTGAAGTGAACAAGACCTTCGGCTTCCAGCCGGCGGATTGCTTCACGCACCGGCACTACCGAACAGCCCAGTTCTTCGGCAATGGTGCCGAGCACCAGACGATATCCGGGGGAGTAAGCGCCAGTGTTGATGCGTTCTGAGACCAGTTGATAGGCGACCTCAGACTTTGAAGCGCTCATTACAGTGACCATGAATCCAACTCCGGGCTTCCAGCATCTTTCCAAGTGTTGTACTTGGCTTTCCATTCAGCGTTCATTGGGAACAGACCCTCGATGCCGTAGCCACGCTTGACCATGGCAAAGATGAATTCGTCATTTGACTCGGTAACTACTGCCTCGGCGGCAACTTCTTCAACCAGTGCTGGCGGGATGACCACAATGCCATCGGAGTCGGCAACGATCACATCTCCTGGCTGAACCGAGACGCCACCACAAGCAACGGTGATGTCCTTATCCCATGCCACGTGCTTACGTCCAAGCACTGCCGGGTGAGCGCCGTTGTAGAAAACAGGGATGTCCAGGTTGGACACGGCGTCCAGGTCACGGACGCCACCATCTGAGATGATGCCGGCTGCACCTAGCTGCTGGGAGCGGAGCGCCAAGATGTCACCGAGGGTGGCCGAGCCGGTTTCTCCACGGGCTTCCATCACGAGGATTTCGCCGCTGCCAAGGGAGTCGATGGACTGCTTCTGGGTGTTGTAGCCAGCTCCGTGAGCCTTGAACAGATCTTCACGGTTGGGGATGTAGCGCAAGGTGCGGGCGGTGCCGATGACTCGCTGCATTCCCTTGGTGGCGCCGGGGACTTCGATGTTCACGTTATTTAATCCGCGCTTGCGCAGGGTGGCGGATAGGGTGGCGGTGGCGACCGAGGCGAGTTGTTCGCGCACCTTGTCGGTCAGTACGTCCTTGCCGGTGATTACCGGAGGAAGTCCAGCTGAAGCGCGATCGCCGTAGGCGTCTTCCTTATCCTTCTCGTTGACCTTGGGCTGGTTGCCGAAGGATCCGAAGGCGGCGGTGCCTTCGACTGCGGTGGTTTTTAGTTTGCCGGTGGAGGTGCCGGTGATCAGGTCGGTGACTTCAACTTCAACGACGTCGCCGGGGAAGAACACGGTGGAGCCAGCGGGAGTACCGGTGAGGATGATGTCACCTGGCTGCAGGGTCATTTGCTGAGATAGATCGGCGATGATCGTGGCGAATGAGAAGAGTAATTCTGCGGTGGTTGCGTCCTGCGCGAGGGTGCCGTTGACCCAGGTCTGCACTCGTAGTTTGGCTGGATCAATGCTTGCGGCGTCCAACAGGCTAGGGCCTAGAGGAGTGTAGCCGTCGCCGGACTTGGAACGGATGTTGGAACCCTTATCTGCGTACTTCATATCGTGCACGCCTAGGTCATTTGATGCGGTCACCGATCCGACATAGCCCCAGGCCTCGTCAACGCTGATGCGGCGAGCGGTGGTGCCGATGATCAAGGCAATTTCACCTTCGAAGGCAAGGAGCTCGGTGCCGGCGGGGCGTTCAACGGTGCCATTGGTGACGGCCAATGAACTCGATGCCTTCATGAAGTAGCTAGGGAATTTTGGGGTACGTCCGCGCTGTTCAGCGCGGGATGAGTAGCTAAGGTGTACAGCCAGAACTTTGCCGGCCTGGGCGAAGGTCTCTTGGGTTACTGGAACAGTAGTGCTCACCGTTGATCGTCCTACTTTCGTCATACATTATGTCGTACATCAAATCGTATACGATCAGTGTGCGCTGAATCTCACTTGGTGTCAAGCGGTGTGCCAAAGCGAACGTTCTCACGGGATTGTGGTGGTGAAGATTTAACAAACTACTGGCAACGACTAGGGCACCGTTTAAAGGAAGAATCCCTGAACGGTGCCCTAGTTATTGTTCTCTGGCCGCCTGACAAGTTCGCCTGGCAGTTGTTGTTTATTTAGTTACGGAGTAACTATTTGTTGCAGAAGCCCAGCTGGCCGTTGGAACTGACAGGCGGTAAGTCTTCTTCTTTGATTGGGTCACGGTTAGCTTGGCCGTTCCCTTCTTCAAGTTTACCGTCTTCAGTGTCTTCCACTTGCTACCGGACTTCACCTGGAACTTTGCGTTCTTGGCGTTGTACTGCGCGTAACGGTACTTTTCTGGCGAGTAGACCTGAGCCTTGGCGGTGAGGGTTACTTTTCGGCCTGAACGCTTTGCGGAGACCGAACTCTTTGCTTTTCCGCGAACGTAGAAGGTCTTGCTGGTGCGGTCGGTGTAGTAGGTGTACTCAGTATCGTAGTCATCCCAGTACGAGTTCCATGAACTGTAGGTCGCAGACACGTCCGCTGGACCAACTTTGTAAGCACCGAGCCCATAGAGACTTGGGCAGATAAAGGCGCGGTCCGCGATCTTTCGATTTTCCAATGAGACACCGGCAACTAGACCACCATTGCGGGTGACGTCGATGTAGGCAGAGGCATCCTCGTAATCCCCCTTGACCTTTGTGGATGCCTTGACGGTTAAGTTGCGGCAATTTGAATCGGCGACGGTGATCGACGAAACGGAATAATCTGTGATGTCGATTGGTCGTTCGCTGGCTTGAGCTGGAACTGTGCCAAGCGCGAGCGCCCCGGCTGCAACCAGTGTCACCACCGCGTTGCGAACGCGGCGAAGTGTGAAAACTTGCATGTTGTACTCCCCGTAAGAGTGCGAGTGATGATTCAGGGCGGACGCCTTGAATAAGGAGATCGTAATTTATGGGACCGACTTTTAAGATTCAAGTACCAATTCTTACGACAGAATATTGAGTTTTTCTGACCTCGCTGGCCTTAGTCCGGCTGATACGAACAGTCTGCGACAATGATCGCATGCGAATCATCCTCATACGACATGGTCAAACTGCTTCAAATATCGGGCGCTACCTCGACACGGCAGAACCGGGTGCTCCGCTGACTGTTCTTGGCCAAGAACAGGCGCAAGCGTTGCCAGCAGCGTTAGAAGATGAACGGATTGATGCCATCTATGCTTCGACCTTGATGCGGACGCAGCAAACTGCACAGCCACTGGCTCAAGCGCGTGGTCTTGAAATTCAGGTTCGTGTCGGGCTTCGGGAAATTTCCGCTGGAGATCTCGAAATGGCTAACGACGAGGACTCTATCCAGAAGTACCTCAGCATTGCCATTGGCTGGGCTGATGGGGATCAAAATGTTGAAATGCCGGGCACTGGTCGATCCGGGGCAGCAGTACTAGCTGAGTTCGACCGCGTCGTGGATGAAGTTCTCGCCGCTGGTGGGCAAAGTGCGGTGATCGTTTCTCATGGGGCAATGATTCGAGCATGGGCTGGATCACGGGCCGTTAATCTCGATCCGGGATTTGTTGCACAGGCGGTTGTATCGAATACGGGAATCGTTGTTCTTGAGCGCTTTCATGGGCAGTGGTATGTCCTGCATTGGCAAGAGCAAGCCATGGGCGGGCCAGATGTAGAAGCGCTCGGAGCTGATGGCCCTGCTGCTGAATCTACAAGTAGCTGAGGCTGGTCGCTTCTCAGTGCTGAAAATCGTTTGGGCGCTAGCAGATAAAGCGAATGCCGGTTCAGTCAAAAGACTGAACCGGCATTCGCTGTGCTACTGACCGTGAGTAGTGATCAGACTAGGCCTGAGCTCCTGCGCGTGCAGCAGCGGCCTCGCGCTCATCGGCTTCACGCAGTGCGCGCTCCACGCGATCAACGTCGCGGACCGCGCCCTTATCGGCCGAGAGCGCCATGGCAGCGTACGCGCGCAGCGCGGGGGAGACCACACGCTCGCGGCTCTTTGGACGGTAGCCGGTGGTGGAGATCAAACGCTCACGACGTTCGGCCAGCACCTCTTCGGAGACGTTCAAGGTCAGCTCGCGAGTTGGGATGTCGATGGAGATGGTATCTCCGTCTTCAACCAACGCGATCATGCCACCCGAGGCGGCCTCTGGGGATACGTGCCCGATGGACAGGCCCGAGGTACCGCCGGAGAATCGGCCGTCGGTGATCAGCGCGCAAGCTTTGCCTAGGCCGCGCCCCTTCAGGAACGAGGTTGGGTAGAGCATTTCCTGCATGCCCGGTCCACCCTTCGGTCCCTCGTAACGGATGACAACTACGTCGCCTTCCTTAACCTGCTTGTTCAGGATCTTTTCAACGGCTTCGTCCTGGGACTCGCAAACTACGGCTGGGCCGGTGAAGGTCCAGATTGATGGGTCAACGCCGGCGGTCTTTACCACTGCGCCGTCAACGGCTATGTTGCCGCGCAGCACGGCCAAGCCACCGTCCTTGGAGTAGGCGTTTTCAACCGAGCGGATGCAACCAGCCTCAGCATCGGTGTCCAGGGTTTCCCACTGGGCTGACTGCGAGAAAGCGGTGGAGGAGCGTACGCCACCTGGGGCTGCATGCCACAGGGCGAAGGAAGTCTCGGAAGCCTTGCCACCACGGATATCCCATTCATCAAGCCATGCACCCAAAGTGCTGGCGTGAACGGTGTGCACGGTTTCGTCCAGCAAGCCACCGCGACGAAGTTCGCCAAGGATTGCTGGGATGCCACCGGCGCGGTGAACATCTTCCATGTAGTAGATCTTTCCGGCGCCAGCTGCGTTAGGAGCCACCTTGGCCAGGCAAGGTACGCGCCGGGAGACTGCATCGATCTCATCCAAACCGAAGTCCACGCCAGCTTCGCGGGCGGCGGCCAACAGGTGCAAGATGGTGTTGGTGGAACCGCCCATGGCGATATCCAGTGCCATCGCGTTGCCGAAAGCTTCTACGGTAGCGATGCTGCGTGGCAATACGGTTTCGTCGCTCTCCCCGTAGTAACGGTTAGCGATATCCACTACCAGCTTGCCGGCGTTCTGGTACAGATCCTTACGCGCGGTATGGGTAGCCAGGGTTGAACCGTTACCTGGAAGCGAGAGGCCCATGGCCTCGGTCAGGCAGTTCATCGAGTTGGCGGTGAACATACCGGAGCATGAACCGCAGGTAGGGCAAGCAGACTCTTCAATGCGCAGCATGTCAGCGTCGGAGATGTTTTCGTTCACGGCATCCGAGATGGCATCGACCAAATCCAGGGTGCGAACGGTGCCATCAACCAAGGTGGCACGGCCCGATTCCATTGGGCCACCGGAAACAAACACGGTAGGGATGTTCAGGCGCAGGGCCGCCATGAGCATACCCGGGGTGATCTTGTCACAGTTGGAGATACAGATCAGCGCATCAGCACAGTGAGCGTTGACCATGTATTCCACGGAGTCAGCGATGAGGTCGCGTGATGGCAGTGAATAGAGCATGCCGCCGTGGCCCATAGCGATTCCATCGTCTACGGCGATGGTATTGAACTCGCGTGGGATACCGCCGGCAGCTTCGATTGCCTCGGAAACGATGCGCCCTACAGGCTGTAGGTGGGTGTGTCCGGGAACAAATTCGGTGAAGCTGTTGGCCACGGCGATGATTGGCTTGCGGCCAAGATCTGCGCCATTAACGCCGGCTGCGCGGAACAGTGCGCGTGCGCCGGCCATGTTGCGGCCATGGGTAACGGTGTGTGAACGAAGTGTGGTCATTTCTAAATCACACCACAAATTTGTGCTCAAACCCAGACGGCGCTGATACTAGTAGTACTACTACCATGATAAGAAGGTTTTGATTATGGACGCAGGTCAGCGACGCCGTGAGGAACTGGCGGCTTTTCTTAAAGATCGCAGGGCCCGTGCGGATAGGGCCTCGCATGGCTTGCCTGAGGTTGGGCGCAGCCGCGTCCGTGGACTTCGCCGTGAAGAGGTAGCTACGCTGGCTGGCGTATCAGCCACTTGGTACACCTGGCTCGAACAGGCGCGCGACATCAATCCGTCACGTCAGGTGATGCAGTCCTTGGCTCGACTTTTCAGGCTCAGTGCTGTGGAAACCAGTTACCTCTTGGCTATGGCTGGTCATGGAGAACTGGCGCCGGAGGAATCTAGCGCCATGACGCCGGCCCTGCAACGCTTGTTGGATGTTATGCACTTTCCGGCGTTTTTACTCTCCGCAGATTGGGCCATCATTGGATGGAATGCCGAATATGCTCAGTTGTATCCACGCATCGCTTCGGTGGACCCCGAGGACCGCAACCTGTTGTGGCTGGTCTTTACCGACGCACAGTTACGTGAGATGCTCCCAGACTGGAAGAAGCAAAGTCGCGGATTTGTCGGAAGCTTCCGTGCAGAAACCAGAAGTTGGCTCAGCCCATCGGGGGACACCGGGATCGTTGCCCGAGTGTCGGCGGCATCGGAAGAATTTGCGGCTATTTGGAATGAACGCGACGTTGCCGGTTTTCAGACAGGGGAGCGAGTCTTCCGTCATCCGGTCAAGGGGCTAACGACCTACGAACAGCACAATCTGACTCCAGCGGAAGCTCCCGATCTGACGCTGCTGATGTATACGCCGCTGTAGCCTAAGTACCGATCGTGGCGTGAGCATGAAGAAGCGACGCAGTTGCCATGGCTTCGGATCTCTGCGTCGCTCCTTGGACGAAACCGTCCTACTGTAGATTCAAAGTGAACTTCGTGCCGTCAGGACGTGGGAAACTGATCTTGCCAAGATCGCGAGCGGTGTCTACTTCCATCGCAACCGAAACGATTCCATCTTCGGAAGCTTTGAACTCCACTGGGGGACGAAGATCCTCGTGGTTGCCCGGAATTTTGAGGAGCTCAGTGCGGACAATCTTCTCGGTCAAATCAGGCGGAAGCATCGCGAGGACAACTTCTGGTTGATCTGAATTGCCGGTGACTTCCAACTGAATACCGCTTTGCTTCACCACTGCCGGGTCTTGGCATTCAGTGTTCGGCCCATTGGTGATACCAGTGCCGTCTTGGTCCCCGCTCTTGGCCCATGCTAGTAGGCACAGCTCATCAGAATCATTGACTGCAACGTATTGCGATGCGTAGGACATGAGATTCAACAGCCGGAAGGATTCAGGCTTCAGGGTTGAGTCTGTGACTTTATCTTCAGGCCTGTCCTCGCTGGTTTGCTCACGAGAGAACGCAGGGATGAGATCTTCTGCGCTGACTGATTTAGAGGTCGCCGCAGGGGTTGCGGTGGCGCTGGATTCTTGGCTCGGCGATGATTCGCTAACAATAGAGACAGGCGACGCGGTTGTTCCGGACTTTGTAGCCGATTCAGTGCTGGCAGCACATGAGGTGGCCAGAAGTACGGTACTTAACCCCAGTAGTAGTGGGAGTTTGGACTTCATTGCGGACCCTCGAATTCATGCTGGTGTACAAAGTGATTGAAATGCTGGAAGTTGATGAAATTCGAATCATCTTGGTTCCTGCGGGTTCTGCCGAAACGAGAACCAGTGAGCAGTCAGAAGAAAGAACTCATCTTAAGCACAAACGCTAACATCGCTTTGACATGGAAAACAAGGACTTATTTCAAGGGGATGGCTGAAAGGGAAAAACTGCACTTTGTCCAGAAACTGGTGGTGAAGCTTTGGTAAAGATTGTTTCGTTTCGATTGGGCCCCATGTAGCTTTTCGTGATTTTTGACGGATCACCCTTGCCAATATTTGTACCTGAAGAGTTTTGGTAGCGATGGCAACGTCCAGACAAGAACTTGATGGCAGTTTAGATGACAACTGCTTGAAATGCCGGCGAAATCTCCCACTGCCACACTTGAAGCATCACATTAATTTGCGTGCGTTGGCGGGGAAGAGCGACATCGTGTTTCGCGCTTATAGCTCAGCCCGGGCAGCGGGGCCCTTAGCCGTAAAGGATCAATCGATGTTTGGGTTAGAGCTTGTCGTTATTTTGGGAGTAACGATCGTGATTTGTACCGGCCTGGCCAGTAGGGTGCATATCGCGCCTCCGGTGCTCTTGTTGGTCAGCGGACTGCTATTGGGATTTATCCCAGCGCTTCGCGAAATTTCCCTGCCACCGGAGGTTGTACTCTTCCTGTTCCTACCGGCTTTACTGTTTTGGGAGAGCCTGACTACATCGCTGCGAGAGATTCGGGCAAATCTACGCGGCATCATTTTGGCCAGCACCTTGTTGGTCTTGGCCACCGCCGGTTCGGTGGCAGTCATCGCTCATCTTTTCGGGATGGACTGGGGACCGGCATGGGTGCTTGGTGCCGCGCTAGCACCCACTGATGCAACTGCGGTCGGTGCGCTAACCCGCAACCTCACCCGCAGAACCGTGACCCTGCTGAAAGCCGAAAGCCTTATTAATGACGGCACGGCGCTAGTTATTTACGGGATTGCAGTCACCGCGACGGTTGGCACCGAACAGATCACCGCCCTGCACGTCTCATGGCTTGTTGTCCTGGCCTATGTGGGTGGCATGCTCATTGGTGCCATACTGGCGTGGGCTGTGATGAAGTTACGTGCTCGCATGGACAACCCCATTCAAGAGACCGCGCTGAATATCTTGGCCCCGTTCTTGGCCTACTTTATGGCTGAAACCATCGAAGCCTCGGGAGTATTGGCGGTGGTGACTGCCGGACTGATGATGTCTCAGGCGCGCCCGCGAGCCGGCCGAGCAGCCTCGCGCAGACAGGCTGATGGATTCTGGAGCTTGTCCACGTTCTTGTTGAACGCGTCCCTTTTTGTGCTTGTAGGTCTTGAACTGCAATCGGCAACGCGCTTACTAGACTCCAGCTTGATTATCCGTGGACTGCTATTGGTTGGCATCATTTCAATGAGCCTGATCGCTGTGCGCATCGTTCATTTGTTTGCGGTGACTTACATCATCCGGCTTTTGGATCGACGCCCAACTCAACGATTGAGAAGAATTGATCATAGGGCTCGAATCGTCAGTGGCGTCGCCGGTTTCCGAGGTGCAGTCTCGTTGGCAGCCGCGTTGGGTGTGCCATTGTTGATTGCTTCGGGTGATCCTTTCCCGGGGCGGGATTTGATCGTTTTTGTAACTGCCGGAGTCGTCGTCGTGACCATTATCGTCCAAGGCTTGCTCTTGCCCGTGGTGGTTGATTGGGCAGCGCTATCCCAAGACACCGCCATTGAAGAAGAACGGCGCCTTGCAGAATCAACGGCAACAAAAGTTGCCTTGGAAGTTTTGGACGAAACCGCTGCGACGTTGGGCACCGACACCATGGTCAGTCAGCGTCTGCGTGAAGAATATGAAGCGCATCTGCGGATCCTGAAGGCCGGTACTGAAAATAGTGACGGCGAGGATGAGCTGCGTAGGGACCAGCAGTACAAGACCCTTCGACTACAGATGTTGGAATATAAACGAGCCACTGTGGTGCGCCTGCGCAACGAGGAACATATCGACGATACCGTCTTGCGTATTATCCAGAACAAGATGGATGCCGAGGAACTACGTTTGGCACCCGAACAGCAAGGTGAGTGAGATGTGGGGCCGTAACTGCCCCGACAATCGTGCGACTGCGTTCCACTTCCGGTTGTGATTCTCGCCGTGAGGTATTGCAGTTGGCGGATCAGGATTCATATTTGAGCGTACGCAGACACATCGGTTCCAGGGCGCCTTCGCAATCGCTGTTTTTCAATAAGAGGCCGTTGATCGTGTTAGCTGCGCAAGAACTGGAGCGCTTTTTCTTTGAACTCACGGCTGGTCACTGCATTGGCATGATTGCGTCCGGCAAGCCACAGCACATCATTAGGTGTGCCAGCGTCCTTGAGCAGGCGTCGAAGCCGCGGCATGGTCGTAGCCAGATCATCTTGGTCGCCGGCGACCAACAAAGTGGGAGATGTAGGCACCTTGGCTGCGGGATCATAAGGCTCGGATTTAATTGCCTCGATCAATTCAAAGAGTGCTTCTAGATCATTGCTTGGTTCAGCCGCGGCAATTTTCATGATGGTTGCCGTGTAATCATCGTTGATTGCTTCTCCACTGGCCACATTGGCTCGGCCTTGAGCCAGATCGAATGCTGCCAGTGGGTCGCCCACGCCCGGTCCGCCCATGACCAGGTGTTCTACTAGGTCTGGGTTGAATGCGGCAAATTCCCACGCAAGACGAGAACCCAACGAATATCCAATGACATCAACGGGACCTTCGTCAAGATCCATCACGATCGCAGCGAGTGCTTGTCGGATTTGGCTCGGTGCCCAGCTGCCTTCATTGCGGCGTGGATTTTCTCCGTGTCCTGGAAGGTCTACAAGTAGTACGTTGCGCCCGGCATCGGTGAAATATTTCAGCCAGCGTGATCGCTCCCAATTCAGCTCGCCAGATGAAGCGAAGCCGTGAATGAACAGCACGGATGGGCCGTTCACCTCAGTGTTTGTGCGAACCACTCGAAGATTGAGATCCAGTGTCATGTCTTTGATCATAGGCCATCTCTAACATTTTTCGGGACAGGTGTTCGCGTCCAACGACACTTAATGTCAGAATGACTCTAACGAATTTGACGCAGTGAAAACGAGGCAAGAACAAGATGTCATCGGTACCGGGATGGGCCAACGTCAACGAGCGACGCAACCTGCCACCAGCACTGGCCGTCTCAACGGTCATTCTCGGCATCCGCGAGGGCCACGACGGAGGGCCGGATAAACTCTGCCTGCCATTGGTCCGCCGCATCCGCCAACCCCACGCAGGACTCTGGGCACTACCCGGAGGGCCGGTGGATGCAAGCGAATCGCTGGGCCAAGCTGCCGGACGAAGCCTAGCTGATACCACCGGTCTTCGCCCTAGCTATCTCGAACAGCTCTATACCTTTGGCGATATTGACCGTTCACCCACGCATCGGTTGGTGACCATCGCCTATTTCGCACTGCTGAACGCTGACCAAGTTGGAGCCACGGTGCAAGACGAGAACGTGGCTTGGTTCGATATTGATGATCCGAATATGGCACAGCTGGCCTTTGATCACCGCAAGATCGTGGATTACGCGCTCTGGCGCCTGCGCAACAAGACCGAGTACGGACAAATTGCTCACCGCCTATTGGGCGAGCGCTTCACACTGGCCGCGCTGCGTGGAGTGTATGAAGCGATCTTGGGCCGACGACTAGACCCGGCAAACTTCCGCCGCACCCTGAAGAACACTGCGACCATCGAGGCCACCGAAGAATATCTTGCCGGCGGACAGCACCGTCCGCCGCGACTCTACCGGTACGTCGGGCACGGGCCAGACCCGCTAGAAGTCGACCCGTCCCAGGGCTAAGAAACTTCCACTCACTTTTACTTCGCAAGAAACGGACTATCACCATGGTTACCCAACAGACCGACAGCAACGAATCTGTCGCACAAAACATCACCCGCCTGAATCTTCTCGCCCCTGAATCCACCTGCTCCACCGACCTGGCATCCAATCCCTGGGACACTGCCACAGGATACGGCCCCGGCGCTTCTCAGGAAGACAAGATTCCTGCGAACTACCCGAAGCAAGGATCCATCCCTCAGCAGTACCTGAATGCAAGCGACGCTGAACTTGATACCCGAATTTTGGCTGCTAAGGAAAAGTTGGGGGAGAAAGCGGTTATTCTCGGACACTTCTATCAGCGAGATGAAGTGGTGAAGTACGCAGACTTCGTGGGGGATTCCTTCCAACTCGCTAACGCAGCCCTTACCAAGGACAAAGCAGAAGCCATCGTGTTCTGTGGCGTGCACTTTATGGCTGAAACCGCCGATATTCTTTCCCGGGATGATCAAGCGGTGATCCTTCCTAATTTGGCCGCCGGCTGTTCCATGGCTGACATGGCCGATGGTCCTAGCGTCCAGCAATGCTGGGAAGAACTGACCGCGCTTTATGCTGACGAAGAAGATGATGGCCGGATGCCGGTGATCCCGGTGACCTATATGAACTGTTCGGCAGAACTCAAAGCCTTTGTTGGTCGTAACGGGGGATTAGTGTGCACCTCCTCGAATGCCGCCACAGTGTTGGAGTGGGCTTTTGAACGCGGACGGCGCGTTCTGTTCTTCCCAGACCAGCACCTAGGACGCAATACCGCTAAGGCCATGGGCGTGCCATTGGAACAGATGCCAATGTGGAGCCCGCGCAAGGAACTTGGTGGCAATGATTCCCAGACGTTGCTGGATGCCAAAGTCATCTTGTGGCACGGTTTCTGCTCGGTGCACAAGCGTTTCACTCCAGCCCAAATCGCGAAGGCACGTGAGGACTTCCCAGGTGTCCAGGTCATCGTGCACCCCGAATGCCCCATGGAGGTAGTGGACGCTGCCGACTCGGCTGGCTCCACCGACTTCATCCAAAAAGCCATTGCCGCAGCCACTGAGCCAACGACCTTTGCCATCGGTACCGAGATCAACATGGTCAATCGCCTAGCAGCCCAATACCCGCAGCACACGATCTTCTGCCTCGACCCGGTGATCTGCCCCTGCTCCACCATGTACCGGATCCACCCGGGTTATCTTGCGTGGGTGCTCGAAGAATTGGTCGAAGGTAGGGTCGTAAACCAAATCACCGTGCCGGCAGAACAGCAAGGCGATGCCAAGATTGCCTTGGAGCGAATGTTGGCGGCCAAACCATGAGCAACAAAGTTCTGACTCAGCGCAAGCTGGTGATCATCGGCTCTGGGGTGGCCGGTTTATGTGCCGCGCTGGAGGCAGTTCGTTTAGGTGCACCGGTGGTTATGTTCACCAAGGAGCAGCTCGGCTCCGGCAATAGTGCTTGTGCTCAAGGTGGCCTCTCGGCCGTGACCGGTCAGGGTGAGGCCTTGGGAGACTCAGTCACCAGCCATGTATCCGACACCCTACGTGCCGGTGCGTTCTATGGAAGAAAAGAAGCTGTTGAAGAACTTTGTGGTTCAGCCGCGGAATTGGTGAGCAGCCTAGAAAACTACCAGGTGCACTTTGACCGGGACGTGGCAGGTAACTATCAACTGGGTTTGGAAGCCGCCCATAGTGCCCACCGGATTCTGCACGCCGGTGGCGACGCCACCGGCGCCGGGCTCATTGCTTCATTGAAGCAACAGGTGATCGCGGCTCAGGCTCAGGGGAAAATCGAGATTATTGAGCACGCGATGGTTATGGACATCTACCGGGGCCAAGGACCACAACTGAGCGTGTCGTATCTTCAAGGGTATGGCCGGGATGCCGAACAGTTGGCAGACGCAGCTGATGCGGTACTCATAGCCACCGGCGGTATCGGCAGCCTCTTTGAAGCCAGCACCAATCCAGCTGGAGCCACAGCTGACGGGATCGGGCTCGCTGCCCGTGCCGGCGCCGTGATCAGTGACCTCGAATTTATTCAGTTCCATCCCACCTTGGTTGACCCGCAACTCTACCCAGAAGCTGGCATGATCAGCGAAGCGGTCCGTGGTGAAGGGGCGGTACTGATCAATGAGACTGGCGAGCGCTTCATGCTGGCGATTGATCCGCTAGCCGAATTGGCTCCGCGCGATGTGGTGGCTAGAGCCATCCACGCTCAATACCAAGCGGGCCATCAGGTATTTATTGACGCCAGGGCAGTTGAAGCCGAGCGTGGAGACGGATTCTTGGCCTCTCGCTTCCCCTCCATCTCGGCGAGGCTCAAGAACTGCGGCCTAGATCTTGCCGTGGCCCCGATTCCTGTCCTGGCTGCTCAACATTATGTGATGGGCGGGATTCATACCGATACGCAGGGGCGTTCCAGCGTACCGGGAATCTATGCTGCCGGTGAGTGTGCCAATACCAGTGTGCATGGAGCCAACCGGCTTGCTAGTAATTCGCTGCTTGAAGCGATGGTATTTGCCCGTGAGGCTGTCCTTGCGATGACTACCGATTCACCCCAGAGTTGTGCTCAAGTAGCGGAGATTCAGGTAGTTAACCTGCCGTCGGTGGCTGCCAAAGCACCGCTGGGATTAGCGCAGTTACAAGAGTTGGCCAGCACCCACCTGGGAGTGCACCGCACCGGAGTGGGGCTGAGCGAACTGATCGACGTGCTCGACTCCAGTGAACCGGTAGCCGATGAGCAACGGGCACAGGTTGAGTTGAACAATCTCTTTACCACCGCCCGCATCATTGCCCACGCAGCTTTGAACCGAACGCAGAGCCTAGGCGCACATCATCGCCTTGATGCTCAGGTGAACACTAAGAGCAACAAACAACGATTCGGTTGGACCATCGAGGGCAGCCAACCAATAAACCAGCAGAACGAAAGCAAGGAAGTCCACGCGTGAACCAGCCAATCCGCCCGGTCCCAGCCGCAGCCATCGACCGCATCTTGGAATTCGCTTTCGCCGAAGATAATCCACGCGGAGATATCACCGCGGACTCCATCGTTCCCACCGGTTCCGTGGCTAACGCAGTGGTCAGTGCCCGCGAACCAGGAGTCCTCTCCGGCGGGACAGTATTTTCTCGGGCGATGAAGATGATCAACACCGACATTGAGATCACTCAACTGATTGAGGATGGCCAAAAATTTGAGGTCGGGGCCCAACTGCTACGCGTACAGGGACCAGCCAGCTCAGTACTGACCGCGGAGCGAGTAGCGCTGAATTTGTTGCAGCGCATGAGTGCTATTGCCACGGCTACCTCCCAGCTAGTGGAGCTGGTTTCGCAAACCAAGGCACGGATTGCCGATACCCGTAAAACCACACCGGGCCTACGCGTGTTGGAACGCTACGCGGTGCGCTGTGGCGGGGGAGTGAACCACCGAGATAATCTTTCCGAGGCGTTCATGGCTAAAGATAATCACCTCGCTTTGCTCGGTGAAGGCGAAGAACTGAGTCAAGCGTTGAAGCGGGTCCGCTCCCAGCTAGGCCATACCACCGCCATGGAAGTGGAAGTAGACAGGATTGAACAGATCCCAGCAGTTCTTGATGCAGGGGTGGATATCATCATGCTCGATAACTTTGACCTGTTGGACATCCCGGCAGCAATCGAGCTCATCAACGGGCAAGCAATTATTGAAGCCAGCGGAACGGTGAGCGCACAAACCGTAGCAGCCATTGCGCAGACCGGGGTGGACATCATTTCTAGCGGAGCAATAACTCACTCGGTGCGAGCCATTGACCTCGGTTTGGATATGGTTATTGCATGATCTACATGGACGCCGCTTCCACCGCACCACCTCGCCAAGAAGTTCTTGACCTTGTCACCCCGTTGCTCACCAGCAACTTTGGCAACCCGGCGTCCCTGCATGAGCTTGGGCATCAAGCCAAACGAGCCAATGACTGGGCACGAGCTCAGGTAGCTGGGCAGTTTGGTGTGGATGAGAGTGAAATCTACTTCACCTCCGGCGGTACCGAGTCAGATAACACCGCAGTGATCGGCGCGGCGCTGGCCAATCCTCGTGGCAAGGTGATGGTCACCAGCTCCATTGAGCACCCCGCGGTACTCGAAGCGTGTGCCTACCTAGTGAGGTTTCACGGCTTCACCCACCGCATCATCCCGGTAGACCATCACGGGGTGGTCGATCTCGAAACCGCCAAAGACCTGATTGATGAACAGGTGAGTGTGGTGTCCGTGATGACGGTGAATAACGAGGTGGGCAGCATCCAACCCATCGCCCAACTAGCGGCAATGGCTCACCAAGCCGGGGCACTGCTGCATACCGACGCCGTCCAAGCAGCCGGATGGTTGGACCTCGCTGAAGTAACCAAGCACGTTGATGCGCTGAGCATCTCTGGGCACAAAATTGGAGCGCTCAAAGGCAGCGGAGTGTTGTACTTCAGCAACCAGCATCATTTGGTCCCACTGCTCCACGGTGGCGGGCAACAAAGGGAAATGCGCTCAGGCACCGAAAACCCCGCGGCAGCCGTTGGAATAGCCCGTGCCTTGCAACTATCGAGTGAACAGCGTGCGGCTGGCACAGGTGAAGGCTACGGAAAATACCTCATAGAACGCATCACCAAAGAAGTCGGCGCCATCGCTCCCGGATTAGTTGAACTAACCGGTCACCAAGTCCAACGCGTCGGTGGCATCGTCTCCTTCGTTTTCCCCCGCACGGCCGGTGAAACCGTACTTATTGAGTTGGAACGTCGAGGCGTCCAATGTTCCTCGGGCTCGGCCTGCTCGGCAGGTAGCACTGAACCCTCAGCGGTGCTCACCGCCATGGGGTACCCCGAAGAATTGGCGCACACCGCCGTTCGACTATCATTCACCCGTGGAAGCAAAGAAAACGAAATCTCCCAGGTCGCCAGCGCAGTGGTAGCCACCCTGAAGTCCTTGGTTGGCTAAGCGAAGCTCCTATTGCTCTAGCGGCGTCCTAGCGCCCGGCGATAAAACGCTTGGTGACCGAAATGTCCCTGTCGCCAAGCCCCGCATCAACCACCTCATCCACCGCCTGACGTAATAGTGGCAACAGCGTGGCATTGGTCCCGGTAGCTTTAGCGATGTCATTGGCGCCATGCAGATCTTTGACCATGTACTTGATCGCACCCGATGGTGAGTCATCCCCACTGACCAACCGATCCTTACGGCTATCGAGCAAGCGTGAGGAAGCATAACCATGACCTAACAGATCCCACATGGCCTGTAGATCAAGACCTGAACGCTCGGCCAAGACCGAGGCTTCGCCCAAGGCGAAGATCGTCGCGCTCACCACCAACTGATTACATGCCTTGGCCACCTGACCGGATCCGAGCTGACCTAAACGCACCGGGGTGCCACATGGAGCAAGAGCCGCAGCTGCGCGCTCGCAGAGTTCTTCTGATCCGCCAAGCATGATGGATAACGAACCCTGCTTTGCTCCGTCTTCACCACCGGAAACTGGAGCATCAACTACGGCAATGCGCTCGCCGAAGCGAGAGTTGAGATCTTCGGCTAGCTTTCTAACTCCGGGGGCAGAGCAGGTGGAGCCGATCAACAACAGCAGTGGTTCCGCATTCTCTTCGCGGTGCTCTAAACCTGCCAGCAGTCCCTCTCGCGCTTCGAGGCACTCGATGATCTGCGGAAGGTCTGGCAGCATCAGTAAGATTTCATCACAAGACACGGCGAGCTGTGCGGTCTTATCGGCCCAGTGAATACTCGAGGGGGTGCTGCCCTCGGGTAGTTCTGAACGCAGCTCACGCAGCACAGCCTCTTCATCGCGACTAGAGGTGACAGTGACTGCGCCATGGCGCTGAGCCAGTAGACGCGCCATGGGACGGCCCATAGCTCCCAGGCCGATAACGCCAACGTTCGGTGTGTGGTGTGAGGCTGGTAGATTCATCAGCAACTCCTTTGTTGTGAGGTGGCAATACCAAAAATATTATTGGTCAATATAGCGAACACTGTTCAATATACTGTCCATACCGGTATGCTGTCACCAGACGAAAGGAAAACAGAGCAATGACGCCTAAAACCGAACGCTTGCGCGTAGGAATCGCTGTAGATCTCCCCGCTGCAGATCTTGAATTGATGAAAGAGCTCGAACCGCGCCTGGACTTCGCGTACGAACCAGGACTCTATCGCCCACAGCGCTGGCAGGGGGACTGGGAGGGTGATTCGCAGTTCACTCGCACAGAAGAGCAGACCAAGCGCTATGAAGAGATCATCACTTCGTCGCAAGCCCTCTTTGGCATTCCGGACGTTAATCCAGCTCTGCTGAAGAAAACGGTGGAACAGAATCCGGACCTCATCTGGGTTCACACCACGGCTGCCGGCGGTGGCGCTCAAGTCAAGGCTGCCGGGCTGAGCTCAGAAGAACTCGAGAAGGTCACCTTCACCACCAGCGCCGGTGTTCACGGATCAACGCTGGCTGAATTTGCACTCTTTGGCGTCTTGGCCGGAGCGAAAAACCTGCGCAAGTTGGAGGCAGACCAGGCCAATAAATTCTGGCCTTCGGAGCGCTGGGGCATGCGCCACCTTGATGAAATGACCGTTCTGGTTGTAGGCCTTGGTGGTATTGGTACCGCAGTGGCTGAACGCTTCAAGGCCTGCGGTTCAACGGTTTGGGGAACCTCGCGCAGTGGCCAGCCGGTCAATGGAGTGGACCGCCTGATTGATCCAGCAAAGATCGCCGAAGTCGCGGGCCAAGTTGACGCTATTGTGGCCACCTTGCCGGGCACCAAAAGCACCGAAGGGTTGCTGGGGGCCGAGGTCTTTGAAGCTGTCAAAGAGGGAACCATTTTTGTCAATGTAGGACGCGGAACTGTGGTTGATGAGTCTGCACTGATTCCTGCTTTGGAGGCGGGCCGCATCGGCTTTGCTGCACTAGATGTGGTGGCGCAAGAGCCACTAGATCCTAACAGTGTGTTGTGGGAACACCCCAATGTTCTGATCAGTCCGCATACTGCCGCATTGAGCACCCAGGAAACCACCCGCATTGCTCGGTTGTTCGCCCAGAATGCCACCAGTATTTTGGACGGTCAGGCTGTGCGCAACAAGGTAGACACCGTAGAGTTCTACTAATGACAAGCGTGAACGAGGTCGTAGAAGAGTCCGGAGAACGGGTTGGTAGGGATCCCGCTCCGGCGGTGACCCGCGCCTTGGGAATCCTTGGCTTGTTGGCCGAAGCTGAGGGTCGCTCGCTGTCCTTAAGCGAGCTGGCTCGGACGCTGGGCATTGCCAAATCATCTTGTGCGAATCTTTGCCAGGCTTTAGAGGATGGCGAAATGATTCGCCGCACCAGTGATGGCTTTGGACTCGGGCGACGGAACGCTGAACTTGGCGGGGCGTACTCGGTACAGTTCAATCAGGTGCGAGAATTTTTCGGACTTATTTCTTCCTCGCCCACCCTGCGCGGCGAGCTGGTGCAGATTGCCATGCTTGATGGGTCTCAGGCCCTGTATCTGGCGCGACATGAAGGGCGTATGCCCTACCGTTTTGGTGCGCCCCTGGGCTCACGCCTACCTGCGGTGATGAGCGCTGCTGGAAATGCGCTGTTGCTTTCACTAGATGAACAACAGCTCTCTGCGGTGATTGATCACGAGCTGCCCAGGCGTAGCGATGTCGACGGCCATGAGCTGACCGGTCAGGAACTACGTGAGCGACTAAAGCTGGCTCGTGAACGTGGCTTCGCCGTCGATGACGGTCGCTCAACCAGCGGAGTTATGGGTGTGGCTGTTCCATTGGCAGCTTGGTCGCCCGGTGACCCACCACTGGCCCTAGGAACTGCGCTTCCGGTAGACCAGGCCGATCCGTTGCGCATTGCTGCGGTGGGTACGGCGCTGCGCGAAGTGGCTGCCCGGCTGGAAAATCCGTGGAGGGCACGCGCTGCACGTGACTAAGTCTCCAGCCTAAGAACTGAATATATCGACGAATTCTCGCCCCACCGTCCCTAGATATAGGCACGGTGGGGCGAGATTTTTGTCTGCAGATAAAAATCTCTCAAAATAGTGCGTTCAATATGTTGTACAGCGTTCGCTATACTGGTATCTTCAATTCAGGTAGAAGTGATGCGCTTCACTCGTCAAAGGAGACCACCATGAATTCAACGCCAACAGGGGCCAAAGGCTCCGGCGGTTCGGCAGCTGATGCCAACTACGCTAAGAACCTGCAACGGGCCACTTTGGCCTCTAGCGTCGGTAGCGCCCTTGAGTACTTCGACTTCGCGTTATACGGCTTGGCTACAGCGCTGATCTTCAACGTGCTCTTCTTCCCGCAAGGGGACCCAGCTATGGCCACGGTGGCAGCATTCGCTACCTTCGGCGTTGGTTTTGTCGCCCGCCCCTTCGGCGGAATGTTCTTCGGTATGCTCGGTGACCGACTGGGACGCAAGATCGTTTTGGTGATCACCATCGTGCTCATGGGTGGAGCATCCACACTGATCGGCGTGCTGCCAACCTACGAGACCGCAGGCATCTGGTCACCAATCCTTCTGGTACTGCTCAGGCTCCTGCAGGGCTTCGGTGCAGGTGCTGAGCAGGCTGGTGCAACCGTGCTAATGGCCGAGTACTCACCAACCGCACGTCGTGGCTTCTTCTCGGCCCTGCCATTTGTCGGTATTCAGGTCGGCACGTTGCTTGCTGCAGTGGTCTTCTCGCTACTGACCATGCTGCCCGAAGAAGCGCTGATGACTTGGGGCTGGCGCGTACCATTCCTGGCATCCTTCTTGCTGATTATCCTGGCAGTGCTGATCCGTACGAAGCTGGAAGAAACCCCAACCTTCGTTGAGATGGAAAAGCGCGAGCAGGTTTCCGAACACCCAATGCGTGAGTTGTTCCGCAATGGCTTCCCTGGCGTTCTGGTAGGCATCGGGCTACGTATGGCTGAGAACGGTGGCTCCTACATGTTCCAGGGTCTGGCCCTGAGCTTCTTCGTCACCGTTGTTGGACCAGAGGCAGACAAGGGATTGCTCACCTGGGGCGTGACCATCGGTTCGCTGATCGCAGTCTTTACCGTTCCATTCGCTGGGGCGCTCTCTGACCGCTTCGGACGTCGCATCATTTACCGTGCAGGTGCCATCTTTATGCTGGTCTACTCGCTGCCGGCCTGGTGGGCGCTGACCCTGGGCAGCCACGCACTGGCCATTACGGTAATCGCTCTGGGCATCGGCATTGGCGTTGCCACGATGCTTGGCCCACAGTGCGCAATGCTTCCTGAACTCTTTGGTAGTCGTCACCGTTACCTCGGTGTGGCCATGGCTCGCGAAATCTCCGCAGTGCTCGCCGGTGGCCTGGCCGGTGTCCTAGGTGCTTACCTGATTGCTATCACCGATGGCAGTTGGTTGGTGCTGGGTCTGTACATGGCAGCTCTCTCCGCCATCACCGTCGGATCAACCTTCCTGGTTCCAGAAACCCTGCGCCGCGACTTGACCCGCACCGACGATGCGGTGAAGATCTCATCGGTTGAGGCTGGAGACGATGTTTGGCTCAAAGGAAGCCAAGGTATCGGAGCTTCGGCAGTCTCGGCTCGTACCTCCTTTACCGTGGACCGTGAGTCGGTCACCGCTGACGAACGCTAAGGTCAAGCGACGCACACTAAATAAGTAACGCAGGAACCCCCGGGCAATTTCAGTTGCTCGGGGGTTCTTGCTGTTAACGCACATTGAGCGAGCTGGTGCGGGGAGTAGGGATCTTGGCCACGGCAGTCAATAAACACGAAGAACTTGACTACTTAGAAGTAGTAAGCGGAGAGTAATCCTCCTATCTAAAATCAGACATTGGCACTGATATGGCCGAATATAGGTGCACGGACGCGCTAGATATGGCAAAGTTACACTGGGAACCTAGTCCTAATTAGGCCTCGGAACCGGCGCAGTCTCAAGGCTCAAGCCTAGAACTGAGTCAACTCGCATCGCTCGTTGGGGTAGCGCCACGCCACGCAAGATCCGTGGCAGGGGACTGCTCCGACTCACCAAGAGAAGGACCTTATGAGGATTCCTGGACGTACCGCCGCCGTAGCGCTGGCCGTAACCATGACCGTAGGAACGGGTGCACAGGCGGTAGTTGCCGCTCCGGCCAAGGCCGACGTTCCCAAATCATTGCCTTCGACCCACCTGAAAGTCGTCGCAGCCAAGAGCTCCGTCACCAAGCGCACCACCGCTAACCTGCGCCTGCGTGCCAAGGCCACCGCCAATTCGGCCACCTTGGTCGTGATTCCCAAGGGAACCAAGCTCACCGTCCTGGGAACCAGTGGCAAATGGAGCAAGGTTAAGTACGCAGGCAAGACCGGCTGGTCTTCCAACTCTTACTTGGACACGGTAACTTCCTCATCCAATACCAGTAGTGGTACGCCAAAATACACCACAGCGAATCTGAATCTGCGCACCGGGGCTGGCACCGGCTACCGTTCAATCGGCGTTATTCCTAAGGGCGAGCGGGTCACCGTTCTGCAAACTTCTCGCGGATGGGCGAAGGTGAGTTCGTCACGTGGCACTGGTTGGGCCAGCGAGAGCTACCTCAAGTCCACTGCGAGCTCCCAGAAGCCGGCTCCAGAGACGAGCACCACTACCGGGTACACCACGGCCAACCTGAACCTGCGAACCGGCGCAGGAATCAACTACCGCTCCGTCGGAGTGATTCCATCGGGTTCAAAGCTCACGATTCATCGCAGCTCGGGTAACTGGGCACAGGTAACTTCCTCCAAGGGAACCGGTTGGGTGAGCAAGTCCTACCTCGCCAAGGCTCCAGCTACGCAGTCCCCAAAGCCGACCCCAAAGCCAGAACAGACACAAACCACCACCGCGTACGCGACTGTCGCCGTCAACCAACGATCGGGTGCAGGCACCAGCTATCGAGTGCTCGGTGTTGTTCAAGCGGGGGAGAAAGTCACCGTTCAGTCCGCAGCAAATGGATGGTCCAAAGTTTCGAGCAGCGTTGGTACCGGCTACATTAGCTCCAGCTACCTGAGCTCTTCGGCAACGCAGGGAGCACCGAGTACTTCCGCCAAGGTCCGCAACGACACAACGCTGGTGATGAACACGGTTCGTCGACTATTCGCCGGTGACTACACTTCGTTCGGTACCATTCGTTCCGGCTCCGTGGGCCATAGCTCGGGACGTGCCGTGGACGTGATGATTCCCAATTACAAGAGCGCTTCAAGCATCGCCGCGGGCGATCGAATCGCCCAATTTCTGCTGGATAACCGCCAACAGCTAGGTGTCAGCTATCTGATCTGGCAAGACAAGATTTGGTTGGGCCCCAGCAAGGGGTGGGAACCATACTCCACCTCAGGAAAGTACGGCACTCAGTTCACCAATAACTGGACCGATAACACGCGTCACATGAACCATATTCACGTTGAGACCTTTGGCGACTCGGCCACCGGTGGAGCACTTAATTACAGTGCGCTCAATGGCTAGATATCGCTAGTGAACGGTTCTGCGAACTGCTAACGACTGTGCCCCCGGACTACAAAGTCCGGGGGCACAGTCGCATCTTGCGCAGTTATTTATCGTAGGTAAGTGGCAGAGACCCAGCCGGATCTTCCGGCATACTTCACTGGGTACCAGCCTGACTTTTTGACGCCGGTGATGGTCACCATTTTTCCGCGCGGAATGGTCAGCTTGATTCGGTGATTGGTGCCATTTCCGGTGCGCATATTCAAATTTGCCGTGGTCTTGGCAGTCTTGGTTTTTGATGCCTTTGATTCGGATTTCTTGGATGAATCCTTGGGAGCCTTGCTCGACTTTGATGGCATCGAGATATTGCTCAAGTATGTGCCTGAAACCCAGCCAGTCTTCGAACTGTAGGTCACCTGATACCAACCAGACTTTTTTGAACCGGTCAGCTTGACGCTTTTACCGTTCGGGATGGTCAGCAAGATTCGATTTGAAGTCCCAGCACCACTGCGCATATTCAAATTGGCAGTGGTTCTCGCGGTTCCCTTGACTGTCTTGGTCGGGGCTGGAGTCTTGGTGCTGGAGGCAACTCCATAGTAGGCCTCAAGTGTTTTGGCACCCGAGTTCTTGTAACTCTTGGCTAGCGTGGTGCCTAGGTAGCGGAAGTGCCAAGGCTCAAAAGAATATCCTGTGATGGATTCTTGACCCTTGGGATAGCGCAAGACAAAACCGAATTTATAGGCGTTCTTCGCGGCCCATTTGCCCACTGGAGTGTTAGCGAAGCAGGCTTGCAGACCGCAGGCCTTGTTCTTATTTCCAATGTCTATGGCCAGTCCGGTTTGGTGCTCGCTGGTGCCTGGCACAGCAGAGATCTTTGATGCATAACTCTGGCCGTAGATTCTGGTGTAGTAGTTGTACAGCTCAGCTTGACGGACGTAGGAGCGATAGCCACTGACAGCACGAATCTTGACGCCATCTTTGGCTGCCGCCTTCACCATAGATGAGTAGGCTTTGGCCGCAGAAGCTTTCAGACGTACGTCGGTACCCGAGATCGCAACGGTCTTAGGGGCGAACTTCTTGGGGCTTAGTGGGTACTTTTTATTGACCAGCACGTTGATATTGTTCGGATCCCTGGGCAACTTCTTTGCCGCGATCTGAACTGAGGAATCCACGGAGAGAGATTGTGCACTAATAGTGGTCGTTGCAGGGACATCAGTTGAAGCGGTTGCTGGACTGAGAGGCAGTAACGTTGTCATCAAAGCGACGCTAAGCGAGGCGGCCAAAGGAACCTTCAAGGCCGGTGAGAGTTTCGGTGAGGTTCTCAAAGTGAAGTCCATTCGTTGATGCAGGTGATGTGAAAACTAGTTCATCATCAACTGCTTCGTGAATCAAGGTTTATGCAACTGGTTGAAGATGAATCTTCTACAAAACAGGCATTTCTTAAAGGATCAACCATATTGTGGGGAGCATGCCACGAGCTGATTGTCACAAGTTCAGCACGAAAATTTCTGATTGGCCACGGTGCTGACTTGAAAATATTTGAGACTGACCCACCTGTTTTGTCTCCAAATAGGGAGGGCTTATCTTGGTGTAGGCCAGGATGCAGTGAACCGGTTTAACACCTGATGAACAAATTTCTGGGTTCCGTAATGATCCGTCTTAGTCCAAGGTTGGGGACAAAAGAGCTGCTGCGCGATTCTTCAAGTCGCGGTGAGAATTTTTCTTGCCCGGTGAGTTTTGATAGGTTTGCGATCATGCATATCCGAGGAGAAGTCTTTGATGACCGTGCTGCGGTGTATGCAGTGACGCATGCGGCCTTCGCCGGAATGGACCCCATGGTGGAACCTGATGAGGTCTCGTTGCTTCAAGAGCTATTCGACTGCGAGAACTATGACCCGAGGTTTTCTATCCTGGCGCTCGACGGAACGGCCGTTATCGGCCACGTCATCGCAACCTGGGGGCGAGTAGGCCAAGAACCCATGCTGGGTTTGGGCCCGCTGGCTGTCGCCCCGGAATATCAGCATCGCGGAGTGGGCTCAATTCTGATGCAGAGCATCCACGACCAAGCTGAAGCGGAATCTCTGAGCGGCATCGTACTGCTCGGTACCCCTGCCTACTATCGCCGTTTTGGCTACGAACCGGCACAGGCCCGCGGCCTTCATCCCAGCGATCCGTCGTGGGGAGAGCATTTTATGGTCAGGGTATTTGATGACCGAAAACTTCCCACCGGTCATTATCAGTACGCCAAACCTTTTGGTGTGTAACCAAAAATAATCTGTCAAACTCCGACAAAGAGTTGTGAGTCGGCAACTTCGCGCGTAGACATGAATCATGTCTACAAGTAATGATCTAAATCAGCTGTCCTTCACCGTCTCGGGGTTCATTTCTAAAGAAATCTCTGAGGTCTACGAAGCTGTAGCTGACCCTGAAAAACTCTCCAGTTACTTCACCACCGGTGGAGCCCAGGGCAGGCTCGAAACCGGTGAAAGCGTCAGCTGGGATTTCCACGATTTCCCCGGTGCCTTCCCGGTCAAAGTTCTTCAAGCGCAGTTCCCAGAGAAAATAGTTCTTCAGTGGGAAGCCGAAAACACCACGGCCGAGGATGCGTTAAACACTGTCACTTTTGACTTCAGTTCTGTAGATAATGGAACACGTACCAAGGTGGAGATTACCGAAGCCTCATGGCAGGCCACCGAGAGTGGGGCCAAAGCGGCATTCGGCAATTGCATGGGCTGGACTGGCATGATGGCAGCCATGAAAGCTTGGCTTGAATACGGCATCAACCTGCGCGAAGGATTCTACAAATAAGCGCGGTTGAGTCTAACGACGCTTGCGATAGTAGACGTGGGTGGCCAATGACGTTTCACGTCTGGAATATCGATCCATATGCGACTCGATCTTTTCTACGGTGATCGCTTCTCCCTGACCCAGGTGTATTGGCGCAATATGCAACCGCAACTCATCGATCAGCCCTTCGCTCAGGAACTGGACTATGGTACTGGCACCACCGGCGATGGCTACTGGGTTATCGCCGGCGGCTTCTCGTGCTTCAGAGAGTGCCTCGTGGATTCCTTGGGTGACAAATTGAAAACTGGTGCCACCCACGAGGCGAATCGTTGAGCGCGGGTGATGGCTGAGCACAAACACAGGGGCGTGGTATGGAGGATTTTCGCCCCACCAGCCACTCCAATCAGCTGAACTGGCATGCTCGGGCGGAGTGAACATATTCATTCCCATGATGAACGCCGAGGCTTCGGTGATGGCTGCAATTTCGTCGCTGTTTTCCTCAGTATTTTCGAATTGCCAGCGATGCAGCTTCTCTCCACCTTCGCCCAGCGGAGTTGTCATACTTTGATTAGGACCGGCACAGAATCCATCGGAAGAAACTGTCACATCGCAAGTAACGAGCCCCATTGCCCTACCTCAATTCACTATTGGAGAATCACCATGCGCGGTGGTACTCCTACAGTGAACCGGTCGGCCAGAAGATGCAAGCACAACCGACCCGAACGCAAAAAGTTAGTTGTTAGGCGTCCGCGTCTGTGGAATCGTCGTTGAAGTTCCAAAGGGTGTCAGCGTGCCTAGCCATCAGAGCAGCTTCGAGCACCATGGCAGCCTTGCGGTGAATGCAGGTGACCCAGCGGACTTCCAAGTTCAGACGGTCGATGGCTGAACGCGCCACGCTTTCAATAGGTTCGGCGGATCCTGCCTGAGCATTCGTCACTAGTTGTTGCAACCATTGGAAATCTGCCAGGGCTTGATCCATCGCGTGTTTGCCCAGACCCGTGGTGGCGCTCTTGCCTAAGGAGTAGCTTTTGAGTCGACCGCGTAGTCCCTTGCCATTGCGTTCGCTCGCTTCACCGATGTACACCGGTGGGTGATCTTCGTTTCCTTCCTTGCGGAGCATATATACCCCAGGAAGAGCCGGTGCGGCATTAGATGCTTGATCAAATGGAACCCAAGGTGACCACTCTAAAGAATCCAGGGTCTCTTGGGTGATCGGAAGTAAGGTGGCATTTAGTCCTGAGGCGCCGGCGAAGGCAAGCTGCGTTAAGAGCGCGGGTTGAACGTGCCAGTTTCCGCCGGGTTTGTTCGGGATTTGCACCGAACCTTTGGGGCGTTGTTTTTGAAGGTACGTTCTCAGATCCTTGGTAGGTACGCCGAGGTGGCTGGCTGCTACATCGAGGGTGAGTAGCTGCTCGTCTTCTAGCAATGATCTTCCTTTGGTGTGGCGCTGTAAACCAACAAAAACTTTGTCTAGTTCAATGGTGCCAGAAAACCCGGTAGGCGGGGGATTGGCCCCACCTACCGGGTTGAAAGCAGTGAACTAACTTACTGCGTTGCGTAGCTTGGTGCTCAGTCGTTCCAGCTCGTTGAACTCCGCCTCGCTCAGGGCGGATCCTAAGAGCTCATGTAGATGATTGATGTGCACTCGACCGATTTCCCGCTGCACAGCCAAACCCTTATCGGTCAACGAGAGCAGCATCGCGCGATGATCCTCGGGATCCGGTTCACGTGCTACCAGACCCTGTTCTTCCAAACGCACAATCATTCGACTCAGACTCGGCTGGGTGATGACTAAATGCTTGTTCAAGTCCACTAGACGACTTTTGCCTTCTGGACAGTTGCGCAGGTTGAAGAGTACATCGTATTCACGCATTGAGAGTTTGCCGAACTCTGGCATGGAATTGATGTGACGCATGACCGCCACCTGTGCGCGGAAGAGCGACTCCCACGCGTTGGTGCTGGCCTTGAGCGACGCGACAGTCTCACCGGTTTTGGTCAACGGACTTTGGCTCCTCACTAGCAAATACCTCAGCGTCCAGTTTAGCCCGATGAGCTGCAACCAATCCTTCATGGGTGGGTGCCGGGGTTAAGTCTGCAGGAGCGCGTGACTCCATTTCCTTGCGGAGCTCAGGAAGGACATACTCACCAAACATGTCTAGCTGATTCAGCACCGTCTTCAGCGGAAGACCAGCATGGTCCACCAAGAACAGCTGGCGCTGATAGTCACCGAAATACTCTTGGAAGGTCAGAGTCTTTTCTAGCACCTGCTGTGGCGAGCCGACGGTGAGCGGAGTCTGTGCGGTGAAATCTTCTAGGGAAGGACCATGGCCATAGACCGGGGCATTATCGAAGTAAGGACGGAATTCCTTGACCGCCTGCTGAGAATCCTTGGCCATGTAGAACTGCCCGCCAAGGCCAACAACTGCTTGGTGTGCCTTGCCGTGGCCGTAGTGCTCGTAGCGTTCACGGTAGAGGTTGATTAGCTGCTGGTAGTGCTCTTTTGGCCAGAAAATGTTGTTGGCGAAGAATCCGTCACCATAGTAGGCGGCGATTTCCGCAACCTGCGGGGTGCGGATAGAACCGTGCCAAACGAATGGAGCGACCTCATCCAGAGGGCGAGGGGTCGAAGTGAAGTTCTGCAGGGGAGTGCGGAACTGACCTTCCCAGTTCACCACGTCTTCATCCCACAACCGGCGCAACAGGTTGTAGTTTTCCACCGTCAGGTTCACCGAGTCCTGGATGTTCTTGCCAAACCATGGGTAGACCGGCCCGGTGTTGCCACGGCCCAAGACCAAGTCCACCCGCCCGTTAGACAGGTGCTGGAGCATGGCGAAGTCTTCAGCAATTTTCACTGGGTCGTTGGTGGTGATCAAAGTGGTGGTGGTTGAAAGAATAATTCGTTCAGTCTGCGCTGCGATGTAGGCCAGCGTAGTGGTTGGTGAGGATGAGAAGAACGGGCGGTTGTGATGCTCACCGAGGGCGAAGACATCCATGCCAATTTCTTCCACCTTCTTAGCGATGGCTACCGAAGCGTCAATGCGTTCTTTTTCGGTGGGGATGCGACCGGTAGTGGGGTCACGGGTGATATCACTGACGGTGAAAACTCCGAACTGCATGTGATCTCCTCTTGTTGTAAGCCTTCGCTTGTGCACTGGCCTTAAAGTTATATGCGTATGCATGTAATAACAACCTGAGCAGAAACTTATTCCCCATTGTGTGTTGTGGTGTAGGACACTGCGCAATGTGATGCAGGGGCTCACTTGAATGATTGTCGCCGCTCTGCTTGCGAATACCCACCACGGCGAGATTCATATTTCGTGTCGCTGGAGAGTGTTGGCTATCGTGGGGAATATGCAGTCCAGCGTCAGTTCACAGTCAATGAGCCAGAAGCGTGTTCCGCCGCTGGCCTTGTTGCGCCTGACGCTCATGGTGGCCATGGTTTTCCTCGGCCTACTCGGCATGCATGCAATGGCTCATCCCGCCTCGACACCAGTGGCCTCTAGCGCTACCGCGAGTCATCACATGGCCGGCGGTGAGCACCACGAATTAGCTCCGCTCCACAATGGTGCGTCTCAGGGCGATTCACAAGGTTGTGCTGATTGCCCAATGAAGCATGACATGAGCGCTGTCGGCTGTGTGCTGGCTTTATTGGCGATCTTGCTCCTGGTGCGGCCACCTCGCGCATTGCGGGTACAACCCGGTGTTGCTCGGTGCACTGCGCTTCCTCTTATTTGGGTGTCGAAGGTCTTTAGAGACAGGCCAGATCTGATTGCACTGGGGATTAGTCGAACGTGATCTGCTGGCAGGCGTTAGTCCTGCCTTGCATCATGTTCCGTGCCATCAAGGCACAAGACTCTTTTTACCCATATGCAGGAGAACATCATGAAGAACAGGTCCCTCTACTTCAGCGCCCTCGCGTTGAGTACACTGCTGAGCGTGGCTGCGTGCGCTGATAATTCGGCTCAAACCTCCCCGGCAAGTTCGCCAACATCCCATGCTGAAATGCACGAATCATCCACGGCAACCGATGAATCGAATGAGGCCAATGAAGCGGACATGAACTTTGCGTCAGGAATGAAAGCCCATCACGAGCAAGCGCTGCAGATGTCTGAATACGTCCTGGATAAGGACGGTGTGGATCCGAAGGTGCGCGAGCTAGCCGAGGAGATCAAGGCGGCCCAAGCTCCGGAAATTAAACAGATGGAAACCTGGCTGAGTCAGTGGGGTATGTCCTCAGGGATGGATCATGGCGGCATGGATCATGGCGGCATGGATCATTCTGGGGCAATGATTCCGGAACAGGAAATCTCGGAATTGAAGTCAGCGGATGGCGTGCATGGTTCCAAGCTGTTTTTGTCACAGATGATCAAGCATCATGAAGGTGCGGTGGAGATGGCGAAAACGGAAATTGCGGACGGGTCCAGTCCTGAGGCAATCAAGATGTCCAAAGACATCGTGGCCTCACAAACGGACGAGATTGAGCAGATGAAAGATCTACTTGCCACCCTCTAGGTCGGCGACAGGGATCTAGAACGAACAGATGGATCAGGGGTGGCAGTTATGAGACTGCCATCCCTGATCCGTTCTTGGGAAAGGGCGATTGCTTACTTGTCACGAAGCTGTGCGCGATCGCGCCAAGCTGCGGTGCTCCACAAGGCCAAGGCAACCAGCACGGGCTGGAAGAACAAACGAGCTAGGCGTTTACCGTCGGTGTCCAAGCCAAATGCGTCTCGGTGATCAAGCAACTGGGCAATGTTGCCTGGGAAGACAGCAACAAAGAACAATGCAACGATCCAACCGACGTGAACACGCTTCTTGAGCAGGGTGAGCAGTGAGACGCCAAGTCCAACCTCTGCCACTCCGGAAAGAATGACGACTAGGTCTGGGTCTAGCGGCAAGCCGTTAGGTACCTGGGCTTGGAACTCCTTGCGCCCGAAAGACAGGTGACTGACCCCTGCATAGGTGAGGAATGATCCAAGAAGGAGTCTTGCCGCGTGGCGCGGCTTGCTCAGTTGATTAGTCATCTGAAACGGTGACGGTCACATCAATGTTTCCGCGAGTTGCGTTCGAGTATGGGCATACAGAGTGCGCAGCGTCAGCTAGTTCCTGTGCTGCTTCGTGCTCCATGCCAGGGATGATGACTTCGAGTTCAACAGACAGCTTGTAGCCTTCACCATCACGGTGCAGGTTCACGCGGCCGCCTACGCTGGAGTCCTCAACCTTGATCTTGCGAGCTCGTGCCACGGTGTTCAGCGCCGAGTGGAAGCAAGCCGAGTAACCAGCTGCAAAAAGTTGTTCCGGGTTGGTGCCGGTTCCGCTGCCGCCAAGTTCCTTTGGTGCGGTCAAGACCAGGTCGAGGCGACCGTCTGGGGTCTGTGCCCGACCTTCGCGGCCCTGACCGGTGGACAATGCTTCTGCGGTGTACAAGGTTTCCATGATGCTGCCTTTCGTAAGGGATAACGTGCGTGATGGGCAGTAAGTTATTTGCTGTCCGTCAGTGGGAGCTGTTGCATGGAATCGGTAATTCGATGCAATGAGCTCACTAAAGCTTGGGCGCTTGCGATGTCGGGAAGTCCGGTGCCGCAAGCTATTTGTTCAGGGATATGTGCCAGTTCTTTGCGCAACGACTCGCCTGGCTCGGTCAGTACAACATTCACGACGCGAGTATCGGTTTCGCTGCGCTGGCGGTCGATAAGTTCTTTGCTTTCCAGACGACGTAGGAGTGGGGAAAGCGTTCCCGAATCAAGCTGGAGCATCTCACCGATCTGACGTACCGGCTGTGATCCTTCGTTCCATAGGATCACTAGAACCAGATACTGGGTGTAGGTCAGCTTCCACGGAGCCAGCAGATCGGTGTAAGCCCTGGTGGTTGCCCGGGTTGCCGAGTACAGGGAGAAGCAAACCATCTCATCAACTATCGCCATGTCATAATCATTGCACGCAATTCAATTGTGCGCAACTTAAATCTAGAGTGAGCTGTTGCACGGCCTTTGACTCTTCGCCACCATTCCCTTGGAAACAAACAAACGGCGGGCCGAACACCTCAAAATAGGTGTTCGGCCCGCCGTCTCTCTGACGCAGATTACTCTTCGGTGTCCTTGGTGGACTTGTTGATCATCTGTTCAATGTCTCGACGCTCGCGACGCGTGGTCGGGATCTGGCCGGTCATCGGATGGATGAGCTGATCATCGGAGGAAGCCTCATCGGCCTTCTGTTCTGGAGCGCTAATTTTGGCGCTCGCTGCGTTCATAGCTTGAGCAAGATCAGCGGAATCAGTCTGCTGATTCGCGGAGTGCTTGCGTTTGGCACGACGCGCCTCACGCTTTTCCTTACGCGATTCCACCAGGCGGTAGAGCACAGGAACCAAGATGAGGGTGAGTAAGGTCGAGGTGACCAAACCACCAATGACCACCACAGCCAGTGGCTGGGAAATGAAACCGGACTGACCGGTCAAACCAAGACCCATTGGAATCAATGCAAAGATCGTTGCCAAGGCCGTCATGAGGATCGGACGCAAACGTTGGCGAGCACCGTGCATGATGGCGTCCTCCAAGCTCATAGCTTCGCGCTCAGCTGACGGCAAACGGTATTGGTTGATCAAGTCGATCAGCACAATTGCATTCGTGACCACAATGCCCACCAGCATCAACATACCGATCAAGGAAGGCAAGCCCAAGGGGATGCCGGAGATCAGCAACAGACCAATCGCACCGGTGGCTGCAAACGGAATGGATACCAGAAGTACCAGCGGTTGAATCAGCGACTTGAAGGTAGCCACCATGATGACGTACACGATAGCGATGGCGGCCAAGAGAGCCAGATACAGCTGGTTGAAGGAGTCTGCCTGCTCGGTGGCGGCGCCACCAATTTCAGCGCTAGCACCTTCGGGAAGATCCACCGAACCAAGCTTCTTGCTAACCTCCGTGGAAACCTGACCCAACATGTTTTCTTCAGGAGTCAACGTCACCGTGGCGATACGTTCACCGTTAGAGGTCGTGACCTGCTGGACCACCTTGGTGCGGTCTACCTTGGCCAGGTCCTGGAGCTTCTTAGGCCCGGTGGCGGTAGGGATCTGCAAGTCGCGCAGCTTCTGCAGGCTATCAAGCTTCTGTCCCTGTCCAATCTGAACGGTCAGATCCGTATAGTCCAGACGTAACTTGCCAGCAGGAACAGGGGAGACCTGGCCTGCAACCATGCCAGCCAACTGAGTTTCGGTCAGACCCGCGGCAGCAGCCTTCTTAGCATCAATGTCAATCGATACCTGCTCGCGTTCGGCCGAAAGGTTATCGGTGATGTCGGTGACGTGCGCCGTATCCTTGAGCGCATCGCGCATCTTGTCAGTTGCCTCGCGCAGGCTGGACTCGTTTGGCGCCTTGATCTCAACGGTGACATCGCTGGAAGTCATCGCCGAGGAGTTGGAACCATAGCTAACGGTCATGTCCTTGGATAGGTCAAGACCCTGAACTTGTTCGCGGACGGTGTTGGTCAGCTTTTCCTGATCCGCGTCTTTATCGGTAATCACCGTGAAGTTCGCGATTTCAGAGCCTGAAGCAAACATCGCTGCCATGCCGCTGGCGGTACCAACGGTCATTTGAACGTCTTCTACACCATCGATATCACTGAGCTTCGATTCGATCTTCTTCGCTTCAGTGGTGGTCGTATTCAGCGCGGTACCCGAAGGCATCGTGGCTTTCACGGTGATCGAGTTTTCGCCGGTGGAGCCAAGCAGATTGGTGTTGAGCAACGGAGTCATGGCGACGGTGCCGGCCAAGATCAGCACCGAGGCGAGCAGGGTGATGACGGGGTGCTTCTGGGTGGAAGTGAGCACCGGCTGGTAAGCGCGCTGCATCCACGACTTGTCTTCGGCCACGTGCACCGTGCGTGCCTTGGCTGAACCTGGACGGTGCGGTAAGAACCAATAAGCCAAGACCGGCACGATGGTCAGCGAGACCAACAAGGAGGCCAACAGAGCAATGGTCATGGTCAATGCGAAGGGACTGAACAGCTCCCCGGCCATACCGCCCACCATGGCAATCGGTAGGAAGACTGCCACGGTGGTCAGTGTTGCCGCGGTAATAGCGCCAGCAACTTCCTTGACCGCCAACAAGATGGATTGTCCCTTGGACTCACCAAAGGCCAGGTGTCGTTTGATATTTTCGATGACCACAATCGAGTCATCCACGACGCGGCCAATGGAGATGGTTAGCGCGCCCAAGGTCAGCATGTTCAGGGTGTAACCGAAGACGTTCATCCCTATGAAAGTCACCATCAGCGAGAGTGGGATGGAGATCGCCGTGACCAGGGTTGAACGTACTGAGAAGAGGAAGATCAGGATAATAATGACGGCAAAGCCCAGACCGAGTGCGCCCTCGATGGCCAGATGGCTAATCGAGTCTTCAATGAACGGTGCCTGATCAAAGACGGTGGTGATGGTGGCCTTATGGCCCAACTCCGACTGAAGATCTTCCACCATCTCTGCCACGGCGTGCGAGATTGCAACCGTATCGCCATCTGGTGTCTTAGTCACCGAGATAGACAGTGTCTCTGCACCATTGGTGCGGGTGACGCTGGTGGCTTCATCAGCCTTGACCGAAACGTCAGCAACGTCCTTGAGTAGTACGGGACCTTTATCGCTTACCAGCGGGATGTCCTTGATGGCATCCAAATTATCGGGCGTGGAACCAGCGATTACCGGTAGCTGCAGACCATCTACAGACATGTTGCCCACGGGAAGTGGAGAGCCGGCATTTTCAATGCTGTCTTTCAAATCCGAGACACTCAACCCCGCACTGGTCATCTCAGCATTTTTCGGCAGGATGGCAATGTGCTGCGTTGCGCCACCAGAGACCGAGGCTTCGCGCACGCCATCAATCTTCTGCAACTTCGGCAGGGCGATGCGCTTGACGTCATCGTTCAGTGATTCCAAAGACTCATCTGAAGAAACCGCCAGCATCAATACGGGTAAGTCCGCGATGGAACCAGCCAAGGCGGTTGGCTCAACGTCATCGGGAAGCTGCGACTTGGCATTGGAAATGGCACGGTCCACTTGAGAGCGAGCTCGGTCCATATCGGTGCCGTAGGCGAAGGTCAGCGCGATGCGTGTGAAGCCGGCTTGAGACGTAGCGCTGGAGGATTCTAGGCCTTCAACTGCCTGCAAAGCGGTTTCTAGTGGTGCCGCGACTTGTTCATCAATCACGTCCGGGCTGGACCCGGTTTGCGTAGCCATGACGGAAATCTGCGGGAATTCCATAGAAGGAATGAGTTCTTGTTTGAGTGATCCCATCGAGATCACACCAAAGACGGCGGCGAAGACCGTAATCAGCGCAATGAGCGCTCGGTTCTTCAGAGATAAGGTGGCCAAGCGTTGCATGCGGGTGTAGTCCTAGCAAGGTCGCAGTACGGAAGTGAGCTTGCTATAAATTCTAGTTTGTTGGTGCTGTGCAACTGTCCAAAAGGGTGCCAAATCGACAAAGATCATCCGCGAGGAGTACAGATGGAAATGAACCCCGGCGGACAAAAGTCCGTCGGGGTTCTTGGCCCAAATTAGTTGAAATCTAAGACTGGTACTAGGCCCGAACGTCGCCACCTGATTCGGCCGCAAACTTGTCGATCTCCGAGAGTTCTTCGGTTGAGAAAGCAAGGTTATTCACCGCAGCCAACGAGTCTTCCAGCTGCTTGACGCTAGAAGCGCCAACCAGTGCTGAGGTCACCGGGGTTCCTAGTGGCTGATCGCGCAGTAGCCAGGCAATGGCCATCTGAGCCAGAGTCTGCCCGCGGGTAGCTGCAATATCATTCAGTCCGCGGATACGGTTCAAGATATCGTCGGTGATGTTGGATTCCGAGAGGAAGCGTCCCTTGGTTGCCCGCGAGTTCTCTGGGATCCCGTTCAAGTAACGATTGGTCAGCAGTCCCTGCGACAACGGTGAGAAAGCAATGGAACCAGCACCAACGTGCTCCAAAGCTTGGAAGAGATTAGGTTGGCCTGCTTCAGTCCAGCGGTTGAACATAGAATAGCTTGGCTGGTGAATCAGTAGGGGAGTGCCCAGCTCTTTGAGAATCGCGGCAGCCTGAATAGTTTGTTCTGGCGAGTACGAAGAAATGCCGGCGTAGAGCGCCTTACCTGAACGCACCGCCTGATCCAATGCACCCATGGTTTCTTCCATCGGGGTTTCTGGATCTGGGCGGTGGCTGTAGAAGACATCTACGTAATCCAAGCCCATGCGCTCCAGCGAGGCATCAAGGCTGGAAAGCAAATACTTTCGTGAACCTCCATCGCCATATGGGCCAGGCCACATGCGGTGCCCAGCTTTGGAAGAGATCACCAGTTCATCGCGGTACTGCTTGAAGTCTTGTGCCAAATGGCGGCCGAAGTTGGTCTCGGCGGTGCCATCCGGTGGGCCGTAGTTATTGGCTAGGTCAAAGTGGGTCACGCCAAGGTCGAAGGCACGGCGCAAAATATCGCGTTGCTCATCGAAGCGCTTGTCATCGCCAAAGTTATGCCACAGCCCAAGGGAAATGACAGGAAGTTTTAGGCCGCTACGTCCAACGCGGCGGTAGGGCATGGATTCATAGCGGTTTTCCGCTGCGGTGTAGGTCATCGGTGCCTTTCAGCATGGCGCGGGGAACTCAGAACAATGAGTATGAGATAGACAACATTTTCGAGAATACAGTTAATGCCCTCGAACTGGAAAGAACATACGTCCTCTAATGAGTCGTGGCGCACAAGATTGATCGGCTGATGAACTGGACTTCGTCAACATACGCCAAAGACCCGTCCACTAAATAGTGGACGGGTCTTTGAACTTCTTGGGACTAGGCCAGTCCCAGAGTCTTATCGGTAGCGGCCTTAACCTCAGCGTAGAGTGCTGGGTTTTCGTTCAGCTTCTGACCGTAGGAAGGAATCATGTCCTTCAGCTTCGACTCCCAGCCTGCGAACTGCTTAGGGAAGCAGCGTGAGAGCAGGCCAACCATAATTGGCGTGGCGGTCGAAGCGCCTGGCGAAGCGCCGAGCAGACCGGAGATGGAGCCGTCCGAGGAAGTGATGACCTCGGTTCCGAACTGAAGTACACCACCCTTCTTGGCATCCTTCTTGATGACCTGAACGCGCTGACCAGCGGTGATCAGTTCCCACTTGGAACCATCGGCGCCTGGGAAGTACTCGGTGAGTGCCTCGTCCTTCTTGGAGCGGGACTTGAGAACTTCCTTGATCAGGTAAGTGGTCAGGTCCAAGTTGTCCTTGCCAACTGCCAGCATTGGAATGAGGTTGTGTGGACGCAGGGACAGTGGAAGATCCAACTGACCGGTGGACTTCAGGAAGTTCATCGAGAAGCCAGCGTAGGGGCCGAACATCAGCGAACGCTTGCCATCAACAAAACGGGTGTCCAAGTGAGGAACCGACATCGGAGGAGCGCCCACCGAAGCCTGGCCGTAAACCTTAGCGTTGTGCTGGTTCACGATGCTCTCGTCGGTGCAACGCAAGAACTGACCGGAAACTGGGAAGCCACCGAAGCCCTTGATCTCATCAATGCCCGACTTCTGAAGCAGTGGCAGTGCGCCGCCGCCTGCGCCAACAAAGACGAACTTTGCCTTGACGTTCTTCACCGCGCCAGACGCCTTGTCCTTGATGGTCAGTTCCCAGCCAGCACCGGAGCGCTTGAGGTTCTGAACCTTGTGACCGTAGTTCACCGAAGCGCCAGCAGCGCTCAGTGAGTTGGTCAGATCCGCGGTGAGGCGACCGAAATCAACGTCGGTACCAGAGGTGACGCGCGAAGCGGCAACCTTCTGTGAGGCATCCCGACCGGCAGCAACCAGTGGAGTCCACTCATTGATGGTGTCTAGTTCGTTGGTGATTTCCAGTTCCTCGAACAGCGCGTTGGGCTTCAATGCCTCATAGCGAGTCTGCAGGTACTTTGAGTGGTCCTCGCCGATAACAAACGACATATGAGGAAGTGGGTTGATGAAGCTGTTGTCAGCAACGCGCTTGTTGTCCACTGCCCAGGAGAAGAACTGGCGGGAAAGCTGGAACTGCTCGTTGATGCCAATTGCCTTGGTCGGGTCAACCGAACCATCAGCAGCAGCTGCCGTGTAGTTCAACTCGCACAGGGCCGAGTGGCCGGTACCAGCGTTGTTCCAAGGGGAGGAAGACTCCAGCCCCGCCTTGTCCAGGTTTTCAAATAGACCAATAGACCAGGTTGGTTCCAGCTGGTTGATCATGGTGCCAAGGGTGGCACTCATAATGCCGGCACCGATTAGTACTACGTCAAAAGATTCGGTTGACGTTTCAGAAGGCACGAGGATCTCCATCGACAGTGATACTTTGCTCTATCCCAGAGTAGACCTATCTACCCTTGGGTTAGAAATCCTTAACTGGGTTAATGATTATTAACTACCCAGGGCTGGCGAATTGGACATCTGGACATCGGCGTAGCACTCGTTGAGCATCGGCGATGGAGGATAGAAGGTGACATTTCCGTTGAATGCCAAGGCCGAGATCGGGAAAACCAGTGGCAACAGTGGCAAATCTTCGTTCAGCATCTTCATGATCGTGGCGTAGGCAGCGGTGCGTTCTTCACCCGATGGGATGGAACGAGCCAGCATGATCTGTGAGTCAAGTAACGCCGAGGTGTAGCCGAACTCATTAGCTTTATTGGCCAAGATGCCGGTAAGGAAGTCATCCGCCGAACGATAGGCGCCGGAGAACCCGAGCAGGTGAAGTCCATTGAACTTACTGGACTGCACCGTTTTCACATAGCCGTCGGTCCACGCGATGGGTCGAGGCTTGATGCGGATACCAACTTGGGCGAGATCTTCAGCGATCTGCGCAAAAGTACGTTCCGGAAGTGGCAGGTAGTTACGCGATACCCGCAGTGGGTAGGCGAACTCAATTTCCTCACCTTTGTAGTTGATCTGATCCAGTAGCGCCTTGGCCTTGGACTGATCATGATTTGGCGTATCCTCGGGGTTGGGAACACTCAACGCCGGCGGCAAGATCGTTGCCGCATATTTGGATCCTTGGATAAAGAGCTTGTCGGCCAGCGAAGTGCGGTTGGTGGCGTGTGCGATGGCCTGACGGAACTCGGGCTTAGCCAGCCACTTATTACGCTGATCCATGCCTAGATACAACACGGAGAACGGATCGCGCTGAACGACCACCTTGGCGTTACGTACCAAGGTGCGCATGGTGTCTACCGAGACCATATCGAATCCGTCGATTTCTTCTGCCAGCAAGGCACCTTCACGGTTGTAAGGGGAAGGTATCGAAGAAATCAGAACAACTTCTGGATGGTGCTTATTGCCGGTGAGTCGCTGCTGATCCCAGTACTTTTCGAAAATCTCCAGGCGGACAACGCCCTTTTCTAGAGAGACAAACTTGTATGGGCCGGTGCCCATAGGCTGGGTCGACAAGGACTCGGCTGGATTCTCTTTAGACCCGCCGGTCAGCGCGCTGGGCGCCGCAATGGCCATGCCCGGAAGGGTGAAGGCATCTATTAGTTCCGGCAGTCGGCGCCGCAGACGTAAGGTCACTTCATATTTTCCGGTGGCTTCTACCGAACGGAAGTAACTAGCCGTTCCGCCCTTGGACTTGCCCGCAAACAGATCTGTGGTGAATTGCTTTTGCGTCTCTGCCAGCAGCTGAACACGTTCTTGCGCGGTGGCTAGTTCTTCCGCGCTAGCCGTTTCCTTATCCTTGGGTTCTGGTTCGAGGTCTTCGGCCTTGGGCAGCGTCGGGATGTCGGTGTCGTAATGGAAAACGTCGAAAAACCCCTGGGTGGAACTGGCGCTCTGAGATGTCGAGAGCGCTTCCCAGCGTTCAAAGTTTGCGATCACCGATGAAGCAACCAGCTCGGTACCGTCGTGGAACAGCACACCTTCACGCAAGGTGAAGACGTAGGTGAGGCCATCGGAACTTTCATTCCATGATTGCGCCAAACCGGGGACTGCTCCGCCGGTATCAGGGTCAATATCAACAAGGGTCTCGTATACCTGTCGGGTGACGCGGAAAGACTCATTGTCGGCAACAATGGCTGGGTCCATCTTGATTGGGGGAGCCGAAGCCGACAAGCGTAAGGTACGCGGAGTTGGTGTGCTTGAGGCGGCAGCGCCGGTCGAAGTTTGGGCCGATGTCTCAGATTTTCCAGTGCAGGCTGCTAGAGCCAGCGCGGTTGTCGCTAAAGTACCGGTCAGCAGTGCGCGTCGAGATACGGAACTTAGTGGCAATTCGTGCACTGGAATGGCTCATCTTCCTTTAGCAAGCAACGTTCTATACCGCAGACAACAATAACGATGGTGGACTAACGGTATTTATCAAAGATAGCGCACCATCGCTGCTGCTTCGGAGCCAAAACTCCCGAGGCTGCCAACTGTCGTCGAATTGTTAGCTACGGTGCACAAGATTCTCGCCGGGTTCGCCAGCTGACCAAGCGGCAATTTGGGACTTGAGCAACTTGACCATGCGTGGGAAGAAGGCAGCGGTGTTTCCACCGTTGTGCGGAATGATCAACGCATTGGGGTGCTGCCACAATGGATGATCCGTCGGTAGCGGCTCCGGGTCAAAAACATCTGAGGCAACATTCAAACGTCCAGAAGTAACCTCTGCCATCAAAGCCTGCGTATCCACTACGGGGCCACGAGCCACATTAACCACCGTTGCCCCATCGGGCAACCGGGCCAACAGTTCAGCATCAACAAGGTGCATAGTGGAATCTGTCAGTGGAACGATCAGGATCAAAACTTCGATTTCGCCGGCACGTTCGGCCAAGTCTTTGGTGGAGAAGATCTCTCCGTGTTCGTCTTTGCGTGCAGTAGTTCCGAAGCGCAACAGGTTGACTTCAAAGGGTTCTAAGCGCTTGCGAATCTCTTCGCCGATTCCTCCCACACCAACAAGGCCCACTGTTCGGTCAGCTAGCCCTGGCCATAGCATCGGGTTCCAGCGCCCATCTTGCTGATCTCGAACTGCCTGAGGGAATCCGCGTAGTGAAGCAATGGCCAGCCCGATGGCCATTTCAGCAGTCGCGGCCGCGTGGACTCCTGCGGCCGTATTGATATTGGCGCGGTCACCAATGAGTTGCACCATGCCGTCAAAACCGGTGGTTTGAGTCTGCACGATGCGCAGGTTGGGTGCAGAACGCACATTCTTCAGTGTCCCAGGGTTGGCCATGTAGGGCATGACGGCAATCTCGATCTCGTCCAGTTCGACCTCAGGAGCATTGACCAGATCCCACAGCACCGGTTTGAGGTTTTTCGGGAACGGGCCCACGGCCTGAATCAAATCTTGGGAGGGCAAAGAAATTGTTCGTTGTTCACTCATGGATTCACTGTACAAACCTCATGGAAGCAATGGAAGTAACCCCTAGTCATATCCTGTAATGAAGGTCACCGCACGATGCGGGCTATCGAATTTGCGCTGGGGGATAAAGCTGGTAAAGTTTTATCTCGTTGCGAAAGCGCGGAGCTCAAAAAGCTTCTAGAACATCGCAGCGGGCGCCTCTAGCTCAATTGGCAGAGCAAATGACTCTTAATCATTAGGTTTCGGGTTCAAGTCCCGAGGGGCGCACCACTAAAAAGGTCAGACTTAGGTCTGGCCTTTTTGTTTTGATCACGACTTTGTGTACGGACGTTGTTACCGGTGCCTGCGGATGTCCTAGCGCCTCAGCTAGGTTCTGCGGACCACAGTGTTGCCACCTGAGTACCGAACATTGCGGTTGTCCGCATCGTCACCCATCTGATCTCACACGGTGTGTGGTTGAGTATTTGGGGTGGATTTATTCGGGCAGAGGCAAAGTATCCGAGGGATGCCTGGTCAACCGTTCAACTTACGATTAACAGTGGGAGCGTTTACGCATTCCTTGGTGGATCGCTAAATTGGGTTCCCCTGTCGCATGGCCTGGCAGGTAACGATATCTGGATGCCGCTGATAAGAAATAGTCACGTGTCCACCGTTGGCCCGGTTGCACATATCTAGCTGGGCTTGCTGAATCCGGCAGTCTTTGGAAGTGACTCACGATTCTTAGTGGGTACGTGCCGGTCTAGTTGCGTCGGTGATGAGACCTAGAATTGGTTTGTGGAGTGAAACCAATTCAAAAAGTTGTGGCGTCGATTACCCTCAAAGTTGATGATTCACCGTGAAACGATAGCTGACTAGACGTTTTCGATTCTTCATGGCAGATTGGCCGATTTTTGTTTTTAGCCTATTACTGCTTATGATTATCTACGTTGCAAAGACAACTTCTTGAAAAAGACTAGTCAGAGCGATATGCGCCTCTAGCTCAATTGGCAGAGCAAATGACTCTTAATCATTAGGTTTCGGGTTCAAGTCCCGAGGGGCGCACAGTAGATCCGATCTGATTTATCAGGTCGGATTTTTTGTATACCGCGAAGAGGAGAGGTCCACTGATGAGCACTTCCGAAACTACTGCACGACTGTCTGTAGGCGATAAAGCACCTGACTTCACGTTGCTGGATGCAGCGGGCAAAGAAGTTAGCCTCGCGGATTACCGAGGACAGAAGGCCATCGTTTATTTCTACCCAGCGGCATCAACACCAGGCTGCACCAAGCAGGCCTGTGACTTCCGCGATTCGCTGGAGTCGCTCAAGTCCCTGGGGTATCAGGTACTGGGTATTTCGCCCGACAAGGTGTCTAAGCTAGAGAAGTTCGCCACCACCGAGGAGCTCAACTTCCCGTTGCTTTCGGACGAGGATCATGCCGTAGCTGAGGCCTACGCTGCGTGGGGCGAGAAGAAGAATTATGGCCGCACCTACGAGGGGCTAATTCGCTCAACCATCGTCGTGGACGAGCAGGGCAACGTGGAGCTTGCTCAGTACAATGTTCGTGCTACAGGTCACGTTGCAAAGCTACGTCGTGACTTGGGGATTGACCCAAAGTAGTCGCGATGACTCGCCGATTTCGCATCGGTGAAAAACTCCGCTACACTGATTGAGGTCGCCTTCAAGGATTCCGGTTCTTGGTGTAGCGCTAGCGAGTATGGCGGAATTGGTAGACGCGCTGGATTTAGGTTCCAGTGTCTTCGGACGTGAGAGTTCAAGTCTCTCTACTCGCACCAGAGAAAACCCTGCGGTCCCAGTTGCTGGATCGCAGGGTTTTTGCATGCCTCGCGGCTTGCCCGTGGGCGTAGTATCGAAATACACAGTTAGTCAGTGGCGGTGACCGCTGCCCCACGTCGCGGCAAGGGAGAACCGTCATGGCCGAAGAGCGTTTGCCTACCACCTACGGGCTGGCGGCATCTGACCCGCAGCAGATCCTGATTGATCGCGGGAACATCAGCGCCTCGGATCTCGAGCAGATCGAACGGATTATGGCTGAAATGGGGCGCATGAGGCAAATCGAGCGCAAGATCATGCGCAGTTCGCAACGTTTCATGAAACTCAATGAGACGGATATGCGGGCGTTGCGGCAGATGATTGCCGCAAAGAACACGGGCAAGGTGCTGACCCCGTCGGACCTGCGCGAGTACCTGGGGATATCCAGTGCCTCGGTGACCAAGATGGTGGACCGGCTTGAAGCCAACGGCCATGTCAGGCGAAGCCAGCATCCCACCGACCGGCGTTCGCAGTGCATCGAAGTCACCGAGCAGACGCACTTGGCCGCGCGCGAGCAAATGGGACGGCACCATGCGCAACGATTCCAAGTCGCCCGCTCCATGACTGCCGAGGAGCGCGAGATCGTGATCCGCTTTCTCTCGGTGACCTCTGATGCGCTGGAGGGGAGCCTGGAGCAGGCCGCGGAGCAGGGGCAGTAGCGGGCCTATGGGCTACACCTGCTGGTTATCGTGTTCGGCGGCCGTCACGATATTCTTGATGGTGGCCGGGAAGATGATCCCGTGGAAGGGATACACGGCCCACCAGTAGCATCGTCCCCACAGGCCGCGTGGGAAATACACGGCGCGTTGGACCAGCTCGGTCTCCCCGTTCTCTTGGGGGCTCAGCCGATACTCCAGCCACGCCTGGCCAGGGACGCGCATTTCAGCCCGCAATCGCAACAACCGGTCCTGCTGGAGGGCTTCCACGCGCCACCAGTCCAGCACATCGCCCAGGGCCAAGGTGCTCTTGGAGCGCCGCGTGCGGCCAGAGCCCACGCCTCCGGCGAGCTTGTCCAGCAGCCCGCGCAACTTCCACAGCGTGGGAAAGGCGAAATACGGCGAGTCCCCGCCGAGTCGCTGTACCACCTGGAACAACTCTGGTGCGCTGGCCGTCGTGGTGGCCCGGCGGACGTCGCTGTAGCTCTTGCGCCCGGCCCATTGCGGGTCGGAGGGCAAGGGCTCGGCTGGTGCCGACAGCGGATGGGCCGTGGCCCACGTGGTCTCCACCGCGTCCGCCTCGATTTTCTCCAGCGCCAGCTCCACCGCCCTGGGGTAGTCGCACAAGCCTTCCGCCGGCGGGGGAATCAGCGTGTCGATCTCGCGGGAGCCCATGACGCAGTCGTGCTGCAGGGATTGCACCAGAGCCGAGGCCAGGGTGCGCGGCAGCGGGGTGACTAGGTTCACCCAGTGCGAGGCCAGCCGCGGAGTCAGCAGGGGCAGGGCCCACACCGAGGGTTCGCGCAGGCCTGCGCAACGGGCGTAGATCTTCATCAGTTGCGCATAGCTGTAGGCCTTCGGGCCGCCGATATCGTAGACGCCCTGCACCGGCCCCTTAAGCTGCGCGGCGCGGACCAGGTAGTGCAGCGCGTCGCGCACGGCGATGGGCTGGACCTGATTGGTGACCCAGCGCGGAGCCGGCATCACCGGCAGCACGTCGCTCAGATGCCGGATCATCTCGAAGCTGGCGGATCCCGACCCGATCACCAGTCCTGCTTGGAGCACCAGGGTGTCCACCGACGAGGCCAGGATCTTACCCACGGCCACGCGCGATGCCAGATGCTCGCTCAGCTGCCCTTGCGGGTGCAGGCCCGAGAGGTACACCACCTGCTCCACACCCTGGTGCTTCGCGGCCCGGGCCATGATGGCGGCGCAGTTCTTTTCCTGCTCGGCAAAATTGCTCGTGCCGGACATGGAATGAACCAGGTAGTAGACCAGCGCGACGCCGCGGCACAGGCGGTTGACCGCCTCGGCGTCTTCCAGATCGCCTTCGATGATCTCAACCTCGTCGTGCCACGGAATGTCGCGAAGGCGCTGTGCGTCCCGGGTGAAGACCCGCACCTGATGCCCGTTGCGCAACAGCCGGGGGACCAGCCGCCCGCCAATGTATCCGGTGGCTCCGGTGACGGCGATCAGGCTCATGAAATTCTCCCTCCGGTACCGGCCGCGGTTCGGCGCCGCCACGCAATCAGCAGCGAGCCGAGCAACGCGGCCAGCGCGCAGCCCAGCGAGGCATAGCCAACGATCTCCGAGGGGTTGCTTCCGGCCAACCGGCTCACGCCGATCCAGGCCAGGCCCCAGCTGATGGCCAAGGCGGCGAAGGCATTGCCGACGTAGTAGCTGATGGCCATGGCCACCAGCGCGGCAACCACCAGCAGCGCTACGGCTGTTGCGGGGGCCCACCGAGCACCTTCGCCGACACCCAGCGAGAGCAGCCAGGCAGCCACGTTCGCGATGCTGGCCACGCAGACCCACCCGAGGTAGAGCCCGAAGGTCAGCCAGATCACCCAGTACTCGGTGCGTGAGCCCGGGGTTCCGGAGGACATGAGGCGGATCATCCAGGCAAGGACGGCGACGAGCGCGAAAATGACGATCACGCTGAAGCCGAGCCAACCCAGCTGGACCACGGAAATCCAGGCGGCGTTGAGCAGAGCCGAGATCATCGCGGGAACCCTGAGTTTCGCGCCCCAGCCGGAGCGCCGTCCCGGGGCGGTGAGCTGGTAGACGCCATAGACCGCAAGCCCGGTATAGACCACGCTCCAGATGGAGAAGGCGGGCCCAGCCGGGGCCAGCAGGGTCGCATCGGCGCTCAGGTAGCCGCCGGCAACTTGCTGGACCGGGGTTCCGCCGAAGGCGCCGCTGCCGATGAAGGATACGGCGATGGCAATGAGCAGGGATAGGGCGGTGAGCAACGGGGTGGTCCATAGCGGATCACCGATGCGCTGCGCGCCGGGCGATAGTGCGGGGTTAGGCGATCGATTCACGGGGTCCTCCACAGGTTCTTCAAAGATTTCCAAATCCGGGTCGACAAAACGAGATAGTTAAACAATGATGTATCTAGATAAGCTAAATATCAACCTTTCGAGATAAGTGATCATGCGCCACACACCACCGCTTCGAACCTCGGATTTGTTCCGGGTGCTCCTGGGCCTGCAGCGTGCCTATGCACAGAGTGAAGTGCGTTTTCGTTCCAGCCTCAACCTGAACGATACAGATCTGCGGGCCGTGAACCTCCTGCGCTCCCGGCAAACGCCCAGCCCCGGCGAACTCGCCCGGGAACTGGGGCTTTCCTCGGCCGGGATCACCTCGGTGCTCGATCGCCTCGAGGCCAGGCAGATGGTCCAGCGCGAGCACCACGGATCGGATCGACGCCGGACACTGGTGCGCCCGGGCCGCGCATTCCCCGGGAACGCCGGCGCCTCGATGGTGCTCCTGCGCGGCCTGCACCGGTTCTACTCCCAGCTCGATGAGCCGACCCGCCTCGCGCTGGGCCAGCTGCTGGCCCAGATCCATCGGGAGCTGGAAGCCACCGGCGCGACGGCGCCCGCAGTCCCCACATCCACCCCCACCACGCCCCCGGAGCAGTGACCAATGACCACGCACACACGAAGCCATCGCGGCCAACCTGCCGACGCCCAGCCGAAGAGCGCCGAGGCCCGGCTCATCGACGACCCCACCCGCGCGGCCATCAGCCAGCGCCTGGCCCAGATCGGGGCGCAGGCGCAAGCGCGGGCAGCCGCCTACTCGCGGACCGCCGCCGAGCTCTGGACGGAAATCTCCGGCGGCCTGGCCACCGGAAAGATGATGCGCCCGGCTTTGGTCATGCTCGGCTACCGCGCTTTCGGCGGCCGCAACGAAGCGCGGGCCATTGACCTGGGGTGCGCCTTCGAGCTGCTGCACACCGCCCTGCTGATCCACGACGACGTGGTGGACAGGGACTTCGTGCGCCGTTCCGAACCGACCATCTCGGCGCGCTACCGGGATCAGGCGAGGGCGGCCGGGCGGAGCCTGGCCGAGGCCGAGCATGCCGGGAACTCGGTGGCGATCATCGCCGGGGACCTGCTGATCAATGAGGCCATCAAGCACGCCATCAAGGCCGCCGCGGGGACCGACGCGGAAGCCGCAGTTGAGCAGGCTTTCTTCCAGGGCATCGAGCAGGCAGGGGCCGGCGAACTCGAGGACCTGCTCTTCTCCCTGGGCGCCACGCCGGCGACCACCAGCGAAGTGCTGCGCATGGAGCAGCTGAAGACCGCGGCCTACTCCTTCCAGCTGCCGCTGCAGGCCGGGGCGCTGCTGGCCGGGGCTTCCAGCTCGCAGGCCGATGACCTGGGCACCGTGGGGTGCCAGCTCGGCGTGGCCTACCAGGTCATCGACGATGTGCTGGGCACCTTCGGGGATCCGATGCGCACCGGGAAGTCCGTGGAATCGGACCTGCGTGAATTCAAGAGCACCATCTTGCTGGCGCTGGCCGCCGAGCAGCCCGAGTTCGCGGCGCTGCTGGCCGAGTTCCGGTCCGGCCGCATTCCAGCCCAGCAAATCCGCGCGGAATTGACGGCCCAGGGGGCCGAGCGCTTCGCCCGGCAGCTTGCCGAGCAATTGTGCGCGCGGGCCACCGGCTCGGTGGCCTTCCTCGATCTGCCCGATGAGGCCCAGGCGCTCCTTCGCACCTGCAGCCACCTGATTCTGAATCGAAGCCGATGAACCTGATCAAGCCCCGGGGCATCGCCCCGCAAGCCCCGGCATTGCAGCGGTACTCGCTGACCGCCCAGCGCAGCGCCAAGGTGCTGCTCGAGCAGTACTCCACTTCCTTCTCGCTGGCCTGCCGGCTGCTGGATGCGGTCAGCGCCACGCATATCGCCAACATCTACGCCCTGGTGCGGCTCGCCGATGAAATCGTGGACGGGGTGGCGCAGCAGGCCGGCCTGGACGCCGGGGACATCGCGGCCTGCCTGGATGACCTGGAAGCCGAAACCCGGCGCGCGATGCAGCGCGGCTACAGCACCAACATGGTGGTGCATGCCTTCGCGCTCTCCGCCCGGGCCACCGGCATCGGCACCGAGCTGACCACCCCCTTCTTCTGCTCCATGCGGGCGGACCTGACGACATCAACCCACGACGCGCACAGCCTGGAGCACTACATCTACGGCTCGGCCGAAGTCATCGGGCTGATGTGCCTGCAGGTCTTCCGCGCCATGGACTCGGCCCCCGAGCTGCGCCCGGAGCAGGTGGAACAGGCCCAGCGTTCGGCCCGCAGTCTCGGGGCGGCCTTTCAGAAGGTCAACTTCCTGCGCGATCTGGCCCAGGACAGCCTGGATCTGGGGCGCGCCTATTTCCCGGGCATCGACGCGCGGGACTTCGGCGAGGGGGACAAGGCCCTGCTGGTCCAGCAGATCGATGCCGACCTGGCCACCGCGCGTTCCGGGCTGGAACTGCTGGCTCCGCCGGCAGCCCGTGCCGTCCGCCTGGCCCATGACCTCTTCCGGGAGCTAAACCGCCAACTGGCCGCGGCCCCCGCGAAGGAGCTGCTGCGCACCCGCATCTCGGTCTCCACCGGCCGCAAGGCGCTGATCGCCGCGCGGGTGCTCGTGCCCTGGGCAGGACCCAGGGAAGCCAAGACGCAGGCAGGGGGCAGCAAATGAGCGGCGCGCCGCAGGACGTCGTGGTCATCGGCGCCGGATTCTCCGGACTGGCCAGCGCAGGGCTGCTCGCGGCCCGAGGATGCAAGGTCACGCTGCTGGAGCAGCACAACCATGTCGGGGGCCGCTCGGGACGCCTCGAGCGCGACGGCTTCCGATTCGACACCGGCCCGTCGTGGTACCTCATGCCGGAGGTCTTCGAGCACTGGTTCTCCCTGATGGGAACCAGCGCCAGCGAGCAACTGGATCTGCGCTCCTTGCCCATCGGCTACCGCACCTTTTTCCAGGGGCGGCAGGCACCGGTGGACGTGGGCACCGGCACCACGGTCCGCGAGTTGTTCGAGACCCTGGAACCCGGCAGCGCGCCCGCCCTGGACGAGTACCTGCGCACCGGGCGCGAAGGCTATGAACTGGCCCTCCAGCACTTCTTGTACGATGATTTCAGCTCGCTGGGATCACTGCTCAAGCCCGCGATCCTGCGCCGGCTCCCGCAGCTGGCGCCGCTGCTGGGATCGAGCTTGGAGAAGTATCTCGCGCGGCGTTTCCAGAGCACGGAATTGCGCCAGATCCTGGGCTATCCGGCCGTGTTCCTCGGGTCCAGCCCGGAGCGCACCCCGGCGCTGTACCAGCTGATGAGCCACCTGGATTTGACCGACGGCGTCAAGTACCCGATGGGCGGGTTCGCCGCGCTGGCGGATGCCATGGCCGATCTAGCGGCGCAGCACGGGGCGGACATCAGATTGGGCGCCACGGCCACCGCCATCGAGACCAGCTCCAGGGGCCAGGCCGCGGTCACCGCGGTGGAATGGATCGATGCGCACGGCCAATGCCATCGGACCCCGGCGCAGCATGTCATCGCCGCGGCGGATGCGCAGCATCTTGATCGCCAGCTGCTCCCAGAACGCCTGCAAACCCATTCGGCGCGCCGCTTCGCGCGCCGGGACCCTGGGCCCAGCGCGGTCCTGGTGTGCTTGGGCGTCACCGGGGAACTGCCGGAATTGCGGCACCACAACCTGCTGTTCACCCGTGATTGGGCCGATAATTTCGCGCGCATCCGCCAGGGGCGCGCCCTGCAGGGGGAAACCAGCATCTACGTGTGCAAGCCTAGCGCCACGGATCCCGGCGTCGCGCCACAGGGCTGCGAGAACCTGTTCATCCTCGTCCCCGCCCCGGCCGCCCCTGAATGGGGCCATGGCGGTGCCGACGGCAACGGGGAGAGCATGGTGGAACAGGTGGCCGACGCGGCCATCGACCAGCTCGCCGCCTGGGCCGGGATCCAAGACCTGCGCGAGCGCATCGTGGTGCGCCAGAGCATCGGGCCCGCGGATTTCGAACAGCAGTACGGGGCCTACCGCGGCGGGGCCCTCGGGCTGGCCCACACGCTGGGGCAAAGCGCCATGCTGCGCCCAGGCAATCACAGCACCAAGGTCTCGGGACTGCACTATGCCGGCAGCACCGTGCGCCCGGGCATCGGCGTACCCATGTGCTTGATCAGCGGGGAGCTGGCGGCCAAGGCCGTGCTGGGCCTCGCCGGCCCGGGCCCGCTGCGCGAGCAGCCGCTGGCCGGCTCTGAAGGGGAGGCGGGGGCATGATCTACCTGAGCATCCTGCTTTTCCTTCTGGCCTGCATGGCATTGCTCGATGCCCGGTTCACGCTCTTCGTCTTCGCTGCGCCGCTGCGGGCGCTGCTGTGCTTGGCCGCGGGCACCGGGTTCTTCGTGCTCTGGGATGTGATGGCCATCGAACGCGGGATTTTCGTGCACAAGGAATCCGAGCTGATGACCGGGATCATGGTGGGCGAGCAATTCCCGCTGGAAGAGGTGTTCTTCCTGATTTTCCTCTGCTACTGCTCGATGATCGCCGTGGCCGGCACGCACCGGCTCGGCGCCCGAAGCCCGCGCCCCAGCCGCGGCGGCCGCACCAATCCCAAGGAGCCGGGCAATGTTTCTTGAAATGAGCCTGTGGTTCCTCGCCGCGGCCAGCCTCGTGTTCCTGGCGGGGCTGCTGGCCAGCCGACGGCGGCTGCGCACCGTGGCGCGGCCCATGCTGCTGGCCATGGGCCTGATGCTGCTGCTCACCGCGGTCTTCGACAACCTGATGATTGCCGCGGGCCTGTTCGACTATGGAAGCCACGCGCTGTCCGGGGTCCGGGTGGGCTTGGCGCCGATCGAGGATTTCTTCTACGCCGCCTGCGCGGTGCTCCTGGTTCCGGGGCTCTGGTGGCTCACCGAGCCGCTGGAGCGCCGCCGCGCAGCCAGCCAGCGTTCTGCTAAGCCAACCGGAAGGACCCCGCAACCATGATTCGCGCCATTCTGGCCACCTCGCGGCCGGTGTCGTGGGTGAATACCGCCTATCCCTTCGCAGCCGCCTATCTCTTGGCCGGCGGCGGGCTCGATGCGATGCTCATCGTGGGCAGCCTCTTCTTCTTGTTCCCTTACAACCTGGTGATGTACGGGGTCAATGACGTCTTCGACTACGAGTCCGATTTGCGCAACCCGCGCAAGGGCGGCATCGAAGGCGCGCTGCTGGCCCGGCAGAGCCATCGAATGATCCTGCTGGCCTGCCTGGTGCTGGCCGCACCGTTCCTGGCCGTGCTGGTGCTGGCCGGCGATCTGGCAGCCAATGTGGTGCTGGCGGGCTCGATGGCCGCCGTGCTGGCCTACAGCCTCCCTGTCCTGCGGTTCAAGGAGCGGGCCGGGCTGGATTCGCTGACCAGCGCCGTGCACTTTGTCTCCCCGGCGGTCTACGGGTGGGTCCTGGCCGGTGCTCCCGTGCACCGGACCCAGTGGATGGTTTTCGGCGCGTTCCTGCTGTGGGGCGTGGCCAGCCATGCCTTGGGCGCAGTGCAGGACATCATCCCCGATCGCGCAGCGAAGCTCGGGTCCATCGCGGCATCCCTGGGCGCGCGCCCCACGGTGTTCCTGGTGCTTGGCGCCTATGTGCTGGCCGGAGCCATGATCTTTTTCGGCGTGTCGGGCCTGCCGCGGCTGGCCGGCCTGCTGGCTGTGCCCTATGTGCTCAATGTGCTCCCGCATGTGGGCGTGGACGATGACTCGTCGGGTACGGTTAACCGGGCGTGGAAGAGATTTTTGTGGATTAACTACCTGTGCGGATTCCTGCTGACCATGCTGCTCATTTCCACCGCCTTGTTCACGGGCTAACCACAATCAAGAAGTAGAGGCAAAGAATGGATGTCATCTTGCTTTCCGCCGATGGCCAGCCCATCGGCACGCAGTCCAAGCAGACGGTGCATAGCACAAATACCCCCTTGCACCAGGCTTTCTCCTGCCATGTGATCAACGATGCCGGGCAGGTACTGGCCACCCGCCGGGCTTTGGGAAAACTGACCTGGCCGGGAGTGTGGACTAATTCCTTTTGCGGACATCCGCAGCCGGGGGAGGACCTGGAGCGTGCCCTGGCGCGCCACGCACAGGGGGAGCTGGGCCTGGAGGTCCGGGACGTGCGGATGGCGCTTCCGGACTTCCGCTACCGGGCCGTGGATGCCTCGGGCATCGTGGAGAATGAAATCTGCCCGGTATTCACGGCGATCGCGGCAGGAGAGATCGCCGCGAATCCGGAGGAAGTCATGGATTACTGCTGGGTGGAGCCCGGGGCCCTGGCCCAATCGGTGAGGGCAACTCCCTGGGCATTCAGTCCGTGGCTGGTCATGCAGGCCAATGGCATGGAGCTCTACCGAAGTCGAGGCTAGCGCTGTGGCAATGGCCACCGGCCGATGCCCTGGGGCATCCACCGGTGGCCATTGCCAGCCGGGATCTCAGGCCAGCGGCTATACGAAATTCTCGGTGCCCTCGATGGTGTTCATGAAGTGGTCCATGAAATCCGCGAAATCCCGGGCATCGGATTCCTGGTCGATCTGCGCGCCGACGGTCACGGCATCGTCGATGTGGTAATCGATGCTCGGCTTGTCCGGGATGTTGAAGCGGAAGACCCGGCCGGTGGAGGTGGCTACCTCATAGCCGCCATCGCTGAGCTCGGCGAGCTGATTCACATTCGTGTTGTTGATATTGATGGCATTTTCCGACGCGCGCAGATCGTTGGCATTGACCGGGGCAATGATCAGTTCTGCGGGCTGGCGCCGATATCCAATGACCTTTAGACCACCCGAACCGGCAATGCCGGTGCCGGCTACAAGGTTGTAGCTGGCGAAGTTGGGGATCTGCGAATCGAAGGCCTCGTGGAGACGGGCCTTGACCTGCTCGGCTGGATTTTCTTCTGGGCGGTTGTCCATGCTTTCTACTCTACCGATAGTTTGGACAATTTGATCAGTGGTGACATTAATCGAAATGTGTCATGGAGATGTCATGGGATGCATGATTGGTCATATTGACAAGTAGAATGAGATTTATGAGCCAGGATGCTACGCCGAATATCAAACCGCATGCCCGTGTGGTCACTGTCGGTTTTCGCTCGGCCGGCCTTCTGGGTGAGTATTGCGCTGAGAGCTATGTATATTACTGCGCTTGTCCAGCGTTCCCTGTCAGGCGTTTCATTCAACGCGGTTCGCCACAAGAGGCAGCGAAAATGCTCACCGGGTAAACCACGAGTCCACACATTGGACATCCATCTCATATAATGAGATGGTCGGGGCGTCTATTTGCTCTTTGCCTTCGGGTAGAGAAAACTAGAGGCATGCAAACAAACTTCGATGTTCTACTAGTTATCAGGCGCGGAGCCTGAGGCGCTGTCCCACTAAGCAGACAGAACATCGGTAACGCGCAAGCCCCCTTTCGTCAGTAGTGACGGCCGCGGGGCGTTTTTTATGCGCAAACGAAGAGATAGAAATGGAAAGGATCCCGATGAGCAACTCAACACCCGCCAATCCGGCGTCGGTTGCGAAGTCAATCAATCGAACCAAGGATGCCGCCGCCGCTGTCTCTTCCGTTGTGGAAGCTTCGAACCCGGTACAGGGTCCGAATAATATCGTTGCTCCCACACAGATGACGGGCTCACAAGCCATCGTCCGCTCGCTGGAAGAACTAGGCGTCAAAGACGTCTTCGGATTACCAGGTGGGGCCATCCTTCCCACCTATGATCCACTGATGGATTCGACCAAGATCAACCATGTCTTGGTCCGCCACGAACAGGGTGCCGGCCACGCCGCACAGGGTTTCGCCATGGCCAGCGGCGAGGTAGGCGTATGTATCGCCACCTCCGGTCCAGGCGCAACCAACCTCGTCACCGCACTGGCCGATGCCAATATGGACTCGGTGCCAATGGTGGCCATCACCGGTCAGGTGCACAGTGCCTTCATCGGCTCTGATGCATTCCAGGAAGCAGACATTGTTGGCATCACGATGCCAATTACCAAGCACGCTTTTTTGGTGACCAAGGCAGAGGACATTCCACAGACTCTGGCTAGTGCCTTCTACCTCGCTCAGACCGGTCGCCCCGGTCCGGTCTTGGTGGATATCACCAAAGATGCTCAGCAGTCTGAAATGACTTTCTCCTGGCCTCCAAAGGTAGACCTTCCTGGTTACCGCGTGGTGACTCGTGGACACAACAAGCAGCTACGCGAAGCCGCGAAGCTGATCGCTTCGGCAACTCGTCCGGTGTTCTACGTTGGTGGTGGCGTGATCAAGGCCAACGCCCACGAAGAGCTCAAGAAATTTGCGGAATTCATCAACGCGCCAGTGGTTACCACCCTGACCGCACGCGGTGCCTTCCCAGATTCTCACGAGCAGCACGTTGGCATGCCTGGTATGCACGGTGCAGTTTCGGCTGTGACCGCACTGCAGCAAGCTGATCTGCTGATTACCCTCGGTGCCCGATTTGATGACCGCGTCACCGGTGTACTCTCGTCCTTCGCACCTAACGCGAAGGTCATCCATGCCGATATTGACCCAGCGGAAATCTCCAAGAACCGCGTGGCGGACGTGCCAATTGTTGGCTCGCTGGATGAGATCATCCCGCAGCTACATGAAGCCTGCGCTACCCGCTTTGAGAACGAAGCACCGCAGGACCTCACCGGTTGGTGGGGGATGCTGAACCGACTACGTGAAACTTACCCCATCGGATACACCGAAACCAAGGATGGTCTTTCGGCACCGCAGAACGTCATCCAGCGCATCGGTGAGCTTACCGGACCGGAAGGAATCTACGTTGCCGGTGTAGGCCAGCACCAGATGTGGGCAGCTCAGTTCGTCAAGTACGAGCGTCCACGCTCCTGGCTGAACTCCGCTGGCCTGGGCACCATGGGCTTCTCGGTTCCCGCCGCGATGGGTGCCAAGGTGGCCGATCCTGACCGCGTGGTTTGGGCTATTGATGGTGATGGCTGCTTCCAGATGACCAACCAAGAGCTGGCGACCTGCGTGATCAACCAGATCCCTATCAAGGTTGCCGTCATCAACAACTCCTCGCTGGGCATGGTTCGCCAGTGGCAGACCCTGTTCTACGATGGCAGATACTCCAACACCGATCTGAACACCGGTCATGGCACCGCACGTGTGCCTGACTTCGTGAAGCTCGCTGACGCCTATGGCTGTGTGGGTCTACGTTGTGAACGCGACGAAGACATCGACGCCACCATCAAGCAGGCCCTGGAAATCAATGACCGCCCAGTGGTGATTGACTTCGTGGTCTCTGCCGATTCGATGGTGTGGCCAATGGTTCCTTCTGGCGTGAGCAACGATGAGATTCAGATCGCCAAGGGCATGACCCCTGAATGGGAAGAGGAGGACTAGAACATGGCAAAGCACACGCTTTCGGTACTGGTTGAAGACGTACCCGGTGTACTCACCCGAGTCGCTAGCCTCTTCGCCCGCCGTGCCTTCAACATTCATTCTCTGGCTGTGGGCCCCACCGAAATTGACGGCATCAGCCGCATGACCGTGGTGGTTGACGCAGAGGGAGATTCCCTGGAACAGGTGACCAAGCAGCTGAACAAGCTGATCAACGTCATCAAAATCGTAGAACTGCTACCGGAAACCTCGGTGCAGCGCGATCACATCATGATTAAGGTCCGTGCCGACGCGGCAACCCGCCTGCAGGTGACCCAAGCTGCGGAACTCTTCCGTGCTTCGGTGATCGATGTGTCCACCGATTCGCTGGTGGTTGAAGCCACCGGCAACGCGGCAAAGATTGACGCACTTCTAGCAGTCCTTGAACCATTTGGTATTCGAGAGATTGTCCAGTCCGGCACCCTAGCGGTGGGACGAGGCTCCAAGTCGATGAGCGACCGCGCGCTGAAAACCCTCTGAGCCTACGCGGCGAAGACATCAACGGACACGAACTACAAATTTTAGATACTTGGCACATAGTTTAGTCAGTGAGCTAAACGCCAAAGAACAAATAAGGAGAACTACAGTGGCTGATCTGTATTACGAAGACGACGCAGACCTCTCAATCATCCAGGGCAAGAAGGTAGCCATCATTGGTTACGGTTCCCAGGGCCACGCGCACGCACTAAGCCTGCGCGACTCGGGTGTTGAGGTTGTTGTTGGTCTGGCTGAGGGCTCGAAGTCCCGCGCTAAGGCTGAAGCTGAAGGCCTGAAGGTATCCACCGTTGCTGAGGCAGCTGCCTGGGCAGACGTCATCATGATCCTGACCCCAGACCAGGTTCAGGCTCAGGTATACACCGAGTCCATCGCCGAGCACCTCGAAGAGGGCAACGCACTGTTCTTCGGTCACGGCTTCAACATCCGCTTCGGCTTCATCCAGCCACCAGCCAACGTTGACGTTGCCCTGGTTGCACCAAAGGCTCCAGGCCACACCGTACGCCGCGAATTCGAAGCTGGCCGTGGTATCCCTGACCTGATCGCTGTGGAGCAGAACTTCACCGGCGGCGCCAAGGACCTTGCACTGTCCTACGCTGCAGGTATTGGTGGCACCCGCGCTGGTGTTATCGAAACCACCTTCACCGAAGAGACCGAAACCGACCTGTTCGGTGAGCAGGCTGTTCTTTGCGGTGGTACCTCGCAGCTGGTTCAGTACGGCTTCGAAGTTCTGACCGAAGCTGGCTACAAGCCAGAAATCGCTTACTTCGAGGTGCTGCACGAGCTGAAGCTGATCGTTGACCTGATGTGGGAAGGTGGCATCGCCAAACAGCGTTGGTCCATCTCTGACACCGCTGAGTACGGCGACTACGTTTCCGGCCCACGCGTTATCACCCCAGAGGTGAAGGAAAACATGAAGGCTGTTCTGAGCGATATCCAGTCCGGTGCTTTTGCTAAGCGCTTCATGGATGACCAGAAGGCTGGCGCTCCTGAGTTCAAGGAACTGCGTGCCAAGGGTGAAGCTCACCCAATCGAGACCACCGGTCGCGAACTGCGCTCGTTGTTCTCCTGGATCTCGGATGCATCTTCGGATGACTACGTAGACGGTTCCGTAGCCCGCTAAGCTACAGCGTTTGCTGCGTAAATAGTAGACACTAAAAGGTTCGGCTCGTTTCCCGGTATGGGGTAGTGAGCCGAACCTTTAGTTTTGGGTGTATATGGTCATGAAGAGCCAAAAAATGCCTGGCTTGAACCCACCATAGGGGAATCGAGCCAGGCATGTTTCGGGCTGATGTGATTAGCGCTTAGATGCGCGGTAACCAGCCTTGCTAGCGTCAGAAGTGGTCTTGAAGCACTCTTCAGGCTTGGTGCGTGAATAGAGAGCGCCGCGAGGTACGTGGTACTTCCATTCCTTCTTGCTTCCGGTGCGGTTGCCCTTCACTGGGTAACCTGCGGGGCAGTTGTAGCTCTTGCCGCTCATCGCGACCGAGCGCTTGGTTGTGCTAGCCTTCTTCACCTGCAGACTCTGGGTCTTGGAAACGGTGGAAGTCTTGCCCTTGAACTTGTACTTCACCGTGGTGGTGACCTTGTACGAACCAGCAGCCAGTTTTACGGACTTTTTGTTTTTGGCAACGGTCTTCTTGCCCTTGGTTACCTTCAACAGCGCAGATTTGATCTGCACGTTTTTTGCCTTGGAATAGCTGGGCTTGATGGTTGCCTTGGCGGAACCTTTAACAGTCTTAGTGCCGATTTTCTTGATAGCTACAGGAGCGGCCTTCTTAGCCGCTACGATACCTACACCGTGAACCGAAGCTGGAACTGCGGCAGCGGAAGCTGCGGAGACGCCGGAGAAGGCGAGAGCGCAAGCTGCGCTAACAGCCAGGGCGCGCTGAACGAGAGTTTTCATTTTTCCCCATGGTGAGTGATGAGAGATGAAACTTGAATGTTTCAGTGTCTATCATATGGTGTTAATGTTCTACGCGATAGTAGAAAGACGGACATGGAGACCGGCTGAGAATCAGAACGGATTCCTGGGACCGTTGCTATGCTGCCGGGGATCCAGTACTTCGTACGCGCGCATTGTTATGCTCTTATGAAACGTCTGGAAAGGACCAATGATGGCCGTGAGTGACTATGATCAATTCGCGAAAGCCTATGCGCTAGAAAACGAGTCCAGTTTGCTCAATGCCTACTATGAACGGCCGGCCATGTTGGAACTTGCCGGGGACGTTTGTGGCCACGATATCTTGGATATTGGTTGTGGCGCAGGGCCGTTGACTGATCAGCTCGTTAAGCGTGGCGCCAAGCTCTCAGGATTTGACGCCAGTGCAGCCATGATTGATATAGCGAAACAGCGACTAGGCGAAACTGCTGAGCTTCGAGTTGCTAAATTAGGCGAGGTGCTTCCGTATGAAGACAATTCCTTCGATGATGCAGTTGCTTCCCTGGTGTTTCACTATTTGCCCGACTGGAGTTTCGCTTTACAAGAAGTGAGACGCGTACTGCGACCCGGCGGTCGGTTACTCATTTCGGTAAATCATCCCATCTTGTACCCGTGGAATCACCGCGGCAAGGACTATTTCAAGGTCACCGAATACACGGACGAAGTGAGTTTAAACGGTGAGTCAGCGGAATTAAGCTACTGGCATCATCCATTGCATGTGACAATGTCAGCGTTCATTGATACAGGATTTAGCATTGAGCGCGTGTGGGAACCACCGTACTCAAAAGACGCTCCGCAGGCTGTTGTGCCGGAGGCCTTACGGGATCGAGATGCTTTCTTGAGCTTCATCTTCTTCACCCTGCGGGCAATGTGAACCTAAAGAGTTAGTCGGTGTGATGATCTTCTATGGGGCCTGCATCCTGCCGGCGCGTTCCTAACTTTTGAATCGCGGGCAGGGCGCAGCAGTAACATGATTTAGTGCATCTGCAGGCTGGCGACATGAAGAAGCTAACCGCACTCACTGGGTACACCGATGATGATGGCAATACCGTCGAATCGCCGACCGTCTTCGACCAAAACATTGACATCACTATCCGAGGCAAAACAACCGGATAGTCATCGATGAAAATGCCCGCATCAAGAAGCTGAAAGTCGTCTTTGATTGCGACAACGGGACGTTGACTATCGGTCCAAGTCGCAGGAAGCCACTAGAGATGAACATCCGTATTGGTGAAGATGCAACGGTGAAAATCGGCGCTGATCTCACCACCACGACGATGTTCATCGATAGCGCGGTAGAAGGCGTGACGGTGAGTTTTGGCGACGATGAGATGATTGCCAGCCAAAATCAGTTCCGTGCTGACGATGGGCACCCCATCTTCGATGTGTCCACCGGGAAAAGAGTCAATCCCGCCAAAGACTTCATTGTCGGAAATCACGTCTGGATCGGTGCGAAGGCCACCCTATTGGGTGGTGCCAAGATTGGTGATGGTTCAGTTATTGGCTTCGGAAGTATCGTGACCAAACGGATCCCGAACAACGTGATCGTTGTGGGCGCGCCAGCGAAAGTAGTTCGTCAGAGCATTGCCTGGGAGCGACTCCACTTGTCCTTCGCCGCGCCACCATACAAACCAGACGCATCCACGGTGAAGAAGTCCGAAAAATATTGGAATAAGACTGTTGATATTGATCATCCACAAGTTGCGCTGGCTTCTCGATCGCTTGGAGACCGCATTAAGGAAAAGCTCAGGCGTCCAGGAAATTAGCTGAGACTCGAGGTTTCTGTAGGCCGCGAACGACGGTCATGATTCGATGAGCGATGACCTCATGATGGTAATCGTTGGTGTGTCCTAGATTGGCCTTGCCAGTTCACGTTTTTCTCACATAGGGGCCGGCAGGTGCTTGTTGACGCGGAGATCACTAATGGGGATGAACGTGTCGCGATGACTTCCGCAGGTCTGGCGAATGACTCCGTCAAGAAGCTGAGCTATGCGGTGATGCAGGAAGACGCCCAAACTGATGAGCGCTGCCTTGGGAGATTTGCTCATAGCGCGGTTGATGTATTGCGGGTAGCTGATGCTGAATGCTTCGCGGGCGGTGCCTTTATTCACGTCGTTGGTGCCGAGTTCAACTATCGCAAGGTCAACGTTGGTTGGGATGTTGAATCTTTCGCCAACTTGGCCCACCGTAAAGCAATGCTCGTGGGTGTGGATGAATGGCCCGTTCAGCACGGTCGACAAAGCCTTTTGACTTGACCGATGCGTACCATCCATCAGAAATTGAGTCGCCGCTGAACAAGAACTTCTCAATGTTTGCCGGAACTTTGGTCGGGACATTCGCGTTAGCACCTTGAGCTTGTTGGGGTACGCGCAGATCCGAGACGGCAAATATTGATCAAACCACAGGGACTACTGAGGTCGCTGTGAGCGTAAGGGGTTTTGAGGCAACTGGGTTCCTGTAATGGTTAATATTTGGTGTTCTTGGCGGGTCCAATCAATGGTGCGCTAAGCCGTATTTCAGAGCGGGCAAAGCGACCGGCTCAAACGAAAACGGCAGGTAATAGGTAGGTCGTTCGTCAGTCTCATTCCGCGCGGAAAGGTGTACGTGAGAACGCGGACGTCAATGGGCAGGAGATGACGTTTGCTTGCGTGAACCGACTGTTAAAAGTGACACAAAACCTATTTCGCGGTGCCTGCCATCAATGTGGAATCTTTGAAGTCCGGGAAATCCGGGAATGCCGTTGACGGCAGCAGGGAGAAGGTGAGGCAACCGTCGAGGATCGTCGGGTGTTAGTAATATCGACTCCATGGCTTCAGACAGTGTCAGTCATGAGAGCCAGTGCCGGTACGTAAACAATCGGTTTGCGGGCACGGAATGTCACATTCTATGTAATAAGTGAAAGTTTTCACAAAGTGCCGTTTTCTGTGCGTAACATGCGTGATTTCGCACCAAAACGAGCGTTGTATGGGGTTAGGCTTGATTCGACGGTAGTGATTAGAAGCTATCGCCTTGCAAGCATCAGCCCAATGAAATCGCAAAGGTGCCACACCCGTGTCTGACATTAAGCCCATCGTACTTCTGGCCGAGCAACTTTCTCCTGCAACTGTTGCTGCACTTGGTCCCGATTTTGAAATTCGTCAGACGGACGGCGCGGACCGCTCTCAGCTTCTCGAAGCTATCGCGGATGTTGACGCAATCTTGGTTCGCTCGGCCACCCAGGTAGATGCCGAAGCTATTGCTGCAGCCAAGAACTTGAAGGTCATCGCTCGTGCGGGTGTTGGTCTGGATAACGTTGACATCAAGGCGGCCACCCAGGCTGGCGTCATGGTCGTGAATGCTCCTACCTCCAACATCATTTCCGCTGCAGAACTGACCGTGGGTCACATCGTTTCCCTGGCTCGTCGAATCCCTGCAGCTAACGCCTCGTTGAAGGGTGGCGCCTGGAAGCGCAGCTCGTACACCGGCGTTGAACTCTTCGAGAAGAAGGCCGGCATCATCGGTCTGGGCCGTATTGGTGCATTGGTGGCAGCACGCCTGCAGGGCTTCGGTATGGAAATTGTCGCCTACGACCCATACATCACCCCGGCACGTGCCGCTCAGCTTGGTGTCACCTTGCTGACCCTGGATGAGCTGCTGGAACAGGCTGACTTCATCACCATCCACATGCCAAAGACCCCAGAGACCGTGGGCATGCTGGGCAAGGATGCGTTCTCCAAGATGAAGAACACTGCGTACGTAGTGAACGTAGCTCGCGGTGGTCTGGTCGACGAGGATGCCCTTTACGAAGCATTGAAGAACGAAGAAATCGCCGGCGCCGGTATTGACGTCTTCGTCAAGGAACCAAGCACCGACCTTCCGTTCTTCGAATTCGACAACGTGACCGTCACCCCTCACCTTGGCGCCTCCACCGACGAGGCTCAGGAGAAGGCTGGCGTATCGGTAGCTAAGTCGGTTCGACTGGCGCTGGCTGGCGAATTGGTTCCAGACGCAGTGAACGTTGCCGGTGGCGTCATTGACGAGAACGTACGCCCAGGTATCCCACTGATCGAAAAGCTCGGCCGTATCTTCAACGCACTGACCGCAGGATCGTTGACCAGCATTGACGTTGAGGTTGCCGGTGAAATCGCTTCCCTCGATGTCAAGGCTTTGGAGCTTTCGGCACTCAAGGGCGTCTTCATGGACGTTGTCTCGGAGCAGGTTTCCTACGTGAACGCGCCAGTTCTTGCTGAGCAGCGTGGCGTGGCGACTCGTTTGATCACCACCGCTGATTCACCTGAATACCGCAACCAGCTGACCATCAAGGGCTCCACCAACGAAGGCGCGCAGCTGGCAGTAGCTGGTACCCTGACCGGTCCTAAGCAGATTGAAAAGCTTGTTGGTATCAACGGCCATGAAATCGAAATCCCAATTTCGGATCACATGATCGTCGTTCGTTACTCTGACCGTCCAGGTGTCGTTGGCTCCCTGGGCAACGTACTGGGCGAGCAGGGTGTGAACATCGCAGGCATGCAGGTTGCCCGCGATGAGAAGAAGTCCGAAGCTTTGGCTGTTATCAGCATCGACTCGGCATTGCCAGCAGGTGTCCTTGACGTAGTTGGTGCCGCAATCGGCGCTAGCGTTGCACGCGAGATCAACCTCGAAGACTAATTAGCGTTAGCTCTTCAAAGCCCGCCGGCCGAACTTGAAGTTCGGCCGGCGGGCTTTCCTATAAGTCAACGATTTCTACAGATACCATGGCGAGACGTGAACATGAGCTCAAGCGCTCACTGGGATTAGGAATCTAGGAGCAAGACTACACCGCGCCGCATCTCGGTTAGTCTGCAAATGCAGCAGACATCGATCTCTGCGTCTGATGGTGCGGATCGACAAAATCTAGTTCGCCCAGGTGCAACAAGTAGTCGCCATAACCGCTCTTGCCCAGCTTGTTTGCCAAATCGCGCAGCTGCTGATCATCAATGAACCCTAGACGCCAAGCAACTTCTTCAGGCGAGCCTATTTTCAGTCCTTGTCGCGCTTCAACAGTGCGCACAAAATTTGATGCCTCGTTCAGTGAGTCGAAAGTACCCGTATCCAGCCAAGCTGTCCCACGAGCTAACACCGTGACGTTGAGCTCTTGATTTTCAAGGTAGAGGCGGTTGATATCTGTAATTTCCAACTCGCCGCGAGCAGATGGCTGCAGATTCCGCGCTTTCTCAACGACTGAGTTGTCGTAGAAGTAGAGACCTGGAACGGCGAAATGACTCTTCGGATCGAGTGGCTTTTCTTCCAGGGAAACTGCCTTTCCTGATTTATCAAATTCAACCACGCCATACGCGCTGGGGTCTTTGACCCAGTAGCCAAAAATTGCTGCCCCTGGCTTGTCAGCATAGTTCATCAGCTGTGTACCAAAACCCGGGCCGTAGAAGATATTGTCGCCCAATACGAGGGCAACAGAATCGTTACCAATGTGGTCGGCCCCTAGGATAAAGGCTTGAGCTAGGCCCTCTGGCCTTTGCTGCACTGCATAAGTCAGACGGATGCCAAACTGTGATCCGTCGCCTAGTAACTCTTCGAATGCGGCTTCATCACGCGGTGTGGTGATGATCAGAATATCTTGGATTCCTGCCAGCATTAACGTAGTCAGCGGGTAGTAGATCATCGGCTTGTCATAGACAGGCACCAACTGTTTTGAGATGCCCAGCGTTATCGGATGCAATCGAGACCCGGTTCCGCCAGCCAATATTATTCCCTTCATGCTACTGATCCTAGGGCCCGGTATGTAGGTAGCGTCAGCGTAGTCATACTCGAGAATTGCTAGGTTCTGACCTGTAGGAGAAATTACATGGCTACATTGGTGGAATGAAAAGAATCCTAGTAACTGGGGGAGCAGGATTCATTGGGGCTAACTTCGTGCGGCACATGATCATGCACTCCGACGTCGAAATTACCGTGTTGGACAAGATGACTTATGCTGCTAACCGAGCATCTCTGTCCGGTCTTGACGAACAGCGTGTCAAGTTGGTCATTGGCAATATCTGCGACGGCGCTGTAGTTAATGAGCTGGTTCCCCAACATGATGCTGTAGTCCATTTCGCCGCAGAGACGCATAACGACAATTCGTTGCATGACCCACGTAGCTTTGTCACCACGAACATCCTAGGGACAGTGGAACTCCTGGAAGCGGTGCGCCGCCATGGCGTTCGATTGCATCATATTTCCACGGACGAAGTTTATGGGGATCTTGAATTTGATGATCCGCAACGTTTCACCGAATTAACTGCCTACAATCCTTCTAGCCCTTATTCGGCAACCAAAGCTTCCAGCGACATGCTGGTAAGGGCATGGATTCGTTCCTTCGGCGTTGTCGCTACGCTGTCCAACTGTTCCAATAATTACGGACCATACCAGCACGTAGAAAAGTTCATCCCACGACAAATCACGAACATTCTTGATGGACAACGTCCAAAGCTCTACGGAAATGGAAGAAACGTTCGCGACTGGATCCACGTGAGCGATCATTCATCTGCTGTGCAACGCATTCTCGAAAGCGGAGAGTTTGGACGTACCTATTTGATCGGAGCCGATGGGGAGCAGGACAACTTGTCGGTGCTCCGCCTCATCCTCGAACTCATGGGTAAGGACGAAAGGTTCTTAGACTGGGTTCCCGACCGGCAAGGTCACGACCGGCGTTACGCCATTGATGCTACGCCACTGCGTCACGAATTGAGTTGGGAGCCACGGTACACAGACTTACGTCTGGGACTTGAACAGACCATTGATTGGTACCGGAAGAATCGTGACTGGTGGCAACCATCCAAATCAGACACTGAGAAGCGATACAGCTATCAGGCAAGCCAAGCTGCAAAGGTCGCCATTTGATGAACGACAGCAGGACTGTGCAAGTAGTACGAACCGAAATTCCAGGATTGTTGAAAGTTACCCTTCCCGTGCATGAGGATGCGCGAGGTTGGTTCAAAGAAAACTGGCAACGCGAGAAGATGGTTGCAGCGGGCTTGCCGGACTTTCGACCTGTGCAAAACAATATCTCCTTCAATGTTGAACGTGGTACGACTCGCGGGCTTCATGCTGAACCATGGGACAAGTATGTTTCGGTGGCGGCCGGAGAGATTTTTGGTGCGTGGGTAGATCTGCGTCCAGGTGAGACCTTTGGGGCGGTGTTCTACAGTCGTATTGGCCCAAATCAAGCATTTTTTGTTCCTCGCGGCGTGGCCAACGGTTTTCAAACGCTGAGTGACAACACCGTCTATTCCTACCTCGTCACCGAACACTGGACCGAGAACTCGCGTAAGGACTACAGCTACGTCAACGTTGCTGACCCGCAGCTCTCGATACCTTGGCCGATAAGCCTGGACGACGTGATCCTTTCGTCAGCAGACCGGGAGCATCCACTCCTGTCCTCTGCAAAAGCTGTACAGCCACAGCGCATTGCTGTCCTGGGTCAAAACGGACAATTGGGGCGTGAATTCGTTCGATTGGCAGAACGCGATTCACGAATAGTCCTCTTTGATAGATCACAGGCTGACTTCCAAAAACAAGGTTTTGCCACGTCAATAAACCTCGAGGGCTTCAGCCACGTCATTAACGCCGCGGCCATGACCGCAGTTGATCGAGCGGAAACAGAACCGGGACGCAGCGAAGCGTGGCGCATCAACGCTGTCGCCGTCGCCGAGCTTGCTGCACACTGCGCTGCGCAGCAGGTACAACTGATTCACGTGTCCACGGACTACGTATTCGATGGTGCAACGCCAGAGGTTGACGAGTCTCATCCGATAGCGCCGCTCGGAGTTTACGGGCAGAGCAAGGCGGCCGGCGAGCAGGCAGTGCTGGCACATCCTAATAATTTCGTGGTGCGTACCAGTTGGGTTGTTGGCAAGGGAAACAACTTTGTTTCAACGATGAGGCGACTTGCACAGCAAGGTGTCAGTCCGAACGTTGTTGACGATCAATTCGGGCGAGTGACCTTTGCCAGTGAGCTAGCCAGAGGAATCATGCACCTGATTGATTCTGACTGTGAACCAGGTATCTATCATTTGCAAGGTGTTGGGCAGGCCATGAGCTGGTATGAGCTGGCATGTGATGTCTTTGAACTGTGCGGAAAAGACTCTAACGCGGTGCAGCCCCTGTCAACAAAACAATACTTGGCTCAGAACCCTCAACGAGCGCCTCGTCCACGTAATAGCACCTTCAATGCCCGTAAGTTTGAAGCAAGTGGTTTTGTTGTGGAACCAAACACCGAGTTGTTAAAGCGATACTTAGATGACGAATACGCGGTCTTATAAGTAGCTTGCAAGTAAAAAACAAGTACATGCATTTGAGGCGAATCATTCTCAAGTGCACCTCGAGTATTTAAGAATCCGTTTGCGTTTCGGAAACTAATTCTCCGCATATCAAGCGCTTGCCGTGGGTACATATTTCACGATGTCCTCGGTTTTAGGTAACACAGTGCGCTTCTCTCGCAACCTTCACCATGTGAACCATCTTCATTTTTGTGGGTGAAAAGTTGGTGAATTCCGCATCGGTACGTCCTAGTATGAGGACTACCACGAATGGACTAATGGTTCCATTTGGGTATATGGGGAACGAACCGATGGGGACGGTTTGAACAATGAATCATTCGCAACTTTTGTCATTTGATAGCACTGGCAGAGATCGGAGGGATGAAGATTTTGGGGAAATCTCGTCGACGCCGAATCTTGCTCGAAACGTAATTAGCCGGGTCATATCCGACCCGCGTTTGTCAGGAATCGTAGTTTCCGGAGCCAATAACAGTGGGCGACGGGCACTGGTCGAATCCGAGCTAGATAGCATCCAAGACCGGCCACATGTTGTACGCCTTAACGGCAGCAAGTTTGGCACTCAGGTTCCGTTAGGTGCATTGTCTTTCTTGCTCTCCCGACTAGATCTGGGGGAAGATCCAAGTCGCCATGAACTGGTTCATGGTCTCGGAAGACTCCTAGATGGGGAACGGAAGGCATCGGTTATTGTTGTGGGGCGTCCAGAACTGATTGATGAGCAATCGAGCTCGTTGCTGGCGCAATTGGCCAGCATGGGTAAAGCGAAACTCATCGTAATCTGCCAGCAGGTTCAGGACCTCCCGGTTGATTTGTTCACGTTGTTTCGCTCTGGCAAACTCAAGCATCGGCACCTGCGTCGTGCTAGCCAGGCGGAAAGCCACCAGCTGATGGAAGAAGAATTAGGGGCCAGCGTATCGGCGCTCGCCTCAGCGAACCTGCGCTACATGGCGGCGGGAAACCGCGGACTGATGCGCAAGCTGATCCATTGCTGGCGAACTGACGGTCAATTGCGTCAGATCAGAGGCACGTGGGTTCTGAAACTCAAAGACTTACCATCTGGCTCGTCTATGCGTTCGTTGTATGCACTCGAAGTTCAAGAGTTGACAGAGCCAGAACGCGAGCTACTTGGTACGCTCGCGGTCGGTGGACCAATTGCACTAGACAGTCTTAGGCGTGGCGGTCATAGCGCTGCCTTGGATGGGCTGTTGGCTCGCGACAAGGTGGAGATGAGCGCAGGCACCATCATTAGGGTGCGTATTCAAAGTCCGGTACTTGCACTACTGGTTGCTTCAGATCTTGAACTAGTGAACCGCTCCTCGGTCGCCGATCAACTTGCAAGCTTCCATCCAGATGTAGACGTAGCGCGAATTCGTGCTGGGCTCTTCATCCTCCGCGACGTACACGACCCGATGGCTCAGATTGAAATTGCGGAGGACTTCCGAAAAGTTGGTTACGAACCGGAAAACTGGTTCGTTGATCCGGAAAGCCGGATCGACATCATGATTATGCATGTGCGGGCACTGAGCCTGGTCGGTCAGTTGCCGGCGGCTGATGAACTCGTCGAATTTTCCAAAAATGGACTACTTGGGGCGATCAAAAAATATGGCCCGCTCGAGTCTTTGGATATCGCATTGCAAGAATTGGAAATGCTCAGCAAGTTTGTGCGCTCCTTTGGAAACGGTGGACAAGTTGGTCCAAGCCTGGAAAGAGCCGATCAAGAATTGGTGGCCGGCGGTTGCTGGTTGAGTGATTCTTTGCGCCTGCGCGCCTTGTCACTACAGACAGCTAGCTGGGCCGCGCAGTCGCGTCAGGTTGATGCGTCAAAGTTGATTCGGTACGTCGATGAAGAACTTCGATCCTCCCGTCTGAGCAATTCAAGTAGTTCAGATCTTGCACCAAATGTGGCAAGCGAAATCGAATATCAACTGTTGGAGGCTGAGCTAGTCACCGGCGCGTGGAACCGCGCAATGACTCGTGCACAGCGACTCTCCGAGGGATTCTATGACGACCCTTCCTTGGTATTTTACGGAAACCTTGTACGTGGCATTCTCTTGGCGCTCAACGATGATCACGATGCTGCTTTGCGCATTCTCGAGCCTTCGCTACATCAGTTGCAGACGACAGGCGAGCCGCTATTTGTTTCAACGATTGCCTCCGCTGTTTCATATGTCCTAGCGCGTTCAGGGCGCCAACTGGAAGCTGCGTCCTTAGTTGGGGTTGAATTTGACGATACGGCAGAGGTACCGCTTAATTTCCATTCATGGGTCAGCGAGATTTTCACGGCTCTAGTATTTTCTGAGTTCAACGACCAAGAGAAGGCGATCCGTCGACTAGAAACCCTGATTGAAATGGTATCAAGTGATGAACAAAACCTATTTCGTGCAATCACCAATGCATTCATCGTTCGCCTTGCTGGTGCCAGCAAAATTGAAGCAATCAGTACGTCCGTTGCGAGTTGCGAAGATCCTGCAGCGGACGCTTTGAGGCTACTTGTTAGTGCGACAACAGCTGGAGATTCCGCCGGGATAGCTACCGCGCTCGACGCGTTGGTAAAGGTAGGACTTTCCCTTCTTGCAACGGGGGCACATAACGAATTCGCTTCCATGCTTGTTGCCAAGGACCAACGAAAGGTTTCGCGGGCTATTAGCGCGCTTCATCGGCAGTCAGTACCTGAGAAATATCTTGATGGTACGCACAAATCTGATGGCGCCAATTCTCAGCCCGCATGGATGCGCGAATTGACCAAGCGTGAAGCACACGTGGCCATACTGGCCATTGGCGGTAAGTCAAACCAAGAAATCGCAAAAATTAACGGAGTATCAATCCGCACTATTGAGGGTCACCTGTACCAGGTGTATTCCAAGGTGCAGGTCAGAAATCGTCAAGAGCTTACCGCACTTGACCGTACCAGCCGACGAATTGCGGGGCTGCGGTGAAGGGGTTTGAGATAGTATTACGCACTCGCCCGAATGAATGCCGAGAGTTGCTGAAGGTCTTGCAGAAAGCAGGTCCTGCAGGGGTAGTTGTCCTAGGCGACGTGGGTATGGGTAAAACTAGCCTCGTCAACGGCGTTTTAGCCAGTTCCGGTTTTCACGAACCAACTATGACGTTGTACTGCACGCCGACCTTGAGCGACGTACCCTATGGCGTATTGTCGCCATATTTGGGTGGACTCGATCGCATTGACGAACCGGTCAAGGTATTGCGCGAGCTAAACCGTCAGTTTCTTGCGGTGGCGAATCAAGGCGAGACTCCGATTATTGTGATCGAAGACGCCCAGTATCTTGACGAGCAGTCGTGTTTTGTCCTTTCGCTCCTGATTGAGAATTCCGACGTTAAGATCGTCGCCATTGGCCGTGGAACTATGGAAGTGGATGAGCCGCTTAGCGTGCTGGTCCAGCATGAGGCGTTTAGTATTCAGGTACTAAAACCTTTAGTGGGTAGCGGAGTTCAGATAGTGGCCGAAGCAGTGTTGAGCTGCAAATTAGGCTCGTCGACCGTCAGGCTGATTGAATTGGCAACCGGCGGAAATCCTCTTCTAATAGAAAAGTACGTAGCATCGTGCCGAGATCAAGGCACCATTTTTCGTGACAATAATTTACAAAGGGATGAAAAGCTTCACGAAACAGTTTGGGTAATTGCCGAAGCCTTGCCCGCCATCGATGAACGCTTGCTGGCAGTTGGGCGTGAAATCACGCGCTACTTCTCCGAGGCTGAGATGCAGACCATGCTGCTTTTGGCTTCAACCCGAGAGCAACCAGTACAGGTATTGGAGCAGTGCAACCTACCGTACCGCCAGTTGGCCAAAGCCGGAGAAATTGTGCTGAGAGATGGTGTTCTTTCACTTAAATCAAAGTTGATTCAACGGATCATCAAGAGTCTCGCAACAGAGCAAGAAATCACGCGATTACATGGGCTGTGGTCCGACGCAACGAAGGTGCTTGGCCGGCCTACCAATGCGTGGGAAGTTCTTTGGTGTCTCGAGATCGGACAAGAACTTCCCATAGAAGACGTGTACGAGGCTGCCCTCTCTGCTGCAAATGAACACCAGTTCAGTTTGGCCTTGCGCCTTTGCATTCTTGGAAGGTTCTCTCCACTACATGAGCGCGGTGCTTTGCTTGAGGCCCACGTTCAGCTCACTCTTGGGCGCCATCACGCTGCACGCGCGCTACTTTTGCGTTTGGTCCAGCAGATCACGGATCTTGAACTCTTAGGCAGGGTCTACGGCTGCCTTCTGGACGTAGCTACGTGTATCGATGTTGACAGCTCTGAATTGGACAGAATCCTTCGGGACTGGCAGCACCAAGTGGAAGGGCACGCGGATAAGGAACAAGGGGAAAAGTACCTTGAAACCCTTGATTCGGCCAGGAAACTGTTCTCGCTTTGGGTGAGAATTAATTCTGCCAAGGGTACAGCTCCGAGCATGGAGGAATTTCAAGAGTTTCTCGCCCATCCACATTTGACGTCTCGAGCCCGGATCATCGGACTCCTTGCACTTAGCGACAGGCAGAGCGCTCTCGGCTACTGCCAGCAAGCCCTATATACATTGGAAAGTGCAACCCAACTCTTGACGAGCGATGCACAGCTCCAAGCTTTGTATGAGGTGAGAGTATTTTTCCGCGTTGGATGGAACTTGCTCTTCCTGGGCGACAATGATCGTGCGCAACAACATGTTGAGGCGAAACGCAACATGATGCTTCACGACATTCAACGATTCCAAGGCGCGGTTTCGTTACTCGATGGGCTGAGCCATTTCCTTCAGGGGCGAAAGCATCTTTCGCTGTCCAAGATTGCCGAAGCAATTACAGAGTTGCGAATCGCAGATATTGCACAGCTTCTCGGCTTGGCGATTAATCTGTATTACCTCGTTCTTGTACGTAATGGAGAGTCGACATTGGCCGTTGACAATATTGGACCGCACAGCTCTAGCCTCAGTGGAATGATTAGTACCACTGGCCAACTCGGTAAAGATTCTTCGGAACAAAGGATATTTGCCCGTGCAATTGCGGCGGCTCTCGGTCAGCCGTATCCGGGGGAGTCTGTGAAGAATTTCCCGTTAATTGAACGTGAAGTCCTGTTTGACGACGCCAGACAGAAAAGCGACGTGCAACTGACCAATTCCACACTGCATGGGAGATTGCAGGAACTAGCAGGGTCTCAGGAAGGTAAACGCGCCTGGCTACTTGGACGCATAATTGAACTGCGTTTGCAAGCGCACGGGGAACCACTTGAAGACCTAGCTTCGGAAGCCTTGGCTACTAAGGACTACTTGTCTGCAATTGAAGCATGGGCGCGCGCTGGCGAACGCCATTCAGAATTAGGTGATCAGCGTCGATGCGGAGCGGTCTTGCGGCGTACTGCAACACTCATAGAACAGCAACAAGTTGTGCCTGGAAAGCATGTTTCAAGAATTCTTGCGATGACGGAACTCACCGCGAGAGAAATTGAGATTGTTGATTTGGCGCGTCAAGGCTTGAACAATGCCCGCATCGCAAGGGCTCTGACAGTTTCACAACGGACCGTGGAAGGACATCTCTATCGGGTGTTCTCAAAATTGGGAATCACCGAACGCTCCGAGCTGAACCACGCTAGCTTGGATGCAATCGTACAGCGGCCTTAGGCCCATTCGACACATGAGGAGATTCGTGTGTGGGGGCGATCTTACGGACAACTCCTTATGCACGATATCGAATCGGTAGAGAGTTTGGTTTTATGCCGCTACGCGCAAACCAAGTGTTCATAGGGTACGGATCAAGTGTGAACCAAGCCCAGACACCGGTTGTTTACCGGAGATTTGAGTATTGTTCCACTCGTGCGAAGCCACGTCTCACACCTTAGGCTCAAGTTAATCAAGGGTTCGGTGCTTCAGGGAGCAATCGATGCCGTCTTGAGAACTCGCATTTTCTTGGGGGAAGACTAATGGTGGACATGGGGATGTCACTTTTTGCTGATCTGGGCACTTCGTTTCAAATAGAAACGTTCGGAGGCGACCATGTCGCAGATTAGCAGTCGGATAAATGAAAGAAGTATTGGTGCCGTCGGCACGTGGTCAACATCGAGTCCTGTCGTACTTGACGCAGCGCAAAAGACGGTAGCCCACGGTCGTCTCTACGTCAGATGGCTGTTTGTCACGGATTTACTGATCCTTGTAACGATGTTGAGTCTGCCGGCAGTTTCGTTGTTGACAGGCGAAGAGAATACTCTCCTTGAGAGTGAGTATCTTTCATTATTCATTGCTGAAGGTGTTGCCCTGGCTATTACGTGGATGCTTGTCCTCCAAATCTCCCAAAGTCGCTCGTTGGCTCATGTCGCCATCGGGTTGAGGGAGTACAAACTTGTTGTAGCGTCGACATTCGCTGTGGCCGGAGGCCTGGGGACTTATATTGGTCTCACTGGCCATCTGGAATTACGCGTGTTCTTGCTCCAGTCTATGACGTTGGGGCTGGTTGCGTTGCTGGTTAGTCGATGGACTTGGCGGCAGTGGCTATTCCGTCGAAAAAGAACCGGAATTGCTCTCAAGAATGTCGTGGTTTTTGGCTCCGCGGTAGACGTTCCGATTGTCCTTGAACAGCTTATGCGCAATGCAGCTCCCGCCTATCGGGTAGTGGGAGTTGTTGTTGATGGACCTGAAGTCGGGACAGTCCAAGCGGAGATCGCGGAGATTGCCCCGTCACTACCTATATCGTCGGCTGACTGTCTCGAAAATGACGTAGCCAGACTGGATGCCGACTCAGTAGTTGTGGCTGGCCATCTGACCGGGGGTAGCGTTGCCCTGCAACATTTAGGTTGGCGGCTTGAGAAGACTGCTACCAGTCTCATCGTGGCATCGGCTATTACGGGAATCTCCAATCGTCGGGTGCATTCAAATGCGGTCAACGGACAAACGCTGATGCACATTGACTCGGCAAAATTCGCCGGGCCTAAGTATGTGCTCAAACGAAGTTTTGACATTGCTTTCTCGTCGGTGGCGCTGATTGCTCTAGCTCCCGTTTTTGCAGTGATAGCACTCTTGATCCGAGTAGACGGACCTGGAAAAGTCTTCTTCCGTCAAGAACGGGCCGGGCAAGATGGGCGCCCCTTTAAGATGATCAAGTTTCGCACCATGGTCGAAGACGCCGAAGCACAGCTGTCCGCTCTACATCAGGTCAACGAAGGCTCCGGACCACTTTTTAAGCTGCGCAACGATCCTAGAATTACGCGTTGTGGACGTTTTCTACGTCAGCATTCACTGGATGAATTACCGCAGTTCTTGAACGTATTTCGTGGTGACATGTCGGTTGTTGGCCCGCGTCCTCCCTTGTTCTCAGAGGTTGAGGCTTATGACTCTGAGGCGTATCGCCGACTACTGATCAAGCCTGGTGTCACAGGACTGTGGCAGGTCAGTGGCAGGTCTGATCTGTCGTGGAAAGAATGTGTTCGGTTAGACCTGTACTATGCAGAAAACTGGAGCGTATTGGGGGACCTGCGGATCATTGGGAAAACGGTCGGCGTGATGATAAAGCCGGACGGGGCTTATTAGGCCTTCGACGGTACGCTGACGTGGTCCAGGCGTTTCCAAGTAGATTTTCGTGAAAAACGAGAATGCGTCACTCGTGTTTTCCATGTAGGGAATACCTAGCATTCAGAGTGGGTGGCAATGATTCTGTGGGGGGATCGATAATGCACGTATCTCAAACTCGTTGGGCGACAAAGGCCGAACTAGATCAACGCGTTCGCGACGGGAAGTCAGCGGACGCCAAGCAAAGAGTCCGACTGATCGAGGAAACTAAGCAGCAGTTCATTCTCGACACAGTCGGAACTCAACAGACGGAGTCGGCGGCATGTCAGTCGCGCGAAAACACGACTTGCCCCCCAGCTGTCGCCGACTCCCCTCTTAAAAATACTGGGGGCACTAGGAGAAACTGGGCGGCAGTTTCCTTGTTGCTTATTGCTGGCTTGACGCTAGGAGGTTGCACCTCGCCGTCACTTCAGGCAGAGAGTAACGGTGAGACGAACAACGCAGGTGGGTCCGAGGGTGCACCATCGCAAACACCTCATTCGTCAAAGCCCTCCGAATCCACGAGCAATCCGACGGCGACACCCAAGGATGCTGCTCAGCAGCTCAAGGCCTCGGCTCAGCCGACCGTAGAACCGAAGCCGACACCTAGCGCATCGGCTGATTTTGGCGGGGTGGCGTATGAAGCCTCGGGCAAGGAGCTGCCTCAGGTTGCGCGCTCCGGAAAAGCGGTCAAAGCCGCGGACCGGCTCAGTCCGAAGATGGGATCAGAGTCTGAAGCAGACTACAGCGACGGGGTCAACATTCGCGTTGCCGACGGCGGAAAAGGCACGGTCAAGAGTGAAGGATCTGGATTCTTCACGGGTGCGGGCTATCGAGTTTTCGAAATAACGCTGGATAACAACTCAACTTCGGCCCTGGACCTCAACAGCGTTGTGGTGACCTTGTTACTGGGAGATGACAAACAGATCGCCATGCCACTGTACGGTGAAATCGAGGCCTATGACTTTGCCGGTTCGCTAGATTCCGGCGACCATACCAGTTCGAAGTATGCGTTCATCATTCCATCACCCGAAGATGATTTGTCCCTTAACGTTGACCTTGACAAGGTTCATGCACCTGCCACATTCAGCGTAAAGTCCGTGAAGAAATGACCACTATCCGGCGGCTGATTGGCCGCGTAACACAAGTGGCATCGTCATCGGTGGCTCAGGCGATCCAGTCCTTGAGCAGCATGATTGTGCTGATGCTCGCAGCTAAACTACTCGGCATTGAAGCTCTGGGCCTATTCTCCATACTGTATGGGGCGCTGATCCTCGCCGCCGCCATCACGACCGGATTCGTAGGCGACACCCTGATGGTATTGGACCGACACGATCCGAACATCCAAGCAGGCCTGCGCTTTTGGTTCGTTCTCTTGTCTCTTGGGTTGGGTATCGTCGCGGTCCTGATTAGTTGGGCTCAAACAGAACTGAGCATAGTTGGCGCCACAATCTACGGCCTGGTCGCCATCGCCTACGTGGCCGAGGAGCTAACCAGGCGTAGCTACATGGCGATCTTGGATTTCCCTCGCCTGATTGTTGTCGACTTAGTAGTACTTGTGACTACGTCATCCATCCTTCTTGGCATGGCGCTGGTGCAAACGTTGACCATCGAGATTTTCTTAGTTGCCGTGCTTGGCGGCCAAGTTGTTGGCACACTCTATGGGTGGCTCCGCCTGCCTAGAAGTGAAAAGGTCTCAGCACAGCGACCTGCACGGATCAAGATGGTTGCAGACTTTGGGATCTGGCGTTCGGCACTTCAGGGGTTGCGTCCCGCCCAGCTAACGGTCACGAGGTTTCTGGTCATTGCACTGATCGGGCTGGTGGCTGCCGGACAACTGGAAGCCGCCCGATTGTACGCAGCGCCGGCGATGCTTGTAGTCAGTGGAACCTGCTCTTTCCTATTTGCATCATTGGCAAGACAACGGGACCAAGCACCGCTCCAGCAACTACACCAGACAGATCGATCGGTGCTTAAGCTCTTCCTCGCCACCCTCGGGTGTGCGGTGATCGGGATGTCGCTGTTGCCGTGGGGTGGTCCACTGCTTACTGGCATGATTCCGTCAGCGCTGGCCGTGACCGGATGGTTGGCCTATGCCAGCGCCGTCGCAGTCTCCACTCCGTACGGGTTGCTTGCCGCCGTGTACGAAAAGGCGCGGACTGTATTCGTGATCCGTCTTGCCGACAGCATCTTGTCGGTGCTCTTGGTACTGCTCGTTCTGTCCCTCACTGATGATTACCGGTTGGTCCCATGGGCGGCGGCTCTGGGAGCCGTGGCCGGAGGATTGACAGTACGTCGGTGGCTTATCCATGAAATTCGTACTGAGGAGAAGGTGCTCGCCAACCTCAGCAGCTGAATTTCAACACAACAACAAAATTACGCATCAACAGTGAAGCGAAAGGAACGGAAGATCATGAAATCCCACGACAATTCCAGCGACCGTCGTGGGATGACCCACGGCCTGAGGAGGCTGCTGGCGGGTCTGCTGACGGCCTGTTTGATAATGGCTACAGTGCTCACCGCTGGGCTCGTGGCCAGTGCACCAGCTGCGGCCGACGAATCAGAAGTAGAGCTCCCGGAGACCGTAAGCGCAGATTTCATCCCCACCCCGCAGCTCAACGGCGTGGCCTGGGATCTGCGGGTTCGCGGAAACATCGCCTACGTTGTTGGATCCTTTACCCGGGCTCGGCCTAGCGGAGTAGCTGCCGGGGGAGCTGGTGAAGTCGTGCGAAATAACGGCATGGCTTTTAATATCGTCACCGGGGAAATCCTGTCCTGGAACCCAAACTTCAACGGGCCCGTTCTGGATATTGAGTTCTCGCCTGACGGCAGCCGCTTTTATGCTGGGGGCCAGTTCACCGCCGTCAGCGGTCAAGCACGTAGCAAGGTTGCAGAATTTACGACTTCCAACGGCCAGCTGACCTCCTTTGCTACCAGTGTCGGTGGTTCGGTTGAAACGCTGGCCGTCACCAGCGACGCCGTGTACCTTGGGGGATCGTTTAACAGCATCGGTAATCAGACCCGTCGCAACCTCGCAAAATTGCAACGGAGCGATGCAGCCCTTCAACCGTGGGCACCGGTAGTGGATGACATTGTTCATGGACTGGTTGCCACGGATGACAGTGACCGCGTTATTGTCGGTGGTCGATTCCAGAGCATCAACAATGAGCCTAAGGTCGGCGTGGGAGCGGTCAACAAGGACTCCGGCGAGCAGATGGAATGGACCTCAACACCCGTCCCGGCAAAAATCAGCAACAATGAACGCGCGTGGGTGGTTGACCTCAAACTGGATAACGGCGTCGTTTATGCCGCCAACAACGGCATGGGATGGCACTGGTTCGACGGCCGCTGGGCCGCCGACTTCAACAGCGGCGATCTGAAGTGGCTGGATAACTGCTACGGCTCGACCTCATCGATTTCGATCATGGGCCAGGTCATGTATTCAACACCGCACGCTCACGACTGCACCTCGGTTAATGGTTTCCCCGAGGAGAATCCGACCATTTGGAAGCGAGCCTTGGCTGAAACAACGTTTGCCACCGGGGTTGATGTCACCGCGCCATCAAATAATTCGTTGATCCGCAATCAACCAATTCCGACGTTGCTTCACTGGTATCCATCACTGAACACCGGAACCTACACCGGTCAGTACCAAGGTGGCTGGGCCATGGACAATAACGGTGACTACCTGGTGCTGGGCGGCGAATTCACCAGACTAAACAATAACAACCAGCAGTCTCTGGCTGTTTTTCCTAAGCGCTCCCTTTCACCCAACTCCGTGCGCCCGGAATACACTGCGGAGCTTAAGCCCAGTGTGATGTCCCAGAGCAACGGCTCGGTGCGCGTTGCGTGGCCAACCACGTGGGATTTGGATGATGAGAAACTGACCTATGAGGTTCTGCGCGATAATTCGCTGACCCCGATTCACACCGTGGAAGCGTCCTCCATCTGGTGGAAGAAGCAAGCCCTTGGGTTCAAAGACGAATCGGTTGAACCGGGCAGTACCCATACGTATCGCATCCGTGTGAGCGACCCCTGGGGGAATAACTATATTGGTCCACGCTCGGCTTCGGTCACGGTGAGCGATGCCCCAGAGAATCCATACGCGCAAGCACTGCGCGATGCCGGAGCCAGCATCTACTACCCGCTCAACGAGCCCAACGGCACCGTGGCCTATGACAACCTCGGTTTTGTTGATGCGGATGCTTCCGGTGAGCTGCAACGTTCCATCGAAGGCGCTATCACCGGTGATGACGCCAGTGGATTCAGTGGTCAATCCTTGGCCAGTCGCAACGTGAGCACCGCTCCAGATACCTTCTCAACACAGTTGTGGTTCAAGACCACCACCGACAAGGGCGGAAAGCTGATCGGTTTTGGCAGCACTGCTTCCGGAAACTCCGGCAGCTACGACCGACACGTCTGGATGGATAACGCCGGTAAGTTGCACTTCGGCACTTGGCTGGGTTGGGCTGCCACAGTGAGCTCGACAGCCAGCTACAACGACGGCCAGTGGCATCAGATGACCGCGACCCTGGGTGATGATGGAATGGCCCTATACGTTGACGGATTGAAGATTGCTGACCGTCAAGACGTTCACGCCGGCCAAGCCTACTCGGGCCTCTGGCGAATCGGTGGCGATAATATGAACGGTTGGCCAAATCAACCGTCGAGTACTGCCTTTAATGGCGTACTGGATGAAGTCGTCATCTTTGAGGATGAGGTTGATTCCGCAACCGTTCTAAAGCTCTACCAAGCCTCGGGGCGTACGGCAGATATTCCTGAACCGCCTACCGATGCATATGGAATCGCGGTTTACGGTGACGATCCGGCAATGTACTGGCGCCTTGATGAAACCGAAGGCAGCATTGCCCGCGATGCGACCATCGCCAAGAACGATGGAACCATCCATAACTCCGTAGAGTACGCTCAGGACCCAGCCATCGCAGCCGGAAGCTCCTTCGGATTTGGTGATGCCAACGCCGTGGTCGTCTCCAACCGGGCGGTGCAGAACCCGACCGTATTCTCCACGGAAGCATGGTTCCGCACCACCAGCACTGAAGGCGGCAAGATCATCGGCTTTGGCAACGCGGCCAGTGGCTTGTCCTCAAGCTATGACCGTCATATCTACATGCGCAACGACGGCACTTTGGTCTTTGGCGTCTACACGGGCCAAGAAAATCTCGCCGTCACCGAGCAGGCCTACAACGACGGAGAATGGCACCACGTGGTCGCCACCCTCTCCTCGGACGGCATGAAGCTCTACGTAGACGGCGCGATGCGTGGCAGCAACCCGCAAACGGCAGCCGAACCATTTAATGGTTACTGGCGCGTTGGTGGCGACCGCGTATGGGGTGGAGCAAGTTCCGCCTGGTTCAACGGTGAGATCGACGAAGTGGCTGTGTATTCCAAGGCCTTGTCTCAAGAGGAAGTCAACGAACACTACGAGATTGTCGGTGCGGCAAATCAAGCGCCGTCCGCCGAATTTGTCTCGTCAAATGACAGCCTCACCGTAGCCTTTGACGCCAGCGGTTCCACCGACCCTGATGGCACCATCACCGAATACGCGTGGGACTTTGGTGACGGGGAAAGTCAAAGCGTCGAAACACCGGGCGTCAGCCATACCTACGCACAGTCCGGCACGTACACCGCACGTCTGACCGTCAAGGATGACCGCGGAAGTACAGCAAGCACCTCACATGAGGTTGTCGTCGAGGCAGAGAACGTGCCGCCAACGGCAGCGATAACTAGCCAGCAGACCGGGCTGAGCGTTTCACTGAGCGCCGCGGATTCGCAAGATCCCGACGGAAGCATTAGCGAGTACGCGTGGGACTTCGGCGATGGCACTGCCAAGGGCACAGGAAAGGACGTTGAGCATACCTACGCTGCCGATGGCCAGTATGAGGTGACCTTGAGCGTGACCGACAATGACGGTGCCACGGCCGAGGCCACGATAACAGTTGTCGTTGAGAACGCGGCTCCGGTGGCAGCCATCAGCGTGAACGTTGACGCGATGAGCGTCGACGTGGATGGTTCACAATCGAGTGATCCAGAGGGCGGCGACTTGGAGTACTCCTGGAGCTTCGGTGATGGGGCAACGGCCACTGGAGCCACAGCCCACCATGAGTACACTTCTGCCGGTCAATATGAGATCACGCTTCGAGTGACCGATGAACATGGTGCCAGCGCAGAACAGAAGATTCAGGTCAGCGCGCAAGTGCCGAACCTAGATCCGGTGGCCGCGTTCAGTACCGAAGTTCAGGGACTGAGCGTCGCTTTCTCCGCCGCAGATTCCCACGATGATGACGGAAATATCGTGTTCTGGTCTTGGGACTTCGGCGATGGGACCACCGGTACTGGTGAAGAAGCTCTCCACCAATACGCCAGCAGCGGTACCAGAACCGTCAAACTGACGGTGACCGATAACGATGGAGCCACGCATAGTACGAGTGCCGAGGTTACGGTCCAAGACCCTGCCGAACTGGATCCAACTGCTGCCTTCACCATCCAGGCGCAACAGTTGAGTATTAACGTTGATGCCTCCACCTCTCAACCACCGGCGGCCGGTGGTGAAATAACCGAATACCAGTGGGACTTTGGTGACGGAGCCACGGCAACGGGTAAGACCGCGAGCCACGAATTTGCTCAGGCTGGCACCTATTCGGTGCAGCTCACCGTTGTTGCGGGAGAGCGTGAGAATACAATCAGCCAAGTCATTACCGTGGCCGCTGCTCAGGGGCCAGCGCCAGCATTTGAAACGTCTGTTCTCGGACGCAAGCTGGCCGTTGATGCTTCGCGAAGTTCGGCCGGCGATTCTCCGATCGCCAGTTACCACTGGGACTTTGGTGACGGTGCATCAGCAACCGGCAAGAATGCTGAGCACCGGTACTCAAAGGACGGCAAATTTACCGTCACCCTGCGAGTTGTTGATGACAGCGGACTAGAGGCCAGCACTGAGTCTGAGATTGACGTGATCAATTCTTCGCCAGTTCCGGCATTCACTCTGTCAGTGAACGGAACGAAGGTAGACGTTGATGCTTCTGGCACGACCGACGCAGACGGCGCCGTTCAAGAGTATGCCTGGGACTTCGGCGATGGAAGCACTGAAACCGGCAAAGTTGTCTCTCACGAGTATGCAGAACCCGGAGAGTACGACATCACTTTGAGCGTCACTGACGAGGACGGGACCAACGCCGAACTGGTGCAACAGGTCAAAATTGACGCCGTGGCGGAGCCAAAGGTCTTAGCCTCGGACGATTTCGCGCGAAATCTTACCAGTAGCTGGGGAGTCGCCACGTCGGGACAGACCTGGCTGCGCAGCGGTACTGCCGCCAACTTCAGTGTGGCAGATTCGGTGGGCAAGATCAGGATGTCGTCCCCGGGTTCGGGGCCATCGTCATGGTTGCCAGTGAACCTGCAGGAGGCAGACCTGCGGATCAAGCTCGTTCGCGACAAGGACGCAACCGGTGGCGGGATCTATCAGACGGTGACCATTCGAGACATTTCGGGCGTTGGATCTTATCGGGCCAAAGTTCGCTTCCTGTCGAACAAGTCGGTGGCCGCAAGTATAGAAAAAGTTGTTGGCGGCACGGTCACGGCTTTGACCCCTGAAACAGTCATCGGCCAAGTCTCGGGCGCAGCAAGCGATCCTGTCTGGTTGCGGGTGCAAGCGGAGGGAACCAACTCCACTTCGTTGAAGGCCAAGGTCTACAACGTAGGTGCATCAGAGCCGGCGAACTGGCAGCTGAGTTCAACGGATTCGACAGCGGCACTGCAAGTGCCCGGACGTTTGGGGCTCTCGGTCTATCTGTCCGGTTCGGCTAACAACGCTCCGGTCTTGGGCGGATTTGATGATTTGACCGTCACGGCGATCAGCAAATGAGTAAGGGAGGTAACTAGATGGTTTGGCCAGAACACACGTAGGTTACTTGGTCTGAGCAGAAGCTGACGTTGGTCAGGTGCTGTACTGAGCCAAGTAAATTATTGGGGATGTGTTTCGGTGGATTGTCACCGAAGACGCGCTAGGAGTTCACTGGGGGGACTCGAATGCTAAAACAAGATCATGGTTATCGCTGGGCCGTCACTGAATTGCGGCAGCGACAGAAGACCAATAAGGGAGCGCCGGCCTATTCGCGCTTCGTGAATCGGCCGATGGGCCGCCACCTGGCGGCTGTAGCCTATGCACTAGGGCTAACACCTAACGGGGTCACTTGGATCAGCGCGCTGTTCACAGCCGTGGGGTTGAGCGTTATCGCTCTGGCTAGTCCATCAATTATTTCGTCCGTCTTGACCGCCGCTGCGCTGATGATTGGCTACGCTTTGGACTCCGCGGATGGCCAACTTGCCCGATTGCGTGGTGGAGGCTCTACGGCTGGCGAGTGGCTGGATCATGTGGTTGACGCGTTTAAGACGGTGTCGCTTCATGTCGTCGTGCTTATCTGTTGGTACCGCTTTTATTCCATACAAGAAAGCTGGTATTTGGTACCGCTTGCCTTCGTCATCGTTGCCTGTTCGCTATTCTTCGCGATGATTCTCACCGATCAATTGCGGCGTCAACGAGCTGGAAAACAAGAACATTTTCTTCAGGGCCAAGGCTCTAGTTCTGCGCTTTATTCCTTGGCGGTGCTGCCAACAGATTACGGGCTGATGTGCGTACTGTTCTCCGTGCTCTGGTGGCAGCCAGTATTCATGACCGCCTATTCGCTCCTTTTGCTGGCTACTGCTGGTTTCCTCGTTCTAGCGCTCAACAAGTGGTATCGGGAGGTGAAGAGCTTTGGCTAAGCTACTAACCTATCGAAAACAGCACGAGGAGAGCCGGGGCACTACATTTTCTCCGGCGAATTCCATAGAGCAGGAGGCCTCAGGTATGGATCTGAGCGACTTTATCTTTGTACTCAAGACCCGCCTGTGGTGGATTATTGCCAGCACAATTGTTGGTGTGGCTGCTGCTGCCCTAATCACTTTTTCCATGACGCCTGTGTACACGGCAAAAGCTACGTTGTTTGTCAGCACCACTTCTAACGCAGACACAGCGTATGCTCGTGGGCAATTCGCGCTGCAACGTGTGGGATCTTATCCTCAACTTATTAACGAGCCGAAGCTAATCAATGAGGTCATTCGCGAGGTGGGAATCAACCGTAGCTTCCAAGAGGTCAAGGCAAACCTGACGGCTACCAACCCGACTGACACAGTACTGCTGACCGTCACAGCCAACGCCCCTAAAGCGTCGGAGGCTGCTGACATCGCGAATACGGCAGCCCGACTCTTGGCTGACTCGATTGGCAAGTTGGAAAATACGGATCCAAAAGCGCTAGCGGTCAAGGCTGACCTATCAGTTCCGGCCGCCGAGCCAGCTTTTGCCAGTGCTCCGCGAAAGAGTGTTAACTTGGCCCTCGGCCTGGTTTCGGGACTTAGCCTCGGTCTGCTCCTGGCCATGGTGCTGCACAAGCTCGATCCGAGAATTCTGCGAGGACGGGACGCCGAACGGCAGTTGAACCTGCGGGTCTTGGGCACGGTGAATCCCTTGCTCATAAATGAGCGCAGTAATCATGTATCCAGCTCTCGTCTCGGATACCGCCACCTGGTTTCCAACCTGTTGATGGCCAACGATGGCAGAATGCCACGACGCATCCTTGTGCTGAGCACTCGTACCGATACTGTTATCGACGGGCAAGAGCTGGCACAGACTCTTGCAGCGGCCGGTAAACGAGCAGTCGTTGTTCAGGCTGACGAATCGATGGCGCCGGTGGATACAGCTGGTGCCGAGCCAATTGGGCTAACTCAGGTTCTGGATGGTAGCAATGAACTCAACGATGCCGTTCTGCGCATCGATTCGGTGCCCATGGCGTACGTCCCAGCGGGGCCCAGACAAGAATCACTGCGCAAGTATGATGTGTTTTCACGGCTAGAAGCTGTCATGTCTTCTCTTGAAGCAGAGTTCGACGTGGCGATTTTTGTTGCGAGCCTCGATGGCTACCCTGTTGACGCCACAGCCATTGCGCTTCACAGTGACTGTGTGATGGTTGCATGCCGCGAACGCCGCACAACCTATCATCAGGTGCGTCGCTCGTTGGAGGAACTTAATGCCGTACGAATCGGAGCGACTGGGCTGCTGATCGTAAAGAAGCCTCACATCTTCCAGCGTAGACGCGGGCGGTAAGTATGCAACTGGTGATCAGTCCGCCGTGGGAGCCTCGCCTTCACCGTCGCGGACGCAGAACGCAACGCATCCCGCGTCAATGGCAGCTGACTCTCATGTGGATCCTGCTGGTCTTTAGCGTGGTTGCTTGGCGTCAAGGGGCATTGTTTACCGGCGGTGTAGACAGTGTCGTGATCCTCAAGGCACTCCTACAGTCCTCGATTCTCTGCTGGGTCGTCCTGCTCAACCTCTGGAGTAGTGAACGCCAGCTCGTAGGAGTCAGGAGCATCATGCTTGTGGCGCCGACGCTTGCGTTGAGTATTGTTGGGGCGCTCGCCGAAGGCAATCTGATGGCTTCAGCAATTATCGCCATCCGCATGACCATGCTCGCGACAACGATTTTGTTGATCATGCGGATTTTTCCCGCCGAACAAGTGGTGAGTAGCTTGTGCATTGGCATGGCTACGGTCGGGATGGTCAGTGCGATCAGTGGGTTGGCGCTTGGCGGCGCAGCCGGGCGGCTTTCCGGCGGTATCCCTCCATTGAGCCCCAATGAGATTGCGCTGCTCTCAGGATTTCCGGCTCTCGTGTTGTTCCACCAGGCTCTGCGTGCACAGGTGCGCTGGTGGCACATTGTCGCGCTCGGGGTCCTGAGCGGAATTCTCCTGCTTTCCGAGTCACGAACTGCCCTTTTCGCCGCGGCAGTAGCCGCGGTGATGATGCTTTTGATGTTACGCAAACTACCTGTACAAACGATTGTTGCTGGGCTGATCACGCTACCGATCGCGTCCTATCTGATTTTTGCAACGTCAATTATTCAACACATGATGGCCCGAGAAGATAGTGCCTCGGTCATGACCCTGAATTCTCGAACCATCAGTTGGTCCGTGGTGCTGAACCTACCGATTGATTCATGGCAACGGTGGATCGGTGCAGGAATGAGTCAGAAGACCATTGCCGTGCAAGGTCAGTACTGGGATGAACAAGTTTTTGACTCATCGTGGATCTCCCTCTTGGCTCAGACTGGGATTATTGGTACTGCGCTGATAGGCATCTGGGTTATTGCAACAATCCATTCGGCGATAACAAGCAAGAAGCTACGGAGTTTACTCTTGCCTCTCATTGCTTTCCTACTGATCCGCAGCGTTATGGAGAACGGACTGCTGGATGCAGGAGCGCTGTTCTTGTCCTTTCTGGTGATCGCATTGATGCTCGAACCGGTCAGTAAGTCAGAGGCATTTGATTGGGACAATTCTTCGTTGCTCAAGCAGCCCAACAGTGCACCAAGATTTTCATGATGTGGCAAAGCCCTGGGGTGGAAAACAGAATCTGTTTTCCACCCCAGGGCTTTGTTAGCGAGGTCGCAGACCTAGCGTGGGTAGTTTCCGATGCGCCGGCTACCTGCGGTTTGGCCGGTCAGAGTAGCAATATTGCTTGGCAAGGCAGTTGCAGAACCATGCCGGCTGGTGACAGCCGAATTCGGATCATTGCTATCGGTCAAGACCGCAGCGGCGGTTAACTCAAAGGAATTCTTGTCTTGGGCCTTGGCAGAGGTGAAAGCAGCCAAAGTGGTGTAGACCGAAGGATTACCCGCGCCACGTGACCACACCATTGACCACTGTGGATTGGTGGAAGAAGTTCGGTGGTAGGCATTTGAAGCGAGGGATATGTTCATTTGCTCTGCGTTGTAGGTGCCAGAGTAGTCTTCTACCGCAACAATCGCATTGCCACCGCCGGTATTCGACAGGACGTTGTTTTTGATCTGAATGTTCTTGTTGATCCACGTCATGGTGCTGTCCGGGAATGGCTGGCGTGGGTCGTGGCCAGGATCAGACTTGTTGGCAGCTCGCCGCGCATCTTGGACGATATTCAGTACTCGATTCTTGCCGCTGATCGTGTTGTTCCAGATGGAGACGTCGCTACTGTTGTTCAGCTTGATGCCGAACCCGGCGTTATTGACGATGCGGTTGTTGGCAATAACGGATTTGGCCGAGATTTCTAGTGAAAGACCATGTCCCGAATTGCCAATCATGTCATTGTTGACGATCTTCGAGTCGTACGCGGATTCATCGAGCCATAGGCCTGGACCGTAGTTGTTATTGAACGTGGAGTTTTTCACCGTGATGTCACGCGAACGGGCGATTTTGGCGCCACCCGAGACCGGTGAAGTGTTGAAACGCTCGATGTTATTGCCAGTGGCGGTCAACTTGTTGACGACCAAGCCATCGGCGTAGGTTGCATTCATGCCAAGCATGCCACTGCGCAATATCTTCACGTTGTAGACCGAGTTCTTCACTGCACTGATATTCAGCCCGGTTGTCGCAGAATCTTCAATGGTTAGATTCTCTAGTTTGATGCCCGGTTTCTCGGCCGTGACGGCACCCATGTCTGGGACGGATGGAGCGTACTTGCGTACGTTGATTCCGGAGACACTCGATTGATCGCCGCGGATACTCAGGGCCTTGACCAAAGTGCTGGCGCGTACCGATTTTCCGCTCGGGTTGGTTCCCAAGTACAGCTTGTCGTTGGTCCGGTCCACGTAGAAGGTTCCGGCCTTAAGCTGGGAGAGGGACGCTACTTGGATCTGGCGGGCTCCATCGATCCATACCTGGTCGGGGTGGGCGGCCATCGGGTAGGAAGGGTTGATGAAACCCCAGCCTTCCGCAGTGTTGTCTTTAGCTCCACGGGTATAGGTAGGGCTGGTGTCAAAATCGTAGTTCCAGCCTGACTTCACCCAAGCTGCCCCCGAAGCGGTGAACCCAGTGACGGCGCTTGAACCGTCCAACCAAACGGTTTCACCGGAGTACTGGCGTAGATGCACGGTTTTGCCGGAAGGAATAGTTACGGATTCGTGGTAGCTACCACCGCGCACGACGATGGTTTGTCCATTAGTTGCTTTGGCGATGGCTTTGGAAATGGTCTTCAACGGAGCCGAAGCGGTACCTGTCGATGCGTCGCTACCAGTGGGTGAGACGTAAAGTGCCGAAGAGGGGATAGCTGGAGCAGCATTTTCTTCTGGCATTGGCGCGATGGGTGCAACCGGTGCAGGACTTGGCAATGGAGGCGGGGTGAATTCGGAAGCCGTGGCTGAGCTCGCCACGAAGTTATCGAAGTGCAGCCCTGAGTTCGTGGTGGCGGAACTTGATAGGTACCCGCCGAGAACGAGGTTGCCCTGGGTTGCGATCCGTGTTGTTGAGGTGTCCTGTGCCTGAACCTGCCATGATGGTGCACTGGTTCCGGCAGCGTAGGCACGAGCTTTCAGCACAACGGTGGTGGTACCGGTGACCTGGAAATCTACGTGGTAGGCCATTCCCGGTTTGGCCGCCTGGCTGATGACCTTTGAGGCAAGAACGTTCTTGGTTCCGCTGACGGTGCGCGAGATTTCTACGGAGAGTCGGCCACTAGATTCAAGTCGGAGAGATGTGGTGTACTCACCGGTTGGGGAATGGCGGGCGCCAAACTGAGCGTAGGTGGATCCGGCGCTAGGCAATGAATCGAAGGAGACATCAACGCCGGATTGAACATCGGAGGCTTTGACTGCTGTGGCGGCGTATCGCTGCTTGCCAGGAACAAGCTTCATCAGACCCTGAGCGCCGTTCACTGAGAACGCATCACCGACGTTGGTTGAGTAGGCGGTGCCGTTGGAGGAAGTTCCCCAACCGCTGGTTACCTGACGATTCATTGAATCGGCAACAAAGGTGGTGGTTGCAGCTTCGGCGGTGACCGGCGCTAGGGTGCCGGCGAGTACCGCACACACTGCCGCTAGCGTATAGGTTGCTGTGCGGCGAGAGGGCGAGAATGGCCGTCTGGCTGTGGTGTGCTGGGACATGGTGGTATTAGGCGCAAGTTGCTGCAATGGATCCTCGGAGCATAGTCCGTGCTCCCCAGCAAAACAGACAGTCTCGGTCAAAAATAGAAGTCGATGATAGGGACGCGAACTCCCTGCACCATGATGACATGGTTCTAATTAGCTGTCCAACATGGTGTTCACCTCAATCACAAGTGTCTCCCATCCGACTTCAGAAAACGAATAAGTGAGATTCGAGTATTCAAGAAATTCTGATAGGTAGTAATTGCGTAAATAGCGTAGCGCTGCACTCGTGCTTCTTCCCAGAACGGAATCTAAGCTCGGTACCAGTACGTAGGAGTAGTCCAACGTAATACCGGGTGATGACACCGGAATTTCTCGTTGAGTCTATGGGGGACGCAATGCAACATACGGATAGGCCGAATTCGCGCGCCAAATTGAAAATCGCGCTGATTGGCACTAGGGGAGTTCCGGCACGGTATGGCGGATTTGAAACCGCGATAGAAGAAGTGGGACGTCGCTTGGCAGAAGAAGGCCATGATGTCACCGTCTATTGCCGTGGGGTAGCCAAGGAAGAGCGCCGGAAGGCATACCTTGGCATGAGATTGGTGCATTTGCCAGCCATGCGCCGGCGAAGCTTGGAAACCCTTAGCCATACGGCTTTGTCGGTGTTGCATGCAGCAGTCCGTCGTCCCGATGTGGCAATTGTCTTTAACGCTGCCAATGCTCCGATGCTTCCAATCCTCGGACTGGCCGGTATTCCCTTCGCCACACACGTGGATGGACTGGAATGGAAGCGCTCAAAGTGGGGGCCGACCGGTCAGCGATACTACCTGATCTGTGAACGGCTAGCGGTCTGGTGGAGCAGCGAACTTATCGCCGATGCCAAGGGGATCGCTGATTACTACGCGAGCAAGTTCGGACGGGCGACACGACTCATAACTTACGGGGCACCACAACTCGAATCGGCAAAGGCAACTCGCCTTGCTGAATTGGGATTAGAGTCCAAAAAGTACCATTTGATTGTCGCACGGTTTGAACCAGAAAACCACGTTGACATGATCGTGCAAGGCTACGGACAGTCGAACGCGCAATTGCCACTGGTGGTGGTTGGCTCTGCTCCGTACGCGGAGCAGTACACCCAGGAAGTTCGAGGCGTAGCCAATGAGAATGTCGTCTTCCTGGGGGGAGTTTGGGACCAGGAACTACTCGACGAATTGTATGCTCACGCGTTGGCTTACTGGCATGGACATTCGGTCGGAGGAACTAATCCATCGTTGCTCCGCGCACTAGGCGCAGGCACCGCAATCAATGCCTTCGACGTGAATTTTAACCGGGAAGTCGCCTTGGACGCCGGCGAATACTTTGGCACTGCCGATGCTGCGGCTACCCTCTTTGACCGTACCGAAGCAGATATTGCATCGGTGATGGGTCGAGGCAACAAGGCCCAGGAACGCTCCAAAGCATACAACTGGGCAGATGTGGCCGACGCTTATGGTCAACTCTGCCAAGATCTGGTTCAACGCCGCAAGATGAAGGACCTACAAGTCGGCGTTGAATCATCGCAAGAGCGGCGTGTACGCGCTTCATAACTAGTAGGAAGCCTGTATACACCACCACCGTTCGGCTATGGGGATGGCCGGATTTCACTCGCAAACGAATCGCTAGCGATTCTCAAAACACATGGGGAACAACATGATCATCGGGTACGCTGCGGGCGCCTTTGACCTTTTTCACGTCGGGCACCTGAACATTCTGAGACAAGCTAAAAGCAGGTGCGATCACCTGATTGCAGGTGTCGTCAGTGACGACAGACTCTTAGAAACCAAAGGGCGACGCCCAATAATTTCGGAAGATGAGAGGCTCGAAATAGTCTCTTCCATCAACTTCGTTGACCAAGCGGTTCTGGAGTATCACTCAAGCCGACTGAAAACGTGGCAAGAAGTTGGATTTGATGTGTTCTTCAAAGGTGATGATTGGAAGAACACCCCTAAGGGGATAGAGCTGGAGAAGCAATTCAAAACTGTCGGGGTCAAGGTTGAATACTTCCCTTACACAATGCACACCTCTAGCACCAAGCTCAGGATTGCTCTCGCGCAATTATCAGCACCTTCGGACCAGGCCCGCCAGGCCTAATCGAGAATCCAGGCACAAAATGAATCGGTCGCAAGCGACAAAGACACTACTGACGGTCTTTGTTGGACTGGCTATGGTTTCCTGCACAGGAAATCCAGGAACACAAACTACGCAGGCCGAAGCCATCGTTCCAGTGGTCCAGAGCAACATTGCTCCGGAAGATCAGCCGCTTTCTGATCCCGCCGAATCAGCAGTCGCGCAGGAGGCTGAGAGCTCAGCCAGTGCGAACAGTGACGGCCAAGTAAAGCCCGCAGAACAGGCATCAAAGTCGTCGGAGTCCACGCTTCGGAAGAAGACTGCATGGAAGAAAACGAAAAATGGGCGATCCGTCGCAGCAGATGCTCAAGCCGGCGATGATGATCCCGCCATCGCTGATGAAGTCAATCTTGACCAAGCCGTAGATGCCGGTCCACAAACCCAAATGCGCATCTCACAGATCAAGAGCACCACTTCTGAAGCACAAGGAATCGGAGAAATCGCCGGGCCGGCCACACTGGTCGAAATTCGACTAAACAACAAATCGGATAGTGAGTTGGATCTGAGCGTGGCTCAGCTGCGTCTTTTCTACGGAAAACAAAAGGAGCCTGCGTCATTGTTGACCGATGATCGTAGTGCCCCACTGCCTCTGGAAATCAAGGCTGGAGACAGCATCACGGCAACTTACCTCTTCGCTGCGCCGAAAAAGAACAACAAGAAAGTACTCGTGGAATTTGAGACTGGGGCAACCGAAGAAATTCAGCAACTCAAAGGTGAGGTGTCGCGATGACCAGGACCCCAGTCCGAGGACTTCGCCACCGAAGCCTGTCGATCCTTTCGGTATTCGCTCTGGCTGTTGCCGCAACTGTCATGGGAACTCCGGCAGCGAGCGCCGACTCATCGCCTAGCGTTCCAACCGATCCGTTGACCTCGCCGACGGTCACTGCAGATGCCTTGCCGACAGTTCAAATAGACGGTGTGGTATGGAAACAAGTAGTGATCGGTAACACGGTTTATGCCGGTGGTAGCTTCAACACTGCCCGCCCTGCCGGTGCAGCTGCCGGTACCGAAACCGTCGAACGCCAAAATCTCTTGGCCTACGACATCCGCACTGGGGATTTGATCACTGGCTTCGCTCCGGCTTTCAACGCGCAAGTATTGTCGCTCGCGGCGTCCCCAGATGGCAGCCGGCTTTATGTCGGGGGAGACTTCACGACACTCGACGGAGAAGCGGCGACCAGAATGGTGGCTCTTGACCCGAGTACAGGAGAAAGGATCGCGAATTTCGACCCGCAGCCTTCCAACTCGGTACGAGCCATTGTCGCCACCAATAGCACAGTCTATTTAGGCGGTTCATTCTTCAGGTTAGGTACTGCGTGGAGGGAAGAAGTCGCAGCGCTGCGTGCCAATGATGGGGCACTGCTTGCATTCCGCCCAGTGGTTGGCGGCGGACAAGTTGACTCGCTAGCGCTGTCTCCGGACGGTACCAAATTGGCCATGGGCGGAAAATTCCAGCAGGTGAATTCAACTGCTGAGAATGCCAATGGTTTGGCGATAGTTGACACCACAACGAGTCAAAAATATGCCTATCCAGCAGCGTCCTACATTCGCAATGGAGGAAGCACCGGATCAATCACCTCCATCGCTTCAGATTCCGACACGTTCTACGCCAGTGGCTACACCTACGGGCGCGAGAGCACCCTGGAAGGGGTAGTGGCCATCAAGTGGGAGGATCTCGAAACGCGTTGGGTGGAGGACTGTCACGGTGACACCTATTCGGTGCATTCTGCGGGAGACAACATCTACGTCGCCGGCCATCCACACTATTGCGGAAACGTTGAAGGATTCGCTCAAGAACCTGATTGGGCCTACAACCGCGCGATCTCCTTCAGCAAGGCAATCGCTGGAAGGATTAGTCGCGAAATTCATGGCTACACAAACTACGAGGGACTGCCACATCCGCAGCTACAGACGTGGTTCCCGTCCATCAGTGCTGGTACTTACACTGGCCAAGGTCAGGGTCCTTGGAACGTCACTGGCAACAATGACTACATTGTCTATGGTGGTGAATTCCAACGAGTCAATTTCAAGGACCAGCAAGGTCTGGTGCGCTTCGCCACCAAAAACAACGCGCCGAATTTGCGCGGACCGTCACCTACCGGAACTGATTTTGTCCCAACTCTCACGTCGACAACCGCGGGTGAAGTAAGGATTCGTTGGCAGACGGCTTCCGACATGGATAATAGGACGCTGACTTACAAAGTCATCCGTGACGGAGCGATCAATGACCCAATCCACACGGCGACAGCTGACTCAACTTTTTGGGCGCGCAAGGGCATGTCCTATGTTGACAAGGATGTGGAGCCAGGAAGCACTCACACCTACCGAATCATCGTGGTGGACCCGACGAATCGAGATGCGCGTAGCACTACGGAAAGCATTCAAGTCGCGGATGCTACTGTTGCTGACACTGCCTACGAAAAGGTCATTAAAGCAGACCGGCCAAAAACCTATTGGCCAATTGGATCAGTAGATTCAGGGACGGTCGTTGATGCCGTCGGAAGCGAAGACCTAGTGCTTTCTGGAAACTCGAGTATCAGTACCACCAATGCAATTACGGGTGGCAACGGGAAGAGCCTGAATCTAGGCAACGGTACTGCTGCAGATGCTGTCCGTTGGAAACGGCCACAAGAGTTCTCGACGGAGCTGTGGTTCAAAGCCAGCTCGACGCAGCGTGGACGGTTGATTGGCTATGGCAACGGACTTGGCGTCAACTCGACTGACCACGACCGGGTAACGTACCTTAACTCCTCGGGACGGCTGTCCTTTGGTGTGACCGAACGCGGTACCAAAAGGGTCATTACCTCTTCGTCCACTTACACAGACAACAAGTGGCACCACGTAGTTTCTAGCTTGGGCGCTGGAGGTATGAGGCTCTATGTTGATGGTGAGCAAGTCTCCTCACGATCCAGCACAACGTCTGCGCTGGAGCTCGATGGTTTCTGGAGGCTGGGCAAGGATAGCGTCAGCGGCTGGAGCTCAGCTCCAAGCAGCGGTTTCGCAGGGCTCCTTGACGAGGTCGCCATTTATGACACTCAACTCAGTGCTGAAAAGGTCTTGAATCACTATCAATCAGGAACAGGCAAACCAGCCAATGTTAGCCCTACGGCTGCATTCAGTCACGAGGTAGATGGTTTAAAGGTCACCGTCGATGCATCCGGGTCGTCGGATCCTGATGGTTCCATCGCTAGTTATGCGTGGGATTTTGGTGATGGTCAAACATCAACCGAGGCTACCGCGAACCACACCTTTGCTGACCCAGGAACCTATCTGATCAAGCTGACCGTGACTGATTCAGCCGGGGCTACGGACTCAACGTCCAAGTCCGTGGTAATCCCGCCTCCACCGGCACCGAATCAGGCTCCGACGGCAGATTTTGATATTTCAAATATTCAAGGTCTCAAGGTCACCGTTGATGCCGAAAAGAGTTCAGATCCCGATGGGGATGAACTTACTTACCGGTGGTCGTTTGGGAACGGCAGCGATTGGATCGACGGCACCAACGACCAAGAATTCACGTACACCGAACCCGGCGAGTACACCATCACCGTGGAAGTCAGCGACCCGGCTGGACTCACCGATACTAAGGCCCACTCGGTCACTGTATCGATCCCGCAGGGTCCAGTCGCAGCGGATGCATTTGACCGAACCGTGACTGGCAACTGGGGGGCCGCAGACGTGGGAGGTACTTGGACCAGGACGAGTAGTTCAGCAACGGCCAACGTCGCTGGGGGAGCAGGACAGCTCATAGGACCAAACGCCGGTTCGGGGCCAGGTATCTATTTGCCTTCCACCGATTCCACGAGCACCGTTGCTACGGTTGCTACCCGACTGGATAAGAAGCCGACAGGTGGTGGCACATATGTTTCGTTCTCGCCGAGGTACTTGAATAGTGCAAATCAGTACTACCTGAAGAGCCAGTTTCTGGCTACAGGAGATGTACGGATTCAACTAGTTCGTGCCATAGCCGGATCAGAAACAGTGCTGGTGACGAAAAACTTGGCGGGCTTTGGTTATCAAGCCGGAAGTGAAGTCAAACTCAAGTTCTCTGTCACCGGAACGAATCCCACCCAACTATCCGCCAAGGTGTGGGACGCTGCCTCGGTAGAGCCGGAGGAATGGCAAGTCAATGCCAGCGACGCTGCATCTGAACTACAAGTGGCAGGGGGAGTTGGTTTGAGGCTGTACCTCTCAGGTTCAACCGCCAATGCTCCAGTCACCGCTGAGTTCGATAACCTATCCGTTATCGGTCAGTAACGACCGAGCGATTTCATGCCCGCCATGCCCTTATGTATGGCGGGCATGAATTTAAAGGAGCAGCAGTGAAGACTGTGGATCCGCATGCGGCGCGATTGAGCCGGCGGACATTTCTAGCGATGGCTGGAGCGTCTCTGATTATGGTGAACTGCTCTGATCAGATGCAGCTGGAAGAACTCCGTCCCATGCCCATGAGCGCCGGGGAACTACTAGCAAGCGATCACTTCTACATTGCACATAGAGGTTCAGGGGATAACTGGACAGAACACACGCTGCATGCCTATCGGCAAGCCATCGCTCACGGCGCACGTGCAATCGAAATCTATGTACATCGAACTCGCGACGGATACTTCGTTTGTCATCACGACTCGAACCTTCAACGGCCTTGCGGAGTCTCCCAGGAGATCAGCGATATCAGCTGGGAGCAACTGCAAAAGGTACGTAATGACGCACGAGCTTGGCTTGGTCCGAGCACACCTTTAGAACTGATCCCATCACTGACCGAAGCCCTAAGCGTTGTGGGCGGGAAGGCTGTCTTATTTATTGAAGACAAGAGTGGTAAGCATGCCACGGATCTAATCGAACTGTTAGAAGGCTCATCTGCCCCCGATGATCCAATTGTGTGGAAGCAACCAGCAATGGCCTCGACCCACACCGTGGCGTCTCAAGCTGGTTTCAAAACATGGGGGTATTTCGCTCCGGAGGTATTCGCGGACATTGAGCCGTTGGCAACTGCTTTTGATGCCATTGGCATATACGACTCTGCGGACCCTAAGACCATCAGCCGTGCGGTGTCTACTGGCTTGCCCGTCATTTGCTGGAAGGTGCACACCAGAAGTCAGCGCGACACGCTGCTGGAACAAGGCGTCCAGGTCATGATGTGTTCAAATTATCCCTACGTCACGAGTGCTATCGATTCTTTGGACATGGTCACTGATGAGTTTGAATCGGGGTGCAGGACCGATGGTGACTTGCCTGATGTCCTGACATGGCGTTCTCAGCCAGAATTTATCCCCGCCGAAGGTATCCTCAGACTTTCGGATCAGCACAAAGCCAGCTATGTCGTAGGATCGATGGCGCGAGCAATGGCAGGGGATGGAGAGTGACATTTGCATTTCGTTGGCCAACGCGTGGACTGCAGAATCAGGTGGCGGGGTAGCCATTGGATTGCATACTGATGGTCCGTATCGCGCTTTCGAGAGCTCACAAAGCGATGGGTACCATTTGCAGTTCGAAACGAATGGCGAGATATCCCTCTGGCGTGCAGACGGAACGAGTCCTCAGCAACTATCTCGGTCACAATGGATTCCACCGGCCGCTGGCGAGTGGAGCGAGGTGGAACTTACCTCGACTTCGAGTGAACTGAGAATCAGACTGGATCAATCAATCATGGTTACTCTGATTCCTGAAGAACTTCACGTTGGGTACATGAATCTATTGACCCTCATTCCCGCGAGCTATGCGGTGGACTTTAAGCGTATCCGTGTAGAGCGGGCGTAGTCGCTCTAGGGCGCAGTCGAGTGACTGATTGACGCGGCTGGTCGGTCGACCATTGTCTTGAGGACCGAATCGATTTTCTCTCCAAATTTTTCAGGGTCGTGTAGTCGGTGAGCCTGAGTGGCTGACCTAATGGCTGCCGAACTGTAGGCAGGCCACTCATTGATGATGATTTCGATTGCCTCTGCTAGTTCTTCTGGCTCTCCAGGGGTCACTGAAATGGCGCTGGCATATGGCGTGACCGCCTCTTTGAGACCGCCGATGCTTGAGACGATAACCGGACAGTTCGCCAGCACTCCTTCAACGGCCGTATTGCCGAAGGACTCCTCAGCTAGCGAAGGGACGATGGAAATATCAGCTTCCGCATAGTAAGACCAGACTTCTGGCTGGAAGCCATGGCGTTTTACTTGATCAGGGCGGGGGAGAGAACCGATGCGTTCATTGAGTTCTCTTTCGAATGCTTCGTATCCAGCGAATATCGACCCGACTAACGAGAGTTCTAGATTGATGTCACGACGCTGCAAAATTTCAACCGCGTTGAGGAGAACCATTAGACCCTTGCGCTCAGATAGGCGCCCTACATAAAGCAGCTTCACTGGACCGGATAGCTCCGGGCGTGGTGGCGTAGGATTGGCAGGCCCACCGACACCGTTAAAGATGATTTTGCTTTTCTTCTTTGCCCAAGGGATGTACTCACAGTACGATTCAGTGGTCCAACGGCTATTAGTGATGATCCGACGTGCCAAGGTCCCAGGCAGAGATAGTGCTAACCGCATTGGGGCCGGCGCCTGTCGTTCAGACTCGTGTACGTGCAACGCGACTTTGTGCCCGGTAACCGATGCGAGGGTAACCCACAGGGGGATGGTAATGGTATTCACCAAGACGGCCGACGGTTTGACGTCTCTGAGAAGTGAGTGGGTCTGACGTGCGCCTCCCAGACAGTCTTTGGCGAAGCCTAAAGCCCCTCTAGGCGTAAAAATGGATTTTCTCAGCACCGGCGTTGTGCATAAGGTGACCTTTGCTCCGGCATCCTTGAGAGCCTCGACGAGCGGTCCATCGCTTGGAAGAGCGACCGTCACAGCCCACCCTCCGCGTAGAAGTCCTTTGACGTCTTCAAGGAGCATTCGGTCTGATCCGTACAGTTCAGAGCCTGAATGCGCCACCACGACTGTGCGATTGCTCGTCATATTCCCCATCAAATGATCATCCCATTGGGAAAGACTTGACGACAGTAGAAAACGATAGTGTGCGCCAATACAAGTAAAAGTAGAGGGTAGGTTGCCTCTGCGACTACTCAATGGGGCGGCAATTGCTCGGTTCAATGTGAAGCCAGCGAGGCTGGGTGCGTGCCTGTTCTTCTTGCAGGTGACTCAGAGCATCATTAGCGCCCCGAAGGTCCGGCCCGTCGGGCGACATTGATGGGCTAGCCCATCGATGAAATTGGCGAAGTGAATATTCGGTTTGTCGCGGGTGAACAAACGGTAAATAAACGATAGAATTTAGGTTATCATTTTCCAAAATTGAAACCATGAATGGCTGACAACTTATTGGTACGATAATGTGGATTTGATATGAATTCTGAATCCAAAGACCACATGGTGCAAGAAGCGAAGGATTTTTCCGCTTCCGACACAGCGATCGTGATTGTTACCTACAACCGATCGCATCTGCTTGATGGTCTTCTTGCGAGCATTAACACGATGGTTCCAGCGCCCGGACACGTGGTTATCGTTGACAACGACTCCGCCGATGACACCCATGAAGTAGTCGCCAAGTACCGCGAAGTGTTAGCGCCCGAGGTGATCTATGAAAAGCTTCCTACCAATACCGGAGGATCAGGTGGGTTCCACCACGGTGTGAAGAAGGCCTATGAGCTAGGTGTCTCATGGATTTGGATGATGGATGATGACGTTGAAGTCATCCCGGATGCTCTGGGTCGGCTTGGTAAGTGGGCTTCGCGGTTCAAAGTCATTCAAGGACGTCGGTACGACTACGATGGCAGCGAGTTCTACTGGCAGTACCGGATCTCTGACAGGCTGGCGATTCCGATTCCGTTTGCTCCAAGCGACTTTGATATCACTGGATATCGTGAGATGAACTCGGGATGTTTCGAAGGAATGTTCATTCATCGCGACGTTGTTCGCCATATCGGGTTGCCGGACCCGCGTTTCTTCATTTATTGGGATGACCAATTGTACGGCTGGCTGGCTTCGCGAATCACCACCGCGGTCATCGTCAACGAGTTTGTCCTCAAACGCACTCGCGATATTCAGCAGTTGGATCTGGGGATCCGCCACTTTAACGCTTCAAGCAATGGCTATCGGTACTACATCATGCGCAACCGAGCGATTTTGAAACAGTACTATCGCGCCCATGGGCTACTTCATCCCGTTCACTTTGGCCTCGGAACAGCCCTTACATTCGCGAAGGAAATTCTTCGCCTCGTACTGGTGGAAAGAACTGTCCGTGGTACGTCCAATCTCTTCAGGGGTTTACGCGACGGTCGGAAAATTGAAGTGGATAAAGCTTGGAAACCAATGGCGCCCCTGCATGCAGCTGGCGTGAGAGCTCGTTAGCCTGAAGCTGGGGCCGGCGATCTAACTAAGAACAACGGCACAATGAAAGACACCCGCGTTACATCGATGACGGTGGTGGTTGCACACTTTCCAGTGAGTATCACGACTGTTTTGTCCTCTATGTCGTTGTCAGTTCAGTGCGCGTAGCTACGCAAGAATGTCCAGTTACCAACGAATAGTGTGCTGTTTCCTCCAACTTGAGCGCTGTAGCGGTTCTCGTCGGTAGAAATAGTGAAAGATGGGCCGTGCCCGTTGCTCAGCAACGGGCACGGCACATCAATTTCTTTGCTTCGTCTTAGACGGAGGCTTTCACTTGCTCCGCAATCTTGGAGATCTGGTTGTCCCACATTGACAGGGCCGAACCGATAGCCATGTGCATGTCTAGGTACTGGTAGGTACCAAGACGTCCACCGAAGAACACATTCTCTTCTTGCTTGGCTAGCTCGCGGTATGCCAGAAGGCCGCTGCGGTCTTCAGGGGTATTCACCGGGTAGTACGGCTCATCGTCCTTGGTCGCGAAGCGAGAGAATTCACGCATGATCACGGTCTTGTCCGTGGGGTAGCTGTCTTTGCGTTCCGGGTGGAAGTGCTTGAACTCGTGAATGCGCGTGAAGTTGACGTCCGCATCCGGGTAATTCATCACCGGTGTGCCCTGGTAGTCCCCGACGTTGACAACTTCTTCCTCAAAATCAAGGGTTCGCCACGAGAGCTCACCTTCGCTGTAGTTGAAGTAGCGGTCGATAGGTCCGGTGTAGACAATCGGAATTCGACCTGCTAGGTCATCCTTATTGAACGGCTGGGTGGAGTCGAAGAAGTCAGTGTTCAAATGAACCGTGATATTCGGGTGGTCAGCCATGCGTTCAATCCACGCGGTGTAACCATCAACCGGCAGGCCCTCATACTTGTCGTTGAAGTAGCGGTTGTCGTAGTTGTAGCGCACTGGCAGGCGGCTGACGATGTCACCGGAAAGCTTCTCTGGGGACGTTTGCCACTGCTTTGCCGTGTAGTGAGCGAAGAACGCCTCGAACAGCGGGCGACCAACGAGGGCGATGCCCTTTTCGTAGAAATTCTTTGCCGTGTCAACGTCAAATTCGCCGGCTTGTTCCCTGACGAGCGAACGTGCTTCGTCTGGGGTGTAAGCCGCGTTAAAGAATTGGTTGATGGTGTGCAGGTTTACCGGTAGTGCAAAGGTCTGCTTGTTGTGCGTCGAGTATACGCGGTGTACGTAGTTGGTGAAGCTAGTGAAACGGTTGACGTACTCCCATACCCGTTCGTTCGAGGTGTGGAATAAGTGGGCACCGTATCGGTGTACTTCGATGCCTGTTTCTGGCTCTGGCTCACTGTAGGCGTTGCCACCGATGTGTGAACGACGGTCAATGACTGTGACTTTCAGGCCGGCCTGCGCTGCACGTTCTGCAATGGTGAGACCGAAGAAACCTGATCCGACAACTAACAAATCTGTATCCATATTTGTCATTTATTCATCGCCTAGTGAAGAGTCACCGTATTGAAGGTTAACGCAAGGTGTACTTAATTTAAACAAATACGTGAACGCCCGAAAATCTAACGTCACGGAATTGATTTATTGCTAATGTGGGTTTTCGCGGCCAACGGACTGTCCGTTTCGGATCGCTCTAGTAGATGACTTCACGCTGTCAGTAGCGTCCGAAACAGCAGGATGTTCGATATGGCGACCTACTAGTTCACGCACGATGAGTAAGACAAGGAATGAGGAATTTTCCCTTGGTAGATCCGAAGAGCAAGTTTGATGTGGCGGTCCTCGGCTGGTGGTACGGCAAGAATTACGGATCAATTCTGACCTACTACGGTCTGAACCGTGCCATCGAAAGTCTGGGGCATTCAGTACTCATGGTGCATGAACCACTTGGATACAACGGTTTCCGCGTTCGCTGGCCAAAAGACATCCTGTCAATGGAGTTCGCCCGCCGCACCGGCTACGAGTACACGGATCAGTTGCATTTCAAAAACCTCGGGCAGCTCAACAACCTCGCCCAAACCTTTGTCGTCGGTAGCGACCAGTTGTGGAACCCACTAATCGGTCGCGTCAACGATGACCTCTTCCTTGACTTCGTTGCTCCGGAACGAAACCGAGTGGCCTACGGCACCTCCTTCGGAAACAGGGGAACCGACAAGTTCAAGCCGGACTTCGTGGAAAAGCACTCGCAGAACCTCCAGAAGTTCAAAGCCATCTCCGTTCGAGAGAACTATGCCGTCAATACGGCGAAAGACATTTTTGGTGTCAAGGCGGATCTTGTTGTTGATCCGGTGTTCCTCCTGGAAAAGGAGCACTACAACGAACTGGCCTCCAAGGCCACTATCTCGCCTGAAGGTCAGTACATGGCAGTGTTCTTCTTGGACCCAACACCAGAGAAGAAATCAACCGCGCTGGCCATCCTAGAAAAGACCGGTCTGGAGAAGATCCTGGTGATCTGTAATCCAGATGAAGGACGCGAGGCTGCTGAGGAAATCTGGGCAGATGAACCACGCGCTGAAATCATTGCCTCCGACGCACCAGAAAACTTCCTACGTGGCTACAAAGATTCAAGCTACGTAGTGACCGATAGCTTCCATGGAACCGCCTTCTCTGTGATCTTTGAAAAGCCGTTCTCATCTATCTACAACAACATGCGCGGGGCAGACCGGTTCAAGAACCTACTGTCCTCCCTGGGATTCGGCGACACTCGTCGAGTGTACGAGAGTGACACCCAAGAGTCTGTAAACGCCAACGCAAACGTCACGACGGACATCGATTTCACTAAGGCCCGCGACTACATCACCACTGGGCGCAAGAATTCTCTTCAATGGCTCAAGGCGGCCCTAGATCCTAGCGTCAAGTCAACGGCTGCACTGGATAACGGCAAGGCAGTTGCTGCCGCGGAGTCAGCCAGCAAAGGCCAGACTCTAGATCTGGACTTCGCAGCCAACAGTGACGTTTGGTCGATCGACAAGGGCGCCGAGGGCGTGACGTTGAGCGTTGGTAAGGACAAAGAACTTCGTGGAAAGCATGTCTGGACCAACCTGCCAGAGCCACTGACTCCCGGTGCAAAAAAGCGAATCAAGATTCAGTGGGCCCCTACCACGCAGACCAAGAACATCAACGTTCACCTGCGCAACCCAGACTCGGGATCATTCCGAGTGATCGGCAAGGCTGAAGTAGCAGCGAACGCCGGCAATGTACGCACCGACGAATTCGAGTTCTCCGTAGCCGAGCCTGGCCTAAGCCAGATCATGCTCGGAGCCCTGCACTTCACCGGCCCTGAGGCAGGCGTGCAGGTCCACGAAATCTCGATCGCGGATGCTAAAGCCACGGCGACTGCCAACGCCGCGGCGCAGAAGTCCTCGGAAGACATTGTTGAGGGATTCTCGAAGCAGGCCCGTCGCTTGGCTAACCACGACGTAGAACAGCAGGTACGCTCCTTCACTCGCGGTCGTTCGGCAGACTCAGTTACCGGGATCCGGGCACGCATGTTCTTCCATGCGCACGCCATTGAAAAGGGACTGACGCACAGCAACTTCCGTCCCGGTTTTGGACGCGTCGCCATTCCAGGTTTGGCCAAAGAAATGAACGCGTGGCTCTCACGCGGGCTGGGGACCGATGACACCATCGTTCAAAGCTCCGCATCGGTCATGAAGGCCTACTTTGCCCGAAACGAGGAGACAAATACGGACGTGTCGCACTTCCGTAATCTCTTCTCAGCCCAAGCGCTTGAGGTCATTGCAAACGGACAGCTGGGGGAGGGCGGCGCATTCCCTGCATCGCAGGAGCGTGAAGTTCCGGTCGAAACTCCTAATGATGAGCGGGCCTTCATGGACGTCGTTTACGGACGGCGTAGCGTCCGAGAATTCACCGACACCCCGGTAGACGACTCAGCGATTGCAACGGCTGTACAGATTGCCATGCAGTCTCCATCGGTCTGCAGCCGTCAGGGAGCCAGGGTCCACCAGTTTGATGATCCAGAAATCATCAAGCAGCTACTTGAAGTACAAGGTGGATTCTTTGGATTCAACGCCCCGCCACGACTGCTCTTGGTCACTGCAGATCTTGATGCATTCCTTTTCGCTCCGGAACGTAACCAACCATTTGTTGATGGCGGGTTGTTCATGATGTCGCTGTTGCTTGGCTTGACCCAGATGGAATTGGGGTCTTGCCTGCTCAATACGGCGATGGGCGTCGAGAAGGAACAGAAGATCCGCAACATCGTTGATCTTCCGGAAAATGAAGTCTTCATCGCCTTCGTGGCAGTCGGAAACTATGACCAGGACGTGTTGGTTCCACGCTCTAAGCGCGTGGAGGCAGACAGCATCCTGAAGCGACACGGCTAATCATCATCTAACTGGTAAGGAAAGCGATAAAAGTATGACGGCGCCAGCAACATCAGATCTGGAACAGACCGAAGAACAAAGCGTTGGTGAATCAGCCACGGCCTATCCTGTACAGCCTGGGATTTGGCTGCAGTCGGGAATATCAACCGAACAGGAAGCCCACTTCCACGTCTTCGGACCGGTAGGCATTTCACTGAGCCGCGGTGTGGCTGAATTTGCTCCCGGCGGACTTCTTTCCACCGGCACGTACTACAACGTATTCAACTACGGCAAGTGGAAGCGAGTTTGTGGCAACCTGCCACTGGAGCTCCAGCTCCAGGGTAGCGGCCGTTTCCAGCTGACGGTTTTCCAGGCGGACCGTCATCAGTCATGGCACAAGATTGTCAGTGAAATTGTTAACCTTGATGGTTTGCACCGCCATCCTGTTGTCATTGATGAAGAGACACCGGAAGAAACGGTGCTGTTCTTTGACCTGATGGCGTTGGAAGATGGCGAGCTAGAGGACTTCGCTTGGGCTACTACCGCTGAACCTATTCGTACCCCAGACCTTATGCTCTCGGTGACCACGTTCAAGCGTGAGGCCGAAGTTGAGGACACTATCAAGCGATTCCGTGAGTTCCTTGCTGATTCGGAACTCAATGAACACGTTCGGATGACGGTAGTGGATAACGGCAATTCGCTCAACGTTGAAGATGGTGACGGCGTTGAGATTATTCCCAACGAAAACCTTGGTGGCGCCGGCGGCTTTACTCGTGGTCTGCTACGCGCACGGGAAATTGGTGCAACGCACTGCCTGTTTATGGATGATGATGCTTCCATCCAAATGGAAGCACTGTCCCGCACCTGGTGGTTGCTCGCCTACGCTCAGGATCCAAAGACTGCCGTTGCTGGTTCTATGATCAACGCCTCGCACCGATGGCAGCTGTGGGAGAACGGCGCTGAATTCGATTTGGGATGCAAGCCGAGGTATCACGGCCTGGATCTTCGCAACCGTGATGAAGTATTCCGGATGGAATACGAAACTACGCTGCCGGCTCCTGAAGATCTGTACGCAGGTTGGTGGTTCTTCGCCTTCCCAGTTGACCAGGTTCAGCACTTGCCGTTCCCGTTCTTCGTGCGAGGCGACGATGTGAGCTTCTCGTTGGTCAATGACTTTGACATCGTCTCACTGCCAGGCGTCGCATCCGTTCAGGAGAATTTCACTGACAAGGCCTCGCCAATGACGTGGTACCTGGACTTCAGAAGTCACCTCGTTCACCATTTGTCACTACCGGAGAAGCAGCGGTCTTGGCTAGAGTTGCAGCAGATGGTCTTGAGTTTCTACAAGCGCAATGTCATGCGATTCCACTACGACACACTGTCGGCTATCAACCTCGCGTTTGAAGACGTGCTTAGAGGACCGAAATTCTTTGACAAGAATGCGGACATGGCACGGCGTCGCGCAGATCTCAAGGCCCTTACTCGTGAGGAAGCATGGAAGCCAGTTGTTGAGCGGCCGGTAGAGCGACACAGCGAGAAGCCACGTAAAGTGCGGGCACTGCTACTAGCCACACTCAATGGTCATCTGTTGCCGTTGGGCAAGGACTCGGACTCGGAACTGACCTTGTCCTCGCCTTTTAGGGATGACTTCCACAAGGTCTATGGAGCCAAGCAGGTCACGTATCTCAATGGTGACCAGTCGAAGGCATACGTAGTACGCCGCAACCAAAAGAGGTTCTGGCGCGAAACTCTTCGCCTAGTACGGAATACTCTGCGATTGCGCTCAACCTATGAAGAGAATGTTCGTCTGTGGCGTGATGGCTATGGTGAGCTGACCAGCGAGTCCTATTGGGAGTCGAAGCTTAATCTCTCAACGATTCGCGGTGAGGGGTGACGACAGCCGGCTGCTCGGTACGTCAGAATTATTGACGGAAACCGGACGAATTGTCGACGAGATGATGGTCGATTGACAGCCGTCTCGTCGGTATTTCTGCTAAAATGCTAACGCGGAAGCAACGAACGACTAGGTGAAGTAGCTCTTCAGGATTGATAGCGTAACGACATAAACCCAACACACTGGATCCGGGGCAATTCGCAAATACACGAAAAGTCGAGGCTTTCCAGAAGAGTGGGAGGACCACGCTACCCATCTCAGAAGACTTTGACTGCGCACCATTCGGTCAATACCCCAGCGAATCTCTCGACTTTCAGCGGCTGCAACGGTGTGGGATTCACCGCTATCGGTCAGTACTTCAGAGCAGCGGAAGCCGAGATTCTCTGTCTCGTCACCACCCTTGATCCTTGGTGCGATGCTGCGGCCAAGAGGGGCACTCCCTCCATGCCGCGACCCATCGTCCTAGCCTTCGAGCACCGCCGGTTCCGATGCCAAAACTGCCAGCGCGCATGACGTGAAGACCTCCAGTAAGCAGTGGGGCCGCGGCAGGAGATCAGCTGCACCGGTCCGCATTGGGCTTCGATCGGCCTGGGTTGCCAGTACGAGTCCGTATTGCGGATGGCCGAGTGAGTGGGTGTCACATGGAATAGCGCTTACGAGGCTGTGTTGACCGAAGGTCAACGCCTGCCATTTGATGACCCCGCCCGCTTTGGTAGCGTCTATCTAATAGGTATGGACGATCATGAATGGCGGCATACCAAATGTGGAGACAAATACGTGACTGTCATAATGGGCCACACCGCTGTGCGCGATGTCACTGGTACCGTGCGACTGCCGGACATGATCTCTGGAAGATCCAAAGCCGCAATCAAAAGCTGGTTTTGTGAACAAGATAAACGAAGATAGCTAGGCAGTGAAGTGGCGGGAATGGACAGTTTCACCGGCTTCGAAACATCTGCCGTTGAAGTGCTGACCGAGCGCTGCAGGTCCTCGACCCGTTCCATGCTGACAAATTGGGTTCTGTAGCTCTGGATACCCTAAGGCGATGGGTTAGCATGTGCAATACGTTCGGCGCGGTAGCAAGGAAGATCCTTCCCATCATTGTCGCAGCACTTTGACCACGGGGATGAGTTAGAGTACCGAAAAGCAGAAAACCACCCTGAGAACTTGCCCAAGGTACCGGAGCGTGAACTGGCTCAGTTAGCGCGGAGTGTGCATCAGCAGATGGTGGATGCCTACCGGCAGCACACGACTGAGATCGGACCGTGAAAGTCGGAACAGCTAATCAGCGAGATCGGTACTTATGTGCCGAAGGGTTTTATCGGCCGCAAGCTCTGCGGTACCCCGCGCCGGACGAAGACGGACATCCTCGCGCATTTTGAAAATGCTAGCTGATCCAATGAACATATCGAGGCTTTGAACGACCGGTTGGAGCATTTACGGGGTATCGCGCGTGCGTTCAGGAATTTGGTTCACTATATCGCACGGTCGTTACTGGCGAACGGTGGGTGTCGACCGCATTTACACCTTTAAGCCAGGACAAGCGGTAAAGCACCCGTGAGAAAACAAAGAGAAGCAGAATATCCTGCGAAACATCGAGAATTGCGTAAAGTCGCTCGAAGAAGCGTAAGTCGTGCAATTGTCTTTTTTGGAGGCTGGCCAGACTCTTGCGCGAGTGCTCCATACCCGCGGCAACCGGATACTCTGCTGCTAGCTAGATTCGTAAAGTCGTTCTGTAAGATTGGGGTGGTGATACACGATCGTTTGGCGACTGTCGTGCACGATATTGCCGAGAAACTTGGAGTCAGGAGGCGCTCTTCGTAGCGGAACTGCGAATAGCTGCTCTATTGTGTATACTGTGTACAGTAAAATCTGTCAGGTTTAGATACCTTTTACCTTTTTATTTAAGTTGGTAGCTGAGACGCTTTACTCAATGTAAAAATGTCACCATGCCGCTGAAATTCAACGGTTCAGGTATCGTTACATTGAATGCGAATTGGAGTCAGCTGGATTGAAAGTCAAGAATGAGGGCCTTTTTGAATTTAAGTCCAGTAAACTCAATTTGTTTTTAAGCTTTGATGGTGGATTTTATCTAAATTGGAAGACGTCGAAACCCATCCAATCGCTATCCCTGCTTAGCAGCGATAGCGGTGAGATATATTATGATTTTTCCGATTTTCATTCAGATGACCTATCTTTCGGGGTTATTGACCTGTCCCGGGTTAAATCAGAGGAATATCAAGTAGTTATTAATGGGGTAATGCAAGAATTCGAGATAGTGAATTCAATTCCGGCAGAATTCCCGATTCGCACCAAGAACCAGGGTGCGACAGAGGAACACATATGGAAACTACGGCATTCTGATGACGGAAAAATTCTCCTTTGCCCACTTGCCAAAAAAGAAATGCGCCCGGCTGTTGTCGCGCTGGATGCTGGACTGGGAATTGTTGTCGTTGAAGTTTCCCCTGTTCCTCTGAATTCCGATCATCAATTGGTTTTGCGCAACAGAAAGAACAAAAAGGAATTTGTTAGGGTTCCGGTAGATTTGTGTGATGAAAGTCGGCGCCGGTTCGTAATCAATATCGATGTTTGGGAGAACATGCGAATCCCTTTGAATGGAGGAAAGACTGTTTGGGATCTATTCGTCAGCGAAGACGATAAATTAGCGGAAAGCAAACGTCTGGGGTGGAGGGGTAGTTCAACGGCCAATCCGCGCGAAACTGTCCGTTTTAGGGCTACATCCTCGTGGGCAAAGCGAAATCGGCTATACCGAATTCGTCCGTATTGGACCTTGGACCAATTACTTGCTCTCGAAATTTCTCAATTTTCTAACCCAGAAGGAAGCTACCGATGAAGCTGAACTATCTACTGACGAGCGCAGATGCACGAGCCGGCACAGAACGTGCCATCGCCGACCAAACAAAGAGTATGGCGGCACGTGGGTACGAAGTAACCGTCTCCAGCGTATACAGGCTACCTGAGACCGGGTTTGACTTCGGCGACGGCGTCACAGTGGAGTACATTACTGACTTAGCCGGAGACAGCGGAAATGCTAGTTTGATTATTCCCGAAGAGTGGGATAACCAATTCTGTCGTGAAACAGACACCGCTGTGATGAATTATCTTGCGCAGCGCGAAGACGACGTGCTGATAGCATCAACTCCAGCCTTGGCTGTTTATGCCTTACTTTACTCCCCAGCAACAACAAAAATCGTGCAAGAAGAACATCGAAACACGATGGCTCGTGGTGTAACAGCAGAGCCGCTACTTAGGCACAGTTTAAACGTGGATGCACTCGTGTTATTAACTGAGCGCAATCGCGAATGGCTTGAAAATAAGTGGGCTTCAGTAGCACCGCGCATGGAAGTTATTCCAAATTCGTTGGACCTGACTGCACGTCCGCAAAGTAGTGGTACGCAAAAGGTAGTAATGAGTGCAGGACGTCTCGTGCGAGGCAAAGGATTCGTGAACTTGGTGCGTGCCTTTGCACGCGTTGTTGATGCCAATCCTGAATGGCGCCTTCGAATTTTCGGTGATGGTCCGGATCGAGACAAGATCTTTACTATGGCGCGAAATCTAGGGATTGCGCGTCAGGTCGAAATTTTTCCGCCAACAGAAAATATAGAGGACGAATGGGCTCGCGCGTCCATCGGCGCCCTGGCTTCGGTCTCGGAAGGGCTACCTTTAGTTTTGTTGGAGGCTAGAGGGGCTGGATTACCACTAGTTGCTTTCGACTGCGAAACAGGTCCTCGTGAAATTATTGAGCACGGCAGAGATGGGTACTTGGTCCCATTGAACGACGTAGGTGCATTCGCTGAAGCATTGCGTATGTTGATCGGGGACGAAGACAAGCGAAGAAGTATGAGTGAACGGGCGCCGAAGTCGTTGGCACGGTTCAGCCCTGAAGCCGTTGCGACCCAGTGGGATCAATTGTTTCAAGACCTCGCAAAAACTCGTGGGTCGGCACGCAGCATTACTCAGCTCTCCGCCAAAGAATCCAACGACGGTGTCCCAAGCGACGAATATTCCCCTAACTTGTCTGATCTGGAAACTGCCCAGCTTGGTGTTCTTGGTGAGGCTGAATTGGGGACGAGAGAGTCAAATTCAGAACGAGCAAAGGAAGTAATCTCATCTGATTTGCATGGGATGATTCCGGCAAACGCGAGAATCGAAAACCGACGCCGCCTAGCCAAGCTATTTGAAAATTCGGGTTTGTTTTCCAGACCGATCAATTCGAGTCGAGGACTTTCCTGGGCTATAAAGAATGAAGACCGCGATGACTTACTTGAGTACCTTTCAACACACGCTCCCAACTCCTTGGAAGTTCGTCTCTACGCTGGTCGGACGCGTTTGGACAATGACGGATATTCGTGGCGTCAAGATAACGATGAAGTGAATTGGGGCGAAGTTACGAGGCTCTTCCTATTTCATAATTACAGCGTCTCGGGGACTCGCCGACATGTCGGTTTCGCGGCTGGCGTCACCATTGAAATCTGGGACCATCACGATCGTCGCGAGAATTTGTATCTTGCTCCCCGTGTTAACTACGAAGTGGACACCCTCAAAGCTGAAGATTTCTCATCCCCGCTGTTTGCTCAATGGACTCCACTTCACGAACTACCGTTGTGGTCGCAGGTCACTTTTCCCATCGACGCTGTGTACACTTGGGTAGATGGGCAAGACCCTGTGTGGCTCGCCAAAAAGAACGATGCATCTGGTCTTAATCTCTCGGGTGTCCTGGCAGGGGGAGATATTCGCTACTTAAATCGCGATGAACTTAGGTACTCCTTGCGTAGCCTTCATCAGCATGCACCATGGATACGTCACATCTACATTGTGACGGACGGACAACGTCCGGCATGGTTGGATGAACATGAAAAGGTAACTGTTGTCGACCACAGCGACATTTATCCGGATACTTCAGTTCTGCCTGTGTTCAATTCTCATTCGATCGAGTCCGTGTTGCATAACATCCCAGGACTATCCGAGCATTTCATCTACCTGAACGACGACGTTTTCCTAATGAGGGACCAGAACCCCGAGAACTATTTCACGTCCGTCGGTCAAGCGAAGTTTTTCCCTTCGTCTACTAAAATGAATGATTTAGGGTCGCAGGCTGAGCCGCACGAAGCCGCAGGTATGAACAACCGTGACTTGTTGGAAAACGATTTCGGTGTAACCATCACTCAAGGAATGCTTCATACTCCCCACCCACACCGAGCATCGGTACTTCGTGAAATCTCGGCTCGATATGCGCCTTCTGTGGAAACTACGCGAAAACACAAATTCAGGAATCCCTCAGATCTCTCGATGTTGTCCTCGCTAGGACAGTATTTTGGATATCTTCAGGGGACATACATCCAGGGAGCACTGAATGTGAGTTTTGTTCCGCTCGGCGCAGCGGACACATTGCGTCGACTAGCACAGTTGAAGTACATGCCGCTTGATTGCTTAACTTTTGGAGAGTCCGAGGAAGACCCGAATCCGAGGCTGACCTTTGAGATGGCTACGACGTTCATGAGGTCGACTTTTCAAATACCGGCACCGTGGGAGAAGAACGGATCCTAGATTCATCGAATCGGTGGTGTCTAAGTCTCAAATAGAGACTTCAGTGGGAGAACTCCGACGAAGATAGCTAATTGAGCGGAATTGGAACCGACCGAGTTTGAGCATACTTACACTCGTGTGCATTCCATATTGGACACTGTGCCTGTCCAGACGGTCGCCATTAGTCGCTATATAAGACTGATGGTGACCGTCTAAACAGTCGCATTCGATGAGGTCTCTTTCCGCACCACCGGTCTTGCATGGTTGGACTGCTGTAATATTTTGCGATGTTCGTCTGAGGCGGTGCGAGCATCGCCAAACGTTAGAAACGCACCACGATTTTCCGTGCGCAATGAGTGATACCGGTGGCTTCGTGACACTTACTGAATTCAGGTTCTTGCCACCTGCAGCCCCGCTGGAACGTGTTACATATCGTAGAACATCGGTGTCCTCTTACTCATCTCACCGCGATAGTATGCGCCGAAATATACCAAGTAGCACTTGTTGATAGTGCGTTTCCGGGTTTAGTGATCGAGCGCTGCCGCTCCGGTTCGTTATGGGTGGGGCTATAGGACAAGGAAAGCACGTGCAGACCGACCACGGTAGGCGCCTTGCTTGGCAACCGGTCAATAGGCAGGCATAGTGGCAGCCAAGGAACGAACAAAATTACCCCTTCACTATCTTGGTGCACCGTAACACAAGATCTCACGTCGTGGCAAAATGTGGACATGTGTACTAGCCGCTGTATCCTAGTCGTCGGAGTTCTAGACCAAAGGAATTAGACTACCGACGCATCGACCTCACTTATAACTACATGACGAAGGAAAGAGTCTCACATCATGATTGCGAATAACGTCAAACGCTTAAGAAACAAGATTCGACGTGAGGTGCACTCGCGTATTGATGAAGTTGGCAGAGCACGGGGAAAAAAGAAATCCCTTCGTGAACTGAGGGAATCCAACGTTCGATCGGACTTGATGTTACTTCCTTCGGCAGGCGAGCAGATGCTGTTTCGGCTAACACGCTCAATGAACTTGTCCGAAATTAGGGAAGAAAGCAGATTATGCATATCCCGGATTCTCGACGAGGCAGGAATGATCCATTGGGGGTTTCCCTCGAAGTCTAACGCCGCAAGTAATATCCACACTCTAGCGGGTAATGGATACCAATTGTTTGCGGCATTGCGAGGGTCGCATGAACTCTCACACTGGTACTTTCAATTCGTTCGTCCGGATGGAAAATCTGTTGGCGGACCACGGCTTGTGCGAGAACTAAAGTGGTCCAAGCATTTTCATACTATACGCCTCTTTGAACGAGTCGCTTACAACACGACGTCTAGTTTTCGTTCGGGCGCCTCACAAGGGGTACTTCTTAGCTTTTGGGAAGAATCTCAGTTGCCGGTGAACGTACCTACCGATGCTCTAACTAGTGAGGCTGAAGAGGAAGAAGTGGTGCAGGAAGTTATCATTGCACCACTTTGGAATGAATGCTGCACTTTGTTACCTAATCCAATTCATAGGGAATCGGATTTTGTTCGTTCTCTCAGCGAAGCGGAAAACCCACTTGCTACTCACGTCGATTTCGAGATTGATGCGGTTTATACCTGGGTCGACGGTGCTGATGAACTTTGGCAGACCCAAAAAGCGAGTGCCCTAAATGTGCTGGATGAACAGCAATTCGTTGACGATGCCGTTTCAGATGCCAGATTCGCCGACCATGATGAACTCAGATACAGCTTGCGATCCATCGATCAGTTTGCACCTTGGATCAGAAAAATTTGGATTGTCACTGCCGGTCAGGTCCCCAAGTGGTTAGATACCTCTAATCCAAGAGTGGAAATTATCTCCCACGAAGATATCTGGCCAGACAGCACAGGATTGCCGAATTTCAATTCTCACGCCATTGAATCGAATTTACATCGAATAAACGGGCTCGCAGATCATTACCTGTACTTTAACGATGATTTTTTTCTCACAAGACCGTTGGACCCTTCTGCATTCTTCTTTGGCAATGGAATATCTAAAGTTTTCTTCTCGAAGGCGATGGTGGAATTCACTGAAGTTTCAGGTGCGGACAATGCATCGAGTGTGGCGGCAAAGAACGCCAGGCATTTACTGCTGTCAAGGGGTTACAGCTCATTTTCACGTAAGTTTTTCCATACTCCTAGTCCGCTAGATAAAAATGTTGTTAAGACGGCCGAAATTGAATTTGAGGATGCTTTTAGGGAAACACGAGCAGCGCAATTCAGAGACAGCAACGATATCGCGGTTTCTGGATCGTTCTATTTTAACTATGCTTTGGCTTCCGGGCATGCCGTTCCAGGGCAGATCAAATACGACTACATTGATCCAGCCACTACGGATGGTCGTGACCGCATGAAACGTGTGATCAAGCGACGCGATAAAGACTGCATCGTCATTAACGACGGTTCAACCCCTGAATCCACCCAAGAGCGCGCAAAAACGGATGCATTCATTCGCGATTCCTTGGAGCTACTGTTGCCAGTAAAGAGTAAATTCGAAATATAATTTTCATTCCAACCCTCGATATGAAAGTCTACGGTGATAACATGTTACCGTAGGCTTCTTTCGTATAACGAAAATGGATCCTTGTCATCATGAAAATACTGTCAATTATTCCAGATATCGGCGCAGGTGGGCTTACTGGCGCAGTGCTGAATAGAATGTCATTACTTTCGCGGGAAGGTAACGATTGCTCTGTTGTCTTCTATCAGTTTATACCTGGCTTAAATTCCAAGGTTTCTGGCCTGAGAGAAACTGGTAAATTAGGTGGGAGTGTGCAGGTTTTCAATCCTTATACTTATTTTGACGAACTACATTCTTCTAAATTGGGATATAAGGTCGAGTCGCTTCAATTTATCCACCGGCATGAAGTTCAAAATTCGAAAGAGATAATCGAATCCCATTTGGATGAAACTTTGACCATTAGGGCGAGAATTTTCAAATCTACTGATGCTCGGCAGATTACGAAGATTCAGTTCTTCACTGATTCTGGATCACTTTGGAAAGAGGAGATCTACTATGGCCGAGAAATGCCGCACGTTGTTCGTTTTCATGAAAATGGAAATGTTGTTAGGGAAAAGTATCTAAGCCAAAATGGTTATTGCTACCTGAGTCAAGAATTTGATCCGAAGGACGGTAACTTGTCGGGCCTTTGGGTGAGTGGTTCAGGAGGGCGCGTTAAGTTTCATAAAAGTATATGGGACTGGCGTAGGGATTTCGTGAAGCATGTGGTTTGTGCTAACTCTAGTGAAAATTCCCTACTGTGTGATGGCAATAATGTTCCGCGGCAATTTCTGAGAATGCGTAGCGATCGATTCAAGGTATACGCCGTTCTTCACATGAACCATGTTGGACTGAATGGTAAATTGCGGAAACAATATGCTGGATACTTTGGCCGGCTAAGCGAGTTCGACGGTGTGGTTTGCCTGACTGAAGCTCAAGCCGAGGACTTGCGTGAGGAATTCGGGTTGTTGAATTCACTTCACGTGATTCCGAATCGTGTTGCATCGCTCGTCGACGATCAAACTGTAGTGGATGATGGTGTCCATGACGTTACGCTTATTTCACGACTCGAGGCAGGAAAGGGGGTGGAGGATGCTGTTGATGCATTTAGGCTTGTCGTCGACCGACTTCCAAGAGCTCAAATGTCCATCTATGGTTCTGGAACTAAACGGGATGAAATTAGGAAGTCAATAATCAGAAATGGTCTTCAAGGCAACGTAACCCTGTGCGGTGCGACGAAAAGACCATTACTTGAGATGAGCCAGTCCAAAGTTTTCGTTTTTACATCGGAGAGCGAGGGATTTGGTATGACGATCGTGGAGGCGATGTCCTGTGGCACGCCTGTAGTTGCATTTGACTGCAAATATGGACCCGCTTCTATTATAGCCGACGGACTGACTGGATTTATTGTTAAGGATAGAAATGGATCGGGATTTGCCGATAGGGTAATTCAACTATTGGAAAATGATATTTTGCGGTCAAATTTTGCGCATAGTTCAAAGCAAAGGTTTGAAAACCAGTTTTCGGATGGAATTATCTTGAAAAAATGGAAGAATGTCCTCGGGTTGAAATGGAATTAAGTTAATTAACTGTTAGGAATGTAAATGATGAGTCAAACAGCGATATTCATTGACGCGGGATTCCTGCTCTCCCTCGGTGGCCATCGGGCTGCTGGCACCACGCTTAGATCAGCATTTACCACCCATTATGAAGCCCTTGTTCGAGGTATCGTTCAGACAGTAAAGAAGAATACAGGTCTGAATAACTTGCGCGTGTACTGGTATGACGCGTCTAAAGACGGACTATTTACTGAACAGCACAAGCGCATAGGCCTAATTCCGGGCGTAAAAGTTCGGCTTGGACGTATCTCTTATAACGGGGAACAAAAGGGTGTAGACCTTCGCCTGGCACTAGATCTCGTCGGCGTTGCCCGGAATCACTCCGCGTCTATTGCCTACCTTGTATCTGGGGACGACGATCTTGCTGAGGCCGTCGAAGAAGCTCAAGACTTAGGGATGAAGGTCGTTCTACTGGGCATCGCCAAGTCTGACAGTCGTCTAGGTGTGGCCTCGGTTGCTGAACACTTAGCGCTGACTGCCGACTATATTGAAACGATTCCAAGCCAGCTGTTGGACAGCGCCTTCACCAAGGTATTGGAATGGGACAAGAACCATTCTGAAAAAACTTCGGAGATTGCCGGGGCTCCAACAGCAGTGCCGACACCAGCCGTGCCTAAACCGGTTGTTCCCAGCCCTGCCCTGCTGGCGCAGAAGCCAGTTCCTAAGGTTTCAGTGCAGCCGGAGTCGAACGTGGAGATGGTTTACTCCAGCGGCGGCGAACGTCCGGGCTACAAAGGTAGCGCGGCCTATGAGCAAAAGGAACTCAAGACCGCCGAGGAAATTGGCGCTAAAGTTGCTGAGTCGTGGCTGGCCTTCACGACGCAACAGGAAGTCGTTGAGCTCATGGCCGATAAGCCGCAACTACCACCTGAAATCGATAGAACACTTCTCAAAGACTGTGCCCAGGTACTAGGAGAGTGGAAGACTGATCAGCAGATCATTCGCCGAACTCTTCGAGGGGCCTTCTGGGAGTACCTAGCCAAGATCATGTGACCGGCCAGCAACGACTCGAAGAACTGCAAAGCAATCAAGCTAAGGTAAATTTGTAACGTGACTTCTCAGCAGAAACCTTTTTACATAACCACTGCCATTTCTTACCCGAACGGCACCCCACACATTGGCCACGCCTACGAGGTGGTGGCTACCGACGTGATGGCTCGTTTTAAGCGACTCGACGGCTTTGACGTTTTCTTCATGACTGGCACCGATGAGCACGGTCAAAAGATGATGCAGACGGCTGAAAAGCTGGGAATCACGCCGGCGCAGCTGGCTCAACGCAACTCAGACGCATTCCAGGCCATGAATGATGATCTGGGCACCAGTTATGACCGGTTCATTCGCACCACCGATGCTGACCACCATGCCGCTGCACAGGAACTATGGCGCCGAATGGAAGCCAATGGCGATATCTATCTAGATAAGTACGCCGGCTGGTACTCAGTACGTGATGAAGCGTTCTACACGGATGATCAGACTGAAGTCCGTGAAGACGGTATTCGCTATGCCAAGGAAACCGATACCGAGGTTACCTGGACCGAGGAAGAATCCTACTTCTTCCGCTTGTCCAAGTACCAGGACAAGCTGCTCGAATACTACGAGAACAATCCAGAGTTTGGTGCTCCGCGTTCCCGCTTTAACGAGGTTGTCCGCTTCGTGGAGGGCGGTCTGACCGACCTATCCATTTCCCGCACGACCTTTGACTGGGGAATTCCAGTTCCTGGTAATGAAAAGCACGTCATGTACGTGTGGGTAGATGCCCTGACCAACTACCTCACCGGTGTTGGCTTCCCAGACGTTGACTCGGCCTCGTTCCAGAAGTACTGGCCAGCAGATGTCCACGTCATCGGTAAGGACATTTCTCGTTTCCACGCCATCTACTGGCCTGCATTCTTGATGTCCGCTAACCTGCCGCTGCCAAAGCGTGTCATGATTCACGGCTTCTTGCACAATAACGGCGTGAAGATGTCTAAATCGCTGGGTAATACCGTTTCCCCAGACGACTTTGTGAACCGTTATGGTCTAGACCAGGTTCGCTACTTCTTCCTGCGCGAAGTGGCATTTGGTGCGGACGGAAGCTACAACCACGAGACCATTGTCGCGCGCATCAACGGTGACCTTGCCAATAACTTCGGTAACCTGGCGCAGCGCTCCTTGTCCATGGTGGCTAAGAACTGTGGTGGAGTTGTCCCAACTCCTTCCCAATTCCTTCCCGTGGATCATAAGATTCTTGATGCCGTCGGAAAGCTGTTGGAAATTAACCGCGATGCATATTCGCGTCAGGAATTTAGTAGGGCTCTGGAAGCTGTCTGGCACGTACTGGGTGACACCAATGCGTACTTCGCCGAACAGGAACCATGGAAGCTCAAGAAGACTGACCCTGAGCGCATGGCCTCCGTCTTGTACGTGACCATTGAAATCGTGCGCAAGGTGGCACTGTTGTTGCAGCCAGTATTGCCACAGGCGATGACTGCCATGCTTAATTCCTTGGCCGTGGGCGAAGGGTCGGCACGTACTTTCGAGTACTTCGACACCGCATTGGTTCCTGGCACTGAGCTTCCGGCACCAGCGCCTGTCTTCCCGCGGTATGAAGAAGAGAAGTAGATTCAGATTCAGACGTGAAATGCCGGTCTGGCTGCTAATCCTACTTGTGGGATTGCTAGCCAGACCGGCATTAGATCTATCTAGGGACTAACTACCCCGGTTTGGTAGGCGATAACCACCGCTTGAACACGATCACGGGCTTCAAGCTTGGAGAGAATGTGTCCCACATGCGTCTTCACCGTAGCTTCAGATAGGAAGAGTTCCTCAGCTATCTCTGGATTTGAGCGACCTAATGCGATGAGCCCGAAGACTTCACGCTCACGGCGCGTCAGTGAGTCGACAAAGGCTGCAAGTTTCTCGTTGCAAGGAGCGGATGCTTTTTTCATCAACGGTGCCATGTGATCGAGTAACCGTCGGGTAGTCGATGGCGCAATAACAGCGTCACCCCTATTCACCGTCCTGATGGACTCCAGGAGTTCTTCTGGCGGTGCATCCTTGAGGAGGAAACCGCTGGCGCCTGCCTGGATGGCGCTGAATGCGTACTCATCCATGTCAAAGGTGGTCAATACAATGACTTTGGGCCCTTCGGTAGCTGATCTAGCCGGAGCCAATAAATGCTGGGTTGCTTCGATGCCGTCCATTTCTGGCATGCGGACGTCCATGAGGATCACATCAGCCTGGCTCATCAGGGGAGAGGCGATAGCCTCACGACCATTGCTAGCTTCAACGATCACCTGCATATCCTCTTGAGAGTCAATCAGCATTCTGAAGCCACTACGAACGAGCAGCTGATCATCAACCAATGCGATTTTGATGGCATTGATATTTTCCATGTGTATTTAGTCCTCGGAGTATGGGATGAAAACTGCTACGGCGAAGCCGCCGGATGGTTGCGGGCCTGAGGTGCAAGTACCGTCATATAAGGCTACGCGCTCACGCATACCGATGAGTCCTTGACCGGCCCCTTCGAGCTTGATCGCTCCAGCGCCGCGACCGTTGTCGGCTATTCGCAAATCAAGTCCGCGGTAAGTCCAGGTGAGGACAACTTCCGCTTGTGCATTGGTTCCTGCATGCTTCAAAACATTGGTCAGGGATTCCTGGACACAGCGATAGGCTGTAAGTTCAGCTCCGGCCGGAAGTTCCTTTCGTGGAGTACCTGCGGACTTCAACCTTGCCTCTAGTCCCGAGTTTCTTGCTACTTCAACAAGGTCATCAAGGTCACTAAGGGACGGTAACGGACGATTCTGCAGTTGCTCGTCGGTGCGCAAGACCCCTAAGAGTCGACGCATTTCCTTCAAAGAGGCGCGACCGGTATCCGAGACTGTCTTCAGAGTTTCGATGGCAATCTGCGGATCCTTGACAGCGGCATAGCGAGCGCCATTGGCTTGAGTGATAATGACGGACAGAGAGTGAGCGACGATATCGTGCATCTCGCGGGCAATGTGATTTCGTTCGTCGGAGGCGGCCAAAGCACGCTCCATGATGCGTTCGTTCTCGAGCCTTTCCGCATGGTCCTTGAGTGACTTCACGGCGAGCCTGCGGGTGCGCGCTAGGTCACCGGATGTCCATGAAAGCGTGATAACTAGTGCAAGCCCGACGAAAGAGATGATCATGTCGCCGGAGAATGAGGGTGTCGCCCCGGGATCATATTGCGACGGAGTGAATATGCTCGCCGTTGCGAGCAACGCGCCAAGTAATCCAAGAGCCAAGGTACTAAACGATTGCCAGCGCTTACCGTAGACCGCCATGGTGTAAACCATGATTGGTACGGATAGTTGAGAAGGGAGCATGAGTCCGGCAAAGCCAAGTTGCAAAAGGTGTCCCAGCGTAACTATTAAGGTTACGGTCCAAGGAAATCGCCTTCGTACCATTAGCGGCGCTGATTGCAACAGCATGATTGCAAAGATAGACAGGACTGCTGAGGTGCTCATTGCCCCGATAAGTCCGACAGCAACTGGTATGCAGAACAGCGTATAGACCAGCCCTGTAATGAAATCTATGCGCCGAGGGTTCGCGCGGATCCAACCGTCAATTCGACGGTGGGGGTTGGCAAGAAACAATGCGTCCTTCAATTCAGTGGTGCTGCGAGGCAACAAAATGTGCCAGATCTTCTCTCGATATACCTAGAGTATCGAGTCATTGCGGCGATGCACCTCATGCCCAGGTTTGAAGTATGAAACTTCACGAGTACGAAGTTCTCAACATATGAGACGAACTCTCACATGTTGGACTTGGGTCGCTAGAGTTAAAGCATGGCAAATGAATTTGATATTGCGGTCATTCCAGGCGACGGGATTGGCCCGGAAGTAGTCAACGAAGCGGTCAAAGTACTGAACTATGTCACTAACGGCGGCAAGTACGACGTCAAGCTCACTGAGTACAAGCTCGGTGCGGAGCACTGGCTTGAGACCGGTGAGACCCTTCCGGACGAAACCCTGGAAGCGATCAAGAAGCACGACGCCATTCTCTTTGGCGCTGTTGGGGCAGCACCGGGGGACACCCGTATCCCTTCGGGGATCATTGAACGCGAACTGCTGTTGAAGCTTCGTTTCTCACTGGACCACTTCGTCAATTTGCGTCCTTCCAAGCTCTACGCGGGGATCGAAAGTCCACTCGCTAACCCTGGCGACATCGACTTCATCGTTGTGCGCGAAGGCACCGAAGGTCCGTATGTTGGCAACGGTGGATCGGTGCGTACCGGTACCGAGCACGAAATCGCTACTGAAGTTTCCGTGAACACGGCCTATGGCGTAGAGCGCGTGGTACGTGATGCCTTCCGTCGTGCGGCTGCGCGTGAGCGTAAGCACGTGACCTTGGTCCACAAACACAACGTATTGGTTCATGCCGGCCACCTTTGGAAGCGTACCGTTGAAGCTGTGGCTAAAGAGTTCCCTGAAGTAACTCACGATTACCTGCACGTGGACGCTGCCACAATTTTCTTGACCACTGACCCGTCCCGCTTTGACGTTATCGTTACCGATAATCTCTTCGGTGATATCTTGACTGACCAAGCCGGCGCCATTACCGGTGGTATCGGACTAGCAGCGAGCGGCAACATCAATATGGATCGCACATACCCTTCGATGTTTGAACCAGTGCACGGTTCCGCTCCAGATATTGCTGGCCAGCAGAAGGCCGATCCAACTGCAGCGATTCTGTCCGTTGCCTTGATGCTTGATCATCTGGGATTGTCAGAAGAAGCACGCGCAGTTGAGCAAGCTGTTGAAAAAGAGATCACTTCACGTCAAGAATTGACCGATAATCGCACCACGAGTGAAATCGGCGATGCAATTGTCGCTTTACTGGCATAAGCTAAAAAGAGACGTTACTGGTTAGCTAATAACTGGTGGCAATTCCACGAACGGATGTTCCGCAGTAGCGTGGAGCATCCGTTCTTTTGATTATTGAGCTAGGAAGTCCAAGGGTAGATGGAATTCACCGAAAATCTTTCAACGAGTCGCAAGAGCGCACAAGAGCGCGCCAGCGTATTGGCCAACCCAGGATTTGGCGACTTCTTCACTGACCACACCGCAGTAGTCGACTGGACCGCTAATGACGGTGGTCGTGATGGCCAATGGCACGACGCTCGTATTGAACCTTACGGACCAATTGCCATGGATCCTGCCGCCTCGGTGCTTCACTATGGCCAGGAAATCTTTGAAGGTTTGAAAGCATACCGCCACGAAGATGGTTCAGTATGGAGCTTCCGCCCACGCGCTAATGCGACCCGTCTGAATAAGTCTGCCCAGCGCTTGGCGTTGCCTCAGCTGGATGAAGAAGTTTTTGTCGACTCACTCAAGAAGCTTGTTGCTACAGATATTGATTGGGTCCCAACTGGTGAAGGCGAAGCCCTATACCTACGCCCCTTCATGATCGCCACGGAGGCCTTCCTGGGTGTCCGCGCAGCGCGCGAGGTTTCCTACCGCGTCATCGCATCCCCCGCCGGCAACTATTTCGGTGGCGAGCTTAAGCCAGTGGCCATTTGGGTCTCGAAGGACTACGCGCGCGCAGGGCGCGGTGGCACAGGTTCCGCGAAATGCGGTGGCAACTACGCGGCATCACTGATCGCTCAACTGGAGGCAGAAGAACACGGCTGCAAGCAGGTGCTGTTCCTAGATTCGTTCAACGACAACGCTGTAGAAGAACTCGGCGGTATGAACGTATTCTTTGTCACCAAGGACAACAAGCTAGTAACCCCAGCGTTGACTGGAACCATTCTTGAAGGCGTAACTCGCTCATCGGTGATTCAGCTGGCGAACGATCGCGGCATGGAAGTTGAAGAGCGCAAGATCACCCTCGACGAATGGCGTGAGGGCATTGCATCCGGAGACATTGCAGAAGTCTTTGCTTGTGGCACAGCGGCAGTTATCACTCCGATTGGTGTCCTCAAAAACGGAGATGAACTCATCGGAAACGAAAATGCTCCTGCGGGTGAAGTGACCATGTCTATACGTGAAGAACTTCTAGGCATTCAGCTCGGTACCGTTGAAGATCGACACGGCTGGCTGGAACGATTGGCCTAGAGGTCAAAACTTGCGACTACGATGGTCTCGGGGATTAAATCCCGAGACCATCGTTTTTGTTTGTAAAGGATTAAAATGCACGTACTGGTAACAGGTGGAGCCGGTTATATTGGTTCTCACACAGTTCTTCAGCTTTTGAACGAAGGCCACCGGGTATCGGTTTTAGATAATTTTAGTAATTCTTCGCCAGAATCAATTCGACGGGTAATGGGACTGTCGAATTTATCCGTTGATGTGTATCGAGTTGACCTGTTGGACGAAAAACTCGTCAATAATACGTTGACAAGTGTCAAACCTGATGCAGTGATCCATTTTGCTGGTTTGAAGGCCGTTGGGGAATCAGTCACTGAACCACTTAAGTACTACCGAAACAACGTGACGGGAACGCTTAACCTGTTAGACGGAATGGAGGTTGCGGGGTGCCGTACGTTGGTGTTTAGTTCTTCCGCCACGGTCTATGGTGAGTCAATCGCCCTTCCGTTGGTAGAGGAAACCCCTAGAAGTGCGACTAACCCCTACGGGCGCACTAAGTTACATATCGAGGAGATGCTTGAGGAACTGGGTGCATCTGACAGTCGTTGGTCAATTGCCAATCTCCGTTACTTCAATCCTGTTGGTGCCCATGAGTCTGGGCAAATTGGCGAGGATCCACAGGGCGTCCCCAACAATCTCATGCCGTACGTTGCGCAGGTGGCAATCGGACGACGTGACAAGGTGAGCGTTTACGGTGGTGACTACCAGACTCCAGACGGCACGGGGGTAAGGGATTATATTCACGTCGAGGATTTAGCCGCTGGTCACCTAGCAGCTCTGGACTATCTTCAGACGACTACTGGAGTGCACGTCTGGAATTTGGGTACTGGGGCCGGATCTAGTGTGTTGGAAGTAATCGAGGCGTTCAAGCGGGTTTCTGGTCAGCCTGTGCCATTTGAAATCGTCGCCCGGCGAACCGGTGACGTTGCCGAAAGTTACGCGAACGCTGAAAAGGCTCGACTGGAGCTTGGTTGGAAGGCTGAGCGAGGACTTGAACAAATGGTTCAGGATATGTGGAGGTGGCAGAAAGACAACCCAATGGGTTTCGAAGCGGATCACCTTCTTGAACTATCTGACGAAGAGCTGGCTGCTTACTTACAACAGCGGTAGCCGATGGTCACTGATCCGTGCTGTGGGGCTATAGACTGTTGATCATGCGCATAGCGAGATTTGTAGTTGATGGCGATCCTATGTACGGCGTCGTCGACGAGAACGAAATTCATGTTTTGGCCGGAGATCCGTTCTTCCAAGGAATCAAAACCACCGGTGCAACCCACAGCTTGGATGATGTCCGATTGGTCGCGCCGATCATTCCGCGCTCCAAGGTCGTCGGTTTCGGACGCACCTACCGGGATCACGCCAAGGAGCTGGGTAACGAGGTTCCTGCAGAACCGATTATGTTCCTCAAGCCCAATACCTCGGTTGTTGGCCACGGGGATCCGGTGACGCTACCGTCCTTCTCTGATGAAGTGTCCTATGAGGGCGAACTGGCAGTGGTCATTGGACGCATCTGCAAGGACGTGCCTGCCGATAAGGCTCAAGATGTGATCTTCGGCTACACGGTGGCCAATGATCTCACCGCCCGTGATGCTCAGCGCAACGATCCCCAGTGGGGTCGCGCCAAGGGATTCGACGGCTCCTGCCCACTGGGACCTTGGATCGAAACTGAATTGGCGGATCCTGATGACGCCGGAATCATCACGCGCGTTAATGGTGAAGTTCGTCAGGACGGATCGACCAACGAGATGATCTGGCCGGTTAACGAACTTGTCGCACGCGCATCTGAGGCATTTACCCTTCTTCCTGGTGACGTCATTATGACTGGAACACCAGCTGGAGTCGGCTTGGTCGAAGCCGGGGATGTCGTTGAAATTGAAGTTGAGGGCATCGGTTCATTACGAAGCGTATTTAGGCGCTAGGTTCCCGATGTCGGAAATTCAACTGTAAAGTTGCTAACTACCACCAACTTGCCATCATCAAATTGGTGGAACCGCACTGGCTCTCGATCATTTATGTGATCGGGAGCCTTGCGTTTTAAATGCAACTTTGTGCGTCAAAGGCATAGAATGAAGACATCATGATTGATCTATCGCTGATTCCTGAAGTAACCGAAGAAACCCCGGTTCGCGTCCGCTTTTGCCCATCACCCACCGGCACGCCACACGTTGGCCTAATCCGTACGGCCCTTTTCAACTGGGCCTACGCGCGTCACACCGGCGGAAAGATGATCTTCCGCATTGAAGACACTGATGCAAAGCGTGACTCGGAAGAAAGCTACAACCAGGTGCTAGAAGCATTGGGCTGGTTGGGCATCGACTGGGACGAGGGCGTGAACGTGGGCGGACCCCACGAGCCGTACCGTCAGTCGCAGCGTGGTGAAATCTACCAAGACGTCATTGCTAAGCTTCGAGCAGCAGGACATGTTTACGAGTCATACTCGACTCCTGAGGAAGTTGAAGCTCGTCACAAGGCAGCAGGCCGCGATCCAAAGCTTGGCTATGACAACTTTGATCGTGAGCTCACCGATGAGCAGAAAGCTGCATTCAAGGCCGAAGGTCGTGAGCCAGTTTTGCGCGTCCGCATGCCAGACCACGATGTAACTTTCAATGACCTGGTTCGCGGAGAGATCACCTTTAAACCTGGCACTGTGCCGGACTACGTAGTAGTTCGTGCCAATGGTCAGCCGCTATACACCCTGGTTAACCCAATCGATGATGCTCTGATGGGTATCACCCACGTACTGCGTGGTGAAGACCTTCTGTCTTCCACTCCGCGACAGGTCGTTTTGTATGCACTGCTCCATGACATTGGAGTCGCGCGGTACATGCCACGCTTTGGACACCTGCCTTACGTCATGGGGCAAGGTAATAAGAAGCTGTCCAAACGTGATCCAGAGTCAAGCTTGTTCTTACACCGTGATAATGGATTCATCCCTGAGGGCCTACTGAACTACTTGGCTCTTCTGGGATGGTCACTGAGTGCTGATGAAGATATCTTCTCTCGTGACCAGCTCATTGAAGCTTTTGACGTCAAAGACGTCTTGTCTAACCCAGCACGCTTTGATGTGAAGAAGGCTGAAGCCATCAACGGTACGCATGTTCGCATGCTGGAGCCAAAGGACTTCCGCGACCGTTTGGTTCCATACCTGCAGGCTGCACAACTTGTTGGTGAAGAACTGACCGCACGCGAAAATGAGATTTTGGATCAGGCTGCTCCACTGGTTCAAGAGCGTATTGCCTTGTTGGGTGAAGCTACCGACATGCTTGAATTCCTCTTCAAATCTGATGATCAGATCGCGATCGCTGACAATGCCCTCAAGGGGATGCCGGCTAACCTCGTAGAGGTCGTTGATGCATCCGTTGAGGCCTTGGAATCTGTCGCTGAATGGAACGCAGAACAAATTCAGGTAGCACTTCGAGCGAAGTTGGTTGACGAGCTGGCATTGAAGCCTCGCCAGGCATTTGGACCGGCCCGAGTCGCAATCTCCGGAAAGAAGGTTTCGCCTCCTCTCTTCGAGTCGATGGAGATCTTGGGACGCGAGTCTAGCTTGAGCCGACTGCGTGCGTTCGGCGAGAGCCGCTAGCGAGAACTAGTTAAGCACCGCACCGAGTCGTCATCCCGGGTGTCACAAATGAAATTTGTGATATCCGGGATGACCTTTGTATGGGTACGCATGACACTTGCTCTCGCAAATTCACTTAACGGTGCTTATCGGGATGGTGCGCCAATTCACAGAATTGAATTGCTTCTTTGAAGATGCGGGTTCCTATCTAGTAGGACGTAATTCCGTGTAATGACGCATGTTGCCTCTTGAAATCCGAGTGTTGGTTTCGATTTGTGTAGCGAAACGACGGACTGTATAGTTGTATCTCGTGCTACGGGAGTGGTGCTAAGCTGGCTTCGGCTAATTTCAGCAAACTCCCAAGTCACCTTGGGATATGGTGTAATTGGCAACACAACGGTTTCTGGTTCCGTCATTCTAGGTTCGAGTCCTGGTATCCCAGCGCTTCATCAAAGTAATTTGATGAGTTGAAGATTCGTCTTCAGCATACGGCCCCATCGTATAGCGGCCTAGTACTCCGCCCTCTCACGGCGGCAACACGGGTTCGAATCCCGTTGGGGTCACCATTAAAACCACGGAGAGATCCGTGGTTTTTTCTTTTACCCCAAAAACCCACACTAGGTTCTCTGTAATCACGACTGCCATAAGGCAAGATAGTGCACATGGAGTCGAATTCTGAATTGAGCGAGAGCGCAGCAGTTCAGGCTGCTAGTGGTAATGAATTCAGCAGCGCTGCTACCCACAACCTCGCTGAACTGCGAGATGCACTCAGTAGTCTCGTCTTTGTTCATCATCCATCCGCGCCGGTGTCTCAAAGCGAAGAGCTTCGGGCCAAGACTTTGCACCAAATCTCTGACTACCTTTTGCCGCGAGTTTCCAACTTGGGCGCTCCACTGCTGGCAGTGGTTGGTGGCTCTACGGGCTCAGGGAAATCGACCTTGGTGAATTCTTTGTTGGGGGAGCAAGTCAGCATTTCGGGCGCAGTACGACCGACAACGCGAACGCCTGTCTTGGCATTTAATCCGTCGGATCAGTTATTTTTTGAATCAGAACGGGTTCTGCCCGAATTGTCTCGGGTCACAGGGCAGGGTTTTTCCGTTAGCGGTGACAGCTCTCGAAATGATGCGTTGCTTATGACGCCACACAATCAAGTTCCACAAGGTTTGGCCATTTTGGATGCGCCAGATATTGATTCCGTCTCTGATGACAACAGAGCTCTGGCTGGGCAATTACTGAATGCCGCGGATCTATGGATTTTTGTGACAACAGCAAACCGATATGCTGACGCTCTGCCATGGGATCTGCTAACCGATGCTGGAGTTCGCAACATTACTGTCTGCGTGGTGCTCAATCGTGTCCCGCTTGGCGCCGAAAAAGATATCGTTCCTGATTTGCGTAGGCTATTAGCCGAAAAGAATCTTGACTCGTCATTACTGCACGTACTGAACGAAACACAGTTGAGTGAAAACAAGCTCATTCCTGCTGACCAGGTGGCCCCGCTCTTGAAATGGCTCAGCGACCTAGCCGCAGACGCGACCAAGAGGCAACAACTAGCAGCGCAGACACTTGAGGGCGCGATGCGCCGGACCACCGCGGATGCAGGAGAACTTCTAGCCGAGGTTCAAGATCAAGAAGAACAACTGGCAGAACTTCGTCAGCTAACTGACGATCGATTTAGTCAAGCGCTATCGAGAATCAACGAGGGGTTAGACGATGGTTCACTTCTTCGCGGGGAAATCTTGGCCAGATGGCAAGATTTCGTCGGGGCAGGGGAGCTGCTTCGCGGCATTGAAGGAGCGGTAGGACGAGTACGTGATCGTATTGGGGCGTTCTTCTCCGGACGGCCAGCAGCGACTCACAAAGTAGAACAAGCCATTGAAACCGGCCTTCATACCGTCTTTATTGCCGAAATCACCAAAGCCTGTCACGACATCGACAGATCATGGAAAAACACTCCCTTGGGGCAAGCGCTTCGGGACGAACTCATGTCACCACGACCGCCCGCAGACTTAGATGAGCAAGCCGCTGACAGCGTTCGACTGTGGCAAAAAGATATTCTGGAGATGATCCGAGAAGAGGGTGCCGGTAAGCGCAAGACCGCGCGTATGGCCGCATTTGGTGTCAATGGCGTCGCCGTGATCCTGATGGTGGTCGTGTTTGCCTCCACCGCTGGACTCACCGGTATTGAAATTGGCATCGCCGGGGGCTCTGCGGTAGTCGGACAGAAGCTTCTTGAAGCGATTTTTGGCGAGGATGCTGTGCGCCGTATGGCCACCCGTGCGAGGAAAATGCTTGATGCTCGTGCCAAGGTATTGATTGCGAGCAGCTCTCAGATTTACACAAATGAAATTGACGCACACTGCCAGCCAGAAGTCGTCGAAGCATTAGAAAGCGCTACGCAGAGCCTGAACAGCAAAGGGGCCCGCAAGTGACAGAACGTAAAGTAGTTCGGGCAGTGAACGGTTTAGACCAACAAGTCAACAGCGTCGTTCAGGCTATGCAACTGGCCGAACCGTATCTTGATACCGAGAGTATTGATCTAGCCGCTGCCGTCATTAACAAAGCAGAATCGCGTAGACAACTATCGTCTGAACATGTAGTCGTCGGGCTGTTCGGCGCTACCGGTAGTGGAAAGTCCACACTCTTTAATGCCTTGGTTGGCCAGAAGCTGGCAACCACAGGCGTCATCCGTCCAACCACCACGAAAACTGTCGCTGCCATATGGGAAACAGCGGGCGCCAATGAGCTATTGGACTGGCTGGAAGTTACTGACCGACACGTTATTGAAAAGTCGGTGGAAGGTAAAAGGCGAGCCTCCAAACAGACCTTAGACTCCGGCCTCATGCTCTTGGACCTTCCCGACATGGACTCAACAAGAGTGGAGCACCACGAAATCGCCAACCGTCTTGTCGGACAAGTGGATTTCCTAGTGTGGGTGTTGGATCCACAAAAATACGCTGATGCTTCTATTCATCACGGATATCTAAATTCTTTGCGTAGCCAACAAGGAAATATTGTCATCGTCTTGAACCAGATAGACAACATTGCGGAGTCAGATCGGAAAAACGTGGTGAATTCGCTACGTGAAATCTTGGCATCCTCCGGTTTGGAGCGATTACCTGTCATCTGTGCATCAGCCGTGACCGGTGAAGGCCTCGAGGAAGTTCAGCGGCAGATTGCCGCGGCATCGAAAAACAAAGCGTTATCGACTCGTCGTTTACGTTCCGACGTTGATCAGGTAGTCCACAAGCTTCACGCTGATCTGAGTAGTGAAAAAGCCTATCTTCCAGGTCCAATGCATCAAGCGGAGCTAGAACGGACAATAGCTAATGCTCACGGAGCAATGTACATTGCTGATGCCGTAGAGACTTCCTACAAACTTCGCGGCGCGAAACGTACTGGGTGGCCACTGACTTCTTGGCTGACTCGGTTACGTAATGATCCGCTACAGCGGATGAATCTTGGACGAGGCAAACAAACTTCAGAGCTGTCTATTACCTCTCGCCCTGACCTCTCTGTAGCTGAATCGGCGGCAATTGATCACAGCATTGATAAGTACGTAGCTGAGGCCACGAACCAGTTGCCAGAGAGCTGGCATGACCCGATCAGAGAAGATGTCAATAGTCGGGTCTCGTCACTAGATAACGCCGTAGATGCAGCCATTGCAGGCACACCTCTGGGATTGGAACGATCATCGTGGTGGTGGCCGGTGATCAAATTTGTTCAGTGGATCGCTCTGTTGGCGGCTCTAGTTGGTGCACTGTGGCTGACTGCTTATCCTGTCGCGACGTACTTCCAATTTGAACTCCCAGAGGCGCCGAGAGTTGAAGGAATTGCCGTCCCAACGTTGCTTCTGATTACCGGAGTGCTCCTTGGAATCGTTCTTGGCATAGGGTGCTCATTCGTCAATCGAATAGTGGCTAAAGTTAAACGTAGAAAAGCGTTGAAGAACATTGAACGTTCTGTGTCAGGTTTGGTTCGGTCTGCAATTGTGGACCCGATAGATCAGTACCTGAACACATACAACAGTTATGCCGAACTCATAAGCTCGGCAGCGAAGAAAGCCGAATAGAACTCCGTGACTAACTTTCAATCTGAAGCTACGGTTGGCGACTTGGGCGAACAAGGAATACTTGACGCTATTTTGCCACTTCTCGATTCAAGCAAAGCCAGCTTGGGTCCAGGAGACGACGCTGGCGCGTTGCGCGTGCGAGGAGAAGAAGTTCTCGTCTCGGTGGATACACTCGTTGAAAATCAGGACTTCAGATTGATCTGGCCCAGTGGGCAAGAACATAAAGCCTATGACATCGGGTGGAAGTCCATTGCCCAAAATGTCTCTGATATTAACGCCATGGGCGGTAAAGCTACCGGTGCCGTCATTTCCTTGTCATTGCCTGAAGGCACTGAGCTTGATTGGGTAAAAGACCTCGCGCAGGGCGTCACTGACGCCATCAAATATCTTGGCGCGCAGGAGCTTACCGTGCTTGGTGGCGATCTTGGCAAGGCATCGGAAATTTCGGTAACCACCACGGTCCTCGGCGAAACTGAACATGGCAAAGTGTTGCGTAGCGGTGCCCAACCTGGAGATCTAATCGCCATCGCTGGCCATGTGGGTGATGCCGGAGCTGGTTTAGATGTCTTAGAACATCACGGTGATTCGGCTAAGTGGAACAGGGCGGTGCGACGTTTAGTCGCCGGACAATGCAGACCAACACCTCCTTTGGGCTCTGGGCCCCGAGCAGCGGAATCAGGTGCGCATGCACTGATGGACGTTTCAGATGGTCTGATCCGAGACGGCTCACGGTTGGCGAAAGCCAGTGGCGTGAGCATTGATTTTGACCTTCAGGTACTGGCTAAATTCGCTGAACGTCTAAAGCCCGCAGCCAACCTAACCGGGCATGACCCAATGAAGTGGGTGCTGCACGGCGGGGAAGACTTTGGCCTACTTGCGGTTTTCGGGAAGGACTCGAAAATCCCCGAAGAATTTACAGTTATTGGCAAAGTGACTGCTCGAAGCGGCCGCCGTTCCTTGGTGACGGTGAATGGCAAACCTGCGGCTGCTAAAGACGGGTTTGACCACTTTAGCTAAGGCTGGACCGCTGCAAAGTTTGATCCTTAGACTTGATCGTTTTGAACGCGCAGTAGTTCCGAGAGTTCGTGGGCAGCGCTGGTAACTGCTTCATGATGGATTTTGCCCGGCTGCCGGGTTAATCGTTCAATCGGACCCGACAGGGACAGCGCTGCAATTACTCGGCCAGACTGCCCTCGAACCGGGGCGGAGACGGAAGCGACGCCAGGCTCACGTTCACCAAGAGACTGTGCCCATCCGCGGCGACGAACGCCGGCTAGGATGGTGGGGGTGAAGCGGGCATGGTGGAGACCATCAACCATGCGTTCATTGTCTTCCCACGCGAGGAGGATCTGGGCCGCGGAGCCGGCCTTCATTGACAGTTGAGTTCCAACTGGAATGGTGTCACGCAAACCAATGGGGCGTTCGGCGCTAGCGATGCAGACGCGGAAGTCTCCCTGCTTGCGGAATATCTGTGTGCTCTCACCGGTGATATCGCGTAGTTTGATCAAGATTGGTCCAGCCGCACTGACAAGGCGGTCTTCACCGGCGGCGCTTGCCAACTCCACGAGGCGGTTGCCCAGCTCAAAGCGGCCATGCATGTCTCGACCAACTAGACCGTGGTGCACCAATGATTGCGCAATGCGGTGCACAGTGGGTCGTGAAATGTCGGTGAGGTCCACAAGTTGAGACAGGGAAGTGGGCCCATTCTCAAGTGCATTGAGAATAGCCGCTGCTTTATCGAGTACGCCGACACCGCTACCAATAGTCATAGTCTCAGTATTGCGTCTCATTATTTGAGATTCAAGTCCGCATACTGGAAAAGACGATCTGTGAAGTGTCAAAGTTGAACTAACACAATTACGTAGCTTGAGGAGTGTGTCGCATGTCCGCCATGCAGTCGCCCCAGACATTGGCAGAAAAAGTATGGAACGCACACGTTGTGTCTCCAGGCGAAGGCGAGGGCGAAGCCCGTAAGCCGGATTTGATCTACATTGATCTCCACCTATTGCACGAGGTAACCTCGCCGCAGGCCTTCGAAGGGTTGCGTCTAGCTGGTCGCCAGCTCCGTCGTCCCGACCTGACCATTGCGACAGAAGATCACAACACTCCAACACTTGAGATTGATAAGCCGATTGCTGATCTGACCAGTCGCACGCAGATCAATACCTTGCGTGATAACTGTAAGGAATTTGGTGTTCGCCTGCACTCGCTGGGCGATAAAGAACAGGGCATTGTTCACGTTGTTGGTCCGCAGCTGGGTCTGACCCAGCCTGGTATGACCGTGGTGTGTGGTGACTCGCACACCTCAACTCATGGAGCTTTCGGTGCGTTGGCTTTTGGTATCGGCACCTCTGAAGTTGAGCACGTCATGGCTACTCAGTCTTTGAGCTTGAAGCCATTCAAGACCATGGCCATCAACGTTGAAGGCACCTTGAAGCCCGGTGTTACCTCAAAGGATATTATCTTGGCCGTCATTGCCAAGATCGGTACCGGCGGTGGCCAAGGCTACGTTCTTGAATACCGTGGTTCTGCAATTCGTTCGCTGTCCATGGACGCACGCATGACTATCTGCAACATGTCCATCGAGGCCGGCGCACGTGCTGGCATGATTGCGCCGGACGAGATCACCTTTGAATATGTGAAGGGCCGCCCTCACGCACCAAAGGGTGAAGATTGGGATGCGGCTGTTGCCGACTGGAAGAATTTGCATTCTGATGAAGGCGCAACTTTCGACGCTGAAGTCTTCCTGAACGCTGATGAGCTGGAGCCGTTTGTTACCTGGGGCACCAACCCGGGCCAGGGTGTTTCTCTGTCACAGAACGTTCCTTCTCCTGAAGATTACCAAGATGAGAATGACCGTAAGGCATGTGAACGCGCGTTGAACTACATGGGCCTGACAGGCGGAACGCCAATGAAGGACATTCGTGTGGACACCGTATTCCTTGGCTCCTGCACTAACTCTCGCATGGAGGACCTGCGTGCCGCTGCTGCGGTCATCAAGGGGAAAACCAAAGATCCGAACGTACGGATGATTGTCGTTCCTGGATCAGCTCGTGTTCGACTCGAAGCAGAAGCAGAAGGGCTGGATCAGGTATTCAAGGACTTTGGAGCCGAATGGCGCTTTGCAGGCTGCTCGATGTGCCTAGGCATGAACCCAGACCAGCTGGAAGAAGGGGAGCGTTGCGCCTCAACCTCCAACCGAAACTTTGAAGGCCGCCAGGGTAAGGGTGGACGAACCCACCTAGTTTCCCCTCTGGTCGCTGCAGCAACCGCTGTACGTGGAACGCTCTCCTCGCCAAGTGACCTGGCCGCATCTCCGGTCGCAGTCTAGAAAGGATTACCACCATGGAAAAGATTCTTACTCATACCGGCATTGGTGTCCCACTGCGTCAGAGCAATGTGGATACTGATCAGATCATCCCTGCCGTTTACCTCAAACGTATTACGCGTACCGGGTTTGAAGATGCCCTGTTCGCTGGCTGGCGCCGGGATGAAAATTTCATCCTGAACCAGGCACCATACAACAAAGGCTCCGTGCTAGTTGCTGGCCCGGACTTCGGCACCGGTTCCTCTCGCGAGCACGCAGTGTGGGCGCTGAAGGACTATGGTTTCAAAGCTGTCATTTCGGCGCGCTTCGCCGATATCTTCCGTGGAAACTCCGGCAAGCAGGGCCTGGTTGCCGCCGAAGTGGCGCAGGGTGATATCGAGTTGATTTGGAAGGAACTGGAGAATAACCCAGGCACTACGGTAAGTGTGGACCTTGAATCACGCACCGTTCAGTGTGGATCGATTTCTGCACCGTTCCAAATTGACGACTACACTCGCTGGCGTTTGATGGAAGGCCTCGACGACATTGGCCTGACCTTACAGCAAGAAGATGCCATCACCGCTTACGAAGCTAAGCGTCCTGAGTTCAAGCCAAAGACCTTGCCTGCTCAGACGGCTGGATAATTCTCTAGAATGATTCAGGAATAATAGGTCCGTTCTTCCCCGTTCATATAGGTGAAGAACGGACCTACCTTTCTTTAAGGACGCACATACCGTGCGGGAGGGTTGACGTGGCTGAAAGCCTGCTCACAATGTGTGCGCCACACGATCACCTGAACGTACCAAGAGGTAGATAAGCGGTATGCTTGCTAAGTCCTGCCAGTTCGAAAGCTGAACAGCTTCGGCGGGCGATAACGACTACGCGATGAGGTAATTCATACATGGGTAAGATCTTGACGATCCATGGTGGTGTCCCACTTGAGGGCACCGTACGAGTCGGCGGAGCGAAGAACCTAGTGCCAAAAGCCATGGTTGCTGCTCTGCTCGGTGACACTCCTTCGGTTTTGCGCAACGTACCGGAGATTAAAGATGTCGTTGTAGTACGCAGCTTGCTTGAAATCCACGGAGTCAAGGTTGATCAGGACCCTACCACCGGTGACCTTTCGCTGGATCCAACCAACGTGAAAACCGCTTCAAATCAAGCAATTGATGCTCACGCAGGTGATTCACGTATTCCAATTCTTTTCTGTGGCCCGCTAATCCACGCACTGGGTGAAGCTTTCATTCCAGACCTTGGTGGTTGCCGCATCGGTGACCGTCCAATTGATTTCCACCTTGAAGTTCTTCGCGAATTCGGTGCGGTCGTGGACAAGGCACCTGATGGCATCCGCATTTCGGCCCCTAACGGCCTGACCGGTGCCAAGCTGAACCTGCAGTACCCAAGCGTTGGAACTACCGAGCAGGTATTGCTCTCGGCAGTACGCGCTAAGGGTGTAACCGAGGTCAGCAACGCTGCTATCGAGCCAGAAATTCTAGATCTGATCTCACTGTTGCAGAAGATGGGCGCCATTATTTCTGTACACCGTGATCGGGTCATCCGAATTCAGGGCGTAGACAAGCTCACCGGTTACGACCACACTTCGCTTCCAGACCGCAATGAAGCCGCTTCGTGGGCATCCGCAGCGCTGGTTACCAAGGGTGACATCTTTGTAGAAGATGCGCAGCAGCGTGACCTGACCGCCTTCCTGCACGTTTACCGCCAGATTGGTGGCGAATTCGAGGTCAAGTCCAATGGCATTCGTTTCTACCACCCAGGCGGAGACCTGAACCCACTGATCCTAGAAACTGACGTTCACCCAGGCTTCATGACTGACTGGCAGCAGCCATTAGTTGTCGCTCTGACTCAGGCTAAAGGCGTCTCAGTCATTCACGAGACCGTGTACGAGAACCGTTTTGGTTTCACCGACGCGCTAGTTCGCATGGGCTCAACTGTGCAGGTTCACACCGACTGCCTCGGTTCCACCCCTTGCCGTTTCGGTCAGCGTAACTTCAAGCACTCAGCAGTTGTCGTCGGCCCAGCAAAGCTCACCGGCGCGGACATTGATGTGCCAGATCTTCGTGGCGGTTTCTCACACCTGATTGCTGCGTTGGCTGCTGAAGGTACTAGCCGTGTTACCGGTATTGAGATCATCAACCGTGGATACGAGCACTTCATGGAGAAGCTGCAAGGCTTGGGCGCCAACGTCGAGCTAAGCAACTAACTAAGGGGATCTAGCGCGTGGTAAAGATCCTGGCACCCGGTGAATCTACTGGCACCAAAATTGTCTTTTCTGTCTTGGCTGGAATTGTCCGTTCGGGCATGAACGTTTTGACTGGTAGGTCGTGGAAGGGGTTTGATTCTCTTCCCGAAGGTGGTTACATCCTGTGCCCTAATCATTTGACGGAAATTGATCCGTTGGTGGTGGGCCACGCGGTATATAGCAACGGCAGGCTTCCACGGTGGCTGGCCAAGGAATCGTTGTTTAAGGTTCCGGTACTGGGCTGGTTCTTGAAGAAAACTGGACAAATTCCAGTGACCCGTAGCTCAGCTACCGCTGGTGAGTCTTTGAGAGCCGCCCAGAAGGTTCTGGATGCTGGGGGAGTTATCATCATTTACCCCGAGGGTACTCTGACCCGGGACCCCAATTTATGGCCTATGATCGGTCGCACCGGTGCAGCGCGTCTAGCGCTGCAGACCGGTGCGCCGGTCGTTCCGATGGCGCACTGGGGCGATCAAGAACTTTTGCCACGGTATTCCAAGAAAATGTATCTCTTCCCCCGCAAACATGTCACCGTTTCCGTCGGTGCTCCGGTAGACCTAGATGATTTGCGGAATGGTCCTCGCACTCGCACCGTTCTTCAAGAGGCCACAGATCGCATCATGGATGCGGTTACTGATCTTCAGTCTGAGCTGCGCCAGGAGCAAGCTCCTCCCGCACGTTGGGATCCAACTGAGCACGGCCAAGCGCAAACTGGACGTGGCTTCGAAAAGCCAGAAAACTAAACGACTTCATCATCACTTTCTAGAGGACAGAACATGACAAAGCCGCTTCCACGAAAAATTGCCGTGATGGGTGCAGGTAGCTGGGGGACCACGTTCGCCAAGGTGCTCGCAAATTCTGTGGCAGAGCAAAACGTCCCTGTTCAGATTTGGGCCCGTCGTGAAGACGCAGCTGCAGAAATTAATGAGCGTCACACCAATTCGCGGTACCTTCGCGAGACCAAGCTGCCCGCAAATATTTCTGCTTCTTCAGATCAGCGTGAAGTTCTGGCTGACGCTGACCTCGTGGTGTTGGCAATTCCAGCTCAGTCGCTACGTCAGGAACTGGCTTCGTTTATGGAACACTTCGAGCCGGGAACGGTTTTGCTTTCTTTGATGAAAGGCCTGGAACGCGGCACCGACCTGCGCATGAGCGAAGTAATCGCCGAGGTCACAGGATTTAACGAAGCACAGATCGCAGTGCTGTCCGGGCCGAATTTGGCTATGGAGATTGCTCGTGAGCAGCCAACTGCCTCGGTGGTAGCCTGTACCGATTCCCAAACAGCAGAATGGATTGCTGAACTTTGTTCAGCTCCATACTTCCGTCCCTACACCAATGACGATGTCTTGGGTGTTGAACTCGGCGGAATTGTCAAAAACATCATTGCGCTTGCAGTTGGTATGTGTGATGGCATGGGCATGGGCGACAATACTAAGTCAACAGTTATCACTCGTGGTCTCGCAGAAACTACTCGCCTGGTGCTGGCGCTCGGTGGACGCTTGGATACACTCGCGGGACTATCTGGTCTTGGTGACCTCGTTGCTACTTGCTCTTCCTCCCTTTCCCGCAACAACACAGCTGGTCGATTGCTGGGACAGGGTCTCTTCCTAGAAGAAGTCAATGACCGTATGTCTCAGACTGCAGAAGGCATTAAGTCTGCTCGTGCTGTCTTTGACCTAGCGCAAGCTCACAAGGTCGAAATGCCAATTACCGAAGCAGTGGTCATGGTGCTTGAAGGTACGCTAAGTGTGGAGAACATGGCAGCGCGACTTCTTTCGCGTGAATTGAAGTCTGAAGGAGAACAGCAGTAATGGTCGATCGTAAACTTCGTGTACTACTTCTTTTCGGTGGCCGTTCGTCTGAACACTCCGTATCTTGCGTCACCGCCGCGGGCGTTATGCACGCTATTGATCGCAAACGCTTCGAAGTAATCCCCGTGGGAATTACTCGTGATGGCGGCTGGACTCTGCTGGATAAGGATCCAGAAGGTTGGGCGCTGGATTCAGGACAGCTTCCAGAAATATCCACGGTTGATCACCCAGTGCAACTTTCTCCTGAAACAGACAAAACTTCTCTGCAGTCATTGACCGGCTCAACCATCGCAGACGTTGCAGATGTGGACGTTGTTTTCCCACTGTTACACGGCCCATTCGGTGAAGACGGTTCGATCCAAGGAATGCTGGAAACTGCCGGCGTTCCCTACGTTGGTTCCGGAATTGCTGCCAGCGCCATGGGCATGGACAAGCACTTCATGAAGGTGGTCTTTGAAGGCGCCGGTTTTAACGTTGGCCCTTATGAAGTCATTACTAATAAGCAATGGCTTCGCGATAGTGAATCTGCACTAGAACGCTGCCAGCGTCTTGAATACCCGCTTTTCGTTAAGCCTGCTCGCGCAGGCTCTTCGGTGGGAATCACCAAGGTGGATGTTCCTTCCGATTTGCCGGCGGCAATCGACTTTGCTCGCGCAGAAGACCCCAAGGTCATCGTTGAGCAGGGCATTGTTGGCCGAGAAATCGAGTGTGGTGTTCTGGAAGGCCGCGGTAGCTCAGCTGCACGGGCCTCGATGCCGGGCGAAATTGCCGTGGCGGATAACGGGCACACTTTCTATGACTTTGAAGCAAAATACGTTGATGGCACCGCGGCGAAACTGAGCTGCCCTGCCCAGCTCAGTGAGCAAGCAACTCAAGAAATTCGTGAACTTGCTGTCAAAGCCTTTGATTCCTTAGACGCTGAGGGTCTTTCTCGCGTTGATTTCTTCTACACCCCAGAAGGTGAATGGATCATCAACGAAATCAACACCATGCCTGGCTTCACTCCATCCAGCATGTATCCACAAATGTGGGCCAAGACGGGCATTGAGTACCCGGAATTGATCAATGAACTGATCGCATTAGCGACCGAACGCAACGTTGGTCTGCGCTAGGCGGTAATTAACATTCAATAAAAAGGCGAGGATACGAAATTTTGAACTGCTCCCCGAAAGTTGGACTGAAAAAGTCAACAACTTT
>NZ_VHIN01000027.1 GCF_009805585.1 Glutamicibacter sp. JC586 | reverse complement strand
TAGGTCGCGCGCTTAAGCGCCATCCATTTTCGGGGCTAGTTGATTCGGCAGGTGAGTTGTTACACACTCCTTAGCGGATTTCGACTTCCATGACCACCGTCCTGCTGTCTTAATCGACCAACACCCTTTGTGGGTTCTAGGTTAGCGCGCAGTTTGGCACCGTAACCCGGCTTCCGGTTCATCCCGCATCGCCAGTTCTGCTTACCAAAAATGGCCCACTTGGAGCTCCCGATTCCATGGCACGGCTCACCGGAGCAGCCGTGCCGTCCTACCTATTTAAAGTTTGAGAATAGGTCGAGGGCGTTGCGCCCCCGA